>NZ_CP014342.1:0-2400000 GCF_001618685.1 Geobacillus subterraneus | reverse complement strand
GCCCTCGCTGTCAACAATCGCCCAAGATAAGTTCGCTATGGGATATGAAGCCGCCAAGCTGCTCATCGCTATGCTGGAAGGAAAGGCAGATTCGCATGTAAAAATTTTGCAAACAGAGTTAAAGGTTCGGGAATCGACAGTCAAAGGAGTCAAGTAACCGATGGGTTATTGGTGAAAGAAGAGGGGAATATATTTTTTGCGAAAAACTGAAAACGTTTCGGGTTAAAAAGGAAGCATACCCATTGATAAAAGCGATCTCATGGCAAATTTCTTTTTATTTAATTCCGAAACGTTTTGGGCTTGGTATAAAGCAGAAAACATCAACAGGGGGAAGCAACATGGATTACCGTGTGATCAAGGAAAATGATTTATTTTTATTAACAGACCGTGAGGGAAATATTCCAGAACACCATCCGTACGGACTTGGTTTATACATGAAAGACACCCGTTTTTTAAGCAAATGGGATTTGCGCATTAACAGGGAAAAACCGATTTTGCTGTCTTCTGATGCTGCGGAAAACTATGTTGCCACGATTTTGCTGACGAACCCGCATATGGAGAAAAGCGGGGAAGTGGTGTTATGGCGCGAATCGGTTGAAATTGAGCGGAAGCGCTTCATATATGAGGACGTTC
Organism: Geobacillus subterraneus; assembly: GCF_001618685.1. GTDB lineage: Bacteria > Bacillota > Bacilli > Bacillales > Anoxybacillaceae > Geobacillus > Geobacillus subterraneus. The sequence continues at coordinate 2,399,367 of NZ_CP014342.1, read as the reverse complement.
TCTATGAAACGATAAAACTAAAAAACTATCACCCAAAGCCGGTACAGTTTGAAGTCAGTGTACATATCGATGCTGATTTTGCCGACATGTTTATCGTGCGGGGATTTCAGACCGGAGAAGTAGGAAAGCGGACTGGGCAGACGATGGGGCATCGTTCGTTAACGTTTGGCTATGTGGGGGCGGATGGAATCAAGCGGGCGACACGAGTCGCCTGGGATCGGCCGGAAAAAGCGGTGTTTGAACACGGAGAAATCTCTTTTCATTTTGCTCTCCAACATGCAGAAGAGCAAACCGTCACATTTGCGATTGCGCCGCATATAGGCCAAGAGGAAGGGAAACAATTCGTTCCGTTAGAGGAAGCATTTTACCGCCTAAAAGAATCATACTGCCGCTGGGAGGAAAAGACAGCGAAAGTCACAACGGACGATCATCGCCTGGAGCGTCTCGTTCGCCGCGGAATCGTCGATTTGCGGGTGCTGCTGACAGACTTAGGGTATGGGCCATTTCCTGTTGCCGGGCTGCCATGGTTTGGCGTGCCGTTTGGCCGTGATAGCCTGATCGCCGCACTGCAGCTGTTGCCGTTCAACCATGAGGTCGCCAAAGGGACGTTGCTGACGATGGCTCACTATCAAGGGAAAAAGGAAGATCCATGGCGGGATGAGCAGCCGGGAAAAATCATGCATGAAATTCGTTTTGGCGAGCTGGCCAACACGAATCAAATTCCGTTTACCCCTTACTATGGAACGATTGATGCCACTCCACTGTTTTTAGTGTTGCTGGCTGAGTACGTAAAATGGACGGGAGATTTTGATCTTGTCGTCCAACTGCGCGAACATATTGATGCGGCGCTCGTTTGGATCGATCAGTACGGCGACCGCGACGGGGATTTGTTTGTTGAGTACCATCAGCAATCGAGCAAAGGAATCGCTAACCAAGGGTGGAAAGATTCCGGGGACTCGATTGTTCACCGGAACGGTGAATACGCCCGCTCTCCAATCGCTCTTGTCGAAGTGCAAGGGTATGTATACCAAGCGAAAACGGCGCTTGCTGATATTTTCGAGCATCTTGGCGAACCGGAGCGGGCTAAGGAGTTGCGCCATCAGGCGAAAGCGTTGAAAGAGCGGTTCGACGAGCAATTTTGGATGGAAGATGTGAAATTTTACGCCATTGCTCTAGACGAAAAGAAGGTGCAAGTTGGCACGGTGACGTCAAACCCCGGACATGTGTTGTTGTCAGGAATGTTGAATAAAGAGCGGGCCGAGGCGGTTGTTCGGATGCTTTTATCTGCGAAGATGTTCTCCGGCTATGGGATTCGGACAATGGGAGAGGGTGAAGCTGGATACAATCCGATCAGTTACCATAACGGAAGCGTATGGCCGCATGACAACAGCTTGACTTTGCTTGGCCTCAGCAAGTTAGGCAAGCAGCGCGAGGCGAAGACGGTGATTCAAGGGCTGATCGAGGCGGCGAACTACTTTGAGTACGACCGGCTGCCGGAACTGTTTTGCGGATACAGCCGCTCGGTCGGAAACCCGGTTCCTTACCCTGTCGCCTGCTCGCCGCAGGCATGGGCGGCAGGAACGCCGCTTGCGTTTATTCAAGCTTTACTAGGATTGTTCCCAAATGCGCTCGAAAAGAACATTTATTTATCGCCGATGCTACTTGATTCAATGAATATGTTACGGGTGGAAAACATCTCGATCGGCGGCGGGCGGTTGTCGCTGACCATCATGCGTGAGCATGAGAACTTCAACGTCCAAATCGATGAAAATACGACAGGCTGGGATGTTGTGATTCGTTAAAAACAGGGGAAGGACTCCCTTCCTCTATAATATAAAACCATTTTTTAAGGGGGTTGTTTACATGGGCAAAACAAAATGGATAGCGGCACTAGGCATTACGACGATGCTGTTTGGGAGTGTATTGGCCGGTTGCGGCGGCGGTGAGAAAAGTGAGCAGGCAAACGGAGGAAGCAAGCAAGGCGAGAAAGTGGAAGTCACGTTAGCCGGCTGGGGGGGCAACCCAAGCGAGCAAAAGTTGCTGCAACAAACGCTTGATGACTTTGAGAAAAAACATCCGAATATTAAAGTTAAATATGAGGTAATCGCCGATCAGTATATGGATGTCATTAAAACCCGTTTAGCGGGGGGACAAGGGCCGGACGTGTTTTATCTCGATGCGTTTGAAGCCCCGGCTCTGATTGAAACAGGAGCGCTCGAGCCGCTCGACAAATATGTGACCGATGAGTTTGATGTAAACGATTTTGAAAAGCCGATGCTCGATGCATTTAGGGGGGAAGACGGGAAAATTTATGGTTTCCCAAAAGATTATTCGACGTTAGCTTTGTTTTACAATAAAAAAATGTTTGAAGAGGCAGGCGTCGAAGTGCCGAAAACGTGGGATGAACTGAGAGAGGCAGCGAAAAAGCTGACGAAAGGGAAAGATGTATATGGGTTTGGCGTTGCTCCAGAATTGGCCCGTCTATACTATATCGCCGAGTCAAAAGGCGGCAAAGTCGTCACGGACAACAAAGCAAGTTTTGCTGATTCAAAGGTGGTCGACGCACTCCAGCCGATCGTTGATATGCACTTGAAAGATAAAACGGCGGCTCAGCCGAACGAAGTCGGGGCAACATGGGGTGGCGAGATGTTCGGCCAAGGCAAGGCTGCTATGGTCATTGAAGGCAACTGGGCGATTCCGTTTTTGCAAGATACATTCCCGAATTTAGAATTCGGAACGGCCGAAATCCCAACGATCAACGGCAAAAAGGCAACGATGGCGTATACGGTAGCCTATGTGATGAATAAAGATTCACAAAAGAAAGAAGCAGCTTGGGAACTCATCTCGTATTTGACCGGGAAAGAAGGCATGAAAACGTGGACAAGCAAGGGCTACGCTTTGCCGACACGCAAATCGGTCGCTGCTGAACTTGGATTTGATAAAGATCCGTTGCGGGCTCCATTAGTAGCCGGAGCGCCGTACGCTACCGTATGGCAAAACGGAACGAACTTGCCGATTATTGTCAACAACTTCAATAACCAGTTTGTCAGTGCTTTCTTAGGGGAGCGCCCGCTTGCTGACGCGTTGAAAGAAGCAGAAAAAACGGCGAACAGCGAAATCGAAAGCAGATAAATAAAAACAGGCCTCCGGCAGAAAAAAGCCTCTGCCGGAGAGCTGTTCCTTTCTTTCTAACAGCGGCTTCGCGGCCGCGTTAGAAAGAGGGGAATAGCGATTTGACCGCAAGGGGATGAAAAAGGATGAAGCAGACATTGACGAAAAAAATGTGGCGGGAAACAGGATCGGCTTATTTATTCTTATCTCCGGCTTTATTTGTGCTTCTTTTATTCATTATCGGTCCGATCGTGTTCGCAGTTTTTTTGGCATTTCATAAAGTGCAATTGTTAGGGACGACATCGTTCGAGTTTGTTGGACTCGATAACTTCGCCCGCATAGCTGACGATACCCGAGCGAAAATCGCGCTCTGGAACACGTTAAAATATGTAGCGATTGTCGTTCCGTGCCAAACGATTTTAGCCCTTGTGTTAGCTGCTACCTTAAACGCCGGGCTGAAAGGGGAAAAATTTTTCCGCATCGTTTACTTTTTGCCAACTTTGACTTCTTCGGCAGTATTGACACTCATTTTCATGTGGATGTACAACCAAAACGGGTTAATTAACCATGTGCTTGAAGCGGTTGGACTGCCAACGTACAACTGGCTCGGCGACCCGGACGTCGCTTTGAATGCGATCATGATCATGAACATTTGGTCAACGGCTCCGTACTTTATGGTCATTTATTTGGCAGCATTGCAAGATATTCCTGATTCCTTGTACGAAGCAGCGGAATTAGACGGAGCTAATGCCTGGCAAAAGTTTTGGCACGTCACTGTCCCGTATTTGCGTCCGGTCACATCGTTTGTAGTAGTCATGGGGCTGATCGGCACTTTCCAATTGTTTGATCAATCGTACATTTTCTCAGCCGGTTCTGGCGGACCGAACAACTCTACGTTAACCGTTGTACTTCTCATTTACCAATATGCGTTCAAAACGTTAGGAACGATGGGGTACGCTGCTGCGTTGGCGTTTGCGTTAGCCATCATGATTTTAATCGCGACATTGCTCCAGCGAAAGCTATCGAAAGAGGAGTCCCTTTATTAAGGAGTGGAGGACGAAATGAAAAGAAAAATAGGGATCGGGAAAGCGTTATTGTATGTTGTGCTTGTCGTGTATGCGATCATTACGCTGATTCCATTTTTATGGGCGCTGTCTTCCTCGTTTAAGACCCTTGAGGAAATTGTCAGCGGGACAATGTCGTTTATTCCAAAACAGTTCACATTTGATAATTACAAGCAAATTTTTGTTGAGCAGGAGCTGTTTCCACGTTGGTTGTTAAACAGTGTCATCATTGCCGCGGCAGTGACCGTGCTCAACTTATTGTTTAACTCCATGGCCGGCTATGCGTTAGCGCGGCTGCAGTTTCCCGGGAGAAAGCCGTTGTTTTTGATCATTTTGGCCGTCTTAATGATTCCAGCGCAAGTGACGATGATCCCGAACTATTTGATTTTAAAACAGCTCGGCTGGCTAAACTCGTATCAAGGAATGATCGTGCCGACGATGATTAATGCTACGTTTATTTTTATGATGAGGCAGTTTTTTATCAATTTTCCAAGAGAGTTGGAAGAGGCTGCAGAGCTTGACGGCCTTGGCCGGCTCGGGATCTTTTTCCGGATCGTCCTGCCGCTCGCCCGCCCGGCGCTGGCGGCTCAGGCCATTTTCGTCTTCATGGGTTCGTGGAACGATTTCATGCGCCCACTCATTATTTTGTCAGATCCGCAATTGTTTACCTTGCCGCTGGGCCTGAACAGCTTCAAAGGACAATATATCAGCTATTGGAACTACATCATGGCCGCTTCAATGGTGTTTACCTTGCCGGTGTTGGTCATTTATACGTTTTTCAATCGCTATTTCATTAAAGGAATTTCGTTTACGGGCGGGAAATAAAGGTGATTTGTTTCTGTCTGCGCGTTGAGAACGGAAGAAGGGGCTGTGATAAGGCTGTTTGCCAAGGTCTTTCCGACCTTGGCGAACAGCCTTTTTTCATGCGGCATAGGCGTTGAAAAAACGAGCATCATATAGGTGAAATACCCACTCTGCGAGGAAAGGAATCGGAGCCATGGAATGGACGATGCGGCTGCCGAGTCAGGAGGGAAGGCGGGTGGGGCGGGGGTGGACGGCGGCCGCGCTCGCCTCGATTCCGTTAGTGATGACGCTTGGCAATTCCATGCTCATCCCGGTGCTGCCGGTGATGGAGCGCCAGCTCGGCATTACGCCGCTGCAGTCAAGCTTGCTGATTACGATGTATTCCGTTGTGGCGATTTTGTTCATTCCACTCGCCGGATATGCAAGCGACCGCATTGGAAGAAAGAACGTGATCATTCCGAGCTTGTTGTTGGCTGCGGCTGGCGGAGGGATGGCCGGATGGGCGGCTTGGCGGATGGATGACCCATACGGGTGGATCATTGCCGGGCGCATGCTGCAAGGACTTGGAGCGGCCGGGGCCTTCCCGATCGTGCTGCCTCTTGTCGGCGATTTGTTTCCGGATGAGGAGGAGGCGAGCCGCTGTTTAGGGACGATTGAAACGGCGAACACCTTCGGCAAAGTGCTAAGTCCGATTCTCGGGGCGATGCTGGCTGGCATCGTTTGGTTTTTGCCGTTTTTTTCATTTCCTGTCTTTTGCCTGCTATCGGCAGCAATGATGGTTTGGTCTATCCAGGCGCCGGCGCGTCGGGAGCGGCCGTTGCCGTTTCGGGACTTCGCGGCGGCGGTGAAGGTGATTTTCCGGCGTGAAGGGCGCTGGCTTGCTGCTGTTTTTGCGATTGGCGGTCTGCTCATGCTTGTGTTGTTTGCCTTTTTATTTTTTCTTTCGAGCCGCCTTGAAGAGGTTTATCACATCGACGGGGTGAGGAAAGGATGGGTGCTCGCCATCCCGCTCGGGGCGCTCTGTTTTGCCTCGTTTGTCGCCGGGAGGCTGATTGGCGGCCGGAAGGAGCGAATGAAATGGGGGGCGGTCGCGGGTTGCATTTTGTCCGCCGCTGCGTTGCTCCTCGTTCCCGTTGATTCGTCCCTTTTCTTTTGGCTGGCGCTGTTTTCCGCCGCCGGCATCGGCATCGGCGCCGCCCTTCCGTGTTTGGACGCCTTGATTACAGAGGGGATTGAGAAAAAGGAACGCGGGACGGTGACATCGGTTTACAGCTCGCTTCGCTTTATCGGGGTGGCCGTCGGTCCGCCGTTGGCGGCGTGGCTCATGAGCAGCGGTGTCGCCCCGCTCCTTTTCTTGCTTAGTGCGCTGGCGCTCGTCGGCGGAGGGCTTGCCTTTTGGCTCATACATCCAGAAATGGACGGAGGGAAAGAAAATGAAAGCGGTGACATATCAAGGCATTAAAGATGTCGCGGTGAAACAAATGCCAGATCCGAAAATTTTGAAGGATGATGATATTATTGTAAAAATCACAAGCACCGCCATTTGCGGCTCTGATCTTCATCTCGTGCACGGCATGGTCCCGAACATGCCGGAAGATTTTATTATCGGCCATGAGCCGATGGGCATCGTCGAGGAAGTCGGGCCGGCGGTGACGAAAGTCAAAAAAGGCGACCGTGTCGTCGTGCCGTTTACGATTGCCTGTGGACAATGCTGGTATTGCCAGCACGGGCTTGAGAGTCAATGTGACGCGTCAAACCCAAACGGCGAGTCGGGGGCGTATTTCGGCTATTCCGAAACGTTTGGCGGCTACCCGGGCGGGCAAGCTGAATATTTGCGCGTGCCGTTTGCCAACTTCACCCCGTTTGTCGTCCCCGACGATTGTGAATTGGAAGATGAAAAATTATTGTTTTTGTCCGACGTTATTCCGACCGCGTTTTGGGGCGTCGACGAAGCGGGAGTGAAAGACGGCGACACAGTCGTCGTGCTCGGCTGCGGGCCGGTCGGGCTGTTGGCGCAAAAGTTCGCTTGGCTGAAAGGAGCGAAGCGCGTCATCGCTGTTGATTACATCGATTACCGGCTTGAGCACGCGAAAAAGACGAATAAAGTAGAGACGATCAACTTTACCGAATACGAAAACACCGGTGAATACATGAAGGAGCTGACCGGCGGCGGGGCGGATGTAGTCATCGATTGCGTCGGCCTAGACGGAAAAATGACCCCGCTTGAGCTCATCGGCTCGGCGCTGAAGCTGCAAGGGGGCGCGATGGGGGCGATCGTCATCGCCTCGCAGGCGGTGCGCAAAGGCGGAACGATTCAGCTCGTCGGAGTGTATGGCTCCCGCTACAACCAGTTTCCGCTTGGCGATTTATTTTCACGCAACGTTACGCTGAAAATGGGGCAGGCGCCGGTCATTCATTACATTCCGATGCTGTATGAGTGGATTGTCGAAGGAAAGTTTGACCCGACCGATATTATTACGCATCGCCTTCCACTCGATGAGGCACAATATGCGTATGAAATTTTCGATGAAAAGAAAGACGGCTGCATCAAAGTCGTGCTGAAGCCGTAATGGTGCATAAAGCGTGCCTGGCCGAGGCACGATAAGAAAAAATGTGGAAGGAGGATCGATGTGACTGACATCGCATTCCCGGTTGCCCGTCTTCATGACGGGACGCTTCGCCAGCTGCAGCAGTTGGAGCAGCGGCTGCGCGAAGAGACGGGGGAAGAAATTGTGCTTGTCGCTTATCAACGGAAAACGACAGATGAAGGGGAGACGAAACGATGATGAAACGAAAAGTGAAATTCGATGCAGCGAAAAACAACAATAAAACGCCGACCGAGAGCCTGCCGGATACGGAATTTGCTGCGCAATACGCCGGCGAAGAAGACATGATTCGCGGCGCGAACCGCAATTCGAAAAAAGGACGCCAAGGAGGCGGAGATGGATAACGATCAGAAGGAGCGGCCTGTCCAACGAAATGAAGAAATGGCGTTTGAATGGGGCGATTTTGCCGCTCATCAACCCATTTGGCTGATGGAAGAGCAAAAACGGGCGAAGGGAAAGGAAACAAAAAAGGAAGACCCACCGCGGTGAGGGGGACTGTCTGCCAGCCGCTTTCACAGCGGGCAAGCGAAAAAATAAGGGCGCCGGAAGCGGCGTTCTTTTTTTGTGCCATGAATGGGCAGCTCCCGTTTGCGAATGAATGGAATGTGGCGAAACAGCGGCGGTGATGAGACACGGCTTCATCGATTCAGGGAAACTAGCCAACCGTTGATCGTCCCGAATCGGGAACATCCGCATGTGCTGACGGAAGTAGTCGGTAAGCGGGTGCTCAATGGAAAAGAAAAGCACTGACAACACTCCGGACGTAAGGAAACGAAGGGTTGTCAGCGCCTGTTCACCGGCCTCCGTTTTCATGGAGAAGCGGCCGGCCATGACAAAAAGCTTCCGGTCTAAGCCGACGCCGAAGAAACCGACAACGCTGAAAGCGGCGCGGAAAACAGCGTCGCACCGGCACCGGACGGGTCGAAGTAGGCGACGATGACGGTTGGCGTAAACGAAAGCTGTTTTTTGGACGTGTAGCAGCCGACATCCACCGGCACGATTTCAACGACCGTATGTTTAAACAGCTCTTTTTCCCCGAGCCCAAGGGCGGCAAAATCCGCTCCGAGCGCCTCAGGGCGCTCAAGCAGCGCCCGGTAGACGGCCGCGCGCGTCGCTTTCTCCGTCTTTTCGTCCCACCACGGCTTGCGCGGCTTATATTTTTGGTTGCGCAAGTAGTCGTATTTCATGAGCGATTCGGCGATCGGCAAAGCGTCTGGCGCAGATGTGCGCAAAAACTCATGGAGACGGCGGAACAAGTCTTCTAACTGGTGGCCGATGCGTGCCCAGCCGCGTTCATCCCAATATGTGCCAAACTGTTGGAAAAAGTCAAACGGCGATGGGAAGACGTCAGTGACTAAATATTCAATTGTTTCATCCATCCGATGGGCGTTCCAATATTTCTCGAGCACATCTTCCACTTGCTTGATGCGAATAACGTCCTCAAAGGAAAGAACGTTGTTGCTCAGTATCTCGTACGGCGCATGATCCATATATACATAGCCGTATTCATGGGCGCGCAGGCGCAGCCCGGTGCCGCGCAGCAATTTCAAAAACCCAAGCTGCAGCTCTTCGGGACGAAGGGCGAATACGTCATTGAACGTCTTCCGGAACGAGTCGTAATCCTCTTCCGGCAGCCCAGCGATCAAATCTAAGTGCTGGGCAATTTTCCCGCCTTCTTTAATCATCGTCACCGTCCGCGACAACTTGGCGAAGTTTTGCTTGCGCATGATCAGGCGGTTCACCTCATCGTTCGTTGATTGAACGCCGATTTCAAAGCGGAACAGCCCAGGCGGCGCTTCGTTGTTTAAAAACTCGATCACCTCAGGGCGCATGATGTCTGCGGTAATTTCAAACTGAAACACCGTCCCCGGCACATGCTCGTCAATTAAAAAGCGAAACATGTCCATCGCGTAGCTGCGGCTGATGTTGAACGTCCGGTCGACGAACTTGATCGTCCGCGCCCCGTGCTGCATCAAGTAGCGCAAGTCGTCTTTGATTTTTTCGCGGTCAAAATAGCGGACGCCAACCTCAATGGACGACAGGCAAAACTGGCAGCTGAACGGGCAGCCGCGGCTCGTCTCGACATAAACGATCCGGTTTGGAAGATGGGGAATGTCTTCTGGAAAGCGAAATGGTGACGGCATGTCAGCCAAGCGGATTTTATTCCGCTGTGGGTTGATGACGATGCGGTCCCCGTCACGAAACGCCAATCCGGCGATGCTGCTTACGTCCCCGCTGCCGTTTAGAGCGAACAGCAGTTGCTTAAACGTTTCTTCCCCTTCGCCGATCACGATAAAATCAAATTCCGGCACTCGTTCCATCCACTCGCGTACGTCGTATGATACTTCCGGTCCGCCGACGACGATCGTCACGTCCGGCGCCGCTTTTTTTAACATTTTTACGACTTTGATCGTTTCTTCAATGTTCCAAATGTAGCAGCTAAAGCCGACGACATCAGGCCGGCGCTGGTACAAGTCGGTGACGATGTTCATGGCCGGATCTTTGATCGTATATTCAACGAGCTTGACGTCAAACTCCGGCTGGGCGTATGCTTTCAAATAGCGAACAGCTAAGTTCATATGGATGTATTTCGCGTTTAAGGTCGTGCAGATAATGTTCATTGAAATGAAAACCCCTTTTAACATTCGTACTAACCCTTCATTATAGCGCAGTTTCACCAAATGAAAAAGAAGAAAAACTTGTCGAACGTTGCGGAAAAGATTTTTGAAAAATCTTCGTAAATGAAGGAAGGAGTAAATTTTTCCACATAGAATATATATTTAGTTAATATGGTTTGAATAGACAAGGAGAGATTCATATGGCCCAAAGCCTTTCTCCCCGTGAAGGACAAAATGCGACGTCGGACGTGCGGCTGCTTGAAGAGGAAAACCGGCGCCTAAAGGAGCGGTTGAACAGCTATTCGATCATTTTCGAGCGGTCGCTCGACGCAATTGTCATTTTAAATAAAAACGGCGAATTTGTCGATGTGAACGAAGCAGCGTGCAAGCTGTTTGAAATGGATAAGTTTTCCTTGATCGGCCGTTCCTTCTCTTCATTTTTAGAGCTCGTGCCGCCGGATATTTTGCTGTTTCAGCAGTCGATGCTGCAAAAGTTCGGTTCGTTCAGCGATGAACTGCTCATCAAACTGCCGGACGGCAAGGTGAAGCATGTTGAATTTTCGATGAAAAAGGATGTGTTTAACAAATTTGATTTGGTGATGATGCGCGACGTTTCGGCCCATAAGGCGCTCGAACGCGAGCGAATCATCCACGAATTTTTGTTTAAAGACGTCTTTAACCGCGCGGTCGACGGGATCGTCATTTTTGATGAGTTCGGGCGGTTTATCGATGTGAATCCAGCGTTTTCGATGAGTCTGAACTTGGAAAAAGGAAAGCTGCTGAATTTGTCGTTTCAGCAGTTTGTCGCCCGCGAATGCGCCGATGAGTTCGCCCGTCTGTTGTCGGAAGTAAAGGAAAAAGGGACGGCCAAAGGCGAGCTATCGCTTGTCCGCCTCGACGGAACGGTGAAAATGTTCGAGCTGACGGCGACGTCGAACGTGTACAGCGGCTTTTATATGGCCATTATGCGCGATGTGACCGAACGGAAAAACATGGAGATTAAATTGCAAAAAAGCGAAGAACGATTCCGGGCCATTTTTGAGCAGGCGCATGAAGCGATTCTCATTTGGGACGACTTTGGCTACATATTGAACGCCAACCCAGCGGCGAGCCGGACGTTTGAGCTGCCGTTGAACTTGCTTGTGCGCCGCAATTTGCTTGATTTTGTGCAATATGGGGACGAAAAGGTGAAACGCATTTTCAGCGAGTTCCGCCGCAAAGGGGAAATTCGCGATGAATTGACGTTCCATATGCCGAACGGTGAGGATAAGCAGCTCGAGTTTACGATGAAAAAAGGGGCGATCGACGGCTATCATTTGACGATTTTCCGCAATGTGAGCGAGCGAAGGAAAATCGAACGTGAGCTGCGCGAAAGCGAGCAAAAGTTTCGCAGCATTTTCGACCATGCGATGGACGGCATTTTGCTGTGGGATGAGAAGCATCGCATCATCGACGCGAATCCGATCGCCTGCGACTTTTTCGCTGCCGCAAAAGAAACGCTGCTCGGTCAAACGGTGATGGAGCTTGTTCCAGAGCGGGCGCGCCGCCAGCTGAATAAGCTCCTCCAGCAATGCCAGCGCGCCGGCGAGGCGAACGGTGAAGTTGAGTTTTCTGATGAGGGAAAGGGGAAAATCGTTGAGTTTTCCTTGAAAAAAGAAGTCATTCCTGGCGTAGGGATGATGAGGTTTCGCGACGTTACGGAGCGCAAAGAAATGGAGTTGCAGCTGCGCAAATCGGATACGCTCAATGTCGTCGGCGAGCTGGCTGCGGGCATCGCCCATGAAATTCGCAACCCGATGACGGCATTAAAAGGCTTTATCCAGCTGCTGCAAGGAAGCATTGACGGCGACTATTCGATGTATTTTAATGTCATTATGTCGGAGTTGAAGCGGATTGAGTCGATCATCACCGAGTTTCTTGTCCTGGCCAAACCGCAGGCCGTGCAATACAAGCAAAATGATATTTGCAAAATTATGCAAGATACGATCGATTTGATCAGCGCCCAGGCGATGATGCATAACGTGCAAATCATTGCCGATTTCGACCGCGGGCTGCCGCCGGTGTATTGTGAGCCGAATCAGCTGAAGCAAGTGTTCATTAACATTTTGAAAAACGCCATCGAAGTGATGCCAAAAGGCGGGGACATTACGGTGCGCATCGCCCGTGACGGCTGCCATGTGCGCATCTCGATCACCGACCAGGGGTGCGGCATTCCGAAGGATAAAATTAAAAAGCTCGGCGAGCCGTTTTATACGACAAAAGAGCGCGGCACCGGGCTCGGCTTGATGGTCAGCTATAAAATTATCGAAGAACATCAAGGGAAAATTGACGTGGAAAGCGAGGTCGGCGTCGGCACGACGTTTCATATTACGCTGCCGATCGAACGAACGGAAAGAGAGGACAACGATGACGATTGATTATGCAGTATACCGTTCAGAGCTGCTCGGCGATATTTACATCGCTTCTGACGGCGATGCGATTGTGAAAGTCGAACTGTTTTCGAAAGAATGGCGCGCGTTTGCGAGCGGGCATCCGGTTGTAGAAAAACGGTCGCCGCTTTTGGAACGCGCGCTTGCGCAGTTGGATGAATATTTTCATGGCCGCCGCCAAGCGTTCGCTTTGCCGCTTCGGTGGCAAGGCACGGCTTTTCAACAAGACGTGTGGAAGGCGCTGTGCCGCATTCCGTACGGCGAAACGGCGACCTACGCCGATATTGCCGCGCAAATCGGCCGTCCGAAAGCGGTGCGCGCCGTCGGACAGGCGAACCGGGCGAATAAACTGGCCATTGTCGTTCCGTGCCATCGCGTGATCGGCAAAAACGGCGCCTTGACCGGCTATGCCGGAAGCCGCACCGATGTGAAGGAGAAACTGTTGGCGCTCGAGCGGCGCCACAAATAGACGGAATGGTGGAAAAAAACGCCGCCCCCGGGGCTCGAGTCCACAGGGGCGGGATCGGGCGTTATTTTTTTTGCCAATGTGACAGGGCGAGGGCGCCGACTAAAATGGCGCCTTTTATAATGTCCTGGGCGTAGTACGGGACGTTTGCCATCGTCAAGCCGTTTAACAACACACCTATCAAAATCGAGCCGAACAACGTGCCGATGACGTTCGGCTTGCCGGCGCCAAAGACGGAAAAACCGATGTAGGCGGCGGCGACGCCGTCCATCAAAAATGAGGCCCCAGCTGATACTTGCCCGGTGCCAATGCGCGAAGCGAGGACGATGCCGCCTAGGGCGGCGAAAAAGCCGCTGATGATGTACGCATACGTCCGGTAACGGTTCACCGGAATCCCCGACAGCCTTGCCGCTTCCCGGTTTTCCCCCGTCAAATAAAAGAGGCGTCCCGGTTTGGTGTATGTCAAAAACAAGTGGGCAGCAATGACGACGAACAGCATCAGCAAAACGGAAAACGGTACGCCGAACAGCTCTCCTTGGCCGATAAATAAAAAGGAAGGAATGAATTTGCCCGGCGCCGTGCCGCCGTCTGGCAGCGGCATATCGTTGTAAATCGAAAATCCTTTCGTATAGGTGAGTTGTACGCCGTTGATGGCATACATCGTCGCTAAGGTGGCGAGCAAATCAGGCAATTTGAATTTGACGATCAAGAGCGAATTGAGCAGTCCGACGGCGACGCCGAGCAACAGCGGCACGAGCAAGGTGACGAAAATTTCTTGACGGTGCAAGACAAGCGCCGCCGCACTGGCGATCGTCGCAAGGCTTACCGTTGAGCCGACCGATAAATCGAAGCCGTCAACGATCAGCGAAAACGTAATGCCGATCGCCACGAGCGTCACGATCGAAATCGAGCGCAAAATGTCGCTGAAGTTTTCATACGTGAAAAACCGGTCTTGTGTGATGCCAAAATAGGCGATCACGGCCAGAATGGCGAGCAATGTCCCATGTTTATACAAAAACTCAAGAATAGACGGCGCCGTTTTTTTCGACGGCGTCGCGGAAACGGCCGGCTGATTCATCGATTTCACCTCCACTGCAATAATAAACAAGCTGCTCGTACGTGAGTTCAGCGGCCGGCAGGCGGGCGAGCAGCCGACCGTCGACCATAATATAGATGGTGTCGCAAACCTCGAGCAGCTCATGACATTCGCTTGAAAAGTACAGCACGGTTTTCCCTTCATCAGCGAGGGTGCGGATGATGGAAAAGACGTCTTGTTTCGCGTGAACATCGATTCCTTTCGTCGGTTCATCGAACAAAAAGACGTGTGCGTTCGTGTTCAGCCATTTGCCGATCACGACTTTTTGCTGGTTGCCGCCGCTTAAGTGGCGGACAGCCGTGGCGCTTGACGGCGGATGGATGGCGAGCGAGCGAACGAGGGTATCGGCGGCCTCCGCTTCTTGTGCCCGCTTGATCCATTGCCAGCGCGCCAGGCGGGAAAGAAGGCGCACGGTGATGTTCGTCCGCACCGATTCGGGCAAAAACAGCCCTTGCTTGCGCCGTTCTTCGGGAATAAGGGAAAGTCCGGCTTCGATGGCTTCATAAGGTGACGAGAACACATAGCGCCGGCCATCGATTTCCCATTCGCCCGCCGTCTTTCGATGGGCGATGAGGCTTTCAGCAAGCTCCGTCTTGCCGGCGCCGACCAAGCCGGCGATGCCGACAATTTCCCCGCGATGGGCGTATAGGTCGATGGTCGTGCCGGTTTTGTCAATCGTGATTCCGCGGGCGGCAAAGGCGATGTCGCTTCCGTACGTGCGCGCCTGTTTGGCAGAGGTTCTTCGCTTCGTCCCGGTCATATGAAGGATGATGTCTTCAAGCGACAGGCTGCCGGCCGCGCCGTGATAGACGACGCGGCCGTCGCGCAAAATCGTCAGCCGGTCAGCGATTTCTTGCACTTCTTTCAGCTTATGAGAAATATAAATAAAGCCGACGCCTTGCTGTTTCAGCTCATGAATGATGGCAAACAGCCGCTTCGTTTCTGCCTCGCTCAGCGCGGCGGTCGGTTCGTCCAAAATGATGTAGCGCGCGTTTGACGACAACACTTTTGCCAGCACGATGAGCTGTTTTTCATGGAGCGAACAGTCGCGCACGAGCTTCGTCGGCGGGATGGAAAGGCCGACGCGGCGAAGCAGAGCGGCGGCCCGCTCTTTTTCTTGGCGCAGCGAGCGGATCGGCCGGTTTTTCACATCAGCGAGCTCGTCAGCCGCCAGGTTTTCGTAAACGGGCAGGCCGGGAAACAGCGCTGTGTCCACTTCTTGCACGACAAGGCCAATGCCGGCCTGCTTGGCCTCACGCGGCGATGAAAACGCGCATGGAGTGCCGTCGATCGTGATCGTGCCGGCGTCGGGCGGAACGGCGCCGGCCAACATGTTCATCAGCGTGCTTTTGCCGGCGCCGTTCATGCCTAAAAGGGCGTGGACTTCGCCCGGACGGACGTCGAAGTCCACGCCGTCAAGCACGCGCACGGCGCCAAACGATTTTTCCATGCCCCGCATTGACAACCCGTTCATTTTTTGTTCACCTGAGCTTCCAGCGTTTTCATCCACGGCGAGATGGCGACGTTCGATTGCCCCCAGCCCGGGATGTATTGCGAGAGATCGCTCATCGATACTTGTTTGTCCGGCAGGTCAGACCGTTTCACTAAATGCGGCTCGAGCGAGTAAATGTTCGGCGTTTTTTCACCAGCAATTTTTTGATAGGCGAAGCGAACTTGAACGCGGCCGACTTCCGCCGGATCCGTCGCCGTCGTCGCCACCCACGGACTGTTCGGTTTTTGGATCATTTGCAAGTCTTCGTCGCTTAAATCGATGCCGTACACTTTAATTTCCGTGCGCCCGGCTTGTTCGATGGCGCGCGTCGCCCCTTTGGCGAACTCGTCCCATGTGGCGAAGACGGCATCGATGTCGCCTTTATTCGGATATTTTTTCAAAATGGCCTCCATTTGCGTTTGCGTGTCCAGCGCGGTGTTGGCGCTCGCTGTGCCGAACTTGGCGACTTCTTTTATGTTCGGGTAGCGCTTTTTAAATGCGTCGTAAATGACATGACGTCGCTCCATCGGTGTGAAGCCGCCGACCCAAATCGTGACGATTTCACCTTCGCCGTTTAAGTCTTCCGCAAGTGTCTTTAACGTTTTCCAAGCGAGGCTATAGTCGTCTTGGTCGATGACGGTGACGCCGGGAATGTTCAAATCGTTGTCAAACGCCACAACCGGAATGCCTTTGGCGACGGCTTTTTTCACCGGCCCTTCGAGCGCATCGGCGCGGCCGTGGTCAAGCAAAATGGCATCGACGTTTTGCGTAATGGCCGTTTCAACATATGATGCCATCTTCGTCAAATCGTTGTCGGCGTTATACACTTGCACTTCGCCGCCGAACTTTTGCACTTGTTCTTTCACGCCGGCGATGTATTGCGAGGAGAATGTGCCGATCGACATTTGCATGATGGCGGCGATTTTCACCGGTTTTTTCAGTTGTTCCGGAATGGCCGCCTGCCCGCTGCTTGCGGCGGTGGAGCTGTTTGCCGATGAGGCGGCGCCTTGCTGGCCCGTTTGTTTCGTTTCGTTGGCCGGCTTGGCGCTCATGGCATCTTGCTCATTTGTGCAGCCGGCTAAGATGGAGAACACGGCAAAGAAAAGAAGAAAAAGGAACGATAAGGCCTTAAATTGTTTCATGGTGCTCCTCCTTTGTGAATAACGATGGCAGCGCCGTTTCGTAATGGCCGCGGACGATGCCTTTTTCAGTAATGATGGCGGTAATGAGCTCGTTTGGCGTAACATCAAACGCCGGATTGTACACGTTGACGCCTTCCGGGGCGATGCGCACGCCGGCGAGATGCGTCACTTCATCCGGGTGGCGCTCTTCAATCGGGATATCCGCCCCTGTTTTTGTCTTGATGTCGATCGTTGACAGCGGGGCAGCAACGTAAAACGGAATGCCGAACGATTGGGCGAGCAAAGCGAGGCCAAACGTGCCGATTTTGTTCGCTGTATCGCCGTTTCGCGCGATCCGGTCGGCGCCGACGATGATGGCGTTAATGTGTTTCGCCTTGATCGTTTGCGCCGCCATGTTGTCGGTAATGAGCGTCACATCGACGCCCGCCTGCATGAGCTCCCATGTGGTCAGGCGCGCTCCCTGCAACACCGGCCGCGTTTCTAGGGCGTAGACGGACAGCTCGATTCCTTTTTCTTTTGCCAAATAAAACGGGGCGAGCGCCGTTCCGTAGCGGGCGGTGGCGATCGAACCGGCGTTGCAAATCGTCATCACCCGGTCGCCCGGACGGAAAAGGGACAAGGCGTATTCGCCGATGCGGTGGCACACATCCTCATCTTCGATTTGGATGCGGATCGCTTCGTGAATGAGCATTGTTTTCGCTTCGTTGACGGAAGCGGCGCTTTTCGCGGCGGCGACGAGCCGGTCGAGCGCCCAAAACAAGTTGACGGCCGTCGGGCGGGCGCTCGCTAAGTAGTCGCGGTCTTGTTGCAAGCGGCGCTGAAATTCGTCCACTGATTCGGTTTCATAGCGCGAGGCGGCGAGCGCCAAGCCGTAGGCAGCCGTGATGCCGATCGCCGGCGCCCCGCGCACTTTCAACGTCGCGATCGCCTCATGGACGTCTTCGAGCGTATGCAAGTCCATGTATTCGGTGATCGATGGCAGTTTTTGTTGGTTTAAAATCGTGACATGCGTCTCATGCCATTCGACAGAGCGCGGGATGACAAATGAGTTCATCGTCGTCTTCCTTTCTCGGTTGGTCGATTGGCCCGGGCTGGCGTTGGACGGCCGGCCCGGGCAGAGGGTGTCATCGTTCCGTTTCGACGAACAGGCGGCGGAAGCCGTCCGTTCCCGCCAGTTCGGCACGCTCAACGATCAGGCGGCGGCCGAGACGGAGTGCGTGCCGTTTCGCGGCGAGCCGTTCGACTTTTTGGTCAATGCCGTCGAGATCCGCCACATGGGCGAGGCCGATCGTCCGGCGGATGACCTCGCAGCCGGCAAAACCGACGGCGTCAACGAACGCCTGCCGCAGCACCTCATCAAGCAGTCCGGGCGTCGCGGCGTACGTTTCGACGCTTTCGGTGCGCCAAAGCTCCGAGAATACAGACGTAAAAACGTCCCACGTCTGGTCGATATGATCAAAGAGCGGACGGCGCTCCGATTCAGGGCGGGACAACGCATTTAACAGCAAGTTGGCGAAAAATTGGCCAAGGTCAAACCCGATCGGGCCGTAAAAGGCGAATTCCGGGTCGATCACTTTTGTTTCGTCGTCGCTGGCGAAAATGCTGCCAGTGTGTAAGTCTCCGTGCAGCAGTACATCCGCTTCAGTTAAAAACTTGCGCTTCAGCTTCGCTGCTTCGAGGCGGAGGCGGTCATCTTCCCAAAGCGCTTCAACGTCTGGGCGCAATTCGTCTTCAAAGTTGTTCGTGTCATGGTCGAAAAACGGATCGGTAAAGACGAGATCTTCCGTAATTTTGCATAGCTCTGGATTGACAAAGCTTTGCGCCAACTTCTTTTTCTCTTGTTGATTCATGCCGAAATCAGACGTGTAAAACGCTGTTTTGGCGATGAATTCGCCAATATGCCGGGACAAAAGCGGATACGTTTTCCCTTCGATCAGCCCTTTGCGGGCGATTTGCAAGTGGGACAAATCTTCCATCACCGTGATGGCGAGCGATTCGTCAGAGTAGTAGACGTTTGGCACATATTGCGGCACATAGCTGGCAAACGTGCGCAGCGCGTTGCTTTCAATGACCGCGCGTTTTAATGTGAGCGGCCAGCTTTCACCGACGACTTTCGCGTACGGCAGCGCTTGTTTGATGATGATGCCTTGCTTTGTCTCTTGGTCGACGATATGAAACACTAAGTTTAAGTTGCCATCGCCGATCTCGCGGCACAGAAGCGGCGCCCCGTCGCGGAACAAGCCGAGGCGGACGGCAAGGGCGGTCGCTTTTTGTTCGGTGAGCGGTTCGTAAACAGCTGATTGGACAATCGTCATTTTCACGTTCCCCCTTTAGGTTTTGGCAAATGAAAAAGCCTCTTTCGCATACGGAAAGAGGCTTGAAGATGCATCGTCTTCGCGCCTCTTATCTTTCAGAAAGACATCGGTCTTTCTGTTGGACTTAGCACCGTGCCCTGCGGAAGCGGGTCGCTTCCGGCGCCGCCCTTGGCGTGCGCCCTATCTCACGATAGCATTACGGTCGGTTGCTGGGCTTCATTGGGCCAATTCCCTCAGCCAACTCTTGATAAGAGTACCGATCTGGCTATTGAGTTTTTGCAATTTTCACGATGTTAACAATCGTTTGGTTGCTTGATTCGAATGATACAGGTTGGGCAGGCGGATTGTCAATACGTTTTAAAAATTTTTTTTGCCGCCTCGTCGTAATCGCGCGGCCGGCGGTCGGCAAACACCGGGATGCGCGCACGGACCTCTTTAACGAGCGCCGGGTCGATGTCCGCTAGAAGAACGCCCGGCTTTTCATCGGCCTCGGCGATGATTTCGCCCCACGGGTCGATGACGAGCGAATGGCCGGCGAACACGTTGTTCGGGTCTCGTCCGGCCCGGTTGCAAGCGACGACATAGCATTGGTTTTCAATCGCCCGCGCCATCAGGAGCGTCCGCCAATGGTGAAGGCGGGGAAGCGGCCATTCGGCGACGACAAACAGCACTTCCGCTCCGGCCAACGCATGGGCGCGAATCCACTCCGGAAATCGGATGTCATAGCAAATGACCCCAGCGCACGGCAGCCCGCTAAGTGAAAATAAGCCTGGCTCGTTTCCCGGCTGCAAATACAAATGCTCATCCATCAGTTGGAACAGATGAAGTTTGCTATATTCACTGACGATTTGGCCGCTTCGGTCGGCGACAATCATCGTGTTCGTCACACCGGCAGCGGTTTTTTTGGCGACTGAGCCGGCGACGAAATGGACGCCATATGTTTGCGCCAGGCGGGAGGCGAACGCTTTCGCCCGCACGGCATCGTCATCGGCAATTTCGTCCAAGCGCGTCAAGTCATAGCCGGTCGTCCATAGTTCCGGAAGCACGACGATGTTGGCTCCTTCGTTGGCGACGGATTGCACGGCTGTTTCGGCTTGCTGTTCGTTCGTTTGCGGATCGCCAAACGCGATATCGAGTTGGAGGCAAGCGATGCGGATGGTCATTGTTTTTCACCCCAATGAAAAAAATTTGCTTTACATTTTGCTTTTTACGATATATGATTTTGCACTAGAATTTCAAGAATTTTTGAGAAGGAAGAATTTTTGAGAAGGTGTGGGCGATGACGATCGAATTTCCATTTTCCGAACTGCTTGAACAGCTGCCGAAGCAGTTTTTTGCTTCGCTTGTCGCCAAAGTGGGAGAGAAAATCAAGGCCGGGCATGATGTCATTAATTTAGGGCAAGGCAATCCGGACCAGCCGACGCCGAAGCATATCGTTGAGGCGATGCAACGGGCGGCGGCCAATCCGAAGTACCATAAATATTCGCCGTTTCAAGGCTACTCCTTTTTGAAAGAAGCCGTTGCCGCCTTTTATGCGTGCGAATACGGAGTTGAGGTTGACCCGACCCGCGAAGTCGCCATTTTGTTTGGCGGCAAGGCCGGGCTTGTCGAGCTGCCGCTTTGCCTCGTCAACCCGGGCGATGCGGTGCTCGTCCCGGATCCAGGCTATCCGGATTACTGGTCGGGAATCGCGCTCGCCCGCGCGCGGATGGAAATGATGCCGCTTGTCGCCGAGCAGCAATTTTTGCCCGATTACAGCGCCATTCCGGCGGCGGTCGCCGACCAGGCGAAACTGATGTTTTTAAACTATCCGAACAACCCGACCGGTGCGACGGCGACGAACGAGTTTTTCGCCGAGACGGTGGCGTTCGCCGCCAAGCACGGCATTGCCGTCGTGCACGACTTTGCCTATGGGGCGATCGGTTTTGACGGCAAAAAGCCGGTCAGCTTCCTCGAAGTTGACGGGGCGAAAGACGTCGGGGTTGAAATTTACACGTTTTCGAAAACGTACAATATGGCCGGCTGGCGCGTCGCGTTTGCCGTCGGCAACGAGCGGATCATTCGGGCGCTTGAGCTGCTGCAAGACCATTTGTACGTCAGCCTGTTCGGCGCCGTCCAGGAAGCGGCGGCCGCAGCGCTTCTCGGCCCGCAAGATTGCGTCAACGAGCTTGTCGCCCTGTATGAAGCGCGCCGCAATACGTTCATTTCTGCCTTGCGCGGCATCGGCTGGGAAGCACCGGCGCCGTCCGGGTCGTTTTTCGCCTGGCTCCCCGTACCGAAAGGATGGTCGTCGGCTGAGTTTGCCGATGTGCTCCTTGAGCGGGCGCATGTTGCCGTCGCTCCGGGCATCGGTTTTGGCGAGCACGGCGAAGGGTATGTGCGCGTCGGCCTGTTGACCGATGAGGCGAGGCTCTGTGAAGCAGCCGAACGGATCGGACGCCTCGGACTGTTTTGAAAAAAATGATTGACAACGGCGGCAAAGGCTGTCATAATTCAAAGTAAATTTGCCATACTCGCCAAAATTGTTTGACAAGTGTATAGTTACGCAAGCATTCTTATCAAGAGCAGGCGGAGGGACGAGCCCAATGAAGCCCGGCAACCGGCTTGGTACATTCAAGCACGGTGCTAATTCTTGCAGCGGAAACGCTGAGAGATAAGAAGAGCGCCATAAACGAATGACGCCTCTTCTTATGAAGAGGCTTTTTTCTTTGGAAAGAGGGATGAATGATGAGTGCAGTGATTGCAACGTATTTGCTTCATGACGAGAAAGACATTCGTAAAAAGGCGGAAGGAATCGCGCTCGGCTTGACGGTCGGCACATGGACCGACTTGCCGGCGTTGGAGCAGGAGCAGCTTCGCAAACATAAAGGGGAAGTCGTCGCTATGGAAGAGCTTGGCGAAAGCGAGCGGACGAACGCGTATTTCGGCAAGCGGCTGAAGCGGGCGATCGTCAAAATCGCCTATCCGACGGTCAACTTCAGCGCTGATTTGCCGGCGCTCTTGGTGACGACGTTCGGCAAGCTGTCGCTTGATGGGGAAGTGCGGCTGCTTGACCTTGAGTTTCCGGACGAGTGGAAGCGGCAATTCCCGGGGCCGCGCTTTGGCATCAGCGGCATTCGCGAAAAAGTTGGGGTGCATGACCGCCCGCTGTTGATGAGCATTTTTAAAGGCATCATTGGCCGCGATTTGGCGTATTTGACGTCCGAATTGAAAAAACAGGCGCTTGGCGGCGTCGACTTAGTGAAAGATGACGAAATTTTGTTTGACAGCGAGCAGCTGCCGTTGGAAAAGCGGATTACGGAAGGAAAGGCCGCGCTTCGGGAAGTGTATGAACAAACGGGCAAACGGACGCTGTATGCCGTCAACTTGACCGGCAAAACGTTTGAGCTGAAAGAGAAAGCGAAACGGGCCGCCGAGCTTGGCGCCGACGTGCTGTTGTTTAACGTGTTCGCCTACGGGCTTGATGTGTTGCAAGAGCTGCGCGCGGATGAGAACATCACCGTGCCGATCATGGCTCATCCGGCGTTTAGCGGCGCCATCACGCCGTCTGAGTTTTACGGGGTCGCCCCGTCGCTGTTGCTCGGCAAGCTGTTGCGGCTCGCAGGAGCTGATTTCGTCCTGTTCCCGTCGCCGTACGGCAGCGTCGCTCTTGAGCGCGAGCAGGCGCTTGGCATCGCCCGGGCGCTCACCGATGAACAAGAGCCGTTTGCGCGGGCGTTTCCGGTGCCATCGGCCGGCATTCATCCGGGGCTCGTGCCGCTTCTTGTCCGCGATTTCGGCCTTGACAGCATCGTCAACGCCGGCGGGGGCATTCATGGCCATCCGGACGGGGCGATCGGCGGCGGGCAGGCGTTTCGCGCTGCCATCGACGCGGCTCTTGCCGGCCGTCTGCTCCGCGAAGCGGCGACAGAAAACGAAGCGCTGCAAAAAGCGATCGACCGCTGGGGCGCTGTTGAGGTGGAAGCATGACAAGACAGCTTGTTCTCTTTTGTGATTTTGACGGCACGATTACGGAAAACGACAACATTATCGCTATTATGAAACAGTTTGCCCCGCCGGAGTGGGAGGCGCTCAAAGACGACATTCTCGCCGAGCGCATCTCGGTTCAAGAAGGGGTCGGAAACATGTTTTCCCTCCTTCCGTCTTCGCTAAAGGGCGAGATCGTCGATTTCCTGCGGCGCACCGCCCGTTTGCGCGAAGGGTTTCGCGAATTCGCCGCTTGGACGAAAGAGCAGGGCATTCCGCTCTATGTGGTGAGCGGCGGGATCGACTTTTTTGTCTACCCGCTGCTTGACGGGATCATCGAACGAGAGCGCATTTTTTGCAACGGCTCCGATTTCAGCGGCGAGACGATCCGCATCACATGGCCCTACGCGTGCGACGGCGAGTGCCAAAACGGCTGCGGCTGCTGCAAGCCGTCGCTTCTTCGGAAGCTGGCCCACCCGAACGGGTATCATGTCGTCATCGGCGATTCGATTACCGATTTAGCGGCGGCAAAACAAGCGGATTACGTGCTGGCGCGCGATTTTCTGCTCAAAAAATGCCAAGCGCTCGATTTGCCCCATGCGCCGTTTGCGACGTTTTTTGATGTGATGGATCATTTGCAGCAGATGGAGGTGACGGCATGAGCATCGTCGTGCAAAAATGGAACGAGCTCGCCGAGGTGAAGGCCGAGCTTGCCGCCCGTGACTGGTTTTTCGCGACAAGCGGCAATTTATCGATCAAAGTGACAAACGATCCGCTCACCTTTCTTGTCACGGCCAGCGGCAAAGACAAACGGAAGCAGACAGACGAAGATTTTCTGCTCGTTGACGCCGCTGGCCGACCAGCGGAGCAAACACATGTAAAGCCGTCAGCGGAGACGCTGTTGCATACAAAAATTTATGGGCAGACGAACGCTGGCTGCGTGTTGCACGTCCATACGGTCGACAACAACATCATTTCCGACGTGTACGCCCAAAACGGGGAAGCGGTTTTTTCCGGCCAGGAAATCATTAAAGCGTTCGGTATTTGGGAAGAAAATGCCGAGGTGCGCATTCCGATCATTGACAATGACGCCGACATCCCGACGTTGGCCGCCGAATTTGCGAAACATGTCGACGGCGATACGGGCGCGGTATTGATCCATAACCATGGCATTACCGTCTGGGGCCGCGATGCATTTGAAGCGAAAAAACATTTGGAAGCGTGGGAGTTTTTGTTCAGCTGGCAGGTGAAGCGGCTGCTTCTGCAACGGGCCGCCGTGCCGCTAGCTGACTAATTGATACACTGTTAAAGGGGGATTTTGACGATGGCAGTCATCAAAGTGAAAAAAACGGGTCAAGTAATCGAAGGTGAAGACAATGTCCGCGCCTTTTTAAACAGCCAAGGCGTCTTGTACGAGCATTGGGACATTACGAAACTGCCGGAACATTTGCGTGACAAGTATGTGTTAAGCGATGAAGAGAAAGCGGAAATTTTGACGACATTTAAAGACGAGATCGAAGACTTGGCAGCGCGCCGCGGCTACAAAACGTGGGACATCGTCGCTTTGTCTGAGGCGACGCCAAACTTGGAAGAGCTGCTGAAAAAATTTGAACAAGTGCACGTCCATACGGAAGATGAAGTGCGCGCCATTACGGCCGGCCACGGCATTTTCATCATCAAAGGCGACAAAGAAACCGGTTATTTTGATGTCGAGCTGGAAGCGGGCGATGTCATTTCCGTGCCGGAAGGGAATCCGCACTACTTCACATTGATGGATGACCGGCAAGTTGTGGCTGTCCGTCTGTTTATCGATCCGTCCGGCTGGGTTGCCCATCCGTACGAAGAAAAGGAGGAAGTCAGCCACTAATGAACATACCCCGTTGCCTGTGCGGCAGCGGGGTTTTTGGTGAACTACCCGCCACCTACGCTTCGCTTGGAGGTGGGGGCTTCAAGCGACTTGTGCGTGTTCGCCGAACGGTAAGCCACACACAAGAACCCTTTACGCTTTCCTTCGCTCCGAAGGCGTCCGTTCTAACAATAGATTACCACATCAGTTGGCGATCGCCAACCGACATTCATCTCCCACCTACCATCGGGCTTTGCCCTGCACATTCCTTGAGGTGGGAGACTTCTGTCGGACATTACGTTAAAACGATTCCGTTAGAAAAATCATAAACAAAATACCAATAATAAACGCATATGTCGATGTCCATTCATTTCCGTCGCCATGGCTTTCGGGAATAAGCTCTTTGTAAATAATAAACAGCATGGCTCCGGCGGCAAACGCCAATCCGTACGGGACTAAACCACGGAAGAGGGAAGTTAAATAAAAACCGAGCAGCGATGTGACGATTTCGACCGCCCCCGTTAATGTGGCAATCAGAAAGGCTTTGAAGCGGCTGATGTGCTGATTGACTAAAAACAAGGCGACTAAAAATCCTTCCGGCGCATTTTGCAAGCCGATGGCCAACGCGATCAAATTGCCAGTCGTCTCGGCATCGGATGCATAGCTGACTCCCACCGATAATCCTTCAGGAAGGTTGTGCAACGTAATGGCAGCGATGATGAGCATCGCTTTTTCATCAAATTGCAAGCCGCTTTTTGTATGTTCCAAGTCAATATGGGGGACGGTCATTTCAAGCAACGTCAAAATAAGTACGCCAGCGGAAAGCCCTACTGTTAACGTGCTGAAGCCCCCTGATTTTAACGATTCCGGAATGAGACTCATCATCGAAGCCGCCATCATAATGCCGGCGGAAAAGGCCAGCAGTACGTCACGCCACTGGTGGGTGAGCGATTTGGCCATAAACAAAATCAGCACGGCGCCAAGCCCGGTGGATAAGGCGGAAAGCACACTGCCGGCTAACACTTGGTTCATTCGATCCCTCCTCATCTTCCTTTACTTTTTCATATGCGCCAATAATAAAAATGTGACAATCGCCCAAGCGCCGCCATATAATAAATTATCATAACGAAATGAACAAACGGTGGCGAGCAAAATGCATAGGCAGCCGGCAAAAACGGTTGCCTGTCTGTTCGCCGTTTCGGTATAATGCAAGTAGGAAACGGTCAATTGTAAAGGGTTGGATGCCATGGAACAGAAAGAGCAGGCGCTTGAGCAATCATTGAAACTGTTTATCGTACTGTCACGGGCATATCGGTCCGTCAGCGACCAAGTAAACAAATCGATCCACTCGTTCGGGGTGAATCCGACGGAGTTTGCGGTGTTAGAACTGCTATACCATAAAGGCGACCAGCCGCTCCAGCAAATCGGCGAAAAAATTTTGCTCGCCAGCGGCAGCATCACTTACGTTGTCGACAAACTGGAAAACAAAGGGTTGATCGTCCGCCGGGCCTGTGAACGGGATCGGCGCGTCACGTATGCATCGATTACGGAAGAAGGCCGGCGGTTCATTGAGCACGTCTTTCCGGAACATGCAGAAAAAATTCATGAAACGGTATCAGCGCTTACGGCGGAGGAAAAAGAGCAAGCGATCGCCTTGCTGAAAAAATTAGGATACGGAGCGAAAAACGCCCAGCCAAACAGAGACTGACCATTCGTCGGTCTCTTTAATTTTTGCCGAAAATGGACACGTTATTTAAAGAAAACAACATTAGAAAAAGGAGAGATCGTCATGATGATTCCGGTTGGGGTATCGAATCGCCATATTCATTTATCGAAAGAACATATGGCGGCGCTGTTCGGGGAAGGCGCCGAGTTGACAGTGCTCAAGCCGCTGTCCCAGCCCGGCCAGTTTGCCGCTAAGGAAACAGTAACGGTGGAAGGATCGAAAGGGAAAATCGAAAATGTCCGCGTCCTTGGCCCGGTCCGTTCGCTCACCCAGCTTGAAATCTCGAAAACGGACAGCTTCAAGCTCGGTGTTGTGCCGCCTGTCCGCTTATCTGGCGATATTGAAGGAACGCCGGGCATTACGATTCACGGGCCGAACGGGACGGTGACGGTGGACAAGGGGGTCATCATTGCCAAGCGCCACATTCATATGACGCCGAAAGATGCGGAAACGTTTGGCGTCCGCGACAAGCAAGTCGTGAAAGTGAAAACGCAAGGGGAGCGCGCCCTCATTTTTGACGAAGTGATCGTCCGCGTCAGCGAAGACTTTGCGTTAGATATGCACATTGACACCGATGAAGCGAACGCGGCCGGTTTAAAAACGGGCGATTATGTGGAGTTGCTCCCGTCGTGAAATCATCCGCAGCAATGGGAGACAAGGCGCCCTCTCGTTCGTCCCGAGCGGGCGCCTCCCGTTAACGCGGGCGCTTCTTCTCTGATTGATCTAGGGTGCCGACCAGATGAAACGGCGCATCACGCCGAATGGCATCAATGACGCCGCCGCTGATTTCTTGATGGGTGAGCCAGCGCGAACCGTATTCTTCTACGACAAAACCGAGCTGAACTTGCCGATAAAGGCAAGCGACAGGCAAACAGAGTTCCGATTTCGCCTCGGCTGGATCGGCGCGGCTGCCGAGCACGTGAAACAACCGCCAAGGGCCGGGATGTCCGCTATTTTTTTTGATGACAGTGGACAGCGCCTGGTTTCCGTCTGTATGCACCCACGCAATGATTAGAGCAAACGTTCCGTTTTTTTGGACGGCCCGGGAAATTAGGGAACAAAGCGCTTCTTGATCGCGATAGTCAACAAGAAGCGGATTGATGGATGCCATTTGTCCAGCGCGGTCGATGAGCTGCTTCATCCGTCCGTAGCGGCGGGCGATGACGGACACATCATATCCTTCCCGCACAAGCCAAAGCGACACATCAGCCAACATGCCTGTCCCGCCGATGACAAGGGCGTGCATGGCGCGTCTCCTTTCAAATTAATCCAGTGGTCCTTTCAAATAATGATCAAACCAACCGACGATTTGGCGAAGCCGTTCGAGGCGAAGTGCCGGGTTGCCGGTGCGCGACAAATCGTGATTGGCATCGGGGAAGCGGACAAGTTTCGTTTCCCGCCCGAGTTGTTTCAATGCGATAAACAACTGTTCCGCCTGCTCGATCGGGCAGCGATAGTCATGCTCGCTATGCAAAATTAAGAGCGGCGTGCGCACATGTTGGACGTATTTGAGCGGCGAATGATGCCAAAGCCGCTCGGCGTCTTCCCAGACGTCGCACCCAACTTCCCATTTCGTGAAAAAGTAGCCGATGTCGCTCACGCCGGCGAAGCTGAGCCAGTTGGAAATCGAGCGCTGGGTGACGGCGGCTCGGAAGCGGTCGGTGTGCCCGACGATCCAGTTCGTCATAAATCCGCCGTAGCTGCCGCCGGTAACGCCAAGACGTGTCTCGTCAATAAAGGCGAACTGCTTGATGGCGGCGTCGACGCCGGCCATAATGTCTTCATAATCCATGCCGCCGTAATCGCCGCGCACTGCATTGACAAACGGTTGGCCGTATCCATGGCTTCCGCGCGGATTCGTAAACAGCACAGCATAGCCGGAAGAAGCGAGCAGCTGAAATTCATGGAAAAACGTAAATCCGTACATTGTATGCGGGCCGCCATGAATTTCGACGATAAGCGGTGCTTTTTCTCCGCCGCCAAGCCCGGGCGGCTTCATGACCCAACCTTGAATGTCCGAACCGTCTGTTGATTGGTAGGTAAACGGTTCGGCATCAGCGAGCGCGACTTCGTTCTCGAGCGCTTCATTGACCGTGGTGAGCCGCGTTTTTGCGCCGCTTTCAAGTGAGATGGCATATAAATCCCCAATCACTGTCGGCTCGCTAATCGCGGCAACGGCCTGCTGTTCGTTCGGATGGATGGCGAGGCCGTATACATGGAAGTCCCCTTCGATGATCGGAACGACGGGTCCGTCAAGCGGGATGAAAAATACGTTGACGCGTCCGCGCTCCGAGGCGGTGACGTATACACCGGTTCCGTCATGTTTCCAAACCGGGCCTGGGCCTTTTGCATCGGCGTGTGTATCGCCGACCATCGCATCGCCGAGATGAACGTCCCAATCGGCGGTCAGCACCCGCTTCGTTTGACGTTCTAGTTCAAAGACGTAGAGACGGTGAATGGTCGCTCCGAGATAAGCGAGATCATGGCCGATGGCCGCGAGCTTCATTCCGTCCGGCGACCAGGCGAGCGAGGCGAATGTGCCGCATCCGTTCGTCAAGTTCGTTTCTGTTTTTTTCTCGAGATCGAGCAAAATGATGTCGCGCGTAAACATGGTGTCAGGATCATTGTTCCGATTGGCGACAAAGGCGAGCGTCTGCCCGTTTGGCGAAACGGCAAATGAGCCGATTTCTTCCTCGAGGTTTGTCAACGCTTCCGCTTTTCCTGACGTTGCATCGATGCGCACGAGCACCGCCTGTTTGCCGTCAAGAAAACCCGATGCGTCTGATTTGTAGTAGAGCCGCTCCACCACGCGCGGTTTCAGGTCAGCCGGCTTCGTTTCCTTTTTTTCCGGCTCTTCCCGGTCGTCGATCGTTTCGTTGTCGCCAAGCGTTGTCAAAGCGATGAGAAACGCCCCGTCCGGCGTCCAAACGTAATCGCGCACCCCGTTTTTGAAAAACGTCAGCTGGCGCGCTTCGCCGCCGTCAGCCGGCAACAGCCAAAGCTGTGTGCGCCCGGAGCGGTCGGACAAAAACGCGATCGTTTTGCTGTCCGGGGAAAAGCGCGGCCTCGTGTCGCGCCAGCGGCCGAACGTCCACTGGCGGACGGCGCCGCCTTCGGTCCATATGTATAGATGGGAACGGTATTGTTTTTCCTCATCGATCGATTTTTGCACGAACACGCCGCGCGTTCCGTCCGGCGCGTAGTGCGGATCGCGCACCGAGCGGAGGCGAAGCAGATCTTCTACAGTCATGCCGCGGTGTTTCAGCGGTTGTCCATTGTTCATGAGCGACCTCCTCTTTCCATAAAGTAAAGTTAGGATAGTATCTTATTTCGTGTTTCGAAAGAAAAATCCTGCCGGCAATAAAAAAACGAACGTCCCGTTGAAGGACGTTCGGTGTTTGTTACGCTGATAATTTTTCTTTTTCGTTTGTTTGCTGCGCCGCTTTTTTCACTTGCGGGTAGAAGATCACGCCGCTGGCCAGCAAGGCGACGCCGAGCAGGAACGTTTTCATGTCCGCTGTGCCAGCGATGACGACCCAGACGGAGTAGACGGTCGCCAAAGCAGCGATCACGCCGTCAGCCAGCCGTCCGTGCGCTGCCCCATACGTTTCCCCGGTGAGCACGAGTTTCAGCTGGAAGACAGAGGCGATCAAATACGGAACGAGATAGGCGAGCGTAGCGATGTAAATGACAAAGTCGAACGCTGCCGCCATCGAATGGGAAATGGTCGAGAAAATGAACAGCTGGGCCAATGCATTCGATAGCGTCAACGAGAAGCTTGGCACGTTTTTCTTGTTTTCTTTCAAAAAGGCCGGCAGAAACAGCCCTTGTTTCGCCGCCTGGTACGGCACTTCTGCGCTCAACAAAATCCAGCCGAGCGTCGAACCGAGCAAGCTGATGAGACCAAGACCAGCAAGCACGTAGCCGCCGCCCGGGCCGACGATGGCGACAATGGCATCAACGAGCGGCTTCTCCGATTGAATGAGCTTGTCTTGCGGCAAGACGCCCATTACCAAAAAGCTGATGCCAATATAAATGGCCAAAGCGATCAAAAGACCGGCGATCGTCGCCCGCTTCACATCCGCCTGTTTGCGCGCCCGCGAAGCGAACACCATCGCCGATTCAACACCGACAAACGCCCAAAGCGTCGCTAACGCGGCGTTGTTAATTTGTCCAAGCAGGCCGAGCGGCTGTCCGTCTCCGTCATAACGCGGGGCATCAAGCGGACCGACGATCGCTCTGTCAAAAGCGAATAAGGCAATGACAATAAACAGGAAAAAGCCGAGCACTTTCGCCGCTGTCGCCGCGAAATTCAACTTGCCGGCATCTTCTACGCCGCGCAAAATAATGGCGTGCATCACCCAAAGAAGCGCCGTGCAGACGAGAAAGGTAAGCAAATTCCCAAGCTTTAGCGTAAACGAGCCCATCGTGAGAACGGTTTTGTCGCTCGTTAATACAGGGAAAAATGTCGACAAGTAGCTCGCAAACGTCGTGATGATGGCGACATTGCCGGCAAAGTTGCCGACCCAATAGCCCCACGACGACATAAAACCGGATAAAATCGACAAGTTCGAACCTTTCGGAAACAGCTCCTTCGCGTAAATTTGCGGCCCGCCGCCCAAGTTCGGCTTGCGGATCGCCAAGTTGCCAAACACAAGCGCCGTCATTAACACGCCGACGCCGGTCAATAGCCAGGCGAACATGACGCCAATCGGGTTCGCCGCCTCTGCCAATGAGCGCGGCAGCATAAAAATGCCGGATCCGACCATATTGCCAACGACTAACGCCGTTAACACCCAAAATCCGAGTTGCCGGTTGTTATTCAAGATGGAAAACTCCTTTCTTCACCAAAGATAAACAATAAAAAAGCACCCTTATCGTTTCAACGGGTGCATGACACATCCGCATCCAACTGAATGCGATAGCGCTCCATCGCCTTAGAACGATGGCAGTCCTGCGTCTGTTCGGCCGCAGGCCCAGCTTGCGCCGCCGGAGCGCGCCGCAAACTTCGGCGATGAATCCTTTCATTCCGCTTCATCAGCGCTCCGGCCTCAGCGAAACTACTTTTACCCATCGCAACCTCTATCCCATTGAAGTGGAGAGGGGGATATCGTTGCCGACATTATCTTACCCGATTCGACAAAAAACGTCAATATATTTTTCTGAAATAAGGTTAAGCGTGTAGGTCTTCCGTCTGTTGCCGCGACCTCCGGGCGTGCGAAAAAAATTGGCGATCGTTATGTTTTTGGAGAAAATAACGTAGCATTTGGACGGCGACAGCATAGTTGCCTCACTTCTGAAACATGCAATAAAATGGAATTATATTCAGAAAGTTGGCAATGAGAAGGATTTTTGCGACAAACGGCGAATAAGCAATTGGTTGAAGCAAAAGAAGAAATTGCCGCCGTGTTTGGCGAAAAAATAAAGAAAGAAGGGATTGGCTTGAAATTTTCCGCATTTCATTATGAGCGGCCCGACATGGATCAGCTGCAGGCATCGTTTCAGGAGGCGCTCGATGCGTTCCGCCGCGCCGGGAGCGCTGCCGGGCAGCACGAGGCGATGAAACGGGTCAACGAACTGCGCCGCCGCTACAGCACGATGGCGAACCTTTGTCATATCCGCCATACGATCGATACAAACGATGAGTTCTATAAGAAAGAACAAGACTTTTTTGATGAAACGGAACCGGTCGTCAAAGGGCTCATCAACGATTATTACCGCGCCCTTGTCGAGTCGCCGTTTCGCGCTGAGCTCGAAAAAACGTGGGGCGCGCAGCTGTTTGCCTTAGCGGAAACGCAGCTGAAAACGTACGCTCCGGCAGTGATGGAAGACTTGCAAAAAGAAAACAAGCTGGCGAGCGAATATACGAAGCTCATCGCATCGGCAAAAATCATGTTTGAAGGCGAAGAGCGGACGCTTGCCCAGCTGCAGCCGTTCGTCGAATCGCCGGATCGCTCGATGCGCAAACGGGCGAGCGAAGCAAGGTTTTCGTTTTTCACCGATCATGAAAAAGAGCTTGATGAGCTGTACGATGAGCTCGTCCATGTCCGCACGGCGATCGCCGAGAAGCTGGGGTTCAAAAATTTTGTCGAGCTCGGTTATGCCCGTTTAGGCCGGACCGATTACAATGCCGAGATGGTTGCCAACTTCCGCCGGCAAGTGAAAACGCACATCGTCCCGCTCGCCGCCAAGCTGCGCGAGCGCCAGCGGCAGCGGATTCAGGTCGACCGGCTTACGTATTATGATGAGCCGTTCATGTTCCCAAGCGGCAACCCGGCGCCAAAAGGGGACGCCGCTTGGATCGTCGACAACGGCCGGCGCATGTATGAAGAGCTGTCGCCGGAAACCGGCGCGTTTTTCCGCTATATGGTCGAACACGAATTGATGGACCTCGTCGCCAAAAAAGGGAAGGCGGGCGGCGGCTATTGCACGTATATCGATGATTACAAGGCGCCGTTTATTTTCTCGAACTTTACCGGCACATCCGGCGACATTGACGTATTGACCCATGAAGCCGGACATGCGTTCCAAGTGTATGAAAGCCGTCATTACGACATTCCGGAATACAACTGGCCGACGCTTGAGGCGTGTGAAATCCATTCGATGAGCATGGAGTTTTTCACCTGGCCGTGGATGGAGCTGTTTTTCGCCGACGACGCCGACAAATACCGGTTCGCCCATTTGAGCGACGCGCTCTTGTTTTTGCCGTACGGCGTGGCGGTCGATGAATTTCAGCACGCGGTCTACGAGAACCCGGATATGACGCCGGCCGAGCGGAAGAAAACATGGCGTGACATTGAGAACGTGTATTTGCCGACAAGGGATTACGACGGCCACGATTACCTTGAACGGGGCGGCTTTTGGCAGCGGCAAGGGCATATTTACACCGACCCGTTTTATTACATTGACTACACGCTTGCGCAAGTGTGCGCGTTCCAGTTTTGGAAGCGGGCGCAAGACGACCGGGCTGCGGCGTGGCGCGACTATGTGGCGCTTTGCCGATTGGGCGGCAGCCGGCCGTTTACCGAGCTCGTCCAATGCGCCAACCTCCAGTCGCCGTTTGCCGACGGGGCGGTCGCTTCAGTCGCCGGCCATATCGAACGGTGGCTGGACAGTGTCGATGACAAAGCCTTGTAAAAAGAAGCAAAGAAGGCGGGCGGGAACAGCACCGCCCTGCTTTTCTTTATCATCTCGCGCCGAGAAGACCCCCACTTCCACGTGTTGGGCGGGGATGGCTTGGTTGACAGCCTGCTGTGGGGCGGGTGTTTCCAACAATCTCTCACCTCAAAGCTCAAGCGTAGGTGGGAGAGCGTTCAATTTGAAAACTTCTATCAAACTGGGGAAAAGGGGGAAAACGATGATCCGTAAAGCCACATGGGTCGACGCACTGGCCATCGCTTCGGTCCACGTCGAAAGTTGGAAGACGACGTATAGCGGCATCGTGCCGGACGCGTACTTGGAGACGTTGGCAGTGGAAGAAAAACAAGCGTTATGGGAGAAGGGGCTCAGCCAAGCGGACCATTCCGTGTTTGTCGCCGAGGAACACGGGCGCGTCGTTGGATTCATCTCCGGCGGACGAAACCGGGCGAGCGACGGCCCAGCGGCCCGATATGACGGGGAGCTGTACGCGGTGTATTTGCTCAAAGAGGCCCAAGGAAAAGGATGGGGACGGCGGCTTGTGCAAGCCTTGGCCCGCGACTTGGCGCAAAAAGGCATTCATTCGCTCGTCGTCTGGGTGCTTGCCGCCAATCCGTCGCGCGGTTTCTACGAACGGCTTGGCGGTGAAAAACTGGCCGAGGAAAGGGTGGAAATCGGCGGAACAGTGTTATCGGAGTGGTGCTACGGCTGGCAAGACATTCAAACGATGAACTAGGAAGGGGCTGCCGACAGTTCGGCAGCTCAAAAAATTTGTTTTGCGAGTGATTACTCACTTTAAAAACACGTTTGTCCTGTTTTATACTTTTTGTGAGTGATTACTCACTATTTTATTTCAA
Source organism: Geobacillus subterraneus (assembly GCF_001618685.1). GTDB lineage: Bacteria > Bacillota > Bacilli > Bacillales > Anoxybacillaceae > Geobacillus > Geobacillus subterraneus. The sequence continues at coordinate 2,364,692 of NZ_CP014342.1, read as the reverse complement.
GAAGGAGGAAAGGTGCATGAGCATTTTGAGAAGTAAGTGGGTGGCCTTGTCGCCTGTCATGGTGGCCATTGTAGTATTGATTTTCTCTCTTGTTCTTGTTCCAACCGTGCATCCGAAGCCGCAAAAGCTTCCCGTTGCGTTTGTCAACGAGGACGAAGGGGTGCAATTGCCGAATCAGCCCCCGATCAACATGGGGAAGAACATTGAACAAGCCATCCAAAACATGGCGAAATCGAATGCAGCTGGAAAGGATCACCCCCCAATTGATTGGATGCAAGTTGACAGCGAGAACAAAGCGAAAAAAGGAATGGATAAGCAACACTATTATGGCGCTCTCATCATTCCAAAAGATTTCAGCAAGAAAGTAGCGTCCCTGCAGACGCCCCGTCCTTCTGCCCCAAAAGTGAAAATCGTCGTCAATCAAGGAATGAATGCCGCAGCGTCTGCCATCGTGCAGCAAATCTTGAATCAAGCGGCGGACCATATCAATGCCAACGTGCGCCAACAATTGTTGCAAGCGATGGCTAAAAAAGGGGGAATGGTGACGGTTGAACAGGCTGCTCTTCTCGCCTCGCCTGTTGAGAAAGAGACGGCCGTCATTCACGCGGTCGGCACACACAGCGCCAACGGCAATGCGCCTGTTTCGTTCGTTCAGCCGATTTGGGTGGCAAGCCTCGCTGCAGCGGCGCTGCTACATTTAGCGATGGATCGACGCGCGTTTGCCCATCGACGCGAGAAGCTAGCTGCACAGGTGATGAAAACGGTTGTTGGGCTGCTGCTGGCGCTGATCGCAGGATTTGGACTTATCGGGATGGCGGATGCGATCGGATTTCATATCCCTTCATTTATAGATATGGCGCTGTTTGTTTCCCTTGCCTTTTTTAGCTTTTTTGCCATTGAAAGCGCCGTGTTCGCTTGGATTGGGTTAAAAGGGATCCTGATTTTTATTCTTCTTTTGTTCTTCGGCGCTCCACTGCTTTCCATGGCGCCGGAATTGATGACATCATTTTACCGCGATTGGGTTTATTCATGGCTGCCGCAGCGCTTCATGGTCGAGGGGCTTCGGGAACTCTTTTTCTTTGATCCGACATTTCAATGGAACGAACCCGTTTCCGTCTTATGTTGGCTGGCGTTTGTCGGGGTTGTTCTCGTCATCGTTTCGGCATTCAAGAAACGTATGGTTCAGGAATCGGAGGAATCCGGCAAACTGGTGACGTCATGATGAGGTGTAAAGGGGGAATGAACAATGCGCACTCATCCACCTATTCAAGTCGAGCGTGTTTCCAAGCGGTTTGGAAAAAAAGTAGTCATCGACGATGTGTCGTTGGAAGTCCAGACGGGGGAAATATTCGGCCTGCTCGGCCCGTCGGGGGCGGGCAAGACGACGTTGGTGCGCATGATCGCCGGCATTGATCAAGCGAGTGAATTCGGCGCTGGGAAATGGTCGCCGGCTACATGGTCGGGTTCGGGCTGTTTACGACGATTCAAGCAAGCTTAATTTCATGGTTTGCTATTGATGTGCTCGACATGATGATGGAGGGTTCGTTCGGGTATGTGCTGCTCATTACGTTTTTGCTGGCGATGACGGCGCTGGCGCTCGGGATGCTGCTGTCGGCGTTTGCCAACAACGAGCTGCAAATGGTGCAGTTTATCCCGCTTGTCGTCGTGCCGCAAGTGTTTTTCTCCGGCTTGTTCAATCTTGACACGATGGAACAATGGCTGCGTTCGCTGAGCGTCGTCATGCCGCTCAACTACGGGGCGGATGCGCTGCGCGATATTATGGTGCGCGGAGAGGGGTGGAGCGCTATCGCTGTTGACGTATACGTGCTGCTTGGTTTCACGCTGCTGTTTATGGTACTAAATGTAGTAACGCTGAAAAAATATCGCAAGCTGTAAGGGGTAGAGCAATGAGCGAGCATTCATGGATTCAGGAATTGCTGCAAATCGGCGGCAAGGACGGGAAGTTCAGTGAAAAACAGCTGAAAATTTTGGAAGCGGCGGTGGAAATGTTTGCTGAAAAAGGCTATGCGGCGACTTCCACGAGTGAAATCGCCAAAAAGGCCGGGGTGGCGGAAGGGACGATCTTCCGCCACTATAAGACGAAAAAAGACTTATTGTTGGCGATCGTCACGCCGACATTGTTTCAGTCCGTCGCCCCGTTTTTGGCGAAAGAGTTTGTTCGCGAAGTGTTTGACAACGAATATGAGACGTACGAACAGTTTTTGCGCGCGGTGCTCGCTAACCGCTACGCGTTTGTGAAAACGTATTTGCCGGCGATTCGCGTGCTCTGGCAGGAGCTGGCCTTTCATTCCGAGATCAAACAGTGCTTTCAACGCGTGTTTGTCGAGCATGTGTATCCGAAATTCGCCCGCATTGCCCGCCACTTTCAAGAGAAAGGGGAGTTGGCCGAGCTGCCGGTCGATTCCGTCATCCGCCTGACGATCACATCGCTCGCCGGCTTTTTGGCCGCCCGCTTTCTCCTTTTGCCTGACCACCATTGGGACGATGAGGCGGAGATGGAGCGGACGATTCACGTATTGATGAACGGTCTGCGGCGCTAACCGGCCGGCTTCCGCGCAGGAGCCGGCCTAGTTGTTTTCTTTCGCATAACGGAGGATAGCTTCGGCAAACTGTTTGAAATCATCAAGATGGTGTTCAACGATGGCTTGCACGATGCCGAGGTTCAGTTGTTGGTAGTCGTGAACAGCGATGTTGCGGAATCCGATCATCGCCTTCATCTTTTTGCTTACGGAAGGGGAGATGACCCCATGTTCTTCGAGAAGAGCGAACGCATCGCGGCTATGCTGCGGCAATCCGAATTTTTGCTCGGCAACGATATGCATGGCCAAATCGATGCAGGCTTCGCACGCCCGCTGTAAATTCAGAACGATCGAATCTTGTTTTGTGTAATTTTGTAAATTTTTTGGATCGCCGTTATATTCTTCACGAATTCGTTTCAGGCAGCGTTCGATCACGCTGATCTTGTTTAAAATGACATCACTTTTCATATATGCTCCCGCTTTCCGTAATTTGTTTTAACACCGGCGCTCTTTCTTCGTTTAGTTTCACATACATTTTCAATGTTTTCATTTCGAACTCAGCCCGTTTCCGCTCGTCGCGGCAATCAATGGCTTTTCCCGTCGAGACGACTTGCGCTTGAAACACGGTGCTGGCTTGGCGCAAATCGACAAGATCGACATCTCGCCCTAACTTGTCAGCCAAATGCCCCGCGAGCCGAAACAGCTCATACGGATCATGCGGTTCGCCGTCGCTGACAAAGGCGATATCGACATCACTGTCCGGGCGCATCGCCCCACGGGCGGCTGAACCGAACAGATAAATGACGAACGGGTCAAGAACCGGACGGAGGGTCTGAATGATGACCGTCTCCATTTGGTTTGGCAATCACGGCACCCCCTTATGTTTTCCTCCATTATAGCAAAATGTTCTTGTTTTTGGCGAAAAGCGGGAAAAAGAAACTAAAAGGACTTGGCACGGTGGTGCGCAACAATCCGAACTTTGATTTTTTCAATTATGCCGGGCTGTACCGACCGGTGAAAATTTATACGACACCGCATGTTTACGTGCAAATGGGAATTGCTTCAAACGTTTGAACAACATAAGCAAGTGATCAAAGAGCTGATCGCCCGCGACAAGAATCACCCATCGGTCGTGATGTGGTCGATCGCCAACGAGCCGGCTTCAGAGGAAGAAGGGGCTTACGAATATTTCCAACCGCTTGTTGAACTGGCGAAACAGCTTGACCCGCAAAAGCGGCCGGTGACAATTGTCGTCCACCTTGGGGCCGCCCCAGAAACGGATCGCAAATGGTAAAATAAAAAGTGAAGATGACAGACGAAACGCCAGCGCATCCAGCAGGAAACGTTCCGGCGATGGCGAAAATGATGATAGAGAAAAAACCGGTGCTGTTCGGGGGGGCGACGATTGAAAATGCGTTTGACAAAGTGGCGGTCGTGGATGTGCTGACGCCAAAGGAAATCATTGAGAAGGAGCCGGAGCTGCAGAAAAAAGCGAAGCAGCTGCTGCCGCGTCTGTTTTTTGACCAAATTGACGTGCTTGTCATGAATATGGAAGTCGTTGCCGGTCCATATGAATGGGTGTTTGATAAACATGGACAATTATTTTAACAAGCAAAGGGAGAGGACAACATGGATCGCTTATTTGACTTGACAGGAAAAGTAGCTGTAGCCATCGGGAGAAATAGTGTATTAGGGTCAGCGATGGCCAAAGGATTGGCTGCATACGGAGCGAAGGTCGCCATTGTGGGGCGCAATTTGGACAAGGCGGAACAAGTCGCCGCAGACATCCGCCATCACGGCGGGACGGCTCAAGCGTTTCAAGCCGATGTCAGCGACCGCGCTTCGCTTTTGCAAGTGGCTGAGCGCATTGAGCAATGGGCAGAAGGCTGGGACATTTTGCTCAATACGCCATTATTCCTGGATTTTTCCCGGCTGAGCAAAACCGGAAAATATTGGATGATGAACGGGTTGAAGCGATTATGCGCCATACGCCGATGAAACGGTTCGGCGAGCCGGAAGAACTGCAAGGAGCGGCGGTATGGCTGGCATCCGACCGTGCTTCAAGCTTCGTCACCGGCGCGCTCATCCGCGTTGACGGCGGGTTTGGCGCCATGACGATTTAATGTAAAGTAGGCAGGGAGGTGAAGCCGATGCTTGAGCAAAAATATGAAAAGCTGCAGTCCATTCTTCGGGATATGGGATCAGTGGTGGTCGCGTTTTCCGGCGGGGTCGACAGCACGTTTTTGCTGAAAGCGGCGGTGGACACGCTCGGAGCAGATCATGTGCTGGCCGTCACCGCTGATTCAGAGACGTATCCGTCCAGCGAACTCGAGGAAGCAAAGCGGCTGGCGAAATGGATCGGGGCTCCGCATGAAATTATTGAAACGTCGGAACTGGCGATCCCGGGTTATGCGGAAAACTCGAAAAACCGCTGTTATTTTTGCAAAAGCAGTTTGTTTGACCATTTGATCCCCCTTATGGAGGCAAAAGGGTTTCAAAATGTCGTTTACGGTGTCATTGCCGATGACGCCAACGAATATCGGCCGGGAATGAAGGCGGCGAAAGAAAGAGGGGTGCGCGGCCCCCTTCAAGAGGCGAACTTATACAAAAAAGAAATTCGTGAACTCTCCCGCCGGCTCGGCTTGCCGACATGGGACAAACCGTCTTTTGCCTGTCTGTCGTCGCGCATTGCCTATGGCGAATCGATTACAGTGGAAAAATTGACGAGGGTGGAAAAAGCAGAACAATTTCTCAGACAGACGTTTCAGATTCGCCAAGTGCGGGTCCGCACTCACCAAGAGGTTGCAAGAATTGAAGTGGAGCCAAACGATATGGCGGTCATTTTGGCGCATCGCGACCGCATTGCGAAACAGCTGCAAACGTACGGCTATCAATATGTGACGCTCGATTTAGTCGGCTATCAGAGCGGAAGTATGAACAAAATGTTGCCGTAAGCGATCGATCAGCGAACGGGCCAGCATGTCGAAAGCAGGTTCTTAAGCGTAAAGATTTCTGACGTGTTTCTGTTCCGGAATTACTTTTTTCGAATCAATGGACTAGCGTTCGAAATGGTTGGTTGAATGCGAAAAAGGAGAGGCATCATGGCAAAAGAATATGTGATCGGGTTGGATCTTGGAACGACAAGTGTGAAAGCATGTGTGTTTCATAGGAGCGGCCAATTGATGGCCGAGGCTGAAAAAATGAATACGTTCCATTACCCGAAACAAGGGTGGGTGGAACAAGATGCGGCGGAAATTGAGCGTTCCGCGGTCTTGGCCGTGCGCGAAGCAATCGAACAAATAAAGAGGTTTATGAACGCTACGAGCGCCTTGTCCGCCATATGGCGAGCTACTTTCAAAAGGAATAGGTGATGTGATGCTCGAAGACATTTTGCGACAAGTACAAACAGGGGAACTGAGTGTCGAAGAGGCGAAGGAGCGGTTGAAGCCGTTTGACCGCTTAGGATTTGCCAACGTCGACCTTCATCGCCCGAAACGGCAAGGGTTTCCGGAAGTGGTGTTCGGGGAAGGAAAAACGGCAGACCAAATCATCGCCATTGTCCGAACACTAAAAGAACATGACGACCGCGTGCTCGTCACCCGCGTGACACAAGACAAAGCAGCGGCTGTGCGTGCGCTGTTTCCCGAGCTGGTGTATCATGATGTCGCGCGTCTGTTATATTGGAAAAAGGAACAGGCGAAAACGAAGGAAACGGATGCGTATATCGCTGTGATTTGTGCCGGCACGTCAGATCTCGGCGTCGCCGAGGAAGCGGCGATCACCGCCGAGATGTTCGACTGTGAAGTGCGGCGGTTTTACGATGTCGGCGTGGCGGGCATTCACCGGCTGTTTCACCATATCGAAGCCATTCGTGCGGCGACCGTTTCGATCGTCGTGGCCGGAATGGAAGGGGCGTTGCCAAGCGTCGTCAGCGGCCTTGTCTCCCACCCGGTGATCGCCGTGCCGACAAGCGTCGGCTATGGCGCCCACTTCCAAGGGTTATCGGCATTATTGACGATGTTGAATTCATGCGCGCCGGGCATTAGTGTCGTCAATATTGATAACGGATTTGGCGGCGGATATAGCGCTGCCTTAATTCACCGGCTCGCCTGCCAAAAGGGGTGAAACGAATGACGATAATCTATTTCGATTGTTTCTCGGGAATCAGCGGAGATATGGTGATCGGCGCGCTCATCGATGCCGGCGCCGACCCGAAGCTGCTCGAAGCAGAATTAAAGAAACTCCCGTTGGAAGAGGAATACACGTTAACATGGCGGAAGATCGTCAAAAACGGCATTACGTGCACAAAGTTTGATGTTGTCCTCAAGCATGATGACCATCATCGACATCACTCCGGCCATGATCATCGTGACCACCATCACGAGCACGCTCATGATGACGGACACCATCATCATCACGGGCACGGTCATGATGACAATCATCACCATCATCACGAACATGATCACGGCGATGGCCGTCATCTCGCACACACTCATGGCGGCAGCGATCATCATCATGGGCACGGCCACCATCACCGGTCATACAAAGAAATTGCGGGGATGATTGAAGCGTCTGAGTTAGCTGCGGAAGTCAAAGAAACGGCGTTGGCGATTTTCCGCCGCATCGGCGAGGCAGAAGGACGGATTCATCACGTTCCATTGGATGATGTTCATTTTCATGAAGTCGGAGCCGTCGATTCGATCATTGATATTGTCGGAACGGCGATTCTCATCCATCAGTTAGGGGCGGTGTCGATTCAGTCGTCTCCGATTCCCGTCGGGTCGGGTACGGTTCATATCGCACATGGCGAATACCCGGTGCCGGCTCCGGCGACGCTCGAACTGTTAAAAGGCGTCCCGATTGAACAGTCGGCGGTGAAAGGCGAGTTGACGACACCGACAGGGGCAGCGATTGTTTCCGTGCTGGCGGAGCGCTTTGGCCCGCTCCCGTCGATGAAAGTAACTGCCATCGGATATGGAGCTGGGACAAAAACGTTCCCGAACCGCCCGAATGTGCTGCGCGTAGTGATCGGTGAACAACGGTAGAGGTGTACGGAAGGGAGGACGAACGATGGGCGGCCATCCTCCTCATCATGAACATATTGACGAACAAATGGTCAAAATGGAAGTGAATCTTGATGACACGCCGGGGGAGTGGCTCGGCTACGTGATGGAGTTGTTGTTTGAGGCGGGGGCAAACGATGTGTTTTACACGCCGATTTATATGAAAAAGAATCGCCCCGGCGTTTTGCTGCAACTGTTATGTTCGCACGGGAAGCTTGAGGACATGAAAGAGATTTTGTTTCGTGAAACGACGACGCTGGGGGTGCGTTATTACCCGCTGACGGTGCATCGGCTCGAGCGGCGGTTTCGTGAGGTGGAAACGGAGTGGGGGACGGTGGCGGTAAAGGAAGGCATTTACCGCGGCCAAGTCGTCCAAAGAGCCCCGGAGTTTGAACAATGCAAAACGATCGCCCAGAGAAATGGCGTTCCGTTGAAAAACGTGTATGAACAAGTTTGGAAACAGCTGAATGAGAAACCGGAGAAAACCTAGGAGGACGATGATGAGCGGTTTGGCGCTTACTTTGTTATTTGGCCTTCTTTTCTCGGTTTGCCGTTTTTGTTCGCCCGCCCGAAACAAACGTTGTATCGCGCGCTTGTGCAGGTTGTTTCTGCCATCAGTCTCGTTTATGGCGTTTATTATCTCTATGAAGTCGGCCGGGAAGGCGGATTGTTTTAACCAAAAAAGGCTGCGCAACATCGGAGCGCAGCCTTTTTTTGATTCAAAAAACCGCCCCACCCCGAACACGGGGTGAGGCGGCATTCGTCAGACGGTTATGATGCGATTTCCGCCACAATGGCATCGCCTTTGACATCGATGCGGATCGCACGCACCGATTGATCGGCGTCAAGCAGGCAGTCGGCGATGTTGTCTTCAACATGTTCCTGGATGGCGCGGCGGAGCGGGCGGGCGCCGAAGGCCGGATGGTAGCCGAGCTCAGCCAGCTTTTCTTTCGCCGCTTCGGTCACGTCGAGTTCGATGCCTTGTTCGCGCATTGCCGTTTTGACCTCGGCAAGCATCAAGTCGACGATTTGAAGCAAGTGCGCTTTTTCAAGCGGCTTGAACTCGATGATGGCGTCGAAGCGGTTCAAAAATTCCGGCTTGAAGTAAGCGTTCAAGGAGTCGAGCACGCTTGATGCGCCACCGCTTTGTTTTTCAAAGCCGACGGTGATTTTTTTGTCGGTCACACCGGCGTTGCTTGTCGCGATGATGACGGTGTCTTTGAAGCTGACGGTGCGGCCTTGGCTGTCGGTTAAGCGGCCGTCTTCCAAAATTTGCAGGAAGATGTGCTGTACATCCGGGTGCGCTTTTTCAATCTCGTCGAGCAAGATGATGCTGTACGGATTGCGGCGCACTTTTTCCGTCAGCTGGCCGGCTTCTTCAAAGCCGACATAGCCCGGCGGCGAACCGATCAGCTTCGAGACCGAATGTTTCTCCATGTATTCGCTCATATCGAGGCGAATCATGGCGTCTTTTGTGCCAAACAGCTCTTCAGCGAGCGTTTTGGCGAGCTCCGTTTTCCCGACGCCGGTCGGGCCGACGAACAAGAACGAACCGATCGGGCGGTGTTTCGCTTTCAAGCCGGCGCGGCTGCGGCGGATCGCTTTGGCGACTTTTTTCACCGCTTCCGCTTGGCCGATCACTTTTTTCGCCAAGTTTTCTTCGAGATGTTTCATTTTTTCTTTTTCATCGGCTTGCAGTTTGCCGACTGGGATGCCGGTTTTCTCGGCAATGATTTGCTCGATGTCCGCCACATCGACTGTTGGGCGTTCTTGGGTGACGCCTTGCTCGAGTTGTTTCTCAAGCTTCAGCTCTTCAGCGCGCAGTTTCGCCGCCAATTCGTAGTTTTCTTCTTTCGCCGCTTGTTCTTTTTCTTTCGCGATTTGGATCAATCGCTCTTGCAGTTGCTTTTCATCGGTCGGGCCGAGGCGCAAGTTCGCTTTCGAGCCGGCCTCGTCAAGCAAGTCGATCGCCTTGTCCGGGAGGAAGCGGTCTTGAATGTAGCGGTGCGACAATTTCACGCACGCTTCGATCGCCTCGTCCGTATAGCGGACATGATGGAATTGTTCATATTTTGGCTGAATGCCTTTTAAGATGGCGATCGCTTCCTCAACGGTCGGCTCGTGGACGATGACCGGTTGGAAGCGGCGCTCAAGAGCCGCGTCTTTTTCAATTTGCCGGTATTCTTTGAGTGTCGTCGCCCCAACGACTTGCAGCTCGCCGCGGGCAAGCGCCGGTTTTAAAATGTTGCCCGCGTCCATCGAGCCTTCAGCGGCTCCAGCACCGACGAGCAGATGGATTTCGTCAATGAACAAGATGATGTTTTTCCGCTCTTGCAGTTCGGCGATGAGCCGTTTCATCCGCTCTTCAAACTGGCCGCGGATGCCGGTGTTGGCGACAAGCGAAGCGACGTCAAGCAAGTACACTTCTTTGTTCAACAGTTTTTCTGGCACTTGCCCTTCGGCAATTTTCAGCGCCAGCCCTTCAACGATGGCCGTTTTCCCGACGCCCGGCTCCCCGATCAACACCGGGTTGTTTTTGTTGCGGCGGTTTAAAATTTCCATGACGCGCGCAATTTCTTTGTCGCGGCCGATGACCGGATCGATCAAGCCCGCTTTGGCCATTTGCGTCAAGTTGCGGCCGAATTGATCCAAAAATCCACCGCCATGGCGCTGCGGGCGTTTGGCCGCCGTTTCCGGCGCGGCCGCTTGCGCGTTGGCCGCCGCCAAATGGCCAGCGAACCAGTCGTCAAACGAAAACGGCGAAAAGCCGAAGTTCATCGGAATGGACAGTTGTTGTTTTTGCTTTTCATAGCATTCATGGCACAGGTGAAGTTGTTGTTTTTCCTCGTTCCATTGCAAGTTGACAAACACTGTTGCTTCACGTTGTTGGCATGCTTGGCAACGCATAAGGCATACCTCCTTTTCCGCACCTTGACTTTGACTTTCTTTGACCTTCTGACTTTATTATAATTTGACCTTTTTTGACTTTCAAGTGTTTTTTACAAAAAAATTGTTATAACGATGAAATCTTTTTGGAAAAATGGTGAATACTAATGTAGGTGCAGGAAAACTATGATAAAGTGAAAAACAGAAAAAAGGCCGAAAACGCCTGCGGCTGGCGTTTGCAGCGGAGCGGTCGGAAACGATCTGTTATAAAGATTAGGAAAAAAGGAGACAGATAAAGAGATGAGGAGACGTTTGTTTTTAGCGATGATCGCCATGCTCGCTGGCATCGTCATCGCCGCTTGCTCGAACAACAACGAACAAGCGGAAACGCCGGCGATGCTTGAAGTGAAAATGGATGTGCCCGATCATATCGATGTGGACAAGCCGACGAAGCTCGCCTGTGTCGTGACCTACGGCGGCGAAAACGTCGATGATGCAAGCGAAGTGAAATTTGAAGTATGGAAGCATGGCGATGGCGACCGGCAAATGCTTGAAGCGAAGCATGATGGAAATGGACGCTATTCGGTGACGAAAACGTTCAAAGAAGCGGGAACGTATTCGGTTGTCGCCCATGTAACGGCGCGCGATATGCACAACATGCCGAAACAAGATGTCGTCGTCGGGAATCCGGAACAGGCCGCAGCTGAGGGCGTGATCTCGGATGGTCAAGCGAACAAGGAGGAAGGCCATCATCATGACGGCGGTGTCTCCATGTCGTTATCCTCTCATTCGTTCGAAGCGGGAAAACCGGTGACGTTAGGGGTGCGCATCACGAGAGACGGAAAGCCGATGACGGACGCCACCGTTCGTTTTGAAATTTGGCAGGCGGACAACAAGCATGAATTTATCGATGCGACGGAAAAAGGAAATGGCGAATATGAGGCAGCGGCCGCGTTCGCGAACAAAGGGACGTACTCGGTCAAAGTGCATGTCGAAGCGAGCGGGCTGCATGAACATCAAGTGGAACAAGTAACTGTCAATTAAGTGAAGGATGCCAAAGAAAGGCATCCTTTTTTCTTCCGTTTCGTCTTTCTTGTCCACGTTAGACATATATATGGAAATAAACAGCGGACAAGGGAGAAGGGGATGGCGCAATGAACGGAAAAGAATGGGGAGAGGCGTGGCAAATCGCCGCTGTCTATATTGGCACAGTCGTTGGCGCGGGATTTGCGACCGGAAGGGAAATTGTTGAATTTTTTACCCGCTACGGGGCAGTGGGGACAGTCGGCGTGGCCGTGAGCGGCTTTTTGTTTACATGGGGCGGAGCGCGCCTTATGGTGATGGCGCGCCGCATCGGAGCGGTGTCATACGATGAGTTGAATCGGTATTTATTCGGGAAAATGTTAAGCCCGTTCGTGACGCTTGTCATGACGGCGATGATCGCTGGGGTGACGGCGGTGATGATCGCCGGAGCGGGGGCGGTGTTTGAAGAACAGCTTGGTTGGACACGGCAGGCAGGGGTTGTGCTGACACTCGTCTTGGCGCTTATCATTATGTTGTTTGATCGCAAAGGGCTATTTGGCATCAACGTGTTTGTGGCGCCGATGATGGTGTTGTTTAGCGCGATCGCCTTCGTTAAGACGATGATGGCCGGGGAGCTGTGCCGGCCGGACATGGCAGCGGCGGACTATTCACTGAAGGCGGTGCTGTCGCCATTTTCGTATGCAGCGTTTAATTTGGCCATGGCCCAAGCTGTACTCGTTCCCCTTGCTTGTGAGGCAACAAACGAACGGGTGGTGAAGAGGGGGGCGTTGTTGGGCGGAACCGTGCTGACGATTTTGTTGCTGCTGAACCATACGGTGCTGTTGTCGTTTCCGCACAAGAACGGGTATGATATTCCGATGGCAGAGGTCGTCCATACGTTTTTTGCCGTTTTGTACTGGTTTTATGTCCTTGTCATTTACGGGGAAATTTTTACGTCAATTATCGGCGGGCTATTCGGACTCGAGCGCCAAGTGCGGGTTTGGGTGCCGCTTCGCGGAAAATGGCTCACTATGTTGCTTGTCGCGCTGTTTGCGACCGTAAGCTCGTTTCGTTACGGAGAACTGCTGTCGTTTATTTATCCGCTGTTTGGCTACATCAGTCTTGGATTGCTATGGCTTCTTTGGCGACGACAGTTGCCGCGGCAATAACTGAGCCCTTTCATCTCCCGCGCTCCTCTGTTTAGGGGCGGGAGGTGAAAGGGCTTGATGTTTTCGTCCTGCTTTTTTGACGGCAGGAGGTTGGCTGTGGATGGGAACATCCCGCACGAAGCGCTGTCATGAGCGAAAGCGGGCGATCATCGTTTCCAAATCGCGCGCCGCCGCAGCCAACGCATCCGCTTCACCGGCCAGCTCGTGAAGGGCGAGGGTTTGCCGCTCAAGCCCTGCTGCCGTTTCTTGCACCATGTCGGAAAAATCGGAAGCGACGGTGCGTACGCCGCCCATCAATTTGCCTAGCTCCTCACCGTCGGCGGTGATGGTGTTGACGTACTCTTCGTTTTGTTGAAGCAGATCGTTTAGCTGGGCGAACATGTCACCGAACGAGGAAAACGTCTCCCCTGTTTGCCAAAGGGAGTCTTTTGTTTTTTCAACGTGGCGGCCGCTTCCTTGAACCGACCGTACAGCTGCTTCGAGCGCGTTTGTCATGGCGTCGAGCGAGGCGAAAATTTTGGCGGCGAAGGTGTTCGTGTCTTCGGCGAGCGTCCGCACTTCTTGGGCGACGATCGAAAAGCCGCGGCCCGCCTCACCGGCGCGCGCCGCCTCAATCGAAGCGTTTAAGGCAAGCAAGTTCGTCTGCTTGGCGATCGTGCGAATGGCGGCAATCATTTCATGAACGCGCGCCGCCTCTTTTGCTGCTTTGTCAATGAGGGCGGTCGTCTCGCTGATGTCTTGCTGCATGGCGTCCATGTTCGCTTTCGTTTCATTCATCAGGCGAATGCCCTCGGCCGCTGACGACCACGCCTCGCCTGCTTGCCTCACGACGCGTTCGACCGCGGCGCGCATAAGCTGCACGCGTTCTACCATTTTTTGAATGACCTCATCCGCTTGTTCAACCGCCGCTGTTTGTTGTTTTGTCCCTTCGCGGAACGTTTCGACCGCGGTGGCGATTTCGTCAAACGACTCGGACAACCGCCGCACTTCTGTCTGCTGCTCTTGGCTGACATCGTGCACCGTTTTCGCTGCTTTCGCCAATCCGTCTATGATCGTGCGGATGCCGAGAATCATTTTATTGATTTCGTAGGCGATTTGATGGAATTCATCCCGTTTTTTGGCCGTCTTGACTTCCGTCTGCAGCTGGCCGGACGAGACAGTGCGGGCGACGCTGTACCAATGGCGCAGCTGTCCGGCAAGCGTTTGATGCCAGATGGCGCCAAGCCCAAGTCCGGCCGCCGCGGCAAGCAGCGCGGCAAAAACGGGCGATGCTCCCATAAGGGCGGCTGCTAGACTAACAGCTGCCGGCGCGATGGCGACGCTTGCTAACACCCATTGCAAATACGGGCGATGCATCAGCCGCCCCATCCGCAAATTGAACCGCCTTCCGCCTGGCTCCGTCCAAAACGGGCAGCTGGCGTCAATCAGCACCTCGCCCGTATCGCGTTCGTACACTTGCAAGAGCGGTTCATTCGTGCGGGCGGCAGCCAGCCCGACTGGGTCGGCAAACACCCTTCCCTCGCGGAGGCGGTTCGTATGGACAACTCCGTATCCGCTTTCATCGACAAGAACAAAATATTCATCATGGCCAAGCTGTTCATCCAACAAGGCGCGGATGCGGTCGAGCTGCTCTTCAAGCGGACGCGTTCGGTCGATCATCTTTCGCAGCGCTTCCGCCGTTTCTGTCACTTTTTTCAACGCTCGTTTCGACCGACGCTGTTTCGTCAGCTCACTCATTTACGATTCTCCTTTTTATTTTTTGTCTATTCACAATAATATATACAATATTCTGTCGAATCAATAGGGAATGCGAGGGATGCATAAAAATGCCCTTCTATTGGAAGACTATGCCGTAAACGGAAAGGCGAGGGGATGGCCGTGGGCTTTTTATCATTTTTTAAAAAGAAAAAGCGTTCTCCGCAGCCAACGATGCCGCAATTATGGGAAAAGCTCCGGCGGTCCAGCGATTTTGTCGAAGTGTCGTTTGCGGTTGGGGACAAGGAGCTGTCGATTTACTATTTTGATTCGCTCGTCGACCCGAAAGTGCTGCAGGAACATATCCTTTGTCATCTGCAAAATGATCTTTCCCGCCATCCGAATGTGCAGTTGGAAGATTTGCAGCAAATCGTGCCGATTCAGCGCATTGAGGTGAGTGAAGACACGGCACTGATTGAAGAGAAGGTGCTGAAAGGGTTTGTCGCGGTCACCTTCCGCGAGCAGCCAAACAAAGCGGCGCTCATGGGCGCCGCGGCTGAAAATTTGGGGCTTCGGGAAAACAATGATTCGGAAAACGAATTCAGCGTCGTCGGACCGAAAGTCGGATTTGTGGAAAACGTCGGGGTCAACTTGCATCTCATCCGCCGGCAAGTGGTGACGCCGAATCTTGTGTTTCGGGAAATGTCGATCGGTTCGATGTCGAAAACGAAAGTGGTCATCGCCTACATCGACGGTGTCGCTAATCCGGAAGTCATTCAAACGGTGACGCAGCGGCTTGAGTCCATTCATTTTGACGTCGTGTTTGACAACGCTATTTTGGATCAGCTTCTTGCGGACAATTCACGGACGCCGTTTCCTCTGTTTATCTCGACCGAGCGGATCGACCGGGCCATCTATGCGCTTGTGTCGGGTCAGGTGGCCATTTTTTGCGACGGCTCCCCGTATGCCGTGATTGGCCCCGCCGCTCTTTTCGATTTTTTTACGTCGCCGGAAGACTATTATTTGCCATGGGTGCTCGCCACGTTTTTCCGGCTCATCCGGTTTTTCGGCGTTGCGTTCTCGGTGTTAGCGTCGCCGATTTATGTCGCGGTGTTGACGTATCATTATGAAATGATCCCGGAAGACTTGCTTGGCCCGATCATTTATTCGCGTTCGAACGTCCCGTTTCCGCCGGTGCTCGAAGTGCTGTTTTTAGAGATTACGATTGAATTGCTGCGCGAGGCCGGGGCGCGGCTGCCGACGAAAGTCGCACAAACGCTCGGGATTGTCGGCGGGATTGTCATCGGGCAAGCAACCGTTGATGCCGGGCTGACGAGTACGATTTTGTTGATTGTCGTCGCGTTGGCGGCGCTCGCTTCGTTTACAACGCCGATTTTCAAAATGTCCAACACGATCCGGTTTATCCGGTTCCCATTTATTTTGTTTGCCGCTTTCTGGGGCGGGATCGGCATCATCTTTGCTGTCTGTGGACTGCTCATTCATTTAGGGCGGCTGCAGTCGTTTGGTTATCCGTATTTGCTGCCGTTTTATCCATTTCGTGTTCGCAGCTTCCGCGATACATTCATTCGTTCGCCATACAGTGAAACGGCGGAGCGGCCGATGTTTCTTCGTCCGCGGTCGCGGTTTCGTTACGATCCGAATGCGGCGAAGCAAAAACGCGATATTGATGAGTAAGGGGGATCATGATGAGGCGTGGGCTCGCATGGGTCGGTGCGCTGCTGTTGCTTGGCGGCTGCGTCAGTTCGTGGCCGATTGACGAAATTCAAATTATTCAACAGATGGGGTATGATTTCGAGAACGGCCGCTACACGGGCACTGCGGTGTACCCGACGTTCAAGCAAGGGCCGATGACAAAGCCGAATATGCTGACGACGATGTCGCCGACGATCTACGACTTGATTCCGGGCCTGTCATCGAAATCAGCGCTGCCGGTTGAGGAAGGGCAGCTGCGCTTGATTTTGTTCGGCAAGGAGTTTGCCAAGCGGGGGGTGACGCAAATTACGCACAGCCTCGCGCGCAACAACAAAGTCGGCAGTCATTTGTTCCTCGGCGTGGCGGAAGGAAGCGCGAAGGAGCTGTTAGAGATTACGGCTAAGACGACGTTGAGCGATACGTTGTATTTGCCGAACCTCGTTAAGCAAAACGAACAGTCAATGAACTTGCCGAAAACGAATTTGCACTTGTTTTTGTATCGCTATTTTTCCCCAGGCAGCGATCCGTTTTTGCCGTATTTTGAGAAAAAAGGAGATTTCGCCAAGCTTGAAGGGGTCGCGTTGTTTCGCGACGACCGATACGTGGGGCATGTGAGTTTGCGTGATTCGTTTTTAATGAAAATTTTGCTTGGAGAAACGAAAAACGGCGTCTACCAGCTGAAGGTTGGGAATCGCGGGAAACAGGGCGAGGATCGGGTGATGCTGCAAAACTTATGGGCGAAGCCGAAATATGAATGGAAGCGTGATGGAGGCCGCCATGTGCTTGATGTGTTCGTCCATATCCATGCGTCGGTGCGGGATTACCCGTCATGGCTCGATCAGCCGGGTCAAGATTTGTTTGCTGATGTGAAGAAAAAAATGCAAAATGAATTGGAGCATAATATGCGTCGGTTATTCCGTTATTTTCAGAAAAAACGGATTGACCCGCTCGGCATCGGCGATTTTGTTCGCAGTGTGACAAGACATTGGGATTCCGACGCGTTTTACCGTGAATACCCGGATCTAGACATCCGCCCGCACGTCACGGTGGATATCGTCCATACCGGCATTGGCGAATAAGACGGGGAACATGAGGAGGGATTAGGATGAAGCAGGCCATTCAGGAACGGTTTCTCATCTCCCCGTTTCTTGTGTTTTTTGTCATTCATGCTACGCAAGTTGGGGTCGGGGCACTCAATTTTCAGCGTCCACTGATGAAAGAGGCGGGGCAGGATGCCTGGATGGCAGTCTTAATGGCCGGGCTGTCGGCGCACGTGTTGATTTGGCTCATGTATCGGCTGCTGTCGCATTTGCCATCAGGCGGAGACCTCGTGTCGCTTCATGAACAGTACTTCGGGCGGTGGATCGGCGGGGTGCTGAGCCTTGGACTTCTTTTTTACTACGCGTTGGCGGCGTTTATGGTGCTTCAATCATACATTGAAATCATTAAAGTATGGGTGTTCCCGTTGATGGGGGCGTGGCAGTTCAGCCTTATGTTTTTGCTGATGACGTATTACGCCGTCTCCGGCGGGTTTCGCGTCGTTGTCGGCTTATGCGTTTGGGGGGTGGTGATTCCGCTGTTGACGATTTTTCCGATGGTTTTCTTTCCGCTTGAGCATGCTCAATACCGGAACTTATTGCCGGTGTTCGACCATTCGTTTGGGCAATTGGCAAAAGCATCGAAAGAGATGGTGCTGCAATATTTAGGGTTTGAAATGCTGCTGATGTATTACCCGTTTTTAAAACAGGCTCCGTCCTCGCAAAAGTGGGCGCATGCGGCCAACGCGCTGACGACGTTCATTTATTTGACCGTCATGTTTATCTCCATCATTTTTTACAACAAAGAGCAGATCGAGCATGTGACATGGCCGACGTTGACGCTGGCCAAAATTCCGGAAGTGCCGTTTATCGAGCGGATGGAATATATCGTCATTTCGATTTATGTGCTTGTCGTGTTTCCGATCATCGCTGTCTCCGTTTGGGCAGCGACGCGCGTGATCAAACAGCTGTTTGCCGTTCAGCAGCGCCGTTCGCTTCCAGTGTTGCTCGCTTGCTTGTTTGTCGGGACGCTGTTTTTCCAAGAGAAGACAGACATTGAGCAGTTGACGCAATGGACAGCGAAGGCAGGGTTTTATCTTGTCGCGGTGTATGTTCCGCTTTTGTATCTATACGTATGGACGGCGGAAAAAGTGAAAAAGGCGCTACAACAAAAGCCATAAGTATGGTATAGTAAATAAAGAAAACAGAAGAATCACAATTCCGTACGCTTGTACGGGAGAGGTTTCTAGCAAAACCCTCTATAAAAAACTAGGGACGGCTGTATCCTAGGGGTATGGCCTTTTTTGTTTCGGAAACCTCTTCTTCTGCCGATTCAGAAGGAGGTTGATTGTGATGAAGATGAAGGAAGAAAAGGCGGTCGTCGTCTTTAGCGGCGGCCAAGACAGCACAACGTGTTTATTTTGGGCAAAAAAGCAGTTTGCGGAAGTAGAGGCGGTGACGTTTGATTATGGCCAGCGTCATCGGCGGGAAATCGACGTCGCCGCATCGATCGCCGACGAGCTCGGTGTCCGCCATACGGTGCTTGATATGTCGCTTCTTGGACAATTGGCGCCGAACGCCTTAACGCGCGGCGAGATCGCCATTGAACAAAAGGAAGGCGAGTTGCCGACAACGTTTGTGGATGGGCGCAATTTATTGTTTTTATCGTTCGCTGCGGTGCTTGCCAAGCAGCGGGGGGCGCGCCATCTTGTCACCGGAGTGTGTGAAACGGATTTTAGCGGCTACCCGGATTGCCGCGACATCTTTATCAAATCGCTGAATGTGACGCTGAATTTGGCGATGGATTATCCGTTTGTCATTCATACGCCGCTCATGTGGCTGACGAAAGCGGAAACGTGGAAATTGGCCGATGAGCTTGGGGCGCTTGAATTCGTTCGCACGAAGACGCTGACGTGCTATAACGGCGTGATCGCTGACGGTTGCGGCGAGTGCCCGGCGTGCGTGTTGCGCAAGCGCGGGTTGGATGAATATTTGCGAGGGAAAGCGGAGGTGGAAGCGCGATGATGCATCAGCTTTATCCGCAAGTAGCCCATCATTATCGCTACGAACTCAACAAAGATATGCAGATCGCCGCTGCCCATTTTATCCCTCATGAAGCGGCCGGCCGCTGCGCCAACGTGCACGGCCATACGTACATCGTCAATGTGACCGTCGCTGGCGATGAGTTGGATGAAAGCGGCTTTTTAGTCAACTTCCAAACGTTAAAGAAGCTTGTCCACGGAAAATTAGACCACACGCTGCTTAATGATCACACCGATTGGTTTGACCGCTATGACCCGAACCGGTTTCCGACGACGGAAGTGGTGGCGCGCACGATTTATGAGATCGTTCAGGGCTATTTGGATGCGCTGCCGCACAAGCCGAAATGTTTGCAAGTGTTTGTTCGTGAATCGCCAACAAGCTACGTCGTCTACCGGCCGAAAGCGGGGGAGCGGTGATGGCGCGCACGATTCCGGTATTGGAGATTTTCGGTCCGACCATTCAAGGGGAAGGAATGGTGATCGGCCAAAAGACGATGTTCGTGCGCACCGCCGGCTGCGATTACCGCTGCCGCTGGTGCGATTCGGCGTTTACGTGGGACGGGTCGGCGAAAGAGGAGATCGAGCAGCTGACGGCCGACGACATTTGGCGGCGGCTTGAAGCCATTGGCGGGCTCCGCTTCCGCCATGTGACGATCTCCGGCGGCAACCCGCTGCTGATCGCCGCACTCGGTGAGCTCGTTGCGCTTCTTCATGAAAAAGGGGTGCGGGTGGCGGTCGAAACGCAAGGAAGCCGCTGGCAAGACTGGCTTCTTGATGTTGATGATGTCACCATTTCCCCGAAACCGCCAAGTTCGGGGATGGACACCGACTGGGCGGCGCTCGATGCCATCATCGGGCGGTTGCAGAAAGATCAAAACCGGACGCGGCGCGTCAGTTTGAAAGTCGTCGTCTTTGATGAGGTTGATTTGGCGTACGCAAAAGAAGCGCACCGCCGTTACCCGGGCGTTCCGTTTTATTTGCAGACCGGCAACGCCGATGTAGGGGATTTGGATGTAGAGGCGCTTCGCGCAAAGCTTCTCGGCCGGTTGGAATGGCTCGTGGAGCAAGCCGCCGAGTCGGAGGAGCTGGCCGACGTCCACATCCTGCCGCAGCTGCACACGCTCCTTTGGGGAAACAAGCGCGGCGTGTAAAGCGAAAGCGGTTCGAGCGCAAAATGACAGCGAAGGAGGAAGGAAGAATGTCTGGAAGAAAAGAGGAAGAATTGAAAGACTTGACACTGCTTGGCAATCAAGGGACGACGTATTCGTTCACGTACAATCCGAATCTTCTTGAAGTGTTTGACAACAAACATCCTGACCGGGATTATTTCGTGAAGTTCAATTGTCCGGAGTTTACGACGCTGTGTCAATAAGGGCACACTTCAGCGGTGACGCTGTCGGCTAAACCTTGTGAATTCAGGGGAAGAAAGGGCCCTCTACTTTTCCGACCCTGAGCCAAGCCTCAGACGGCAAGCGGTTGCTCCGTTTGAGGAAGGTGCAGAGACTATCGAAATCACTTCAGAGTGAAGCGAGTAAGAGTAGCTCTGAAGGAAGAGAGTAGAGTACACCGTTGCACATTGTTGCCGCGGTGGAAGCGCAAGGGTTCTTATTCAGTATCGCAGCTGAATAAGAATAAGAGATAGTCCACCTGTTTGCGTCGGCAAACAGTTGCCAAAAACCGGACAACCGGACTTCGCGACCATTTACATCAGCTACATCCCGGACAAAAAATGCGTCGAAAGCAAGTCGCTCAAGCTGTATTTGTTCAGCTTCCGCAACCACGGCGACTTTCACGAAGACTGCGTCAACATCATTATGAACGACTTAATCAACGCGATGGAGCCGCGCTACATCGAAGTATGGGGCAAATTCACCCCGCGCGGCGGCATTTCCATCGACCCGTATTGCAACTGGGGACGCCCCGGGACAAAATATGAACAAATGGCTGAATATCGGCTGCTCAACCATGACCTATACCCGGAAAAAATCGACAACCGCTAAAGCCGGCAAAAAAAGGGTAGTTTTTTCGCCAAACCTCATATATAATGAACAATGAATGTTTTGCCTTGGAGGTTTTGGCGTTGGAGCGAAGAACAGCGCTTTTGCTTGGAGCGAGCGGCTTGGTGGGCGGTGAACTACTGGCTTTGCTGCTGCAGTCGGATTTATACCGGCAAGTGACTATTTTCGTCCGCACCCCGCTGCCGTTGGAACATGAAAAGCTGCAGCAAGTCGTCGCCGATTTTGCCCGGCTTGAGTCGTATGAGCGGTATTTTTACGTCGATGACGTCTTTTGCTGTCTCGGAACGACGCGGAAAAAGGCGAAAACAAAGCAGCAGTTCATTCAGGTCGACTATGAATATACGTTGCGCGCCGCGGCGCTGGCGGAAAAGTGCCGGGCGAAAAGCTTTCTGACCGTCTCCTCGATTGGCGCCAATCCGTGCTCGCCGTTTTTTTACCAACGCGTCAAAGGGGAAACGGAAGAAGCGCTGCAACGGCTGTCCATTCCATCGCTCCATATTTTTCGCCCGTCGCTGCTTGTCGGCAAGCGCCGGGAATTCCGCCTCGGCGAGGCGCTCGCCGGATGGCTGTTATGCCGGCTGCCGTTTTTGTTTGTCGGCAAGTGGAAAAAATATAAGCCGGTCGACGCCAGCCAGCTGGCCTTGGCCATGTTTTACCGCGCGGCATCGGCGGCCAACGGCGTCCATATATATGAATGCGATGAATTAGCCCGCATTTCATAAGAAAAAAGAGGCTGTTGGCAGCCTCTTTTTTCTATTCGAGGATTTTATAGTTTTTATGATTGACGACCGTTCGTTCTTGCAAATCAAGTTCACGGTAGTTTTCCATATATGTCAAATCCACGATGACCGAGTTTTCGTTCACTTTTTCCACGATGCCGCGCAATCCGTTTTTAAATTCAATAATATCCCCGACTTTCGCTTTTTTCATCATATCATTCCCCTTTAAACAAATAGTGATAAATCTCATCAGCCGCCAACCGGGCCGATCGCGCGCCCACTCTTGCCAGCAGCGCCAGTCTCGGCGGGGCTCGGCAGCTTTTTTACTAGTTTGCCTTATTTTTATGCACAAGTAAAGGGGTTTCTTTCCTAAGATTTCATATTTTTAAAAAAACAAAGGGCGAAGCCGCCCTTTGTTTTCGTTTACTTAGCAAACACATGGTTGCCGATGACAACGGTCACCGGGCGAGAGCGCAGCCAGTTGCTTTTCGCCGTTTTCGGATTATAGAAATAGAGCGAGCCGTTTCCTAAACCGCGAAAAGCAAGTGCTTCTTCAACGGCGCGATATGCCTCACGGTCAGCCGGTTCGTTGATCGTTCCGTTTGCCACCGGTGTGAAGGCATAATGGCCGCCAGAGCGCTCATAAATGACGTCGCGGATGGTATCTGGAAAATCAGGGTGATCGACGCGGTTAAGCACGACCGTCGCCACAGCCACTTTCCCGGCATACGGTTCTCCCTTCGCTTCGGCATGAACGAGACGGGCAAGCAAATCTTTTTCTGCCGCTGTAATGCCTGCATTCGGGATGATGAGTTTTTCGCCAGGACATAGCCAATCGCCTTTGCGATTTTTTTGCTTTAGTTGTTTCAGCGGCACACCGTATTGTTTTGCGATTTTCCAAAGTGTATCACCGCGTTTGACTGTATGGACCGTCGCAGCATCGGCGTGGCCGGCAAAGAAAAACATTCCACACAATATCGCCATCACCCATGCCTTTCCTTGTTTCATCCACATCCCTCCTCTCGCAAACTCGCTACTAGAGTAACAAGGATGGCGTCGTTCTTCATTATCTAAATGATGGAAAAGTGTGCGAAGCGTTGATATGACTAGTTTCATAGAAACATTGGAAATTTCTCCGCCAAAAGAAACATCCGGCTTTCTTCCCCTGAAAGCCGGATGTTGAACGATGAACACAAAGAAGTCAGCTGCGCGGGGTATTCATGTAATGGTAGAGAACGTGGCCGCCGCGCTGGGCGATGCCGCGAAACTGTTTAAAATCGGGCTGTTTGACGAGCACGGCCCGAAACGTGAGGAAGTCCTCTTTTTTTACTAACAGTTCGGCAATGACACCAGTGCGCAATTCGGCGATTTGTTTGGCTGCCAGTGCTTCGTCCATCGCATTCCCCCCAAGCATTCACCTAAGTATCGTTGTCGCTATTCATCATAGCGCAATCAGCTGGCGGGATAAATACCTATATTTTGGCCGGGCAAACACCCTTTGCTTGTTCCGACATACAATATGGGTGGGTACGCGCCCCGACAATTATGAGCGAGAAAGGGAGAGGACAATGAATCAATGGGATTCGTATGCGAATGATCCGTTTCTGAACGCCTCCGGCCATGGCGATGGGACGGAACGGATCGACAATAATGCGCCGCCGATGGCACCAATGCCGGCAGCCATGTCAACTGGAGCGATACCAACAGGAGTGATGCCGATGGCCTATTATCCACCGGTCGCACCGCACGGGTATTGGTGTCCGCCAGTCGCGCCGCCGGCACCGTTTGTCAGCCCAGTTCACCTTGATGATAGCCCGGATGGGTTTGACAGCCCTGACAGCTCCGACATGATGCCTCCAGCGCCGCCGCTTCATTTGGGAGCGGTGCCTAATGTGGCTCCGGCTTCCGTCTGGCCGATGGGCGGGAAAGAAAATGTACCGCCGCTTGGCGGGGCCGCTGCCCCGTACGACATGGCTGCTCCGTATATGGGGGCGGAACCGACCGTCGCCGGCATGGCACCTGAGGCTGTTCCAGGCGCGCTGCCGAGCGGGACTCCCGGCGTTCTGCCCGGCGCAGTACCAGGTCCCGCTCCGTATGCGCCGATGTACTATCCGTCGGCCGCACCGATGCCGTACGCCCCGGTCGCGCCGTACGGCTACTATGCCGCACCGCAGCCGCCATATTACGGCGGAACAGTCCCGTATGCGCCCGGTTTTCCGATGCCGTACGGCCCATACCGGTAAGCCGCAAAAAAAGACCGCCTGACTGCGGTCTTTTTTTTTGATGGGAAACGCTTTTCCGTGCCAGAAAGATGGCCGGTTGCCACCGACGGAAAAGTGTTTTCATTGCCTTGTTTCACAGCAAACTTCACATCGGCGGCGAGAACCTCCGAACATCCTTATGTGACAGCTATATGTTTCGGCTGCCGCTGGTGGTATAATAAGGAGGAAATTTTCGTGCGAAACAAAGGAAAGAATATAAGATTTGCTAACGAGGCAAGAAAGGGGAAATGGCAAAATGGGCATGGAGCAGAAAACGGCGGTTGTCACCGGCGGGGCGAACGGAATTGGCAAGGCGATTGCCGCGATGTTTGCCAAACAAGGGGCGAACGTTGTGATTGTGGACGTTGATGCGAAAAATGGAGAAGCGCTCGTTGAACAGCTGCGAACAGGCGGACGAACCGCCATATTTGTGGCGGCAGATGTACGGAACGCGGGCGACATTAAGCGGTTTGTCGAGGAAGCCGCCAGCCGTTTTGGACGCATTGACTATTTAATCAACAACGCCGGCGTTTCGCGCTGGAAATCGCCGTACGAGCTGACAGTGGACGAGTGGGACGATGTGTTGGCGACGAATTTGCGCAGCGCCTTTTTGGCTTCACGGGAGGCGGCGAAACATATGCGCCGCAACCGTAAAGGCGGGGCGATCGTTAACATCGCCTCGACAAGAGCGCTCATGTCCGAACCGAACTCGGAGGCGTACGCGGCGTCTAAAGGCGGCCTCATCGCTCTCACCCATGCGCTCGCCGTGTCGCTTTCCGCCGATCGCATTCGCGTCAACTGCATCAGCCCCGGCTGGATTGAAACGGGTGATTACGGAAAATTGCGGGAGATTGACCACCGACAGCACCCGGCCGGCCGCGTCGGCAAACCGGATGACATCGCCCGCGCCTGCCTTTATTTATGCGATGAGGAAAACGATTTTATTACCGGAGCAAATTTCGTCATCGACGGGGGGATGACGAGGAAAATGATTTATATTGAGTAGGCGACGGCCGTTTGCTAAAATAAATGAAATGGAGACGCCTTACTAGCAAAAAGGTGGGATGGAACGATGAAAATCCGCAAAACGCCGCTAGTCGACGGACAAGCTCCGGCTCATGTATATATTTACGAAAATCGAAAAGAGGAGTATATCGTTCTCGCCATTCCGGCGCTCGAGTGGTCCTTTTCATTCTTCTATGAGGAGGAAGCGGAGGCGGTGGCGCAGCGGCTCGAGACGTCGCTGCAAAAGCGGATCGGCCATGAACGCGCTGCCATGCTGGCCGGCCGATTGCTAGGATGGGCGCGGGAAATGTAGCTTGGCGGATGGTGCGGCCGCCACTGACTTTGCATGTTAGGGGTTCGATGACAAAGTGGTAAACAAATCAAAAGTCATGGCAAGTTACGTTGTGGGCAGCGTTTTATGGCTAGCTGTCACCGACGCTCTGATCAATGTGCTGCCGATCAGCCGCGGCGTGTATGTTGCGCTTAGCGCCGCCAAAGGGGCGGTCTTTATTTTGCTGTCGGCCGTGTTTTTATACCAGTTGCTAAAAAAGCGTGAACAGCTTGAAAAAGCGGAAGAAAAAGAACAGCAGCTGCTGACGCTCATCAACTCGATGCCCGACTTTGTTTGTTTTAAAGACAGTGAAGGGCGTTGGCTGCGCGTCAATGACTTCGGCCGGCGGCTGTACCATCTCGAGCATATTGACTATGTCGGAAAAACGGATCGCGAGCTTGGCGAGCTTGTACCGTTTTTCAAAGACGCGTTCGAGCAGTGCATTGAATCGGATCGCGAGGCGTGGAAAAGCGGGACATTGACGCGTCGCGAGGAGTCGTTCGAGACGTTGGATGGGGAGCGGAAGACATTTGACGTCATTAAAGTGCCGTTGTTTGAAGACAATGGCATGCGAAAAGGATTGTTGACGATCGGTCGCGACATTACCCAGCAAAAGCGCACGGAGGAGCTGCTATTGAAAAAAGAGAAGCTGTCGGTGCTTGGGGAGCTGGCGGCCGGCATCGCTCATGAGATTCGCAATCCGCTCACATCAATGAAAGGATTTATGCAGATGATGCAAGAAACGCGCGAAGTGAATGACGACCACGTGCGCATTATGCTGAGTGAGCTTGGCCGCGTCAACCAAATCGTCAGCGAGCTCTTGGTGCTTGCCAAGCCGCAAAGCCATGATTACCGGCTGTTTTTGTTGAACGAGGCCATTTCGTATGTCATTAGTCTGATCGGTCATGAGGCGACATTAAACGACGTGTCCATTTCCGTCCATAACAACGCGCCAAAAGCTTGCGTGTACGGTGACCAAAACCAAATTGTTCAAGTGCTTTTAAACGTGATGAAAAACGCCATTGAAGCGATGCCCGACGGCGGGAACTTATATGTCCGTGTGTCCGAAGCTGAAGGCATAATCCGCTTAGCCATTGCCGATACTGGCATCGGCATTTCGAAAGAGCGGTTGCAAAAAATCGGTGAACCGTTTTTCACCTTGAAGGAAAAAGGAATGGGGCTCGGGCTGACAACAAGCATGAAAATCGTTCAGGAACATAAAGGAACAATGCAGATTGAAAGCGAAGTCGGGAAGGGAACGGTCGTCCATTTGACGTTTCCGTCTGGGTCTGCAGTTGTGGATGCGAATGGCCAACAGAAGGCGCTATCATAGGAACAGGCGTCCCCACATGGTGAGGGGACGCCTGTTTGGCTATTGCTCAACCCATGTCGACACGGCCTCAATAGGCAGCCGGATGGAATGATGGGCGGGAGCAGCCGCCTTTCCGATCGTGATCAGCAGCGTCGGCACATAGCGGTTCGGGATGTGAAACTCTTCTTTCAGCCGCTCAGGGTTAAAGCCGCCAATCGGACACGTCGCCCAGCCTTTCGCTGTTGCCGCCAGCATGAGCTGCATCGCAGCGAAAGCGGCGTTTTGAAACGCGGCATCACGGGCGTATTGCTTGTTCGCATAGGCGGTCTCAATTTGTTCAGCAAGCTGCCGTTTCACCTCCTCTGTCATCGCTCCTTCGCGAACGAGCGGATCGTAAACGGCATCCGTATTCCGGTTCGCTTCCAAATCCCCAAGCACAACGACGACAGCGGAGGCATCGACGATTTGTTGTTGGCCGTAAGCGATCGGCTGAAGCCGCCGTTGCGTTTCCTTGCCGTGGATGACGAGAAAGTGCCATGGCTGCAAATTCCAAGCAGACGGCGCTTTCGTGGCAGCCGTGAGAATGGCACGCAGCTCTTCTTTGCTGATTGTCGCGTTGGCATCATATTGGCGTACGGCCTTTCGTTCCTCAATGACGGCAAACAAGTCTTTGATGAGCGGCGTTGTAACAACTGGCATAATCAATCCCCCTTTGGCGAAGTTCGCGAGGGTGTCCCGCTGCTTTTGAGACACCCCCGTGGTCGTTATGAGCGGTTTTTCTTCGCTTGTTTTGCTGTATCGATGCTGTCTTTTGCCAATTCTGCTTCCGCCTTCGAAACGGTCGGATTGGCTACTTCCTGACTGACTTTATTTTGCCTTCCTTTTTTGGACATCCATTTTCCCTCCTTTCATTCCAGTGATTTCCGCCGGCTGTACACCCGCAGGATGCTATTTAATTCACTGCTATGTTTAGTCGGGATTTGATGACGGGCCCGATCGATAAACACGACGTCGGCGTGCGGCACATAACGGCGGAACATGGCGATATAAGGATGGATGTAACGGTCGCGCGCCCCGTAAATGAGCAGCAAGGGCAAGCGCAGGGAAGACAGCTGTCTCGTGCAGCAGTAGACAAGCCCAGCCCGGTACGTGGTGTCTAAATCCCGTTTGTCAGCGAGCCGGACGTACTGTTTGAACAGCTTCGGTTCGCGCCGGTTCGTTCCATGCCCGATGGCGAGCGCCGAGGAGAGCAAAGAGAAGGCCCCTAGTTTGGCGACCGAAATGCCAAGCCAAAACTCACCGTACAAAAGCGGCGTGCACACTTCCGGAAACCCGCCGATCAAAACGAGTTGCTCGACGTGCTGCGGATAGCGAAGCGCGAAATCGAGCGCGATCGATCCGCCGTTGGAATAGCCGCAAACGATGGCGCGCTCGATGCCAAGGAAGCGGAGCAATATGGAAACGTCATCCGCAAGCAGCGGGACGGTGATCGGCGCGTCCGATGGGCTGCTTCTCCCATTTCCGCGCATATCGTACAAAATCAGGCGAAAATGACGGGCAAGCGGCTCTTGCTGGCGGAAAATGATATGTCCTAGCCCCGGGGGGTGGATGAATAAAAGCGGCGGCCCTTCCCCTTTTTCCTCATAATAAAGGCGGACGCGCTCATTAATGGAAACGTATGGCATATCAATCCCCCTCTCTTGGCTTGGCCCTCTATAGTATGGAAAGAAGGGCGGCGTCCCATCCAAAAAAACGCCATCTTTTTTCATTGAGCAGGATGGCATTTCCGGTTTATAATTAGTCGCGTAATGAATAACGGGCAAGCGTCATGGAAAGGAGGGAGCTTGATGGAACAGCCGTTTCGTGTGGAAAAGGCGCTCAATAACAATGTGCTAATCGCTTCCCACCCAGCGTATGGCGAAGTCGTTTTGCTTGGCAAAGGGATCGGCTTTGGCAAAAAAAGGGGGGATGAAATTGCGGAGAGCGCCGTAGAAAAGTGTTTTGTTCTCAAAAATGAGCGCGAACAAGAACAATACAAAAAACTGCTCCCTGAATTGAGCGAAGAGTTTATCGCCCTCATGAACGAGGTGATTCAACATATTAAGCGGCGCGTCGGCGTACCGTTAAACGAACACATCCACGTCGCGCTGACCGATCATATCGCGTTTACGCTAAAGCGGCTCGAGCAAGGGTTGGACGTCAAAAACCCGTTTTTGGCCGAGACGAAAAGTTTGTATCCGCTTGAGTACGAAATCG
The DNA here is from genome assembly GCF_001618685.1 of Geobacillus subterraneus. Taxonomy (GTDB): domain Bacteria; phylum Bacillota; class Bacilli; order Bacillales; family Anoxybacillaceae; genus Geobacillus; species Geobacillus subterraneus. The sequence goes on along the minus strand of NZ_CP014342.1, from coordinate 2,335,622 downwards.
CTGTTGAAGTGGCCGAGCTGATTGGCGATCGGCTTGGGGTCGCACTGCCGGAAGGGGAAGCTGGCTTCATCGCCCTTCATATTCATAGTGCGATTTCAAAACAAAGCCTGTCGGAAGCGAATCAATATTCTCAGCTCATTGCTAAGCTCGTCGAGATGGTCGAACGACAGCTGGGCGTCGACATCGACCGTGAGAGCATCCACTATTTGCGTTTCGTCCGTCATTTGCGCTATGCGATCGATCGGATGAAAAGAGGCGAAAAAGTCGAAGAGCCAAAAAATTTGTCGAAAATCTTGAAAGAGACTTACCCGCTATGCTATAATCTAGCATGGAAGTTAGTTAAAGTCATGCAGCAAACACTTCATCTGCCGGCTGATGATGCCGAGGCGGTCTATTTGACGTTGCATTTGCAGCGGCTGGCGGAAAAAAAGAGCGGCATAACGGGATAACATTGTCTCGCTTTACGTGTTACTGATTCGATCAGGCATGAGTAAAGAGGACAAAACAGGGCGGCAACGACCGAATGTTTGCATTCGGGCCGTTGTAAGCGTTCTTTTGTCTCTCTTTATTCGTGTCTTTTTTATTGCCCTCGGTTTGTCTAAAAAATGATTGCCCGTCCATTTTTCAGTACATGAATCCGCCGTTTGCTGCAAAACTTAAGAAAAGGAAACTTAAAGGAGGTCGTGAGGATGAAACGAGCGTTTGGCACGTTGCAACGAGTCGGGAAAGCGCTCATGCTCCCGGTGGCGATTTTGCCGGCGGCAGGGATTTTGCTGGCGTTCGGCAACGCATTGAAAAACCCGGCGCTCACCGACAAAATTCCGGCGTTAAAAGCCGACTGGATCGTGCTGATCGCAAACGTCATGGAACAGGCGGGCGGCATTGTTTTTGCTAATTTGTCGCTCCTGTTTGCCGTCGGTGTGGCGATCGGTCTTGCCGGCGGTGAAGGGGTCGCAGGCTTGGCGGCAATCATCGGCTACTTAATTATGAACGTCACGATGGGCGTCGTTTTAGGCGTAACCGCCGATATGGTCGGATCTGACCCGTCCTACGCCAACATTCTCGGCATTCCGACGCTGCAAACGGGCGTGTTCGGCGGGATTATCGTCGGGATTTTGGCCGCGTATATGTACAACAAATATTTTAATATTGAACTGCCGCAATATCTCGGCTTTTTCGCCGGCAAGCGGTTCGTGCCGATCGTGACAGCGGCTACTGCTGTTGTGCTTGGCATTGTTATGACGTTTGTCTGGCCGCCGATCCAGCACGGGTTAAATGCGTTTTCGCACAACATGATTGATGCGAACAGAACGGTTGCAGCGTTCATTTTCGGTGTGATCGAACGGGCATTGATCCCGTTTGGCCTCCACCATATTTTTTATTCACCGTTTTGGTATGAGTTTGGTGAATATGTCAATAAGGCCGGCCAAATTGTGCGCGGCGACCAAAAAATCTTTTTCGAACAGCTAAAAGACGGTGTGGAGCTGACAGCCGGCACGTTTATGACCGGGAAGTTCCCGTTTATGATGTTCGGTCTTCCGGCAGCAGCGCTCGCGATTTATCATGAAGCGCGTCCGGAAAACAAAAAAGTTGTCGCCGGCATCATGGGCTCAGCGGCGCTGACGTCGTTTTTAACCGGGATTACGGAACCGATCGAGTTTTCGTTTTTGTTCGTCGCTCCGGCTTTGTTTGCCGTTCATTGCGTCTTTGCCGGGCTATCGTTTATGATCATGCACATGTTGAACGTCAAAATCGGGATGACGTTCTCCGGCGGGGTCATTGACTTCCTGCTGTTCGGTGTCCTGCCGAACCGGACGGCGTGGTGGCTTGTCATTCCGGTCGGATTGGCGTTTGCTGTCATTTATTACTTCGGGTTCCGCTTTGCGATTCGCAAATGGAACTTGGCGACGCCAGGCCGTGAAAAAACGGGCGACGAAGCGCCAAAAGCGGAAGCGGCGGCCGGCGATTTGCCGTATGAAGTGCTGGCCGCTCTTGGCGGAAAGGAAAATATCGAACATTTGGATGCGTGCATTACGCGCTTGCGCGTGTCGGTCCGCGACATCGGCCAAGTCGATAAAGACCGGCTGAAAGAGCTCGGCGCTGCCGGTGTGCTCGAAGTCGGCAACAACGTGCAAGCGATTTTCGGTCCGAAGTCGGACATCTTAAAGGGACAAATTCACGATATTATGCAAGGAAAAGCACCGGTAAAAACGAAAGAAGAGCCGAAGGAAGCGGCGCCGGCTGCAGCGCGGGCGGAAGCAATCGCTTCGCCGCTCGCCGGGGAAATCGTGTCGCTCGCCGACGTGCCGGATCAAGTATTTTCACAAAAAATGATGGGCGACGGCTTCGCGGTCATGCCGACGGATGGCACGGTCGTCTCCCCGGTCGATGGGAAAATCATCAACGTATTCCCGACAAAGCATGCTATTGGCATCGAGTCGGTCGGGGGGCATGAGGTGTTAATCCACTTCGGCATTGATACAGTGAAACTGAACGGCGAAGGATTTGAAGCGCTCGTCAAGGAAGGCGACGAAGTGAAAAAAGGGCAGCCGATTTTGCGCGTCGATCTCGACTATGTGAAAAATAACGCGCCGTCCATTGTTACACCGATCATTTTCACGAACTTGCAAGCCGGTGAAGTGGTGCGCGTCAAAAAGCAAGGTGCGGTTGCTCAAGGCGAAGACGGTGTCGTTGAAATCGGCTGAACGGCCTGTCCATCATTGATGCGAGGGAGGGACAAGCGTTTTCCGTTGCTCCCTCGCCCATGCATTTGGTATGATGGCAAAGAAAAATGATGAAGAAGGGGATTGATGAACGATGGAAAAAACGTTTAAAGTGACTTCAGACTCTGGCATCCATGCCCGTCCGGCGACGATTTTAGTGCAAACCGCGAGCAAATTTAACAGCGAAATCCAGCTCGAATACAACGGGAAAACCGTCAACTTGAAATCGATCATGGGCGTCATGTCGTTAGGCATTCCGAAAGGGGCAACGATTAAAATTACGGCAGAAGGGGCCGATGCAGCAGAGGCGATGGCAGCGTTAACGGACACGTTGGCGAAAGAAGGCCTTGCTGAGTAATGGAAAAAACCATTCATGGGATTGCTGCATCAAGCGGTATTGCCATTGCCAAGGCATACCGCTTAGAAGCCCCTCATTTGGCGGCTGAAAAACGATCGGTCACCGACGCTGAGGCGGAAGTGGCGCGGCTCGAGGCGGCGGTCGCCAAGGCGAAAGAAGAGCTCGAGGCGATTAAACAGCACGCGTTAGAGAAGCTCGGCGAAGACAAAGCTGCCATTTTTGCTGCCCATTTGCTTGTGCTTGATGATCCGGAACTCTTGAACCCGATTAAAGAAAAAATTCAAACAGAGCAAGTGAATGCCGAGTATGCGCTTGACGAAACGGCATCGTTTTTCATTTCCATGTTCGAAGGAATGGACAATGAATACATGAAGGAGCGGGCTGCCGACATCCGCGATGTCACGAAGCGCGTCCTTGCCCACTTGCTTGGCGTCACGATTTCAAACCCGAGTTTGATTTCGGAAGAAGTCGTCATTATCGCCGAAGATTTGACGCCGTCCGATACGGCGCAGCTCGACCGGCAATATGTCAAGGGGTTTGCGACCGACATCGGCGGACGGACATCGCATTCGGCCATTATGGCCCGCTCGCTCGAAATCCCGGCCGTCGTCGGCACGAAGGCGGTGACGGCGGAAGTGAAAAACGGCGACATCGTCGTCATCGATGGGCTTGATGGACAAGTTGTTGTCAATCCGTCGCCGGAGCGGCTCGCCCATTATGAAGAAAAACGAGCCCGCTATGAAGCGCAAAAAGCGGAATGGGCGAAACTCGTCCATGAGCCGACGGTGACGGCCGACGGCGTACACGTCGAGCTGGCGGCCAACATCGGCACGCCGGACGATGTAAAAGGGGCGCTTGCTAACGGAGCGGAAGGCATCGGCTTGTATCGGACGGAGTTTTTATATATGGGCCGCTCGGAGCTGCCGACGGAGGAAGAGCAGGTTGCCGCCTACAAAACGGTGCTTGAACAAATGAATGGCAAGCCGGTTGTCGTCCGCACGCTTGACATTGGCGGCGATAAAGAGCTCCCGTATTTAAACTTGCCAAAAGAAATGAACCCGTTTTTAGGGTTCCGGGCGATTCGCCTTTGCCTAGAAATGCAAGACATGTTCCGCACCCAGCTGCGCGCTTTGCTGCGGGCGAGCGTACACGGCAATTTGAAGATCATGTTTCCGATGATTGCCACGCTTGAGGAATTCCGTCAAGCGAAAGCGATATTGCTTGAAGAAAAAGAGGCGCTCCTCCGCCAAGGTGCGCCGGTCGCCGAGGACATTGAAGTCGGCATGATGGTGGAGATCCCGGCGGCGGCGGTGATGGCCGATCAGTTCGCGAAAGAAGTCGACTTTTTCAGCATCGGCACGAACGACTTAATCCAATATACGATGGCCGCCGACCGGATGAATGAGCGCGTTTCATATTTATATCAACCGTACAATCCGGCGATTTTACGGCTCATCAGCCACGTCATCGACGCTGCCCACCGCGAAGGGAAGTGGGTTGGCATGTGCGGGGAAATGGCCGGCGACCCGATTGCGATTCCGATTTTGCTTGCTTTAGGGCTTGATGAGTTCAGCATGAGCGCCACTTCGATTTTGCCGGCGCGCGCCCAGTTGAAACAGCTGTCGAAAGAAGAGGCGGCCGGCATCAAAGAGACGGTGCTGTCGCTCGGCACGGCGGAGGAAGTTGTGGCGTTTATCAAACAAACGTTCCATATCGCCTAAATAAAGGCGCGGCGACATTCGTGTTCGCTGCGCCTTTTCTATTTACGCCAAAAGCGGGGCGGACGATTCGTAGCCATACCGTTGCCGGACCGTTAACGAGAGGCCTAAGGCGATGACTTTCGCCATTTGATAAACAATGTGCAAATTCGTATACGGCAGCGTGCTCATATCAGCTGTTTCTTCCATCATCACGCCCATAATGCTTACATCGCCGATACGGGGGAGCGATTTGCCAAGCGCCGTGCCGGGAGCGAGCGCGCCGGGGCGAATGGCGATCGTATGGACAAACGGGCGCGGACCGACGATGCTGTCGATCGCCAGCACGTAGGAGCCGCGTTCGTTCAGCCGCTCATGCACGAAGCGGAGATTGGTGGCATCGACGGGCTCTTGCAGCGTGCCGATGACGGTTAGATGATCCGGATACACATTCTCAAGCAGCGTGCCGACAAACGGACCTAAGCTATCGCCGTTAATGCGGTTGCTGCCGATGCAAACAACGGTCAGATGGCGGGTGTGCGCCGGCAGCAAGGAAAACAGTTCATTGCGAATGAGTAAAGGAGCGAGCGGATCGCTGTAGGAAATCGGTCTCATCGATAGCGATTCCTTTCCGTCTATGTTCTCCTTTTCTTATTCGCGGCTGCCGCCGGCGATTCCTTTCTTTTCAGGATTGAAAATTTTTCCTTATATTTGCTTAAACGGGTTGCGCCATTCCATTAACACTGCATGGTTGAGTGATTCTTCGTCTTCTAAATAATTGCGGACAACGGCAAGCGGTGTGCGCCCGCAGCGAAGCAAAAACGTAATAACCGGATCTTTCAACTCACCGGCCGTCACTTTGCGGATGTACTCTTCCGGGGACAGTTCGTTCGCATAGCGGTGATAACCAGGCATCCGTCCGCCCCCAAGCAGCCGGTCGAGCCCGAGATGAACGACGACTTCATACATCGATTGCATGAGCCACTTGCCAAGGCCGAGCTTCCGGTACGGCGGGGAAACGCAAATGTCGACGACATAAAGCGTGTTGCCGTCCGAGCGATGGTTGCGAATATAACCGCCGTCGGTTATTTCTTCCCACGTATGGTCGGCATGGTTCGGGTCAAAGTCGACGATGAGCCCGGTCATGGATCCGACAATGCGCCCATCGACTTCGGCGCATAGCGCCCCTTCGGGAAACAAGGTGACATGGTTTTCAAGCTGCGCCTCGTTCCACCACAGGTCGGACGGAAACGGAGGCGGAAAGCTTTCCTGCTGCACGCGGATGAGGGCGGAAAAATCGTTTTTCGTATAATTGCGGATGACGGCTTGCCGCGGCGTATCGCCGTCAAAGACGTATAGCCGTTTTTTGTACACGCCGATCCCCCTTTCGTTCGTTTTACCTTCATCATAACCGAAACCTAGAAAAAACGCCAAGAAAACATCCATGGGCAACGGTTTGCCCTCGACCCGGGGATGAAACTCACCGCTTGCCGGCGGGATTTTCGCCGAAAAGAAAACAGCCGCTGTTAGCGGCTGTGGGCGTGTTGTTCAACGTATTCGCTGACCAACGCTTCGATCTGCCGTTCGTCCGGCTTTTGGCCGTGAAACGGAAAGACAATTTCCTCGATCAATTCACCGTCACGGTAGACGTGCAGTGCTCCTTTTTGCAACAGGACGCTGTATTCGATTTCGAATCGATAGCCTTCATGTTCAATGGCACCCATCGCTATTCACCTGCCTGTTTTTATTGTTCCGCCCGCCGCCGCCCGCTATGTATGAATAAGAAGCTAATCCTATAGACGCGGGACTATCGTCCTTTTATAATGGAACATGGTTCGACAAAAATCGGAAACAGAGGGGAGAAATAGCGAGTGTTCCGGACATTGCGCAGCAAGTTGATTGTCTTGATGGCCTTATTATTGATTCTATCGTTGGCGGCAACGCAGCTCGTCGGTGTTGTGCAAATGCGGCAGCTCGTTGACGCTGATGTCAAACAGCGGGCGCAGGCGGCGCTCGACGGGCTGCTTGGCGATATCCGCGACAGCTTTCAAAGCGAGGAGAACAGCCTAATGCAGTTCAGCGAATCACCGTCGGCGATGCAAATGATTCAAGACGAAAAAGCATGGCCGCAGCTGGAAAAGCAGTTCCGCACGTTTTTGCGCGTTCATGAAAATGTGCAGTTCATCTATATTGGCACGGAGCGGAAGAAGATGCACATTACGCCGACGACGGAACTTCCGGATGGATATGATCCGACGAGCCGCCCATGGTATAAAAAAGCGATGGAGAAGCCGGACGAAGTCGTGTGGACAGAACCGTATGTCGATGCGATTACAGGCAAACATGTTGTGACATTGGCCAAGGCAGTGAGCGAAAACGGCCGCATCTTGGCCGTGATCGGCATTGACATGACGCTTGATGCAGTGACGAGAATTGTCAATGCGAGCGACGTTGGCTATCACGGCTATCCGGTGTTGTTTGATGCAAAAGGAACGGCGGTCGTCCACCCGCAATATAAAGGAAAAAACATGGCACAAAACGCGGCGGTTCGCTATATGCTCGAACATGAAAAAGGAATGCGGCAATACGAGCAAGACGGTGAACAGCTGGTCATGTATTTTACGACGGTTCCGGAACTTGGCTGGAAAATAGGCGCTGTCTATAAGGAAGCAGATTTATCGGCGATGAGCCGCTCGCTTGGGATGAACATGCTCGTCATTACGGTGATCGCGCTCATTGTGGCGCTTGTTGTCATTTACTTTTTGGCGCGCTCGATTACGAAACCGATTATTGTTCTGCAAGAGCAAGTCGAAAAGGCGGCAGCCGGTGATTTAACGGTGCAGGCGCGTGTAGCGGCAAAAGATGAGATCGGACGCCTCGCCCGCCATTTCAACGACATGATCGGGCATATGCGCGCGCTGATCGGTGAAGTGAACCGATCGGTGAACGAGTTGGCGGCTTCAGCCGACCATTTAAGTGCCGTCTCGGAAGAAACGATGGCAACAAGCGAACAAGTGGCGAAAGCGATCGGTGAAATTGCGAAAGGGACGACCGATCAAGCCGGAAGTCTTGATACGATCAATGAGCAGACGTCGGCATTGTCACAGCAAATTGAAGCGGTCACAAGTGCGACAGCCGGCATGGGATCGCTGTCGAACGACACGAAAACGGCCAGCTACGACGGCCTAGAACATTTAAATGTTTTGCAGCAAAAATCGGAGGAAGCGAAACACGAGCTGTCCGCGGTAGAAAACGTCATTAGCGATCTGGTCAAAAAAATGGATGAAATTGATGGAGTCATTCAAACGATTACCGCCATTTCCGGACAGACGAACTTGCTTGCGTTAAACGCGAGCATTGAGGCAGCGCGCGCCGGCGAGCATGGCAAAGGGTTTGCCGTTGTCGCCGACGAGGTGCGCAAGCTGGCGGAACAGTCAGCCAAAGCGACCGAAATGATCCGTGCGACCATTGCGGCCATTCAGCAGCAAGCCGGATTGGCGATCGAGGCCGTCGGCCGCTCCAAGCAAGCGTACAACGAACAGCGGGAAGCGGTGCATACGACCGGCGATTCGTTCATGAAAATCACCGGCATGATGGAACAATTAACCGCTGCGCTCACCGCTGTGATGGAAGAAGCGAAGCGGATGAACGGAAGCAAAGACGATGTGATTGGCGCGATGCAAAACATTGCTGCCATTGCCCAGCAATCGGCGGCAGCGGCAGAAGAAGTGGCCGCTTCGGCTGATGACCAGCTGCAGGCGCTTGCGACAGTGACCGAATCAGCCGAAACGTTAAGCGAGATGAGTCGGCAGTTGAAGCAGCTTGTGGAAAAATTCAAGCTCTCATAAAAAAGCGCAGCCTTTGTCCGGCTGCGTTTTTTCATTGGCGCAGCCAGGCTGCGGACGTGCGGTGACCGCCGTTTAGCCGGCTGCCTCTCAAACGGACATTATTATTTTTTCTATTCACACTATTCATACAATGATAATGAGTTGAATTTTTTTAAGTTTCTGCGTCGATTTTAGCGGCTAATAGTGCTAAAATAAACAGTGAAAACGTTTATACAGTTATTTTGTTGTTCATTCGGGAATAATGGTAGCCAAATGGGGGCGCGGCGTCTTAATCACCGCCGCCGGCTGACCCGAGGGACACGAAAACTAGTTGGAGGTTTTTTCACGATGGCAAAACAGACGAACTACGCTCAACCGTGGAGCCAGTTTTACGGGCCGAACCTCGGCTATGTCATCGAAATGTACGAACAGTATCTCGATGACCCGGACAGCGTCGATCCGGAACTAAAACAATTGTTTGAACAATGGGGGGCGCCGGTCGTCGAGGAGCCGGTTTCTCCTGCGGATCACGAAGCGGCGCAGACGCATCAAACGTTCCGGCTGCCGGAAACACCGACCGTGTTCAGCAAGCTTGTCGCCGCCGTCAAATTGGCGGACAGCATTCGCCATTATGGCCATCTGGCCGCCGATACGAACCCGATTGTGAAAGAGGAGAAAAAGCTGCGCCGCCTCGAACTTGATGAGTATGATTTGACGGAGGAAGATTTAAAGCGCATTCCGGTCGCATTTCTTTGTCCGCATGCCCCGGCGCATGTCAAAAACGGCTGGGATGCCATCATGCACTTGCGCAAAATCTATACAGATAAAATCGCCTTTGAATTCTCGCAAGTACATAATCTAGAGGAAAGGAACTGGCTCATCCAGCAAATCGAGTCCGGAGCGTACTATCCGAGCTTGGCGAACAAAGAGCGGGTCGCCTTGTTGCGCCGCCTGACGGAAGTGGAGGGGTTTGAAAAATTCATCCACCGGACGTATGTCGGGCAAAAGCGCTTTTCGATTGAGGGACTTGACGCCATGGTGCCGCTCCTTGATGAGCTTGTTCGCCAGGCGATCGAACAGGAGATTGACGCCGTCAACATCGGCATGGCGCACCGCGGCCGGCTGAACGTGCTTGCGCATGTGCTTGGCAAGCCGTATGAAATGATTTTCGCCGAGTTTCAGCATGCGGAGAGCAAAAACTTTATTCCGTCTGAAGGAGCGGTGGCCATCACCTACGGCTGGACGGGCGACGTGAAATACCATTTGGGGGCAGCGCGCCGGCTACGCAATCAAAGCGCCCATACGATGCGAATTACGCTCGCCAACAACCCGAGCCATCTTGAAGTCGTCAATCCGGTCGTGCTCGGTTATACGCGCGCCGCGCAAGAAGACCGGACCAAACCGGGCGTGCCGGAGCAAAAGACAGAGGCTTCGTTTGCCATTTTAATTCATGGCGATGCTGCTTTCCCGGGGCAAGGCATTGTGGCTGAAACGCTCAACTTAAGCCAGCTGCGCGGCTATACGACCGGCGGAGCCATTCATATTATCGCCAACAACATGATCGGCTTTACGACGGAAAGTTACGATTCCCGTTCGACAACGTATGCTTCTGATATGGCGAAAGGGTTTGAAGTGCCGATTGTGCATGTCAATGCCGACGATCCGGAGGCCTGCCTGGCGGCGGCAAGCTTGGCGTTTGCGTATCGCCAGCGGTTTAAAAAAGATTTTGTCATCGACTTGATCGGCTATCGCCGCTTCGGCCATAACGAAATGGATGAGCCGATGGCGACGAACCCGATCATGTACAGCATCATTCACCAGCATCCGACCGTGCGCGAGCTGTATGCGCAAAAGCTGATTGAAAAGGGGATCATCGCCGAGCAGGAAGTCGAAGAAATGGAACAGGAAGTGGCCGAACGGTTGAAAATTGCTTATGAACGGGTGCCGAAAAGTGAAGAGGAACTCGATTTCATTATGGATCCACCGAAACCGGTCGTCGCTCGGCTTCCGGAAGTGAAAACAGGCGTGGCGAAAGACGTGCTTCACCGCATCAATGAGGAGCTGCTCGAGTTCCCGGCTGACTTCCATGTCTTTAACAAGCTTGAGCGCATTTTAAAGCGGCGCAGCGGCGTATTTATGCAAAATGGCAAAATCGACTGGGCGCACGCGGAAACGTTGGCGTTTGCGACGATTTTGCAAGATGGCGTGCCGATCCGCCTCACCGGCCAAGATTCACAGCGCGGCACGTTTGCCCAGCGCCATTTAGTGCTGCACGATGTGAAAACGGGCAAAGAGTACGTTCCGCTTCATCATATCAGCGGCGCGAAAGCTTCGTTTGTCGTTTACAACAGCCCGTTGACTGAGGCGGCTGTGCTCGGTTATGAATACGGCTACAACGTGTACGCACCGGAAACGCTCGTGCTTTGGGAAGCGCAGTTTGGCGATTTCGCCAACATGGCGCAAGTCATGTTTGACCAGTTTATCTCGTCGGGACGGGCAAAATGGGGGCAAAAGTCCGGGCTCGTTATGCTCTTGCCGCACGGTTATGAAGGGCAAGGGCCGGAACATTCGAGCGGCCGCGTCGAGCGGTTTTTGCAGCTGGCGGCGGAAAACAACTGGACGGTCGCCAACTTGTCGACGGCAGCGCAATATTTCCATATTTTGCGCCGGCAAGCGGCGCTGCTGCAAAAAGAAGAAGTGCGCCCGCTCGTCTTAATGACGCCGAAAAGCTTGCTCCGTCATCCGCTGGCGGCATCCGACGCCGAAGCGCTTGTTCATGGCGTATTCTCGCCGGTGCTCGAGCAGCCGGGATTAGGGACGGACCCCAGCAAGGTCGAGCGGATCGTGTTTGGCACTGGCAAGCTGATGATTGATTTAGCGGAACAAATCGGCAAAATGGAAGGGCTTGACTGGCTGCATGTCGTGCGCGTTGAAGAGCTGTATCCGTTCCCAGAAGAAGCGGTGCAGGCGATTATCGCGCGTTACCCGAACGTAAAAGAGCTCGTTTGGGTGCAAGAGGAGCCGAAAAACATGGGCGCTTGGACGTATATGGAGCCGCGCCTGCGGGCCCTTGCTCCAGACGGCGTCGATGTCAGCTATATCGGGCGGCGCCGGCGGGCGAGTCCGGCGGAAGGCGATCCGGTCGTCCACCGGAAAGAGCAGGAGCGCATTATTCGCTGTGCATTAACGAAATATGAACGATGATTGAACGTTTGAGGAGGGCATCAACGTGGCTGAGATCAAAGTCCCGGAACTAGCAGAGTCCATCACCGAAGGCACCATCGCTCAATGGTTGAAAAAGCCGGGCGACTATGTGGAAAAAGGCGAGTCGATTTGTGAATTGGAAACGGATAAAGTGAACGTCGAAATTATGGCGGAAGAGTCGGGCGTTTTGCAGCAGCTGCTGGCGAATGAAGGCGACACGGTCGCCGTCGGCCAAGCGATCGCCATCATCGGCGAGGGAGCGGCTGCAGCACCAGCCGCTGCCCCGCAGGCCGCAACAAAGCCGGTTGACGAAACGGAAACGGTCATGCCGGCTGACCGCGCCGAGCAACAGGCGCCGCAGCCGGTCGCTGTCGCCCAAGCGCCGGGCCAACGCCCGGTCGCTTCGCCGGCCGCCCGAAAAATGGCGCGCGAAAAAGGGATCGATTTGACGCAAGTGCCGACCGTTGATCCGCTTGGGCGCGTCCGCAAGCAGGACGTTGCTTCATTTGCCGCCCAGCCGGCCGCTGTTCTACAAGCGGCGCCGCAACCGGCTCCGACGGCGGCGCCCGTTTCGGCGCCAACGCCGACTCCCGCAGCGGAAAGCGGCAAGCCGGTCATCCGTGAAAAAATGTCGCGCCGCCGGCAAACGATCGCCAAGCGGCTGCTTGAAGTTTCGCAATCGACCGCGATGCTGACGACGTTCAACGAAATCGACATGTCAGCGGTCATGGAGTTGCGCAAACGGAAAAAAGACAAGTTTTTTGAAGAGCATGACGTCCGCCTTGGCTTTATGTCGTTTTTCGTCAAAGCGGCCGTGGCGGCGCTGAAAAAATATCCGTACGTCAACGCGGAAATTCAAGGCGATGAAATTTTGCTGAAAAAATATTACGACATCGGCGTGGCCGTTTCGACCGATGAGGGGCTTGTCGTTCCGGTTGTGCGCGACTGCGACCGGAAAAACTTCGCCGAAATTGAGCGGGACATCGCTGAATTAGCGGCGAAAGCGCGCAGCAACAAGCTGTCGCTCGCCGATTTGCAAGGCGGCACGTTTACGATCACAAACGGCGGCGTATTCGGCTCGCTTTTATCGACCCCGCTCTTAAACGGTCCGCAAGTCGGCATTTTAGGGATGCATTCGATCAAACTGCGTCCGGTGGCCATCGATGAGGAGCGGATTGAAAACCGTCCGATGATGTACGTCGCCCTGTCGTACGATCACCGCATCATTGACGGCAAGGAAGCGGTTGGGTTCTTAAAAACGGTGAAAGACTTGATCGAAAATCCGGAAGACTTATTGCTTGAAAGTTAATACCGAAAAAAGGAGTCCGCGGCGTGCGGGCTCCTCGTTTTTATCAGCGAAACGGCACAGCGCGGCGAATGAACTTCCCTGTTTGACGGAAAACTACCGTCAAAAAGGAGCATTCCCGTTAGGAGCTTTTCCGGGGACTTGATCAAAAAAAGCCCTCTTGGTATGATGCAGGGGTATCAACCACATCACTCACCATACCAAGGAGGACTTCAGATGAATTGTACACAAAACTATAAAATTGATCAAGTAACCGAACAAACGCTTGTCGTGGGTATTGATATCGCGAAACGAACCCACTACGCCTGCTTCGTGGATGACCGGGGGCGCGTGCTTCGCAAATCGTTCCCGATCTTCCAGTCGAAAGAGGGGTTTCAACAGCTGTATAAAGCGATTCAGGGGGCGATGCAAGCGTTCGGGAAGTCAGAGGTGATCGTCGCCGTGGAGCCGACCGGGCACTACTGGTTGAACCTGGCCTACTTCCTCGAGGAGCACGGGATCCCGTTGGTCATGGTCAACCCGGCGCATGTGTGCCGGTCGAAAGAACTTGATGACAACCTGCCGACGAAACACGACGCCAAAGACGCCCTGGTCATTGCCAGACTGGCAAAAGACGGACGATTCCTCGTTCCCCGGCTGCTGCACGAGATTGAAGCCGATTTGCGCGTGGGGAGCACGCTCAAAGAGAAGCTCCGCAAGGAACAGACGGCGGTGAAAAACGCGATCGTCCGCTGGACGGATCGGTATTTTCCAGAGTTTTGGACCGTGTTTCGTGACTTGGGGAAAACGGCGCTTTCGGTGTTGGAGTGGACGCCGCTTCCGGCTGATATGGCCGGCCGGACGGTGGAGGAGCTTCTTGAGGTGTACCGGCAAAGCGAAGGGATGAAATGCCCGCAGAAGGCCAAAATTCAGGCGTTGATCAACACCGCGAAGGACTCGATTGGGGTGACGGAAGGGACAGCGATGGCCCGGTTTGAGATCGCCGCGCTCGTCCGCCGATACCGCCAATTGGAGGCGGAGATCGCTGCACTGGACGCCGAGTTGAAGGCATTGGTTCAAACGACGATGGAGTACCAATGGTTGAAAACGGTCGACGGGTTGGGAGACGCCACGATCATCGATCTGCTGGCGGAGATCGGCAGCTTCGCCCATTATCGGGACCCGCGCCAATTGGTGAAGTTGGCGGGCCTGACGCTCAAGGAGAACTCCTCCGGCCAGCGCAAAGGGCAAAAGCACATCTCCAAACGGGGACGGAAACGGTTGCGCTCGGTGCTGTTTCGGGCGATGATTCCGCTGATTCGGCATAACGAGGCGTTTCGCGAGCTGCATGAGTATTATACGACCCGATCCGTCAATCCGCTGACCGGAAAGCAGTCCATCGTCGCCTTGTGCCGGAAGCTGTTGAATGTGCTGTTTGCGATTTGTACGAAGAAACAAGCGTTTGACGCGGAGCGAATGAAACAGGACGTCTTGTCCCAGGTGCAACGGGCGGCCTAAGGCCTCCCCCCTGCGAACGGAAGAATCGTTGGACAACGAGATGACACCGGAGAAGCTGGCGTGATTTCATCCATTCGACCTTGAGTCCCTAAAGGAGCTTGGCCGGCCTCCGCCTGATGACGAGACCGAACGAGGGAATGTTGGCGCGAAGACGCCCGGAGACATGGGAGGGTTCGTCCTCATCAGCGACGCGGAGATCCAAAGGGTGCATCGAATATGCTTCCCCCCGCGGCAGGAAAATATAACCAGCCGTGGCCGCGAAGCGCACCCTAGGTCTGTAAGATATCCACAAAACTGAAAAAGGATGTAAGGGATTTTGTCGAAAAATATTTTTTGGACACCCCTGAGAGGCCGAAAAGCCTTGATAGATCAACATTTCTAGAGGGAGGGGATTATATGCCAGAGCGCGGACGAAACGACCATCCGCACGAGTTTTACCGCGACGGCGCCCGCGAAAGCATCATCAATGATGCGACTGCCGACGGCGCCAAGGCGATCGGGGTGCGAAGCGATGCTGATCCGCTGCAGTCGGCCAACCGTGGCCCATTCCACGTTGACCATCTTGAAGTGGAAGAAGGGATGAAACGTTTTCGGGAGCTAATGGAAGGAAAAAAGTGATTCGCTAGGCGAATCGCTTTTTTTCGCGGATCCGTAAAGAAGGAAAATGGCGAACGAGCGCGAATATTGTTATTTGTTATGACTATTTTTTTCGGGGGGGATGACCATGGAGTTCGGATTGGCCGGGAAAACGGCGTTGGTTGCCGCCTCAAGCCAAGGGCTTGGCAAGGCGATTGCCCGGGCGCTTGTGCTTGAAGGAGCGAACGTGATGATTACAAGCCGGAATGAGGAAAAACTGCAGGAAGTCGCCGAGGAGCTGAGCAGTTTACATAAGGGGCGCGTCGCTTATGTGCGCGCCGATGTGACGAAAGCGGATGACATCCGTCGACTTGTCGCGACAACGGTGGAGACGTTTGGAACGATCGATTTGCTTGTCAATAACGCCGGCGGCCCTCCGGCGGGAACGTTCGAAACAGTGAGCGACGAAGACTGGCAATACGCGTTCGAGCTCAATTTATTGAGCTACATTCGGCTGATTCGTGAAGCGCTGCCTTATTTAAAGAAAAAAGGCGGCAAAATTGTCAATATCGCCTCGTCGTCCATCAAAGAGCCTATTCCGGGGCTCATCTTGTCCAATACGTTCCGCACCGGGATTGTCGGGCTGACGAAAACGCTTGCGGCGGAGTTCGCCCCTGACAATATTTTGATCAACACAGTCGCTCC
Source organism: Geobacillus subterraneus (assembly GCF_001618685.1). GTDB lineage: Bacteria > Bacillota > Bacilli > Bacillales > Anoxybacillaceae > Geobacillus > Geobacillus subterraneus. Next base: position 2,319,729 of record NZ_CP014342.1, on the reverse strand, counting down.
CGGACGGATCGCGACGGAACGGGTCGCCTTTTTAGACAAGGTGAACGCGGAAAAGCTCGGCATTACGAAAGAGGAAATGGAAGCGCGCATGAGAAGCGCCATTCCGCTCGGCCGTTACGGAACGCCTGAGGAGTTTGCCAACGTTGTCGTCTTTTTGCTGTCGGAGGCAAACTCGTACGTCACCGGGCAGGCGTTGATCGTCGATGGCGGCATGGTGAAAGCGATTTAACCCCGGTTTAGTATTCGTACGGGGGACGGGAAGGATTTTTATCTTAATTAGGCGAGAAGACTCTCACTTCAACGAAGCGAAGCGGAGTAAGTGGGAGATGAATCGCCTTAACTATATTTTGCTGAAAATAGGATAGATTCAGTAAAATATAGTATCATATAGTTAGATGGGAGGTGAAAACATGTATTTTTGTATCAAACAACAGCTAAATGGTTTGACCAAAGAAGAATACTTGACTCTTCGAGAACTGTGCCATATTGCCAAGAACATGTACAACGTCGGATTGTACAATGTCAGACAATACTATTTTGAACACAAGGAATTTCTTAATTATGAGAAAAACTATCACCTTGCAAAAACTAACGAAAACTATAAGCTGTTAAACAGCAACATGGCACAGCAAATTTTAAAAAAGGTCAATGAAGCCTTTAAATCTTTCTTTGGTTTGATCAGTCTTGCCAAACAAGGGAAATATGACTACAAGGCTATCAGTATTCCAAAATATCTTAAAAAAGATGGCTTTCATTCACTGATCATTGGCCAGATTCGTATAGACGGCAACAAATTCACGATACCGTATTCTCGCCTATTTAAAAAGACTCACAAGCCCATCACGATAACGATTCCGCCTGTGTTACTGGACAAAAAGATTAAGCAGATTGAAATCATTCCTAAGCATCATGCCAGGTTCTTTGAGATTCAGTACAAATATGAAATGCCTGAAGATCAAAGAGAATTAAATGACCAAAAAGCACTGGCCATTGATTTAGGATTAAACAATCTTGCCACTTGTGTCACATCAGACGGCAGATCATTCATCATTGATGGGCGGAGATTAAAAAGTATAAATCAATGGTTTAACAAAGAAAATGCCAGACTTCAAAGCATAAAAGATAAGCAAAAAATCAAAGGCACCACTCGTAAACAGGCTTTGCTTGCTATGAATCGCAATAATAAAGTGAATGATTATATCAACAAGACTTGCCGTTACATCATTAACTACTGTATTGAAAATCAAATTGGCAAACTTGTCATTGGCTATGCGGAAACATTACAACGCAATATTAATCTAGGAAAAAAGACAAATCAAAACTTTGTCAATATTCCTCTCGGTAACATAAAAGAAAAACTAGAATATCTTTGTGAATTTTACGGCATTGAATTCTTGAAACAGGAAGAATCCTATACGTCTCAAGCCAGCTTTTTTGACGGCGATGAAATTCCTGAATATAATGCCGACAATCCAAAAGAATATAAGTTCAGCGGCAAACGTATTAAGCGCGGCTTGTATCGAACAAAGTCTGGCAAACTAATTAATGCTGATGTCAATGGCGCATTAAACATCTTAAAGAAAAGTAAAGCTGTAGACCTGAGTGTCTTATGCTCTAGCGGCGAAGTGGACACGCCTCAAAGAATAAGGATTGCTTGAAGCAGTCAAACTTCTTTGGAAGCCCCCACTTCAAATTTTCGCTAGAAAATTAAGTGGGGGTAGTTCACGGGGAAACTTTTTTTGAATCTAGCGCTCTGTCGTTTTTGAGAACCGCTGAGTGGCAGGGCACAGTGATGTTCGCCAGCCGTTTAGACAAAACGGACAGAAGGGGAGAGGCAGCATGAAAACGATCGGGTTTATCGGCCTTGGCGTCATGGGGAAAAGCATGGCGCGCCATTTATTAAAAGCGGGCTACCCGCTTCTCGTTCATACACGGACAAAGGAAAAGGCGCTCGACTTGCTTGAAGAAGGGGCGGTATGGAAGGAAACGGTCGCCGATTTGGCGAAGGAAGCGGACGTTGTCATGACCATGGTCGGCTACCCGTACGATGTTGAGCAAGTGTATTTCGGCGAGGGCGGAATTTTGGAGCAGGCGCGGCCGGGAACGTATGTCATCGATATGACCACTTCGACGCCGACGCTAGCGCAAGCCATTTACGAAGCGGCAAAGCAAAAAGGCATCCACGCGTTGGATGCCCCGGTGTCCGGCGGGGATATCGGCGCCCGCGAAGGGACGCTGACGATCATGGTCGGCGGCGATGAAGAGGTGTTTTTGGCGTGCAAGCCGATTCTCGAGCGCCTTGGGACGAACATTGTCCTGCAAGGAAAAGCCGGAGCCGGCCAGCACACGAAAATGTGCAACCAGATCGCCATTGCTACGAATATGATCGGCGTTTGCGAAGCGATGGCGTATGCGAAGCAGGCGGGACTCGACCCGCTCCGCGTGCTTGAGAGCATCGCTAAAGGGGCGGCAGGCAGCTGGTCGTTGAGCAACTTGGCGCCGCGCATGCTCGCCGGCGATTTTGCGCCCGGGTTTTACATTAAACATTTCATTAAGGATATGAAAATTGCGCTTGAAGAAGCGGAACGAATGAATTTGCCGCTTCCCGGCCTAGCGCTCGCCAAATCGATGTACGAAGAACTGGCGCAAGCCGGCGAGGAAAACAGCGGCACACAGGCGTTATATAAGCGCTACATTCCGGAGTAAAATGGGGCGGTTTCGCCCCATTTTTTGATGTTAAACATATTTATCAAAAAATATTGAATATTTCTTTCTGTAGAGGTATAGTAAAAATAAGGGGACACATACTAACCGGTTAGTATAAAGGGAGGGGATGGCATGGACTTTTCCTATTCGCCGAAAGTCCAAGAGCTGATCAAAAAATTAAGCGCTTTCATGGAGGAGTACATTTATCCGAATGAAAAAGTGTACGAGGAGCAGCTGAACGCCCAAGAGTCGAGATGGTCAAGCGTACCCCCGATCATCGAAGAACTGAAGGAAAAAGCGAAAAAAGAAGGGCTTTGGAACTTGTTTTTGCCGGACAGTGAATACGGAGCCGGCTTAACCAACGTCGAGTACGCGCCGCTTTGCGAAATTATGGGCCGGTCGCTCATCGCTCCGGAAGTGTTCAACTGCAATGCGCCGGATACCGGCAACATGGAAGTGCTCGTCCGCTACGGAAGCGAGGAACAAAAACAAAAATGGCTCATCCCGCTCTTAAACGGGGAAATCCGCTCATGCTTTTCGATGACCGAACCGGATGTGGCGTCAAGCGATGCGACGAACATTCGGGCGTCGATCATCCGCGACGGCGATGAATATGTCATTACCGGCCGGAAATGGTGGTCGTCCGGCGCCGGCGACCCGCGCTGCAAAGTCGCCATCGTCATGGGCAAAACGAACCCGGACGCACCAAAACATGAACAGCAGTCGATGATCATCGTCCCGCTCGATACGCCGGGGGTGAAAATTGAACGGATGCTGCCGGTGTTTGGCTTTGATCATGCGCCGCACGGCCATGCGGAGATTACATATGACCACGTGCGGGTGCCGAAAGAAAACATCATTTGGGGTGAAGGAAAAGGGTTCGCCATCGCCCAAGGGCGGCTCGGCCCGGGGCGGATTCACCATTGCATGCGTCTCATTGGGGCGGCGGAGCGGGCGCTTGAGCTCATGTGCCGGCGCGTGCAGTCGCGGGTGGCGTTCGGCAGGCCGCTCGCCGAGCACGGCGTGATCCGCGAGTGGATCGCCCAGTCGCGCATCGAAATCGAGCAGGCGCGCCTGTTGACGATGAAAGCAGCGTACATGATGGATACGGTCGGCAACAAGGTCGCGCGCAAAGAAATTGCCATGATTAAAGTGGTCGCTCCAAATGTCGCCTTAAAAGTGATCGACCGCGCCATTCAGGCGTTCGGTGCCGCCGGGGTGAGCAACGACTTCCCGCTGGCCGCCCTGTGGGCGAACTCGCGCACGCTCCGTTTGGCCGACGGACCCGATGAAGTGCATAAAGAGCAAGTGGCAAAGCTTGAACTGCGTCAGTATCAATAACATGGGGGAGGAAGTGGCGTCTTATGCATGTGCTCGACTTATTTAAAATTGAAGGAAAAACAGCCATCGTCACCGGCGGTGGGCGAGGCCTCGGCGAACAGATCGCCATCGGCCTCGCTGAAGCCGGGGCGAACGTCGTCGTCTGCTCGCGCAAGGTGGAAGCGTGTGAACAAGTAAAAGGAAAAATTGAACGGCTCGGCGTCCGCTCGCTTGCTTTGCCGTGCGATGTGACGAATCCGGATGACGTAAACCATGTTGTCGAAACGACGGCGAAAGAATTCGGGGGAATCGATATTTTGGTGAACAACAGCGGGGCGACATGGGGGGCGCCGGTCGAGGAGATGCCGCTTGCAGCGTGGCAAAAGGTGATCAACGTCAACGTCACCGGCACGTTTTTGATGAGCCAGGCGGCCGGCAAAGTGATGATTGCCAAGCAAACCGGCGGCGCTATCATCAATATCGCTTCCGTCGCCGGCCTTGGCGGCACGCATCCCGATATTTTAAATACGATCGGCTACAACACGAGCAAAGGGGCGGTTATTACGTTTACGCGCGATTTGGCTGCTAAATGGGGAAAACACGGCATTCGCGTCAATGCGGTTGCCCCCGGTTTTTTCCCGACGAAAATGTCGCGCGTTGTCCTTGAGCAAGTCGGTCAAAAAGTATTGGAACATACGCCGCTCGGCCGCTTTGGCGGTGAAGATGACCTAAAAGGCGCCGTCTTGTTCCTCGCTTCGCCGGCATCCGCGTTTGTCACCGGCGCGCTTCTTGTCGTTGACGGCGGCAGTCATGCGACCGGCATTTAACGAAAGTAAGGGGGAGAAGCAAATGAGCGAAAAACGGGCTTTGTCTCTTTATCCGGAACATGTGTCGTTTCATATTGACATTCCGGACAAAACGGTATGCGATGTGCTCCATGAACGGGCGGCGCAATTTGGCAGCCAGCCGGCGCTGACGTTTTACAGCAAAACGATCACGTACGCCGAGCTCGCCGCCGCGGTCAACCGCTTCACTTCGAGCCTGCAGGCGCTTGGGGTGCAAAAAGGCGACCGCGTCGCGATTATGCTGCCGAACTGCCCGCAATACGTCATTGCTTATTACGGCATTTTGCAGGCCGGCGCCATCGTCACCCAAGTGAACCCGATGCTCGTCGAGCGCGAGCTGGCGTATGTGCTGAACGATTCCGGAGCTGAGACGATCATCATTTACGAGCCGCTTTATCCGCGCCTTGTTGCGGTAAGAGGGGAGACGGCCGTCAAGCGGGCGGTCACCGTCAGCTTCGGGGCGCCGCCATCCGCTTCGTTGGCCGCCGGAGACGTCACGTTTGAGGAGTTTCTCGCCGGAGGAAGCGGGCAAGTGCGTCCGGTGCCGATCGAGCCGGCGCATGACGTCGCTGTGCTGCAATACACGGGCGGAACGACAGGGCGCTCGAAAGGGGCGATGCTCACCCATCGCAACATTTTTGCCAATGTTTTGCAATGCGCCGAGTTTTTTAAAGGAACGTTTGAAATGGGAAAAGAGCGCTATTTGACCGTGATCCCGCTCTTCCATGTCTTCGCGATGACTTCAGGAATGAACTTAGCCATTTACCAAGGGGCGGAAAACATTTTGCTGCCGCGCTTTGAGCTGAAAGAAGTGCTCGAGACGATCCGCAACAAGCAGCCGACCGTGTTCCCCGGCGTGCCGACGATGTACGTCGCCATTACGAACACGCCGGGAGTCGAGCAGTACGGCATCAACAGCATTAAAACGTGCAACAGCGGCAGCGCGCCAATGCCGCTTGAGCTGATGCGCGATTTCGAGGGGAAAACCGGGGCGGTTGTTCTTGAGGGGTACGGACTGTCCGAAGCATCGCCGGTGACGCATTGCAATCCGCCGTTTGCAGCGCGCAAGCCAGGGACGGTCGGCATCGGCATGCCGCTGACGGAATACAAAGTCGTCGATGTGGCGACGGGTACGCAAGAATTGCCGCCGGGGGAAGTCGGTGAGCTCATCATCCGCGGCCCGCAAGTGATGAAGGGGTATTGGAACATGCCGGAGGAAACGGCGGTGACGCTGCGCGACGGATGGTTGTACACCGGGGATTTGGCCTCGATTGACGAGGAAGGGTATGTGACGATCGTCGACCGAAAAAAAGATATGATCATCGCTGGCGGCTACAACGTTTATCCGCGCGAAATCGAGGAAGTGCTGTACGAGCATCCGGCGGTGAAAGAGGCGGTGGCCATCGGTGTGCCGGATCCGTACCGCGGCGAAACGGTGAAGGCGGTCATCGTTTTAAAAGATGGACAACAGGCGAGCGAAGACGACATTCTCGCCCACTGCCGAAAAAACTTGGCGTCCTATAAAGTGCCGCGCATCGTCGAATTCCGCGCTGAGCTGCCGAAAACGAACGTCGGCAAAATTTTGCGCCGCGCCTTGCGCGAAGAGGCGTCCCGCCCGCAATGACGTCGGCGCGGCTGACGGCCAAGTCCCGAGCAGACTTGGCCGTTTTATGGTACAATAGCTGGCAGTGACTACATGTAAGGCAAGAGGTGGGAAAGAATGAGGGAAAAAATTATCGCTGCCAGCATTGAACTGTTTGAGCAAAAAGGCTTCAGCGAAACGTCGATTCAAGATATTGTCGATGCCCTCGGAGTGACGAAAGGGACGTTTTACTACTACTTCAAAAGCAAAGAAGAGCTGCTTATGGACATTCACCTTCGCTATATTGAGGGGCTGCTTAGCGAGCAGGCGCGCATGATGAATGACGAGCGGCGGTCAGTGCGGGAAAAGCTGTACGCCATCGTGTATATGCTCATTCACAATGTCGAGCGGCAAGGGCGGCAAGCGCGCGTGTTTTTCCGTGAGATGAAGCATTTGAACGAGGAACATTTGCAAAAGGTGAAGGAAAAGCGCGACTTGTTCCGCCATCAGCTGCAGGCGTTAATTGAAGAAGGAATGAAAAACGGCGAACTGCGCCGCGATTTGTCGCCAGCGATCGCCGCGCTCACGGTGCTTGGGGCGGCCAATTGGAGCTACCACTGGTTCCGTCCGGACGGCGAGCTGACTGATGCGGAAGTCGCTGAACAAATGGTGGCGATTTTAATTGACGGAATGGGTGCGCCGCATATTCCGTAAACAAGCGAAACGGCGTGCATCGAAGCGGGTTCGCAAAGGGGGAGAGGGAGATGAGCGCCATTATTCCGGTGCGCAAAGGGGAGGAACTGCCGGCCGAAAAGCTGGCTACGTTTTTACGGGCGGTGTTGCCGGATATGCCGAATGGGGAGCTCGAGATCGAGCAATTTTCCGCCGGCCGCTCGAATTTGACGTACTTGCTTCGCTGCGGGGAGTGGGAAGCGGTGCTGCGCCGCCCGCCGTTTGGCCCGGTGCCGCCAAAAGCGCACGATATGAAGCGGGAGAGCACGTGGCTTGCCGAAATTCACCCGCTGTTCCCGTTGGCTCCGAAGCCATTCTACTTTTGTGAAGATGAATCAGTGATCGGCAGCCCGTTTTTTGTGATGGAGCGACGCCGCGGCATCGTTATTGATAGTGATTTTCCAGAAGGCGTCAACCCGACGGAAGACGTCTGTCGCGGCATTTCCGAAACGATGGTTGAGACGCTTGTACAAATTCACCAAATCGATTATACGAAAACGCGTCTCGTTCAGATGGTTAAGCCGGAAGGGTTTATGGAGCGGCAAGTGCACGGTTGGATTCAACGCTACGAGCGGGCGAAAACAGATGACGTTCCAGCGGCCGAGGCGCTCATGAAGTGGCTTGCTTCCCATATTCCGCCACAGCGCGAGGCGACGGTGATTCATTACGATTTTAAGCTGAATAACGCCTTGTTTGCTAAGGACGATGTGACGAAAATGGTCGGCTTGTTCGATTGGGAAATGTCGACCGTTGGCGACCCGCTTGCCGATTTGGCAGTGGCGCTGAGCTATTGGATTGAAGAAGGCGACCCGCCGCTTGTCAAACACGGCTTCGGCCGCGCGCCGGTCACCGTCCGGCCCGGCTTTTACACGCGCGAACAGTTTATTGCTGCGTATGCGGAAAAAAGCGGGCGCGACGTTTCTGATATGCATATCTATTTAACGTTTGCTTATTTTAAATTGGCCGTCATCTGCCAACAAATTTATTACCGTTACCGCCGCGGACAAACAAATGATGAGCGGTTTCGTCATTTCAACCAGTTTGTCGAGGCGCTCATCGGGCATGCGTGGCAGCTGGCGACAGGGCGGTGAAAAAGGATGATCACGAAAGTGCATGTTGTGCTGCGCAAGGAAGACATTGACGAAACGGCGCTCGCTGACGGCAAAGTAGCCGTTGTGTTTGATATTTTGCTCGCGACGTCATCGATTACAGCGGCGTTGGCTGCCGGCGCTCGTTCGGTCGTTCCGGTGTATAGCGCGGCCGAAGCCGAAGAAGTTGGGCGCCGATTGCCGGATGGGGGGTATGAACTTGCCGGTGAAAGCGAAGGAAGGACGATCACCGGCTTCCACCCGCCGACGCCGCTGTTTTTGCAAACGGTTTGCCCGGGGAAGACCGTCATTTTGTCGACGACAAACGGCACGGTGGCGCTTCGCAAGGCGATGAAAGCCCGGGCCGTGTATGCGGCGAGTTTGCTTAACAGCCCAGCTGTTGGCGAACATATTTGCCGGGCGCATCAGAATGAGACGATCATTGTCATTTGCTCCGGCTCATCCGGCCGCTTTTGCCTTGAAGATTTTTATGGCGCCGGCTATTTTGTCCATTGCTTGATTGAGCAAGGAATCACCGCGGCAGAGCTTTCTGACAGCGCCATGGCCGCCTGGCTGTTTTACCGGCAATACGGCGGCGAAGGAAAGGCGAAAGAGGTGCTATCCTCCTCGCGTGTTGGCCGCTGGATGGCCGCGTGCGGCCTTGAAAAGGAGATTGACTACATCAATCGGCACGGAGCGCTTTCCGTCATTCCGAAGCTCGAGCCCGGGCCGTTTGGACCGGAAATGCGCGATATGGCGCAAATGAAAGCAACAAGGGAGGGGAAACGGCAATGAAAATGGTGCAATTTACAGAGTACGGCGGTCCGGGCGTGCTCAAAGTGAAAGAGATCGAGCGCCCGTCGCCATCCGAACGGCATGTGTTGATTGAAGCGGAGGCGATCGGCGTCAATTACGCCGACACAGCGAGGCGGGAAGGACGCTATGTTGTACCGACGCCGCTTCCATTCGTGCCCGGCACCGAAGTGGCGGGCGTCGTCCGCGAAGTCGGTCCCAACGTGCAGACGATCCGTCCAGGACAGCGCGTCGTCGCCTTGATCGAGGCGGGCGGCTACGCCGAGTATGTCGTTGTTGATGAGCGGGCGGTCGTGCCGCTGCCGGACGGAGTTGATGCCCGCCAAGCGGCAGCGCTGCCGGTGCAAGGGTTAAGCGCCTATCACATTTTGAAAACGATGGGTCGCCTTGAAGAAGGGGAAACAGTGCTCATCCATGCGGCAGCCGGCGGCGTCGGCACGCTCGCTGTACAGCTGGCGAAACGGTTTGGCGCGAAAACCGTCATCGCCACGGCGAGCACCGAGGAGAAGCGGGCGCTCGCTCGCCGTCTTGGCGCCGATGTGACGGTCGATTATACGAAAAACGACTGGTCTAAGGCCGTGATGGAGGCGACCCAAGGGCGCGGCGTTGACGTTGCTTTGGAAATGGCGGGTGGCGACATTTTCCACCAAACGCTTGATTGCCTTGCCCCGTTCGGCCGCCTTGTTGTCTACGGTGCGGCAAGCGGGGAGATGACGCGCCTGAACCCGGTTCGCCTGATGGCGAAAAACTGGTCCGTCATCGGCTTTTTCTTGCCGCAGATCATGCGGAAGCGGGCGCTGTACGAGCGAAGCTTGCGCGAACTGCTCCATTGGGTGCAAGAAGGAAGTTTAGAGCTGACCATCGGCGGCGTCTATCCGCTTGAACAGGCTGCCATGGTGCACGAGCTGCTGCAAGGACGGAAAACGAGCGGCAAGCTGTTGCTTGTGCCGTAAAAAAGAGAGGAAACGATCTGACCAAAAAGGCCGCCTTCCCCAAAAGAAAACGCATATAGCGATGAAAAAGGGGTCCCGTTGCTTTTGCGGGCCCTCCTTTTTTGCATATGTGCGCAAATCAGCCGGTGGAATCCGCATGCGGCAGCGCGCTGAAAGGAAAACAAAGCCGCTCTCATTTTACCGGCTGTTCCTCTTCGCCTGAACGTATCGCTCGAGCCGATCGAGCCCTTCTTTGAGCACGTCAAGCGAATAGGCGTACGACAGGCGGACATAGCCTTCGCCGTATTCCGAAAAGGCGCTGCCGGGGACGAGGGCGACGCCGGCTTTTTCAACGACATCAACGGCAAAATCAAACGATGGCATATGAAACGCAGCGATCGATGGAAATAAATAAAACGCGCCGTCCGGTTTTTCGACCGGAAGCCCCATGGCCGTGAGGCGATTGTATGCGTACTCAAGCCGTTCGGCGTAAGCGGCGCGCATCGCCTCGGCGTCGTTTTTGCCGGCGGTAAGCGCCTCAACCGCCGCTTTTTGGCTGACGGATGACGTGCAGGAGACGCTGTATTGGTGCACTTTGACCATCTGTTCGATGACAAAGGACGGGGCGAAGACAAACCCGATGCGCCAGCCGGTCATCGAGTGCGACTTGCTTAGCCCGTTGATGACGATCGTCTGCTCTGGCAGCCATTCAGCGATCGAGCGGTGGCGTCCGCGATAGACGAGCTCGCTGTAAATTTCATCAGACACGATCCAAATCGGCCGTCCTTTCATCAGCGCGGCGATGGCTTCAAGCGCTTCACTTGACAGCGTCGTTCCGGTCGGATTGGACGGATACGGAAGGACAAGGCAGCGCGTCTTGTCGGTGATGTAAGGGGCGATCAGCTCGGCCGACAGACGAAAGCCGTTTTGTCTTGTGTCGATGTGCACCGGTTTCGCCCCGCACAGGCGGATGAGCGGCTCATAGCCGGGATAGACCGGCGCAGGAAGAAGCACTTCTGTCCCTTCTTCTAAAATGGTGCGAAACGTAATATCAAGCGCTTGACTGGCGCCGACGGTGGCGATCACTTCATCCGGGCTGTAGCGAAGCCCGTATTTATCGGCGACAAACTGACAAGCCGCCTGGCGCAGCTCAAGGAGGCCGGCGTTCGCCGTATACGTGGTGAAATCATCGGCGATCGCTTCTTGGGCGGCCGCTTTGACATGATCGGGCGTCGGAAAATCCGGCTGGCCGATCGTCAAGGAAACTAGCCCCGGCCGGCCGGCGACAAGGTTGAAAAACTGGCGGATGCCTGACAGTTGAATGGCTTGGACGCGTGGCTGAAAGAGGTGTTTCACGAGTTGTCCACCTTTCCGTTTTTTCTCTATTGTACCATTGAGAATGAAAAACAGAAAAACAAAAATGAGCCCCTTTCCGTTCGGATCGTTTCCGCAGACGGAAATGGGGCTCACCCTGTCATGGACGATTCACACTCCAACTTCGTTCGCTCCTTTTACGCGCCGTATTTTTTCAACAAGTCGTTATACTGGGCGGAAAGTTTGAAAAACAGCGGCTTGTTGCGGGCAGCGAGCGCCTCATCAATTTTTTCCATCAGTTTTTTTCTCTGAAACTGGAAGATCGCTTCTTTCAATACTCGTTCGGCCATTGGACCATAGCTGCTTTTTTCTTCCGGCTGGTTGAACAATACGGCGCCTTCGTTCGGATACTGTTTTTCGTACATCGTTGATTCCCTCCCATATGGGAACGAAGGAGTTCCCTTTTTTATATTATCATCGTTTTTGGTGAAAATGTAAAGAAAATTTAGATAAATATTTTTTGTCATTTTTTTCTCTACACGATTTCTATACCCGTTTTTTGTTGGGGTGTAACGTCTTTTCGGTTATGATAAGAAGAGAAAAAAATGGCAAGGTGAGATGGCGATGATCCGCACGTGTGTCGTAACAAAAGAGTTTGAGGTTATGCATGATGTCGATTTAACGCTCGTCAACAGCCCGGACGTTTCATGGTATTGGGTCGATTTTCATGAGCCGACGGAAGAGGAATCCGACTTGCTCGCCTCGTTTTTCCGTTTCCACCCGCTCGCGATTGAGGACTGTTTGGAATATGTGCAGCGGCCGAAACTCGATTTTTATGACCGCTACTTATTTGTTGTCCTCCATGCGATTGCGGGGACGACGCTTGAGGCTGAGGAAGTCGATCTGTTTGTCGGACAAAACTTTATCGTTTCGTTTCATAAGTCGCCGGTTCATGCGGTCGAGGACGTATGGGAGCGGCTGAAGAGCGAGCAGGACGTGCAGCAGGGGCCGTTTCATGTCATGTATCGGCTGATCGACAAGCTCGTTGATGATTACTTCCCTCCGCTGTACTACATTGAAGATGTGTTGAATGATTTAGAGGAAAATACGAACAACGAGCCGATTCATGACATTATCGAAAAAGTGTTTGACATTCGCGGCGATTTATCGAGATTGCGCCGGACGATTGTGCCGATGCGCGACTTATTGTACCGCATCATCCACTCCGATCGGCTGCAGCGCATGAAAGAGCGGCAGCTGTATTTCTATGATATTTACGATCATTTATTAAAGCTGTCAGAAATGATTGAGACGAATCGGGAAATTACCGCCGATATTCGCGACAGCTATTTGTCGCTCAACTCCAACCGAATGAATAACATTATGATGACGTTTACGGCCATTACGACGATTTTTATGCCGCTCACCTTTATTGCGGGCATTTATGGGATGAACTTTGACTATATGCCCGAACTGCGCTGGAAATATGGGTACTTTGCCGTATTGGCTGTCATGGCAACCATCGGCATAACGATGTTTGTCTGGTTTAAGCGCAACGGATGGTTCCAACTGTTAAAAGGCGACTGGGCGAAAGAGGATCGGGAGCGCCGCTAGCAGCCGTATAAAACAAGCTGTCCCTCTCATATACATAACTGTGGCAATGTGACCGCGAAGGAGGGGGAAGGATGGTAAGAGGTGTTTGGGGCGTTGATTCGGCGCAAGTCGTAACGGACCAATTGTTTCAATGCGTACGGACAGAGCTCGGTTATCCGAAATTTTGGGGCCGCTATTTGGTGGAAGTGCCTAATGTGTCGGAAGGGTTGACGCGGGACGAGATCACCCGCATCCGCAACTATGGAGTCAAAGTGATGCCCATCTACAACGCCTTTCGTGAGGCGGTCGGCTATGCGAACGGGCAAGTGGCGGCGCGCAATGCGGTGTTCCATGCGCGGCGGCTCGGCATTCCGAAAAATAAATTGCTGTTTGCCAACATTGAAGACTTTTTTGCCGTCGACGCGGCTTGGATCGCTGCTTGGGTGGAAACGCTTTATCCGACCGGGTATCGCCCGGGACTGTACGCCGATCCAACGAAGGGAGATTTCGCCGCCGCTTATTGCGAGGCGGTGGGGAGGAACAACCAAGTGGCGGTGCAGGCCGTCATTTGGAGCGCGGCTCCAAGGCCGGGAACGACGAAAGAACAAAAAGCGCCGCGTTACCAGCCGGCCGCCCCGCCTTGCAGCGCGAACGTCTGGGTCTGGCAGTACGGGCGCGACGCGGAAGTTTGTCCGGTGGATACGAATTTGGCGGACCGCCGCTTGCTTGACTTTTTATATTAAACAGCGCCGTTGCAACAAGGCAACGGCCTTTTTATCTTAATTAGGCGAGAAGACTCCCACTTCAACGAAGCGAAGCGGAGTAAGTGGGAGATGAATCGCCTTAACTATATTTTGCTGAAAATAGGATAGATTCAGTAAAATATAGTATCATATAGTTAGATGGGAGGTGAAAACATGTATTTTTGTATCAAACAACAGCTAAATGGTTTGACCAAAGAAGAATACTTGACTCTTCGAGAACTGTGCCATATTGCCAAGAACATGTACAACGTCGGATTGTACCATGTCAGACAATACTATTTTGAACACAAGGAATTTCTTAATTATGAGAAAAACTATCATCTTGCAAAAACTAACGAAAACTATAAGCTGTTAAACAGCAACATGGCACAGCAAATTTTAAAAAAGGTCAATGAAGCCTTTAAATCTTTCTTTGGTTTGATCATTCTTGCCAAACAAGGAAAATATGACCACAAGGCTATCAGTATTCCAAAATATCTTAAAAAAGATGGCTTTCATTCACTGATCATTGGCCAGATTCGTATAGACGGCAACAAATTTACGATACCGTATTCTCGCCTATTTAAAAAGACTCACAAGCCTATCACGATAACGATTCCGCCTGTGTTACTGGACAAAAAGATTAAGCAGATTGAAATCATTCCTAAGCATCATGCCAGGTTCTTTGAGATTCAGTACAAATATGAAATGCCTGAAGATCAAAGAGAATTAAATGACCAAAAAGCACTGGCAATTGATTTAGGATTAAACAATTTTGCCACTTGTGTCACATCAGACGGCAGATCATTCATCATTGATGGGCGGAGATTAAAAAGTATAAATCAATGGTTTAACAAAGAAAATGCCAGACTTCAAAGCATAAAAGATAAGCAAAAAATCAAAGGCACCACTCGTAAACAGGCGTTGCTTGCTATGAATCGCAATAATAAAGTGAATGATTATATCAACAAGACTTGCCGTTACATCATTAACTACTGTATTGAAAATCAAATTGGCAAACTTGTCATTGGCTATGCGGAAACATGGCAACGCAATATTAATCTAGGAAAAAAGACAAATCAAAACTTTGTCAATATTCCTCTCGGTAACATAAAAGAAAAACTAGAATATCTTTGTGAATTTTACGGCATTGAATTCTTGAAACAGGAAGAATCATATACGTCTCAAGCCAGCTTTTTTGACGGCGATGAGATTCCTGAATATAATGCCGACAATCCAAAAGAATATAAGTTCAGCGGCAAACGTATTAAGCGCGGCTTGTATCGAACAAAGTCTGGCAAACTAATTAATGCTGATGTCAATGGCGCATTAAACATCTTAAAGAAAAGTAAAGCTGTAGACCTGAGTGTCTTATGCTCTAGCGGCGAAGTGGACACGCCTCAAAGAATAAGGATTGCTTGAAGCAGTCAAACTTCTTTGGAAGCCCCCACTTCAAATTTTCGCTAGAAAATTAAGTGGGGGTAGTTCACGCTCTTGATACCGTTGCATAGAAGATCGGTGATTGAAGGAGCAGGTCGCTTCCCCGCCTTGTTTTTCAAATTGAGAAGCTTTGCGGCATCGGCTTCTCATTTCAAGTGATCTGATGTCAGCTAGGGGCAGGCGTTGTTTTTCACCAGCCTTCTAGATAAGGAGAAAGCCGAGACGAACGGCAACCGAATGCGCTTGAGCGCAGGGGAGTGTGAGAGGTCCCCTCTTCTGCCCCGGGTAAGTGAAGGAGGAAGACCAGAATGTTTTTAGACCGTGTCGACTATATTAATAATAGGAAAAAAGGGGGGGAACGTGAAAACGGAAGCAGCTCGGGGCTTTTTTTTATCACAATTAGGAAATGTTTACCATGAGGAAAGGAGAGGGAAGTTGGATTCCTATGTCGTCTCGTTACTAGACCGGATAAAAGAACAGTATGAACAATGGGAGGCTTCACCGCCGCTCAGCAGCGCGGAGTTGACCCGGTTTTTCGGTGCCATCGGCCGGGCGGCGGAGGTGATCGGCCGCAATGATATCGCTGCCGAAGCGGAACGGATTCTTCAGCGCACGAACAGGCAAAAGGAACGGCAATGGACGGCGGAGGAGGCGCTGGCGGAGATGGTTCCGCTCCTTCGCCGCTGCTATGAAGCCGAAGAAACCGATTCTTCTCCAATCACTTCCCTCCCGCAACGCGGAGGACCGGAAGCCGTCGTTCTTCTCTGCGGAAATGATCCGCTATTTTTTGCTTATCTCCGCGGATCACTGCAAACCGTATCGTGGCGCTTCATCACACTTCCTTCCTTCGAACAGGCGGCAGCATCCATGTTTCGCCTCAACCCGGACTGCATCATCGTCGACATCGGGGAAGATCATTTAGAAACTCCTTCTTTCCTTGCTCTGCTGGAGAACGCCGGTCGCGCTTCCTACATTCCGGTAGTGATCGTCGGCACAGACGGGCGCAAAGCCGTCCATCTAAAATGGTATGAGCTTGGCGCCGACGATGTCGTCGTGAAGCCGGCTGCAGCTGGCGAGCTGTTCATTCGTGTCCGGCGTCTCGTAGAAAAAAAGCGGAAAATTGATGAACTTGTGCTTATTGATGAGTTAACCGGCGTCTACAATCGTAAATACTTGCCGCGAGTGTATGCCCGCCTGCGCAGCGATCTCGAGCGTTCCGGGACACCGAGCTGTCTGGCGCTGCTCGACTTGGACCATTTCAAGCAAGTCAATGACCGTTTCGGCCACTTGATGGGTGATGCGGTGTTAAAAAAGCTGGCTGCCTTTTTGCTTCAACATACGCGGGGAATGGATACGGTCGTCCGCTTTGGGGGCGAGGAGTTTATCGTTTGGCTGGCAAAAACATCGACAGGAGAAGCGCGCCGTGTGCTTAGGCGGCTGCAGCGCCAGTTCGCTTCCGAGGAAGTTGAGGCGGACGGCGCGCGCCTATCGTGTACGTTTTCCGCCGGTTTTGTCGAATGCGACGATCCGAACGAACCGCTCGATCATTGGCTCAAGCTGGCCGACAAAGCGCTGTATGCAGCCAAAAGAAAGGGCGGCAACCGAGTTGAAGAAGCGCGGAGGCAACCGTCTCACGCCAATGGCGCTCAGAACGAAACACAACATCGCCAGGCGGGCAAACAGCGGTGGGCTGTTGCCATTGTCGACGATGATGAATTGGCGCGAACGGTCATCGCTGATCTCGTTCGCAAGCTTGCCGCCGAGCAGGAGCGGGAGGTGGACATTTATGAGTTTGGCGACGGGCTTTCCTTCCTCGAATCGCCGCTCTGTGAACATGGACGGCGCTTCGTCGTCATTTTAGACCGGGTGATGCCGAAAATGGACGGCCTTGAGGTGTTGCACCGCCTCCGCCGCCGGCGGACGCCGCATAAAGTGATGATGCTGACGTCGCGCCAAGATGAGCGGGAAATCGCTGATGCTCTCGAAAAAGGGGTCGATGAGTATGTGACAAAGCCGTTCAAATGGCTTGAGCTTGAAGCGCGGCTGCGCCGGCTGCTAAAGGAGCTGGATGAGTAATGGCGCTCGTTTTCGCCGTCGCGGTGGCGGCTGCTTTGTCGGCGGTGCTGACCGGGCTGTTCATTTATTTGATCGTGCGCAAATGGCGGGAAAACCGGCGCCAGGCCCGGCTGCGCGCCTATAAGGAAGAACGCCGTCTCCCGCTGCTTCGCTATTTGCTCGGAGAGGAGGAGCTTTCGTTTCGTTTTTCATCGCCGCTTGAACGGGAGGCTGTGCTCCAACTGTTGGATAGCTTTGCCTCGTTATTGAAAGGGGAGCATGTGCAGACGCGCCTGCGCGCGTTTGCTGAAGCGCACTTTCAAGGCTGGCTGCGCCACCGGCTGGCAAGCCGGCAATGGAGCGAGCGGATGAACGCGCTGTTTCTGATCGAAGACTTGCAGATGAAGGGGATGCTGCCCGACATCGAACGGCTGTACCGTTCCGCTGGGGTCACAGAAGGGGAGACAGCGAAAATATTGGCCATTTTCGCCAAATTTGATTATCGTCCGGTCGTGACATATGTGTTTCAACCGAAATATGAGTTGACGGAATTTGCGTATCGCATCATTTTTGGCCATATGAGCGAGCAGCTGCTTCAACAGGTAAAAAAACGGTTTGCTGAACTGCCGCCGGCGGGAAAATATGCGTTGATCGACATGATCGGCATCCGCCGCCGTCAGGAAGGACTGTTTTTGGAGCAGCTATTAGCATCGGAAGATTTGGAAATCCGCGTTCGTGCGCTCAAGGCGATGGCGGAAATCGGTGTGCCACTTGGCGCGCGGCAGCTCGAGCGCCACTTGCGCTCGCCGCATTGGCAAGAGAGATTGATAGCGACCCGCCTTGCCGGAAAATACCGGGAAGAAAAGCTGCTCCCGCTTCTGTGCGAGCGGCTTTCAGACCGTTCCTTTGCCGTTCGTTCCGAGGCGGCCGCGGCCATCGCCCGCCTTCCGAACGGCCGGGCTGTATTGCGTACAGCGGCTCAACATGTGGACGACCGCTACGCCCGCGATATGGCAAGGCAATGGCTCGAAGAGGAGGAGATATAGTGGGGCCATGGCAGACAATTGTGGCGGCCATCGGGCAGGCTGTGCTCGTTTATATGGCCGGTGTCGTCGTTTTTTATACGTTTCTGCTCGCCGTTTCCTTTGTCCACTTACGGCGCACCCATCGGCTTGACGATTGGGAGCCGTACGAGGAGCTGCTCGATGTGAGCTATGCAAAGCCGGTGTCCATCCTCGTTCCCGCCTATAATGAGGAAGCCGGCATCGTCGGCTCGATCCGCTCGCTGCTCAGCATTGAATATCCGCAATATGAGGTGATCGTCATCAATGACGGTTCGACGGATCGGACGCTTGAGCAGCTGATTGAGCATTTCGGGCTTCGGCCCGTGTATCGCGTGATTCGCCGCCAGCTGGCGGCAAAAGAAATCAAAGCCATCTACGATCGCCGGCCTATCCGCACTTATTCGTCCTTGATAAAGAAAACGGCGGGAAGGCGGATGCGTTAAACGCGGGGATCAACGCCGCCCGCTACCCGTATATTTGTTCGATTGACGGCGATTCCGTGTTGGAGCGGCGCGCCTTTTTAAAAGTGATGAAACCGATGATCGAGTCGGACGGGGAAGTGATCGCCTCAGGAGGCAGCATCCGCATCGCCAATGGCTGCCGGATTGAGCGCGGTGACATTGTGAAGGTCGGGCTATCGCGGCGGCCGCTTGTCATTATGCAAACGATCGAATATTTGCGCGCGTTTTTGCTCGGCCGTCTCGGCTTAAGCCGCCATAATTTGCTGCTGATTGTTTCTGGTGCGTTTGGCGTTTTTTCCAAACAGTGGGTAATCGAGGCAGGCGGGTATGCGGATACGGCCGGCGAGGATATGGAACTTGTCGTGCGTCTGCACCGGCTGGCGCGGGAAAAAAATGAGGCGAAAAAAATTATCTACATCCCGGACCCGGTCTGCTGGACGGAGGCGCCGGAAACGTATGGCGACTTGCGTAAACAGCGGCGACGCTGGCATCGCGGGCTGCTTGAAAGCTTATGGCGCCACCGGACGCTGTTGTTCAACCCGAAATACGGTTCGATCGGCCTCCTTTCTTTCCCATATTTTTGGTTCATTGAGTTTCTCGGTCCGGTTGTGGAGCTAACCGGATATATCGTCATGGTTCTCTCACTGTTTCTCGGAAGCCTATATATCGAGTTTGCTCTTCTTTTGTTGGTGGTTTCTGTTTTGTACGGCTCGCTTTTGTCCGCTGCCGCCGTGTTGCTTGAGGAATGGACCGAGCGGAAGTTTCCGAACGTCTCGGATTTTGTGTGGCTCTTTTTCTTCTCGCTGACGGAGACGTTTTGGTATCGCCCGCTGACGGCATGGTGGCGGTGCGAAGGAATCATCGACGCCATCCGTCGCCGAAAACAATGGGGAAGCATGAAGCGAAAGGGGGTATCGGTCTGAATCTCCCGTAATCGGCCCATTTTCTCAATGTGTAAAGGCCGCTCCTGTTTCTGATTTTGAGCGGGGAGCATCCACTTTCAGATGAAGTGAAACAATGGCCACTGAATCCGCTTCACTGCCGGGGGAGCGGAGCTCTGAGTTCCATCATGAGTAAGCAGGGGAAAGAAAAGAAGGCGTCGGGAACATTCCGGCGCCTTGTTTAGTAGCGGTCGCCAAGCCGCTTAAACATCGGCTTTGTCAACCGTTTCGGCTTTCGTTCCGTCGATTCCTTGATCCCGGTGTAGGCGATGAGAATCGCTTTTGCCTCCGATAGCGGCATCCGAACGGAAGGATTTCGGTATGAGTCGCTGAGCGCGCCGAGGTGCGGGAGGGCGGCGAAATCTTGTTTTGTCGGAGGAATGTGGAAATAGTAGTCGCCGACGGCCACGAGCACATCAGATTGCTGCTGGCTGTATTTTGGATTGCGGGAAAAATGGAGGCCGACCTTTTTCGCCTTGCCTTCCTCAAGCAGCTTTTCGATGGCTTTTTTCTTGAGAAGATAAAGAAACGAAGGGTTCAATGCCGTCTTCGCATGGCGGTTGACTGTAAAAATGGCTTTGGCGATATTGTCGACCGTCAACTGCAACGGTTTCATCGGCATGTCTCCTTTTTTCTTTCCATTATAACATAGTTGTGACTTGCTTGACCTATTTTTCGCGATTAGTGAGCGAAAAGACCGTCAGTTCCGGCGGAGCGAAAAAGCGAAGCGGCACCCTTGTTGTGCCGAGGCCGCGGTTGACGTACAGCACAAGCCCGCCGACGTGGTAAAATCCTTCGTAATACCGTTCAGACAGCGGCGGAGTCATGAGCGGACCGATAAACGGCAGCTGGATTTGTCCGCCATGGCTATGGCCGGAAAGTTGGGCATGAATCGGGTAGCGGCACGTCTCAACGGCGCTGTCCGGTTCGTGAACGAGGGCGATCGTATATGTTGCCGGCGGAATGCCCGCCGTCATTTTCGCCCAATCGGGCCGGCCGAGCATCATATCGTCACCGCCGGCCACAGCGATCGCCTCTTGTCCGCGGCGAACGAGCGCATGCTCGTTGACAAGGACGCGAAACCCGGCCCGTTCCATCAGCCGGCGGTAAATGTCCGTTCCGTAGCCGCCGTGGTCGTGGTTGCCATAAACGCTGAATTTCCCAAGCGGGGCGCGGATGTTTGCCAGCGCTTCAGCGACCGTCTCAGTGTGCGGGTATCGGTTCGCCTCATGGAGCAAATCGCCGGTAAAAACAACAAGATCAGGCTCCAGCGTGTTAATTCGGTCGATCACGTGGTAAAAGCGCTTCAAGCTGTCATAATGCCCGAGATGGAGGTCGCTGAATTGCAGCAGTTTTACGCCGTGAAACGCCCTCGGGATGAGCGGGTGTGACAGTGTATGGTGCGTCACCGTCAATTGTGACGGTTCAACCCAGCGGGCGTAGCCGTAGGCGAGCGATGTCGCCAGCGCCGCGGCAAAGCCGGTGCGTGTCAGTTTTTTTAAAAACGCGCGTCGGTTCATTTTGGCTGTTTCAATACGATGCATCGTCTCGTCGTCCTTTCACAAGTAGCTTTATTATAACGAAAACTAGAAGGGAAGAACAATAGGAGAAAAATCATGTTGCCTAATCAAGAAGGCCCCTCACTCTTAGGAAAAGGGAAAGCAGGAAAGAAATCAGTGAGCTTTGATTTTCAAAAAAATCAGTTATTTTTGTTGAAAAGAAGAAGAATTTGCCCTATGCTAGAAAAAGAAAGAGAACTGAAGAAACAGTAAAATGAATGAGCAATCAGTCATAGGGGGAGAGGCGAATGAACGGAAAAGTCATCATTGTTACCGGCGGGTCGAGCGGAATGGGAAAATATATGGCGAAGCGGTTTGTCTCTGAAGGGGCGAACGTTGTCATTACGGGAAGGCGGGCCGAAGCGCTGGAAGAGGCTAAGCGGGAAATGGAAACGCCCGGCGGCGGGCGGGTGCTTGTTGTTCCGATGGATGTGCGCAATCCGGAGCAAGTCGCGGACATGGTCGCACGGGTCGATGCGGAGTTTGGCCGCATTGATGCTCTCGTTAACAACGCGGCCGGCAATTTTATTTGTCCGGCGGAAAAGCTGTCGATCAACGGTTGGAACAGCGTCATCAACATCGTATTGAACGGAACGTTTTACTGCAGCCGTGAAGTCGGCAACTATTGGATTCCGCGCGGCTTGAAAGGGAGCATCATCAACATCATTGCGACGTACGCCTGGCATGCCGGCGCGGGGGTCATTCATTCGGCAAGCGCCAAGGCCGGGGTGCTGGCGATGACGCGCACATTGGCGGTCGAGTGGGGGAAGAAATACGGCTTCCGCGTTAATGCCATCGCCCCGGGGCCGATCGAGCGGACAGGCGGGGCGGAGCGGCTTTGGGAATCAGAGGAAGCGGAGCGGATGACGTTGGAAAGCGTGCCGCTCGGGCGGCTCGGGACGCCGGAAGAAATCGCGGCGGTCGCTTCGTTTTTGCTTTCGGATGAAGCCGCTTACATTAACGGCGCTTGCATCACAGTCGACGGCGGCCAATGGCTGAACCGGCGGCCGTTTTAATCAAATTTGCCATAAAGCAAGATGGTCCTCACCCAAAAGGGATTGCAGGCGGTATTTCTTCATTTATCGCGGGCAACCGGCTCATTGCACGCAACGGCCTTTGTCACAAGCGGATTCCCTGCTGTCAGGGGAGCCGCTTTTTTTACGAGTCAGGAACGATTGGGCAATTATGCTATAATAAAGGCAAAGATGGTCGACCAGAATGAGGTGAGCATGATGGATGCATTAGACGTGATGGCCAACTTGTCGCAAGTGATCCCGTACTATCAACCGATTTTTAGCGCCGATGAGCATGGAGTCATCGGATATGAAGTGCTCGGGCGATTCCAAACGGAAGCGGGGCCAGTCAGTCTCGGGCCGTTTTTTCATGATGAAACGATTCCGGAAGAGTTTCGCATGGAAGTGGATGATGTGATCACTAAAAAGGCGCTCGATTATTTTCTGTCGCTCGATGACGAGACGCCGCTCATCTTTCTCAACCGCGACGCCAATTTATTGATGCTTGACCGCGGCGAATCGTTTTTGCAATTGCTTCTCGGTTACGAGGCGAAAGGGTTGGCGCTTAGCCGCATCATATTGGAAATTAACGAGCAGCATTTTAAAGGCGACCTGGATCAGCTCAGCCATTTATTGACGTATATCCGCACGTACGGTATTAAAGTGGCGGTCGATAATATCGCCGAACATAGCATTCATCTTGAGCGGATCGGCGTTTTGTCGCCTGACATTTTAAAAATCGACTTGCATGAATTGCGAAAAACGTCGGTCCACCAAGCTTATCAAGAAATCGTTCATTCCATTTCGCTGTTGGCGCGCAAAATCGGAGCGACGCTTCTGTATGAGGATATTGAAACATCATTTCAGCTTCAGTACGCATGGCGGCATGGCGGCCGCTACTACCAAGGATACTATTTGGCTAAGCCGGCGCCGGAAGTCGTGCCGCGTGATCTGTTGAAAGAACTGCTGCGCCAAGAATGCCATCGCTTTATCCAACAGGAAAAGAAAAAGCTCGAGACGCTGTATCAAATTTCCGAGCAGTTTCAGCAACGGATTGCCGCACTGCTTGGCAAATACAAAAAAGCGGGCGGCTTTAATGAGCTGATTTCGCTGCTGGCCGACGAACTCGATGACGTTTGCTTCCGCATTTACGTCTGTGATGAAGACGGCTTTCAACAGTCGGGCAATATGTTTAAGCGCGGCGGCCGCTGGGAGTTGCAGCAACAATATTACATGAAAAATTGGAGCTGGCGCCCGTATTTTTTGGAAAACATTATTCGCATGCGTTCGCGCCGGAGAGGGATTTTATCGGATTTATATACAGACATTGAAACCGGGGAGACGATCCGGACGTATTCATACCCGATTGATGAGCGCCATTATTTGTTTATCGACTTGTCGTACAGCTACTTGTTTGAGCATGACGCCCATTATTGACCGCATAAAATCCTCTCATTGAGGCAAAGTAAACATGAGGTGAAACTTATGGCACAGTTGACTTTTGTGTTATCCGCCCTCTCTGTATTGATCGCGGTCATCGGGTTCGTCTATACGGTTCGCCTCGGACGCCAACAGCGTTGGCAAGGGGAGCTTGACGGGCCGATTCCGAAAACGGTCGAGGAGCATGCCTACTTGCGCAACCCGCTGCTTCTCGCTTACGTACTTGCGGCCTTGCTCGCCATTTTTGCCATTGGTTATTTGGCGTTGCGCTATTATTGAAAAAAGGCCATTCCATTCATATGGGTGGCCTTTTTGCCTGTCCGCAAATGACGCTTTTTTCCACGACTTTTTTCCTTTGCCGCTGAATATATATGAAAGCGGAAGAGGCAAAGGGGGAGTGAAGATGGCGAAGCGGCTGCCGCTGCAGCTGTCGGGCGAGGAGGCGTCATTGTTGCTTGAGGTGCTGTTCAGCCAGGAATATGCGCTCGAACTTGTCCGTTCGGAGCTGGCGGATATTGAAAACGGGGATAAGGAGGCTGACGAACGACGATATCGGCAGCTTTTACGTTTGTACGACCGCCTTTTAACTGAAGAAAGGTAACATGTCGTTTTGTACTATCGCTTGGCAAGAAGCGATAGTCTTTTTTATGGTATGATAAAAGTGGAGAGGGAAAGATGCAAAAAAGAGAAAGGCGGAACATTGGCATGACATGGTTAGGAAACAAACAGCCGGCCAACATGACGGTTAAACCATTCCTCATCCCTGCGGATAAAGTCGCGCACGTTCAGCCTGAAAACTATTTGGATCATGCGCTGCTCGTCTTGACAAAAACCGGTTATTCAGCGATCCCAGTTCTCGATACATCGTATAAACTGCATGGGCTCATCAGCATGACGATGATTATGGATGCGATGTTAGGATTAGAGCGCATCGAGTTTGAACGGCTCGAAACGATGAAGGTCGAAGAAGTGATGAATCGAAACATTCCGCGCCTCCGGCTCGACGACAGCTTGATGAAGGCGGTCGGACTTGTCGTCAATCATCCATTCGTCTGCGTAGAAAACGATGACGGCTATTTTGAAGGGATTTTTACCCGGCGGGAAATTTTAAAGCAGCTAAATAAAGAACTGCGTAAACAAAAAGGCACGCCTAAGCCATAGCTGGGCGCGCCCGGGAATTGACGCTTGCCACGATCATCTTTGTTTTGCTACAGTAAAGAAGAAACGAACATGGACAAGGAGGAGCAATGGCCCATGAAAATGATGGATGCGAATGAAATCATCTCATTTATTCAAAACAGCAAAAAATCAACCCCGGTCAAAGTATACATAAAAGGGAACGTGGAAGGCATCGACTTCGGCCCGGGCGCGAAAACGTTTATCGCTGGCAACACCGGCGTGGTGTTTGGCGAATGGCAAGACATTCAAGCCGCTATCGAGGCGAATCGGGACAAAATCGAGGATTATGTCGTCGAAAATGACCGCCGCAACTCCGCCATTCCGCTATTGGATTTAAAAGGGGTGAAAGCGCGCATTGAGCCGGGCGCCATTATTCGCGATCACGTCGAGATCGGCGACAATGCGGTCATTATGATGGGAGCAGTCATCAACATCGGCGCCGTCGTCGGCGAAGGGACGATGATCGATATGAACGCCGTGCTCGGTGGCCGGGCAACGGTCGGGAAAAACTGCCATATCGGCGCTGGCGCGGTGTTGGCCGGAGTGATTGAACCGCCATCGGCCAAGCCGGTCGTGATTGAAGATGATGTTCTCGTTGGAGCTAATGCCGTCATTTTGGAAGGTGTCACCGTCGGCAAAGGGGCGGTCGTCGCTGCTGGGGCAATCGTCGTCGAAGACGTGCCGCCGTATACGGTCGTGGCCGGCGTGCCGGCGCGCGTCATTAAGCAAATTGACGAACAAACGAGAGCGAAAACGGAAATTAAACAAGAGCTTCGCCAATTATAATGACATGAAAAAGCTGTCCGCTCACAGGGCAGCTTTTTTCCGAGTGCGCCCGGCATGGGTGCAGTCTATAGGGTGAAAGTCCCGAACTGCGAAGGCAGAAGTAGCAGTTAGCTTAACGCAAGGGTGTCTGCGGCGACGCAGAATCTGAAGGAAGCGGGCGGCAAACTTCCGGTCTGAGGAACACGAACTTCATAGGAGGCTGGGTATCATTGGGTGAGTTTGCACGACAAAACGAAGCCCTTTCTGCCGAAGGTGATACCGAGTAAATGAAGCAGATAGATGGAAGGAAAGACTGCACTCTTACCCGGGGAGGTCTGTCCGGGAAGCCAAGTGCGCTTGGCAACCGTTGGAGCGATCCAACGCTGAACGGACAGAAGTCAGCAGAGGTCATAGTACCCGTCTAGCTTAAGATAGAAGGGGAAGGACCGAACCATGAAGGAGAACGGCCACTAGGCGTTCATCTTCTTTGATGAAGCAGACAACCCGAAAGGGCCTGCTTGAGGGAGGAAATGGTGAAGTCCATGGGGGACCTCAAGAGGGTGGAGAAGAAGATGGCACAAATAGAACGGATCGTTCACGTAGAGAGGAAGAATCGGAATGTGGATGAAACAGGTACTGTCACGGGAGAATCTCCTGCGAGCACTCAAACAAGTGGAAAAGAATAAAGGGTCCCATGGAACCGATGGAATGTCCGTCAAAGACCTGCGAAGACACCTCGTGGAACATTGGGACGTGATACGGCGCGCTTTGGAAGAAGGGACCTACGAACCTTGCCCGGTCCGACGGGTCGAAATCCCGAAACCGAACGGAGGAGTCAGGTTACTAGGAATCCCGACCGTGACAGACCGGTTCATCCAACAGGCCATCGCCCAAGTGCTCACGCCGATCTTTGACCCATCCTTTTCGGAACACAGCTACGGGTTTCGTCCCGGTCGAAGAGGACACGACGCGGTGAAAAAGGCGAAGCAGTATATTCAGGAAGGATATACATGGGTGGTAGATATCGACTTGGAAAAGTTCTTTGATCGAGTCAACCATGACAAACTGATGGGGATATTAGCGAAACGAATTCCAGACAAAATCCTCCTAAAGTTGATACGGAAGTATCTACAGGCAGGGGTCATGATCAACGGGGTGGTCATGGAAACACAAGAGGGGACTCCACAAGGAGGGCCGCTCAGTCCACTTTTGTCCAACATTCTCTTGGATGAGCTGGACAAAGAATTGGAAAAACGAGGGCACAAATTTGTACGGTATGCGGATGACTGCAATATCTACGTAAGGACGAAGAAGGCCGGGGAACGGGTGATGAAATCGATCACGGCATTCATTGAAAAGAAACTCCGGCTGAAAGTCAATGAAACCAAATCGGCAGTGGATCGACCGTGGAGGAGAAAATTCCTCGGTTTTAGCTTCACCCCAAATAAGGAGCCAAAAATCCGGATCGCAAAGGAAAGTATTCGGCGCATGAAGCAAAGGATACGCACCATGACGAGTCGATCGAAACCGATTCCCATGCCCGAGCGAATCGAACAGCTCAACCAGTACATTCTGGGATGGTGTGGATACTTCTCGTTAGCAGAGACTCCAAGTGTGTTCAAAGAACTAGATGGATGGATTCGACGAAGGCTGCGCATGTGCCAATGGAAAGAGTGGAAACTTCCGAGAACCAGAGTCCGAAAACTGCAAAGTTTAGGAGTGCCCAAGCGGAAAGCATATGAATGGGGAAACACTCGGAAGAAATATTGGAGAGTGGCCGCTAGTCCCATCTTGCATAAAGCCCTTGGCAACTCCTATTGGGAGAGCCAAGGGCTGAAGAGTCTTTATCAACGATATGAATCTCTGCGTCAGACTTAATGGAACCGCCGTATACCGAACGGTACGTACGGTGGTGTGAGAGGACGAGGGTTAGTCACCCTCTCCTACTCGATTGGAGGAGAGAAGATGGAAGCGATCAGCCCATTTGTCGCCATTCGCCGCGACTTGCATAAAATTCCCGAACTCGGGTTTCAAGAGTTTAAAACACAGCAATATTTGCTGGAGTATATTCGGTCGCTGCCGCAGGAGCGGCTTGATGTCCGGACGTGGAAAACCGGCATTTTTGTGAAAGTCAACGGAACAGCGCCGCAAAAAACGATCGGCTACCGCGCCGATATCGACGGCTTGCCGATCAGCGAAGAAACCGGCCTGCCGTATCGCTCCGAACATGAAGGGCAAATGCATGCGTGCGGCCATGACGTCCATATGAGCATCGCTCTTGGCGTGTTGACTCATTTTGCCCATCACCCGCTCAAAGACGATTTGCTGTTTATTTTCCAACCGGCCGAAGAAGGACCGGGCGGGGCGAAGCCGATGTTAGAAAGCGATATAATGCGCGAGTGGAAGCCGGATATGATCGTCGCCTTGCATATCGCCCCGGAATATCCGGTCGGCACGATCGCGACGAAAGAAGGGCTGCTGTTTGCCAATACGTCTGAACTGTTTATTGATTTAAAAGGGAAAGGCGGCCATGCGGCGTTTCCGCACTTAGCCAACGATATGGTCGTCGCCGCCTGCACGCTCGTCACCCAGCTGCAATCGATCGTCGCCCGCAACGTTGATCCGCTTGACAGCGCCGTCATTACGATCGGAAAAATTACCGGCGGAACCGTGCAAAACGTCATCGCCGAACGCGCTCGGCTCGAAGGGACGATCCGGACGCTGTCGACGGCGGCGATGCAGGCAGTGAAGCGGCGGATTGAAGCGATCGTCCGCGGGGTGGAAGTGGCTTACGAATGTGAGGCGGCGATTGATTACGGCGCCATGTACCACGAAGTGTACAACGACCCGTCGTTGACGACAGAGTTTATCCAATTTGCTGAAACGCATGCCGACATGAATGTCATCCGCTGCAAAGAGGCGATGACCGGTGAAGATTTTGGCTATATGTTGGCAGAGATCCCCGGTTTTATGTTTTGGCTTGGCGTCGATTCGCCATACGGGCTGCACCATGCGAAGCTGGCCCCAAATGAGGCGGCGATCGATCGGGCCATCGCTTTTTTAATCGACTATTTTTCGTGGAAAGGGAATATGGAATGAAGTATAGTTCCGCCTCCATTAAGACACATTATGTGTGAGGAGGTGGAGTGTGATGGCGAAAATCGGTGTCGAGCAATCGCTGACCGACGTGCAGGAGGCGTTGAAGGAAAGAGGGTATGACGTTGTTCCGCTGCGTAGCGAACAAGATGCGAAAGGCTGCGATTGTTGCGTCATTACCGGCTTAGATACAAACGTCACCGGCATTCAAAACATGGTCACGTCCGGTCCGGTCATTGAAGCGAGCGGACTTACCGCGGAAGAAATTTGCCAAAAAATTGAACAAAAGCTTCGGTAACAATTATCGGGCTGTGTGCGCCAGCAGCCCGTTTTTTGTGGGGCCGTTCGCCTGAGCAAACCAATCAAGGTTGGGCGAAATCAAGACATAGCGGCCGTTTCTCCTTAAAACAGAACCGATGAAAAGAAGATGGGAAATCATTTCGCCTCTTTTTAACCTCTGTCCGAAGGTTCGGAGTGTTGCAATGAATGATGTCAGCGAACGGTAGGCATCGCTATTTTTTGGCAGTGGAGGGATTACATATGGCAGAGCGCCTAGTCGGAAAACAAGCTCCGCGTTTTGAAATGGAGGCTGTCCTGCCGAACGGAGAATTCGGCCGCGTCAGCCTTGAAGAAAACATGAAAAACAGCAAGTGGACCGTGCTGTTCTTCTATCCGCTCGATTTTACGTTCGTTTGCCCGACGGAAATTACGGCCATCTCCGACCGTTATGACGAGTTCGAAGACTTAGACGCGGTCGTGATCGGCGCGTCGACCGACTCGGTTTACTCGCATAAGGCGTGGATGGATGTGCCGCGCGACCAAAACGGCATCGGTCAAATTAAATACCCGCTCGCTGCCGATCGGACGCAGCAAGTTTCGCGCGATTACGGCGTGCTCATTGAAGAAGAGGGCGTCGCGCTGCGCGGACTATTCATCATCGATCCGGAAGGCGAGCTGAAATATGCCGTCGTTCACCATAACAACATCGGCCGCGATGTTGATGAAGTATTGCGCGTGCTGCAAGCGCTGCAAACCGGCGGCCTCTGTCCGGCCAACTGGAAGCCGGGGCAAGCGACGTTGACGGTGTAGGGCCATTCGCGTGAATCATGGAGAAAGGTCTAACGGGGCGTTAGGCCTTTCTTTTCCAATGGAGGAATGAAGCGTGAAACTGCGTGAACCAATGCCGGAGCTGACCGGAGCAACAGCCATGTTAAAAAGAAACGGAAAAGACAGAGCAGGCGTAACCGACGATCGACAAGGAGCGAAGAATCGTTTTCGTTCCTTTTCTTTTTTGCTACAATAAGGGGGGAAGCGACGATTGACAATTGGTGGAGGAATCAACGATGAAAAAGAAACAGTTTGCGGTGATCGGTCTCGGGCGATTTGGAGGCAGCATTTGCCGGACATTGAGCGAACAAGGGATGGAAGTGCTCGCGATTGACATTGACGAAGATCGGGTGAACGAATTTGCAGCCATCGCCTCGCACGCTGTTGTTGGCGATACGACGGACGAAAACGTGCTGAAAAGCTTAGGCATCCGCAACTTTGACCATGTCATTGTTGCGATCGGCGACAACATTCAGGCGAGCATTTTAACGACGCTCATTTTAAAAGAGCTCGGTGTCAACCATATTACGGTCAAGGCGACAAACGATTACCATGAAAAAGTGCTGAAAAAAATCGGCGCCGACCAAATCGTGCATCCGGAGCGGGACATGGGGGAGCGGATCGCCCATAACCTTATTTCGAACAACGTCTTGGACTATTTGGAGCTGTCGGACAAACATAGCATCGTCGAGATTGTCGCGAGCGAACGGCTTGACGGCCATTCGCTGCTCGAGCTTGACATCCGCGCCCGCTACGGCATTAACATCGTCGCCATTAAGCGCGGAGCGAGCGTCATCGTCTCACCGCTTGCTTCGGAAATCATCCGCAAAGGCGATGTGTTGGTCGTGATCGGTGCTGACAGCGACATCGACCGGTTTGAGGAAAAAGTCGTCGGCTAGCGGCATAATCGGAAACGGTTGTTCTTCAAATTCGACCCAGCCGGGTCGTTTGGGAGATTTTTCGGGCGTTGTATCCAGCAGCCGGCGGCGTTATATCGTTCACGTCATAGAAAAAGGGGGACTTTGCGAAAGCCCCCTTTTTTTGTTAAATCTCCATGATGATCGGCAAGATCATCGGCCGCCGTTTCGTCCGTTCGTACAAGAACGGGGCGAGCGTTTCAGTAATTTCATTTTTAATTTCTGACCATTGATTCGTTTTTCGCTCAAGCACTTTTTCGAGATGTTTGGCGATGAGCGCCTGCGCCTCGCTGATCAAATCGCCCGACTCGCGCATGTAGACGAAGCCGCGGGAGATAATATCAGGCCCGGCAGCGATTTTGAACTCTTTCATGTTGATGCTGACGACAACGATCACGAGCCCTTCCTCCGACAAAATGCGGCGGTCGCGCAAGACGATGTTGCCGATGTCGCCGACCCCGCTGCCGTCGATGTAAACCGAGCCGGACGGAATTTTGCCGACGATGCGCGCTTCGCTGTCGCTGATGCCGAGCACTTCGCCGTTATCCATAATAAAGCAGTTTTCCTCCGGCACGCCGCAGTCGATGGCGAGCTTGGCGTGCATTTTTTGCATCCGGTATTCGCCGTGGATCGGCATAAAATATTTTGGCTTCATAAGCCGGATCATCAGCTTTTGTTCTTCCTGTCCGCCGTGCCCGGACGTGTGGATGTCGCTGAGCGGGCCGTGGATCACTTCGGCGCCGGCCCGGTACAGCATGTTGATCGTTCGGTTGACGCTCACCGTGTTGCCCGGAATCGGCGATGAAGAAAAGACGACGGTGTCACCCGGGATGATTTGAATTTGCCGGTGCGTGCCGTTGGCGATGCGCGACAAGGCGGCCATCGGTTCACCTTGGCTGCCGGTGCATAAAATCGTCACCCGATTCGCCGGCAGTCGGTTGATTTCGTTTGCATCGACGAACGTGCCTTTCGGACATTTAATGTAGCCGAGATCTTGGCCGATTTCAATGGCCGCTTCCATGCTGCGGCCAAAGACGGCGATTTTCCGGTTGTTGGCGACTGCGGCTTCCGTCACTTGCTGAAGCCGGTGGATGTTGGAGGCAAACGTCGCAAAAATAATCCGTCCGTCCACTTTGCGGAAAATGTCGTGAATGCTTTCGCCGACGCGCCGCTCTGACATCGTGAAATGCGGAATTTCGCTGTTCGTGCTGTCTGAAAGCAGGCAAAGGACGCCTTCTTTCCCGATTTCAGCCATTTTCGTCAAATTGGCTGGTTCGCCGACCGGCGTAAAGTCGAATTTAAAGTCTCCGGTATGGACGATTTGCCCGACTGGCGTTTTGACGACGATGCCGTAGCTGTCCGGAATGCTGTGCGTCGTCCGGAAAAAGGTGACCGCTGTTTTTTGAAAACGGATGACATCGTCTTCGCGAATTTCAATGAGCTTAGCTTGGCGAAGCAATCCGTGTTCTTCGAGTTTGTTGCGAATGAGCCCGAGCGCCAGTTTGCCGCCGTAAATGGGGATGTTCACCTGCCGGAGCAAGTACGGAATGCCGCCGATATGATCTTCATGCCCGTGGGTAATGAACAGCCCTTTCACTTTTTCCGCATGCTTCACTAAATACGAATAGTCCGGGATGACGTAGTCGATGCCGAGCAGTTCGTCTTCCGGAAATTTAATGCCCGCGTCGATCACAATAATTTCGTCCTGAAATTGTACGCCGTATGTATTCTTCCCGATTTCACCGAGTCCGCCGAGGGCAAAAACGCCAACTTGTTGATCTGTTAATAGTTTCATGATGAAGTCTCCAATACTTGAAAGTTAGCGCTTCGCTTTTCGTACTCCAGATGCGCCCCCTCTAACGGCTGAATATACTCGATATTGATCGGACGATCTTGCAGTTTTCGGCGTACGTCCCGCTCTGATTCTGCTTCGATGTAGAGCGTTTTCGTTTTTTCTCTCACGGGCACTTCGTCCGCATTTTCTTGGTAAAACACTTTGAAAATCATCGCGAAATCTCTCCTTATCGTACAATGATTGCTTTTTTATTATATAGGAATTCATCCTCGTTTTCATGTTTTTTATTGCCAACAGCAAAAAACAGGCGGGAGATGTGCCGACGATATGTACCATCTTTGACGAGTTTTGACCGTTTCATTCGCCAAAGTGGGAAAGAAGCCCTTCGTACGGAAGGGCTGTCGTTGTAACGGTTAGGCGATCAACTTTTTTCGGAGCAAATCTTTCCATTGTTGAAGCAGCTTTTTTTTCAGCTTTTTCAACATTTTTCATCACTCCTTACTTTTTATTGTACTCATTTTGCGACGAAAGTAAATGTTCTATTATATATGATATGTAGGCGAAGGCTTGTTTTTCATGGGTAAAAATGGAACGGATCGTGGCGTTTTGGTTGACATTCAGCTTGTTTTTCAGTACGGTAGACAATGAATTTATTTTTGGCAAGGGGAAGAGAATGTGGGCAGAAAAATCGTGTTTTTCGACATCGATGGCACGCTGCTTGACGAGCAAAAACAGCTGCCGCCGTCAACCATTGAAGCGATCCGCCAGTTGAAAACGGCCGGCGTCTATGTGGCCATCGCCACCGGGCGGGCGCCGTTTATGTTTGAACATGTGCGCCGCCAGCTTGGCATCGATTCGTTCGTCAGCTTTAACGGACAATACGTCGTCTTTGAAGGGAACGTGCTGTATAAACAGCCGCTCCGCCGCGAGAAAGTGAGGGCGCTGACGGAAGAGGCCCACCAAAACGGCCACCCGCTCGTCTTTATGGACGCCGAGCAAATGAGAGCGAGCGTCGACGATCATCCGCACATTCACGTCAGCATGGAGAGCCTGAAATTCGCCCATCCGCCCGTTGACCCGTTGTATTACGAAAACAAAGACATTTATCAAGCGCTGTTGTTTTGCCGCGCGGAAGAAGAGGCGCCATATGTGCGCAACTATCCGGAGTTCCGCTTCGTCCGCTGGCACGATGTATCGACGGACGTGCTGCCGGCGGGCGGCTCAAAGGCGGAAGGCATCCGTTTTATGATCGAGAAGCTCGGGATTGGCAAAGAGGATGTGTATGCGTTCGGCGACGGATTAAATGACATCGAAATGCTGTCGTTCGTCGGAACCGGGGTGGCGATGGGCAACGCCCATGAGGAAGTAAAACGGGTCGCTGACTTTGTTACGAAACCGGTCGGCGAGGAAGGGATATGGTACGGGCTGAAGCAATTGCAATTGCTTCCATAAAAAAGCGGCCTCCGCTCATCCAGCGGGACCGCCTTTTGTTTGTGAGACACGTCAGCTGCCGCCCGGAAATGTTTCCCTTCATGCAACCGTTGTTAGGTACGGTGGAGAACACCATTTCTTCATGTAGGAAATCACTCACTTGGCAGGAAACGGCCGCTCCTCTAGCCCCCGGCCGTTGCTACCGACCGATCGGAACCGCCCCGTCCGGAACGCTAAAGGGATCCGATGGATTAATATGGTCGTAGAACATAATGCCGTTTAAATGGTCAATTTCATGTTGGAAGACGATGGATGGCAGTCCTTTCAGGCGCAAGGTGACTTCTTCGCCGTCGATCGTCGTGCCGGTGACGGTGATGCGGCTATAGCGCGGCACATATCCCGGCACATCGCGGTCGACCGACAGGCAGCCTTCCCCGGTCGTCAAATAACATTGCTGTACGGAGTGGCTGACGATTTTTGGATTGAACAAGGCATAGCTGTATAACGTTCCGTTTTCGTCAGTCACATGGACGGCGATCATCCGTTTTGATACGTTAATTTGCGGGGCAGCGAGTCCGATGCCGGGCCGCAGCCCGTACTTAGCCGCCAGCTCCGGATCTTGGCTCATTTTGACATAATCAAGCAAGCTTTGCAAAATGCGCTTATCCTCCTCTGAAGGCGGCAGCGGAACTGGTTCGGCGACTTTCCGCAGCGTCGGATGCCCTTCTTTAATAATATCTTTCATCGTAATCATCCGCTTTTTCACTCCCTGTCTTTGGCATCGCTGTCTACATGTTAGTCTAACAAAAATGCCCGGCTTCCGTAAATGAAAACGCGGTTGCCTAGATATATTATTGAGGAATAAAGAAAAAGAAGGTTTAAATTTAGAAAACGCTCTCAACAATAAGAAAGATGGCAATATGATTTATATTTTTCCAAAAATATAAAACAGGATTAATACAGATTGTTGAAGATGTAATATAACAGTTTTATAACGTCAGCCTCCGTATTCCAAATTTATCCTTAGTAGTGATAAAGAAAGCAGGGAAAATCAAAGATGTTGACGGCTCTGAAAATAAAGTGTAAACTAAAGTTTGTGAATGGGCATTGTACTAATTTAAAGAGGAAAAACAATAATACAGATTTTTGGTGTTTTATTTGTTTGCCGTTGCCCCGGACGGTGGCCATTTTTTATTTCTTCTTCATTTTGGGTACATTAATAGTATATGGGTGAATGTAGCCTGGTTTCCAAATTTTGATGAAAGGCAGAGGTGAACAAAATGGGTGTGAAGACCTCCCAGTTTCCGTTTGCGGAGCAGCTCGAGAAAGTGGCCGAGCAGTTTCCGATGTTTCAAATTTTGAATGAAGAAGGCGAAATCGTTAATCAAGAGGCGATGCCGGACTTAAGCGATGAGCAGCTGAAAGAGCTGATGCGCCGCATGGTGTATACGCGCATTCTCGACCAGCGCTCCATTTCGTTAAACCGCCAAGGCCGTCTCGGTTTTTACGCGCCGACTGCCGGGCAAGAGGCGAGCCAAATCGCCAGCCATTTTGCGCTTGAAAAAGAGGACTTCATTTTGCCGGGATACCGGGACGTTCCGCAAATCATCTGGCACGGGCTGCCGCTTTACCAAGCATTTTTGTTCTCGCGCGGCCATTTCCACGGCAACCAAATTCCAGAAGGCGTCAACGTCTTGCCGCCGCAAATCATCATCGGCGCCCAATACATTCAAGCAGCCGGCGTGGCGCTTGGGCTGAAAATGCGGGGGAAAAAAGCGGTAGCCATTACATACACGGGTGACGGCGGCACATCGCAAGGCGACTTCTATGAAGGGATCAACTTTGCGGGGGCGTTTAAAGCGCCGGCCATCTTTGTCGTGCAAAACAACCGTTTTGCCATCTCGACGCCGGTTGAAAAGCAAACGATCGCCAAAACATTGGCGCAAAAAGCGGTTGCTGCCGGCATTCCGGGCATCCAAGTCGACGGCATGGATGCGCTTGCGGTCTATGCAGCGGTGAAAGCAGCCCGCGAGCGCGCCATTAACGGCGAAGGGCCGACGCTTATCGAAACGCTTTGCTTCCGTTACGGTCCGCACACAATGTCCGGCGACGATCCGACTCGCTATCGTTCGAAAGAGCTTGAAAACGAATGGGCGAAAAAAGATCCGCTGGTGCGTTTCCGCAAGTTTTTAGAAGCGAAAGGTTTATGGAGCGAGGAAGAAGAAAACCGCGTCATCGAGCAGGCGAAAGAGGATATCAAAGAGGCGATCAAAAAAGCAGACGAAACGCCGAAGCAAAAAGTGACCGACTTGATCAGCATCATGTACGAAGAGCTGCCGTTTAACTTGAAAGAGCAGTATGAAATTTATAAAGAGAAGGAGTCGAAGTAAGCCATGGCGCAAATGACAATGGTTCAAGCGATCACCGATGCGCTGCGCATCGAGTTGAAAAACGATCCGAACGTGCTTGTTTTCGGGGAAGACGTTGGGGTCAACGGCGGCGTATTCCGGGCGACCGAAGGGCTGCAAGCCGAATTCGGTGAAGAGCGCGTGTTTGACACGCCGCTGGCCGAATCGGGAATCGGCGGTTTGGCAATCGGCTTGGCGCTGCAAGGATTTCGTCCGGTGCCGGAAATCCAGTTTTTTGGCTTCGTTTACGAAGTGATGGATTCGATTTCCGGACAAATGGCGCGCATTCGCTATCGCACCGGCGGCCGCTACCATATGCCGATTACGGTCCGCTCACCGTTTGGCGGCGGCGTCCATACGCCGGAATTGCACTCGGACAGCCTAGAAGGGCTTGTCGCCCAGCAGCCAGGGCTGAAGGTCGTGATTCCGTCGACGCCGTATGACGCCAAAGGGCTGCTCATTTCGGCGATCCGCGACAACGATCCGGTCATTTTCCTTGAACATTTGAAGCTGTACCGCTCGTTCCGCCAAGAAGTGCCGGAAGGGGAGTACACGATTCCGATCGGCAAAGCGGACGTGAAGCGTGAAGGAAAAGACATCACGATCATCGCTTACGGCGCCATGGTGCATGAATCGTTAAAAGCGGCGGCAGAATTAGAGAAGGAAGGCATTTCTGCCGAAGTCGTCGACTTGCGCACCGTGCAGCCGCTCGATATCGAAACGATTATCGGCTCGGTGGAGAAAACAGGCCGCGCCATCGTCGTTCAAGAAGCGCAGCGGCAGGCTGGCATCGCCGCCAACGTCGTTGCTGAAATTAACGAACGGGCCATTTTAAGCCTCGAGGCGCCGGTGCTCCGCGTTGCCGCGCCGGATACCGTGTATCCGTTCGCCCAAGCGGAATCGGTGTGGCTGCCGAACTTTAAAGATGTCATGGAAACGGCGAAGAAAGTGATGAACTTCTAATAGCGGACAAGCCGGGGGAACGGAACGCTTTCCCCCGCCTATTTTCGGCAAACGATAGGAGGTCGACCTACAGTGGCATTTGAATTTAAGCTGCCGGACATTGGCGAAGGCATTCATGAAGGCGAGATCGTTAAATGGTTTGTGAAGCCGGGCGATGAAGTGAACGAAGATGACGTATTGTGCGAAGTGCAAAACGACAAGGCGGTCGTGGAAATTCCGTCCCCGGTGAAAGGGAAAGTGCTTGAGATCCTCGTCCCGGAAGGAACGGTCGCAACGGTCGGACAAACGCTCATTACGCTTGATGCGCCGGGATATGAAAACATGACGTTTAAAGGGCAAGAGCACGAAGAAGAGACGAAAAAAGAGGAAAAAACGGAAACGGTGTCGAAAGAGGAAAACGTTGGGGCCGCTGCCCCGGCAGCCGCAGCGGAAGCCGATCCAAACCGCCGCGTCATCGCGATGCCGTCTGTGCGCAAATATGCGCGTGAAAAAGGAGTGGACATTCGCCTCGTTCAAGGGACGGGCAAAAATGGCCGCGTCTTAAAAGAAGATGTCGACGCTTTCCTCGCCGGCGGCGCGCAACCGGCAGCCCAACCGGCTCCGGCACCGGAAGTTGAAGAAAAAGCAGCGCCGGCAGCGGCGAAACCGGCTGTGCCGGAAGGCGAATTCCCGGAAACGCGCGAGAAAATGAGCGGCATTCGCCGGGCGATCGCCAAAGCGATGGTGCATTCGAAACATACAGCTCCGCATGTGACGCTCATGGACGAAGCCGACGTGACGAAACTCGTTGCCCACCGGAAAAAGTTCAAGGCGATCGCAGCGGAAAAAGGCATCAAGCTGACGTTCTTGCCGTATGTCGTCAAAGCGCTCGTTTCGGCGCTGCGTGAATATCCAGTGCTGAATACGTCGATCGATGATGAAACGGAAGAAATCATCCATAAGCATTATTACAACATCGGCATCGCTGCTGACACGGACCGTGGTTTGCTCGTGCCGGTCATTAAACATGCTGACCGGAAGCCGATTTTCGCGTTGGCGCAAGAAATTAACGAGCTCGCTGAAAAAGCGCGCGACGGCAAACTAGCGCCAAATGAAATGAAAGGCGCATCGTGCACGATTACGAACATCGGCTCCGCCGGCGGGCAATGGTTCACCCCGGTCATCAATCATCCGGAGGTAGCGATTCTTGGCATCGGCCGCATCGCGGAAAAACCGATCGTTCGCGACGGTGAAATCGTCGCCGCTCCGGTCCTGGCGCTTTCGTTGAGCTTTGACCATCGAATGATCGACGGAGCGACGGCGCAAAAAGCGCTCAACCACATAAAACGGCTGTTAAGCGACCCAGAACTATTATTAATGGAGGCGTAAAACGATGGTAGTTGGCGATTTTGCAATTGAAACGGAAACGCTCGTCGTCGGCGCCGGCCCTGGCGGCTATGTCGCCGCCATCCGCGCCGCACAGCTCGGCCAAAAAGTGACGATTGTTGAAAAAGGGAATTTAGGCGGCGTCTGCTTAAATGTCGGCTGCATCCCGTCGAAAGCGCTCATCTCGGCCAGCCATCGCTATGAGCAGGCGAA
The DNA here is from genome assembly GCF_001618685.1 of Geobacillus subterraneus. Taxonomy (GTDB): domain Bacteria; phylum Bacillota; class Bacilli; order Bacillales; family Anoxybacillaceae; genus Geobacillus; species Geobacillus subterraneus. Next base: position 2,280,849 of record NZ_CP014342.1, on the reverse strand, counting down.
ACATTCCGAGGAGATAGGCATTAAGGCAGAAAACGTCACGGTAGACTTCTCAAAAGTGCAGGAATGGAAGGCAAGCGTCGTCAAAAAGTTGACGGGCGGCGTTGAAGGGCTGTTAAAAGGAAACAAAGTGGAGATTGTCAAAGGGGAAGCCTATTTCGTCGATGCGAACACGGTGCGTGTCGTCAACGGCGACAGCGCGCAGACGTACACGTTTAAAAACGCTATTATCGCCACCGGTTCGCGCCCGATTGAGCTGCCGAACTTCAAGTTTTCTAACCGCATTCTCGACTCGACCGGAGCGCTCAGCCTCGGGGAAATTCCGAAATCGCTCGTCGTCATCGGCGGCGGCTACATCGGCATCGAGCTTGGTACAGCTTACGCCAACTTCGGAACGAAAGTGACGATTTTAGAAGGGGCCGGCGAAATCTTATCCGGTTTTGAAAAGCAAATGGCGGCCATCATTAAACGCCGCCTAAAGAAAAAAGGCGTCGAAGTGGTAACGAATGCGCTCGCAAAAGGTGCCGAAGAGCGCGCAGATGGCGTTACCGTCACGTACGAAGCCAACGGTGAAACGAAAACCGTTGACGCTGACTACGTGCTTGTGACGGTCGGCCGCCGGCCGAACACCGACGAGCTCGGCCTTGAACAAATCGGCATTAAAATGACGGACCGCGGCTTAATTGAAGTGGATCAACAATGCCGCACAAGCGTCCCGAACATTTTCGCCATCGGCGACATCGTGCCGGGGCCAGCGCTTGCCCATAAGGCATCGTATGAAGGGAAAGTAGCGGCCGAAGCCATCGCCGGCCATCCGTCCGTCGTTGATTATGTCGCCATTCCGGCGGTCGTTTTCTCCGATCCGGAATGCGCTTCGGTTGGCTACTTTGAGCAGCAGGCGAAAGATGAAGGCATCGATGTCATCGCGGCGAAGTTTCCGTTTGCCGCCAATGGCCGCGCCTTGGCGTTAAACGACACGGACGGCTTCCTGAAGCTTGTCGTCCGCAAAGAAGACGGCGTCGTCATCGGAGCGCAAATCATCGGTCCGAGCGCATCCGATATGATCGCCGAGCTGGGATTGGCCATTGAAGCCGGCATGACGGCAGAAGACATCGCATTGACGATCCATGCCCATCCGACGCTTGGGGAAATCGCCATGGAAGCGGCCGAGGTGGCGCTTGGCACACCGATTCATATCATTGCGAAGTAACGGCAATGCGACCGGATTGAAGCGCGGACTTCATCCGGTCGCTTTTTATATTGAGATGGCCGTTTCGGAGTAACGGCTGGCCGAAGAGGGACGGTTTTTGTTTGTTTATGCCCCCACCAAAGCGGATGATCATCCATTTCTTGTCCAACTTCCCATACTATTTTCCGCTGTTGTTTCATATCGTTATGGTAAAGAAAAGCGGGAGATGGGGTCAAAATGAAAGCGTATGTTGCCTTTTTGCTGCAGATGATGATTTGGAGCAGTTTTTCATTAATCGAGTGGTTGTCAGGGCGGGATCGGCTGTTTTTCCGTGGGCTGATGTTGTGCGTCTTTATGTACATCGCGTTTTTGCTGGCGCGCCAGCTCGGCTTGGCAACGCGGAAGGCAGCGCTGACGACGGTCGTAACGGCAGCTGTTTATTTTGCCGGCCAGCATTTCATTTGGCAAGCCGTCCATTGACTCACCCCGCTTATCCGCGGCTTGAGCCAAGGATTCCGGCGTTCCCCTTTCAGCGAGGCAAGTCCGGTTGCCGCTTCTCTATCCGTCTTTGGAGCCATAAAAAACAGCGGTTGAACACCCGCTGTTTACAAGCCGCCAAATGTCATCGTTCGGCCGCTGAACAAATGCAGTTCACCGCCAAGCGTTTTCGCCAGCCATTTGCTGAATTCATTCGCTTTCCCTTTATCCCCGTTTGTCGCTCCCGGCGGCAGCGCCACATCAATGAACGTTTCTTCTCCGGCTGTTTGCACCGAAATGGCCATTCCTTTGTATAGACGGCCGTCCCCTTGCAAATATAGCACAGCCTCGCGTTCATGCACCGTATACGGGAAAGCGGCCTGTTCGTACGCCCAGCCGAGCTGCTCCCCGGTTTTGCTTAACGCCGTCCGGTAGCGCTCGAGCAGCTGTTTCGCTTCCTCGATTGTAATCGTTTTCCCTTCCGGCAGCTTCAGGCGCGTGTTCAACTCTCCTCTCTCCTTTCACCAACCTTTTGTCTCTTTATGTTCATTGTACCACGTTTTTCCGGCCGAGGGCGAAAAAGTTTGCGGATGGAAAAAGTGATCCTTTTTTTAAATGTGACATACAGATTAGGGGTTGACAATCAAAATATGATATATTATTATAAAGTCAACAACGAAATTTATCATCATAAAGGGGTTTTGGGGATGGGCACGATCGTATGTCAAGCGTGCGAAGCGACGATTGCGTATTTTGAAGACGAAAAAGTGACAACGCTTTACGGAAAATGCGATTGCTGCGAACACGACGACGAAGGCGGAGAAAGAGAGTAAGACGGTCAAACAAACGGGGGAAGGAACGGATAGGCGCACATGTGAAAGGGGCACATGTGCGCCGTTTGTTTTGCCCAAAAAAAGCACAAGCCGGTGTTTGCCCAGCCTGTGCGGTCAGCGAATCGGTTTATATTCTTTAATCACGCGCAACGTTTGCAGCGTATCATCTTCCGGGCCTTGAACGGGAAGGCCGGCGGCCAAATTCGTTTCGATGTACTTCAAGTTTTCTTCCGTAATGATCTCGCCCGGGATAAAAATCGGGATGCCCGGCGGGTACACCATCACAAACTCGGCGATAATCCGGCCCGCCGACTCGTGAAACGGCACGATTTCCGTTTCGGCATAAAACGCATCGCGCGGCGTCAAGGCGAGCGCTGGGATGTCCGGGAGCAGCACTTTCGGTTTCACCCCTTTTTCAGCTTGGTAGCTGAATTGCTCTGATAAGCGGCGGAGCGCCTCGACGAGCAGGCTGGCCTCGCGCTCGCCATCACCCGGGGTGATGATGCACAAAATGTTATATAAGTCGGAAAGTTCCACTTCGATGTGGTACGTTTCCCGGAGCCATTGCTCAACATCATGGCCGGTCAATCCGAGCTCTTTGACAGAAATGATCAGCTTCGTTGGATCGTAGTCGTATGTCGCCTCTGTGCCTAGAATTTCCTCGCCGACGCAATATAAATACGGGATCTCGTTGATTTGCCGCCGCGTCCAGTCGGCGAGGCGGATCGCCTTGTCAATGAGTTCCCGCCCTTTCGTCGCCAGCTGTTTGCGGGCGACATCGAGCGAAGCAAGCAGCAAATACGATGTCGACGTCGTCGTTAACATGCTTAAAATCGCCTGTACATGTTTAGCCGAGACGAGCCCTTCGCGCACGTTTAAAATCGAACTTTGCGTCAGCGATCCACCGAGCTTATGAACGCTTGTCGCCGCCATATCGGCGCCGGCTTGCATCGCCGAGAGCGGCAAGTCTTCGTGAAAATGGATGTGCACTCCGTGCGCTTCGTCAACGAGTACAGGAACATTATACGAGTGGGCGATCTCGACGATTTTTTTCAAGTCGCCGGCAATGCCGAAGTACGTCGGGTTGATGACGAGCACTCCTTTGGCGTCCGGGTGCTGCTCAAGCGCTTTTTCCACCGCCTGCGGCGTAATGCCGTGCGAAATGCCGAGCTCCTTATCGATTTCCGGATGGATAAAAATCGGCGTGGCTCCGGAAAACACGATCGCCGACATCACTGATTTATGGACGTTGCGCGGTACAATGATTTTATCGCCCGGTCCGGCGACCGACATGACCATCGCCATAATCGCGCCGCTCGTCCCTTGAACCGAGAAAAACGTATAATCGGCGCCAAACGCTTCAGCAGCGAGCTCTTGCGCCCGCTTAATCATCCCTTTCGGATGGTGCAAATCATCGAGCGGGCTGATGTTGATTAAATCGATCGCCAAGGCGTTTTCGCCGATGAAGGCGCGAAATTCCGGATCCATGCCGGCTCCTTTTTTATGGCCGGGAATGTGAAATTGGACCGGATCTTTTTTGGCGTGTTCCAGCAGTCCGGTAAACAATGGTGTTTCAAGTTGCGACAATGGTTTTCCACACCTCTTTACCTTAAAATAAAACAAATGCATTATAGCATTTATTTTTTCGTTTGCAAAGAAGAAATGAATGTCACGCGAAAAAAGGAAAACAGCGATGCAAACAAGAAATAAAAGAAGAATAAAACGAAAAGGAGGCGCAAGATGATGGAATGGAAAACGAGAGTGACAGAACTGCTTGGCATTACATACCCGATCATTCAAGGGGGGCTTGCCTACTTGGCGTACGCCGATTTGGCCGCGGCTGTCTCGAATGCGGGCGGCCTCGGACAAATTACGGCGATGTCGCTTGAAAGCCCGGAGCGGCTGCGCGAGGAAATCCGCAAAGTGAAAGACAAAACCGACCGGCCGTTTGGAGTTAATTTTGCCATCGGCCAGCACGGCCGCCCGTTCGCTCATATGCTTGAGGCGGCGCTTGATGAGGGCGTGCCGGTCGTCTCGGTCACCGGCGGCAATCCGGCGCCGTTTTTTGAACTGCTGAAAGGAACGAACGTCAAAACATTAGTGCTTGTCGCAGCTGTTCGCCAAGCGGTCAAAGCGGAAGAGCTTGGCGCCGATGCGGTGATGGTCGTCGGGCAGGAAGGGGGCGGCCACCTTGGCAAATATGACACCGGCACGTTCGTCCTCATCCCGAAAGTCGTTGATTCCGTATCGATTCCGGTCATCGCCTCTGGCGGCATCGCCGATGGGCGCGGGCTGATGGCGGCGCTGGCGCTCGGGGCCGAAGGAATCGAAATGGGGACGCGGTTTATTGCCACGAAAGAATGCGTCCACGCCCATCCGGTGTATAAAGAAATGATCGTTAACGCCACGGAGCATGACACGGTTGTCATTAAACGGTCGCTCGGGGCGCCGGGGCGGGCGATCGCCAACCAGTGGACGGAAAAAATATTGGAAATCGAGCGCCAAGGCGGCACGTACGAAGACTTGAAAGAATATATTAGCGGGGAGGCAAACCGGCGCTTCATTTATGAAGGAAAGGTGGATGAAGGGTTCGCTTGGGCCGGGCAGGCGATCGGGCTCATTCGCGACATTCCGTCCGTCGCGGAGCTGTTTGCCCGCATGATCGGTGAGGCGGAACAAATTCGGCGCCGCTGGGCAAACTAACGGCGGAGGTGAAACAATGGGGTATTCCTACCCGTTTTCCTATGATTGGTCAACAAAGGAAATCATTGATGTCATTAAATTTTTTACGGCGGTTGAAACGGTGTATGAACGAGGGATGAGGCGCGAAGAGCTGATGGACGTCTACCGTCGGTTCAAAGAGATCGTCCCGTCGAAAAGCGAGGAAAACCGGCTGTATGCCGAGTTTGAAAAAGAAAGCGGCTATTCGTCGTATGCGGTCATGAAGCGGGCGAAAGAGGCGAAAAACGGTGACTGGATCCGCATCGAACCAAGCGGGCTGAAGCGCGGTAGGTAAATGCACAAATTAGTTGCATACACCCCTTTTTCCACATAATATAATATAAAACAAAACGAAGCAGCACATTCCGTGAAGGGCGCCGGAAGTTTAGCGGATGATATGGAAAGGGGTGCGGACGGGGATGAAAAAAACCGCCAATTCGCTGAAACGGCCAGACGGAGACAAACGCATGGCGGTGTTGCGGCTCGAACTTGATTACGAATTAGCGACGCTGTATGAAGCCATGATGGAAAATGATGAAGAAAAGAAAAGAGAGTGCAAACGGCGGCTTGAAAAGCTGCGCCAAGAACTGATGCGCCTTCAAGTATGACCATTTTTAAGGCGAACCATCTTTGCGGTTCGTTTTTTTCTTGAACGGTGCCCACCCCTTTCCGGTTGCTGCATACATAACGAAGGCAGGAGGAATCGACATGGCAGGAAAATGGGAAGAGATCGACCAATATGCCCGGCAATGGATTAAAGAAGCAGGACGGCGCATTCGCGCCTCGTTTGCCGAACAGCTGACTGTCGAAGCGAAAGAAAATCGCAACGACTTAGTAACAAACGTTGATCGCGGCATTGAACAATTTTTTGCCGAACACATCCGCCGTCAGTTTCCCAGCCATCATGTATTGGGTGAAGAAGGGTTCGGCGATGAACTCGCTGCCTTGGACGGCATTGTATGGGTCATTGACCCGATTGACGGAACGATGAACTTCATCCACCAGCAGCGTCATTTCGCTGTGTCGGTCGGCATTTTTGAAGATGGAGCCGGCCAGCTTGGCTATGTGTATGACGTCGTCTTTGACGAGCTGTACTCCGCGCAAAAAGGGCGGGGGCTGTTTTTCAACGGCAAGCCGCTCGACCGCCTGCAGCCGGTGCCGATCGCGGAATCGATCATCGCTGTCAACGCGACATGGCTGATGGAAAACCGCCGCATCGACCACCGTCCGCTCGTGCGGCTGGCCAAAGAGGCGCGCGGCACGCGTTCGTATGGGTCGGCGGCGCTCGAGCTGGCGTATGTTGCTGCCGGACGTTTGGATGCGTATATTTCACCGCGCCTGTCGCCATGGGATTTTGCCGGCGGGATGATTTTAATCGAGGAAGCGGGCGGGGTCGTGACGAACTTAGACGGTGAGCCGCTTGATCTGCTCAGCCGCAATTCGGTGCTCGCCGCCAAACCGGGAGTACACGGGGAAATTTTGCAGCGTTATCTGCAACAATGACAGCGCGGGGCGCCGCAACAAAAAAGGACAAGCCTCTGGAGCTTGTCCTTTTTTATTCGCGCGTCCGTTTTTTATAAGCAAACCCGACGCCCATCATGGCGATAAAAATGAGTGTGGAGGCAGCGATGCCGATGACGCTTTGTTCGGCGATAAAAACGCCGATCGCCATGATGGCGGCAACCGCGAAAATCGCGAGCAGCAGCGGCACGAGCTGGATGCGTTTCATCCGCTTGACTCCTTTCTGGCAAAATAGGCACTTGTTTTTAGTTTACCGGAAAATATGCCGATTTTCTATGGTTGTGATATAATAGACAAGCAGTTTGCCTAATAGGAGTGAACGACATTGACGAATCAACGATTGGATTTGCGCAATATTGCGATTATCGCCCACGTCGACCACGGAAAAACAACGCTCGTCGACCAGCTGCTTCGGCAGTCAGGGACGTTTCGTGAAAACGAGCAAGTCGAGGAGCGGGCGCTTGACCGCAATGATTTGGAGCGGGAGCGCGGCATTACGATTTTGGCGAAGAACACAGCGGTGTTATATAAAGGAACACGCATTAATATTTTAGATACGCCGGGACACGCCGATTTCGGCGGGGAGGTTGAGCGGATTATGCGCCTTGTCGACGGTGTTTTGCTCGTCGTCGACGCATACGAAGGATGCATGCCGCAAACGCGGTTCGTGCTGAAAAAAGCGCTTGAGCAGCAGCTCGTGCCGATCGTCGTCGTCAACAAAATCGACCGCGAGTTCGCCCGCCCGGCGGAAGTCGTCGATGAAGTGATCGATTTATTTATCGAGCTTGGCGCTTCCGAGGAGCAGCTTGAGTTTCCGGTTGTATACACGTCGGCGCTGCGCGGAACATCAAGCCTTGATCCGGACCGGCAAGATGGCGACATGACCGCCTTGTTTGAAACGATCATCCGCCATATTCCGGCGCCGGCTGACAACCGCGACGAGCCGCTGCAATTTCAAGTGGCGCTGCTCGATTACAATGAATACGTCGGCCGCATCGGCATCGGCCGTATCTTTCGCGGCACGATGAAAACCGGCCAGCAAGTCGCTTTGTTAAAGCGCGACGGCGCCGTGAAATTGTTCCGCGTCACGAAGCTGTTTGGCTTTATCGGCTTAAAGCGGATCGAGATTGAAGAGGCGCACGCGGGCGATATCGTCGCTGTCGCCGGAATGGAAGACATTAACGTCGGTGAAACGGTGTGCCCGCCTGACCACCAAGAGCCGCTGCCGCCGCTTCACATTGACGAGCCGACGTTGAAAATGACGTTTCTCGTCAACAACAGCCCGTTTGCCGGGCGTGAAGGCAAGCATGTCACCGCCCGCAAGCTGGAAGAGCGGCTGCGCACCCAGCTTGAGACTGACGTCAGTTTGCGCGTTGAGCCGACGGAGTCGCCGGATGCGTGGGTCGTTTCCGGCCGTGGCGAGCTCCATTTAGCCATTTTAATCGAAAATATGCGCCGTGAAGGATACGAATTGCAAGTATCGAAGCCAGAGGTTATTGTCAAGGAGATCGATGGCGTTCTATGTGAGCCGGTCGAGCGGGTTGTCATCGATGTTCCTGAAGAATACACCGGGGCCGTTATGGAATCGCTGGGCAGCCGCAAAGGCGAGCTTGCTGATATGGTGCACGGCGGCAACGGGCAAGTGCGCCTCGTCTTTCTTGTGCCGTCGCGCGGCTTGATTGGCTACCGGAGCGAGTTTATGTCGCTGACGCGCGGGTATGGCATTTTAAACCACTCGTTTGACCATTACGCCCCGGTGCAGCCCGGTGCAATCGGCGGCCGCCGCCAAGGGGTGCTCGTCTCGATGGAAACCGGCAAGGCGACAGCTTACAGCATCATGCAGCTTGAAGACCGCGGCACGATTTTTGTAGAGCCGGGTACGGAAGTGTATGAAGGGATGATCGTCGGCGAACACAACCGCGAAAACGACCTTGTCGTCAACATTTGCCGCGAAAAACATATTACAAACGTGCGCTCGTCGACGAAAGAGCAGACGGTAACGATGAAAAAGCCGCGTCTTTTGACGCTTGAAGAAGCGCTTGAATATTTGAATGACGATGAATACTGCGAAGTGACGCCAACATCGATCCGCTTGCGCAAAAAAATCTTAAACAAAAGTGAGCGCGAAAAAGCGGAGAAGAAAAAGAAAGCCGCCCAACAGGCGAAATAACAGGCAGCGGACGTATGCATGGCCGCTGGCTGCAGCGCTCAGCGCTTGAGAAATCTGGAATGGCTTAGTTTCGGCAGGCCATCCGGGTGAATGGGGAGGGAACAGTGTGAATGTGCTCGAACGGCTGACGTTTTTCGCTTCACTCTATGACGTGCACGGCAATCCCGAGCGCGGCATGTGGCTGCTTTATGCCACCGTGTTGCTGCTTTCGGCGCTCGTGTATCGGCTTGGCTTTGCCCGCCGCCTGCCGCTGTTAAAAAGCGTCATCATTTATACGTTGCTCGCGCTCGGCTGCACGATTTTGACGTTTTTCGCCGTTTTTTTGCCGGTTGCGGAAGGATTGGCGGTGGCCGCTCTCGTATTAATCATTTACAAAGTTCGCCTCAAGCAGGCGAAACAGGAAGAGAAGCCATAAATAAAAAGGCGGTGGCGCGATGAAATCGGTGCAAGACGCCCTTTACAATTGGCTGACGATTCATCTTGTCGCTGACGCCCGCCCGCACGATGCGGCGGCGCGCGACACGGCGTCGTTTTTTCTCGCCATCTTGGAAAGCGATTTTGGCGTGACGGCGGTGAATGCCGTTAAAGATGAAACGAACGGCCGATACGTTGTCGAATATGTGCGAGGCGGGGAAAAAAAGTCGGCCTATTTTCCTGTGGAGTTGGCCGAGGCAATGTGGCGGCAAATCGAAGCGGAACCAGAAAAGTACGGTTCGTAGCAGTGAAAGACGGCACTGAAAAGCGATCGCTTTTCAGTGCCGTCCCTTTTTGCGGTCACCAGTCATCGTCAGCGCGGACGCCGCGGTAGAAACGGAATTTTCCGGTCGCCAGTCGCTGCTTTGTTTTTTCAGCAATGCGGTCATGGCATTGGCGGCACATATACGTATGGATCGGGCGGTTGCGCAGCCGTTTGGCGAGCGGTGATTCATCATCAATCGTATCAATTTGTTCGCAAAGCATACATTTGACTCTCATTGTTCACCTCACTGAATCTCCCGACGGCGGACGCCGCGGGGGTCTTGCGTACAGAAGGGGTTCTCATGCACTGCGTGCCAAGCTCGCCCTTGTTCCGCAAGACGTTCATGGGCAAACACCCCAAGTGGTGCTTAACGCCCTGTACGCCCGATGCAAAACGTGGAATGTTTCCTCTCTGCAGGAACATTATATCATCTTCCACGACGCCAAAGCAATCGGCTCATTCCATGTCAAAAGACGGTTTGTGCCGTGCATGGGATGAAACCGATTGTTGTTCGTAAATGGGAAGCGAAGTCGCGAGCTGTTGCCCCATCTCCTTGCACCATAGCCGCACGGAATCGTTTAGCGGTTTAAATGTTCGTTCGACTGTTTGTCTTGGCGTTCGTTCAGCTGCCGTTCTTCCCGCTCATTCAGTTGCCCGTCATTTTCCTCGGTCGGTTCAGGCGTCGTTTCAAACAAGTCGCTTGGCACTTCCGGCATCACCCGCCCAACGATATCGGCAATCTCGTCCATAAACGCCCGCACCGGGCGGCCGTCATCAATTTGCCGACCGATGTTGCGCACGCGGGCGTAAAGGTCCGGGTCGGCCACAATAATCGCGTTGGCGCCGTACGGATCTTTTTGCAGCGCCTCGGCAACGGAATATTTGATCGTGCCGACGCGCGAGGCATCGACGTTCGCGCCGACGTCAATGCCGACGATGGCGTACTTGCCGACGACGATCGCTGCCGCGTCATGAACGTTTGGGACGCGGTTGGCGATCTCTGCCAACCGGCGGGCGATTTCCTGCCCGGATTTGTTTTCCACCCGCTCATCGACCGTATTTTTCACGCGCACGAGCGAGCGGTCGGATTCCCTCGCCTCATCATCGTTTCCGATGGTGCACGCGCTTAAAAGGCTTAAAAGGAGAAAGCATAAAACAGCCAGCCAGCAGTTTCTTTTCATCATCTGTCCACCTCGACTTTTTTTACTTTATTTTGCAAATATCCTTCTATCTTTATACATTTTTTCATATGCTATACCACAGCCATTCCCATCCGGTGCAAAAGGTGAAAAACGGATATTATAGGGGGAAGCGGAATTTGGGAAAGAAAATCTATGTGCTCGATACGAACGTATTGCTGCAGGATCCGTATTCGATCTTTTCCTTTGAGGATAACGAGGTCGTCATCCCGGCTGTTGTGTTGGAGGAAGTGGATTCAAAAAAGCGGTATATGGATGAAGTCGGGAGAAACGCCCGCCAAGTGTCGAAGCTGATCGACCGCCTGCGTGAAAACGGCAAGCTGCACGAGAAAATTCCGCTGGAAAACGGAGGGGTGCTGCGCATTGAACTGAACCACCGCTCCTTTCACCAACTGCAAGAAATTTTTGTCGAAAAAACAAACGATAACCGCATTTTGGCGGTGGCAAAAAATTTATCGCTCGAGGAACAGGCGAAAGAAAACGGACGTTCTGTCATTTTGGTGAGCAAGGATGCGCTCGTGCGCGTCAAAGCCGATGCGATCGGGCTGCAGGCCGAGGACTTTTTAAGCGACCGCGTCGTTGACGTCGACCACATTTACACCGGGTTTTTGGAGCTGTACATAGGAAAAGATCATCTGCAGCGGTTTTACGAGAAAGGAGAGCTTGTGTTGGCCGATCTCGCCGACCATCCATTTTATCCGCACCAGTTCATCATTATGAAGGATGCATTTGGCAGTTCGGCCTCGGCGATTGGCATCGTCGACCAAAGCGGAAAAAAGGTGAAAAAGCTCGTCTTCCATCACGAGCATATATGGGGCATTCGTCCGCGCAACGTGCAGCAAACGATGGCGTTTGAGCTGCTCATGCGCGACGATATTCCGCTCGTGACATTAATCGGGAAAGCCGGAACCGGAAAAACGTTGCTCGCCCTTGCCGCCGGGCTGATGCAAACCGAGGATTTGCGAACGTATAAAAAACTGCTCGTCGCCCGGCCCATTGTGCCGATGGGGAAGGATCTCGGCTTCTTGCCGGGGGAAAAAGAAGAAAAACTGCGCCCATGGATGCAGCCGATTTTTGATAACCTTGAATATTTGTTCAACACGAAAAAACCCGGAGAGCTGGACGCCATTTTAGCCGGCATGAGCTCGATCGAAGTTGAGGCGCTCACCTACATTCGCGGCCGCAGCTTGCCCGAGCAGTTTATCATCATCGATGAGGCGCAAAATTTAACAAAGCATGAAGTGAAGACGATTTTAACGCGCGTCGGCGAGAAAAGCAAAATTATTTTAATGGGTGATCCGGAGCAGATCGACCATCCGTATTTGGACGAATATAACAACGGCTTGACGTATGTGGTCGAAAAGTTTAAAGATCAAAAAATCGCCGGCCATATCCGTCTCATCAAAGGGGAGCGCTCGGCGCTCGCGCAGCTTGCCGCCGACTTGCTTTAGCCACGCTTCCCGGAACAAATGGCCGCCCAAAGCGGACACCCTAAAAGGAGTCAAAAACCGGGCGGCCCCTTCATGGGGCGCCCGGTTAGCGGACGATCAGCTGGCGCACATTCGTAATCGGGGCTTCGCGGTTTGAGCCGTCGCCAAAATAAATATGTACCGGACCGTCATCGCGCAGCGGTTTTCCGTTTTTTGAAAAAGCGAAAATCAAGTCATAGGCTGTCTCAAGCGGGAGTGCAACTTCCCCGTTTTCCGTCACGATAACAAGTTCGGAAGCGTCTTCATGCGGTTCGGCGTTTCGCAAAAACGGGGCAAACGGCATGCCGAACGAACCGGTGATGATTTTCTCCTTTAAAAAGCGCCGCTCTGTTTTCAACGTCGGCGGAAAAACGGCGCCTTCCTGAATTTCCCGGTCCCAAAAAGCCGACCATTTTTTGATTTCCTCTTCCTCTTGGTCCGTTTCTATCACTTCCGGTTTCGGTTGCGAAAAATACGTGTCCAAATCGATTTTTCGGTCGTCAAAAATCCACACGCCGGGGTCGAGCGTGATCGTGAACTTTACTTTTCCAGTCAGCATCATAATATCGCTCATCAAAACATCCTCTCCTCTGCATTTTCCCGCTGTTTTTAGTATAATAATAAATGAAAGGTTTGTCATGTTCCAAGCCGTTTGGCTGTCAACTGTTTCAACTTGCAAAATGGCTTGTTTCACGTTAAGATTGAAAGAAGGATAGGGGAGAGAACGGAGGGATCGATGTGACGGACGGATCGATGAGCTATCGGGAAAAGGCGTACGCGCTTTTGCAAGCGGATGCGGAAAAAATTATTCAGCTCATCCGCGTGCAAATGGACCATTTGACGATGCCGCAATGCCCGTTGTATGAAGAAGTGTTGGACACGCAAATGTTCGGCTTGTCGCGAGAAATTGATTTTGCGGTGCGCCTCGGCCTTGTCGAGGCAAAAGACGGGAAGGCGCTCCTTGACCGGCTCGAGCGTGAGCTCTCCGCGTTGCATGAGGCAGTAACGAAAAAGCGCGTACGATAACCATACATGGCAACTCAAACGATTGGCCTGCCGTCGTTTGAGTTTTTCTGTTTTTCGGCAGGAAAACGGTGCGTCGCTGCGAATGATTTTAAGTACATACATGTTCACAGGGAAGAGGAACGATGGAACGACAATTATGGAAAAAAGTATTGAAGTGCTATGATTATCCGCTGATCACCGCGGTCATCATGCTGTCGTTGTTCGGATTGATTATGGTGTACAGCTCAAGCATGGTCACCGCTGTCATCCGCTTTGAAGTGCCAAGCGACTATTTTTACGAGCGGCAAAAACTGTGGCTGATTGCCGGATTCATCGCGTTCGCCATCATGATGGCGATTCCGTATAAAGTGTGGCGGGCGGAGCGATGGGTGAAACTCGTCTTTTTTGCATCTCCATTGATGCTGATCGCCGTCGCTTTTCTCGGCCATACGGCCAACAACGCAACAAGCTGGTTTCGCGTCGGGGCGCTTTCGATCCAACCGGCGGAGCTCGCGAAGCTCGGTCTGATTTTATACTTGGCCGCAGCGTTTGCCAACAAGCGGAAGCGGCTGGCCGAGCCGGCGAAAAGCAATTTGTTCCCCATTTATTATACATTGGTGATTTGTTTCCTGATTGCCATACAGCCTGACTTCGGAACGGCGGCGATCGTGTTTGCCATCGCGATGTGCATCATTGTTTCGTCCGGTTTGCGCCTCGTGTTGCTTCTAAAGCAGCTGCTTTTTTTTACATTGATCGGGACGGTGCTGTCACCGTTTTGGCTCCCGGTTGCCGGCAAAAAAATTTTTTCTCCTGAACGGGTATCGCGTCTTTACAGCTTTTTGGATCCATTTCAATACGCAAACGGCGATGGCTACCAGCTCGTTAATTCGTATTTGGCGATCGGGCTTGGCGGGCTGAAAGGAGTGGGGCTTGGCAAAGGCATTCAAAAATACGGCTACCTGCCAGAGTCGCACACCGATTTTATTATGGCGGTCATCGCCGAAGAGCTCGGCTTATTTGGTGTAGCGTTCACGCTTGGGTTATTGGCGTTTATCGTGCTGCGCGGGCTTTGGATTGCCCGCCGCTCCCACGATGCGTTTGGGAGTCTGCTTGCGATCGGCATCTCCGTCATGATCGGCTTTCAAACGTTCATTAACGTTGGTGGGGTCGTTGGCCTTATTCCGATTACAGGGGTGCCGCTGCCGCTCGTCAGCTATGGGGGAACGTCGCTCGTTCTCATGATGGCTTCGCTTGGCTTGCTCGTCAACATTTCGATGTTTACGAAGTATGAACAACGGTATAAAAAGGGTGAAAAAATGGCTGCTGACCGGCAGAAAAAAGGTCTGACTTTTTAGAAACTGTATTTACAAAATAGAAAAATTTTTATAGTTTAATTAGAAAGGAGGAGAGACGATGAGGACAAGACGAATTCGCAAAGTGCTGGTAGCCAACCGCGGAGAGATCGCCATTCGCGTTTTCCGCGCCTGCACGGAGCTTGATATCCGCACCGTGGCGATTTATTCGAAGGAAGACGCCGGATCGTACCACCGCTACAAAGCGGATGAGGCGTATTTAGTCGGGGAAGGGAAAAAACCGATCGAAGCGTACTTGGACATCGAAGGCATCATTGAGATCGCCAAAGCCCACGATGTTGATGCCATCCACCCGGGATATGGGTTTTTGTCGGAAAACATTCAATTTGCCAGACGGTGCCGCGAAGAGGGGATTATTTTCATCGGCCCGAATGAAGAACATTTGGATATGTTCGGCGATAAAGTGAAAGCGCGGCATGCGGCCATGAAGGCGGGCATTCCGGTCATCCCGGGCAGCGACGGACCGGTCGGCGGCCTTGAGGATGTCGTCCGCTTTGCCGAGACGCACGGATACCCGATCATCATTAAAGCGGCGCTTGGCGGCGGCGGCCGGGGCATGCGCATCGTCCGCTCGAAGTCGGAAGTGAAAGAGGCGTTCGAGCGCGCCAAATCGGAAGCGAAGGCGGCGTTTGGCAGCGATGACGTGTACGTTGAAAAATTAATCGAAAAGCCAAAGCACATTGAAGTGCAAATTTTGGGCGACCACGAAGGAAACATCGTTCACCTTTATGAACGCGACTGCTCGGTGCAGCGCCGCCATCAAAAAGTCGTGGAAGTCGCGCCGAGCGTCTCGCTGTCGGACGAGCTGCGCCAGCGCATTTGCGAGGCGGCGGTCCAGCTGATGAGAAGCGTCGGTTACGTCAATGCCGGCACGGTCGAGTTTCTCGTTTCGGGCGACGAGTTTTATTTCATCGAAGTCAACCCGCGCATTCAAGTCGAGCATACGATCACCGAAATGATCACCGGGATTGACATCGTCCAGTCGCAAATTTTAATCGCCGACGGATTTTCGCTCCACAGCCCGGAAGTCGGCATTCCGAAGCAGGAAGACATCCGCATTAACGGCTATGCCATTCAATCGCGGGTGACGACGGAAGACCCGCTCAACAACTTTATGCCGGACACTGGGAAAATTATGGCGTACCGCTCCGGCGGCGGCTTCGGCGTGCGTTTGGACGCCGGCAACGGCTTCCAGGGAGCCGTCATTACGCCGTATTACGATTCCTTGCTTGTTAAACTGTCGACATGGGCGCTGACGTTTGAGCAGGCGGCAAGAAAAATGCTGCGCAACTTGCGTGAGTTCCGCATTCGCGGTATCAAAACGAACATTCCGTTTTTGGAAAACGTCGTCCAACATCCGAAGTTTTTATCGGGCGAATACGATACGTCGTTCATCGATACGACGCCGGAACTGTTTGTGTTCCCGCGCCGGAAAGACCGCGGAACGAAAATGCTCACATACATCGGCACGGTGACGGTCAACGGCTTCCCGGGCATCGGCAAAAAGAAAAAGCCGGTGTTTGATAAGCCGCGCTTGCCGAAATTGAGCGAGGCGGAGCCGATTCCGGCCGGAACGAAACAAATTTTGGATGAACGCGGCCCAGAGGGCCTTGTCCGCTGGATTCAAGAACAGCCGCGCGTGCTTTTGACCGATACGACGTTCCGAGACGCCCATCAGTCGCTGTTGGCGACGCGCGTCCGCACGGTCGATTTAGTGCGGGCAGCCGAACCGACGGCGCGCCTATTGCCGAATTTGTTCTCGCTTGAGATGTGGGGCGGGGCGACGTTTGATGTGGCGTATCGCTTTTTAAAAGAGGATCCGTGGGATCGGCTGCTCAAGCTGCGCGAGCGCATCCCGAACGTGTTGTTCCAAATGCTGCTCCGCTCCGCCAACGCCGTGGGATATAAAAACTATCCGGACAACGTCATCCGCGAGTTCGTTAACAAATCGGCGCAAGCCGGCATTGATGTGTTCCGCATTTTTGACAGCTTAAACTGGGTGAAAGGAATGACGGTGGCGATCGACGCCGTTCGGCAGAGCGGCAAAATCGCCGAGGCAGCGATTTGCTATACGGGCGATATTTTAGACCCAAGCCGGCCGAAGTACAATTTGGACTACTATAAGACGCTTGCAAAAGAACTTGAACAGGCCGGCGCGCACATTTTGGCCATTAAAGATATGGCCGGGCTCTTGAAGCCGCAGGCCGCGCACGTGCTCATTTCCGCGCTCAAGGAAACGGTCGACATTCCGATTCATTTGCATACGCACGACACGAGCGGCAACGGCATTTATACGTATGCGAAAGCGATCGAAGCCGGCGTCGACATTGTCGATGTCGCCATCAGCTCGATGGCCGGCCTAACGTCACAGCCGAGCGCCAATACGCTTTACTATGCGCTCGAAGGGACCGAGCGGGCGCCGGAAGTCGACATTTACGGCCTTGAGCAGCTGGCGCGCTATTGGGAGGATGTGCGCAAGTTTTACCAGGAGTTTGAAAGCGGCATGAACGCGCCGCATACGGAAGTGTACATGCATGAAATGCCAGGCGGCCAATACAGCAACTTGCAGCAGCAGGCGAAGGCGGTCGGCCTCGGCGACCGGTGGGATGAAGTGAAAGAAATGTACCGCCGCGTCAACGACTTGTTCGGCGATATCGTTAAAGTGACGCCGTCATCGAAAGTCGTCGGCGATATGGCGCTTTATATGGTGCAAAACAACTTGACGGAGCAAGATATTTTCGAGCGCGGAGAAACGCTGAACTTCCCGGATTCGGTCGTCGAGCTGTTTGAGGGCTATTTAGGCCAGCCGCACGGCGGGTTCCCGAAAGAGTTGCAGCGCATTATTTTGAAAGGGCGCGAGCCGATCACCGTCCGTCCGGGAGAACTGCTTGAGCCGGTGGATTTCGAGCAAATCAAGCGGGAGTTGTACGACAAGCTCAGCCGCGAAGTGACCGACTTCGACGTCATCGCGTACGCCCTTTATCCGAAAGTGTTTCTTGAGTATGCGGAAACGGTTGAAAAATACGGCGATGTGTCTGTGCTCGATACACCGACGTTCTTGTACGGCATGCGCCTCGGCGAGGAAATCGAAGTGGAAATCGAGCGCGGAAAAACGCTGATCGTTAAGCTCGTGTCGATCGGCCAGCCGCAGGCGGACGGGACGCGCGTCGTCTACTTTGAGCTGAACGGCCAGCCGCGTGAAGTCGTCATCCGTGACGAAAGCATTAAAGCTGCGGTCGTCGAGCGTATTAAGGCGGACCGGACGAACCCAAACCACATTGCGGCGACAATGCCGGGGACGGTCGTAAAAGTGCTCGTCGAAAAAGGGGAAAAAGTCGATAAAGGCGACCATTTAATGGTCACGGAAGCGATGAAAATGGAAACGACGGTGCAAGCCCCGTTTGCCGGCGTCGTCAAAGACATTTACGTCAAAAGTGGCGATGCGATCCAAGCGGGAGACTTGTTGATTGAGCTGTCCAAATAAAATCATCGCGACCGCCACAAACCGGTTTGCCAAAAACAAGGGATGCCCAACGTTTGCGGGCATCCCTTTTTTGAGGAGTCTGACCGTTATTTTAACGTCGCCGGCGCCGTTTCCCTGACCGGATGGCCAGCGGCCTTCTCCGGCTTGCGGCGGGTGCGGAGCGCCAAGAGCAGCAAATAGCTGAGCACGCCGAACAGGCAGGAGATAAAAAAGGCGTGTGCCAAAGCGATATACAAATTCAGCCCGGTAAAAACGACAAGCGCTCCGGTCGCCATTTGCGCGAGAGCCAGAAGAAGGGCGATGATCCACCCGCAGTAAATGACCGGTTGTTCGCGGTAATGACGGATGGCATGCACCGCTGCAACAGCAATCCAAACGATGATAACCGCAGCAGCCAGCCGATGGCCCATTTGCACCCACTCGTGAAACTGCATCGGGAGGGGGCGCGACTTGGCGCATAGCGGCCAGCTCGGACAGGCAAGGCTGGCGTTCGTATGGCGGACGAGCGCCCCGGTATAAACGACAATGTACGAGTAAATGATGATGCCGTAAATGTGAAACCGCATTGGCCTGCCAAGGTTGAGCGAAGCGGCGGAAAACTTTTTGTCGATTTCAAAAATAAGCAATGTCAACAACAGCACAGCGGCGAACGAAATGAGGGAAATGCCAAAGTGCAAGGCCAAAACGAAATCGGACTGCCCCCAGACGACCGCGGCGGCGCCAATTAATGCTTGCAGGACGAGAAAGACGAACGAAACGACAGCCAAACACTTCGTTTCCCGCATATGGCCGACGGCCCGCCACGCCCAAATGGAAAGGATGAGCACCATGATGCCGGCGAGCCCGGAAACGAGGCGATGGCTCAGTTCGATAACGAGTTCTGGCGTGATGTTGTCCGGCACCCATTGACCATTGCACAGCGGCCATGACCGGCCGCATCCCATGCCGGAGCCCGTTTTTGTCACGAGCGCCCCGCCGATCAGCACAAACAGCATCACCAGCGTTGTTGCCGAAGCAAACCATTTTAATGAACGTTGCAAAATCTTCACCTTCTTGTATTGAGAAATTATGATTTTGTCCATATTAGTAAAGTGATGGAATTTATTGCAGCCAACGGTGCGTCCAAGCCAAGTCTATTTTACACGATGCGACGAAGAAACACAAAATGACGTTTACATATTGAATAAGTCGGTTAAGTTTGCTAGAAATATTAATGGGACAAGCGTACAAGCCGTTTTCGGCCTCAGGGATTCAAAAATTTGACACAAATTATTCAAAAAAAGTTCACATGATGAGAAAAAAATGTGATTTAATATAAAGAGAAAACGACTCTTTTTATTTCGCGTTCGCATTGGATGAAATTTCAAGCCATATGACGGCGCTGTCTCATCGCAGGCGGCGCAGTGAGGAGGAACAGGAGAAATGGCCGATTTGAAAGCGGTGCATGGGGCCGCGGCCGATGCTCGCCATCGTTCGCAGGCAAGCGCAAAGGCGATTTGGAGAGAATTGTCGGCAGTTGTCAAAATCGGGATTGTTAATTCGAACTTGATCACGACGTTTGCCGGAATGTGGCTGGCGTTTTATTTTACTGGAGAGCACTTTTTGGAGAATTTGCATCTTGTGTTTTTTACGCTGTTTGGCGCCGCGTTCGTCATCGCAGGTTCATGCGCCATTAACAACTACATTGACCGCGACATCGATCAATATATGGAGCGGACGAAAGTGCGGCCGACGGTAACTGGAACGATGGAGCCGCGGCGCGTGCTTTGGCTCGGAGTTGCCCTGGTCGCCGTCGGCACGATGAGCTTGCTCATGACAACGGTTACGGCAGCGGTGGTCGGGCTCATTGGCATGGTGACGTACGTCTTTTTCTATACGCTTTGGACGAAGCGCCATTATACGCTCAACACCGTCGTCGGCAGCATTTCCGGCGCCGTGCCGCCGGTGATCGGCTGGACCGCGGTTGACCCAAGTTTCCATGTCGTCCCGCTTGTTCTCTTTTTGATCATGTTTTTATGGCAGCCGCCTCACTTTTTGGCTCTGGCGATGAAGCGGTGTGAAGAATACCGCGCCGCCGGCATTCCGATGCTGCCGGTCGTTCACGGCTTCGCCATGACAAAGCGGCAAATCATCGTCTGGGTGGCCTGTTTGCTGCCGCTGCCGTTTTATTTGTTCTCGCTCGGCGCGCCGTTTTTAACGGTCGCGACGCTGCTGAACATCGGCTGGCTGTTTTTGGGGCTGTGGGGCTTGAAAATGAAAGATGACTTAAAGTGGGCGAAGTGGATGTTCGTCTACTCGCTCAATTATTTGACGATTCTGTTCGTGGCGATGGTCATCGCCACGCTTTGGTGAACAGGTTAAAATTCTTTCTCCGCGAAAGAATTTATATACATTTATCCATCAAAGAAAGAGGGGTTTGATTAGGCTATGAAGAAAGGGCTACGAAACTGGCGCTTATTTTCCTTGTTCGGGATGATGGCGCTGTTGCTCGCCGGCTGCGGCAAGCCGTTTTTATCGACGCTTCAGCCTGCCGGTGAAGTAGCGGACATGCAGTATTCGCTCATGTTGTTGAGCACGTCGATCATGGTGCTCGTCATTGTCGTCGTAGCGATCATCTTCGTCTATGTTGTCATCCGCTTCCGGCGGCGCAAAGGGGAAGAAAATAAAATTCCGAAGCAAGTGGAAGGAAGCCATAAACTGGAAATTATTTGGACTGTCATTCCGATTATCCTCTTGCTGATTTTAGCGGTGCCGACAGTATCGGCGACGTTTAAGCTGGCGGATGTCAAGCCGATGAATGACAAGAACCGTGATAAAGACACGGTTGTGGTCAACGTGCGCGCCAACTCGTACTGGTGGGAATTTGAATACCCGGATTACGGCATTATTACGAGCCAAGACTTAGTCGTGCCGACGAACGAAAAAGTCTATTTTAATTTGATTGCGTCAGACGTCAAACACTCGTTCTGGATTCCGGCGGTCGGCGGCAAAATGGACACAAACACCGACAACAAAAACCAGTTTTGGCTCGTCTTTGACCAAGAAGCGACAGACAAAGCGGGCGGCGTCTTTTACGGCAAATGTGCGGAGCTTTGCGGGCCGTCCCATGCGTTGATGGACTTCAAAGTGCGTCCGTTGCCGCGCACGGAGTTTGATGCTTGGGTCGAAAAAATGCAAAATGCGAAAAAACCGGTTGTGACAGATCCGGTCGCCAAACAAGGGGAAGCCATTTTCAATAAAAGCTGTATTGGCTGCCATGCCGTGTCGCCGGTGGACAAGCGTCCGGCACGCACAGCGCCGAATTTGGCGAACTTTGGCGATCGTGAACGGATTGCCGGTATTTTAGAACACAATGAAGAAAACTTAAAAAGATGGCTGCGTGATCCCGAAAGCATAAAGCCTGGAAACAAAATGACAGGTACATATGGCGAACTGACAGAAGAGCAGCTTGATGCATTGACGAAATATTTAATGAGCTTAAAAGTGGAATAAGGCATAAAAGGGAGGTTTCACTGTGAGTACGATCACTCGCAAAAAGGGTGTCGGCGCCGTTTTATGGGATTACTTGACAACAGTCGATCATAAAAAAATCGCCCATCTGTATCTAATCGCCGGAGGATTTTTCTTCCTGCTTGGCGGTCTTGAGGCGCTGTTCATCCGGATTCAGCTCGCGAAGCCGAACAATGATTTTCTTGTCGGTGGTTTGTACAACGAAGTGCTGACGATGCATGGAACGACGATGATTTTCCTAGCTGCGATGCCGCTTCTTTTCGCCTTTATGAACGCAGTCGTGCCGTTGCAAATCGGCGCGCGCGACGTTGCGTTCCCGTTCTTGAACGCGCTCGGATTTTGGCTCTTTTTCTTCGGCGGAGTGTTTTTGAACTGTTCGTGGTTTTTAGGAGGAGCTCCTGACGCCGGTTGGACGTCGTATGCGTCGTTGGCGCTCGATTCGAAAGCGCACCACGGTGTCGACTTTTACACGCTTGGATTGCAAATTTCTGGAATAGGCACGTTAATAGGTGGAATCAACTTTCTTGTTACGATCATTAATATGCGTGCCCCGGGCATGACGTTTATGCGCATGCCGATGTTCACATGGGCGACGTTTGTGACGTCAGCGCTCATTTTGTTTGCGTTTCCGCCGCTGACTGTGGCGTTAATTTTCATGATGATGGATCGGTTGTTTGGCGGCAACTTCTTTAACCCCGCTGCCGGTGGTAATACGATTATCTGGGAGCACTTATTCTGGGTGTTTGGACATCCGGAAGTATACATTCTTGTATTGCCGGCGTTCGGTATTTTCTCGGAAATTTTTGCGACGTTCTCGCGAAAGCGTCTGTTCGGCTATTCGTCGATGGTGTTTGCGACGGTATTGATCGCATTCTTAGGGTTCATGGTATGGGCGCACCATATGTTCACCGTCGGGATGGGACCGATTGCGAACGCGATCTTCGCTGTGGCAACGATGGCGATTGCGGTGCCGACCGGGGTGAAAATTTTTAACTGGCTGTTTACGATGTGGGGCGGAAGCATCAAGTTTACGACCCCGATGTACTATGCGGTTGCTTTCATCCCGTCGTTCGTTATGGGTGGGGTGACTGGCGTTATGCTGGCATCAGCAGCTGCCGACTATCAGTATCACGACAGCTATTTCGTTGTGGCCCACTTCCATTACGTCATTGTCGGCGGGGTTGTGTTCGCCTTGCTGGCCGGAACCCATTATTGGTGGCCGAAAATGTTTGGCCGCATGCTGAATGAGACGCTTGGCAAAATGACGTTTTGGCTGTTCTTTATCGGCTTCCATTTGACGTTCTTTATCCAACATTTTCTTGGTCTAATGGGAATGCCGCGCCGTGTGTTCACATTCTTGCCGGGGCAAGGATTGGAGACCGGCAACTTCATCAGTACGGTCGGGGCGTTCTTTATGGCGGTCGCCACGGTCATTTTACTCATTAACATCGTGATTACGACCGCAAAAGGCGAAAAAGTGCCGGGTGATGCGTGGGGCGACGGCCGCACGCTCGAATGGGCCATCGCTTCGCCGCCGCCGGTGTACAACTTTGCCCAACTGCCGCTCGTCCGCGGGTTGGACGCTTTCTGGCTTGAAAAAATGGAAGGCAAAAAAGAATTGACGCCGGCCGAGCCGCTTGGCGATATTCATATGCCGAATTCATCATTCTTGCCGTTTATCATTTCATTTGGCTTGTTTGTCGCGGCATTCGGTTTTACGTATCATCAAGAGACGGCTTGGGGCTTGCCGGTCGGCGTTCTCGGCTTGCTCATTACGCTCGGTGCGATGTTCTTGCGCTCGGTGATTGATGATCACGGCTTCCACATTCATAAAGAGGAAGTGCTTGAACTTGAGAAGAAGGGGGCGAACGCCTGATGCACGTGGAGGAAAAACTGACGGCCGAGACGTTCCCGGCGGCGCCGGAACGTGCCACCCTTGAGGGGAAAAATAAGTTTCTCGGTTTCTGGCTCTTTTTAGGCGGAGAGACGGTGCTGTTCGCCTCTCTCTTCGCCACCTATTTGGCGCTCAAAGACAAAACGAACGGCGGCCCTTCCGCGGAAGAGCTGTTCCAAATGCCGATCGTGTTTATGGCGACGATGCTTCTGTTAACGAGCAGTTTAACGAGCGTTTACGCCATTTATCATATGAAAAACTTTGATTTTCAAAAAATGCAACTTTGGTTTGGCATTACGGTGCTGCTTGGCGCTGGGTTTTTGGCCTTGGAAATTTATGAGTTTTATGAGTATGTTCATGAAGGCCATAAGTTTACGACGAGCGCCTTCGCGTCCGCCTTTTACACGCTCGTCGGCACGCACGGCGCCCACGTTGCGTTTGGGTTGCTTTGGATTTTAACATTGATGATTCGCAATGCCAAGCGCGGGTTAAACTTGTATAATGCCCCGAAGTTTTACGTCGCGAGCCTTTATTGGCACTTTATCGACGTCGTCTGGGTGTTCATTTTTACCGTCGTATATTTAATGGGAATGGTGGGGTGAACGTATGGCGAACCAAACGAACTCAGGAAATGAGCGCATCGACTTAGCGTATCGCCGCCGGAAAAATGCGGAAGAGATGCGTCATCAAGTGATTGTCTTTGTGCTGATGATTTTATTGACGCTCATCGCCTTTGCTGCGGTCGGCTACGAAGAGTTTTCCCATTGGTTTGTCATTCCGTTTATTTTGCTTTTAGCTGGCGTGCAAGTGGCGTTTCAGTTGTACTATTTCATGCATATGAGTCATAAAGGGCATGAATTTCCATCGATGTTTATGTACGGCGGTGTGCTTGTCATGCTTCTGCTTGTGTGGGCGTTTTCGACGGTCATTTGGTGGTAAGCAAAGGGGGGGATCGGTGTTGCAGCACCGGTTTCCCCTTTTTTTAATAGCGCTCATGCGGCGGCATGTAGTATAATGGGGAAAGGACAAGGCAGGAGGGAATTTCTATGTTTCAATCGCTGCAAATGTTTGGTCCAGTTGCGCTTTGGAGTCCGTTTTTTCTGTTGGCGTTGGCGGCTGTTGCCTTGTTGTATCTCGGAGTCACCGGACCGTGGCGGCAGCGCTTTGGCCTTGATGCCCCCGTTTCGAGGAAACAAAAAGCGTACTTTTTGACAGGAATAGTGCTTCTTTACGTATGCAAAGGCTCCCCGCTCGACTTGCTGGGCCATTTGACGTTCACCGCCCATATGGTGCAAATGGCGTTGCTTTACTTAACAGTGCCGCAATGTTTTATTTTAGGGATTCCGGAGCAGTTTTATGAGCGGATGTTCCGGATTGCAGCGGTGCGCCGTTCGTTTCAGCTGTTGACAAAGCCGATTGTGTCTTTGCTTTTGTTTAATGGGTTATTTTCTTTGTACCACGTCCCAATGGTTTTTGACATCGTGAAAACGAACATGTTTTTGCATGCGTCTGTCACAACGGTCATTTTCATTGCAGCCTTCTTCATGTGGTGGCCGCTTGTGAATAAACTTTCCGGATGGACGACATTATCCGGGTTAAAAAAAATGGGCTATATTTTTGCCGACGGCATGCTGCTCACACCGGCTTGTGCGCTCATTATTTTCGCCGGCACTCCGCTGTATGAGACGTACACGGATCCGGAAGCATGGATGACTGGGTTGGCGCTTTGCGTGCCGCAGGGGGTGTTGGCGTCGCTTGATTTGACCGGACCGCAAATGTTTTTGTCGATGTCCCCGCTTCATGATCAGCAGCTCGGCGGAGTATTGATGAAAATTATTCAAGAAATTGTATACGGAGTGATGTTGTTCTTTATTTTTAGCGAGTGGTATCGGAAAGAACGAGAAAAAGAACCGAGCATGGATATGGCGCCGCGGCCGACGAAACTGTAAGGCGCCATACGCCATAAAGAGACGAAGGAAAGGGAGAGAAGCTATGGCGATTTTACCGACGATCAGCACAAGCTGCATCGTGATCAGTGCTTTGCTTGTCGCCTACGGCTGGTACTTGATCAGCCGCAGGCGGATCGAAGCGCATAAAAAGGTGATGTTGACCGCTGCCGCTTTTGCGCTTTTGTTTTTTGTCATTTATATGTCGCGGACGTTGTTTATCGGCAACACAAGTTTTGGCGGACCGGAGGACATCAAGTTGTATTATACAGCATTCCTCATTTTCCATATTGTTTTAGCGACGGTGGGGGCGGTGTTTGGTCTCGTAACGCTTTGGACCGGATTAAAAGATCAGCGAGCCCGCCACCGCCGTCTCGGTCCGGTGACAAGCATCATTTGGTTTGGCAGCGCCTCAACTGGGGTTGTTGTATATTGCTTGCTTTACGTGCTTTACCCGGGGGGACAGACGACCTCGCTCATTAAAGCAGTATTCGGTTTTTAGCCAATCGGGTAGCATCGGCCGCCGGCGCTGCATAGCATAACATAAGCAGAGAATGCAGAGCGGGGGAGTGTGCGGTGAATACGTTCCGATACCGGAAGCGAAGCGCTGTGGAAGCGACGCTGCTGACGGTTGTCATGATGTGTGTGCGTGAGTGGGAAGAGGTTGTGCTCGATGACTGCGATGTGTTTGTAGTTGTCTCCCAAAACGGCCGATGCCGCATCACCGTGAAGCTGTCGATCCGGTATGGGGCGCCGGTGCTCGCTGTTTGCCGCGGGCTGCAGCAGCAAATTGCCGAGGAGATTGCCGCTATGACGCCGTATGCGGCTGAGGCCATCGATGTCATGGTCAAGCGGCTTGTCATGCCGTAAAAAACGCATGAGAAACGAGCTCTCATGCGTTTTTTCATTATTCTTTGATGTTCTCGAGTTCGCTTTTGATTTGTGATAATACTTTTTGGCACTGGCTGACAAGAGAAGATGGAAAATGCTCGCCCTCGCCGTATTCGACGCCATGCGGGTAATAATGTTTCCCTAAAATCGGCGTGAGCAGCTTGATGAGGGCATAACGCGAATCGACATCTCCCTCGACCGCGTACCCTTGAACGCGCAAATAGTATGTCCCTTCCTTAATAACGTATTTCCGGTCGTACGTGACTCGTTCATAATCCCATTGCGCCGCGCGCACAAAACCGAGCCGCTCCATCATGTCATCAAGGCGGGACAGTTTAACCGTCTGATTTTCCAGTCCGCTATTTTCAAATTTCATCTTTCTTCCTCCTAACAACGCAGTATGGAAAGCGCGAAAACGGAAATTATCCCCTCATTTATAATAGTACGAAAACGGTTTGCTTTTCAACGAATTGTTTCCCATTGTTTCCGTTTTGCGTGTATTTTTCTCGCTACGGCGCGCACAATAACAAACAGAAAGGAGAGACGGGCCATGCAAACAGTACGGGACGTCATGTCCACCGATGTGCAATATTGCACTCCGCTCGACAACATTTACGAAGTGGCGGTGAAAATGCGTGAATTTAATGTTGGCGCCATTCCGATCGTCGATGATGGCCGTCTTGTTGGGATGATTACAGATCGCGATTTAGTCGTGCGCGGTATGGCGGAAAAGCACCCCGGCTCGACGGCAGTGACGGAAGTAATGAGCCGCGATCTTGTGACGCTGTCTCCGGACGATTCGTTGCAAAAGGCGGCAGACGTGATGGCGCGCCATCAAATTCGCCGCCTTCCAGTTGTTGAAAATGGCCGTTTAGTCGGCATTGTGGCGCTCGGTGATTTGGCGACGAACCGCTATTCCGACGAAAGCGCCGGCCGTGCGCTGAGCGAGATTTCCGAACAACATACCGTCCATTAACCAAACGGACAAGACGTGCCTTCTTTTCACCGGATAAGACGCTCTTTTTGGGCGTCCTCTTTTTTTTGTCTTTGAAAAACGGCTATAATGGCAGTAAGGATATTGTGTAGAAAGCGGGAGTTGCTGCGTGAAATGGTTCTTCCTTTTTTTGTTATTCATGATTGGGTTTTATTACTTCGCACCGAGCCCGCCGCCGCCAAGCCCTCCGGAGCAACCGAAGACAGATGGCTACTTGCTGAAAGAGCCAAAGGCGACCGCTGGCATCGTCGCCTTGATCGGCCAACCGGCGCAAGAAGCGGAAAAACAGCTCGGTGCGCCAGATCGGATCGACCCATCCGCCTATGGTTATGATTGGTGGGTGTACAGCCGCCGTCCTGAATCGTACGTGCAAATCGGCGTGCTTCGCGGCAAGGTTGTCACCGCTTTGGTCGGCGGAGAAAAGGTGAACGTCGAGCCGTTTGCGGTCGGTCAGCGCCTGCAGACGATTTTCCAAACAATGCCGGTCTTATCGAACGTTGAAATTAAGCTAAGCAGCGGAACATACCGGTTTGAACTGTCTGAACAAGACTACTCGTCAAGGCCGGTCGTCAAAGTCGGCGATGCGTATGCTCAGCTGTACATCGACCGGTTTACCGGAAGCGTGGCGGCCGTTCGCCTGATGGACGCGGAAACGTTCGTTAAGTTGCGGCCGTACGAGCTTGTTTACCGCGGCCGCCTGCCCGCGGCCGCCCCTTTGTCGGAAGAAGAGCAACGAAACGTTGATGCAGCCAATGCGAAACAAATTTTTGACTGGACGAATTTGATCCGCCGCCGTCATGGCCTCCCCCCTCTTATTTGGGATAGCAAAGCGGCCGCCGCCGCCGCCAAGCATAGCCGGGATATGCATGACCATCGGTTTTTCTCCCACGAGTCGCCGCAATACGGCGATTTGTCCAAACGGCTCGGCGCGTTGAACGTTTCTTTCCAATTGGCCGGGGAAAATATCGCTGCCCACCAGGTGGATGGTGTAGAGGCGACCGCTGGATGGCTCAACAGTGAGAAGCATCGGAAAATTATGCTAAATGAGGAATTCACTCACCTTGGTGTTGGCGTCTATGACGATTATTACACGCAAAACTTCTTTACCCCGCTGTAAAAATTGGGCGCACCTTCGCTTGCTGGGCGCGATATGATATGGCAGATAGGCATGAGTGGATGAAAGGGATGAGAACCGCCATGGCCAAGCCTCTGCATCCTTCGGTTGAACAGTTCAAACAGTTTGTAAAAAAACACCCGAAAATCATCCAAGAGGTGCGCAGCGGCAAAAAGACGTGGAAGCAAGTGTACGAGGATTGGTATTTGTTCGGGGAAGACGATGAAATATGGGACCCGTATCGCGAAGCAAGCGGTAAGAAGAAAGAGGAAGAAAAAGGAACAAACAAATGGCTTGATAAGCTGGCTGCAATGCTCGGGCAGCTTGATGCGGCAGAAGTGCAAAAACATTTGGCGAACGTCCAACAGGCGATCACCGCGATTCAACGCATTCTGTCTGAATTTCAAGGGGCCGGCTTGCAGCGTCCAAACAAAGAGGAGCACCCGTTTTCGTTCCGCAAAGACTAAAGGGTGGTGGCGATGAGAAAGGACGTATGGCAATATGTGCAGGCAAACCCGATGTTGCGTGCGTTTTTGCGCGAACAGCCGCGCTGGTATCGGCTGCTTGCCCGCCGCCCGCATGAGCTGTCGGCGTTTCAGTTGGCCGCCTTGCGCCATTATGAGCAAACAATCCCCGATAAGGTAGAAAAAATGGCTCAATCGCTACAAATGGCCTCGCTCATGTGGCAAATGTTTAAAGCGTTGCGCGATTAATTTGACGGCAAACGGCAAAGACTAGCCTTGAAAGGGAGTGATGTCTTTGCTGAGATGGATTGTATGGCTCGGATGCGCTATACTGTTATTGACGCCTGCGATCGGCCGGACGGACGCAACGGCAGCTGCCCCCCATGCATCATCGGCAGCCGGGCTGCTCGAAGTAAAGCATGAGGTGAAAGGGAACGACGTCTTCATTGAGTGTTTTGCCGCTCAATTTCCGTTTCGCAAAGGGAACGGCGGCGGGCACATCAACGTGTATATCAACGGGCAAAAGATGACGGAAGTGTATACAGCCGCCTTTGTCGTGCGCGGTCTGCCAAGCGGAAAGCATGTCATTCGCCTTGAGCTCGCCTATAACGATGGAAAGATGACTGGCATGGCACATGAGTTTGACGTCGAGATTCCATAAAGAGGCCTGTGCAGTCTGCTGTCCACTAAACATATACAAGGCGCTCGAATATCCGCGCCAGCGCGCTGGCATAAGGCAAGGTGGCACTGCGGGATCGGCAGTTCGCTAAAAAGGCTATCCGATAAAGTCTTTCCGGCTTTCGGATATCCTTTTTTTATGCTTTCCTCGTCTCATCTCTTCTCTTTCCATTTTTCCGTCATTCATGATATGATGAATGATGGAGGTGCCATATTTGTGAGGATTGCTACTCTCGAGCGCATCGAGATTTTGGATAAAGCAGAAGCATTAGCGAACATGGTTGTAGAATCAGACGTAGCGGACGACTATCGCCGCGCGTTTTGGCGGCTCAAGCAAGACCGCCGCGCCCAGCAGCTGATCGCCCGCTTTGTCAAGTTGAAGGAACGGTACGAGGAAGTGCAGCGCTTCGGCAAATACCATCCCGATTACCGCGACGTGATGAAAGAAGTGCGCGAAGCGAAACGGGAGCTTGACTTGCATGAAACGGTCGCCGCCTTTAAAGAGGCGGAAAGGGCGCTGCAGCAGCTGCTTGACGACATTAGCGTGCTGATCGGCAAGGCCGTATCGGAACACGTGAAAGTGCCCACCGGGAATCCATATTTTTTGTCGGCTGGCTGTTCCGGTGGTTGCGGGAGCGGCGGAGGCTGCGGCTGCCGCACATAGAAAAAAAGGGGAAGGGACTATGTTTCCAAAACGGCAAGGGATTATCGTTTGGCTTCATTCACTGAAATACGGAAAACAGCTGCGCAAGTTTGGCAACATTCATTACATTTCCAAGCGGCTGAAGTATGCGGTTCTTTACTGCGATATGGAACAAGTTGACCATATGATGAAAAAGCTTGCCGCACTGCCGTTTGTCAAGCGGGTCGAGCCGTCGTACCGACCGTTTTTAAGGCTGGAATTTGAACCGAAAGGGGAGAAGGAAAAAGACTCCCCGTATCCGCTTGGATGAAAGAAAAGAGCAGACCCCGTCTGGCATCAGCCGCAGGGCCTGCTCTTTTCTCGCTATTGAAGCGGCGGAATAAAGCGGTTCATCCGCATAATGCCGATTAAGTGTTGATAGTATAGGTCAAGATCAGCGAACATTGTCGATGGCTTGACATTGAGGTGGATGACGGTTGTGTTAAGCTCTTTTGCGGTTTCCGCGAACAGTTCGTACCGTTTGTTCGGCTTGACGGACGGATCGGGAATACCTTCGCGGCAAATATAAAGCGGCTGAAAGTCACCCGGGTCGGTTGGATGAAGAACAACAGCCAAGGAGACGACGGGCCGGTCTTTTTTCACCGTATGGAAAGCAAAGAAGCCGGATAAGCGATGACGATTGGCCCGCGCCAGCTCGATCAATTCATATATATCGGAGTAGCCTTCACCAAGTTCGATAAAACGTTGGATCATGTATGGTCCCCCTTGCAATCATCGTCCATCCTTAACTTTACCGGTCATCTGCCAAAATTGCAATCAAAAAAAAACCTTGCGGTTCAAATGATCCGCAAGGTCCTTTCCAGTTCCTTGCCTCCGCGTGGAGCGGAACAAGGAACGGAAAGAAAAAAGAAAAGGGAGAGGAGAAACCGGAGGAAGAACTTATGGGGAAACGTAAGTCTTCTCCGTCATTGGCAACAACGCCATTAACGATGTTGCCATTACTCATTATGGACGGTTTGCCGATTTCTATACATGCGCTGATAAAAAATTCTTCGGTTTGACGATGGACGACTTTATGGTAAGATTACGGTGAAAACGACGAATCAGGTGAAACGCGATGAGAGTCATTTCCGGAATGTGCAAAGGCCGGCATCTGCAAGCGGTTCCAGGGGTGTCGACGCGTCCGACGACCGATAAAGTCAAAGAGGCGATCTTCAATATGATCGGGCCGTATTTTGCGGGCGGCATCGGCCTTGACTTGTTCGCCGGCAGCGGTGGTTTAGGCATTGAAGCGCTCAGCCGCGGGCTCGAGCGTGTCGTTTTTGTTGATCACGATGCGAAGGCGGTGCAAACGGTCCGAAAAAACGTTGCCGCCTGCGGGCTTGAGAAACGGGCGGAAATTTACCGCAATGATGCCGAGCGGGCCTTAAAGGCGGTTGCGAAACGCGGCTTGCGCTTCTCTGCCATTTTTCTCGATCCGCCGTACAAGGAGAAAAAATGGCCGACGCTTTTATCGTTGATCGCCGAGCGTGACCTGCTAGAGGCGGACGGCGTTGTCGTCGCCGAACATCCCGCCGGGGCCGAGCTGCCGGAAGAAGTCGGCAACTTGAGGCAATGGAAACGCGAAACGTATGGCATTACCGGCATCACCATTTATCGCCGGATAGACGAACAGAAAGGGGACGAAAGCGATGGCGAGCATTGCCGTTTGCCCGGGGAGCTTTGACCCTGTGACGTATGGGCATTTGGATATTATTAAGCGGGGAGCGAAAGTGTTTGACCAAGTTTATGTGGCGGTGTTAAATAATTCGTCGAAAAAGCCGCTGTTTACCGTCGAGGAGCGGATGGAGTTGCTGCGCGAGGTGACGCGGACGCTCGAAAATGTTCATGTTGAATCGTTCCACGGCCTGCTTGTCGATTATGCCCGCAGCAAAAAGGCGAACGCCATTTTGCGCGGCTTGCGGGCGGTGTCCGATTTTGAGTACGAAATGCAAATTACGTCGATGAACCGCGTCCTCGATGAGAACATCGAAACGTTTTTTATGATGACAAACAGCCAGTATGCGTTTTTAAGCTCGAGCATCGTCAAGGAAGTGGCGAAATATAATGGCGACATTTCCGAGCTCGTCCCCCCGGTCGTGGAAGCGGCGTTAAAGCGGAAATTTGCGTCCGCAGCCGCCGACTGACAGCCAAGGGGAGGACACTCTCCAGTTGGCAGCTGAAGCGCGGCTTTGAAGCTGGACGCATATTGATGAGCAGATGAAGCCGACTGACAACGGAACGAGGACCGTGCAGCTTTACTCGCTGGATGAGCCCGAAGGCCGGGCGCCTAACGGTTACAAGCGCCCGCGGGTTCCATTGGCCGCTTTGGCGGTCAGCCATATATAAAGGCAAAGAAAGAGAAGCGTCACGAGCGGTCCATATTGCTGCAGCAGCCGCCAGCCTTCGTCCCAAGCGCCGCCCGGGACGGCGGGAAGAAACGCCGGAATGCTGCCCGGCTCTCCGGTGGCTGTCCGTACATACAACGGCTTCCAAAGCAAGTATGTAAATGAAGCCGCGAACACTCCATGCATCAGACGGGCGACGAAAAACGGCTGAAAGCGAATGTTGGCCTCGGCAAGGATGCTGGCCACTTGCGCTTGAACGGAAAATCCGCCGAAAGCGAGGATGAAGCTTGTCGCCACCGCCTTTTCAAGCAGCATGGCTTCCTCTGTTTGGCTGATCATTTGACTGCCGAGTGTAATTTCAAACAAGCCGGAAAACACCGGGATGTCAAGCTGCTCCGGCAGCTGGGTGAGGCGAAGCAGCTGGCGCAGCAACGGAGCGAGCTGTTCAGTCAAGTGCATCATGTACAGCAGTTTGTTGACGACAGAAAAGAGAATAATGAAACCGCCGATCATTAGCAGCGTTTGGACGGAAGAGCGGACAGCGTCGCCGAGCAGCTTGCCAAGCGGCTGTTCGTTTTTCAACCGCGTTTTGTGCAACGTGCGCAGCGCGTACGGAAATGAAAACGGCCGGGGGCTTCGCTTTGGCCGCCCCTTTTCTTTCCGGATGCCGTGAAACCGCATGATCAATCCGACGCTAATGTTCCCTAAATAATGAGAAACGGCCAGTACAAGACCGAGATGCGGGTTGTTGAAAAATCCGGCCGAGACCGCGCCAAAAATGAACAGCGGGTTCGATGAATTGGTGAAGGAAGCAAGCCGCTCAGCCTCAATGGTAGACAGTTGCTTTTCCTGGTACAGGCGGGCGGTCAGCTTGGCTCCGGACGGGTAGCCGGACGCCATTCCCATCGCCCAGGCAAACCCGCCGACGCCCGGGACACGAAACAACGGGCGCATCAGCGGTTCGAGCAGGACGCCGAGAAAGTTGACGACGCCAAAGCTAATCAGCAGCTCCGAGACGATGAAAAATGGCAAGAGCGACGGAAAGACGACTTCCCACCACATATTTAACCCGCGAATGGACGCCTCAAGCGACTGCTTTGGGTAGCAAATGAGCGAAAACGCGAATAAGGTGACGGCGGAAGCGAGCAGTGCCGTTTTTAGTTTCGTTCCCCAGTTTCGTTTCAATGTTCCCCCCCCTTTTCTCGCTGCGCGGCTTCGCGCGGTACAACCTCATATAACCTAATATACGAGCATAGGGGGGCGTTTTAGACCATAAGATGAAAGCGGGGAGCGCCGCAGCGAAAGGGGGAAGGATCGTGCCG
Organism: Geobacillus subterraneus; assembly: GCF_001618685.1. Lineage (GTDB taxonomy): Bacteria > Bacillota > Bacilli > Bacillales > Anoxybacillaceae > Geobacillus > Geobacillus subterraneus. The sequence continues at coordinate 2,246,829 of NZ_CP014342.1, read as the reverse complement.
CCGAAAGTCGGATTGGCGCTCGGCTCGGGAGGGGCGCGCGGATTTGCCCATCTTGGCGTATTGAAAGTATTGGAGGAAGAAGACATTCCGGTGTCCTGCTTGGCCGGCAGCAGCATCGGGGCGCTGATCGCCGTCCTTTATGCGAGCGGCCACGGACTCAACCGGCTCTACCGGCTTGCCAAATCGTTCCGGCGCAACGATTTTCTCGACTGGACGGTGCCGAAAATGGGATTGATCGCCGGCGAGCGCATCGCCGAGTTCATCCGGTTGTTGACGAAAGGGAAGCAAATCGAGGAGCTTTCTCCGCCGGTCGCGGTTGTCGCCGCCGATTTGCAGACGGGGGAAAAAGTCGTATTCCGGCAAGGAGAAGCAGCCCAGGCGGTGCGGGCGAGCATCTCAATTCCCGGCATTTTTGTGCCGGCCGAGATAGACGGACGGCTGCTTGTCGACGGCGGCGTCGTCGACCGGGTGCCGGTGTCGGTCGCAAGGTCGATGGGAGCGGATATCGTCATCGCCGTCGATGTCGCCCCGCTTAACACGGAGGCGGAAATTGCATCGATTGTCGATGTCATCTGGCAGAGCCTCGATATTTTGCAAGCCGAGCTCGTCGCTTACCGCCAGCTCGCCTCGGATGTGATGATCCGGCCGCGTGTTGAGCGGTACAGCTCGCGGGCGTTTACCGATGTTGAGGAAATCATCGCCCGCGGCGAGGAAGAAGCGCGGAGACAGATCGGAGCGATCCGCCAAGCGATTGAACAGTGGAAGGAGCCAGGGCACGAATGAAAAAACGGACGTACATCGCAGCATTTTTCTTTGGGATCGTCCTCGCTTTTTTGCTGATTTTTATGAAACTGCCGTATTATGTGACGATGCCGGGAAGCGCGCAAAATTTAAAGCCGCTCGTTCATGTCGAACACGGCGACCGCGATGCGGGAACGTTCATGCTGACGACGGTCCGCATGGGGCGGGCGAATGTTGTCGCGTATTTGCTCGCCCATATCCGCCCGTTTTATGAGCTGCACCCAGTCGAGGAGATCAAGCGGGAAGGGGAGAGCGATAAAGAATATACGATGCGCCAGCTTCAGCTGATGGAACAGTCGAAAGAGGCGGCGATCGTCGTGGCCTACCGGCACGCTGGAAAGCCGGCCACGTATGAGGCGAAAGGCGTGTACGTGATGAGCGTCCTTCCTGATATGCCGGCAGCCGGGCGCCTCGAAGCCGGCGACCGCATTGCCGCGATCGACGGCCGGCCGCTCAACACGCTCGAACAAATGGTGAACTACGTTCGGGGAAAAAAGGCCGGTGATCGTGTCCGTGTCACGTTTGTCCGCGGCAAGGAGCAGCATGAAGCGGAGCTTGTGTTGAAGCCGTTTCCGAACCATCCGAATCAGGTCGGCCTTGGCGTGACGTTGATGACGGATTATGACGTTCGCACCGACCCGCCGGTGGACGTCGATTCGGAACAAATCGGCGGCCCGTCGGCCGGACTCATGTTTTCGCTTGAAATTTACAATCAGCTCGTCGATGAGGATATTGCAAAAGGACGGAAAATCGCCGGCACCGGAACGATTGACATTCACGGGGAGGTCGGCCCGATCGGCGGCATTTCGCAAAAAGTGGTAGCGGCCGACCGCGAAGGGGCGGATGTGTTCTTCGCTCCGAACGAACACGGTGCACCATCATCGAACTACCGGGAGGCGGTCCGGACGGCCAAAAAAATCGGGACGAAGATGAAAATCGTCCCGGTCGATACGTTTGACGAGGCGATCCGCTATTTGCGTTCCATGCCGGAGGCGTAAATGGGCGCCGTCGCGTATTCTTCCTTCAGCGCGGCGCTGTACAACGGCTCAGGGAAGGCGGCAGCATAGACGGCTGTCGCCTTTTTTTCCTGCTCGTACAGCGGGTCGCCGTTCAGTTTGGCCGCTTTGGCGGCGAGCGGCAGCATCAGCTTCTTTTTCACCTGCTGCAAGTAGCGGCGGCCGGTGTCGTTCATGCCGAGCAGCCGGATGTACGTCGGAGTGGACGCCTGATTTTGTTCCTCCTTCGTGAAATTCGTCAGCACATGCACGCATAGGCGTTGAAGCCTCGTCCATGTGTACCGTTTTGTCTTCGTTGCGGCGATGAAGGCGGCGAACGTTTCGGCGCCGGCAATTTTTTGCTTCAGCCGATATTCGATGCCTTCCTCAACTCCGGCAATGCGGCGCAGTTCCCCTTCAGTGGCCGTCAGCAGCCGATATTTCAGCAACGGAAAATACGCCTCCCAATTGTGCCAGCGCCCGTACGTCTCTCGATATCGCCGCAGCTGTTCGGCGGTGGCAGGCGGGATGTACGCGGCGATTTGTTCCAGCTGTCCGGTTTTCCCAAGCGCTTTCCGCAAGCTTGTCGCGCTGGCGATGGACGGATGGGAAAACGATTCGTCATGATACCCGGCCGCTAGACGCGGGATGGTGCGCGGTACGATCGCCAGCTTATGTTGCTGAATCGCTTTCACGTACGCAAAGCCGAGCACGTTGTTCGGTTTGGATAAGTCGAGCGGGGCGGAACCGAGCTGCCGCCACGCTTCAGCGTTCGCTTTCGGGAAACTTTGCCCGCGCGCAAGCCCGGCGCGGACGAGGACGTCAAACTTTCCTTTTTGTTGAAACAATGTTTCCGCGGCAGCCAAAAAGGCGGTAATGTCTCCTGATTCGCTGCCGAAGCAAAGCTCCTGACAGCCGAGGGCATCAAGCAGCTGCACCGCTCCATATGCAAACTGCTCCGCCGCTTGAACAGCGAACGCGTACGGCAGCTCGATGACGAGATCAACGCCTGCCGCCAGCGCCATTTTCGCCCGCGCCCATTTCGAAACGATGGCCGGTTCGCCGCGCTGCAGGAAATTTCCGCTCATGACGGCAATGATGCAGTCTGCCTCCGTCGTTTTTTTTTGTCTCTTGCAGATGATGCCAATGGCCGTTATGAAACGGATTGTATTCAACGATGACGCCGACGGCTTTCATAGCCGCCCTCCCGAACGGAATTCATGTCGCCCGATGCCAAAACGATCGTTTGTCAATGGCTACACCTCCTGTATGTCATCTAGTATGGAATAAGCGGCAGCGGAGGTCAACTGCGGGTATAAGGATGGGGCCTGCCAAAGAGATAAAAGCGCCGCCGGCAGGCAGGTGGAGCGGTGTCGACTTTTGCGCAGTTGCCGCGAGACGAAAGCGTGCATGCCGGCAGCGAAATTTGGCAATGATGGGAGTATGCCTTTCCTCCTGCCTCATTTCTCTTTTCCGAAAGGGACAACGGTTGTAAAGAAAAAACATTGACAAAAATAAAAACGGAACGTATAATTTTATTCGTTGCCTTGAGGTGATCATATGAAATGGACGGTTCAACAGCTTCGCCGTTTCCAGCATAAAGAAATGGCGATTGATGAGACGGTCGATGTGTCTGATTTAAAGCAAATCGACACGTTGATCCGTGATATTTCACCGGTTCGCGTCCAAGGAAAAGCGGACGTCGGTTCGACAAAGTTTACGTTTCATTTGACGTTGTCGGGGACGATGGTGTTGCCTTGTTCTCGGACGCTCGTCGATGTGGCGTATCCGTTTTCCATCGAGACGACGGAGACGTTTTTTGCTGACGGCGGCGACTTTGTCGAAACGGACGAGGATACTCATGTCGTAACCGGGGAAACGATTGATCTGAATCCGATTATTCGCGAACTTATTTTGCTAGAAATCCCGCTGCAGCTCATTGCTGACAATCCGGCCGCCGACGGGGCGCCGCAGCACGGAGAAGGATGGGACGTCCTCTCGGAAGAGCAATGGGAGAAGGCGATGGAACAGCGAGCGGCGAGCAAAGTCGATCCTCGTCTAGCAGGGTTGGCCAAGTTTTTTGAAGAGAAAAACGAGGAATGACATTTACCGGCGTTGCCGGTCGATGGCGCCGATGAAATGCGCACCGTCCGGCAGCTGCCTTGTTTGCCGGCAGGCGGAAGTCCAACACAAGCGGCCGTCCGCCTGCCGGCATCGATAAGCTGAATGTGCCGGACAAGGAGGTGGGAACGATGGCAGTACCTTTTAGAAGAACATCGAAAACGAGAAAAAGACTGCGCCGTACACACTTTAAACTGCAAGTGCCAGGCATGGTGCAATGCCCGAACTGCGGCGAATGGAAGTTGGCGCACCGCGTCTGCAAAGCATGCGGAACATACAAAGGAAAAGATGTCGTCAACAAATAATCGCCGGCATCGCGCGACAGGCTGTCCGAAACTAGGACAGCCTTTTTTATCTTAATTAGGCGAGAAGACTCCCACTTCAACGAAGCGAAGCGGAGTAAGTGGGAGATGAATCGCCTTAACTATATTTTGTTGAAAATAGGATAGATTCAGTAAAATATAGTATCATATAGTTAGATGGGAGGTGAAAAAATGTATTTTTGTATCAAACAACAGCTAAATGGTTTGACCAAAGAAGAATACTTGACTCTTCGAGAACTGTGCCATATTGCCAAGAACATGTACAACGTCGGATTGTACAATGTCAGACAATACTATTTTGAACACAAGGAATTTCTTAATTATGAGAAAAACGATCATCTTGCAAAAACTAACGAAAACTATAAGCTGTTAAACAGCAACATGGCACAGCAAATTTTAAAAAAGGTCAATGAAGCCTTTAAATCTTTCTTTGGTTTGATCAGTCTTGCCAAACAAGGAAAATATGACCACAAGGCTATCAGTATTCCAAAATATCTTAAAAAAGATGGCTTTCATTCACTGATCATTGGCCAGATTCGTATAGACGGCAACAAATTCACGATACCGTATTCTCGCCTATTTAAAAAGACTCACAAGCCTATCACGATAACGATTCCGCCTGTGTTGCTGGACAAAAAGATTAAGCAGATTGAAATCATTCCTAAGCATCATGCCAGGTTCTTTGAGATTCAGTACAAATATGAAATGCCTGAAGATCAAAGAGAATTAAATGACCAAAAAGCACTGGCCATTGATTTAGGATTAAACAATCTTGCCACTTGTGTCACATCAGACGGCAGATCATTCATCATTGATGGGCGGAGATTAAAAAGTATAAATCAATGGTTTAACAAAGAAAATGCCAGACTTCAAAGCATAAAAGATAAGCAAAAAATCAAAGGCACCACTCGTAAACAGGCGTTGCTTGCTATGAATCGCAATAATAAAGTGAATGATTATATCAACAAGACTTGCCGTTACATCATTAACTACTGTATTGAAAATCAAATTGGCAAACTTGTCATTGGCTATGCGGAAACATGGCAACGCAATATTAATCTAGGAAAAAAGACAAATCAAAACTTTGTCAATATTCCTCTCGGTAACATAAAAGAAAAACTAGAATATCTTTGTGAATTTTACGGCATTGAATTCTTGAAACAGGAAGAATCATATACGTCTCAAGCCAGCTTTTTTGACGGCGATGAGATTCCTGAATATAATGCCGACAATCCAAAAGAATATAAGTTCAGCGGCAAACGTATTAAGCGCGGCTTGTATCGAACAAAGTCTGGCAAACTAATTAATGCTGATGTCAATGGCGCATTAAACATCTTAAAGAAAAGTAAAGCTGTAGACCTGAGTGTCTTATGCTCTAGCGGCGAAGTGGACACGCCTCAAAGAATAAGGATTGCTTGAAGCAGTCAAACTTCTTTGGAAGCCCCCACTTCAAATTTTCGCTAGAAAATTAAGTGGGGGTAGTTCACTGGTTGGGGAAAATCAACGCTGTTTGTCCGCGGATTCGTTTTTTCGCCGCGGGGCAGGAAAATGGTGCATCCATGCCCAATTTATCATACGAAAGGGGAGACATGGCATGGAAGCGATGGTGGAACATCATAACGGCGTCGCGCTGTTTACGATTTGCCGCCCGGAAAAGCGCAACGCGATCAATTTTGCCGTTATGCATGCCCTTGAACAGGCAATCGAGCAGGCGGCGGCTGATGACGGCGTAAAAGTGTTCGCCATTACGGGCGCCGGCGGCGAGGCGTTTTGTTCGGGCGGCGATTTAAGCGAGTTCGGACATTTGCGCGGCGCGGAGGCAAAACAAATGCTTACGCGCATGGGGGAGCTGCTGTACAAACTATTGACGTTTCCAAAACCGACAGCAGCGCTCGTCAACGGAACGGCAATGGGAGGGAGCTGCGAGCTCGCGACCGCCTGTGATTTCCGCTTTGTCAAGGAGGGAAGCCGGATTGGGTTTGTTCAAGGCCAGCTCGGCATTACGACCGGCTGGGGCGGCGCGTCCATGCTGTTGGAAAAGCTTCCATACGCGCGGGCGCTCGACTTGTTGTTGCGCGCCGAGCCGATGACGGCTGAGGCGATGGCGGCGTGCGGCTGGGCCGATGCCGTTCTGCCGGCTGATCGTTGGCGCGAACAATGGCAGGCGCAGCTTGCCCCTTATGCGGCACGATCGCTCACTGTCTTGCAAGCCTATAAGGCTGTATCGTGCGAAAAATGGCGAACAGCTTGGTTTCGCGAACAGTTTTTCGCCGAGATCGATCGGTGTGCCGGGCTTTGGGGATCGGCGGAGCATGAACAGGCACTGCGTCCTTTTTTACGCAAGAAGTAATTTTTTCCTTCTACCGTTTCTATTAGCCGCATACATATAATGACAAAGCGGCGATAAGGAGGGGAAGGGGATGACAGGAGTACGCCAGGACGCATGGACGAAAGAAGAGGATGAACTGTTGGCCGACGTCGTGCTCCAGTATATTCGCGAAGGCGGCACCCAGCTAGAAGCGTTTGCTGAAGTAGGGCGGCGCTTGTCGCGGACGGCCGCGGCGTGCGGATTTCGCTGGAACTCGTATGTCCGTAAGCAGTATAAAGAGGAGATCGAACAGGCAAAACAGGAGCGGAAAACGCGAAAAAAAGAGACGGCAACCGGAAAAGAAGGCGGGGGGCAAACGGAAATGGAAGCGGCGGTTGAGAGCAAGCTGTCATGGCCGGAGGTGCTGGCTTTTTTGCAAGCTGAAGGGCAAAAGGCGCGCGACGCCCGGCGGACAGCCGATGAGAATCGGGCATTAAAAAACGATATGGAACAGCTGCAGCAAATGGTCACAAAATTGCAGCTGGAAAAAGAAGCGTTGCAAAAACAGCTGGCGGCTGTCCAAGAGGAGTATAAAACGCTGCTCGCCATTATGGAGCGGGCGCGGAAAATGGTGGCGGGCGCGGAAAACCAAGCGGAACAGGCGGCCGAGGGCGTCGGTGAAGGATAAAAGCTGGCTTTTTAGCCGGCTTTTTTTCTTAACGGATCGAGGGGACATTTGCTAAAATAAGGCTAACGTGACTTTGCGAGAAAGCGGGGGGAGGGGCGTGAACATTGGCATTATCGGCGGCGGGGCGGTCGGGCTGCTGCTTGCCGCCTATCTCGGGCAGCGCCACGAAGTGACCGTTTATACGAGACGCTTGTCCCAAGCAGAGCAGCTGGCCAGACACGGTGTTGCGCTGAAAAAAGATGGGAAAACAGCGGTCGCGGCGGTTCGGGCGCGGCCGTTTGCCGGAGCGGAGCTCGTTGAGCCGCTCGTGTTCGTGACGGTCAAACAGTATGATCTCGCGGCTGTTTGCGCACAACTTGATTCGTTTTGCCGCATCCGCACGCTTGTGTTTTTGCAAAACGGCATGGGCCATCTCGAGACGTTGTCCGCTTTTGCCGACAAAAACATCGTCGTCGGCGTTGTGGAGCATGGCGCGCTGAAGCTTGACGACCGGACGGTGGCGCATACAGGCGCGGGCAAGCTGACGCTCGCACCGTTATACGGGTCGCCTGCTATGGCCGCCGAATTGGCCGGGGACGATGATTTTCCGATCGAATGGGCGGATGATTGGGAGCGGGTTCTTGTCGACAAGCTCGTCGTTAACGCGGTGATCAATCCGCTCACAGCGCTATTGCAAGTAAAAAACGGGGCGCTCCTTGAGGTGGCGCCGTATCGGGACATGATGGCGCAGCTGTTTGATGAAGTGCGGCAAGTGCTGCCGCTTCACAGCGCCGAGCAGGCGTGGCAGCGCATTGTCCACATATGCCGAAACACGGCGGACAACTATTCGTCGATGTATATGGATGTGGCGAACGGGCGCCGGACGGAAATCGATGCGATTTTAGGCTATGTGCTCAAGCAAGGAGAAGCGCGCGGTGTGGCGCTGCCGCTCGTCCGTTTTGTCTTTTGCGCGCTGAAAGGGAAGGAAGGGGGGGGACGCGGATGGGTGATTGGCTCGCACCGGTGCTGGCGACATTTGTGACGCTGCCGCTCTTGCTATTTTTGCTCGTCTATTTTGGAGTGCGTCTGTTTGGCGGGCGGAAGCGGGCGGCGTTTTACGCCGCAGTCAACGTTGCGACCGCATTTTTCATCGCCGCGGTCTATTTTTTGTTGACTGTGTTGTTCGGAAAATCGTATTTTATTCATCTCCTTCTCTTTTTGCTTGGGCTGCACGCCGCTATCGCGCTCGGTTATTGGAGGAAAAAGGGGGATTTTCGCTTGGCGGAGGTGTTCCGCCTATTTTGGCGGGCGAGTTTTCTCATTTTTGCTTCCCTTTATGCCGGGTTGCTCGCATACGGCATGGTGGCGCGCGTCGCCGCCAACCTTTGAGCAATGATTTTTCTCTCTTTGCACCGAACGTGCTATACTCATGAAAGAATACATAGGAAAGGGAGTTTTTGTCATGGAAGTTCGCGAGGTTCCGCTGCCGGCGGCAACGAAGCTGGCTGCTGCTTACATAACCGGTGCATTCCCGGCTGAAAAAGGGTTTGCCTATGCCCGGGCGGATGATGAGGCGTTTCGCCGGCGGCTGTCCCACTTGCAAGGAAGGACGTATGACCGCCGCGGGCTGGCTGATTACTTAGACGCCTATCACCGCCGGTTTTCGGCCAGCGTGGCAACGATGAGCAATATCGACAAGCTGCGCGATGAAAACAGCGTTGTCATCGTCGGCGGGCAGCAAGCCGGGCTATTGACCGGGCCGCTTTATACGATTTACAAAATCGTTACGATCATTCGGCTGGCCAAAGAGCAGGAGCAAAAACTCGGTGTACCGGTTGTGCCGCTGTTTTGGATCGCCGGCGAAGACCATGACATCGGTGAAGTTGACCATGTATACGTCGTCGAGGGTGGCGAAGTCAAAAAAGCGGTGTACCCGCACAGGCGGAACGAAAGGAGGATGGCGGCCGATGTCCCGCTCGATCGCCAGCTTGCTGACGAGTGGATTGAGCGCGTCGTCAAAACATATGGGGAAACGGACGTGACGAATGAACTGCTCTCATTTCTAGCGGCGTGCTTGGACGATTCCCGCACGTTTGTCGACTTTTTTGCCGCTATTGTCCTGCGCTTGTTTGCCGATGACGGCCTAGTCGTCCTCAACGCCGGCGATGCGGCGGTGCGCCCGCTCGAGCGCTGTTTCTTCGCCGCGCTCGTTGACCGCCATCGCGATGTGACGTCAGCCGTGCTGTCTCAGCAAGAGGCGCTGCGTGCGCTCGGATATGCACCGCTCATTGAGATCGCGCCGGATGCGGCCAACTTGTTTTATTACGATGGCCATGAACGCTCTCTTTTGCACTATGATGAGGAGAGCGGCCTGTTTCGCAATAAAGCAGGGAGCGTCATTTTGACGAAGCAACAGCTGCTCAAGCTCGCTGAAACGAAGCCGGCCTGTTTAAGCAACAATGTTGTCACCCGTCCGCTTATGCAAGAATATTTGCTGCCGACGCTCGCTTTTGTTGCCGGTCCTGGGGAGATCGCCTATTGGGCGGAGTTGAAAGAGGTGTTCCCGCTGTTTAGGATGGAAATGCCGCCGGTGGTGCCGCGTTTGCAGGCGACGATCGTCAGCCGTTCGCTGCAAACCGACCTCGCCGATATCGGTCTTGAGGCGAATGATGTACTGTCCGGGCGCCTTGAGGAGGTCAAGCAGCAATGGCTCAAGGCAACGGCCGAAGCCCCGCTGGCGGAGGCGTTTGCCAAAGCGAAAGCCGGCATTGAAGCGGCGCACCGGCCGCTGCGCGAGCTCGGCATGGAAATTGACCGCGGATTAGAGGGATTGGTGGCGAAAAATGCCGCCTTCATTCAGGCACAAATCGAGTTTCTTCAGCAAACGTTGGAGCGGGCGCTGTTGCGCAAACATGAGGCCGAGCAGCGGAAATTTTGGCGTGTGGAAACGGCGCTGCGCCCAAACGGTGCGCCCCAAGAGCGGGTTTGGAACGTGTTTTACTACGTGAACCGTTACGGATTTGATTTTGTAGAAAAACTTTTGGCAATCCGCCATCCGGAAAACGGAATGCACAAAATTGTATATATATAAGGCTTTTTCAAAGAAAAAGTCGAAAAGAAAAATCCTGTTTCGAGCAGGATTTTTTTTTCTTGAAATGAATAGTAACAAAACAACACGAAACGGATGGAAATAAAAGTAAAGGGGGGTTTTACAATTATAGGTTTTATCGGTTGCATCCGACAAAAATAAACAAAAAGGGACGCTTTTTTACAAAAAAAGCTAAAATTTTGTCCGTCTTTGCGATATAATAAGGAAGCGGCCACTGGCCGATGCAAGTGCGTTCGGAAGCAGTAAAGGTGGTGGACATGTGTTTCAACATACAACCGTGTTGTTAAAGGAAGCGGTCGATGGGCTGAACGTCCGTCCAGACGGCGTCTATGTCGATTGCACGTTAGGCGGCGGCGGCCATAGCGAATATTTGCTCTCCCGTCTCTCGAAACAAGGGAAACTGTTTGCTTTTGACCAGGACGAGACCGCCATTTTGCACGCGCGCGAGCGGCTCGCCCGCTACGGCGAACAAGTGCAGTTGATAAACCGGAACTTCCGGTTTTTGCGCGAGGAGCTTTTGGCCCTTGGCATCGATACTGTTGACGGTATATTGTTTGATTTAGGCGTTTCTTCGCCGCAGCTCGACGAGCCGGAGCGCGGCTTCAGCTATCAGCATGATGCGCCGCTTGACATGCGGATGGACCGCAAGCAGCGGCTTACGGCGGAGGAGATCGTCAACCGCTGGCCATACGAGGATCTTGTCCGCATTTTTTTTCGCTACGGCGAGGAAAAGTTTTCAAAGCAGGTGGCGCGCAAAATTGAGGAGGTGCGCCGTGAAAGGCCGATCGAAACGACCGGGGAGCTCGTTGAGGTGATCAAAGCGGCGATTCCGGCGCCGGCGCGCCGCAGCGGCGGACATCCGGCCAAGCGCATTTTCCAAGCGCTCCGCATCGCCGTCAACGATGAACTCGAAGCGTTTCGCGAGGCGCTCGAACAGGCGATTGAACTGTTAGCGCCAGGCGGCCGTGTGAGCGTCATTACGTTTCACTCGCTCGAAGACCGCATTTGCAAAGAAACGTTTAAAAAAGCAAGCGAGAGCCCGCCATTGCCTCCGGGGCTTCCGGTTCTCCCCGATGATTACCGCCCCGTGCTGAAAATCATTACAAAAAAACCGATCGTTCCTTCTGCCGAGGAGCTGGAACGAAACAACCGCGCCCGTTCGGCAAAGCTTCGCATCGCCGAAAAACGGTGACGCTGATGATGAAAAAGAACGAGTGGAGAAACAGGAGGGGAAAGCTGTGAACGATTTGGCAGTTAAAGTAGTGCGCGAGCAAAAGCGCCCGGCTGCGCCGCCGAGCCCGCAGCCGCAGCGAAAACGGCGCTTTCGTCTTACGCTGGCTGAGAAGCTGTTGATCGTCTCGTTTTTGCTGTTTGTCTTTTATGTGGCGGTTCAGTTCATCTCAAGCCAAGTGCAAATTTACGAGCTGAATAAAGAAGTGCAAAAGTTGGAAACGGCCATTGATGAACAAAAAAAGGAAAATAATGACCTGTATGTCGAAGTGCAGCGATTGAGCGCATATGAACGCATTTTGGAAAAGGCGAAGGAGCTCGGGCTGTCGCTTAACGAAAACCATGTAAAAGTCGTGCAGGAATGATGGACGATGGAAATGAAAAAGCATGCCAACACCCATCGGGGGGCAGGAGTTTTGTTTATCGTTTTCGGCCTGCTCTTTTTCCTGCTCTTTGCCCGTTTTGTCCAGCTGCAATGGACCGGAAAAGCGGACGGCCATGTGCTGGCCGCGAAAGCCGAACAGCAGCATAAACAAACGCGGACGATCGAAGCGAAGCGCGGGACGATTTTTGGCCGCAACGGCACCATTTTGGCGCAGGATGTGCCGTCGTATACGGTCGTGGCCATTTTGGATCCAGAGATGACGACCGACCCGGACCGGCCGCGCCATGTCGTCGATCCGGAAAAAACGGCGAAAAAGCTTGCTCCGCTGCTTGGCATGGATGTCGAGGACATGGAGCGCATTTTAACGAAAAAGGCGAAGCAAGTCGAGTTCGGCTCCTACGGCCGCAACATCAGCTTTGAACTCAAGCAAAAAATTGAGGCGCTCGACTTGCCGGGCATCGCTTTCATCCGCGATACAAACCGGTTTTATCCGAACGGCACGTTTGCTTCGCACGTGATCGGTTATGCGCAGAAAAACGAGGAAAATGAAACAGTGGGCAAAATGGGAGTGGAAAAATGGCTTGATCGCTATTTGCACGAAACGGACGGCTATGTGTCGTTTACCAGCGATGTGAACGGCTTTCGCCTGCCGGAGGCAAAAGAACGGATCGTTAAGCCGGACAATGGAGCGAACGTCTATTTGACGATCGACGGAAAAATCCAAACGTTTTTAGAAGACGCCATGAACAGCGTTGAGAAGCAGTACAAACCGAAAAAAATGATCGCCATCGTCGCTGATCCGAAAACAGGAAAAATTTTAGCCATGGGGACCCGTCCAAGTTTCGATCCGAACAAGCGCGACATTACGAACTTTTTGAATGACGCCATTTCCTATCCGTACGAGCCGGGGTCAACGATGAAAGTGTTTACGCTCGCTGCGGCCATTAATGAAGGAGTATATAACGGCAAGGAAACGTACCGCTCCGGGTCGTACAAGGTCGGGCCAAACATCATTCGCGACCATAACGATGTCGGTTGGGGGACGATTACGTTTCAAGAAGGGATGCAGCGTTCATCGAACGTCGCCTTTTCCATTTTAGTGAAAGAAAAGCTCGGCGAAGATCGGTTTTTGCAATATTTGCACCGTTTCCGTTTCGACCAGAAAACCGGCATCGACTTGCCGAACGAAGCGGTCGGGCAAATCCGCTACCGATATCCGATCGAACGGATTACGACCGGTTTTGGCCAAGGGACGTCGGTGACGCCAATTCAGCAAATTCAAGCGGCAACAGCGATCGCGAACGATGGGAAAATGATGAAGCCGTACGTCATTGAAAAAGTCGTCGATCCAGACAGCGGCAAAGTCGTTCTTGATCATGAGCCGACCGTAGCCGGTGAACCGATCACGGCGGAAACGGCGCGCAAAGTGCGCGATATTTTAGAGACGGTCGTCACCTCGGAACACGGCACCGGCCGCCCGTACCAAATTGATGGCTACCGTGTCGCCGGCAAAACAGGGACGGCGCAAATTCCGTCGGCCGCCGGCGGCTACTTGACCGGCCGGGAAAACTATATTTTCTCGTTTTTAGGCATGGCGCCAGCTGATGATCCGCGGCTCGTGATGTACGTGGCCGTCCAGCAGCCGCAGCTCGATGTCACCGAAACCGGGGCGGCGCCGGTGTCGCAAATTTTTACGACGGTAATGAAAAGCAGTCTGCAATATTTGCATATCGAGCCGGTAGAGGAGAAACGACCGGAAACGAAGACAACGGAGCGGCGCGCGCTTGACTCGTTGATCGGCCAGACGGCCGTCGCGGCGGCGGAACAGCTGAAAGAAAAAGGATATGTGCCGGTCGTCATCGGCAGCGGCAAATATGTCGAACAGCAGCTTCCGAGCGGTGGGGAGCGCGTTCTTCCGGGAGAGCGGGTCGTGCTGAAAACGGACGGAGCGGCAACGATGCCTGATTTGCGCGGCTTTTCGCTGCGGGATGCCATGAAAGTGGCCAACGTGCTCGGGCTGCGGCCGAGCACGAAAGGAACCGGTTATGTTGTCAGCCAAAACATTCGCCCGGGAGCGGAAGTGCGCAAAGGGGATTATTTGATTGTCGAGTTGGCCCCGCCGCGCCAATGGGAAGAAACAGCGGCGAGGAAAGAAAAAGAGGCGGCTGAGCGGAAAGACGACGAGCCGCACGAATGATTTTTGCCGTTCTATAACGGGGCGTACAAGCATATAGTGGAACGAGCCCATCACGAAGGAGGTTCCGCCATATGCGCGTGTCGTACGTTACCGTGCGCAAGCGGTTGACGATCGTGTTTTTGATCGGTATTTTCATCTTTGCGATTATCGATCTCCGTCTTGGTTACGTTCAATTTTGGCTCGGCGATATGTTAGCGGAACGGGCGAAAGGGCTATGGGGCCGGAACATCCCGTTTGAGCCGAAGCGCGGCGAAATTTTGGATCGCAACGGCGTTCCGCTGGCGACAAATATGAGCGCGCCGACAGTGTATATCATCCCCCGGCAAGTGAAAAACCCGGCGGAAGCGGCGGAAAAGCTGTCCGCTGTGTTGGGCGCTTCAGTCGAATCGATCTATAGGCAAATTACGCAAAAAACGTCGATCGTCCGCCTGAAGGAAGGACGGAAAATTTCTGATGAAAAGGCGGCGAACGTGCGCGCGCTCGATTTAGACGGGGTGTATATCGCCGAAGATACGAAGCGCTACTACCCGTTTGGCAGCTATTTGTCGCATGTGCTCGGCTTCACCGGCATTGACAATCAAGGGCTCACCGGGCTTGAGCTGTATTATGACAAAGAACTAAGCGGCGAGCGCGGTTCGGTCCAATTTTATTCCGATGCAAAAGGACGGCGCATGCCTGATATGGCGGATGATTATACGCCCCCGACCGACGGCTTGGACTTAGTGCTGACCATTGACTCGCGCATCCAGACGATTATCGAACGGGAGCTTGATATCGCGGAGGCGAAATACAATCCGGACGGCATCATCGCCATCGCCATGAATCCGAATACGGGCGAAATTTTGGCGATGGCGAGCCGCCCGACCTTCGACCCGGCCAACTACCGCAACGTCCCTCCGGAAATTTACAACCGCAACTTGCCGATTTGGAGTACATATGAGCCAGGGTCAACGTTCAAAATCATTACGCTTGCGGCGGCTCTTGAGGAAGAGAAAGTGAATTTGCTCAAAGACCACTTTTTTGATCCAGGCTATGCCAAAGTAGCCGGCGCTACGCTGCGCTGCTGGAAAAAAGGCGGCCACGGAGAGCAAACGTTTTTAGAAGTTGTGCAAAACTCGTGCAACCCGGGGTTTGTGGCGCTGGGCGAACGGCTTGGAAAAGAAACGCTGTTTAAGTACATTAAGCAGTTCGGGTTTGGCGAGAAAACCGGCATCGACTTGCAAGGGGAAGGAACCGGAATTTTGTTTGATTTAAAACGGGTCGGGCCGGTGGAGCTGGCGACGACCGCGTTCGGCCAAGGGGTGTCGGTGACGCCGATCCAGCAAATCGCCGCCGTATCGGCTGCAATCAATGGCGGCGTTTTATACACCCCCTACATTGCCAAGGAGTGGGTTGATCCGGAGACGGGCGAAATCGTCCGCCGCAGTACGCCAAAGGCGAAACGGCGTGTGATTTCCGAGGAAACGTCGAAACAAGTTCGGTATGCGCTTGAGAGTGTCGTCGCCCAAGGAACAGGGAAAAAGGCGTATGTTGAAGGATACCGGGTCGGCGGAAAAACCGGGACGGCGCAAAAAGCGCAAGGCGGCCGCTATTTGCAAAACAACCATATCGTATCGTTCATCGGTTTCGCTCCGGCTGATGATCCGCAGCTTGTCGTATACGTCGCCGTTGACAATCCGAAAGGGACGGTTCAGTTTGGCGGCACGGTCGCCGCGCCGATCGTCGGCAAAGTGATGGAAGACAGCCTGCGCGCCATGAACGTGAAGCCGCGCAAAGATCAACTTGCTAAAGAACGGGACTGGAACGAGCCGAAAGTGATTGAAGTGCCCAATTTAATCGGATTGACAAAAAATGATTTGCAAGAACAGCTTTTTGACTTAAAATTAGATGTTAGTGGCGAGGGAAATGTGGTCGTTGAACAATCCCCAGAGCCAGGGGCGAAAGTGAAAGAGGGATCGACGATTCGCATTTATTTGGCGAAAAACGAGGCGGCAGAGGAGCAGTAAAGATCAGGCAAGGGGCGGCCGATGCGATGACTCATCGGGTTGGTTGGGCCCCTTTTTCCGCTGTCCGCATCGTTGGGCGGGCTATTATAAGCGAAAGGGATGAAGCAACCATGAAATTACAAACGCTGCTGTCACGCTTGCCCGGCTTTTGGGTGCATCGCGGGGGCAACCCGGACATCGTTGCGCTGGAGATGGACTCGCGTCATGTCACGCCCGGTTCGCTCTTTTTTTGTGTGAAAGGATTTACCGTGGACGGGCACAACTTCGCTGAACAGGCGGTGGCGCGCGGGGCGGTGGCGATTGTCGCTGAGCGTCCGCTCTCAGTGAACGTGCCGGTCGTCCTCGTGCCAGACAGCCGGCGGGCGATGGCGATTTTAGCGGATGCGTTTTACGGGCAGCCGACCCACCATCTCCATTTAATCGGAGTGACGGGCACAAACGGGAAAACGACGACGACTCATATCATTGAGCAGGTTGCCAGAAAGGCTGGCAAGAAAACCGGCCTCATCGGCACGGTCGGGACGAAAATCGGCGACCGTTCCTACCCGGCCGTGAATACAACGCCAGAGTCGCTCGTCTTGCAGCGCACGTTTAAACAAATGGTCGATGAAGGTGTGGAGTTTGCAGCCATGGAAGTGTCATCGCATGCCCTTCACCAAGGACGGGTGCACGGCTGCGATTACGATGTGGCCGTGTTTACGAACTTGACGCAAGACCATTTAGACTATCACGGGACAATGGAAGAATATCGGAACGCCAAAGGGCTCTTGTTTGCCCAGCTTGGCAACCGCTATGACGAGCGGCGGCCAAAATTTGCCGTTCTCAATCATGATGACCCCGTTTCACAATATTATAAACATATGACGGCTGCACCGATCATCACATACGGCATAAAGGAAAAAAGCGACGTAATGGCAGAGCAAATCCAAATGACCCCCGGCGGCATGGCGTTTCAACTGCGCACCCCGCACGGAACGGCGGCGGTCGAAACGAAGCTGGTCGGCTTGTTTAACGTCTATAACCTCCTCGCTGCCGCGGCCGCTTGCCTTGCCTCCGGCTTTCCGCTTGCGACGATTGCCGCAGCGCTCGCTGATGCCGCACCGGTGCCGGGGCGGTTTGAAACGGTCGATGAAGGGCAAAATTTTACTATTATCGTCGACTACGCCCATACGCCGGATAGCGTGGAAAACGCGTTGAAAACAGTGCGACAGTTTGCAAAGCGGAACGTGTATGTTGTGATCGGCTGCGGCGGCGACCGCGACCGGACAAAGCGGCCGCTCATGGCGCAAGCGGCGGTGCGTTATGCGGATGTTGCCATTTTTACCTCCGACAATCCGCGCTCGGAAGACCCGAAGCAAATTTTGCGCGATATGGAGGCCGGCGTCAGCGCTGGGGATGGGACGTATGTGACCATTCCGGACCGCGAAGAGGCGATCCGGTACGCCATTGGGCAGGCGCAAGAAGGGGATGTCGTGTTAATCGCCGGCAAAGGGCATGAAACGTATCAAATTATCGGCGACGATGTGATCGACTTTGACGATCGCGCCGTCGCCCGAGCGGCGGTGAAGGAGAGAAGATGACGATGGTCACGTATGGAATGGTGCAATCAATCGCAGCGGAAGCGCGCGGCATCGTCGATGAGACGATTCGCTTTCATGCGGTGTTTGTCAACCCGGAGAAGCAAGTGAAAAAAGGGTTGTTCGTTCCGCTCGAAAACGGGGCGGAAACGTTGAAAACGGCCATTGAGCATGGGGCGATCGCTTCATTTTGGCCGATCGGCGAGCCGCTGCCCCGCTATATCCCAAACCAGTTTCCGCTCTTTTTCGTTCCGTCGCCGCTTGAAGCAGCTGCCGTATTGCTTGAGCGGTACTTAGCGCAAAGCGGGGGCGATAGGGGCACGGAATTTTCGTTTGCGTTCCCGGAAAAAGGCGGGACGTACGCTCCGGCTGATGCCGCGGTCCGTCTGCGGCTCGCCGAATTGCAAAAACGGTGGCTAGGCGCGCGGCCGGCAGAAGGGTGTGACGATTCATGCCAGAGCAACTAATCGTCATTGCGATGGCGGTCTCCTTTTTGGTCACGGTCATTTTGTCGCCGCTGTTCATCCCGTTTTTGCGACGGTTAAAATTTGGGCAAAGCATCCGCGAGGAAGGACCGAAGTCGCATCAAAAAAAATCGGGCACTCCGACGATGGGCGGCATCATGATTTTGCTTTCCACCGTCGCGACGACTGTATGGATGACGGCGAAATTCGCCGCTCTTTCAGCGGGAACGTATTTGTTGCTGCTGGTTACGGTCGGCTACGGGGTGCTCGGCTTTTTGGACGACATGATTAAAGTTGTGATGAAGCGAAATCTTGGGCTGACAAGCCGCCAAAAATTTGTCGGCCAGCTCATCATCGCGGTCATTTTCTTTTTTGTCTATCGACAAAGCGGCTTTTCGACGGCGCTACATATTCCCGGCACTGACTGGTCGTTTGACCTCGGGTGGGCGTACGGGGTGCTGCTGTTGCTCATGCTCGTCGGCGGCTCGAACGCTGTCAACTTGACCGATGGGCTTGACGGGCTGCTTGCTGGGACGGCGGCGATCGCTTTTGGCGCTTACGCCGTCTTGGCTTGGAACCAAGGCCAGTACGACGTCGCCGTATTTTGTGTGGCTGTTGTCGGCGCCGTGCTCGGCTTTTTAGTGTTTAACGCCCACCCGGCGAAAGTGTTTATGGGTGATACCGGCTCACTGGCGCTCGGCGGGGCGATTGCGGCCGTCGCTGTCTTAACGAAGCTTGAGCTGCTGCTTGTCGTGATCGGCGGCGTGTTTGTCATTGAGACGCTGTCGGTCATCATTCAAGTCGCCTCATTCAAAATGACGGGCAAGCGCGTCTTTCGCATGAGTCCGCTCCACCACCACTATGAGCTCATCGGCTGGTCGGAATGGCGCATTGTCGTCACGTTTTGGGCGGTCGGCCTTTTATTCGCAATGCTAGGAATTTATATCGAGGTGTGGATGTAATTGAAACCGACTCCTTTTTATCAACATCGTCGTGTGCTTGTCATTGGATTGGCGAAAAGCGGAGCGGCGGCGGCTCGGCTGCTTGCGGAATTAGGCGCTGAAGTCGTCGCCAACGACAAGAAGCCGTTGGCGGAAAATACAGAAGCGAAGCAGCTTGAAGAGCTCGGCATCCGCGTCGTATGCGGCGGCCATCCGCTCGAGCTGCTTGATGAGCCGTTTGACCTCGTCGTGAAAAATCCGGGCATTCCGTATACAAACCCGTTGGTCGAAAAGGCGCTCGAAAAAGGGCTCTCGGTCGTGACGGAAGTGGAGCTCGCCTATCATATTTCTGAGGCGCCGTTTATCGGCATTACTGGGTCGAACGGAAAAACGACAACAACGACGCTCATTTATGAGATGTTAAAGGCGGACGGCCAGGGCGCGCTGCTCGCCGGCAATATCGGCCTTGTCGCCTGCGAGGTGGCAAAGGAAGCGAAACCGGATCAATGGCTTGTCACCGAGCTGTCTTCGTTTCAGCTCGCCGGCATCGGCGAGTTTCGTCCGGCAATCGCCGTCTTGCTCAACATTTTTGACGCCCATTTGGATTACCATGGGACGAAGGCGGCGTATGTGGCAGCGAAAGCGAATATTTTCCGTAACCAGACGGAACGCGATTACGCCGTCGTGAACGCGGATGATCCCATTGTGATGGACGTCGCCTCGTCCGTCCGGGCGCAAAAGGTGCTGTTTTCGGCGACGAAGCCGCTTGGTGAAGGGGTGTACGTCCAAGACGGCGCCGTCTATTGGAACGGTGAGCCGGTCATCAGCACCGCCGACATCGTTCTTCCCGGTCAACACAATTTGGAAAATAGTTTAGCGGCGATAGCGGCTGCGAAACTAGCCGGCGCAGGCAATGAAGCGATCCGCCGGGTGTTGACGACGTTTGCGGGTGTGAAACATCGGCTTCAGTATGTAGCCGAGGTCAACGGGCGGCGGTTTTACAACGATTCGAAGGCGACAAACCTATTAGCGACGCAAAAGGCGCTCTCGGCATTCGCCGGCGAGCCGGTCATTTTGCTGGCCGGCGGGCTTGACCGCGGCAATGAGTTTGATGCGCTTCTTCCGTACTTGCAGCGGGTGAAAGCGGTCGTGCTGTTCGGCCAAACGGCGGCCAAGATCGGCCGTGTCGCCCGGGAAGCGGGAATAGAAACAGTGGAATATGTCGATAATGTGGAACAGGCTGTCCCGGTTGCCTTTCGGCTCTCAGAGCCGGGCGATGTCATTTTGCTCTCTCCGGCATGTGCCAGCTGGGATCAATACAAAACTTTCGAGGAGAGAGGGGACATTTTTATTCACGCCGTGCATAAGTTGAAATAGAGGGAAAGGGACAGCCCTTTCCCTCTAGTTTACAAAATAGAGGTGTTGGGCATTGCCGCGGAAAAAGTCTGCGCCGGATTTTTTGCTCATTATTTTAACGTTTTCGCTCTTAGCCATCGGGCTGATCATGGTGTACAGCGCGAGCGCCATTTGGGCGGAGTACAAGTTTAACGATTCCTTTTTCTTTGCCAAGCGCCAGCTGTTATTTGCCGGCGTTGGCGTGATCGCGATGTTGTTTGTGATGAACATCGATTATTGGACGTGGCGCGACTGGTCGAAAGTGCTGCTTGGCGTTTGTTTTGTGCTGCTCATTCTTGTGCTCATTCCGGGGATCGGCATGGTGCGCAATGGGTCGCGCAGCTGGATCGGCGTCGGGGCGTTTTCCATTCAGCCGTCCGAGTTTATGAAACTCGCTATGATCGCCTTTTTGGCCAAATATTTATCCGAAAATCAAAAAAAGATTACGTCGTTTAAGCAAGGGCTGCTGCCGGCGCTGTTGCTCGTGTTTGCCGCCTTTGGCATGATCATGCTGCAGCCGGACTTAGGGACGGGCACCGTCATGGTTGGGACATGTGTGACGATGATTTTCGTCGCCGGCGCCCGCCTCAGTCATTTTGCCGGCCTCGGTGTATTGGGGCTCGCCGGGTTTGTCGCCCTCGTCTTATCGGCACCGTACCGGATTAAGCGGATTACGTCGTTTTTAAACCCGTGGGAAGATCCGCTCGGAAGCGGGTTTCAAATCATCCAGTCGCTGTACGCCATCGGGCCGGGCGGCTTGTTCGGCCTCGGGCTTGGGCAAAGTCGGCAAAAGTTTTTTTATTTGCCGGAGCCGCAAACGGATTTTATTTTCGCGATTTTAGCTGAAGAACTCGGTTTTATCGGCGGTTCGCTCGTCATTCTTTTGTTTAGCCTTCTTCTTTGGCGCGGTGTGCGCATCGCCCTTGGCGCTCCCGATTTGTACGGCAGCTTTTTGGCGCTCGGCATCATTTCGATGATTGCCATTCAAGTGATGATCAATATCGGCGTTGTCACCGGGCTGATGCCCGTCACCGGCATTACCCTCCCGTTTTTAAGCTATGGCGGGTCATCGCTGACGCTTATGCTGATGGCGGTCGGCGTGCTGCTCAATATTAGCCGGCATGCCCGCTACTAGGCCTAGGCAGGCGGCGGTTGTCCGCCGCTTTTGTTTGCCTTGATATCGTTCTGATATACCGTCGAATAGTGGCGGCAAATGGGATAAAAAACAGGCTCTCTCTCTCGGTCTATTTGTGATATAATGAAAGCAAGTGCAAAGAACATAAAAACGGCAGCAGATGCCGTTTGTTTTTATCTATATGCGGCAATGTGTTGGTCCATGGGCAAGAATGCGGGCGTTGGACAAGAAAGCGGTGAATGCGATGGAAAAAGGAAAGGTCGTCGTTCTAGAGGACCGCGTGCCGAAACTGAAAGAGCGGCGCCGCCAAAAGGCGAACCGCCGGCTGATTTTGTATTTGTCCTTCTTTTTCCTGTTCATCTTATGCGTCCTTTACTTTCAATCGCCGCTCAGCGCGGTGAAGCATGTGGAAGTGAGCGGCAACCGTCATCTGCCGGCGGAGCGCATCATCAGTTTGAGCGGCATCACAAAGCGGACAAGCTTTTGGAAAGTGAACGAACAAAACGTCGAGGCGAAAATCGCCCGTCATCCGGAAATTAAGCAAGCCGCTGTGGAAAAGCGGCTGCCAAATACGATCGTCATCCACGTCCGTGAATGGCGGCGGATCGCCTACGTATATAACCGGCAAACGTTTTTTCCGTTGCTTGAAAACGGACGGCTGCTAAAGCAGGAAGCGGCGAAAACGGCTCCGAGCGATGCGCCGGTATTAGTCGGCTGGAAAAGCGGCGATGCCATTGCGGAAATGACCGGGCAGCTCGCTGAACTGCCGGCGGCCGTGCTTGGCGCCATGTCGGAAATTCACTACAAGCCGAACAGTGAGTACGAAGACCGCGTCGTCGTCTATATGAACGACGGCTATGAGGTGAGTGCGACCATCCATAACTTTGCCGACAGGCTGTCGCATTATCCGTCCATTATCGCCGAGCTCGACCGGAACGTCAAAGGAGTCATTCACCTGGAAGTGGGCAGCTATTTTGTTCCGTACGAACCGACGAAAAAGGAGGATGACGATGAGACGACAAGCCCGTAGCCGCGTCCTCCTTACTTTTATTTGTTTTGTCTTTGGTGCCATGCTCGGGTTTTCGTACCAGCATGCGCAAAAGGAGGCGCCCCGCCGCCAATGGAGCGACAGCGAGTGGAAAAAGGAATACGAGTATCGCTCGGCGCTGATCGCTTTGCAAAAAGAAAACCGGTCGTTAAAGCAACAGCTTGTCAAAAAGCAAGAGGAACTGGCCGCATGGGAAAAAAAACTGGCCGAAGACCAGTCGAACGAGGCTGGATTGGCGAAAGAGGCCGAACAGCTGCGCATGCATGTCGGAAAGGCGAGGGTTAAAGGGAAAGGCGTAGCAGTCACGCTTTCCGATTCCTCTTATATCCCCTCTGAAGCGAGTGCTACTGACTACATTGTTCACGAACAGCACGTATGGAAAGTCGTTCACGAACTGCTGATTTCCGGCGCCGAAGCGGTAGCCATCAATGGCCAGCGCATTTCCCACCGCTCGTACATTGTCTGCAACGGTCCGGTCATTGAAGTGGATGGGACGCAGCATGCCGCTCCGTTTGTCATTTCGGCGATCGGCGATCCGGACGTGCTATCATCCGCGCTTGGATTGGCCGGCGGCGTCATCGACGAACTTGTCGAAGACCATGTCGATGTGAAAGTGGAAAAACAAAAGGACATCGTTCTCGATCCGGTATTTGCGCCCAAACCATAAAAAGAGGGCGGAAAGGGGCGGTGAAGTGCATTGGAGAGAAAAAGACGGTTATCTTTTGCCTTTGTTGCCGCCGTGTTCGGCGTGATGCTTGCGGTCGGGTTGCGGACGACGATGCCTTCGGAAGGGCGCGACACGCGCGACATTTGGGAACTGCGCGCCGATTTAACGAAAGAGCAGCAGCTCGAGCAGCACTTGCTTGAGGAGCTCGAAGATTACGAGGAGAAATTGCACCATTATCGGCAGAAGGAGGCAGCAGGCGGCGGGGCGGCGCTCGAGGCGACCGTCGCTGAACTGAGAGAAGAAGCCGGCCTGACGGAAGTGAAAGGAAGCGGCATCATCCTAATGATTGCGCCGTTCTCGGCAGCCGGCTACGTCGGACCGGTCACTGCTACCGTGTCCCCGGAGCTGCTGCAACGATTAGTGAACGAGTTGAACAAATATGGAGCAAAGGAAATCGCTATCGACGGCGAGCGGCTGACGAACTGGACGGCGATTCGCGATATCAACGGCATGACGAACGTCGGACGCCGCCCAATCAGGCTGCCGGTTGAGGTGAAGGCGATTGCGGACGATGCGGACAAGCTCTATAGCGGATTAACGGTTTCGCCGCTCCGCGACGATTTCATCGTCGAAAACTTGGAGCTTTCGATTTCCAAGCCAAAACCGGCGATCGTCATTCCGCCATCAATCGAACGGCCGAAGATCAAATATATGGAGACGGCGAGCGCCGGCAAGGAGGAGAAGTAGCATGTGGCTCCCGCTTCTCGGGTTGTTGCTCGGGTTTGCCATCGGCGTTCTTGCCGGCTGGGAAGTCCCCGATGAATATTCCAATTATTTGTCGATTGCCATTTTGGCAGCCTTTGATACATTAATAGGGGGATGGCGCGCCCATTTACAGGGGACATACGACGAACTTGTATTTATAACCGGGTTTTTTTTCAACATCATCCTTGCCACAACTTTAACTTTTCTTGGTGTACATCTTGGTGTAGACTTGTATTTAGCAGCCGTGTTTGCGTTCGGTGTCCGCCTTTTTCAAAACATCGCCATCATCCGCCGTCTTTGGCTTGCCGAATGGGCGGAGCGGCGGCAAAATCGCGAAAAAAGTTAAGCAAAAGACAGGGAAAGTCTTTTGGCATGTTGAATTATATGGAGTAAACCAAAATATGATGTTTTTGTGAAATTCACAAACTAGACATAGACAAATAGACAAAGAGATGGATCGAGAAATTTCAGCCGAAAAAGGAGGTGTCGCTGCTTACTGAAACGCCGGCCGACACCGGCGCGTTTTTAGTAGGCAGATGCCAAAAGATGAGCAGCAATGAGATCGTCGTTAGCCTGGATGTCGGGACATCGAGCGTCAAAGTCATCATCGGGGAAATGTTAGGCAGCTCGATTAACATTATCGGAGTAGGCAATGTAAAAGCGGAAGGGCTCAAAAAAGGGGCGATTGTTGATATAGATAAAACAGTGCACTCGATCAAGCGAGCGGTCGAACAAGCAGAGCGGATGGTCGGCCTGTCGATTCGCCGCGTGATCGTCGGGGTGGCAGGCGGCCATATTCAGCTCCATGACTGTCATGGCATCGTCGCTGTCGCGAGTGAAAATCGCGAAATTGGCGACGAGGATGTCGCTCGCGTCATCGATGCCGCGCAAGTCGTTTCCATCCCGCCGGACCGGGAAATTATCGGGATCGTTCCGCGCCAGTTTATCGTTGATGGACTAGACGGCATCCATGATCCGCGCGGCATGCTTGGCGTCCGTCTCGAAATGGAAGGGACAATGGTAACCGGAGCGAAGACGGTTTTACATAATCTCCTTCGCTGTGTGGAACGGGCCGGCCTGGAAATCAGCGATATTTGCCTTCAACCGTTGGCGGCCGGTTCACTTGCGTTATCCGATGACGAACGGCATTTAGGCGTTGCGCTCGTCGACCTCGGGGGCGGCTCGACAACGGTTGCCGTCTTTGAGCAAGGCGGGCTGCAGGCTGTATCGTCGCTTCCAGTCGGCGGGGAGCATATTACAAAAGATTTGGCCATCGGGTTGCGCACGACAACAGAAGACGCCGAAAAAATTAAGCTGAAGCATGGGCATGCATTTTACGATTACGCTTCGGAAGAAGAGGTATTCACCGTGCCTATTATGGGCACCGATCAACACCAGCAGTTCAGCCAGCTTGAGATCGCCGATATTATTGAAGCGAGGCTGGAGGAAATTTTGCAAATGGTGCAGCATGAAGTGCGCCGGCTCGGGTTTCGCGACCTTCCAGGCGGCTATGTGCTGACGGGCGGCGTGGCGAATATGCCAGGAGTGCTAGAGCTAGCGCACGTCGTCTTAGGGACGAGCGTCCGTGTCGCCATGCCGGATTATATCGGGGTGCGCGACCCGCAATATACGATCGGCGTCGGCTTGCTCAAATTCGCCTATCGGCAGGCGCAGCTGCAAGGAAAAACAGTTCCGGTTGCCGCTGCGGCAGAGCCGGTCGAGCGTCCCGCGCAAAAACAGCAGCCGAAACCAAAAAAGAAAGAAGACCATTTCGGGAAGAAGGTCAAGAAATTTTTCGGGTCTTTCTTTGAATAGAGATTGAAATTTAGGAGGATTTGGCCATGTTGGAGTTTGATACAACAGTCGATCAGTTAGCAACGATCAAAGTGATTGGGGTCGGGGGCGGCGGCAACAACGCCGTCAATCGGATGATTGAACACGGAGTGCAAGGCGTGGAGTTTATTGCGGTCAACACGGATGCGCAGGCGCTCAACTTGTCGAAGGCGCCGACGAAGCTGCAAATCGGGGCGAAGCTGACGCGCGGCTTAGGCGCAGGCGCGAACCCGGAAGTTGGAAAAAAAGCGGCGGAAGAGAGCAAAGAACAAATTGAAGAAGCGCTCCGTGGCGCGGATATGGTGTTTGTCACCGCCGGGATGGGCGGCGGCACAGGAACAGGTGCGGCGCCGGTCATCGCCCAAATCGCGCGCGAATTAGGAGCGCTGACGGTTGGCGTCGTTACGCGCCCGTTCACATTTGAAGGACGGAAACGGGCGACGCAGGCCGCAAGTGGCATCGCCGCCATGAAAGAAGCGGTCGATACACTGATCGTCATCCCGAACGATCGGTTGCTTGAAATTGTCGATAAAAATACGCCGATGCTCGAGGCGTTCCGCGAGGCGGACAACGTGCTGCGCCAAGGGGTACAGGGCATCTCCGACTTGATCGCTGTACCGGGACTCATCAACCTTGATTTCGCTGACGTGAAAACGATCATGTCGAACAAAGGTTCAGCGTTGATGGGCATCGGGGTCGCCAGCGGCGAAAACCGGGCTGCAGAGGCAGCGAAAAAGGCGATTTCCAGCCCGCTGTTGGAAACGTCCATTGACGGGGCGCAAGGTGTGCTCATGAATATCACCGGCGGGATGAACCTAAGCTTGTACGAAGTACAGGAAGCGGCAGACATTGTCGCTTCGGCAGCCGATCAGGAAGTGAACATGATTTTCGGCTCGGTCATCAACGAAAATTTAAAAGACGAAATTGTCGTCACGGTCATCGCGACCGGGTTTAACGAAAACGTTGCTTCGCAACCGCGGCCATCGCGCGTCGGCATCAGCACCGTGCCAAAAGTGACGCCGGCGCCGAAACGGGAAAAGCGCGAAGAGCCGGCGCAAGACTATGCGGCGCTCCGTTCGGGGCAAGCAGAAGATCCGCTTGACATTCCAGCCTTCTTGCGCAACCGCAACCGCCGCCGTTAAGCTGAAAACAGGCATGAGCAAGCCGATTGTTCATGCCTGTTTTTTATTGAAATCGCGTTTTTCGCCTCGCCTGGCTGCTCTTCGCCTGTTGGATCCGCCGCATTTCCCCTCGCTTTGACAAAACATCCTTTTTTTCACCATCACCGATTGACAGACTTTCCCTCATGATGTGCTATATACTTGTTTCAGACAAAGCCAATGTGGGCGGGGGAGGGGCTTGCCGTTTGGTCGTTTACGTCGATGTGATTTGGCTGCTGAACGTCTGTTTTGACGCGTTGCTTCTTTGGCTGGCAGCGCTCATGCTCAAGCGCCCAGTCATCTGGTGGCGCCTGTTGGCTGGGGCGTTGATCGGCTCGCTGTCTGTCGTGTTGCTGTTCACCCCGTTTTCTGCCATCGCCCAGCATCCGCTTGTGAAAGTGGCTGTGTCGGTCTTGATCGTGCTCGCTGCTTTTGGCTTTAAGCGGCCGCGCTATATCATCGAGAACATGCTGGCGTTTTACTTTGCGACGTTCGCGGTCGGCGGCGGCATGCTGGCAGTTCATTATTTGTTCGCGCCGCAGCTGTCCGTTCAGCAAGAATGGTTAATGGTGCCCCCGGGGGCGGGCGATCCGGTCAGCTGGCTGTTTGTCGTGATCGGGTTCCCGGTTTTATGGCTCTTTTCCCGCCGCCGTGTGGAAAATATTCGTGAGAAAAAACTCCGTTTTGAACATATTATCGATGTCATCGTTGTCTGGGAGGGCCGGCCGCTGGCGCTGCGCGGGCTCATTGACAGCGGCAATCAGCTGTTCGATCCGGTGACGAAAACGCCGGTGATGGTTGTTGACCGAGAAAAAGCAAAGGAAGTGCTGCCCGAGGAGCTGACGATGCACATGGCGGCCATGACGTTTGACGATCCGCCCAGGCAGTGGGCCCATCGCCTCCGCCTCATTCCGTACCGCGTGATCGGGAGCGGCCCGCAAATGATGATGGCGGTCAAGCCGGACCGCATACTGCTTTTGTATGAAGATCAATGGCTTGAGGTGAAACAAGGGCTCGTCGCCTTAAGCGCCGATCCGCTATCGGCCGACGGGGAGTATAGCTGCATCGTTCATCCGAAAATGGTGCAGGCGGGAAGAAAACTGACCGCTTCGTAGTTCGTTACTATATCATACTCGCTTTTTATCCGTTTAGAAGGGGGATTTTGATGAAAAGGTGGAAACTTCGCTTCATGTATTGGTTGTATAAGCTCCTTGCCAAGTTCGGTTTGAAGACGGATGAGATTTACTATATCGGCGGCAGTGAAGCGCTCCCTCCGCCGCTGACGAAAGAGGAAGAGGAACGGCTGATCGAGCGGTTGGCAACCGGCGATGAGACGGCGCGGTCGCTGCTTATCGAGCGCAACTTGCGCCTTGTCGTTTACATCGCGCGCAAATTCGAAAACACCGGCATTCATATCGAGGATTTGATCAGCATCGGGACGATCGGCCTCATTAAAGCGGTCAACACGTTCAACCCGGAGAAAAAGATCAAGCTGGCGACATACGCCTCGCGCTGCATTGAAAACGAAATTTTAATGTATTTGCGCCGCAATAATAAAGTGCGGGCGGAAGTGTCGTTTGATGAGCCGTTGAATATTGACTGGGACGGCAACGAACTGCTGCTGTCCGATGTGCTCGGCACGGAAGACGACGTGATTACGAAAGACTTGGAAGCGGACGTTGACCGGCGCCTGCTGCTGAACGCCTTGCGCCAGTTGAGCGACCGCGAAAAACAAATTATGGAACTGCGTTTTGGCCTTTCCGGCGGTGAAGAAAAAACGCAAAAAGATGTCGCCGATTTGCTCGGCATTTCGCAATCGTACATATCGCGGCTTGAAAAGCGGATCATTAAACGGTTGCGCAAAGAATTCAATAAAATGATGTAGCTGGCGGCGAGGGCGGATGCTCCGCCGCTTTTTTCGGCGCGGACAGGCTGTGCATATTTTTCCCTCCCAAGGAGATACTGAAAACTGACGACTTAGCATCTCCTGATGGGAGGGAACAACTTGACGAGGAACAAAGTCGAGATTTGCGGCGTGGATACTTCAAAGCTTCCCGTCCTCAAAAATGAAGAAATGCGTGAACTGTTTCAACGGATGCATGAAGGGGATTTGGAGGCGAGAGAAAAGTTAGTAAACGGCAATTTGCGCCTCGTGTTGAGCGTCATCCAGCGCTTTAACAACCGCGGCGAGTTTGTTGATGATTTGTTTCAAGTCGGCTGCATCGGACTTATGAAATCGATTGATAATTTTGATTTAAATCAAAATGTTAAGTTTTCCACCTATGCGGTGCCGATGATTATCGGCGAAATCCGCCGTTACTTGCGCGATAACAATCCAATTCGCGTCTCGCGCTCGCTGCGCGACATCGCTTACAAAGCGCTGCAAGTGCGGGAACGGCTCATGAGCGAGACGGCGAAAGAGCCGTCGACGGAAGATATTGCGCGGGAACTCGGCGTCGCCCACGAGGAAGTGGTGTTTGCCCTTGATGCCATTCAAGATCCTGTTTCCTTATTTGAACCGATATACAACGACGGCGGCGACCCGATTTACGTGATGGATCAGCTGAGCGACGAGCGCAACCGCGACAGCCAATGGATTGAAGAAATCGCATTGAAAGAGGGCTTGAGGCGGTTAAATGAGCGTGAAAAAATGATCATCCGCAAACGGTTTTTCCAAGGAAAGACGCAAATGGAAGTCGCCGAGGAAATCGGCATTTCCCAGGCGCAAGTGTCCAGGCTTGAAAAGGCAGCGATCCGGCAAATGAATAAAAACATCCAAGTGTGAACGGCTGCTGGGGCAGCCTTTTTTCTTTGGCACATAACCGGTTGGGCGGCGTCATATAGATGAAAAAGAGGAGAGGAAAGGCGGGGGACTGAACCGTGATGAGAATTTCCGAGTTTCAAACGAAAGATGTCGTCAATGTGGCCAACGGGAAGAAGCTTGGCAACATCGGGGATATTGACATCGATTTAGATACAGGCAAAATCCGGTCGCTCATTATTTTAGGCTCCGGAAAGATGCTCGGGCTGTTCGGGCGTGAGGAGGCGGTCGTCATTCCGTGGCAAAACATCGTCAAAATCGGGGCCGATGTCATTTTAGTCCGCCTTCACGATACGGACTGAAGCGAGGAGACGGCGTGATGCCACGAATGTTTCGACAAAATTGCAAATAAAGGTTATCACGTTTAAGCAAACTATGATAAAATAGGAAAAAAAGTGATAAAAATCTACAAAAAAAGCGTGAGGTTGACGCGAATGCCGGACATTTTTCAACAAATGGCCCGCGGATGGCTCCGCTGCGAGGCATCTCCGTTCGCCGGAGCCATCGCAGGGATGACGACGAAACAAGGCGGGGAAAGCAAAGGGCCGTTCGCTTCGTTGAATATGGGGCTGCATGTTGGCGACGACCGCACCGCTGTCGTCAACAACCGGCGCCGCTTGGCGGAATGGCTCGCTTTTCCGCTCGATGATTGGGTGTGCTGTGAGCAAGTGCACGGCGCCGTGATTCGGAAAGTGACAAAAAGCGACCGAGGGAGCGGGGCGCACGATTTCGCCGCGGCGATTCGGGGTGCTGACGGATTGTATACGGACGAAGCGGGAGTGTTGCTTGCCCTTTGTTTTGCTGACTGTGTGCCTGTCTATTTTCTGGCTCCATCAGCCGGCTTGGTCGGCCTTGCCCATGCCGGGTGGCGGGGAACGGCCGGCGGCATCGCCAAAAATATGGTGCGTCTTTGGCAGGAGCAAGAGCGCATCGCGCCTACTGATATGTATGCTGCCATCGGGCCAGCCATCGGCCCGTGCTGCTACACGGTCGATGATCGGGTGATCAACGGTTTGCGCTCGATCCTTCCTGCAGGCAGCCCGTTGCCATGGCGCGAAACAAGCCCAGGGCAATATGCGCTTGACTTAAAGGAGGCCAATCGGCTGCAGCTTATCGCTGCCGGCGTTCCGGATCGCCATATTTACGTGTCGGAACGCTGTACAAGCTGTGAGGAGACGTTGTTTTTTTCCCACCGCCGCGATCGCGGGACGACAGGACGGATGCTGGCGTTCATCGGCCGAAGGGAGGGATGATCATGACGGTACGCGACAACTTGGCTGCCATTCGCCGGCAAATTGAAGCGGCTTGCGCCCGCGTTGGCCGCAATCCGGCCGACGTACGCATCGTAGCCGTAACGAAATATATTGATGCGGCAAGGGCGCAAGAAGTGCTTGACGCCGGCATCGCTGACCTCGGCGAGAACCGTTCCGACCAACTGCTCGAAAAGTACGAGGCGATCGGGAATCAAGCGACGTGGCATTTTATTGGGACGCTCCAGTCGCGCAAAGTGAAGGAGATCATCGATAAAGTCGATTACATTCATTCGCTTGACCGTCTGTCGCTTGCTAAGGAGATCGAAAAGCGGGCGGTGCGTCCGGTGAAATGTTTTGTGCAAGTGAACGTATCAGGCGAAGCGACGAAGCACGGACTCGTTCCCGAGGAAACGGTCCCGTTTATCGAACAGCTTCGTTCGTTTTCGCGCATTGAAGTGATCGGGTTGATGACGATGGCGCCGCATACGGAGGATGAAGCCATATTGCGCGCCTGTTTCCGACGATTGCGAACGCTCAAAGAACGCGTTCAGGTGTTAAATTTGGCTCATGCGCCATGCACCGAGCTGTCGATGGGCATGTCAAACGACTATGAGATCGCGATCGAGGAAGGGGCGACGTTTGTACGCATCGGCAGCGCGCTTGTCGGATCAATGTAGGAGGTGAGACCGGTGGGATTGATGAAAAAATTTCGCGATTATTTTTTAGAGGAAGACTACGAAGACTATGAAGAAGAATATGAAGCGCCGCAGCCAGAAGAGGAGGCGCCGCCGCTGAAGGCGGCAAACAAGGCGAATGTCGTCAGCTTGCAAAGCGTGCAAAAATCGGCGAAGGTCGTGCTCGCCGAGCCGCGGGTGTACGCCGAGGCGCAAGAGATTGCCGACCATTTGAAAAGCCGGCGGGCAGTCATCGTCAATTTGCAGCGCATTCAGCACGAGCAGGCGAAGCGGATCGTCGACTTTTTAAGCGGCACCGTGTACGCTATTGGCGGCGACATTCAGCAAGTCGGCACGAAAATTTTTTTATGCACCCCGGAAAACGTCGACGTCAGCGGCGCAATTTCGCTTGATGGCGAGGATGACAGACCGATAAAGAGGTGGTAGCCGTTGGATTATGTGCTTACGTTTTTAACGACGCTCATTCAAGTATATTCATATGCGCTGATCATTTATATTTTAATGTCATGGTTTCCGAACGCCCGCGAGACGCGGTTTGGCCAGCTGCTTGCCGCCATTTGCGAGCCGTATTTAGAGCCGTTTCGGCGCGTTATTCCGCCGCTTGGCATCATTGACATCTCCCCGATCATCGCCTTTATTGTCCTTGAATTTGCGACAAGAGGGCTGTATGCGTTGTTTGATATCCTTAAAGCGCAGTTTTAGCAGCCGGACGGAGCGCGCATCGTTTGGCCCAGGCGCAGGCGGGCGGAATAGCGGGAGGAATCCGTTCCGGGTTCCTTTCTTTATGAGGCAAGGTGAATGGGAATGGAGCTGTATCAGCACTTCCGCAAAGAGGAACATCAATTCATCGATCATGTAATGGAATGGAAGGAAATGGTAGAACATCAGTACGCTCCGAAGCTGACCGATTTTCTTGATCCGCGCGAGCAGCAAATCGTGCAAAGCATCGTCGGCAGCGACGGAGACGTGCGCGTGTCCTTTTTCGGCGGCGCTCTGTTTGTCGAGCGGAAGCGGGCGCTTTTGTATCCGCCGTATTTCGAACCGAATGAGGAGGATTATGACATCGCCTTGTTCGCTGTCCGCTATCCAGGCAAATTCGTTTCCCTTGAACACCGCGACGTCTTAGGAGCGCTCATGTCGCTCGGCTTGCGGCGGGGCAAGTTCGGCGACATTCTCGTCCAAGGAGGAGAGATCCAATTTTTTGCCGCCGCCGAGGTGGCCGATTACATTCGCCTCCATGTTGGGACGATCGGCAAAGCGCCGGTTTCGCTTGAGCTGTTGCCGCTGTCAGCTGCCATGCCGCTTGCCGAAACGTGGGAGGAAGGAACGGTCACGGTGTCTTCTCTAAGGCTCGATGCGGTGCTTGCCCAAGCATTCCGCCTCGCGCGCGACAAGGCGCGGACGCTTGTCGAAAGCGGGCTTGTCAAAGTGAATTGGAAGGTGGTGGACAAGCCTGATTTCGTCTGCGGGCCGGGCGATGTGCTGTCGGCGCGCGGTTTTGGCCGCTGCAAGCTGTTTTCTGTAGAAGGGCCGACGAAAAAGGAACGCTGGCTTGTGCGCATCGGTCGACAAAAATAATCGAGCGGGAGCAGGAAATGGGCAAATCGTGTCGAATTAACGAAGAAAAGGAACGATGGAGACGGAGGTGGCCGTTGTGCCGTTAACGCCATTAGATATTCACAACAAGGAATTCAGCCGCGGATTTCGCGGGTATGACGAAGATGAAGTGAATGAGTTTTTGGATCAAATTATTAAAGATTACGAAATGCTCATCCGTGAAAAAAAGCAGCTGGAAGAAAAAGTGGCCGAACTGACGGAAAAATTGAATTACTTTTCCAACATTGAAGAAACGTTAAATAAGTCGATTCTTGTGGCTCAGGAAGCAGCGGAAGAAGTGAAGCGCAACGCACAAAAAGAGGCGAAGCTGATCATTAAAGAAGCGGAGAAAAACGCGGAGCGCATCATCGGCGATGCGCTGGCCAAATCGCGGAAAATCGCGCTGGAAATCGAGGAACTCAAGCGGCAGTCGAAGGTGTTCCGCGCCCGCTTCCGCATGTTGGTCGAGGCGCAGCTCGATATGATCAACAGCCGTGACTGGGACGAGTTGATGGAATACGAGACGCCCGATTTGGAAGAAGAGGCGAAAGAGCCGTTGTCTCAGCCTTGACGAGCGCTATTTGTCTCATTTATAATAAATGGCAAAAATCGCTGTGCTGACCGTCATTGGTGCGGTTGGCTTTGGTCGAGGAGAACATGTGAGCGACGATGAAAGGGACAGTAGCTCTTGAACAGCTGATCGCAGCGAGCCGGGGACGGTGGAAGCCCGGCATCGGCGCAAGAGTGAACATCACCCTGGAGTTCCATGCCGAACGTCAAGTAGGCCATGGCGCGTCATTCCCGTTACGAATGGAAAGTGGGCTATGCGTTGAGTTGCCATGGCCAAAAAGGGTGGTACCGCGAGACCGTTCTCGTCCCTTGCCGGGAGAGAACGGTTTTTTATTTTGATTTGATACTTGGAGGAGGAGCAAAGAAAGATGGACTACAAAGAGACGCTGCTCATGCCGCAAACGGAGTTCCCAATGCGCGGCAACTTGCCGAAGCGGGAGCCGGAAATGCAAAAAAAATGGGACGACATGGACATTTACCGAAAAGTGCAGGAGCGGACGAAAGGTCGGCCGCTGTTTGTCCTGCACGACGGTCCGCCGTACGCCAACGGCGATATTCATATGGGGCATGCGCTAAACAAAATTTTAAAAGATATCATTGTCCGCTATAAATCGATGAACGGTTTTTGTGCGCCGTACGTGCCGGGCTGGGACACGCACGGCCTGCCGATTGAAACGGCGCTTACGAAACAAGGCGTCGACCGCAAATCAATGAGCGTCGCTGAGTTCCGCAAGCTGTGCGAACAATATGCGTATGAACAAATTGACAACCAGCGCCGGCAGTTTAAACGGCTCGGCGTGCGTGGCGATTGGGACAACCCGTATATCACCCTCAAACCGGAATACGAAGCCCAGCAAATTAAAGTGTTCGGCGAAATGGCGAAAAAAGGGCTCATTTACAAAGGGTTGAAGCCGGTCTATTGGTCCCCGTCAAGCGAATCGGCGCTCGCTGAAGCGGAAATCGAATATAAAGACAAGCGTTCGCCGTCGATTTATGTCGCCTTCCCGGTGAAAGACGGCAAAGGCGTGCTTGAGGGCGATGAGCGAATCGTCATTTGGACGACGACGCCGTGGACGATTCCGGCGAACTTGGCGATCGCTGTTCACCCGGACCTGGACTACCACGTCGTTAACGCCAATGGGCAGAAATACGTCGTCGCCGCCGCCTTGGCCGAATCGGTAGCGAAAGAAGTCGGCTGGGAGGCGTGGTCCGTCGTTAAAACCGTAAAAGGAAAAGAACTTGAGTACGTCGTCGCGAAACATCCGTTCTATGAGCGCGATTCGTTGGTCGTCTGCGGTGAGCACGTCACGACCGACGCCGGCACGGGCTGCGTCCATACGGCGCCGGGCCACGGGGAAGACGACTTTCTCGTCGGGCAAAAATACGGGCTTCCCGTTCTTTGCCCGGTCGACGAGCGCGGCTATATGACGAGCGAAGCGCCGGGGTTTGAAGGAATGTTTTACGAAGACGCCAACAAGGCGATTACACAGAAGCTTGAGGAAGCCGGCGCTTTGCTGAAGCTTGGGTTTATCACCCACTCGTATCCGCACGACTGGCGGACGAAGCAGCCAACGATTTTCCGGGCGACAACGCAATGGTTTGCGTCGATCGATAAAATCCGCAGCGAGCTGCTTCAAGCGATCAAAGACACGAAATGGATTCCGGAATGGGGGGAAATCCGCATCCACAACATGGTGCGCGACCGCGGCGACTGGTGCATTTCCCGCCAGCGCGCCTGGGGCGTGCCGATTCCGGTTTTTTACGGCGAAAACGGCGAACCGATCATCACCGATGAAACGATCGAGCATGTGTCGAACTTGTTCCGCCAATACGGATCGAACGTCTGGTTTGAGCGCGAGGCGAAAGACTTGCTGCCGGAAGGATTCACCCATCCGTCCAGCCCGAACGGCCTCTTTACGAAAGAGACGGATATTATGGACGTCTGGTTTGACTCCGGTTCGTCGCATCAAGCCGTGTTGGTCGAACGCGATGATCTCGCGCGCCCGGCTGATCTGTACTTGGAAGGGTCCGACCAATATCGCGGCTGGTTCAACTCATCGCTGTCCACCGCCGTTGCCGTCACCGGCAAAGCGCCGTACAAAGGCGTGTTGAGCCACGGCTTTGTCTTGGACGGCGAAGGGCGGAAAATGAGCAAGTCGCTCGGCAACGTCGTCGTGCCGGCGAAAGTAATGGAACAGTTCGGCGCCGACATTTTGCGCCTTTGGGTCGCGTCGGTCGACTACCAAGCGGACGTGCGCATCTCCGACCATATTTTAAAACAAGTGTCGGAAGTGTACCGAAAAATCCGCAACACGTTCCGGTTTATGCTCGGCAACTTATTCGATTTTGACCCGAGCGAAAACGCCGTGCCGGTCGGGG
Source organism: Geobacillus subterraneus (assembly GCF_001618685.1). Lineage (GTDB taxonomy): Bacteria > Bacillota > Bacilli > Bacillales > Anoxybacillaceae > Geobacillus > Geobacillus subterraneus. The sequence goes on along the minus strand of NZ_CP014342.1, from coordinate 2,210,388 downwards.
AGCTGGGCGAAGTCGACCGCTACATGCTGGCGAAGTTGAACAAGCTGATCGCCAAAGTGAAAAAGGCCTACGACCGCTACGATTTCGCCGCCGTGTACCATGAGATGAACCATTTCTGCACCGTTGAGCTGAGCGCATTTTACTTGGATATGGCGAAAGACATTTTGTACATCGAAGCGGCCGATTCCCGCGCCCGCCGCGCTGTGCAGACGGTGCTGTATGAGACGGTCGTCGCGTTGGCGAAGCTCATTGCGCCGATTTTGCCGCATACCGCCGATGAAGTGTGGGAGCATATCCCGAATCGAAGAGAAAACGTCGAAAGCATCCAGCTCACCGATATGCCAGAGCCGATCGCGATCGACGGCGAAGAAGCGCTGCTCGCGAAATGGGATGCGTTTATGGATGTACGAGATGACATGTTAAAAGCGCTCGAGAATGCCCGCAACGAAAAAGTGATCGGCAAATCGCTGACCGCGAGCGTCACGGTCTACCCGAAAGACGAGGCGCGGAAGCTGTTGGCGTCGCTTGATGCCGACTTGCGCCAGCTTCTCATCGTTTCCGCGTTTTCCGTTGCCGATGAGCCGTATGACGCCGCACCGGCCGAAGCCGAACGGCTTAACCATGTAGCGGTGATCGTCCGCCCGGCGGAAGGCGAGACGTGCGAGCGGTGCTGGACGGTGACGCCGGATGTTGGTGCTGACGCGTCCCATCCGACGCTTTGTCCACGCTGTGCGCACATCGTAACCGAGCATTATTCGGCATAACAAAAGCGGCGGGGCTGCTTCGGCAGCTTTGCCGCTTCATTTGTTTGCCATGGCGAATTATGCTACAATGCAAAAAGGATGAATGAGAAGGACAGGGGGACTTGGCACGGTGGCATACTATTGGATTGCGGCGGCGGTCATCATCCTCGATCAATGGACGAAATGGCTTGTCGTCCGCTATATGCGGCTTGGGGAAAGCATCCCGATCATCGACAACGTGCTCTACATTACGTCGCATCGCAATCGCGGGGCGGCGTGGGGCATGCTGCAAGGGCAGTTTTGGTTGTTTTATTTAGTGACAGTCATCGTTGTGGCAGGAATCATTATCTACATCCGCCGCTTGCAGCCTTCGGAACGATTGGCCGGCGTGGGGCTTGGCCTGATGCTCGGCGGGGCGATCGGCAATTTTATCGACCGCGTATTCCGGAAAGAAGTGGTCGACTTTATTCATACGTATATCGGCACGTACAGTTTTCCGGTGTTCAATATCGCCGACTCGGCGCTGACGGTTGGCGTTGTGCTGTTGTTTATCCATATGTTTTTTTTCGCGACACCAGAGAAAGGGAATGAGTAGATGGAGACGATCACGTTTCACATCGAAGAAGAATATGACGGCGAGCGGATCGATAAAGTGATCGCGGCGCTAAATGACGAATGGTCGCGTTCGCAAGTGCAGCAATGGATCAAAAACGGGCTCGTGACGGTCAACGGCCGCACGGTGAAGGCCAATTACAAATGCGAAGCGGGCGACTCGGTCGCCGTCTCACCGCCGGATCCGGAGCCGCTTCATGTGGATCCGGAGCCGATTCCGCTTGACATTTATTACGAAGACGAGGATGTCCTTGTCGTCAACAAACCGCGCGGCATGGTCGTCCACCCGGCGCCCGGGCATATGCGCGGCACGCTCGTGAACGCTTTGCTCGCCCATTGCCGTGACCTCTCCGGCATCAACGGCGTGCTGCGCCCCGGCATCGTCCACCGGATTGACAAAGATACATCAGGATTGTTGATGGTGGCAAAAAATGACGCCGCCCATCGCTCGCTTGTTGAGCAGCTCGTCAACAAAACGGTGACGCGTCGCTACAAGGCAATCGTCCATGGCGTCATTCCGCATGATTACGGAACGATCGACGCTCCCATCGGCCGCGACAAACGCGACCGAAAAAAAATGGCGGTCACCGAAGAAAACGGCAAAGAAGCCGTCACCCATTTCCGCGTGCTCGAGCGGTTTCGCCAGTATACGTATGTCGAATGCCAGCTGGAAACGGGACGGACGCATCAAATTCGCGTCCATATGAAATATATCGGCTACCCGCTCGCCGGCGACCCGCAATACGGGCCGAAAAAGACGCTCCCGATCGACGGCCAGGCGCTTCATGCCGGGGTGCTCGGCTTCCATCACCCGCGAAGCGGCGACTATTTGGAATTTGAAGCGCCGTTGCCGCCGGAGTTTGCCGAGCTGCTCGAATGGCTGCGAAAAAACGATTGACAAACGAACACGCTCCCTTTACAATGAGAACAGGTGAACAGGAACCTTTAAGTTCAGTCCTGTGAGGCTGAGAAGGGGTCGGATCAAGGAAATAGGCGGCGTATGTCCATTTCGTTCCGCGGCTGTAAGCCGCACCCCCCGCTTCACAGGCGGGGGATTTTTTTGTGCCAACGGAGGTGACTTGCATGCAAAAGGCGGTTGTGATGGATGAGCAGGCGATTCGCCGCGCGTTGACGCGCATCGCCCATGAAATCATCGAAAGGAACAAAGGCATTGACGGCTGCGTGCTGGTCGGAATTAAAACGCGCGGCATTTACTTGGCGCGCCGCTTGGCCGAGCGGATCGAACAAATCGAAGGGGCGTCCGTTCCGGTCGGCGAACTCGATATTACGCTGTATCGCGACGATTTGACGGTAAAAACGGATGATCATGAGCCGCTTGTGAAAGGGACGAACGTGCCGTTTCCGGTGAGCGAACAGAAAGTCATTTTGGTTGATGACGTGCTGTTTACCGGCCGGACGGTGCGGGCGGCGATGGATGCGGTCATGGATTTGGGCCGCCCGGCGCGCATCCAGCTCGCCGTGCTCGTTGACCGCGGACACAGGGAACTCCCGATCCGCGCCGATTTCGTCGGCAAAAACGTCCCGACGTCCAGCGCCGAAGTCATTGTCGTCGAATTGTCGGAAGTGGATGGCGTCGATCAAGTATCGATTCATGAAAAATAAAGCAAGCTCCCTTTTAAGCGCAGTCCCGCGAGGCTGCAAAAGGGGCGGAATGGTTTCGGCTGTTTCTGCACCCTCTTTGTGCCTTCGCGGGCCAAGAGGGTTTTTTGTGCACACGAGAAGATACATTTGCTTATATTGCGAAAGGAGTGACGGAAAGTGAACAAATCGATATTGGATATTCAAGACCGCCCGACGGCCGGGCAATGGGTGACGTTAAGCTTGCAGCATTTGTTCGCCATGTTCGGGGCAACGATTTTGGTGCCGTATTTGGTCGGCTTAGATCCGTCAATCGCCTTGCTCACGAGCGGGCTTGGGACGCTCGCGTTTTTGCTCATCACGAAATGGCAAGTGCCGGCGTACCTTGGCTCATCGTTTGCCTACATCGCGCCGATCATCGCGGCGAAAACGGCCGGCGGCCCGGGGGCGGCCATGATCGGCAGCTTCCTTGCCGGGCTTGTATACGGCATTGTTGCTCTCATCATTAAAAAAGCGGGCTATCGCTGGGTGATGAAACTGTTGCCGCCCGTTGTCGTCGGTCCGGTCATCATCGTCATCGGTCTCGGCTTAGCGGGCACGGCGGTCGGGATGGCGATGAACGGCCCGGACGGCAACTACAGTCTGCTCCACTTTTCCGTTGCGTTGGTGACGCTCGCCGCCACGATCATTTGCTCGGTGCTGGCGCGCGGCATATTGAGCTTAGTTCCGGTGCTTGTCGGCATTGTCGTCGGCTATGTTTACGCCCTCGCCGTCGGACTGGTCGACTTGTCGAAGGTGGCAACGGCGAAATGGTTTGAATGGCCGGATTTCCTCATCCCGTTTGCTGACTATCCGGTGCGCATCACCGCGGAGATTGTGATGCTCATGGTGCCGGTCGCCATCGTCACCTTGTCGGAACATATCGGCCACCAGCTCGTCTTAAGCAAAGTCGTCGGCCGCGACCTCATCCAAAAGCCGGGGTTGCACCGCTCGATTTTAGGTGACGGAACGGCGACGATGATTTCCGCCTTGCTCGGCGGGCCGCCGAAAACGACGTACGGGGAAAACATCGGCGTGCTCGCGATCACCCGGGTTTACAGTGTCTATGTGCTCGCCGGCGCCGCGGTGATCGCCATCGTGTTCGGCTTTGTCGGCAAAGTGACGGCGCTGATCAGCTCCATTCCGACACCGGTCATGGGCGGCGTGTCGATCTTGCTGTTTGGCATCATCGCCTCGTCCGGATTGCGGATGCTCGTTGACAGCCGCATCGACTTCGGCGCGACGCGCAACTTGGTCATCGCCTCGGTTATCTTGGTGATCGGCATCGGCGGTGCGGTGCTGAAAATCAGCGACAGCTTCCAAATCACCGGCATGGCGCTCTCGGCCATTGTCGGCGTCCTGCTCAACTTAGTGCTGCCGGGGCGTCCGCAAGCCGCGGAAAACCTATTTGAAGAAAACCAGAGCGACCATGTCGCCTAATAGGAGAAAGCACCTTTTAATTAAGTCCCGCGAGGCTTAAAAAGGTGTGAAAACAGGCGCATCCAGGGCCGGAGTGCACCTTCTTCGGCTCTGCCATGCGCCGATCGTCACACCTTGCCCAGCCGGCAAGGTGTTTTTTTGCAAAAAAAGAAAGGGAGAGAGGCCAATGACCCATCTTTTTACATTGAGCGAACTGCCGCTTTCCGACATCACCCGGCTGCTTGATGAAGCGGAAGCGTTCCGCCGCGGCCGCGCTTGGCGCCCGGCGGCGCCGATGTACGTCGCCAATTTGTTTTTCGAACCGAGCACGCGCACGAAATGCAGCTTCGAGATGGCGGAACGGAAGCTTGGGCTTCATGTCATCCCGTTTGACCCGGAACGGTCAAGCGTGCAAAAAGGGGAGACGCTGTACGATACGGTCAAGACGCTTGAAGCGATCGGCGTTGACGCGGTTGTCATCCGCCACCACGAAGATGCGTATTTCGAAGCGCTCCGTCATGCGGTCGGCATCCCGGTCATCAACGCCGGCGACGGCTGCGGGCATCATCCGACCCAGTCGCTCTTGGACTTATTGACGATTCGCCAAGAGTTTGGCGCTTTCACTGGCTTGACGGTGGCGATTATCGGCGACATCCGCCACAGCCGCGTCGCTCGCTCCAATGCGGAAGTGTTGACACGATTGGGCGCGAACGTCCTGTTTTCCGGACCGGAAGAGTGGAAAGACGAAACGAATCCGCACGGGACGTACGTCGAACTCGATGAGGCCATCGCCTGCGCCGATGTCGTGATGCTGTTGCGCATCCAACATGAACGCCATGCGGAAACGATGGGGCTGACGAAAGAAGAGTACCATGCGCGGTACGGGCTGACGCTTGAGCGGGCGCGGCGGATGAAACCAGGGGCTGTCATTTTGCATCCAGCGCCGGTCAACCGCGGGGTCGAAATCGCCAGCGAACTCGTCGAAGCGAAGGCATCGCGCATTTTTAAACAAATGGAAAACGGCGTCTACGTGCGGATGGCGGTCTTAAAACGGGCAATGGAAGGGAGAATGGAGCATGGGCGTATGGCTGAAAAATGGCATGTCGTTCAATAAAGATGGGGAATTGATGCGGACACATATCAAAATCGAACACGGAACCATTGCAGCGATCCTCTATGAACAGCCGCTCGAAGCGGATGGGGAGGACGTGATCGACGTCGGCGGTCGTCTCATCGCTCCCGGCTTGATCGACTTGCACGTTCATTTGCGCGAACCGGGCGGCGAAGCGAAAGAAACGATTGAAACGGGCACGCTCGCCGCGGCGAAAGGCGGTTTTACGACGGTTGCCGCCATGCCGAACACAAATCCGGTGCCGGACCGGAAAGAACAGATGGAACGGCTGCAAGCCCGCATCCGCGAAACGGCGCGCGTCAACGTGCTTCCGTACGCGGCGATCACGATTGGGCAAAAAGGGGAAGAGCTGGCTGACTTTGCGGCGCTCAAAGAAGCGGGAGCGTTCGCGTTCACCGATGACGGCGTCGGCGTCCAGTCGGCTGGGATGATGTATGAGGCGATGAAGCGGACGGCGGCGCTCGATATGCCGATCGTCGCCCATTGCGAGGACGATACATTAAAAAACGGCGGCGCGGTGCATGACGGCGAGTTCGCCCGCCGGCATGGGCTCGCCGGCATTCCATCCGTCTGCGAAGCGGTGCACATCGCCCGCGACGTCCTGCTCGCGGAAGCAGCGGGATGCCATTATCACGTCTGCCATATCAGCACGAAAGAGTCGGTGCGCGCCGTCCGCGACGCGAAGCGGGCCGGCATCCGCGTCACGGCCGAAGTGACGCCGCACCATTTGCTCTTGTGCGACGAAGACATTCCAGGGTTGGATGCAAACTACAAAATGAACCCGCCGCTGCGCAGCCGCGCGGACCGCGAGGCGCTCATTGAGGGCCTGCTCGATGGCACGATCGATTTTATCGCTACGGATCATGCGCCGCATACAGCAGCGGAAAAAGCGAAAGGCATCGAGGCGGCGCCGTTTGGCATCGTCGGGCTCGAGACGGCGTTTCCGCTCCTATATACGCATTTTGTCAAAACAGGCGTGTTTACATTAAAGCAGCTTGTCGATTGGCTGACGATCAAGCCGGCGCAATGTTTCGGCCTCAAGGCCGGGCGGCTTGCCGTCGGGGCGCCGGCGGATATTGCGGTCATTGATTTGGAAACAGAAGAAGCGATTGATCCCGAGACGTTTGCGTCCAAAGGGAAAAATACGCCGTTTGCCGGCTGGGTGTGCCAAGGCTGGCCGGTGATGACGTTTGTCGGCGGTACACTCGTATGGGAGAAAGGAAGGGCGTAAAGATGAAACGGCAGCTCATTTTGGAAGACGGTTCGTTTTTTGTCGGCGAAGCGTTTGGCAGCACGAAAGAGACGACCGGCGAAGTCGTCTTTAACACCGGCATGACCGGATACCAAGAAATTTTGACCGATCCGTCGTATTGCGGACAAATCGTGACGATGACGTATCCGTTGATCGGCAACTATGGCATCAACCGCGACGACTTTGAAGCGATTCGCCCGTATGTGCACGGATTCATCGTGAAAGAGGCGTGTGTGAAGCCGTCCAACTGGCGCGGCGAAATGACGCTCGATGACTACTTAAAAGAAAAAGACATCCCGGGGCTGGCCGGCATCGATACGCGCAAACTGACGCGCCTCATTCGCCAGCACGGAACGCTAAAAGGGATGATTTGCGGGCTGGACGTCCATCCGGCGGAAGCGGCGGCCCACCTGCGGGCGATGGAGTGGCCGCGCGACCAAGTGCGGCGCGTCTCGACGAAAAGCGCCTATCCGAGCCCGGGGCGCGGCGAGCGCGTAGTCTTGATCGATTTTGGAATGAAGCACGGCATTTTGCGCGAACTGAACAAGCGAAACTGCGATGTCATCGTGTTGCCGTACAATGCGACGGCGGAAGACGTATTGAGCTGGCATCCGGATGGGGTCATGCTCTCGAACGGACCGGGCGACCCGAAAGACGTGCCGGAAGCGATCGAGATGATCCGCGGGATCTTGGGCAAAGCGCCGCTCTTTGGCATCTGCCTCGGCCATCAGCTGTTCGCCTTGGCGTGCGGGGCGAATACGGAGAAGATGAAATTCGGCCATCGCGGCTCGAACCATCCGGTCAAAGACTTGCGCACCGGCAAAGTCGCCATCACGGCGCAAAACCATGGTTATACGGTCACGCATGAATCGCTTGCCGGCACGCGTCTTGAAGTGACGCATGTCGCCTTAAACGACGGCACGGTCGAAGGGCTCCGCCATCTCGATTTCCCGGCGTTTACGGTGCAATACCATCCGGAAGCGTCGCCGGGGCCAGAAGATGCCAATCCGCTGTTTGACGAGTTTTTGGCGCTCATCCGCCAGTTCAACAAGAAAGGGGAAGTCATCCATGCCTAAACGCCGCGACATTGAAACGATTTTAGTCATCGGCTCGGGGCCGATCGTCATCGGCCAGGCGGCTGAGTTCGACTATGCGGGAACGCAAGCGTGCCTCGCGTTGAAAGAAGAAGGATACAAAGTCATTCTCGTCAACTCGAATCCGGCGACGATCATGACCGATACGGAAATCGCCGATAAAGTGTATATGGAGCCGCTGACGCTTGAGTTTGTCGCCCGCATCATCCGCAAGGAGCGGCCGGATGCGATTTTGCCGACGCTCGGCGGCCAGACGGGCCTTAACTTGGCGGTCGAGCTCGCCAAAGCCGGGGTGCTCGAGGAGTGCGGCGTCGAAATTCTCGGCACGAAGCTTGAAGCGATCGAAAAGGCGGAAGACCGCGAACAGTTCCGCGCTCTCATGAACGAGCTTGGCGAGCCGGTGCCGGAAAGCGCGATTATTCACAGCTTGGAAGAAGCGTACGCCTTTGTCGAACAAATCGGCTATCCGGTCATCGTCCGTCCGGCGTTCACGCTCGGCGGCACGGGCGGGGGCATTTGCACGAACGAAGAAGAGCTTGTCGAGATTGTGTCAACCGGCCTGAAGCTGAGTCCGGTGCATCAATGCTTGCTTGAACGGAGCATCGCCGGCTACAAGGAGATTGAATACGAAGTGATGCGCGACGCCAACGACAACGCGATTGTCGTCTGCAACATGGAAAACATCGATCCGGTCGGCATTCATACGGGTGATTCGATCGTCGTCGCCCCGAGCCAGACGTTAAGCGACCGCGAGTACCAGCTGCTCCGCAACGCGTCGCTTAAGATCATCCGCGCGCTTGGCATCGAAGGCGGCTGCAACGTCCAGCTGGCGCTTGACCCGGACAGCTTCCGCTATTACGTCATTGAAGTGAACCCGCGCGTCAGCCGCTCGTCGGCGTTGGCGTCCAAAGCAACGGGGTATCCGATCGCGAAACTGGCGGCGAAAATCGCCGTCGGGTTGACGCTTGATGAAATGATCAACCCGGTTACCGGGAAAACGTACGCCTGCTTCGAGCCGGCGCTCGATTATGTCGTCACGAAAATTCCGCGCTTTCCGTTTGACAAATTTGAATCGGCGAACCGCCGCCTTGGCACGCAAATGAAAGCGACCGGCGAAGTGATGGCGATCGGCCGGACGTTTGAAGAATCGCTGTTAAAAGCGGTTCGTTCGCTCGAGATCGGGGTGCATCATCTGGAATTGAACGAGGCGAAAACGGCCGCCGACGACGTGATGGAAAAACGGATCCGCAAGGCGGGCGATGAACGGCTCTTTTACATCGCCGAGGCGCTCCGCCGCGGGGTGACGGTGGAGACGCTGCATGAATGGAGCCAAATCGACCGCTTTTTCCTGCATAAGATTCAAAACATTATTGAGATGGAAACGGTCTTGAAAAACCACCCGGGCGACCTTGACGTGTTAAAAAAAGCGAAGGGGCTCGGCTTCTCCGATGCGGCGATAGCGGCGTTATGGAACAAAACGGAGCGCGACGTTTACGCGCTGCGCCGCCAACGAGGCATCATGCCGGTGTACAAAATGGTCGATACGTGCGCAGCCGAATTCACGTCGGAAACGCCGTACTACTACAGCACGTACGAGGAAGAAAACGAATCGATCGTGACGGAAAAACCGAGCGTCATCGTGCTTGGCTCCGGCCCGATCCGCATCGGCCAAGGGATCGAATTTGACTATGCGACCGTCCATTGCGTCTGGGCCATTAAGCAGGCCGGCTATGAGGCGATCATCATCAACAACAACCCGGAAACGGTCTCGACCGACTTCAGCACGTCGGACAAACTGTATTTCGAGCCGCTGACGGCCGAAGACGTGATGCATGTCATCGACCTCGAGCAGCCGATCGGCGTCATCGTCCAATTCGGCGGTCAGACGGCCATCAACTTGGCGGCGGAACTCGAGGCGCGCGGCGTCCGCCTGCTCGGGACGACGCTGGAGGATTTGGACCGCGCCGAAGACCGCGACAAATTTGAACAGGCGCTTTCCGAACTCGGCATTCCCAAACCGGCCGGCAAAACGGCCGTTTCGGTCGAAGAAGCGGTCGCCATCGCCGAAGAGATCGGCTATCCGGTGCTCGTCCGCCCGTCGTACGTGCTCGGCGGCCGGGCGATGGAAATCGTGTACAATCGCGGCGAGCTGCTTCATTACATGGAACACGCCGTGCGCGTCAATCCACAGCACCCAGTGCTTGTCGACCGCTACATCACTGGCAAGGAAGTCGAAGTCGATGCCATCGCCGACGGCGAGACGGTCGTCATCCCCGGGATCATGGAACATATCGAGCGGGCCGGCGTCCATTCCGGCGATTCGATTGCCGTCTACCCGCCCCAGACATTAAGCGCGGAAGTGATCGACAAGATCGCGGATTACACGATCCGACTGGCGCGCGGGCTGCATATTGTCGGGCTGTTGAACATTCAGTTTGTCGTCTCGGGAAGCGATGTCTACGTCTTGGAAGTGAACCCGCGCTCAAGCCGCACGGTGCCGTTTTTAAGCAAAATCACCGGCGTGCCGATGGCGAATCTCGCCACGAAAGCCATTTTAGGGACGAAGCTCGCCGAGATGGGCTATGAGACGGGCGTCTGCCCGGTGCGCCCCGGCGTGTACGTGAAAGTGCCGGTGTTCTCGTTTGCGAAATTGCGCAACGTCGACATTTCGCTCGGCCCGGAAATGAAATCGACCGGCGAAGTGATCGGCAAGGACGTGACGTTTGAAAAAGCGCTCTATAAGGGGCTTGTCGCCTCGGGCATCCATATCCAGCCGCATGGGGCGGTGCTGTTGACGGTGGCCGACAAAGACAAAGAAGAAGCGGTCGAGCTGGCGCGCCGCTTTGCCGACATCGGCTACCAGCTGTTGGCGACGAACGGCACGGCGGAAACGTTGAAAGCGGCCGGCATTCCGGTGACGGTCGTCAATAAAATCCACTCGGCGTCACCGAACATTTTGGATGTCATCCGCCAAGGGAGGGCGCAAGTCGTCATCAATACGCTGACGAAAGGAAAGCAGCCGGAAAGCGACGGCTTCCGCATCCGCCGCGAAGCGGTCGAAAACGGCATCCCGTGCTTGACGTCGCTCGATACGGCCCGGGCGATGCTGCAAGTGCTCGAATCGATGACGTTTTCAACGACGGCGATGACGGAAGGGCTGGTGCGGTCATGATCGGCCGCGAACGAATGACGGTCGCAAGCCAGCGGTTGATCGCCGAGCGGACGTATGAATTGACGCTTTCAGGCCGCCTCGTGCAAGAGATGCGCCAACCGGGCCAGTTCGTTCATGTGAAAGTGGCCGCATCCGCCGATCCGCTCCTGCGCCGCCCGCTCAGCCTTTGCCATATCGACCACAAGCAGGGGCAATGCACGATCATTTACCGCCAGGAAGGGAAAGGCACGGCGCTGTTGGCGCAAAAACAGCCGGGCGACACGGTCGATGTGCTCGGCCCGCTCGGCAACGGCTTTCCGCTCGAGGCAGCGCCGGCGGGCAGCCGGGCGCTGCTAGTCGGCGGCGGCATCGGCGTCCCGCCGCTCTATGAACTGGCGAAACAGCTCACAAAGCGCGGCGTCAAAGTGGTGAGCGTGCTCGGGTTCCAAACGAAAGCGGCGGTCTTTTACGAAGAGGAATTTGCCGCGTTCGGCGAGACGCATGTCGCGACCGATGACGGCTCGCACGGAACGGCCGGGCGCGTCACCGATGTGATCGAAGCGCGCTCGCTTGAGTTTGACGTGTTGTACGCCTGCGGCCCGAAGTCGATGCTTCGGGCGCTTGCGGAACGGTTTCCGAACCGGCCGGTGTACGTGTCGCTCGAGGAGCGGATGGGCTGCGGCGTCGGGGCGTGTTTCGCCTGCGTCTGCCATGTGCCAGGGAGCGAGACGGCGTATAAAAAAGTATGCAGCGACGGCCCGGTGTTTCGGGCCGGGGAGGTGGTGCTATGAACCGGCTTGCGGTCGAACTGCCGGGTCTTTCGCTCAAAAACCCGATCATGCCGGCGTCCGGCTGTTTTGGATTTGGCCGCGAGTACGCCCGGTTTTACGATTTAAGCGTGTTAGGCGCCATGATGATCAAGGCGACGACAAAAGAGCCGCGCTTTGGCAACCCGACACCAAGGGTGGCAGAAACGCCGGGCGGGATGTTAAACGCCATCGGCCTGCAAAACCCCGGCCTTGACAAAGTGCTCGAAGAAGAACTGCCGTGGCTTGAACAGTTTGACGTACCGATCATCGCCAACATCGCTGGCTCGACGGTGGAAGAGTACGTCGAGGTAGCCGAAGCGATTTCCAAAGCGCCCAATGTCCATGCGTTAGAGCTCAACATTTCTTGCCCGAACGTGAAAAAAGGCGGCATCACCTTCGGCACCGTGCCGGACGTGGCCGCCGAGCTGACGCGGCTTGTCAAGGAAGTGTCGGCTGTCCCAGTGTATGTGAAGCTGTCGCCTAACGTGACGGACATCGTCGCGATGGCGAAAGCCATTGAACAAGCGGGCGCTGACGGCTTGACGATGATCAACACGCTCGTCGGCATGCGCATCGACGTGAAAACAGGCCGGCCCGTTTTGGCCAACGGCACCGGCGGCTTATCCGGCCCGGCGGTCAAACCGATCGCCATCCGCATGATTTACGAAGTGAGCCAAGCGGTGTCGATTCCGATCATCGGCATGGGCGGCGTGCAAACGGCGGAAGACGTGCTCGAGTTTTTCTACGCCGGCGCGAGCGCGGTTGCGGTCGGCACAGCCAACTTCGTCGATCCGTTCGTCTGCCCGACGATCATCAACGACCTGCCGGCGCTGTTGGACGACCTCGGGATCGGCCACATTTCCGAATGCATAGGAAGGAGCTGGAAAACCAGTGCACACGCCGTTCATTGTCGCGCTTGATTTCCCATCAAAACAAGAGGTGGAGCGGTTTTTGCGGCCGTTTGCCGGAACGCCGCTGTTCGTCAAAGTCGGCATGGAGCTGTACTATCAGGAAGGTCCAGCCATCGTCGCGTTTCTCAAAGAACAAGGACATGCCGTCTTTTTAGACTTAAAACTGCATGACATCCCAAATACGGTGAAACAGGCGATGAAAGGGCTCGCCCGTGTCGGCGCCGATTTGGTGAACGTCCACGCCGCCGGCGGCCGGCGCATGATGGAAGCGGCGATCGAGGGGCTTGACGCCGGCACGCCAAGCGGCGCCGCCCGACCGCGCTGCATCGCCGTCACCCAGCTGACAAGCACGGACGAGCGAATGCTTCATGAGGAGCTGTGGATTTCCCGCCCGCTTGTGGAAACAGTCGCCCATTACGCCGCCTTGGCGAAAGAAAGCGGCCTTGACGGCGTCGTCTGTTCAGCGAACGAAGCGCCGCTCATCAAAGAACGGTGCGGCGCCTCGTTCCTTGCCGTCACCCCGGGCATCCGCTTTGCTGATGATGCGGCGCACGACCAAGTGCGCGTCGTCACCCCAAGGAAAGCGCGTGCGCTTGGTTCTGACTACATCGTCGTCGGCCGCAGCCTCACCCGCGCCGCCGATCCGCTCGGGGCGTATGCCCGCCTGCAACACGAATGGAACGGAGGAGAGAGAGAGTCAACTACCCCCACTTAGCTAACGCTTGAAGTGGGGGCTTGCAACTCCCCAGAAGTGCAAACGGACTTCGTCCTCCTTCCTTGACTTGGGGTTGCATCAGGGGGCAGGTTGACGACTACCCAACGACGCAGGTCATGCCTGCATCGTTACCGATTCTCTCGGTGTGTCTGTTGGCAGTACTTGGCTTCCACACACAACAGACGGACCTACGCTCGATGTTTTACGGTTACAACGTTTCCTGTAACCAACTCCATACATCGAGTAGCCGTGATTGGAGTGCCTTTATTGAACGGTTTTCTCCACGCCTTTATTATATCATACACAAAAGAAAGGGGGGAACGCGCATTCCTCTCCCACTTACTCCCTTTGGTCGTTGAAGTGGGAGTCTCCTGCGCGAAATAGGATGAAACACGACATCGCCGCCAAACTGCTTCAAATCGGGGCGGTCGCCCTGCAGCCGAACGAGCCGTTTACATGGTCTTCGGGCTTGAAATCGCCGATTTATTGCGACAACCGCCTGACGCTCGCTTACCCCGACGTGCGCCGCACGATCGCCGACGGCCTCGCCGAACTCATCCGCACCCATTTCCCTGAGGCAGATCTCATCGCCGGCACAGCGACCGCCGGCATCCCGCACGCCGCCTGGGTGAGCGAGCGGCTTGAGCTGCCGATGTGCTACGTCCGCAGCCAGGCGAAAGCGCACGGCAAAGGAAAACAAATTGAAGGCAAAGCCGAACCGGGCCAGCGCGTGGTCGTTATCGAAGACTTGATCTCGACGGGCGGCAGCTCGCTTGCGGCCGTCCGCGCCTTGAAAGAGGCGGGCTGCGAGGTGCTGGGCGTCGCCGCCATTTTCACATACGGGCTCGAAAAAGCGAAACAGGCGTTTGCCGAAGAGAATTTGCCTGCCTACACGCTTACGGACTACAACACCCTCATCGAAACGGCCGTTCGCCTTGGCGCCGTCAGCGAACACGATCTGGCGACATTGCGAAAATGGCGGGAGAATCCGGAGGAGTGGGGGAGCTAAAAGAGAAAAAGAGGAGCGCGGACCAAAGGATGGTTCGCCTCACATTTCGCACCCTCTCGACGAAAATCGGGAGGATTTTTTCGTTCCGATGTCGAATGAATCCTTGACACACAAGGAACGTAAAGGAGTTTTTCTCTTATGAACGTTCAAGTCAAAAAGGTCTATCGCAATTCTTATTTGAATATAATAAGTGCCCTATTCAAGAAACTGGGTCTGCCTCAATTGATTGACCATCTCGTGCCCGTCGATCCGCAGTGCCAAACGCGAGTCAGCGATGCCGTTCAGGCCATCCTCTACAATGTGTTTGACGGCCGGCAAGCCCTTGTTCACTTGGAACATTGGGCTCAGGAGGTCGATTGTGAGAAACTCATCCGTCCCGATCTCCATCCTTCCTGGTTGAACGACGATGCGTTGGCCCGTCATCTCGATCGCCTGTATGAGGCTGGCATTCACAACGTCATCAGCACTTGCTTGATTCATATTTATCGCAAAGAAGGCCTTTCCCTCCGAGCCTTCCACGCCGATACGACGGACAAGACCGTTTACGGCGCGTATGAATCGGCCTCGTTAGAGGCCTTACAAATCACACATGGCTACAACCGCCATCATCGTTGGCAAAAACAGATCGGTTTCGGACTGGTCGGCAACGAGGACGGCATCCCGTTTTACGGCGATGTGCACGATGGCAACCTGCCCGATAAAACATGGAATCCCGAGGTGCTGTCTCGTGTCCATGAACAGCTGAAGCAGGCCAAAATCGAAGACGAATGGATTTACGTGGCCGATTCCGCCGCGATGACGAAAGAGACCCTGGCGCAAACCAAAGCGGCCAACGCCTTTTTGATCACCAGAGGCCCTTCGTCGCTCCGGATCGTGAAAACCGCGCTGGCCGAAGCGGATGCTGAGGACACGACGTGGAGCGATCCCTTTACGTTGGCGGAGAGAAACGGCGCCACGTACCGGGTATGGGAAACGGCCTCGACGTATGAAGGCCACCCCGTTCGGCTGATCGTTGTTGAATCGAGCGCGCTCGACCAGCGAAAAGGAAAGACGCTTGAAAAAGAACGAACCAAAGAAGCGGAGCTTCTTCGCGAGGAACAAGCCCGTTGGGAGCGTCACCCCTTCTCCTGCCGGGAAGATGCCGAACAAGCCTTGGCGTCCCTCAAGGCGTCCCTTCGCCCCCGGTTTCATCGGGTTGAGGCCGCGGTCGAAGAGACCGTACGCCTGAAAAAACGGCGCGGACGGCCGAAAAAAGGGGCGGAACCCGAGGTGGAGACGCTGTATTTCTTGCACCTTGACGTCGAATTCGACCAAGACGCGTGGGAACAGGCAAGACGGAAAGCGTCCCGGTTTGTCCTTGTCACGACCGTTCCGAAGGAATGGAAGGGCCAACCCATGGATGCCCAAGAGATCTTGAAGCTGTATAAAGGGCAGATCTCGGTGGAAATGAACTTCGCTTTTTTGAAAGATCCGTTTTTCACGGATGAGATTTACGTCAAAAAACCAGAACGGGTCGCAGTATTAGGCTATTTGTTTCTGTTGGCCTTGGCGATTTACCGCGTTTTTCAGCGCCGAGTGCGTCAGTTTATTACTCCAGAACACCCGTTGAAGGGTCCTGGAGGCCGCAAGCTGACCCGGCCGACGGGACAGGCGATTTTTCAGCTGTTTCAATATGTGAACGTCGTCCTGTTCAAGCTGCCGGATGGGCGCATCCAACGCTCACTGGATCGCTCCCTTACCCCTGATCAGCGAAGGATTCTGCAGGGATTGGGCATGGATGAGAGCATCTACGTGTAACGTGATACGGAACGACCAGCGATGGTAAAAAAAGGATTGCCATCGCTCGTTGTGTTGGTCAAAAAGTTATTCTGAAAAACTAAATAAAAAATCCTTTGTTTTGACCTTGTTAGGGTGCGAAATGTGAGGTTCGCGCTTTTGTCATGTGTTATTGGCGAACGGGACTTCCATCGCCTTCGATGATGACGGAAATGGCGATAGAACGGACAAAGTCAATCGAACTAGTGATGACTTGATGACTATGGGAGGTACCCTGTTTGTCTCTTAGGGAATGGAAATGACTGTAATGAAAAATGCTCATCTACAGACTGTAAGATAAGGAGGATTTCATTGTTTAGGGATATAAAGATCAAAGTGATATCAGGAATACTAACCTCAATCAATTCAGGTTTTTTATATTATCTAATTGAGTCCAAAGGTGGAATCGTATCAAACGAATTAAATATTGTAGAGGGACTATTCGAAGTTCTTATCAAGTCCTTAATCTACTCTATATGTGTGCTTCCGTTAGTTATTTTATTCGGTATACCGATCTCTTTACTTATAGACTATGTATTACAAAGATTCAATCAAAGGAATGTTGTTATATCATTTCTCCTTCATGCCATAGCCTATTTTATTGTCGTAATAATATATTGGGGAATCAGTTTTGGAGTAGATAAAATAATATATATGGCGGAGCCAGAAATAGCCTATAACCCGTGGTGCTAGTTGAGCTTTAGCGCTCAACTAGCCCAAGTGTAACCAGGGAATAGGCTAACAATATACCGTCTAACGCCACTTCAAATCCGATAATCGAATTGGCTCGGATCCCCGTGATGCGATAGTGGTCAACCAGAACCGAGAACACCGTCTCGATCACTTTGCGTTTTTGTTGGATCCACTGCTCCCATGTCTCAGACGCACGATGTTTCTGGTTTTTTCGAGACGGAGTCCAAAGCGCCATTTGGTATTCTTCGTACAGCCTTTTTTGCAAGTCACGGCTAATGAATCCTTTGTCCCCAAAGTTATAGGGATGAGGAATTTGAGTCATCACGCTTTCGGCTGCGATTCGATCGTGGCAAGATGCTTCCGTCACCACATACCCCATCGGCAGCCCTTGATCGGTCACTTGAAGGTGCAGCTTCAACCCGTAGTACCATTGCTTTTTGGAAGCGCAATACCCGATGTCGGCGATCTCTTGAAACCGTTTGACGCGATGCATTCTTGCCGTATGGCACAATGGGAGCGGCAAGCTGTCCACGACGGCATAGGCATGATGTTGGCCGCGTTTTGCCAGCTCATGGCGGATCCATTTGATAGCGAAGCCAAGCGCCCGGCAACGGCGGTTGTATCGGGAGCGTTCAAGAAACGAGCCGTTTGTGAACAAATTTCCCGTGACAAAACGATACCACGCCCGTTCAGAAGTAAAACCGAGCAGCTTTCCTAAAAGATGAATGGCGATGATGACAGCGTCCTCTTGCTTGACCAAATGGCGATTTCGACGATGAAGATGCACCTGAATGCATGAAAGTTGAGCAGAAACAAAAACGAAAATGGCGGCATATTGCTTTTGAATCTTTGCTTGATCTGTAGTAAAATGAAAGTGCTCTTGCATGGGGATTCTCCTTTCGAATGGCAGGTCGCACTTTCATTCTACAGGAGATCCGCCAGCAAGGGCTATTTTTATGCTTGCTCAAGTTTATCTAGCACCACGGGTAGCCTATAATGTATTTCTATTTGTGTATACTCCGTGTGTTTTTTGGATGATAACATACCTAATAAAAAAGCAATATTGAACTGTAGATGAGCAAAAAAGATAGAGGTGGTCGAAAACAAGAATTGGATCGGTCAATTCGAAATTCAAGCGCCGGGGAAAGCGCAAGTGCTGTTGACGTTTGAGGTGCCGAAGAGCGCGGAGCAGCTGATCATGGTGATTCGGCATGACTGGCTGCCGGGTTCCATTGTCGTACAGGTGAAATAACGCGCGGTAACGAATAGAGCCCGCCGCTCCCCATAGCGGCGGGATGGTTTATGCTACGAATCGACGCCGGATCCTAAACATTGAAAAAAGTTCCGGCCGGGATGTGGCGGATTTAACTCGCGCAACCGCTTCTCGGAATCGTTTCTCAAGGAGAAACATTACCATATCAAGACAATCATGGCTATAGGGACATTCTTTGTTTACGACCGTTTCGCCGCTTGTTCTTTTTGCCTCTGTTTCATGGTGCGGACGAGTTCTTCATCCGGTGTGACGTAGAGCGTTTGCTCGTTTTCGTAAATGACAAATCCCGGCTTGGCGCCGCTCGGTTTTTTTACATAGCGGATGCGCGTGTAGTCGACAGGCACGGAGCCGGAATGGCGCGCTTTGCTGAAGTAGGCGGCAAGATTCGCCGCTTCCAAGAGCGTCTCGTCAGACGGCTGCTTGTTCCGGATGACGACGTGCGAGCCGGGAATGTTTTTCACATGCAGCCAAACATCGTCCTTATGGGCCAGCTTTGTTGTGAGATAATCGTTTTGTTTGTTGTTTTTGCCAACGAGTATTTCCGTGCCGTCGCTTGCGACGTAGCGGTCAAGCTCGGGTGCGGTTGGTTTGCGCTTTTTTGCTCCTTTCGCCGCGCGCGGGCGCAAATAGCCTTGTTCAATGAGCTCGTCGCGGATTTCCTCGACATCTTTCGGCGAGGCGGTTTCAAGCTGGCTTAAAATCGTGTCGCAATAGGCGATGTCTTCTTTCGTCCGCTCGATTTGTTCTTGAACGACGGCGAACGAGTTTTTCGCTTTTTGGTATTTTTGAAAGTACTGTTGCGCGTTCTCGGACGGCGATTTTTGCGGGTCGAGCGGAATGGTGATGGTGCCTCCGTTTTCGTCGTAGTAGTTTGCGACCTCGATTTCCGTCATGCCGCGCTTTATGGCGTACAAATGGGCGGTGAGCAGTTCGCCGTACAGTCGATAAACGTCGGCTTTCTTTGCTTCTTCGAGCGTCTGTTCGAGCTTTAGGAGCTTTTTCTCGTTTTTCGCCTTTTCGTTCGCCATGAGACGCTCGATGTCATGAGCTTGCTGCTTGACGCGGTCGCGCTCGGCCTTGCCGAAATAAAAGCGGTCCAATAGCTCGCTTGCACTCGTAAACGGTTGGCCTTCGATTTTTAAGTGCTTAAGCGGCAAAACGTAAAACCATTCTTTTTCCCCGTTCGTGTACATCATCGGGGCAAAGCGGCGGCGCCGAACGTCATCGATGAGCGCGAGGAAGCTTTTCGGCAGCGTCGTCCGGTTGGCGAGTCCAGCGCGGAACACCGCCTCATTGGCAAATAGCGGCGAAATGCCGCTGAAGGCGGAAACAAGCTGATGGGCGAGCTTGCCGGCGTGAAAGTCGATTTTTTTCAGCACCATTTCTTCCGTCGCCTCAAGCGGGTTCAGCTTGCCGTGCGTCGGTGGGGCGACGTACGGATGCCCGGGAAGCACCGTCCGGTAGCGGTTGACCGACGGCGGCAAATGTTTCAAGCTGTCGATGATCGTGTCGGTCGATGCATCAACGAGGATGATGTTGCTATGGCGGCCCATCACTTCAATGATGAGCCGCTTTGTCTGCACGTCGCCGAGTTCGTCGCGGCCTTTTGTGTCTATGACGATGATGCGGTCAAAATCGACTTGGCGGACCGCTTCGATGACGCTTCCTTCCAACTGTTTGCGCAGCCGCATGCAAAACATCGGCGGCTCGGATGGGTTGTTGTACGTTTCGTTTGTCAAATGGACGCGGGCGTACGTCGGATGCGCCGACAGCATCACTTTATGGTTATGGCCCCGGGCGCGCACAAGCAGCACGATCTCATACGCCGACGGCTGGTGGATTTTCGTGATCCGCCCGCCCGCAAGCGCCTCTTCGAGTTCACCGACAATGGCGTACGTAAACACTCCGTCAAAGGACATGGAAAACACCTTTCTATTTCGTTTGTTTGCTATTTCGATCTTACCATACGACCCGCCGTTTTGAACATTTCTTTGAATATTACCTGAAGACGGACGAAGATGCCCGACGAACATGTTGCATAAAATGGGGAGGCCCGCTTTTTTGACACGATTTTTTCCCTTATGGGGGAGATGGCGTGGCAAAGGGCCCCACGACTCCTTATGTTTGTGTCGCTAAACATCATGGCGGGGACTATCATTTTTTGGGACATGTATGAATAAGCATAGAGAAGCGGGAACGGCGTGCGAAAAAAATGGAAGGACGGAGGGAGACAGATGCAATGGCATACGCTCGCGGCAAGCGATGTCGCGCACGAGACGAAGACGAATGTCAAGACCGGGCTTACTGCGGCGGAGGCGGAAAAACGGCTGCGGCAGTTCGGGTACAACGAGCTGGCGGAAGGGAAGAAGGAGTCGGCCATCGTTGTCTTTTTTCGCCAGTTTCAAGATTTTATGGTGTTGGTGCTGCTTGCGGCGACCGTCATTTCCGCATTGTTAGGCGAGTATGTCGATGCGGCGGCGATTGTTGTGATCGTGATCATGAACGCCATTCTCGGGTTTATCCAAGAGCGGCGGGCCGAGAAGTCGCTGGCCGCCTTAAAACGGCTGTCCGCTCCGCAAGCGGTTGTGCGGCGCGATGGCAGGTGGGTGAAAATTCCGGCGCGCGAGCTTGTCGTC
Source organism: Geobacillus subterraneus (assembly GCF_001618685.1). Lineage (GTDB taxonomy): Bacteria > Bacillota > Bacilli > Bacillales > Anoxybacillaceae > Geobacillus > Geobacillus subterraneus. The sequence goes on along the minus strand of NZ_CP014342.1, from coordinate 2,189,486 downwards.
GGTGATGTCGTGAGGCTGGCAAGCGGCGACCGGGTCGGGGCCGACATCCGCTTGATTGAGGCGGCCGGCCTGGAAATCGAGGAGTCGGCGCTGACGGGCGAATCAGTGCCGGTGGCCAAATCCGCCGCCCCGCTTCATACAGAACAGGCGTCGTTGGGCGATTTGCACAATATGGCGTTTATGGGGACGCTCGTGACAAGAGGGAATGGGGTCGGGATTGTCATCGCCACTGGGATGAAAACAGCGATGGGACAAATCGCAACGATGCTCGAAGAGGCGGATGCGGGGGCAACCCCGCTCCAGCGCCGGCTCGAGCAGCTTGGGAAAATTTTGCTTGTCGTCGCATTGGCGCTGACGGCAGCGGTCGTGGCCGTAGGTGTCATTCAAGGGCACGACCTGTATGAAATGTTTTTGGCTGGTGTGTCGCTCGCGGTCGCCGCCATTCCGGAGGGGTTGCCGGCCATTGTGACGGTCGTCTTGGCGCTTGGCGTGCAGCGGATGATCAAACGAAACGCCATCGTCCGCAAGCTTCCGGCGGTGGAAACGCTCGGCTGCGCTTCGGTCATTTGTTCCGACAAAACGGGGACGATGACGGAAAACATGATGACCGTCACGCAAGTATGGGCAGGCGGGCGGACATTTGCGGTAAGCGGCGTTGGTCTTGAAACGGATGGCGAGTTTTCTGAACGCGGCCGGACGGTTGATCCGAACCGCGTTCCCCAGCTCGCTCGCCTGTTGACAATGGGGGTGCTTTGCAATAGTTCGGAGTTGAAAGAGGAAAACGGCCGGCGTTACGTCGACGGCGATCCGACGGAAGGAGCGCTGCTGGTCGCGGCGGCCAAAGCTGGATTGGCGAAAGGAATGCTTTTGCGTGAGTACACGATCGAACAGGAGTTTCCGTTTGATTCCGAGCGGAAAATGATGACGGTGATCGTCCGCGACCGAAACGGCCGTCGGTTTGTCGTGACGAAAGGGGCGCCCGATGTGCTGCTTGAGCGGGCGGACCGCCTTGAATGGAACGGCCGCGAGCAGATGCTGACCCCGGCGTGGAAAGAAACGATCGAGAAGGCGATTCGCCAGATGGCGTCTTCCGCCTTGCGCACGATCGCCGTCGCGTATCGGCTGCTTGCGGAAACGGAACGGATCGAGTCGGAGAAGGATGCGGAGACAAAGCTTCGGTTCCTCGGCGTCGCCGGCATGATCGACCCGCCGCGCCCCGAGGTGAAAGAGGCGGTGGCGCGCTGTAAAGAGGCGGGCATGAAAACGGTGATGATTACCGGCGACCATGTAGTGACGGCCGCCGCGATCGCCAAACAGCTTGGCATATTGCCGCCCGGCGGCAAAGTGATGGACGGGGCGACGTTATCGCGCCTGTCGGTCGATGAGCTCGAGCGTGAGATCGACAATATTTACGTGTTTGCCCGCGTCGCGCCGGAACATAAGTTGAAAATCGTCAACGCCTTCAAGCGGCGCGGCCATATCGTCGCCATGACCGGCGACGGGGTGAACGACGCGCCGGCGATTAAAACGGCTGACATTGGCGTCGCCATGGGCCGATCGGGGACGGATGTGGCGAAAGAGGCGGCGTCGCTCGTTTTGTTGGATGACAACTTTGCGACGATTGAGGCTGCGATTGAAGAAGGCCGCAACATTTACGAAAACATTCGCAAGTTTATCCGCTACTTGCTCGCCTCGAACGTCGGGGAAATTCTCGTCATGTTGTTTGCGATGCTGCTGGCGTTGCCGCTGCCGCTTGTGCCGATTCAAATTTTATGGGTGAACCTCGTGACGGACGGCTTGCCGGCGATGGCGCTTGGGCTTGATCGGCCGGAGGAAAATGTGATGAAGCGGCCGCCGCGCCGTCCTGATGAAGGGGTGTTCGCCCGCGGGCTTGGCTGGAAAATCGTAAGCCGCGGCGTTTTGATCGGCCTTGTCACGCTGGCGGCGTTTATGACCGCGTATGAACGGAGCGGCGATGATTTAGTTTACGGCCAGACGGCGGCGTTTGCGACGTTGGTGCTGGCGCAGCTCATCCACGTGTTTGACTGCCGTTGCGAGCGTTCGATTTTTGACCGCAATCCGTTGGGGAACGGCTATCTTGTGGCAGCGGTCGTTGTGTCGCTGCTACTCCTGCTCGTTGTGATTTACTATCCGCCGCTGGCTGCGGTGTTCCATACGAAACCGATCGCTGCACTCGACTGGCTGCTCATTGCCGGGCTGTCCGCCTTGCCGACGTTTTTGTTTGCCGGTTCGTTTTTTGCGAGAAAATAAATAACGCGTATGATATAATGAAAAAGGTGATAGAGATCCACTCTATGGCCTTTTCTTTTTTTATCAATGACAGCAACGGGTGTGATGGCATGGTTTACAGCATGACTGGCTTTGGCGCGAGCATGAAAAAAACGGATCGCCTGATGGTGACGGTGGAAATGAAATCGGTCAACCACCGGTTTTGCGAAATTTCCATCCGCCTCCCTAGACAATGGCTCGTGTTTGAAGATAAAATAAAAAAAGCGATTTTGTCCTATGTGCGGCGCGGAAAAGTCGAAGTGTTCGTCACGATCGCCGGCGAAGGGCTCGTGAAGCGGAAAGTACATATCGATTGGGATTTGCTCGGTCAATATTGGGCCGGGGTGCAGGAGGCGGCAAAGCGATTTTCCGTTGACGGCAGCGTGACGGCCGCCGAGCTGCTTCAGCTTGACGGGGTCGTCGAAATGGCGGAGGAGGAAGGCGGCAATGAGGAGATCGAGCCGCTTCTTCTCGCCGCCGTCGATGAGGCGGCAAAGGAACTTGTGGCCATGCGCCGGCGCGAAGGGGAGGCGCTGGCCGCGGATTTGCGCGCCCGCCTTCATGAAGTCGAAGCCGGGGTGGAAGTCATTGAGCAGCGGGCGCCGCTCGTCGTCGAGCAATACCGTGAGCGTCTTGAGCGCCGTCTCCGCGAATGGGCGCCCGCCCCGGTCGACGAGGCGCGGTTGCTCACGGAAGTGGCGGTGTTTGCCGAGAAAGCGGACATTCACGAGGAGTTGAAGCGCATCCGCAGCCATTTGGCGCAAATGGCGGACGCGCTCGAAGCGGACGAACCGGTCGGGCGGAAGCTGGACTTTCTAGTGCAGGAGCTAAACCGCGAAGTGAACACGATCGGCGCCAAGGCGAATGACAGCGTCATTGCCGCACAGGTCGTCGGGATGAAAAGCGCGCTCGAGAAAATGCGCGAGCAAGTGCAAAACGTGGAATAACCGTTTAAAACGGCTTGCCGGCGGCAACAATAACGAGTATGGCAGGTGGGCGTGTCATGATGATGAAATTTATTAATATCGGGTACGGAAACATGGTGTCGGCCGCCCGCATCATTACGATTGTCAGCCCCGATTCGGCGCCGATCAAACGGATGATCCAGGATGCGCGCGAAAGCGGCAAGCTCGTCGACGCGACGCACGGCCGGAGGACGCGTGCGGTGATCATTACAGACAGCGATCATGTCATTTTATCGTCCGTGCAGCCGGAGACGGTGGCAAACCGCTTGTACGGAAGCGACGATTTCTCCGAGGAAGGGTAGGGTTTTCAACGTTGAGGAACGAACGAGGGTTGTTAATCGTCATGTCAGGGCCGTCCGGCGTCGGCAAAGGAACGGTGCGCAAAGCGCTGTTTTCGCGCCCGGACATCAAACTTCATTATTCGGTGTCGGTCACGACCCGCAAGCCGCGGGAAGGCGAAGTGGAAGGCGTCGATTACTTCTTCCGGACGCGCGAGCAGTTTGAACAAATGATCCGCGAAAACAAGCTGCTCGAATGGGCCGAGTACGTCGGCAACTATTACGGAACGCCGATTGACTATGTGGAAAAAACGCTCGCCGAGGGAAAAGACGTGTTTTTGGAAATCGAAGTGCAAGGGGCGATGAAAGTGCGCCGCGCGTTTCCGGAAGCGCTCTTTATTTTCCTCGCTCCGCCGAGCCTGTCGGAGCTTGAGAAGCGGATCATCGGGCGCGGCACCGAGTCAAAGGAGCTGATCGAAAATCGGCTGCAGGCAGCAAAAGAGGAGCTCGAAATGATGGATGCGTACGACTATGTCGTCGAAAACGACGAGGTTGATCTTGCCTGCGAGCGGATTAAGGCGATCGTCATCGCCGAGCATTGCCGGCGCGAGCGCGTCGCCGAGCGGTATAAACGGATGTTGGGGGTGGAATGACGATGCTGTATCCTTCTATTGATTTGCTTATGAAAAAAGTCGACTCGAAATATAAGCTTGTCACCGTTGTCGCCAAACGAGCGCGGCAGCTTCAAGACGGGGCCGAGCTGATGGTGAAAAAGCCGGTGTCGAAAAAATTTGTCGGCCAGGCGTTAGAGGAAATTGCCGGCGACAAGGTCGAATTAGTGGAAGAGGAAAAATAACAACCTAGCTGTTAGGTTGTTATTTTTTTCAATATCGGGGGTGGTCAAGATGATCAAGGGGAAACATATTTTGCTTTGTGTAACCGGGGGGGTTGCCGCTTACAAGGCCGCGGCGCTGACAAGCCAGTTAACCCAGCGCGGCGCGGAAGTGAGAGTCATCATGACCGAAGGGGCGTGCCAGTTTATTACGCCGCTTACGTTCCAAGCATTGTCACGCCAAGAAGTATATGTTGACACGTTCGCAGAAAACAATCCGGCCGTTATTGCCCATATCGATTTGGCCGATTGGGCTGACCTCGTTCTTGTCGCCCCGGCGACGGCGAATACGATCGCCAAGCTGGCCGCCGGCATCGCCGACAATATGGCGACGACGACGATTTTGGCGACGAAAGCGCCGGTGTGGATCGCCCCGGCGATGAATGTCCATATGTACGAACATCCGGCCGTGCAGGCGAACATTGAAACGCTGCACCGGTTCGGCTATCGGTTCATCGAGCCGTCGGAAGGCTACTTGGCGTGCGGCTATATCGGCAAAGGGCGGCTTGAAGAGCCGGAAGACATCATCGCCCATATCGAGCGGTTTTTCGCCGCCGATCCGCCTTTGTTCCGCGGGAAACGCATTCTTGTGACCGCCGGGCCGACAAGGGAAAAACTCGACCCGGTCCGCTATTTTTCCAATTATTCGAGCGGCAAAATGGGCTATGCGATCGCCGAGGCGGCGGCCCGCTTTGGTGCATCCGTCACGCTTGTCTCCGGCCCCACAGCCCTTTCTTCGCCCGATGGTGTCGAGACGGTGCCGGTTGAGTCGGCAGCTGAGATGTATGAAGCGGTCTTGTCCCGCTTTGCGGAAACGGACGTTGTCATTAAAGCGGCGGCGGTGGCCGATTACCGGCCGAAATATGTAGCGGAGACGAAAATTAAAAAGCAGCCCGGCGATTATGTCGTCGAGATGGAACGGACAGTCGACATTTTAAAAACGCTCGGCGAGCGGAAAACAAGGCAAATTTTAGTCGGATTTGCGGCTGAAACGGACAACCTTGAACAATATGCGTTAAAAAAACTCGAAGAAAAGCGGCTTGACCTTGTCGTCGCCAACAATGTGACCGAAGAAGGAGCAGGCTTTGCCGGTGATACGAACATCATCACCATTTTCCGCCGTGACGGCGTCGTCCGTTCGCTGCCGCTCATGACAAAACGCGAGGCCGCCGAGGAACTTTTAAAAGAAATTTATGCGTATATCGAGGGGATTCGATGAAAGTAGCATCGGTCATTGTCGATGTCCCGACACGGCAAACGGATCGCCCGTTCGATTATTTGATTCCCGAGCGCTGGCATGGCGTCATCCAGCCGGGCATGCGGGTGACGGTGCCATTCGGGGCGCGTCGTCTGCAAGGATTTGTCATTGAGGTAAAAGACCATTCCGAGATCGAACAGCTGAAGCCGATCGAACACGTACTCGACGTCGTGCCGGTGTTAAATGAGGAGCTGCTCGACCTTGGCCGCTATTTGACGGAGACGACGCTTTGTTTTGCCATTTCCGCGTACCAGGCGATGTTGCCGGCGGCGATGCGAGCGAAATATGAGAAGGTGCTCCGCTTGGCGGAAGAGGAAAGACGGGGCGAGCTTCCCGATGAGTTGAAGTCGCTGGTTGCCGGAAGGACGGAAGTGGCGTGGAACGAGGTTGAGGCCGCCGGTTTATGGCGGGCGGCGCAAAAAGCGGTGCAACAAGGCGTGCTCGAAGCCGTTTACAACGTGAAAGACAAAGCGGGGAAGAAAACGGTGAAGTCCGCCGCTCTTGCCGTTTCGGCCGAACAGGCGGAACAGGCGCTTCATTCGCTGCCGGCGCGACAAAAGGAAGTGGTGTCGTTTTTGCTCAAGCGGGGGGAAGCGGTCCCCATTGCCAAACTGCAAGCAACACTCGGCATTTCCTCTGCCCCGCTGAAGGCGCTTGTGGAGAAAGGATTGGTTGTTGTTCGCGATGTCGAAGTGTATCGCGATCCGTATGCGCATCGCACGTTTCAGCCGAGCGAGCCGCTGGCGCTCACCCCGGCGCAGGCGCAAGCGTTGGCGAAGATCACCGCTTCAGTGCGCGCCGGGGAACATCGCACGTTTTTGCTTTACGGCGTCACCGGCAGCGGAAAGACGGAAGTGTATATGCAGGCGATCGAGGAAGTGTTGCGCCAAGGAAAAGAGGCGATCGTGCTCGTGCCGGAAATTTCGCTGACGCCGCAAATGGTTGAGCGCTTCAAAAGCCGGTTCGGCCCGAAAGTAGCGGTGCTTCACAGCGGGCTGTCGGTCGGCGAAAAATATGACGAATGGCGGAAAATTCACCGCAAAGAGGTGCAACTTGTCGTCGGCGCGCGCTCGGCGGTGTTTGCCCCGTTTGAAAACTTAGGGATGATCATTATCGACGAGGAGCATGAGACGAGCTATAAGCAAGAGGAGATGCCGCGCTACCATGCACGGGATGTCGCCATTTACCGCGCCCGCCGCCACGGCTGTCCGGTCGTGCTCGGCAGCGCCACTCCGTCGCTCGAGACGTTCGCCCGCGCCGCCAAAGGGGTGTATGAGCTGCTTGAACTGCCGGAGCGGATTGCTGAGCGCGGCATGCCGGACGTCCATATTGTCGATATGCGCGAGGAACTGCGCAGCGGCAACCGTTCGATGTTTTCGCGCCGGCTGCTTGATGAGCTGCGCCTTCGGCTCGAACGCGGCGAGCAGGCGGTACTGTTTTTAAACCGGCGCGGCTATTCGACGTTTGTCATGTGCCGCGGCTGCGGCTATGTCATCCGCTGTCCGCATTGTGACATTTCACTCACATACCATCGCGCCGGGGAGCGGATGAAATGCCATTATTGCGGCCATGAAGAGCCGCTGGCCCCCCGCTGTCCGTCGTGTGGGAGCGAACATATCCGCTTTTTCGGCACCGGCACGCAAAAAGTGGAAGAAGAGTTGGCCAAGCTGTTGCCAACGGCGCGCGTCATCCGCATGGATGTCGACACGACCGGGCGGAAAGGGGCGCATGAAGAGCTGCTTTCCCGCTTTGCCGCCAAAGAAGCCGATATTTTGCTCGGCACGCAAATGATCGCCAAAGGGCTTGATTTTCCTGACGTGACGCTCGTCGGCGTGCTCGCTGCCGATACGATGCTCCATCTGCCTGATTTCCGCGCCGCGGAGAAAACGTTCCAGCTGCTGACGCAAGTGAGCGGGCGCGCCGGCCGGCATGAGCTGCCCGGTGAAGTCGTCATCCAGACGTATACGCCGGACCACTACAGCATTGCGCTCGCCGCCCGCCATGATTACCGCGCTTTTTACCGGCGGGAGATGACGCTGCGCAAGGCGCACGGTTATCCGCCGTACTATTATTTGGCGCTCATTACCGCCGCGCACGAAGAAGCGCCAGCCGCGGCCAAAGCGGCTGAAAAAATCGCCGCCTATTTGCGCAAGCAGCTGTCGAACGAAGCGGTCATCCTCGGCCCGGTCGCCTCACCGATCGCCCGCCTTCATGATAGATATCGTTACCAATGCATGATAAAATACAAGCGGGAACCGAACGTAACGGCGGCGCTCAAAGCGGTCATCGACCGCTACCAGGCGGATGCCGCCCACGGTGGGGTGACGATTACCGTCGATACAAACCCGTATATGATGATGTGAAAATGGAGGAATGACGTTGTCTGTACTGCCGATTGTCACTTACCCTGCTCCGGTTTTGGAACAGCCGTGCGCGCCGGTGACGGCCTTTGACCGCCAGCTCGGCCGGCTGCTTGATGATATGTATGAGACGATGCTTGCCGCAGACGGGGTTGGCTTGGCCGCTTCGCAAGTCGGCATCGCCAAACAGGTTGCTGTCGTCGATGTCGGCGATGAGCACGGCCGGATTGAGCTCATCAATCCGGTTATTGTCGAGGCGCGCGGCGAACAAGTAGATGTCGAAGGCTGCTTGAGCTTTCCCGGCCTGTTTGGCGAAGTGCCGCGCGCCGAGTACGTGAAAGTGCGGGCGCAAAACCGGCGCGGTCGCTTGTTTACTCTCTCCGCGACCGGCTTTTTGGCCCGCGCCCTGCAGCATGAAATCGACCATTTGCACGGCGTGCTGTTTACGTCGAAAGTGATTCGTTACTGTGATCTTGAAGAATTGGAAGGATAGATGGCCAATGACGAACATTGTCTTTATGGGAACGCCTGACTTTGCCGTGCCGGTTTTGCGGCAGCTGCTTGATGACGGGTATCGGGTTACGGCCGTTGTCACGCAGCCGGACAAGCCGAAAGGGCGGAAGCGCGAGCTCGTTCCGCCCCCGGTGAAAGTGGAGGCTGAGAAGCAGGGCATTCCGGTGCTGCAGCCGGCGAAAATTCGTGAGCCGGAACAATACGAACAAGTGCTGGCGTTCGCGCCTGACTTGATCGTGACGGCGGCGTTTGGGCAAATTTTGCCGAAGGCGCTGCTCGATGCGCCAAAATACGGCTGCATCAATGTTCACGCCTCGCTTCTTCCCGAGCTGCGCGGCGGGGCGCCGATCCATTACGCCATTTGGCAGGGAAAAACGAAAACGGGCGTCACGATCATGTACATGGTCGAGCGTCTCGATGCCGGCGACATGCTGGCGCAAGTCGAGGTGCCGATTGAAGAAACGGATACCGTCGGCACGCTGCATGATAAATTGAGCGCTGCCGGGGCTAAACTATTATCAGAAACGCTCCCGCTTTTACTCGAAGGAACCATCACGCCTGTTCCGCAAGACGAAGAGAAGGCGACATATGCCCCGAATATCCGGCGCGAACAAGAGCGGATTGACTGGACGCAGCCTGGCGAGGTCATTTACAACCATATTCGCGCCTTCTGCCCGTGGCCGGTTACGTATACGACGCACGACGGGAACGTTTGGAAAATCTGGTGGGGCGACAAAGTGCCGGCGCCAAGCCTAGCGCCGCCGGGGACGATTTTGGCGCTTGAGGAGGATGGCATCGTCGTCGCGACCGGCAATGAGACCGCCATTAAAATTACTGAATTGCAGCCGGCCGGCAAAAAGCGGATGGCCGCCGGCGAGTTTTTGCGCGGCGCCGGCAGCCGGCTTGCGGCCGGCATGAAGCTAGGAGAGGACAATGAACGTACGTGAACTTGCTTTAGATACGCTGTTAGCCATCGAACAAAAAGGAGCCTATAGCCACTTGCAGTTGAATGACGCCATCCGGAAAGGGCGTCTTGACGGGCGCGATGCGGCGTTGCTGACGGAAATCGTGTACGGAACGGTGCAGCGGCGCGATACGCTCGACTATTATTTGACGCCGTTTTTGCGCAAGGCGCGCCGGCTCGAGCCATGGGTGCGGGTGCTTCTCCGGCTGACGGTGTACCAAATGGTCTATTTGGACCGCGTCCCGGATCGCGCTGCCATCTTTGAAGCGGTGGAAATCGCCAAGCGGCGCGGCCATCGCGGCATCGCTTCGCTCGTGAACGGCGTTTTGCGCGCCATTGGCCGCGAGGGGCTGCCGTCGCTCGATGCGATTAACGATCCCGGAAAGCGGCTCGCCGTCGCGACAAGCCATCCGGAGTGGCTTGTCCGGCGCTGGATCGAACAATATGGCCTTGAGGAGACGTCGCGCATGTGCGAGATCAATTTGCGCCCGCCGCAATCGACCGCCCGCGTCAACCGGTTGAAGGCAACGGTAGAGGAGGCGCTTGAGCGGCTTGACAACGAAGGAGTGAAGGCCGTTCAAGGTCAACTTGCCCCGGAAGCCATCCGAGCGGAAAAAGGGAATTTGGCCCATACGGAGGCGTTTCGCGCCGGCTGGCTGACGATCCAAGATGAAAGCTCGATGCTCGTTGCCCGGGCGCTCGATCCGGCAGCAGGGGAGCGGGTGCTCGACTGTTGCGCGGCGCCGGGTGGAAAAACGACTCATATCGCCGAACGGATGGACGGCCGCGGCGAAGTGGTCGCCATCGACATTCACGAGCATAAAGTGAAGCTCATTGAACAGCAGGCGCAACGGCTCGGCCTTGACAATATCACGGCGCTCGCCCTTGACAGCCGCCGGCTCGGCGAGCGGTTCGCTCCCGAGTCGTTTGACCGCATTTTAGTCGATGCGCCGTGCACCGGGTTCGGCGTCATCCGCCGCAAACCGGAGATCAAGTATACGAAAGGGAAAGACGATGTCGCGGCGCTTGTCGACATTCAGCAAGCCATTTTGCGGGCGGCCGCCCCGCTGTTGAAAAAAGGGGGCGCGCTTGTTTACAGCACATGTACAGTCGAGCGCGAGGAAAATGAAGAAGCCGTTGCCCGCTTTTTGGCCGATCATCCGGACTTTTCACTTGACGACCGTCTCGCCGAGCGGCTGCCGGAAGCGGTGCGGCCGCATGTGAAAGGCGGCATGCTGCAGCTGTTGCCGCACGATTTTGACTCTGACGGGTTTTTTATCGCCCGGTTACGAAAGAAGGGGTAAAAATGGAAATCACTCATACAGCTGCCCGCCGGCCCGCCGGCGAAGCGCAGCTGCCAACCTTGCCGTCAATTTACTCGCTGACGCTTGACGAATGGAAGGAATGGCTCGTCGCTCACGGTGAAAAGCCGTTTCGCGCCACGCAAATTTATGAGTGGCTGTACGAAAAGCGCGTCACCGACTTTGCTGAGATGACGAACTTGCCCAAACGGCTGCGCGAACAGCTCGCCGCGTCGTTTTCCATCACCACATTGAAAACGATCGTGAAACAAACATCGAAAGATGGGACGATCAAATTTTTGTTCGAGCTGCATGACGGCTATTCGATCGAGACGGTGCTCATGCGCCATAACTACGGGAATTCCGTATGCGTGACGACGCAAGTCGGCTGCCGCATCGGCTGCACGTTTTGCGCCTCGACGCTCGGCGGGCTGAAACGCCATTTAGAGGCGGGCGAAATCGTCGCCCAAGTCGTGCAAGTGCAAAAGGCGCTCGATGAAACCGAGGAGCGCGTCAGCAGCATCGTCGTGATGGGCATCGGTGAGCCGTTTGACAATTATGATGCGCTCATCAAGTTTCTGCGCATTGTCAACCATCCGAAAGGGCTGAACATCGGTGCCCGCCATATTACTGTTTCCACGAGCGGCATCATCCCAAAAATTTACCAATTTGCTGATGAAGGGATGCAAGTGAATTTCGCCATCTCGCTGCACGCGCCGACGACCGAGCTGCGGACGAAGCTCATGCCGATCAATAAGGCGTATCCGCTGCCGAAGCTGATGGAGGCAGTTCGGTATTACATTGAAAAGACGGGGCGGCGCGTCACGTTTGAATATGGGCTGTTCGGCGGGGTGAATGACCAGCTCGAGCATGCTGAGCAGCTAGCTGAGCTGCTGAAAGGGCTGAAATGCCATGTGAACTTAATTCCGGTCAACTACGTACCGGAGCGCAACTATGTGCGCACGCCGCGCAGTCAAATTTTCGCCTTTGAACGGGCGTTGAAAAAACATGGAATTAACGTGACCATTCGTCGCGAACACGGACATGACATCGATGCCGCCTGCGGACAGCTTCGCGCGAAGGAGCGAAAAGAAGAGACGAGGTGAATCGGATGCGAGCCGTTTTCCGAACCGATATCGGGCAAATTCGCGAACATAACGAAGACAGCGGCGGCGTGTTTGTCAATCAAAGCGGCCAATATTTAGCGGTCGTCGCCGACGGGATGGGCGGTCACCGCGCCGGCGATGTGGCCAGCTCGATGGCGGTGGCGTATTTGCAGGCGCAGTGGGAGGAAGCGCCCGGCCTTTCGTCGCCGGCCGAGGCCGAGCAATGGCTAAAGACGCAGATTGAGGCGGCCAACGCCCAGCTGTTTCGGCATGCGCTTTCCCACCCGGAGTGCCAAGGGATGGGGACGACGGTTGTCGGCGCGATTTGCGCCGGCCCGTTTGTTACGATCGCCCATATTGGCGACAGCCGCTGCTATTTGCTGAATCAAAACGGAATCCAGCAGCTGACGGATGACCACTCCCTTGTCAATGAGCTTGTCAAAAGCGGCCAAATTTCCAAGGAAGATGCCGAGCACCACCCGCGCAAAAATGTGCTCTTGCGGGCGCTTGGCACCGAACCGGCGGTGAAGATCGATGTCAAAACCGTCGCCATTGACGACGGCGACATGCTTCTTTTATGTTCGGACGGGTTGTCAAACAAAGTGCCGGAAGCAGACATCGTACATATTTTGACAGGCAGCGGCACGCTCGAGGAGAAGGCCGAGGTGCTCATCGGTTTGGCGAACGAGCGGGGCGGAGAAGATAACATTTCGCTGGCGGTCATCGATTTTTCAGCGGAACGTGAAGGTGGGTGATCAGCGTGCTCATTGGAAAACGATTGAATGATCGCTATAAAATCATCAGCCTCGTCGGCGGCGGCGGCATGGCCAACGTCTATTTAGCCCGCGACATCATTTTGGAACGCGATGTCGCTGTCAAAGTGCTTCGCCTTGATTTTGCCAACGATGACCAATTTATTAAACGGTTTCGCCGTGAAGCGCAGGCGGCAACGAGCTTAAACCATGAACATATCGTCTCCATTTATGACGTCGGTGAAGAGGAAGGCGTCTATTATATCGTCATGGAGTATGTGCGCGGCTCGACGCTCAAGCAATACATTCAGCAGCACGCCCCGCTTCCGGTCGAACAGGCGCTCCGCATCATGGACCAGCTGACCTCAGCGATCGCCCATGCGCATGAGAACGGCATCATCCACCGCGACATTAAACCGCAAAATATTTTGATCGATGAGCATGGCAATGTGAAAGTCACCGACTTCGGCATCGCTGTAGCGCTGAGCGGGACGACGATCACACAAACGAATTCAGTGCTCGGTTCGGTTCATTATTTGTCGCCGGAACAGGCGCGCGGCGGCATCGCCACGGAAAAGTCGGACGTGTATTCACTTGGCATCGTCATGTTTGAACTCGTCACCGGCCGGCTGCCATTTTCCGGCGAATCGGCCGTTTCGATCGTGCTAAAGCACTTGCAGGGGGAAACGCCGTCGCCGAAGGCGTGGAATCCGGAGATTCCGCAAAGCGTGGAAAACATTATTTTAAAAGCGATGGCGAAAGATCCGTTTTATCGCTATCCATCCGCGCGTGAAATGAACGAGGATATCCGGACGGCGCTTGATCCAAGCCGGCGCAATGAGGCGAAGTTTACGATTCCCGATGATGACGAAGAGGCGACGAAAGCCATTCCGATTATAAAACGACCGGAAAGCGCGGCGCTAGAGCAAGAGACGCTCGTTTATGAGGAAAAAGCGAACGAACCGGTGAAGGCGGACGACGGGCTGAAGCCGAAACGGAAGCGGGCGTGGCTCGCCTGGCTTGCGGCTGCCTTGCTGCTGTTAGGCGCAGCTGGCGTAAGCGCGCTGACTTGGATTCCAGATCTTGTCTTTCCGAAAGACGTGACCATGCCTGATGTCATCAATAAAGATTACGATGAAGCCGTTGAACAGCTGTCGGCGCTCGGCCTCGAAATTAAGGATACGATCGATGTGGAAGATGATAAAATAGAAGAAGGAAAAGTCGTGCGCACCGATCCGGAAGCCGGCATGACGGTGAAGCCGGGGGCCGGCGTCGTTATTTATAAGAGTGTCGGAAAAAAGAAAATCGAATTTCCGAGCTTTATTGGCGATGATATTTCGGTGGCGGAAGAGGAGTTGCGCGCCGAAGGATTTACCCGCATTACGCGCAATGGCCGCTACAGCGACAAACCGGAAGGGACGATTTTGGATCAATACCCGTACGCCGGCGATGAAGTCGTACCGGATGAAACAGAAGTCATGTTTACCGTCAGCTTAGGGCCGGAAAAAGTGAAGCTCAAAGATTTGACCGGCTACACAGAGAAGAGCGTGCGCGACTACGGCGAAGACCAAGGGCTGCGCATCGAAGTGGCGTATGAATATTCCGATGATGTGTCGGAAGGGCTTGTCATTTCGCAAACGCCGGCGGCAGGCGAACAGGTGGCAAAAGGTGAAACCATCACGGTCGTTATTTCCCGCGGTCCGGAGCCGAAGCCGTCAAAAACGGTGATTAAAGACATCGCCATTCCGTACGAACCGGCGGAAAACGGGCAAATGGTCGAAGCGCAGCTGTACATTCAAGACGCCAACCATAATATGACAACGCCATATAAAACGTATCGGCTGACACATCCGGTGACAGAGACGGTTGAGTTTGAAATTCCGTATGGGGAGACGGCCTATTACCGCGTCATTGTCAACAATGTCGTCAAAGATGAAGGGGCGATTCCGTATCCAGAAAACGGCGGGAAAAAGGAGTGAAGCTATGGCAGAAGGGCAAATCATTAAAGCGTTGAGCGGGTTTTACTATGTCCTGTCCGAAGGCAGCGTGTTTCAATGCCGGGGGCGCGGCGTGTTTCGTAAGCAAAAAGTGACGCCGCTTGTCGGCGACCGCGTCGTCTTTACGGCGACGGGCGAGACGGAAGGCTATATTTTGGAAATTTGTGAACGGCAAAATGAATTGGTGCGGCCGCCGATCTCTAACGTCGAACAGGCGATCTTAGTTTTTTCTGCTGTAAGCCCGGATTTCAGTGCCAAGCTGCTTGACCGCTTTCTCGTCTTAGTCGAGTCAAAGAACATCACCCCGATCATTGTCATTAGCAAAATCGATTTGCTTGACGGCGGGGCGAGAGAGACGATCGCCCGATATGTGCGCGATTACCGGCGCATCGGCTATGAGGTGATTGAGACGTCGGCGGTGACAAAAGGGGGTCTCGACGAGCTGGCCTCGCATCTTTGCGGCCGCGTCTCCGTCGTCGCCGGGCAGTCGGGCGTCGGCAAGTCATCGCTGCTAAACGCACTCCGCCCGGACTTGCAGCTAAAAACGGGCGATATTTCCACCCATTTAGGGCGCGGCAAACATACGACCCGCCATGTTGAACTGCTTGAGGTTGCCGGCGGGCTCGTTGCCGATACTCCCGGGTTTAGCGCGCTTGAGTTGGATCAGATTGAACTTGATGAGTTGCCGCATTATTTTCCGGAATTCCGGGTGTACGGAGAAGGGTGCAAGTTCCGCGGCTGCCTCCACGTCGCTGAACCGAAATGCGCGGTGCGCGAAGCGGCGGCGGCCGGGGACATCGCACCGTACCGCTATGACCATTATTTAAGTTTTGTCGCTGAAATGAAAGAACGAAAGCCGAGGTATTGAACAATGATCCGAATTGCGCCATCGATTTTATCGGCCGATTTTGCCCGCCTGGCCGAGGAGATTCGTTCTGTGGAAGAAGGCGGAGCCGACTGGATTCATGTTGACGTGATGGACGGACACTTTGTGCCGAACTTGACGCTTGGTCCGCCGATTGTGGCCGCCATTCGTCCGGTGACGAAGCTGCCGCTGGACGTCCATTTAATGATCACTGACCCGGACCGGTATATTCCGGCGTTTGCCGAGGCTGGGGCGGATCTCATTTCCGTCCATGTCGAGGCGTGCGTACATTTGCACCGGACGATCCAGTTGATTAAAGAACAAGGGGCGAAAGCCGGAGTGGTGTTAAACCCGCATACGCCGGTTGATATGATCCGCCATGTCATGGCCGAGGTGGATCTCGTCTTATTGATGACGGTCAACCCAGGATTTGGCGGACAGGCGTTTATTCCGGCCGTGGTGCCGAAAATCCGCGAGGTCGCCCGGCTCGCTAATGAGCAAAACAAGGCGATCGACATTGAGGTCGACGGCGGCGTCAATGCGAAGACGGCGCCGCTTTGCGTCGAAGCGGGGGCGAACGTGCTTGTCGCTGGGTCCGCCATTTACAATGATCCCGACCGGGCGGCCGCCATTCGCGCCCTCCGTGAAGCGTGCGCCAAATAGCGCCAGAGGCGGCGCCCAACGCCCTATAGACCGATTCCTATTTGAGCCGCCGCAAACGGCGGTAGGCGGCAAGCCTGCCTTTTGGCAACCAACGGGTTAACGTAATTTCCGAAAGAACTCTCCCGCCTCAAGGAACGTGAAGGGCACAGCCCAGTGAGCAGGCGGGAGATGAATGTCGGTTGGCGATCGCCAACTGATGTAGTCATCTATTGTTAGAACGAACGCCTTCGGAGCGTAAGGAAAGCGTAAAGGGTTCTTGTGCGTGGCTTACCGTTCGGCGAACACGCACAAGTCGCTTGAAGCCTCCACCTCTAAGCGAAGCGTAGGTGGCGGGGAGTTCACGGAATAAAAAGGGGGGAGAGAATGATCATCCATATCGTCGGCGGCGGCCCGCGCGAGCTTCTCCCTGACTTGCGCTTGTATGACGGAGAAGACGTGTGCTGGGTCGGCGTCGATCGCGGCACAGCAGCGCTGCTTGAGGCAGGTTTTCGGCCGGTGCGGGCGTTTGGCGACTTCGATTCACTGTCGGCCGGGGACGTTGCCAAGCTGCAGCAGGCGTTTCCTCATCTTGACGTATGGCCGGCGGAAAAAGACAAAACCGATATGGAGATCGCCCTCGATTGGGCGGTGGAACAAACAACCCGCTGCATCCGCTTGTTCGGCGCGACCGGCGGACGGCTCGATCATTTGTTCGGAAACGTCGAACTGCTGTTGAAATACGCCGGCCGGCCGATTGAAATCGTCGACCGGCAAAACGTGCTGACCGTTCATCTGCCCGGCACATACACGGTCGCACATGACGCGCGGTACCGCTACGTATCGTACATCCCGGTTTCCGAAACGGTGGCCGAACTCACGCTCATCGGATTTAAATATCCGTTAACGAATTGTCATATTTCCCGCGGCTCGACACTATGTATTAGTAACGAACTTATCCAATCTTCCGGTACTTTTTCGTTTTCTGAAGGCATATTAATGATGATAAGGAGCAGCGATTCCAGCTGCCCGTAGTCGCGATTGGCCAATTCGGGAATATACTGGATAAGGAAATGGCGGGAAGCTCGTTACGATGGGTGTGAGGAGGGAATCGGGATGAAGTTTTATACCATTAAGCTGCCGAAGTTTTTAGGCGGGATTGTGCGGGCGATGTTGAACGCATTCAAAAAAGGATAAGAAAAAAGCACCATTTTTGGTGCTTTTTTTGTTGAATGGTTAGACGCGCTTAATTTTCCCGGATTTCAGTGCCCGCGCCGAAACCCAGACGCGTTTCGGTTTGCCGTCGACTAAAATGCGCACTTTCTGCAAGTTGGCTTTCCACGTGCGGCGGTTGGCATTCATAGCGTGTGAACGCGTGTTGCCGAACGATTTTTTCTTGCCGGTGACAAAGCATTTCGCCATTTGTTTTCCCTCCTTGCTTTAACATCCCTCTAAAAACACTATTATAATTTATCATACAACCGAAGGGATTGCAATAGACACGCCTTTTCCCTTTCAAGAAAATGGCCTTGACATCTATTCACGTTTTCGGCTAAATAATACTAGTGGGCGGCCGGAGCGCTTTGAAAACGGTAAGCATTATAGTACAATAAAGGTAGCTGTGCGATGATACGAAAAAGGGGGAACGAGCATGTCGATCGAATGGCAAACAAAATACGGGCGCATTGAAATCGCCAATGAAGTCATTGCCATGATTGCGGGGGGAGCAGCCGTCGATTGCTACGGCATTGTTGGGATGGCGTCCAAAAACCAAATTCGCGACGGGTTGTCGGAAATTTTGCGCCGCGAAAACTTCTCCAAAGGGGTCATCGTCCGGGAGGAAAACGGCGAAGTACATATCGATATGTACATCATCGTCAGCTACGGGACGAAAATTTCCGAAGTCGCCCATAACGTGCAGTCAAAAGTGAAGTATACGCTCGACCAAACGCTCGGGTTGGCGGTTCAGTCGATCAACATTTACGTTCAAGGGGTTCGGGTGACGAATCCGTAGTAAGGAGGAATTAGTCGGTGACAATGAGGACGCTTGACGGAAGACGGTTTGCCGATATGGTGCAGCAAGGGGCTGCCCACTTAGCGGACAACGCCAAAGCGGTCGATGCGCTGAACGTCTTTCCGGTTCCAGATGGTGATACGGGAACAAACATGAACTTGTCGATGACGTCCGGGGCGAAAGAAGTGAAGGCGAACGTCTCCGACCATATCGGCAACGTCGCCGCGGCGCTGGCGAAAGGATTGTTGATGGGGGCGCGCGGCAATTCCGGCGTCATTTTGTCGCAGCTGTTCCGCGGGTTTGCCAAGGCGGTCGAAGGCAAACAACAAGTGGACGGCTTCGAATTTGCCGCTGCTTTGCAAGCGGGGGTCGATACGGCTTACAAGGCGGTCATGAAGCCGGTCGAAGGGACGATTCTCACCGTTGCCAAAGAAGCGGCGCGCAAAGCGATTGAAGTGGCGAAAAAAGAGCGCGACGTCGCCGCGGTGATGGAAGCGGCGCTTATCGAGGCCAAGGCAGCATTGCAGCGCACGCCGGAGCTGCTGCCCGTCCTAAAGGAAGTCGGGGTTGTCGACAGTGGCGGCCAAGGGCTCGTATATGTGTACGAAGGGTTTCTCGCCGCCTTGAAAGGGGAGACGATCTCAACGGCGCGCGCCGAAGTGTCGATGGACGATTTGGTGAAAATGGCGCACCATCAAAGCGCGCAAAGCCATATTCACACCGATGACATCGAATTTGGCTATTGCACGGAATTTATGGTTCGCTTTGAGGCGGACAAGCTGGCGCGGCATCCGTTTTCCGAAGAAACGTTTCGCCGCGAGCTGAGCCAGTTTGGCGACTCGCTGCTTGTGGTCGCTGACGACGAGCTTGTCAAAGTGCACATTCATTCGGAAACGCCGGGTGACGTATTGACTTACGGCCAGCGCTATGGAAGCTTAATCAACATTAAAATTGAAAACATGCGCGAGCAGCATGCCCGCATCGTCGGCAAAGAGGCGGAAACGCCGTCCCGCGCCGCTGCGGAGGAAGCGAAGCCATACGGCATCGTCACGGTGGCGATGGGCGCCGGCGTGGCCGAACTGTTTCGAGGCCTCGGTGCGCACGCGGTCATTGAAGGCGGGCAGACGATGAATCCAAGCACGGAAGAAATCGCCGACGCCATCCGCCGCGCCAACGCGGAAACGGTGTTTGTGTTGCCGAACAACAAAAACGTTGTGATGGCGGCCAAGCAGGCGGCGGAACTTTCGGAACGGCGCGTGATTGTCATCCCGTCGAAAACCGTTCCGCAAGGTATGGCGGCGCTTTTAGCCTTCAGTCCGGCGCAATCGGCTGAGCAAAATGAACGGGCGATGATGGCGGCGCTTTCAAAGGTGAAAACAGGGCAAGTGACGGTTTCCGTGCGCGATACAACGATCGATGGCATCGAGATTCAAAAAGGCGATTACATGGGACTGTTTGACGACCGCATTATCGTCGCCGACAAGGACAAGATCGCGGTCACGAAGCAGCTGCTTGACGCGCTGATCGACGAGGAAAGCGAAATCGTCACCATCCTATACGGTGAAGATGCGACCGAAGTGGAAGTGGAAACGATCGTTGCCTATCTTGAAAAGGAACATGACGAAGTGGAAGTCGAAGTGCATAACGGCCAACAGCCGCTATACCCGTTTGTCATTTCTGTTGAGTAATATGGTAAGATAATAGAAGGGAGAATTCCCTTCTATATTTTTCTACACGAACGGGGGTCGCAGCGATGAAATACAAAAGCGTCTTTGATATTATCGGTCCGGTGATGGTGGGGCCTTCGAGCTCGCATACGGCGGGGGCGGCGCGCATCGGCCTTGTCGCGCGCAAGCTGTTCGGCAGAAAACCGGCGTGGGCGCGCATTTCGTTTTACGGCTCGTTTGCTGAAACGTACCGCGGTCACGGCACCGATGTCGCCATCGTCGCCGGGCTGCTCGGTTTTGACACGTTTGATGACCGCCTGCCGAACGCGCTTGAGATCGCCCGCATCGAAGGGCTCGATGTATCCTTTTTCACCGAGGAGGCGATTCCGCATCATCCGAATACGGCGCGTCTGCGGATTGGCGATGACAGGGGAAAACTCGAGCTTGTCGGTGTTTCCATCGGCGGGGGGAAAATCGAAATCGTCGAGTTGAACGGCTTTGACTTGAAGTTGTCCGGCCACCATCCGGCGCTATTAATCATGCATAATGACCGCTACGGGACGATTGGGGCAGTGGCCAGCGCGTTGGCGAGGCATGCGATTAACATCGGCCATATGGAAGTGTCGCGCAAGGAAAAGGGGAAAGAGGCGTTGATGACGATCGAGGTCGATCAGCCGCTGACAGATGACCTTATTCAGGAATTGGAACAGCTGCCGAACATCATTCAAGTCACAAAGCTTGTCGACTAATCAAGAAAGCGGTTGCGAGTGGGAGCAAGGTTAAACAACAGCGTGGCTTTGCTAGGAAAGGATGGGATAACGAATGTTTCGCAATGTCGCTGAGCTTGTCGAGCTAGCCGAAAAAGAGCAAATCAAAATTGCTGAAGTGATGATCCGCCAAGAAGTAGAGGTGAGCGGGCGCAGCCGGGAAGAGATTGTCGCGCAAATGGATCGGCATCTTGAGGTGATGGAGCGGGCGGTCGAGAGAGGGCTGCAAGGGGTCGTGTCCCGCTCCGGGTTGACCGGCGGCGATGCGATGCGGATGCAACGCTATATTGAGGCGGGCCGGTTTTTGTCAGGGGAAACGATTTTGGATGCCGTCAGCAAAGCGATGGCGACAAACGAAGTGAACGCGGCAATGGGCGTCATTTGCGCTACACCGACAGCGGGCTCGGCCGGCGTCGTCCCGGGGACGCTGTTTGCGGTAAAAGAAAAATTGCAGCCGTCAAGAAAGGAAATGATCGAATTTTTGTTTACGGCCGGAGCGTTTGGGTATGTCGTCGCCAATAACGCGTCCATTTCCGGCGCTGCCGGCGGCTGCCAGGCCGAGGTCGGCTCAGCGGCCGGCATGGCTGCCGCCGCGCTTGTCGAGCTGGCTGGTGGGACGCCAAGCCAAGCGGCGGAAGCGATGGCGATCGCGTTAAAAAATATGCTTGGATTGGTTTGTGATCCTGTCGCTGGCCTTGTTGAAGTGCCATGTGTGAAGCGGAACGCCATGGGGGCGGCCAACGCCATGATTGCCGCCGATATGGCGCTAGCCGGCATCAAAAGCCGCATTCCATGCGACGAAGTGATCGAAGCGATGTATCGCATCGGTGCGGCCATGCCGGTAGCGCTCAAAGAAACTGCGCAAGGGGGGCTGGCCGCCACGCCGACAGGCCGCGCCATTGCGGCCCGCATTTTCGGCGCTGCTGCGGCAACAAAGTGAATGAAATGATGCAACAACCGGTGACAGCGGTCAAAGGCATCGGCGAAGAAACGGCGGCCGCGCTCGCCGACCTCGGCATCGCGACGGTCGGCGAGCTGCTTAGCTACGCGCCGTACCGATACGATGATTACGAACAAAAAGATTTGGCCGCCGTCCGTCATGAAGAAAAGGTGACGGTGGAAGGGAAAGTGCATAGCGCTCCGCTTTTGACGTATTACGGAAAAAAAAAGTCGCGCCTTTCCTTTCGGCTGTTGGCCGGCCGCTATTTGGTCACCGTCGTTTGCTTTAACCGCCCGTATTTGAAGGAAAAAATCGCTTTAAACGAAACAGTGACGGTCATCGGCAAATGGGATCGGCATCGGCAGACGATCAACGCATATGAGCTCCGGTTCGGGGCGGCTCCGGAGGCGGCCGGCATTGAGCCGGTCTATTCGGTGCGCAGCCCGCTGACGGTCAAATCGATGCGCCGGCTGATCAAGTCAGCGTTCGCCCAGTTCGGCGCGCATATTCCTGACTTGCTGCCGACCGCCTTGCGCCGGGCCTACCGCCTCGTTGACAAACAAGAGGCGGTTCGGGCCCTTCATTTTCCGCGTTCGCGCGAAGAGCTGCATCAGGCGCGGCGCCGGCTCGTCTATGAAGAGTTTTTGCTTTATCAATTGAAAATGCAGGCATTAAGGAAGATTATGCGCGACGAACGGCGCGGCATCATCCATTCGTTTTCGGAAGAGCAGGTCGCCTCGTTTGTTTCCGGGTTGCCGTTTTCATTAACGAACGCCCAGCGGCGCGTCATCGGAGAAATTTTGGCCGACATGCGGGCGCCAAGGCAAATGAACCGGCTCTTGCAAGGCGACGTCGGCTCTGGCAAGACGGTCGTCGCCGCGGTTGCGCTTTATGCCGCCGTGCTGTCCGGGTTCCAAGGAGCGTTGATGGTGCCGACGGAAATTTTAGCTGAACAGCACGCCCGCTCGCTCGCTGCACTGCTTGCTCATACGGGCGTGACCGCCGCGCTCCTCACAAGCTCGGTGAAAGGAAAACGGCGCAAAGAGTTGCTTGCGGAGTTAGAGAACGGGATGGTGGATATTGTCATCGGCACGCACGCCTTAATTCAAGAAGGGGTGCAGTTCCGCCGGCTCGGTCTCGTCATCACCGATGAACAGCACCGGTTCGGCGTCGAGCAGCGCCGCATCCTGCGCGAGAAAGGGCACGCACCGGATGTGTTGATGATGACGGCGACGCCAATTCCGCGGACGCTCGCTATCACAGCGTTTGGCGATATGGATGTCTCGGTGCTTGATGAAATGCCAGCCGGACGGAAAAAAGTGGAGACATATTGGGTGAAGCATAATCAGTTTGCCCGCGTGCTCGATTTTATGGAAAACGAACTGCGCCGCGGCCATCAAGCGTACGTCATTTGCCCGCTCATTGAAGAGTCGGAAAAATTGGATGTGCAAAACGCCATTGATGTCCATAGCCAGCTCGTCCACTACTATCGCGGGAAATACGAAGTCGGTCTCATGCACGGCCGGCTGTCGGCCGATGAAAAAGAAGCGGTCATGCGGGCGTTCAGCGAAAACCGCATTCACATCCTTGTTTCAACGACGGTCGTCGAAGTCGGGGTGAACGTGCCGAACGCCACGGTGATGGTCATTTATGATGCCGAGCGGTTCGGGCTTGCCCAGCTTCACCAGTTGCGCGGCCGGGTCGGACGCGGCGACGCCCAGTCGTACTGCATTTTAATCGCTGACCCGAAGTCGGAAATCGGCAAAGAACGAATGCATATTATGACGGAAACGGCGGACGGGTTCGTGCTTGCGGAAAAAGACCTAGAGCTGCGCGGACCGGGCGATTTTTTCGGCACGAAGCAAAGCGGGCTTCCGGAATTCCGGTTCGGCGACCCAGTGCATGATTACCGCATTTTAGAAGTCGCTCGCCGCGATGCGGCCAAGCTCGTTTCATCCGCCGCGTTTTGGCGCGACGAGATGTACGCCGGGTTGCGCGCCGAGCTGGAAGCGTCCGGCGTGCTCGACGGGGAAAAGTTAGATTAATAGGCGAGCGAAGCGGCCGGCGCGCATGCGCGCCCCGCTGTTTTTTATCTTAATTAGGCGAGAAGACTCCCACTTCAACGAAGCGAAGCGGAGTAAGTGGGAGATGAATCGCCTTAACTATATTTTGCTGAAAATAGGATAGATTCAGTAAAATATAGTATCATATAGTTAGATGGGAGGTGAAAACATGTATTTTTGTATCAAACAACAGCTAAATGGTTTGACCAAAGAAGAATACTTGACTCTTCGAGAACTGTGCCATATTGCCAAGAACATGTACAACGTCGGATTGTACAATGTCAGACAATACTATTTTGAACACAAGGAATTTCTTAATTATGAGAAAAACGATCATCTTGCAAAAACTAACGAAAACTATAAGCTGTTAAACAGCAACATGGCACAGCAAATTTTAAAAAAGGTCAATGAAGCCTTTAAATCTTTCTTTGGTTTGATCAGTCTTGCCAAACAAGGAAAATATGACCACAAGGCTATCAGTATTCCAAAATATCTTAAAAAAGATGGCTTTCATTCACTGATCATTGGCCAGATTCGTATAGACGGCAACAAATTCACGATACCGTATTCTCGCCTATTTAAAAAGACTCACAAGCCTATCACGATAACGATTCCGCCTGTGTTGCTGGACAAAAAGATTAAGCAGATTGAAATCATTCCTAAGCATCATGCCAGGTTCTTTGAGATTCAGTACAAATATGAAATGCCTGAAGATCAAAGAGAATTAAATGACCAAAAAGCACTGGCCATTGATTTAGGATTAAACAATCTTGCCACTTGTGTCACATCAGACGGCAGATCATTCATCATTGATGGGCGGAGATTAAAAAGTATAAATCAATGGTTTAACAAAGAAAATGCCAGACTTCAAAGCATAAAAGATAAGCAAAAAATCAAAGGCACCACTCGTAAACAGGCTTTGCTTGCTATGAATCGCAATAATAAAGTGAATGATTATATCAACAAGACTTGCCGTTACATCATTAACTACTGTATTGAAAATCAAATTGGCAAACTTGTCATTGGCTATGCGGAAACATTACAACGCAATATTAATCTAGGAAAAAAGACAAATCAAAACTTTGTCAATATTCCTCTCGGTAACATAAAAGAAAAATTAGAATATCTTTGTGAATTTTACGGCATTGAATTCTTGAAACAGGAAGAATCATATACGTCTCAAGCCAGCTTTTTTGACGGCGATGAGATTCCTGAATATAATGCCGACAATCCAAAAGAATATAAGTTCAGCGGCAAACGTATTAAGCGCGGCTTGTATCGAACAAAGTCTGGCAAACTAATTAATGCTGATGTCAATGGCGCATTAAACATCTTAAAGAAAAGTAAAGCTGTAGACCTGAGTGTCTTATGCTCTAGCGGCGAAGTGGACACGCCTCAAAGAATAAGGATTGCTTGAAGCAGTCAAACTTCTTTGGAAGCCCCCACTTCAAATTTTCGCTAGAAAATTAAGTGGGGGTAGTTCACGGCTGTTTTCTTTCAGGGCCTAAAAGGCCGGTGAAAAAAGTACACCCTGAGGCAGGGATTTAGGGGGCTTATGTCGAAAAAGGAAGAAAAATCGTTGGAATGGAGCGTGAGCGGATCATGAAAGCCCCCAAAAACCCTTCGACTCAGCCTCGTCTGTTTCAAGTCATCGACATGGAAGAACTCGTTCCTCCACATCATATCTTGCGCCAAATCAACGAAGCGGTTGACTTTTCCGTCATTCACGATTGGGTGGCTCCCCTGTACACGGAAAAAACGGGTCGCCCGGCGGCGGATCCGGAACGGCTGCTTCGCCTAATGCTGCTCTCGTATTTGTTCGACCACTCTGAGCGGGAGTTGTATGAGATCCTCCCCATGCATGCCGGATACTTGTGGTTTTGCGGTCTCGACTTTGAATCCGTGCTCCATCCGGATCCTCATCACCCCACACTGCCGGATCGAACGACGCTCGTCAAAACACGGAAACGCTGGCGCCAACATGGAATCTTTGACCGGCTGATGACCTATGTGGTGGATCAATGCATCGCGGCGGGGTTGGTCTCGCCGGATGTCCATGCGGCGGCTGACGGCACCCAAGTGCGGGCGAATGCCTCGATCCACAGCTTGCGGGAGGTCAAGCTCGCTCCGGTGGAGACGTTGGAAGACTATCTGGCCCGCACTGCCCGGGAAGATGAACAGACCGAGGCCCGGGATCCGGATGACGACCCACCCTCTCCGTCTCCAAAATCAGGGGAACGCGTCCATGCCGAAGAACGGGGAAACTTCCGTGGAGCCACGTTTTCCAACCGGACCCATCGAAGCGTGACGGATCCGGATGCCCGGTTGTACAAGAAAGGCAAAGGGCAGGAAGCGTATCCTCGGTATCTGGTGCACGACGTCATCGATGTCCAGTCGCGCGTGATTTTATCCAGACGGGCCAGCCTCGCCACTGGAACGGCGGAACGGGAGACGAGTTTGGAGCAGCTGGCTTCGATTCAGTTTCGCCACCCGTCGATTACGATTCGGACCTTGTCTGCGGACAAAGCGTATGGCACCACCGAGTATCTGGAAGCGCTCTTCGTTCAAGGCATCACACCGCTCGTGTCGCTGCGCCGCAAGGAGATGGAGGAGATTCCAACCTGGAAGCGCCGGGCGAAGGATCCCGCTCAGGAAGCAAAGCGTCAGGCGAAAGTCCGAGACGTTCAGATTCGCAATCAAGCGAGGCTCATTCAGCAACAGGGCGGCTATCGATCCATTCAAGCCCTTCGCACGCGTTGTGAGCATGTGTTCGCCGAAGGGAAGGAATGTCACGGGCTGGACCGGGCCCGAAGCCGGGGCCTTTACGCCATGGAAGAACAGGCGCTGTTGACCGCCGTCGTGCAAAATCTGAAGCGATTGTGCCGGTTTCGAAAAAAACGAGGGGGGACCGGCTCTTTGGCGTGCGCAAAACCGGAATTGGGAGCAGGAAGTCCTGCTCGTCTTCCCATCCTTTGGCGCCAAACGGCGGGGAGAATGGCCTCCAAAATTCGACATGTGGGAAGTCTATGCCCCATTAATTCACCGGCCTTCTAAAGGTTGGATGAATGGATTTCTGTAAAAACTTGATTTTTGGGCGATCACACATCATCGCTGGAAGGAACCGATGGCTTTTCATCGGCATGGCAGGTTGAGTCCGAATCATATTTTTGCTGACAAACGGTTTTCGGCAACATGTGGACGCTTTTCACTTTTTTCGCTTGCATTCCGTTTTTTGATATTATATATTACTTTTAGTACCTAGTCATAAAATCGGACGGTGTAACAAATCGATGAGAAAAAGCAAACGCGAACGGCAACGGCTGCTGCAGGAGACGATCCGGGAAAACCCGTTTGTGACTGACGAAGAGCTGGCGGAGAAATTTTCCGTCAGCGTGCAGACGATCCGCCTCGACCGGCTTGAGCTGTCCATTCCCGAGTTGCGCGAGCGCATCAAGCACGTCGCCCGCCAATCGTTCGCCGATAAAGTGCGGGCGCTGCCGCTTGAGGAAGTGATTGGCGACATCATTGACATCGAGCCGGACGCGAGCGCCATTTCGATTTTCGATGTCAAAGAGGAACACGTCTTTCGGCGCACCCGTATCGCCCGCGGCCACCATTTGTTCGCCCAGGCGAATTCGCTTGCTGTTGCCGTCATCCACGACGAATTGGCGCTGACGGCGAAAGCGACGATCCGCTTCGTGCGTCAAGTGAAAGAAGGCGAGCGGGTCGTGGCAAAAGCGAAAGTGACCGGCAAAACGAAGAGCGGGCGCACGGTCGTTGACGTGAACAGCTATGTCGGCCAAGAGCTCGTGTTTTCGGGAACGTTCGAAATGTATCGCTCAAACATGGAAAAAAAGGATGGCGACAGCAATGAACATCGCGATTGACGCTATGGGGGGAGACCATGCCCCGCAAGAAATCGTGCGCGGGGCGGCAAGAGCCGCCGCGCATTTTTCCGATATCCGCATTACCTTAATTGGCGATGAAGCGAAAATTCGCCCGTACTTGCCGAGTGAGGAGCGCATTTCGGTCATCCACGCCGATGAAGTGATTGAAGCGACCGATGAGCCGGTGCGGGCGGTGCGGCGCAAAAAACATTCGTCGCTGGTGCGCATGGCCGAAGAGGTGAAAGAAGGGCGCGCGGACGCCTGCATTTCCGCCGGCAATACCGGGGCGCTCATGGCCGCCGGGCTGTTTGTCGTCGGACGGATCGCCGGCATCGACCGGCCGGCGCTCGCGCCGACGCTGCCGACGGTGGACGGAAAAGGGTTTGTCTTTTTAGACGTCGGCGCCAACGTGGACGCCCGCCCCGAACACTTGCAGCAATATGCGCTGATGGGGCATGTGTACGCCAAGCAAGTGCGGGGCATCGCGAATCCGCGCATCGGTTTGCTCAATGTCGGCACAGAAGATCAAAAAGGGAATGAAACGATGAAGCGGGCGTTTGTCCTGCTGAAAGAAACGAACCTTCATTTCATCGGCAACGTCGAAGCGCGCGACTTGCTGCAAGGAGTGGCCGATGTCGTCGTCGCCGACGGCTTTTCCGGCAATGTTGCTTTAAAAACGATCGAAGGGACGGCGATGGCGCTCTTTTCTTTGCTCAAGCAGACGCTGACAAGCAGCGTGGCGGCCAAACTCGCCGCCGCTGTGCTCAAGCCGAAGCTTTCCGGGCTGAAAAAGATGATGGACTACTCTGAATACGGCGGTGCCGCGCTGTTTGGCTTGAACGCCCCGGTCATTAAAGCGCACGGCTCATCCGATGCGAACGCCATTTTCCACGCCGTCCGCCAGGCGCGCGAAATGGTGGCGAATGACGTGATCGGCACGATCAAAGCGGAGCTGGAACGGACATCATAAATCAAGGAGGAACGGGAATGGGGAAAATCGCCTTTTTATTTCCAGGCCAAGGATCACAAACGGTCGGCATGGCGAAAGACGCCGCCGACCATGACGCCCGCGCCCGAGCGGTCATCGAAGCGGCCGACGAACGGCTCGGATTTCCGCTTTCAGCGCTCATGTTCAACGGGCCGCAAGAGGAGTTGACACTCACGTACAACGCCCAGCCGGCGCTCTTGACCGCGAGCATCGCTTTGCTGGAGCTCGTCAAAGCCGCCGGTTTCAAGGCTGATTATGTCGCCGGCCATAGTTTAGGCGAATATACAGCGCTCGTCGCCGCCGGCGCCATGTCGTTTGCCGACGCCGTCTACGCGGTGCGCCGCCGCGGCGAACTGATGGACGAAGCGGTGCCGGCCGGCGAAGGTACGATGGCTGCGGTGTTAGGAATGGAAGCGGAGGCGCTCGAGGCGGTGACGAACGAAATTGCTGCCCAAGGTGATCCGGTCGAGCCGGCCAACTTCAACTGCCCGGGGCAAATTGTCATCTCCGGCTCGAAAGCGGGAGTGGAAAAAGCGGGGCAGCTGGCAAAAGAGCGCGGCGCTAAGCGCGTCATTCCGCTTGAAGTGAGCGGGCCGTTTCATTCCGTGCTCATGAAACCGGCGGCGGAGCAGCTGCAACAAGTCCTTGCCGGCTTGAGCATCCGGGATGCCGACATTCCGGTCGTCGCCAATGTGACTGCCGAGCCGATGACGAAGAAAGAAGACATCGCCCGCCTGCTCATTGAGCAGCTGTATTCGCCGGTGCGCTGGGAGCAGTCGGTGCGCACGCTTTTGGCGCTTGGTGTCGACACGTTTGTGGAAATTGGGCCGGGGAAAGTGCTGGCCGGCCTCGTGAAAAAAATCGACCGCAACGCCCGCGTTTATGCGGTAAACGATCTTGCTTCCCTAGAAGCGACCGTTGCGGCGCTGAAAGGAGAATAACGATGCTCGAAGGAAAAATCGCCCTCGTCACCGGAGCGTCGCGCGGCATCGGCCGGGCAGTCGCTCTTGAGCTCGCCCGGCAAGGGGCGAACGTTGCCGTCAACTATGCCGGCAGCGAAGCAAAGGCGAACGAAGTTGTTGAAACGATCCGTTCGCTTGGCCGCGAGGCGTTCGCCGTGCAGGCGGATGTCGCCCGCGCCGAGGATGTGGAGCGCATGGTAAAAACGGTGCTCGACCAATTCGGCCGCCTCGACATTTTGGTGAACAACGCCGGCATTACGCGCGACAATTTATTGATGCGGATGAAAGAAGAAGAATGGGATGCCGTGATTAACACGAACTTAAAAGGGGTATTTCTTTGTACGAAGGCCGTTACACGACCGATGATGAAACAGCGCTATGGGCGGATCATCAACGTCGCTTCGGTCGTCGGCGTGATCGGCAACCCCGGGCAGGCGAATTACGTTGCCGCCAAAGCCGGCGTCATCGGATTGACGAAAACGGCGGCGCGCGAACTCGCCAGCCGCAACATTACGGTCAACGCCATCGCGCCGGGATTTATTACGACCGACATGACGGAAGCGCTCAACGCGGAGCTGAAAGAAGAAATGTTAAAGCAAATTCCGCTCGCCCGCTTCGGCGAGCCGGATGACGTCGCCCGCGTCGCCGCGTTTCTCGCTTCGGACGCGGCCGGCTATATGACCGGCCAGACGCTTCATGTCGATGGCGGCATGGTGATGCCATAATCAAACGCCTCTAGTATTTTTTTGGCGAATGGACTATAATCATGAAGGGAGGTGAACGCAATGGCAGACGTATTGGAGCGTGTAACGAAAATTATTGTCGACCGCTTAGGGGTTGACGAATCACAAGTGACGCTTGAGGCGTCGTTCAAAGATGATTTGGGCGCCGACTCGCTCGACATCGTCGAACTGGTCATGGAGCTCGAAGATGAATTCAACATGGAAATTTCCGATGAAGAAGCGGAAAAAATCGTCACAGTCGGAGATGCTGTGAACTACATAAAAAGCCATCTGTAATGCCGCTTTTTTGCAAAGTCCCGTTGCTCCGAACGGGGCTTTCTCTGCTTTTTTAAGAATGCCTGGCGGTTCCTGGGGGAAAGCGAACCGTCCCCGTTGGCGTAGCGGGGCGGCGAACGGATATAATAAAAATAGCATACGGCCAGTTTGTCTGGAACGAAGTCGGAGGGCATTTTTATGTCAAAACAAAAAGATAAAGAGCGCATTTATGAAAAAAGGCGGGCGAAGTTTCAAGAACTGCAGAAGAAGATCGGCATCACCTTCCAAAATGAAAGGCTGTTGATGCAGGCGTTCACCCATTCATCGTATGTGAATGAGCATCGGCGGCGGCTCCATGAGGACAACGAGCGGCTCGAGTTTTTAGGCGATGCCGTGCTGGAGCTGACCGTTTCTCAATATTTATTTCAAAAGTTTCCGCATATGAGCGAAGGGCAATTGACGAAGCTAAGGGCGGCCATCGTCTGCGAGCCGTCGCTTGTGAAATTTGCCAACGCTTTGTCGTTCGGCGAGCTTGTTTTGCTCGGCAAAGGCGAAGAGCTGACCGGCGGGCGGACGCGGCCGGCGCTGCTCGCTGATGTGTTCGAGGCGTTTATCGGCGCTCTTTATTTGGACCAAGGAATGGACGCGGTCATTCGTTTTTTAGGCCAAACGATGTTCCCGAAGATCGACGAAGGTGCTTTTTCTCATGTGATGGATTTTAAAAGCCAATTGCAGGAATTGGTGCAACGCGACGGGAGCGGAACGCTTGAATACGCCATTTTGGAAGAAAAAGGACCGGCCCACAATAAAGAATTTGTCGCCCGGGTGGCGCTGAACGGCCAAGAACTTGGCATCGGCGTCGGCCGCTCGAAAAAAGAGGCGGAGCAGCATGCGGCGCAAATGGCGCTCGAAACGTTGCGGGCCGCCGACAGGCAATAGAAGGCTGGCGCTTGACGTCAGTCTTTTTCTATGAACATTTTTCCTATTAGCGTTTTTTTCTGTCTTTGTATGGTATATTGATAAAAGATACAATCTTCTCGTCCGCCGTCCTGTCCGGCGGGAGGGGATGTTCATAACGGATTACAGCGGAAAGATGGTGAGGCACCAGACCATGTTCCTCAAACGGTTGGATGTGATCGGCTTCAAATCGTTCGCCGATCGCGTATCGATTGACTTCGTTCCCGGCGTGACGGCAGTCGTCGGCCCGAACGGAAGCGGCAAAAGCAACATTACGGATGCGATCCGTTGGGTGCTCGGGGAACAGTCCGCGAAGTCGCTGCGCGGCGCGAAAATGGAAGACGTCATTTTCGCCGGCAGCGATTCGCGCAAGCCGCTCAACGTGGCCGAAGTGACGATCACGCTTGATAACGAGGACGGCTTTTTGCCGTTAGAGTACCAGGAAGTCAGCGTAACCCGGCGCGTCTATCGCTCCGGGGAAAGCGAATTTTTCATCAACCGTCAGCCGTGCCGTCTTAAAGATATTGTCGACCTGTTTCTCGACTCCGGGCTCGGCAAGGAGGCGTTTTCGATCATCGGTCAAGGCCGGGTCGAAGAAATTTTAAGCAGCAAGCCGGAAGAGCGGCGCACGATTTTTGAAGAAGCGGCCGGTGTCTTGAAATATAAGCTGCGCAAAAAAAAGGCGGAGACGAAACTGGCGGAAACGCAAGATAACTTGCACCGCGTGAACGACATTTTGCACGAGCTTGAGCAGCAGCTTGAGCCGCTCCGGATGCAGGCGTCGGCCGCCAAAGAATATTTGGAGAAACGGGAGGAGCTCGAGCGGTTTGAAGTGGCGCTCATGGTGCATGACATCGAGCAGCTGTATGAGCAATGGAACGGGCTGAAGGCAGCGTTTGATCAGCACCAGCAAGATGAAGGGGCGCTGGCGGCAGTGTTGCAAAAAATGGAAGCGGACATTGAGCAGTTGCGCGACCAAATCACCGCCATTGACGAATCCGTCGACGGCTTGCAGCAAGTGCTCCTCTTAGCGAGCGAGGAGCTTGAAAAGCTGGAAGGGCGGAAAGAAGTGCTGAAAGAGCGGAAAAACCATGCCGCCAAACGAATCGCGCAGCTCGATGAAGCGACCGCTGCCCTAGCGGCGAAACGGCGCCGCCTCACGGAACAGCTCCATTCGGAGCAGGCAGCGCTCGCCGAGCTCGAGGCAGCCGCCGCGGCGCTTGAGAAAGCGTTGAAAGAGAAGCAGGCGTCGCTTTCGGCGTATGAGATGAATATTGACGAAGAAATTGAACAGCGAAAGAGTGACTACATTGACCTTGTCCACGAACAGGCGGCGTTGAAAAACGAGCGTATGCATGTAGAGCAAGCGATCAGCAGGCTGCGCGCCAAGCAGGCGTCGCTGGCGGAAGCGAACGGCCATCATCTCGCCGAACGCGAACAGCTCGAGCGAAAGCGGATGGCTTTATCCGCCGAGCAATCCCGCCTCGAACGGGCCATGGCCGAAGCGCGCGACAAACAAGCCGTCCTCGCTGCCGCGCTTAAGGCGCAAAACACGGAGCTTGAACAGAAAGAAACGCTGCTCCATCAGGCGCGCCAATATCGGCAACAGGCAAAGGCGCGCCAGCAATGGCTTGAAGAGATGCAGCACGATTACGCCGGCTTTTTTCAAGGGGTGAAAGAAGTATTAAAAGCGCGCGGCCGGCTGCCTGGCATTCACGGTGCGGTCGTTGAGCTCATCCGCGTTCCGGACCGCTACGAAACCGCGATCGAAACGGCGCTCGGTGGGGCGATGCAGCATATTGTCGTCGACAGCGAATCGGCGGCGCGGCAAGCCATTCATTATTTGAAGGCGAACGGCTACGGACGGGCGACGTTTTTGCCGCTTGACGTCATCCAGGCGCGCTTCCTTTCCGAACGAGAGCGGGCGGCGGTTAGCGGCCACCCGGCGTTTGTCGGCGTTGCGAGCGAGCTCGTCGAGTGTGAGCGCGCGTATGCGGCGGCGATCGCCCATTTGCTCGGCCACGTCATCGTGACGGTTGACTTAAAAGGGGCGAACGAGCTGGCAAAGCTTCTTCATTATCGCTACCGGCTCGTGACGCTCGACGGCGATGTCGTCAGCCCGGGCGGGGCCATGACGGGCGGCGGGGCGACGAAAAAGGCGGCCTCCCTATTAAGCCGAAACCGCGAGCTCGAAACGCTTGCGGTGAAACTACAGGAAATGGATGAAAAAATCGCGCAGCTTGAGCGCGACATCGCGGCGAAACAGCGCGAACGGGCGGAACGGGAAGCAGAGGCGGCCGCGCTCGAGCAAGAGCTCTCGGGGTTGCAGCAGGCAATGCAGGCACAAAAAGATGAACAGCGCGAAATCGAATGGCAAAAAAAGCGAATCGATGAGCGGCTCGCCTTATATGACGAAGAAAAAGCAAACGATGAGCGTGAAATCGCGGAGCTGAACAACCGTCTGCACGCCATTGACGGGCAGCTTCAGCAGCTGGCCGAGAAGCTGCAGGCGATCGACAGGGACATCGGCCGGCTGCAGGCGCAAAAACAGACGGAACAAACGACAAAAGAGGCGCTTCAGGCAGCGATCACCGAGGAAAAAATCGCCTTGGCGGAAACGAGGGAGCGGGTGAAGCACGCGCGCCGGAAAGCCGAGGAGTTGGAAGCCGAGCTGGCGGAAACCGACGGCGAGCTTCGGGCAGCCGAACAGGAGCGGGCCGCTTTGGTCGCGGAAATGAACGCACCGGCGTGGAACGAAGACGAACTCGAAGCGCAGCGTCAGCAAAAACTGGAAGACAAGCAAAAAACGATTGAACTGATCGCCAGCCGCCGCGAGCAGCGGCTTGACTGCCAAGGGCGGCTCGAGCATTTGGAGCGGGAATGGAAAGAAGCGAAGCGGCAGCATAAACAGCTCGCCGAGGCGGTGAAAGACGAGGAAGTGAAGCTGAACCGGCTGGATGTGGAACTCGACAACTTGCTTGCCCGCCTCCGTGAAGAGTACGGGCTGTCGTTTGATGCGGCCCGTTCCGCGTACCCGCTTCATATCGAGGTCGAGGAGGCGCGCAAGCGGGTGAAGCTCATCAAGCGCGCCATTGATGAGCTTGGCACTGTCAATTTAGGGGCGATCGACGAATATGAGCGCGTTTCCGAGCGGCACCGCTTTTTAAGCGAGCAAAAAACCGACCTCGAAGAAGCGAAAGCGACGCTTCACCAAGTGATTGACGAAATGGATGAGGAAATGAAAAAACGGTTTTTCTCGACGTTCGAACAAATCCGCGCTCAGTTTGGCGAGGTGTTCCGCGAGCTGTTTGGCGGCGGCCGCGCCGATTTGCGGCTGACCGATCCGAGCGACCTGCTAGAAACCGGAGTCGACATTGTCGCTCAGCCGCCGGGGAAAAAGCTGCAGCATTTAAGCTTGCTCTCTGGCGGCGAGCGGGCGCTGACGGCGATCGCCCTTTTGTTTTCCATTTTAAAAGTGCGCCCGGTGCCGTTTTGCGTTCTTGACGAAGTCGAGGCAGCGCTCGACGAGGCGAACGTGCAGCGGTACGCGCAATATTTAAAACAGTTTAGCAGGCAAACGCAGTTTATCGTCATCACCCATCGAAAAGGGACGATGGAAGAGGCCGATGTGCTTTATGGCGTCACGATGCAGGAATCGGGCGTCTCGAAGCTCGTTTCCGTTCGCCTTGAAGATTCGAAGCAGCTTGTGCAGTCATAGTGGAAAGGAGGACCCTTCATGGGCTTTTTTCAAAAGTTGAAAGAAAAATGGACGAAACAAGCCGATGCCGTCACCGAAAAGTTTAAAGAAGGGCTGTCAAAAACGCGCGATTCGCTTGCCGGAAAGGTGAATGATCTGATCGCCCGCTACCGGAAAGTGGATGAAGAGTTTTTTGAAGAGCTCGAGGAAATTTTAATCGCCGCCGATGTCGGCGTCGCGACCGTCATGGAGTTGGTCGACGAGCTGAAAATGGAAGTGAAGCGCCGCAACATTCAAGACTCAGCGCAAATGCGCGACGTCATCGCCGAGAAGCTCATCGACATTTATCGCGCCGGCGCCGGCGATGAGGAACTGGCCGCCTTAAATATGCAAGAAGGCGGGTTGACCGTCATTTTGTTCGTCGGCGTCAACGGCGTCGGCAAAACGACGACGATCGGAAAACTTGCCCATAAGCTGAAATCGGAAGGAAAATCGGTGCTGTTGGCCGCCGGTGACACGTTCCGCGCCGGGGCGATCGAGCAGCTCGAGGTGTGGGGCGAGCGCGTCGGTGTCGACGTCATTAAGCAAGCGGCCGGCTCTGACCCGGCGGCGGTCATGTACGACGCGATTCAAGCGGCAAGGGCGCGCGGCGTCGATGTATTGTTATGCGATACAGCTGGGCGGCTGCAAAACAAAGTGAATTTAATGAAAGAACTTGAAAAAGTGAAGCGCGTCATCAGCCGCGAAATTCCGGGCGCGCCGCATGAAGTGCTGCTTGTGCTCGATGCGACGACCGGACAAAACGCCATGAGCCAGGCGAAGCTGTTTAAGGAAGCGACCGATGTCACTGGCATTGTGTTGACGAAGCTCGACGGCACGGCGAAAGGCGGCATCGTGCTTGCCATTCGCAACGAGCTTGCCATCCCGGTGAAATTTGTCGGCCTCGGCGAAAAAATGGACGACTTGCAGCCGTTTGATCCGGAAAAATACGTTTACGGGCTGTTTGCCGGGTTGTTTGATGAACAATAACGCCGCCTTGTCCGCAAGCCATCGTGCAAGCAGCCAGTTCAAAGCAAGATGCTGATTGCCGGATCATCTCGTTTTTCGGCAGCGGGGCGGCCCGCACTGAAACGGCATCCGCTTCTCGTCGGGGCTGGCGGCCATCGCCGCCAGCCCTGCTTTTGTTGCGACAAGGAAGTGAAACAAAACGAATGGCCGTTATCTTGACAATTGGCGAGAAACAAAGTACACTCACTCTTGTAAAGGATTTTCACTTAACAACGAGGGAGGGAGCGTTCGGTGCTCGAAAAAACGATGCGCATGAACTATTTGTATGATTTTTATCACGCGCTGCTGACGCCGAAACAGCGCAATTACATGGCGCTGTACTACTTGGACGACTACTCCCTCGGGGAAATTGCTGAACAATATGAGGTGAGCCGCCAGGCGGTGTACGATAACATCCGGCGCACGGAAGCGATGCTGGAGCAATATGAGGAAAAGCTCGGACTGCTGCAAAAATATGAACGGCGACAGCGGCTCATTGGGCGACTAAAAGACTACGTTCGCCAACATTATAGCGCTGATGCTGAATTGGCGGCGCTAGTCAACGAGCTTGATGAGCTCGATTAAGGGGGGACCGCTATGGCGTTTGAAGGGTTGTCCGAACGCTTGCAACATGTCATGAATCGAATCCGCGGCAAAGGGAAAGTGACCGAGGCCGACGTAAAAGAGATGATGCGCGAAGTGCGCCTTGCCTTGCTAGAGGCCGACGTCAACTTTAAAGTCGTGAAAGACTTTATTAAACGGGTGAGCGAGCGGGCCGTCGGGCAGGAAGTGATGAAAAGCTTAACGCCCGGCCAGCAAGTCATTAAGGTCGTCAAAGAAGAGCTGACAGCGCTCATGGGCGGCGAGCAAAGCAAAATCGCCGTCGCGAAGAAGCCGCCGACGGTCGTCATGATGGTCGGGCTGCAAGGGGCCGGGAAAACGACGACGACCGGGAAGCTCGCCAACTTGCTGCGCAAGCGGCATAACCGCAAGCCGCTGCTTGTAGCCGCTGACGTCTACCGTCCGGCGGCGATCAAGCAGCTCGAGACGCTCGGCAAGCAGCTGAACGTGCCCGTTTTTTCGCTAGGCGAGCACGCTAACCCGGTGGAGATCGCCAAACAGGCGCTCGAGCGGGCGAAAGAGGAGCATTACGACTACGTGCTCATCGATACGGCCGGCCGCCTTCACGTCGACGAGGCGCTTATGGATGAGCTGAAGCAAATGAAAGAAGCGGTCAAGCCGGATGAAATTTTCCTTGTCGTTGACGCCATGACCGGGCAAGATGCCGTCAATGTCGCACAAAGCTTTCATGAGCAGCTCGGCATTACCGGCGTCATTTTAACGAAGCTCGACGGCGATACGCGCGGCGGAGCGGCGCTGTCGATCCGCGCCGTCACCGGGGCGCCGATCAAGTTTGCCGGGTTGGGCGAAAAGCTCGACGCTTTAGAGCCGTTCCATCCAGAGCGGATGGCGTCCCGCATTTTAGGAATGGGT
Source organism: Geobacillus subterraneus (assembly GCF_001618685.1). Lineage (GTDB taxonomy): Bacteria > Bacillota > Bacilli > Bacillales > Anoxybacillaceae > Geobacillus > Geobacillus subterraneus. The sequence continues at coordinate 2,151,826 of NZ_CP014342.1, read as the reverse complement.
GATGTCCTGACGCTCATTGAAAAAGCGCAGGCCGCCGTTGACGAGGAGAAGGCGAAGGAGCTTGAGCAAAAAATGCGCACGGCAACGTTCACGCTCGACGATTTTTTGGACCAGCTCGGCCAAGTGCGCAAGCTCGGCCCGCTCGACGAAATTTTAAAAATGCTGCCGGGGGCCAATAAAATCAAAGGGCTCGATAGCATCCAAGTCGACGAAAAGCAAATCGCCCGCGTTGAAGCGATCATCCGCTCGATGACGAAAGAAGAAAAAATGCATCCGGAAATCATTAACGGCAGCCGGAAAAAGCGGATCGCCAAAGGAAGCGGCACGACCGTGCAGGAAGTAAATCGGCTTTTGAAGCAGTTTGACGACATGAAAAAAATGATGAAAATGATGACGAATATGCCCAAAGGGAAGAAAAAAGGATTTCGCTTCCCATTTATGTAAATGATGTTCTGTTAAGCGAAAAACCTTTACAAACGGAAAAAGAATTGTTAATATACTATCTTGTGTGAACTATATACGGAGGTGCGTACAAACTATGGCAGTAAAAATTCGTTTAAAACGCATGGGTGCAAAGAAAAACCCGTTCTACCGCATCGTTGTGGCAGACTCGCGCTCGCCGCGCGACGGCCGTTTCATTGAAACGATCGGCACGTACAACCCGGTCGCCGAGCCGGCGGAAATTAAAATCAATGAAGAGCTGGCGCTCAAATGGCTGCAAAACGGCGCCAAACCGTCGGATACGGTGCGCAGCTTGCTGTCGAAACAAGGCATTTTAGAGAAGTTCCATAACTTAAAATACGGCAAATAAGCGAGACAGGCATGAAACCGCTCATTGAAACGATCGTTAAGGCGCTTGTTGATCATCCGGAAGCGGTGGCGGTCGACAGCCGTGAAGAAGAGACGGCGGTCGTCTATGAGCTGTCGGTGCATGATGAGGATGTCGGCAAAGTGATCGGCAAGCAAGGACGAACGATCCATGCCATTCGTACGGTCGTCTATGCTGCCGCGGCCGGGTCGCCAAAGCGGATCATCGTGCAAGTGAAAGAAAAAGGGTGAGGATGTTCCTCTCCCTTTTTTGATATCGCCGTAAAGGGGGATGAGGATGAAGCTCATTCAAACGGTCGAGGTGCGGCAAGTTGTCACCGAGCGAAGCAAACAGACGCTCGCCGCGGCGTTTGCGGCGCGCAAGCAGCAGCTCGAGCGCGAGTGCGACCAGCTTCGTTTCGAACAAAAGAAAATGGAGAAAAGCGGAAAATATTCGCCCGCTTTAGTGAAACAATATTTTGCGAAAGAAATTGATGACCGCATACAGAAAATAAAGCTGCTTGAGTTTCAACTTGAGCAATTACATATGCTACCGTTAGGCAGCGAACTGAAGGAGCGGGAAGTCGAGGCGCTCATTGAGGTGAACGTCGGCGACCGCTGGGAAGAGGTGACAAAGGCGCGCGCCATCATCGTTGAAGATGGCGTCGTCAAAGAGATTCGTTAAGAAGGGATGAAGGTGATGGAACGATGGTTTAACGTCGGCAAGATCGTCAACACGCACGGCATTCGCGGCGAGGTGCGCGTCATTTCGCGGACCGATTTTCCCGAAGAGCGGTACAAAAAAGGAAACAAGCTGTACATTTTCCGTGAACGCGACGCCGAACCGGTCGAGGTGACCGTAAAAAGCCACCGCGTCCATAAATCGTTTGATTTGCTGTCGTTTGAAGGGTATGACAGCATTAACGACGTCGAGCCGTTTAAAGGGGCGATGCTGAAAGTGCCGGAGAGCCAGCTTGGCCAACTCGATGAAGGCGAGTATTATTTCCATGAGATTATCGGCTGCACGGTCGTGACAGAAAATGGGGAGACGATCGGCACGGTGCGGGAAATTTTAACGCCGGGGGCGAACGACGTTTGGGTCGTTCGGCGCCAAGATGGCACCGACGCGCTCATTCCGTATATTGATGACGTCGTTTTGCGCGTCGACACGGAGCGGAAAACGATCATCATCCGGCCGATGGAAGGGCTGCTTGAATGATGCGGATCGATATTTTAACGCTGTTTCCCGGCATGTTTTCCGGCGTGCTGAATGAGTCGATTTTAAAGAAGGCGCAAGAAAAGGGAGCGGTGACTATCCGCCTCGTTGATTTCCGCGAGTTTGCCGACAATAAGCATAAAACGGTCGACGATTATCCGTACGGCGGCGGCGCCGGCATGGTGCTCAAGCCGCAGCCGATTTTTGACGCGGTGGAACACGTGACGGCTGGATCGCCTGGCGCCCGCATCATTTTGCTTTGCCCGCAAGGCGAGCGCTACACGCAAAAAAAGGCGGAAGAGCTGGCGAAAGAAACGCATTTGGTGCTCATTTGCGGCCATTATGAAGGCTATGATGAGCGCATTCGCCAACATTTAGCGACCGACGAAATTTCGATCGGCGATTATATTTTGACCGGCGGGGAACTCGGCGCCATGGTCATTGTCGACAGCGTCGTCCGTCTTCTCCCCGGGGTGCTCGGCAATGAGGCGTCGCCGGTCGATGACTCGTTCAGCTCCGGGCTGCTTGAGTATCCGCAATACACAAGACCGGCCGATTTCCGCGGCATGAAAGTGCCGGAGGTGTTGCTGTCAGGAAACCATCAGCTCATCGCCGAGTGGCGCGAGAAGGAATCGCTCCGGCGCACGTTTTTGCGCCGTCCGGATTTGCTTGCCGATTACCCGCTTACCGACAGGCAAAAGCAATGGCTGAAAGAATGGGAGCGAGAGCGCGAATAGCTATTGCCTGCAGCCGGTGTTTATGCTATCATATTCTTTGTGTGACTTAAGCGGCATGCTTAAGGACGGAAAACGATGTTCCGCTGCAATGAAGAGATCATTGGCATGAACATCTGTGGAAGGAGTGGAAAATGATGCATCATTTAATCCAAGAAATTACGAAAGAACAATTGCGGACCGATTTGCCGGATTTCCGCCCGGGCGACACGGTGCGCGTTCATGTGAAAGTCGTCGAAGGCAACCGCGAACGCATCCAAGTGTTTGAAGGTGTCGTCATTAAACGGCGCGGAGCGGGCATCAGCGAAACGTTCACGGTCCGCAAAGTGTCCTATGGCGTCGGCGTTGAGCGCACATTCCCGGTGCATACGCCGAAAATCGCCAAGCTCGAAATTGTCCGCCGCGGGAAAGTCCGCCGCGCGAAATTGTACTACTTGCGCGAACTTCGCGGCAAAGCGGCGCGCATCAAGGAAAATACGAACGCAGCGCAATAATGGACAACGGTGGATCACAGCGGAAAAGGAGCTTGCTTTCAAGCTCCTTTTTTCACTACCGCCAATGATGATTACGGTAGTGATCCACGACTGCAAACTTTGATTTAGGTGGGTGGACAATGGAACAGAAAAAAAGCGAATGGCGTGAATGGATGAAAGCGATCGTCGTTGCCGTCTTGCTCGCCGGGGGCATCCGCTACTTTATTTTCGCTCCGATCATCGTCGACGGTTATTCGATGATGCCGACATTACATAACCATGAGCGGATGATCGTCAATAAACTGGCGTATAAAATCGGCATGCCGCACCGTTTCGATATCATTGTTTTTCAAGCTGAAGAAGGGAGAGACTATATTAAGCGAGTCATCGGCCTGCCGGGCGACCGAATTGAATACAAAAATGATACGCTCTATATCAATGGCAAGCCGTATGAAGAGCCGTATTTGGACGAGTATAAAAAGCAGTTGTCCGACGGCGGTCCACTGACGGAATCGTTCACTTTGGAGGAACTGACCGGGCGAAGCACGGTGCCGCCGGGGCATTTGTTTGTCATGGGCGACAATCGCCGTTTCAGCAAAGACAGCCGCCATATCGGCTTCATTCCGATGTCCAAAGTCGTTGGCAAGGCGAATCTTGTGTATTGGCCGTTGGCTGACGCCCGGATTGTGAAATAAACGAGGCAGGTGATGCCAATGACAGTGATTCAATGGTTCCCCGGCCATATGGCGAAGGCCAAGCGGGAAGTGCAAGAAAAATTAAAGTTGATCGACGTAGCGTTTGAGCTGCTTGACGCCCGTGTGCCGATGTCCTCGCGCAACCCGATGATCGACGAGATTCTCGGACAAAAGCCGCGCCTCATTTTGCTCAATAAGGCTGATATGGCCGATGAGGCGGTGACCGAACAGTGGATCCGCTATTTCCACGATCAAGGGCGGCTGGCTTTGCCCATCGATGCTCAAAGCGGAACAGGAGTCCGGCAAATCGCGGCGGCAGCGAAAGAGATGGTGAAAGACAAGTTCGACAAAATGCGGGCGAAAGGAATTAAAAACCCGCGTCCGGTGCGAGCGCTCATCGTCGGCATTCCGAACGTCGGCAAATCGACGCTCATCAATCGGCTTGCCGGCCGCCATATCGCCAAAACCGGCGATAAGCCGGGGGTGACGAAAGCGCAGCAATGGATTAAAGTCGGCAAAGAGATGGAGCTTCTTGATACACCCGGCATTTTATGGCCGAAGTTTGAGGATGAGGATGTCGGCTACAGGCTGGCGGTCACCGGCGCGATTAAGGATGAAATTTTAAATTTGCAAGACGTTGCGGTGTATGCGCTCCGCTTTTTATCTGACCATTATCCGGAGCGGCTTATGGAGCGATATGGCCTCGACAGCATTCCCGATGACATGGTCGCCTTGTTTGACGCCATCGGCCGGCGGCGCGGCTGCCTGACGGCGGGCGGCGGCATCGATTACGATAAAGTGGCCGATATCGTTTTGTATGACATTCGCACAGAAAAGTTAGGACGGCTCAGCTTTGAAACGCCCGCTTTATGGACGTAATGCGTCCGGCGGGCGTTTTTCATTGGCTGAAGAACTTTTCGCTTCACAACGGTCGGAATGCAGCCGATAGTATAAGTAGAAAAGGGAGAGGATTATGAAACAGTATACGGTGAAAGAAATTGAAGCGCTGCTTCCAGAACTCGGGGGAGAAAGCGACCCGCGCTGGGAGATGCTGCGGCGCGATGAACGAAAAAGCGTGCAGGCGCTTCTGGCCCGCTTTATTAGGCAAAAGGAGCGGGAGAAAGCGGCGCGGCAGCGCTGGGAAGAGCTGATGCGCCATGAGCGTGAACTATATGCCGCCGGCATTGAACGAATTGCCGGCATTGACGAAGCCGGACGCGGACCGCTGGCCGGCCCGATTGTCGCCGCGGCCGTCATTTTGCCGAAAGATGCTTATTTGCCGGGGCTTGACGACTCGAAGCGGTTGACGCCAGCCAAGCGCGAGGCGCTGTTTGCGCAAATCGAGGCGTGCGCCGTTGCGATTGGCGTCAGCATTGTTAGCGCGGCTGAAATTGATGAGTGGAACATTTACGAGGCGACAAGACAAGCGATGGCCAAAGCGGTCGCTGCGCTCTCGCCGCCGCCGGAGCATTTGCTTGTCGATGCGATGGCCGTGCCGTGTGCGCTGCCGCAGCAGCGCCTCGTAAAAGGCGATGCCAATAGCGCCTCGATCGCTGCCGCGTCCATCATCGCCAAAGTGACGCGCGACCGATGGATGCATGAGCTCGATCGCCGCTATCCGCAATATGGTTTTGCCCGCCATATGGGCTATGGGACGCCGGAACATCTTGCGGCGATTCGCCGCTATGGCGTGACAGAGGAGCACCGCCGCTCATTCGCCCCAGTAAGGGAAGCGCTCGATGTTCGACATAGCGGCCAAGGCGCGTTTTGACGGTGCGGATGGAAGAGGGATGCCCCGCCTAAGTTAGGCCGGAATGAAAGGATGAGAAGCGAATGGTAGAGCGGATGGAACGAACCATTCCGGTGACCGCTGTCCGTGATGCAACATTCAGCCAACGGTTTCAGCCCGGACAGGCGGTCGTCGGCCGGGTCGAGCAGGTGGAGGAAACGAAAAACGGAGAACAGGTGGCGTTCGTCCGCGTTGGCAGCCAGCTCGTACGCGCCCGCCTCGAGGCACCGCTTCTCCTCGGGCGCACGTACTTGTTTGAAATCAAACAACAGGAGGGAACGATTTATTGGAAAGCCGCCTCTTTCCCCGGGCGTTCGTCCGCTTTGTCTGACGAGGACACCGCGCGCCGATGGCAGCAGACGTGGAAGCTGCCGGACGCCGCCTTGCCGGTGCTCCGCCAGGCGTTCAAAGCAGGCGCGGCCGTGACGAAGGGGGAGATTGCGGAACTGACCGAGGCGGTGAGGGAAACAGAGCGGCCGGCCGATGCCGAAGAGGTGCTCGCATACTTGTTCCGCCGCCGCCTGCCGCCGTCTGCCGCCGTGTTTCGGGCATTGTGGGCGGCAAAAACCGGGGTGCCGCTCGCTGAGGGGTTGGGGAAACTGAAAGCGGCCATTGCCGCCCTTTCCGCCCATCCGGCGGCGCCCGAGCTCGGCCGGGCGATCGAGCGGCTTCTTTCCCCGCCGTTGTTCGTCTATGAGACGGTTGTGCACTTGCTTCTTTCGACCGAGGGAGAAGAAGCGGGGCCGGCGCGTGCGCTTCTCGCCCGCCTCGGATTGGCCCCGCTGCCGGAGGATCGGCATTCAGCGCTTCAAGAGGCGGTGCGGCAGCGGCAGTTTGCCGAGGTGTACAGACAGCTTGGCTTAGCTGATGAGGAAACGTTTTTGGCACGGGTTGCCGCTGTGGATGCCGCCTGCACAAGCGGGGCGCTCACTGAAGCGGAAGCGGCGTTGTGGGCAGCCGCCAGAGCTGCGAGCGACCCGGCGTTGTCGTTGTTTCACTGGCTGCGCCGGATCGCCGGACGCCTCGGCCTTGAAGACGAGGCGGCGCTCGCTCGTGCCGTGAAAGCGGGGGCTTTGCCGGAAGGGTCCCCATCGTTGAAAAGGCTGCTTCTTCACTTTCTCCGCGCGCCGGGGGACAGGGAGGCGAAACAGGCAGCCGAAGCGCTCCTCACCCAGATGGACGGAATGGCCATTACCGCTGGCGGCGATGGGCTGCTCGAACATGTATGGCTTGCGTTTCCACTGCCGCTTGGCGCGCGTTTGAGCGATTTTGCCGTCTGCTGGCAAGGGAAGCGGACACCTAACGGACGGCTTGATGACGATTATAGCCGCATGGTTTGTTGCTTAACGCTCGAGGCGCTGCAGGAGATCGTTGTCGATGTGCGCATCCAGCGGCGGATTGTCCACATTTCGATATTTCACAGCGACCCGCGGCTGCCGGCGCTCACCGCCCGTTTCGCCCCGCTTGTGAAAGAGCGATTGCAGGCGCACGGCTATACGCTCTCGGGCGTCGATGTGAAAGCAACGGATGCCGCACCGCCGCCCCCGTCTCGTTTCCCGTTTTCCGGCACATATAGTGAGGTGGATTGGCGCATATGAATGAAGAGCGGAAAAAAGCGGTCGCTTTGTCGTACGATGCGGCGGTCGATGAGGCGCCGGTCGTCAAGGCAAAAGGAAGCGGGGAGATCGCCGAGGCGATCATCGCCGCGGCTGAGCAGTACGGCGTGCCGGTGCGAAAAGACCCGTCGCTTGTTGAGCTGTTAAGCGAAGTGGAGATCAACGAAGCGATTCCGGAAGGGCTGTATGCCCTCGTAGCGGAGTTGTTTGCCTTTCTTTATCAGCTCGACCGGGCGGTGAAAGAAGAGACGTTGGGGGAGGGATAATTTTCCTATTCCCCAATTTCTTAATTTTGCGGCGAAACGGTGGACAAGCGCGAAATGTTAGGTATAAAATGAAAGCGCTAAGACTTTTTTGATTTTATACATAGGAGGTTGGCGCATGAACATTCATGAATACCAAGCAAAAGAAATTTTGCGAAGCTATGGTGTGAGCGTGCCGAACGGCCGCGTCGCGTTCACGGTGGATGAAGCGGTCGAAGCGGCGAAAGCGCTCGGCGCGCCGGTGTGCGTCGTCAAAGCGCAAATTCATGCCGGCGGGCGCGGCAAAGCGGGCGGGGTGAAAGTGGCAAAAAGCCTCGAGGAAGTCCGTACATACGCCAGCGAATTGCTCGGCAAAGTGCTCGTCACCCATCAAACCGGCCCGGAAGGAAAAGAAGTGAAACGGCTGTTGATTGAAGAAGGGTGCGACATCCAAAAAGAATATTACATCGGCCTTGTCGTCGACCGCGCCACCTCGCGCGTCGTCTTAATGGGTTCGGAAGAAGGCGGCACGGAGATCGAAGAAGTGGCGGCGAAAACACCGGAGAAAATTTTTAAAGAATACATCGATCCAGCCGTCGGGCTCCAAGCGTTCCAAGCGCGCCGATTGGCTTTCAACATCAACATTCCGAAGCATCTCGTCAACCAAGCGGTCAAATTTATGATGGGCTTGTACCAAGTGTTTGTCGATAAAGACTGCTCGATCGCCGAAATCAACCCGCTTGTCGTCACCGGCGACGGCAAAGTGATGGCGCTTGATGCGAAGCTGAATTTCGATTCAAACGCCTTATACCGCCATCCGGACATCCTTGAATACCGCGACTTGGATGAAGAAGACCCGAAAGAAGTCGAAGCGTCGAAATACGACTTGAACTACATCGCTCTTGACGGCAACATCGGCTGCATGGTCAACGGCGCCGGCTTGGCGATGGCGACGATGGACATCATTAAATATTACGGCGGCGAGCCGGCCAACTTCCTCGATGTCGGCGGCGGCGCCAGCGAGGAAAAAGTGACGGAAGCGTTCAAAATCATTTTGTCTGACCCGAACGTGAAAGGCATTTTCGTCAATATTTTCGGCGGCATTATGAAATGCGACGTTATTGCGAGCGGCATCGTCGCAGCGACGAAGCAAGTCGGCTTGACGCTTCCGCTTGTCGTTCGCCTCGAAGGAACGAACGTCGAGCTCGGGAAAAAGATTTTGCAAGAGTCGGGCTTGAACATTACGGCGGCGGAATCGATGGCGGACGGCGCGCAAAAAATCGTCGAGCTAGTACGTTAAGAAAGCGAGGGAGACACGTGAGCGTTTTTGTCAATAAAGACACGAAAGTGATCGTACAAGGGATTACCGGTTCGCAAGGGCTGTTTCATACAAAACAGATGATTGAATACGGAACGAACATTGTCGGCGGGGTCACGCCGAGCAAAGGCGGCACGGAAGTCGAAGGCGTGCCGGTGTTTGACACCGTTTCGGAAGCGGTCGAAAAAACGGGGGCGAACGCCTCGGTCATTTACGTTCCGCCGGCGTTTGCAGCTGATGCCATTATGGAAGCGGTCGATGCCGGGCTTGATCTCGTCGTCTGCATCACCGAGGGCATTCCGGTGCTTGATATGGTGAAAGTGAAACGGTACATGGAAGGCAAAAAGACACGCCTCATCGGCCCGAACTGCCCGGGCGTCATTACGCCGGAAGAGTGCAAAATCGGCATTATGCCGGGCTACATCCACAAAAAAGGGCATGTCGGCATCGTCTCTCGCTCCGGCACACTGACGTACGAGGCGGTCCATCAACTGACGCAAGCCGGCATCGGCCAGTCGACGGCGGTCGGCATTGGCGGCGACCCGGTCAACGGCACGAACTTCATCGATGTGCTGAAGGCGTTTAACGAGGACGAAGAGACATACGCGGTCATTATGATCGGCGAAATCGGCGGCACGGCGGAAGAAGAAGCGGCCGAATGGGTGAAAGCGAACATGACGAAACCGGTCGTCGGCTTTATCGGCGGGCAAACGGCGCCTCCGGGCAAACGGATGGGCCATGCTGGCGCGATCATTTCCGGCGGCAAAGGTACAGCCGCGGAAAAAATCAAAAAAATGGCCGAGTGCGGCATCAAAGTGGCGGAAACGCCGGCCGTCATCGGCGAAACGCTCATTTCCGTCCTGAAAGAGCGCGGATTGTACGAAAAATGCAAAACGCATTAATGTTCCTGCCCCGCACGATCACGTGCGGGGTGCTGTTTATCATTTTGCGAGAAAGGAGAATACGATGTACGATACGGTCCGCGACCGGCTCATCCATCTCCATCATTGCCGCGGAGCAGGATGGAAGACGATCCGCTATTTGATGGAGGCTGACCCGACCTTGTCTGCACCGTTTTCTTTGCCCCCCGCTGTTCTACGTCCGCTCGTTCCACTCTCTGGCGCCCAATGGGCTGCTTTTTTCCATGATTTGCATTCCATTGACATGCAAAGTGTAGTAAAAACATATAGCGATCAAGGCATTCGCATCATCACTGTGTTCGATCTTGACTATCCCCCCCTGCTCAAGCATATATACGATCCGCCTTGGGTGCTGTATGCGAAAGGAAATATACGGTTGCTTCGAGAAACTAAGCTGATTAGCATCGTCGGCACGAGACGTCCAACAAAAGAAGGAATCGAAGCGCTCGAAAAACTGGTGCCGCCGCTTGCCGCCGCCGGTTGGACGATCGTGAGCGGTCTTGCCTTTGGCATTGATGTTTGCGCCCATCAGCTCGCCGTACGGCACGGCGGAACGACGATCGCGGTCATCGCCGGCGGTCTTAACCATATTTACCCGAAAGAGCACCGCTCCTTCGCCCGGCGGCTCATGAACGAGCAGCTCATCATCGCCGAACATCCGCCGGCAACGAAACCGCAAACGTGGCAGTTTCCGGCGCGCAACCGCATCATTAGCGGGCTGTCGCTCGGCACGCTCGTCGTGCAGGCGAAAGTGAAAAGCGGGTCGCTCATCACAGCGTCGTACGCGCTCGAGCAAGGGCGGGAAGTGTTCGCCGTCCCTGGTCCGATCAACGTAGCGGAGGCTGCCGGACCGAATATGCTCATTCAGCACGGGGCAAAACTAGTGCAGGAGGCAGCGGACATAACCATCGAATTCCCGTATGTGCAATGATCATGTTTGACAAACCCGGCAATAATCATTAATAATAATGAGGATTTCAATTTACTTCCTAGGGGTGGAAGATGGATGTCAGACTACTTGGTTATCGTCGAATCGCCAACGAAAGCGAAGACGATTGAACGGTACTTAGGAAAAAAATATACGGTCAAAGCTTCGATGGGCCACGTTCGCGATTTGCCAAAAAGCCAAATGGGCGTTGATATAGATCACGGCTATGCGCCGAAATACATTACCATCCGCGGCAAAGGCCAGGTGATTAAAGAGCTGAAAACGGCGGCCAAAAAGGCGAAAAAAGTGTTTCTCGCCGCCGACCCGGACCGAGAAGGGGAGGCGATCGCCTGGCATTTGGCCAACATGCTCGATCTCGATATTCACTCCGATTGCCGCGTCGTCTTTCATGAAATTACAAAAGACGCGATTCAACAATCGTTTCAGCAACCGCGGTCAATCAATATGAATCTCGTCGACGCCCAGCAGGCGCGGCGCGTGCTCGATCGCCTCGTCGGCTATAACATCAGCCCTCTCCTGTGGAAAAAAGTGAAAAAAGGGCTGAGCGCCGGCCGCGTCCAGTCGGTCGCGCTGCGCCTCATCACCGACCGGGAAAACGAAATCCGCCAATTTCAACCGGAAGAATATTGGATGATCCAAGCGAAGTTTCAAAAAGGGACGGAGATATTTGCCGCCTCGTTTTACGGCGTTGATGGGGAAAAGCTCGAGTTAAAAACGGAAGCGGACGTAAAAGGAGTGCTCGCCCGTTTAAACGGGCGGGCGTTTACGGTGAAAACGGTGACAAAACGTGAGCGCCGGCGCAGCCCGGTGCCGCCGTTTACAACGTCGTCGCTTCAGCAGGAAGCCGCGCGCAAGCTGAATTTCCGCACAAAAAAGACGATGATGGTCGCCCAGCAGCTGTATGAAGGGATCGACCTCGGCGGCGAAGGGACGGTCGGGCTGATCACGTATATGCGCACCGACTCGACGCGCGTTGCCGAAACAGCCCAACAAGAGGCGTCGGCATATATCGAAGCGACGTTCGGCGCTTCCTATGTCAATCAAGAAAAGCGAAAGGAAAAGAAAAGCACGAACGCCCAAGATGCCCACGAAGCCATTCGCCCGACATCGGCATTTCGCGATCCAGATAAAGTGAAGCCGTATTTGACGCGCGACCAATTCCGGCTGTATAAGCTCATTTGGGAACGGTTTATCGCCAGCCAAATGGCCGCGGCCGTGCTCGACACGATGAGCGTCGAACTCGAAAGCAACGGAGTGCTGTTCCGCGCCAGCGGCTCGAAGGTGAAATTTCCGGGATTTATGAAAGTATACATCGAGGGAACGGACGATCAGACGGAGGAACAAGATCGGCTGCTTCCTGATCTCGAGGAAGGAGAGACGGTTGAAAGCGAAACGATCGAGCCGAAGCAGCATTTTACTCAGCCGCCGCCGCGCTATACGGAAGCGCGCCTAGTGAAAACGTTAGAAGAGCTCGGCATCGGCCGTCCGTCCACTTACGCGCCGACGCTTGACACGATCCAGAAGCGCAATTATGTCGTTCTGGAGAACAAGCGGTTCGTTCCGACGGAGCTCGGTGAAATTGTCGTCGAGTTGATGTTAGAATTTTTTCCGGAGATTATCGACGTCGAGTTTACGGCGAAAATGGAAAAAGAGCTTGATGAAATTGAAGAAGGAAAAGTAGAGTGGATCAAAGTCGTCGATGAATTTTACCGCGAGTTTGAGAAGCGGCTGAAAGTGGCTGAAGAAGAAATGCGCGAAGTGGAAATTAAAGATGAGCCGGCCGGCATCGACTGCGACGTGTGCGGCAGCCCGATGGTGTACAAAATGGGCCGCTTCGGCAAGTTTATCGCCTGCTCGAACTTCCCGGAGTGCCGCCATACGAAGCCGATTGTGAAAGAAATCGGCGTCAAATGCCCAAAATGCCATGAAGGCAATATCGTCGAGCGCAGCAGCAAGCGCAAGCGATTGTTTTACGGCTGCGACCGCTTCCCGGAATGCGACTTTGTTTCATGGGATAAACCGCTTGCCCGCCCGTGCCCAAAGTGCGGGGGACTGCTTATCGAGAAAAAGCTGAAAAAGGGCGTGCAAGTGCAATGCACGGCGTGCGACTATGAAGAACAGCCAGAAGCTTGACCAGGTATCGGATACAATTCAGAATTTTATAAAAAATAGTTGCGCCAATGTGGAATTGTATGGTACGATGTAGTAGCCGTTGCGGGGTGAGGCGATGAAAAATACGAAATTTGCGTTACAATCGTTCGTAGAATATTTACAAATCGAGAAAAATTATTCACAATATACTATTGCGTGCTACCGGCGCGACATTGAGCAGTTTCTTCAGTTCATGAACGAAGAAGGAATCGGCGGGCTCGATGAAGTGGCCTACAGCGACGTTCGCTTATATTTGACGAAACTGTACAGGCAGCATCTCTCCAGCCGTTCGGTCGCCCGTAAAATTTCCAGCCTGCGCAGCTTTTACAAGTTTTTGCTGCGCGAAGGATGGGCGGCCGAAAATCCATTTGCCCTTGCGGCGCTGCCGAAAAAAGAGCAAAAAATTCCTAACTTTTTATATCATGAAGAGTTAGAAGCGCTGTTTCGCGTCAATGATGGAAATACCGCCATCGGCCAGCGCAATGCAGCGCTGCTTGAGCTGCTTTACGCGACTGGCGCCCGGGTTAGTGAATGTTGTCACATTCGTCTGTCTGACCTCGATTTTGCTGCGGGTGCCGTGCTCATTCACGGAAAAGGAAACAAGCAGCGCTACGTTCCGTTTGGCCGCCCGGCTAGGGAGGCGCTTGAACGGTACATCGGCGGCGGACGGCGCGAGCTCGTAAGCAGGCTGCCGGCAGACCACCGCTATTTGTTTGTCAATGCCCGCGGCAACCCGCTCACGCCCCGGGGAGTGCGCTACATTTTGGACCGCATCGTTGAGGCGGCGGCGCTGACGCAAAACATCAGCCCGCACGTGCTGCGGCATACGTTTGCGACCCATTTGCTAAACGAAGGAGCTGACCTTCGCTCCGTGCAAGAACTGCTCGGCCACGCGCATTTATCATCAACGCAAGTGTATACGCATGTGACGAAGGATCGGTTGCGGCATATTTATTTGCAGGCCCATCCGCGGGCGTAGCCTGCAGGCAAGGAGGGAGAACAATGGACCGTTTTCATGCGACGACGATTTTCGCCATCCGTCATAACGGCAGGGCGGCGATGGCGGGCGACGGCCAAGTGACATTTGGCAACGCGGTTGTCATGAAGCATACGGCGAAGAAAGTACGGCGTCTGTTTCATGGCAAAGTGCTCGCCGGTTTTGCCGGCTCGGTCGCCGATGCGTTTACGCTGTTTGAGATGTTTGAAGGCAAGCTTGAACAGTTCAACGGCAACTTGCCTCGTGCGGCCGTCGAGCTGGCGAAAGAGTGGCGGAGCGACAAAGTGCTGCGCCGCCTTGAGGCGATGTTGATTGTCATGGACGGGCATCATTTATTGCTGATTTCCGGCACCGGTGAAGTCATCGAGCCGGATGACGGCATGCTCGCAATCGGTTCGGGCGGCCATTACGCGCTCGCTGCCGGGCGCGCCTTAAAACAGTATGCCGGCGCTTCGATGACCGCCAAAGAGATTGCGAAAGCTGCGCTCGAGATTGCCGCTGACATTTGCGTCTATACGAACGGCCATATTATTGTTGAAGAGCTGTAAAAAAAGGAGGAGGCCGATGATGGCGGAAACTTTGACTCCACGACAAATTGTCGAGAAGCTCGATCAGTTTATCGTCGGGCAAAAAGAGGCGAAAAAAGCGGTGGCGATTGCGCTTCGCAACCGGTATCGCCGCAGTTTGCTCGATGAAAAATTGCGCGATGAAGTGATGCCGAAAAACATTTTAATGATCGGCCCGACCGGAGTCGGGAAGACAGAAATCGCCCGCCGGCTCGCCAAACTCGTCGGCGCGCCGTTTATTAAAGTCGAGGCGACGAAATTTACCGAGGTCGGCTACGTTGGGCGCGACGTCGAATCGATGGTGCGCGATTTAGTGGAAACGTCGGTCAGGCTCGTGAAGGAACGGAAAATGAGCGAGGTGAAAGACCGAGCTGAGCGGCAGGCGAATAAACGGCTTGTCGAATTGCTCGTTCCCGGCAAACAAAAGCAAACGATCAAAAACCCGCTCGAGCTGCTATTTGGCGGTCAAGCGAGCCAACCGGACAACGGCCATAGCCATGACGATGAGCAGGTGGAGCAAAAGCGGCGCCAAGTCGCCTGGCAGCTCGCCAACGGCCAACTGGAAAACGAGATGGTGACGATTGAAATCGAGGAGCAGCCGCCCATGCTGTTTGACTTTTTGCAAGGGGCGGGCATTGAGCAAATGGGTGTTAACATGCAAGATGCGTTAAGCAGCCTCATGCCGAAGCGGCGCAAAAAGCGGCGTCTGAAGGTGAGCGAGGCGCGCAAGGTGCTCATCAATGAAGAAGCGCAAAAACTGATCGACATGGATGAAGTAACGCAAGAGGCGGTCCGCCTTGCCGAGCAGTCCGGCATCATTTTTATCGACGAAATTGACAAAATCGCCCGCAGCGGAGCGGTGTCCGGTTCGGCCGACGTCTCGCGCGAAGGGGTTCAGCGCGACATTTTGCCGATCGTCGAAGGATCGACCATCATGACAAAATACGGGCCGGTCAAAACCGACCATATTTTATTTATTGCCGCCGGCGCGTTCCATATGGCGAAGCCGTCGGATTTGATCCCTGAGCTGCAAGGTCGCTTCCCGATTCGCGTCGAACTGGCGAAACTTTCGGTCGACGATTTCGTAAGTATATTAGTCGAGCCGAATAACGCGCTCATTAAACAATATCAGGCGCTTTTGGCGACGGAAGGTATAAATCTTGAATTTTCTGACGATGCTATTCGTAAGATTGCCGAAGTGGCGTTTGAAGTGAACCAGACGACCGACAATATCGGCGCGCGCCGGCTCCATACGATTTTGGAAAAGCTGCTCGAAGATTTGCTGTTTGAGGCGCCGGATATTGGGCTTGACCGGATCGTCATCACGCCGCAATACGTCGAACAAAAACTCGGCAGCATCGTCAAAAACAAAGATTTAAGCGAGTTTATTTTATGAGGAGGAGATGGAACCAATGAATTTGCTAGAGAAAACGCGAAAAATTAACGCCATGCTGCAAAAAGCAGCCGGGCGGCCGGTCAATTTCAAAGAAATGGCGGAAACGCTTTGCGATGTCATCGAAGCAAACGTGTTCGTTGTCAGCCGCCGCGGCAAACTGCTTGGATTTGCCATTAAACAATCGATTGAAAACGAGCGGATGAAACGGATGCTTGAAGAGCGGCAGTTTCCAGAAGAATATACGAGAAACTTGTTCAACATCACGGAAACGTCCCCTAACATCGATATTAATAGCGAATATACGGCGTTTCCAGTGGAAAATCGTGACTTATTTAAAACCGGCTTGACGACGATCGTCCCGATCAACGGCGGGGGCGAACGGCTCGGCACGCTCATTTTGTCGCGCCTTGACCGGGAGTTTGATAACGACGACCTTATTTTGGCCGAATACGGGGCGACGGTTGTCGGCATGGAGATTTTGCGCGAAAAAACAGAGGAAATCGAAGAGGAAGCACGCAGCAAGGCGGTCGTGCAAATGGCGATCAGCTCGCTTTCCTACAGCGAACTTGAGGCGATTGAACATATTTTTGAAGAGCTTGACGGGACGGAAGGGCTGCTTGTCGCCAGCAAAATCGCCGACCGCGTCGGCATCACCCGCTCGGTGATTGTCAACGCCCTGCGCAAGCTTGAGAGCGCCGGAGTGATTGAATCGCGTTCGCTCGGCATGAAAGGAACGTACATTAAAGTGTTGAACGACAAGTTTTTGACTGAGCTTGAAAAACTGAAATCGAGCTGATGCAATCAGCCGTTGGCGCCTGCTAGGCATCTTCGCCTGGCGGGCTTTTTCTGTTTTGGTCGGCGCTTGTTCATGCTCACTCCTTCTATCGTCGCATCGACGGGGTGAAAAATAGTACCAAGTTCCGGCTATACATTAGGTTTTCCTTCCCGTAAAATGAAAGCTAGCAGAAATTGTCGAAAAATAGGCTAAAAGAGGGGATTCCATTGTCGCTGTTTTCATCGACGATCCACTGGCTTGAACAAGGACTCCGTTATGCCTCGCTCCGCCAGCAGGCGATTGCCGACAACATCGCCAACGCCGATACACCGGGCTATAAGGCGAAAGACGTGCGCTTTCAAGCCGAGCTCGACCGGGCGCTCCAGCTCGAGGCGAAACGGACGGATCCGAGTCATTTTCCGTTTCGAAACGAGCAAAATGGGAAAATTATCGTGACGACGAACGCAAATATCAGTTACAATCATAATGGCAACAGTGTCGATATTGATCAAGAAATGTCAAAATTAGCAGAAAACCAAATTTATTACAATGCGCTCATTGAGCGGATAAACGGCAAATTCAATACGTTAAAAACGGTCATTAAAGGAGGGAAATAGACAATGCCCATGTTTCAAAGCCTGCACATCTCGGCCTCGGCCTTGACAGCCGAGCGGCTGCGCATGGATGTGATCTCGTCCAACATCGCCAACGTGGATACGACGCGGGCCCGTTTTGTCAACGGGGAATGGGAGCCGTACCGCCGCAAAGTCGTCGTTATCGAACCGCGCGGTGAACAGTTTTCGAGTTATTTGCAGGCTGCCCTCGGCCGCACCGGCGCGGTCGGCAACGGGGTGCGGGTGCGCGAAATCACTGACGATCCGGCGCCGTTTAAACTCGTATATGATCCGGACCACCCGGATGCGGGCGCTGACGGCTACGTCCGCCTGCCGAATGTTGACCCGCTCAAAGAAATGGTCGACTTGATTGGCGCCACACGCTCCTACGAGGCGAACGTTACTGCGCTGAACGCCTCAAAAGGGATGTTGATGAAGGCGCTTGAGATTGGGAAATAGCGCGTAAGGAGGATATGCCATGATCGACGGAGCAAGCCGCGTCGGACTGACGCCGGCCGCCGCCGCCCCGAGCCCGGTAAAGCCGGCCGCGGTGCAAAAACAGTTTGCCGCTTTTTTGAAAGAGGCGCTCAACAATGTAAACGACGCACAAATTCAAGCGGACGCGCTGACGGAAAAACTCGTCCGCGGAGAGAACGTCCAATTGCATGATGTGATGATCGCCGCACAAAAGGCGAGCATTACCCTGCAGCTGACACTTGAGATCCGCAACAAGGCGATCGAGGCGTATCAAGAAATGATGCGCATGCCGTTGTAGCGGCCATAAGCTGAAATACATATAGGGGCTGCCGCCATTGACGGGCGATGGCGGCAAACGGCTGTATGGCTGGATGATCGGAGGAATCGTATGGACAGCAAATGGAAAGAGTGGTGGGGCCGCGCTCGTGCGTTTTGGCAAGAACGGACGAAAAAACAGAAACAGCTCGCCATAGGCGGGACGGCGGTCGCGCTTTTCGCCATCGGCATTGGAATGTTTTTTGCCATGAGGACGGAAATGGCGCCGCTATATAGCAATCTAACACCGCAAGAAGCCGGGCAAATTAAAGCGACGCTCGATGGGCGCGGCGTTCCGGCGGAAGTGGCCGATGGCGGCACGACGATCAAAGTGCCGAAAGAGCAAGTCGATGCGTTGAAAGTGGAGCTGGCCGCTGAAGGCATCCCGAACAGCGGGGTCATCGATTATTCGTTTTTTGGCCAAAACGCGAGCTTCGGCATGACCGACAACGAGTTTAATATGGTGAAGCTGAAGGCGATGCAAACCGAGCTCGCCAACTTAATGAAAACGATCGACGGCGTCGAGGATGCGAAAGTGATGATCAACCTTCCGCAGCCGAGCGTATTTGTTTCCGATGAAAAAGGAGACGCCTCGGCTTCGATTGTGCTGAAGACGAAGCCGGGCTATCAGTTCAGCGACGAGCAAATTCGGGCGCTGTATCACCTCGTCGCCAAAAGTGTTCCGAACCTCTCTACCGATAATATCGTCATTATGAACCAGTTTTTTGAGTATTTTGATTTAAAAAATGACGACGAAAATTCGACAGGGACGACATTCGCTTCGCAACAGCAAATTAAAAAACAAATCGAACGCGACATCCAACGTCAAGTGCAGCAAATGCTTGGCGCGATGATGGGACAGGACAAAGTCGTCGTTTCTGTAACGGCTGACGTCGACTTTACGCAAGAAAAGCGGGAAGAAAACTTAGTCGCTCCTGTTGACGAGGAGAACAATGAAGGAATTGCCGTCAGCGTCCAGCGCATTAAAGAAACGTATTCGGGAAGCGGGGCGCCGCCGGGCGGCATCGCCGGAACGGGCACGAACGAAACGCCGGGCTATCAGGGGGCAAACGGTGCGACGAACGGCGATTATGAGCGGACCGAGGAAACAGTCAACAATGAAGTGAACAAAATTAAAAAACAAATCGTGGAAAGTCCATATAAAATTCGCGACTTAGGCATTCAAGTGATGGTCGAGCCGCCCGATCCGGACGACCCGAATTCACTGCCGCCGGAGGCGGTCAATGATATTCAGAAAATATTAGGAACGATCGTCCGAACATCGATTGATAAAAGCGAAGCACAACCATTGACTGACGAAGAGATCAACAGCCGCATCGTCGTCTCAGTGCAAAAGTTTAACGGCAAGCCATCATTCACCGAATCGGCGCCGGTTCGTCCGGCATGGTGGTGGTATGCGGCGGGAGCGGGGGCGCTGTTGCTGATCGCCCTGCTGTTGTTCTTCTGGCTGCGTCGCCGCCGCGAAGACGAGGAAGAGGAAGACGAACTCGTATTCGCCCCGCCGCTTTCGGCAGAGCCGGAGCTGCCGGAACCGCCGGAGACGGAGGAGAAACTGCGCCGCCGGCAGCTTGAACGACTGGCGAAAGAAAAGCCGGATGAGTTTGCCAAACTATTAAAAACGTGGCTATCAGAGGAGTAGGAGGAACGGCGTATGGCAAAGCGCGAACGGAAAGGCGGGCTGTCGGGCAGGCAAAAAGCGGCCATCCTGCTCATTTCCCTCGGCCCAGACGTGTCGGCCTCCGTCTATAAACATTTGTCGGAAGAAGAGATCGAAAAGCTGACGCTCGAAATTTCCAACGTCCGCCAAGTGACGTCCGAACAAAAAGAAGAGGTGCTCGAGGAGTTTCGCCAGCTTGCTTTGGCGCAGGACTACATCGCCCAAGGCGGCATCGCCTACGCGAAAGAAGTGCTTGAAAAGGCGCTTGGCCCAGACAAGGCGATGAACATTATTAACCGCTTGACATCGGCGCTCATGGTGCGGCCGTTTGATTTCGCCCGCAAAGCCGATCCGATGCAGCTGCTAAACTTTATTCAAAACGAACATCCGCAAACGATCGCGCTTATTCTCTCGTATTTGGAGCCGGCGCAGGCGGGGCAAATTTTATCGGCGCTGCCGCAGGAGATGCAGGCTGACGTCGCTCGGCGCATTGCGCTGATGGACAGCACGTCGCCGGAAATTATTAGCGAGGTCGAGCAAATTCTCGAGCGGCGGCTGTCGGCGACCGTTGTGCAAGATTATACGCAAGCCGGCGGCATTGAGTCGGTCGTTGAAGTGTTAAACCAAGTTGATCGGAGCACGGAGCGGACGATACTAGACGCTTTGGAAATTCAAGACCCGGAACTGGCCGAAGAAATCAAAAAGCGGATGTTCGTCTTTGAAGACATCGTAACGCTTGATAACCGCGCCATTCAGCGGGTCATCCGCGAAGTGGACAACAACGACCTCATGCTGGCGCTGAAAGTGGCGAGCGATGAAGTGAAAGACATCGTCTTCCGCAACATGTCAACAAGAATGGCCGAGACGTTTAAAGAAGAGATGGAATATATGGGTCCGGTCCGACTGCGCGATGTGGAAGAAGCGCAGTCGCGCATCGTCGCGGTGATCCGCCGACTCGAGGAGACAGGGGAAATCGTCATCGCCCGCGGGGGAGGAGATGATATTATTGTCTAACGTCATTAAAGCGCCGGCAGTGACGGCCCGCACCGGCAAAAAGACGATCGCCGTGCAGCGTTATGTTCCGAATGTCCCGCCATCTGCGGATGATCGGCAACGGGAACTGGAAGCGATCGCTGCGGCCAAAGAGGAGGCGGCCGAGCTTCGCCGCCAAGCCGAACAATATTATGCGACAGTGCACGAACAGCTGGCCCGCGAACAGGAGCAATGGCGGCACGAGAAAGAGCGGCTCATGCGGGAGGCGCGCGCTCAAGGGTATGAAGACGGCTATGCCGCTGGGCGCGACGAAGCGCTGAGCGAGCATCGCGAATGGGTCGAACAAGCCCGCCGCTTAGCAGAACGGGCCAATGACGAGTTTTATGCCCGGCTCGAATCGGCGGCAGAAACGATACTTGAAGTGGCAGTAAAAGCGGCTGAACGCATCATCGGTGTTACGCTCGAGAACGACCGAGGCGCGTTTTTGCCGCTCGTGCGCCAAGTGCTGCACGAAGTGCGCCGGCAGACGGAGGTCGCCGTTTATGTGCACCCGCATTGCTATGAAACGGTAGCCAGCCAGCAAGAGATACTGCGATCCGTTTTTCCGCACCATGTCGATTTATTTATTTACCCGGACGATACACTGCCGGAATACGGCTGCCTTGTAGAAACGCCGTTCGGACGCGTCGATGCCAGCGTAGATACGCAGCTTGAACGGCTGCGCGAGGCGCTCTACAGGCGGCTGAAGGAGGGAATGTCCGCTGAACTGGCAGGCGCTTCTTGATGAAATCGTCGCCGCTGATTTGTATAAACGGTTCGGCAAAGTATCGCGTGTCATCGGATTAATGACCGAATCGAAAGGGCCGGAAAGCTCGATCGGCGACCTTTGTTACATTCACGAAGCGGGCGGCGGCCGAAAAATTCCTGCGGAAGTCGTCGGCTTTCATGAGCAGCACGTCTTGCTTATGCCTTTTTCTTCTATGGCGCATATCGCTCCCGGCTGCCTCGTTGAGGCGACCGGCAAGCCGCTTGAAGTATACGTCGGCGATGCGCTCATTGGCGCGGTCCTTGACCCGCTCGGTCGACCGCTTGACGGAAGTGCGCTGCCGCCTGGGCTGAAGCCGGTATCGGTCGAACGCGATCCGCCGAACCCGCTCACCCGGCCGCCGATTGCCGAACCGCTTGAAGTCGGCGTGCGCGTCATCGACAGCTTGCTCGCGGTCGGCAAAGGTCAGCGTGTCGGTATTTTTGCCGGCTCCGGCGTCGGCAAGAGCACGCTCATGGGAATGGTCGCCCGCCGCACGTCGGCCGATGTGAACGTCATTGCCTTAATCGGCGAGCGCGGCCGCGAAGTGCGTGAATTTTTGGAGCGCGACCTCGGCCCGGAGGGCTTGGCCCGTTCGGTTGTCGTCGTCGCCACCTCGGACCAGCCGGCGCTCATGCGTGTCAAAGGAGCGTACACCGCGACGGCGATCGCTGAATATTTCCGCGACCAAGGAGCGGATGTCATGTTGATGATGGACTCGGTCACCCGCGTTGCGATGGCGCAGCGGGAGATCGGTCTCGCTGTCGGCGAACCCCCGACAACGAAAGGATATACACCGTCGGTGTTCGCCTTGCTGCCAAAGCTGCTTGAGCGGGCGGGGGCAAACGCCTCAGGCACGATCACCGCTTTTTATACGGTGCTTGTCGACGGCGACGATATGAATGAGCCGATTGCCGATGCGGTGCGCGGTATTTTAGACGGCCATTTTGTGCTTGATCGTCAACTGGCCAATAAAGGGCAATACCCAGCCATTAACGTGCTCAAAAGCGTGAGCCGCGTCATGCCCCATATCATTAGCGCAGAGCATCGCGAAGCGGCCAATCGGCTTCGCCGCCTTCTCTCTACTTATATCGATTCGGAGGACTTAATTCAAATAGGGGCGTACAAACGCGGATCTTCTCGAGAAATTGATGAGGCGATTCAATTTTATCCGCAAATTATGGCGTTTTGCCGTCAGGAGATCGACGAAACAACGACGCGTGCTGAAAGCATGGATGCCCTCTTTCGCCTAATGGCGTCAGAGGGATGAGTTGAGGCGAAACTTTCGGACGCTGAAAGGGTGAGCAGGCGTGGCGCCAACATTCCGACTGCAAAAAGTATTGACGATGAAAGAAAAAGAAAAAGAGAAGGCGCTTGGCGAGTACGAAGAGGCGGTTCGCCGGTTTGAACAAGCGGCCGAAGCGCTGTATCACTTGCTCAAGGAAAAAGAAAAATGCGAAGCGGCGAGAGATGAACAGCTGCGGACCGGCTTATCGATCGGCGCGATTCGCCATATGCTGCAATATATCAGCAATGTACAGCGGTCCATTGATCATTATCAGCTCATCGTCATGCAAGCGCGCGAGCAGATGCAGCGCCGGCAGCAACGCCTGATCGAATTGAATATAGAAGTAAAAAAATATGAAAAAATGCGCGAACGTGTGCGGCGATGGACGGAGCAACGCGAGAAAGAGGCAGAAAGCCGCTTTCTTGACGAAATGGCTGTTCAGCGTTTTGCACGGCAAGGGGAGTCGTAGATGGCAAGCAGCAAAGTCCAACAGGAAGAAAGGGCAAGCTGGTGGCAATGGATCTTGTTCGTCATTGTGATCCCAAGTTTATTTGCCGCCTTCTTCCTCTTGTTAATCGTCAAAGTAGCCGACATCGATGTGGCGGCAAAAACAAAACAATGGACAGCGAACGTGCCGTTTGTGTCCGAATGGATCGACTGGAAAAAGAAGGAGAAAGCGCTGGCAAAAACGATCGCGGCGCAGCAACAGACGATCAAACAGCAAAAAGAGATGATTGAGAACCAGAAAAAACAAATTCAGCAGCTCCAGAACGAATTAACTGTAAAAGAGCATGAAATCGCCCGCTTATCGGCGCCAGATGAGGACTCGACCGAACAAGCCGATCACGCTGCCAAGCCCGCCGTGACGACGGACGATGTGGCCGCGATGTACGGGGCGATGTCAGAAAAACAGGCGGCTGCCATTTTAGCCGAGCTGTCGGATGACGAAGCGCTCGCTGTGTTGAGCCGTATCGATGGAGACAAGGCAGCAGCCATTTTGGAACAAATGCCGATTGAACAAGCGGCGAACTTGCTTTCGTCGTTGCGCAAATGGGCGATGGGAGAGGAGGCGGCCGAATGAAAGCGGTGATCGCAGCAAGCTTGTTGCGCTCTACAGGCGTTGAAATGACACCGGCGATGTCAAAAAAGGAAACAGGGACAACCGGCGCGTTCGCGGCGCTGCTTGCGCGCAGGCAGACCGAGACAGATTCAGTTGAAACAGAGGCGGCTCAACCGCCATCTTTGTCAGAAAATAAAACGAGAAAAACGGATGAGCAGGCGGAACTAGCTTGGCTACCTGTTATAGCCATGCAGGCGGAAGGAAGCTTTTCCGCTCAAAGCGTGGCGCAAGGGAGCCATGATCAGCTGCCGGCAGCAGTCGATGGGGAAAGCGGAAATCATGCTTCTTTCGTCGCCGCGGACGCAAACGGCAGGAACATAAGAAACCCGCTGCTGCCGTTTGATCATAGAGAAACCCAATTGGCTGGTGAGAGAGTTGAAAACACACAAGTTTCTACGACTCAACGTTTGTTCCAAGCCGCTCATAGTCAGAGCGAATTGACTGGTGCCGGACTGGGAAACAGGTGGCCAGATGGGAATATCCGTGAAGAGGGGAGAAAGTTAAACGGCAAAAACGCATCGGTCGAATCTTTCTTTTCGTTGCGGGTTCAGCCGGCGGAATATGAGGTTCGTCATGGGTGGCATAGAGAGAATCGTTTCCAGCCAGATGGCCATACGGCTTTTTCAGCAAATATGGCCTCACTGTTGTCTGTTGACGCTAGTTTGGACAGTCAGACAAGCAGAACAGAAGCCGATAACGGCAGTTCTCTGATTAACCAAGTCGCCCGCGCCTTGCGGTTGGGGCGGTGGATGAAGCTGCCAAATGGTGCAACGCAGCTCGTCATCCGCCTCCACCCGGAACATCTCGGGACGGTTACCGTGAAAATGGTGCACGAAGGCGGGAAGCTCGCCGCCAAACTGCTTGTGTCAAATGACGCCGTAAAAGAGTTGCTTCATGCCCATCTGCCGCAGCTCGCCCAGTTGCTCGATGCGAGCCACATTACCGTCGAAAAATGGACGGTTTGGACCGATTTTGAAGGTCCTGCCATGCCGCCGCATTCCGAGAAGCGCCAAGGCGGCCGTCAACATGGCGAGTCACAGCAGGAACAAAAGCAGGAATCATCGCCTTCTTCCCCGTTTGCGTTAGACGGGATTGAGGCGGATGCATAGGGGGATTGAGGATGGCAACAAACACAATTGATTCAAATTTATGGCTGGCCAACGCTGCCCAGCCGGAACGGAAAACGGGCGATCGCATTTTAGGGAAAGATGACTTTCTAAAGATTTTGCTCGCCCAGCTACAAAATCAAGATCCGCTCAATCCGTTGGAAGATAAAGACTTTATCGCACAAATGGCGAGTTTTTCGTCTCTCGAGCAAATGATGAACATCGCCGATCTCATGCAACAATGGATGCAGACAAGCGGACGCGACGCGCTTTTGCGCTACAGCGAGTGGATCGGTAAAACGGTATATTGGCAAGAGGATGATTCAACAATGAGCGCGGTCGTTCAATCAGTCGTGCAACAAGATGGACAAATTGTCCTCGAGCTGAATAACGGAACGACGATCGCTGCTGATGCAGTCACAAGAGTCGAACAAAAAGGATGAAGGGGAGGGGAAACCGGTGCTTCGTTCCATGTATTCCGGTATTGGCGCCATGCGCAATTTCCAAACGAAGCTGGATGTGATCGGCAACAACATTGCCAATGTCAACACGTATGGATTTAAAAAAGGAAGAACCATTTTTAAAGATTTAATGAGTCAAACGATCTCTGGTGCGAGTGGGCCAAGCGGCGGCCTTGGCGGCACGAACCCGAAACAAGTCGGTTTAGGCTCGCAGCTCGCTGCGATCGACACTATCCATACATCGGGGAGTTTACAAACAACAGGACGCGTGCTTGACTTAGCGATTTCGGGAGATGGGTTTTTCCAAGTGGCGGAATCGGTGAATCAGTCCGGCTTTACTAATGTCCGGTATACGAGAGCAGGGAATTTTTATTTGGATGATGAAGGCTATTTAGTGACCAGCGATGGTTATTATGTCGTTGGATTTGCGGCGTACGGAGATGTAACGTACACTCCGACAGGAGGTACTAGTATGACCATTACGCTGAGTCCGACGCCGGAGGATATCGCTCAATCACAGTTTAATTTTACTGCTGACCCACCGGTTTACAATGGAGGAACAATTAACGTTTCTGTTCCATCCGGCAGTGGAACAGGAACCGGATCTGTTGCTGTTCAATATAAGCCGATCAAAATACCGAAAGAGGCAAAAAGTATAAATATCGGTCAAGATGGTTCAATTACTTATGTTGACCAGTTTGGGACACTCCGATGGGCCGGGCAGCTTGTGTTGGCCAAGTTTTCGAATAATGACGGATTGGAAAAAGCAGGAGGAAGTGTATATACAGAGACAATGAACTCCGGCGCTCCAATATTGAATTTTGCCAATGTTGCCGGCATTGGTTCTGTTCGATCCGGCACGCTAGAAATGTCCAACGTCGACCTTGCTGAAGAATTTACCGAAATGATTGTCGCCCAGCGCGGGTTCCAGGCGAATACGCGCATCATTACAACGTCGGATGAAATTTTGCAAGAGTTGGTCAACTTGAAAAAATAGAATAGGAGGAAGGGCGTTAGCAGACTCCTAACGCCCGTTCACCGATGATTTCGTTAACGAAGCTCAACGGTAAACGGTTTATGCTTAACGCGCTTTACATCGAGCAAATTGAGGCGTTTCCCGACACGACCGTGACGCTGACGAACGGGAAAAAATTTGTCGTTCGTGAAACGGTCGAACAAGTCGTGGCGCTCACAAGCGAATTTTACCGGCAAATCGGCGCGTTTCGCTTACCGGAGGCAGGGGGATTGGATCGTGAAAGGGAATAAAGTGATCAAAACGATGGCCATTATGCTGGCGATCATCGCCTTAGCCGGCACAGCGGCGCTCGTGGCGGTGATGAAAATGGCCAACGCAGGGAAACAGGAGGCGCCGAGCGCCGATGAACTTGCTGAAAGCTCGATCGACATCCCGGAAATGACGACGAATTTAGCGGACGGTCGCTATATTAAAATATCATTTAAAATCCAGACCGACAGCGATAAAGGAAAAGAAGAGGCGGAGAAACGCGATTTTCAAATTAAAGATGCGATCATCGAGCAGCTTTCGGAAATGAAGGCGGCCGACTTTAAAGGAAAGGAAGGAATGGCGGCGCTGAAAGAGCGGCTCAAGCAAGACATTAACGCATTGATGCAGGAAGGAAAAGTGGAGAACGTCTACATTACCTCCTTTATCCTCCAGTAGCCTGCCATCTAAAGGGGGGAAGGTGACATGACAGCCGGGGAAGTACTGTCGCAAAGTGAAATTGACGCGCTGCTTGCCGCGCTTTCCGCTGGGGAAATGAGCGCGGAAGAACTTAAAAAGGAAGAGGAAGGGCGGCGCGTCAAAACATACGATTTCCGGCGGGCGCTTCGGTTTTCCAAAGACCAAATTCGCAGCTTGACGCGCATTCACGAAAACTTTGCCCGCTTGTTGACAACATTTTTTTCCGCTCAGTTGCGCACATACGTGCAAATCTCGGTCGCATCGGCTGATCAAATTCCTTACGAGGAGTTCGTCCGTTCCATTCCAAAGATGACGATCATTAACGTTTTTGAAGTGCCGCCGCTAGACGGGCATGTGCTGCTTGAGGTGAACCCGAACATCGCTTATGCCATGCTTGATCGGGTGATGGGCGGCCGCGGCGCCAGCATGGACAAAGTGGATCATCTAACCGAAATTGAAACGCGCATCATGTCCAGCCTGTTTGACAAAGCGTTTGCCCATTGGCGCGATGCATGGGAGTCGGTGGCTGAGATCGATCCGTTGTTTGTTGATTTTGAGGTCAATCCGCAATTTTTGCGCATGATCGCACCGAACGACACAGTTGTTGTCATTTCGCTCAACACGCAGATTGGCGAAGCGCGCGGCATGATGAACGTTTGCATCCCGCACGTCGTCTTAGAGCCGATTATGCCGCGGCTGTCGGTGCATTACTGGATGCAGGCGCAAAAAAAAGAGCGTTCTCCCGAGGAGGCGGGACGAATCGAACGGCGCATCCGCACGGCCCAATTGCCGATTGTCGCCGAGCTTGGCACAGCGGTCGTCACCGTCGGTGAATTTCTTCAGCTCGAGGTGGGGGACGTCATCGAACTCGAGCAGTCGATTCATGAGCCGCTTGTCGTCAAAATCGGCCATATCCCAAAATTTATCGGCCAGCCGGGGAAGCGGAACAAAAAGCTGGCGGTGCAAATTTTAGCGATGATCGAGGGGGGAGAAGAAAGCCATGATGAATGATGGAATGTTGTCGCAAGATGAAATCGATGCTTTATTGCGCGGAATGGACAATAGCGATCACGTTCCGGCGCTCCACGATATTTTCACCCCGCTCGAGCAAGATGCCCTTGGGGAAATTGGCAATATTTCATTCGGCAGTTCAGCGACGGCGCTGTCAATGTTGTTGAATCAAAAAGTGGAAATTACGACACCGAGCGTGTCTATCATTGAGCGGACAAGCGTTGCCGATGAGTTTCCGCAGCCGTACGTTGCCATCCAAGTCAATTATACGGAAGGGTTTCTCGGGACGAACTTGCTTGTTATAAAGCAGCAAGATGCGGCCATTATTGCGGATTTAATGCTTGGAGGCGACGGAACGACAGCCGACAGTTCGCTGGGCGAGATTCAGCTGAGCGCAGTCCAGGAGGCCATGAATCAAATGATGGGCTCAGCAGCGACGTCGATGTCAACTGTTTTTGGGAAACGGGTGGATATTTCTCCACCGACGCTCCATCTTCTCGATTTGGCTGAAGGAAAAGGATTGGAATATTTACCGGACGAGGACTTGTTCATTAAAGTGTCATTCCGGCTGAAAATCGGGGCTTTAATTGACTCGAACATTATGCAGCTGTTGCCGATTGATTTCGCCAAAGAGCTCGTCTCCCATTTGCTCGGTTCGCCGGCTGAGGCGGCCGGAGCGGCGGAAATCCAGGAGAATAAACTTGAACCATCGCCCGCGGGCGCGGTGCCGCTCGAAGAGCCACAACCGGCGCCTGCTTACGCCCGCGTGGGGGGCGGCATGCCTTCCTCCCCGGCGGCGGGCCGCTTCACAAATGAACCGGTCGGACGTTCTAAGGAAGAAACAAGGATGGCTGAGCGGCATATTCAAGCGGCTGATTTTGCGGAGCTCGACGATCCGCCGCTTGCCGCGACGGAGGCGCGCAATTTAGAGCTGTTGTTTGATGTGCCGCTGCAAGTGACGGTCGAACTTGGACGGACGAGGCGCTCGGTGCAGGAAATTTTGCAGCTGTCGGCCGGATCGATCATTGAGCTCGACAAGCTGGCCGGTGAACCAGTCGATATTTTTGTCAACAACAAGCTGATCGCGAAAGGCGAAGTCGTCGTGATCGACGAAAACTTCGGCGTCCGAATCACCGACATTGTCAGCCAAAGCGATCGGCTAAAACGGCTAAAATAATAGGCAATACAGGAGGTAGGGGGACATGGCTAGAATACTGGTAGTCGATGATGCTGCGTTTATGCGGATGATGATTAAAGACATTTTGACCAAAAATGGGCATGAGGTCGTTGCCGAAGCGGCCGACGGTCGGCAGGCGATCGAAAAATATAAAGAGACGCGCCCTGACATTGTGACGATGGACATTACGATGCCGGAGATGGACGGGATTACAGCGTTGAAAGAAATCAAAAAAATCGACAGCAACGCCAAAGTCATTATGTGCTCAGCGATGGGGCAGCAGGCGATGGTGATTGACGCCATCCAAGCGGGGGCGAAAGATTTCGTTGTCAAGCCGTTTCAGGCGGACCGCGTCATTGAAGCGATTAACAAAACGATCGGATAAGCGATAAGAGGAGGAGCGTATTGATGTCAATATGGCGATGGGCGGCAGCGTTGTTTATGGCAGCCATCGTATTGAGCGCATCGCCGGCATCGGCCGCCCAAAGCCCGACGGTCGCCGACTGCCTGCAGCACCCGGATGCGTGCGGGCCGTCGGCGCCGGCCGGGCAACAGATGCAATCGTCCGGCAAATCGGTTGATGCCGTTTCTGCTTCCGATGTGCTCCGGCTCATCGGGGCGACCGCCTTTGTCCTTATTCTTCTTTATATGCTGCTGAAATGGCTTTCCCGCCGCCAGCCATTTGGCCCCGGTCAAAAAGGTGTCATCGAACACCTTGGTGGGACGAGCGTCGGATCGAATCGTTCCGTCCAGCTCATTAAAGTCGGCAACCGGTTGCTTGTGATCGGCGTCGGCGATTCGATTCAACTATTGCGGGAAATTAGCGACGAAAATGAAATGAACGAACTGCTCGCGCAGCATAATGAACGGCTTGAACGAATGGCTGATTTCAGCCGATTCGGCTCCCGGCTTCGCGAATATTGGGCGACAAAATCAAGATCGAAAGGCAACTCATCTCTTCCATTTTCGGTGCTGTTTGCCGAGGAAATGAAACAAATGGCCGAAAAGCGAAACGAATGGCTTAGTCGGCTGAAAGAGGAAGGAACGGCCGGCGATGAATGAATTTGTCCATATGTTTAATTCCATGGCTCCCGAGCATGTGTCGACATCGGTGAAATTGCTGCTGTTGCTCACCGTTTTGTCGATTGCTCCCGGCATTTTAATTATGATGACTTGTTTTACGCGCATCGTTATCGTTTTGTCGTTCGTGCGCACGTCGCTCGGCACGCAGCAAATGCCGCCAAACCAAGTGTTGATTGGGTTGGCATTGTTTTTAACGTTTTTCATTATGGCGCCGACATGGAAAGACATCAATGACCAGGCGCTGCAGCCGCTGTTCGCTGAAAAAATTGATTTGGATGAGGCATACGAACGCGCTGCTGTTCCGCTCAAGCAGTTTATGAGCAAGCATACAAGGCAGCAGGATTTAGCGCTCTTTTTATCATACAGCGGCGCCGAACCGCCAAAAACGGTCGACGACATCCCGCTCACCGCGCTCGTTCCGGCGTTTGCGATTAGCGAGCTGAAGACGGCGTTTCAAATGGGCTTTATGATTTTTATTCCGTTTTTAGTCATCGACATGATCGTCGCCAGCGTCTTAATGTCGATGGGAATGATGATGCTGCCGCCGGTGATGATTTCGCTGCCGTTTAAAATTTTGTTGTTTGTTCTTGTTGACGGCTGGCACTTAGTCGTCAAATCATTGCTGCAAAGTTTTCAATAAAGATAGGTGGCGTCCATGAGTGCCGATTTGGTCATTCGCCTTGCTGAGCAAGGTGTTTATATCGTGTTGATTGTCTGCGGCCCGCTCTTGTTGCTGTCGCTTGTTGTCGGGCTTGTCGTCAGCATTTTCCAGGCGGCGACGCAAATTCAGGAGCAGACGCTCGCCTTTGTGCCGAAAATTGTCGCTGTCCTGCTCGGGTTTGTGTTGTTCGGGCCGTGGATGCTCTCGAAAATGGTGTCGTACGCCCATGATATTTTCAACAATTTGGCTTCCTTTATAGGCTGATCGATCATGGAACAATTATGGACTCACTTTCCGGCGTTTTTGCTTATTTTCGCCCGCACCGCTTCGTTTTTTGCTGCGATGCCGCTCTTTTCGTATCGGACGGTGCCGGCTTCGTATAAAATCGGGTTGGCGTTTTTTTTCAGCTGGCTGTTGTTTTTGGCGGTGCCCAAACCGACGCTGCCATTAAATGATGTGTATATGCTGCTGATCTTTAAAGAGGTGCTCGTCGGACTGGCGCTTGGACTGATCGCGGCGACCGTTATGGCGGCGGTGCAAATGGCCGGCGGGTTGATTGACTTTCAAATCGGGTTTGCCATCGCCAATGTCATTGATCCGCAAACCGGGGCGCAAAGCCCGCTCTTAGGCCAATACCTTCACTCGCTGGCGCTTTTGTTGTTGCTGGCGCTTGACGGTCACCATCTGTTGCTGGATGGCATGTTTTACAGCTATCGCTGGCTGCCGCTCGACGGATGGCCGCATATTGCCGACGGGCGGGCGGTCGAGTATGCGGTTCGCGCGTTCGCTGCGATGTTTGCCATCGCCGTGCAAATGGCCGCCCCGCTTGTCGGAGCGCTCTTTTTAGTCGATGTGGCGCTTGGCATCATCGCCCGCGCCGTGCCGCAAATGAACATTTTTGCCGTCGGTTTTTCCCTGAAGACGGCGGCGGCGTTTTTGCTCCTGTTTGCAGCGATCGGCGGAATTTTGCTTTCCGCCCGTGAACTGTTTCAGCTCATGTTTGCGTCGCTGCGCGAGTTTATGCGGTTGTTGGGAGGCGCGTAAGATGGGCCGCTGGCGGCTTGATTTGCAATTTTTTGCGGGAGAAAAAACGGAAAAGGCGACGCCGCGCAAACGGCAAGAAGTACGGGAAAAAGGGCAGGTGGCGAAAAGCGGTGACGCAGTTGCCGCCGCCGTCTTGCTTGCAACGTTTCTCACCTTGTCTTTGGCGGGGGAGTACGAACGCGATGGCTTGCTGCGCCTGTTCGCCCGCGCGCTGTCCGATTATGCGTCCGTTCCGTTGACGATCGATTCGCTTCACCTGCTGTTTCTTGACTGGCTCCGCCATGCGGCGCTCCTTTTGGCTCCGTTTTTTGCCGCTGCCGTGCTGGCGGCCGGGCTGGCCAACTTTTTGCAAATCGGCGCTCTTTTTACTGTTGAACCGCTGAAAATGGACTGGAACCGGCTCAATCCGGTGCAAGGAATGAAGCGGCTTTTTTCGCTGCGCGCCATTGTCGAATTGTTGAAATCAGTGCTCAAAGCCGGCATCATCGGCGCAATTGTCTTTGCGCTGCTGCTTTCCGGACGAAACGAACTCATGGCGCTTGCCTCCAAACCGCCGGGTGCCATGCTCGCGGTCATTGGCGGTTTGACGGTGAAAATGGGGCTGTATGCCGCGGCGGCGCTCTTATTTTTAGCGTTGTTTGATTATTTGTACCAGCGGTTTGAATTTGAGAAAAACATTCGCATGTCGAAGCAGGACATTAAAGATGAGTACAAAAAGACGGAAGGCGACCCGCTCATCAAGTCGCGCATCAAACAGAAACAGCGGGAAATGGCGATGAAACGGATGATGCAAGAAGTGCCGAACGCAGATGTTGTCATTACGAACCCGACCCATTATGCGGTCGCGCTCAAGTATGAAGACGGAAAAATGGAAGCGCCGCTCGTTGTGGCGAAAGGGGCGGACTATGTCGCCTTAAGAATTAAGGAAATCGCCAAAGCCAACGGTGTCGTCACCGTTGAGAACCGTCTGCTCGCTCAGGCGCTTTATCGGCAGGCGGAGGTCGGCGATATGATTCCGGAGGCGTTTTTTAAAGCGGTGGCGGAAGTTTTGGCGTACGTTTATCGGCTCAAACGAAATGTGTAGCAGCAAGGAGAGAAAAACATGCAAGCACAATGGAAAGATTTATCAGTTCTGTTACTGGTCGTGCTCATCGTCGCCATGCTCGTCATCCCGTTGCCGACATGGCTGCTCAGTGTTTTGATCATCGTCAATATTTCGCTCGCCTTGCTCGTTTTG
Source organism: Geobacillus subterraneus (assembly GCF_001618685.1). GTDB lineage: Bacteria > Bacillota > Bacilli > Bacillales > Anoxybacillaceae > Geobacillus > Geobacillus subterraneus. Next base: position 2,118,410 of record NZ_CP014342.1, on the reverse strand, counting down.
CTGACAGCGATGAATACGAAAGAACCGCTTGAGTTTTCCATTTTTCCGTCATTGCTTTTAGTGCTGACCTTGTTCCGATTAGGGTTGAACGTCTCGACAACCCGCTCGATTTTAAGCAAAGGGGAGGCGGGCGGCGTCGTCGAAACGTTCGGGACGTTCGTCGTCGGCGGCGATGTCGTCGTCGGATTTGTTGTGTTTTTAATTTTAATCATTATCCAGTTCATCGTCATTACGAAAGGATCGGAGCGCGTCTCTGAGGTGGCGGCCCGCTTTACGCTCGATGCGATGCCGGGAAAACAAATGAGCATTGACGCGGATTTAAACGCCGGTATGATCTCAGAGCAGGAAGCGCGGCAGCGGCGGGAAAAGATCGCGCAAGAGGCTGATTTTTACGGTGCCATGGACGGGGCGAGCAAGTTCGTCAAGGGCGACGCCATCGCCGGGATGATTATCGTCGTGATCAATATGTTGTTTGGCATGGTCATCGGCGTCGTCGAGCAAGGGATGGATATGGCCGAGGCGGCGAAACGCTATACGCTGCTGACGGTCGGTGATGGAATTGTGAGCCAAATTCCGGCTCTGCTGATTTCGACCGCGACCGGCATCATCGTCACGCGTGCGGCGTCCGACAGCAACTTAAGCGGCGATATTATGCGCCAGCTGTTTGCTTTTCCGAAAATGTTGTACGTCACTGCCGGAACGATTTTCTTGCTCGGCTTGTTTACGCCGATTAGCGACGTGTTGACGATGCCGATTGCCGGGCTGTTAGCGCTCGGCGGCTACCGGTTTGCCGGACGCCAACAACAGGAGGAAGCGGCCGGCGCCGGGCCGGAAGAGGAAACGGCGGCAGCGGACGAATTGAAAAGCCCAGAAAGCGTCATCCAACTGTTGCATGTCGACCCGATTGAGTTTGAGTTTGGTTATGCCCTCATTCCGCTCGCTGATGCGGCCCAGGGCGGCGATTTGCTTGACCGGATCGTCATGATCCGCCGCCAGCTCGCGCTTGAGCTCGGCATCGTCGTCCCGGTCGTGCGCATCCGCGATAACATTCAGCTTCAGCCGAACGAATACCGGATAAAAATTAAAGGCGAGGAAGTGGCGCGCGGCGAGCTGCTGCTTGACCATTATTTGGCGATGAGTCCCGGCGTCGATGATCATTCAGTCGACGGCATTGAAACGGTCGAGCCGGCGTTCGGCCTGCCGGCGAAATGGATTTCCGAAGCGATGAAAGATCGCGCTGAAATGCTCGGTTATACGGTTGTTGACCCGCCGTCGGTCGTCTCGACGCATTTGACGGAAGTGCTTAAAGCTCATGCTCATGAGTTGCTCGGCCGCCAAGAAACGAAGCAGCTGATCGATCATTTGAAAGAGTCGTACCCGGTGCTTGTCGATGATGTGACGCCGAATCCGCTGTCGATCGGCGACGTTCAAAAAGTACTTGCCAAACTGCTGAAAGAGAAAGTGTCGATTCGCAACTTGCCGCTTATTTTTGAGACGCTCGCCGACGTTGGCCGCTTGACCGGCGACACCGACTTGTTGACCGAATATGTCCGCCAAGCGCTGGCGCGGCAAATTACCGGCCAATACGCCGTGCCAGGCGAGCCGCTGCGCGTCATGACGCTGTCCGGCAGGGCGGAGAAAATCATCGCCGATGCCGTGCAGCAAACGGAGCATGGCCGCTATTTGGCGCTTGACCCGACGCGGGCGCAGATGTTCGTTGAGGCGGTGGCCCAGGCGCTTGACCGCTATCCGTTCGCCGGCCAAACGCCGATTTTGCTCTGTTCCCCGGCGGTGCGCATGTACGTCCGCCAGCTGATCGAGCGCCATTTCCCAACGATCCCGGTGCTGTCATACAACGAGCTCGAAGCTGACGTCGAAGTTCAAAGCGTGGGGATGGTGGAAATCGAATGAAAGTGAAAAAGTTTGTCGCCCCGTCCATGAACGAAGCGATGAAGATGGTTCGCGCCGAGCTCGGCCGCGATGCCGTCATTTTACATTCAAAAGTGATCCATACCGGCGGATTTTTCGGCCTGTTTGCGAAAAAAAAGATCGAAGTGTTAGCCGGCGTTGACCCCGATCCATTGCCGCGTCCGCCAGCTGCGGCGGCGCCAGCTGACTGGCCATCGGCCGTCAGGCAGGAGGAGACGAATGGTTCGCTTGCGGGGGAGCTGCAGGAAGTGAAAACGCTCATCCGCCAGTTGGCCAGCCGCCCGCCTTCGTTAGTATATCCCCCGCCGCTCGCTGAAGCGGAGCGGCGGCTTGTGCGGCAGGGAATGGCAGAGCGTTACGTTCGTGAGGTGATGGATCGCTTGCTTGAACGGTGGTACGCCGACAAAGGGGGGCGCTCGGCTTCTGCCGTCGCCGGTTGGGCGAAGGAGGCGGTGCGCGGCATGTTGTCGCCGCTTCCGTTTGCCGAAGCCGCAAGGCAAAAAAAATATGTGATTTTGCTCGGTCCGACGGGGGTCGGAAAAACGACGACGCTCGCCAAAATGGCGGGGCGCGCTGTGCTTGAACAAAGGAAAAAAGTAGGATTCATTACAACAGATACGTACCGGATTGCCGCCATCGACCAGCTGAAGACGTACGCGAATATTTTACAGGCGCCGTTTGCAGTATGCTACAACGCCGATGACTTCCGGACAGCGAAGCGAAACTTGGCCGATTGCGACCTCGTGTTTGTGGATACAGCCGGCCGCAATTTCCGCAATCCGCAATATGTGGCTGAATTGCAGCAAACACTTGAGTTTGACAGCGAGACGGAAACGTTTCTCGTGCTTGCCGCCACCGGAAAGTACGAGGACATGAAAGCCGTTTATGACCGCTTTTCCCGTCTGCCGCTCGATCGGCTGATCATTACCAAACTCGACGAGACCGACTCGTACGGGGCCGTGTTCAGCTTGCTGATTGACAGCCGGCTTGGCGCCGCCTATTTTACGAACGGGCAAAACGTGCCGGACGACATGGCGGAGGCGTCGGCTGACCGGCTCGTTCACCTGTTGTTTGGGGCGGAGCGATGGTGAAAGACCAAGCGGAACGGCTTCGCCTCGAGCTGAGCCGCCTCCGGCAGCAGCCATCGCCGCGAACCATCGCGGTGACGAGCGGAAAAGGCGGGGTCGGCAAATCGAATCTTTCGCTCAACTTTTCGCTGTCGCTCTCTAAGCTCGGGTTTCGCGTCTTGCTGCTCGATATGGATATTGGCATGGGCAACATCGATATTTTGCTCGGCCAGTCATCGTCGTTGACATTGGCCGATTGGCTTTCGGCCCGGCTGCCGCTCTCAGAGCTGGTGAAAAGCGGGCCGGAGCATCTGTCGTACATTGCCGGAGGGACGGGCGCCGCACAATGGCGGGCGCTTGATACGGCTGGCATCGACTACTTTTTGACCGAAATGCAGGCCGTGGCGTCACGGTATGATTATCTCGTCTTTGACATGGGGGCGGGGGCATCAGGGGAACGGTTGTATTTTCTGAAGTCGGTTGACGACGTGTTTGTCGTGACAACGCCGGAGCCGACCGCCATGACCGATGCGTATGCCATGATGAAATACATGCACGCCGCCGGCAGCGAGGCGCCGTTTTCTGTCATTGTCAACCGCGCCGGCAAGGAGCGGGAAGGGCATGAAGTCTTTGAGCGGCTCAAGCATGTCGCCGGCCGGTTTTTAAACAAAGAAATTGCGTTGCTTGGCATCGTTCCGGAAGATCGGGCGGTCGCCCGCGCGGTTGTCAACCAAACGCCGTTTGTGTTGCTTGACCCTGCGGCGAAGGCGAGCCAGGCGGTGCGTCAAATGGCATTTCGTTATGCGCCGGGGCGCCAGGAAGGGCCGGGGCGGGCGAACCGCTTTTTTGCCAAGCTGCGCCAACTTTTGCTAGAAAGGTAGAGACGGAAAATGAAGACGATCAAGGTGCTTGTCGTCGATGACTCGGCGTTTATGCGCAAATGGATCAGCGACTTTTTGTCCGAACATCCGCGCCTTGAAGTCATCGGGACGGCCCGCAATGGTCAAGAGGCGCTTGAGAAAATCGCTGTTTGTCGCCCCGATGTTGTGACGCTCGACGTCGAAATGCCGGTCATGGACGGGCTCGTAACATTGCGGCGCATCATGGAGAAGCATCCGCTGCCGGTCGTCATGGTATCAAGCACGACGAAGGAAGGAGCGGAAAATACGGTAGCCGCCATGCAATATGGGGCGGTTGACTTTGTGGCGAAACCGTCCGGCCCGATTTCGCTTGATTTATATAAAGTGAAGGATGAACTCATCCGAAAAGTGCTGCACGCGAGCGAAGCGAACATGAGGGCGCTCGCCGCTCGGCGCCCGAAAGCGGCGCTTTGGCGTCCGCCTGCCAAAACAGTGCGCGCCGAAAAAGCGATCGTCGCGATCGGCACCTCAACCGGCGGCCCGCGCGCTCTCGAAACGGTGCTGACGCAGCTGCCGCCCCATTTGGCCGCCCCGGTCGTCATCGTCCAACATATGCCGAAAGGGTTTACGAAATCGCTTGCCAACCGGCTTGATGCACTATCGGCCATAACGGTCAAAGAGGCGGAAGACGGAGAGGTGCTGCGAAACGGCACCGCTTATATCGCTCCGGGCGGCGTTCATCTTGTTGTCGGCGAGGAAAACGGTGTGCTGAAAGCCCGTTTCGATGAATCGCTGCCGCGCGCCGGCCATCGCCCGGCCGTTGACGTGTTGTTCGAATCGCTCGCTGCCATTCGCCGCTGTCGGATCGTGGCGGTGATCATGACCGGAATGGGATCAGATGGGACGGCAGGGTTGAAAAAGCTGAAAGAAGGCGGGGATGTGGAAGCGATCGCCGAGGCGCGCGAGACAGCGGTCGTTTATGGGATGCCAAGGGCGGCGATCGAGGCCGGCGTCATCGATGTCATCGCTCCGCTTGACGGCATTGCCGCCGCCATCGTCCAATCGATCGGGGAATGAGGGGGAACATGGGATGGATATGAATCAATACTTAGACATCTTTATTGATGAAAGCAAGGAGCATTTACAAACAATCAACGAGCGGCTGCTTGAACTCGAACAAACTCCGGACGATATGGCTCTTGTTAATGAAATTTTCCGCTCGGCCCATACGCTAAAAGGAATGTCGGCCACGATGGGGTTTGAAGATTTGGCCAATTTGACGCACCAACTAGAGAATGTGCTTGATGGCATCCGCAATCGGCAGCTGATCGTCACTCCGGAACTGCTTGATGTTGTTTTTCAAGCAGTCGACCATTTGGAGGCGATGATTATGTCGATCGCCTCGGGCGGCGACGGGAAGCGCGATGTAAGCGAGACAGTCGAGCAGCTGAAACGAATCGAGCAGGGCGGGATGCCGGACAAACAGACAGCAGGCGAAAAGCCGCCCCTCGAGCATGCATACGGGGAGTTTGAATACCATGTGTTGCAACAGGCAAAAGAGCAAGGGTTTTCCGTCTATGAAATTCGCATCCGCCTTCGTGAGGACTGCCTGTTGAAAGCCGCGCGCGTGTATATGGTGTTTGAACTGCTCAGTGAGGCGGGGGAAATTGTAAAATCGACGCCGCCGTCTGACATGCTTGAAGAAGAGCAATTTGGCCAAGAGTTTCTCGTCACCGTTGTATCAAAAACGCCGGCGGATGAACTGCGAACGCGGCTGATGGGCATTTCCGAAATTGACGGGGTCGAGATCGCCGCGGTGACAGTCAACGAGCCGACTGCCAAAAGCGGGGAGCAGGCCGCATCTGAACTGCCGGCGTCCACCGCTTTTGAACAAGCAGCGGCGGCGCAGGCTGAAGCGGAGACGGTGGAAAAGCAGGCGGCGAAACAAGCAGGGAAGACGATCCGCGTCAATATTGAACGGCTTGATATGTTAATGAACTTGTTTGAGGAACTAGTTGTCGACCGCGGGCGGCTCGAACAAATTTCCCGTGATTTGAACCATGCCGAACTGACGGAAACAGTGGAACGGATGTCGCGCATTTCGAGCGACTTACAAACGATCATTTTAAACATGCGCATGGTGCCGGTCGAAACGGTGTTCAACCGCTTTCCGCGCATGGTCCGCCAGCTTGCCCGCGAACTCGGCAAAAAAGTGCGCCTTGATATTATCGGAGCGGAAACGGAGCTTGACCGGACGGTCATCGATGAAATCGGCGACCCGCTCGTCCATTTGATCCGCAACGCGCTCGACCATGGCATTGAAGCGCCGGACGCCCGGGCGGCATGCGGAAAGCCGGAGGAAGGGACGGTCAAACTGCGCGCTTACCATAGCGGCAACCACGTCTTTATTGAAATTGAGGACGACGGCGCCGGCATTTCCCGGGAGAAAGTGCTGCAAAAGGCGATCGCCCGCGGCATCGTTTCGCCGGAGGCGGCGGCTCATTTGACCGATCAGCAAGTGTATGGGCTCATTTTCGCCCCTGGTTTTTCCACCGCCGACCACATTTCCGATATTTCCGGGCGCGGTGTCGGTTTGGATGTAGTCAAAAGCACGATCGAATCGCTCGGCGGTGCGGTGACCGTCGATTCACAGCCGGGAAAAGGATCGCTCTTTTCCATCCAGCTGCCGTTGACTTTGTCGATCATTTCCGTGCTGCTCGTGCAAATTGCCGCCGAGACGTATGCCATTCCGCTGTCCTCGATTATGGAGACAGCGTTAGTGAGAAAAGAGGAGATTTTCTCCGCTCATAACCAGCCGGTCATCGATTTTCGCGGCAAAGTCGTGCCGCTCGTCCGGCTGAAAGACGTGTTTTCCGTGCCGGATGCATCGGATGAGGGGGATACGGTGGCGGCTGTCATCGTCCGAAAAGGGGAAAAGCTGGCGGCGTTGGCGGTCGACTCATTTATCGGACAGCAGGAAGTAGTACTGAAATCGCTCGGAAACTATTTATCTTCTGTCTTCGCGATTTCCGGGGCGACGATTTTAGGCGACGGCCGGGTGGCGCTGATCATCGATTGCAATGCGCTCGTGAAATAAGCGGCGGCTAGCGTACCGATCGCTATGGCCGGCTGAAAAGCAAGTTTACAGCCAATTAAAAAAGCTTCGTTGGCGACGTTGCCCTATTGGGAAATACCGGTGCACCGCCATCGTTAGCAGAAACATAAGAACAAAGGCGGGGCGCCTAACGATAGTTTGTTCCGTTTACATTTTCAATGGAAAAGGGGAGTGGCCGATGAGCGCCAGCGTTCAGACTGACTGGAAAGTGATCGCTTTTCGCTTGAAAGGGGAAGAGTACGCTTTACCGGTGCAGCACGTCCGCTCGATTGAAAAAATGCAGCCGATTACGCGCGTGCCGGGAACGGCCCGTTATGTAAAAGGAGTCATCAATTTGCGCGGCGTTGTGACGCCGATTATCGATTTGCGCGAGCGGTTTGGGTTTGCGCCTGAACCATACGGAGAACAGACGCGCATGATTATTGTCACCCTGGGAGATGTCGAAGTCGGGCTGATCGTCGATGCAGCGAATGATGTTCTCGATATTCCGGCATCGAGCATCGAGCCGCCGCCGGAGGCAATTGGGGCTGTGGAGGCGGCCTACATTTACGGGGTGGCGAAAATGGAGAGGCGGCTCCTCATTTTGCTTGATTTAGCGAAGGTGCTTGATCAATAAATCGCAGAGAGGGGCGTTGACGGTTGGGTGACATTTTCCATTTGACAGGGGCGCATATCGACATTTTACGCGAAATCGGAAACATCGGGGCTGGAAACGCGGCGACCGCCTTGTCGACGCTGTTAAACAAAAAAATTGAAATGGCCGTGCCGCGCGTGCAAATTGCGACGTTTGCCGAGATGATGGAGCTGATCGGCGGACCGGAACAAGTCGTTGCGTGTGTGTATTTGCGCATCGAGGGGGAAGCGCCGGGGAATATGTTTTTCGTGCTGCCGCCGGAGCAGGCGGAGCGGTTTGTCCGTCAGATGACCGGCGACGACTCGTTTTCGTTTCAAGGTGAAGCCCATGAGCTCGGATGTTCGGCGCTTCAGGAGCTTGGCAACATTTTAGCCGGTTCGTATTTGTCAGCGCTCGCCGATTTTACACAGCTTGCTTTGCAGCCGTCCGTGCCGGCGCTGGCGCTTGATATGATCGGGGCTGTACTGTCGTTTGGCTTGCTTGAGCTGTCACGTGCCGGCGATTACGCCATTTTGATCGATACGGCCATTTATGACGGGCGGCGGCCAAATGAAAGCATTGACGGCCATTTCTTTCTCCTCCCCGATCCGGAGTCATTTTCCACCATCTTTCGGGCATTAGGTGTGGATAGCGGATGAGCACGATCCAAACGGTCAAAGTCGGCATCGCCGAGATGGAAGTCGTTGCAGCGCCCGCTGTCATTCGCACGTGCGGGCTTGGGTCGTGCGTCGGCGTCGTCATTTATGACAGCGGAAAAGCGGTCGCCGGCATGGCGCATGTTATGCTTCCGCATTCCTCAATGGCGCGCGGAGGGGTCGTCAATGCAGCGAAGTACGCCGACACGGCGGTTGAAGCGCTTTGTAAGCTCGTCATCGCCGCCGGCGGCCGAAAAGGGATGCTCAAAGCGAAGCTTGCCGGGGGGGCGCAAATGTTTTCGTTTTCCTCGGCTGGCGGGGATATGATGCACATTGGTGCGCGCAACGTCGAAGAAGTGAAAAGGCAGCTCGAGCGGCTGCACGTTCCGGTTGTTGCTGAGGATGTCGGCGGCCATAGCGGCCGGACGATTGAGTTTAACCCGCAAACGGGCGTGCTGTCCATTCGCAAGGCTAGCCAAGAAATCAAGGAAATATAATGTCGTTTCCGCAAGGCGAGGGGGAGAACGATGGGGAGCGCGCTAAAAGGAAAAGAGCGGAAATATTGGGACGACTGGGTCAACGGCCGCGATCGGCATGCGGCCGGGGAGCTTGTAGAGCGCTATATGCCGCTCGTTTCTTACCATGTGCAGCGGATTTCCGCCACGCTGCCAAGCTCCGTGCCAAGGGAAGAGTTGGTCAGTTACGGACTCGTCGGCTTGTACGATGCGCTTGAAAAGTTTGACCCATCGCGCGATTTGAAGTTTGACACATATGCATCGTTTCGCATCCGCGGCGCCATCCTCGATGGTTTGCGCAAAGAAGATTGGCTGCCGCGCAGCGTGCGCGACAAAGCCAAAAAAATTGAAGAGGCGGCCGAGCGGCTCGAACAGCGGTACATGCGGTCGGTGACAGCGAAAGAAATCGCCGCCGAGCTCGGCATGACGGAAGAGGAAGTGCAGGCGGCGGTTAATGAAACGTTTTTTTCCAATTGGCTTTCACTTGGACAGACAGCTGGTGAAGAGGATGACGAGCCGCTCGCGATCCGCGACGACCGCGTTGCCCTCCCGGAAGAACAAGTGCTCAAGCAAGAGATGATCGAAAAGCTGGCCGCGGGGATTGAGCAATTGAATGAAAAAGAGCAGCTTGTCATCAGCTTGTTTTACAAAGAAGAACTGACGTTTACGGAAATTGGGAGCCTCTTGCAGCTGTCCACATCAAGAATTTCGCAAATTCACGCCAAAGCGCTGTGGAAACTGCGCCGCTTTTTTGATGAGGAGCGGTGAAAGGGGAAAGGGAGTGGGAAGGTGGATATTCAGCTGCCAGCGCTGCAAAGCGTAATACCTAAAGCGCCCGAAGCGGGAAGCATGTATGCCGCCGCGCAGCACCACCCTTATGCCGTGCAGGCGCAAATGGCGGCGGCCGGCGAAAAGCGGGCGGAGCGGGCGCGCCGCCAAGTGACGGACAAGCGGACAGGCGAGCGCGCACGGTGGGAGGCGTCGCGGTTTGGAAGCCATCCTTATAAAGGAAAAACGATCGACATTAAAGGATAGTGAACATCATGGGAGCATTTTGGCTAACCATCAGTTTGCTGCTGCATGCATTTTCGTTTTTGCTCATCATTTTGCTTTACATGCGCCTGTCAAGGCTTAGAGAGACGGAACAGCGCGCGGCAAGGCGGGCTGAAGAGCTCGAAGAGGCGATGGCGGCTCATCTCGCCCTCTGGAAAGAGGAAAACGAGCGTTTTTTCGGCGAGCTTGATGCGCTGCTTCGGACGAAAATGACCGCCGGGCCTGCCAAACGGCCGACAGAGCCGAAACCAACCGCATTTGCACCGGGCGCGATCAGCGGCGACAGCGGTTCGATGTCGCCCGCGGAAAGCCATGAAAGCACGGCGGAAGGAAAAACGAAGGAAAGCGAAAAAACGGGACAGAATGGCCCCGACGCGGCGCATGATTATTTCCCGGACATCGAAGTGATCGAAGATGTGCTTGACCTTTTGCCATCCGCTAGCGTTGCCGACGCCGCCCGCCGCCTGTATGCCGAAGGGGCAACGGTCGAGGAAATTGCCAAAAAGCTGCAAAAAGGAAAAACGGAAGTGGAGCTGCTGTTGAAATTTGACCGAAAAGCGGACGAAATAGACGAATAACAGCTTGATTTACCGCCGGCGGTTATGATATATTTTTACATGGTGTGAATACACACGCCTGATGATTTCAGCAACGGTGCTGGCATGGCCAGTCTTGCTGAAAGATGAAACAGGCGGAGGAGCAAAAACCACAAGGAAACAGGAGGAGCATACATGTCAGTGATTTCGATGAAACAGCTGCTTGAGGCTGGCGTCCACTTCGGACATCAGACGCGCCGTTGGAATCCAAAAATGAAAAAATACATTTTCACGGAGCGCAACGGCATTTATATTATCGACTTGCAAAAAACGGTGAAAAAAGTCGAGGAAGCATATAACTTTGTGCGCGAATTGGCAGCGAACGGCGGCAAAATTTTGTTCGTCGGCACGAAAAAACAAGCGCAAGAATCGGTCAAAGAGGAAGCGGAACGCTGCGGCATGTTTTATGTCAACCAACGTTGGCTTGGCGGTACGCTGACGAACTTCGCAACGATCCAAAAACGGATCAAACGGCTGCGCGAAATTGAAAAAATGGAAGAAGATGGCGTATTTGACGTACTTCCGAAAAAAGAAGTCATCGGCTTGAAAAAGGAAAAAGAGCGGCTCGAGAAATTTTTAGGCGGCATTAAAGACATGAAAGAGCTGCCGGATGCGCTGTTCGTCATCGACCCGCGCAAAGAGCGGATCGCAGTGGCGGAAGCGCGCAAGTTGAACATCCCGATCATCGGCATCGTCGACACGAACTGTGATCCGGATGAAATCGACTACGTCATCCCAGCGAACGATGACGCTATCCGCGCCGTCAAGCTGTTGACGTCGAAAATCGCCGATGCCGTACTTGAGGCAAAACAAGGCGAAGAGGCGGCCGTCGCAGCGGAGTAATGGCGCTCAAGAAAGGTGATAAGAGGGAAAGCCTTTTATCACCTTTTTTTGAGACAGAAATCAGCAACTTTTGGCTATACTAACGAATAAGGGCAAAACAGGCACCCGCTGCCGACATCGATACATATACGCGATAAAGAGAAGGAGGATCTTTTCATGGCGATTACAGCACAAATGGTCAAAGAGCTGCGCGAAAAAACGGGCGCAGGCATGATGGATTGCAAAAAGGCGCTCACCGAAACAAACGGTGACATGGAGAAAGCGATCGACTGGCTGCGTGAAAAAGGAATTGCGAAAGCGGCGAAAAAAGCGGACCGCATCGCGGCGGAAGGAATGACATACATCGCTGTCGAAGGCAATGCGGCCGTCATTTTGGAAGTGAATTCGGAAACGGACTTCGTTGCCAAAAACGAAGCGTTCCAAACGCTCGTTAAGGAGCTGGCTGCGCACTTGCTGAAACAAAAACCGGCTTCGCTTGATGAAGCGCTCGGACAAACGATGGACAACGGTTCCACTGTCCAAGATTATATTAACGAAGCGATCGCGAAAATCGGCGAAAAAATTACGCTCCGCCGCTTTGCTGTCGTCAACAAAGCGGACGGCGAAACGTTTGGCGCGTACTTGCACATGGGCGGGCGCATCGGCGTATTAACATTATTAGCCGGCAACGCAAGCGAGGAGATCGCCAAAGATGTGGCCATGCATATCGCTGCGCTCCATCCGAAATACGTTTCGCGCGATGAAGTGCCGCAAGAAGAGATTGCGCGCGAACGCGAAGTGTTGAAACAACAAGCGTTAAATGAAGGCAAGCCGGAAAAAATCGTTGAGAAAATGGTGGAAGGCCGGCTGAACAAGTTTTACGAAGACGTTTGCCTGCTTGAGCAAGCGTTCGTGAAAAACCCGGATGTGACGGTGCGCCAATACGTCGAGTCGAACGGAGCGACTGTGAAGCAGTTTATCCGCTACGAAGTCGGCGAAGGGCTCGAAAAACGTCAAGATAATTTCGCCGAGGAAGTTATGAGCCAAGTAAGAAAGCAATGACGGACCGCAACAGGGAACACGCGCGTGTTCCCTGTTTTTCAAAGCGATTCGCATCATGGAGGTTTGACATGGAACAACCAAAATACAAACGCGTCGTTTTAAAGTTAAGCGGGGAAGCGCTCGCCGGAAAGCAAGGGTTTGGCATCCAGCCGGCCGTCATCCAGTCGATCGCCAAACAAGTAAAAGAAGTGGCTGAACTCGGTGTCGAAATTGCCATCGTTGTCGGCGGCGGCAACATTTGGCGCGGAAAAACAGGAAGCGAAATGGGAATGGACCGGGCGACGGCCGACTACATGGGCATGTTAGCGACCGTGATGAACGCGCTCGCCTTGCAGGACAGCCTCGAGCACCTCGGCGTCGAAACGAGGGTGCAGACGTCGATTGAAATGCGGCAAGTAGCCGAGCCGTACATCCGCCGGCGGGCGATTCGCCATCTCGAGAAAAAGCGGGTCGTCATTTTCGCCGCCGGTACAGGAAACCCGTATTTTTCAACCGATACGACCGCTGCGCTGCGGGCGGCAGAAATTGAAGCGGACGTCATTTTGATGGCGAAAAACAATGTTGACGGCGTCTACAGCGCCGACCCGAACGTTGATGCCAATGCAGTCAAATACGAGGAGCTGTCGTATTTGGATGTCATTCAGCAAGGGCTTGGGGTCATGGACTCGACCGCTTCCTCGCTTTGCATGGACAACAATATTCCGCTTATCGTCTTTTCAATTATGGAAGAGGGCAACATTAAACGCGCTGTATTAGGCGAAAATATCGGAACGATCGTAAGGGGGAAATAACGATGGCAAAGCAAGTGATTCAACAGGCGAAAGAAAAAATGGACAAAGCTGTGCAAGCGTTCAGCCGCGAGCTGGCGACCGTGCGCGCCGGGCGGGCGAACGCCGGGCTGCTTGAGAAAGTCACTGTCGACTATTACGGTGTCGCCACGCCGATCAACCAGCTCGCTACGATCAGCGTGCCGGAAGCGCGCATGCTTGTCATTCAGCCGTACGACAAATCCGTCATTAAAGAAATGGAAAAAGCGATTTTAGCGTCGGACTTAGGATTGACGCCGTCCAATGACGGGTCGGTCATCCGCTTGGTCATTCCGCCGCTTACTGAAGAACGGCGCCGCGAACTGGTGAAGCTCGTCAAAAAATATTCGGAAGAGGCGAAAGTGGCGGTGCGCAACATCCGCCGCGACGCGAACGACGAGCTGAAAAAACTCGAGAAAAACGGCGAGATTACGGAAGATGAGCTGCGCGGCTATACCGACGAAGTGCAAAAGCTGACTGACGACCATATCGCCAAAATTGATACCATCACAAAAGAAAAAGAAAAAGAAGTGATGGAAGTATAGGAAAAACGATGCAAACCCTCTATGTTGATGGAGGGTTTTTTTGCTATAATGGAAAGGCAAAACACGTTCGCGGAGGACACGTATGTTCAATAAAATGCGGAAAAATAAAGAGGAAGGCGCCCCGTTGACGAAAGAGGATGTGCTCAGGTATCCGATTCCGAACCATGTCGCCATCATCATGGATGGAAACGGAAGGTGGGCGAAAAAGCGGGCTTTGCCGAGGGTGGCCGGCCATTATGAAGGGATGCAAGTCGTGCGCAAAATCACCCGCTTCGCCAACGAGCTCGGGGTGCGCGTTTTGTCGCTTTACGCGTTTTCAACGGAAAATTGGAAACGTCCGAAAAGCGAAGTCGATTATTTAATGAAACTGCCGGAGCAGTTTTTGACGACATTCCTTCCCGAGCTTGTCGCGGAGAATGTGAAAGTGCAAGTGATCGGCCGTACAGACGAACTTCCGGATCATACGCGCCAAGCGGTCGGGAGGGCCATTCACGAAACGAGCGGCAACACCGGCCTCATTTTAAACTTTGCGCTCAATTATGGGAGCCGGGCGGAAATTACCGCGGCTGTCCAGCAAATTGCCAAAGACGTCCAACGCGGGGCGCTTGCGCCGGAGGACATCACCGAGCCGCTCATTTCCTCTTATTTAATGACGGACGGGCTCGATGACCCGGATTTGCTCATCCGCACGAGCGGGGAAATTCGTTTAAGCAATTTTATGCTTTGGCAGTTGGCGTATACGGAGTTTTGGTTTACCGACGTATTATGGCCGGACTTTACAGAACAACATTTCTTGCAGGCGATTGCCGCTTACCAGCGGCGCGACCGCCGATTTGGAGGAGTGTCAGCACGATGAAGCAGCGAATCATTACCGGAGTCATAGCGGCGGCGCTCTTTTTGCCGATTGTTATTTTTGGCGGATTTCCGTTTATAATAGTAACATATATATTGGCCACGGTCGGGTTGTTTGAACTGTTGCGGATGAAAGGGATGTCTCCGCTGTCATTCGCCGGGGGCGCCGGTTTTGCGGCCCTTTGGCTGCTGCTCGTTCCCGCCCGCTACGGCAGCGAGTGGCTGTCGTCCGGGGCCGTTAAGTTCGGCGTGCTTGCCGCCCTCGCCTTTTTGTTGCTTGTCGGCACCGTCGTGACGAAAAATGCGCTGACGTTCGATGAGGCGGCGTTTATCGTGTTGGCGGTCCTTTATGTCGGCGTCGGGTTTTTCTGCTTCGGCGCCATCCGTTTAGCCGGTTTGCTGTACTTGATTTATGCGCTGTTTGTCATTTGGGCGACCGACATCGGGGCGTATTTTTTCGGCCGCGCGTTCGGCCGGCGCAAGCTATGGCCGGAAATCAGCCCGAAGAAAACAATCGAAGGCGCCATCGGCGGCATCGGTTCCGCCGTTGTCGTTGCCGCTGTCTACGAGTGGGCGGCCGATCCGTTCGACAGCCTCGGCGCAGCGGTGGGGATCGCGCTCTTGCTTTCGATATTCGGCCAGCTTGGCGACTTAGTCGAATCGGCTTTCAAACGCCATTACGGCGTGAAAGATTCGGGAGCGATTTTGCCGGGGCACGGCGGCATTTTGGATCGATTTGACAGTTTGCTGTTTGTGCTGCCGCTCTTATACATATTTATCGAAGCGGTACGATAAGCGGGTGAGGAGTGAAAACGTTGAAATATATTAGTATATTAGGGGCAAGCGGATCGATCGGCACGCAAACGCTCGATGTGATCCGCGCCCATCCGGACAAATTCCGCTTAGCCGCGGCATCGGTCGGGAGAAATATGGAAGCGGCCCGGCAGCTGATCGTTGAATTTTCTCCCCGCCTCGTCGCGATCGCCGACCGCGGCGCCTATGAGACGCTTTGCAGCGAATACGGCGGGCGGACAACGATCGTGTACGGGGAGGAAGGGCTGATTGAAGCAGCTGTATTCCCGCAAGCGGATATCGTCGTCACCGCTATCGTCGGCAGCGTCGGGCTTGTGCCGACGTTAAAAGCGATCGAGGCGGGAAAAACGATCGCCCTCGCCAATAAAGAGACGCTTGTTGTCGCCGGGCATCTCGTCACGGCGGCGGCAGAGAAGCACGGTGTGCCGCTGCTGCCGGTCGACAGTGAACATTCCGCCATTTTTCAATGTTTGCAAGGGGAGAAGCACGAGCACGTCGAGAGGCTCATTCTTACAGCGTCCGGCGGCAGCTTCCGCGACAGGACGCGCGAGGAGCTTGCCCATGTGACGGTTGAAGAGGCGCTTTGTCATCCGAACTGGTCGATGGGAGCGAAAATTACGATCGATTCGGCGACGATGATGAACAAAGGATTTGAAGTGATTGAAGCCCATTGGCTGTTTCGGCTGCCGTATGAGCGGATCGAGGTCGTGCTGCACCGAGAAAGCGTCATCCATTCGCTCGTCGAGTTTCGCGATACAAGCGTCCTCGCTCAGCTTGGCACGCCGGATATGCGCGTTCCGATCCAATATGCGTTGACGTATCCGGAGCGGCTGCCGCTTTCTGTCGCGAAACCGCTAAATTTGGCGGCGCTAGGGGCGCTCCATTTCGCGCCGGTTGATTTTGACCGCTACCGTTGTCTGCGGCTCGCCTATGAAGCTGGGAAACGCGGCGGCTCGCTGCCGGCGGTCTTAAATGCGGCCAACGAGGAGGCGGTGGCTGCCTTTTTGGCCGGCCGCATTCCGTTTTTAGCGATCGAGGAGTGGATCGAGCGCGCTCTTGAGCGCCATCGTCCGGTGAGCGATCCGCAGCTTGAGGAGATTCGCGAAATCGACGCGGACACGCGCGCTTATGTTCGCTCACTACTATCGTAAAGGTGGTTGAAACGTTGGAAACGATCATTTCGTTTATTGTCGTCTTTGGCGCCCTCGTGTTTTTTCACGAGCTCGGCCATTTGCTGTTAGCGAAGCGGGCCGGCATTCTTTGCCGCGAGTTCGCCATCGGTTTCGGGCCGAAAGTGTTTTCGTTTAAGAAAAACGAAACGGTATATACGATTCGGCTTCTCCCGCTTGGAGGCTTCGTGCGCATGGCCGGCGAAGATCCGGAAATGATTGAACTGAAGCGCGGGCAAGTCGTCGGCTTGCTGCTTGATGGCGAAGGGCAGGTAGAGAAAATCGTCATCAATCATAAGGACGATTACCCGAACGCCCGGGTGATTGAGGTGGAAGACGCCGATTTGGAGCATGGGATGTATGTGACTGGCTATACCGACGGGGAGCGGCTTGAGCGTTTTGCCATCAAAGAGCCGGCGTTTTTCGTCGCCGACCGCCAAGAAATTCAAATCGCCCCGTACCATCGCCAGTTTGCTTCGAAAACGCTCGGGCAACGGACGATGACGATTTTGGCCGGACCGCTCGCCAACTTTATCCTGGCTCTTGTCGTTTTTATTTTGATCGGCCTCTTGCAAGGCTATCCGGTCGACAAGCCGATCATCGGCGAGCTGACGCCGGAAGGGGCGGCGCGTGCGGCAGGCTTGAAGCAAGGGGACGAAGTGATCGCGATCAACGGCGAACGGATGGAAACATGGGCGGAAATTGTCAATACGATTCGCGCCCATCCGAACGAACCGCTTCAGTTTCAAATTGAGCGGAACGGGAAAGAAATGAATGTGACGGTCACCCCGGAAGAGAAAACGATCCAAGGGGAGACGATCGGCTTAATCGGGGTGTACCAGCCGATGGAAAAATCGGTGTTCGGTTCAGTGAAACAAGGGCTTGTGGAGACGTACTATTGGACGCGGCAAATTTTAGTCGGACTCGGCCAATTGATTACCGGCCAGTTTCAGCTTGATATGTTGTCCGGGCCGGTCGGCATCGCCGTATCGACCGGCAAGGTCGCTGAGTCCGGCATTTACTACTTGATGAAATGGGGAGCGATTTTGAGCATCAACCTTGGGATTGTCAACTTGTTGCCATTGCCGGCGCTAGACGGTGGAAGGCTCCTCTTTTTCGCCATTGAAGCGGTGCGCGGCAAGCCGGTCGACCGGCAAAAAGAAGGAATGGTCCATTTTATCGGCTTCGCCTTGCTCATGCTGCTCATGCTTGTTGTGACATGGAACGACATTCAAAAATTTTTCCTATAATGACAGAGAGAGAAAACGAGGTGGCTATTGATGAGACAAAGTCAAGCGTTTATTCCGACATTGCGTGAAGTGCCGGCGGACGCGGAGGTAAAAAGCCATCAGCTCCTGTTGCGGGCCGGTTTCATCCGCCAAAGCGCGAGCGGCGTCTATACGTTTTTGCCGCTCGGGCAGCGCGTTTTGCAAAAAGTGGAAGCGATCATCCGTGAAGAGATGAATCGCATCGGGGCGATGGAGCTTCTTATGCCGGCCTTGCAGCCGGCTGAGCTTTGGCAGCAGTCCGGGCGCTGGTATTCGTACGGACCGGAACTCATGCGCCTGAAAGACCGCCATGAGCGCGATTTCGCCCTCGGGCCGACGCATGAAGAGATGATTACGACGATCGTTCGCGATGAGGTGAAAACGTATAAGCGGCTGCCGCTTGTTTTGTACCAAATTCAAACGAAATTCCGCGATGAAAAGCGCCCGCGCTTCGGACTGCTGCGCGGCCGCGAGTTCATCATGAAAGACGCGTATTCGTTCCATACATCGAAAGAAAGTTTGGACGAAACGTACCATCACATGTATGAAGCGTACGCGAACATTTTCCGCCGCTGCGGGTTAAACTTCCGCGCCGTCATCGCCGACTCGGGGGCGATCGGCGGGAAAGACACGCACGAGTTTATGGTGTTATCTGACATCGGCGAGGATACGATCGCCTATTCCGATGCGTCCGACTATGCGGCCAACATTGAAATGGCGCCGGTCGTCGCCACGTATGAAAAACGTCATGAGCCGCCGGCCGAACTGAAAAAAGTGGCGACCCCGGGGCAAAAAACGATCGCCGAAGTCGCTTCATATTTGCAAGTCGCGCCAGAGCGTTGCATCAAATCGCTCTTGTTTAACGTCGATGGCCGCTATGTGCTTGTGCTCGTCCGCGGCGACCATGAGGCGAACGATGTGAAAGTGAAAAACGTGCTCGATGCCACGGTCGTTGAGTTAGCGGCGCCGGAAGAAACAGAACGGGTGATGAACTGCCCGGTCGGCTCGCTCGGCCCGATCGGCGTCAGTGAAGAGGTGACGATTATCGCTGATCATGCCGTCGCGGCGATCGTCAACGGCGTCTGCGGCGCCAATGAAGAAGGATATCATTACACGGGCGTCAACCCAGACCGCGATTTTACCGTCAGCCAATATGCGGATTTGCGTTTTGTCCAAGAAGGCGACCCGTCCCCGGACGGCAACGGGACGATCCGTTTCGCCCGCGGCATTGAAGTCGGGCACGTATTTAAGCTCGGCACGAAATATAGCGAAGCGATGAACGCCGTATACTTGGATGAAAACGGCCAGACGCAGACGATGATTATGGGCTGCTACGGCATCGGCGTTTCTCGGCTTGTCGCGGCGATCGCCGAGCAGTTCGCCGATGAGAATGGGCTCGTCTGGCCGGCTTCGGTCGCGCCGTTCCACGTTCATTTGCTGACGGCGAACGCAAAAAGCGATGAACAGCGCGCGTTGGCGGAAGACTGGTATGGTAAACTCGGACAGGCCGGGTTTGACGTGTTGTATGACGACCGTCCGGAACGGGCCGGGGTGAAGTTTGCCGACAGCGATTTGATCGGCATCCCGCTCCGCGTCACCGTCGGCAAGCGGGCGAGTGAAGGTGTGGTTGAAGTAAAAGTTCGGAAAACAGGCGAAACGTTTGATGTGCCGGTCAGTGAGCTGATCGAAACAGTGCGCCGTCTTTTGCAAGGATAAACGAACGGCGCCGGCGAAAGAGAACCCGTTTCTTTTTTCGCCGGCGCTGTTGCCGTTTGTATGGTATGATAGGAAAAGAGAAACGATTTCGTTGAGAGGAGAAGTCATGGTTACGAAAGAACAAAAAGAGCGGTTCCTCGTATTGCTCGAGCAGCTGAAGATGACGTCGGATGAGTGGATGCCGTATTTCCGTGAGGCGGCCATTCGCAAAGTCGTGATTGATAAAGAGGAAAAAAGTTGGCACTTTCATTTCCAATTTGCAAACGTGTTGCCCATTGACGTGTACAAGCCGTTTACGGATCGGCTGGCGGCGGCATTCCGCCATATCGCTGCCGTCCGGCATACCGTGCATGTGGAAGCGCCGCATGTGACCGAAACAGATGTGCAGGCGTATTGGCCGCTTTGCCTCGAACAGCTGCAAGAAGGCGTATCGCCGCTCGTCGATTTGCTCAACCGGCAGACGCCGGCGGTGAAAGGAAACAAGCTCGTTGTCACCGCCCGCCATGAGGCGGAAGCGTTGGCGGTCAAGCGGCGATTCGCCAAAAAAATCGCCGATGTATACGCTTCGTTCGGGTTTCCTCTCCTTCATCTCGAAGTCGGCATTCGGCCGGCTGAACAAGAAATGGAGCAGTTTTTGGCGCAAAAACAGCAAGAAGATGAAGAACGGGCGCTCGCTGTGCTGACGGATTTGGCGAAGGAGGAGGAAAAAGCGGCAGCGGTTTCTCCGTCCGGCCCGCTGGTCATCGGCTACCCGATCCGCGACGAGGAGGCGGTGCGCCCGCTCGAGACGATCGTCGAGGAAGAGCGGCGCGTCGTCGTGCAAGGGTATGTGTTTGATGCTGAAGTGAGCGAACTGAAAAGCGGCCGTACACTGCTGACGGCAAAAATTACGGATTACACGAACTCCATTTTAGTCAAAATGTTCTCGCGCGACAAAGAAGACGCCGCGCTGATGGCCGGCGTGAAAAAAGGCATGTGGGTGAAAGTGCGCGGCAGCGTGCAAAACGATACGTTCGTCCGCGATTTAGTCATCATCGCCAACGACTTAAACGAAGTGGCGGCGAACGAGCGGCGCGATACGGCGCCGGAAGGGGAAAAACGGGTTGAGCTCCATTTGCACACGCCGATGAGCCAAATGGATGCCGTCACTTCCGTGGCAAAGCTCATTGAGCAGGCGAAAAAATGGGGCCACCCGGCGATTGCCGTCACCGACCATGCCGTTGTTCAATCGTTTCCGGAAGCATACAGTGCGGCGAAAAAACACGGTGTGAAAGTGTTGTATGGCATGGAGGCGAACGTCGTTGACGACGGGGTGCCGATCGCCTACAATGAGGCGCACCGCCGGCTTTCCGATGAGACGTATGTCGTCTTTGACGTCGAAACGACGGGATTGTCAGCTGTATACAACACGATCATCGAGCTGGCAGCGGTGAAAGTGAAAGACGGTGAAATCATCGACCGGTTTATGTCGTTTGCCAATCCGCACCATCCGTTGTCGGTGACGACGATGGAACTGACCGGCATTACCGATGAGATGGTGAAAGACGCCCCGGATGTCGAAGACGTGCTCCGCCGTTTTATCGAGTGGGCCGGCGATTCGACGCTTGCCGCCCATAACGCCAGCTTTGACATCGGTTTTTTAAATGCAGGGCTTACGAAGATGGGGCTTGGCAAAGTCATCAATCCGGTCATCGATACGCTTGAACTCGCCCGCTTTTTATATCCAGATTTGAAAAACCACCGTCTCAACACGCTTTGCAAAAAGTTTGACATTGAATTGACACAGCACCATCGCGCCATTTATGACGCCGAGGCGACCGGTCATTTGCTTATGCGGCTGTTAAAAGAAGCGGAAGAGCGGGGCATTTTGTATCACGATGAGTTGAACAGCCGCACGCATAGCGAAGCATCATATCGGCTGTCGCGCCCGTTTCACGTGACGCTGTTGGCGCAAAACGAGACGGGGCTGAAAAATTTGTTTAAGCTCGTTTCCTTGTCGCACGTTGAGTATTTCCACCGCATGCCGCGCATTCCGCGCTCCGTGCTTGTGAAGCACCGCGACGGTTTGCTTGTCGGTTCGGGCTGCGACAAAGGGGAGCTGTTTGATAACTTGATCCAAAAGGCGCCCGAGGAAGTGGAAGAGATCGCCCGCTTTTACGATTTTCTCGAGGTGCATCCGCCCGAGGTGTATAAGCCGCTGATCGAAATGGATTATGTCAAAGATGAGGAAATGATTAAAGACATGATTCGCAGCATCGTCGCCCTCGGCGAGAAGCTGAACATCCCGGTCGTCGCCACCGGCAACGTTCATTACTTGAACCCGGAAGATAAAATTTACCGGAAAATTTTAATCCACTCGCAAGGCGGAGCGAACCCGCTCAACCGGCACGAGCTGCCGGATGTCTATTTCCGCACGACGGATGAAATGCTTGACTGTTTCTCGTTTTTAGGGACGGAAAAAGCGAAAGAAATCGTCGTCGACAACACGCAAAAAATCGCCTCGTTAATCGGCGACATCAAACCGATCAAAGACGAACTGTATACGCCGCGCATTGAGGGAGCGGAAGAGGAAATCCGGGAAATGAGCTATCGGCGGGCGAAGGAAATTTATGGTGATCCATTGCCGAAGCTCGTCGAAGAGCGGCTCGAAAAAGAGCTGAAAAGCATCATCGGCCACGGCTTTGCCGTCATTTATTTAATTTCCCATAAACTGGTGAAAAAATCGCTTGATGACGGCTATCTCGTCGGATCGCGCGGGTCGGTCGGCTCGTCGTTTGTCGCGACGATGACCGAAATTACCGAAGTGAACCCGCTGCCGCCGCATTACGTCTGCCCGAACTGCAAACATTCCGAGTTTTTTAATGACGGCTCGGTCGGCTCAGGCTTTGACTTGCCGGATAAAAACTGCCCGCAATGCGGGGCGAAATACAAAAAAGACGGGCACGACATCCCGTTTGAGACGTTCCTCGGCTTTAAAGGCGATAAAGTGCCGGATATCGACTTGAACTTCTCGGGGGAATACCAGCCGCGCGCCCATAACTATACGAAAGTGCTGTTTGGCGAAGACAACGTCTACCGCGCCGGCACGATCGGCACGGTTGCCGATAAAACGGCGTACGGGTTTGTCAAAGGTTATGCGAGCGACCATAACCTAGAGTTGCGCGGTGCGGAAATCGACCGACTTGCATCCGGCTGCACCGGGGTGAAACGGACGACCGGTCAGCACCCGGGCGGCATTATCGTCGTTCCGGATTACATGGAAATTTACGACTTTACGCCGATTCAATATCCGGCTGATGATACGTCATCGGAGTGGCGGACGACCCATTTTGACTTCCACTCGATTCACGATAATTTGCTGAAGCTTGATATTCTTGGGCACGACGATCCGACCGTCATCCGCATGCTGCAAGACTTAAGCGGCATTGATCCGAAGACCATTCCGACCGATGATCCGGATGTGATGGGCATTTTCAGCAGCACCGAGCCGCTTGGCGTCACACCGGAGCAAATTATGTGCAACGTCGGCACGATCGGCATTCCAGAGTTTGGCACGCGCTTCGTCCGGCAAATGTTGGAAGAAACAAAACCAAAAACGTTTTCTGAGCTCGTGCAAATTTCCGGGTTGTCGCACGGCACGGATGTGTGGCTCGGCAATGCGCAAGAGCTCATTCAGAGCGGGACGTGCACGCTGTCGGAAGTGATCGGCTGCCGCGACGACATTATGGTATATCTCATTTACCGCGGGCTCGAGCCGTCGTTGGCGTTTAAAATTATGGAATCGGTGCGCAAAGGGAAAGGCTTGACGCCGGAATTTGAAGCGGAAATGCGCAAGCATGACGTGCCGGAGTGGTACATCGATTCGTGCAAAAAAATCAAATACATGTTCCCGAAAGCGCATGCCGCCGCCTACGTGTTAATGGCGGTGCGCATCGCCTATTTTAAAGTGCACCATCCGCTCTTGTATTACGCGTCCTACTTCACGGTGCGGGCGGAAGATTTCGACCTTGACGCCATGATCAAAGGCTCGGCCGCCATCCGCAGGCGGATTGAAGAAATTAACGCCAAAGGCATCCAGGCTACAGCGAAAGAGAAAAGTTTGCTTACCGTGCTTGAGGTGGCGCTGGAAATGTGCGAGCGCGGCTTTTCCTTTAAAAATATTGACTTGTATCGCTCGCAGGCGACCGAGTTTGTCATTGACGGCCGTTCGCTCATTCCGCCGTTTAACGCCATTCCGGGTCTCGGGACGAACGTCGCGCAAAACATCGTACGCGCCCGTGAAGAAGGGGAGTTTTTGTCGAAAGAGGATTTGCAGCAGCGCGGCAAAGTGTCGAAAACGCTTCTTGAATATCTCGAAAGCCGCGGCTGCCTCGACTCGCTTCCGGATCACAACCAGCTGTCTCTGTTCTGACAGACGGTTTTTCGTTGCAATATATTTTCCAATGTGTTATAGTTTTAGTGGAATTGGCAAAGATAATGGCAAGCAAAGAGTGGGGAAACCCACTCTTTCGTCTTGAATTGGCATCCGTCTTTCGTTCATTCCCCGCCCTGTGCAGGGGATTTTCTCATTATGCCATACATGCAGGTTTGCTCGGTAAGGAGGAAAACGATGAGCAAAAAAGTGACAGAAACGGTCGAACAGCTTGTCACGCCGATTTTGAACGAGATGGAATTGGAATTAGTAGACATTGAATATGTGAAAGAGGGAAAAAACTGGTTTTTACGCGTTTTTATTGATTCAGACGAAGGGGTCGATATTGAACAATGCGGCGTCGTCAGTGAAAAGCTGAGCGAAAAGCTCGATGAGGCTGATCCGATTCCGCACAACTATTTTTTAGAAGTCTCGTCGCCGGGGGCGGAGCGGCCGTTAAAAAATGAAAAAGATTTTGTCAAAGCGATTGGGAAAAATGTATATATCAAAACGTACGAGCCCATTGCAGGAGAAAAGCAGTTTGAAGGCGAATTAACCGCCTTTGACGGAACGACCGTCACGCTGTCGGTCAAAGACCGCGGACGGCAAAAAACGGTCGCCATTCCGTATGAAAAAGTGGCGAGCGCAAGACTAGCCGTCATTTTCTTCTAATGATAAAAGGGGGATTTTCGTTTCATGAACACGCAGTTGCTTGAGGCGTTAGCCGATCTGATGCGGGAAAAAGGCATCAGCAAAGAAGTCGTCATGGAAGCGATTGAAGCGGCGCTCGTTTCAGCGTATAAACGCAACTTCGGACAGGCGCAAAACGTGCGCGTCGATTTAAATATGGACACGGGAACGATCCGGGTGCTTGCCCGCAAAGATGTCGTTGAAGAGGTAACCGACCCGCGCCTTGAAATTTCGCTTGAGGAGGCGCAACGGCTCAACCCGAACTACCAAATCGGCGACGTCGTCGAACTCGAAGTGACGCCGCGCGATTTCGGCCGCATCGCCGCGCAGACGGCGAAACAAGTCGTTACCCAGCGCGTGCGCGAAGCGGAGCGGAGCATCATTTACGCCGAATTCGTCGACCGTGAAGAGGACATTATGACCGGCATCGTCCAGCGCATTGACCCGCGCTTTGTCTATGTCAGCCTCGGCAAAGCGGAAGCGCTCCTGCCGGCGAACGAGCAAATGCCGAACGAAACGTACAAACCGCACGATCGGCTGAAAGTCTACATTACAAAAGTGGAAAAAACGACGAAAGGGCCGCAAATTTTCGTCTCCCGCACTCATCCGGGCTTGCTGAAGCGGCTGTTTGAGCTTGAAGTGCCGGAAATTTACGACGGCACGGTTGAAATTAAATCGATCGCCCGTGAAGCCGGCGACCGCTCAAAAATTTCCGTTCATTCCGACAATCCGGAAGTCGATCCGGTTGGCGCTTGCGTCGGGCCAAAGGGGCAGCGCGTGCAGGCGATCGTCGATGAGCTGAACGGGGAAAAAATTGATATCGTCCGCTGGTCGGCCGACCCGGTCGAGTTTGTCGCCAGCGCGCTAAGCCCAGCGAAAGTGCTGCGCGTCATCGTGAATGAAGAACAAAAGGCGACGACCGTCATCGTCCCGGACTACCAGCTGTCGCTCGCCATCGGCAAGCGCGGGCAAAACGCCCGGCTGGCCGCAAAATTGACCGGCTGGAAAATCGATATTAAAAGCGAATCGGAAGCGCGGGAAATGGGCATCGACCCGCATGCGCCATCCACTTCGCTTGATTTCGGCGACGTGACGGCCGATAATGAAAATAGTGATGAGAGCGGCCAGCCATTTGATACAACGGCGGAAATCGAGTGAGGGGGAATGAAGATGGCAGCGCAAAAGAAAATTCCGTTGCGCAAATGCGTCGTCACTGGAGAAATGAAGCCGAAACGGGAAATGGTGCGCATCGTCCGTTCGAAAGAAGGGGACGTATCGATTGACCCGACCGGCAAAAAGGCGGGGCGCGGCGCGTATATTACCCTCGATCCGGAATGTATTTTGCAGGCGAAAAAGAAAAACATTTTGGCCCGCCATTTAAAAGCTGAGATCGCCGATGCGCTGTATGAGGAGCTGCTCGCTTTGGCGGAAAAGGAGAAACAGGCAGGATATGAGAAGTAGCCGCTGGGCATCGCTGTTAGGGTTGGCGCAGCGAGCCGGAAAAGTCGTTTCCGGCGAGGGGCTTGTTGTGAAGGAAGTGCAGCGGGGCAAGGCGCGGCTCGTTTTGCTCTCGGAAGACGCATCGGCCAATACGGAAAAAAAAGTGACCGATAAATGTACGTTTTATGGCGTCCCGCTTTGCAAAGTGCCGGACCGGTATACGCTCGGCGGCGCGATCGGCAAAGACGCCCGCGTCGTCGTCGCTGTCACCGACGAAGGGTTCGCGCGCCAATTGCAAACGATGCTCGACTGATTTTTATGGGGGTGAATGTATGTCAAAAATGCGTGTGTACGAATACGCGAAAAAACAGAACGTGCCAAGCAAGGACGTTATCCATAAATTGAAAGAAATGAACATTGAAGTAAACAACCATATGGCCATGCTCGAGGCTGATGTCGTCGAAAAGCTCGACCATCAGTACCGCCCGAACGCCGGGAAAAAAGAGGAGAAAAAAGCGGAAAAGAAAACGGAAAAGCCGAAGCGCCCGACGCCGGCGAAAGCCGCCGATTTTGCCGATGAGGAAATTTTTGGTGAAACGAAAGAAACGGCGAAGCCAGCGAAGAAGAAGGGAGCGGTGAAAGGAAAGGAAACGAAAAAAACAGAAGCGCAGCAGCAGGAAAAGAAGCTGTTCCAAGCGGCGAAGAAAAAAGGAAAAGGGCCGGCGAAAGGAAAAAAACAAGCCGCCTCGGCCGCGAAGCAGGCGCCGCAGCCAGTGAAAAAAGAAAAAGAGCTGCCGAAAAAAATTACGTTCGAAGGTTCGCTCACAGTGGCCGAGCTGGCGAAAAAACTTGGCCGCGAGCCGTCGGAAATCATTAAAAAGCTGTTTATGCTCGGCGTGATGGCGACGATTAACCAAGATTTAGACAAGGATGCGATCGAGCTCATCTGCTCTGATTACGGCGTTGAAGTCGAAGAAAAAGTGACGATCGATGAAACGAATTTTGAAACGATCGAAATTGTCGATGCGCCCGAAGACTTAACCGAACGGCCGCCGGTCGTCACGATTATGGGGCACGTTGACCACGGGAAAACGACGCTTCTTGATGCGATCCGCCACTCGAAAGTAACCGAGCAGGAGGCCGGCGGCATTACCCAGCATATCGGCGCTTATCAAGTAACGGTCAACGGCAAAAAAATTACGTTCCTTGATACACCGGGGCATGAAGCGTTTACGACGATGCGGGCGCGCGGCGCGCAAGTGACGGATATCGTCATTCTTGTTGTCGCTGCCGATGACGGGGTCATGCCGCAGACGGTCGAGGCGATCAACCACGCCAAAGCGGCGAACGTGCCGATTATCGTCGCCATTAACAAAATGGATAAACCGGAAGCCAACCCGGATCGCGTCATGCAAGAGTTGATGGAGTACAACCTCGTTCCGGAAGAATGGGGCGGCGATACGATTTTCTGCAAGCTGTCGGCGAAAACGAAAGACGGCATTGATCAGCTGTTGGAAATGATTTTGCTTGTCAGCGAAATGGAAGAATTAAAAGCGAACCCGAACCGACGCGCCATCGGTACGGTGATCGAAGCGAAGCTTGACAAAGGGCGAGGCCCGGTAGCGACGCTGCTCGTCCAAGCCGGCACGCTGAAAATCGGCGACCCGATCGTCGTCGGCACGACGTACGGGCGCGTGCGGGCGATGGTCAACGACAGCGGGCGGCGCGTCAAAGAAGCCGGCCCGTCAATGCCGGTCGAAATTACCGGGCTGCACGATGTGCCGCAAGCCGGCGACCGCTTTATGGTGTTTGAAGATGAGAAGAAAGCGCGGCAAATTGGAGAAGCGCGGGCGCAGCGGCAGCTGCAGGAGCAGCGGAGCGTGAAAACGCGCGTCAGCTTGGACGATTTGTTTGAGCAAATTAAACAAGGTGAAATGAAAGAGCTGAACTTGATCGTCAAAGCCGACGTCCAAGGATCGGTCGAAGCGCTTGTCGCCGCTTTGCAAAAAATCGATGTCGAAGGCGTGCGCGTAAAAATCATCCATGCGGCGGTCGGCGCCATCACCGAGTCGGATATTTTATTGGCAACGACCTCCAACGCCATCGTCATCGGCTTTAACGTCCGTCCGGACGCCAACGCGAAGCGCGCGGCCGAATCGGAAAACGTCGACATCCGCCTCCACCGCATCATTTACAACGTCATCGAAGAAATTGAAGCGGCGATGAAAGGGATGCTCGATCCGGAATACGAAGAAAAAGTGATCGGCCAGGCGGAAGTGCGGCAAACGTTCAAAGTGTCGAAAGTCGGCACGATCGCCGGGTGTTACGTCACCGACGGCAAAATCACCCGCGACAGCAAAGTGCGCCTGATCCGTCAAGGCATCGTCGTGTACGAAGGCGAAATCGACTCGCTCAAACGGTATAAAGACGATGTGCGCGAAGTGGCGCAAGGATACGAGTGCGGCGTGACCATCAAAAACTTCAACGATATTAAAGAAGGAGACGTCATCGAGGCGTACGTCATGCAGGAAGTGGCCCGGACATGATCGGCTTCGCTTCATGCGAATGCATCATCTACAACGCCCGGTCGTTAAAAGACAAGCGGGCTGTCCTTCAGCGGGTGATGACAAGAATCCGACAAAAATACAACGTTTCTGTGGCCGAGCTTGATCATCAAGACGCATGGCAGCGGGCGAAAATCGGCCTTGTTGCCATTGCGTCAAGCCGGTCGGCGGCCGAACGGGAGCTCGAGCGGGCGCTGGCCTTGATCGACTCGTTTCCCGAATTGGAGCGGGCGGCGACATCATTTGAGTGGTTGTAATCGAGGTGATGGGTGATGAACATACGGGCAACTCGCGTTGGCGAGCAAATGAAAAAAGAATTGAGCGACATTATCGGCCGCAAGCTGAAAGACCCGCGCATCGGCTTTGTCACTGTAACCGATGTGCGCGTCACCGGCGACTTGCAGCAGGCAAAAGTGTACATTAGCGTCTTCGGCGACGACGAGCAGCGGGAAAACACGCTGAAGGCGCTCGAGAAAGCCAAAGGGTTTATTCGTTCGGAAATCGGCCAGCGCATCCGCCTGCGCAAAACGCCGGAGATTTTGTTCGAAATCGATGAAACCATCGAATACGGCAGCCGCATCGAACGACTGATCCGGCAAATTTCCGACGAGGACGGCCGCGGACCGGAAGAGGCGAACGATGAACCGAACAATGGATAGACGAATCGTCTATCCATTTCCATTAGTGAGTATGACACGGGAAGGGGGCGCCGATGGACGGGGTATTGCTGCTCAATAAACCGAAGGGAATGACGTCGCACGATTGCGTGGCGAAAGTGCGCCGCCTGCTGGGCATAAAAAAGGTCGGCCATACGGGCACGCTCGATCCGAACGTGTCCGGCGTGCTGCCGATTTGTCTCGGCAAGGCGACGCGCATCGCTGAATTTTTAACCGGAGCGACAAAAACGTATGAAGGAGAAGTGACGCTCGGCGCAGCGACGACGACTGAAGACGCCGATGGCGACATCATCGCCGCCCGGCCGGTGGATCGGACGATTGCGCGGGCGGAGATCGAAGCGGTATTTCGCAGCCTTACCGGGGACATCGAACAAACGCCGCCGATGTACTCGGCGGTGAAAGTGAATGGAAAAAAACTGTATGAATATGCGCGCGCCGGCCTCGAAGTTGAACGTCCGACGCGGCGTGTAACCATTTACGAGCTTGAGCTGCTTGATGAACGCGAGCGGTTCGCCGGGGCAACGGTGTCGTTTCGCTTTCGCGTCACGTGCAGCAAGGGCACGTACGTCCGTACGCTCGCCGTCACCATCGGTGAACGGCTCGGCTACCCGGCTCATATGTCCGATCTCATCCGTACAGCGTCCGGGCCGTTTCAGCTGGCCGACTGCGTAACGCTTGAAGAGGTCGAGCGCCGGGCGGCCGATGGGACGGCCGATGCCTTGCTCATTTCGATCGAGCAAGCGCTTTTTCATTTGCCGAAATACGAAATCAATGATAAAGTAGCAGAGAAAGTAAAAAACGGGGCGCTGCTCCGTCTCCCCGCCTTTTTGCAGGAGCTTGACGGGCCGGTTGTGCTCGTGACGCCCGAGCGGGAGGCGCTGGCCCTGTACGTGAAGCATCCGGCGCGCCCCGGTGTGATGAAGCCGCTGAAAGTGTTTCGTTGACGCCGGGTGACATGCGGAAATGAAGAAGGTGGATCATTGATATGAAAACAGTATTTATTTCGCATCCACACCACTTCGAACGCCAGACGCTTCCCCCGACGGTGATGGCGCTCGGGTATTTCGACGGCATTCATCTCGGTCATCAGAAGGTGATCGCTACGGCAGTCGAGGTGGCCAAACAACGCGGGTATGAAAGTGCGGTGATGACGTTTCACCCCCATCCGTCCGTTGTGCTTGGCAAACAGCCGGAGCTTCGCTTGATCACCCCGCTTGGCAAAAAAGAGCAGCTGATCGCGGCGCTCGGGGTGGATCGGCTATATATCGTCGAATTTACGCCGGCGTTCGCCGGGCTGTTGCCGGAACAGTTTGTCGACCAATATTTGGACGGATTCCATGTGAAACATATTGTTGCCGGCTTTGATTTCACCTATGGGCGGTTCGGAAAAGGAACGATGGAGACGATGCCGCTTCATGCGCGCGGCCGCTTTGGACAGACGGTCATTCCGAAGCTGACGGTCGACGGCGAGAAAGTAAGCTCCACACGCGTGCGGCAGCTCATTGAACAAGGGGCGGTCGAACAGCTTCCCCGCCTGCTTGGCCGCTTTTATGACATCGAAGGGACGGTCGTCGCCGGGGAACGGCGCGGTCGGACGATCGGGTTTCCAACGGCGAACATCGCCTTAAACGGCGATTATTTATTGCCGGCAATCGGCGTTTATGCCGTCAAGGCGACGATCGGCGGGCAAGTATATGAGGGGGTGGCCAATATCGGCTACAAACCGACGTTCCATGAGACGCGTGAAGGGCTGCCGAGCGTCGAAGTGCATCTATTTGGGTTTGCGCGCGACATTTACGGGGAAACGGTGGCGATTGAGTGGCACCGCCGCCTGCGGGGCGAGCGGAAGTTTGCGGGCGTCGCTGAGTTGACGGCGCAAATCGCCCGCGACAAAGAAGAAGCGGAGCAGTATTTCCGCCGCTTAGACGAAAAGACTTGCATTTTGCCGGAAAAAGAGGTATTCTAATCAATGTATGCGAACCGTTGCTTGGCCAGGCGAGTCACCGACGCCCGCTCGGCAACCGGGGATTTCAAGTCAGGGAGGTGAACGAGAATGGCATTGACGCAAGAGCGCAAACGTGAAATTATCGAGCAATTTAAAGTCCATGAGAACGACACCGGTTCTCCGGAAGTGCAAATTGCGATCCTGACGGAACAAATCAACAACTTGAACGAGCATTTGCGCGTTCATAAAAAAGACCACCATTCACGGCGCGGCCTGCTGAAAATGGTCGGGAAACGCCGCAACTTATTGGCTTACTTGCGCAAGAAAGACGTGGCGCGCTACCGTGAATTGATTGGGAAACTTGGATTACGTCGATAAAAAAGCGGGAGCATTCCCGCTTTTTTGCTAGTTTATAGGCGCAGTTTGCGCCACAGCTGATACAATGGCGCCAATTCGTCTATACTAATCATCAGCGGCATCCATATTTTTATACATAGAGAGGAGTACTCGTCTATATGGAACAAGAGAAACGCGTGTTTTCCATCGATGTGGCCGGGCGTCCGCTCGTCATCGAGACCGGCGAGTTGGCGAAACAGGCGAACGGCGCGGCGCTCGTCCGCTACGGCGATACCGTTGTGCTGAGTACGGCCACCGCATCGCGGGAAGCGAAAAACGTCGACTTTTTCCCGCTGACCGTCAACTATGAGGAGCGGTTGTACGCCGTCGGGAAAATTCCGGGCGGGTTTATTAAGCGCGAAGGCCGTCCGAGCGAGAAAGCGGTTTTGGCGAGCCGGCTCATCGACCGTCCGATTCGGCCGCTGTTTGCTGAAGGATTCCGCAACGAAGTGCAAGTCGTGTCGATGGTAATGAGCGTCGATCAAGACTGCTCGCCGGAAGTGGCGGCGTTAATCGGCTCGTCAGTGGCGCTGACCATTTCCGACATTCCGTTTGAAGGGCCGATCGCCGGTGTCATCGTCGGCCGCGTTGACGGCCAGTTTGTCATCAACCCGACGGTCGAACAAATGGAAAAAAGCGATCTGCACCTCGTTGTGGCAGGCACGAAAGACGCGATCAACATGGTTGAAGCCGGCGCGGACGAAGTGCCGGAAGAAGTAATGCTGGAAGCGATCATGTTCGGCCATGAGGAAGTGAAACGGCTCATCGCTTTCCAAGAGGAAATCGCCGCCCAAGTCGGCAAAGAAAAAATGGAAATCGTCCTATACGAGCCAGACCCGCAACTGGAAGCGGAAATCCGCCAGCTTGCGGAAGCCGATATTAAAAAGGCGGTGCAAGTGCCGGAGAAACTGGCGCGCGATGCCGCGATTGAGGACGTGAAAGCCGGCGTGATCGCGAAATATGAAGCGGAAGAAGCCGATGAAGAGAAGCTGAAGCAAGTGCAGGAAATTTTGCATAAGCTCGTCAAAGAGGAAGTGCGCCGCTTAATTACGGTTGAGAAAATTCGTCCCGACGGGCGCAAAGTGGATGAAATTCGTCCGCTGTCGTCAGCGGTTGGCGTCTTGCCGCGCACGCACGGTTCCGGTCTGTTTACGCGCGGGCAAACACAAGTGTTAAGCGTCTGCACACTCGGAGCGCTCGGCGATGTGCAAATTTTAGACGGGCTCGATCTCGAAGAATCGAAACGGTTCATGCACCATTACAACTTCCCGCCGTTTTCTGTCGGTGAAACGGGGCCGATGCGCGGGCCGGGGCGGCGTGAAATCGGGCACGGGGCGCTCGGCGAGCGGGCGTTAGAGCCGGTCGTGCCGTCGGAGCGCGAGTTTCCGTATACGATCCGCCTTGTTTCCGAAGTGCTCGAATCGAACGGTTCGACGTCGCAAGCGAGCATTTGCGCGAGCACGCTGGCGATGATGGACGCCGGGGTGCCGATTAAAGCGCCAGTTGCCGGCATTGCCATGGGGCTTGTGAAAAATGAGGATCATTATACAATTTTAACAGATATTCAAGGCATTGAGGATCACCTTGGCGATATGGACTTTAAGGTCGCCGGCACGAGAAAAGGCGTCACGGCGCTGCAAATGGACATTAAAATTAAAGGACTGACGCGCGATATTTTGGAAGAAGCGCTGCAGCAGGCACGCAAAGGACGGATGGAAATTTTAGACCATATGATGCAGACGTTGAGCGAGCCGCGTAAAGAGCTGTCGAAATATGCGCCAAAAATTTTGATCATGCACATCAATCCAGATAAAATCCGTGAAGTCATCGGGCCGAGCGGCAAACAAATCAACAAAATCATCGATGAAACCGGCGTAAAAATCGATATCGAACAAGACGGCACGATTTTCATCTCGTCTGTAGATGAGGCAGCCAACCAAAAAGCGAAGCAAATTATCGAAGATATCGTCCGCGAAGTTGAAGTGGGACAAGTGTATTTAGGCAAGGTGAAACGGATCGAAAAATTCGGCGCGTTCGTTGAGCTGTTTAACGGCAAAGACGGGCTCGTCCACATTTCCGAGCTCGCTGAAGAACGGGTTGGCAAGGTCGAGGACGTCGTCTCGATCGGCGATGAAATTTTAGTGAAAGTGACGGAGATCGATAAGCAAGGGCGCGTCAACTTGTCGCGCAAAGCGGTGTTGCGCGAGCAGCGCGGCGCCGAGGATCCGCCGAAAGAGGCGCGGGAAAAACGAGGAAGACGGCCAGAGCGCCAACGCATGAAGCCTTAGGAATTTGTTTCTTAAGGCTCTTTTGTTATGTTCTAACGTGTCCCTCTGCTACATATTTGTAGTAGTAAAAAAGGAGGGGGACAAGGGTGAACAACGGTTATGCTCGCTATATGGCGTTAGCGGTCATGTTCCTCATCGCTTGGGTGGTGGTTCATTGGCCGCCGGTCGGCGACTACATCGAGAGCTGGCGCCCCGCGGAAACGACGGCTGTGAAGGAACGTGACAAGTTGTACGAAACGATCGCCAAACAGGCAAAGCAATACGAAATTCCCGCTCAAGATGCGGTTATTGATAAAGTATGGAAGGCGACGCCCGGCTATAACGGGCTCGCGGTCGATATTGACGCTTCCTATAAAAACATGAAAAAAACAGGGACGTTCGATGAGCAGAAACTCGTGTTCCGCCAAGTGCCGCCGCGCATCCATTTGGACGATTTGCCGCCGGCGCCGATTTACCGCGGCCATCCCGACAAGCCGATGGTCTCGTTTTTGATCAATGTCGCCTGGGGGGAAGAATATATCCCTGATATGCTCGAGACGTTGAAAAAGCATGATGTCAAGGCGACGTTCTTTTTGGAAGGGCGATGGGTAAAAAATCACCCGGAGATGGCAAAAATGATAGCAGACGCCGGCCATGAAATCGGCAACCATTCCTACAGCCATCCGGATTTAAAAACGCTCAGCAGCGACAACATCCGCCGCGAGCTCGAGAAAACGAACGAAGTGATCAAAGCGGCGACCGCGGTCAAATGCAAGTGGTTCGCCCCGCCAAGCGGCAGCTATCGCGACGAGGTCGTCGAAATTGCCGCTGATCTTGGCATGAAGACGATTCTATGGAGTGTCGATACAATTGATTGGCAAAAACCGTCGCCATCTGTTATAGTGAAACGGGTAACATCGAAAGTCCATCCCGGCGCCATGATTTTAATGCATCCAACGATGCCGACGGCGGCCGCGCTTGATGAGCTGATCGTTTCGATTAAGCGCCAAGGCTACGCCATCGGCAGCTTAACGGCCTTATTCGACGAGAAAAGACTGGCAAAAAAACAGGAGGAACATGGAGTTGATTAACAAATATACGTGCAAAAACGGTGTGCGAATCGTGCTGGAACAAATTCCGACCGTAAGATCGGTGGCCATCGGCGTATGGATCGGCACAGGCTCGCGCAATGAGACGGAACAAAATAATGGCATTTCCCATTTCTTAGAACACATGTTTTTTAAAGGGACGACCACACGTACGGCCCGGGACATTGCGGAAGCGTTCGACAGCATCGGCGGACAAGTGAACGCTTTTACATCCAAGGAGTATACGTGCTATTACGCGAAAGTGCTCGATGAACATGCACCGCTGGCGCTTGAGATGCTCGCTGATATGTTTTTCCACTCAACTTTCGTTGAGGATGAGCTGCAAAAAGAGCGCAACGTCGTGCTTGAGGAAATCAAAATGTATGAAGATACGCCGGATGACATCGTCCATGACTTGCTCGGCAAAGCATGCTACGCAAACCACCCGCTCGGCTACCCGATTTTAGGCACAGAAGAGACGTTGCGCACGTTTACCGGCGACACGCTGCGCCAATATATGGCCGACTATTATACGCCGGACCGCGTCGTTGTTTCGGTTGCCGGCAACGTTGATGAGCGGTTTATCGGGGAGATTGAACGCTATTTCGGCTCGTTTACGGCCGCCAATAAGCCGGCCTCCTCGGGAACGCCGTCGTTCGTGCCGCAAAAGCTCGCGCGCAAAAAAGACACCGAGCAAGCGCACGTATGCATCGGATTCAGGGGGCTGCCGATCGGCCATCCGGACGCGTACCCGCTCCTTATTTTAAACAACATTTTAGGCGGCAGCATGAGCAGCCGGCTGTTTCAAGAAGTGCGCGAACAGCGCGGATTGGCATATTCGGTCTTCTCCTACCATTCCGCCTACCAAGACAGCGGCCTGCTCGCCATTTACGCCGGCACGGGAAGCGGCCAGCTTGACGTTTTGTTTGAAACGATCCAACGGACGCTGCGCCAGCTGACAGAAGACGGCATTACGGAAAAAGAGCTCCGCAACAGCAAAGAGCAAATGAAAGGAAGCTTGATGCTCGGGCTCGAAAGCACAAACAGCCGCATGAGCCGCAACGGCAAAAACGAGCTTCTTCTCGGCCGCCATCGATCGCTTGATGAAATTATCGAAGAGATCGAAAGTGTCACGGTTGAAAAAGTGAACGAGCTGGCGCGCGCAGTTTTCGAGAAAGACTATGCCCTCGCCCTCATCAGTCCCGACGGTATGCTGCCGCAGCCGCTCCGCTCCTAGCCGCCACCGGCGCATAAAAAAGCTAACGACCTTTGTGAGGTTGTTAGCTTTTTCATTTTGTACAGCCTACTCGATCACCCTTCTTCAGGGACGTCGATCATCACCATATCGGCGCCGATTTTGCGGATATATTTCCACGGCACGCGAATTTCTTGTCCGTCTTTGCGAAACCCGAACCATTTTCCGGTCGGAATGAGCAGCGCCTCAACTTGCCCGGTTTGCTCGTTGATTTCCAAATCGGTTTGCCCGAGCACCCCGAGCCGCTCCGCCCGCCTCACATCGACGATTTCTTTGCCGCTTAATTCGCTCAGCCTCACGCTTGTTTCCCCCTCTTCGCGTCTTTATTTCTATTGTAAGGAACAAAACAGAAAAAAATGACTGCCGCCGGCCGGAAACGGAATATATTGCCCATTTTTCCCGCCAAGGATATTCACCTATATTTTCCCCCCGACATAAGATGGGAAAAGAAACGGAGCAGTTTGCCAATAAAGAAGGTGAGCGTACAACATGATGCTGACAGGGATGCATGTCGCCATTATCGGCGGCGATGCGCGGCAGCTTGAAGTCATTCGCAAACTCGTCGAACTCGATGCGAAGTTATCGCTCGTCGGTTTTGATCAGCTCGCCCACCATTTTACCGGAGCGGTGAAGCTGCCGATCGACGAAGTCGATTTGGCCGACTTGGATGCGATCATTTTGCCGGTTCACGGTACGACGTTGGACGGAAAGGTAAACAGCGTCTTTTCCCACGAGCCGATTCCGTTTACGGAAGAGATGGTGCAAAAAACAGCGAAACGGTGCACCATTTACTCCGGCATCAGCAACTCGTATTTAGACGAACTAATGAAAAAAACCGGGCGCAAATATATCCAGCTGTTTGAGCGCGACGATGTCGCCATTTACAACTCCATTCCGACCGCCGAAGGAACGATCATGATGGTCATTCAGCATACCGATTTTACGATTCACGGCTCGCACGTTGCCGTCCTCGGGTTAGGACGCGTCGGCATGACCGTTGCCCGGACGTTTGCCGCCCTAGGGGCGAAAGTGAAAGTCGGGGCGCGCCGGTCGGAGCATCTCGCGCGCATTACAGAAATGGGGCTCGTGCCGTTTCATTTGAACGATTTGGAAAAAGAAGTGCGCGATATTGACGTCTGCATTAACACCGTGCCCCATTTGATCGTGACAGCGAGCGTCATCGCCAAAATGCCGGCCCATACGCTGATCATCGATTTGGCATCAAAGCCGGGCGGCACCGACTTCCGCTACGCCGAAAAGCGCGGAGTCAAAGCGATCTTGGCGCCCGGGCTGCCGGGGGTAGTGGCGCCGAAAACGGCCGGGCAAATTATCGCCAACGTCCTTGCGCAATTGTTATATCAAGATTTACAAAAACGGGAGGAGAATAAGCGATGAGCGGAAACAGCTTAAAAGGGAAACGGATCGGCTTTGGCCTCACCGGGTCGCACTGCACGTATGACGCCGTGTTCCCGGAAATTGAAAAACTCGTCAATGAAGGGGCGGAGGTGCTGCCAATCGTCACGTACACGGTGAAGACGACAAACACCCGGTTTGGTGAAGGGGAAGAGTGGGTGAAAAAACTCGAGCAATTGACCGGGAACGAGGTGATTGACACGATCGTCAAGGCCGAACCGCTCGGGCCGAAAATTCCGCTCGATTGCATGGTCATCGCCCCGCTGACCGGCAATTCGATGAGCAAGCTGGCGAATGCCATGACCGATTCCCCGGTGCTTATGGCCGCCAAGGCGACGATGCGCAACCACCGCCCCGTCGTGCTCGGCATCTCGACAAACGATGCGCTCGGTTTAAACGGCGTCAACTTGATGCGGCTGATGGCGGCAAAAAACATTTATTTCATTCCGTTCGGCCAAGACGCGCCACACGCGAAACCGAACTCGATGGTAGCGCGCATGCCGCTTCTTCGCGATACGGTGCTCGCCGCCCTTGAGGGGAAACAGCTGCAGCCGGTCGTGATCGAGCGCTTCCGTTACAATGATTAAAGGCCATCGCGGAAAATCGGCGCCGCGCAGAAAAATTTTCTCTCGTCCACAGCGGAATGTGATAAAATAAAGACTATGAATTCACTTCTAAGAGTGACGATGTGGAAGGAGAATGGTTGATGGCTCAAAAACAATATCATGTTGCTGTCGTCGGAGCAACGGGGGCAGTCGGGCAACAAATGGTGCGGACGCTCGAAGACCGGAACTTTCCGGTCGGAACATTAACGCTGTTATCATCGGAACGTTCGGCAGGCAAAAAAATGCGTTTCCGCGGCGAGGAAATTGAGGTGCAAGCGGCGGCGCCCGAGCGTTTTGATGGGGTGGACATCGCCTTGTTCAGCGCCGGCGGGGCGGTATCGAAGGCATTGGCGCCGGAAGCGGTCCGGCGCGGAGCGATCGTCATCGACAATACGAGCGCGTTTCGGATGGATGAAAATGTGCCGCTTGTCGTCCCGGAAGTGAATGAAAGCGACTTGACGTGGCACAACGGCATTATCGCCAATCCGAACTGCTCGACGATTCAAATGGTCGTGGCGTTGGAGCCGATCCGGAAGGCGTTCGGTTTAGAGCGCGTCATCGTTTCAACGTACCAAGCTGTTTCCGGGGCTGGGGCGCAGGCTATCGAAGAGCTGCATGCGCAGACGAAGGCTGTGCTTGAAAACAAGCCGGTTGAGGCCAACATTTTGCCGGTGAAATCGGATCGGAAACATTACCCAATCGCGTTCAACGCCATCCCGCAAATCGATAAGTTCCAAGACAATGGCTTTACATTTGAAGAGATGAAAATGATTAATGAAACGAAAAAAATTATGCATATGCCTGAGCTGAGCGTCGCGGCGACGTGCGTACGCATCCCGGTGGCGAGCGGTCACTCGGAATCGGTGTACATCGAAATTGAACGAGACGGCGTCACCGCTGCCGATCTGCAGGCGGTGCTTCGCGAAGCGCCGGGCGTCGTTTTGCAAGATGACCCGAACGAGCAGCTGTATCCGATGCCGGCGGATTGCGTCGGAAAGTATGACGTCTTTGTCGGCCGCATTCGCCGCGACCTGGACAATCGCCGCGGCTTTCATCTATGGATCGTTGCTGACAACTTATTAAAAGGAGCAGCCTCCAACTCGGTGCAAATTGCAGAAAGTTTATTGAAGCTCGGGCTGATTTGAATAAGCATCGGGGTGTTAGCATGAAAATCATTGTCCAAAAGTTCGGCGGCACGTCCGTCCGCGATGAGCGCGGGCGGAACTTGGCGCGCCGCCATATTGAAAAGGCGCTTGAAGACGGCTACAAAGTCGTTGTTGTCGTCTCGGCCATGGGCCGCTATGGCGATCCATACGCGACCGATACGCTTCTTAGCCTGATCGGCGGCGCCGGCCATCATGTGACAAAGCGCGAACAAGATCTATTAATGGCGTGCGGGGAAATCATTTCAAGCGTCGTATTTAGCAACTTGCTGAACGAACACGGCATTAAGGCGACGGCGTTCACTGGCGCGCAAGCCGGATTCCGCACGAACGGCGACCATACGAATGCGAAAATTCTCGAAATGCGCTGCGACCGGCTGCTTGAGGCGCTCGAGCAATACGATGTCATCGTCGTCGCCGGCTTTCAAGGGGTGGCAGAAAACGGCGACATCACGACGCTTGGCCGCGGCGGAAGCGATACATCAGCAGCGGCGCTCGGTGCTGCTTTAAACGCCGAGTGGGTCGATATTTTCACCGATGTCGACGGCGTCATGACCGCCGACCCGCGCATCGTCGAAAGCGCCCGGCCGCTGGAAGTCGTCACTTACACGGAAATTTGCAATATGGCGTACCAAGGAGCGAAAGTCATTCATCCGCGCGCAGTGGAAATCGCCATGCAAGCGAAAGTGCCGTTGCGCGTCCGTTCGACATATTCCGATGCGCCCGGAACGCTTGTCACTTCATCGGTTCGCGGTCAAAAAGGAAGCGATGTGAAAGAGCGGCTCGTCACCGGTATTACGTATGTCGCCGACGTCACACAAATCAAAGTGCTGGCGAAAGAGGGGCACTATGAGCTGCAGTCTGATGTGTTCCAAGCGATGGCCCACGAAGGGATCAGCGTCGACTTTATCAACATTTCGCCATACGGTGTCGTTTACACAGTAAGCGGCGACATGACGGAAAAAGCGATTGCCGCTTTGCGCCGCGTCGGTTATGAGCCGGCGGTGACGCCCCGCTGCGCCAAAGTGTCGGTTGTCGGCGCCGGCATTGCCGGCGTGCCGGGGGTGACGGCAAAAATTGTCACTGCTTTATCGGAGCAAGGCATTCAAATTTTGCAATCGGCTGACAGCCATACGACGATTTGGGTGCTAGTGAGGCAGGACGATATGGAAAAAGCGGTTAACGCCCTGCACGACGCCTTTTGTCTGTCCGAGGCGGAGGCGGGTGGATACGAAGCGATTTGGAACGAGGAGTGAAAACAGTGGTTCAGTTCGGAAACATCGTAACGGCGATGGTAACACCGTTTGACCAGAAAGGAAACCTTGATTTAGTGAAAACGACGGAGCTTGTCAACTATTTGCTCGACAATGGCACCGATGCGCTCGTTGTCGCCGGCACGACCGGCGAATCGCCGACTTTAACGGCGGAGGAAAAAGTCGCGTTGTTCCGACACGTCGTTTCTGTCGTCAATGGCCGTGCGTTGGTCATTGCCGGGACGGGAACGAACGATACGCGCGCGTCGATTGAGCTGACGAAGCGGGCGGAAGAAGCGGGCGTTGATGCCGTCATGCTCGTTGCACCGTATTACAACAAACCAAACCAGGAAGGGCTGTACCAGCATTTTAAAGCGATCGCCGAAAGCACGCCGCTGCCGGTCATGCTGTATAACGTCCCGGGACGCACGTCAGTCAATCTCGCCCCTGAGACCGTCATCCGGCTTGCGGCGATTCCAAACATCGTCGCCGTCAAAGAGGCGGGCGGCAACTTGGAGGCGATGGCGGAAATCATTGAGCGGACCCCCGACGATTTCTTGTTGTATAGCGGTGATGACAGCTTGACGCTTCCGGTATTGGCGATCGGCGGCGCCGGCGTCGTCTCGGTCGCTTCGCACATTATCGGCAACGAAATGCAGCAAATGATCCGCGTTTTCCAAGCGGGCGATCACAAGGGAGCGGCGGCGCTGCACCGGAAATGGCTGCCTCTCATGAAAGGGCTGTTTGCGGCGCCAAGCCCGGTGCCGGTGAAAACCGCGCTGCAATTGCGCGGATTGGATGTCGGCCCGGTGCGCCTTCCGCTCGTTCCGCTCACTGAGCAAGAACGGAACGAACTCAGCCGTTTGCTCAGCGCTTTGTCATAACATCAACACCGACGCATCCCCAACGCTGCTGTCTGCGCGTTGGGGCGTTTTTTTCTTCGCCGCAAAATCGTCTCCCTGCTTAGGAACAATCTTGTGTTTTTCAGCGCCGATTCGTTATAATAAAAGCAAGTGACTTTGAGCGGGTTAGCATCATGATTGGGAGGACGCAGCCTTGAAATCAAACATAAAGCCGGTAGAGAAAATACGTATTTTTGCCCTTGGGGGAGTCGGAGAAATCGGCAAAAACATGTATGTTGTCGAACTGGACGAGGACATTTTCGTCCTCGACGCCGGGGTCATGTATCCGGAAGATGAAATGCTTGGCATCGACAAAGTGATTCCGGATATTACCTATTTAATTGAACGGCAGCATCGCATCCGGGCGATCTTTCTCACCCACGGGCATGAGGAACATATGGGGGCGATCGCCTACGTGCTCAAGCAGCTGTCCGCGCCGGTATACGGCACGAAGCTGACGCTCGGTTTGGTGGAAGCCATTTTAAAAGAGCAAGGTGTCACGAACGCCAACCTGAACGAAATTCACCCCGACGCCGAACTGTCGTTTGACAAGGCGAAAGTGACGTTTTTCCGCACGATTCACAGCATCCCCGATTCTGTCGGCATCAGCTTGCATACATCGCAAGGGGCGATTGTGTACACGAGCGATTTTAAATTTGACCAAACACCGTACGGCAACAACCGCGCTGACTTGGGGAAAATGGCGCAAATCGGCGAGCAAGGGGTGCTATGTTTGCTGTCGGACAGCACGAACGCTGAGCGCCCCGGATACAGCGGCTCCGATGCCGCTGTCGCCCATGAGATCGCCGATGTGATCGGTCATGCGAAGGGGCGGGTGTTTGTCGCCTGCTATGCCTCGAACATTACGCGCATCCAGCAAGTGCTTTATGCTGCCCATCGATACGGGCGCAAAGTGGCGGTGATCGGCAAAACGCTGCATAAAGTGATGGACATTGCCGTCCGCCTCGGCTATTTGCATCTTCCGGATAAGGTGACGATTTCCGCTCATGACCTCGACCGCTATGGCGATCAAGAGCTCGTCATTTTGACAACCGGCGGGCACGGAGAGCCGATGAGCGCGCTTTGGCGCATGGCGCGGCAGGCGAACAAGCAAGTGAACATCAAGGAAGGGGATACCGTCATCGTCGCCGCTTCCGTCATGCCGGGCTACGAGCTCGGATTCGCCAAAACGATTGACGCCCTGTACCGCGCCGGGGCGAACGTCATTTACCGCGACCGGCAAGTGCACGTGTCCGGGCACGGTTGCCAAGAAGAATTAAAGTTGATGCTCAATTTAATGAAGCCGAAATATTTCATTCCGGTGCACGGGGAGTATCGGATGCAAAAGGCGCACGCTCGCCTGGCGAAAGCGGTCGGCATCTCGGAAGAGCGGACATTTTTGCTCGATAAAGGCGAAGTGATCGAATTCCGCGGCGGCACCGCCCGCCCTGGCGGCAAAGTGCCGTACGGCAACATTTTAATCGACGGCCTTGGCATCGGCGACGTCGGCAACATCGTGTTGCGCGACCGGCGCCTATTGTCGCAGGACGGCATTTTGATCGCGGTCGTCACGCTCAACAAAGAAGCGAAAACGATTGCGGCCGGCCCGGAAATCATTTCGCGCGGCTTCGTGTACATGCGCGAGTCCGAAACGCTGCTTGAGGAAGCGGAACAAATGGTGGCGGCGATCATCAAGCGCTGCCTTGAGTCGTACATGCTTGAATGGTCGTCATTAAAGGCAAACATTCGCGAAGCGCTAAGCCAGTTTTTATTTGAGAAGACAAAGCGAAAACCGATGATTTTGCCCATTATTATGGAAGTATAATGCAATCATGCTCAAAGTCCACAGGGGAAATGCTGGAAACGGTCAGCCGTTGCCGGCATTTTTCTTTTTCCTTTCGGCCATACTAAACGTATGACCAACAGAAAGGAGAAGAAATGGATGGAGAAGGAGCGTTACTTCCAGGAAGAGACGGAAGAAAAAGCAGAAACGAAAACGGAAGAAGCGACCGCAGCCATTACCCAGCTTGGGCAAACGAACATCCCGCAAATGGAGCCGGATACGAACATCCACTGTTTGACGATCGTCGGCCAAATCGAAGGCCATATTCAGCTGCCGCCGCAAAACAAGGCGACGAAATATGAACATGTCATTCCACAAATCGTCGCCATTGAGCAAAATCCGAAAATCGAAGGGCTGCTCGTCATTTTAAACACGGTCGGCGGCGATGTCGAGGCCGGGCTCGCCATCGCGGAAATGCTCGCTTCGCTCTCGAAACCGACCGTTTCTGTCGTGCTTGGCGGCGGCCATTCGATCGGCGTGCCGATCGCCGTGTCGTGCAGCTATTCGTTCATCACCGAGACGGCGACGATGACGATTCATCCGGTCCGTTTAACCGGGCTTGTCATCGGCGTGCCGCAAACGTTTGAGTATCTGGATAAAATGCAAGAGCGCGTCGTCCGTTTTGTGACGAAGCATTCCAAGATTAGCGAAGAAAAATTTAAAGAGCTCATGTTTTCAAAAGGAAATTTAACGCGTGATATCGGCACGAACGTTGTTGGTCCTGACGCCGTCCGATACGGACTGATCGATGAAGTCGGCGGCGTGTCGCAGGCGATGGCGAAGCTGCGGCAATTGATCGAGATGAAAAAAGGCGGCGAAGGGAAGATGATCCAATGATTTTATATACCATCATGCCCGAACACTTGCTGTTCCCGGTCGATGCG
Source organism: Geobacillus subterraneus (assembly GCF_001618685.1). Lineage (GTDB taxonomy): Bacteria > Bacillota > Bacilli > Bacillales > Anoxybacillaceae > Geobacillus > Geobacillus subterraneus. The sequence goes on along the minus strand of NZ_CP014342.1, from coordinate 2,074,157 downwards.
GCCGTCTATGAAAAGCAAAAAAGGGTGTATTACGACGGCATTCCGTTTCTTGTCCAAATTACGGAAACGGGTGAATATGAAATTGTGCAAAATTTAAGCACAAACCCGTACCACTTTTTAAACGCCAACTATGCACCCGGGGCGCGGTTTCCGATTTCCGCGGCAACATCGTAATGAATTGTTCGGCCGTTCATGATATAATAATAGGGAAACAGAAAAAAGCAGCCATTGTTGGCTGCTTTTTTCCGGCTTGCCAATTCATTCATGCTGGAGTGAGCAATTATGGCGAAACGAAAGCGACAAAAAAAGGGAAAGCCGCCAAAGAAGCAGCCGTGGACGGAGGCGATTCGCTTTGAACTGATCGGCCTTGGGCTGCTGGCCGTTGCCGTCGTGGCGATGGCCCGCCTCGGGCTCGTCGGAGAAACGCTTGTGCTGATCAGCCGCTTTTTTTTCGGCGAATGGTACATGCTATTAGTAGGCGGTTTATTCATTTTATCGTTCATCCTAATGTGGAAACGGGAGTGGCCGTCATGGGCGAGCCGCCCGTTTGTCGGCGCTTCGGTCATCGCGGCGGCGCTCTTGCTGTTAAGCCATGGGAAGCTGTTTGAACTCATGTCGCGGCGCGGTGAACTTGACCCAAGCGTCATTCGCACAACATGGACGCTGTTTTGGAACGAGGCGAACGGCAAGGCGGCCGCTGTCGATTTAGGCGGCGGGATGGTCGGCGCGTTGTTGTTTGCCGCCAGCTACCAGCTATTTGATGCGCTTGGGACGAAATGGATTTGTTTTCTTTTGTTCGTCGTCGGCTTTATCGTGCTGACCGGAAAATCGCTGCGCGAAACGGCCGGCAGACTCGTCGTCTTGGCGGCGGCCTTTATACGCCAAGAATGGCTGGCGTTTGTCAGGGATTTGAAGCAATGGCTGGCAGGACGAAAACGACGGACGAATGCCGGACGAAACCGGCGTTCGCGGCGGGCGGCCGCCCGGCTGGAAGATGAGCTGACCGAAGCCGGTGCCGCTGAACTGGAGGACGAGCTCCTTTCCCCACCGCCGATCATATCCGATTTTGCCGCCGTCCGGTCGACGGCCGAACTCGAGGAAGAGAAGCAGCCGCCGGCTGAAGGCGGCGATGACGGGAACGGGGACGCACCAGCACCTCCGCTGGCGTTTTCCGAGCATGAAAACACGAACTATGATTTGCCGCCGCTTGAGCTTCTCCGCTTGCCGAAACCGGCTGGGCAATCGGCTGACCATGCCAACATTTACGCCAATGCGCGCAAGTTGGAGAAAACGTTCCAAAGCTTTGGCGTCAAAGCGAAAGTGACGCAAGTGCATCTCGGCCCGGCGGTGACGAAATACGAAGTCTACCCGGACGTCGGGGTGAAAGTGAGCAAAATCGTCAGCTTAAGCGACGATCTGGCGCTCGCCCTGGCGGCGAAAGACATTCGCATTGAAGCGCCGATTCCCGGCAAGTCGGCGATCGGCATTGAAGTGCCGAATGAAGAAATCGCCACTGTGTCGCTGCGCGAAGTGCTTGAGGCCGTCGAGCATACACGGCCCGAGGCGAAGCTCTTAATCCCGCTGGGGCGCGACATTTCCGGGGAAGTCGTTGCCGCTGAATTGAACAAAATGCCGCACTTATTGATCGCCGGCGCCACCGGCAGCGGCAAAAGCGTCTGCATTAACGGCATGATCGTCAGCCTGCTCATGCGCACGAAGCCGCATGAAGTCAAGCTGATGATGATCGACCCGAAAATGGTCGAGTTAAGCGTGTATAACGGCATTCCCCATTTGTTGACACCGGTTGTCACCGATGCGAAAAAAGCAGCCCAGGCGCTGAAAAAAGTCGTCCAAGAAATGGAGCGGCGCTATGAGCTGTTTTCCCATACCGGCACGCGCAACATTGAAGGGTATAACGAACATATCCGCCAACAGAACGAAACGGTGCCGGAACAGCAGCCGCTCCTGCCGTACATCGTCGTCATCATCGACGAGCTCGCTGATTTAATGATGGTGGCGTCGTCGGATGTCGAAGAAGCGATCACGCGCTTGGCGCAAATGGCGCGCGCCGCCGGCATCCATTTAATCATCGCCACCCAGCGCCCGTCTGTCGACGTCATTACCGGCGTCATTAAGGCGAACATCCCGTCGCGCATCGCCTTTAGCGTTTCATCGCAGATCGATTCGCGCACCATTTTGGATATGGGCGGGGCGGAGAAACTGCTCGGCCGCGGCGACATGCTGTTTTTGCCGATGGGGGCCTCAAAGCCGGTGCGCGTCCAAGGGGCGTTTGTATCCGACCAAGAGGTGGAGGAAGTCGTTCAGTTTGTCATCGGCCAGCAGCAGGCACAATACTATGAGGAAATGATCGTCCAAGAGGGGGAGGCGGGCTCCCCGGCACTCGAAGATGATCTGTACGAGGAAGCGGTCCGCCTTGTCGTCGAAATGCAAAGCGCCTCTGTTTCGATGCTGCAGCGCCGCTTCCGCATCGGCTACAACCGCGCCGCCCGGCTCATCGACGCCATGGAGGAACGCGGCGTCGTCGGCCCGTATGAGGGGAGCAAGCCGCGCGCCGTGCTTTGGTCAAAAGAAGATTTAAAAAAGACGTCATAAACGGAGAAGCAGGCAGGCTCATTTCACCTGCCTGCCAAACGGTATATCATATTGGAAGCGTTGCCAATCCTGTTTCTTTTTTTTCGACAAAAATTGATTGACCCTATTTATTTGACCGGTAAAAAATGATATAGTAATCTCAAAAAGGTTATATGTCTAATGTCAGAGGTCTGATCTCAGGGGAAATGCAGAACGTGGAGGACGTTGTCATGTCAATCAAATCAGACAGCCGCCATCTTTACCTGCAAGTCATCGACCGGATTAAACACGATATTGAAACCGGAGTATACAAAGAACGGCAAAAGTTGCCGTCTGAGTTTGAGCTCGCCAAGCAGCTCGGGGTCAGCCGAGCGACGCTGCGGGAGGCGCTTCGGGTGCTTGAGGAGGAAAACATCATCATCCGCCGCCATGGCGTCGGAACGTTTGTCAATGCCCGTCCGCTGTTTACGTCCGGCATTGAGCAGCTCACAAGCGTCACCGACATGATCCGCCAAGCCGGGCGCAAGCCGGGGACGATTTTTTTGTCTTCCTCCATTCAGCAGCCGACGGAAGACGATATGCGCCGCTTTCAATGCCGCCCGGACGATGAGATTTTGCTGATCGAGCGGGTGCGCACCGCCGATGGAGAGCCGGTCGTCTATTGCCTTGATAAAATTTTGTGCAAATATTTGCCGAAAGGCATTTCGTATGAGCATGAGTCGCTGTTTGAAAACTTGCACAATCAGGCGCACCGCGATATTGCCTATGCCATCGCGCGCATTGAGCCGCTCGGCTATCACGAAAAAGTGTCGCCGATTTTGCAATGTGACCCGGAAACGGCCTTGCTCGTGCTCAAACAAATGCATTTCGATAAAAACGATGAGCCGATTTTTTACTCAACGAACTATTTCCGCTCCGACAAGTTCAGCTTCCACGTCATGCGGAAACGATTCGGTTTTTAAGGGGGTGAAATCGGTACATAGAAAGAGAGCGGAAGTTTCATACTAATTAGGAACAAATTTTTCAAGTAGGGGGTAACGGATGATGAAAAAGCGATTCGGATGGGCGCTCTCCGTTTTGTTCGCTGCCGGTACGCTGCTTTCTGCCTGCGGCGGCCAAGGAGGCGACAATGCAGGGGGCAATAAGGAAGATACGTTCAGCGTTGCTATGGTCACGGACGTAGGCGGCGTTGACGACAGATCGTTCAACCAGTCAGCTTGGGAAGGGCTGCAAAAGTTCGGCAAAGACAACGGCCTTGAGAAAGGGCGCGGCGGCTATGACTACTTGCAGTCCGCCAGCGATGCCGACTATGTGACAAACTTAAACAAACTCGTGCGCAGCGATTTTGATTTGATTTACGGCATCGGCTATTTGATGGGCGATGCGGTGAAAGAAGTCGCCGAGCAAAATCCGAAAAAACATTTTGCCATTGTTGATACGGTCGTTGATGCGCCGAATGTTGCCAGCATCACGTTTAAAGAGCACGAAGGGTCGTTTCTTGTCGGTGTTGTTGCCGGATTGATGACGAAAACGAATAAAATTGGCTTTGTCGGCGGGATGGAAATTCCGTTGATTGAGAAGTTCGAAAGCGGATTCCGGGCCGGCGTGAAAGCGGTCAACCCGAAAGCGACTGTCAAAGTGCAATATGCCGGTGCCTTCGACCAAGCGGATAAAGGGAAAGCGATCGCCTCGAGCATGTACGCGTCCGGCATTGATATTATCTATCACGCGGCCGGTGGGACTGGAAACGGTGTCTTCTCGGAAGCGAAAGATTTGAAGAAGAAAGATCCGAACCGCGAAATTTGGGTCATTGGCGTTGATAAAGACCAAGCTCCGGAAGGCGAAGTGAAAATCGGCGACAAAACGTACAACGTGACGCTCACCTCGATGGTGAAACGGGTCGATGTGGCCGTTTATGACGTTGCCAAACGGGCGCAAGCAGGCGACTTCCCAGGCGGCCAAACGATTGAGTACGGCTTGCCAGAAAACGGGGTCGGCATTGCTCCGACGCAAGACAACATCCCGGACAATGTGCTAAAGGCGGTTGACGAATGGAAGGAAAAAATCGTTAACGGTGAAGTGAAAGTGCCGACGAACCGGAAAGAATACGAACAATTTGCCGCAACGGTGAAATAAGGAAAGTGGAAAAAGGCTAGTGCGTGCCGCTAGCCTTTTTCAAAATCACGAAATGAAGGGCGGCCTATATATAGGGAGCGATTTGTTCCGCAACGATACGATCCGCTTTTTTGTTGCATCTATCTAAATGCTGCCGCCTCTCATTTTGTGATTTTGACCTTGCCGAAGTAGGGAGTGAATGGCTTGGAATATGTAATTGAAATGCTCAATATTCGCAAAGTGTTCGGCACGTTCGTCGCCAATGACAACATTACGCTGCAGGTGAAAAAAGGGGAAATTCATGCCCTCCTTGGCGAAAACGGCGCCGGTAAATCGACGCTGATGAACGTGCTGTTTGGCCTCTACCAGCCGGATGGCGGGGAAATCCGCGTCAAAGGGAAGCCGGTGCGCATCACCGACCCGAATGTCGCCAACGACCTTGGCATCGGGATGGTGCACCAGCACTTTATGCTCGTCGATACGTTTACAGTGACGGAAAACATCATTTTAGGCAGCGAGCCGACACGGACGGGAACGATCGACATGAAGCGAGCTGAACAAGAAGTGCGCGAACTGTCGGAGCGGTATGGACTGGCGGTTGACCCAACAGCGAAAATCGCCGATATTTCCGTCGGCATGCAGCAGCGCGTCGAAATTTTAAAGACGCTCTATCGGGGCGCTGACATTTTGATTTTTGACGAACCGACAGCCGTCTTAACGCCGCAGGAAATCCGCGAGCTCATCGAAATTATGCGTACGCTTGTCCGCGAAGGAAAATCGATTATTTTAATTACGCACAAGCTCAAAGAAATTATGGAAGTGTGCGATCGCGTCACCGTCATCCGCCGCGGCAAAGGAATCGCAACGCTTAACGTTGCCGAAACGAATCCGAACGAATTGGCGGCGCTCATGGTCGGCCGCGAGGTGCAGTTTACGACCGAAAAACGGCCGGCCGAACCGGGAACGCCGGTGCTCGAAATCGAAAACTTAATCGTCAAAGACGCCCGAGGGGTCACGGCGGTCAACGGCTTGAACTTGACGGTGCGCGCCGGTGAGATCGTCGGCATCGCCGGGGTCGACGGCAACGGGCAAACCGAGCTGATTGAAGCGCTAACCGGCCTGATTAAGGCGGAATCAGGAACGATTAGGCTAAACGGCCAAGAGATTACGAACTTGCCGCCGCGCCAAATCATTGAAGCCGGCATCGGCCATATTCCACAAGACCGGCATAAGCACGGGCTTGTGCTTGATTTTCCGATCGGCGAAAACATGGTGCTGCAAACGTACTATAAGCCGCCGTATTCGAAACGGGGCATCTTAAACTTTCAAGCGATTTATGAAAAAGCCCGTCAGCTCATCCGCGAGTTTGACGTGCGCACGCCGGACGAATATACGAAAGCGCGGGCGCTATCCGGCGGCAACCAGCAAAAAGCGATCATCGGCCGCGAAGTCGACCGCAATCCGGACTTATTGATTGCTGCCCAGCCGACAAGGGGGCTTGATGTCGGAGCGATTGAGTTCATCCATAAGCGGCTCATCGAGCAGCGCGACCGGGGAAAAGCGGTGTTGCTTGTTTCGTTTGAGCTTGATGAGGTCATGAACGTCAGCGACCGGATCGCCGTGATTTATGAAGGGAAAATTGTCGCCATCGTTGATCCGAAAGAAACGACGGAACAAGAACTCGGACTGCTGATGGCTGGAAGCAAACGGAAGGAAGCAGGTGTGTCGTCATGAGGTCGAATCGTCTCCAGCAGTTTTTGATTCCATTGTTGGCCGTTTTGCTCGGTATGATCGCCGGCTCGGTCGTCATGCTCGCAAGCGGCTACAATCCGGTCGCCGGTTTTGGCTCCCTCATATACGGGGCGTTTGGAGATGCGTATTACATCGGGGAAACGATCCGCCAGACGACGCCTTACATTTTAACGGGGCTGGCGGTAGCCTTTGCCTTTCGCACCGGTTTGTTTAACATCGGGGTCGAGGGTCAGCTCATCGTCGGCTGGCTGGCCGCCGTTTGGGTCGGCGTATCTTTCGACTTGCCGAAGATCATCCATTTGCCGCTAGCCATTTTGGCCGCCGCTTTAGCCGGGGCGCTATGGGGATTGCTTCCGGGCGTATTAAAGGCGTACGTAAAAGTGCATGAAGTCATTATTACGATTATGATGAACTATATCGCTTTGCACGTGACGAACGCCATCATCCGTTCCGTGCTGTCGGATGAAGGGTTCAAGTCCGACCCGGTCAAGGAAAGCGCCTCGCTCCAATCGGAATTTTTGGAGTCCATCACGTACCATTCGACGATGCACTACGGCATTTTGATCGCCATTGCCGCCGCGTTTGTCATGTGGTTTTTGCTTGAACGAACGACGAAAGGATTTGAGCTGCGGGCGGTCGGATTCAACCAGCATGCCTCACAATATGCCGGCATGAACGTGCGCGCCAACATCATTTTAGCCATGGTCATCTCCGGCGCCTTTGCCGGCGTGGCCGGGGCGATGGAAGGGCTCGGCACGTTCGGCAATATTTCGACGAAAGCCGGGTTTACCGGCCTTGGGTTTGACGGCATTGCTGTTGCCTTAATTGGCGGCAACAACGCGTTTGGCATTTTGCTTTCCGCGTTGCTGTTCGGCGCCTTGAAAGTCGGGTCGCTTGAGATGCCCTCGGGCGCCGGCGTGCCAACGGAACTCGTCGATATTATTATCGCGCTTATTATTTTCTTTGTCGCATCCAGCTATATGATTCGCTGGCTGTTATCTCGTTGGCAAAAGGGGGCGGAGTAAGTGAACGTGTATGACGTACTGCAAACGATTATCCCGACAGCGATTTTCTTTGCTGCTCCCCTTATTTTCACCGCGCTTGGCGGCGTGTTTAGCGAACGGTCCGGCGTTGTCAACATCGGGCTTGAAGGGCTGATGATCATCGGTGCGTTTATCGGCGTTGTTTTTAATCTAACGTTTGCCGACCAGCTCGGCCCGTTGACGCCATGGCTCGCCTTGGTGGCAGCCATCGTGGTCGGCGCATTGTTTTCTTTGCTCCATGCGGTCGCTTCGGTGACGTTTCGCGCCGATCAAGTCGTCAGCGGGGTGGCGATCAACTTTTTAGCCCTCGGCTTGTCGCTGTTTTTGGTGAAAAAAATGTACGGCAAAGGGCAAACAGATCAAATTCAAGTCGGATTTGACAAAATTGACGTGCCGGTGTTAAGCGATATTCCGGTCATCGGCCCGCTGCTGTTTTCCAATGCGTACGCGCCGTCGTATATCGCGATTCTTTTGGCATTCGTTTCTTGGTACGTCATTTATAAAACTCCGTTTGGCCTTCGGCTGCGCGCTGTTGGCGAACATCCGATGGCGGCCGATACGATGGGGATCAACGTCGCCCAAATGCGCTATATCGCCGTCATGATCAGCGGAGCGCTCGGCGGCCTAGGCGGTGCGGTGTATGCGACGATCATCTCCCGCGACTTCAGCCATGCAACGATTTCCGGGCACGGATTTATGGCGCTTGCGGCGATGATTTTTGGCAAATGGCATCCGATGGGCGCGATGGGGGCGGCGCTGTTTTTCGGATTGGCGCAAAGTTTAAGCATCGTTGGACAAACAATCCCGTTTTTGGAAAACGTTCCGACAGTGTATTTGCTCATTGCCCCTTATGTGCTCACGATTTTAGCGCTCGCCGGCTTTATCGGCCGTGCCGAAGCGCCGAAAGCGGCCGGCACGCCATATGTGAAAGGAAAACGGTAAGCAGACAGGCTGTCCGAACAAAAACGGGCAGCCGTTTTTTGTTGGTCCGGCGGAGAGGGGCGATGGATTTATTTGCATTTTCCGCTTGGCAAAAGGTATATTGTTGATAAGACATCTCACAATAAGCATACCGTCCACTTTACGAAGGAAAAGGAGGAGTTGGATTGGTCGATGAAAAAGTAACGGCGGTCGGACCGGTTCGTGTCCATACGATTTCGACCGATAAATACAAAACGAATACACTCGTCTGGAAAATGAAAGCGCCGCTCGCCAAGGAAACGGTGACGCTGCGCGCGCTGCTTCCGTACGTCCTGCAAAGCGGCACGGTCGATTACCCGAGCGTCAAGGCGCTGCGCACTTACCTGGATGAGCTGTACGGCGCGACGCTGAACGTCGATTTAACGAAAAAAGGTGAAGACCATATTATGACGGTCCGCATTGATGTGGCGAACGAACGGTTTTTGCCGGAGCAAACGCCGCTTCTAGAGAAAGCGCTTCAACTGCTCGCTGATCTCTTGTTCCGCCCGGCGCTCGAAGGCGGCCGGTTTGTTGAGGACATCGTCGCCCGGGAAAAGCGGGCGCTAAGCCAGCGCATTCAAGCGGTATATGATGATAAAATGCGCTATGCGAGCATGCGCCTTGTGCAAGAGATGTGCAAAGGCGAGCCTTACGCCCTCTCGCCAAACGGCGAGCTTGGGGATGTAGATGCCATCACAGCCGAACAACTGTACCGCTATTACGAACAGGCGCTAGCCGAAGATGAGCTTGACTTGTATGTCATCGGCGACGTCGATGAGGAGACCGTGCTCGCTGCCGTTAAGCGGCGCTTTTCTCTCCCTGACCGTCCGCAGCCGGCGCGCGCGCCGCTCGCTCCGGCAAAAGCACGTGGGGAAGTGAATGAAGTCATCGAGCGGCAAGATGTCAAGCAAGGGAAGCTGAACATCGGCTACCGCACAAACGTGACGTACGAAGATGACGATTATTACGCGTTGCAGCTGTTTAACGGCATTTTCGGCGGGTTTTCCCATTCGAAGCTGTTTATCAATGTGCGCGAGAAGGCGAGCCTCGCCTATTATGCCGCATCCCGGCTTGAAAGCCATAAAGGGCTTTTGCTCGTCATGTCCGGCATTGAGCCGGCCAATTACGAGAAGGCGCGCCGCATCATTGATGAACAAATGCAGGCGATGAAAAACGGCGATTTTACGGATGAAGAAATGGCACAAACAAAAGCGGTGATCCGCAACCAGCTGCTTGAGACGCTTGATACGCCGCGCGGGCTTGTCGAGGTGCTGTACCATAACGTCGTCTCAACGCGGAAACGCCCGTTAGATGAATGGCTTGCCGGCACGGATGGCGTGATGCGCGAGGATGTCGTGCGCGTCGCCGAAAAGGTGGCGCTCGATACGGTGTACTTTCTGACCGGAATGGAGGGGGCGACGGAAGATGGAAAAACGGGTGTATGAAACGCTGCAAGAAGCGCTGTTTTATGAAAAAATGGACAATGGCCTGGATGTCTACATTTTGCCGAAAAAAGGGTTTCACAAAACGTATGCGACGTTTACGACGAACTACGGTTCGGTTGACAACCAGTTCGTCCCGCTCGGAAAATCGGAAATGAAACGCGTCCCGGATGGCATCGCCCATTTTTTGGAGCATAAGCTGTTTGAAAAAGAGGATGGCGACGTGTTTCAGCAGTTCAGCAAACAAGGCGCCTCGGCGAACGCTTTTACGACGTTTACCCGCACCGCCTATTTGTTTTCGAGCACCGACAACGTCGAGAAAAACTTGGAGACATTGATGGATTTTGTGCAAACGCCGTATTTTTCCGACAAGACGGTCGAAAAAGAAAAAGGCATCATCGGCCAGGAAATCCGCATGTACGACGACAACCCGGATTGGCGCGTTTACTTCGGCGCCATCGAAAGCATGTACCATCACCATCCGGTCAAAATCGACATCGCCGGCACGATCGAATCGATTGCCGAGATTACAAAAGAACTGCTGTATGAATGTTACGAAACGTTTTATCACCCGAGCAACATGCTGTTGTTTGTTGTCGGCCCGGTCGATGAACAAAAAATGATGCAGCAAATCCGCGACAACCAGGCGAAGAAGTCGTTCCCGCAAGCGCCGGAGGTGAAGCGGTTTGTGTACGAAGAGCCAAGCGGCGTGGCGGAAAAGAAAAAAGTCATTCCGATGCACGTGCAGACGAATAAATGTTTTGTCGGCATTAAAGCGCCGTCCGTGCCGAATGCCGGCGGCCAAAAGCTTCGCCATGAGCTCGCGTTTCACGTGCTGCTCGATTACTTGTTCGGCAAAAGCTCGCCGCATTACGAACGGCTGTACCGCGAAGGGTTGATTGACGATACGTTTATGTACGACTATACGGAAGAGCGCGAATTTGGCTTTGCCCTCGTCGGCGGCGACACGAGAGATGCGGAACGGCTTGCGGCAGAGGTGCAGGAGGTGCTGCGGTCGTTTTCAGCCGATGCAGTGCAAAAAGACGAGCTCGAGCGGGTGAAAAAGAAAAAAATGGGCGCCTTTTTGCGCGCGCTCAACTCGCCGGAATATATCGCCAACCAGTTTACGCGCTACGCGTTTTACGGCGCCAGTTTGTTTGACATTTTGCCGGCGCTCTCGTCGCTTGCGCTTGACGATATTGCTGCTGTCGCCGACTCGTGCTTCCGCGACTCGCAAATCGCCGTTTGTGAAGTTGTGCCAAAAGGACAATGACGGCATCCTTCATGAGAAGGATGCTTTTTTGCGGCAAAAGGAAGGGGAGGACGTTCGATGAATTACGCATTAATCACCGGCGCTTCAGGCGGCATCGGGCAAAGCATCGCCCGCGAGCTGGCCAAAGTCGGCTACGGGCTGCTGCTTCATTACTATCGGCGGCGGGCGCCGGTCGAACTGTTACAAAAAGAGCTGGCAGACACGCACGTCGTCCCGCTTGAAGCCGACTTGTCCATGCCTGGCGGAGTCGAGGAGCTTCTTTCGCAAATCGACCGTCCGGTGGACGCCATCATTTATAACAGTGGAGCGAGCTATTACGGATTGCTGACCGATATGAATGATGAACTGATCGAACGGATGGTGCGTCTCCATGTGACAAGTCCGGCGCAGCTCGTGAAAAAACTGCTGCCGCCAATGATTTCGAGAAAGCGCGGCCATATTGTGTTTATTTCGTCGATTTGGGGGCTTTGCGGCGCATCGTGTGAAGCGGTGTATTCGATGACAAAAGGCGGGCAGAATGCGTTCGCCAAAGCGCTCGCCAAAGAGCTCGCCCCAAGCGGCATCCGCGTCAACGCGGTCGCGCCCGGGGCGATTGCTACCGATATGCTGCGGGCGTTCAGCGCCGAGGAGCTTGAAGCGCTGGCCGACGAAATTCCGGCCGGTCGGCTCGGCACGCCTGAAGAAGTGGCGAAAACGGTGGCGTTTCTTTTATCCGACGCGGCTTCCTACATCACCGGCCAAGTCATTTCTGTCAACGGCGGTTGGCATTGCTAAGCGTATATTTTCTGTTGGGGCAGGCAAACTATCCTTGAAACGTTCATCAAGGAGGGAATGCATATGTCGGTATTGGATAACTTTGAACAATGGAAAGACTTTTTAGCCGATCGGCTCCAACAAGCGCAACAACAAGGGCTGACCCAGCAAGTGATCTCGGACGTGGCCTATCAAATCGGGGACTACTTAGCAAGAAACGTCGATCCGAAAAATCCGGAGGAACGGGTGCTGGCCGACCTTTGGAAAGTGGCCGATGAAAAGGAACAGCACGTTCTTGCCAACATGATGGTGAAGCTTGTCCAACAAAAATAACAATCGCCAGAGAGGGGAATCCCTCTCTTTTTTCTTTCCCCTTTTCGGTTGCTTTTCCGTTCACGATTATAGTAGTATGAACTTAGCATAAGGCGTTCGTGCGGACACCGACAAGGGAGGAGACGGGATGGGCAAGCAGGAATGGTATTTAGAGTACGAAATTCATGTCAACCGCCCGGGGCTGTTAGGTGACGTTGCATCGCTGCTTGGCATGTTGTCGATCAACATCGTGACGATCAACGGCGTCCGGGATTCGCGCCGCGGCATGCTGCTTCTTTGCGACAACAACGAGCAAATTGAGCGGCTGGCGACGATTTTGCGGACGATGGACAACATTACGGTGACGAAGCTGCGCCAACCGAAGCTGCTTGACCGTCTGGCCGTCCGCCATGGCCGTTACATCCAGCGCGATGCCGACGATAAAAAAACGTTCCGCTTTGTCCGCGACGAACTCGGACTGCTTGTCGATTTTATGGCGGAACTGTTTAAAGAAAAAGGGCATAAGCTTGTCGGCATTCGCGGAATGCCGCGCGTCGGCAAGACGGAGTCGATCGTCGCCGCCAGCGTGTGCGCCAATAAGCGATGGCTGTTTGTATCATCGACGCTGATCAAACAGACGATCCGCACCCAGCTGATGGAGGATGAATATAGCGAGGACAACATTTTCATCATTGACGGCATCGTCTCGACGCGCCGGGCGAATGAGCAGCACTGGCAGCTCGTTCGCGAACTGATGCGCCTTGAGGCGACGAAAGTCGTGGAACATCCGGACATTTTTGTTCGCCATACGGAATATACGCTTGACGATTTTCATTATATTATCGAGCTGCGCCATGAGCCGGACGAAGATATTTCCTACGAAGCGATCGAGCGCCCGTCCTTGTTGGGCGGCGACGGCTTTTCTGAATTTGGGTTTTAATTAAAAAATGGAAGGTGTTGGCCGTTGACGGAATTAGGAAAACGTTTGCGGGAAGCGCGGGAGGAAAAGCAAATTAGCTTGGACGAACTGCAAGAGATGACGAAAATTCAGAAGCGGTATTTGATCGGCATCGAGGAAGGAAATTACGCCATCATGCCGGGCAACTTTTATGTGCGCGCCTTCATCAGGCAATACGCCGAGGCGGTCGGCCTCGACCCGGACGAGCTGTTTGAACAATATAAACAAGACATTCCGCAGTCTTATCAAGATGATATGCCGCAGCCGCTGTCACGCGTGAAAACGCGCCAGCAGCTTTCTGCCGAGGGGGCGAAATGGCTCGATTGGCTGCCGAAGCTGATCGCTGCGGCGGTTGTCATCGGGGCGGCTGTTCTTGTTTGGGTGCTGCTTCAGCGCGGCACGGCGAGCGAGCCGCCGGCGCGGACGAGCCCGGAGACGGCAGAGGTCGAAAGCCCGAAAAACTCGCCGCTTGAACAGGCGAAAGAAAAACAACGAGCGAAGGAAACGGATGAGAAGGCCAAAGAGGAAAACGAACAGCCGGCGGCCGGGGAAGAAAAGCCGGCTTCCCCAACCGCTGCGCTCAGCGTGACGACAAAGCAAGGCAATACAGCGACCATCGAGGTGAAACATGATGGTTCTTTTGCTATTGAATTGGCATCCAAAGGGACGTCATGGATCGAAGTGTACAACACGAAAGGCCATTCGTTTTACCGCGGCAACTTAACCAAAGGGCAAACGAAAACATTCGACTTGTCAGCCGAAAGCGAAGTATGGGTGAAGATCGGGCGCACGCTCGACGTCGACATGAAAGTAAACGGTAAGCCGTTTACCTATCCGTTTGCCCCGAAAGACGAAGTGTACCAAAAGCTGCATTTCATCCTGAAAAAATAATGACAAGAAGCGGCTTTTTCGCGGAAAGGAAGCCGCTTCGTTGTCCGGATCGATGTTGAACTAGCGGAGGTATTCGTTGTGAACTTGCCGAATAAAATTACGATAGCGCGCATTATGCTCATCCCGTTTTTCTTGATCGTGATGCTTGTTCCGTTCGGATGGGGAAGCATCCAAATCGGTAAGACGGTGCTCCCGATCGCCCATCTGATCGGCGCGCTCATTTTCATCATCGCTTCAACGACTGACTGGATTGACGGGTATTACGCCCGCAAATACGGATTAGTGACAAATTTAGGGAAATTTTTAGATCCGCTCGCTGATAAATTGCTTGTATCGGCGGCGCTGATCGTGCTTGTCGAGCTTGGTTTCGCTCCGGCGTGGATGGTGATCGTCATCATCAGCCGTGAATTTGCTGTCACCGGGCTGCGGTTGGTGCTCGCCGGCGAAGGGGAAGTGGTCGCCGCCAACGTGCTTGGAAAAATTAAGACGTGGACGCAAATTGTGGCGATCTCCGCCCTGTTGCTGCATAATGTCCCATTTTCGCTCATCCCGTTCCCATTTGCCGATTTGGCGCTTTGGGTGGCGGTAGTTTTCACCATTTGGTCCGGCTGGGATTACTTTGTGAAAAACAAACATGCTTTTTCTCATTCAAAATAGCCGGCCAGAAAGGGGGATAACGTCCGTTGAATGCGGAAATTATCGCTGTCGGCTCCGAGTTGCTGCTCGGACAAATTGCCAACACGAACGCCCAGTTTTTGTCGCAGCAGCTCGCCGAACTTGGCATTAACGTCTATTTCCATACCGCCGTCGGCGACAATGCTGCCCGTCTTGAACAGGCGGTCAACGTAGCGCAGACGAGGGCGGACTTAATCCTTTTTACCGGCGGGCTCGGCCCGACAAAAGACGATTTGACGAAAGAGACGATCGCCCGCCTGCTCGGCCGCCGGCTCGTCACTGACGAGGAGGCGTTGCGGGCGATTGAAGCGTACTTTGTCCGCACGAACCGGCCAATGACAGAAAACAACAAAAAGCAGGCGCTCGTTTTGGAAGGATCGGCAGTGTTGAAAAACGAGCACGGCATGGCGCCGGGGATGGCGCTTTCAGTCAATGGCATTACATACATGCTGCTGCCCGGGCCGCCGAAAGAAATGAGGCCGATGTTTACAAAATACGGGCGCGCGTTTTTGCGCAGTGCATTTTCGCTTTCAGAGCGCATCGAATCGCGCGTGCTTCGCTTTTTTGGCATCGGTGAATCGGCGCTGGAAACAGCGCTCGCCGATTTGATTGACGCCCAGTCCAACCCGACGATCGCCCCGCTGGCCGGCGATGGGGAAGTGACGCTCCGCCTGACGGCGAAGCACCGGGACGGGGCGGAAGCGAAACGGTTGCTTGATGAAACGGAAGCGGCCATTTTGATGCGCGTCGGCCGCTATTGTTACGGATATAACGACGAAACGTTGTTTACGAAAACGATCGAACGGTTAAAAGAAAGAGGATGGACGGTCGCTGCAGCTGAGAGTCTGACCGGCGGGTGGTTTCTCGAACAGCTGACAGCCATCGCGGGCGCGTCGGCTGTCGTGCAAGGCGGCGTCGTCTGCTACACAAACGGCGTGAAAGAACAGGTGCTTGGTGTACCGCAGCCGCTGCTTGAGACGGACGGGGCGGTGAGCGAACCGTGCGCCCGCTTGCTTGCCGAAAACGTCCGTGCGATGTGCGGCGCTGATGTTGGCATCAGCTTTACCGGCGTCGCTGGCCCCGACCCGCTTGAGGGCCACCCGCCCGGCACCGTTTATGTCGGCATCGCCGTCCGCGGGCGTGACACAGCCGTCCACCGCCTCACCTTATCCGGCACGCGCGATGACATTCGCGTCCGCACCGCCAAATACGGTTGCTTCTTTTTGTTAGAGACGCTCGCGGCCGGCGGCTGACCGGCCGCTTCTTCCCCTTAAACTATTCCACCGCACACTGTTGTCTTCCACCGCATAAGCATGGTAATCGTTGCTAGTTTCTCCATTGAAAAAAACGAATAAACGTTCGTTTTTTTGCTTGGCAATGGCCGCAAAACGCGGTATAGTATAAGTAGCTTTAGAATAAGGAGGAGTAGGTTAGTGAACCAAGATCGTCAAGCCGCCTTAGAGCAGGCATTAAAACAAATTGAACGACAGTTTGGCAAGGGGGCTATTATGAAGCTCGGCGAGCAGGCGGAGCGGCAAATCTCGACCGTTCCGAGCGGCTCGCTGGCGCTCGACATCGCGTTGGGCGTCGGCGGTTATCCGCGCGGGCGAATCGTCGAGATTTACGGTCCGGAATCGTCCGGGAAAACGACCGTTGCCCTTCATGCGATCGCTGAAGTGCAAAAACGGGGCGGACAGGCAGCTTTCATCGATGCTGAGCATGGTGTGACCTGTTGCTAACCCAAGTATGGTGGAAACACCATACGAAAAGTTAGCGGGACTGAAACACAGTCAGTCCTAACTGCATCACCGAGAGCTTGGTGAGAGTCCAAGACAGGAATGAAGGTTGGCATTCCTGCCCTAATACCCCGACGTGCGGTAATGGTGCGCAACATTACTGTGCGAAACTCGGAGAGGACGGCGAAAAGCGGACCTGTGAAGTGGTTAGCGAAGTAGCCGGGGGTCCATAAAACTCCTATGGCTAGAGAACGCAGAAGCGTTGGAACGAACCGCCGGAAGTACGGCTCGTAAGGCGTGGAACACCGAATAAAGAAGGTGTTCACCTCCTAAAAGAGGTTCAGCCCTGGATCGAGTATTCGTGTTTGCTCGATCTGGATCGATCCCGTAGAGGATCTTTGCCTTGAGTCCTCCAACCACGGACAAAAAGGCGGCTGACGGGTCAGAGGCGGAGCCTAAGGGAGTATGTAAGGATAGGTGATGCGGTACAGGTGAACCATCCCAGTGGATGATAAGGGGTGCGCACCCCGATGTCACTAAGCAGTAGGAAATGACTGCTGAAGGGATGGGGCAGCAGCCCGTAGTAGTGATGAAGCAGGGTAATGCCTGCTGAGCGAAGGGGCATAGTCGAGTACCTTTTAGGTTACCAACCCCAGACGTCGATTAGGAAGCCGTGAGGAAATCCGTAAGGGTTTCGGTGAGCGAAACTGACTAACAACGTGTATAATGCAAATCCTGAAAGAAAGGATTTGATATTATCACAAACACGTTTCAAGAACTAATCAGCCCGAGGACGGAACAAGAGTTCCGCGACCTACAGGACAGAATGTATGCAATCACGAAGGAATGCTTAGAAAAAGGGGATATTCCAAGATTTAAGGGGTTAACTGAAATCGCGAGTAGTGATGTCGTCATCGTATCTGCGATTCATAAGATCAAAGCTAATCGAGGAAGTAAAACAGCAGGTACAGACGGACAAACCATCAACGACATACTAACACAGAATTACAACGCGGTAATAAACTTCGTCAAAAGAAGCTTCAAAAAATACAAACCTAAACCAATCAGAAGGGTATTCATCCCAAAACCCGGGAAAAAGGAAAAGAGACCCCTAGGCATTCCAACAATTGCAGACCGAATAATCCAAGAATGTGTGAGGATGACAATCGAGCCAATTCTAGAGGCACAATTCTTTCAACACTCATATGGGTTCAGACCCTACAGAGACACAAAACACGCAATCGAAAGATGCGTATTCATATGTAACCGCATAGGGTACAACTGGGTAATAGAGGGGGATATCAAAGGTTTCTTTGATAATGTGGATCACACCATCCTGATTAAGCAACTTTGGCATATGGGTATACGAGACAGACGTATGCTTATGATTATCAAAGCAATGCTTAAAGCAGGAGTTATGAAAGAAACCAAAGTAAACGAAATGGGCACACCACAAGGTGGAATAATCTCCCCTCTACTGGCAAATGTGTATCTTCATAAACTCGATCAATGGATAACCAGAGAGTGGGAAGAAAAGAGGATGCGAAATGGAACCACCATTCGCACGGCAAAATTCAACTCACTCAGGAACTACTCAACCATAACCAGACCCGAGTTTTATGTAAGATACGCAGACGATTGGGTACTATTTACTGACAGCAGGGAAAATGCGGAGAAATGGAAATACCGAATTAAGAAATATTTAAAGGAAAACCTGAAACTCGAACTATCCGATGATAAAACCCTCATAACCAACATCAAAAAGAAACCTATGAAATTCCTGGGTTTCAAAATCAAAATGTTACCTCATGGTAAAGATGGAAAATACATCGGATACGCGAGTGCAGACACAGACAAAATTAAGAAGAAGGTCGAACAAATTAAAAAGGACCTTCGAAAATTAAAATACTCCTCTGACCAGGAGTGGCTCGCAACTGACATCAATCTAATAAATAGTAAAATTAGAGGCATCATCAATTACTACTCAAGCGCTCCTGGCATTAATAAGGACGTAAGAAAATTTAGAGAAAATCTCAAATATACGTCCTACAAATCGATCAAGAAATACGGAGCACAATGGATACCTGCCAATCAGTGCTATAACCTAGCACCGCTATACCCAGACAGAACCGAACAAGTACCCGCGGTTAAACTAAACGGTAAATGGCTCGGCATAATGAGCATCGGATTCGCAACTTGGATTAAAGCAAGTCAAAAGAACCAAGAGGAAACACCTTATACAGCGGAAGGAAGAAGAATACGTCTCCAAAACACAGGTAAGAAACCACTCACAGTTAGAACACAATGGCTCCTGGATAGTGGATACCTTAACCTAATACAAGGAGTCAAATCCAGTCAGCTATACAACTTCGAGTTCTTTATGAACCGATGTTACGCCTTCAACAGGGATAAAGGGAAATGTAAAATATGTGGTGACATACTACAACCTTTCAACACTAGAACACACCACATAAACAACAAACTTCCGCTAAATGAAATAAATAAAATAAGTAACCTTGCATCGGTCTGCGACAAATGCCATACACTAATCCATAAGAAAGAAATTGATCAAACAGACACTAGACACCTAAAAGCTAGTGCTATCAAGAAATTAGAGAAATTCAGGAAATATATACACGGGTGAAGTCTTGGGCGTGATTAGTAACCGAGGTACTCGATGGAACGCCGTGTGCGGGGAAACTCGCACGCACGGTGTGAAGCGGGGGAAAATAGCCCCTCCGGGTAACGCCGAGGGTGACTATTACCTATCGCTATCGCTTGACCCGGTTTATGCACAAAAATTAGGGGTCAACATCGATGAATTGCTGCTTTCCCAACCCGACACGGGCGAGCAGGCGCTCGAAATTGCCGAAGCGCTCGTACGAAGCGGTGCGGTCGATATTATCGTCATCGACTCAGTGGCGGCGCTCGTGCCGAAAGCAGAAATTGAAGGGGAGATGGGCGACGCCCACGTCGGCTTGCAAGCCCGCCTCATGTCGCAGGCGCTCCGCAAGCTGTCCGGCGCCATTAACAAATCGAAAACGATCGCCATCTTCATCAACCAAATTCGCGAAAAAGTTGGGGTTATGTTTGGCAATCCGGAAACGACGCCGGGGGGACGGGCGCTTAAGTTTTACGCTTCCGTCCGCTTAGAGGTGCGCCGCGCCGAGCAAATTAAACAAGGCAATGACATGGTGGGCAACAAAACGAAAATCAAAGTCGTCAAAAACAAAGTCGCTCCGCCGTTTAAAACGGCCGACGTCGACATTATGTACGGCGAAGGCATTTCCCGCGAAGGGGAAATTATCGATATGGCGTCCGAGCTTGACATCGTGCAAAAGAGCGGTTCGTGGTATTCGTACAAAGACGAACGGCTCGGCCAAGGACGGGAAAACGCGAAGCAGTTTTTGAAAGAAAACCCTCACATCGCCGACGAGATCGCCCGCGCCATCCGCAAACATTACGGCATCGATGCCGGCGAGGCGGGCGGCGAACCGCAGCAAGACGAGTTCGGGCTGCTTGACGAGTAACCGTACGAAGGCGTCCTAGCTACTGCTGGGGCGCCTTTTTCTTAAAAGACGGTGGATGTCACGACAAATGCGGCTATATTTGCGTCGAGAAGCATGTTGCTCTTCGCCGTGATCGGGAACCGTTGAGCGAAGGGAGACTGATTCGCTGCGTTCCGCCCGGGGCAGGCGGGACGATGTCCGGCCATACACCTTAGCGGCACAGGCGGCGGTTCGGGCGCGCCTGTGTAATATCTTGACAATTCATGTTGCCGCCTTTACAATGAACATGTATATTTGTCCATATACACGGCAGGGCCACAGGCCCGCCTGAGAAGGCGAACCGCTTTCGTGCGGCGAAGGCCGCATGGGGAACGCCAGGCAAAACGACCGAGCCAATGCGTTGAAAACGGGAATGTCCACGTGCGCCGGACAGTTGGGGACAACAGTGGCGCGAAGAAAGAGCGAAAGAAAACTGTACAGCAAGAGGAGGTGAAACGATGGGTTCGATCATCATCTCCGCTTTGCTTGCCTTAGTCATTGGTGCCGTTGTTGGCTTTTTTATTCGCAAATCGATTGCCGAAGCGAAAATCGGCGGGGCGAAAGCAGCTGCCGAGCAGCTGATTGAAGAGGCGAAACGCGCGGCGGACGCCTTGAAAAAAGAGGCGCTTCTCGAGGCGAAAGACGAGATTCATAAACTGCGCACGGAGGCGGAGCGCGACATCCGCGACCGGAGAAGCGAGCTCCAAAAACAAGAAAACCGCTTGATGCAAAAGGAGGAAAACCTCGACCGCAAAGATGAAGCGCTCAATAAACGCGAGGCGCTGCTCGAAGCGAAAGAAGAAGCGTTAAACGAAAGACAACAGCATATTGAACAAATGGAAAGCAAAGTGGAAACGCTCGTCAAACAGCAACAAACCGAACTGGAACGCATTTCCGGATTGACGCGCGACGATGCGCGCCAGCTCATTTTAGAACGCGTCGAAAAGGAGCTGTCGCATGAGATTGCGATGATGGTCAAAGAGGCGGAAACGCGGGCGAAAGAGGAGGCAGACAAGCGGGCGAAGGCGATTTTGTCGCTCGCCATCCAGCGTTGCGCCGCCGATCATGTCGCCGAAACGACCGTTTCTGTCGTCAATCTGCCAAACGATGAAATGAAAGGGCGAATCATCGGACGCGAAGGACGGAACATTCGCACGCTTGAGACGCTGACCGGCATCGATTTAATTATCGACGATACGCCGGAGGCGGTCATTTTGTCCGGATTTGACCCGATTCGCCGCGAAACGGCGCGCATTGCGCTAGATAAGCTCGTGCAGGACGGTCGCATCCACCCAGCGCGCATTGAAGAAATGGTTGAAAAGGCGCGCCGTGAAGTGGATGAACACATCCGCGAAGTCGGCGAGCAGACGACGTTTGAAGTCGGCGTCCACGGCTTGCATCCGGATTTAATCAAAATTTTAGGGCGGCTCAAGTTCCGGACGAGCTACGGGCAAAACGTCTTAAAACATTCCGTGGAAGTGGCGTTTTTAGCCGGGCTGATGGCGGCCGAGCTCGGAGAAGACGAAATGCTGGCGCGCCGGGCTGGCTTGCTTCATGACATCGGCAAGGCGATCGATCATGAAGTGGAAGGAAGCCATGTGGAAATCGGCGTCGAGCTGGCGACGAAGTATAAAGAACACCCGGTCGTCATTAACAGCATCGCCTCCCATCATGGCGACACTGAGCCGACGTCGGTCATCGCCGTGCTCGTCGCGGCGGCGGACGCCTTGTCGGCGGCACGGCCGGGGGCGCGCAGCGAAACGCTGGAAAACTACATCCGCCGCTTAGAGAAGCTCGAAGAAATCGCCGAATCGTACGAAGGTGTGGAAAAATCGTACGCCATTCAAGCTGGACGCGAAGTGCGCATCATGGTTAAACCGGATCTGATCGACGATTTGGAAGCGCATCGGTTAGCGCGCGATATCCGCAAACGGATCGAAGAAGAGCTCGATTATCCAGGCCATATTAAAGTGACCGTCATCCGCGAAACGCGTGCGGTCGAATACGCGAAATAAAGTGGCAGCCTATTGCCACTTTATTTTTTTGCCCGTAAAATAAGAGAGTATACCGATCGCTCGATGGTCTTTGCCGTGGCGATACGTTCAAGTTAGAAAGGGATTGATGATGAGAATTTTATTTATCGGCGATGTCGTCGGTGCGCCGGGGCAAAAAATGGTCGAGCATTATTTGCCGAAATTAAAGGAAAAGCACCGGCCGGATGTCGTCATCATTAACGGGGAAAACGCCGCTGGAGGGAAAGGAATCACCGAGGCGATTTACCGTTCACTGCTTGCGCAAGGCGTCCACGCTGTCACACTCGGCAATCACGCTTGGGATAAGCGCGATATTTTTGAATTTATCGATCAGGCCAAAGCGTTGATCCGCCCGGCGAACTATCCGCCCGGCACGCCGGGGAAAGGCATCGTCTACGTGCCGACCGAGCATGGCGAGGCGGCGGTCATCAACTTGCAGGGGCGGGCGTTTTTGCCGGCGATTGACTGCCCGTTCCAAACCGCAGATGAATTGATTGCCGCTGCCGCCGCGCGCACGCCGGTCATCATCGTCGATTTTCACGCCGAGGCGACGAGCGAAAAACAGGCGATGGGCTGGTATTTGGACGGCCGCGTGTCCGCAGTCATCGGCACGCATACGCACGTCCAGACGGCCGACCACCGCATTTTGCCGAAAGGGACGGCGTACATTACCGATGTGGGGATGACCGGCCCGTATGACGGCATTTTAGGGGTCGACCGCGAGGCGGTATTGCGCAAGTTTTTAACCGGGCTGCCGGTTCGCTTTGGCATCAAGGAAGGAAGAAGCCAGCTGAACGCTGTGCTGGTCGATGTTGACGCCAAAAGTGGGCGGGCGCTTCGCATTGAGCGCTTAATGATTAACGATGACCATCCATATTTTGAATAGTTTATTTTTTATAAATTTTTAAAAACATGCTCCCCCTGTGCAGGAATAGTTGTCGAAGCAGTGAATATAGTTACAATGAAGACTTTTTATCGAAATTCATTTTCCAAGGAAACGAGGGAGGAGCTAGAAATGGAAATATTAAAAGTTTCAGCAAAATCGAATCCGAACTCTGTAGCTGGTGCACTTGCCGGGGTGCTGCGCGAGCGCGGCGCGGCGGAAATTCAGGCGATCGGCGCAGGTGCATTGAACCAAGCCGTTAAGGCAGTAGCGATCGCACGAGGATTTGTGGCACCAAGCGGCATGGACTTAATTTGCATTCCGGCATTCACGGATATTATGATTGATGGAGAAGAGCGAACAGCGATTAAATTAATCGTCGAACCTCGTTAACTGGATGACCGGTAAATGGTAAAATATAACCTGTTGGCGCCTTCCATTTCGAAGGCAGGCAGGTTATTTTTGCTTTTTAAGGGGGAACGCGAATGATTTTTGATGCTCATTGTGACGCGCTGATGAAACTATGGCAAGACCGGTCATTGTCGTTTCAGGACGGGCCATCGCTTCATGTTACGCTTTCGGGAATGGCGGATGCTGGGGTGAAAGTGCAATGCTTTGCCATTTACGTGCCGGAAACGGTGCCGGAAGAGGCCCGGTTCACTGCGGCCCTTGAGATGGTGGATCTGTTTTTCACCCGCATTGTCGACATGTTTCCGTCTGTGAAGGCGGTGCGGACGAAACAAGACATTGCCTCCCTTAGAGAAGGGGAGATCGGCGCGATGTTGACGCTTGAAGGATGCGATGCGATTGGCGCCAACCTTGTCAAGTTAAAGACGCTCCTTCGCCTCGGTGTCGCTTCTGTCGGCTTGACGTGGAACTTTCCGAACGCCGTCGCCGACGGGGCGTGGGAAAAGCGTGGCGCCGGGTTGACTGCGTTCGGCCGGCAAGTCATCGGGCTGCTCAATGAAACGAAACGATGGGTGGACGTGTCGCATTTATCGGAAAAAGCGTTTTGGGATGTGATGGAGACGGCTCGTTTTCCGATCGCTTCCCATTCAAATGCCCATCGCCTCTGTCCGCATCCGCGCAATTTGACGGACGAGCAAATTCAGGCGCTGATCAAAAAAGACGGAATGATTGGCATTAATTTTGTGCCATATTTTTTGACAGGTGACAAACGGGGAGCGACGGTCGCGGATGTGCTCCGCCATCTTGATTACGTATGCGCGCTCGGAGGGGAAAACAACGTCGGGTTTGGCTCTGACTTTGACGGCATTACGGAGACGGTGGCTGGCCTTGAAGCCGTGAAGGACTACCTTCGGCTTGTCAATGAATTGTACAAGCACTACTCCAGCAGTCAAGTGGAGCGCTTTTTGTTCCGCAATTTTTATGAGCATTTGCCGGAGTGATAAATATCATTGAATATATAGTTCTATTAAGCCTAGAATAAAAGGCGGAACGATGACAGCGTTAACAAAATACAATTATCAGGCGAAAGGCGTCCAAAAATGTAGTCTCTTTGTCAGAAAAGTGATACAATGATATCGAGAGGCTGTAGTGAACATAAAGGGGTGTAAAACATGATCGAACAGCTGTCATGGAAAGTAGGCGGCCAGCAAGGGGAAGGGATTGAAAGCACAGGGGAAATTTTCTCCGCGGCGCTGAACCGCCTCGGGTACTATTTATACGGGTACCGCCATTTTTCTTCCCGCATTAAGGGGGGGCATACGAACAATAAAATCCGCGTCAGCACGAAACCGGTGCGGGCGGTCGCGGATGATTTGGATATCTTGGTCGCGTTCGATCAAGAGACGATCGATTTCAACTTTCACGAGCTCCGCAGCGGCGGCATCGTCATTGCGGACGCCAAATTCAACCCGGTAATTCCCGAACGGGAAGGGGTGTCGCTTTACGCTGTTCCGTTCACCGATATCGCGACGGAGCTTGGCAACTCGCTGATGAAAAACATGGTTGCCATCGGTGCGACGAGCGCGGTGCTTGGCTTAGATGCCGGCGTGTTCGAAAGCGTTGTCGCCGACACGTTCGCCCGCAAAGGGGCACAAGTCGTCGAGAAAAACATGGAAGCGATCCGCACCGGGGCGCAATATATGGAAAAGCAGCTTGACGGCCGCGCTGAGCCTATGAAACTCGCAAAAGCCGACGGCAAACAGCGGATGTTTATGATCGGCAACGATGCCATCGCGTTAGGGGCTCTTGCCGGCGGGGCGCGCTTTATGGCCGCGTATCCGATTACCCCGGCTTCTGAAATCATGGAATATTTGATCAAAAAATTGCCTGACTTCGGGGGTGCGGTCATTCAAACGGAGGACGAAATCGCTGCTTGCACGATGGCGATCGGCGCCAACTACGCCGGCGCCCGGGCGTTTACGGCCTCTGCCGGACCGGGGCTGTCGCTCATGGCTGAAGCGATCGGCCTAGCTGGAATGACGGAAACGCCGCTCGTTGTCGTCGATACGCAGCGGGGCGGCCCGAGCACCGGCTTGCCGACGAAGCAAGAACAATCGGACTTGCTTGCGATGATTTACGGCACGCACGGGGAAATTCCGAAAATCGTTATGGCGCCGAGCACCGTCGAGGAAGCGTTTTACGACATGGCGGAGGCGTTGAACTTAGCCGAGGAATACCAATGTCCGGTCATTTTCCTGTCGGATTTGCAGCTGTCGCTTGGCAAACAGACGGTCGAACCGCTCGACTACGACCGTGTTGAAATTCGCCGCGGCAAGCTTGTGAACGGGGAGTTGCCGCCGCTTGCCGGCAAAGACAATTTTAAACGGTATGAGGTGACGCCGGACGGCATCTCACCGCGGGTGCTGCCAGGGACGAAACACGGCATCCACCATGTCACCGGGGTCGAGCACGCGGAAACAGGGCGTCCGTCTGAAACAGCGGCAAACCGCCAGGCGCAAATGGAGAAGCGGCTGCGCAAGCTCGAGCACATCCATTTCCCAACGCCGGTGCATAAGCACATCCGCCACGAAGAGCCGGATTTGCTGCTTGTCGGCTTTTTATCAACGCGCGGAGCGATCGAGGAAGCGCTTGAGCGCCTCGAGCAGGACGGCGTCAAAGTCAACCACGCGCACATCCGCCTGCTTCATCCGTTCCCGGTGGACGACATGCGGCCGCTTGTTGAAAAAGCGAAACGGGTCGTCGTCATCGAGCAAAATGCGACCGGGCAATTGGCGAGCTTGTTGAAAATGAACGTCGGGCATGCCGATAAAATCGCAAGCGTCTTGAAATTTGACGGCAATCCATTCTTGCCAGGCGACGTTTATACCAAATGTAAGGAGTTGTTAGCACAATGGCCACCTTTAAAGATTTCCGCAATGATGTGAAGCCAAACTGGTGCCCGGGCTGCGGCGACTTTTCTGTTCAAGCCGCCATCCAGCGCGCAGCCGCCAACCTCGGGTTGGAACCGCACCAGCTGGCTGTCATTTCCGGGATCGGCTGTTCGGGTCGCATTTCCGGCTACATTCACTCTTACGGGTTTCACGGCACGCACGGACGCGCTTTGCCGCTTGCCCAAGGAGTGAAAATGGCGAACCGCGACTTGACGGTCATCGCCGCCGGCGGCGACGGCGACGGATTTGCAATCGGCATGGGGCACACGGTTCACGCCATTCGCCGCAACATCGACATTACGTACATCGTCATGGACAACCAAATTTACGGGCTGACGAAAGGGCAAACATCGCCGCGCAGCGCCGCCGGATTTAAAACAAAAAGCACGCCGCAAGGATCGATCGAGCCGGCGTTGTCGCCGCTTGAAATCGCTTTGAGCGCCGGAGCGACGTTTGTCGCGCAAAGCTTCTCGAGCGACTTAAAAGAGTTGACAAGCTTAATTGAAGAAGGCGTCAAACATAAAGGCTTTTCGCTCATCAACGTCTTTAGCCCGTGCGTCACATACAATAAAGTGAACACGTACGAATGGTTTAAAGAGCATTTGGTGAAAGTGGACGACATCGAAGGGTACGATCCATCCAACCGGGAGATGGCGATGCAAACGGTGATGAAATATAACGGGCTTGTCACCGGGCTCATCTACCAAAATCAAGAGCAAAAGTCGTACCAAGAGCTTGTCCCCGGTTACAGCGAGACGCCGCTTTCTGAAGCGGATTTGAAACTAAGCAAAGAAAAATTTGCTGAACTGGTCGCGGAGTTTATGTAAAAATGGAAATGATTCACGCCCGATGGGGACTTGCCTCATCGGGTGTTTTTTTGCTATTATAACATGTTCCGGACATCCGGAACAAAAACCATTGTGTTTCATTGTCACCCGCGATATACTATGGTAGTGTGTGTGATGGAAGAAATTTGCCGAGACAACATGGGCGGCCGCGAAAATGAAAGCCGCCTGGCTGTGTGCGTTCAAACATTTGACGAGGAAAGGAGATTGTTATGAACGAAAAGCAACGTTTGGAACAAACCGGACAAATTCAAACAGCCAGCCATCCAGCGGACAGAAAATCCGACTTGGATCGGCTGAAAGCAAAAACGACGAAAGACTATGAGAAATATTTCACGAGCGTCTTTCTTCCGCCCAACTTAAAAGAGGCGAAAAAACGCGGCAAGGAAGAAGTGCAGTATGTGAAAGACTTTACGATTCCGGATGAGTTCCGGGGCATGGGGCGCGGGCGGAAGTTTTACATCCGCACGTACGGCTGCCAGATGAACGAGCATGACACGGAAGTGATGGCCGGCATTTTCATGGCGCTCGGCTATGAGCCGACCGACCGTCCGGAAGAGGCGAACGTCATTTTGCTCAACACGTGTGCGATCCGCGAAAATGCGGAAAACAAAGTGTTCGGCGAACTCGGCTACTTAAAGCCGCTCAAAACGACGAACCCGGATTTGCTGCTTGGCGTATGCGGCTGTATGTCGCAAGAAGAAGCGGTTGTCAATAAAATCTTAAAACAATACCAGTATGTCGACATGATTTTCGGCACGCACAACATCCATCGCCTGCCGTACATTTTGCATGAGGCGTACATGTCGAAGGAAATGGTCGTCGAAGTATGGTCGAAAGAAGGCGATGTCGTCGAAAACTTACCGAAGGTGCGCAAAGGCGACATTAAAGCATGGGTCAACATTATGTACGGCTGCGACAAGTTTTGCACGTACTGCATCGTTCCGTACACGCGCGGCAAGGAGCGAAGCCGCCGTCCGGAAGACATCATCCAAGAAGTGCGCCAGCTCGCGGCCCAAGGCTACAAAGAAATTACGCTGCTCGGGCAAAACGTCAACGCCTACGGGAAAGACTTCAACGATATTCAATACGGCCTTGGCGATTTGATGGACGAGCTGCGCAAAATTGATATCGCGCGCATCCGCTTTACGACAAGCCATCCGCGCGACTTTGACGACCGGCTCATCGAAGTGCTTGCCAAGCGCGGCAATTTAGTCGAACATATTCATTTGCCGGTGCAATCGGGCAGCACGGAAATTTTGAAAATGATGGGGCGGAAATATACACGCGAGGAGTATTTGGAACTCGTCCGCAAAATTAAAGCGGCCATTCCGGATGTCGCGTTGACGACCGACATTATCGTCGGCTTTCCGAACGAAACGGACGAGCAGTTTGAAGAAACGTTGTCGCTTTACCGTGAAGTCCAGTTTGATTCGGCGTATACGTTCATTTACTCGCCGCGTGAAGGCACCCCGGCGGCGAAAATGAATGACAACGTGCCGATGGAAGTGAAAAAAGAGCGGCTTCAGCGCCTGAACGCCCTCGTTCAGGAGATTGCGGCGAAGAAAATGAAACAATACGAGGGTCAAGTCGTCGAAGTGCTCGTTGAAGGCGAAAGCAAAACGAATCCAGATGTGCTAGCGGGATATACGCGCAAAAACAAGCTTGTCCACTTCGTCGGCCCGAAATCGCTCGTCGGCCAGTTGGTCAACGTGCGCATTACGCAGGCGAAAACGTGGACGTTGACGGGCGAATTAGTGAATGAAGCGATCGAGGTGAACTAAGATGGCAAAATATACGCGGGACGAGATTTTGGCGAAGGCGAAGCAGCTGGCGAAAATGATCGCTGAAACGGAAGAAGTCGACTTTTTCAAACGGGCGGAAGAAAAAATCCACCAAAACGAAAAAGTGCGCACGTTAATCAATGAGTTAAAGTCGCTGCAAAAACAAGCGGTCAACCTCCAGCACTACGGCAAACATGAAGCGCTGAAGCGCGTCGAGGCGAAAATCGACGCCATTTATGAGCAACTGGAGCAAATTCCGATCGTCAGCGAATTTCAGCAATCGCAAGCCGATGTGAACGATTTGCTTCAGCTCATCGCCTCGACGATTTCCAATACGGTGACTGATGAAATTCTTGCATCGACCGGCGGCGATGTGCTGCGCGGTGAAACGGGCGCCGCGCTTCGCTACAACAAGCATGGCGGCTGCCATTAACGAACAAAAAAGCGTCCTTTCGGGCGCTTTTTTCATTTGTCATGGGCAGCGGGCCTGCAAGGACGGTTTAGGGGCTTTTTTGTGCGTGCAGGCGGCGCGGAACGTTTTCGAAAAAGCCTCTTGCAGCGATGCGCTAGGCAACGAGTCTTTTTCCGATCGGCAGGCGTCTGACCCTCGTCTGATCAGCGCGGCTGTTCGGTGGTGAAAAAGCAGGCACATTGAACGGAACACATGCATACAATGAACTATACGGAATAATGATTCATTTGCTGTGCACATTAGCGGAGATCACGCATAGGATGAAATGAAGATTCATTTGAGGAGGGTTCCGTTCGATGTCTGAATACAGAGAAATTATTACAAAAGCCGTTGTCGGCAAAGGCCGCAAGTTCACGCAATCGACCCATACGGTGACGGCGCCGAACCGCCCGTCAAGCATTCTCGGCTGCTGGATCATCAATCACCGCTATGAAGCGAAAAAATGCGATAAAACGGTGGAAATTCACGGCCACTACGACATTAACGTCTGGTATTCATACAACAACAATACGAAAACGGAAGTCGTCACGGAAACGGTCTCGTACACCGATGTGGTCAAGTTAAAATATCGCGATAAAGACAATTTAATTAGCGACGATACCGATATTATCGTCCGCGTCATCCAGCAGCCAAACTGCCTTGAATGCACCATTTCGCCGAACGGCAACAAAATCGTCGTCGATGTCGAGCGGGAGTTTGTCGCCGAAGTGATCGGCGAAACGAAAGTGTGTGTCGCCATCAACCCAGAAGGGTGCGGCAAAGACGACGATTTTTGCGATGACGACGACCTTGACGAAGAATTGGAAGATTTAAGCCCGGACCTGTTGCTCGGCGAAGAAGAGTAAAACTAGGAAATTTCTTTCCTAGTTTTTTCTTTTGCCGCTTGTTATAATAGTAGCGCAATCAACGGTCTGTTGGCCGAAAAGGTTGGGGAGAAATAATGCCATCGTATACACCGATGATCCAGCAATATTTGCATATTAAAGCGCAATATCCGGACGCGTTTTTGTTTTTTCGGCTCGGTGACTTTTATGAAATGTTTTTTGATGACGCTATAAAGGCGGCGCAAGAGTTAGAAATTACATTGACAAGCCGCGACGGAGGCGGCGATGAGCGGGTGCCGATGTGCGGGGTGCCGTACCATTCGGCGCAAGGCTATATTGAACAACTCGTGGAAAAAGGCTACAAAGTCGCTATTTGCGAACAAGTGGAAGATCCGAAAACAGCAAAAGGCGTCGTGCGCCGCGAAGTCGTTCAGCTAGTTACTCCGGGCACGCTCATGGAAGGCAAAGGGCTCATCGAGAAAGAAAACCATTATTTAGCGACGCTGACGCCGTTTGCTGACGGTACATACGGATTGGCTTACGCGGATTTATCGACCGGCGAAGTCCGGTTGACGCTCCTTTCTTCATGGGAGGAGACGATAAACGAGCTGCACGCCATCGGGGCGCGGGAAATCGTCATCGGCTCTGACAGTGCCGAGGAGTGGGTGCGCGAGCTGAAAGAACGGTACGGAGCGGCCGTCTCGTACGAAGACGAAACATCGCTGCGGGACGAATGGAGCGTCGTCGCCGGCCATGTGACGCAAGAAAAGCTGCGGGCGACGGTCGCCCGCCTGCTCCATTACTTCGTCCGCACGCAAAAACGGCAGCTTGACCATTTGCAGCCGGCTGAGCTGTACCAGGTCGATCAGTATATGAAAATGGACCGGCATTCGAAGCTGCACTTAGAGTTAGTGGAAACGGTGCGGTCAAAAGGGAGGAAAGGATCGCTTCTATGGCTGCTCGATGAGACGGTGACAGCCATGGGAGGCCGGCTCTTGAAGCAATGGCTTGACCGGCCGCTCATTGACCAGCGTGCCATTGAACGGCGCCTCGATTTCGTAGAAACATTGAAAACGTCCTATTTTGAACGGCACGAACTGCGCGACAAGCTGCGCGGCGTCTATGACATCGAGCGGCTCGTCGGCCGCATCGCCTACGGCAACGCCAACGCCCGCGATCTCGTGCAGCTGAAAAAATCGCTCGTTCAAGTGCCAGCGCTTCGCCAGACGGTGGACAGCCTGCCGCTTGCCGAAGCGGACGAGCTGGCTGGGCGCCTGGACCCGTGCGAAGAGCTTGTCGCTTTGCTTGAGTGCGCCATTCAAGAACAGCCGCCGCTTTCCGTGAAGGAAGGAAACATCATTAAAGACGGGTATGATGAGCAGCTTGACCGCTATCGCGACGCAAGCCGCAACGGCAAAGCGTGGATCGCCGAACTGGAGGCGAAAGAGCGGGAAGCGACCGGCATTAAATCGCTCAAAGTCGGTTACAACCGCGTATTCGGCTATTATATTGAAGTGACGAAGCCGAACCTTCCGCTCATTCCGGAAGGACGCTATGAGCGGAAGCAGACGCTCGCCAACGCCGAGCGTTTTATTACCGCTGAGTTGAAAGAAAAAGAGGCGCTCATTTTAGAAGCGGAAGAAAAAAGTGTAGAGCTCGAATATGAGCTGTTTGTCGCCATTCGCGAGCAGGTGAAAGGATATATTCCGCGCCTGCAAAAGCTGGCTAAGGCGGTCGCTGAGCTTGATGTGCTTCAGTCGCTGGCGACGGTGAGCGATGAGCGGCGCTACGTGCGCCCGCAATTTTCCGCCGATCGCGTCTTGGCCATTCAAGGCGGCCGCCACCCGGTTGTCGAAAAAGTGCTCGGCGCGCAAACATACGTGCCGAACGACTGCTATATGAACCGCAAGCGGGAAATGCTGCTGATCACCGGGCCGAACATGGCCGGGAAAAGCACGTACATGCGGCAAGTGGCGCTCACCGCCATCATGGCGCAAATCGGTTGCTTCGTCCCGGCGGAGCAAGCGGTGCTGCCGATTTTCGATCAAGTGTTTACCCGCATCGGCGCTGCTGACGATTTGTCGGCCGGTCAAAGCACGTTTATGGTCGAAATGCTCGAGGCGCGCCGCGCCATCGCCTACGCGACGCAAAACAGCCTCATTTTGTTCGATGAAATCGGGCGCGGCACATCGACGTATGACGGCATGGCACTCGCGCAAGCGATGATCGAATACATTCACGACTATATCGGCGCGAAAACGTTGTTCAGCACGCACTACCATGAGCTGACCGCGTTAGAAGGCTCGCTCGAGCGGCTGTGCAACGTCCATGCCCGCGCCGTCGAAGAAAACGGCAAGGTCGTCTTTTTGCACCAAATCGCCGACGGACCAGCTGACCGCAGCTACGGCATCCATGTCGCCGAATTGGCCGGGCTGCCTGCTCCGCTCATCGAACGAGCCCGCGATATTTTAGCCAAGCTCGAGCAAGCGGCTGGAAACAGCGCCCTTGCGCACGGGCTTGAAACCGGGCCGGAGAATGGTGCGGCCACAAAAGAAGCGCTCCGGCCGCCGCGCGGGTTGGAATCAAATGCGAAATCGGCCGCCGGCCGCGCTGACGAGCGAAGCGCTAGGCAGGAAGCGGGAGATAGAGCAGACGCAGTAAACGAAGCGGCCTTTGAACAGTTGAGCATGTTTCCCGACTTCGTCCCGGCGCCTGCCGAGCCGCACTTGTCCGGCAAAGAGAAAAAGGCGCTCGCGGCGCTTAAGGAAGTCAATTTGCTTGAGATGACGCCGCTTGAGGCGTTAAACAAGCTGTATGAACTGCAAAAACTGCTTAAATAACGGAGGTGGGGCGATGGGACGCATTCGCAAGCTCGACGATCAGCTAGCGAACAAAATCGCCGCTGGCGAAGTGGTCGAACGGCCGGCTTCGGTGGTGAAAGAGCTCGTCGAGAACGCCATCGACGCCCATAGCACGGTGATTGACATTGAACTCGAGGAAGCCGGGATGACGAAAATCCGCATTATTGACAACGGTGACGGAATGGAAGAGGATGACTGTCTTCTCGCTTTTGAACGGCATGCGACAAGCAAAATTCAAGACGAACACGATTTGTTCCGCATTCGCACGCTTGGCTTTCGCGGTGAGGCGCTGCCGAGCATTGCCTCGGTGTCCGAAGTGGAGCTGGTGACCAGCACTGGACGCGGCCCGGGGACGAAGCTTGTGTTACAAGGCGGTGCGCTCATATCTTGCGAACGGGCAGCCGGGCGCAAAGGAACGGACATCACGGTGTCCAACTTATTTTTCAACACCCCGGCAAGGCTGAAATATATGAAAACGATCCATACTGAGCTCGGTCATGCGGCCGATGTCGTCAACCGGTTAGCGCTTGCTCATCCGGACGTGTCGTTCCGGCTTCGCCATCACGGCAAAACGTTGCTTGCGACAAACGGAAGCGGTGATGTCCGGCATGTGCTCGCCGCCATTTACGGCATGGAAACGGCGAAGCAAATGATACCGCTTGAGGCGGAGTCGCTCGATTTTACTGTTCGCGGCTATGTTTCCTTGCCGGAAGTGACGCGCGCTTCGCGCAATTATATATCGCTCATTGTCAACGGGCGCTACGTGCGCAACATGCCGCTGATGAAGGCGATTGAGGCCGGCTACCATACGTTGTTGCCGATCGGCCGCTATCCGATTGTATTTCTCGCGATTGACATGGATCCGGTGCTCGTGGATGTGAACGTCCATCCAGCGAAACTCGAGGTCCGCTTCAGCAAAGAAGCCGAGTTAAACGAGCTCGTCACCGCTGCAATCCGCCAAGCGTTCCGCCGACGGACGCTCATTCCATCCGTATCTGCCGACAGCAAAACGGCCAAAGCGAAGGCGGAGCAAGCGGCCTGGACATTGGCCCACCGCGTTCATGAACCAGCCGCCCCGCTCGACGGAAAAGCGGGGGAAACGAGCGATGTGACCGCAGCAGCGCCTTTAGCCGGCAAAGAAACGCTTGGCCCGCCTCCCGCCGCCGCCCAAGCCGATGCGCCTGCCCGATGGGAAGAAGCGGCGGCGCCGATAATTTCAGAAAAAAAGGCGGGTGCTGATGACGCGTTTATGGCCGAGCCGAAGCCGGCTGCCGAGGCCGGGGAAAAACCGGCGGCGCACCTGCCGGATACCGGACGGGCCGACGGGAAACCGGCGGCCGACCGCCTCCCGCCGCTTTATCCAATCGGTCAGCTGCACGGCACGTATATTTTGGCTGAGAATGAACACGGGCTCTATATGATCGATCAGCATGCGGCGCAAGAACGGGTCAACTACGAATATTTCCGGGAAAAACTTGGTGAAGTGACCAATGAGGTGCAAGAGCTGCTCGTTCCGCTGACGTTTGAATACCCGGCCGATGAATACGAGCGAATCGCCGCCTGCCGCGACGAACTCGCCCGCTGCGGCGTATTTCTTGAACCGTTCGGCCTACGGGCGTTTCTCGTTCGCTCCCATCCTGTGTGGTTTCCGAAAGGGAAAGAAAAAGAAATCATCGAGGAAATGATTGAACACGTACTGGCGGCCAAAACGGTCGATATCAAGCAGCTGCGCGAGCAAGCCGCCATCATGATGAGCTGCAAGCGCGCCATTAAAGCGAACCAACATTTGCGCAACGATGAAATCTTCGTTTTGCTCGAAGCGTTGCGGAAGACAACCGACCCGTTCACTTGCCCGCACGGCCGGCCCATCATCGTGCATTTTTCAACCTATGAAATTGAAAAGTTATTTAAACGGGTAATGTAAATGACGCTCCCTTTGTGACAAGGGAGCTTTTTTTGTAATCATTTTGTAATCTACTTTTATTCTTCTTGTTACAGACGTCTTGTTTTTATTTTACTATAATGGCTCATGTGCAGGAATACATGGCGAATTTTGTAGAGTGATAGCGAAATTTACCTAAAGAAATAGAGGAATGTCAAATTGATGTCATAGGGGGATGCAGCATGAAAAAAACACTTCTATTTACCGGAACATTGATCGGATCGTTATTAGCCGGCCATGCCGCTTCAGCCGCGAGCTATACGGTGCAAAAAGGCGATACGCTCTCGGGAATTGCGAAGAAATATGATACGACCGTTGATCGATTAAAACAACAAAACCATTTATCTTCTGATCTCATTTTTCCAGGTCAAGTATTGCAAATCGATGAACAAAGCGAGAGCGAACAAGCCGTTTCCAATACATACACCGTTCAGCCCGGCGACACGTTAAGCGGAATTGCCCGGAAGTTTGGCACAACGGTAGACGCGTTGCTCAAGCTGAATCCAAGCATTGCCGATCCGAACTTTATCCGCGCCGGACAAGCGCTCCAAGTAACGGGCGGACAGGCAAGCACAAATACATATACTGTGCAGCCGGCGGCCGCGGCTGTGAACGGCCAGTACATCGTCCAAAAAGGGGACACATTGTCGGGGATTGCCAACAAGTTTCAAACGACCGTCGACCGTCTGTTGGCGCTTAACCCGCAAATTACGAACCCGAACGTGATTCGCATCGGCCAAGCCATTAAAGTGGCGGGCGGAGCAACCGCTGTCCGCGCCGAGCAAAGCGTATCGGCCGTCAAGCCGGTTGCGGCTGAATCGTCCGCTTCACTTGCCGACCGAATCATCGAAATCGGTGAAAAATATTTAGGGGCGAGATATTTGTACGGGGCGAGCCCATCGCGCACCGATGTGTTTGACTGCTCTTCGTTTACGATGCGCGTCTTTAGCGAGGCGGGCATTTCGCTGCCGCGCACATCATCGGCCCAAGCGCAAGCCGGAAGAACGGTGTCGTTTAACCAATTGCAAAAAGGCGATCTCGTCTTTTTTGACACCGATTCGAACGGCACGATCAACCACGTCGGCATTTATGCCGGCAACGGGCAAATGATCAATGCGACTGTTTCGTTAGGCGTTACGTATTCATCGCTCACTTCCTCGTATTGGAAAACGCGGTTTGTAAAAGCGGTTCGGGTGCTTAACTAACGGAATGGGGGATGGGCGTTTTGCCTGTCGCCTAAACACATAACCGAATGCGGCGGAAGGCTGCTCGCATAAAGCGCTTTGTGGTTTTGGCGGGCAGCCTTTTTCTTGTGCTTTCGATGCATGACCTTTGCCGTAGCTGCCCATCAGGAGGGCGGTGTGAATGATAGCGTTTGACAATCATTAGGTATATAAATAAGAAAAGGTGTCCTTAAAAGCGGGACACCTTTAGTCATTATTCGACAGGTTTTTGCGCTTTTCGCGCTGTTTCTTGCTGGAAGGAGCGGATAAGGGCCAGAACGATCAAAATCATGATGATCGCAAATGGGAACGCGGCGATAATAGATGCTGTCTGCAGCGATTCAAGTCCGCCGACGAACAGAAGGATGGCCGCTGTCGCTGATTGGACAATGCCCCAGACGAATTTGACCGAGTTTGGCGGGTTTAAGCTGCCGTTGGTCGTCTGCATCCCAAGCACAAACGTCGCCGAGTCGGCCGATGTGACAAAAAACGTGCAAATGAGCAAAATGGCGATTCCCGAAAGCAATGTAGCGAGCGGGAAATGTTCGAATGTAAAGAACAAGGCTGTTTCTATCCCTTTTTCATTCATCACTTCGCCAATGCCGGCATGTCGGAACTGTTCGAGATAAAGGGCCGAACCGCCAAAAACAGAAAACCAGAGAGCACTGAAAATCGTTGGAACTGCCAAAACGCCGATCATAAATTCACGGATCGTGCGCCCGCGGGAAATGCGGGCGATGAACGTCCCGACAAACGGCGCCCACGCGATCCACCACGCCCAATAAAAAATGGTCCACACTTTCGGCCAATCATTTTGTTCAAACGGGTTCAGCCGGAAACTCATCGACGGGAGGTTTTGCAAGTACGTCCCGATCGTTGCTGTGAACACATCCATGATAAAATTCGTCGGCCCGGCAAACAGCATGAAAACCATGAGCAGCAACGCGAGCGCAATATTTAAGTTGCTCAGCCATTTTATGCCTTTGTTAAGGCCGGTTTGCGCTGAGAGCATAAACAAGACAGTGACTACGACAATGATGAGCAGCTGCGTCGAAAAGCTGTTTGAAATACGGGGAAACAGCTGATGCAATCCCCCGCTAATTTGAATGGCTCCCAGCCCTAACGAAGTGGCGACGCCAAACACGGTTGCGTAGACGGCTAATGTATCAATGGCTACCCCGAGGCCGCCTTCTGTGCGTGCGCCAAACAGCGGGCGCAGCGTGCGGCTAACAACACCGGCCTCCCGTTTGCGAAACTGGAAGTAAGCGAGCGCCAAGGCCAGGACACCGTAGATCGCCCATGGATGCAGCCCCCAATGGAAAAACGAGTAGCGCATCGCCAGACGGGCCGCTTCCGCTGTCGCCCCTTCCCCTGTTGGCGGCGTGTAATAGTGGGACATCGGTTCGGCCACTCCCCAAAACACTAACCCGATTCCCATTCCGGCGCTGAACAGCATGGCAAACCATGTCATATAGCTGTATTCCGGTTTTTCTCCGTCGCGGCCAAGACGGATATTTCCGTAGCGGGAAAAAATGAGAAACAAACAAAACGCTAAAAACAACGAAGCGCTGAGCAAATAAAACCAGCCGAATTTATCGATTAGAAACGTGTGTACCGCGCTGCTGACCGCATTTAAATTGTAGCGCGGCCATAAAGATTCCGGAATCATCCCCCAAATAATAAACGCAATGGCAATCACAATCGAAATCGAAAAGACAATCGTCGTTTTTTTCATCTCTCTCCTCCTTACTGGCGCGATGATATGATGGGAGTCAGGTTAGCAGTTTTGGGGATTTCCATTTACAGGGTAACAAAATTCGACAACGAATACAAATGATTCGGATGTTCAACGCATATCATTTGGTGCCATCATTTTTTATCATGTAAAATAAAATATTCGTAGCTTACTTAAAAAAGGAGGTCATTGGTATGAACAGCCGCCTGTCGGTCATGATCAGCATCGTGCTGGCGATGCTCGTCGCGTCTATGGATACGACGATTATGAACACGACGATGCCGATCATCGCCAAAGAGCTTGGGGAATTTTCCCTGTATGCGTGGACGTTTGCATCGTACATGATTACGACCACCGTCCTGTCGCCGATTGCCGGTCGCCTGTCGGACTTATTCGGCCGCAAAAAAGTATTCAGCTTTGGCATTATTTTATTTCTAATCGGCTCACTTCTTTGCGGGTTGTCGCAAAACATGGTGCAGCTTGTTTTATTCCGCGCCTTGCAAGGGGTGGGGGCCGGATTTATGATGCCGTTTCCGGCAATTATCGCCGGCGATTTGTTCCCCGTGGAAAAGCGTGGAAAAATCCAAGCATTTTTTACGGCCATGTGGGGACTTTCTGCCGTGTTGGCGCCGCTTTTAGGTTCGCTGTTTGTCGAGTATGCGACATGGCGCTGGGTTTTTTATGTCAACATTCCGATTTGCTTGCTCTCGCTTTTGACGCTGCTTCCGTATAAAGAAGTGTATGAACCGAAGCGGGCGGCGGTCGACTATATGGGCGCGGCGCTGTTTGCGGCGGCGATCAGCCTGCTTTTGCTTGTGACGGTCGTTGAACGGGGGCAATGGTGGTACGGTGCGGTCGGGGCGTTGTTGCTTGTCGCCTTTTATTATTTCGAAAAACGGCAGCCATCTCCGCTTGTGCCGCTGTCGCTTGTCCATCATCGGACGCTTAAATGGATGAACATTAATGGCTTTGTCAGCTGTGTCGCCTTGTTTGGGACGTCAAGCTACATCCCGCTCTTTTTGCAAAATGTCGCCCACTTGTCCGTGTTTATGAGCGGTGTTGCTTTGCTTGGCTCGTCTGTCGGCTGGATGATCGCCGCCGTGCCAGCGGGGAAGTGGATTTTGCGCTATGGCTACCGCCCGCTTCTGATCATCGGCAACGTGCTGCTTGTCGCTTCCGGCCTTTTCCTCGCCTTGCTTAATGAAAGCCATGGGTTTTGGTACGTCTTTTTCATCATGTTTTTGCAAGGGCTATCGTTCGGCTTGACGTCGACCGTTGGCGTCATCGGCTCGCAGCAATTGGCCGATGCCCACGAAAAGGGGATTGCAACTTCCTTTTTTATGTTTTGCCGCAATATCGGCACGGCGATCGGCGTCACGGTGATGGGGGCGTTTTTGGCGCAGGCGCCGACATTTATGACCGGCATTCGCCACCTGTTTTTATTTGGCTTAATTGGCAGCATCATCGCGCTCATTACCTCCTTTTTTATCCGCGATGAAGCGGAAGCCAGCCGAAACACGTGGCAGCCGGAGGGGACGACATAAAGTCGGTCGAAGGAGGAATGCTGCCGCCGCGGCACGTCCGTCAAAAAATGGCTAAACATCGGCGGCTATCATCCGATAATATAAGTGGAACGACTGATTTCATTACAAAAACGGGGGATGTATCGATGAAGATGACCGTTCGCAAAAAACTGCTCGCTGGCTTCGGTCTCGTCTACGTGTTAATTGTGCTGCTGGTCGGTTTCGCTTATTACGAGATTTCAACGCTTGACCGTACATACACGGACGTTACCGACAATCGCATGCCCAAACTCGCAAATGCGAAACAGCTTGAAGTGCTCGTCCGCCGCCAAGTCGGCAGCATGCGCGGCTATTTGTTGACCGGTGACGAGACGTCGCGGGAAAACTTTGAAAAGGCGCATGAGGAGTACAAAAAAACAAGCGAAAAGCTCGCAGTTTCGTTAACGCAAGAAACAACGAAACAGCTGCTGGCTGATCTCGATTTGCTTGAGCAACAGTTTTACGCGCTCGGCCAAAAAGCGTTTGAATTGAAGGATCAAAACAAACCGGAGCAATATACCGCGCTCGTCATGACAACCGGGCGCGACATAACGACCCAATTTGATCAAAAAATTAACGAGTTCGTTGCCTTGCAGCAACAGGAAGTAGACCAAGCGAGCCATGACGCGAGCGCATCAGCCGCCGCCGTTCGCCGGCTTATCGTCATTGTCGGTGTGTTGGCGGTAGCGGCCGGGGCGATCGTCAGCTATTACATCAGCCGTTCGCTTTCCCGCCCGCTGCTTGCTCTGTCAGAGGCAGCGAAGCGGATTGCCGCCGGCGATTTGACCGAGACGAAAACCGGCGTGCGCAACCGCGATGAAATCGGTGAACTTGCCGCTTCGTTTGAACAAATGGCGAAAAACTTGCGCGGCGTGCTGCATGAAGTGGCGCAAAATGCCGAACAAGTCGCCGCTTCCTCAGAAGAGCTGGCGGCGAGCGCCGAACAAACGAGCAAAGCGACCGAGCAAATCGCCATGACGATTCAAGGCGTTGCTTCCGGTGTGGACAAGCAAATGCAAAGCGTCGAAGAAACATCGGCCGCCGTCGACTCCATGTCCGAACAAATCGGGCAAATCTCCGAGCGCGCGCAACGCGTCGCGGCTATCGCCGCTGAAACATCGAAACAAGCCGCGGACGGCGGACAAACGATCGAGGCGAGCGTCGCGCAAATGAACAAGGTGAACGACACGGTCGAACAGCTGGCCGAAGTGATTAAAGGGCTCGGCCGCCGTTCTGAGCAAATCGGCTCGATTATTGAGGCGATTCGCAACATTGCGGCGCAGACGAACTTGCTCGCCTTAAACGCCGCCATTGAGGCCGCACGCGCCGGCGAGCACGGGCGCGGCTTCGCCGTCGTCGCCGATGAAGTGCGGAAGCTGGCGGAGCAATCGGCCGAATCGGCGCGGCAAATCGCAGAATTGATCGCTGCCATTCAAGAAGAAACGGCTCATGCCGTCCAATCGATGGAATCGGTCGTCAATGAAGTGACAGCCGGAACGGGAGTCATCCGCGCTTCGGGCGAGACGTTTGCTCAAATCCGCGCCGCCGTTGACGGAGTGGCCGCGCAAATTCGCGACGTATCGGCTTCGGTTGGCGAGATGGCCGCTTCCTCGGAACAAATCGTACGTTCCGTTCGGCTTGTTGCTGACGTCGCCGAATCGACATCGGCCGGCACGCAGGAAGTATCGGCGGCGACCGAGGAACAGCTGGCATCAATGGAAGAAATTTCAGCTTCCGCTGCATCGCTGTCGAAAATGGCTGATGATTTGCAGGCGATTGTCGGCAAATTTTCGCTCTGATGATGAACGCCTCTGACGGCGTTCATTTTTTTTGCCCCGTTCGGCGCGGCGAAAGGAACGGACGGCAATTTTTCGCGTTGCTATGTATAAAACGGCGGGCGGATGGCGAAAACGTAGGAAAGAAATTGTTTCATGCGTTGCCGTTTTTATGTATAATGGTGTTTGATACGAGTTTAGCAACAGAAAGCAGTGGCACACCATGGCAGAAAAAGTCGTTGTCATCGTCGGACCGACGGCAGTCGGCAAAACGAAGCTCGGCATCGCGTTGGCGAAAAAGCTGGGCGGGGAAATCATCAGCGGCGATTCGATGCAAATTTATAAAGGAATGGACATCGGCACCGCGAAAGTGAAGCCGGATGAAATGGAAGGGGTTCCGCACCATTTGCTCGACATTAAAGAGCCGTGCGAACCGT
Source organism: Geobacillus subterraneus (assembly GCF_001618685.1). Classification (GTDB taxonomy): domain Bacteria; phylum Bacillota; class Bacilli; order Bacillales; family Anoxybacillaceae; genus Geobacillus; species Geobacillus subterraneus. The sequence continues at coordinate 2,032,372 of NZ_CP014342.1, read as the reverse complement.
TTTCCGTCGTCGAATTTCAGCGGCTCGCCCGTGCGCTTATTGCCGATATTTCCGCGCGCGGCCGGCTGCCGATCATCGTCGGCGGCACCGGGCTGTACATTCAAGCCGCCATTTACGATTACCAATTTTCCGATGCCCCTTCCGATGAAGCATATCGCCGAGCGCTTAAACAGCTGGCAGCCGAGCAAGGGGCGGAAGTGCTTTACAGGCAGCTTGAGACGGTTGATCCGGAAAGCGCAGCGCGCATCCATCCGCACAACATCCGCCGCGTCATTCGTGCGCTCGAAGTGTATCATTGCACCGGGAAACCGTTCAGTGAGTGGCAGCGGGGGCAGCAGCGGCAGCTTTTATACGAAACGGCCATCATCGGATTGACGGCGGAGCGGAACGTGCTTTACCGCCGCATTAATGAACGGGTCGACGAGATGATCGCCGGGGGGCTGATGGAAGAGGTGAAGTCGCTGTACGACCGCGGCTTGCGCGATTGTCAGGCGGTGCAGGCGATCGGCTACAAAGAGCTGTACGACTATTTTGACGGCCGCGTCTCCCTCGACGAAGCGATCGAGCAGCTGAAACAAAATTCACGCCGCTATGCGAAACGGCAGCTGACATGGTTTCGCAACCAAATGCCGGTTAGATGGTTTGACATGACGGACCCCGAACAGTTCGCCGCCAAGGTGGAGGAAATTTTTCACTACATAGCAGGAAAGCTTCAACTCGAAGCGAATATATAACCATATCCTTAGAGAGAAAAGAGGAGGACGTTCCATGAAAAATACGATCAACATTCAAGACCAGTTTTTAAACCAGCTGCGCAAAGAAAGCATCCAAGTAACTGTGTTCTTATTGAACGGCTTCCAGCTGCGCGGGTACATTAAAGGCTTTGACAACTTCACCGTGTTGCTCGAAGTGCAAGGAAAACAGCAGCTCATCTACAAACATGCGATTTCGACGTTTGCGCCGGAGCGGAACATCCAGTTTGAAACCGAGCAATGATGCCGCCGGTACATAAGCCGCCGAGAAAAGAGACGCTCTCCTTAGGGGGGGCGTCTTTTTTCTGCATTTCTCGCTCCGCCCTTCCCGCCCCAGCTCACGTCGCTTTTTTATTTCCGATGCGTAAACGGCCGCCGATTTGAATAAAAATATACAAACTTTTCCGTGCTAAGATCAGCCGGCCGGCTGTTCGTTTGGGCGATTGTCACGGATTGGCGGCGGCGTACGTATACTAATAGGGAAAAGGCGAGGCGTCGACAGCCAAATCGGAATGGGTGTGGATGGCAAAAACGGGAAGCGAGGTGACGCCCCTTGTCAGAGGTGACGATGAACAAAGCGAAAGGGCAAATTAATATTGTGTTGAATTCGAAAACGGTGAATCACTTAGTGAAAGAAGAGCGGAATGACTGGCTTGATGGCGAAGAACATCAGGCGCTTCGCAATATTCAAAAAGAGCTCGACCAACTGATCGGGCTCGATCATGTCAAAAAAATCGTTAAGGAAATTTATGCCTGGCTGTACATTAGCCGGATGCGCAAAGAAAACGGCTTGAAAGCGAACCGCCAAGCACTTCATATGATTTTTAAAGGAAATCCCGGAACAGGGAAAACGACGGTGGCGCGTCTGCTCGGCAAACTGTTTTTTGAAATGAACGTGCTGTCGAAAGGGCATTTCATTGAGGCCGAGCGGGCTGATTTAGTCGGGGAATATATCGGGCATACGGCAAGCAAAACGCGCGACTTGATCAAAAAAGCGCGCGGCGGTGTATTGTTTATCGATGAAGCGTATTCGCTCGCCCGCGGCGGCGAAAAAGATTTCGGCAAAGAAGCGATCGATACGCTCGTCAAAGGGATGGAAGATTACTGTGACGATTTAGTCGTCATTTTAGCCGGTTATCCGAAGGAAATGGATTATTTTTTGTCATTAAACCCCGGCTTGCCGTCGCGTTTTCCGTTGACGATTGAGTTTCCCGATTATACGGTCGAGGAGCTTGTGCAAATCGCTAAGCAAATGTTGCGCGAGCGTGAGTACGAAATGACGCCGGAGGCGGAACGGAAGCTGTACGTCCATTTAGAGGGGACGCTCGAGGCCGCGGGCCGGCTGAAGTTCAGCAACGGCCGCTACGTCCGCAACTTGATCGAAAAAGCGATCCGCAAGCAGGCGGTTCGTCTTCTTCATGAAGGGCGCTACGACAAAAAGGAGCTGATGACGATCCGCGACCGCGATTTAGCCATCTACTCTTAAAAAAGAAAGGGAAGCCTCCCTTTCTTTTTTTTGGAGGCAAAAGAGGAATGTCACGAAAAAGGGCGAATACATAAACAACGAGGGCGCATGCGCCAAATGATCTGAATTGTCTGTCGAATCAATCTTCTTGCCCTCTGTCCATTTGGAAAAAAGGGGGAAACGCGCTTGTACGTAACGATTGGGGAGATGTTTTCTCAAACAGTGAGAAAATTTCCGACACGCGAGGCGGTCGTTGAGGTGGCGACCGGACGCCGCTATACGTACGCCGAATGGGAGCGGGAAGTGAACCGATGGGCGAACGCTTTTCTTGAAGCCGGCGTCCGCAAAGGGGACCGCATCTCGACGGTGCTGTACAACACGCTCGAACTCGCCACCGCCCTGTTTGCCTGCGCCAAAATCGGCGCGGTGTTCAATCCGATCAATTTTCGGCTGAAAGCGGAAGAAATCGCCTATATTTTGACGGACGCCGAACCGAAAATCGTCGTATTTGAACGGGCGGTCGAACCGCAGCTCGCCGCGATTCACAGCCGTTTTCCGCATGTGGCATTTTGGTCGATTGATGGCGATCCACCGCCGTTTGCCAAAAGCGCTCACGAAGAAGCTGCCCGGGTTTCAGCGGCAGCGCCGCGCGTGCATGTGGAAGAGAGCGATCTTTACGCCATTATGTACACAAGCGGAACGACCGGGAGGCCCAAAGGGGTGATGCACCGGCACCGCGACATGATCGAGCAAAGCGTCATTTGCCATGGCGTGATGCGCATCCGGGAAACGGACCGCGGGTTGGCCGCAGCGCCGCTGTTTCATTGCGCCGAACTGCATTGCTGCTTGCTGCCGCGCGTGCATGCCGGAGCGGCGAGCATCATTTTGCATCATTTTGACGCCAAGCTCGTTCTCGAGACGATCGAACGCGAACGGATTACGCTCATGTTCGGCGCTCCGACGATGTGGAATATGATCTTGCAGGAAAATGTAAGCGATTACGACCTTTCTTCGCTCCGCCTCGGCTTGTATGGCGCCGCCCCGATGGCCCCGGCGCTTGTGAGGCAGTGTCAAGAGCGGCTCGGCATCGGTTTAGTGCAGGCGTACGGCATGACGGAAATGGGACCGGCGGTCACGTTTTTATTGGAAGACGAACAGCTGAAAAAAGCCGGTTCTGCCGGACGTGCCTGCCTGAACCATGAAATCCGCGTCGTCCGCGCGCGGGAAGACGGGCCGTCCGACCCAGACAATGTGCTGCCGCCGGGTGAAGTCGGCGAGATCATTATGCGCGGCCCGTGCATGATGGCTGGCTACTACAAGCGCGAAGAGGCGACAGAACAAGCGTTGTACAAAGGCTGGTACCATTCCGGCGACCTCGGTTACGTTGACGAAGACGGCTACTTGTACGTCGCTGACCGGGTTGATGATATGGTCATTAGCGGCGGGGAAAACGTCTACCCGCGCGAGGTGGAGGATGTGCTGTACGAGCATCCCGGCGTGCTTGACGTCGCCGTGCTTGGCGAGCCGGATGAGCTGTGGGGGGAAAAAGTCGTCGCTTTCATTGTCAAAAAAGATAACCGCTTGACCGCTGAGGAGCTTGAGCGGTTTTGCCAAACGAGCGACCGCCTCGCCCCGTATAAGCGGCCGCGTGCCTATTATTTCATCGACGCCCTGCCGCGCAACGCGAGCGGCAAAATCCAAAAGTTTTTGCTGCGCGAGCGGCTAAAACAGCAGGCGGCGGGCGGAACAACGGAAAAGTGACGGAACGGAAAAGAGGGATGATGGATGGCAGCCCGCTATTTGCGCGAAGAGCACCATATTTTTCGCGAGGCGTTCCGCAAGTTTTTGGAAAAAGAGGCGTATCCATATTATGAAGAATGGGAACAACGCGGCATCATTCCGCGGTCGTTTTGGGCGAAAATGGGGGAAAACGGCTTTCTTTGTCCATGGGTCGATGAGAAGTACGGGGGAGTAAACGCTGATTTTGCCTATTCGGTCGTCATCAATGAAGAGTTGGAAAAAGTCGGTTCCAGCCTTGTCGGCATCGGCTTGCATAACGACATCGTGACGCCGTACATCGCTTCATACGGAACGGAAGAACAAAAGCAAAAATGGCTGCCGAAATGCGTCAGCGGCGAGGTCATTACGGCGATCGCCATGACGGAGCCGGGAGCTGGATCGGATTTGGCGAACATTTCGACAACAGCGGTGAAAGAAGGCGATGATTATATCGTCAATGGACAAAAAACGTTTATTACAAACGGCATCCACGCCGATTTGATCATCGTCGCCTGCAAAACCGACCCGCATGCCAAACCGCCGCACCGCGGCATCAGCCTGCTTGTTGTCGAACGCGATACGCCGGGATTTACGCGCGGGCGGAAGCTCGAGAAAGTCGGGCTACACGCTCAAGATACGGCTGAGCTGTTTTTCCAAGACGCGAAAGTGCCGGCGTGCAACTTGCTCGGCGAGGAAGGAAAAGGTTTTTACTATTTGATGGAAAAGCTTCAGCAGGAGCGGCTTGTTGTCGCCATCGCCGCGCAGACGGCGGCCGAAGTGATGTTTTCGCTCACAAAGCAGTACGTAAAACAGCGCTCAGCGTTCGGCCGGCGGGTGAGCGAGTTTCAAACCGTCCAGTTCCGTCTCGCCGAAATGGCGACTGACATCGCCCTCGGGCGTACGTTTGTCGACCGCGTCATCGAGGAGCACATGGCGGGAAAACAAATCGTCGCAGAAGTGTCGATGGCGAAATGGTGGATCACGGAGATGGCGAAGCGCGTCGCGGCCGAATCCATGCAGCTGCACGGCGGCTACGGCTATATGGAAGAATACGAGATTGCCCGGCGCTATCGCGACATTCCGGTGAGCGCCATTTACGCCGGGACGAACGAGATGATGAAAACGATCATCGCCCGGCAGCTAGACTTGTAGAAAGAGGGGCGTTTCATGCTGAATCGTATCGTTGTGCTTGACTTTTCCCATTACTTGCCCGGCCCGTTTGCGAGCTGGCGCCTCGCCCAGCTCGGGGCCGAGGTGATCAAAATCGAGCCGCCATCCGGCGATCGGCTGCGCCCGTTCGCCGAGGGCCGGCTGTTTGCCGCGTACAACGCCGGCAAGAAAAGCGTCGCCTTGGACTTAAAGACGGACGAGGGGCGCGAGCAAGCCCGGCGGCTTGCCGCCCGCGCCGATGTGGTGATCGAGAGCTTCCGCCCCGGGGTGATGGCGCGGCTCGGGCTCAGCTATGGCGATATTCGCCGCAACAACGAGCGGGTCGTCTACTGCTCGATCAGCGGCTTCGGCCAGCAGAGCGGGCGCTCGCTGCTCGGCAGCCACGATTTAAACTATATGGCGGTCTCCGGACTGTTGGCGCAGCTTGTGGACCGAAGCGGCCGCCCGGTTCATCCGAAGGTGACATTCGCTGATTTTATTGGCGGCATGGCGGCGGCCGAGCGCATTTTGGCAGCGCTGTTTGCCCGCGAGCGAACCGGCAAAGGCGCCTATTTGGATGTTTCCTTGGTCGACGGCCTAACGGCGATGATGGCCGGCCATTTTGCCATTGCGCATGGCGGCGGGCCGAAAAACGGCCTTGCGGAGCTTGCTGGGGAAGTCGTCTGTTATCAGCTGTATGAGACAAAGGACGGCCGCTATATAAGCCTAGCAGCGCTCGAACCGCACTTTTGGCGCCAGTTTTGCGAGGCGGTCGGCCATCCGGAATGGATTGAGGCGCAATGGGCGCCGGCCGAGCCCGGGGAAGAAGTGTATGAAGGACTTGCCGCTTTGTTTCGCGAAAAAACGTTTTCCGAATGGAGCGCGTTTGCGGAAACGGTCGACGCTTGCCTCGCTCCGGTGCTCGAAACGGATGAAGCGAAGCAGCTGTTTGCCGGTGACCGGATTCGCCGTCTTGTCCGGCTGCAGTCAAACGAAGCATGGACGGCCGCGCACGGGCTGGATGGACAATGGAGCGGCGGGGCGGCGCCGCAAGTGAACGAACACGCACATTTGTTGAAGGGGGAGGAGTAACCGATGATGAAAACGCCGTTAAACATTTCGATGATGCTTGAGCGGGCGGAGATGTTTTTTCCGAAAAAACAAGTCATCTCCCGCATGAAAGGGGGCGTCGTCCGCCATACATACAAGGAAATCGGCGCGCGGACGCGCAGGCTTGCAAGCGTGTTAAAGCAGCTTGGCGTGGAAGTCGGCGACCGCGTCGGCACGTTCGCCTGGAACCATCACCGTCATTTGGAAGCGTATTTTGCCATTCCGGGCATCGGGGCGGTGCTGCATACGATCAACATTCGCCTTTCTGCACAGCATATCGCCTATATCATCAACCATGCCGATGACCGCGTCTTGCTCATTGACGACGATCTGCTGCCGGCCATTGAAGCGGTGAAAGACGAGATTCCGAACGTACGCGCTTTCATCATCATGACTGACGCCGACGAGCTGCCGGAAACGACGCTGTCGCCGGTGTACCATTATGAGAAGCTGCTTGCTGAAGGCGATCCGACATTCCCGTTCTTCAAAGACCTCGATGAATACCAACCGGCCGGTATGTGCTATACGTCAGCGACGACGGGCAATCCGAAAGGGGTCGTCTACACGCACCGGAGCACTGTTTTGCACGCGATGGCGCTAGGACTGGCCGATACGCAAGGGCTATGCGAGCGCGATGTCATTATGCCGGTCGTGCCGATGTTTCATGTCAACGCCTGGGGGCTGCCGTTTGCTGCCACGTGGTTCGGCTCAACGATCGTCATGCCGGGGCCGGCGTTTACGCCGAAAGTGCTTGCCGAGCTGATTGACGCTGAGCGGGTGACGATTACTGCCGGTGTGCCGACGATTTGGCTTGGGCTGCTGCAAGAATTGGAGAAAGGAAACTATGATGTAAAGAGCTTGACGCGCGTCATTTGCGGCGGTTCGGCTGCGCCGAAAGGAGTGATCCGCGCCTTTGAAGAAAAATACGGCATTCCGTTTATCCATGCTTACGGAATGACGGAAACGAGCCCGCTTGTGCTCGTCTCGCGCCCGAAAAGTTATCAAGACGCGCTGTCGTACGAGGAGAAACTCGACATTCGCGCCAAGCAAGGGCTGCTCGCTCCGGGACTCGAAATGAAAGTCATCGGCCAAAATGGCCCGGTTCGTTGGGACGGCCAGGAAATGGGCGAGCTTTGCTTGCGCGGGCCGTGGATTGCCGCCGAATACTACAACGACGACCGGACGAAAGACGCGTTCCGCGACGGCTGGCTGCATACCGGCGATGTCGTCACCGTTGACGAAGAAGGGTTTGTCAAAATCGTCGACCGGACGAAAGACGTCATTAAAAGCGGCGGCGAATGGATTTCGTCCGTTGATTTGGAAAATGCGCTTATGGCCCATGAGGCGGTGTTTGAAGCGGCGGTCGTCGCCGTGCCGCATCCGAAATGGCAGGAACGCCCGATCGCCTGCGTCGTGTTGAAAGAAGGAAAACGCGTCACGAAAGAGGAGCTGTACGACTTTTTGCGCCCGCAGTTTACGAAATGGTGGCTGCCGGATGACATCGTCTTTCTTGATGAAATCCCAAAAACGAGCGTCGGCAAATTTTTAAAGCGAAAGCTGCGCGATGAGATGGCGGCGCGCTATGCGGATGCCGCAGCCGAGTAAGGGGGCGAATATCGTGGCTGAGACACTGACGGTCATCGGCGCTGGGGTGATGGGAAGCGGCATCGCGCAAACAGCGGCGATGGCGGGAAAAACGGTGCATTTATATGACGTGTCCGAAGCGGCCTTGCAAAACGGGCTCGCTTCGGTCGAAAAAAGCTTGCGCCGCTTTGTCAAAGCCGGACACCTGTCCGAACAAGAGGCGCAGGCGGCGCTCGGCCGCATCCGTCCGACGACGGATTTGGCGGAAGCGGTGCGTGAAGCGGACGTCGTCATTGAAGCGGCGCCGGAAAACTTGACGCTGAAAAAAGAGGTGTTTCGAAAGCTTGACGAACTCACGAAGCCAGGCGCCATTTTGGCGACCAACACATCGGAGCTGAGCGTGACAGCGCTTGCCGCTGCGACCAACCGGCCGGAGAACGTCATCGGCATGCATTGGTTCAATCCAGCGCCGGTGATGAAGCTCATTGAAATTGTCAAAGGCGAAACGACGGCCGATGAAACGGTCGACGCCATCCGCCGCCTGTCCGCGGAGCTTGGCAAAGAAACAGTCGTCGTCAAAGACCGGCAAGGGTTTGTCACAACGCGGGCGCTCGCCGCCCATATGATTGAATGCATCCGCATGTATGAAGAAGGGATCGCTTCTGCTGAGGATATCGATAAAGCGGTGCGGCTCGGCCTCAATTACCCGATGGGGCCGCTTGAGCTCGCTGACATGGTCGGGCTTGATACGCTCCTGTCTGTGAGCGAAAACATGACCGAGGCGTACGGCGACCGCTTCCGGGCGCCGCAGCTTTTGCGCAAGCTCGTTGAAGCCGGGCATTTAGGGCGGAAAACAGGGAAAGGGTTTTATGCGTATACAAAATGAACAAGCGCCTCTCACGGAGAGGTGGACAGAAACGGGCTCGTTTGGCGGCGCCGCGGTGCATCGTTGGATACAACGGTGCAGCTGCGCCGTCAAGGAGTGGCGTTGACAACATCAACAAGGAGGGGAAGATGGTGCGTGAAGCGGTGATTGTGGAAGCCGTCAGAACGCCGGTCGGCAAGCGGAACGGCGTCTTCCGCGACGTTCATCCGGTCCATCTGGCCGCGGCGGTGTTGGATGAAGTCGTGCGCCGGGCGGGCATAGAAAAAGGACAGGTAGAAGATATCGTCATGGGCTGCGTGACGCCGATCGCCGAGCAAGGATACAACATCGGCCGGCTCGCGGCGTTGGAGGCTGGATTCCCAATCGAAGTGCCGGCCGTGCAAATCAATCGGATGTGCGGCTCCGGGCAGCAGGCGATCCATTTTGCCGCTCAAGAAATCCGCTCCGGCGATATGGATGTCACCATTGCGGCCGGGGTCGAAAGCATGACGAAAGTCCCGATTTTAAGCGACGGCAATGAGCGGACGATTCCGCCGTCGCTTCATGAAAAGTATGAATTCATCCACCAAGGCGTCTCGGCGGAGCGGATCGCCAACAAATACGGATTGACGCGCGAACAGCTTGACGCTTACGCCTACGAAAGCCATCGGCGTGCCTTGGCCGCCATGCGCGAAGGGAAGTTTCGCGCCGAAATCGTCCCGGTCAAAGGGCTTGACCGTGATGGCCGCGAAATCCTTGTCACCGATGATGAAGGGCCGCGGGCCGATACATCGCCGGAAGCGCTCGCCGCGCTCAAGCCGGTGTTTCAAGAAGACGGCGTCATCACCGCCGGCAATGCGAGCCAAATGAGCGACGGGGCGGCCGCCATTTTGCTGATGGAGCGGGAGGCGGCGCGCCGGTTTGGACTGAAGCCGAAAGCGCGCATCATCGCGCAGACGGTCGTCGGCTCCGACCCGACGTATATGCTTGATGGCGTCATTCCGGCGACAAGACAAGTGCTAAAAAAAGCCGGACTTGCGATCGAGGACATCGATCTCATTGAAATTAACGAAGCGTTCGCCCCGGTCGTGCTCGCCTGGCAAAAAGAAATCGGCGCCCCGCTTGCGAAAGTGAATGTCAACGGCGGCGCCATCGCGCTCGGCCATCCGCTCGGCGCCACCGGCGTCAAGCTCATGACGTCGCTCGTTCATGAGCTGGAGCGGCGGGAAGGCCGCTATGGGTTATTGACGATTTGCATCGGGCACGGCATGGCGACGGCCACGATCATCGAGCGGGAGTAAGAGCAACGCGTGGAAAAAACATTTGTTTGACACACACTCGACAGCGGTGGCGGCCGCTGTTTTTTCTGTCATGACGAGAAAATAAAAATATGAGACGGAACTGGAGCGATGTGATAAGATGAAAGAAAAGCAAGTGAAAGGGGAAGCGCAGTGCAGAAGGAGAAGCCGTTTTACACGTATCGCGACATTGAAAATTGGGAAGGAAATTGGGAACTGATCGATGGTGTTCCCTATTTATTGGCGTCTCCGTCGTTTGAGCACCAGTATGTGGTCGGACAACTGCACCTTGCATTGGCTTTGTATTTTCAGGCGCGTGGCTGTCATGTCATTCTTGCCCCGTTTGATGTTCAGCTTGATCCTGAGGAGCCGGAACGGATGGCGAAAACGGTTGTTCAGCCGGATTTATCAGTTGTTTGTCGGGTTGAGCAAATCGGGAATCGGCGAATGAAAGGGGCTCCCGATCTCGTTGTGGAAGTGCTGTCACCAAGCACCGCCTTGCGTGATCGAAACCAGAAATACTATTTATACGAAAAATATGGTGTGCATGAATATTGGATTGTAGACCCCAGCAATCGAACGATCGAAGTGCTCAGCTGGCAAGATGGACGATTTCAACAGCGAGCGGTTTTCGGGCCAAGCGATGAGTTGGTTTCTTTTTGGCAACCGGATTTGACGGTTTCGCTCGCCCCCGTGTTTCCTCCGGAAGAAAGCGATGTGTAGCTGATGGAGAACAACCTTGTTTGGCTGCCATCTCTGGAAATAACGGCTTCGCTTTTGGTGTCAGCAGCAGAAAGAAGAAAGCAAAGGGGATCGATGTCATGAAGCAAGCCTTTCTCGCTTCCTTCTATTTATCCCTTGCCGCTGGCATTTGGGGCGGGATGTATGTCGTAAGCAAATACGTGTTGGAGTACATACCGCCGCTGACGCTCGTCTGGCTGCGCTACGGTGTCGCCTTGATCGTGCTTGCCGCGATCGCGGCAGCGAAACGCGAGCGCCCTCCAAAGCACGGACGCGATTGGGCGATGGTCATCGCGATCGGCGTCATCGGCTATGTCATTTCCATTTCGTTGCAATTTGTCGGCACGAAATGGTCAAACGCCCATACCGCTTCGCTCATTACGGCTTCAACACCGGCGTTTGTCGTTTTATTTGCCCGCTGGCTTCTTGGTGAAGCGCTCACATGGCGGAAGCTTGCGGCGTTGTTGTTGGCGGCAGCGGGAGTGATCGTCATCGTCGGCCTCGGGGGCAGCGGGGAGTCGACGTTGGCCGGAAATATGGCGTTAGTCGGCGCGGCGGTCACTTGGGCGCTGTTGTCGGTGCTGGTGAAAATGGCGTCGGCTCGCTTGACCGTTCTTTCCATTACCACATTCGCCATCTTGGCGGCGTTTGTCGGCATGACGCCGATGCTGATGGTGGAACGTCCAGGGCTGACGGCCGTTCAATGGAATGCGCCCGTCGTGATGGGGGTGTTGTACCTTGGCATCGTGTCAACGGCGGGCGCGTTTTTCTTGTGGAACAAAGGGATGGAGATGATCGACGCCGGCATTGGCTCGCTCTTTTTCTTTTTTCAGCCGCTTGTCGGCTCGCTCTTTGGCTGGCTGTTTTTGCATGAGCGGCTTGACGCTTCCTTTTGGGCGGGCGGGGCGCTCATTGTCGCGGGAGTGGCGGTGGCAGTGCGGAGCGGCCAAAGCGCCTAGCGAATACAGCGGCAAAAAAGCGAAGAACCATGGCGCGGCGCTTCGCTTTCGTGCCTACCGGTTTACTTCTTGCCCGATTGCAACGGTTTGGCCCATTATTGCCCGCCCGCCTGTTCTCCGGCCGCCCGCCGCGGCAGTTTCCAGCCGTACGTGTACGACAAAACGCGCAACGAAGCGACCGCCACAAACAGCACATACAGCTCAATCGGCGATTCCGCCCATTTCAGGCCGACGGCGATGCCGGCTAAAATCGCCCAAGCGGCGTAAATTTCCGCACGCAGCACGAGCGGCTTTCTCCCGGCTAATACGTCGCGGATGATGCCGCCGCCGCTGCCGGTCAACACCGCCGCGACGATGACCGCGCTTAACGGATGCCCCATTTTTGCGGCATACAGTGCTCCTTGGATGGCAAACGCTGACAGCCCGAGGGCGTCAAAAAAGTTGCCCCATCGTTTCCATGGCGGGAGCATTTGTTTCGGAAATAAATAGACCATCGTCATTGAAGCTAAGGCGACGAGAAAAAGCGGACCTTGTTCCCACAGCGCCGACACCGGAACCCCGATCAACAAATTGCGCACCGCCCCGCCGCCAAAGGCGGTGACGATCCCTAAAATGTACACCCCAAGCAAGTCGTACTCTTCTTCCATCGCGACGATCGCCCCGCTGATGGCAAAAGCAATCGTCCCGATGATGCTCAACACTTCCCACGTCATTCTCGCTGTTCCTTTCCGTGCGGTGTTCTTGTATCATTGTAGGGGCAAAAACGGCGGAAAATCAATCATTTTTTGAACGAACTAGCAGGAGGGCGGCCGATTTGGTATGATGAAAGCAGGCAAAAAGGTCCGTCAGAAAGGAAGGGATGTCATGGGCCGCGAACAAGCGATCATCGTCGGCTGCCAACTCGCCGGTGTTGATGACGAGCGGTTTCGTTATTCAATGGAAGAGCTTGCTTCGCTCGTTGCGACGGCGAACGGCGAGGTGGCGGCTCAACTTGTGCAAAAACGCGAAGCGCCGCATCCAGCCACGTATATCGGCAAAGGGAAAACGGAAGAGCTGGCCGCCCTCGTCAAGGAGCTCGAACCGGATCTCATCGTCTTCAACAGCGAACTGTCGCCAAGCCAGGCCCGCAATTTGACGAACATGCTTGGCGAAGTGAAAGTCATTGACCGGACACAGCTCATTTTAGATATCTTTGCCCAACGCGCCCGTTCGAAAGAAGGAAAGCTGCAAGTTGAGCTCGCTCAGCTCGAGTACATGCTGCCGCGCCTGAGCGGCCAAGGGGAGGCGCTATCCCGCCTTGGCGGCGGCATCGGCACGCGCGGTCCGGGGGAGACGAAGCTTGAAACGGATCGGCGCCACATTCGCCGCCGCATCGACGACATTAAAGGCGAGCTGCGGCGCATCGCCGAGCATCGCGGGCGGTACCGGGAGCGCCGGCAAAAAAACCGCGCCTTTCAAGTGGCGCTTGTCGGCTATACGAACGCCGGCAAGTCGACGCTCTTTAACCGGCTGACGGCCGCCGACTCATTGGAAGAAAACTTGCTGTTTGCCACGCTCGATCCGCTTACGCGCAAGTGCGTGTTGCCGTGCGGGTATACGGTGCTTCTCACCGATACGGTCGGATTCATTCAAGACTTGCCGACGACGCTTGTCGCTGCGTTTCGCTCAACGCTTGAAGAAGTGAAGGAAGCGGATTTGCTGCTTCATGTCGTCGATTCGTCGCATCCGGATTATGCCGAACATGAGCGCACCGTATCGCGGCTCTTGGCGGAGCTAGGAGCTTCTTCAATTCCGGCCGTCACCGTTTACAATAAAAGCGACCGGCAAACGCCGGAATTTCTCCCGACGACAACCGATGCGATCGTGATGAGCGCGCTCTCGGCCGCCGATGTCGACCGGCTCCGCCGCTTTATCGAAGAAGCGGTGAAACAGCAAATGAGCCGTTATGACGTGTCGATTCCGAGCGGGAAAGGAAAATTGCTCGCCCAGTTAAAAACGGACACGATTTTGCATGAATGGCATTATAATGAACAAGGGGGCACGTACGAGTGTCAAGGGTACGTGCTGCCGACGCACCCGCTCTACGGGGAGCTGCAATCATTTCAACGGTAGAAAGGGTTCATCTATGTTTTGGACACAGTGGAGATACGGAGAAACAATCGCTGCTTTCATCGAAGAAGTTGAAACACAAATTGCGCCGATCCATCGCTTGATCGATGAGCGTGTCGATGAGAACCAATATCGCGTTCTCGACAGTTTCCGCCGCCATCAAGTGAGCGACGGCCACTTCATCCCGTCGACCGGCTACGGTTATGACGATGCGGGCCGTGACACGCTTGACCGCATTTACGCGGACGTATTCGGTGCGGAAGCCGGCCTTGTCCGCCCGCAAATCATTTCCGGCACGCACGCGATCGCCATTGCACTGTTTGGCGTGTTGCGCCCTGGCGATGAATTGCTTTACATCACCGGCGCCCCGTACGATACGCTCGAGGAGATCGTCGGCGTCCGCGGCAGCGGCGTCGGCTCGCTGAAAGAGTTTGGCATTCGTTATCGGAGCGTGCCGCTTACGGCGGACGGGGCCGTTGATTTTCCAACGGTGCGCGCGGCGATGAACGAGCGGACGAAAATGATCGGCATTCAGCGTTCGCGCGGCTATGCGACACGCCCGTCGTTTACGGTCGATGAAATCGCTGAGATGATCGCCTTTGTGAAGGCGGTCAAGCCCGACGTCGTCGTGTTTGTCGACAACTGCTACGGCGAGTTTGTTGAGGAGAAAGAGCCGTGCCATGTCGGCGCCGACCTTATGGCTGGCTCGCTGATCAAAAACCCAGGAGGGGGCTTGGCGAAAACGGGCGGCTATATCGTCGGAAAGCAAAAATACGTCGACGCGTGCGCCTGCCGGATGACCTCACCGGGCATCGGCGCCGAAGTCGGCCCGTCACTGTACAGCCTTCCTGATATGTACCAAGGGTTTTTCCTTGCTCCGCACGTTGTCGGACAGGCGCTCAAAGGGGCGGTGTTCACCGCTGCGCTGCTCGAGCGGATAGGGCTTGAGACGTCGCCGGCATGGGACGCTAAGCGCACCGATCTCGTACAGTCGGTTCGTTTTGACGACCCGGAGCAAATGGTTGCTTTTTGCCAGGCCATTCAAGCGGCTTCCCCGGTGAACGCCCATTTTACCCCGTACCCAGGCGAGATGCCCGGCTACGAGGATAAAGTGATCATGGCCGCGGGCACGTTCGTGCAAGGGGCGAGCATTGAGCTGACGGCAGATGGGCCGCTGCGTCCGCCATATGTCGCATACGTTCAAGGCGGCTTGACGTATTCGCACGTGAAAATCGCTGTTTGTTCAGCCGTTCACCGCTTGCTTGAACAGCAGTTGATTTGTTTGTGAGAAAATGTAACGCTTGATTGACTCGTTTCTTGACATTATGGTAAAATGAAAGTATCAAAAGCGAGGAGGAATTGGCATGAGCAGCCATATTCGTCGTTCCATGCCATTGTTTCCGATTGGGATTGTGATGCAGCTGACGGATCTATCCGCCCGCCAAATCCGCTATTACGAAGAGCACGGCCTCGTCACGCCAGCGCGCACCGAGGGCAACCGGCGGCTGTTTTCACTCAACGACATCGACCGTTTGCTCGAGATTAAAGACTTGATTGACCAAGGCGTAAACCTCGCCGGCATCAAGCAAATTTTCGCCGCCCGGCAAGAAGGGCGCCATGAGCAGCCGGAAAAGGTCGAAAAAGTGGGGAAACCGAAGCTGTCCGACGAGGAGTTGCGCGAGATTTTGCGGACGGAGCTGCTGCAGGCCGGACGGTTTCAGCGCGCATCGCTTCGCCAAGGAGATCTCGCTCGCTTCTTTCACTAATGATGGGAAATGATTTCGGAGCCGGGGAGGAGTTTCAACATGGCAAAATATACGCGCGAAGACATTATGCGCATCGTCAAAGAAGAAAACGTCAAGTACATTCGCCTGCAATTCACCGATATTTTGGGGACGATCAAAAACGTCGAAATCCCGATCAGCCAACTTGAGAAAGCGCTCAATAATAAAATGATGTTTGACGGGTCTTCGATCGAGGGGTTTGTCCGCATCGAAGAATCGGACATGTATTTGTATCCGGATTTGGACACGTTTGTCATCTTCCCGTGGACGTCGGAAAAAGGAAAAGTCGCCCGCTTTATTTGCGACATTTACAATGCGGACGGCACGCCGTTTGAAGGCTGCCCGCGCTACAATTTAAAGCGCGTGTTGAAAGAGATGGAAGCGCTCGGCTTTACGGCGTTCAACTTGGGAGCGGAACCGGAGTTTTTCCTCTTTAAGCTCGATGAAAATGGCCGTCCGACGATGGAACTGAACGACCGCGGCGGCTACTTCGACTTGGCGCCGACCGACTTAGGGGAAAACTGCCGGCGCGATATCGTGCTTGAGCTTGAGGAGATGGGCTTTGAAATTGAAGCGTCGCACCATGAAGTCGCCCCGGGCCAGCACGAGATCGATTTTAAATACGCCCATGCCATCAAAGCATGCGACGACATTCAAACGTTTAAGCTCGTCGTTAAAACGATCGCCCGCAAACATGGGCTGCACGCGACGTTTATGCCGAAGCCGATTTTTGGCATTAACGGTTCGGGAATGCACTGCAACTTGTCGCTGTTCCGCAACAACGAAAACGCCTTTTTTGACCCGAACGGCGATTTGCAGTTGAGCGATACGGCCCGCCAGTTTATCGCCGGCGTGCTGAAGCATGCGCCGAACTTTACAGCGGTGACCAACCCGACGGTCAACTCGTACAAGCGGCTCGTTCCGGGCTATGAGGCGCCATGTTATGTTGCCTGGTCGGCGCGCAACCGCAGCCCGCTTATCCGCATTCCAGCTTCGCGCGGCATGAGCACGCGCATTGAAGTGCGCAGCGTCGATCCGGCGGCGAACCCGTACTTGGCGATGGCTGTGCTGTTGGCAGCCGGGCTTGACGGCATTCGCAACAAGCTCACTCCTCCAGCGCCGGTTGACCGAAACATTTACGTCATGACGAAAGAAGAGCGGCTCGAGGAAGGGATTGTCGATTTGCCGGCAACGCTGATCGAAGCGCTCGACAACTTAAAATCGGACGAGGTGATCGTCCAAGCGCTCGGCAAACATTTATTCGAGCATTTCGTCGAAGCGAAAGAAATCGAGTGGGATATGTATCGGACAACGGTCCATCAATGGGAGTTGGACCAATATATGGAGCTGTACTAATCGAAAAGCTGCCCCGACAAACGGGGCAGCTTTTGTTATGGCGCGCGGCGCCGGCCGGACCCTTAGTCGATCAGGCGATAGACGCCGATCACTTTGCCGAGAATCGTGCAGTCGCGGACGATGATCGGTTCGAGATGGGCGTTTTCCGGCTGCAGGCGGATGTGGTCTTTTTCTTTGAAAAACCGTTTCACTGTTGCTTCGTTTTCCTCCGTCATGGCGACGACGATGTCGCCGTTATTGGCCGACGACTGCTGGCGGACGATCACGTAGTCGCCGTCCAAAATGCCGGCTTCGATCATGCTGTCACCCATCACTTCAAGCATAAACAGCTGTTCCTCGCCGGCCGCGAGCCGTTTCGGCAGCGGGAAATAGTCGTCGATGTTTTCGACGGCAGTGATCGGCTGGCCGGCCGTCACCTTGCCGATCACCGGCACGGAAACGACCTCCTCTTTTTCTCTTTCTTTCGTCAGATCGCTGTCCAAAATTTCAATGGCGCGCGGCTTCGTCGGGTCACGGCGGATGAACCCTTTGCTTTCTAGGCGCGCAAGGTGGCCGTGGACGGTCGAACTCGACGCCAAACCGACTGCTTCCCCGATTTCCCTTACTGACGGGGGATAGCCTTTCGTTTTCACTTCCTGTTTGATAAATTCTAAAATTTGTTGCTGGCGTTTGGACAGTTTCGTCATCCCTTTTCACACCTCTTGCCACATCGTTTGCTTTCATTATAGCATGGGGGGAATAGAAAAACAAACATAAGTTCGAATTTTTTTGTTGACGCAAACAAACGTTCTTGGCTATAATGAAGAAAAAGCGAACACATATTCTAAAAAAAGGGTGGGGGAGATGAAGAAAACGTTGCTGCACTACCTCATTTTTTCATGTTTGCTCACGCTCGTTTTGGCGGGGTTTGTTTATGCCAGCAGCCCGGTTGACAAAAAAGAATACATGACGGTAACGGTCGCTTCCGGCGATACGCTTTGGGGGTTGGCGAAGCAGTATGAGCCGGCGCACGGCTTGTCGCCGGATGAATTTATCCGCTGGGTGGTCGATGTCAATCGTTTGCCGAGCGCGCGCCTCACCGCCGGTGAACAAATCGTCATTCCTGTGTTAAAATCAGAGCAAGACGGCTCATTGGCTGTCAAGCGGTAACAGAAAGAAGGGGGGGATGTGCTTTGGCCATGAAGGCGGTCATTTACTGCCGCGTCAGCACGGATAAAACGGAGCAGGAAACGTCGCTTGTACGGCAGCGCGCCGAACTGGAGAAGCTAGCCAAAGAGTGCGGCTTTGACGTCGTTAAAGTGATCGCCGAGCAGGCGAGCGGCTACGAAGCTGACCGTGACGGGGTGCTCGAGCTGCTTGCGCTTTGTGAAGAAGGGGCGGTCGACGCCTTGCTCATTCAAGATGAAACGCGGCTCGGACGCGGCCATGCGCGCATGGCGGTGCTGCACTGCCTGAAAAAAAGGGGAGTGAAAATATACAGCGCTAGCCACCGCGGGGAGATGCCGCTGTCAGAGGCTGATGAGATGGTGTTGTCGATCATCGCCATCGTCGAGGAGTACCAGCGGAAAATACATAATGCGAAAATTAAGCGCGGCATGCAGCGGGCCATCGCCCGCGGCTACCGTCCGGAGCGGAACTTAACGCGCCGTGGCGAAAACGCCGGGCGCGATCGGATCGAGCTTCCGGTCGAAGAGATCGTCCGCCTGCGCGGGAGCGGCTTGACGTTTGCGGACATCGCCGCGACGCTCCGAAGCTTTGGCTACGCGGCGTCCAAAGCGACTGTCCATCGCCGCTATCAAGAGTATATGGACGAACAGGAACGTCGTTAGGCCGCGCAAGACGGCCAAGGTTTCTCCGTTGCCATTAGCCTGTCCGATCGAATAAGATAAAACAGAATAGCGATGCGACAGATGGGAGAAGATAACCAATGCTTTCGAAACAAAAATTAGCCCGCATCAACGAACTGGCCAAAAAGGCGAAAACGTCCGGCCTGTCGGCGGAAGAAACGATCGAGCAGGCAAAGCTGCGCCGCGAATACATTCAGGCGTTCCGCAAAGCGATGACCGATATGCTTCATACGGTGACGGTCATCGACCCGAACGGCAATGACGTGACGCCAAAAAAATTGAAGGAAAGTCAGCGCCGTCGCCTTCATTAAGCGGCGGGCAAGAAGGGCGGGAGCGCCCTGTTTTTTTCTGACAGTGAAAATATCGTTGTACAAGGAAGTCAATTTTCTATATGATAGTAAGTGACACCATGTTGATGAAAGGGAGGAAAACGATGGCGCATTCGATCGAAGAATTAGCGATTACCACCATTCGAACGCTGTCGATTGACGCGATCGAAAAGGCGAAATCCGGGCACCCCGGCATGCCGATGGGCGCGGCGCCGATGGCGTACACGCTTTGGACGAAATTTATGAACCATAATCCGGCGAACCCAAACTGGTTTAACCGCGACCGGTTTGTCCTGTCAGCGGGACACGGGTCGATGCTGCTTTACAGCTTGCTTCATTTAAGCGGCTACGACGTATCGATGGACGACTTGAAGCAGTTCCGCCAATGGGGAAGCAAAACGCCAGGGCATCCGGAATACGGCCATACGCCGGGAGTGGAAGCGACGACTGGTCCGCTCGGCCAAGGAATCGCAATGGCAGTCGGCATGGCGATGGCCGAACGGCATTTGGCGGCTACATACAACCGCGACGGGTTTGATATAATCGATCATTATACGTACGCCATTTGCGGCGACGGCGATTTAATGGAAGGGGTGGCGAGCGAAGCCGCGTCACTCGCTGGCCATTTGCAGCTTGGCCGCTTGATCGTCCTGTATGACTCGAACGACATCTCCCTAGACGGGGAACTGAATTTGTCGTTCTCAGAAAACGTTGCCCAACGCTTCCAAGCATACGGCTGGCAATATTTGCGCGTCGAAGACGGCAACAACATTGATGAAATCGCCAAAGCGCTTGAAGAGGCGCGGGCTGACCTCAACCGGCCGACGCTCATTGAAGTGAAAACGACGATCGGTTACGGCGCGCCGACAAAAGCGGGCACATCCGGCGTTCACGGCTCTCCGCTCGGCGCTGAAGAGGCGAAACTGACGAAGGAGGCATACCGCTGGACGTTCGCCGAAGATTTCTACGTGCCGGAAGAAGTGTATGCCCATTTCCGGGAAACGGTGCAAGAAGCCGGGGCGAAAAAAGAAGCGGAATGGAACGCACAGCTGGCTGCTTACGAGCAGGCGCATCCAGAGCTGGCCGCCCAGCTGAAGCAGGCGATCGAAGGGAAGCTTCCGGACGGCTGGGAAGCTGCGCTGCCGGTGTATGAAGCCGGAAAAAGCTTGGCGACCCGGTCCTCTTCCGGGGAAGTGATCAACGCCATCGCCAAAGCGGTGCCGCAATTGTTTGGCGGTTCAGCCGACTTGGCAAGCTCGAACAAAACGCTCATCAAAGGCGGCGGCAATTTCCTGCCGGGCAGTTATGAAGGGCGCAACATTTGGTTTGGGGTGCGTGAATTTGCCATGGGAGCGGCGTTAAACGGCATGGCGCTCCATGGTGGGGTGAAAGTGTTCGGCGGCACGTTCTTCGTGTTCTCTGACTATTTACGCCCGGCGATCCGGTTAGCAGCGCTCATGGGATTGCCGGTCACGTATGTGTTGACGCACGACAGCATCGCCGTCGGCGAGGACGGCCCGACGCACGAGCCGATCGAACAGCTCGCTTCCTTAAGGGCGATGCCGAACTTGTCAGTCATCCGACCGGCTGACGCGAACGAAACGGCGGCGGCATGGCGGCTGGCAGTTGAATCGACGGACAAGCCGACCGCGCTCGTTCTGACGCGCCAAGACATACCGACGCTTTCGACAACGGCTGATCTGGCGTATGAAGGCGTGAAAAAAGGCGCCTACGTCGTCTCGCCGGCGAAAAACGGCGCTCCCGAGGCGCTGCTCTTGGCGACCGGATCGGAAGTCAGCTTGGCGGTAAAAGCGCAAGAAGCGCTCGCCGCTGAAGGAATTCACGTTTCCGTCGTCAGCATGCCATCGTGGGATCGTTTTGAAGCGCAGCCGAAAGCGTACCGCGATGAAGTGATCCCGCCGGCGGTGACGAAGCGGCTGGCCATTGAAATGGGCGCCTCGCTCGGCTGGGAGCGCTACGTCGGTGCAGAAGGCGACATTTTAGCCATCGATCGGTTTGGCGCCTCCGCTCCGGGAGAAACGATCATGGCCGAGTACGGATTTACCGTTGACAACGTCGTCCGTCGCGTGAAAACGCTGCTTGGCAAGCAATGAAACGGCCGTGACAACAGGCTGCCCTTGCAACGGCGCAAGGGCGGCTTTTTTTTGATCGATTTGTGTCGGCTGGTCCTGTAAACAAAAATCGACAATGTTAGTGAAAAAAATTGCCGTTAGTAGACATATTTTTCCCCTTTTCTTTTCTATAATAGAAATAGATGAACAGAAATGGGGGATGGGGCATGGTTCGCTATTGGATATATTTATTAAATGATGAGGTGGCGACGCACTACCGCCATCGGACGGAAAAAGTCGTCGAATTGCTTCGGGAACATCAGTATGCGAAGGCGCCGTTGAAAACGATTTGCCGCAAGCAAGTCGAATTTATTACCGAACAGTTGTCGTTTTCGCGTCTTGAGTTAGGGTTAAAGCAATATTTTATCGGGCGTGTCGGCAAAAATTTAGAGCGCAACATGTTCATTTTGCAAAATGACGACGGTGAGGAAGCGCTGCTTGTCGTGCAAAAGCGCCGCCTGCTTCTTGTCTGTGACAGCGCGCCGTTGGCTGCCGACATCGGCCGGGCGCTCGCCAACCTAGCGCCGTCGTTTTTGGCGGTCGCTGCTGATTTTGCCGACTACTATTGGCTGTCTGCGCCGGCGCAAGGAAGAAAATTCGCGTAACGTGAAGATTTTTGCCGTGAAATATTGTCTAATGGCACATCGTTTAGTACACTGTTAGGGAGACAACAAGAAGGAGGAAAATCGCTGTATGTGGGACACGATTCTCGTTGGTGTGCTGGCGCTGATCGCCGGTGTGGCGCTCGGGTTTTTCATCGCCCGCAAAACGATGATCAATTATTTGAAGAAAAATCCGCCGATCAATGAACAAATGATCCGCATGATGATGATGCAAATGGGCATGACCCCGTCGCAAAAGAAAATCAATCAAATGATGAAAATGATGAACAACCAGCTGAAATAAGCGAAACGGACACTCGATTGAGAGTGTCTTTTTATTTTGGAAAAATGTTATTTCAAAATTTTTCTAGTTTTGTTACAATAATATGGCGATTGTCCGTTAGCTGAACGAAGGGGGGAGCGGACTGCATGAGCGTGTTCCGTGATTTGTTCTGGTTTTTTCGCCAAGAGAAAAAGGCGTATATCACCGGTGTTCTATTGCTTGTGATCGTTGCCTTTTTGGAAACGATCCCGCCGAAAGTGATCGGCATTTTAGTTGACCATATGCAAAACGGCACGATGACGAAAGAAGTGCTCATTCGTTGGATGGCCGCGCTCGCTGTCATCGCCGGAGCGCTCTATGTGCTCCGCTACGCTTGGCGCATTTGCATTTTCGGCTCATCTGTCAAGCTCGCCCGCCAGCTGCGCAACGAGCTGTACGCCCATTTTACGAAAATGGCGCCGGCGTTTTACCAGCGGAAGCGGATCGGCGATTTAATGGCCCATGCCACCAACGATTTGCAGGCGATCCAGCAAACGGCTGGAAGCGGCATTTTAACGCTCGTTGATTCGGTGATGCTCGGCGGGTTTGTGCTGGCGACGATGGCGTTTTCGATCAGCTGGAAGCTGACGTTGGTCAGCTTGCTTCCGCTGCCGGTGATGGCCATAGCGACAAGCCGCTATGGGACGATGCTCCACCGGCGGTTTTTAACGGCGCAAGAAGCGTTTTCGTCGCTGAATGATAAAGTGCAAGAAAGCATGAGCGGCATCCGCGTCATCAAAGCGTTCGGCTATGAAGAAAAGGATGTGGAAGCGTTCCGCCGCCAATCGGAAGACGTCACAGCGAAAAACATTGCGGTGGCCAAAATTGATGCGCTCTTCGATCCGACGATCGGGCTGCTTGTCGGGCTGTCGTTTTTTCTTGCTGTTGCGTTCGGCAGTCAGATGGTCGTTGGCGGCGAGTTGACGATCGGCGAACTCGTGTCGTTTACGACGTACCTTGGCTTGCTCATTTGGCCGATGCTGGCGTTTGGCTGGCTGTTTAACATTGTCGAGCGCGGGCGCGCTTCATATGACCGGGTGCGGGCGCTGCTCGCTGAAGACGACGAGATCAAGGAAATGCCGGGCGCGCTTGCCGTCCCGCCGCGAGGGAGCATCGAATATGACATCCGCCAGTTCGCCTACCCGGGCGAGGCAAAACCGGCGCTTGTCGATGTCCGCTTCCGGCTTGAACGCGGGGCGACGCTCGGCGTCGTCGGCAAAACCGGAGCCGGGAAAACGACGCTGCTGCGCCTGTTGTTGCGCGAGTTTGACAACTATGACGGCGACATTCGTTTCGACGGCCGCGACATTCGCCGCTATACGCTTTCTGCCTTGCGGATGGCGATCGGCTATGTGCCGCAAGATCATTTTCTTTTTTCTGCCTCTGTCCGCAATAACATCGCCTTTGCCAAGCCGGAGGCGAGCGAGGAGGAAATCGTCAACGCAGCAAAGCTGGCTGACATTCACGAGGATATTCTTCAGTTCCCGGACGGCTACGAGACGGTCATCGGTGAGCGCGGCGTCTCGCTGTCCGGCGGGCAAAAGCAGCGGCTGTCGATCGCTCGCGCGCTGCTGATCGACGCGGAGCTGCTCATTTTAGACGATGCGCTGTCGGCGGTCGATGCGAAAACGGAAGAGCGGATTTTAACGGCGTTAAAGCAGGAGCGGCGCGGGAAAACGACGATCATAGCTGCTCATCGTTTAAGCGCGGTCGAGCACGCTGATTGGATTCTCGTCCTCGATGGAGGCCGCGTCATCCAAGCGGGGACGCACGAAGACTTAATGGCTGAAGACGGCTGGTATCGTGAGATGTACCGGCGCCAACAGCTTGAGGCGCTTGTGGAATGACGACGGATAGGAGGGGGCGTATGAACGAACAAACATTGACGGCCAAAGAGCAGCGGCGCGTCCTCTGGCGGCTGCTCGCGTATATGGGGCGATACAAAAAAGAGGCCGCGCTCGCCTTCGCGCTCCTTCTGCTGGCGACCGCGGGGGAGCTGGCCGGCCCGTATTTGGTGAAAGTGTTTATCGACGATTATTTGATGCCGAACCGCCTCGCTCCGGGACCGGTGACGGCGCTAGCTGCCGCCTATCTCGGCGTGCTCGTCGGGAAAACGGTCATTTGGTATTTCCAGCTTGTCGGGTTTCAGCGGCTCGCCTTATACATTATCCAAGCGTTGCGGATGGACGTCTTTTCCAAAGTGCATCGGCTCGGGATGAGCTACTTTGACCGGACGCCGGGCGGAAGCATTGTCTCGCGGGTGACGAATGACACGGAAGCCATCAAAGACATGTTTATTAGCGTTTTAGCGGTGTTTGTACAAAACGGTTTGTTTGTCATTGGTGTTTTTATCGCCATGTTTTCGCTCAACGTTCGGCTTGCACTGTTTTGTCTGTTCATTATCCCGGCCATCGGATTCATTATGAAAACGTACCGCCGCTACAGTTCGGTGTTTTACCAACAGATGCGCGAACGGCTGAGCGAGCTGAACGCCAAATTGAATGAGTCGCTGCAAGGGATGGCCATCATTCAAGCGTTCCGCCAGCAGCACCGCTTGTACCAAGAGTTTGCCGCTGTGAATGAGGCGCATTACGAAGCGGGAATGAAAAACATTCGCCTTGACGGACTATTGCTTCGGCCGGCGATCGATGTTATCTACATGTTGGCGATCATGGTCGTGCTCAGCTTTTTTGGCGTTTCGGCGCTTGAGAGTCCGGTCGAGATCGGGGTGCTGTACGCGTTTGTCAACTATTTGGAACGCTTTTTTGAGCCGGTGACGCAAATGATGATGCGATTGTCGCTCTACCAGCAAGCGATCGTTTCCGCCTCCCGCGTCTTTGCGCTCCTTGACCATGATGAAGAGGCGCCGTTCAATCCGGAACAAGCGCCGTATGCGGTGGAACGCGGGGAAATTGAGTTCCGCGATGTCAGCTTTTCATATGATGGCAAGCGCGATGTGCTAAAACGGCTGTCATTTACGATCCGTCCGGGACAGACGGTGGCGTTTGTCGGCCATACGGGCAGCGGCAAAAGCTCGATCATCAATTTGCTTATGCGGTTTTATGAATTTGACCGCGGCGATATTTTGCTTGACGGCCGGTCGATCCGCGATTATTCGCGCGCCGAGCTGCGCCGCTCGCTCGGTCTCGTCTTGCAAGATCCGTTTTTGTTTTACGGGACGGTGAGAGAGAACATTCGCATGTATAACGAGCAATTAGGCGACGAAGAGCTTGAGGCCGCCGCCCGCCTCGTGCAGGCCGATGCATTTATTGAACAATTGCCAGGCGGGTACGATCATGTGCTTGCTGAGCGGGGGGCGACGTTATCAAGCGGACAGCGCCAACTTCTTTCATTCGCCCGCACGATCGCGGCCGATCCGAAAATATTGCTGCTTGATGAAGCGACCGCCCATATTGATACGGAAACGGAAGAAGCGATTCAAGAAGCATTGGCGCAAATGCGGAAAGGGCGGACGACGATTGCCATCGCCCATCGTCTGTCGACGATTCAAGACGCCGACCAAATTTTTGTCCTCCACCGCGGTGAAATTGTTGAACGCGGTACGCATCAGCAGCTGTTGGCACAAAAAGGGCTATACTATCAAATGTACTTGCTGCAAAACGGGCTGGTCGACGTCCGTGCGTAAAGAAAAAAGCGCCTTTTCCCGCTTAGCGGGAGGCGCTTTGTTTTCGTTGTTTCACTTGCTCGCGCTGATAGGCGTTCAGCAGCGTGTCGAGCTCCCTGCTCACTTTCATCGCCGCTGCGGAGTTTAATCCCGTCTTTGCTACGGTGTCGACAAGTTCCATCCGTTTTTGTTCGATCAAGGTTAAGAGATTACGTTTCGGCACGAATAAACCGTCCTTTTCATCAATGTCGTGTATTGTATTTTATACTATTTTACCAATGAACGCAAAAAGGGAAAATAGAAAAATTGACCAGGGAAAATGAGAAACACGTTACGGAAGAACGGATTTTTGCTAAAATAAAAGTAAAAAATGAGGTAGGGGCTGATTTAGCGATGAATGATTTGAATATATTTTTAGCGTTTGGCGCCGGGTTTTTGTCGTTTATTTCCCCGTGCTGTCTGCCGCTTTACCCGGCGTTTTTGTCCTATATTACCGGGGTGTCGGTCGGCGAGCTGAAAGAGGAAAATGCGATGCTGAATCGCCGCAGTTTATGGCATACGCTCTGTTTTTTGCTCGGGTTTTCGCTCATTTTCATTTCGCTCGGCTTCGGCACGTCGTTTCTTGGCCGGCTGTTTGCCGACTATCAAGATGCAATCCGCCAAATCGGCGCCGTTGTGATCGTCGCTTTCGGCCTCGTTGTCGCCGGGCTGTGGAAGCCGGCCTTTTTGTTAAAAGACCGGCGCATTTCGTTTCGTGAGCGGCCGTCGGGCTATGCCGGCTCGGTGCTGATTGGAATGGCGTTCGCTGCCGGTTGGACGCCGTGCATGGGGCCGATTTTAGTGGCGGTGATCGCTCTCGCGGCGGCCAATCCGGGCTCAGGGATGATGTATATGCTCGCCTATACGCTCGGTTTTGCTGTCCCGTTTTTCATTTTGTCGTTTTTTATCGGCAAACTGCAATGGATTCGCCGCCATAGTGCGTCCATTATGAAAGCGGGCGGATATGTCATGATGGCGATGGGGGTCGTCCTTTATTTTGACTGGATGACGAAAATCATTGCCTACACGACAAGCCTATTCGGTGGATTTACCGGCTTCTAGCGGGAATGAAGCGGCTTTTTGGACGGCCGCTGCGAATATAAAACCGTTCGGGGGGACGATGGAAAGATGGCTGCCATTTTGGTTGTGGATGATGCGAAGTTTATGAGGGTGACGTTGGCGCGCATATTGCAAAAAGCGGACCATACGGTAGCCGGTGAGGCGGAAAACGGCAAAGAAGCGGTCGAACTGTACCGCCGGCTGCGCCCGGAGCTAGTCATCATGGATATTACTATGCCGGTCATGAACGGAATCGAAGCGGTGCGGGCGATCAAGGAAATCGACCCGGGAGCGAAAATCATTATTTGCTCAGCGCTAGGGCAGCAACGCATGGTCGTCGAGGCGATTGAAGCGGGCGCCGCCGACTTTATTGTCAAACCGTTTGAGGAAAGCCGCGTGCTCGAGGCGGTCGCCCGCCTTTTATAGACAGCCTGGCGCCGACGGAGCGTTTGAAGGGGGGATGATAGGCAAGTGGAGGAGTTTTTGCTATAATAATAGCGTTGCCTATGAATTTTGCGGGAAGAAGGTGATGGCTTTGGCGCTTGTTACATCGCTCATCGCCATTGTGATGACGTTTTTCGTCTTTTTTGTGCGCATGAAAGCAGCGGAAAAGCCGACGAACGCGAAAAAAATTCTTTTGCCGCCGCTGTTTATGAGCACCGGGGCGCTCATGTTCATCGATCCGGTGTTCCGCGTTACGCGCGGAGAGCTCGTTGAAGCGGTGATACTCGGCATGTTTTTCTCATTATTTCTCATTAAAACGTCGAAATTCGAAGTTCGCGGCCACGACATTTACTTAAAGCGCTCAAAGGCGTTTATTTGGATTTTGCTCGGCTTGATCGCCATCCGCTTCGGTTTGAAGACATATTTAGGGCGGACGATCGACTATGGCCAACTAAGCGGCATGTTTTATTTGCTCGCTTTTTCCATGATCGTCCCGTGGCGGATCGCCATGTATGTGTCGTATAAAAAGTTGGCGGCGCAGCTGAAGCCTCCGGTGCTCACTTGACGTTCTCCCCGCTTGTATGTGCCATGTTGAAGCGGGAGGTTTCCGGGAAGATCAAGGAGGGTGTCCCAAAAGCAACGGGACACCCTCTTTCACTATACTACATACGCACCAAACAGCTTCATGGCGGTGTACTTTGCCTTTTGCAGGAGGCCAATGGTTTTGGCCATTTTTTTAGTTTATTGCCGCCTAACACCTTTCTGCCACGCCGGAGGAGTTGCGTGGCCAAAACGGACGAAAGCCGCTGACATCCGGCTTAAAGGGCGGGACGGTCAGCGGCTTTCCAGCAAATGTTGATACGGGGCAAGATCGATGTTTTTCGCTTGCAACGTCCGGATTAAAAACTTATGGTCGCGCTTTGGCGTAGCGATAATATAGCCGCGGATGAGCAAATCGCGCGTGATGCGGGGGGCTTGTTCCTTCAAGGCAAGCTCGCCGATTTTGCCGGCGATCTTTTGCCGTGCCACATCGCGGAACAGCTCCGGCACAGGGCGGACGAGCTCCTCAAGCAATGCCTTTTCTTCCTCTCCCCATAAATGGCGCGTCTGTTCGATGTAATACTCCTGCCAGTCAAGCTCCGATTTTCCGTCTTCCTTCGGCAAACGTTTTAAAAACTTGCGGAACATAAAAAAGCCGCCGATCGACATCATGACAAGCAAAAAGACGACCCAAAACAAAATAAACCAAAGAAACCATCCGGTCAGCACGATGCCCACCTCAACGATCATCGGTAGTTTGCCGCCAGGCCGTTGCTGGCAGCCAAGCGGTTCATACAAGCTCGTCTATTATTATGTCGAAAAGCGCACGGTTTGGCAAGTTTCGACCCGCCGCTCTCAGAGCCTGAAAGACGGGCGGAAAGCAGCTGTTCTAGTCTGTCATCAATCGTAACGCAACTGTAATGCAACTGTAAAAAAGCCTGTCTCGTCTTAGAACATCAAGCGCTCGGGTGATGGCAGTCGGCGTCAATGGAAATGATAGACAGTGACATTCTTCTTGTTGCCTGCTAATCTAGTAGACAAACAAAGCAGGTCGAAATACTGTGGTCGGGAGGGATCGAAGGAATGAAAAAAACGATTGTCGCGCTCGCTGCCGCTTGTTGCATGGCATTCGGCTGGCAGGCGCCATCGGCGGAAGCCGCGGGCTCGTATACATACTATCAAGTGAAAAAAGGCGATACGTTGTCAAGGATCGCCAAACAATATCATACAACTGTTACGACGCTAAAGTCGTTAAATCGGTTAAAAAGCGACATGATTTATATTGGTGAGAAGTTGAAAGTGCCGGCTGCAGCGAAAACGACAACGACAGCGTCCGCAAACAAAAAGGGGGTTTCATTGAGCGCCGCCGACCGGAAGCTGCTCGCTCAATTGGTGCAGGCGGAGACCGGTTCGAGCGAGCCGTTTGCCGGCAAAGTGGAGGTGGCGCTCGTCGTTTTCAACCGCACGAAGCATCCAGAGTTTCCGAAGACAGTGCGCGGCGTCATTTATCAAAAAACAAAATCGGGCTATGCGTTTGTGCCGGTCAAAACAGGAAAATTGACCCGCATTCAACCGACGAAGCAAGATTACGAGGCGGTGGACAAGGCGCTTGCTCTCTTCCCAAACGACCGCCGTGGTTCGCTTTATTTCTATAATCCGAAAATCACGAAAGACAAATGGATGCTGTCGCGTCCGGTGACGATTCGCATCGGACATCACGTCTTTGCAAAGTAAACGGGGCCGAATGGGGCCTCTTTTTTTCGGTCCTGACAAAAAACATCACCAAAGCGGGCCTCGGTTTGATGACAGCTGCCGCGATGGGAGAGAAGACGGCCATAGCTGTCGAGTGAGGGGGACGCTTCGTTTAGGGCTGGTTAGGGCGGAACCAACAACGATCACGGTCTGCACATGCCCCGCTGTTGCCGCAAGAAGGGGTCCCTAAAGCTTCCCGTTCAGCTTGCGGTGAAAGAGCCGAGGTTTGGTCCGCTTGAAACCGCATGAAAGAGTGAACGGTATATAGGTGCTGTCCGAAACTGGCGAAATAGGTTTTTGAATAAACAATAAATATGTTATGTAAACTTTTAGGCGTGATGGTTTCTTATGTGCGGGTCGCCATGCCGGCCGTCTTTAGGACGATAGAAGCGGCGCGGGCTTCCTCTTTGCAGGAAAAAAGAAGCGCCAAGCGCCGCTGGTTGCCAAGGCACTCACATGTCGTGGCTTGTATTATGCTTTTGCCGCGTATGATTGCGGTTTTTCACCTTTTTTGAGCCGTCAAGCGGTTCCGGCTGCCCGGGGTTGTCGCCTTTTGGCGCGTTTTTGCGCATGTCTTTGCCGTCGTTTTTGTTCGTCATCGCCTTGTCCCTCCTTTTGTTGATTAGCATGCCGACGATGGCTGCCGCTTATTCGGTGTATAATTTGCCGGCGGTTTGAAACGATAAGTAGTGAACAATGGGCATGATCGCAAAGGAGGAACGAGCCATGGTATATCATAAAACGAAGCAAGATGCGTTTCAGGCGGCGCAAAAGGCGACGATGGAAGCAAAGGAATGGCACGACCATTTAGTGCGCGACCAGGCCGACTACGGCCACCAGTTAGCCCATTTGCGGCAAGAAGTGAATGAGGCGTTTGCCCAAATCGAAAACGCGCTCGAGGTCGCTTCCGAAACGCAGCGCGTTCAGCTCGAGAAATTCCGCAACGATTTGCAAGGAATTGTCGCAGAGATCAACCAAGATGAGTAAGGGAATGCCGGCGGCGGACATTCCCTTTTCTGATGGCTATGGCAAGCCGGGATGGCGGAACGGCCGCCACGCTATTGGTTCTTTTTTCGTTTTTTGTTGTTTTGGCGCTGTGCTTCTGTCAGTGGTTCATTCGAGAACTCTTCGTTGTAGCCGGCGCCCATCCCTTGCGCTTTGGCGGCGTTCATGCCAGGGATCACGTGGTTTGCTTTTCGCTTTGCCATTCGTTTCACCTCCGCTTCTAGTTTGCGACGAAACGGGCCCCTTATTCCTTTTCAGCCGCTGTCAGGCATGAAAATGGCGAAATGATGGAAATCATTATTTACAACTTGTGCTGTTCTATAATAAGATAAAGTCGTGCCGAACTTTATGGGGATTGGGAGAATTCATGCTATTTTTTCGACTTTTGTGCGAAAAAATAGTATAGTATTATTATGAAGTGAAGGGGGTTATACATATGGCGAAACAAGATGTGTTCAACGCCCGCTCTTCATTCGAAGTCAACGGTAAAAAATACAATTATTACCGTTTGCAAGCGCTTGAAGAAGCGGGCATCGGCCAGGTGAGCCGCCTGCCGTACTCGATCAAAGTATTGCTTGAATCGGTGCTCCGCCAAGTCGACGGCCGCGTCATCACGAAAGAGCACGTCGAAAACTTGGCGAAATGGGGAACGCCGGAAATGAAAGACATCGACGTGCCGTTTAAGCCGTCGCGCGTCATTTTGCAAGACTTCACCGGCGTGCCGGCTGTCGTCGATTTGGCTTCGATGCGCAAAGCGATGGCCGATTTGGGAGGCGATCCGTACGAAATCAACCCGGAAATTCCGGTCGATCTCGTCATCGACCACTCGGTGCAAGTCGACCGCTACGGGTCAGACGATGCGCTGGAGTACAACATGGATTTGGAATTCAAACGGAACGCCGAACGGTACAAGTTTTTGAAATGGGCGCAAAAAGCGTTTAACAACTATCGTGCCGTTCCGCCGGCAACGGGGATCGTCCACCAAGTGAACTTGGAATATTTGGCAAGCGTCGTTCACGCGGTCGAAGGGGAGAACGGCGAGTACGAAGCGTTCCCGGATACGCTTGTCGGCACGGACTCGCATACGACGATGATCAACGGCCTCGGCGTCCTCGGTTGGGGAGTCGGCGGCATTGAAGCGGAAGCCGGCATGCTCGGCCAACCGTCGTACTTCCCGGTGCCGGAAGTCATCGGCGTCCGCCTGACAGGCAAGCTGCCGGACGGAGCGACGGCCACCGACTTGGCGCTTAAGGTGACGCAAGTGCTCCGGAAAAAAGGCGTCGTCGGCAAATTCGTTGAATTTTTCGGACCAGGAGTGGCGACTTTGCCGCTTGCCGACCGGGCGACGATTGCCAACATGGCGCCGGAATACGGGGCAACGTGCGGCTTCTTCCCGGTCGACGCTGAAGCGCTTGACTATTTGCGCTTGACCGGCCGCGACGAACATCACGTTCAAGTCGTCGAAGCGTATTGCAAAGCGAACGGTTTGTTCTACACGCCGGATGCACCGGAGCCGGTGTTTACGGATGTTGTGGAAATCAACTTGTCGGAAATTGAAACGAACTTGTCTGGCCCGAAACGGCCGCAAGACTTGATTCCGCTCTCGAAAATGAAACAGTCGTTCCGCGACGCGGTGAAAGCGCCGCAAGGCAACCAAGGCTTTGGCTTGACGGAAGCGGACTTGGAGCGGGAAATTACGGTCGAGCTGAACGGCGAACAAGTGAAATTAAAAACAGGTGCCGTCGTCATCGCGGCGATCACAAGCTGTACGAATACGTCGAACCCGTACGTCCTTGTGGCGGCTGGCTTGGTGGCGAAAAAAGCGGTGGAAAACGGCCTCACGGTGCCGAAATACGTCAAAACGTCGCTCGCGCCGGGCTCGAAAGTCGTCACCGGCTATTTGCGCGACTCGGGCTTGCTTCCGTATCTCCAGCAGCTTGGGTTCAACGTCGTCGGCTACGGATGCACGACATGTATCGGCAACTCCGGCCCGCTTGCGCCAGAGCTGGAAAAAGCGCTTGCTGAAAGCGATTTGCTTGTCACAAGCGTCCTGTCCGGCAACCGGAACTTTGAAGGCCGCATCCATCCGCTGGTGAAAGGCAACTATTTGGCGTCGCCGCCGCTTGTCGTCGCCTATGCGCTTGCCGGCACGGTCGATATTGATTTGCTGAACGAGCCGATCGGCAAAGGAAAAGACGGCAATGACGTTTACTTCCGCGACATTTGGCCGTCGATGGAAGAAGTGAAAGACGTCGTCAAACGGGCGGTCGATCCGGAACTGTTCCGCAAAGAATATGAGCGCGTGTTCGACGGCAATCCGCGCTGGAACGCCATCGAAACGACGGACGAGCCGCTCTACCAATGGGACGAAAACTCGACGTACATCCAAAATCCGCCGTTCTTTGAAGGGCTGTCTCCGGATGTGCGCAAAGTCGAGCCGCTTACCGGCTTGCGCGTCGTCGGCAAGTTCGGCGACTCGGTCACGACCGATCACATTTCCCCGGCCGGCTCGATCGGGAAAAACACGCCGGCAGGCCAATATTTGATTTCGAAAGGCGTCGAGCCGAAAGACTTCAACTCATACGGTTCGCGGCGCGGCAACCATGAAGTGATGATGCGCGGCACGTTTGCCAACATCCGCATCCGCAACCAAATCGCGCCGGGCACGGAAGGCGGCTACACGACGTACTGGCCGACGGGTGAAGTGATGTCGATTTATGACGCGTGCATGAAATATAAACAGGACGGCACCGGGCTTGTCGTCGTTGCCGGCAAAGACTACGGCATGGGCAGCTCGCGCGACTGGGCGGCGAAAGGAACATTCTTGCTCGGCATCAAGACGGTCATCGCCGAAAGCTTTGAGCGCATCCACCGCTCGAACCTCGTCTTGATGGGCGTCTTGCCGCTTCAATTCAAAGAAGGCGAAAACGCAGAAACGCTCGGCTTAACGGGCAAAGAAGTGTTCGAAGTCCAGATCGATGAGAGCGTCAAACCGCGCGACCTCGTCAAAGTGACGGCGACAAACCCAGAGACGGGCGAGAAAAAAGAGTTTGAAGTGATCGTCCGCTTCGACAGTGAAGTGGAAATCGATTACTATCGCCATGGCGGCATTTTGCAAATGGTGCTGCGCGAAAAACTGGCGAAGGTGAAGCAATAACTATAAAAAGCAGGCTTCCGCACCGGGAAGCCTGCTTTATTTTGTGTTGAGCTTTTTCGCCGCGTTTTCGAGCTTGCTTTTCGGGTCCGGAGTAAGCGTTCCGTCTTGGCCGAAGCCTTGCGGGTTGACGCCCGGCGCCTTCGTGCCGCGATTGCGGCCGCCGTTTTTCGCCATCGTTTTCACCTCCACTTGGATAGTATGGCCGGTCTAGGTGAAAATATAAGCAAAGCACGGCCGGCAAAGGAGGGAAGAGTGATGAACAAAGGGTTAAAAACGGCGCTCGCAACGATCGCGCTGGCACAGTTTTTAAAGATCCCGATCAAACAGCTTGAGACAGGCCGGTGGAATTGGCGGTTGTTTTTCGAAACAGGGGGAATGCCGAGCTCCCACTCCGCCGGCGTTTCGGCGTTGGCGACGTTTATCGCGTTAGAGCGGGGGATGCGGACGATTGATTTTGCGCTCGCCGCGCTGTTCGGATTGATCGTCATGTACGATGCGCAAGGAGTGCGGCGCCAGGCGGGCGAACTCGCCTTGCGCCTGAACGAGCTTGCCGAAGAGGTGAAAAAGCTCGAAGACGATCCGCAACAGGCCGTATACAAAAAACGGCAGCAACAGCTCCGCGCCCGCCTCGGCCACGAGCCGATCGAAGTCGTCGGCGGGGTGCTTCTTGGGATCGTGACTGGCGCTGTTTCCCATTGGACGTGCCGCCGCCGGCGAAAGGCTAGACGATGAAGCGAATGAGGCATTGGCGCTTCGGGAGGATGAGATGGACCGGACAATGAAGCTGCATTATGCCATTTCTTAATTTGGAAAGCAGGATGGACGCCATGTTTCTTTTTCCCTTAGAAAAACGTGTTTTTCACCGTCTTTCGGGAAGGCCGGCAAGTGAACGAGCAAGGAAGCGCCGTCCTTTCGTTTTTCAAGCGGAGAAACGTTGCAGACGTGGATCGGTTCGCTGCTGGGATGATGGACAGTGACGCCCAATGCGAAAAAAGCTGTCCCGCCTTTCATGCAGGACAGCTTTTGTTGCTATGAGGAGATGTTCCGTTTTTCCCGCCACCGTTTCCCCCATAAGCGTGCACTTGGAAGTTCAGAGAGGATCATGCCGGCCAAAATGGCGATGCCGCCGAGCCAAGCAGACGGCGACAGCCGCTCGCCGGCCCAAAGATAGGCGGTCAGAGCAGCGAACACCGGCTCCGTAGCGAAAATGAGCGCCACGCGGGTTGGCGTCGTATATTTTTGCACCTTTGTCTGGATGAAAAAGGCGGCTGTCGTCGCCAATAGCGAGGTGATCGCGAGCGCCCCCCACACTTCCGGACGGCGGAGCACCGCCGTGTTCCACATGTTTGTCGCCTCCTCAAACCAAAAAGCAAAGATGAAACAGAGGACAGCGACGGTAAAAATTTGCACCATCGTTAACAGCAATGTCGAATAACGTGACGAATATTGACCGGTGATAAGAATGTGCATGGCAAAGGAAATGGCGCAAAAGAAGACGAAGACGTCGCCGCGGTTGAATGACAGCTCGGCTCCGCCCGTCAGCCAATATAAACCGAAGGCGGCGAGCACCGCTCCGACAGCTGCATTTGCGGTCGGTTTTTGCTTTAGCATCAAAAACGAAAACAGCGGCACGAGCACGACGCTCAGCCCGGTAATAAAGCCTGCTTTCGAGGAAGTTGTATACAAAAGCCCGACCGTTTGGAACGCATAGCCGCTAAACAACCACAGCCCCATCCAAGCCCCGGCGCCGACGATCCGCCATGATAACTGGCCGAGCAGCGGGCGGGAAACGATGACCGTCCATGCGAACAAGGACAAGCCGGCCAAACTGAAGCGGACGGCGTTAAACGATAACGGCTCTAAAAAGGAAATGGCGTTTTGGACGACGACAAACGTCGCCCCCCAGACGAACGCCACCGCCAGCAAACTAAGATCGGCGACGGTTTGCTGCTTCAATTCGATTCCTCCTTGTTTGTCTGTTCACGTCGAGCCATTTGATCGGCTGCTAGCCGCTAGTGTATCATAAATGCGCCGAAAAAAACATACTTTTTTGGAAAAAGGGTGGGCGGCAGCACAAAACGGTTGATACAACCGTTCATCGTGCATAAAAATAGGTAATGAACAAGGGCGGAAGTGTGGTAAAATAAAAATCAGCTTCGATCATCGCAACGCGGAAGGGTGACGACCGTTGGATGTGCAAATCCATTGGACATATATCACGCCGAAAAAGCAAGAAACCGTTCTCGTATCAGATTGGATCGATGCCCAAGAGTCGCTTCGGTTGGCTGACGATTTTGAAAAAACCGGGCGGACGAAGGCGCTTGAGTTCGTCGACCGAAATGGGACCGCGTGGTCGAAAAAAGAGCTCGAGAAGCTGCTGAAGGAAATCGAAAGCGAGCCGCATGACGTCGTAGCGTATTTTGATGGCGGGTTTGACCATGAGACGGCTCAAGGCGGCGTCGGCGCGGTCGTGTATTATAAGCAAAATGACCACCGCTACCGGCTGCGCGCCAACCGCCAGCTCGGCGAAATCAAGTCGAACAACGAAGCGGAATATGCGGCGTTTTGGTTTGTGATGCAGCTGCTTGAGGAGCTTGGCGTCCGCCATTTGCCAGTGACGTTCCGCGGCGACTCTCATGTTGTGTTAAAACAGCTGTCAGGCGACTGGCCGTGTTTGGAAGACGATTATAACGCTTGGCTTGACCGCATTGAAGCAAAAATGCGCGACCTTGGCATTCAGCCGGCGTATGAGCCGATTTCGCGCAAGCAAAATAAAGAGGCGGATTCGCTCGCGCGCCAAGCGCTCGACGGACAGCTGATCACGAGCCGAATGGAATTGACGGAGAAAGGGTAAGGGTCGATGGGAAAGAAGCGAAACCGACGGAAAGAAATATTGGACCAAATCGCTTGGCTGGAGGAAACGTACTGCGATGGCTGCTTTTTAAAAAGCACGTTCCGGAAAGAGTACGGCAAAACGTACGCCCAATCGTTTTGCATCCAGCAATGCACGGTCGGGGAACAAATGCGGCAGTACGGGGAGATGCTGCTTTCCGCACCGCCGCGGCCGCGCCAATGACAGGCGATGGGAACAGGCGGTGTTTCTCTTACGCGGTTTGTGCGGCCGATGGGGGGCAACCGGCGTTTTTGCGCGTCTAGAAGAGCGGTGATTTAGCCGATCATACGGTGTCAAACGACGTTTCACTGTTGTAAATAGCGGAAGCTTTCCAAAACGATTCATGTTGAGGAAACAGTGATTTTCACCGATCTTCTAGAAGACCGGTGATGAAAGGAGCAGGTTGCTTCACCGCCTTGTTTCTCAAATGGAGAAACCTTGTGACATCAGCTTCTCGTTTCACGTCATCCGGCGTCCGCTAGGGGCGGTCGCTGTTTTTCCCCAGCCTTCTAGGGGCGGCAGGCGGCGGGGATGGCGCGGCAGCGTAGCGAAAAGCGCTTCGCCCGGCGGGCGAAGCGGGGGAAGTGCGCCCGAAGAGGCCGGCAGCAAAAAGAGCTTCGCCTCGCGAAGCTCCGACCGACCCGGGTTATTGTTGCGCCTCGCGAAGCTGGTGCTCAGCGCGGGTCAACTTTTGTTCGCATCGGGCAAGAACGTCGTCGTCCACGCCGGTCGCTTCCTGCCGGGCGCGGGCAAGCTGGCGGCGGGCGTTTTCGATCGCTTGTTCCGCGTGGTCAAGCATTTCCGGATCAAGCTGCATTGTCGCCTGACCGACCATTTTTTCTGCCGTCTCGACGAACATTTCCACTTGTCTTAAATCGTTGTACCCTGTATGTACGTCGGCATCGCGTTTTGCCATATGAACACCTCCCTTTGCTATTGTTTGCCTCTTGACTGAATCTATGCATTGAAATGGAAAAAGGCACCTTGACTAAGGTGCCTTTTGTTTCCGCTCCCGTTCTTTCGTCTATGTCAACGAAGCCTTATAATTTGACAACGTTCGCTGCTTGCGGTCCGCGGTTTCCTTGTACGATTTCAAACGAAACTTCTTGGCCTTCTTCTAACGTTTTGAACCCTTCACCTTGGATTGCCGTGAAGTGAACGAATACGTCCGAACCGCCTTCCACTTCGATAAAACCGTAGCCTTTTTCGTTGTTAAACCATTTTACTTTACCACGTTGCATAATACTGAATTCCTCCTAATACCTTTAGCCAGCTTGGCTAACCTCAAGATTTTTATCAAATAACAAAATATACTCCACAGCAATCCAAGAAGCGTATTCGTGCTGAATGCCTGAAATATATTCTGTTATGTGATGACTTTACTATACACTACCGAAGGTTACCGCGTCAAGCAAAAGAAAGGAAATTTCCGAAAAAAGTGGCTTGCCCGTCTAAAAAACGCCGCATGGAAAAGGAAAACGGGCGGCTGAAGGAGAAAAAAGTCATGAACGGCCGAAAAAAACCATACATTGGAATAGGAATGACAAAAAGGGGGAGAAGCGGATGTACCGCGGAAAAATCGCGGGCCAAGAAGTGATCGTCCGGCTGGGCAACCGGGTGAGCCGCCGTTATTTCAGCGACAATAAAATTTACCACATGGTTCTTTCGTACGGGGAATCAGCGTTCCGCAAAGGGCAGGACACGTTTTGCATCTACAACGATCGCGTCGGCTTGATTGTCGCGGAAGTCGAGCAACAAGACGTCCCGGTCATCCGGATCGACTACATTATCGAGAACGAAAATGTGTACGAATAATCAATTGACAGCGGAAGGCGAATGCGGTAATCTCGAATGTAAGCGGTAACAAAACAAGCCGCATTCGTCCCTGCTTCTCCCAGGGGCAGACGTGCCGCGAGAGCATCGTCTGTTTCTTTTTTGGCTCGCGTTGAAACAGGCGGCTTCGTTTTTTCGTATGATGATATGACAAGAGAGACAAAGAGGTGACTACGGTGTTATTGCGCAAAATGATGTCAAAAGTCGGAGTCGGGTCGGCGCACGTCGACTTGATCTTAAATAAATCGTTATGGCGCCAAGGAGAAGTGATTCAAGGGATCGTCCACATTTACGGCGGAACGGTGGAACAAAGGATCGAGCGGCTCGACGTCGAGCTTGTGCAAAAAACGATCGAAAACGGCAAGGAGCGCGATGCGGTCGTGGCTGTCATCCCGGCGGCCGGAGCGTTCGCGATCAAGCCGAGCGAGAAAAAGGAAATCCCGTTTTCCTACACGATTCCGGAAACCTTGCCGCCATCGCGCCCGGGCCGGTCGTACCGGTTCATCACCCGCCTTCATATCGAAGACGCGGTCGATACGCTCGACTTCGACTATGTGCAAATTTTGCCGAAAAAATAGGTTGACAACGCTTACACATTTGCGCTATGCTAGAGACAAGTTAATGAGTTTGTGGCGGAGAAACGGAGACCCACACATGTTCCCTTGTTAGGGGGAAGTGTGTGGGTTTTTTGTTTTTCGCCCAACAGGCATCCTTCCGGAAGGTCCGCCGAAGCAGGAAATAAAAGAAGAAACCGCGAATGAAAAGGAGGAAGCGAGCAAATGTCACCATTTTTAGGAGAACTCGTCGGCACGGCGCTGCTTATCATTTTCGGAGCTGGGGTGTGCGCCGGCGTGAACTTAAAGAAATCGTATGCCGCAAATTCCGGCTGGATCGTCATTACGATGGGATGGGGGCTGGCGGTGGCGGTGGCCGCTTATGCGGTCGGAAAGTACAGCGGCGCCCATCTCAATCCGGCGCTGACGGTGGCGTTAGCGTTGAGCGGCGACTTCCCATGGGGAGATGTACCGATGTACGTCATTGCCCAAGTGCTTGGGGCGATGGCCGGTGCGACGGTTGTTTATCTTCACTATTGGCCGCATTGGAAGGAAACGGATGATCCAGCAGTGAAACTCGGTGTGTTTGCGACCGGACCGGCCGTGCCGAATCCGGCAGCCAATTTGTTGAGTGAAATCATCGGCACATTTGTGCTCGTGCTGGCCATTTTGGCCATTGGCGCCAACCGATTCGCCGATGGACTCAATCCGTTTGTTGTTGGTTTTTTGATTGTGGCGATTGGGCTGTCGCTCGGCGGTACGACCGGATATGCCATTAATCCGGCGCGAGACTTTGGGCCGCGGTTAGCTCACTTTTTGCTGCCGATTCCGGGAAAAGGGTCGTCGAACTGGTCGTATGCATGGGTGCCGATTGTCGGGCCGCTGCTTGGCGGCGCGTTAGGCAGCTTGGTGTATAAAGCGCTGTTTTTAGGCAAGGCAAGCCCGGCGCTATGGGGAGCGCTCATTGCCGCGGCGGCGGTGCTGGCTGGGGTCGGCATGGTTCATCGAAAAGAGAGGGAATCAGCTGCAGCGGAACGCCGTTCGACCTGACAGAACGTCCGGCGTTGGAGGAGGAGCTGCTAGGCAGAAAAATCGAACAAGAGAGGGGAATGTTCATGACAGACCAATACATTTTATCCATTGACCAAGGTACAACGAGCTCGCGCGCCATTTTGTTCAACCGAAATGGGGAAATTGTCCATATGGCGCAAAAAGAGTTCACTCAATATTTCCCACAGCCCGGCTGGGTCGAGCATAACGCGAACGAAATTTGGGGATCGGTGCTTGCGGTCATTGCCAGCGTCTTGTCCGAGGCGCAAGTGAAGCCGGAACAAGTGGCGGCGATCGGCATTACGAACCAGCGGGAAACGACGGTTGTCTGGGAAAAAGAGAGCGGCAACCCGATTTACAACGCCATCGTTTGGCAATCGCGGCAGACAGCTGATATTTGCGACGAGTTGAAAGCAAAAGGGTATGATCCGCTGTTTCGCGAAAAAACGGGACTGCTCATTGACGCTTATTTTTCGGGAACGAAAGTGAAATGGATTTTGGATCATGTCGAGGGGGCGCGCGAACGGGCGGAGCGCGGCGAGCTGCTGTTTGGCACGATCGACACGTGGCTCATTTGGAAGTTATCCGGCGGCCGCGCCCATGTGACCGACTACTCGAACGCATCGCGCACTTTGATGTTCAACATTCATACGCTCGAATGGGATGACGAACTGCTTGCAATTTTAAACGTGCCCAAGGCGATGCTTCCTGAGGTGCGCCCGTCCTCGGAAGTATACGCGAAAACGGTTCCGTATCATTTCTTCGGCGTGGAGGTGCCGATCGCGGGAGCCGCGGGCGACCAGCAGGCGGCTTTGTTCGGTCAGGCGTGCTTTACGGAAGGGATGGCGAAAAATACGTACGGCACCGGCTGCTTTATGTTGATGAATACGGGAGAAAAAGCGGTCCAATCGAAACACGGGCTGCTGACGACGATCGCCTGGGGCATCGATGGCAAAGTCGAATATGCGCTTGAAGGCAGCATCTTTGTCGCCGGTTCGGCCATTCAATGGCTGCGCGACGGCTTGCGGATGATCAAAACGGCGGCCGACAGCGAGACGTACGCGGAAAAAGTCGAGTCAACGGATGGGGTGTACGTCGTCCCGGCGTTCGTCGGCCTCGGCACGCCGTATTGGGACAGCGAGGTGCGCGGGGCGGTGTTCGGCCTCACGCGCGGCACGACGAAAGAGCATTTCATCCGCGCGACATTGGAATCGCTCGCTTACCAGACAAAAGACGTGCTCGCCGCCATGGAAGCGGATGCCGGCCTCCCGCTGACGACATTGCGCGTCGACGGCGGGGCGGTGAAAAACAACTTATTGATGCAGTTTCAAAGCGATTTGCTCGCTGTGCCGGTTGAGCGGCCGATCATTAACGAGACGACGGCGCTCGGAGCGGCGTATTTG
This sequence comes from Geobacillus subterraneus, assembly GCF_001618685.1. Classification (GTDB taxonomy): domain Bacteria; phylum Bacillota; class Bacilli; order Bacillales; family Anoxybacillaceae; genus Geobacillus; species Geobacillus subterraneus. The sequence goes on along the minus strand of NZ_CP014342.1, from coordinate 1,990,835 downwards.
GCCGGGCTGGCGGTCGGCTATTGGGACAGCCGCGAAAACATTGCCGCTCAGTGGCAGCTCGAACGCCGCTTTGAGCCGAAGATGGACGACGCTAAGCGGACCGCGCTCTATGAAGGATGGAAAAAAGCGGTGCGGGCGGCGATGGCGTTTAAATAACAAGGGAAGACGGATGCCCTTCGCTAAGGGTGTCCGTTTTTTTGTGGCTGAAACGAGAGGCGCAGTTGCCAGTTTGGCAGCGGAAATCGGTTCTAATGCAAGCCCTCACAAGCTTCGATTTATTAGCGGGCGGCACGAAAAACGAGAGAAAGCCACTATCCTATTTCCTAAAACTATGTGCTAAATGCTCAAACAAAATGAAACACAACAGCTGCGAAGAAACGAAACGGCCTGTCGTCTCGTCTATGTCTCAGCGTCAAACAGTCAACATCGCAAAGGTTGAAGTAGACAGAATAAACAAAAAAGTTGTTGCCTTTGCCCACTTATGGTAACATAAGAGGTAAATTACATACGTCTTATCAAGAGTGGGCGAGAGAACGGGCTTGATGACCCCACAGCAACCTGCCGCTGGCAAGGTGCTAACACCCGCAAAGCGATGTCGCTTTGGATGATAAGAACGGCTATCCCCTTTCGCATCATTCCGAGGCGGAAGGGGGTTTTTTATTGAAAGGGAGGTGAGGGGGAAGCAGTGGCGGAACGACTGTCGCTGCGCGCTTGCATGGCGGCGCATTTGCCGGCGGCGACGTTTGCTGTTCATGTCATGCGCTGCGTGCGGACGGAGCTCATCCGGTTCGATCGGCAGGCGGTGGTGCATATCGACCGCGGGGACGGCTATATCCACTTGTATGGGGAAGCGCAAGGAGCGATGTTTTCCATCGTGCTGACGAACGATGAGGCGGAGGAATGGAAAGCGGAAGGACCGTATGCTCTTGACCGCTATGTATGGATGGAGCTAGGAAAAAAGGACATTTTCCCACCACGAATGACCCCGTATTTGCGGGCTGTGTTTTCCATTGAATCATAGAAAGGAAGAACAACGAATGGCAGTCAAAAAATTTGAACACGTTGGCATCCAGGTGAAAGATATTGAAACATCAAAAGCATTTTATCAAAACGTCGTCGGCCTCGAGCTGCTCAGCGAGATGATCCATACAAACGGGACGATGAAACTGGCGTTTTTAGGGCTTGACGGACAGATCATCGTCGAGCTGATTGAAGGATACAATCCGAATTTGCCGACGGAAGGAAAAGTGCATCATGTTGCCTTTACAGTCGAAGGCATTGAGCAGGAGAAAGAGCGGCTCGTGTCGCTTGGCGTCCCGCTCGTTTGGGAGGACATTACGGAGCTTCCGAACGGGGCGAAATATTTGTTTTTCCTCGGCCCGGACGGGGAATGGATCGAATTTTACGAGCCGGAACGATAAGAAGAATGAAAACAGGCGGCCTGCGATTTCGGCCGCCTGTCGCCATCGATCGGGCTTTGGGCGCCAGAGCGTGGCTGGCGCCTCCTTCTATTTTCTTGCCTTGACCGCACGCCGAGCGGTGGCATAGGTCTGTCAGCTTCGCTTTGTACGGATGGCGGTCCGTGTGTGTTAGGGCTGACATTCGGGAACGATTCCCGATGGAGCAGCTTCGTTGTTCACGACGCTCATTGTGGCATGGACAGCAACTTTGGGGCGAAAAGTGCGCTTTAGGGGTCGAGGCCTTTCCGATTGGATGATATACTAGAAAAAGAGGGGAGGAGATTTCGTGGAAGAAACGATCGTTCACGCTATTCAAGACGACTATCCGGATGAATTCGCTTGGTGCTATGGCTGTGGCCGTTTGAACGAGCACGGCCACCATTTCCGCACCGGATGGCAAGGGGACAAGACGGTGACCGTATACACGCCGCGCCCCGAACATACAGCCATCCCTGGATTTGTGTATGGCGGGCTGATCGCCTCGCTCATCGACTGCCACGGCACCGGTTCAGCGGCGCTGGCGCTGCACCGGAAAAACGGCCATGAGCCGGGCAGCGGGGAAGCGCCACCGCGCTTTGTCACCGCTTCATTGCATGTTGATTTTCTCAAACCGACGCCGCACGGGGTGCCGCTTGTGGCCGTCGGCACAGTGACGGAAATTCATCCGAAAAAATGGCAAGTTGACACCGAAGTGTTCGCCAATGGCGAATTATGCGCCCGCGGGCAAGTCATCGCCGTCGTGATGCCGAAAACATTTGTCCGCCCTTAACAAACAGCAAAAAGCGCCGAAAAGCCGCTGTTTTTGTTAGCGCTTTCTTCGGCGCTTTGCCGCTGAGGGCGGTGAAGAATTGAGCGCCCCCTGCAGTTCAGCTCGCGCTGGCGGGCCAAGCCCATCATCCCCCTTGTCATTGTTGGGGTCTAGGAAGGCATGGAACAGTTAAAATAAATTTATAAAATTTCGTAAAACTCTATATACAATTTGCAAAAACTATTATACAAGTTGTGTATAGAGGTGAATACCGTTACAGAAAAACAAACAATATAAAGAAGTTGGAATTCCTTGTTCGAAAGACCTATCGAAGGCTAAAACACATCAGGCACAATTCTATTCATCAAATCACTGCATCTTTGGTGAAAACCAAGCCAGAGTATGTAGTCATGGAGAGCTTAAATACTCATGGAATGCTAAAGAACAGAAAGCTATCGAAAGCCGTCCAAGAACAAACATTCCATGAATTTAAAAGGCAAATGGAATATAAGTGTGCCTGGAATGGGATCAAGTTGATACTTGCCGATCGATTCTTCCCTTCGTCTAAAACTTGCAGCCATTGTGGGGCTGTAAAAGAGAAACTTTCTTTGTCAGAAAGAACGTTTGTATGTGATGAATGTGGAAGTAAAATAGACAGGGATGTGAACGCAAGTAGAAACTTAAAAAAATATGGTGAGTCAATAGCCTAGCACGAAAAGCGGCTATTGACATGTACCCATTCGTTAGTGGGGAATTGAAGCCTTCGGAGCGCCACATCCAACGAGAGTAGCTTTGGCGAAATCGGGTGCGATGAACAAGGAAAGAAACATAAACTTTTATAAAGTTTGATAAAGGCTTTATAAAAGTTTTATAAGTTTTCTGTAACGGAAATCGCGTCCTTCCCGCGAATAAAGTAACACGATACGAAAACAGAAAGGGTGGCACAGCATGAAATCAACCGTCAACTTGCATGACGTCATCGCCGGCCAAAGCGCGCCGCCGCCGTGCGATACAACGCTCGGCGTTCGCTTGACAGAAGCACAAAACGGCTATGCGAAAGGGGGATGGAAGGTAAGTGAATCGCTGCTCAACGGCAACGGCGTCATTATGGGGGGATTTGTCGGCGCAGCTGCGGATATTGTGATGGCGTATGCGGTGACGACCTTGCTTCATGATGATCAAATGCACGCTTCAATCAACTTACAAACGACGTTTCATCGTCCGATGGAAGCCGGGGAGGCGGAAATCGAGGCGCAAGTGGAAAAGTTCGGCCGCACAATCGCCTATGTGACCGCCATCGTGCGGCAAAACGGCAAAGAGGTGGCGAGCGCCACGTCATCTGTACTGATCATGGAAAAACGATGAAACACCGGTCATTCGTGCGAGCGGGACATAGGGGATTCCGAAAGCGGACCAAGCGGCATTTCGAGCAACCCCTCTCCCACCTCTTTCTGACCTTGCAGGAAGGAGAACGGCGAAGCGGCAGCGAAAGAAACAGGTAGCTGATCGTCGAAAGGGGATGATTCGATGTACCAACAACCCGAGAAAAGCCGCTGGACGGGGCGGGTGGACAGTGTGAGCGATGAACGGGCGTTTCGCCTCCACCAGCGCATTCGTTTGTTGGATTTGACGCAGCCGTTGGCGCCGATGGAACAAGCAGCGGCTCTCATCGGCTTTGCCTGCGACGAGGGGGTGCGCCGCAACCAAGGCCGCCAAGGGGCGAAAGAGGCGCCAGCCGCTGTGAAAGCGGCGTTGGGCCGGCTGCCATGGCATCTTCCGCAAGGAGTGTCTGTCTTTGATGCGGGCGATGTCGTTTGCGTGGATAGACGTCTCGAACAAAGCCAAGCTGAACTCGGCAAAGCTGTCTCCCGCCTGCTGCGAAGCGGTGCGGCGCCGGTGGTGATCGGCGGCGGCCATGAGACGGCGTATGGCCATTATTTGGGCGTCCGCGAAGCGTTAGGGACGGATGTCCGCCTTGGCATCATCAACATTGATGCCCATTTCGATTTGCGGCCGTATGATGACGGGCCAACATCCGGGACGATGTTTCGGCAAATTTTGGATGAGGACAAACAGGTGGGGTATTGCTGCTTAGGGATTCAGAAGCTCGGCAACACGGCGGCGCTGTTTGCGGATGCACAGCGGTATGGATGCGAGTACATGTTGGAAGAACAGCTGACTGCAGGGCCGATGGAGGCGGCTTATGAACAGATCGAACGATTTGCCTCAACGTATGACGGTGTGATGTTGACCATTTGCATGGACGCCATCAGCGCTGCCGCCGCGCCGGGGGTGAGCGCGCCGTCGCCGTTTGGGCTCGCGCCGTCGCTGGTGCGCGCGCTCATTCGCCGCATCGTTGCGCATCCGAACACGATCAGCGTTGATCTTTGCGAAGTCAATCCGCTCGTGGATGAAGGCGGAAAAACCGTGGCGCTCGCCGCTGCTTTTTGCCTAGACATCCTTCTTCATTTTCGACGTTTGCAAAGCCGCGTCGAAAACGTTCGATGAACACGTTGCACGAGTCATTCCACAAAGCAGCCGGGGCGGTGAGAAGATGAAATTGGTCATTGCCGAACGGGATGACAACGAACGGGAGGCGATCCGCTGGCTCGTGTCCGCGTATTCCTTGCCGATTGAGCAAGTATATACGGCGGCTACGGTCGAGGAGATGATGGCGCTTCTTGAGCGGGAGGCGCCGGAGCTGTTGTACGTCGAATTGGATATGATTCCGTATGAACAGTGGGGGAAAGCGACATCTTGCATCCGCTTGTTTTGCCAACGGGTGATTGCTGCAACCGCGGAGGCGACATTCGCGCGGGCGAAGCAAGCGATCGACTGGCAATGCGTCGATTTGCTTGTGAAGCCGCTTGAGCCCGCCAAATTGAAGCAAGCGTTGCGAACGGCGGCTTCATTTGCCGCCGGGGACGGGCGCTCTCGGCCGTCCGCGGGCGTTGGCGGTCATGATGGCGATTATCGCTCGCTATTTGCCGATGACTGTGTTGACGTGTCGACCCACGTATGGCTTGTGCAGGCCGAACAGCCTGCCTTCTCTTCTGAAGTGGTCCGCTTTTTAACGAACTATCCGTTTCGCCGGCGGGCGCGCGTCTTGCCGTTGACCTATATGGCGGCCTGTCTCTTTCCCGAGCTGCCGGGCGACGGGAAAGAGGAAGCGTGGAAGATGTTGCGCGATTGGGAGGAGGAACATCATGAGCCATTGGCGGTCGTCATCATGCCGCCGGATGGCCGACAAACGGTGCGTGGGCGATACCAAGCCGCTCGTCGGCTGCTCGAGACGACGTTTTTTATCGGCTACCGGCAAGTGATTGCTCCGGCGCCGGATGATGGGCGGTGGCGTGACTTGGATCCGTTTCTGACGCCGGAAGAGCAGCGGCAATGGATCGAGATGCTTGAGCGGTTTGACCATGAAGCGGTCAAGCGATGGCTTCAGCGGGAATTTTCCCATTGGACGCCTCCGTTTCCGAGCCCGGAGATGGTGCGCACGCGGCTGACGAGCATCTTGGCGCAAATCCGGCGGTTTATGAAGACGTACCGCCTGGACCGCGGCACGACCGAACGCGAGTATATGCGCCTGTTTCAAGAGATTTTGTACAATCCTGTGCTGTATCGCATCGTTCAAGAATTGATATTGTTTTTATATCGGCTTCTCTACGAGGCGAGGCGGGCTGACACAGACGCGCGCGTCGACGCCATCGAACGGGGGCTCCGCTATATGGAAGCCCATTTTCGCGACCCGTCGCTCACGTTGGAGCGGGTCGCGGCGGCAGCCGGCCGCAGCCCCGCGTATTTCAGCCATTTGTTGTCGAAAAAGCGCGGCGTGACGTTTCGCCAGTGGCTGACGAACCGGCGGCTTGAGGAAGCGAAACGGCTGCTTCGGCAGACGGATTTGTCGATTAAAGAAATCGCCGAACAAACCGGGTTTCGCACCGCCCATTATTTGACGCGCGTCTTCAAAGCCGAACTGAATGAGACGCCGACCGCCTACCGCGATGAACAACGATCGTATCGGTCATCACCGCGGTAGGCGGTTTTTTTCAAAAAAAATGAACAGCGATCAAAAGAAATGGATCAATGAAGGAGAAAGAAATATGAAATTTCGAAAAAAATGACTCACCTTTAAAAGAGGTGCATCTATCTCCGTTCTCTTCCCTTCTTTACAATAAAAACAAAGAGGGAAAAGGAGAGGATGACGGTGACAGACAAGCGAACGGTGCAAGCGCTTTCCGGAACAACGCGGCGAGCGAAAGGATGGATTCAGGAAGCGGCGCTGCGCATGTTGCACAACAATTTGCATCCGGATGTCGCCGAGCGGCCCGATGAGTTGATCGTCTACGGCGGCATCGGGAAAGCGGCGCGCAACTGGGAATGTTACGAGGCGATTGTAGACACTCTTCTCCGGTTGGAAAACGATGAGACATTGCTCATTCAATCGGGCAAGCCGGTCGCGGTGTTTCGCACCCACCCGGACGCACCGCGCGTGCTCATGGCCAACTCGAACCTCGTGCCGGCATGGGCGACATGGGACCATTTCCATGAACTCGACAAAAAAGGGTTGATCATGTACGGGCAAATGACGGCCGGCAGCTGGATTTACATCGGCAGCCAAGGGATCGTCCAAGGGACGTACGAAACGTTTGCCGAAGTGGCGCGCCAGCACTTTGGCGGCACGCTGGCAGGAACGATCACGGTCACGGCCGGCCTTGGCGGCATGGGCGGGGCGCAGCCGTTGGCGGTGACGATGAACGGCGGCGTCTGTCTCGCCGTTGAAGTCGACCCGGCCCGCATCCAGCGCCGCCTTGACACGAAATACCTTGACACGATGACCGACAGTCTGGACGCCGCGCTCGCCATGGCCAAACGGGCGAAGGAAGAGAAAAAAGCGCTGTCGATCGGCCTTGTCGGCAATGCGGCCGAAGTGTTGCCGCGGCTCGTTGATATGGGTTTTGTTCCGGACGTCTTGACCGATCAAACGTCCGCCCATGATCCGTTAAACGGCTACATCCCCGCGGGGTTGACGCTTGAGGAGGCGGCCGAGCTGCGAATGCGCGATCCGAAGCAATACGTTGCCCGCGCCAAACAATCGATCGCTGAGCACGTACGGGCGATGCTGGCGATGCAAAATCGTGGAGCGGTGACGTTTGATTACGGCAACAACATCCGCCAAGTAGCGAAAGACGAAGGAGTCGAAGATGCCTTCTCCTTCCCGGGTTTTGTGCCGGCGTACATCCGCCCGCTCTTTTGTGCAGGAAAAGGCCCGTTCCGCTGGGTGACGCTCTCCGGCGATCCGGAAGACATTTACAAAACCGATGAAGTCATTTTGCGCGAGTTCAGCGAGAACGAACGCCTTTGCCATTGGATTCGCATGGCGCAAAAACAAATCCAATTCCAAGGGCTGCCGGCGCGCATTTGCTGGCTTGGCTACGGCGAGCGGGCGAAGTTTGGGAAACTCATCAACGACATGGTCGCCCGCGGTGAATTGAAGGCGCCGATCGTCATCGGTCGCGACCATTTGGACTCGGGTTCGGTCGCCTCGCCGAACCGGGAGACGGAAGCGATGAAAGACGGAAGCGATGCCATCGCTGACTGGCCGATTTTAAACGCGCTGTTGAATGCAGTCGGCGGCGCAAGCTGGGTGTCGGTTCACCACGGCGGCGGCGTCGGCATGGGCTACTCCATTCACGCCGGCATGGTCATTGTCGCCGACGGGACGAAAGAGGCGGAAAAACGGCTGGAACGCGTGTTGACGACCGACCCTGGTCTTGGTGTTGTCCGCCACGCCGACGCCGGGTATGAGCTCGCCATTCGGACGGCGAAAGAAAAAGGCATCGATATGCCGATGCTCAAATAGAAAGGAGAACCGCCTATGCGACCGCTCTTTGTCCGCCGCGCCCGCCAGCTCGTCACGCTGGCGGGAAGCTCCGCGGCCCCGCTTGTGGGAAAGAACATGAGCGACCTTTCCATCATGGAAAACGGCAGCGTCTGGATTGAAAACGGCACGATCACCGCCGTTGGTCCCGACGACGAACTGGCTCACCGATTTGCCGACCGGCTTGCCGAAGCAGAGGTGATCGACGCCCGCGGCAAAACGATCACCCCCGGCCTTGTCGACCCGCACACCCATCTCGTTTACGCCGGCAGCCGTGAACACGAATGGACGATGCGCCTCGGCGGGGCGACGTATATGGAGATCATGAACGCCGGCGGCGGCATTCACGCGACGACAAAGGCAACCCGTGAGGCGTCGGAAGAGACGCTGTATGAAGAAAGCAAGCGGCGGCTCGATCAGTTTTTGCTTCACGGCGTCACGACCGTTGAGGCGAAAAGCGGCTACGGGTTAAGCCTTGAGCATGAAATGAAGCAGCTTAACGTCGTCAAGCGGCTCGATGATACCCACCCGGTTGATGTCGTTTCCACCTTTCTTGGCGCCCACGCCGTTCCGCCGGAGTGGAAGCACGACCGGGAGGAATATATCCGTTTGATCATCGAAGAAATGATTCCTGAAGTCAGCCGTCAGGGGTTGGCTGAGTTCAACGACGTCTTTTGCGAGCGCGGCGTGTTCACCCCTGATGAGGCGCGCCGCATCCTCGAAGCGGGCAAAGCGCACGGCTTGACGCCGAAAATCCACGCCGATGAAATCGAACCGTACGGCGGCGCCGAACTGGCTGCTGAGGTGGGGGCGATATCGGCCGACCACTTGCTTCGTGCCTCTGATGACGGCCTCCGCCGCATGGCGGAGCGCGGCGTGATCGGCGTCCTCCTGCCAGGCACAGCGTTTTTCTTACTAACCAACGCCGCCAACGCCCGCCGCTTGCTCGACGCCGGCGTCCCAGTCGCCTTAGCGACCGACTGCAACCCTGGCTCATCGCCGACCGTCTCGCTCCCGCTGGTCATGAGCCTTGCCTGCTTGCATATGCGCATGACCCCGGCCGAGGCGCTTGCCGCCGCCACAATCAACGCCGCCCACGCCATCGGCCGCGCCCATGTGATCGGCAGCCTTGAACCAGGCAAGAAAGCGGATTTGGTCGTTTTCAACGTCCCGAACTACGTACAAATCATGTACTATTACGGCGTCAACCATGCGGAGACGGTGATCAAGGATGGGAAGGTGGTGGTGGCGGGAGGAAAGGTGCGCGCTTGAAGGGGAATGGTCTTCCGTTGAAGCGGTTGGCGACCGGAAGCGGGATGCTTCCGGTTGTACCAGTCTTGCGTAACGAAGAACAATGGGGGTGGAGAGAAATGAAAGCGAATCCGAACATGGCGCCATCCACGCCGACACCAACGCCGGCAAGCGGGGCATGGAAGTTTTTCGTCTTTAGCGCCATCGGCATTTTCGTATTTTTCGTCCCGGTTTCGATCGGCGGCACATCGTCAATTTTGCTCGATCATATTGTGACATGGATTCGCGCGCAGTTTCCGGGACTCGTCCCGTATTATGCGCTTATCGTTATTGCCCTTGGAGCGGTTTATCCGTTCTATAGTAAGACGTGGAACAAAGACGCGGTCACCGCTGTTTTTTCCATTCTCAAAGTACTTGGATTGATCGTGGCCGTTATGCTTGTGTTTCGGATTGGTCCGGCATGGCTGTTTCAGCCGGATATGGGGCCGTTTTTGTACGATAAGCTCGTCGTTTCCGTCGGCTTGCTTGTGCCGATTGGCTCGGTTTTTCTCGCTCTTCTTGTTGGCTACGGGCTGCTTGAATTCGTCGGTGTGTGGATGCAGCCGATCATGCGGCCGATTTGGAAAACGCCGGGCCGCTCGGCCATCGATGCCGTTGCCTCCTTTGTCGGCAGCTACTCCATCGGTCTTTTGATCACGAACAAAGTGTTCAAAGAGGGCAAATATACGGTGAAAGAGGCGGCAATCATCGCTACCGGCTTCTCCACCGTATCCGTCACATTTATGGTGGTTGTCGCGAAAACGTTAGGGTTAATGTCAATATGGAATACGTATTTTTGGGTGACCTTTCTCGTCACGTTTGCCGTTACAGCGTTCACCGCTCGGATGTGGCCGCTAAGCCGCATGAGCGACGAATACTACGACGGCAAGGGGGAGCCCGAGCAAAGAGTGACGGGGAACTATATGAAACAAGCTTGGTCTGAGGCGATGAAAGCGGTAGCGCAGTCAAAAGGGATTGGGACGAACATATGGGAAAACTTGCGCGATGGTTTTATCATGACGATGGGCATTTTGCCTTCCATTATGTCGGTCGGGCTGATCGGGCTGCTGCTCGCTGAATATACGCCGGTGTTTGACTGGTTGGGTTACCTGTTCTATCCATTCACCCTTCTGTTGCAAATCCCTGAACCGCTGTTGGCCGCGAAAGCTTCGGCCATCGAAATCGCAGAAATGTTTTTGCCAGCCTTGCTTGTCACCGAAGCACCGCTTGTCACAAAATTCATTATTGCGGTTGTATCCGTATCAGCGATCCTATTCTTTTCCGCTGTCATTCCATGCATTTTATCTACAGAAATTCCGCTCAGCTTGCCGAGGCTGCTGGTCATCTGGTTCGAACGCACCGTCTTGACGCTCGTCCTCACCGCTCCGCTTGCGTACTGGCTGCTTTGACAACGGGTTGGCGCCTGGGGGGTTATGTTCCTTTCATCTTGGGAATAAGCGAGGAGAACCCGACTTCTAAGCGATAGCGAAAGTCGGGGAGGAATCGCTAAAAATATGATATCATTAAATTAGTGAAAGGTGGTGAAAATGTGAAACATTTGCTAGTCATCGTAATCCTTTTTTCTTTATCCGCATGCAGTATATGGGAAAAGAATGAAAAACAAGCCCAAAATGCTGAATCTACAGCTTCGGTAAAAGAGATGAGTGATATTGAAAAAATACCTGTTAAAATAGATCAAAAAGTAATCAGTCATATCAATTGGGAAGTAAGCCCGGTTTTTCAATCTGGAAATTATAAAATGCGCGGAGTACCAAACAAAGTGGGTTTCATTGATGCACCGTTTATAGCAAACAAAGATAGCAAATACATGTGGCATTTCTGGGGGGACTCCATTCCAGAAGGAGAACTGACAATCGTTGCAGTGAAAAAAGGCAGCAACGATATAGCTCCTGCGTTAACACTAGACGGAAAAACCGTTTGGACAACGGGAGTTCCAGGAGGTTCGAATAATGGTGCAGACGCACATATACCATCAAATATAAGGCTTGGTGAATCGGGAAAATGGGCATTACTCGTCTATCTTGGAAAAACGTACTGGGATTACGTTGTAATCGACGTAAATTGAACGCTCTCCCACTTACGCTCACGCTGGGAAGTGGCGGTCTTCTCGGTTCGAGATGACAAAATAACAAGTGAAGCCAAAGGTGTTGCTGCACCTTCAGCCCCGCAATAGACGGTTCCCATAAAGGGGGTCGGCGCGAGCAGAAGGAAATAATCCGCCTAAGCGCCTCGTTAACTTAAGGGTGGATTATTTCTTTTGATTGTGCGACAGTATTGAAACCATGCGACTTGCGAAAAAACATCAATGCTTCAAATACTGTCATCGGCATCACCCCCTTCCAAATCAGGGGAGGCCGATCCACCCTCAAGTCACCGTAACATATTCACATAGTTAAGAGATTCGTTTACCGTTTTTGAGAGCCTGTCCACCTCCGAGACAGGCTTTCACGTCGTTTCCCGCTGCTGCTTTAACAAATCGCGAATCTCGGTGAGCAGCTCCTCTTCTTTTGTCAACGTCGGCGCTGTTTCCTTCACCTCTTCCTGCTTTTTCACCCGTTCATACAGCGTGTTGATCAATTTCACAAACAGGAAAATCGAAAACGCGATGATCAAAAAGTCGACGACTGTTTGGATAAACGCCCCATATTTCACTTCCGCTTTGCCGACTTTCCAAGACAAATCACTGAAATTGATGCCGCCTAGAATCAGCCCGACAAGCGGCATGATGATGTCATTGACGAGCGAAGAAACGATTTTGCCAAACGCCCCGCCGATAATGACCCCGACGGCCAAGTCGATGACATTGCCGCGGACGGCGAATTTTTTAAACTCGTTCCACATGCCGATCTCCTCCTTATTGAAACGATTCGTTTGCATTATACCCGATCAGTGGCAACATTGAAACTTTCTGATTTAATTCATAGAAAAACAATCTATTTTATAGTATTATAAAGTAAGCTAATGAACAAACAGCAAAGGAGGAAGTGCACCATGGAAATGACTGCACAACAAGACGTTCGCGCGAAACAGGCGGCGAACGCTCCGAAAAATCCGACGGCATGGATCATTGCAGTCTCCTGCTTCGTGTTAATCGGTGGAGCATTGTTCTTATACAGCCGTGTGTCCTGGCAACAAGCGCTGTTGTATTTGTTGGGAGCGTTCGGCGGCTTTGTGCTTTACCAGGCCCATTTCGGTTTTACTTCGGCCTGGCGGAAATTCATTTTGTACCGCCAAGGAGAAGGCATTCGAGCGCAGATGATCATGATGGCGGTGGCCAGTGCATTGTTTTTGCCGTTGCTGCTGAAAGGATCGATATTCGGCCATTCCGTGGCCGGGAATGTGCATGAAGTCGGCATTGCCGTTATGATTGGCGCCTTTATTTTCGGGATCGGCATGCAGCTGGGTGACGGCTGCGCGTCCGGGACGCTGTATCATATCGGTGGCGGTGATGCGAACGGCGTCGTTACTTTGATCGGATTTATCGCCGGATCGGTCATTGCAACGACGCATTTTGATGTTTGGATGCGTATGCCGCACGTTGAGCCGATTTCGCTTATTGCCTCGTTCGGCGCGTGGGGCGGCTTTCTATTGCAGCTTGTTTTGCTAGCGGTTGTCTATTACGTCGTGACGGTGATGGAAAAGCGGCGCCACGGCAAGCTGTTGACGATACCGCTTGAACGCCGCCACGGATGGAAAACCATTTACAAAGGTCCGTGGTCATTGCTGGTCGGCGCGCTATTATTGGCGCTGATGAACGTGCTTGTTCTCATGTTCAAAGGTTCGCCGTGGGGGATCACATCCGCGTTTGCTCTGTGGGGGGCGAAGTTTGTTCAGCTGTTTGGCGCCGATCCGACGGCATGGGCTTATTGGCAAGGCGAGGCGAAACAGCAGGCGCTCGCCAATCCACTTTATTATGACACAACGACGGTCATGGACATTAGCTTAATGTTCGGTGCTTTACTGGCCGCGGCGTTTGCTGGCCGCTATGCGAAGCCGGTGCAATGGAAGCGGCCGACGCGCATGACGATTGGCGCGCTCATCGGCGGATTGATGATGGGTTACGGCGCCCGGTTGGCGTTCGGCTGCAACATCGGCGCGTACTTCAGCGGCATCGCTTCCTTCAGCGTCCATGGCTGGATTTGGTTTGTGTTTGCCTTCCTTGGCAGCTTGATTGGTGTCAAGTTGCGTCCGTATTGCGCATATAAAAACTAGCAATCTTGCATCCCGCTATATAGGCGGGATGCGTTTTTCATTTGCAGGTGCTGTATGATACAATAGTAAAGGTTGGAAGAAGGCGCGTCAGTTTCGAATGGATGCGATAGAAAGGATGAAAGGCATGCGAACGAAAGCTTCCATCGTCTGCATCGGCGGGGCGAATGTCGATCGGAAAGCGCGGCTGCTTGTGCCGCTTGAGCTCGGCACGTCCCACCCTGTCGCGAGCGCGCAGACCGCAGGCGGGGTGGCGAGAAACATCGCTGAAAATCTCGGGAGGCTCGGGCAAAACGTTGCCCTCCTCAGCGTGGTCGGTGACGATCATGACGGGCAATGGCTCATTGATGCCACGAGTCCATATGTTGACACAAGGCTGGTCACGCGGATCCCCGAAGCGAACACCGGGGCGTATACAGCGGTGCTTGATGAGCATGGCGAGATGGTGCTCGCCTTGGCCGATATGGCGATTTATGATGCCGTACGAAGCGAATGGCTGAAGCAGCGATGGCGGGAGCTCGGTCCGATTTCCGCTGTCGTGCTCGATACGAATTTTCCGCCCGATGTCATCTCCTGGGTGATCGGGCAGTGCCGCCAAGAACGCCTCCCTCTTTGCGCCGTGACCGTGTCCGTGCCTAAAGTGAAGCGATTGCCGGCCGATCTCGCCGGTGTCATGTGGCTCGTCACGAATCAGGCGGAAGCCATGGCGCTTGCGGGGAAACGCCGCCTTGATGATGCGATCGAATCGCTTTTTCGTTTCGGAGTGGAAACCATCGTCATTACGCGTGGGGCCGAGGGTGTCGTGTACGCGACAAGGAAAGGGAAGAGGGGAACGATCGCGGCTCCCGCCATCAAGGTCATCGACGCTACCGGAGCAGGCGATGCGTTTGCGGCCGGATTTTTGTACGGCGTCCTGAATGGACATTCGGTTAAAGACGCCTGCCGCCTCGGGATGAGCAACGCGGCATTGACGCTGCAGACGGCTGAAACGGTGCATCCCGCTCTGACGGAACAACAGTTGCGAGCAGCGCATGAACAGTATTTTCGCGAAGGAGGAGAATGATGATGAACGACATCCTTGTTTTTTCTGAAGAAGTGGCCGCGGCGAAAGCGGAACAAAAGCCGATCGTCGCTTTGGAATCAACGATCATTTCCCACGGCATGCCGTACCCGGAAAACGTGCAAACGGCGAAAGACGTCGAACAACTGATCCGCGACCGCGGCGCCGTGCCGGCGACGATCGCGATCATCGATGGAAAAATCAAAATCGGGCTAACGGATGACGAGCTTGAGTTTTTAGGCACAAGCCGCGACATTGAAAAAGTGAGCCGCCGCGACTTGCCGTATGTCGTCGCGAAAAAGAAACACGGGGCGACCACGGTGGCGGGGACGATGATTTGTGCGGCGATGGCGGGGATTCGCGTGTTTGCGACCGGCGGCATCGGCGGGGTGCACCGCGGCGCCGAGCGGACGATGGACATCTCGGCTGACTTGCAAGAGTTGGCGCGGACAAACGTCGCGGTCGTCTGCGCCGGGGCGAAATCAATTTTGGATTTAGGGTTGACGCTCGAGTACCTCGAGACGCACGGCGTTCCGGTTCTCGGCTATCAGACGGACGTCCTGCCGGCGTTTTACTCGCGGACAAGCCCGTTTCCCGTCGATTATCGCTTAGATAGCGCCAAAGAGATCGCCACGTTCATTGAAACCAAATGGGCGCTCGGCTTAGACGGCGGCATCGTCGTCGCCAATCCAGTTCCACCAGAGGACGAGCTCGAGGAATCGTACATCACGGCCATCATCGAACAAGCGCTCAAGGAAGCGGAAGAAAAGCGCATCACCGGCAAAGCGGTCACCCCGTTTTTGCTTGACCGGGTGAAAACATTAACTGAAGGGAAAAGTTTAAAAGCGAACATCGCCTTAGTGAAAAACAACGCCGCCTTGGCGGCCGACCTTGCCCGAGAGCTTTCTTGATGCGAACGCTCCCGCCTTGATGGGAGGGCGGGGGCATGATGGCGGTGGAGGATTTATCGAGCGTGAAGCAAATGGCGGATTTTTCGATCATGCTGGGCGATTTTGACGGAGTGGAAGTCGACTGTTTCTTGTGTTTCAACTGGTTCGACGCGGATGTGGCCGAGTTTCGCTTCGAGCCGTTCGAACCGTTCGTTCACGGTGCGCTCCAACTGGGCAATCTGCCGCTCAAACCGTCCGTCCATCTCCTCAATGCGCTTGTCCATTTCATCCGTTTTTTCATTCAACGCTTGGACTTGGCGTTGGAGCGAGTCGAATTTCTCATGGAGCGCTTCGAACTGCTTGCGCATATCGGACGCGTACAAATCAAGCACTTGCAAAATTTGCGCCAATATCGTTTTTTCTTCCACCCTCTTCACCTCCTTCCATTTCTAGCATATCAAACAAGCGAGTTTGCGAGAAGGAAAAACGGTTTCAAATCAAGCGGATTTTGTCTATGATAGAGGAGGAGATGCTGTGATGTTTGAAATGACCAAGAGCTCCTTTGGCTGCCCATTTCCATCGCATCGGCCGCTGCTTGTGTTCCATGTATGAAGGAAGAACCCGCAAACCCGTCGCGAGGAGGTTGAATGTCGATATTCTGTCAGCGACGGGGGGAAATTTCAGAAAAAAAGAAGGTGTGATCATGTCCTTTATTCAAACAATCGAGCCGCATTTGTTTAGCGACCATCCTGTCCTCCGCCAGTTTGCGTTTGACGCAATCGAAGAGTATCCGGATATTCCAGCCGCGCTTGTGGAGCGTTTGGTGGATGAGGCTGTAACGGCGGACAACGAAGAAACACGGAGGATGATTTTGCACGGCATCTCCAAACAGCCGTTGACCGACCGAGCGCTTGAGCAGTTGTTGAGCATGAAAGATGCAGCGAAGTACATCCGTTGGTTTTTCCCGTTTCCAGCCGCCCAGCTCGAAAAATACGGAGAACAGCTGCTCCCTCACTTCCCGCGGTCTTGGCAGCGAGCTGTCCGCCTTGCTTTAGAAGGAACGGAAGATGACGTATGGGAACACTATTTTTCAGTGCTTTCGCATTTGCACGAGGAAGAGTTTCACAATCACGATTGGTTTTTAGTAGCCAAGCAAGCCGTGCGCATTCTCGTTGAACGCGGATGGATGACGAAGGAAGATATCGGTCTGACATGGATGAAAAACGAGCAACAGCCTTGGTTTTCGTATGACGGCATTTTGGCGGTGTATGCGGTCTCGCTCGTCGGCGCCGCTGAATATATTCCCCGCCTCGCCCGACTGTTGGAACAACAAGACGGTGATGTGCTTGTTGATCAAGCCGTTTCCACCTTATCGATGTTCCAACGTGAAGAAACGATCGAAGCGGTGCGCCCATATGCGTTTCAGGAAGACACGGCGCTGTCCGCTATTCATGTGCTCGCCAACATCAAATCTAAACAGGCCGTGCGTGTATTGCGAGAAGTCTTTTCCAAGCAGCGCGATGATGACCTCCAAGCATTTTGCTTTGAGGCGCTTTGCCATCAGCTGGATAAAGAGGCGCTCCCAGAAGTAGAGCAGTATGTAAAAAGAGCGGAAAAACGAGGGCGTTCTTGGATGATTGATGTCGAACAGAACGCGTACGCCTATTATACGATTCTAGAGATCGATCACCCGAAGCTGGAAACGTGGAGAGCCATTGCCGAGCAGCGGTATCGCCATTTTCAAGCCGTGCTGCAAACACCTCCGCGGCCGACCAACATCCCATACCGCCGAAAAGAGCGAAAAATCGGCCGTAACGACCCATGTCCGTGCGGCAGCGGGAAAAAGTATAAAAAGTGCTGTGGCAAATGAGAACGCTGCTTTGTCTCAAAGAAACAGCCCGCCCCCACGCGGTGGCGTCGGAGGCGGGCCTTTTAAAAAGACACAGCCATGAGGCTTAAGCTTCCATATTGATATTCTCGGAACAACACGCGCGGCGCCCCGCCGCGATCGCCTGCGCCGTAAGCGATCCAATACGGCGCGAGGTGTTCGGGGGTCGGTACGGCCTGCTTGGCGTAAGGTGCTTTTTCTTCATAATGGAATACATCCTCACTGCGGGCGGCTGACTCGCGCAACAGCCAGTCATCAAAAGCGGCCGCCCAGCTTTCTGCCTCCGCATGCCCTTCCCAACGGAGCGCCATCAAATTGTGCACCGTCCCGCCGCTGCCGATGACCATCAATCCTTCGTCACGCAATGGACGCAGCGCCTCACCAAGCTGGAATAATTGCTTCGGCGTCCACCACGGCACGACCGACGCTTGCACAATCGGGATGTCAGCGTTGGGAAATAGGCGGTGCAACAACACCCAAGAACCGTGATCCAGCCCGCGCGTGGAATCAACGGCCACTTCCGCCACACCAGCGAGACGCTCGCGCACGCGCTCCGCCCACTCGACCGACCCGCGCGCCGGATACACCACTTCATACAGCTCGCGCGGAAACCCGGAAAAATCATAAATCATGTCATACGTCCCCTCAACCGCCGAAACCGTCGGTTGGCGCGTCATCCAATGCGCTGTAAAGATGACGACCGCCTGCGGGCGAATTCCTTCCCCAAGCTTTTTCAAAAACGCCGTGTACGCATTGTCTTCGATCGCCAATATCGGCGAACCGTGGGCGAGAAATAGGGCAGGGGGGTTCATCGTTCCATTCCTCCCTTGAGTCATATTGACGGATCAACACTTTGCAGCCTGATGCCGCCTCTAGAAGGTTGGTGAAAAACCACTGTTTGACTTGATCGATGATTGAACGCGCGAACATAGAGGCTGATGCAACAAGTTTTTTCTACTTGAGAACCGATTTCCAGAAGCGGTTGCGCAAGTAAATCACCAACCTCCTAGAGAGCTGGTGAAAAATTTGTTTTTTGCTTGAACCGGTGGCAGTTCATCAGAAAGGGGGACAGATCTGACAAGGCTTCCCTAATTGAAAAAAATAATGGGGATGAGCCGCCTTTTTCATTCCTCGTCGGCCTTTCTAGACGATTCGACGAAAAACGGTGTATGGGCCGCTTCCCTTGCCAATCCCCTTACCCTTAGTGTAGCATAAGCATCCTTTGCCATTCTATGCACTTGCAAAACTTTTCCTTGTCCATTTAACCTTTTAAAACAGCAAAAAATCAGTTATAATATACCCGTCTGACACGCCATAAACGGTATGCATCAACAAACATGACTAGAGCCTGCCCCCAGTTCACTGGCAACCAAACAATGAACATATTCTCAAACTGGCCGCGCGTTTGATCGGTTGCACAGCGCCAAAGGCAAGGAGCGGTCTCGTTTCGATGTTTTTCCTCAAAAAACCAGGAACGGATCAAACAATCGGAATTCTCGACGTCTCGAGGGGATGGAGTCTCTCCCCTAGCCGTCCCAGCGCTTAGGTGTACATTCTTATCATGGCCCCGTAGCTCAGTGGATAGAGCGTCGGTTTCCTAAACCGTGCGTCGGAGGTTCGAATCCTCTCGGGGCCGTTAGTGAAAACCCTTGCGATGCGGGGGTTTTTTCTTTATCTCCCGCCATATTCGCCGCAGCTCACCCCGATCGAGCGTTTGCGGAAATGGCGGAAAGATCCTGTCATGGCGAATGTATTTCATCGTCTTTGGCGAGGAGACCCCCACTTCAACGACCAAAGGGAGTAAGTGGTGTGAGTAAAATATTTGTGGGTGACATTCCGAAATGATCCCCGACGAGGGTTGCGAACTTTTGTTCGCGACGCTCGTCGGGGCCACCAAGCGAAGCGCGGTAGAAAAAAGCAAATGTCATGCAAAAAGGACTCTCTCCCTGCTATGATGGTGATTGTCAACATCAACCGAAAACAGGAGGGAGAGAGTCCATGAAACATCTTACCACAGAATGGCCTTTATTAAAAGAGCTGGAGGAACAATTAGTCAGAACTCTTCAAAAGGTGTTCGCTGTCTTGTTGGCGACCCTTTTGGAGGAGATTGATCAACAACTGGCGGAAGCGCGGGACAAGCGCCGGTATCAGCTGAAAGACAAACGGCCGACCACGATCCAAACGCTGTTTGGAGAAGTGACGTTTCGACGGAACTACTACTATGATCGGCAGGCGGGGGCGTATACCTTCTTGCTGGATGCCGAACTGGGCTTTGATGGAGCGCAGTCGATCAGCCCTTGCCTCGAGGAAACGGCGGTCGAGTTGGCCGTAGAGTGCTCTTCCTACCGCAAAGCAGCCCGTACGTTGGAGTCGATCGTGGGGTATGCGGTCCTAAGCCACGAGGCGATTCGCCAACTGGTGCTGGAGGCCCCTGTCTCGCTGCACCGCCCTGTTTCCCAACGGCACGGCCGAGTGCTGTTTGTGGAGGCGGATGGGCTGTTCATTTCCCGCCAGGGGAAAGGGAAACGGGCGAAAGAAGAGAAAATCCTGGCGGTTCACGAGGGATGGAGACGAAACGGCTCGCAGCTTGAGCTCGTGAACCGGCGCCACTACCTCCATGAAGGGGCGGGAGACGTGTGGGAACGGTTTGAAGAGTGGCTGATGAACGAATATGCCTATGATCCGTGCCGGGACCTTTTGATCATCAACGGCGACGCGGCGTCGTGGATCTCACATTTCGCACCCTCCCAACGAAAATCGGGAGGATTTTTTCGTTCCGATGTCGAATGAATCCTTGACACACAAGGAAAGTGAAGGAGTTTTTCTCTCATGAACGTTCAAGTCAAAAAGGTCTATCGTAATGATTATTTGAATATAATAAGTGCCCTATTCAAGAAACTGGGCCTGCCCCAATTGATTGACCATCTCGTTCCCGTTGATCCACAGTGCCAGACTCGAGTCAGCGATGCCGTTCAGGCCATCATCTACAATCTGTTTGACGGCCGGCAAGCCCTCGTTCACGTGGAACGATGGGCTCAGGAGGTCGATTGTGAGAAACTCATCCGTCCCGGTCTCCATCCTTCCTGGTTGAACGACGATGCCTTGGCTCGTCATCTCGACCGCTTGTATGAGGCCGACATTCACAAGGTGATCAGCACTTGCTTGATTCACATTTATCGCAAAGAAGGCCTTTCCCTCCGAGCCTTTCACGCCGATACGACGGACAAGACGGTTTACGGCGCGTATGAATCGGCCTCATTAGAGGCTTTGCAGATCACACATGGCTATAACCGCCATCATCGTTGGCAAAAACAGATCGGCTTCGGACTGGTCGGCAACGAGGACGGCATCCCGTTTTACGGCGATGTGCACGACGGCAACCTGCCTGACAAAACGTGGAATCCGGAGGTGCTGTCCCGTGTCCACGAACAGCTCAAACAAGCCAAGATGGAAGACGAATGGATTTACGTGGCCGATTCCGCCGCGATGACAAAAGACACTCTGGCGCAAACCAAAGCGGCCAACGCCTTTTTGATCACCCGAGGCCCTTCGTCGCTTCGGATCGTGAAACGGGCATTAGCGGAGGCCGATTCGGCCCACATCCCGTGGAGCGACCCCTTTACCCTGGCGGAGAGAAACGGCGCCACGTACCGGGTATGGGAAACATCCTCCACCTATGAAGGCCACCCCGTTCGGCTGATCGTCGTCGAATCGAGTGCGCTCGACCAGCGAAAAGGAAAGACGCTCGAAAAAGAACGAACCAAAGAAGCGGAGCTTCTTCGCGAGGAACAAGCCCATTGGGAGCGCCACCCTTTCTCGTGCCGGGAAGACGCTGAACAAGCCTTGGCGTCCCTCAAGACGTCCCTTCGCCCACGGTTTCATCAGGTCAAGGCCGCGGTCGAAGAGATCGTACGCCCGAAAAAACGGCGCGGACGGCCGAAAAAAGGGGCGGAACCCGAGATGGAGACGCGGTATCTCTTGCGCCTTGACGTCGAATTCGACCAAAACGCGTGGGAACAGGCAAGACGGAAAGCGTCCCGGTTTGTCCTCGTCACGACCGTTCCGGAGGAATGGAAGGGCCAACAAATGGATGCCCAAGAGATCTTGAAGCTATATAAAGGGCAGATCTCGGTGGAAATGAACTTCGCTTTTTTGAAAGACCCTTTTTTCACGGATGAGATCTATGTCAAAAAGCCAGAACGAGTTGCGGTATTGGGCTATTTGTTTCTCTTGGCCTTGGCCATTTACCGCGTCTTTCAGCGCCGGGTGCGCCAGTTCATCACACCCGAACACCCATTAAAGGGCGCCGGAGGCCGCAAGCTGACCCGACCGACGGGGCAGGCGATTTTCCAGCTGTTTCAATATGTGAACGTCGTCCTCCTGGAGCTGCCGGATGGACGCATCCAACGCTCACTGGATCGCTCCCTCACCCCTGAACAACGAAGGATTCTGCAGGGGTTGGGGCTGGATGAGAGCATTTACGTGTAACGTCATACGGAACGACCAGCGATGGTAAAAAAAGGATAGCCATCGCTCGTCGTGTTGGTCAAAAAGTTATTCTGAAAAACTAAATAAAAAATCCTTTGTTTTGACCTTGTTAGGGTGCGAAATGTGAGTAATGAGCTGCTTTTGTTGTTGGACTTTGCTGATTAAGCTTTCAACTGTAAATACAGCTTGTTGTACCGTCAACATGCGATTCACCTCCTTGTCTATCAGTATTCACATCATAGACAAGGAAAGAAGAAAATATTCAGCTCACTTTATGATGTGGCTGAATAGTTACAGCGTATGAATCTCAGTAAATTGAGAGCAAAAACCCTTTGTTCTTTAAAGTTAACAAAGGGTTCAGCAGAAGCCGTTCCACCTAAGTTTCTTCGCTTGAATTCTTCATTCAGCAAGGAAGACTAATCCTTCCTCATAGGTTCCGTATCAAGAGAACTTGGTACGGAACCCTCTCTACTATTATTAGAAGGAGGTTTTTACTAATGGCAAATGAACTGCAAACTATTGTCGGATCGGATAGTATCCGTCAAGATTTGTTCCAATTACTCAAGGATTATGATAGTAATTTTGATATAAATAACCCCTATTCTAAAAAAATGAGCTCGTTGATCAACAACTTCCTTTCATATGAGACAGATGTGTTTAAAAATTTAGTCCACTTTCTAATGAAAGAAATTCCTAATTGGAAATATCACATGTTGCACCAGAATACGACCGATGAAGCATCTGGTTCTCTGCGTGTCGATTTAATGGGTGAACGCAGCGGAGACCCTCGAATTCAACAGTTAATGCACCGTCATGCTCTTGATGAGGAGAGACATTCGCGTCTTTTTGGAGGTCTTCTTCAAGATTTGGGTGGTGAGCTTGAAATCGCAGAGAGTGAAGAAATGTTAAAAAAGTGGGACGATATAAAAGATTATCATGAAGACCTCATTGTTTTTACTGCTCGTGTCCATACAATTGAAATGCGCTCTTGGCGTTGTCTAAAGCTGTATATTGACTATCTAAGCAAGACGGACTTTGTGAAAGAAGGATGGCCGGAGAAAACCTTGGACGTTCTGAAAGTGATCTTGAACGATGAGATTCGTCATGTTGGCTACACAGGTATGCTTTTGCACGAGTGGGCTGCAAACGGAAAACAAGAAGAAGTGGAAGCAGCACTAGAGGAGGCATTCCGTCAGACAAACAGAGAGACGTGGACGGACATGAGCCGTATGATGGACTATCTTGCAAAATATTATTGCTAGTGTTCCCTCGTCAAACAAATAATTAGGATAAAAGAGCGTACACTCGTTTCCTTTTCATGGTGTTACATGAGAAGGTACGAGTGTTTTCACTATTTTTATTTTATTCATGATACTTATTCATGATACATAGAAGAATATCATTTTGGAAAGCGAGGAACAATGAATGGACGAACGAACATTGCTAATTTTAAAAGACATACAACAATTTGCTACCGAACATGACAGCCGTACAACGGAAAAGAAGGATCAGATGCTGATTATAGGTGAAGATGCAGGGCGATTTTTATATATTCTGCTCTCTCTCAGTCACTACTCAACTGTACTTGAGCTTGGCACAGGTTGTGGCTATTCTACCATATGGATAGCGGAAGCACTGAGACAGCGCGGCGGTATCGTAACTACAGTGGAATGGCATGAACAGAAATATCTCATTGCTTTGGAACATTTTAAAAAAGCGAGAACAGAAACATTAATAAACCCCATCCACGAGAACATCGGCGATGTTTTACAGTCGTTTAAAGGAAAACAAGATGTTATCTTTCTAGATGCTGTCCGAACTTATTATGTTGATTGGTGGAGATATATTGATGACATTTTAGTTCCTGGTGGTTTATTGTTGGTTGATAATTCATTGTATCCAAATCCAGATGATTTAGTTCCGTTTTTTTCAATCATTCGTGCTTGTGGAATGTATGAGGAAGTCTTGGTTCCAATTGGAAAAGGAATTTCACTTTTCTATAAAAAAATTAATTGAAACGGGGGAATCGAAATGTCGATAAAACGAGTATTGATGGTTGGAGGGTACACTCAAGCAATTGAATATGCCAAACTAGCGGAGAATATTCACCTTACTTTTATTCAGCACAAAAATCGTTTGCGTCCTCAAGATTTACAAATTGCTGATGTCGTGCACATGATGGAGCTCAACGACAATCCTGATCTGGAAGAATTCATTCGCTGTTTACATCGTATTCGCCCGTTTGATGCGGTACTGAGCGTAACGGAATTTTCGCTATTGACTGCGTCCAAGATGGCAGAAGAGTTTGGTTTGCTCAATACCCCTGTTAAAGCGGTAGAAAATACCCGTGATAAATACAAAATGCGACAGCAAATGTTGGCTTCCAACTGCAATCCTGTACGTTTTAGCGTTGTCAACAATTTCGAAGAGATTGTTCGTTTTTTTCAAAGTGTTGGAGGACCTATCATTTTAAAGCCAATTGATGGAACTGGAAGCAAAGGTGTCAGGCTGATCATAGACATGTCTGAGTTGGAAGAGCAAAAATCTCGAAATAACACGAGTGTTGATTATCCAAAATTATACATACGCCTTCCATAAATTTGGGCATACTCAAACAAAGCAGCGGCCATCCCGGATTTCCAATCGAGAGGAAGCTGCCCAGAGAAAAAACGGCGAACGAACGAAATGAAGGAAAGAGAGACGTTCGTCTGTTTTTTGGTTTGATCATACAGCCATCGCAGCAACACATACGCGATGAACGCCGCAAACAGTTGGTTGTATACCGCATTTTCCGTCGTGCCAAACAAGGTCGGGACATTCAGATATTGCTTCACCCAACGGAAAAAGACTTCAACGGTCCAACGTTGTTGGTACATGTCGGCAATGGTTTCCGCAGACGCATGGAAGAGGTTCGTCACGACCCGAATGTCGCGGCCATTTGCATCTCGAAAGATCACTACCCGGTGACGCTTGGTCGATCGGCATTGTTTCGTCCCCAACTGGCACGTGAAGTCGGCTTGAACCGATGAAGATGTGCTGGAAAGGCGTTTCAAGCTTTTTTTCTGATGAAGTTCGATGTTGTCCTTCATTCGAATGACAAAGAGCTGATGCTGCTCCACAAATCGATCGAGGCGTTCGATTTTGAAATACGCCCGGTCTTCCACCAGCACTTGTTGAGCGTTCGTCAACTGTTCTCCCACTGGGCCATCGTGACGCAGTCCGGTCGTTTCCACCACGTCTGCCGGCAGCGAGGATTCCGGCGAATACGCGACGTGCAGCTTCACTCCGGCGCGTTCGCCGTGATACGGCGCCCATGGGAGGCGGTTTTTCCCGACCGTGACGGTCGTCGAATCCACCACCCGAAGCGGTTTGGGAAACCGAAGCGAACGGCGGGTTTGGCGGTTGCACTTGGAAATGATCAACGCCAACAAGCGTTTCATGATGTCATAGGGAACTTCTTTCGCTTTCTTGGATACAGTTGAATAATGGAATCGCGGCAATCCATACAGAGGCCCCACATCGGCTCCGTGGCGAAAGCTTTTCCATTGATGCATGGCGGCCAGCAGGAAGAAGTGAATCAACTCGCGCAACGTAAAGGTTCGAGACGAATCACGATACCCAACCGCTTCGGCAATCAGTTGAATCTCTTCATCCGAAACAAGTTTTTGCATCAAATTCGGGAGTGTGGTATGCTTGTTCATAGAGAGCACCTCCTGGGTTTGTTTGTGTCGTTACTCACATTCTACAGGAAAGGTGCTCTTTTTTCTATACCCTTTGGATTTTATTGGATAATCAACACGCCTGTCGAAATAATATATTGTTTCCATGTTTGGTGGAAGAGTATATAGATGGGGTTGAGTTCAGCGTTGAAACAATGACAATTGATGGACGACATACGCTGTTGGCTATCACAGAAAAATTAACAACTGGAGCGCCCCACTTCATTGAAATGGGGCATGCTGTTCCGGCTCGTGTTAGCCACGAAGAAAAAACAGCAATATTCGACGAAGTGCAAGAATTGTTAGACGCCGTCGGTCACACCTTTGGTCCAGCTCACACGGAAGTAAAGCTCTCATCAAAAGGGGTTCACATCATTGAAACCCAGACTCGTCCAGGTGGCGATCGGATTCCTATGTTAGTAGATATCGCAACAGGTTGTAACATATATAAAATAATGGTTGAAGCGGCTCTTGGTAGGCCAGTTGATTTAACTGCAACTCGATCGAAAGCAGCTGCTATCCGTTACGTTAATGCAAACATTGGGATGATTGAACGTTTTGAAGGGATTGAATCAGTCAAAGCGATGGCTGGAATCAGAGAAGTGAGAATGTTGAAAGAAGTTGGAACCTATATTTCGGAGTTGAGTAGTAGTTTGGATCGAGTTGGTTACGTGGTAGCTGAAGGTGATACTGTTGAGGAAGCTATCAACCGGGCAGAAGCAGCTTCAAGAAGGATAAATGTTGTCATAAATAATGTTGAGAATCATCATGTGTGAAAGGAGGAATTTGAGTTGAAGCATATTGTATTTGTTGAGAGTAATCCAGGAAACGGGATTGAAGCTATAAGCATCGCAAAGGAACTTGGTTATAGCGTGACGTTTGTGACAGCAAATCTTGAACACTATATGAAGGGAAGGAGATTAGACGATCATCCATTACGGTACGCAGACCGTATCAAAGAATGTCCAACAAATGAGCCAGATGAATTATTGCAATACTTAAAGCAATTTAAAATGCAACACCCTTTTGACGGAATATTAAGCTTCAGTGAATTTTACGCACCAATTGTAGCTGAGGTTGCAAAAAGATTAGGTCTGCCTGCATGTAATCCTAAAGCTGTAAAGACAGCGCGTCTCAAACATATCACTAGACAGGTATGCTCCGAAAATGGAATTCCTGTCCCACGATGGGGAAGTGGAAATAGTTTGGAGGAAGCCTATTTTCTTGCTGAACAAATAGGCTATCCATGTGTGTTTAAACCAGTGGACAACACAGGAAGTAGAAACGTGAGAATTGTTTACAATAAATCCGAATTGGAAGAGATGTACGAAAAAAACAGACTAAACCTTGATAACAATCGTGGACTGAAGCGCTCGTCCGATTTTTTGATAGAGGAGTATTTGGAAGGTCACTTAGTTAGTGTCGAAACTTTCTCCATGAACGGTGATCACCACGTTTTAGGAATTACCGATCGAAAGCTAACGGGTTATCCTTATTTTGTAGAGGTAGGAGCAAGTTTTCCTGTTGAAATTAAAAATTCCAAAGAAATTACTAACTACGTAAGACATCTTCTTGGAACGATTGGATATGATTTCGGTCCGTGTCACACAGAACTCATTCTTACCAAGAGAGGTCCCTATCTTGTAGAGATAAATCCTAGATTAGCTGGTGGTATTGTCCCGCAACTGATTTATAAAGCGACGGGAATAGACCCTATTCGTGAAACTATCAAGATGTTTGTTGGTGAAAAACCTGATTTGACGCCAAAATGGAAAAAAGGTGCAAGTGTATATCATTTCACTGCACCAAAAACAGGGAAGATTTGCGTATTGAAAGGTATGGAATTAATTGAAGGTTGCCAGTTTGTCGAGAAATTTCAATGGAAAGTCAAAATAGGCGATCAGGTACGATATCCAACATCAAATGATGACTGGATAGGCGATTTAGTGGTTGTTGCAGACGATGCAACGGCTGCAAATAGAATTGTAGATCAATTATTAAATCAAATAGTAGTAGAAGTAAACGATCAGATTGGTGATGACTCTTTATGAATGAACTTATACGCGAAAGATTTGAGATATTGCGCCAACGACCGTTCCTATTTTACTTTATCGGTACGACAGTCTCGATGTTTGGTACGGGGATGCAGTTTATTGCTAATAGCTGGTTGGCAATAAAGTTAACCGGAGCAAGTTTTTCAGTTGCTGTTGTTCTTGTTTGTGCTGCTATTCCTGGTATCTTGTTGTCACCGTTTATCGGTGTATTTGTCGATCGATGGGACCGTAGGTTGCTATCAGTTTATATGGATCTTTTTCGAGCTGTTATTGTGCTTGCTATACCTATTTTTTGGTGGCTGGGACAGCTTCAACCATGGCATTTGTATGCGATGGCTTTTTTCGTTGCGCTGGGTGACCAAGTGTATAATCCTTCCACGATGGCACTGATTCGTGAGGTTATTCCAAAAGAAATGCTCCTTTCAGCGAACTCCTTCAGTTCGATCGCAAACCAAATCGGTGGATTGATTGGTGCAAGCGCGGCCGGATTGATCATTACTTACTCTTCTCCTATGGTCATCATGATCTTGAACGCCAGTACATTCATATTTTCGGCGTTCTGCTTGTTGGCTATGAGAAGAGAAGTGATAAGACCAGCCAGAATAACTGATAAAGGTGGAGCATGGACGAAATTTTGGGGTGAGTTGAACGATGGAATCACGTATATACGATTCCATCGAGAAATCATTCCTAAATATCTAATGGTTCTCCTGTTTATTGTGATTCTTCGCACCATTAATGTGATTATCGCCCCTTTTGCACTTAATGAATTAAAGGTTGGAACAAATGGATTCGGGTTTATCGATGCTTCCTTTGGTGTTGGAGCACTAATCGGGGGATTGGTTTTACCGATTGTCTCGCGTATATACGGGGATAAGCCATTAATGCATTTGGGTTTATTGTCTTTGGCGTTTAGCCTTATATTTTTTTCCTTGTCTCAAAATATGTGGATGGCAGTTCTGGGCTATTTTCTTATCGGTATCACTTTTCAAACGAGAATTATGTATTTAACTGAGGCTCTGAAAAGTACCGAACTTGATTATCAAGGAAGAGTTTATTCTACTTTTAATACCTTTTTTTCCGTCATATCACTTGTTGTATATATAGCAATGGGCTTCCTTGGGGAGATACTCAGTTATCGCTGGATCTATGCTGTGCAGGGAGGAATTGTAGCGATTATTTGGGTGTTTGCTTGCAAACCATATCAACGAAAAAATATTTCTACGGAGATTGATATAAATTAAAACGAAACAGCGAGATTTTACCTCGTGCTAGGGGTTCAACGTTTTGTGGGATGATGACTTCCAAAAAACTTCAACTCGATAGTCGTTTTTCACATAGGTTGTTATAGGCAAAAACTTAGTAAACAAGGGATCAGTGTGTTTCCAAAGATTGTGGCTCGTATGTT
Source organism: Geobacillus subterraneus (assembly GCF_001618685.1). Lineage (GTDB taxonomy): Bacteria > Bacillota > Bacilli > Bacillales > Anoxybacillaceae > Geobacillus > Geobacillus subterraneus. Next base: position 1,961,716 of record NZ_CP014342.1, on the reverse strand, counting down.
TTTGGAAAAGAAAAAATATAGAGTTTTGCAAAAGGAAGTGCAAAGAATTGCAACTTGACATGGAGTCTCTGTAGGCGTGACTATCAAGCCAAAAAGCCAGCAATATCAATGGTTGGCTTCGCCCAGCGAGGCTATCACGCCCACTTCTTCATGTAAAGTTGGCACAAATCCAATTCTCTGCAAATCTTTACACTTTTATTTTGTAATAAACAGGCTTTCGTCATGATCGAAGAAGGTTTGTGGTTGATACGGTACGGAAATATAAGGAAAAGATGAGCGTAATCTTCCCTACAACGTGTATGCGAACCTGATGAACCAATGCTTTCATATGACAGTTCCTAATGAAGTATGGTACGGCTGACATCCCCTTACATTCCTAAGAATAAAGTGTATCTCTATTAGCCGGTAATGAATTATGAGGAAATTGGAGTAATCCATTAGTGTGTATTTAATCGGGGGGATAATTTATGATATTTGTTTGTCAAAAACATATAAGAGAGGGATTAAAGTTACTTCACATTCCTCATGTACAAAAAACATATAGTCGTTGCAAGTGTTATTTTTGCGGAAATTTAGCATATTATGAACTGTATTATAATGACTTTGTTAGCAAAAAAATAATAAGCTGTAGATGAGCATTTTTCATTACAATAATTTCCATGGTTAGAGAGACAAACAGGGAACCCCTTAGGCGACATGGAGCTGTTTTTTGATCACATCAATGGGAATCTCTTGCTTCGCGGCGTTATAAATGAACTCGACGACGCTGTGGCCTTTCCGCGATCGAAGAAGCTCCAATCCGGTGGAGAGGTCTTGCTGGGATTCCGCTATGCTGTACACGCAGGCCAAGAGCACCACCGCCCAATACCGTTTCACCGCCCGAATGTGGCGGACGCGGTATCCATCCAGCTTCAGTTGATCTTTCGCCTGTCGGAAAAAGCATTCGATTGTCCAACGCTGGGCATAGTAACGCAAGATGTCTTCATCGCCTAGCTCCCGGTCGGTGCTCAAGACGCAATGGAGATGTTCCGGTGTCATCGGCTGATCCGCCTTCCAAGCCAGCAGCACCACCGCGTCATCGAGGCCATGGATCGCCCCCTCATAGCGATACACGCGGTAACGCTCCTTCCCCACCGTGACGAGGCGGGTGTCTTGGGGCTCGATATAGCGGGCGAACTGCTTCGCTTGGATCGCAATGCCTTTCGGATAAAGAATCCGGTTCGTCTTGAGCATCGCGATGACATGAAATCCCTTGCTCAAGCAGGCTTCGATGAGCTTTTTGGACGGGTACCACGAATCCATGAGCACATACACCGGCCGATCCGGTTCCACCTTGAGTGAGGAAAGCATCTCGATCGCCAGGTCGATTTTGCTCCTTCCCGCCTTCTTGTCATACAGGCGGAACGCAAATGGGAACGCCTGCGTGAAGGTGTGCACCATCAGCCAAACGAGCGAATGCCCCCAGACCGATTGATGATCTTTGTGAGAGAAATGCCAACCACACCCTTGAATGGCGTGTGCAGCCCGTGACGAAGGCTTCGTTTTTTGGCAAATGGTATCATCAATCGAAACAAAAAGGGGTTGATTCTCCCGTTTGGCGATTCGCTTGATGCGATGAAGGATCCATTGCTGGAGTTTGCGAAGCAACGTCTCTTCATCCCAAGGGCTTTTCGTGAAAAAATGGCTGAGCGTTGTTCGATGATTGGGATGAAAACTCCAGTGATGGAGATCCGTCAGCGTTCCCGAGAATCCCTTGGTGGTCAAGGCATCGACGATATGAACGAGATGCTTCAGAACCGGCTTCGAGAAATGCAATGCCAACCCCAATGCGAAGAAAAACTTGTGGATTCCTTGATGATGTGCTAATCTATTCATGAGACATGAACCTCCTTGTGAATGGTTGGTTAGCACATCTATTTTAACCAAGGAGTCGGGTTCATGTCTCCTTTTTTGTTTGGTTGTCAATTTATGTTAGTGAATTTGCTCATCTACAGTAATAAGAAGAAAGAGTGTGATTAGCAAATAAAATAAGTGTAATATTCAAAAATATCAAAAAATATTTCTTGGTTATATAAATTCAGATTAATTTTTCGACATAAGTATCTGTCCGATTACCTTGAAGTAATTTTTTTGGAAAGCCAGAGAAATACTCCAAGAACGAATATTGCGTGTAGCATGAGGTGTTGTGTAAGCAGGACTTCTGAAAAAAAGAAGGCGGAGTAAGACTCCGGCCTTCTTGACCACGTGACCACATTTTGACCACATTTTTAATAGAAATCAATGATTTTTGTTAGATTTTATAGATTGGATAAGCTTCGAAATTGGCTTAAAATCAATGATTAATAAACATAAGAATAATTTGATACAAATCAATAGATCACTGATGGGGTGATCGATGTCCACGATTTGCATATTTGGACGATCACCTCGGGGCTTGATTCGTTAAGCTGCCATTTGCTCATTGAGGAAGGATGCGATGGACAGGCGGTTTTGCAGCGGGCGATTGATTTGGTCGAAACGCGCTTTCACATTCGCCATGCGACGATTCAAATCGAAATGCCGCACATTCGTCATGGAGAGATGGAAGTGTGAGGGCGGGTCATCGATGACCGCGCCCTTCTGTTATTTGTTGGCGCCCGTCCAGTTGGTTTGCAACGTTTCAAGGAAAATGCGGACGCTTTGTTTGTTTTCCATAACCGGCGAATAAATATAAGAAAGCATCCGGTAAAACGGCGGGTGCTTCAGGCGAACGATGGACAGGTGGCCGTGCTCGATGTCGCGGGCGACGACGCTGCGCGACAACAAGGACAAGGCGTTGCCGTTGATTAACATTTCTTTAATGCCTTGGTTGCTGCTGATGATCATGAGCGATTTCACCTTTAATCCGTTTGAGCGGATGAAGTGGTTGAAGTATTCGCGTGTGCCGGAACCGATTTCGCGTGCTACCCATGCTTCATTTTGCAAATCGGTGATCGTCACTTCCTCTTTTTGTGCCAATTCGTGGCAGTTTGAAGCAACGATGACAAGTTCGTCCTGCATGAACGGGTGAACGGACAGTTCTTTTTCGTTCGTTTGTCCTTCGATCAAGCCGATATCCACTTGGTACGAGCGGACGAGTTCGACGATTTCTTTTGTGTTGCCGATCATCACCTCAAGTTCGAGTTCCGGGTAGCGCTGTTGGAAGTCGAGCAAAAACGGCGGCAAAATATACTCCCCGATCGTAAAGCTGGCGCCGATTTTTAATTCGCCTTTCACCGAGTGGTGATGCTCTAAAATGTCTTGTTTCGTCTGTTCATAAAGCGCCATCATTTGTTTGGCGCGGTCATACAGAAGTTCACCGGTTGGCGTCATGCGCAGCCGTTTCGGGGAACGGATGAACAGTTTGGTTTGAAACTCCTTTTCTAAATTTTTAATGTGCAAACTGACACTCGGCTGGGAGAGGTGGAGGATTTCAGCTGTTTTTGTGAAATTTTTCACTTCTGCCAACGTAATAAACGTTTTTAATTCGTCATAATACATACTCATTCCCCCCTGCCCGTGATGGCTTCATCCAAGCGTAGATATTGATTAGAAATATTAATAGTTTTAATAATTTATATTTATTTTACTAATGTTTTGTTTTGCGGTAAAGTGTAAATATGATATAACATTTAAAGCCTACTTGTTTTATAGGAATAATGGATGTTTGGCGGCCACACCGATAAAAGTTCAGAAAGAAATTCCGCCATCATTCTATTTTATATTGAGGGGTGGACACGTTGCAGCTGCAAGTCACTAACAGTCCGTTTAGTCAGGAGCAGATCGAGCTCCTGAACCGTTTGTTGCCGACGTTGACGCCGTCGCAAAAGCTGTGGCTGAGCGGGTATTTGGCCGCAGCCGAGACCGCGGTGAGCGTTCTCGATGCCGAGGCGCCGACGCTGTTTGCCGGGGGTGGCAAGCCGGTTTCGAAAGAAGTGACTGTTCTTTACGGTTCACAAACCGGCAACGCGCAAAAGTTGGCTGAAAAAGCCGGCAAGGCGCTCAAGGAGCGCGGATTCGAGGCGAAAGTGTCGTCCATGCTTGACTTTAAGCCGAATGAATTGAAGAAAGTCGAGACGCTGCTCATCGTCGTGAGCACGCATGGGGAAGGCGATCCGCCGGACAACGCGGTGTCGTTTTACGAATTTCTTCACAGCAAGCGGGCGCCAAAACTGGATCATCTCCGTTTCTCCGTCCTCGCGCTCGGCGATACGTCGTACGAGCATTTTTGCCAGACGGGGAAAGATTTCGATAAGCGGTTGGAGGAGCTTGGCGGAACGCGGTTTTATCCACGCGTCGATTGCGATGTCGATTACGAGGAAGCAGCGGCGAAATGGCTCGATGGCGTGCTTGGCGAGTTGAGCAAACAAGCCAATGCCAACGGTGGAACAACTCCGCTCTTGTCGGCTGTGGCTGCGGCGCCGAAAGCTGAGCCTGCCGTCGTCTATTCGCGGAAAAACCCGTTCCTAGCTGAGGTGTTGGAAAACATTAACTTAAACGGCCGCGGATCGAATAAAGAAACGCGCCATCTCGAATTGTCGCTCGAAGGATCGGGTTTGAAATATGAGCCGGGCGATGCGCTTGGCATTTTCCCGAAAAACGATCCAGAGCTTGTTGACCTTGTCATCCAAGAAATGAAATGGAACCCGGAAGAAACAGTGACGATTGACAAGGACGGAGAAGTGCGGTCGCTGAAAGAAGCGCTCACGTCCCATTTTGAAATCACCGTTTTGACGAAAGCACTGCTGCAAAAACTGGCGCCGTTATCGAAAAACAGCGCGCTTCAAGAGCTTGTTGCTCCGGGCAATGAGGCGAAATTAAAAGAATACGCCAAAGGCCGCGACTTGCTCGATGCCCTGCGCGATTTTGGCTCGTGGGACGCTGCGCCGCAACAAGTCATTTCCATTTTGCGAAAAATGCCGCCGCGCCTGTATTCGATCGCGAGCAGCTTAGCTGCGTATCCGGACGAGGTGCATTTGACGATCGGTGCGGTTCGTTATGAGTCTTACGGCCGCCTGCGCAAAGGGGTGTGCTCGACGTTTTGCGCCGAGCGCATTCACATCGGTGATACGCTCCCGGTCTTTATTCAACCGAATCCGAACTTCAAGCTGCCGAAAGATCCGTCGACGCCGATCATTATGGTCGGACCGGGCACGGGGGTGGCGCCGTTCCGCGCCTTTATGCAAGAGCGCGAGGCGACAGGAGCGAACGGAAAATCATGGCTTTTCTTTGGCGACCAGCATTTTGTGACTGACTTCCTGTATCAAACGGAATGGCTCGCCTGGCTGAAAAGCGGTGTGCTGACAAGAATGGATGTCGCTTTCTCGCGCGATACGGAGAAAAAAGTATACGTCCAGCACCGGATGCTTGAACGAAGCAAAGAGCTGTTCGGCTGGCTCGAGGAAGGCGCCGTCGTCTACATTTGCGGCGACAAGCAGCACATGGCGCGCGACGTCCACCAGACGCTCATTGATCTTATTGAAAAAGAAGGCGGCATGAGCCGCGAACAAGCAGAAGCGTATTTGACGGAAATGCAAAAACAAAAACGGTACCAACGCGACGTCTATTAATCTCTAAAGAAGGAGTGGAATCGGAAATGGCGAAAGTCGTGTTAAAAGCGCCGGACGGACCGCCAAGCGATGTCGAGCGCATTAAACAGGAAAGCCATTACTTGCGCGGCACGCTCGCCGAAACGATGGAAGACCCGATCAGCGGCGGCATCCCGGATGATGACAACCGGCTGATGAAGTTTCACGGCAGCTACTTGCAAGACGACCGTGATGTCCGCACCGAGCGGCAAAAACAAAAATTGGAGCCGGCGTACCAGTTCATGATTCGCGTCCGCACACCGGGCGGGGTGGCGACGCCGGAGCAGTGGCTTGTCATGGACGAAATCGCCCGCAAGTACGCGAACGGCACGTTAAAATTAACGACGCGCCAAGCGTTCCAATTGCACGGCGTCCTGAAATGGAACGTGAAAAAAACGATGCAAGCCATTAACGGCGCGCTCATGACAACGCTCGCTGCCTGCGGTGACGTCAACCGGAACGTCATGTGCAATCCGAACCCATACCAGTCGGAAGTGCATGCGGAAGTGTATGAATGGGCGAAACTGTTAAGCGACCATTTGTTGCCGCGGACACGGGCGTATTATGAAATTTGGCTGGATGAAGAAAAAGTAGCTGGCACGCCGCAAGTCGACGGCGAGGAAGAACCGATTTACGGTCCGACGTACTTGCCGCGGAAATTTAAAATCGGTATCGCCGTCCCGCCGTCCAATGATGTCGATGTATTCTCACAAGATATCGGGTTGATCGCCATCGTGGAAGACGGCAAGCTCGCCGGATTTAACGTCGCCATCGGCGGGGGCATGGGGATGACCCACGGCGACAAAACGACGTACCCGCAGCTTGCTAAAGTGATCGGCTTCTGCACGCCGGATCAAGTCGTTGAGGTGGCGGAAAAAATTATGACCGTTCAGCGCGACTATGGCAACCGCTCGTCGCGCAAAAACGCCCGCTTCAAATACACGATCGACCGGCTTGGCCTTGAAGTCGTGAAAGAGGAAATTGAACGCCGCCTCGGTTGGAAGCTCGGCGAAGCGCGCCCGTACCATTTCGAGCATAACGGCGACCGTTACGGCTGGGTCGAAGGCGTCAACGGAACGTGGCATTTCACACTGTTTGTCGAAGGCGGCCGCGTCAAAGACTACGACGATTACAAGCTGATGACTGGCCTGCGCGAAATCGCCAACGTTCATACCGGCGATTTCCGGCTGACAGCAAACCAAAACTTAGTGATCGCCAACGTCACGAGCGAGAAAAAACCGGAAATCGAGGCGCTGATCGCCAAGTACGGCCTGACCGACGGACGTCGGTACACCGCCTTGCGCCGCAACGCGCTCGCCTGTGTCGCGCTGCCGACATGCGGCCTCGCGATGGCGGAAGCGGAGCGGTACTTGCCGAAACTGCTCGATAAAATCGAGGAAATCATCGATGAAAACGGCTTGCGCGACGAAGAAATCACGATCCGCATGACGGGCTGTCCGAACGGCTGCGCCCGCCATGTGCTTGCCGAAATTGCCTTTGTCGGCAAAGCGGTCGGCAAATACAACATGTACCTCGGCGCCGCCTTCAACGGCACGCGCCTTGGCAAACTGTACCGCGAAAACATCGGCGAAGAAGACATTTTGCGCGAACTGCGCGTCCTTTTGTCCCGCTATGCCAAAGAGCGGCTTGACGGCGAACATTTCGGCGACTTCGTCATCCGCGCCGGCATCGTTAAAGAAGTGACGGATGGGACGAATTTTCACGATTAAACTGATGCGGTTTCATTCGAACCGGTCTCTCTTGTGTTGGGGAGGCCGGTTTTTTGTCGCTTCTCTGTCAAGATGGTAAATGCCATTGAATGAATCTGAATTTAAAAAACAAGTGTTAGCGAAGATCAAACAGCTGAAAATCGGCAACGAACTGGAAGAAGGCGTGTGGATGGGGCCATGTGCCAGCCAAAAGCAATTAGAGACGGTTCTTTCTTATATCGAAAAAGGGATCGAAGAGGGAGCGACATTGCTTTGTGGCGGCCGCCGCTTGGACGACGGGGAGTTGGCCAACGGATTTTATGTGGAGCCGACGGTGCTTGAAAATGTATCCCCAAACACGACGATCGCCCGCGAGGAAATTTTCGGACCGGTGCTCGCCTTAATCAAAGTGGACACGTTTGAAGAAGCGATAGCTTTAGCCAATGACACGCCGTTTGGCCTCAGCGCCTCGATTTTCACCCGAAATATTGGAAAAAATGTTAACGTTTATCCAAGATATTGAAGCCGGGCTCGTGCGGATTAACGAAGAAAGCGCTGGCGTCGAGCTTCAGGCGCCATTTGGCGGCATGAAGCAATCGAGCTCCCATTCGCGGGAACAAGGACGGGCGGCCATTGAATTTTTCACTGCCATCAAAACCGTCTTTGTCAAAGGGTAAGAAAGCAGCCAAAGGGGTCTCCATGCAGCGGGGCCCTTTTTTATATAGGCAGGAGGAGAATGCTTTGTTTCTCTTGAAGAAAGCAGCCTTTCAGAACAGCTGTTTTTTGCTTTACAGAAAAGTGAAGGATCATTTGTGCGACATTGTGAAAGGAGAGATCGTTCGCTACGAGCTTCCTAACATTGCAGCGCTGCAGTTTGTTTGCCACAACGCACTCGATGGTGGTGTCACCACTTCGCTGGCCCTTGATCCGCACGGCAAAACGTTAAGCTATGCTCTGCTGACGATGCAGATCGATCTGGCCAATGGCATATAGCAAGGGGGAATGTCATTCTCTATCTCAATCCTATATCATGCTCTGTGAGCGATCAGGCAGGCCGAGGTGGGCCTGCCTGTTTTCGTGGTGAGGAGCATTCGAAATGAGAAAAAAATGAGAAAATGAAAAAAACCATCAAATATATTGACAATGATAATTTTTATCAATTAGAATAAATCTGTGTTGGTGATAATGATTATCTATTTCAAAATAATTTGTCGACGTATTGGTTTCTACATGCTTAGTTGAGAGGTAGAAAAATGGGAGCTAAGAAGCCAAGCGTGGTTGAATGCTTCGGCGAGAGGTTGGACAACAGAAAGAAAAAGGATACATAGTCAAATCGCGCTCGGTTGTCGCTTCATTTAGTTTTTATGGAACGGTTGGACGGATGGGATGAGCGCAGATAAAAGAAGACAAACGGTAGGATGAGGACGATGAAAAAATGGGTGTTGTTGCTTTTTGGATTATCGCTTCTTTCCTTATTTGTCGGGGTACATGATTTATCGCCCCGTGAGCTGTGGGAGAGGGATCGTGATGCGTGGGAAATTTTCTTGATCAGCCGGCTGCCGCGGCTCGTCAGCATCATCATCGCTGGGGCGAGCGTCAGCATTTGCGGCTTAATTATGCAACAGCTTAGCCAAAACAAGTTCGTGTCGCCGACGACGGCAGGAACGATGGACTGGGCTCGGCTTGGGCTATTAGTGTCCATGATTTTGTTCGCTTCGGCTGCGCCCATCGTCAAGGCCGCTGTTGCTGTTTTGTTTGCATTTGTTGGAACACTGTTGTTCATGACGGTGTTAGATCGTGTCAAATATAAAGATTCGGTGTTTATTCCGCTTGTCGGTCTCATGTTTGGGAATATCGTCGGCTCGGTGACAACGTTTTTGGCGTATAAATATGATTTGATCCAATCGCTGTCCGCTTGGCTACAAGGCGATTTTTCGGTTATGATGCAAGGACGCTATGAGATGTTATACATTAGCGTCCCGCTTATGGTGGTCGCTTACGCGTATGCCAATCGGTTTACCATCGCAGGCATGGGAGAAGAGATGGCCACGAATTTAGGGCTTCGTTACCGATCGATTGTGTATACAGGACTGATCATTGTTGCGATCATTTCATCGATTGAAGTGTTGACGGTCGGCTCTCTGCCGTTTTTAGGGTTGATCATTCCGAATATTGTGTCAATGTATTATGGCGATCATTTACGCAAAGTATTACCGGTAACTGCGCTTGCTGGGGCGTTGTTCGTACTTGTTTGCGATTTGCTCGGTCGGATTGTCATTTATCCATATGAGATTCCGATCGGCTTAACAGTAGGGGTGATCGGGAGCGGCATCTTTTTATATTTGCTTATAAGGAGAACGAAGCAATATGTCTAACCGGATGAAAACAGCAGTGCTCGTTGTACTGGCCTTAGCTTTTATTGCGTTGTTCTTGCTTACTGAGCTGCGCGGCAACATTGAATATATTTTACGCTCCCGCGGTGAAAAAGTGACGGCGATGGTGCTCGTTGGCTGGGCGGGAGCGATTTCAACCGTTTTGTTTCAAACGATAACGAACAACCGGATTTTAACGCCAAGCATTATTGGACTTGATTCTGTGTACATGTTAATTCAGACAGCGATTGTGTTTTTGTTCGGGTCGACGACATTGACGATGATGAACGATACGGTGCATTTTCTCCTTTCCGCTGGGAGCATGATTGGCTTTTCGATTCTTCTCTATTCTTTCCTCTTTCGGCGGGAAGGGCAGACGGTGTATTTCATCCTGCTTGCCGGGATGATTCTGGGGACGTTTTTTCAAAGTGTGACATCGTTTATGCAATATTTGATTGACCCGAATGAATTTTCGATTATCCAAGACCGAATGTTTGCTAGTTTCAACAATATGAAAACCGAGTTGCTTTGGCCGGCTGGCATTGTCATTGTGATTGCTATATGGTACACATACCGGCATCTTCCCGAGCTCGACGTATTGTCACTCGGAAAAGATCACGCGATTAACTTAGGCGTCTCCTATGAGACGGTTGTCAAGCGGATGTTGATGATTATCGCCGTGCTCGTTTCCGTATCGACGGCGCTTGTTGGACCAGTCATGTTTTTCGGGTTGATTGTTGCGAACGTCGCTTACGCGTTTTTTCAAACGTATGAACATCGGTATTTGTTCGTAGGGGCGGCGTTGTTTGGTGTTATCGCTCTTGTCAGTGGTCAATGGGTAGTTGAGCGGGTGTTCACGTTTTCGACGACATTGTCCGTCATTATCAATATGGTAGGTGGAGCATATTTCCTATATCTGTTGTTAAAGGAGCGAAAAGCATGGTAGAAGTAAAAGAAGTATCGAAACGATACGGCGGAAAAAAAGTCGTTGATCAAGTGTCGCTTTCGATTCCCCGGCGTCAATTGACATCGCTGATTGGTCCGAATGGAGCGGGAAAAAGCACATTGCTTTCCATCATGAGCCGCCTCATTCCAAAAGATAGCGGTGAAGTATGGATCGATGGAAAAGAAATCAGCCATTATCGGACAGAGGAACTAGCGAAAAAGATTTCGATTTTAAAGCAGTCAAACCATATTGCCGCTCGTCTGACAGTGAAGGAACTCGTTTCATTCGGCCGATTTCCGTACTCGCGCGGCCGACTGACGCGCCAAGATAACGAATATGTGCGCGAAGCCATTCACTACATGGAGCTTAATGACCTACAGCACCGCTATCTCGACGAATTGAGCGGCGGACAGCGGCAGCGGGCGTATATTGCCATGGTGCTTGCGCAAGATACGGATTACATCTTTTTAGATGAGCCGCTAAACAATTTAGATATGAAACATTCGGTGCAAATGATGAAAGTGTTGCGCAACTTAGTGGATCAGCTGGATAAGACGATTGTTATCGTCATGCATGATATCAATTTCGCTTCCTGTTATTCCGATTACATCGTTGCCTTAAAGGATGGAAAAGTCGTTTCCGAAGGCGATGTATCCACCATGATGCGCAGCCAAGTACTGCGTGGCATTTACGATATGGATGTTCATATCCAAACGATTGAGAACAGACGCATTTGTGTATATTTTTAAGACCAGTCATTGCAATGGCGCGAATATGGCTAGAAGACTTATTCGGACGAGATGTAGCTTGTGTGATCCATAACGTGGCGGACTGTGCGCCCGTTTCATTGTCGGCATGACGTGCATGGTTTTCAACAAGGCTGGTGAAAAACAACGATCACTCCTAGCTGACGTTAGATCGCGTGAAATGAGAAGCCGATGCCGCAAAGTTTCTCCATTTGAGAAACAAGGCAGTAAAGCGACTTGCTCCTTTCATCACCGGCCTTCTAGATTCTTATGGTTGATTCAGCTTTTGCATTTGCTTAGGCAAGATTGGGCGCCCCTGGCTAAGCAGGAGAAAAAGCTGTCAACATATTGATTATGTCGATCATCATACAAATGGGGGGAAAAGCTGATGAAAAAGCGGTGGTTATCGGTTGTTGTTGCCTTGCTTCTTGTTGTATTAGCGGCTTGCGGAAACGGCAACAGTGAAAAGGCAAGCGGCAATACGAGCAATAACAACAACGAGGAAAAAACAGTTCAAGTCGAAGAGATCACTGTCAGTCATGAACTTGGCGAGGTGAAAGTGAAGAAAAATCCAGAAAAAGTCGTTGTGTTTGATTTTGGCGTGCTCGATACACTTGATCGCTTAGGGGTAAACGTGACGGGCTTGCCGCAAATGAACGTGCCATCGTATTTGGAAAAATATAAAAGCGGTGGCTATGAAAACGTCGGGAGTTTACAGGAACCGGACTTTGAAAAATTAAGTGAAATTCAGCCGGATGTCATCTTTATTTCCGGACGTCAAGCCAAGCTGTATGATAAGTTGAGCGAAATTGCACCGACGGTGTACATGGCTGTTGATACGAAAAACTATCTTGATTCTTTTTCCAGTAACATGAGATTATTGGGGCAAATCTTTGATAAGAAAGACGAAGTCGCTGCAGAATTGGAGAATATCCAAAAACAAATTGACTCCGTAAAAGCGAAAGCAGGCGACAAAAAAGCGTTGATCATTTTAACGACCGGTGGGAAAGTGAGTGCATATGGAAAAGGGTCACGCTTTGGGATTATCCATGATGTGCTTGGCGTCCAGGCCGTTGACCCGAATTTAAAAGCGGATACACCGCACGGGCAAAACGTGTCGTTTGAATACATTGCCGAGCAAAATCCGGATTACTTGTTTGTCATTGACCGTGACGCCGTTGTCGAAGGAAAACCGACAGCGAAACAAACGATTGAAAACGCGCTCGTGAAAAAGACGAAGGCATATCAAAACGGCCATATTGTGTACTTGGACCCGAATTATTGGTATTTGTCGGGGGGCGGTCTGACATCGGTATCAGAAATGATCAAACAAGTAGAAGAAGGATTGAAATGAGGAACAGGCGGGCTTAGACGGCCCGCCTGTATTCATAAAATGACCTGTTTTATTTTATAGATGTCCCGTTCGTGTTCGATGACTTTGTTTGAGAGGAAGGCGATATCAAGCTTTGCGTTGTTCAGCTCGTCGGTGAATGATTGGACATGGGCGTCAACCTTTTTCTCTAAGGAGTCGAGCCTTTGATGGATGGAAGAGACTTCACCGTGAAGTTTATGCACGTCCATGGCGAGGGCTTCAAGTGCAGCGTCGGTTTCATCCTGGCGGTGAAGCAGGGCAGACATCAAGTCATACAGCTCTTTTTGGCCGGCTTTGATATGGGCTTGTTCTTCTTCCAACCGCTTTTGGCCTTCAAGGAGAGCTTGCTGGATGAGTCGGAATTCTTCTTGTTCTTTCCGCATTTCTTGCTGTTCTCTTCGGATCTCCTGCTGTTCTTTTCGCATTTCTTGCTGTTCTCTTCGGATCTCCTGCTGTTCTTTTCGCATTTCTTGCTGTTCTCTTCGGATCTCCTGCTGCTCTTTGCGCATTTCTTGCTGTTCTCTTCGGATCTCCTGCTGTTCTTTTCGCATTTCTTGCTGTTCTCTTCGGATCTCCTGCTGCTCTTTCCGCATTTCCTGTTGTTCTCTTCGGATCTCCTGCTGTTCTTTTCGCATTTCTTGCTGTTCTCTTCGGATCTCCTGCTGCTCTTTCCGCATTTCCTGTTGTTCTCTTCGGATCTCCTGCTGCTCTTTCCGTATTTCTTGCTGTTCTCTTCGGATCTCCTGCTGCTCTTTTCGCATTTCTTGTTGTTCCGCTTCCAGCCGTTTGTGGCTTTCGACGAGGAGATGCAACGTGTTTTCGATATGACCGAGCCGGTCGAACAGTTGCAAGAGGATCTCTTCGCTCATGTTGGCCCCTCTTTCATCTTAATTTCCTTCATTATAGCACATATGTTCTTGTTAGACAAGCAGGAATGGTGTATATAGGAAAGCGTACAAACATATGATACAATGGATAAACAAACTGACAAATCTCAGTGCGGGCATCGGCCAGTACGTTTTAGAAAGGGATCGATGTATGCTTTACGTTTCTCCTGCCAAAATCGCAAGCTATTTTTATCATGAGTGCGAGCGGAATTTTTATTTTCAGTCGTTGGCGAAAGAGCGGCGCGGCGAGCTCGATGTGCCGGAAGAGCTGTTTGAGCGGCCCGCGGTGCATCAGAGCGTGCTGCGCCGAGGGGTTGAGTGGGAAGAGGAAGTGATTACGACCTATTTGGCCGGCCAAGTGCAGATGGGGAAGCGAGAGCCTGGCGCACCGATTTCCCACTGCTATTTGGATGGCGAGGAAACGATCCGCGAGTTGAAGCGGCCGAGCAAGCGATATTTGTATCAGCCGACATTGATCGCGCCGCCGCGCTTTTACGAACGGTACGGGTTGGATCGGGACGACATCCATTTTGCGGCGTGCCGCCCGGATTTGATTGAGTGCATACCGGGACAAAACGGCTTTGTGTTTCGCATCATCGACATCAAATCATCAGACGTGTTGAAGCTTTCCCACCGCGTGCAAACGGCGTTGTACGCCTTGATTTTGTCTTCCGTTTTAGAGGAGCACGGCATTAGGGGCAATGTGGATTGGCGCGAAGCGGGGGTATGGACGTACAAAACCGAGCAGCCGCAAGCAGCGGATATCAGCCAGTTGCTCCCGTATCTCGAACAGTTTTTGGCTGGCGAACTGACGGCGCTGGCTGGGAAGCAACTTGATGAGCTGTTTTGGCATTTGGATTATCGCTGTGAATGGTGCCCGTTCTATGATTACTGTTTCGACAAAGCGCGGAAACAGTCGCATATTTCCCTCGTTCCGTACTTATCGAACTACACGTCCCGCTTCATCCGTGAGCGGCAGCTGCCTGAGACGATCGGTGAGTTTCGCCAATTTCTTGAACGTCAAGAAAACAGGCATGTGCTGAAACAAAACGCCGGGCTGGCGCGCCAACTTCGGCGGCTTGAAGCGCAGCTTGAGGCGATTGCGGAGGAAAAGGTCGTTCCGTATGACCAGGCGGTGACGCATATGCCGATATGGGAAGACATCCGTCTGATTCTCACCGCGCAACGCGATCCGTTGACGGGGAAGATTGCGGCGGCATCGTTGTACCGTGTTGGTGGAACAGATGTGTTTGGAACGGGATCAGAAATGCATCATGTTATCGCCGGTTCGTTTGAGGAATGCGACGAGGTTGGCCGAAAGCTGGCCGATGCGCTGGACCGCCTGCTTCATACGGTGCACGATTACAACCGAGAGCGAGAGTGGCGGGCGCAAAAGTCCGTGCAGGCGTATGTCGTCGACAACTATGAATGGGACAATGTGCAACAGTTGCTTCAAGAGCTTTTGTTCGATCCAGAATATCAAGAAAAAGCCGTTCGGTTGCTGTCTTATTTTCATAGCAGCTCATTAGCAAGTGCCAGCGACCACCCAAGCGAAATGGTTCCGCTTCCTGTCGTTGTCCTGACAACGGCCGTGAGCCAGCTGTTCGCCTTGCCGGCGCATGTCGCGTACCGTCTTGAAGACTTGTCGCGATATATTGCGGCCTACAATGATTCGCCGTTTCTGTACTCGGCGAGTGAGCGTTTTTCATTTCGTTTGACAAACGCCATGAAACTGGATGTGCTGCACGACGCCTGGCAAACGGGGGACGAGGAAAAACGAAAAGCGGTCGAGAAGGAGCTAAGCCGGCGTCTTTGGGCCGCTCACAGCATCATTCAAGGAATCCGTGCGTGGGCCGAGAGCGTCGATCCTTCGCCACTTATGGTCTGGCCGGAAAAATTTGCTTTTCCCGATCTGGCTGATTACCGTGATCCGCTTGTGTCCAAGCTGGCGTTTATGGCGCGCTACGAGGCGCTATTAAACTACTTGGAAATTCGCCGAAGCCGCCTGCTCCCGCTTTCGGAGCGGCTTGAGAACGGAGTGACGCTTCATGTCACGTACCTTGGCGGCGATCGGTTCCGATTGAACAACCGCCAGGCGCTTGAAGCGATCGATCAAAGGGCGAGCTGGCTTTTGACGGAGTGCAATGAGGAAGGGGAAAAGGCGCAACAGGCGTTTCCAGATTATAAGTATTCCAGCGAATGGAAGCCGCCCCAATGGGCCAATTTGTACTTTACCCGCATTCGCGCCATCGAAGATGATGGCAAGACAGCTGAACTCGAGCTCGAGTTGCCCAAATGGCTCGACCGGTTCCCGCTTGTGGAAGGAGAGGAGTATCGGCTGTCGATCCGGCATGCCGATTTTACCACCCGGCGCGTCTTGCAGGCGTTGCAACAGTTGGATCAGGAAAATCATCGCATCTTGGACTTGATTCGCGATCCGATTCGCTATCGGAAAACGTTTCGTCCCAACTGGGATGTAGAGGAGGTGAAGGCGCTCCTCCGCCAAAGCGGGCTGACGAAAAGCCAGCGCCAGGCGTTTCTCCACTTTCTCCGCCATACGTTGACACTCGTCTGGGGGCCGCCTGGCACTGGAAAAACGCACTTTATCGCCGCCGCTCTTCAGTTGCTTATGGCGATTTACGAACATCAGGGGCGGAGGCTTGCCATTCTCATCTCCGGCTTCACTCACGCGGCGATCGAAAACGTTCTGCGCAAAATTCAGGAGCTTGCGCCGCGGCGCAGCGTCCATATCGCGAAACTTGGTGAGATTCAGACGGAAAACGCCAAAGGAATCGCCGAGGTGGCGGACCGTGACCTTCTCGGATGGTTTGGCAGCGGCGGCCATCGGGTGCTTGGCGCCACGCTGTACGGCATTCAAAGGGCATACGAAAAAGGCTATATAGAAGGGTTTGACGTCGTCGTCCTTGATGAGGCGTCGCAAGTCCGCGTGGCCGATTCACTGTTGGCGTTACGCCATGTCAAAAAAGCAGGCAGGCTGCTTATCGTCGGCGACCATTTCCAGCTGCCGCCGATCATTCAAGGGACGTATGCGGCCGGCGAAGGGGAGCCGCACTTGTTCGACTCGATTTTCCGCCTGTTGTTTGACGCCGATGTCGAGAAGCGGTATACCCGCCAATTGACGGACAATTTCCGTATGAATGAGGCGCTTTGCCGCTACCCGGCCGATCGGATTTATGGACGTGACTATACGGCGTTCACCCGCCAAATTGCCGAACAAACGCTGGCGCTCGTCGACGCTCCAACTGCCGATGAATGGGTGGAAGCGGCGATCGATCCTGACTATCCGCTTGTCGTCTGCACGTATGACGGCGTGTACGGTGCGCAAGAAAACGAGGCGGAAGCGCGTTGGGTGGCGAGTGTAACGAAAACGCTTCGGGAGCGGCTGCTTGATGACGACGGAAAACGATATCACGATACGCCAGACGGCGACAAGGCGTTTTGGCGCCGCGGCTTGTTTATCATCTCACCGCACCGGGCGCAGATCCGCGCCATCCGCCGTGCGCTTGAACGCGAAGGGCTGCGCTCGCCGTTTTTCGTCGATACGGTCGACAAAATGCAGGGGCAAGAGGCAGAAGCGGCGATCATCAGCTACGGCGTCGCCGACCCGGAACTGGCCGCGATGGAAGGGGAGTTCATCTACAGCCTCAACCGATTGAACGTCTCGCTCACACGCGCGCGAAAAAAGACGATTCTTTTCCTTTCCCGCCATCTGCTGTCCCCCTCGCTGCACGTGTTAGATAACGACGAGTATCGCGAAGGGGTCAACTTTATGTTGAGTCTTGAGCACTATGCATCAAAGCACGGAGAAGCCCGAACGTTCGTTGTTGACGGTGCCGTCTTGCACATGTATCGAGTCGGTTGCCGCGTGTTCGATCAGGTGGCTTCCCGCAGCCAGTAAGGAAAAGGGAATAGCGCAGCCGCTGACTGCTCGAGCTGCCATGCCGCCTTCCCCGCCCAACCGTTTGGATCGCTCCCGCGCATTTTGCGCGGTGCACGATCCAAAAACGGTGAAAAAACGGGGGAGGTGTGCATGGCAGTTTTTCTTTCGCGAAACGAAACATGACCTTGATTTATCAAAAGTTTGGACAGTTGACGTTTTTAGTCAATCATACAAGTTGACATAACCACATTTTATTTTTCGAGGGGGTGGAAGGGGTGTGCAAAATGGCCTCTTGCCGCCTTAGAAAATCAATGGTAAAATGAAGGTGCTCTTGAAAGAGGAAGGCCTCGTTTAGAGGATTGAAACATTCTTCCATTTCTTCTTTAGTGTAATTCTCAATATCTTGAAAGAGGAAAGCCTCGTTTAGAGGATTCTACCCCCCGCTTCCGTTCGCAGGAGGCGGGGGTGTTTTTCGGCTAGAAATGGAGGCAGGAAAACCGTTTGCCATGGCGAAATAATGGAAACACGAGCACTTTTTCGCGGACAAGAAACGCCGCAGCAAGGCGGCGTGGGGGAGGGGCGTGCGATGGCAAACGGCGGCAGGAGAGCGAAAAAAGCAACAAGCGCGAGGCTGGAGCTGGTTAAGGAGCTTTTTCCGGAGGCGGTGGCGGGCGAGGCGATTGACTGGGAGCGGCTGAAAAAGGCGCTTGGCTGCCAGGCGGAGGACGAAGTGTATGAGTTTACGTGGCCAGGAAAAGCGGAGGCGAAGCGGTTGGCGGAGATGCCCGCCACGGGAGTGCTGCGGCCCGACCGGGCGGCAAGCAAGCGGTGGGAAACGACGAACAACTGGTATATTGAAGGAGACAATTTGGAAGCGTTAAAGCTTTTGCGCTCCTCGCATGAAGGAAAAGTGCAGATGATTTACATTGATCCGCCTTACAATACAGGAAAAGCGTTGATGTACAAAGACAATTGGCGCAAGCGAAAACGCGCCGCTTCAGGTTTAGGGCGGGAAGAGGCGCTTGCCCATGCCGGCTGGCTCAACATGATGTACCCGCGCCTTTGGGCGGCGAAGGCGTTGTTGGCTGAAACAGGGGCGATCTTTATTTCTATTGATGATACGGAACAGGCGAATTTGAAAAAAATGTGCGATGAAATTTTCGGCGAGCGCAATTTTGTCGCGACGTTCATTTGGCAGCGGGCGTTTTCGCCGGTGAACATGAACAAGTTCGCCTCGCGCAATCATGATTTCATTTTATGTTATGCGAAAGATATCGACCGCCTCGCTTGGTACGGCTTGCCGCGCCATCCGGAAGCGGATGGGCGGTATGCCAACCCGGACAATGACCCGCGCGGACCGTGGACGTCCGGCGATTTGTCGGTCGGTCCGCCCATTCCGGAAAAAGTTTATGACATCGTGACCCCGGGCGGCCGGGTCGTTCCCCCGCCGAATGGGTATTGCTGGCGGGTGACGAAAGAGCGCTTTGCCGAATTGGCGGCGGACAACCGCATTTGGTTTGGCAAGGACGGAAACGGGGTGCCGCGCCTGAAGCGGTTTTTGCACGAGGTGAAACCGACGATGACACCGCTCACGATCTGGACGCATGACGAGGTGTCCCATTCGCAGGAGGCGAAAAAGGAGCTGAAGGAGCTGTTTGGTGGGGTGGCGGTGATGGATTACCCGAAGCCGGTTAAGCTGATTCAGCGTATGATCGCACTGACGACGAAGAACGATGATGTCATCCTCGACTTTTTTTCCGGTTCGGCGACGACCGCCCATGCGGTCATGCAGCAAAACGCCGAAGACGGGGGACGGCGGTCGTTCATCATGGTGCAGCTTCCTGAACGGCTGGCGGAAACGTCAGCGGCATATCAAGCCGGATTGCGGACGATTTGCGACATCGGCCGTGAGCGCATCCGGCGCGCGGGGGAGAAACTCGTACGGGACACAGGGAAGACGGAGCTCGATATCGGCTTTAAAGTGTTTCAAATTGAACGGAAATCAAACTAGCCCGCTCGCTAGGCGAACGGGCTGGTTCCTTTTCTAAACAGTTTTGCAGCGTGTTCTCGCCCTTAGTTCGGCCGCGGTCATGGGAGTGCATTTCCAGCCGGACTGGACGCGGCTTTCCCTATGGGTGCTGTCTTTATGGGCAACGGCTACAAGGATGCCGCGCGATGACGGTTGACAAACACGTCATATTCAGCGGCAATCGTTTCTTTCAGCTCGGTTAACGACGGAATGCCGCCGGTAAACGTGTACGTATCAAGACAAAGAAGCGAATATTCATCGCCCGGGTCGAACAAAAGGGTGACGACTTCTTCGGTTCCGGCGTCCACTTGCCGGACGGCGTCGCCGCCTTTTGGTTCAATGAGCACGTTTTGGTACGTTTCGCGGATGATGTAGTAACCTTCCTGCAATTGCTCGGCAAATAAATGTTCCATGTCCATCAGTTCGTGGACAATCATGGTTTAGGCCTCCTAGTTTGTGAAATTATTCTCAATGTCAGTATACAACGTGGGATCATCCATGTATATAGGGATCGGTGGAAGTTTGAAAAGTTGTCACTTTTGGATGTCCGTGTGGACGTGGTTGCGGGCGGGCAGAGGAAACAGGCTGTTCAAAAGGAATAGCGCCCCTCGATGATGGGCGCTATTCTCGTTCAGCCATAATGAACGCTACTCTTTTATAGTCGTCGATGCCGTCGGCCGATAATTTGGATGAAGATGGCGCCGGACAAAGAGGAAGTAGCAAACGATGACGACGGCGGTAATGAGCAGCGTTAGCAGCAACTGTGAAACCATTGATTCAATGAACAGCATCGAGGCGAGGATGACGAGCAAGACGAGAATTGTAAAATACGTTAAATATGGAAACAGCCACATTTTGATCTTCAAGTCGGTGCTGTTTTCGCGTTCAAGCTTTTGCCGCAGGCGCAATTGTGAGATGGCAATCACTAAATAGACGAGCAGCGCGATCGCTCCGGAAGAGTTGACCAGAAAGAGAAACACTTTATCAGGCGAAACGTAGTTCATGATGACGGCGATGTAGCCAAACAGCGTGCTGGCGATGACCGCCCGGACCGGAACGCCGTTTTTGCTGAGCCGTAAAAATGATTTTGGCGCCTCTCCTTTCTCAGCGAGAGAGTAAAGCATACGCGACGTTGTGTACAGTCCGGAATTGAGGCAGGACAAAACGGCAGTCAATACGATAAAGTTCATGATTTGGGCGGCCGCAGGGACGCCGACATGTTCTAACACGGCAACAAACGGGCTTTTCAAGACGCTTGCCGAGTTCCACGGCAGCAATGTGACGACAACGGCAATCGATCCGATATAGAAGACTAAAATTCGCCATGTCACCGATTTCGTCGCCTTCGACACCGCTTCTTGCGGCTCGGCTGATTCTCCGGCGGCGATCGTGACGATTTCTGTCCCGAAGAACGAGAAAATGACGATGACGATTCCGACAAGGATCGAACCGATGCCATGCGGCATAAATCCGCCGTGGCCGGTTAAGTTTTTCAGCCCAATCGGTTCGCTGCCCGGAGCAAGGCCGAAGATGAACGCTAAGCCAAGAATGAGGAAAAGCACGATGCTCGCCACTTTGATGAAGGCGAACCAATATTCAAACTCCCCGTAAGATTTCACGGACCAAACGTTTGTAAGCGTCATCAAAATGGTGAGAACAAGGCTAAGGAGCCATAACGGAATGGAAGGAAACCAATATTGGATGATCGCCGCTCCCGCATTCGCTTCAATCGCAATGACAATCACCCAAAAGAACCAGTACAGCCACCCAACCGTGAATCCTGCCCACGGGCCGATCGCTTCATGGGCGTAAGCGGCAAACGATCCGCTCGTCGGACGGGCCGCCGCCATTTCCCCAAGCATCCGCATGACAAGCACGACGAGCGCACCTGCTAGAGCGTAAGAAACAATGGCCCCCGGTCCTGTCGAGTGGATAACAGCTCCGCTTCCAACAAACAACCCGGCGCCGATGACTCCGGCGATGGCGATCATCGCCATATGGCGTTCTTTCAATCCTTTTTGCAGACCGGAATGATTCATCTGCATTCCCCCTTCGGAATAGTAGTTTGAATTGGTGGAATAGTCCGATTATATAATTATTTTTAGTGTATATGGAAGAGCCGTCCCCCACATTAGACAAAGTGCCAACAAAAAACAAAGGACGATTGGACAATTTGTCAATAGACGTTGCCATTTTAGAAGGAGTTTGGTCGTAAAGTTGCGAATATTCTTAACAAGGATGAAACAGAGGGGAGAGGGAAGGATGGAGTACAGCTTTCCTCTGACAGTCGCTGATGTATTAAAGAGAAACTATTTCCAAAAAGCGGTTGTTGTCGCTGGAAAAGAAGGGCTGTCAAGGCCAGTCAAGTGGGTGCATGTCGTCGAGGTCACAAAAATCAGCAACTTGCTGCGCGGCAAAGAGCTCATTTTGTCTACCGGTGTCGGGTGGCGGGAAGATGACGCATTGTTTTTATCGCTGCTTCGGCAGTTGATTGAATGTGACGCTTCGGGGCTATGCATCGAATTGGGAACGTACGCCTCCTCGATCCCAAAGGAGGCATTAGAGCTGGCTGACCGCCACCATTTCCCGCTCATTCTTTTTCTTGAGGAAGTTCCTTTCGTCGAGATTACCCATGACATTCACACGTATTTGATTAATCAGCAATATCAAATGATCTCCCAGCTTGAGTCGTATTCTCAAGAGTTGAATAAAAAGCTGCTGACGGTTCATCATTATCGGGAGATTTTAACGTTTTTGCACAGCTGCCTAGATGGGAGGTGAAAACATGTATTTTTGTATCAAACAACAGCTAAATGGTTTGACCAAAGAAGAATACTTGACTCTTCGAGAACTGTGCCATATTGCCAAGAACATGTACAACGTCGGATTGTACAATGTCAGACAATACTATTTTGAACACAAGGAATTTCTTAATTATGAGAAAAACGATCATCTTGCAAAAACTAACGAAAACTATAAGCTGTTAAACAGCAACATGGCACAGCAAATTTTAAAAAAGGTCAATGAAGCCTTTAAATCTTTCTTTGGTTTGATCAGTCTTGCCAAACAAGGAAAATATGACTACAAGGCTATCAGTATTCCAAAATATCTTAAAAAAGATGGCTTTCATTCACTGATCATTGGCCAGATTCGTATAGACGGCAACAAATTCACGATACCGTATTCTCGCCTATTTAAAAAGACTCACAAGCCTATCACGATAACGATTCCGCCTGTGTTGCTGGACAAAAAGATTAAGCAGATTGAAATCATTCCTAAGCATCATGCCAGGTTCTTTGAGATTCAGTACAAATATGAAATGCCTGAAGATCAAAGAGAATTAAACGACCAAAAAGCACTGGCCATTGATTTAGGATTAAACAATCTTGCCACTTGTGTCACATCAGACGGCAGATCATTCATCATTGATGGGCGGAGATTAAAAAGTATAAATCAATGGTTTAACAAAGAAAATGCCAGACTTCAAAGCATGAAAGATAAGCAAAAAATCAAAGGCACGACTCGTAAACAGGCTTTGCTTGCTATGAATCGCAATAATAAAGTGAATGATTATATCAACAAGACTTGCCGTTACATCATTAACTACTGTATTGAAAATCAAATTGGTAAACTTGTCATTGGCTATGCGGAAACATTACAACGCAATATTAATCTAGGAAAAAAGACAAATCAAAACTTTGTCAATATTCCTCTCGGTAACATAAAAGAAAAATTAGAATATCTTTGTGAATTTTACGGCATTGAATTCTTGAAACAGGAAGAATCATATACGTCTCAAGCCAGCTTTTTTGACGGCGATGAGATTCCTGAATATAATGCCGACAATCCAAAAGAATATAAGTTCAGCGGCAAACGTGTTAAGCGCGGCTTGTATCGAACAAAGTCTGGCAAACTAATTAATGCTGATGTCAATGGCGCATTAAACATCTTAAAGAAAAGTAAAGCTGTAGACCTGAGTGTCTTATGCTCTAGCGGCGAAGTGGACACGCCTCAAAGAATAAGGATTGCTTGAAGCAGTCAAACTTCTTTGGAAGCCCCCACTTCAAATTTTCGCTAGAAAATTAAGTGGGGGTAGTTCACACCGGATGATTATAGTGTTGGACAAATATAGCGATTTGCGTGAGGCCATCAACCGATATTTAGGGCCGATTATTGAGTATGACCGGAAATATAATGGAAAGCTGCTTGAAACGCTCAAAGTGTATCTGCAGTGCAACGGTTCGAAGCAAGAGGCGGCAAAACGGCTGTTTATCGTCCGGCAGACGTTGTACCACCGCATGGAAAAGCTAGAAAGATTCCTTGGGACTGATTTCATGGAAGCGGACAAGCGGTTGGCTCTCGAGTTGATGCTCAAAGCGTACGACTACTTGATGAGCGGCGGGGAGATGCATGGGCAACGGAGGGCCGCGCTTGGAGCCGAGTAAAGGCCATAGCCCTAGAGGGATGTGCGCAGTCCTAGCAGCGATTCGTCTCTAGTGGTTTAGGGTGAAAATGGTAGTCAAACTGTGGAACGGATGAAACGACTATTTTTACACTTTGTCTAATGAACCGTGGTGCGGGATGAGCGATAATGGCTGTAAAATAGAACGATTTCCAATGGAAGGGAGCCAAGCGGTGATGAGAACCGAACAAAGCCATCAACGATGGCTCGACAAAGACGACCGATACATTTGGCATTCGTTGAAGCCATACAATCCGAGTGCCACGGTTGTTGTAACCGAGGCAAAAGGGTGCTGGGTGACCGATGTCGCAGGAAACAACTATTTGGACGCGATGGCCGGGCTTTGGTGCGTCAACGTCGGGTACGGACGCGAGGAGCTGGCGGAAGCAGCGTACGAGCAGCTGAAAACGCTGGCATATTTCCCGCTCACGCAAAGCCACCTGCCGGCCATCGGGCTCGGGGAAAAACTCAACGAACTGTTAGGCGATGAGTATGTCATTTTCTTTTCCAACAGCGGGTCGGAAGCAAACGAAACGGCGTTTAAAATCGCCCGCCAATACCATCAGCAACGCGGGGAGCATCACCGGTACAAAATCATTTCCCGCTACCGGGCGTACCATGGGAATTCGATGGGGGCGCTCTCAGCGACCGGGCAGGCGCAACGGAAATACAAATACGAACCGCTCGCGCCAGGGTTCATCCACGTGCCGCCGCCGGATGTGTACCGCGACCCGGATGCGGCGGATGACCCGCGCCGGTTGCGGGCGGTCAAGGCCATTGATGATGTCATGACGTGGGAGTTGAGTGAAACGATTGCGGCCGTCATTATGGAGCCGATCATCACCGGGGGCGGTGTGCTCATTCCTCCGGACGGGTATATGAAAGCGGTCAAAGAAGTGTGTGAAAAACACGGCGCATTGCTCATTGTCGATGAAGTCATCTGCGGCTTCGGCCGGACGGGAGCGGCGTTCGGATTTCAACACTACGGCGTCAAGCCGGACATTATCACGATGGCGAAAGGCATTACGAGCGCGTATTTGCCGCTGGCGGCAATGGCGGTTCGGAAAGAGATTTACGAGGCGTTCAAAGGAACAGGCGAATACGACTATTTCCGCCATGTCAATACGTTTGGGGGCCATCCGGCTGCTTGTGCGGTGGCGCTGAAAAACATCGAGATTATGGAGGAGGAGCGTCTGTTTGACCGTTCGCGTGAAGCGGGCGAATGGCTGCTTTCGGCACTGAAAACGAAACTGGCCGACCATCCGTACGTCGGGGATGTGCGCGGCCAAGGGCTGCTTGTCGGCATTGAATTGGTCGCCGACCGAGCGACGAAAGAGCCTCTTGATGTGTCGCTTGTCAATCAAGTGATCCATCGATGCAAAGAAAACGGCCTCATCATCGGCAAAAACGGAACGACAGTCGCCGGGTACAACAACGTGCTCACCTTGTCGCCGCCGCTGTGCATCACGGATGATGAACTTTCGTTTGTGGTCCGCGTCTTGAGCGGGGCGCTAGCGGCCATTCAATAAGAAGAACAAACGCCAGCTTGGGTCGACAGGCTGGTGTTTTGTTTGCCTTCGTGCAGACATTCGGAAAAACATAGAAGCAGGCCGCTGTCGCTAGGGTTGGACGTTCTCCCGGTTTCGAGATGGGAGATTCTTAGACATCTGCCTTAGGGCAGGCTGCTGGATCATCGATTCCTGTGCGTTTGACGAAAGATCGATCATGAACACTGAATGGTCAGAACCGTTTTAACTCCATCCAAATACATACGTTAGTGGAATAGCTAAGTCCTCAAATTGTGCGGAATGCAGCGTGTCTTGTTGCCCGTAGGTGGCATGCCGTTGATAGGCTCCTTCGTGCAAATGGTATACATGAATCATTTTGTTAGCCGTATCGACGATCCAATATTCTGCAATGCCGTAGTGTTGGTACGTGTAAAATTTTTCGTTGTAATCTTTTAAAGCGGTTGAAGGTGACAAAACTTCAACAACTAGCGCAGGCGCCCCGTAACATCCTTTTTGGACAATCTGTTTTTTATTGCAAATCACGGCAATATCGGGTTGGACAATGTCATCAGGGGTTTCATACGTTTCATTTTTGCTAAGGAATACATCAAACGGCGCCATAAAGACGTAACAATGTTGGTTTTGGAAAAAATGGCGCAAAGCAAAATACAATTCTCCGACGGCAAATTGATGTTCCGAAGATGGAGCAGGTGTCATATTATAGGCTTTTCCATTTATCAGTTCCCAGCGACCTTCCCATGTTTTCCAGTCAGCGTACGTGTAAATTTTGTTCAAGTCAGGGGTATTGCCCACTGTTTCACCTTCTTTCATCTTAAAGATATGTTTGTTTACAGTTTAACATAAAGAAGTCAAGGAAGTGTAGGAAGGACTTTCATTAGACGTTTATTTATCACCCGCTTACGCTCACAAGCGGGAGTGAGGGTCTTCTTGGTTCAGGATGATAAAAAAGGAATCTGGCGTTTGTTTGTCGAATGACATGAGTGAAGAATGTATGGGGAAAGGGAGAGAATGATGTCCGCATTTCAAGCGTTTGTTGTCAACAAAACCGAAACAGAATTTACCGCCGGCGTGCAGACGATATCCATGGATGATTTGCCGGAAGGAGACGTCGTTGTCCGCGTCCATTATTCAAGCGTCAACTACAAAGATGGATTGGCGTCCATTCCGGACGGCAAAATTGTGAAAACGTATCCGTTCGTGCCGGGAATTGATTTGGCCGGGGTGGTTGTTTCGTCGCAACATCCGCGTTTTCGCGAAGGGGATGAGGTGATTGCGACCGGTTATGAAATCGGTGTGACGCATTTCGGGGGCTACAGCGAGTACGCCCGGCTGCACGGCGATTGGCTCGTGCCGCTGCCAAAAGGGTTGACGTTGAAAGAAGCGATGGCGATCGGCACGGCTGGGTTCACGGCGGCATTGTCCATTCACAGGCTTGAGGAGCATGGGTTGACGCCGGAACGCGGACCGGTGCTTGTCACGGGGGCGACGGGCGGCGTCGGGAGTCTGGCTGTGTCGATGCTCGCGAAGCGCGGCTATACGGTGGAAGCGAGCACAGGCAAAACGGCGGAGCACGACTATTTGCGCGCCCTCGGCGCCAAGGAAGTGTTGACGCGCGAAGACGTCACGGCTGAACGCATTCGTCCGCTGGATAAGCAGCGCTGGGCCGCGGCGGTCGACCCGGTCGGCGGCCGGACGCTGGCGACGGTGTTAAGCCGCATCCGCTACGGCGGAGCGGTGGCGGTGAGCGGACTGACCGGAGGGGCGGAAGTGCCGACGACGGTCCATCCGTTTATTTTGCGCGGTGTCAGCTTGCTTGGCATCGATTCTGTCTATTGTCCAATGGATGTGCGCCTCCGCATTTGGGAGCGGCTCGCTGGCGACTTAAAGCCGGATTTGGAGCGGATTGCTCAAGAGATTTCGCTCGCTGAATTGCCGCAAGCGCTTAAGCGCATTTTGCGCGGCGAACTGCGCGGCCGGATGGTGGTGCGGCTGGGATGACGTTTGGGACGCGATCTGATTGAAGCAGCACCAAAAGCCCGATGCTCTTCATACCCCTTTTTCAATTGTCCTTGATAGTAGCCCTCCCTGAAGGAAAAAGAGTGAAGGGGACGAACAGGCAAGTGTGCGGGAGAATATAAGAGAAAGACGCAGGAAAAAGCACCTGCGTCTTTTTTGTGATCTTGAACCCATTTCTCGACGTGAGCGCAGGTGGGGGAGCGTTCATCCCCGCAATTGATACCGCTCCAGCTCGGAGAAAAAGTCTTTCACAAACCGGTAGAATACTTTCACCGATGGGGCAAGCTCGTGATGATCGGAAATGATGATGCCGACGTTGCGCTTTACTTGCGGCATTTCAATCGGCACCTTGGCGGCGTAACGAAGCAAGCTTTCTGACAAGGCGCTTTCCGGCAGGAGAGTGACGCCGATGCCAGCGGAGACAAGCCCTTTAATGGCATCGAGATCTTCGCCTTCCGATGAAATGTTGGGCGAAAATCCGGCTTGGTGGCAAGCGTCAATAACGATTTGATGCAAAATGTATCCTTTTGGAAACGTTACAAATGGATCATGGCGCAGTTCGTTCAATACGATCCGGTCGCGGCGGGCGAGCGGGTGGCTGTTTGGCAAGAGGGCGGCAAACGGCTCGGAAAATAAAATTTCTCCCTTAATGCCGATTTCGCGCGCCGGAATCGGTCCAAGAAACGCCAAATCAATTTCCCTCTTTTTCACCGCTTCAATCAAATAATGGTACGATCCTTGACGAAGATGGAACGAGACGTTCGGGTGCTCGCCTTTGAAAGCGGAAATGACCATCGGCATCATATGGCTGGCGAGGCTTGTCGGGAAGCCGATTTTAATCGTCCCGCGTTCCGGGTCCAAATATTCCTCAATTTGTTGCTTTGCATCGTCGACCGCTTTTAGCACCGCTTCCGCGTGCGGCAAAAAGTGGCGTCCGATCGGGGTGAGCTTCACGTTCCGCCCTTCGCGTTCAAAGAGCTGGACGCCAAGCTCCGCTTCGAGGTTGGCAATTTGCCGGCTGATCGCCGACTGGGCGACGTGAAGCGCATCGGCCGCTTCAGACACGTGTTCGCGCTTGGCGACTTCAACGAAATATTGCAGCTGTCGTAATTCCATTTTTCCACCCCTTTCCCTTTTATCGAAAAATGAGATTGATTTCATCTAAATTATATATTGTTTATATTAATTTTGAAAACTACAATAAATATTACAGACAATTCGGAACGGGAGGGGAAGGCAGCATGAAACACTACGGATTACCGAAAGCACAAGGGCTGTATCGCCCGGAATTTGAACATGATGCATGCGGGATCGGGTTTTATGCTCATTTAAAAGGAAAACCGTCACATGACATTATTGAAAAAGCGCTCCATATGCTTCGCCAGCTTGAACACCGGGGCGGCCAAGGCAGCGATCCGGAAACGGGCGACGGTGCGGGCATTATGATGCAAATTCCGCACGAGTATTTTCAAGCGGTGTGCGGCGAAATGAACTTGCCGGCAAAAGGTCGCTACGGGGTCGGGATGTTCTTTTTGCCGGAAAATGAAGAGAAACGGGCGCATTATGAAGCAAAAGTAAATGAAATCATCGCCCGGGAAGGACAGCAGCTGCTCGGCTGGAGGACGGTGCCGGTTGACGACAACAAACTTGGCAAACTGGCGCGGCAAAGCAAACCGTTCATTCGCCAAGTGTTTGTTGCTGCGAGCGACGACATTACCGAAGAACTGGCATTTGAACGGAAATTGTATGTCATTCGCAAACAGTTTGAAAAGTGCGTGGAAAACAATGAGTGCTATGTGGCGAGCTTCTCGAGCCGGACGATCGTGTATAAGGGGCTTTTGACGCCGGAACAAATTGATGCGTTTTATTTGGATTTGCAGGATGAACGGTTCCGCTCGGCGTTCGCCCTTGTGCACTCGCGTTTCAGCACGAACACGTTCCCAAGCTGGGAGCGGGCTCATCCGAACCGTTATTTGATCCATAACGGCGAGATCAACACGCTCCGCGGCAACGTCAACTGGATGGCGGCGCGCGAGAAACAATTTGTCTCGGAAGCGTTCGGCGCCGATTTGGAAAAGGTGACGCCGATTTTAGATACAAACGGAAGCGATTCGTCAATTTTGGACAATGCGTTTGAATTTTTCGTTCTTGCTGGCCGGAAGCCGGCCCATGTGGCGATGATGCTCATTCCGGAACCGTGGTTTTGGGATGAACAAATGGATGACGCGAAAAAGGCGTTTTACGAGTATCATAGCTGTTTGATGGAGCCGTGGGACGGCCCGACGGCGATTTCGTTCACCGACGGCAGGCAAATCGGCGCCATTTTGGACCGGAACGGCTTGCGTCCGGCCCGCTATTACGTGACGAAAGACGACTACATTATTTTCTCGTCCGAAGTCGGCGTCATCGATGTCGACCCGAACAACATTTTATATAAAGAACGGCTGAGCCCGGGGAAAATGTTGCTTGTTGATTTGGAGCAAGGGCGGATCATTTCTGATCAGGAAATTAAGGAAGAAATGGCGAGCCAACAGCCGTACCGTCAATGGATTGACGAGCAAATGGTGACGCTTGGCGACTTCAACGTTCCGGAAACGGTTGAAGCGCCGAAATCGCTCATTAAGTTGCAAAAAGCGTTCGGCTACACGTTCGAAGATGTCGAAAAAATGATTTTGCCGATGGCGACGGAAGGGAAAGACCCGACGGGTGCGATGGGCATGGACGCTCCGCTGGCGGTGCTGTCGGAACGGCCGCAAAGCTTGTTTAACTACTTCAAGCAGCTGTTTGCCCAAGTCACGAACCCGCCGATTGACGCAATTCGCGAGTATGTCGTCACGTCAACGATGACGCTGCTCGGCAAAGAAGGGAATATTTTGCATCCGGACGCCAAGGCAGCGCGGCGCATTCGCCTTGAGACGCCGCTATTGACAAACGAGGAACTGGCAGCTCTGAAAGCCAATCCGTATCCAGAGTTTTCGTGCGCGGTGCTGCCGACGCTGTTTACGGATGACTTGAAACGAGCGCTTGACGAGCTGTTCGCCAAAGCGGATGAGGCGGTTGAAAGCGGCGCGACGCTTCTCGTTCTGTCCGACCGCGGCGTTGATGAAACACATGTGGCGATTCCAGTGTTGCTTGCGGTAAGTGGGCTTCACCAGCACCTCGTCCGGAACGGGACACGGACGAACGTCAGC
This sequence comes from Geobacillus subterraneus, assembly GCF_001618685.1. GTDB lineage: Bacteria > Bacillota > Bacilli > Bacillales > Anoxybacillaceae > Geobacillus > Geobacillus subterraneus. The sequence goes on along the minus strand of NZ_CP014342.1, from coordinate 1,930,950 downwards.
CTGCTTGTTGAAAGCGGCGAAGCGCGTGAAGTGCACCATTTTGCGGCGCTGATCGGCTACGGCGCGGATGCCATCAACCCGTATTTGGCGCTCGAGACGATCCGTCAGGCAGCGGAAAACGGTACGATCGCCTTGTCGTACCGTGAAGCGGTGAAGGCGTATATGAAAGCGGCAGTCGACGGCGTTGTCAAAGTGATGTCGAAAATGGGGATTTCGACCGTGCAAAGCTACCGCGGCGCCCAAATTTTTGAAGCGGTCGGCATCAGCAACGAGGTCATCGATGAATACTTCACTGGCACAGCGTCGCAAATTAGCGGCATCGGGCTCGGCGAAATTGCGCAGGAAGCGAAAATGCGCCATGAAGCAGCATTTGGCGCCCGTCACGAAGACGATGTGTTAGATACCGGCAGCGAGCTGCAATGGCGGCGCAACGGCGAACACCATGCGTTCAACCCGCAGACGATCCATTTGTTGCAATGGGCGTGCCGGAAAAATGATTACAATCTTTATAAGCAATATTCGAAACTGGCCAATGAAGAACAGTTGACGTTCTTGCGCAACTTGTTCGACTTCGATCCGAACCGGACGCCGGTGCCGATTGACGAAGTCGAGCCGGTCGAGTCGATCGTCCGCCGCTTCAAAACCGGAGCGATGTCGTTTGGCTCGATCAGCCAAGAGGCGCATGAGGCGTTGGCGATTGCCATGAACCGGATCGGCGGGAAAAGCAACAGCGGTGAAGGCGGGGAAGACCCGGCTCGCTATGTGAAGGACGAAAACGGCGACTGGCGCCGCAGCGCGATCAAGCAAGTCGCTTCCGGGCGTTTTGGCGTGAAAAGTCATTATTTAGTCAACGCCGACGAATTGCAAATTAAAATGGCCCAAGGGGCAAAACCAGGCGAGGGCGGACAGCTTCCGGCCAACAAAGTGTACCCATGGGTCGGCAAAGTGCGTGGCTCGACGCCGGGGGTGGAGCTCATTTCTCCGCCGCCGCACCATGACATTTACTCGATCGAAGATTTGGCCCAGTTGATTTATGATTTGAAAAATGCGAACAAAGACGCACGCATTAGCGTCAAGCTCGTGGCGAAAGCGGGCGTTGGCACGATCGCTGCCGGGGTAGCGAAAGGAAACGCCGATGTCATCGTCATCAGCGGTTATGACGGCGGCACGGGCGCTTCGCCGAAAACGAGCATTAAACATGCCGGCCTGCCGTGGGAGCTTGGTTTGGCGGAAACGCACCAAACGCTGATGCTCAACGGCTTGCGCGACCGTGTCGTCCTAGAAACGGACGGCAAACTCATGACCGGCCGTGACGTTGTGATGGCTGCGCTGTTTGGGGCCGAAGAATTCGGGTTTGCGACGGCACCGCTCGTCGTTTTAGGCTGTGTCATGATGCGCGTCTGCCATTTGGATACGTGTCCAGTCGGCGTGGCGACACAAAATCCGGAATTGCGCAAGAAGTTTGCGGGTGAGCCGGAACATGTTGTCAACTTCATGTACTTTGTCGCCCAAGAAGTGCGTGAAATTATGGCTGAGCTCGGCTTCCGCACGATCGATGAAATGGTCGGCCGCGTCGATATTCTGAAAGTGAGCGAGCGGGCGAAAGCGCACTGGAAAGCGAAACATCTCGACTTGTCCCGCCTGCTGCACCAAGTCGATGGCCCGCGCACTTGCGGCAAAGGACAAAACCATCGTTTGGAAACGACGCTTGACTATACAGAAATTTTGCCGGCGGTGCAGCCAGCGCTTGAGCGGCAAGAGCCGGTTGAACTCGAACTCGCGATCCGTAACGTTCACCGCACGGTTGGGGCGATGACCGGCAGCGAAATTTCGAAGCGCTACGGCGAGGAAGGGCTGCCGGAAGATACGATCCGCCTCCGTTTTGTCGGATCAGCCGGGCAAAGCTTTGCGGCGTTTGCGCCGAAAGGAATGACACTCGAGCTTGTCGGTGACGCGAACGACTACGTCGGCAAAGGGCTCTCGGGCGGAAAGGTGATCGTCCGTCCGCCGCTTGAGGCGTCGTTTGCGTCGGCAGACAACGTCATTATCGGCAACGTTGCCTTCTACGGAGCGACGAGCGGCGAGGCGTACATTCGCGGCCGCGCCGGCGAGCGGTTTGCGGTGCGCAACAGCGGTGTCCATGCCGTTGTCGAAGGCGTCGGCGACCACGGCTGTGAGTATATGACCGGCGGCCGTGTGGTCATTCTCGGCTCGGTCGGCAAAAACTTTGCCGCCGGCATGTCGGGGGGCATCGCCTACGTTCTCGCTGATGAAGACAGCTGGCAACAAACAGCCAACCGAGAGCTCGTCGCGTTTGAACAGCTCGAAGACGAGCAAGAAATGCTGGCAGTGCGTCGGATGATCGAAAACCATTACCGCTATACGGGAAGCCAGCGGGCGGCGTTAGTGCTTGACGAGTGGGACGTCTATGTAAAGCGGTTTGTCAAAGTGATTCCGCGCAACTACAAACTGATGGTTGAAACGATTCAAATGCTTGAACAGTCCGGGCTTTCGTATGAAGAAGCTGCCATGGCGGCGTTTGAAACGGTGGCGAAACGGAAAAAAGCGGCTGCCGCCAGCGCCCATGTGCTGCAAGTGGCCGCAAAATAAGGCCACCCTTTTGGGCGGCTGCAACATGGCGACGCCTTGGCCCCGCGGCCCGCGCGGGGCTCGCTTTTTGACTGGCTAAACAGGCGGGAAGGCCGCATGAGAGAAGAGAGGACGTGTACGGAAAGAAGGAGGGGAACCATCGTGGGAAAAACAACAGGATTTATGGAATATGCTCGCGAGGAAGAGAAAAAGCGTGACCCGCTTTCCCGTCTTGACGATTGGAAAGAATATGCACAGCCGTTTTCCGAGGAGGTGCTGGCGCGCCAAGGGGCTCGCTGTATGGATTGCGGCACGCCGTTTTGTCATATGGGATTGGAGCTGAACGGCCTCACCTCCGGTTGCCCGGTGCACAACTTAATTCCGGAATGGAATGATTTAGTGTACCGCGGCCGTTGGAAAGAAGCGCTTGATCGGCTTTTGAAAACGAACAACTTCCCGGAATTTACAGGCCGCGTCTGTCCGGCACCGTGTGAAGGCTCGTGTACGGTGGCGATTTCCGATCCGGCAGTGGCGATTAAAGGGATCGAACGGGCCATCATTGATAAAGGGTTTGCCGAAGGATGGGTGAAACCGCGTATCCCGAAAGCGCGCACCGGGAAAAAAGTGGCCATCGTCGGCTCCGGTCCGGCTGGGCTCGCCTGTGCCGATCAGCTCAACCAAGCCGGCCATTCGGTGACGGTGTACGAGCGGGCCGATCGCATCGGCGGTTTGTTGATGTACGGCATTCCGAATATGAAATTGGAAAAAGAAATCGTCGAACGTCGCGTCCGTTTGCTTGAGGAAGAAGGTGTTACGTTTATTACGAACACGGAAGTCGGCAAGGACATCACGGCCGACGAGCTGCGTGCTGAGTATGATGCGGTTGTTTTATGCGTCGGAGCGCAAAAGCAGCGCGACTTGGTTATTGAGGGGCGGGAGCTTGAGGGCGTCCATTTTGCCATGGATTATTTAACCGGGGTGACGAAAAGTTTGCTCGATTCGAATTTTGCCGATGGACAGTTTATTGATGCCAAAGATAAACATGTCATCGTCATCGGCGGCGGCGATACGGGGGCTGACTGTGTAGCGACCGCGCTGCGGCAAGGCTGTAAAAGCGTTGTCCAGTTTGGCAAACATCCGGCTCTTCCGGACAAGCGTCTAGACAGCAATCCGTGGCCGCAATACCCGCTCGTCTTTACGCTTGATTATGCATACGAAGAAGCGAAAGCAAAGTTCGGCGCGGATCCGCGTCAATATTGCATCCAGACGAAAAAAATCGTTGGCGATGAGTATGGCCGGGTGAAAGAACTGCATACGATCCAAATGGAAAAAACCGTCGATGAAAACGGCAAAGCCATCTTTCACGAAATTCCGGGGACAGAACAAGTGTGGCCGTGCGACCTTGTTTTCATCGCCATTGGCTTCGAAGGGCCTGAGCAGCCGGTGTTGAAGCAGTTCGGCGTGGAAACAGTCAACAATAAGGTGAAGGCTCCGTACGGCAAATATACGACAAACATTGAAGGCGTGTTTGCGGCCGGCGACGCCCGCCGCGGCCAAAGCCTGATCGTTTGGGCGATCCACGAGGGCCGGGGGGCGGCCCGTGAAGTGGACCGGTTCCTGATGGGAGAGACGAAGCTGCCGTCGTAATGGTGGATTCCTCCTTAAAAAGCGCTGCTTTTTAAGGAGGATTTTTTATTGGTTTGCAAAAATAAGTAAAGGAAGAACAAAGGAGGAGGAATCAGAGTGAATCGACCATTATGGATGATAGCGGCTGCCGGTGCGGTCCTTTTTTTGTTTGTTTGGGTAAGCGTGGCGGCCGGGCTGACAAAGGCGGCTGACGAAGGCGGGCTGCAGTTGTTTGCTTCATGGCAATGGCTCGATCCGTTTACGTTTCTCGGCAATGGGAAAACCATTGGCATCGTTCGTGTGATGCTCGTCATCAGCTTATGGTTTTTCCGCCGCGATGTATATGGGATGCTGCTTGTCGTTGTTGCCGTTGGCGGAGGGTATGGCATCAATGAATGGATCAAGCACGCTGTCGGGCGGGAACGTCCCCCGTATGCTGGGGTCGAAGGGTTCAGCTTTCCGAGCGGTCATGCGATGATTGGGACGATTTACTTGCTGCTTTTGGCGTATTTTTTGGCGCAAACGCGCACAAAGCGAGGAGAGCGGGCGGCCATTTACAGCGTGTTTGCAGTGCTGGCTCTCTTCACCGGCTTGAGTCGGTTAAGCTTGCAAGTGCATTATCCGTCCGATGTGCTCGGCGGGTTTGTGCTTGGGACTGCTTATTTATCCGCTTGCCTCGCCCTTTACCGCATAATGCTCCGGCGGCTTGAGCGTCCGTAGCCTGCAGGCGAGAAACAGGGCGGGCATCCGCCGTTTTTTAGTTGGAAAGACGGCTGATGATTGGAACATAATCGTTTTCTGCTGGCATTCTAGATCATCTTTTGTTGCATACGAATAAAAAAAGAACATACAAAGGGGAGAGGCGAGTGGTTACCCGTATTGTGAAGACGGGGTACATGTTGGCGCTTTTATGCATGATTGCCGGTATTGTTTACTTTTTTGCGGCCAATTGGCCGGAGATGGGGAGGGAAGCGAAAGCGGGAACGAGCATCGGAGTGATGGCGGTGTTTTATGGGACCGCCGCAGCATTGGCAGGGCGTCATCATTTTGTAAGGCGATGGCTGTTTATTGGCGGAGTGTTGTCATTTGGCATCTCCTTGGCATTGCTTGGGCAAATTTACAATTCCCACGCTGACAGCTATTGGCTGTTTCTCGTTTGGCTTGTGCCGACGGCGTTGCTGGCGCGGCTGACGAAAGATCCCGCGCTTTCGGTCATCGCTGTCGTGCTGCTGCAACTCACCTGCTGGTTTTATTACTTTCCTTCCGCTTACCATATCGAGTGGGCGGAATGGGCGTCGTTTGGCCGGCTGTTGTTGTTTGCGGCTGTGAACGGTGCGATCTTTGGCCTCAGCCGTTCCCCGTGGGCAGCTCATCTCGCTTACGCAGCCATGCACGGTTGGCTGCTCGTGATCAGTGTAACTGGTTTTTCGTATGAGCGTGATGTCTGGTGGCCATACGTGTATGCAGCGCTGTTTGCCGGGTTGCTATATTACTTTTTCGCAGTCACAAAGCAACGGTCATATGCGTTGCTGACAAGTTTATTTGCCGGCTTGTTTTTGTTGATTCAATATATTCGTCTCCTTGTTGATCATTTTGAAACATGGATGCTTTTCATTGGGCTTGCAGCGGCAGGGGTGATTCTGTATGGTGGGATCATGCTTCTGCGGCGGACGGGGGTGTTTTCGGCGGGGACGCGGACTGGGACATGGGCTTTGACAGCGTTTCAAGCGGTGATTACGCTTGCGGCCTCGGCATTGGCGACGGCGAGTTTGCTCGGCTTGTATCTCCTTTGGGCAGAGTCATGGTCGCCGTACGTGCTCTTTTTCGCCGCGGTCTTCGGATTCGTCCTTCCTGCCTGGCTTGGCCGGCGGTGGAACGCCGTTGTCCGCTATACGCTGCTCGCAGTCGGTTACGGGCTCGGGTTAACGGTAGCCTGGGAACTATCGGCGGCTGTGCTGTTTCTTTATGCGGCCGTGTTGGCGATCGGACTGGTCCGCTCCGCCGATCGCGGGGTGCACCGGCTGACGACGGTGGCGTTGACGCTTTACTTGTCGGCGGCGCTCGATCCGGCTGTTGAAGATGGACGGTTTGTGCTGCTGGCGCTTGCTGCGTTGAACGGCGGTTTGTACGCATACGGCCGATGGAGCGGGAGGACAGCTCTCACCCCGCTCGTACTGGCGCTAGGTGCGCTCGGGATTGCGACAAGCGTTGATGTGTTCGCCGCCGACGGGATGTATATAGCTGCCAATCTTGCTATGGTGGCCGCTCTCGCGTTTTTCTTATTTCAACGGCGGCGCCGGGAGCGAAAGATTGCCTGGGGATATTTAGGGCTATATTTCGTGCTGAAATATTATGAACTCGCATGGAATTTGCTTCATAAATCGGTCAGTTTGCTGGCTGCTGGGGTTATGCTGCTTGCTTGGGCCGTCTGGTTGGAAAAACGGAATCGGCTCACGTTATCGGAAGGAGTGCGCTGGCGCCGGGGCGTTTCATTTTTTGTTCTGCTTGTTGTCGCCGTTCAATTTGTTTTTGTAGGGTATACGATATGGCAAAAGGAGCGCTTGTTGCGGTATGGTGATGTGGTAAAGTTGGAACTTGAGCCGGTGGATCCGCGTTCGGTGCTGCAAGGGGACTATATTCAGCTTCGCTATGACATTTCTACGATTCGGTCGTTGGATGGAAGCGGCAAGGTGAAAGTTGCGCTGCGAAAGGGACCGGATGGGGTGCATCGCTTTGCTGGGGTGTACGCCGTGAATGGAGAAAAATGGCCCGGATTTACGCGGCAACAAGGGGATATTTTGATTAACGGCACTTTTTATGGTACGCAAGTCGTATACGGGATTGAGTCGTATTTCGTGCCGGAAAAAACGGGAATAAAGCGGCAGGAAGACGCCCGTTTCGCTTATGTGCGCGTCAGTCAACATGGCGATGCGCTGCTTGAGGCGATTAGCACAAAATAGGCCCGCAGGAGGCAGCGGGCTTGTTTTTTTGCATCTGATTCATAGTTTTCGTTGTTCGCTGATGAGAATGACGGGCTTCTTTTTGGCGTCAAGCCGTTTGATGACGAGTAAGAGATCTTTTTCGGCCATCGCGATGCAGCCGAGCGTATAACCGGAAGGGCGCGGCCAGATGTGCAGAAAGATGGCGCTTCCTTTCCCTTTCACGATCGGGTTGTCGTTGTAGCGGACGACAACGGCATATTTATAAAGCGGGTGGGTGAGGCGTTCAAACGATTTCCAGCGCCGATGCGGGTTGCCGCGGTAATAGATCCAGCGGTTGTAGTCTTTGGATGTCGGATCGTCGACCCAATAATCGACAGAACTGTGCGTCGGATGTCAAGATCGAGGAGCCGGGGGGAGGTTACTCCCACGCGTAACGCTCGAGCACACGGTCGACCGAGCCGCCATACACTTCGCCAAACAGGTTCAAGTGTACAAGTAAATAAAACAGCTGGTAAATCGGCTTTCGGTCATGATAATCAGCTGAGAGCGGCATCAGCTCTTGATAGCTCGCATAAAATCGGGCCGGAAAACTGCCAAACAGTTCGGTAAACGCGATTTCAAATTCGTAATGGCCATAAACAACGGACGGGTCGATCACATACGGGACGCCGTCGGGGCCAGGGAGCCAGTTGCCGCTCCATAAGTCGCCGTGCAACAGCGACGGAAAACAATCGTTTGGAATCCAGCGGTCAAGCCGCTCGAGCAGCCGCTCAAGCCGCCGTTGCCGCTCGGCGGGCAGGAGGCCGTTTGCCACTGCCCGTCTCATTTGCGGCACAAGGCGGGCATCGCGGTAATAGTCGAGCCAGCGGCCGTACCAGCCGTTTCGCTGCGGCAGCGTCCCAATATATGTATCTCGATCGAGTCCAAATGCCGGGCCGCGGCATTGATGGAGGCGGGCGAGATCGTGCCCGAGCTGTTCAGCCGTCTGCGCCGTTTCCGTTCCTTCGATCCACTCGAGGACAAGCCAACCGCATCCGTCCGCCTCTCCCGTGCCGAAGACGTTTGGAACACGGATCGCCTTCGCCTGCTTGATCAAGTTCAATCCTGCCTGTTCGGCGGTGAAAAAGCCGGCTGGTGGGAAGGGTTGCATTTTGATGAAATACGTTTGCTTGCCGCTTTGGACGCGGTAGGCGTCATTGATGTCGCCGCCTGATACTCGGCGCCAATGGCGGATTCGTGAATCATCGCCGATCGAGCGAAGCGCCTCTTGCAGCATCGCTTCCCGGTTCATTGTGCTCCCCCCGTCAGCTGTTCATCAAGTTCTTTCAGCACTTCGCCAATTTTTCGTTGATGGATGACGGCATCAGCAAGATCATCGAGTTCCGTCGGCTCCCAATTAATGATGACGAATTTGGCGCCATTTCGCTTGGCGACAAGCGGCAGCTGATTCGCCGGCGATACTTGCAAGGATGAGCCGAGCACAAGGAACAAGTCCGCCTGGCGGGCCGCCTCCCATGCTTGGGTGATGGCTCTTTCAGGCAGCGGTTCGCCAAACAGCACGACCGATGGGCGTAAAACACCACCGCATTCACACGCCAATACACCGCGCAAATAGACGCGGCTCGGCTGTTTCTGCCCGCACTGTTGGCAATGGACGGTGCGCAGTGAGCCATGCAGTTCGATGACGCGTCGGCTGCCGGCTTGTTGGTGAAAACCATCGACGTTTTGGGTTATCATTGTCTGCACCATTCCACGCCGCTCCCAGTCAGCCAGCAGGCGATGTCCATCATGCAGCTGGCATTGTTGCAAGGTGCGGATGCGATATTGGTAAAACTCCACAAACGACTCGCGGCGGTGGTATAAAGCCTCTACGGTGGCCAGTTCGCTCGGATTGAAGCGCGCCCACAGCCCGGTGCGCGGCGAGCGGAAATCCGGCAGTCCGCTTTCGGTCGACATGCCGGCGCCAGTGAGCACCACCGTCCGGCGCGAGTGGGCGAGCCAGGAGGCAATGGTCACTGTTTTTCCTCCTTTCCCTTTTTCTCTCCCCATTTCACAGTTCAATGGGTCATTCATATATGTTCGACAATCATTTTGCTTTTCCTTTCCGTCTATTTCCATTATGATAAAAGAGAAGGAAAAAAACGGACAAGGAGGTTAGAACCGTGGGCAAAAAAGTGTTGATCATCACCGGCGACGCTGTTGAGGCGCTTGAAGTGTATTATCCGTACTATCGTTTGTTGGAGGAAGGACATGACGTAACGATTGCCGCGCCGAAGAAAAAGAAACTGCATACCGTTGTCCATGATTTTGCCGACTGGGATACGTATGTGGAAAAACAAGGCTATTTGATCGATGCCCATGCATCGTTCGCCGAGATCGACCCGACGCAATACGATGCGTTAGTCATTCCGGGCGGGCGCGCTCCGGAGTACATTCGCCTTGATGAGAACGTGCAGCGCATCGTTCGCCATTTCTTTGAGGCGAACAAACCGATTGCCGCCATTTGCCACGCCTCGCTCATTTTTGAAACAATGCCGGATTTGCTGAAAGGACGGAGTTTGACAGCGTATATTGCCTGCAAGCCGGGGGTTGAGGCGCTAGGAGCGACGTATGTGTCTGACCATACAGTCCACGTTGACGGCAACCTCGTCTCCGCCCATGCGTGGCCGGATTTGCCGGCGTTTATGCGCGAGTTTCTCCGCCTGCTTCAATAGCGGAAAGGCAGCGGTCTTCTGACAAACGGGAAGGCCGCTTTTCCTTATGCAAAAAAAAGCGGCTGCCGCACCGTTTGCGGCTGACACTAGTTGTTTTGACGGTGAAGAATGGTGCCGGCCGATGCGGCAGAAAGAAGCCGGGCGGGCGGCCTGCAGGGAAGCAGCAAACGGATCGTCACCCGGCGATGTCCACTTGTTCCGGTCTCGCTTTTGGCGCTTTCGTCGCCAAATAGACGCCGAGCAAGACGACAGCGCCGCCCGCAAGCTGTGGCACTGACAGCGTGCCGCCAAGCAAAAACGTGATCGCAGCGGTAAATACGGCAATCAAGTTTAAATATACACCGGCATGGCTCGGGCCGACTTTTTGCACCGAGATGTTCCAAAACAAAAAGGAAAGAACGGACGGAAACAAGCAAATATAGGTAATCCCAGCGAACCCGATGGCGCTCAACTGATCAGCAGGAAATGGATACAATATCGCGAACGGCCATAGCATGAACAAGCTGAAAAAGACAGAACATGCCGTCGCCGTGATCGGCGGAACCGGGAGCTTTTTGCCGATAATCGAATAAAGCGCCCAGACGACGCCGGCTGCGAGCATCATCAAATCCCCGCGATTGTAGGTTGTTTGGAAAATATGTGTTATATGCCCGTCCGTCAAAATAAACAGCACGCCAATGAGCGACAATAGAAACCCGATGATATTCACGGTTGACAGCCGCTCCCGCAGCAACATATACGACAACACGACGATGATGGCCGGATTGAGGGAGTTGACGATCGCTGCGTTCATCGATGACGTATAGACAAGCGCGCCGTACAAAAGCAAGTTATAGCCGATAATGCCGAGCGCCCCAGACGCAACGAGGGGCAGCCAATATTGTTTCATAACATCCCAGTAGTGCGGCCGTTCAAGCCAATAGGACACAGGAACTAGGATGATGAAGGCGGCGCACCAACGAATCAAAGTCAGCCAAAACGGACCGGTTTCCGCGATGACCACTTTGCCGACCACGTAATTACCTGCCCAAAACAAGTTGGCCAAGACTAGAAATAGTTTTTCTTTCATTTTTTTTTCGCTCCTGTCTTGTTTTTTCCTGTCTTTTACGTTTATTTCGCCTTCCCCGTCGTCTCTTCCTTTTTTCTTTTTCCTTTTATCATCTTAGAGGGCCGGTGATTTAAGGGAACATGCCGCTTCCCGGCGTCCTTCGCTCGTTTGGCCTGCCCGAACAAGATGGGGTTGTCTTTTTTTTACTCATAAGATAACATGTGTACCGTAGGACTGTTTATAAAAAATAGAGAAAAGGAAGGACGATTGTTATGGCATTACCAGGCGGGGCAGCGATGAACATTACGATTCGTCTCCAGTTTGAAAAAGATATCGTCTCATTTAGCGATATCGCCGCAGCCATTGGCAAAGCGGGCGGGGACATTGTCGGGATTGACGTCATTTCCTCAAGCAAAGTCCATACGGTGCGCGACATTACCGTCAGCGCGCTTGACACGAAGCAGTGTGACTTGATCATCGAAGCGCTGAAAAAAATTCGCGGCGTGAAAATTGTGAACGTTTCCGACCGCACGTTTTTAATGCACATCGGGGGAAAAATTGAAACGAACTCGAAAATTCCGGTGAAAACGCGCGATGACTTGTCGCGGGTATACACGCCGGGTGTAGCGCGCGTTTGCACGGCCATCGCTGAAGATCCGCGCAAGGCGTATTCGCTGACGATTAAACGGAATACGGTCGCCGTTGTCTCGGACGGCACGGCCGTGCTCGGGCTGGGCGACATCGGCCCGTACGCGGCGATGCCGGTCATGGAAGGGAAAGCGATGCTGTTTAAGGAATTTGCCGGAGTGGACGCGTTCCCGATTTGTTTGGATACGAAAGACACGGAAGAAATCATTCAAATTGTGAAAGCGATCGCCCCGGCGTTTGGCGGCATTAACCTCGAAGACATTTCCGCGCCGCGCTGCTTTGAAATTGAGCAGCGGCTGAAAGAAGAGCTCGACATCCCGGTGTTTCACGATGACCAGCACGGCACGGCGGTCGTCTTGCTTGCCGGGCTGCTCAATGCGTTGAAAATTGTCGACAAAAAGCTCGAGGACATCAAGGTTGTCTTAACCGGCATCGGCGCGGCCGGCATCGCCTGCACGAAAATTTTGCTTGCCGCCGGCGTGCGCAACATTATCGGGGTCGACCGCCTTGGCGCCATCCATCGCGATGAAACGTACGAAAATCCGTATTGGCAAGAATATGCACAAATCACCAATCCCGATAATCTCAAAGGAAGCTTGTCGGATGTCATCGCCGGCGCCGACGTGTTTATCGGGGTGTCTGCCCCGGGCATTTTAAAAGTGGAAGATGTGAAAAAAATGGCGCGCGATCCGATCGTGTTTGCGATGGCCAACCCGATTCCGGAAATTGATCCGGAGCTGGCCGAACCGTACGTGCGCGTCATGGCGACCGGGCGTTCCGACTATCCGAACCAAATCAACAACGTCCTTTGCTTCCCGGGCATTTTCCGCGGGGCGCTCGACTGCCGGGCGCGAGAAATTAACGAGGAAATGAAGCTCGCTGCTGCTAAAGCGATTGCTTCGGTCGTCACCGAAGACGAGCTAAGCGAATCGTACATCATCCCGAGCGTGTTCAACAGCAAAGTCGTGGAACGCGTCCGTCAGGCGGTCGTCGAAGCGGCATACCGCACCGGCGTTGCCCGGAAAGACAACATCCCAGTTGGCGGGTATACGGGACAGTAAAAGAACCAAAATACCACGAACGAATGGACGGCTTCCTTTGCAGGGGAAGCCTTTTTTGGCTGCAGGAGCATCTGTTGCGAGAAATAAGAAGCCGAGTGCTTAAGGGGGGCGGCCGGTGCTCGATCAATATTTCCAAAAAGTGAACGAACGTTTAGAACTCGTTTTAAAACATGAAAAGGGCAATCTAAAAAAAGCCGCTTATGTAGTAAGTGAAGCCATTCAAAAAGGTGGAATTATTCAACTGTTCGGATGTGGCCACTCCCACATTTTAACGGAAGAAGTGTTCTACCGTGCTGGAGGGCTTGTGCCAATTAAACCAATATTTTTTGAGCCCCTTATGCTTCATGAGGGGGCGGTCCGTTCGTCCATGTTGGAGAGAATGAATGATTTCGCAAAAAATTTTATAGATCATGAGGATATCCGTCCTGAAGATGTGTTTTTCGTTTTGTCCACATCAGGGCGCAATCCGGTCCCGATTGATGTGGCGCTGGCGGCGAAAGCGAAAGGCGCTTATATCATTGCGGTAACGTCCTTGGAATATTCCAAAAGCCAGCCCTCGCGGCATAAGAGCGGCCGGTTGCTGTATGAGGTCGTCGATCTTGTGATTGACAACCACTCTGTGAAAGGTGATGCGATTTTAGCCCACCCAAACGTTTCTGTTCCATTTGCGCCTACTTCCACAGTGATCGGCAGCGCGATTTTAAACGCCGTTTTCGCCGAGGCGATTGCTCTTGTGGCAGAAAATGGAGTAGAACCGCCAGTCTTTTTAAGCGGCAACATCGAGGGGGCGGACGAACATAACCGCCGATGGATTGAGAAATATAAAGCACGCATTCCGTTGTTGGTCGAGGGGCATCAGCCATAGATCGGAAACAGGCGCTGTAGCCAACCGCCATCGGTTCTTGCTAAAATAGTAGCAAACGAGAAGACGGTGGGGGATGGAGACCGATGCGTTTTGATGAACGGGTGAGGCTGTATGCCGATAAGCTGAACGATACAGATGACCAAATTGTCGATTACATTATGGAACACCGCGACGAGATCGCCGACATTCCGATTCAAAAAATGGCGGAAGCGCTTTATACAGTGCCGAACACGATCGTCCGGTTCGCCAAAAAATTAGGGTATAAGGGGTTTGCGGAACTGAAGGCGGCGTTGGCGCTCGAGCGGCGGGCCGAGGCGGCGATAAAGGCGGACGGAAAAACGGCCATCGAAAAAACGAAAGAGCTGATCGACGAGCAGCTCATCGAAGATGCTGTTCGCAAGCTGCATGAGGCGAAACACGTCTTTTTTTACGGCATCGGCGATTCCGCCTATTTTTGCGAGATGATGGCGAAACATTTGCGTTGCGTCGGCAAGCCGGCCGACTTTTTTGTCCAGCGCCACGATATGTTGTATAATGCGGACCGCTGCGGGGAAAAGGATGTCGTCTTTGTCATTAGCGTATCTGGGGAAACGAAGCAAGTGCTTGAGGCGGTTGCGGCCGCGAAGCAAAACGGGGCGTTTGTCATCAGCTTGACGCATTTTTCTCCCAATTCGCTCGCCGATCTTGCCGATTTCCGCTTGTATTGCTGGGCGCCCAAGCAGTTTTTAAACAAGTATGATGTCACCGACCGCACATCCCTTTATCTCGTGCTGCGGGCGTTGAGTGAACGGTATTGGCAAAAGTACGGCGGATGTGTATAAATACACACACGAAACGAATCATGGCGCGAGGATGGTGAAAAAGTAAGAAGATTTCGGTCTTCTTGCTTTTTTTCTTTTATAATGAAGTCGACAAACGGCATGGAAAGAGAGGATGGGAGAAATGGAGCTGAAACAGCTGACGAACGTTCGGCTGATCGATGTAGGATTGTCGTTGTCCACGAAAGAGGAAGTTATCCGCCATCTTGTCCGCAAGTTGGACGAGGAGGGGAATTTGTATTCGGCTGAATCGTTTTATCAAGCGGTGATGGAGCGGGAAGCGCTCTCTCCGACGGGGCTTGAAGCGGGGCTAGCCATTCCGCACGGGAAGTCGAAAGCGGTAAAATCGGCGGCCTTTGCGGTGGCGAAGCTGGCTCGGCCGATTCGCGATTGGGAGAGCATCGATCCGTCCAATGAAGTGGAGCTTGTTTTTTTATTAGCGATTCCGGAACAGGAAGCCGGATCGACGCACTTGGATTTGCTTGCCGAACTTGCTAAACGGCTGGCGCGCGCTGACTATCGTAAGCGGTTGCAGCAATGCCGCACGGCGGAAGAGCTGTATCGCGCCCTTGACGGGGAAAAGGCGGAGGCCGTTGCAGCGCCAGCAGGAAAAACGATTGTCGCCGTCACGGCCTGCCCGGCTGGCATCGCCCATACGTATATGGCGGCTGAAGCGTTAGAGCAAGCCGGACGGGAGATCGGGGTTGCCGTATTCGTCGAAAAGCAAGGGGCAAACGGCATCGAAGACCGCCATACCGAGGAGCGGCTGCGAAAAGCGGAAGCGGCGATTTTTGCTGCAGACGTGGCGGTGAAAAACGAAGAACGGTTTGCCCATTTGCCGGTGTACCGAACGACAGTTGCGGCGCCGCTGAAAGATGCGAAAGGCGTTCTTTTGAAAGCGCTTGAGAAGGCCGAAAAGGAAGGAAAGCGGGAATATGAGCCGACAAAGGAGACAATGCCTGAGCGCGTTTCATGGCAAACGGAAGTGAAAAACGCCATTTTGACCGGCATTTCTCATATTATTCCGATTATCGTCGCCGGCGGGATGATTTTGGCGTGTGCGGTGCTTATCGCCCAGGCGTTTGGGCTTCAACAAGTATACGATACGGAAAACTCGTGGCTTTGGATGCTGCGCAAACTGGGCGGCAATATGCTTGGCACGCTCATGATTCCGGTGCTGTCGGCGTACATGGCGTATGCGATCGCCGACAAGCCAGCGCTCGGTCCGGGGTTTGCCGCGGGGATTGCCGCGACGATGATCAACGGCGGCTTTTTAGGCGGCATGCTCGGCGGCTTTTTGGCCGGCTACTTTATGAAGTGGTTGAAAAAGCAGCTTCCGCCAAAAGGCGCGTTCTCCGGATTTATCAGCTTTTGGCTGTACCCGGTCATCGGTTCGCTCGTCGTCGGAGCGCTGATGCTGTTTGTGTTCGGCAAGCCGGTCGCCGGGCTGAACAATGCGCTGCTTGAGTGGCTGAACAACTTGTCGGGCCGCAACGCCATTGTGCTCGGTGCGATTTTAGGCGTCATGGTGTCGTTTGATTTAGGAGGGCCGGTCAATAAAGCGGCATATACGTTCTGCATTGGGGCGATGGCAAGCGGCAACTTCATTCCGTATGCGGCATTCGCCTCGGTGAAAATGGTGTCGGCGTTTTCCGTCACCGCCGCGACGCTGTTGTTCAAACGGTATTTTGAAGAATACGAGCGCGAAGTCGGCAAGTCGACATGGATTCTTGGCTTAGCCGGCATTACCGAGGGAGCGATTCCGTTTATGATTAACGACCCGCTGCGCGTCATTCCGTCGCTTTGCATCGGGTCGGCGGTCACCGGGGCGATCGTCACAGCGTCGCAAATCGGGCTGAACGTTCCGGGAGCCGGCATTTTCTCGCTGTTTGTCCTGCAAGGCGCACCGTTATGGAAAGCGGGAGTCATCTGGCTTGGCGCCGCGCTGATCGGGGCGTTGATTTCGACGGTGCTGTTAGTCGCTACACGCGTGCAAAAGCTAAAGGCGCAACAACGATAAGACAAATGAGGTGAAAATATTGAAGCGATACGTTCACATCGTTCCTCATGTGCATTGGGACCGCGAATGGTATTTTTCCGCGGAAGAATCGCGCATTTTGTTAGTGAACGATATGGAAGAAATATTGGAGATGTTGGAAACGAATCGTGATTACCCATACTTTGTTCTTGACGGGCAGACGGTCGTGTTGGAAGATTATTTGGCCGTCAAGCCGGAGCAAAAAGAGCGCATCCGCCGCCTTGTCCAAGAAGGAAAGCTGATCATCGGCCCGTGGTATACGCAAACGGACGAAATGGTCGTCGGCGGGGAGTCGATTGTCCGCAACTTGCTCTATGGGCTGAAAGATTGCCAAGAGTTCGGGGAGCCGATGCAAATCGGCTATCTCCCTGACTCGTTCGGGCAATCGGCGCAGATGCCGCAAATTTTAAACGGCTTTGGCATCAAGCGGGCCATTTTTTGGCGCGGCGTGTCGGAACGGCATGGCACAGACAAAACCGAGTTTTACTGGGTGAGCGATGACGGCTCGAAAGTGCTTGTGCAGCTGTTCCCGCTCGGCTATGCGATCGGCAAATATCTTCCGACTGATGAAGCAAAGCTGAAAGAGCGGATGGACAAATACTTTGCTGTTTTGGACCGCGGGGCGACGACCGATCACATTCTCATTCCGAACGGTCATGACCAAATGCCGATTCAAAAAAATATTTTTGAGGTGATCGACAAGCTGCAAACGCTCTATCCGGAACGGACCTTTTTCTTAAGCCGCTATGAACATGTGTTTGAACAGCTGGAAAAAGAGGAACAGCTTCCGGTCATCCGCGGCGAGTTTTTGGACGGCAAATATATGCGCGTTCACCGCAGCATTTACTCGACGCGCATGGACATTAAAGCGGCGAACGCCCGCATCGAAAACAAAGTGACGAACGTGCTTGAGCCGCTGGCCGCCATCGCCTCGACGCTTGGGTTTCCGTATGAGCACCGGCTGATGGAGCTCATTTGGAAAGAGATGATGAAAAACCATGCGCACGACAGCATCGGCTGCTGCTGTTCAGATCTTGTTCACCGCGACATTTTGGGGCGCTTTGCGCTAGCGGAAGAGCGGGCCGACCGGCTCATCACATTTTATATGCGCAAAATGGCCGATGCGATGCCGTCGGATCGGTCGGTCGACAAGCTGGTTGTGTACAATACGCTTCCGTACGAACGGAACGAGCCGATCGAAGCGGAAATTACGACGAAGTGGAAAGCATTCCGTCTCGTCGATGAACGCGGGGAACCGGTGGAGTTTGAAGTGGTGGATGAAACGATCGTCGACCCGGGCCTGATTGACCGGCAAATCGTCCATTACGGCAACTACGATCCGTTCGTCCGCTATACGATCCATTTCCGCGACCGCATTCCGGCGATGGGGTATAAAGCGTATTTAGTGCAAGAGGCGGAACAGATGAACAAACAAGCGCCAACGGCTGTTGAGCAAGTGGATACGCCGTTTTATACGATCACCGTCAATGAGAATGGGACAATTAACATATATGACAAACAGCTGCAGCGAACGTTCCGCGATGTGCTCTTGCTTGAAGATGTCGGTGATGATGGAGACGAATATGACTTTTCCCCGCTGCCGGGCGATGAGCCGATTGATAATAAGGGCGTGAAGGCGACGTATTCGCTCCGGCAAAACAGCTATTTCGCTTATGCCGATATCACTTACCGGCTGCCGGTGCCGGCCGATCTTGACAGCCGGAAAGCGAAACGGAATGATCGTTTTCTTGATGTCGCCATTCGGTTGACCGTTCCGATGGACCAACCGCTCATCGATGTCCGGGTGCGCATCAATAACGAAGCGAAAGACCACCGCGTCCGCCTATACGTACCAACCGGCATCACCTCTACCCATTCGGTCGCTGACAACCAGTTCGGTGTCATTCGGCGGCCGGTCGTCGACCCGGCGATCGACGTGTGGGAACAAGAAGGATGGGATGAACGTCCGGATGCGATCTACCCGATGCTCACGTATGTCGGACTGTCGGATGAAACGGGCGGCATCGCCGTGCTGACGAACAGCACGAGAGAGTACGAGATTGTCGGGGAACAGCGCGATACGATCGCGGTGACGCTTTTACGCAGCGTCGGCTATCTGGGCAAAGAGGAGCTCGTGCGTCGCCCGGGCCGTCCGTCCGGCATTAAAATGGCAACGCCGGACTCGCAAATGCTCGGTGTGAGCGAGCTGCACTTCGCGTTGACGACGCATCGCGGAACGACGGAAGAAGCAAATGTCGCCAAGCGGGCGAAACAGTTTTTAACGCCGCTGTATACGTACAACAAACTGCCGTACGATGCCATGAAGATGAATCCGGTGGCGTTCTCGGTGCCGTATGAATATAGCCTGTTTTCCCAACAGGAAGGCGAGGTCGTGCTAAGCGCGGTGAAGCGGAGCGAAGACCACCGCGGCGTCATTGTCCGCTTCTTTAACCCGACGCCGCAGAAGACGGAGGCGTCATTCCAATGGCACGGGCCGTTATCGGCGATATGGCGCACAAACTTAAACGAAACCCCACTTGCGCCGCTAGTGATGGATGCAAAGCAGCAATTTACTGTACAAGTGAAGCCGAACGAAGTGAAAACGGTACTTGTTGTCGATCAAGAGCAAAAGGACGAATAGACGTAAAAGCTGGGGCTAAATGCCGCAGCTTCTTTTTTTATAACAAAACGTTGAGTTTCTCTCTGTTTTGTAACACAGCTGTAACAATTGTTAAACGAAATGGCCGAAATCGGAGGCTGTCAACTCCCTTTTTGCAAGAAAAATATAGATGGTTAGAGGAGTAGAGGAAAAAAAGGAATCATCGTTAGTGAAAGGATGCGTCTTCCAATCATTGCAGCCGTCAATAATCGGTGTTGATTTGGCAATGAAAACAAGCGTCTTTTTTACCGGGGCTGCCAATACACCCCATTTTCCATTTTGGACCAAAAATATTACAAAAACCCCATGTTATAATGGGGATGCAGGCGAGAGGACGTCCAAACGGTCCTCGCCGAACAATGCAGGCATCACTGACGGACGCAACGGCCTTTGAAACTTTGAAAATAGAAACTAATTTTGAAAATAGAAAACAAGGAGGAATTCCGATGAAGAAAAAAATGGTAGCGACGATCGCCGCTTCGGTTGCGCTCATCGGCGCTTCGTTTGCGGCAACAACAAAAACGGAAGCGGCAGGGACGACATGCCCGACGGCGAACGTGTATCAAGTAAAATATGCAAGCACAAACGTTCAAGATTTAGAGAAATGGTTGAAACAATACTTCCCGTTTGTGTCGTTCCAACCGGCTAAACCGGCAGCACAGCAACCGGCTGTAAAGCAGCCGGCAACGGCGAAACCGCAGGCGCCGGCAACGGTCAAACAGCCGGCGGCAAAACCGCAAGCTAATACGCAAGCGCCGGCAAAAACGCCAGCAACGGCGCCAAAGGCTGCAACACAAAAAACAACCGGCTTAAACGCCTATGAGCAGCAAGTCGTTGAGCTGACGAACAAAGAGCGGGCAAAATACGGTTTGCCGCCGCTTCAAGTCGACTTAGCCCTCAGCAAAGTCGCCCGCGAAAAATCACGCGATATGGCGGTCCACAACTACTTCTCGCACAACAGCCCGACGTACGGCTCCCCGTTTGAGATGATGAAAAAATTCGGCATTTCGTACACAGCCGCCGGGGAAAACATCGCCAAAGGCCAACGCACCCCGCAAGAAGTCGTCAATGCGTGGATGAACAGTGAAGGCCACCGGGCGAACATTTTGAACAAAAACTTTACGCATATCGGCGTTGGTTTTGAAGAAAACGGCTATATTTGGACGCAACAATTTATCCGCAAGTAAGAGCGGCGTCCTCCCCATCCTGTCCACCGGTCTGATGGACAGGATTTTTTTTGCTGAAATAGTTCTCTAACAAAAAATAGAAAACTATGCTATAATGTTCAGCAGGCTGAAATGAGTCTGTCGACTATGGAGGATGCGCGGATGCGAATACGTGACTGGGACCGCAATTTGAAAGTGCGCTTGTTTGGCGAAGCGCTGATGAATACTACCTTTTGGATGTTTTTTCCGTTTATGGCCATTTATTTTGCCGACTCGTTTGGCAAAGAAAATGCAAGCATGTTATTGATCGTTTCACAAGTATTTTCTGTCGTTGCTAATTTGCTAGGCGGTTATTGTGCCGATCTGTTCGGGCGCAAGCGGATGATGGTGCTGTCCGCCTATGGACAGGGGATGGCGTTTTTCATTTTTGCTTTGGCCAGCTCCCCATGGTGGCAGTCACCGTTTGTCGGCTTTCTTTGTTTTACGTTTGCCGGCATTTGCGGGGCGTTTTACTGGCCGGCAAGCCAGGCGATGGTGGCGGATGTCGTGCCGGAAAAAGACCGGAGTCATGTGTTTGCCGTATTTTACACATCTGTCAACGTCTCCGTTGTCATCGGTCCGACGATCGGCGGGGTATTTTATGCGGATCACCAGTTTGCGTTGCTTTTTGCCGCGGCCTGCTCATGTTTCGCGATGGCGACACTGTTGGCGAGGCAGCTGCGTGAAACGGCCCCATTGGCGGCGGGCGAACAGAAAGTGGAGTCATGGCCGCAGTTTTGGCGCGAACAACTAAGGCAATACACTGTCATTGTGCGCGATCGCACCTTTTTCTTGTTTATCGCTGCCGGGGTGTTGGTGGCACAAACGTTCATGCAGCTTGATTTGTTAATTCCTGTGTATACAAAAGAAACGATCGAAGAGGAAACATTATGGGGCGGCTTTACAGTTGACGGGGCTAATGCGTTTGGTTTGCTCATTGCGGAAAACGGGCTGCTTGTCGTACTCGGCACGGTGATGGTGGCGCGCTATATGGCGCGCTACGATGAGCGGTGGGCGTTTATCGGTTCGTCGATGTTATACGGCGTCACGATGTGGCTGTTTAGCCATGCAACATCGATTGTCGAGCTGATGGCGGTGATGGCGCTGTTTACGTTGGCCGAGCTGATGACGGCCGGCTTGCAGCAGTCGTTTGTGTCGAAGCTGGCGCCTGAGGACATGCGCGGCCAATATTTTGCCGCGGCGAGCCTTCGCTTTACGATCGGCCGGATGCTGGCGCCGTTGTCGCTTGCGGCGGTGACTTGGATCGGCTATACATGGACATTTGTGGCTCTCAGCATGCTCGCATTGGCCAGCGCGGGGCTGTATGCGTGGATGTTCCGGCAAGCCGGGCAGCGGGCGCAGCGATCGGATGTTTCCCTTTCTAGGTGACGGGGGCGGTGCAAACCGCTACCCGTTTTTTTTTGTTTATTATTATAATAGAAAGCGCGTCGTTGTTCGTGTAACATATATTCCCTGTCTCTGACATAAAGTGGAACTAGATAGAGAGAAGGAGAGGGGAAGCGATCATGAAACCACACACGCCTGAACGGGATGCGATCGAGGGGGGTGGCGGACAAGACGGCGCTGCGGTGTTGGCGCGCTACGGCAGGCGCCAGCAAGCACGCGTTTTGTCCCGGGAAAAGAGAAAAAAACAATACCGCTTCATCGGCTGGCTGCTTTTCGCTATCGCTGTCTTCTGGGGAGCAGGTGCGCTGATTTGGAGCGGATACGGGGCGTTAAAAACGACGGCGGGCCGTGAGATCGCCATTATGCGGTTAAAAGAGGCCATCGAAGATCGCGATGCCGCCGCTTTGCAGGCGTTGCTGCGGGTGGCGGATGAAACGGCGCCGATCAATGGCCAAACGCTGACGCCTTTGTTTGCCTATTTCGACCAGCATCCGGAGGCGTATGAAACGCTTGATAAGGAGTTCGCCCGCCAGCGCGAGGGCGGGCATGTGTATATTAAAGGCTTGACGTCCCATCCGCCGGTGTTCACCATTCATGTGTTTGAAAACCGATATGTGTTTGAGCCGGCTCTATATTTCGTCCACGTCCGCCTTGACGATCCCGAGGCAACGCTTGTCGTCAATGGAAGGGAAGTGAAGGGAGGGGCGACAAAAGATCCATTCATCAAAAAAATCGGCCCGTATTTGCCCGGTGTGTACACAGTGACCGCTGTTGATCCGCAGGGCAAAAAGAAGACGGTCCGCGTCGAGTTGTTCGGCGGCGCCCGCGTTCGTGAAATTGATATCACGAAATGAGTGAATAGGCAAATACCGCTTCGACGGTAGCGGTAATGACGACAACGTGCGTCTGCCCAAGGCGGCGCTGATGAGGAAGCGCCAAGAACGGCCGGCCCGTATGGCGCCGGCGGGCTTGTTGTCCGTTCCTTCAGCCTAACCGGTATGTCGTGAAGCGGCAAGCTAAGAGCGCGGGCGATGGCCAGCGCTTTTTCTTTTGCATTTGGCCGCTAGGCGGCTTTTTGATCGTCATCGGCTGCCCGCCAGTAATAGACGCGTGGCAGGCCGATATAGCACCAGTATTCTTTTAACAATGAGACGGTGACAAACGACAAAAGCTGCCAATCGATCCCCTTCATAGTCCTCCTCCTTTTGTTTGCCGCGTTTAGTATAGCCTATTCGAAACAGCTATTGTCCTATACGTGCGGATCCGGGCGGCAATGAAACTTCCCAAGGAGCTTGTACGTATCATGGAATGGACGTGTTATAATGGAAGAAAAGATGAAGAAAGGGATGGACAATGAAGCAACTGCTTCGCACGATATGGCGCTGGTTTGTTTCATGGAACGCTGGGATCATCGTTGCAGTTACGGTATTTATTGCCGCCGATTTTCGCGTTTTGCCCTCGCTCTTATCAGGAATGGGAGCGATGTGGGGAGTGTCCGCTGTGATGAAAAGGCGGCATCGCCGCTTGGCAGCTGACGTGCCGGCCGAGGAGCAGGCATACGTCCGCAGCCAGCTTTGCGAGGCACGCGCGTTATGGAAACGGCTGCGCCGCGCCCGCTACCGGCTTCGTTCGGTGGCCATGTGGCAAACCGTTTCCCGGTTGAGTGCGGTCGTCGACCGGATCATTCGTGCGGTTGAGCAAAAGCCGCATCAGCTCCGCCTCGCCCAGCCGTTTTTCTTAAACGAGTGGCCGACGGCAGTGGAGATGGTTGAAAAATATGTATACTTGTCGCAACAGCCGGTGCAAAGCGCCGACATGGCCGAGGCGCTGCGGAAGACGGAACGGCTGCTCGGCGAGCTGACCGAAACGGCGGAGCGGCAGCTGCTCGAAGTGTTATCCAGTGACGTTTGGTCGCTTCAGACGGAAGCGAAAGTGCTTGAGCAATCGCTCCAACAGCCGGATCGTCTTCATTTGCTGTCGGCAAAGAAAGGGGAATGACCATGGACGAACGGAATCGTGAGATGGAACGAGCCGATTGGTTTCGCGAACAGAAACGGACAAGCACGCTTGATGAGCTGTTGGCCCAGCCGTTTTCCGCACCGGCTGCGCCGCGGACCGAAGCGGCGGCTCAGCCGGCCAGCGTGCTTGAGACGTTAAAGCCGGAACACCGGGAAAAAGCCTTAGCGCTTGCCAAACAAATCGATCCGGCCAACCAGCAGGCCATTTTACAATACGGTGTGGCGGCACAAGCGGAACTGTCGAAGTTTTCCCATACGATTTTGCATCATGTACAAACGAAAGATGCCGGCCCGGTCGGTGAAGTGATCAGCGAGCTGATGGCGAAAATTAAAGAAGTCAACCCGGATGACCTCATGCCGGCAAAAAAAGGATGGCTGTCCCGCCTGTTTGGCACGGTGGCCAAACCGTTGCAAGGGATCGTCGCCAAATACCAAAAAATCGGCGTCGAAATTGACAAAATCGCCGACCAGCTTGAGAAACATCGGCATGGACTGCTTCGCGATGTGATGATGCTCGAGACGCTTTATGAGAAAAATAAAGACTATTTTGAGGCGCTCAATATTTATATTGCGGCGGCCGAATATAAGCTTGAGGAACTGCGGACGAAAACGATCCCCGAAAAGCAGGCGGCCGCTGAGCGCTCCGGTGACCAAATGGCATGGCAGGACGTTCAGGACTTGCGGCAGTTCGCTGACCGGCTTGAGAAGCGGGTGCACGATTTAAAGCTCAGCCGGCAAGTGACGATCCAAACAGCGCCGCAAATCCGCATGATCCAGCATATGAACGAAACGCTTATTGAGCGCATCCAGTCATCGATTTTAAATGCGATTCCGCTTTGGAAAAATCAAGTCGTGATCGCCTTGACGCTCTTCCGCCAGCAAAAGGCGGCTGAGGCGCAAAAGCGGGTTGCCGAAACGACAAACGAACTGTTGCTGCGCAACTCGGAAATGTTAAAAACGAACAGTATTGAAATTGCGAAGGAAAATGAGCGCGGCCTCATCGACATGGAGACGCTGAAGCGGACGCAAGAAAACTTGATCGCTACGCTCGAAGAAACGTTAAAAATTCAAGCCGAGGGCCGCTTGAAACGGCAACAGGCCGAACGCGAGCTGGCGGCGATGGAGGCGGAACTAAAGCAGACGCTGCTCTCGCTGAAGCAGCCGGAACAATAAAAAAGACGCTATGGTTTTTGCCATTGGCCGAACGGGCAGAGGGCGGCCCGTTGAGTGCGGAAACAAGCGATTAGGGTGAATATCACCATAATAAAACGGGTGTCTCGCAGGCGAGAAGACACCCGTTTTTTGCTGTTATAACGTTCCGATTGGCGGAGAAGCGAACAGACCGGCCGGCGTTCGGCCATCGCTGATGAGCGTTGGTTATTTGGCGTCTGTTCGCTGCTTACAAAATAGGGGGATGGGGCGGTTCTTGTTCCCGTCGGTCGCCTTCTTGTTTCACCTGTTCGCCTTCCCGATCGTCAGGGTCGGCGGCACGGACGTCAAACTCTTCCGCCGCCTCCGTTTGCCATTGGCGGCCGACAAGTGGCACGTCTTCCTCTCCGTGTTGGCCGATGACAAAGCGCAGCACGTAAGCGTGAAACAGCAACTCCCCGAACGCAGCGAGCAAGGCGGAGAAAAACGCTGCGCTTAAAATGGCGCCGCCGGCGATGTCATAAAACGCGCCGATGCCAATCCATGTGGCGACAAATACGAGGCCAAAATCGGCGATCGTCGCCGAAACGTTGCCGAGGCGCGGCAAAACGTACAAGTCGCCGAGCGCATAGGCGACAAGCGTCAGCCAAAGGCTGAACCATAGCAGTTCCGCCGACGAAATGCGCAAAAACAGCGGCAAAATGGCGAACATGACGGTCGCCGTAAGCAAATATTTGAGCGCCAACGCAAGCAAATGTCTCATCTTGCCCTGCCGCCTTTATTCCGCCGGGTAGTTCGGGCCCTCTAGTTTTTTATCCCCGTATCCCGGCTGCTTTTCCATCTCTTTTTCCGGCTGTTGTTTTTTCCGTTGTTGTTCAAGGCTGTCGTTTGGTTTTGGCTGTCTCATTGGCCATCATCCTCTCTTTCCGTCGTTTATCGTTAGTTTGCCGCATTGGATGCAATGTATGCACGCACAACCCATAAACTTCCTCTTTTTATTTTCCGCACCTGTTTCACATTAATATAATGAACGGCATGAATGAAGGAGGAATAACGATGACGGAAAACAAACAATCGCTCGAGATCGCCGGACGCCAGTATGACCCGTCCGATTATGGATCGGCCTCGTTTCTTGGCGCGGCGTTGGCTGAAACGCATGAACAAGTAAGTGATGCCTACATGGAAGGGACGGTTGAGGCGGCAGTTGACCGGGAAAACGGGCCGGACATTCCTCTCTCCCAACCCGAGTAAAGCGCCAAGCGGCGGGAAAAACGCCAAGGAATGCGTCCTTGGCGTTTTGTGCTGACGCAAAGCCCTCGGCTCGTTTGAGAAAAGGGAGGGGAAAAAGGAAAGAAAAACAGTTCGTACTTTCCGCCGTTGCCGTCTATACTAGTAGTGCGCACGGCGACTCACCAATACAAGGGGGATGATCATCGTGAGATGGCAGCGGGCTTTGTTGGCGTTGCTCAAAGAACGGAAAGACCACTCGATCGCATTGGCGATCGATACGTCGAACCGGCCGTCCCGTCCGGTGCTCATTCAAAACATCATCAAGCTGTTTGAGAAATTGCGCCCGGACACGCTGCTCGTTCAAGCGGATTTCAAAATTCGCGATGTATCTCCGGTTGGCGTGGCCACGATTAAATATTTCAAGCATGGGAAATCGTCGTACACCGAAGTGCTCGAATGGGCCGCTGCGCAAAAAATCGATACGTTGTTTTATATCACGGATGTGACCGGATATTTTTATGAAGAACTCGAAGTCGATTATGAAGTGTTTTGGCTTGTTCCGGACGATTACATGCCGCGCGTTCCGTTTGGCAAGCCGATTCGCGTTGCGTAACAATATAGGAATGCCCTTCATGATGAGGGGCATTCCTTTTTGTTGTCAGGAAATATAACAAAATTTTTGTGGTTGAAATCGGTTTCAACGAAAAATACCCGTTGCTTTCGGTTTATATATGTTATATATTATGACATATAAGAGGTATAACAAATGACAAATAGGGGGAGATGCAAATGGATGAGAAAACAGTAATGGTTGGGCTTGATGCTCTTTGGGTGATGCTCTCCGCGGTGCTCGTCATCGGCATGCAGGCCGGATTTGCCTTGCTCGAGGCGGGGTCAACGCGCATGAAAAACTCTGGGCATGTGGCCGGCAAGCAAATGTTAAGCTTTGCCATCGCGTCTTTAGCGTTTTGGGCGTTCGGCTTTGCCATTACGTTTGGAACAGGAAACGGCTTCATCGGCACGGAAGGCTGGTTTTTACAAGAAGACGAAGGGACGTTTGATTCGCTGTCGTGGGCGAACGTGCCGCTGGCGCTTAAATTTTTGTTTCAACTCGGTTTTGCCGGCGTGTCGCTTGCCATCGCCTGGGGCGGCTTTGCGGAACGGGCGAAGCTGTCTGTCTATTTCATTTTCGGAACGATTTTTACGATTGCCATTTATCCGGTCATCGGCCACTGGGTGTGGGGCGGCGGCTGGCTCGGGCAACTCGGGATGCAAGATTTTGCCGGTTCGACGGTCGTCCATTTGCAGGGGGCGATTGCGGCGCTCATCGCCACGGTCTTGCTCGGCCCGCGCATCGGCAAGTTTAATAAAGACAAAACACCGAATGTCATTCCTGGGCATAACCAAGTTTATACCGTGATTGGCGGTTTGATTTTATGGATCGGCTGGTTCGGATTTAACGCGGGCAGCACGATGGCGGTTGGCGATGGGTTTTTCGGGTATGTCGCGCTGACGACGAATTTGGCTGCCGCGGCAGGGGCGGTTGCCGCGATCTTGACGGCGAAAATCCTGGTCGGCAAAGCGGACATTCCGGCGATGGTCAACGGCGTGCTGGCCGCGCTTGTCGCCATTACCGCCGCGTGCGCGTTCGTTGAACCGTGGGCGGCGGTCATCATCGGGGCAGTGGCGGGATCATTCACGTTCTGGACGTCCATCTACTTCGAGCGCAAAGGGATTGATGATCCGATTTACGCCTTTTCCGTCCATGGGATTGCCGGCATTATCGGCACGATTTCAACCGGATTTTTCGCCTCGCCGCGTTTAGTGGAAATAACCGGAATCGGCAAGGCCGGTCTCGTGTACGGCGGCGGGTTTGACCAACTGATTGTACAAACGGTCGGCGTGGTGGGCGCAGCGATATATGTAGCGATCGTCTCGTTTGTCATCTTATTTGTCATGAAGAAAACAATCGGGCTGCGCGTCACGGCGGAGCAAGAAATTTCCGGGCTTGATATTAGCGAACACGGCGCTTACGGCTATCCGGAACAGCTTGATCCAGCCTATCAGCCGAAAACGGCCGTTCAGCGATAAATATGGAGACGAAAACGATGGTAGAAGCGATTGCCGATCGGCTGAAAACGGCCGAGTCGGTTACCGATCTTCGTTTCTGCCACGATGAGTTGGTGCGCGAGTTGCGCCGATGGCTGGCGGTTAAGCACATCGAACAGCTGGCGGAAGAGGTAGCCGATGTGCATGAAGCCGTGCTTCGCCGCGTGTTTTTCCTTGCTGAACAGGAGACAGTAAAACGCTCTGTCGGCATCCGGCCGCCGGCCTGGTGTTGGTATGTGATGGGGAGCATCGGCCGGCGCGAGCCGACGGTGTGGACGGATCAAGATCACGGCATTTTGTTTACTTGCGCCCGCGAAGAGGAGCCGGCCTGTTACGAGTTTATTCGCCATGCGGCGGCCATCGGGGCGAAGATGCTGCATGAGGTCGGCTATCCGTATTGCTCCGGCTATGTGATGGCAACAAACAGGCGTTGGGCGCAATCGACGAGCGATTGGGAACGGCAGCTCTCTTCCTATTTAGGCAGCGGATGGCCAAACGATCTTCGCTTTTTGTACATCGCGATGGATATGCGGCCGCTTTATGGAGACGCCGAACTGGCCGAGGCAAGGAGGCGGACGCTGTTTGCCGAGGTCGCTGACCGGCCGCCGCTGTTGGCGCGCATGGGAGAACAGGTTCAATTTCCGCCTGTTCCGCTCGGTTGGTTTGGCAATGTGCAAGCGGTACGATGGGGTCCGCATAGCGGGGCGATTCATATGAAACAAAGCGGTTACGTGCAAATCACGAACGCCTTGAAATGGCTCGCCTGTCTGGCGCGCGTGCCGGCGGTGACGACACTAGAGCGGCAGCGGGCGCTCAAAGAGGCTGGCATATTGCCAGCCGCTCTCTCTATGGATGTTCAAGAGGCGCTTTCGGTTTACTATTCCATTCGCCTCAAGTACAGCACCGAGGCGGAAGACGGACGGGACTATGTATTATGGCAGACGCTCAATC
The DNA here is from genome assembly GCF_001618685.1 of Geobacillus subterraneus. GTDB lineage: Bacteria > Bacillota > Bacilli > Bacillales > Anoxybacillaceae > Geobacillus > Geobacillus subterraneus. The sequence goes on along the minus strand of NZ_CP014342.1, from coordinate 1,901,873 downwards.
GGACGGAGCAAAAGCAACTGAAGCAGGCGATGCGCACCGCGAAGCGGTTGCAGCGCCTCGTCGCCCGCCGGGTGGTCGGGATGCATGAATGAACGGCACCGCTTTTGGCAGCGGGCGCTCCGCTTGTTGTCGCTCGGCGTTCCGCGCGAAGCGTCGTCCGCTTTATTGGGCAGCGATCATTCATTGCAGCAGGAACGCTGGCTTCGCTCGCTGCAAAGGGAAAACAGCCATTCTATTGATTGGCATGACCGTTTGCCCGACATTCCGTTCGTCATCATGGATATGGAAACGACCGGCTTTTCGCCGCAGCAAGGTGACGAAATTTTAGCCATGGCAGCGGCGAAAACGGTCAATGGCCTCGTCACTGGCACGTATATGACGCTCGTCAAACCAGAAAAACCGATTCCTGAGCATATTTCCGACTTGACCGGCATTACGGCGAAAGACGTCATGTTCGCTCCGCCGCTTGCCGAGGCGCTGCGCACGTTTGTGCCGTTTATCGCCACAGGCGTTTTAGTCGGTTACCATATTGGCCATGATGTGTCGTTTTTGCGCCATGTGCTTTGGCATCATTATCGGCAAAGATGGAGCGGCCGCTTTATCGATATGCAGCCAATAGTCGGCCTTGTCCATCATCCATGCCCAACGCTTGACGACGCCCTCGCCTGCTATGGCATTGACTGCCCGCGCCGCCATACGGCGGACGGGGATGTAGAAGCGATGGTGAAGCTATGGGCGATCTTGCTCGGCGAACTGCACGAGCTCGGCATCGAAACGTTGCATGACTTGTATGCCGCGCTCAGCCGTCATTGAGCTTCCGAGCGGAGAGGTTTCTGAGCGGGAAACGGACGATCTGAATAGAAAAAGCGCCGGAATCGGCGCTTTTTTGTCGATATTAGAGCGGTTTCGTCGGTGTCGGTTCGGCGTAGCCTTCTTTATATTTTTCGTCGATCATATGCCGGATGTCTTTGATCGATTTCCCTTGGTCATAAGCGGCGATCGACTCAGCGGCGATCTCTAGGCAGACGCCGCATTTTGTCGCGTGGTCATCCCAAACGACTGCTCCGTCTTGTTTATTTTCATGGACGAAACAGTCGTAATTGTTTTGATGCCCGGCTGATTCGCCGCAGCCGCAATAGCACGGGATGTTCTCGAGCAGTTCGCGGTGCTCGGCGGCTTGTTGGTACAACACGGCCATTTCTTCCTCGAACGCGCCTAAAAAGCTTGGCAAATGCTCAACCGATTTCGTTGTCTCACGAATATCGCCAGCAGCGGTTTTCGTCATATGCGAATGGCTTTGTTCGTGGCTGCTGTCATCAGCACAGCCTGACAATAGAACGCTAAGCGACAACAGGCATGCTGCAATCTGTGTCGGACGTTTCAATCTTCTTCTCCCTTTCTTTCCTTATTTCATAGTTTGAATGTATCACACTTTGCGCCAGGCGGCAACGGACTTGCTGTCAGGCGCGCTCTTGCCTGGCATAGGAATGTCCAAGCAATTCATCCAGATCATCGGTTTTGTGCCCGGGTGCTTTGTGGGAATACGGGAGTAGGGAACAAAGAGGAAGGCTGTGCAGAAGATTCGGTATGCAATCTTTCGCACAGCCTTTACGTAAGATTATTGTTCCTGCAAGAAATATTTCTCAATATCGTCCAGCATCAGATGGGCAGCGAGCACACCGCCAGCCGTGTTCCAAATCGTGTCGCTCACTTTGTACACCTTGCCTTGTTTCGCGACGTTTAAGTTTTGAAAGAGCGGATCGTTAATCCATTCTTTTTCGATTTCGCTTGCTTTGCCGTCACCTGTTTCATATGTAAAATAGAACAGGATGTCGCCGTCCATGGCCGGGATGCGTTCTTTCGTCACGCCGGTTTCCGCGAAGTCGTTCACGTTTTGCGATTCCGGGCGGGCGAAGCCGAGTTGGTCCAAAATGACGCCGGAGAACGAGTCTTTATGGTAGATGCGGACGTCACCAGCCATAAAGCGGACGACCGACACTTTCATCTTCAGCTTGTCGCCGAGTTTCGCTTTTAAGTCCTCAATGCGCTTGTCGTATTCAGCAATGACCTGTTTCCCTTTCTCTTCTTGGTTCACCGCTTTCGCATAGAGCATAAAGTTGTCTTTCCAGTTGCCGCGCAGCGTTTCAGCGAACACGGTTGGAGCGATTTGTTTCAACTGTTCATAAATTTTTTCATGACGCATTTTGTTGCCGATGATTAAGTCTGGTTTTAAAGCAGCGATCGCTTCAACGTTCGGCTCCGATTCCAAACCAAGCTCTTTGACGCCATCCATTTTGTCTTTAATGTGGTCATACCACGGATCACCGGTCCACGATTTGACGGCGCCGACCGGTTTCACGCCTAGCGCAAGCAGCGCTTCCGTTCCTTCGTTCGTTAAAATGACGACTCGTTTTGGCGTCCCTTTGATTTCTGTCGTGCCCATGGCGTGTTCGACCGTGTAGCTTTCTTCCGCTTTCGGTTCATTGCTTTCCTTCGGTTTGGCCGTTTCTTCCTGTTTTCCGCCGCAGCCGGCGAGAAGAAGGAGAGAAAGGATGAAGGCGGAAAGAAGAGTGAGGTGTTTCCGTTTCACAGTGAAATCCCCCTTTGGTGTTGATAATGAGTTTCATTTACGCTAATATAATAAATAACAGTGATAATCATTGTCAATAAAAAAATGAAAAAATCATGAGAATATCATAAAAAGACGGTAAAAAATATTGACGATGAGAGTCATTATCAAATAGACTTAACGGTAGATATATAATTAATGAAGCAAGGGAGATCTCAGGAGAATGTTAGCAACGAACCGTCAAAAAGCGTTTGGCCTCATTGGGCTGTTCATCTTGCTTCTTACCGCCATGTGGATGAGCGTTGTGTACGGGTATACTGATACGAACTGGCGGCAGGCGATAGCCGCCTTGATCGACAACAACGGTTCGAACGCCCATTTAGTTGTGGCGACGGTCCGGTTGCCGCGGGCGCTCATTGCCGCGGCGGTCGGCGCGAGCCTAGCGATGGCCGGGGCGCTCATGCAAGCGCTGACGCGAAACCCGCTCGCTTCGCCGGGCATTTTTGGTATTAATGCCGGGGCTGGCTTTTTCATTGTCGTGATGGTTACGTTTTTTTCCATCTCTTCATTGCAAATGTTGTCATGGGTCGCGTTTATTGGGGCGGCGGCCGCGGCGGCGATCGTGTTTGTGATCAGCGCCGCAGGGAAAGACGGGCTGACACCGCTGAAGATGACGCTTGCCGGCACAGCAGTCGCTGCCTTATTTGCCTCGTTGACGCAAGGGATGTTGGCAATGAACGAAAAGGCGCTCGAAGAAGTGCTCTTTTGGCTGGCCGGGTCAGTCGCCGGCAGGAAGCTGGAGCTATTGGCCGCCGTTTTTCCGTATTTGGCCGCCGCCTGGCTCGGAGCCATGCTGTTGGCGCGCCATGTCAACATTTTGATGATGGGAGACGATGTAGCAAAAGGACTTGGGCAGCGGACGAATGTGATCAAGGCCGCCGCCGCCCTGTTAGTCGTGCTGCTCGCCGGCGGCTCGGTCGCTGTTGCCGGTCCGATCGGCTTTATCGGCATTATGGTGCCGCATATGGCGCGGGCGCTGGCCGGCATAGACCACCGCTGGCTGCTTCCGTACTGCGCCTTGCTTGGCGGAATTTTGCTTTTGGCTGCTGATATTGGGGCGCGTTATGTGCTCATGCCGCGCGAAGTGCCAGTCGGCATTGTCACCGCATTGATCGGCGTTCCGTTTTTCGTCTACATTGCCCGCAGGGGGATCACTGCAAAATGAAAAAATACGTCACTGTCCGGATGGGAAGCTATGTATCGTTTTTCTATGACAAAAAAGCGGCTGTCGTGATCGCCGCGTTCGGGGCGGCGGCGGTTCTGCTTTTTCTTATCAGCATCGGCAGCGGGGAGATGCGCATTTCGCCGTTGGAAGCGGCCGCTGCGCTGCTTGGCTATGGAGAGGAAATTCATCAGACGGTCATTTTGACGTTTCGACTGCCGCGCGTGTTGGTTGCCTGGCTAGCTGGAATGGCGCTTGCCGCAGCGGGCGCGATTTTGCAAGGGATGGTGCGCAATCCGCTCGCTTCGCCGGATGTGCTCGGCATTACCGGCGGAGCGGCGGCCGCGGTCGTCGCTTTTTTGGCGCTGTTTAGTGATGAAAACAACTCCCTCACCGTCAGCATCCACTGGCTGCCGCTCGCGGCCTTTTTGGGGGCTACGGCCGCCGCCTGGTTCGTGTATATGCTGGCGTGGAAAAACGGCCTCGCCCCGCTTCGGCTCGTGCTGATCGGCATCGGCATTTCCGCGCTGATGCAGGCGTTGACAACGTTATTGATGATCGTCGGGCCGATTTACCGGGCGAGCCAGGCGAACGTTTGGATCACCGGCAGCGTATATGGCGCATCTTGGCAACACGTCTCGTTCATGGCGCCATCGATCATCGGGCTGCTCCTTATGGCCATGCTCGCAGCCCGACACGTCAACGTGCAGGAGTTAGGAGGCGAGCTGGCGATTGGGCTTGGCAGTGCAGTCGAACGGCAACGGCTAGGGCTTGTGCTGCTGAGCACAGCGCTCACTGGGGGAGCGGTCGCCTTTGCCGGCGGCATCGGATTTGTTGGGTTGATGGCGCCGCATATGGCGCGCCGGCTTGTTGGTTCGGCGTTTGGTGCGCTGCTTCCGACGGCTGCGCTGTTAGGCGGCGTGTTAGTCATGGGAGCGGATCTCGCCGGGCGAATGCTGTTAGCGCCGACAGAAATTCCAGCGGGCGTATTTACCGCCGCCCTTGGCGCGCCATATTTTATTTATTTATTGTATCAAAGCCGGAAGGCATAAATGAAGGAGGGGGCAAGCATGCACGCGCTTCAGACGAAAGAATTGACTTTATCATATGGGGGAACGCTGATTATTGATCGGCTGCATTTAACGATTCCAAAAGGGAAAGTGACGGTGTTGATCGGCGCGAACGGTTGCGGCAAGTCGACGTTGCTGCGCGCCTTGGCCCGTCTGCTAAAGCCGGCAGGCGGCGCCGTCTTGCTTGATGGAAAAGAGATTGCCAAACAGCCGACCAAGGAAATCGCCCGCCGGTTGGCCATTTTACCGCAGTCGCCTGTCGCTCCGGAAGGGCTGACCGTGCTGCAGCTCGTCAAGCAAGGGCGTTACCCATACCAAACGTGGCTTAAGCAATGGAGCGAAGAAGATGAGCGTGCCGTTGCGCGCGCTTTGGCGGCGACCGGGCTGACAGAGCTCGCCGAGCGGCCGGTTGATTCGCTTTCCGGCGGACAGCGCCAGCGCGCATGGATCGCCATGACGCTGGCGCAAGAAACGGACATCATCTTGCTTGACGAGCCGACGACGTATCTTGATTTGGCACATCAAATTGACATTTTAGATTTATTGTTTGAGCTGAATGAAAAAGAACGGCGGACGATCGTCATGGTGCTCCACGACTTAAACTTGGCCTGCCGCTATGCGCATCATCTCGTCGCCATTCGCGACAAGGCAGTGTACGCCGAAGGGAGACCGGAAGACGTCATTTCCCGCCAGCTCGTAAAAGATGTGTTTCAGATGGACTGCCAAATTACGTACGATCCGCTCTTTGGCACCCCGCTTTGCATCCCGTACGGAAAAGGGCGGCGCATCCTACAGAAAGAAGGCGTATCGTGATGAGGTTAAGCGAAGAAGAAGTCAAAGCGTTGGAAACGTACCGTTTTTCAAGCGAAGCTGCTGATGTCTCGTCATCGATGTTGTTTGCCTGGCTGGTTCATGATGACGAACAGCTCGCTAAGTATGTCGCGCACGTGCGTGATGAGATGGGGGCGGCGAATGACGCCGTTGCGGCGTCGATGCTTGTCAAGCGTCTAAGCTTTTTAGCGCCGATGGCTTTATACGCCATGTCGGCATGGAACAAGCGGCTTGTGCTCGAGCCTGGGCGCATTTGGCTTGATACGGACGGTGAAGGAGAGACCTGGATGCCGCGCTTTCGCCTTGCGCCGCCGGAAGCGGAGATGTGCGGCATTGAGCGCAGCGGTTGGCGCGAGCAGGCCGTTCGCGACGTGTTCGCCGGTTTGTTCGCTCCGCTCATCGCCCGGTTGCGGCGTCTGACGCGCATCTCGCCCCTCATCTTATGGGAAAATGTCGCCATTTATGTGTATTGGGTATATGAACGTTGGTTAGAGGATGAGTCGCTTGCCCCGGTCGCCGATCGGCTGCGGGACGATTTCCGCTTTCTCGTTCATGAAGCTGATGGCCGCCTGTTTGGCCAAAAGGACAATCCGCTCCGCCGCTTCTTTAAAGGAGCGAGCGGCATGCAACGGACGACGTGCTGCCTTTACGTCCAAACAAAAGGGGGAACGTGCTGCCAAACGTGTCCGCTCAAAGCCCGCCAGCGGCAAACGGGGTGACTGCCGGCCGCTAGCGGGCAGTTTCATGTTTTTGGCAAAACTTTTGCAAAATTTGTTGATTTTTGCTCGTGTTTTCGTAAAAATGGAAGTGAGGGTCACGGTATATTTCGATTAATGGCGAGGTAACCATCGCATGGACAAGTATACGGCCTTTTTCCATCACTTCACAGAAGCAGTCGTTATCTTGAATTGGCAAGGCGTCATCATTTATCAAAATCCAGCCTTTGGCCGTCTGGCCCTGAGCCGGGACGAGAAAAAGGCGCTCGCCGCTGAGGGACGAGCGTTGGCCGAGCGGATGAAAGAACAGAAGGTCGCTTTTCAGGTTGAATTGCCCGGCGGCGCTTTTGTCGCCGTCATGTCGCCAATCATCGACGAGCGCAGCCAACCGGCGGCCATGCTATGCGTTCTGCGCCGCCAAGCCTCAGTGGATGGGTTGCAAGCGCGGCTTGCCGAAGCGGAGCGGCGCCTGCAGCTGATCGTCGAACATTCGAGCGACTATGTCTTGATTTTTTCCCGCCATCGGGAATTATCGTATATCCCGCCGTCATGGAAGCGAAAAACAAACAAGCGCCCTCCGGTCTCATACGATGAGGTGTTGGCGTTTGTCCACCCCGATGACGTGCCGGTCGTAACCCAAAAACTGGATGAGCTGTATGATACATACGAGGCGCAAACGGCAGAGTTCCGCAAGCGAGACGGGCATGGCGAATGGGTTTGGATGGAGGCGCAAGGAAAAGCGATCGTCGATGAAGCAGGCGTGCTTGACTGCGTCATTGTCACGGTAAAAAATATTAGCGAGCGGAAGCAGTATGAGGAAAAGCTGCGTCAGCTTGCCTACTTTGACTCACTCACCGGCATCGCCAACCGCAGCTATTTCGAGCGGCATATCGATGAGTTGATCGCGAGCGGTACGCCGTTTGCCCTATGCTATTTAGATTTTGACAAATTTAAATGGATCAATGACCATTTTTCTCATCAAGCCGGCGATTATTTTTTGCGCGAGGCGGTGAAACGCGTTAGGCAGGCGCTGCGTCATGGTGATTTTTTCGCGCGCGTCGGCGGCGATGAGTTTGTTCTCTTGTTGCCAAACATCACGAAAACGGAGATGACCGCCTTGGCCGAGCGGCTTGTCAGCTCGTTTCATGAGCCGTTTTATTACGACAAACAGCTCATCCAATCGACCTTATCGATCGGCATCGCTTTTTTCACGAAAGACAGCGACCGGATCGAGCAAGTGATGAAATACGCCGATCAGGCGCTGTATGAGGTGAAGGAGCGGGGACGGAACGGCTATGCCTTTTATCGGCCGACGGAACATCGGCATGCGGTGATTGAGCAAGATTTGCCGTTTGCTATTATGCGCGGGCAGTTTTATTTATGCTATCAGCCGAAAGTGAGGCTTGCCAAAGGCCGGGCAATGGGCGTTGAGGCGCTGTTGCGCTGGCGCCACCCGGCGCTTGGCGACATTCCGCCGCTTGATTTCATCCCGCTGGCTGAAGAGAGCGGCTTTATTTTTGAAATTACGCTATGGGTGTTGGAACGGGCGTGCCGCCAAGTGAAAGAATGGGAAAGAAAATTTCCCGGACTGAAGTTAGCGGTCAATTTATCGCCGTTTTTGCTCAACCGCCCCGAACTTGTCGAGCATGTGAAGCGCATTTTGCGCGAGACGGGGCTAGCGCCTGATCGGCTCATTTTAGAAGTGACAGAAAGCGGGCTGATGGAAAACATTGAGACAGGAAGACACATTTTAACCGAACTGCAGCGACTTGGTGTACAGGCGGCGATCGATGACTTTGGCACCGGTTTCTCTTCGCTCGCGTATATCCGCAATTTGCCGGTGTCGCTGTTGAAAATTGATCGCAGTTTTATTCAAGGCATTGCGGAAAATTCGAAAGATGCGACGATTGTCGATACGATCATTCATTTAGCCAAAAGTTTGGATATTGAAGTGTTGGCGGAGGGAGTCGAGACGGAGTCGCAAGTGGCGCTTCTGTCGCAAATGGATTGCGACTACGCGCAAGGATTTTATTTCAGCCGTTCGCTTGAAGCGGAAAAGCTGCAACAATGGCTAGAAGAACACAACCGCAACGCTTGCGGCGAACCGCCGGCGTAGCCGATCATTTCCGTTCATTCTTTTCCTCGTTTTGCCGCACACTAACATTGAGCATGGGCAAAGAGGAGGAAAAGAAGATGGAATTTGTGCCAAGAAGCGTCGTGATCGACGAGTTTATCGACACGCTTGAGCCGATGATGGAAGCGTATGGCCTCGACCAAGTCGGCATTTTTGAAGAGCATGGTGAAGGCAATCGCTATTATATCGGTTATACGATCAACAAAGACGACGAGATGATCACCATTCACATGCCGGCACGTTTGCATGGGTCAAAAGTGATGGTGGTTGCTCCGCATTACACCTCTTTGACATGTCCAAAGTGTGGTCATACGGAAAAAGCCAATCGAAAGAAACGTACACACACCTTTTGTTGTCGAACATGCGGATATACCTCAAACGATGACCGCATTGGTGCTATGAACCTTCAACGAAAAGGAATAGAGTACATCGTTGAAGGAACGACACAGGCATGACCTGCGTCGTTGGGCAGCTGTCAACCTGCCCCTGATGCAACCCCAAGTCAAGGAAGGAGGACGAAGTCCGCTCGTACTTCTGGGGAGTTGCAAGCCCCCACTTCAAGTGTTAGCGAAGTGGGGGTAGTTGACTAACGACAAGCGGCCGGGCTCGGCCGCTTTTTCGCCATCGAAAGGGAGAGGAACATGATTGCGGAACTTCAGATCGCAGATGAGAAAACGGCCGCTATGGTGCTGCGCCTGCAGCGGCGCGCGTATGCGATCGAGGCGCAGCTCATCAGCAGCACAGCGCTCCCGCCGCTTCACGATACGATCGCTTCTCTGCAACGATGTGGCGAGCGCTTTTTTGGCTAGCTTGCCTGAGCGGGCGGTTGAATGATCGATAGATGAATAGAGAGGAGAAGCAAAGGAACACATGGGGACAACCTTGTATTTGACCAGACATGGGGAAACGAAGTGGAACGTCGAAAAGCGGATGCAAGGATGGCAAGACTCGCCGCTCACGGAAAAAGGGCGGCAAGACGCCATGCGGCTTGGAAAGCGGCTTGAAGCGGTGGAATTGGCCGCGATTTACACAAGCACAAGCGGCCGGGCGCTGGAAACGGCCGAGCTCGTCCGCGGCGGGCGGCTCATTCCGATCTATCAAGACGAGCGGCTGCGCGAGATTCGTCTTGGCGATTGGGAAGGCAAGACGCATGACGAGATCCGGGAAATGGATCCGATCGCGTTCGACCATTTTTGGAACGCCCCCCATCTGTACGCTCCACAGCGTGGCGAGCGGTTTTGCGACGTGCAACAGCGGGCGCTTGAAGCGGTGCGGCGCATCATCGAGCGGCACGAGGGAGAAACGGTGTTAATCGTCACCCACGGCGTCGTGCTGAAAACGCTTGTGGCGGCGTTCAAGGGCGCGCCGCTTGACCAGCTGTGGGCGCCGCCGTATATGTACGGCACGAGCGTGACGATTGTGGAGGTGAATGCGGACGTGTTTCACCTGGTTGTGGAAGGCGATGTTTCCCATCTAGAAGAAGTCAAGGAAGTATAGATAGGGAAGAAGGATGGAGAATTGGAGGCGGCGCTGTTTCTTCGGTTCATCGCCATAATATGCGCTTGGCCAATCGGATCGGTTTCTTGCGCCATCATGCAACCTCATTCATGATTCAAGAAATGGATGAAAGCTATGAGTGGGCGCCTTCCAGTACAACGTTTGGTGAAGAACTGCTTTTTCTTATCAAGTCTAGTTGTCCAAAAAAACAGCCCCGTTTTCCTCGATCGGGAAGCGGGGCTGCGCCGTTTATACGAGCCCGAGCCATCTCGCCAGCTGTGCGGTCGTAAAGGTGACCGCAATGGCAATCGCTGTCGGCAAGGCAAAGGCGACGAACGTCCATTTTGCGCTTTTCGTTTCTTTGTAAATGTTGACGAGCGTCGTGCCGCATGGGTAGTGAAGCAAGGAAAACAGCATCATATTGAGGGCGGTGAGCCACGTCCAGCCGTGGTCGAGCAAAAGTTGTTTAAGAGAATGCAGACCATCGGCTTCGATGAGCGCCCCCGCGGATAAATAGCCCATCAGCAAAATCGGCACGACAATTTCATTGGCTGGCAAGCCTAAAACGAACGCCATCAAAATGTAGCCATCCAATCCCAATGATTGGGCAAATGGGTCAAGCCAGTGGGCGAAAGCGGCCAGCGCGGTTGTGTCGCCGATATGAAGATTGGCGAGAATCCATGTGATTACGCCGGCTGGCGCCGCAACCGTTACCGCCCGTTTCAGCACATAAAGTGATTTGTCGAGGGTGGCCCGGATGATCGTCTCCATGATTTTCGGGCGTCGGTACGGCGGCAGCTCCAGCGTGTAATGGGTCGGAATGCCGCGCAAGGCCGTCTTGGATAAGACCCATGAAACGGTCAACGTGACGACGATGCCAAACAACACCATGGCGACGACCACACCTGCTGTCACGAACGTGTTCCATCCACCTGTATAGCCGGCTGCCATAAATAAGGAAGAAAGCAAAATCAGCGTTGGCCAACGTCCGTTGCACGGGACGAAGTTGTTCGTCAAAATCGCGAGCATCCGCTCGCGCGGCGATTCGATAATGCGCGTCGACATGATGGCCGCCGCGTTGCAGCCGAAGCCCATGGCCATCGTCAGCGATTGTTTGCCATGCGCTCCCGCTTTTTGAAACAAGCGATCCATGTTGAAGGCGACACGGGGCAAGTAGCCGTAGTTTTCGAGCAACGCGAATACGGGAAAGAAAATGGCCATCGGCGGCAGCATCACGCTGACAACCCAAGCCGTGCCTCTGTATAGACCAAGCACAAGGAGGCCGTGCAGCCAGTCGGGGGCGTGCATCGCTTGAAACGCCATGGTGAGATACGTTTCGATCGTTCCGAACAAGCGGGCGAGCGAATCGGAAAAGACGTTGGCGCCGGCGATTGTCATGTACAGGACAGCGGCGAGCAGCGCCAGCATAATCGGAAATCCCCACCGCTTCGACGTGACGATGCGGTCAATTTGTTCCGTTCGATCGCGTTTTGCGGCCGCTGTATGCGTGACACATTCTTGAGAAAGCGCAGCGGACGTTTGGAAAATGGCAGACACGATCTGTTCACGCGTGTCAGCCGGTGCTAATGACTTGGCTTCGTTCATGAGCTGGTCAAACTGATTTGACAGATCCGCAGCAGGCATACGCGTTCCCCTCCTTGATCAATCGTTGCGGCGGTTGTTTCAGCGCTTGAAGCAGCGATGCATCACCGTCAAGGAGACGAAGAGCGATCCAGCGAGCAGGATGCGTGTCACCCATCAGTTCCTTGACAAGGGGCAAGAGCTTGGCAATGCCTCGTTCGATTTCCGGACTGTACCGGATGGAAAGCGGGGTGGTGTGAATGCGGCCATGCGCCATGGCATCCACCGCATCAAGCAGTGCATCGATTCCTTCCCGGTTGCGGGCCGAAATCGGCACGACCGGCACACCGAGTTTGGCAGCCAATTTTTTTGTGTTGATGTGAAAGCCTTTCTTTTTCGCTTCATCCATCAAATTGATGGCGACAATGGCCCGATCGGTCATTTCCAATACTTGAAGCGCTAGATTCAAGTTGCGTTCTAATGCCGTCGCATCGACGACAACGACCGTGACGTCAGGACGTTGAAACAGAAGAAAATCGCGCGCCACCTCTTCATCGGCTGAATTGGAATAGAGCGAATACGTTCCCGGCAAGTCGACGATCCGGTACAATGCGCCGCGGTGGCGGCATTCTCCTTCCGCATGAGTGACCGTTTTCCCGGGCCAGTTGCCGGTATGTTGGCGCAGGCCCGTTAAGACATTGAACAACGTGCTTTTGCCGGTGTTCGGATTTCCCATTAGGGCAACTGTATACGTCCTATCAGTCATGGTGAATCTTCTCCCCGTAAATATAGTCGCTTTCTTCTTTCCTTAATGCGATCGTCGTTCCACAAACGCGATAGGCGGTCGGGTCGCCAAGCGGGCTTCTTTGTCCAACCTTCACTTCCCCGCCGGGTACAAATCCCAAATCGAGCAACCGCCTTTTTAACACAGGATCAGGAACATCAACCTTTTCGATGCGAAAGCGATCACCCGGTTTCGTATCGGAGAGGCGGCAGTGTTTTGCTTTTGCCATAAAAGTTTCCCTCCGGTTAATATTTTTTGTTAAGGACATTTTTTTGGATTAGACCAACTTTTGAATTTATCATATTCCAGTTGCCTCGCTGTTGTCAACCCATTTGCTTCTTCTTTTTCTGACAGAGTTGTCGAACCGACAACTATTCAAAACAGTAGGAAATCATGTTATCATATGAATAGTCTGAACAAACTATTGGCAGAAAGGCGGTGACGGCGTCCATTGACGCACGATCAAATGAAAGCGATTACGGAAGGGACGATCCTTTGGCAACCAACAAACGAGCAAGTCAAACAGTCCAACATTCAGCGGTATATGGACTGGCTGAAAGAACATAAAGGGCTGTCGTTTGCCTCGTACCGCCAGCTATGGACATGGTCAGTCGAACAGCTTGAACAGTTTTGGGAAACGGTTTGGGAATATGCCGGTGTGCAGGCAGCGACACCGTACGAATGTGTGCTGCGGGAGCGGAAGATGCCGGGGGCGGAATGGTTTCCCGGGGCGACGCTCAACTATGCGAAACATGTATTCCGTCATGCGCGCGCTGACCGACCGGCGCTGATTTTCCGCTCTGAGCGCGTCCCGTATCGGGAAGTGTCGTGGCAGGAGCTGGCCGAAAAGACAGCGGCGATCGCCCAAGCGCTGCGGGAAATGGGGGTGAAGCGCGGCGACCGCGTTGTCGCCTATATGCCGAATATTCCAGAGACGGTGATGGCGTTTTTGGCTTGCGCCTCGATTGGCGCCATTTGGTCAAGCTGCTCACCCGACTTTGGCGCCGGCAGCGTCATCGACCGGTTCGTGCAAATCGAGCCGACCGTGTTGTTTGCCATCGATGGCTGCCAATACAACGGCAAAGAGTTTGACAAAATGCCGGTCGTTTCGGAGTTGCGCGCCAAGCTGCCGTCATTGAAAAAGACGGTGCTGCTTCCGTATTGGCGCGAACAACTCGAAGCGCCCGGTGACGGGGTGGTGCTGTGGGACGATGTCGTCGCCAATAAGGCGAAGCTTGTCTATGAAGACGTTCCGTTTAACCACCCGCTTTGGGTTTTGTATTCTTCGGGGACGACCGGTTTGCCAAAGCCAATCGTCCAAGGGCATGGCGGCATTTTGCTCGAACATTTGAAAGCGCTGTCGATTGCCGATAACTTGACGCCAGAGAGCACATTTTTCTGGTTCACGACGACCGGATGGATGATGTGGAACTTTTTGATCGGCGGGTTGCTCGCTGGGGCGACCGTGGTGCTCTATGACGGCAGCCCGACGTACCCGGATGGCAACGTCTTATGGGAACTCGCAGAGAAAGCGGGGATCACCCATTTTGGCACGAGCGCGGCGTTTATTAACGTCTGCATGAAGCTCGGCCTCAAACCGAAAGAGCACTATGACCTATCGAAGCTTGAGGCCGTGCTTTCGACCGGCTCACCGCTCACGGTTGAAGGGTTTGCCTGGGTGTATGAAAATGTGAAGGATGACATTTGCCTGGCATCGTGCAGCGGCGGAACGGATGTGTGTACCGCGTTTGTCGTCGGTTCGCCGATTTTGCCGGTGCGCGCCGGCGTCCTCTCGTGCCGTGCGCTTGGCGCTGATGTACAAGCATTTGATGAAAACGGCCAGCCGCTTGTGAATGAGGTCGGTGAACTCGTCATTACGAAGCCCATGCCATCGATGCCGCTCTTTTTCTGGAACGACCCGGACGGCGAGCGGTACCGGAACAGCTATTTCGACACGTATCCGGGCGTCTGGAAGCACGGCGATTGGATTAAGATTGATGAACAAGGCGGCTGCGTCATTTACGGCCGCTCCGACTCAACGATCAACCGCGCCGGCGTCCGCATGGGCACGAGTGAAATTTACCGCGCCGTCGAAGCGGTCGACGGGGTGCTTGAGAGCCTTGTCGTCGATTTAGAAATGATGGGCAAGCAATCGTTCATGCCGCTGTTTGTCGTCCTCAAGCCGGGCGTGGCGCTCGATGATGAGCTGAAAGAACGCATCCGCCAGTCGATCCGGCAGCATGTCTCGCCGCGCTTTATTCCGGACGACATTTACGAGGTAAAGCAAATCCCGAAAACGTTAAACGGAAAGAAAATGGAAATTCCGATCCGCAAGCTGCTCTTAGGTTTCCCGCTCGAAAAAGCGGTCAACCCAGGCTCGATGGCCAATCCGGAGGCGCTCGACTTTTTCCTCGAACTGGCAAAAACATTGGCAGCGAAATCAAAAACGAGCTGAACTCTTTTCCGAAACGGAGCGAAAGGTTGTTATTAAGTAGATGGGCTTAATAACAACCTTTCTGTTTGTCGAAAGACCATAAGCAAGGGGGACAGGGGCTATGGATGAAAGCAAGCGGCAAAGGCTGATGAAAAAAATTGAAAGCCATTTGCGAACGACAGCGCGAAAACTCGTCAAGTTTAATACAGAAGGAGAAGCGCTGCAATACTTAGTGACTTCATTTCGGGCGGAGCTGGAATGTGACTTGATCGCCATCGTGTTAAAGGAAGGGGATGATGTCGTACCGACATTGTATCAGGGCGATTTCCGCCGTGGGATTTCTCATCCGCCCATCGCGATTACCAGCTGCCTGCCGCGTCTGTTTGAAGGGAGCACGACGTTTCAAGAGGTGGATGAAGCGTGCACATGCCGATTGATTGACTTATTGAGAAGAAATGGGATCAAAACGTGGTTTAGCGTTCCAATTAAAGATGAAGAAAACGAATACGGCATTTGTATGATCGGTTTTCGGCGCTATGTTTCGCTGCTGGCCGAGGCGCGGCAACTGTTTGACGATTTCGGCGAGGATGTCGCCCTAGCCATTACGGTCGCCAAGAAAAACGAAAGTCAGCGGCGAAAAATGGTTGGCCTCGAGTGGCTTGCGCAACACTTTTCGCTCGATACGCCGCTTGAGCGGTTTGTTGAAAAAATCGTCGAGCGGGCCGGAAAAGGGACGAACGCGGGCGGTGCCTGTATGTATTTGTACCGGGAAGAAGACGATAGCTTTGTGTTTCATCCTCCTGCGTATGGCAAAGTCAGCGGCCCGCAGCAAATTATGATGAAAAATAACTACCGGGTAAGCGACTATTTTCCCTTTTTAGAGAAACCGGGCGGGGATCAGTTAACGGTTCCGCTTGTTGTCAACTTCAAAACGATCGGTGTCTTGCACGTCGAACGAAAAAACGAAGGAACATTTACGAAAGAAGATGTAGGAATTTTAGACATGCTGGCTAATTACGTTGCCGTCATGCTAGAAAATGTCCGGCTGTATCAGCAGGAACGGGATCATACCCATCGCCTCCGTCTTCTCCTTCAATATCAACAAAAATTGATGAAAGAGACGATCCGGTATGAAAACTTTCATGGCATTACGAAAACATTCAGCCAAATGTTTGGTAAAGCGGTCATTGTCTTTGACCGCTTTACGCGGCCGATCGCTTATGAATTGGGGCGGCTAAGCGAGCAGCAGCTGCAAGACATCGCCAACGAGGCATTAAGACAAGCCGTTGGGCAAAGCCGAATGGGGGGATATATCCTGCTTGATGGCTGGCCGGACGTTTCGCTGACGGTTTGGCCGATCAACAGCGGGGGAGACGTGGTCGGTTATTTAGCCATTGATGTGCATCCGCAAGAAATCGATGATTTTTTCCGTCTCAGCGTCGAACTGGCTCTTAATATTTTTTCCATCCAGTTTATGAAACAGAAGCTTGTTTTTGATACAAGGGAACAGCTGAAAGATAGCTTTTTGCATAAACTGTTGACCGCGGAAATCGAAGAGGAAGAGAGCATTATCCAATACGCTAATGTATTTCAGTGGAATATTTTTGATGAGCATCGCATTGCTGTCTTGCATTTGCAGTTTTCTGAATCGGAAGAGCAGGTGGATTTGTTCAAGCGGAATGTCGAGAGAACAGCGTTATGGGACCGCTTAAAAGCGCGGATCGCCATCGAAGACCCTGCTCTCTTATACGGGGCCATCGACGATCGGTATATTTTGATCGTTCCGGCAAGCAAGGAGAGGAAGCAGCCCGCGAAATATTGGAACGAGTGGCATCATCGGATCAACGAGTGGATGAAGGAGGAGGGGGCGTCTTGCCGAGCGCTTTTAGGGATCGGGGGGAGAACAACATCGATCCGTGACTATTATTTTTGCTATCAGCAGGCGGTACAGGCGTTGCAAGTCATTCTCCATAGTTTTCAAGGGACAAGCTTGGCATTTTTTGACGAGCTTGGGGCGTACACGGTATTGCACCATTTAAAAGAGCTGGAGGCGGCGAAACTGTTTGTCGACAAATATCTTGGCCCGTTGATCCGGCATTCGGCGGAACGAAACGTGGATTGGCTGCAAACGATTCGTGTCTTTCTCGATTGCAACGGCCATTTGACCGAAACCGCCGAAAAGCTGTATATTCACCGCAGCACCCTTCAATATCGGCTCGAAAAGATTGAAGAAATGCTCGGCTTCTCCTTAGGCGGGGCAGAGCAGCGGTTCAACTTGATGATGGCGTTAAAGTTGTACGATTTATATGGCCTGTCCTCCGCCAAATCGCTGAAAAGATAAGCGTGTTTTCCTGCATCATGCAGGTATTTTTTTATATTCACCTTTTTTATAATTAATAGCAAAGATAATATAGAAAATTCAAAAAATAAAGGAGGATTTGACGAATGGTAGCAACGATCGGAGTCGTGGGAGCCGGTACGATGGGAGGCGGCATCGCCAATTTAGCTGCGTTGTCAGGATTTAATGTCATTTTAGTAGACATCGACGAGCATACGCTGCAAAAAGCGCGCTCGCGAATGGAAGCATTTATGGATAAAAGCGTGGCCAAAGGGAAGCTGACCGCCGAGCAAAAACATGAGGCGCTAGAACGGGTGAAGGGATCGATCAGCTTGCAGGACATGAAGCAGGCGGATGTCATTATTGAGGCGGTCATCGAAAACATGGAGGTGAAAAAAGAAGTTTTTTCACAATTGGACAACATTGCACCAGAACACGCCATCCTAGCGACGAACACATCATCGATGTCCATCACAGAAATCGCTTCTGCCACCAACCGTCCAAGCCAAGTCGTTGGCATGCATTTTTTCAATCCCCCGCAGCTGATGAAACTCGTCGAAGTAGTACGCGGATACAAAACGAGCGATGAAACAGTGGAGCAGGTGAAAGAGCTCGCCCGGAAACTGAAAAAAGAGCCGGTTGAGGTGAAAAAAGATTCCCCGGGGTTCATCGTCAACCGCATTATGATTCCGCAGTTTATCGAAGCGATTCGCCTCGTCGAGGAGGGAGTGGCTTCGATGGAAGACATCGATAAAGCAGTGACGCTCGGTTTGAACTACCCGATGGGGCCGTTTACGTTGCAAGATTTCGCCGGAGTCGATATCGGCCTTCATGTTATGGACTATTTTTACGAAGAGTTTAAGGACGATCGGTTTGCCGCTCCTTTATTGCTCAGACAGCTTGTCCGGGCAGGAAGGCTCGGCCGAAAAACAGGAGCCGGGTTTTATGATTACGATGATGCCCGATAAGGGTGAAACGGCGATGTTCGTTGTACGCCACCACTACGTCGCTAAACATTCTAGGAGGAGGAATGAGTTGTGAACTACGAATTTTTGCAATGTGAAATCGAAAACCGAGTGGCGGTTGTATCCATTCACCGCCCTCCGCTCAATCCGTTGAATACAAAAGTGTTTCAAGAGCTATCTGCCTTGATCGATGAGCTCGAAGCCAACCAACAAGTGGGGGCGATAGTCATTACCGGAACGGGAGAAAAAGCGTTTGTGGCCGGTGCCGATATTCATGAAATGATGGACTTGGATTTGGCCGGCATGATGGAAATGAACAAAATATCGCGAAGCGCGTTTTCGAAAATTGAAAACGCATCCCAACCGGTGATCGCGGCGGTGAACGGGCTGGCGCTCGGAGGGGGCTGCGAACTAGCGCTCGCATGCGATTTACGCATTTGTTCTGACAATGCCAAGTTTGCCTTCCCAGAGGTCAACCTCGGCATTATTCCGGGCGGCGGCGGGACGCAGCGGCTGCCGCGCATCGTCGGTCAAGGGGTGGCGAAAGAATTGCTTTATTTCGGCGAAATGATCGATGCCCAGCGGGCGCTTGCCATTCATTTGGTAAACAAAGTCGTCCCATCCGACGAACTTTTGCCGACGGCGAAAGAATGGGCCGGAAAATTGGCGCAAAAACCGGCCATTGCCATGCGCATGCTCAAAGAAGCGGTCAACACGGGAGCCAATGTTGACTTGCAGTCAGGGTTGATGGTGGAAACTGCCTGCTTTGGAAACGCCTTTGCGACCGAAGATCGAAAAGAAGGCATGCGGGCGTTTGCCGAAAAGAGAAAGCCGGTGTTTGTCGGCAAGTAATTTCGGCCGTAAGGAGAGCAACAAAACCGGTATAACTGCACACTGAATTCGGTCATCAACCGTCCTTGTGTTCAAATCAAAGGGATTGAAAAATTAAGACAGGGTGGTGTTGTGGATGACAGGAAAATCTTTCACCGTGCATGAAGTGTTAAACCGTTCCTTTCAACGGGTTTCCGAGGGGAAAGAGGTAGCGTATGACGGCTACCGACGCATGACGTATAGAGAACTAGTCGACAGTGTCGAATACATGGCTTCCGCTTTGGCGGTGTTAGGAATCCAAAAAGGGGATCGAGTGGTTGTTTGCTTGCCTAACTGGAACGAATTTATGGTCATTTACTTTAGTCTCGCCCGCCTTGGCGCCATTCTTGTTCCTTGCAATCCGCGCTACCGCACAGAAGAGTTAGTTTATATACTGGAAAATTCGAAAGCGACGGCCGCTTTTCTTATGGGTGAGTTTGGCCATATCGATATATTTACATCGCACCCGTCAGCGGGCAGCTCGCTGAAATATATTTTTACCGTACGCTTCCAACAGAAAGGATATCATTCGTTTGCTGATTTAATCGAATTAGGAAAACGTTCTCCCGCTGTTCCCTCAATCACTATCGATGCCGCAGAAGATGTCTTCGCGATTTTGTATACATCAGGTACAACAGGAAAGCCAAAAGGGGCGATGTTGACGCACCAAAATGTATTCTACTCGGCCAACGCTACGATCGAAGCCATGAAATGTACCGAGGATGACGTGTTTTTAGTCGCTGTTCCTGTTTTTCATGTGTTTGGCATGGTTCCTTCCATACTATCAGCGGTGTTATGCGGAGCGCGTCTTGTCTTTATGGAACAATATAAGGCGGAAGAAGCACTGAGGTTGATTGAACAGGAGAAGGTGACGATCCACCACGGCGTCCCGACGATGTTTATTTTAGAGTTGAACCATCCGAATTTCAGCCGGTATCAATTGTCTTCGTTGCGTACGGGCATTATCGCCGCCGCTCCGTGTCCTGAGGAAGTGGTAAGGAAAATTCGCACGCAAATGGGATGCGATGTTGTCATTTCGTACGGGCTGACAGAGACATCCGCTACTTTAACGATTACAGGCTTTGATGACAGCGATTCCGTACGTTCAGAGACGGTGGGAAAAGCGGTACCAGGGGCGGCGGTGAAAGTCGTTGATGACAACCGCCAAGAGGTGAAACCTGGTGAAGTAGGGGAGTTGGCTTGCAGAAGCTTTGGCGTCATGAAAGGATATTACGGAATGCCGGAAAAAACGAGGGAAGTGATCGATGAGGAAGGATGGTTTTATACCGGGGATTTAGCGACGATTGATGAAAACGGGTATGTGCGGATTGTAGGGCGCAAAAAGGAAATGATTATTCGCGGCGGTTACAACATTTATCCTCGGGAAATCGAAGAAATTTTCTACAAACATCCGAGTGTCATGGAGGTAGCCATCATCGGATTGCCAGACACGGTTTTAGGAGAAATCTCTTGTGCCGTCATAAAACTGCGGCCTCACTGCATAGAAGATGAGGAATCGATGAAGGCATACCTGAAAGGCAAAGTAGCCGACTATAAAGTGCCGGACCGCATTGTGTTTGTCGAAGAGCTGCCTGTCACACCGAGTGGAAAAATTAAAAAAGTAGCCCTTCGGGAAATGATGGAAGAACAATTAAAATCAACCCTTCGTTAATATGGCTGAAATGATGACGTAAGGAGATGGCTAGCTGTGGCAAAGATAAAAGAATATAAAGGCGGGTGTTTCATCCATGAACATGTTTCCGCCAGTGAAGTGTTTACTCCAGAGGACTTTACCGACGAACATCACATGCTGGCTGATATGGCAGAAAAGTTTGTCATGAAGGAAGTGCTGCCCGTCTTAGGGGACATTGAGGCTCAACAGTTTGACGAAACTGTCCGTCTATTAAAGAAAGCAGGGGAGCTCGGGTTATTGGGTGCCGATATTCCTGAGCGATACGGCGGGCTTCATTTGGATAAGATCAGTTCATGCATCATCAGCGAAAAGGTGGCCTTAGGCCGGTCGTTTGCTGTGACGTTCAGCGGACAGGTAGGCATCGGGTCGTTGCCCATTGTCTTTTTTGGCACAGAGGAGCAAAAGAAAGCCTATTTGCCTTATGTGGTTACCGGCGAAAAGATCGGCGCTTATGCGTTGACAGAACCAACTTCCGGTACAGACGCGCTAGCTGCAAAAACATCGGCGCGCTTATCTGAGTGCGGGCGATATTATATCTTGAACGGTGAAAAGCAGTGGATTACGAACTCGGCGTTTGCGGATTTCTTTATCGTTTTCGCCAAAGTGGATGGACAACGGTTTACGGCGTTTATCGTCGATAAAGACTATATGGGAGTGTCGGTTGGACCCGAAGAGAAAAAAATGGGATTAAAAGGTTCCTCGACCCGTTCTTTGATTCTTGATAACGTAAAAGTTCCAGTTGCCAATGTATTAGGTGAAATCGGGAAAGGGCATATCATTGCTTTTAATATCTTAAACATCGGCCGCCATAAACTTGCCGCCACCGCGTTAGGGATGGCGAAGAGGGCACTCGAATTATCGGTGAAATATGCTAAAGAAAGAAGGCAGTTCGGCCGTTCGTTATCCGAGTTCGGTTTAATTCAACATAAAATCGCCGATATGGCGGTCAAGACATATGTGAATGAGAGTATGATTTATCGCACGGCCGGTGCTCTCGAACAAGGATGGAAGGGGGAAAATGGCAATATCGCTCAAACAATTGCCGATTACGCTGTGGAATGTTCGATCAATAAAGTGTTTTCGACTGAAGTGCTCGATTTTGTTGTTGATGAAGCGGTACAAATTCATGGCGGATACGGCTATATGGCGGAGTATGAGGTCGAAACGCTTTATCGTGATGCACGAATTTACCGTATTTTTGAAGGAACGAATGAAATCAATCGAATCATCATCGCGTCAACCTTGTTGCGAAACTGTCCATCTCCATCTAAAGGGATTTCCCGCCAAGAGGGACAGGCTGTCGCGTTTGCCAACGAAACAAAGCAGCTCTATGATGTGAAGTCGTTGTTTTGGGCGATGGCCGGTGCGATCCAAAAACGGCATGTCGAGAATGGAACGGAACAAGAACTGTTAGCCTATTTAGCGGATATGGCCATACAAATTTACGCAATGGAAAGCGCTTTGTTAAGGGCAGAAAAAGCTATAGCACAAAATGCGGTCGACATGGAAGAACAAAAGAAAAACTATGTGCAAGTGTATATTCAAGAGACAATCCAGCAACTGCTCGGCTGCTCGCTGAATGTTATCCCTTATTTGCAAGATGAACAACTAGTAAAAAGAGTTTCACAAAGTATAGAGACATTTATGCGAGGGCCGCTGGTTGATACGGTCACGCTCAAGCGCCAAATCGCTGAAAAAGTGATTCAACACGAAAAGTATGTCAAGTAGTCAACGATCAGTGAATGCCGATCGTTTTGGCTGGGGAATTTCCTATGGAAAAAAGCAAAAAAGACGGAGAGGGGAACGATGATGCATACCGAGATCGTATTGCTTGAAGGAGCACGTACACCATTTGCCAAATTTTGTGGTTCGTTTCGCGATATTTCCGCCACTGACCTAGGGGCCATCGCAGCACGGGAGGCGATGAAAAAGGCGAACATCGAGCCGGAAGAAATCGACCATGTCGTATTTGGCAACGTCCAGCAGTCGAGCCGTGACGCCCACTTGTTGGCCCGCCACGTCGGCTTAAAGGCTGGGGTGCCGATCGATGTACCGGCCGTGACGGTTAACCGATTATGCGGGACGGGGTTAGAAGCAATCATTATGGCCGCACGGTTCATTTTAACTGGGGAAGCAAACGTCGTGCTGGCGGGAGGCACGGAAAATATGAGCCAAGTGCCGCACGTCATTCGCGGCATGCGCTGGGGAACGGCGTTAGGCAGCCCGACGGTGGAAGATTGGCTGTGGGACGGGTTGTATGACACGGTTGGCGGTTGCAGCATGGCCATAACAGCGGAGAATTTAGCGAAAAAGTATCACATTACCCGCGAAGAAGTCGACCGCCACGCCCTTCGCAGCCACGAGCGGGCGCTTGCCGCGATCGAAAAAGGGTATTTTCGACAAGAGATTGCCCCCGTCACCGTGCAAGCAAGAAAAGGGGAGACGGTCATTGATACGGATGAACACCCGCGTCGAACAAGTTTGGAACAGTTGCGGTCACTCCAACCGCGCTTCCTGGAAAACGGAGTCGTGACGCCAGGCAATGCCAGCGGGATGAACGACGGGGCGGCGGCAGTCATTGTCGCTTCGGCGGAATATGCCGCCAAGCGTGGGTTGAAACCGCTTGCCCGTCTCGTTTCGTGGGGAGTCGTCGGCGTCGAGCCGCAGTATATGGGGATTGGCCCTGTGCCAGCGATCCGCCAAGCGCTCGAAAAAGCGAATTTATCGATCGATGATCTCGATTTAATCGAAATTAACGAAGCGTTTTCAGCCCAATATTTAGCGTGCCAGAAGGAGTTAGGCTTTGAGGATGACAAAGGCAATGTCAATGGTGGTGCGGTCGCTCTTGGCCATCCCCTGGCCGCTTCAGGAACGCGGATTACATTGACGCTTCTGTATGAGCTCGAAAGAAGAGGAAAGAAATACGGCGCTTCCTCGCTATGCATCGGCGGCGGCCAAGGCATAGCAGCGATTTGGGAGAGGCTATAACTCGTAACGTTAGTGAATAGAGAAAAAGAACACGGGAAGTTTGTGACCGACCGTAATGGTGCCCCCGTTTACGGGGGACTACAACTATTTACGTTTTAATTTTCATCTCTTGGTGGCAAAAGGAGGGTATTTATGGAAAATATGAATGTGGAAGTCGTAAAACAACGAGTCATTCGAAAGACAATGTTAAGAATTTTACCTTTTATTCTCATCTTATATATTGTCGCTCACTTGGATCGCGTTAATATTGGATACGCAGCACTGAGCATGAATGCAGAGTTGGCTCTTTCTGCGGAGGTGTTTGGTTTATTATCAGGGATATTTTTTATCGGATATTTTCTGTTTGAAGTGCCAAGCAACATGATTTTGCACAAGGTTGGCGCAAGAGTATGGATTGCCCGCATTATGATTACGTGGGGAATTATTGTCGTATTAACTGGATTTGTACAATCGGCCGCCCATTTATATGTCTTACGCTTTTTATTAGGGGTCGCAGAAGCAGGATTTTTCCCCGGGATTCTTTTATATTTCACCTATTGGTTCCGAAAACGGGAACGGGCGATTGCCACTTCTGTCTTAATACTGGCATTACCGATTGGATCAATTATCGGCGCTCCATTATCAACATGGATTATGGATGTTGTTCAATGGGGTGGATTGTCCGGTTGACGATGGATGTTCATATTAGAAGGGATTCCGGCAGTGGTGTTAGGCATTGTTGTCCTATTTTATTTGACAAATACTCCGAAACAAGCCAAATGGTTAACGAAAGAAGAAAGCGACTGGCTCGAAGGGGAATTGGAAAAAGAAAGAGTGGAAAGCAAACGAGTTAATAAAACAACAAAGTAACTATTCAGCCACATCATAAAGTGAGCTGAATATTTTTTGCTTTTCCTGTCCATGATGTGAATATTGATAGACAAGGAGGTGAATCGCATGTTGACGGTACAACAAGCTGTATTTACAGTTGAAAGCTTAATCAGCAAAGTCCAACAACAAAAGCAGCTCATTACTCACCAACAACAAGTCATTGAGCAACTGTTGAAAGAAAACAAACAGCTACGCAAAGAAAATGAACAACTGAAGTACCGTGTTCAAGAGCTGGAAGCACGCACGAAAAAAAACAGCTCTAATAGCCATTTGCCCCCATCTTCTGACCGTTTTGCCAACACACGTTCTTCTCGTCAACCATCTGGCAACAAGCCAGGCGGACAAGAAGGACATCAAGGAACGACGCTCCGTCAAGTGGAACATCCACATCATCGTGTCGTCCACCGTGTGCATACGTGTCAAGGATGTGGAGCTTCTTTGCGTGAAGTCAAACCGTTCAAAGTCGATATCCGTCAAGTGTTTGATGTCCCTCCTGTGGCGATCGAGGTGACACAACATGAACGTGAAGTGAAATCGTGTCCACATTGTCGATGCGTGCAACAAGCCGAATTCCCATCCCATGTCACGAATCATGTGCAATACGGTCCACGGCTCACGGCGCTCGTTGTTTATTTACATCATATCCAATTGATCCCGTACAAGCGTTTAAGTGATACAATCGAAGCGTTATATCAACACTCGATTAGTACGGGAACCCTTGCCAATATGGTGAAACGAGGACGCGAAGCGCTGGAATCAAATATGGACATCATCGAAGACGCCTTACTTGAATCCAACATCCTGCATGTCGATGAAACGAGTTTGCGCATCAATGGGAAACTCGCATGGGTGCATGTCGCGTGTACATCGAGATATACATACTTGGCTCCTCACGCTTCTCGTGGAAAAAAAGCGACCGATGATATCGGGATTCTTCCCCGATATGAAGGGACGATGATGCACGATGCGTTCGGTACATATCCGAAATACACACATGCCACCCATGCCCTTTGTCATGCCCACCATTTGCGTGAGTTAAAAGGATTCATCGAACAAGGGCATACGTGGGCGATGCGCATGACCACGTTTCTGTTAGCCGCCAAGCAAGCCGTCGAAGCCCATCACGGTGCACTTTCCGAAGAAGAAGCGAGACGGTGGGAACGAGTGTATGATCGCATCCTAGAAAGAGCACAACACCGATTAGAAACGATGACGCCTCTTCCGAAAAAAGCACTCGCTTTTGTTCGACGCCTTCAAAAACGAAAGGAAGAAGCGCTGCGTTTCTTACGTGAAGTACATGTTCCCTTTGATAACAACCAAGCCGAACGCGATCTTCGCATGGTCAAAGTCAAAGAGAACATTTCGGGTACGTTTCGCGAAGAAACATTCGCGCAGTCGTTTTGCATCGCAAGAAGCATCGTTTCCACACTGACGAAACACGAAAAAAACGTGTGGGATTCGTTATGTCTTCTGTTGGCAGGCGAAACGATCGATCGAGTTCTTTCCGCTACCTAGGGCATTTTCTATGACCGAAATGCCCTATTTGTGCTGGGCTTTTTTATACACTAGCACTGGGGTGAATAGTTACACAACAAAGAAAGAGATGTTAAAAGATATTAAAGTTTGGCAATTGACGCTTGTCTACTTCGCCAACTACACCGCCATGTATGGACTAGGGTTTTGGCTCCCATCTATTGTAAAATCCCTAACAGAAAACGTCTCATCCAATTTGCAAATCGGCTGGATCACCATGATTCCCGCGTTAGTCGGAATGATTTCCTTATTGTTTATGGGCTGGAACGCGAGCAGAACGAATTCCCATCGGATTCATATCGTCATTAGTTTTCTGATTGCTCTAATTGGATTTGGGGCAAGCGCTTTTGCAACGAGCTCCGTGATAATGATCATTTTATTGTCGTTCGCTGCTATTGGTTTATACGGTTTTGCCGGCGTCTATATGGCTTATATGACTTTTTTCTTCACAGAGTCTACTGCTCCAGTTGGAATTGCGCTCGTTAATTCCTTTGCCTCCTTAGGGGGATTTGTCGGGCCGATGATTTTCGGGCTCGTCACCATTAAAAGCGGAATGCTTTTACTGGCCGCTTTAGCCGCCATAGGGATGTGCACGACCATCATTTTGAAGAGCAAACAGCCAACCGTCGATGCTAATGTAAAGGCAGAGTTAGTATGAAAGACGGAAAATCATATAGTACGAGGCTGCCAAAAAAGGTTCATCACAATGGGGGCAGCCTCCCCTTGTTTATCGTCTAAATATTTTCCCATCATCGATTGAAACGATTGTCAGAGAATTTATAGAAATTAAAGAGTTTCGCATTGTCTATTACACAGAGCAGGAAATGAATCAAGTAAAAGTGCAAATCGAGTCGGAAGCGGATGTCGAACGGCGTTTAGCCGACCGTCTCAGAGAACGGATCGGCATCCGCATCGATGTCGAACGGGTTGCGCCGGGATCATTACCCCGTTTTTCGATGAAGGCAAAGCGGGTTATCGACGAGCGCAATCATCGACAACAAGTGGGTTAATCAATAGAGAAACAAAAGTCATGGAAAAGAAGGGAGAAGAGACGATGAGTCAAGCTAACGTTCAACAGCGCCCTGTTCTCGTCGTCGGGGCAGGACCCATCGGATTAACTGCGGCCTTGGCATTGCGTCATTTCGGACTGCCAGCGACGGTGATCGAGGCAGAACCAAAAGACCGTCTCCGGCCAGGAAGCCGGGCGATTTATTTCCATAAGGCGACGCTCCAGCATTTAGAGGATATTTATACAGGGTTAGGAAAAACATTTGCCGAACATGGCGTCGTGTGGCCGATCAAGCGCACATTATTCCGCGGCAAGGAAGTGTATGTAAAGCGGTATCCGTCTCCTGATCCGAACGCGCTTCCGCCGTTTACGAGTTTGCCGCAGGTGGAAGCGGAAAAATTTTTGTATAACGCCTGCCTTGAGGCAGGGGTCGAATTCGTCTGGGAGACGCCGGTTCTCGATGTCCAGACCGATGAGGAAGGGGTCACTGTCATCACCGCATCGGGCGAACGGTGGTCGTGCGATTATCTCATTGCTGCTGACGGGGCACGCTCGACTGTCCGCCAATCGGTCAGCATTGAAATGGAAGGGCCGCGGACGAAAGACTATTTTGTTGTCGTCGATGTGAAAGAAGATGAAGCGGATCCGCTGCCGCTCGAGCGGGTGTTTCATTATCAACACCCGGCTGTGGATGGGCGCAACGTTCTCTTTGTGCCGTTTGCCGGCGGATGGCGCATTGACTTGCAGCTGTTGGATGGGGATGATCCGGAACAGTTCGGCAGTGTGGAGGGCGTGAAACAATGGCTGCCGAAAGTGATGCCGGACAAATACGCGGACCGCATCACATGGGTGTCGACGTACCGCTTTTTCCAGGTGGTTGCTAAATCGCTCACCGACCGCCATCATCGTGTGCTGTTAGCTGGCGAGGCTGCGCACTTGTTTGCCCCGTTTGGCGCGCGCGGCATGAACTCCGGCGTACCGGATGCGATCATGGCGGCGAAAGCGATTCGAGCGGCGCTTGACGCGGAAAACCGCGAAGACGCGAAAGCGGCCATTGCGGCAGCTGCCAACGAGCGGCTGATCGCGGCAAGATACAATCGCGATTGCGCAGGCATCGCCTTAGAGCATATTCAAGGCACCGATCCGGCCATTCATCTGAAGCGTGAAGTAGCAGCTTCGCTTGCTCCGATTTTGCCGCGTCTCGGCAAATGGCTTGATGAAGGGCCATATGGACCGAAATCGGGACCGCCGCAGTTGTCAACGAAATATTGATCAGGAGGAAACGCGATGGAGTACGCTTTTCAAGTGCGATGGGGGGATACTGACGCGGCAGGCATCGTCTTTTACCCGAATTTTTATAAGTGGATGGATGAAGCGTCCCACCACTTTTTTGCCAGCCTTGGGCATTCGACATGGAAATGGTTTCAAGAAGAGCGAATCGGCATGCCAATTGTGGAAGCGAAATGCCAGTTTCATGCCCCGCTCTTTTTTGAAGATCACGTTTGTGTGAAGTCGTCTATTGATGACCTGCGAGAAAAATCGTTCCGCATCCAGCATCAGTTTTTCCGCGGGGACCAGCTCGTGGCTGACGGGTATGAGGTGCGGGTGTGGACGACATTCGCTGGCGACAGGCCGAAAGCCGCTCCCATCCCGGCGGAGCTTCGTGAGAATATGAGGCAGACAGCGGCCATGACCACACGTGAGGAGGGACAATGATGAAAATCATCAACTACCGATTGGGTGATGCGGTGCGCGCTGGGTGTATCGTTGAAGACAAAGTCATCGATCTCCATCAAGCGTATGTGGCCCGGCTAAAAGCCAACGGGCATCCGCGCGCCGAGCAGCTTGCCGCCGCGCTTGTTCCAGCCGATACCATCGGGCTGCTTGAAGGCGGAGAGAAAAGTTTGGAAGAGGCGCAAAAAGCGGTTGAATTCGCCTTGGCACATGGGCTTACGATCGACCGCGCCCATGTCAAAATGGAAGCACCGGTGTTAAAGCCAAACAAAATCATTTGCGTCGGCCATAATTACCGTGAGCATATTCTCGAAATGAAACGAGAACTGCCTGAATACCCTGTCATTTTTGCCAAGTTTAGCAATACGATCATCGGTCCGGAAGATGACATCCCGTTGCCGCCGATCACGAGTCAGCTCGATTACGAAGCGGAATTTGCGTTCGTCATCGGCAAACGGGCGCGGAATGTAAAGCAGGCGGATGCGCTCAAGTATGTGGCTGGGTATACGATTGTCAATGATGTGACAGCACGGGACTTGCAACGGCGGACGATCCAATGGCTGCAAGGAAAAACGCTTGATGGGAGCGCGCCGATGGGACCGTGGCTTGTGACAAAAGACGAAATTCCCAATCCGCATTCCTTGGAGATTTCATTGACCGTTAATGGGGAAGAGCGCCAACGGTCGAATACGAAAAACTTGGTGTTTAATGTTCATTATCTTGTAGAATTTTTGTCTCATATTATGACGCTTGAACCGGGCGATGTCATTTGCACTGGAACGCCGGGCGGTGTCGGCGTTGCCCGCAATCCGCAAGTCTTTTTGCAGCACGGGGATATCGTACGCATTGAAGTGGAGAACATTGGCGCACTCGAGAACCGGGTCGCCGCTGTACCGAGTCCGGTGGAGGTGGAACCGTCATGCCGTTGATCGAGCAATACCGCCAAGAAATCAAAGAGTCGGTAGAGAAGATTATCCAAAAAGTTAGCACGTTGACAGAAGAAGAGATCCGCTGGAAACCGTCTGCCGACGAATGGTCGATCATGGAAATTCTTTGTCACATTGAAGAAGTGATCGGCTACTGGACAAGGGAACTTGTTCGTGTCATTCAAGCCGGTGGCGGCGAATGGGGGCGGGGGCTCAATGATGAAGCGAGGCTGGCGGCGGTTCGCCAAGCGGACGCCCGCCATGTCGATGAGGTGATTCACGGGATTCAAGAGGCGGCGGAATCAGCCGATCAACAACTGGCGGCGCTAAATGACGAACAGTTGGCGTTGGAAGCGCCACACCGCAATCCGAAATTTGGCGTGAAGCCGATGACGTTTTTAATTGAACATTTTCTTACCGATCATTTGGCCGGCCACTTAAAGCAAATCGAACGGAACATGAAAAAATACGAGACTGCCTAAGGGGGGAGAAACCATGGCAGAAGCCAATCCGTTTTTCCAAAGCAAAGAAGTAAAAGAGTTTACGAAAAAAATTGAACAGTACCATTTAGGGCCGCTATGGGAAGCGATTCCAGATTTAATGCATAAAGAGCCGAAGCCGGAAGCGGTGCCGTACTTATGGAAAGGGGAAACGCTCCGCAAGCTTCTTTTAGAGGCGACGCAAATTTTCACACCGGAGCGCGGCGGCGAGCGGCGGGCCATTTACTTGCAAAATCCCGGGCTCAAACAGCGGCAGCCATGGGGATGGGCGTCGACGACCAACACGCTATATGCGGCTGTTCAGCTCATTTTGCCTGGGGAAACGGCGCCATCGCACCGCCATACACAAAGCGCCATGCGGTTTATCACAGACGGAAAAGGGGCGTATTCGATCGTCCAGGGCGAACGGCTGTTTATGGAAGAAGGTGATTTTCTCATCACCCCAGGCGGATTATGGCATGGCCATAGCCATCCGGGAGAAGAGCCGATGTTCTGGATGGATTGTTTAGATATCCCGTTTATTTATTCGACAGGCGGCACGTTCTTTGAACCGTACCCGGATGGCATTGAGCCGCCGTCGCTTCCGGATGATTACTCGGCGCGCAAGTATCGCGGCGGCATGGTTCGGCCGATCGGTGACCGGAAGCCGCAAGTCGCACCGCTTGGGTTGTACAAGTGGAAACAGACCGAAGCGGCGTTGACAGGGTTAAGCGATTTGGAACCGGATCCGTATGATGGCATTGCGGTCGAGTACATTAATCCATCGAACGGCCATACGGCCAACCCGAACATCGCCGCTTGGATGCAAAAATTGCCGGTTGGCTATCACTCAAAAGCGCACCGCCACACGTATTCAGCGATTTATCACGTGTTCAAAGGAGAAGGATATACAGTCATTAACGGTGTTCGGTTCAACTGGACAAAAGGCGATTATTTCGTCATTCCGAACTGGGCGTGGCACGAACATGTGAACACGTCCAATGAGGATGCGCTTCTCTTCTGCGCCAACGATTTGCCGATTATGGAAAAGCTCGGATTGCAGCGTGAAGAAGCGTACCCGAATAACAACGGATATCAATCGATCGTCGGGGAGTTTGAGGCCGAGGCGGTAAGCAGTTAAAAGCCGTTCCCCTGTGATCGGCAGCTGCAGGGGATTATAAATAAGGAGGGAGACGATGAGCACAGTTTCTGAAAAGGGAATCAACCATACAGGGGCGGCGGGGACGGAAAACGCGGCAGTCCGTCGTCTGTTCGACCGCTTCGTAAATATCGATTGGCTTTCTTCGCTTGGCCGGCAGGGAAATGAACAGGTTGAACATCCGCTCCGCCAATTTGCCGATTTTTTCGGCGTCCGTCACGTCGAGGTGAAGTGGCTGGCTGAACAAGAATTGCGATCAGCAATCGAGGCGATTCGTCTCGAAGAGGATGGCATTTGGCAGGCGCTGCGGCATGTTCCTGATCAATTCAAGCACCAGGCTGAACGGGCAGGAAGATTGGAAGCGCTTTTGGCACTGGCCGATGAGGTGCCGCCTGTGATTTTTCAACACAGTTTTGACCAGTTATTTGCGGTGTTACGTCCATATGGGGACAACGTTGTGACTACCGCGGTCGGCTATATGATGTACATCGGTGGAATGGCTTGTGCTTGGGAACTGTTGTCCGATCTTGAAGGATGGGAGACCAATCCGTTTTACTTTCTCATTGCTGTGCTAGAACGCGGCCATTGGCCGTTAGGGGTTGTTAACGGCCAGTTTGTTGTTATTTAGATGATAGGAAAAGCCCAAGAGATCCGTTACGGAAACTCTCTTGGGCTTCTTTTATGGCCGCGAGAGATCCCGGCGGTATGGGCATGGACGGACGTTCGAGAGCTCTATAGTGACCGGTTGTCCACCAATGGAGCGATGGCTGCTGGCGATGTTGGCCATGCGAAGCTTTCTCCTGCCACCTTACTCCTTATTAATTGAACGATATAGAAAATATAAGTATTACGAAAAGAATACGAAGTGATAAAAAACAAAATGTGTATTTTCGGGAAAATACGCATTCTTACATATAAATCAGCATTATTTAGGTGATTTTGCCTATATGTTTTTTTAACTAAAGCAGAAATAATATATTTAATTTTCTAAAGTTATTATATATTATAAAAGTTAGGATATTTAAAATAGTGAAAATAGGAGGTGAAGGACAGAAAGATGAATTTAATTTAAAAAAATGAAAGCGCTTTAGAAAGTCAAGAACATGATAAAGGGGGATTTTCAATGAAAAGAAAGGTTTATGTCATCGTGTTGGCTGTTTTGTTAACGATTTTATCTGCCTGCGGCAACAGCGCAATCCAGTCGACAACGAAGAACGAAGGGGGAACGGCCAAGAATGATGGAACGATCAAAATTGGCGCTCTTTTGCCAAAATCAGGAGTGTACGCGTCTTTAGGAAAAAACTTGGAGATGGGGATGAAGCTCTATTTTGAAAGCATTGGTTGGAAAGTCGCTGGAAAGGACATTGAGCTCATTGTGGAAGATACGGAAGCCGACCCGCAAGTAGGGCTTAGGAAGGCAAGAAAGTTGATCGATCAAGACCAAGTGGATTTATTGACAGGAACAGTGAGCACGGCCGTTGCCTACGCGATTCGGGATGAGGTGGATAAGAAAAAGATGCCGTTTCTTGTCTCCCATGCCGGAGGAAATGATTTGACAAGAAGCAAACGGAGCGATTACATTTGGCGATCGTCTTTCTCTTCATGGCAGATCGGCTATTCGCTTGGTCAATGGGCATACGACCATATCGGAAAGACAGTGTATATCGCTGCAGCCGATTACGCCTTCGGCCGCGAAGTTGCCGCCGCATTTAAAGAAGCGTATACAGCGGCGGGCGGAAAAGTAGTCGGTGAAGTGTATCCGCCTTTAGGAAACAACGATTACTCCTCGTATTTAACGACAATCAAAAACGCCAATGCAGATGCTGTTTACGCCTTCTTTGCGGGAAGTGACGCAGTGAAATTCGTTCAGCAATACGAACAGTTTGGGTTGAAAAAGGAGAAAAAATTAATTGGATCCGGCTGGCTTGTGTCGGAAGATGTCCGGAAACAGCAAGGAAATGCAGGAGTTGGGACGATCGCGTCCATTTTCTGGGACTATCATTTAGATACAAAGGAAAATAAAGCGTTTATCGCCGCGTTTGAGAAAAAGTACAATGCACGCCCAACGATTGAAGCGTTGGAAGGTTACGATGCCGCAAAAATTATTGCGGAGGCATTAGAGACGGTCGGCGGTGATGCTTCTGATCCTGACAAAGTGGTCGAGGCGATTTCCAACGTGCAGTTTGTGAGTCCGCGCGGACCGATTCAGTTTGATAAGGAAACCCATCATATTATTCAAAATATGTATATCATCGAAACGAACCTAGTGAACGGTCAAGCTGAAAACAAAGTGATTGAAGTGATCGAGAAAGTGAAAGATCCTGGACAATAGAACGGAGGGAGAAAAAAGATGGACATCATTGCCGCTCAACTCGTCAACGGCGTGTCATATGGCATGTTGTTGTTTGTGATTACTTGCGGCTTATCATTAGTATTTGGAATATTAGGGGTATTGAACTTGGCCCACGGTTCGTTATATATGATTGGAGCGTATGTTGCCTATACATTGACGACGCAACTATTCGAAAACTTTTGGCTCGCCCTACTCATCGCACCACTCATTGTAGCCGTTTTATCCCTCATCATCGAACTCATCTTGCTTAGGCCGACTTACCATTTAGGGCATTTATCCCAAGTGTTGTTAACATTCGGATTGGCGTATGTCATTCACGATGTGACGTCCATCATATGGGGATCGGATGTTTTATCGATTCCCCTCCCTTCTTTTTTATCGGAAACGCTGCATTTCTTTCATCAAGAATTTCCAGCATACCGATTGTTTGTTATTGTTGCTGGAGTCGTGTTGGCGTCTTGTTTATGGTTTGTCCAAGAAAAAACGCGTTGGGGGGCTATGATCCGCGCTGGGTTGAGTGACAAAGAAATGATTAGCGCATTAGGAGTCAATATTAAGCTCGTCTTTACCGTCGTTTTTCTTGTCGGCGGGTATTTGGCAGGGATAGGCGGGGTGATTGCTTCACCGATTCTTGGCTTATACCCAAGCATGGAGTTTCAAACGTTAATTTTAGCTTTAGTCGTTCTCGTTGTCGGCGGTCTCGGTTCGATTGCCGGGACGTTTGTCGCCAGTTTAGTTGTCGGGATTGTCGAAACGTTTGGTCGTTTTCTTGTACCGGAACTCAGTTTATTTCTTGTATTTGCGCTTATGGCCGTCATTTTAATTAGCAAACCGAATGGATTACTTGGAAAGCAGGTGATCAAGCATTGAATAGACAAGTTTTCATTGGCATCGTCGCTGTCATCTTGCTTATTGCCGTCCCTTTTTTCTTTTCCTTGTTTTATCTCAATTTGCTTGCTGAAATTTTGGTTTTAGCGATTTTCGCCCTCAGCTTGAACGTGCTTGTCGGCTATACGGGACTCGTTTCATTAGGGCATGCCGCCTTTTTCGGGATTGGCGCGTACGCGTCGGCCCTTCTGGCGAAAGAGTGGTCACCGCAGTTTCTGTTGATCCTTTTGGCTTCGGTTCTAATTGCTGCGGCGGCGTCGGCCGTCATCGGTCTTTTTTGCGTGAAAGTGAACGGGTTTTATTTTCTTATGTTGACGCTAGCCTTTTCGCAAATGATTTACTCGTTTGTCCATCAATCGACCACAATAACGGGCGGATCGAACGGGCTGTCCGGGTTGCCGAGCCCGATGTTAGGGACGATAGATCTTTCCAATCCTGTGTTCCTTTATTATTCAATTGTGCTCGTGTTTGTCGTTGTTTACATCGTCTTAGGATTGATTGTTAAATCTCCATTTGGTCATGTGTTAATCGGAATTCGCGAAAATGAAATGCGGATGAAAGCGATGGGGTATAACACCGCCCTGTATAAATACATTGCTTTTATCATAGCAGGAGCCATCGGCGGGATTTCAGGCGCCTTATATTCGAACTTGAACGGTTTTGTTTCGCCGAACGATGTGTACTGGACGATGTCGGGATCGGTGCTCATTATGGTGTTGATTGGTGGAGCCGGAACGATGATCGGCCCTGTGTTGGGAGCGGCGTTTATCGTTATATTGGAGACGATCGTCAGTTCTTATACAACGGTGTGGACGATGATTATCGGGATCATTTTCATTCTTTTCGTTGTTTTTATGCCGCGAGGGCTTGTCGGTTTTGCGCGTCTGTTTCAAAAACTAGCCGCCCATAGGCTGCCGATTTCACAAAAAGGCACGAAACCATTGGTGAATAATGAGGCCAATCAATAAGGGGGAGGAAAATGGAAAAGGATGTCATATTGCATGTTGAGAGAATCAGCAAGCATTTCGGCGGCTTGCAAATTATTAAGGACGTATCCCTCAGCGTGAGAAAAGGCGAGCGAATCGGAATGATCGGCCCGAATGGGGCGGGAAAAACGACGTTTTTTCACTTGTTAGCGGGCGATCTCCTTCCTACCGGAGGCAAGATCTATTACAAAGGAAGAGAAATGACAAACATGCCGAATTTTAAAAGAGCGCAAGAAGGGATTGTGCGCACGTTTCAGAAAAATAATCTGCTTAATGAATTGACAGTGCTCGACAACTTGTTATTAGTATTGCAGCGGAAGCGCGGAATGGCGAATGTATGGTTCAAACCGAGAAATGCCCGCCGGGCGCCGGCGCTGTTTGCGGAAGCGGAACATTTGCTTGAGACGTGGGGGCTCAAGGAGATTGCCAATGAACGAGTAAAAACGTTGTCGTACGGTGAGCAGCGGCAAGTCGAGATCTTGCTCGGCATTGCGATGGAGCCTGATGTGCTCTTGCTTGATGAACCGACGGCGGGCATGTCCCAAGCCGAAACCACTTACATTGTCCAGTTGCTTCACCAGTTGCCAAAGGATCTTACCGTCATGGTGATCGAACACGATCTCGATGTTGTGTTTGGATTGGCCGAGCGCATGATTGTACTGTATGACGGCTATATTTTAATCGATGGAACCCCTGATGAAGTGCGGGGTGACGAACGGGTCAACGAAATTTATATCGGGAAGGGGAAAACGGTCGGTGCTGAACGTCTATAACATGAATACGTTTTATGGAGACAGCCATGTCCTTCACAACGTTTCGTTGACGGTGGAAAAAGGAAAAGTGACCGTTTTGTTAGGTCGGAACGGAATGGGGAAGACGACGACGATCCACTCCATTATGGGGATGGTTCCGGCTAAAACAGGGAAGATCGTGTTGGAACAGACAGAAATTCAAGATAAGACGAGTTTTCAAATATCGCGGTTAGGAATTGGGCTTGTTCCGCAAGGGAGACGAATCTTCCCGAATTTGACCGTAAAGGAAAACTTAATGACAACATATCGTCCGGCCGAAAACGGTTGGACGTTGGATCAAATATACGCCATGTTCCCCCGGTTAAAGGAAAGGGAGTCGTCGATGGGTGGCGATTTAAGCGGGGGGGAGCAGCAAATGCTGTCGATCGGGAGAGCGCTGTTGACCAATCCGAAAGTGCTGCTTCTTGATGAGCCGTCGGAAGGATTGTCGCCGTTGATGGTGCAAGAAGTGACGGAAATTATTCGGCAATTGAAACAACAAGGGCTGACGATCTTGTTGGTCGAGCAAAATTTAGCGATGGCGTTGGAACTGGCTGACTTCGTCTATATTTTGAACAAAGGAGCGGTTGTGTTTGGCGGAACGCCGAACGAATTGGATATCCACGTCAAAAACAAGTATTTGCTGTTGAGTTCTTAGTTTTACGAACTGCTAGAAGGTCGGTAAAAAAGTCCCCCCGAGGCATAGGTCGGGGGGATGGTTTCAAAAAAGAAGGATTTTAGAATAGGATGCAAGTGATGTTGAAAGCCCTTCGCCTCAGTCTCGGCTGTTTCCAATCGTCTAGCCGATGGGGCTCGGATGGTGCTCTGCTATCTCTGAAAATGGGCGAAGGACTCCTAAACAGGAGAGAAAGAAAGTTTTCGCGGCAAACCTTTTTCCGAGCAGGAACTGCTAGAACCGTTTGGTGACGCTCGGTCGATGAGGCGGCCTGTCGAGGCAGCAAAAGGGCCAATCCACTCTTATCCGCTAGTCTTTTAACACCCGAAATGCCTCTCGCACGTTACGGGCAAACTCAAGCGGGGGCTCGATCGACTGAAAGTGCATATACATGGCCCGCGGTTACTCAAATAACCAGTGGTTGTGGACAGCGGTGACGGAAATGCCCCGTTTTTTCCGATGAGTGCAGCAAAGATGAGAAACAAATCGAGAGGAAAGCAGCGAAATCATAAACTGGGTGAAAGGATGAGCCTTAATACAGGTTGAGCGCCGTTTTGACGCGCTTGATCTCCTTTTTGTTTTCAAACAGTTCTTCCACTAAAATTTTTTGGCCGTTGGCGACGTCGGTGAGCCGCTGATCCATGTCGGACACTTGTTCGCTTAACCGGTGCACTTGTTCGTTCATCTGTTGCACTTGTTTGGTGAGCTGCTCGACTCGTCCGTTTGTTTGCTGAAGCTGATCGGCGAGCTCTTTGATGGCTTGCCAAATCATTTCATTGGTGATTTCCCCCATTCGACACCCCTCTTTCTCGTTCGATTCTCTTCTATTATTATACATGACGAAAGATGGGAACGATAGAGAAAAGATGACGAAATGTTTTTCTTTGCAGCACTCCCTCTGAATGTGATATAACAAAAGAATGTCAACAGCATTGCACATATTGGGGGATGAATGTGGTGATCCGTGTCAGCCATTTGCATAAATCGTTCCGCGTTCATCGTCGCGAAGCCGGATGGCTTGAGGCGGTGCGCCATTTATGGCGCCGCGACTACCGGGTCATCGAGGCGGTCAAAGACGTTTCGTTCACGATCGAAAAAGGGGAGATTGTCGGCTTTTTAGGCCCGAACGGGGCGGGGAAAACGACGACGATGAAAATGCTTGCCGGCCTGTTGCATCCGACATCAGGGGAGATTACGGTCGGCGGTTTTGTGCCGTTTGAACAAAAGCCGGAGTTTAAAAAGATGATGAGCTTAGTGATGGGACAAAAAAGCCAGCTTATTTGGGACATTCCGCCGATGGAGACGTTTTTGGTCAATAAAGCCATTTATGATATTGATGATCGGTCGTTCCGCCAGACGCTTGAGGAGCTCACCGAGCTGCTTGATTTGGCGCCGCTGTTGGACAAGCCGACGCGCAGCTTGTCGCTCGGGCAGCGGATGCGCTGCGAGCTGGCGGCGGCGCTTTTGCATCGGCCGCACGTGTTGTTTTTAGATGAGCCGACGATCGGGCTTGACGTTCATACGCAAGAAAACGTGCGCCGTTTTATCGTTGACTACAATCGAGAGCACGAGACGACCATTTTGCTGACGTCACATTACATGGGCGATGTCGCTGCGCTTTGTGACCGGGTGATGATCATTAACTACGGTCGGCTCCTTTACGACGGGGAACTTTCGGTGCTGACGGAGAAGCTGGCGCCGTACAAGCGGTTGGAAGTCCGGTTTGCGCAGCTGCCAAACATCAACTGGGACGAGTATGGGGAAGTGGCGGAAATGGAAGAGGGAACGGTTGTGCTCAGGGTGGCGCGCGAGACGGCAGCGGGGACGGCGGCGCGGCTGCTTCAGCAGTTTGAAGTCCGTGATATCAATATCGAAGATCCGCCGCTTGAGGAAGTGATTACGCGCGCGTTTCAGGGGGATGGATATGGTGCGTAAATATATCGCCCTGTTGCGCATGAAGTATATTGAAATGATCGCGTACCGCTTGGCGACGTTCGTCTGGATGACGGGCGCCATCACCCAGCCGCTCATTACGATGTTCGTTTGGATGAACATTCATCCGGAAGAGAGTGAGTCGTTTGTCTTTTATTTTATGGCGGTCATTTTTGTCGAGCGGATGACGAGTGCGTGGGATGTATGGGAGCTTGACCGTGAAATCCGCGAAGGGACGTTTTCGAACTTGTTGTTGCGGCCGCTTCATCCGATCCATTGGGCGATTGCGGAAAATATCATCTATAAATGGCTGTTTCTCGTCATTTTAGTGCCGGTTTGGGCAGTGGGGACGGTGTTTTGGCCGGCGCTTCGCCCACATATGACCGGAAGCCAAATCGGGTGGTTTTTGCTGGCGGTCGTATTGGGCGCGGCGCTTCGTTTTTTGTTGAGCTACTCGTGCGGGCTGCTGGCGTTTTGGGTGACCAAAGTGGCGGCTGTGTACGGCGTCATCGATGTTATTTCGCTGTTTTTGTCGGGAAGAATCGCGCCGCTCGAGCTGCTTCCGCCGCAGCTTCGGGAATGGAGCGAGTGGCTGCCGTTCCGCTATATGATTAGCTTTCCGATTGAAATCGCCACCGGAGCCGCAAGTCGAGGGGAATTGGTGCACGGCTTTGCCATCGCGGCAGGGTGGCTGTTTGTGTTCGCTGCCGTTTTGCAATGGCTGTGGAAGGCGGGAATGAAAAAAAATCAGGCGGTAGGTGGATGAATATGCGGCGGTATGGACGGGTGTTCCGCGAATTTTTCCGCGCCTGTGTCGTGGAGGAAATGGAGTATCGAAGCGAATTTTTCGGCAATTTCGCAGCCAGTTTTTTTGGCGTTGGCATGGCGCTGCTCACCGTTCATATCTTTTTTTATCAGACGGATGATTTAGGCGGCTGGACGTACGCGGAGGTGCTTGTCTTGCTCGGCGTCTTTAATACGCTGCGCGGGTTCATCGACTTTGCGCTCCGTCCGAACATGCCGCGGCTGCTTGAACACGTTAGGCGCGGCACGCTCGATTACATTTTGACAAAGCCGGTCGATAGCATGTTTTACGTCAGCTTCCGCCATCTTGTCTTTTGGCGGCTCATCGATGTCGTGCTCGGCTTCGGCGTCATCGGCTACGGTTTGTCTGTCGGGCGCTACGTTCCGTCGGCGGCTGACGTATTGATGTTTCTTGTTGTGATGGCTGCTTCGCTTTTGTTGATTTATTCGCTATGGATGATGCTGATGACGACATCGTTTTGGGTGGTGCGCATCGACGACTTGTCGTTTATTTTCGACTCGTTTTTTGAAACGGCCCGCTTCCCCGGCAGCATGTATCGCGGAGTGGTTCGGATGGTGATCACCTACATATTGCCGGCCGTATTAATCACGAACACCCCCGCGCTGGCGCTGCTAGGCAAATGGAGTGCTCGGACAGCGATTGCCGCTTTGGTTGTGTCCTTCCTCTTTTTATGGATTGCCCGCCGCTTTTGGTGCTTTGCCTTGCGCTTTTATACAGGAGCGGGCGGGTGAGGATTCATCCATCTTCAGGCAAAGGGTGTCTCGTTTTTGCTGAGACATCCTTTTTTCTTTGTTCCCCAAGCACGATATTGGTTGACTTTTACGTCAACGTAAAATAAAATAAAATTCAGAATATTATATCTAAGAAAGGGATGACGATGCATTATTTCACCATTTCCGATTTGGCGCATGAGTTTGATGTGAGCACGCGGACGATCCGCTATTACGAAGAGCGCGGGCTGCTTACCCCGATGCGGACGGAGTCCGGGCAACGGCTGTATACGAAAAAGGAGCGGGCGAAACTCAAGCTCATTTTGCGCGGCAAACGGTTCGGCTTCTCGCTTGACGAAATCCATGAGATGATCGCGCTGTTTGATGAGGATCGCACGGGAAGGAAACAACTCGAAAAAACGGTCGAATACGGGCGCAAAAAAATTAAGGAGGTGAGCGAGCGAATTGACGATTTGTTGCAGCTGAAGGCGGAGATGGAATCTCTGCTTTCCGATTTTGAAAAGCGATTGCGAGAATGGGAGGAAGAAGAAGGATGAACATTTCGGAGTTGCTCGCCCGTCAAGCGAGAAAATTTCCTCAAAAAACGGCCGTTATTGATGGGGAAACGGAGCTTTCGTATGCCGAGGTCGACCGAACGGTCAACCGCTTGGCTTCGTCATTGGCTCGACTTGGCGTCGGCCGCGGTGATAAAGTCGCGCTGTATATGCCGAATACGAAGGAGTTTGCCATTTCGTACTTTGCCGTTTTGCGCCTTGGCGCGGTTGTCGTGCCGATCAACGCCCGTCTTTTTCCGGCGGCGTCAACATTTACCCAAAGGAAGTGGAAGATGTGCTGCGGACGCATCCGGCGATCGCCGATGTCGCCGTGATCGGCGTACCGCATCCGGAGTGGGGCGAAACAGCGAAAGCGTTCATTGTGCTGAGTGCGCCGCTTGCGTCGCTTGCTGACGAGTGTAAGCGCTTCCTATCCGACAAGCTGGCTGACTATAAAATTCCCCGCTTGTATGAGGCAATCGCTGAATTGCCGCGCAACGCGACGGGAAAAGTGCTGAAACAAGCGCTGCGGGCGCGCGAGACGGCGCAGGAAGTACAGGGATAATAAGAAAGGGGAGGGACGATGAAACCGCTTTGTGAAGTCGATCCGAATTTGCTAGGGAATTTGAAACGGTATTTGGATGATGAGTTGTACCAATATGCAGAGGAAAAACTCTCATCGTTTTACGAGTTTTGCTTGACGGACGTCGACCGCCGCGCTGTGCATACCGATCGTGAAGGACAGCCGCGCCTGATCAAATATGACCGCTTTGGAAACGACATTTCCGAAGTGTGGGTGAACGAAGGATACGAACAGACGGCAAAACAAACGTATGAAACGGGAATCGTCGGCTATGTGCACAAGCCGATTCCCGAGCTTGGAAGAAAAGGAAACTACATGTATTCGTACGCCCAAGGGTACATTTTATCCCAAGCCGAGCCTGGGTTTTATTGTCCCGTGACGCTGACGATGGCAACGGCGTACGTGCTTGAATATTTCGCCGATGACGAGTTAAAAGCACGGTACTTACCCCATGTCATTTCCACCGGCGAGGTCGAACTGTATGAAGGGGCGACGTTTTTAACGGAGCGGCAAGGCGGGTCGGACGTTGGCGCCAACGCCGTGCGCGCGGTGCCGTGCGGCGATTATTATAAACTGTACGGGGAAAAATATTTTGCCAGCAATGCCGGACGCTGCGGCGTGGCGCTCGTGTTGGCGCGCATTGACGGGAGCGGTCCGGGGACGAAGGGGCTGAGCTTGTTTCTCGTCCCATGGCGCAACGAGGATGGAACAGTAAACGGCATCACCATCCGCCGCTTAAAAGATAAATTAGGGGTGCGCGCGGTGCCGTCGGCCGAAGTTGTGTTTGATGGCGCCAAGGCGTATGTCGTCGGCGATCCGCGCAAAGGCTTCTATTATATGATGGAAGCGCTTAATCTCTCGCGCGTCTGCAATGCGATCGCCTCGGTCGGCATCATGAAGCGGGCGCTCGAGGAAGCGAAACAATACGCTGAGCAGCGCACGGCGTTTGGCCATCAACTGACCGATTACCCGATGGTGCGCGCGACGCTCGCCGACTTGACGGCGCGTCAAGAGGTGGAAACGAGCGCCTGTTTTGACATGGTCGCCTTGTTTGACCGCGTCATGACCGCGCCGCATGAGGCAGATGAGGCGGAGAAAGCCTGGCTCCGGCTTCTGATTGCGCTCCTTAAGATGCGTACGGCCGAAGAGGCGATCGCGTTCAGCCATGAGGCGATTGAACTGCACGGCGGCAACGGATACATTGAAGATTTTGTCACCCCGCGCCTGCTTCGTGACGCCCAAGTGCTGACCGTCTGGGAAGGGACAGCCAACATTTTGGCGCTCGAAGTGCTGCGGCTCATGCGCAAATACCGCATTCACGAACGGTTTGCCGCCGAGATGAAGGCGCGGCTTGAGAGGGTGGCGGACGAGATGAAGCCGCTCGCTCGCCCGGTGGCAGCGGGGCTTAAGGAATGGGTGTCAGCGCTCGCGCGTCTTGGCGGCCAAGCGGAGGAAGTGCAGACGTTTCATGCGAAAACGGTGGCCAACCGGATGTGTGATGTGTATTTGAGCGTCGTCGCCCTCGAACGTGGGCAGGAAAATGAACGAAAC
This sequence comes from Geobacillus subterraneus, assembly GCF_001618685.1. Taxonomy (GTDB): domain Bacteria; phylum Bacillota; class Bacilli; order Bacillales; family Anoxybacillaceae; genus Geobacillus; species Geobacillus subterraneus. Next base: position 1,858,621 of record NZ_CP014342.1, on the reverse strand, counting down.
CGATTGATCGCTGAGTTGTTTTTGCACCGCATCTGGGAGCGGGGGCTTGTCGACGAACGGATGACATCGGTGCGTGAGTTTGATTTGATTGTTCGAGCGAAAGGAGCGGCGCCGCTTTCCCATTCGTGAGCGGATGGCAAGTGAGGGACAATGGGGAAAAGAGATGCGCGTTCGTCTGCGGGCATCTCTTTTTGCTGGATGGATAGCTGCCTACACGAACATTGGTTAAGTGGCAACATGTCAAGCACATATACTACCCCAAAGAAAGAGTCATTTCTCACTTCGATGCCATCTTGTTCGTTCTCTGCAAAAACGATGACTGCTTCAAATCGGCCGAAGTGCACCGCGTTTGCCAAATGGAAACAGCGATTTGGTTGCGCCGCGCCTGAAAATTCGTTAAGATGAAAAGTCTAGAAGGCCGTAAAATGATTTTGGCGGTGGCCGCCGCTAAAAACGGATGGGCCGCTCTGTTGTGTTTGGCAGGGACATGGTTGCGACGGCCTTTTAGGAATGTTCGTTTGGAAAGGGGAACGTTATGGCCGAACAGTCATCGCTCACTTCGTTATTGATTGTTGTTGTTGCGGCGTTTTTGACGCCCATTGTATTAAACCGGCTTCGGCTGCAAGTGATCCCGGTCGTGGTGGCGGAAATTCTTGTTGGCATTGTGATCGGAAAAACGGGCTTTGATCTTGTACAGCCGGACATGTGGATTGAGACGTTGTCTACGCTTGGTTTTTTATTCTTAATGTTTTTAAGTGGGCTGGAAATTGACTTTTCGATGTTTGCCAATCAACCGAAAACAGCCGGCAAACATCGAAAAGAACCGAATCCGTTTGTAGTTGCTCCACTCATTTTTGTGGCGATTTTTGCTTTGTCTTACGGTCTTTCTTATTTGTTTGTCGTCTTTGGTTATATAGACAACGCGTTTTTCATGACGCTCATCATTTCAACGATTTCCCTTGGGGTCGTTGTGCCGACGTTAAAAGATACCAACTTGATGGAGACGACGATTGGGCAGGCCATTTTACTTGTTGCCGTGATTGCTGATTTAGCGACGATGATTTTGCTGGCTGTATTCGTTTCGCTTTATGAGCCTGAACACGGAAGTACATGGCTGTTGCTTGGCTTATTTGCTTGTGGGGTTGTGTTTTATTTCGTTGGAAAACACTTTAAGAGACGATCATTTGTCGAGACAATGGCCAAGGGAACGATTCAAATCGGGACCCGAGCGGTATTTACTTTGATGATTGTGCTCGTCGCATTGTCCGAAACGTTTGGTGCAGAAAACATTTTAGGAGCATTTTTAGCCGGAGTGCTCGTTTCGCTGTTGTCGCCGAATAAGGAGTTGCGCCACCAGCTTGATTCGTTTGGCTACGGTTTTCTCATCCCGATCTTCTTTGTCATGGTCGGTGTTGATTTGAATTTACGTTCGCTCATCACCGAACCAACGATTTTAATGATGATTCCGCTTCTTTTTTTGGCGCTGGTCGTATCGAAAGTCGTCCCCGTTTTTTTGCTCCGCATTTGGTATGATACGAGAATGACGTTGGCTGCCTCATTTTTGCTTGTGTCGACATTGTCGCTTGTCATTGCGGCAGCTGCCATCGCCAAACGGATCGGGATGATCGATGAGACGATGGAAGGGGCGCTTGTTTTAGTAGCTGTTTTGTCTAGCATTGTTGCACCGATTTTGTTTAAAAAGTTGTTTGTTCGCCCGGAGGACGAAGAAAAAATCGCTGTATCCCTCATCGGAGTGAATCAGTTTACCTTGGCGGCTGCCCGGGAGCTTGATTTGCATCGATACGACGTAAGGCTGTTTCATGCAACGCGGGAAGACATGGAACGAACAGGAGCGGGTGACGTTTTCTCCATCGTTCACATCGCTGATTACACAAAGGAAGCGTTGGAAGAGCAGGGAGCGTTTGCGGCTGACATTGTTGTTGCTTGGACTGGAAATGAGAAGGTGAACGCTGATATGGCGCTGGCTGCGAAGGAACAAGGGGTTGGGCGAATTTTAGTGCTTGCAGAAAGCCCGAAACAAGTGGAACGGTTGAACGACGAGGGTATTGAAGTGTTATCCGTGCTCCGCTCAGCCAGTTCCATGCTGCGGGCGTCCATCGAATCACCAAGGGTGGCGCGGATGATGATCAACAAAGATACAACACTGCATGAAGTGGCCATGAATAATCCGGATTATGATGGGATTCCACTCCGTCGCTTCCCATTTATGGGCGACTGTATTATTGTCCGCATTTTCCGTGAAAACGAATTTATCGTGCCTCATGGTGATACGGAATTGCAAAAAGGCGATCGGCTGATTGTAACAGGTTCGGGCGAATATGTCGAGCAGTTGCGCCATCGGCTGGAGAAAGCATAAAAATGATCGATATCAATACCAGTGAGGGGAGAACGCAATGGAATTAGGACGCACACCACATCGTCTACTACGGCGCGTGTGGGTTCCGTTATCGTTGGCGATTGTGGCGCTCGGAGTGTTGGCTTGCATCGGGGTGTCCGTTTACGTCGGCTGGCAGCTGACCCATAAAGAGCGCCAGCCGATTACCGAGACGCCTCATGACTACGGGATGACATATGAAAATGCCACCTTTATCAGCAAAGACGGGAAGACGAGGCTTAAAGGCTGGATCATTTCACCGCAGAAACCGGCGCGTATGACAGTCGTTTTTGCCCACGGATACGGCAACAACCGCGTCCAAGAAAATGTACCGTTTTTGCCGCTCGCCAAGCGGCTCGCTGCCGAAGGGTATCGCGTCGTCTTGTTTGATTTCCGCGCCAGCGGTGAGTCGGGAGGCGATATGATTACGATCGGCGTCAAAGAGAAAGATGATTTGCTTGGCGTCATCGATTACGCGAAGAAACACTTCCATGAACCGATCGCGCTGTACGGTGTTTCGATGGGGGCGGCGACGTCGATTTTGGCGGCGGCAGAGGATGGTGATGTTCGCGGGGTGATTGCGGACAGCCCGTTTAGCGACCTCGAATCGTATTTGCGCGCCAACATGCCCGTATGGACGCATTTGCCCGATGTGCCGTTTACGTATTTGATTTTAGCGATCGTTCCCGCGCTGGCGGATCTTGATTTAGACTTGTCTTCCCCTATTCGTGCGGTCGATCGTATAGCGCCGAGGCCGATTTTGTTCATCCACAGCAAAGACGACCGTTCGATTCCTTACGAAGAAAGTGTGAAGTTGTACCGTACTCATTCCGATGTCTTTCAACTATGGCTGACGGAAAAAGCCGATCATGTGAAAAGTTTTTCCCTCTACGGCGATGAGTATGTCGAACGAGTGTTGACATTTTTGCGCTCATTGGAAAACACTTCTTCTTAAGGTGGCCGCCATTCGTAAAGTGGGCCGCTGGAGACGTGCACGATCATTACGACGAGGGCGAACGAGCTTATCGCTCCCATTCACGACCGGATGCCGGTCATCCTGCCTTCCGAGCGGCATGACGACTGGCTCGATCCAAGCTTCGATGATAGCGAGTATTTGAAAACGTTCCTGCAGCCGTATCTGAGCGACCAAATGCAAATGTACGAGGTGGCGCCGCTTGTCAATTCGCCAAAAAACGATGTCAGCGCCTGCATTGAGCCGGTCAACAGCCGATAACGGGAGGGAAAAGGGATGCCTCCGATCATTTTGTTTGATGGCGATTGCTTGTTTTGTCATGCGGGTGTCCGGTGGGTGGCCGCTCGCGACCGGAAGGCGGTATTCCGTTTTGCCTCGCAGCAAAGCACCGTCGGCCGGGCGTTGTTGGAAAAGGGGAACGTGCCAGCGGGAGACACGATCGTCCTCATCGAAGACGCCCGCTATTATATAAAGTCGGATGCCGTTTTGCGCATCGGCCGGCGTCTGGTCTGGCCATGGAATGGGCTGGCCGCGGCCGGGTTTCTCGTTCCGCGGCCGCTTCGCGACTTTGTCTATGACCAAATCGCTGTCCGCCGCCACCGCCTCATTCGCCGGCAAAATCGCTGTCCGCTGCCGCCCCCTGAGCTGCGCGCCCGTTTTCTAGACGAATTGCCGCGGTGAAGAAGGAAAATCGGTCCGTTTGTCGTATTGAAAAGGGAAAGAAACAAGGGGGGAGATCATGACAAGCGGAACAACACGGTGGCTCGATGAATGCACGGCCGCGGCGTTGGAGCGGTTTGCCGATGAGGTCGCTGCGATGGCTGAACAGAGCGGGGACGAAGCCCGCCGCCGGTTTTACGAAGGGATGGCGGTGGCGGCGAAATTGACGGCGCTGCGTTGGGAAGGAAAATGCGGCTATATTGACGATCATTTGCTTAATAACGTGTATGAGGCGCTTGCCGCCTTCCCGCTCGACAAGCTGGAAGAGGCTTTGGCGCTCGAAGCGCAAGAAGCCCGCGACGGCCGCTGTTCGTTTTGCCTGAAAGAAAAGCCGCGGCTCGTTAATGGGCCGCTGGCCGCGATTTGTGAAGATTGCCTGCAATTTGGGCTGCAAGTCATGGCGAAGCAACCGTAAGCGAAGTGGCGGTCATCTTCCATGCGATGGCCGCCGTTTTTCTGCAAACTGGATAAGTGGATAGGAGAAGGCAAGCAATGCCAAAACAAAGGCGATGACACCGCCCCAATGAAAGTGAGCCCAAACGTAGCCGCCGGCCGTTCCGGCGAGGCTGGATCCTAAATAATAGAAAAGAAGATATACGGAACACTTCTACTATACTGCGTTTTCAGCCCGATCGTCTACAGAAGAAAGCGCCGCCTGTACGGCGGCGCGCCCTTGCGTTATTTGTTTCGTTCTAACATCCATTTCGGTTTGCCGAACCCTTGAAACTCCTGATCAATTACCTTCTCAAATTCTTTCGACTCGACTGCTTCTTTGAGATCGTTGACAAATGGTTGGTTCAAATCTTTTGTATTGACAACAATGCGGTTTCGGTAGTCATCCGGCATGTTTTCCAACGCCAAGGCGTCGGTTAAATCCATTTTCGCTGCTAAGGCAAAGTTGCCAGGGACGGCAGCCAAATCAACGCTTTCGACCGTGCGTGGCAGTTGGCCCGCTTCAATTGGCTTAAATTGAAGATGTTTTACATTTTTCTTAACGTCTTTTTCCGACACTGTGAGCGGATTGACCGCCGGATCAAGTTGGATTAAGCCATGATCTTGCAAAATTAACAACGCCCGCGCCAAGTTCGTTGGGTCGTTCGGGATGGCGATTTCACTTCCGTCGGCCACTTCATCCAGCGTTTTAAACTTGTTCGAATAAATGCCCATCGGGGCGGTCGGCACAACGATGACCTCGGAAAGATCTAAGTTGTGCTCTTTCGCAAAATTCTCCATATAAATTTTGTGCTGGAACAAGTTTGCATCCAAGTCGCCGTTAGCTAAAGCCAAGTTTGGTTGGATATAATCACTGAATTCGACGACCTTTACCTCATACCCTTTTTTCTCCAAAATGGGCTTGATCGCCTTATTGACCATATCGCTGTATGGGCCGGAAGTCGCCCCGATCGTCAACACTTTTTTCCCTTTCGGTTCAGCGCTGCTCTCGGATGCGGAGTTGCTGTTGCCGCAGGCGGCAAGCGCGCCGAACATAAGAAGCAATGCGAGTGCCATCAACCATTTTTTCATCATGAAGTCCTCCTATACAAGTGAGTTTTATAGTGAGCGGCCTATCGCTTGTCGACAAGACGGGCGATGCGGTCGCCAGCAAACTGAACGATTTGGACAAGACAAATTAAAATCACGACGGTGGTGATCATGATCGTATTATCATAACGGTAGTAGCCGAAACGAATGGCTAAATCGCCGACACCGCCGCCGCCGACAATCCCTGCCATTGCGGAATAGCCGACTAAACTGATCGTTGTAATCGTTATTCCTTGCACAATACCGGGCCGGGCTTCCGGGAGCAGAACATCTTTAATGATCATCCATGGCGTCGCGCCAACCGCTACTGCCGCTTCAATGACGCCTTTGTCAATTTCGCGCATCGAGGTTTCCACCATTCGCGCGAAAAATGGAATAGCCGCCACCGATAAGGAAACAGAGGCTGCCGTCGGCCCGATCGTAGTTCCGGTGATGAGCTTTGTCAGCGGCAAGAGGCCGACAAGCAAAATGATAAACGGAATCGATCGAATCATATTGACAAGAAAGCCAAGAACCGATTTCAATATGGCATGTTCCAAAAACAAGCCGCGGTCGGTGACAAAAAGCAAAACGCCAAGCGGCAACCCAACAATGATCGCGACGAACAAGGAAATGGCCACCATATAAATCGTTTCGAAAAACGCCTTATTCAACTCCGGAAGCAAGCCTATGAATGTATCAAGCAGCATGCGAAATCACCTCCAATCCGTTCGTCCGGTTGGCGATATAGTCCATCGCCCGCCTAATTTCGTCTTCTTCTCCGATCAGCTCCATCACAAACATACCGAGCGGTTTGTCTTGAATATACTCAATTTTAGCATGCAAAATATTTCCTTTTACTGTGAATTGCTGCAGCATATCGGAAACAATTGTTTCCGTCGCGCTTTCCCCTTGGAACTGGATTTTCACGATCGTCCCTGTATGCTTTTCCCATAAATGTGCAGGCAAGTCAACATGCAAGACACTATGGATAAACGATTTCGTCAATTCCTCTTTCGGATTGGTAAACAGATCATACACAGTGCCGATTTCAATCACTTTGCCGTTTTGCATGACGGCAACGCGGTCGCATATATGTTTGACCACTTCCATTTCGTGGGTGATCAAGACGATCGTAATACCGAGCTCACGGTTAATCTGTTTCAGTAGTTCCAAAATGGATTTGGTCGTGCTTGGGTCAAGCGCTGATGTGGCTTCGTCGCATAACAGAACGGTCGGATTGTTGGCGAGCGCCCGGGCGATGCCGACGCGCTGTTTTTGTCCGCCGCTCAGTTGCGCTGGATAGGCGTCCCGCTTGTCGGATAGCCCGACCATGTCAAGCAGCTCATTGACCCGTTTTTCGATGTCCGCTTTCGTTTTTTTGGCCGCTTTTAAGGCGAAGGCGATATTTTCAAATACCGTTTTCGAGCTGACTAAAGAAAAGTGTTGGAAAATCATGCCGATTTTCTGACGCGCTTGTCGCAGTTCTTTGCCATCTAACGCCGTTAAATCAATGCCATCAATGAGAACGCGCCCGGATGTGGGCCGCTCTAGGGCGTTCAAGCAGCGCAACAGCGTGCTTTTTCCGGCGCCGCTGTAGCCGATAATGCCAAAAATTTCACCGTCGCGAATAGTCAGCGATACGTTGTCCACTGCAATCGTTTGTTTCTTTTTCGTTGTATACACCTTTGTAACGTTTTGAATATCGATCATGTCCGTTTCCCCCTATGCTGATTGGCGGAATTTAGCAAACAAAAATGCCTCTTTCATTCAGAAAGAGGCATCGGTATGTAAACTTCCGACTTATCTTTCAGAATGAAAGCCATTCTGCAGGAATTGGCACCGTTCCCTCAAGGGGAGGTTGCCGGACGTCATCGGGCCTGTTCCCTCGGTCACTCTTGATAAGCGGGTTGCCGTATGTAATTTTTACAAGATTCATCATAATGCGGCAGCTGTTTGTTGTCAATATGTATTTTATAGCCCCATTCCTTAGAAAGCGCATACATAATTGCGTTTCTAGAGAAATATTTGTGCTCGTCTTTTGCTTGGAAACATTGTACACTAAACATAGCCTGGAAATGGAAAGGGGAATGGCCATGATTTCGATCGTAACAGCTGATGAAATGTATGCCATCGACCGAGAAGTGACGGAGCGGATCGGCATTCGCGACGACTCGCTGATGGAAAACGCCGGACAGGCGCTGTTTCGGGCGCTGAAAGAGCGGATCACGCGTGCTGATAGGGTCGCGGTGCTCGCCGGGACGGGCAATAACGGCGGCGATGGGTTCGTCATCGCGCGCATGCTGAAAAGTTATGGCTATGAAACCGATGTCTGGCTCATCCCGCCGCGAGAAAAGGTGAAAGGGGCGGCGCGCCTAGCGCTTGAGGTGTACGAGCGATCCGGCTATTCATGGCTGCCTTATGAGGGCAATGAACAGGTGTTTGCGGCGCGCGTGCCGCATTACGACGCCATCGTTGACGCGCTCCTTGGCATTGGCGTCAAAGGAGACGTGCGCCCACCGTACAAAGAAATCATTGAACAAGTGAACCACACGTCCGCAACGGTATACGCGATCGATGTGCCGAGCGGGGTGCCGGCGGACGGCGGTGATGTCAACACCGCCATTTGCGCTGATGCCACGCTCACGATCCAATGCCCGAAGCTTGGGGCGTATACATTTCCGGCGGCGGATTATTACGGAGAGATCGCTGTTGTCGATATCGGCATTCCGCCCGCAGCGGTGCAGGCGAAGGCGGCTGCCCGGTTTTTGTGGGAACAGAGAGATGTGGTGCGGACGATGCCAAAGCGAACGCGGTCCTCGCATAAAGGGACGCACGGCAAGCTGCTCATTGTCGGTGGATCCAAGGCGATGAGCGGGGCGGTGACGATGACGGCGAAAGCGGCGCTTCGCAGCGGGGCTGGTCTTGTGACGATGGCGGTTCCGGAAACGGTGTACGAGGCGGCGGCCAATCGCGTGCCGGAGGCGATGTGCCGATTATGGCCGGCAGAGGATGGCGCATTTGCCGGCGCGGCCGATTGGGACGGGCTGGACATCGATGCGATGGCCATCGGCCCGGGAATGGGCCGGACAGACGGCGTGCGCCGCTTAGTGGGCGAACTTGTGCGCCATCCAGTGCCGCTTGTTATTGATGCAGACGCTCTGTTTTTTTGGGACGATTACGCTGAGCGGGTGCGCGGACGGAACGCGCCGACGGTCATTACTCCGCATCCGGGGGAGATGGCGCGCATCGTCCATCGTTCCGTTCGCGAGGTGGAGCATGACCGCTTTGGCGTATCGAAGCGATTGGCCATGGAATATGGTGTGTATGTTGTCTTAAAAGGGCCGTATACGATTGTCACGGCGCCGGACGGGGCGCAATATGTGAACGCGACCGGCAACCCGGCATTGGCGAAAGGGGGAAGCGGCGATGTGCTGACTGGCATCGTTGCGGCGTTTTTGTTGCAGCATGAGGCGGTGCAGCCGGCGGTGAGCAATGCGGTTTTCGTGCATGGAAAGGCCGCTGATTGGCTTGTTCAACACGGCCATTCTCCATGGGATGTACTGGCGTCGGACGTGATTGACGCTTTGCCGGCTGTGCTGGCTTCGCTGACGTGATCAGCCCGCCGATGGAAAGAAGGGGTCTGGGGGATAAAAAGATCCAGCCAGTCATAGCGAGCTGGCTGGCATTTTCCGCTTTTGGCACACGTTTTTTGGAGGAAACGGGCGATTCGATGGTTCGGTCGCCAACTTCTCTATGTTCCCTTATAGTCCGCTGACAGGAGCGGCTTGCATCAGACAACAACGCTATAAGCGAAGCGACTGTTCCGTTTCGTATAAGCGGCGGAGCATGGCATCGGCGCGCTCGAGTTCGGGCGGCATGGAGCTGCCTGCTTGTTCCGCTTGCCTTTGTCCTCATTTTTGCTTCCCCTTTCCGCTTCGCGATTATGATCAAAAAACGGGACGCTGTTTATACGGGTGTACGGCGTTTCGTGAGGATGGAGGACATTTTCCTTCTATTTCCAGATCAATGTGGTACAATGGTGTATCATAAAGCGGGAAGGGGGGAGAAGCCGTGCCGCCATTCGTTTGGCTTGAAACCGAAGAGGAAGTGAGAAGCGCTTTTCCAATCATGCGCGAGCTGCGCACTCACTTGGATGAGGAAACGTATGTTGCGCTTGTGCGCGAAGCGAAAGAAAAAGAAGGGTATAAGCTGGTGGCATTATATGATCAGGACAAGATGGTCGCTGTCGTTGGGTTCATGCCGATGATCACCCTCTATAACGGCCGTTTTATTTGGGTGTGCGATTTCGTCACCGCTTCAAGCGAGCGGTCGAAAGGGTATGGAAAAGCGTTGCTTTCGTATGTGCATGATTGGGCAAAAGCGCATGGTTACGGGATTGTTTCACTGTCATCCGGTTTGCAGCGCGTTGACGCCCATCGTTTCTACGAGGAAAAAATGGAATACCAAAAAGTGAGTTATGTCTTTTTAAAACGGTTATAATTATGGCGAAACGGCGTCTGCAGAATGGGCGCCGTTGATTTTTTAGTGGAAAATGGTTCGACTTTTCATTATAATAGCAATATAATTCATATTTCGGAACTATTATTCCGATATTCGGAACAAGAGGAGACCATGAACAAAACGGTTTTGAAAACAAAAGAACTGCTTGATTTGTTTCTCGATTGTGAGCGGTTGACGTTGCCCGAAATGGTCGCGCGTCTTCGGATGCCGAAAACATCGGTGTACCGGATGGCGCAGTCGCTCGTAGCGCTTGGCTTTTTGCAAAAACAAGGAGATCATTATGAACTCGGCTTGTCGCTGTTGACATTTGGAATGCTCGTCGCTGAGCGGCTCGATCTTCGCCGGGTGGCGCTGCCGGTCATGGAGCGGCTGAAAGAGGAGACGAAGGAGGCGGTCAATCTCGTCGTCCGCGATGGCGATGAAGCGCTATATATTGAAAAAGTCGAGACGTCCGAACCGGTGCGCGTCTATACGAAAGTCGGGCGGCGCGCGCCGCTGTACGCCGGGGCGTGCCCGCGCGTCTTGCTCGCGTTTATGGCTGAAGCTGACCGGGAACGATATGTCGAACAAGTGGAGTTAGTAAAAATCGCTAAATGTACAGTGACGGACAAGCAAGTGCTGCGCCGATTGCTAGAGGAAGGCCGAAACCGCGGCTATACGGTCAGCTATTCCGAGCTAGAAAACTATTCTGCCGCTGTTGCCGTGCCCATTTTCAACCATGAAGGGGCGGCAGTCGCCGGGTTGAGCGTCGCCGGTCCGGAGCAGCGTTTTTCGCCGGACGATGTAGCGCGCATTGTTCCGCGATTGAAACAGGCGGCGATGGACATCTCGCGCGAGCTCGGCTTTCAAGGGAAGGGATGACAATGGAGTACACGTTGGTTCCATTATGCGAATATGCGGTAACCGTCCGGTTTGCCAGTTGCATTGATGAAGCCGTCAACGACATCGTTCACCAAACAGCGGTCCGGCTTCAGGCCGCGCAAAAAGAAGGCATCATGGAAATCGTGCCGGCGTTTTCATCGCTCACTGTCTATTACGATCCGTTAGTGGCGGGGAATTATGCCGACGTATGCGCCTGGCTGCGCGAGAATATCAGATCGTCCGGACAGGACGCCTGCCGTCTGACGCGAACCATCGTCATTCCCGTCTGTTACGGCGGCGAGTTCGGCCCGGATTTGGCGGATGTCGCCCGCTTTCATGGGATGACAGAGGACGAAGTGGCAGCGCTTCATTCTGCGGGACGCTACCGCGTCTATATGATCGGTTTTTCTCCGGGGTTTGCCTATTTAGGAGGCTTGTCGTCGCGTTTGGCGACGCCGAGGCGGACGGTGCCGCGCACAACGGTGCCCGCCGGTTCGGTCGGCATTGCCGGCGGACAGACGGGCGTCTATCCGCTCGCGACGCCAGGGGGCTGGCAGTTGATCGGCCGGACGCCGCTAAAGCTGTTTGACCCGCACCGGGAGGAGCCAAGCCTGCTTTCAGCCGGTGACATCGTCCAGTTTCAGCCGATTGGTGTCGAGGAATTTGCACGTTTGGAGAGAGGAACATGATTGATGTGATGGATGGCGGATTTTTTACAACGGTCCAAGATGGCGGGCGCAGCGGCTACCGACATGCCGGCGTTCCGGTCGGCGGAGCGATGGACGCTTGGGCGTACCGCCTCGCCAACGCGCTTGTTGGCAATGAGGGGGATGAAGCGGTGCTCGAAGCGACGATGGCCGGCCCGACCCTTCGCTTTCACGTTGAGACGGTCATCGCTGTATGTGGCGGTGATTTCCCGTGCACGCTCAATGGCCGGCCGCTTCCGCTTTGGAAACCGGCAATCGTTCGGCCGGGGGACGTCCTAAAGATCGGCGTGTGCCGGGCGGGGTGGCGCGCGTATATCGCGGTGGCAGGCGGCATCGCTGTTCCGCCTGTCATGGGCAGCCGCTCGACATACGTCCCCGCACGGCTCGGCGGCTTATCAGGCCGCCCGCTCCAGCCAGGGGATGTGCTGCCGACGGGCGCTGCATGCCGGCACCGTGTTGCCAAGCCGCTTCGCTGGGGGCTGGCCCGTTCAGCCAGCCGATATATTGGCGGAAAAACGAAAACGGTGCGCGCTGTCCCCGGCCCGGAGTATGGCGAGTTTACGCCGGAAAGCCGCCGCCAGTTTTTCGCCGCTCGTTACGAGGTGACACCGCAGTCTGACCGGATTGGCTACCGGCTTTTTGGTCCGGCACTGGCGCTTGGGCGTGAGCGGGAGATGGTGTCGGAAGCGGTTGTGTTCGGCACGGTGCAAGTCCCCGCATCCGGCCAGCCGATCGTGTTGATGGCCGACAGCCAGACAACGGGCGGCTATCCGCGCATCGCCCAAGTGGCGGCAGCCGATCTGCCTGTATTGGCACAGGCGCGACCGGGTGATTGCGTTCAGTTTCAGCCGATTGCGCCGGAAGAAGCGGCGCGGCTTTATATCGAACAACAGCAGCGGCTCGGCCGATGGGTCGCGACCATTCGCCGCCAATGGGGGGAGAATAGTGAAAACGATTGATTTGAACTGTGATTTTGGTGAAAGTTTTGGCGTGTACCGGATTGGGCAGGAAGAGATCTTGTCGTATGTCACTTCCGTCAATATTGCCTGCGGGTTTCATGCCGGCGACCCGCTCGTCATGCGGCAAACGGTGCAGCTCGCCATCCGGCACGGCGTCGCCATCGGCGCTCATCCGGGATTTCCCGATTTGCTTGGTTTCGGGCGGCGGATGATGGCCGTTTCGCCGGAGGAAGTGTATGCGTACGTCGTGTACCAAATCGGCGCGCTATCGGCGTTCGTCAAGGCGGAAGGCGGCGTGATGACGCACGTGAAGCCGCACGGCGCCCTGTACAATATGGCGGCGAAAGATACAGCGCTTTCAGAAGCGATCGTCAAAGCGGTGTATGATGTGGACCCATCGCTCGTCTTATACGGCTTGGCAGGCAGCGAGCTCATCCGCGCCGGACAAGCATACGGCTTGCGGACGGCGAGTGAAGTGTTCGCTGATCGCACCTACCAGGCAGACGGTTCGCTCACACCAAGGAGCGACCCGCAGGCTGTCATTGCCGATGAAGACGAAGCGGTCAAGCAAGTGCTCACGATGATCCGTGACCGGCGCGTCCGCTCGGTGCAAGGGACAGACGTGTCGATTGAAGCCGACACTGTCTGCCTGCACGGCGACAATGAGCAGGCGGTGCGGTTTGCCAAACGGCTGCGTGAAACGCTGCAAAAGGAAGGCGTCGCCATTGAGGCGATGCGGCAGGAGGAGAGACGATGAACAGGAAAGAAGGCAGATTAAGCGTACTCATTGGGGCTGTCTTTTTAATGGCCACATCCGCCATCGGCCCGGGATTTTTGACGCAAACGACCGTATTTACCGCTCAACTGGCGGCTAGCTTCGGGTTTGTCATTTTGCTTTCCATTTTGCTTGATATCGGCGCCCAAGCGAACATTTGGCGCATTATCGCCGTTTCCGAGCGGCGGGCGCAAGATATCGCCAACGCCGTGCTGCCCGGTCTCGGCTATGTGTTGGCGGCGTTTGTGCTCCTTGGCGGGCTTGCCTTTAACATTGGCAACATTGGCGGTGCCGGGCTTGGGTTCAACGTGCTGTTCGGCATGTCTCCAAAGACCGGGGCGATCGTGAGCGCCATCATCGCCATCGCCATTTTTCTCATCCGCGAAGCCGGCAAGGCGATGGACCGTTTTGCCCAACTGCTTGGGCTTGTCATGATCGCGCTGACGCTCTATGTTGTGTTTACAGCCAAGCCGCCGCTTGGTGAGGCGGCCGTTCGGGCGGTCGTTCCCGAAAAAATCGACTTTTTGGCCATTGTGACGCTCGTTGGTGGAACAGTCGGCGGGTATATTACGTTTGCCGGCGGTCATCGGCTGCTTGATGCCGGCATCAAAGGGAAAGACAGTTTGACGGAAGTGACGAAAAGTGCGGTTTCGGCGATCGGTGTCGCCTCGCTCATGCGCATTTTGCTGTTTTTGGCCGCGTTCGGCGTCGTTGCCCAAGGATTGACACTTGACCAAACCAATCCGCCAGCTTCGGTGTTCCGGCTCGCCGCTGGCGAAATCGGCTACCGCCTGTTCGGCATCGTTATGTGGGCGGCCGCCATTACGTCGGTGGTCGGCTCGGCCTACACATCGGTGTCGTTCATCCGCACGTTCCATCCTGTTTTGGACCGGTTCCATCGCTGGATCATTGTGTTGTTTATCTTCATCTCAACGGTCGTGTTTATCTCGATCGGCCGCCCGGTGAAAACGTTAATTTTAGCCGGAACGCTAAACGGGCTCATTCTCCCGCTGTCGCTTGGGGTGATGCTTGTCGCCGCCTATAGGCGGGACATCGTCGGCGACTATCGCCATCCGCTTTGGCTCACCGCGTTTGGCGCTATTGTCGTCGCCTTGATGGCATATATGGGCGTGTATACAGCCGCACAGCAGCTGCCGCAGCTGTTTCAATGAAATGAAAACTGTGATGCCTTTTGTCCGTTTCCAACATTTGCATTTCTCCGCCGTCCTTTTGTAATATAGAAACGGGTTCACGGAAGCGGCATTGCGGTCTTTATGGCCCAGTGCACCAAGGCCATAGCGGTGGGGAAAGGAGACAAACCGAACAATGGACGAGGCAACTATTAAGGTCATCGTGTTTGATCTCGATGGAACGTTGTACGAGGAAACAGAGCATTTCGACTATTACGCCGAACAAGTGGCGAAACGGCTTCAGGAAACGGAGCGACCGCCTTTTTGGAACGATTACCGGGCGGTGCTTGCCGGACGCCACCCGCTTCGCATTGGCAGTGTGTATGATACGAAAGAAGATTTGATTTTACAGCTTGAGAAAGGAGCAGTTCGCGAGGCGCGCCGCTGGAGCGGCGAACAGCTGGAGGCCCGCGCTGCCGAAGCGCTCTATCCCGGGGCGGTCACGATCGACTTGGATCGGTTTTTCAGCATCGGCGATCTTTGGTGGGTGCCAAGTTCGATTGGCCGCCATTACGGATTGACGAACGAGGATACATATGCCGCATTTTTAGAAACGCGCGAATGGATGATGGGGCCGGAGTTTACTATGAAGGGGGCTCCGGGGTTTGCCGAGACGCTCGCCGAGCTGCGCGAGAAAACGGCGCTTGTGTTGATGACAAACAGCCCGGAACCGGACAGTGAAGCGATTTTGCGAAAGCTGGGGCTGGCGGATGTATTCCATTATAAAATTTTCCAAGCCGCTAAGCCGGTTAAAACGGTTGCCCATTTGGAAGCGATTCGGGCGCGCTTTGGGGTTGAGTACAAGCAAATGCTGTGCGTCGGCGACAATGTCGGAAACGATATTCTTCCCGCCCGCCAGCTCGGCTGTCAGACGATGTTGATTGACGCGTACGGTTTGGCGAAGCCGGATGATGCCGATGTCATCGTCGCTTCAACATCCGCGTGCGTGCCGGTGCTGCGCCGCCTATTGTAGGCGGCGCCTCTTTTGCCTCTATTTGTCTGAATGTTATTGATATTCAGTGCAATTTTATGTACAATAAAAGAGATGGGGTACATACTAACCGGTTAGTAAGCGTCATGACCGAGGAGCTTGGGCATGTCGATAGTATTGTAACCGCTTTCCTGGAGTGGAGGTTGCTGCGTTGCGGCATCGTTTGAAAAAGGAGGGAGTTTCATGAATACACGTCACTACCCATACTGGCCGAAGCGGCTGTCGAAAACGCTGACCGTTCCGGAAACAACGCTCGTTGATCATTTGGAAACGACGGCAAAGCGTTATCCGAACAAAACGGCGGTCTATTACTACGGGGCTGCGTATTCGTACAAACAGCTGCTCGATGACGTCAATGCGCTTGCCGGCTACTTGCAGCAAAAGCTGTCCGTCAAGCCGGGCGATCGCGTCCTGTTGTACATGCAAAATTCTCCGCAATTTATCATCTCCTACTATGCCATTTTGCGCGCCGAAGCCATTGTCGTGCCGATCAACCCGATGAACACCTCAGAAGAGCTTTCCTTTTACGTCAACGATTGTGAAACGAAAGTCGGTCTTGTTGGACAGGAGCTGCTTGACAAAGCCGTTCCGCTTTTCGACCGGACGCCGCTTGAGCATGTCATTGTCGCCGCGTACTCCGATTACGCGTCCAATGAATCACCGGTTGCCTTGCCTGCGGAAGTGGCAGCACCGCGGCGGATGGCCAAGGATGTGCGTCTCTCCTTATGGGCCGATTGCCTTGATGCCGGCTTGCCGCCGCTTCCATATCACGGCCATGTTGATGACATTGCTGTCTTGCCGTACACATCTGGGACGACTGGGGTGCCAAAAGGCTGCATCCACCCGCACCGGACGGTGAACGCCAACACGGTCGGCGCCTATTATTGGGGCAATGTGACGAGCGATTCTGTCGCCTTGGCGACGCTGCCGTTTTTCCACGTCACCGGGATGGTGCACAGCATGCATGTGCCGATTTTTGCCGGCTCAGCGATCGTGCTCATGACGCGCTGGGACCGGGACGCCGCTGCGCGGCTCATCGAGCGGTATCGCTGCACCCATTGGGTGAACATTAGCACGATGTTGATCGACTTTTTGGCCAACCCGGCGCTTGGCCGGTATGACATTTCCTCGCTCTCAAGCATTTCCGGCGGCGGGGCGGCGCTGCCGGAAGCGGTCGGGGAAAAATTGTTTGAGCTCACCGGCGTCCGCTATTTTGAGGGGTACGGATTGTCGGAGACGATTTCGCAGACGCATTTCAATCCGCCGGATCGGCCGAAGTTGCAATGCCTTGGCGTGCCGGCCTTCGATGTTGACGCACGCATCATCGACCCGGCGACCGGACGGGAGCTTGGCGTTGGTGAAGTCGGGGAAATCGTTGTCCATGGCCCGCAAGTGTTCCGTGGCTACTACCGGCGTGAAAAGGAAACGGAAGAGGCGTTCATTGAATTGGATGGAAAACGGTTTTTCCGCACCGGTGACATCGGGCGGATGGACGAGGAAGGTTATTTCTTCATCGTCGACCGCGTCAAACGGATGATCAATGCTTCCGGGTATAAAGTGTGGCCGACCGAGGTCGAATCGTTCCTGTACAAACACCCAGCCGTCCAGCAGGCGTGCGTCGTCGGCGTGCCGGATCCGCGCCGCGGCGAAACGGTTAAAGCGTTTATCGTCCTTCACGACGAATATGTCGGTAAAGTGACGGAAGAAGAGATCATCGAGTGGGCCAAAACGCAAATGGCGGCGTACAAATATCCGCGTCTCGTCGAGTTCCGTCCGTCACTGCCGATGACATCAAGCGGCAAGCTGCTTTGGCGAAAATTGCAAGAAGAAGAATATGAAAAAGCGGGGAAAGGGGCGAACGCCTAATGGCAACGATGGTAGAGACGGTCCTTGGCCCAGTAGCGGCGGATCAGCTTGGCAAAACGCTCATCCATGAGCATTTCCTCTTCGGCTATCCGGGGTTTCAAGGAGATGTGACACACGGTCCGTTCCGCGAAGACGAAGCGCTTCGCGTGGCGATCGAAGCGGCGGAGAAAATGAAACGGCACGGCGTCCAAACGGTCGTTGACCCGACGCCGAATGACTGCGGGCGCAATCCGGCGTTTTTGCGGCGCGTCGCTGAAGAAACCGGGCTGAACATCATTTGCGCCACCGGCTATTACTATGAAGGGGAAGGGGCGCCGCCGTATTTCCAATTCCGCCGGCTGCTTGGGACCGCCGAGGACGACATTTATGATATGTTTATGGCCGAATTGACCGAAGGCATCGCCGGCACGGGGGTCAAAGCCGGCGTCATTAAACTTGCCTCAAGCAAAGGGCGCATCACCGAGTACGAGAAGCTGTTTTTCCGCGCCGCCGCCCGCGCGCAAAAAGAAACGGGCGCGGTCATCATCACTCACACGCAAGAAGGAACGATGGGGCCGGAGCAAGCTGCCTATTTGCTTGAGCATGGCGCCGATCCGAAAAAAATCGTCATCGGCCATATGTGCGGCAACACCGACCCAGATTACCACCGCCGAACGCTAGCTTACGGCGTCTATATCGCTTTTGACCGCTTCGGCATTCAAGGGATGGTCGGCGCGCCGGCTGATGACGAACGGGTTCGCACGCTGCTTGTCCTTCTTCGTGACGGATATGCCGATCGGATCATGCTTTCCCATGATACGGTCAGCCTTTGGCTTGGCCGCTCGTTCACGCTGCCGGAGCCGTTTGCCGAAATGATGAACAACTGGCATGTTGAGCATTTGTTTGTGAACATCCTCCCGGCGTTGAAAAACGAAGGGATTGGCGACAAAGAGCTGGAGCAAATGTTTGTCCGCAATCCGGCCGCCTTGTTCTCCGCTTAACACGGCCGAAAGAAAAACGAGTTGGCCGATCATACGGCGGCATCGTTCCGAGTGCCGGGCCGGCCAAACAGGTTGTCTGTCTTTAACGTCATTTCCGAAAGAAGTCTTCCGCCTCAAGGAACGTGCAGGGCAATCGCTCAATAGGTAGGCGGGAGAGGAACGCCGGGTGGCCATCGCCGACGAATTGGGCGTTTACGGTTCGGACGGACCCCGTCGGAACGAACGAAAGGGTTTTTCTGTGTGGCTTACCGTTCGGTGAACACGCACCAATCGCCTGAAGCCCCCGCCCCTAGAAGCACAGGCGACGGGTAGTTTACGCGAGGGACCGTTTCATTATGATCGTTCCGTGCGCAGCGAAAAAAGCTCGCTGCGTATCGGCCCCTTTTCTTGTACAAGGTTGAAGAGATGAATGCGAAACCCGCTGTCGCTTGGCTTAGCCGAGCCGCCAGCGGCTTTTTATTTGACACCCGCTTTTTTCCACCATCATGAATAATTTTCCTGATGTGTTGAAAAATAAGGAAAGACATGAGCCGGGCGAAAGGAGGAGAAAAGGTGCCGGCGATTGAAAAGCGACTCCTGTTCTTCTCGCTGCTTGCCATCGCCTTGTACGTGTCGCCGTATTTTGTCCTCGGTGAAGATGCCCATATGCGCGTTCACGACAATTTGGACTCGAACATCGCTTGGTATAAAGTGCTCGCCCGCAGCGGCGAATTGTTCGGGCCGGTCGATGGGATCATTCCGCAGATCATTAACGGGCTGCCGCGCAACGCGTTCGGCACGGAATTCAGCGGCATCGTTTGGCTCCATGCGTTGTTTCCGTCCGTTTATGCCTACGGAATCAGCCAAGCGATCACTCGCGTCTTTGCGTTCATCGGCATGTATTTGCTGTTGAAAACGCATGTCTTGCCAGACCGGCGTTGGCTATGGATTCGCATCGGTGCTGCTTTGACGTTTGCCTTGACGCCGTTTTGGCCGTCGGGAATGTTAAGCACGCTCGGCATGCCGCTTGCACTTTGGGCGTTTTTAAACATCCGCAACGGCGAGCGCTCATGGGTGAACTGGGCGGTGTTGACGTTCTTGCCGCTGTATTCAAGTTTTGTTCTCGGCTTTTTCTTTTTCTTAAGCGCGCTCGGTGTTTGGTGGCTTATTGACATCATCCGCGGCAAAGGCTGGAACTGGCGGTTTTTCGCCGCGATCGCCTATATGACAACGCTCTATTTGGCGGTCGATTACCGGCTCGTTCATTCGCTTTTGTTTTCTGATGAACCGACGAGCCGTGACGAGTATTTCCACGCCCGTTTGCCGCTTTGGCGCGTCATCCGGTTGACGTTCAAAAACTACGTGCTCGGGCACACGCATGTGATGACCGTGCACGGACTCGTCATCTTGCCGGTGACGTTGATCGCCTTGTATTTCGTTTGGAAACGGAAGCGCTGGCGACAGGAAATGCCGTTTGTCGTGCTGCACGTGCTGAACGTTGCCTTGTCTACGTGGTATGCGTTTTGGTTTTACAAAGGATGGCTGCCGCTTACCGAACGATTTGATTTGCTCGATAAGTTCAATTTTGCCCGCTATCATTTCTTGCGCCCGATGGTCATTTATGTCTTGTTTGCGATGGCGCTGAAAATTGTTTGGCAGGAAGGGCGAAGGTGGCGGGCGGTCGGTGCGGCGGCAATCGCTTTGCAGCTGTTGGTGCTCATCTCGTACAACGAGGAAATCGTCTACCGAAATAAACCGTCGTTCCGTGAATTTTACGCCGAAAAACAGTTTGCTGACATTCGTGAATATATCGGCCGTCCTGTGCATACATACCGCGTCGCCAGCATTGGCATCCATCCGGCGATCGCGCAATACAACGGCTTTTACACACTTGATACGTACAACAATTTCTATCCGTTGGAATATAAATACCGCTTCCGCCGCATCATTGCCAAAGAACTTGAAAAAAACAAAAAACTGCGTGAGTATTTCGATGAGTGGGGCGGGCGCTGCTACTTGTTCGTCGATGAGCTCGGCAAGCGCTATATGTTTAAGAAAAACTCGAAACGGACGATCCGCCATCTTGAATTGAACACGGAGGCGTTTTACGAGATGGGCGGGCGCTACATTTTTTCGGCGCTGCCGATTGAAAACGCAGCGGAAAACGCCCTTCGCCTTGAACGGGTGTTCCGCTCTGATGAATCGGCTTGGACGATCTACTTATACAAAGTGGTGCGGGAAGGAGGAAGATGACATGTCTGACCCGATATTGGCCATTGTCGTGCCGTGCTATAATGAGGAGGAAGTGCTGCCTGAGACCATCGGCCGCTTGCGGGCATTGCGCGAAGAGCTGATCGAAGAGCGGCTCATTTCGCCAAAAAGTGCGCTCCTGTTCGTCGATGACGGCAGCCGCGACAGCACGTGGAAGCTCATTTACAAGGCGAGCTTGCGCTACCCGGAAGTGAAGGGGCTGAAACTAGCGCGCAACGCGGGCCACCAAAACGCGCTGTTGGCCGGACTGTTTGCGGCGAAAGCGCACGCCGATTGTCTCATTTCGATTGACGCTGACTTGCAAGACGATTTGTCAGCCATTCGCGAGTTTGTGCAAAAGTTTCGCCAAGGCTATGATATCGTTTACGGCGTGCGCCGGCGGCGCGACACGGACACGTGGTTTAAACGCCATACCGCCCAAGGATTTTACCGGTTAATGAAGATGTTTGGCGTCGACCTCGTTTACAACCATGCCGACTACCGCCTCATGAGCCGGCGCGCTGTTGACGCGTTGGAACAGTTTGGGGAAGTGAACTTGTTTTTGCGCGGCATCGTCCCGCTCCTTGGCTTCCGGTCAGCATCCGTTTATTACGATCGGAAGGAGCGGCTGGCCGGGCAAACGAAATATCCGTTGAAAAAAATGATCGCTTTTGCGCTCGATGGCGTGACATCGTTCAGCATCACGCCGATCCGTTTCATTTCGCTCATTGGGTTCGTTTCTTTTGTCGTCAGTCTGATGTTCGGCGCGTATTTTCTTTTTTTAAAGTGGGCCGGGCATACGCAAACAGGCTGGACATCGCTGATCACGTCGATTTGGCTGTTGGGCGGATTGCAGCTCATCGCCCTTGGACTGATCGGTGAGTATATCGGGAAAATTTACAAAGAAACGAAGCGGCGGCCGCGCTATATCGTTGATTTAGATTTATGGAACTGGCCGCTGCCGCAGCGGCTGTCGCCGGCGGCGCCGACCGACAAGCCGGATGCCGCGGAATGGACGCGGCCGTAGCAGGAGGAAAGGAAGGTGGCGTTTGGCGCCGCCTTTTTTTCTTTTCTTGCAATTGAAAAAAAGAAAGAGTAGACTGATGGATGGGACGAACTCATCATTTCGTTAGTCGGAGCATGGCAGCCGCACTTACGCTGCCAAGCAGAAAAACTAGCAAAGGGTTTCGCTCGGAAAGGGGAGAATCGGAGATGGACAACTGGCACAAATGGGCGGAATTGCTTGAGCGGGTGCGAGAGGCGAATCCGCTCGTCCATCATATCACGAATGTCGTCGTGACGAATTTTACGGCGAACGGACTCTTGGCGCTTGGCGCTTCGCCGGTGATGGCGTATGCGAAAGAGGAAGTGGCCGAGATGGCGAAGCTTGCCGGGGCGCTTGTGTTGAATATCGGAACGTTGAACGCGACGGAAGTCGAGGCGATGCTTATGGCCGGCCGGGCGGCCAATGAGGCTGGCGTGCCGGTGATTTTCGATCCGGTCGGCGCCGGAGCGACCAGCTACCGAACGGAGACGGCACGCTACATCGCCGAACAGATCAAACTCGCGGCCGTGCGCGGCAATGCAGCGGAGATCGCCAATATGATCGGCGAACCGTGGATGATTAAAGGGGTCGATGCCGGCCAAGGAAGCGGGGACGTGGTCGCCTTGGCCAAACGGGCGGCCGCCAAGCTTGGCACCGTTGTGGCGATTACCGGAAAAGAAGATGTCGTCACAGATGGACAGGCAACATATTTGATCCGCAACGGCCATCCGCTGTTGACGAAAGTGACGGGAACAGGCTGTTTGCTAACGTCGGTAGTTGGCGCGTTTGCCGCCGTTGAGCCGGATGTTGTGAAGGCGGCGGTGGCGGCGCTAGCGTATTACGGGGTTGCGGCTGAACAGGCGGCCGCTGAAGCCGAAAAACACGGCCCAGGCAGCTTTCAGGCGGCGTTTTTGGACGCCTTGGCTCGCATTGGCGTCGATGATGTGAAGCGGGATGGACGGGTCGAACAACGGTGAAAGGGGAGGAGAACGATGACGGTGTATAAAGCGTTGACGATTGCCGGGTCGGACAGCGGCGGCGGCGCCGGCATTCAAGCGGACTTAAAAACGTTTCAAGAGCTTGGCGTCTTTGGCATGTCGGCGATTACGGCGGTGACCGCGCAAAATACGCTCGGCGTGCAAGGCGTCTACCCGCTTTCGGCTGAAGCGGTGGCCGCACAAATCGAATCGGTTGCGGCCGACTTGGGCGCGGATGCGGTTAAAACCGGGATGTTGTTTAGCGCTGATATCATCCGCACCGTTGCGGAACAAGTGAAAAAGCACGGTTGGGAGCGGCTTGTCGTCGACCCGGTGATGATCGCTAAAGGCGGCGCCCCGCTGTTGCAGGAAGAGGCGGTGGCGGCGCTAAAAGAGGCGCTGTTACCGCTGGCGTTTGTCATTACGCCGAACATTCCTGAAGCGGAAGCGTTGACCGGCATCGCCATTCGCACGATGGATGACCGCCGGGAAGCGGCGCGCCTTCTTCACCGCATGGGTGCCCGCTATGTCGTCATTAAAGGCGGCCATGACGATGAGGGCGAGGAGACGGTTGACTTATTATATAACGGCAGCGAATTTTCGTATTTCAAAAGCAAGCGGATTGACACGCGCCATACGCACGGAACCGGCTGCACGTTCGCCGCAGCGGTGGCGGCTGAGCTGGCAAAAGGAAGACATCCGGTCGATGCCGTCGGGACGGCGAAATCGTTCGTGCAGGCGGCGATCTCCGAGCCGCTCGGCATCGGCCAGGGCCACGGGCCGACGAACCATTGGGCATACCGGCAATACGGGGAGTGAGAGCGATGGCGCGCATTGCGAGTGAGGAGATGAAAGAGCGGCTTGCCGTTTACTTTATTATGGGAAGCCAAAACAGTGAACGCCCGGCCGCCGATGTGCTCAAAGAGGCGCTTGACGGCGGCGTGACGCTGTTTCAATTTCGCGAAAAAGGAGCCAATGCCTTAAAAGGGGCGGAAAAAGAAGCGCTGGCTCGGCAGCTGCAGCGCCTTTGCCGCGCGTATGGCGTGCCGTTGATCGTCAACGATGATGTTGAACTGGCCCTCGCCATTGATGCCGACGGCGTCCACGTCGGTCAAGACGATGAAGACGCACGGCGCGTGCGGGAGAAGATCGGCGATAAAATTCTTGGCGTTTCGGCGCATAATGCCGAAGAGGCGAGAGCGGCCATCGAAGCGGGCGCCGACTACATCGGCGTCGGCCCGATTTACCCGACACGCTCAAAGGACGATGCGAGCGAAGCGCAAGGTCCCGGCGTTCTCCGCCATCTGCGCGAACAAGGCATCACAATCCCGATTGTCGCTATCGGTGGCATTACGGTTGACAATGCAACAGCGGTCATTGAAGCCGGAGCGGATGGCGTGTCAGTCATTAGCGCCATCGCTTCCGCTCCGGAGCCAAAAGCGGCGGCTGCAGCGTTGGCAGCGGCGGTGCGGGCCGCCGGCCCGCGCTAAACGGCGGCGAAACCGCCAGAAAAAAGGGTGTCCCATTTGCGGGACACCCTTTTTTTCGCGCTACGATGCTGTCTGTCGCCATTTCGGCAGCCGCCATTCCAAAAGCGGCCGCACGAGCCGAATGACCGGTTTGCTCCCGAGGATGAGCATCACGGCAACCGATAGGGCAAGCAGAAGCGGATAGCCATGCACATCCATAATAAAGTCAGGGAACGGCGTTTCGTGCAAATATTTTAAAATAAACCCGTGCAAGATATAGATGTAAAACGTGCGCGCTCCCAGCACGGAAAAAGAGAAGCGCTGTCTCGGGATGAACGATAAGAAGCTGAACATCATCAGCAAGCTTGCCCCGTAAATGGCAAGGCGGCTCGCGATGCCGGCCGGTTCGGAGACGCCAAGCGTATCGTATGACTTCGAACCGTACAGCCAATCTTGCGGCAAATCCGGAAAGCCAAAGTGAATGAGCAAAAACATGCCGGCAAGCACGACTAGCGAAACGAGGCGCATCGAGGCGGCAAACAGGCGCTCGATTGCCGGCTTTTCGAAGAAAAACCCGAGCAAAAAGAAGGGGAAAAACGTGAGCGTTCTTGACAAGCTCAGCCATTTTTCCGCTTCCATCATGCCGCCGATGAGCCCAAGCAAAAGCGCGAGCGGCAGCGCCATTCGCTTTGGCAGCCGGCCGAACCATAGCAACAAGACGTTCCAACTGAACAGGCTAAGCAAAAACCATAAGCTCCAGTGCGGGGTCAATAAATCGAGCTCAAGTGACCGCTTGTCATACAAAAAGAAATAATAGACGGAATATAGAAGTTGAAACAAAATATACGGAAACAGCAGCTTTTTTGTGATTTTTTGCAAGTAGCCGCGCTCATGGAACTTTTTGGCGAAATAGCCGGAGATGAAAATGAACGCCGGCATATGGAAAAAGAAAATCCACGTATACAAGCTGTGCACCCATAAGACGCTGTCAATGTACGGGCGCAGAAAGTGGCCAAACACGACAAGAAGCATTAACGCACACTTCGCGTTGTCAAAATAATAGTCCCGCTCCTTCACGGTGTTTCCTCCTTTCTATACACACCAATTCGAATCATACTCCTTCTTTTTGGGGGAGTCAACAGTTGAAACATGGCGGCTGTGGGGAACGGCTGTCCGTGGACATCAGTTTGCCAAAGAAAGGTGATGATTTCGTGAAAAACGGTCAGCATGAAACCGAGGATATGACGCAGTTGTTGCAAATCATTAATGCTAAAGGGGACGAAGGCGAACTGCATGAGATCGTCTGCAGCGATGAGTTGTTTTGGAAAAGCTTGCGGACGCAAGCGGAAGACAGCGCGAAAGGGGGCGAATAAGAAATGGAGCTGCTCCGGGCAAAACGGATTGCCGAGGCCGGGGAGATCGTCTCGGTGACGTATGAAGGAAAACCGGTGATCATCCAACACGTCGATGAAGAGCAGGAAATGGCGCGCATTTATTTCGCCGATGAGCCGGAACGCGAGCAAGATGTGCCGGTGCGCCTGCTCGAGGAGCGATAAGCGCCGGGCAAGCTGCCGCTCGTTTGTCAAGGGAAAGCCGATGACACGTATGGCCCCAGTATGATATAATGACTTAAAAAATGACGTTTGAACATTGGAGTGACAAACATGAACATCGGCTTTGGGGAAATTGCGCTCATCGTCTTTTTCGCTTTGTTGATTTTTGGTCCGAAAAAGCTGCCCGAATTAGGACAAGCAGCTGGGAAAACGTTGCGTGAATTTAAAAATGCAACAAAAGGCATCATCGACGACGACGAGACGACAAAAGCACAAAAATAAGAGGCTAGGCATAGAGGCTTAGCCTCTTATTTTTTGTTTTTTGTCCGCGAGCCGCCAAACGATTCATTGCTTTCCTGCGCCAGCGCAGCAAAAAAGAGACAAGCTTGACCGCGAAAGGCCATATACATACATGTGGGAACATGTTGTTCGTTTTTTTTGTCGGCCAAATGGCCAACGTGGCGGGGGGATCAACCATGGTGATGAGAAAAATAATGGCAATCGTTGGGGGGAGCGTGCTGCTTGGCATCGGCATTAACGTCTTTTTAGTTCCCCATCATTTGCTTGACGGGGGGATGATCGGCCTTGGACTGATCGCCAAATACGTCTGGCACGTTCAAGCAGGCCTGACGATGGTCATCTTAAGCGTTCCTCTTTATTTGGCGGCTTGGTTTTATTACCGTCCGTTTTTTTACAACAGCTTGCACGGCCTTCTATTCTCCTCGTGGATGATTGACGTATTGTCGATTTTGCGCGGCATAGTTACGTTGAATCCGCTCTTGAGCGCAATCATCGGCGGGATGCTCGTCGGCGCGGGGATCGGCCTGATGCTGCGCGAGGAGACAAGCACGGGCGGCACCGATTTGCTCGCTCAGTTTATTGCCAAGTGGACGAATTGGAACGTGGGGGTGATTATCTTTGTCATTGATGCTTGCATTATTTCGACCGGGAGTCTCATGATTGACTCGGTGCCGTTTATTTATTCGTTAGTTGTCGTCACGGTCGTCGGAGCGGTGACGACAATGTTAACGAGCGAAAAAACGACGGGGGTGTAACTTGGCCCCCATCGTTTTTCATGAACATTCCCCGCCTGCCCGCCGGTTAAGAGGCGGGAACTTTTCCGTTGGACATATGATAAAGAGGGGAATGCGGGCGTCATCGAACTTGGATGCCCCTAGCCTGCAACGATCCGCTGCAATGGAGGCAATCCGCTGCAGCGGGCGATATGCAAGCTGTTTCAGATGGAAGGCGGGCGCTTGTTCACTGTTTCGCCAGCTCGAGCGCGCGGTAGACGTTAATAAGCCCATAGCCGTAATGCGGGTCTTTTCCGCGTTCGCCTAAATCGTCGGCGCTCTGAATAATCATGCGGCGCACCTCGTCGTTTGTAAGGCGCGGGTTGATAGAGCGAATTAAGGCGGCGAGCGCAGTGACGTGCGGCGCGGCCATCGACGTGCCGGAAAGGGCGGCGTACCGGTGTCCGGTAAACGTGCTGGCAATGTTCGTCCCGGGCGCGACGACATCTACATAATCACCATAGTTGGAGTACAACGCATACGAAAGATCCGGGTCTACCGCTCCGACACTGATCACTTCCGGGTAAGCGGCCGGAAAGCTCGGCTGGGACGTGCTGTCATTGCCGGAAGCCGCCACAAGCACGACGTCATGGGCATAAGCATAGCGGATCGCTTCCTCGAGCACCGAGGACGGCTGATAATTGCCAAGACTTAAATTGATGACTTTCGCTCCGCGGTCGACCGCCCAGCGGATTCCTTTTGCTACATCAATGCTAGTCCCATAGCCGTCAGCGTTTAACACCTTGACGGCCATGATCGGGTTAAACCATGTCATGCCGGCGACCCCTTCGCCATTATTTGGCTGCGAAGCGATGATGCCGGCAACATGGGTGCCATGGCCGTTTTCGTCATCCGGAGAGCGGTTGTCGGCCAATACGTTGTACCCCGGACCGAGGCGGCGCACCAAATCCGGATGAGTTACATCGACACCGCTGTCGATCACGGCGACAGGCACCGTTTGTCTGCCGCGCGACAACGTCCATCCGGCTTCCGTATAAATGGCTGGCAAATTCCATTGGTAACGGGCATAAAACGAATCGTTCGGCCCTTCCGTTGGCCACGAAAGGTCATTTTGCATGTAAATGTAGTTCGGCTCGCAATAATCGATCGCCGGAATCGTGCGGAAATAGCGGCGCATTTCCTCATACGTCCGCTCGCGCGAACGGAACACAAACACATGGTCAAGCCGCTTGACAAGCCGTCCGGCAATGGCCGCCTCCATTTGCTGAATGTCGCGGTCCGCAGGCGTCGTCCGGAAACGGACGACGATTTCGTTCTCAAAATAGTGGCTTCGGTCGCCACGTTGGTTATGGCGGATTTCCCGAACGCGCGGGTGCTCGTTCAATTGTTGTTTCAGCTGTTCCCCTGCGCCGAGGCTGTCTAAGGCGATGACGGTTGGGTGGGTGCGCGCGTCTTTTATGTCAAACGGTTCAAGCCGCGGCGGGGCCGGGGCGTTTCGTTCGGTCGCCGGCCGGTTGAAACTGATGGCAGTGACGACGGCCAAAACTACGACGGCACTAATGGCTGCCCATATCGTCAATCGGCGATTCATGATGTTCACCTCCTTCTTTGTTAGGATGGGCGAATGGCGGGCAAATGATGAAAAAATGGGATTCTCCCTTTAATGGGCGAATCCCATGAATTCATCTAGCGTCCGGCTGATTGCAGCACTTGTTGCGCTGCCTGTATATCCATACGCAACTGCTCTTGAACGTTGGTCGGATGGTAATACCCTTTGTTGACCATATATTGGCTAATTTGCTCATGAAACGCAATCGCATCATTTAAATGTTGCTTCAGCGTATTGCGCACTTCCGGGGTGGCTGCTTCGGCAATGGCCATCGCGCACCCTTTGATCGCACTTTTCGCCCCAATGAGATAATCGGCGGCGATCATTTGATCATTTAATACGCCGGTCGGCGTCATTGTTGCCTGCATCATTGTCCCTCCTTCGTTCGTTACGATAATAAGTTTTGCAAGTCGCGGATATGCTGCGTTGTTTTTTGGATGTCTTGCTCGATGAGCGATTTCAGTTGCGGGTCGATCACCATTTGCCGCATGGCCATGCTTTTGGCGAGGCATGTGTTTTTAAACATCAGCAGCTCGTGCAACTCGAGTGTTTCGTGCGTTCCTGCCGCTTTCATCCCTTTCACCACCTTCCGTGACATAGTATGTGCCCATTTGCCTGCCGTATAGGTGGGGAGTGATGGAAACGTCGGGGATGGCGCTTCGAGGCAGCTGTCCCATCGGAAAAAAGCGCCGGCGGTGTGCCTCAAGTTTTACCGGTGGCGGGGCATACTATGTCCGCAATCCATTTTCATGCAGGGGGTGAATGAACGGATGAAAAAGGCAGCCATTGCGTTAGGCATCGCGGTTCTCCTTCTTTTGGCTGCCGGGGCCGCTCTTCTTTTGCGCCGGGGTGAGTACGCGGCTGTACCGGACAACGAAGCGGTGAAGCCGTATAAAGCAAGCGAGCGAACTGGGATCGACTGGTGGGGACGTTGGATCGGCGCGGATGACGGCCGCGTGAAAACATTGTCGACGGCAAACGGGCGCTTACGGGAAGAGGACGGAGCGGTTCTCGTCGATGACCGGCTGCTTCGTCTCGGCAAAGAGGTGTTTTATAAGGAAACATTTGGGAATGAAGTGTTCTTAACCGACATTATGGGCATCGTCGACGGGCCGCTGACGCTCGCCAATATAGCGAAAGCGATTGCCGCGCTAAGAGGGGAAGGGACGACGAACTTGCGCGTGCCGCTTGCGGAAGATGTAACGATCGGCGACCGGACGTATAAAAAAGGGGAGCTGATTGACACCGGCATCGATGTGCCGAAAGGGTCATACTTGCCGCTCGGGATGCCGATTGTGACCGATGGCGGCTGCGTGCGCGTCGGCATCAGCTGCGCGGCTTGTCACGCGACGGTCGATCCGCAGACGAAAAAAGTGGTGGAAGGGGCGCCAAACAATGACTTAAATGCCGGGCTGTTGATGGCACTAGCGACGAATTCGGCCGCCTATTTCACTCATGCCAACATTCGTTCGTTGCGCGACTATATCGACTCGCTCAATCGGACGATCGTTGACTCGCGCGGACGTAAAGCGGCGCTTCCGGACCCGGAGCGGCTTGAGCGGGAAGTCGACCGCATTTTTGCCAGCTGGCCGCGCGGCAATTTCGATTCGACGATCGACATGAAAGCGAATCCGGCGCAAATTCCCGACTCGTTTACACGCGGCGACCATCCGTACGGGTGGAGCGGTTTCGCCGCCGTTGGCCCGTTCCGCGGTTTGTCCGCTTTCAGCAACAACGTGCATGCGCAAAATGCCGATTCGTTGGCCCAGGCGGAAATTAGCGAGGCGCTCTTTGGCATTGACAAGGAAGTGTATCTCGGCACGATTTTGCAAAATGCCGCCAATCAGTGCCGAGCCTGATCGGGCTCGCTTGGAGCGCTCCATACTTGCATGATGGCGGTGTGGCGGTTGGACCGAACGGGGAGCTCGGGCTGGCGGGCACGGTCGGAAAAGGCATTGTCCCCGACGCGCGCAACAGCTTGCGGGCGCTTATTGACCGGACGTGGCGCCAGCGCGTCATCGCTGCGAATACCACTGATCCCGCCTTGCCGACAGTGCATGTGACAGGGGAGGGGCATCGATATTGGATCGACCGTCAAGCCGGATTTACGAAGGAGGAGCAAGAAGCGGTATTGGATTATTTGTTGTCGCTCACATCGCGTTGACCGCCCTGGGAACAGTTCCCTTGCAACAGCTGCTGTTTAGCGGCTCACACTACTAGGCAAGGGAGGGAAAACGATGAACGAAACATGCTTTTATTGCCAGTGCGAGTGCGACGACAACGTGCATTACGTTTCGTTCCATACCAACGGCGAGGAGCGTGAGGAAACGCTCTGCCCGGAGTGTTACCAAGAATGGCTGCAAGGCATGAAAGGTTGATCTCTTTTCCCGCGTTCATCCCGCTTGAAAGCGGAGTCCGCTTCGGTGAAGAGGACAAACGAAACCGCACCGTGATCAAACCGGTGCGGTTTTTGGCGAAAGCGGCGGGGTGGCGACGGTGTCATCCAAGCCGCATGTTTCGTCGTAACAACGGTACACCGCCGCCTTGGCCCGCGGGGTGTGGAGCGACAATTGTAAAATGCGCTCCCTTCCCGTAGGGGTGACCTTTGTTTCCATTTTGAGCGCCGCGCCATCGAGCGTCAGCGAGTAAAATCGGTACGTCAAGCCGAGCCATGTCCGTTCAGACCGGACGGTATCCGGATGATGGCGAATGAGTTCGGCCAGCTCGGCGAACGAATGGGTTTCCCGCTGCATCCATTCACGGATGGCAGCGGTTGTTTGTTTCAGCCAATTTTTCCATGACGAGTTCATCAGCATCACCTTTTTTCATCCAGCATGCCCATTTCCGCCGCTCGCTATACAGGCAGCCGGATGGAGAAGGTCGTCATATTGGCATCAGACGAACAGCTGATTTTGCCCCCATGGTCTTCAATCACTTTTTTGCAAATGTAAAGGCCGATGCCCGTCCCTAATTTTTTGGTCGTAAAAAAAGGCTCAAAAATGGTCTCGACGATATCGGCGGGGATCGCCGGACCGTTGTTGGCGATTTCGACAGTGACCGTTCCGTTCTGAGAACGGGCAGCGATCTTGATGCGGCGCGGTTTTTCCTTTTCTTTCACCGCTTCGATCGAGTTGAGCAAAATGTTTACTAATACTTGGCGAATCTGATCTTTATAGGCAAAAATATGTATGGATTCATCGATCGCCAACGAAATGTCGACATCGCTGTCGACGATCGTCGCGTATAAAAAATCTATGATTTCCTCTAACAGTTGGCGCAGCGAAAATGTTTTCTTTTCGCTCTCGGCAATTTCTTTGCGCGAGGCATGCAGAAATTGCGAAATACGAAATTTCAACTGCTGCAGCTCATGGTCGATAATGTCTAAATATGGCAAGTGAGGATGCTCAAATTTTAACAGTTGGATAAAACCGATAATGGCTGTCAGCGGATTGCGAAATTCGTGAACAAAACTGGACGACATTTGTCCGAGCAAGGTCAGCCGATCTTGGTGCGACCTGGCGATCAATAGATTTTTCTCGTGCAGCTCCGCTTCCTTCAGTTCGTTATATTTCTTAACGGCATGAAACAAAAATTGATCAAACAGCTCGTTCATATGGTCGACGAGCGGAGCCAGCTCGGTGATCGGCAATGGTGCGGTTAACGCGTGCTTAATGATCAACCGCCGCCCCAAATTTACGTTGTAGACGAGGGCGCCGATGCCGGCGTTCATTTCCGCCCGTTCCTTGGCAATTTTATTGGCCAGCCGTTCGACTGTCTCACCGGACAGCGACCGCAGCAACGCTTCTTTGACTAGCGCAAACATTGCCAAGCCATTTTGTTCAACGCGGTCAATGTATTTATCATCGTCGGCAATTTTCATATGCTGCCGCCAATAGGAAAGGAAGCTGGGCAGATGGGTTTCCAAATGGGTGACGAGCTGCTGTGCGGCAGATGCCAAAAAAGCCACCTCGCTTTCCGTCATTTATTATCATTATAAGGGGGAATATCGAACTAGAACAGAGGGAAAATCGCGATATGTCCGATAAAACTCGTTTTCTTTTACAAAAAAGCTAGGAAATGCCCGTCCACATGAGGCGAGGCAGACCGTTTGAAGAAAAAAGGCAAAATCATGTATAATGAAGCAGTCAGAAATCTCTTCCAAAAAGGTTGGGGAACGCTGTGAAACTGTATGACTCCATTTTAGACCTAATTGGCGGCACGCCGATCGTGAAGTTGCGGCGCCTTCCGGACCCGAACGGGGCGGATGTATATATGAAACTCGAATCGTTCAATCCGGGCGGCAGCGTCAAGGATCGACCGGCTTGGGAAATGATTCGCCGCGCCGAGGCGGAAGGGAAAATTACGCCGGGAGAAAGCACGATCATTGAACCGACGTCCGGCAACACCGGCATCGGTTTGGCGATGGTATGCGCCGCCCGCGGTTATCGCTGCATCATCACGATGCCAGATAACGCGACAGTCGAACGGGTGAAAATTTTAAAGGCGTACGGAGCAGAAGTCTATTTGACGCCGGCGGAGAAACGGATGCAAGGAGCGATCGACGAGGCGAATCGGCTCGCTCGCGAAATCCCGGATAGCTTCATCCCGATGCAGTTTGAAAATCCGGCCAATCCGGACGCACATCGGCATACGACGGCGGTGGAAATTTACGAAGCGTTCGCTGGACGGCTCGATGCGTTCGTGCTCACTGCCGGCACCGGGGGAACGGTGACGGGAACGGGAGAAGAATTGAAAAAACGGATTCCGAATTTGCGCATTTATGTCGTCGAACCGTACGGCTCGCCCGTCTTGTCGGGCGGCAAGCCGGGGCCGCATAAAATTCCCGGCACAGGTCCGGGGTTTATCCCAAGCATTTTAAACCGTTCGATTTATGACGACATTTTTTTGATCAAAGATGAAGACGCCCAGCAGATGGCACGCGAACTGGCGGCGAAGGAAGGCATGTTGGTCGGCGCCTCGGCTGCTGCGAGCGCCTATTACGCCATCAAAGTGGCCAGGCAGCTGCCGAAAGGAGCGCGCGTCCTTTGCATGGCGCCTGATTCGGGCGAACGGTACTTGTCATCGGATTTATTCGCTGATTAACCAGACGGCGCAAAAGATGACGTCACGTCTCCTTGCCGTTCATTGTATTTCGTCGTTACCGTGGCTAGCGCACTCGTTGGCAAGCGCATGAAACTGCCGACCGCTTATTTGCTTGGCCCGATCATCGGGACGGCAGCACTGGTGATCGCTGGGGTGCCTGCACCGGATTTGCCAGCGCCGATATTGGACATCGCGCAAATTACGATGGGGGCTTATCTCGGTTTAACGCTTAAGCCGGCTGACATCAAGGAGAAACGGAAAATGATGCTTGCGGCGGCTGTCACGGGTTTTTCCCTCATTTTGTTTTCTATGGCTGCCGCGTTTGTGCTAACAAGCTTGCACGGCGTCCCTTATTTGACCGCCTTTATCGCTTTGGCGCCGGGCGGCATGGATCAGATGGGGATTTTGGCGCAGGAAGCGCGCGCGAGCCTTGCGATCGTGACGAGTTACCAAATGTTCCGCATTTTTTTCATCCTGTTCGTCGTCCCGCCAGTGCTGAAAAAACTGTTCGCTACCCGCTGGTTTCAACGAATCGAACGTTGGCCAATGCGGCACGGCGGATAAGGATGGCTACGATGGCTATAGCGGCGGAAAAAGTGGGGGCTGTGATAAGTGACAAACATATGCTAAACTAGAAAGAAAAAGGAGCATTCCCGTTAGGAGCTTTTCCGGGGACTTGATCAAAAAAAGCCCTCTTGGTATGATACAGGGGTGTCAACCACATCACTCACCATACCAAGGAGGACTTCAGATGAATTGTACACAAAACTATAAAATTGATCAAGTAACCGAACAAACGCTTGTCGTGGGTATTGATATCGCGAAACGAACCCACTACGCCTGCTTCGTGGATGACCGGGGGCGCGTGCTTCGCAAATCGTTCCCGATCTTCCAGTCGAAAGAGGGGTTTCAACAGCTGTATAAAGCGATTCAGGGGGCGATGCAAGCGTTCGGGAAGTCAGAGGTGATCGTCGCCGTGGAGCCGACCGGGCACTACTGGTTGAACCTGGCCTACTTCCTCGAGGAGCACGGGATCCCGTTGGTCATGGTCAACCCGGCGCATGTGTGCCGGTCGAAAGAACTTGATGACAACCTGCCGACGAAACACGACGCCAAAGACGCCCTGGTCATTGCCAGACTGGCAAAAGACGGACGATTCCTCGTTCCCCGGCTGCTGCACGAGATTGAAGCCGATTTGCGCGTGGGGAGCACGCTCAAAGAGAAGCTCCGCAAGGAACAGACGGCGGTGAAAAACGCGATCGTCCGCTGGACGGATCGGTATTTTCCAGAGTTTTGGACCGTGTTTCGTGACTTGGGGAAAACGGCGCTTTCGGTGTTGGAGTGGACGCCGCTTCCGGCTGATATGGCCGGCCGGACGGTGGAGGAGCTTCTTGAGGTGTACCGGCAAAGCGAAGGGATGAAATGCCCGCAGAAGGCCAAAATTCAGGCGTTGATCAACACCGCGAAGGACTCGATTGGGGTGACGGAAGGGACAGCGATGGCCCGGTTTGAGATCGCCGCGCTCGTCCGCCGATACCGCCAATTGGAGGCGGAGATCGCTGCACTGGACGCCGAGTTGAAGGCATTGGTTCAAACGACGATGGAGTACCAATGGTTGAAAACGGTCGACGGGTTGGGAGACGCCACGATCATCGATCTGCTGGCGGAGATCGGCAGCTTCGCCCATTATCGGGACCCGCGCCAATTGGTGAAGTTGGCGGGCCTGACGCTCAAGGAGAACTCCTCCGGCCAGCGCAAAGGGCAAAAGCACATCTCCAAACGGGGACGGAAACGGTTGCGCTCGGTGCTGTTTCGGGCGATGATTCCGCTGATTCGGCATAACGAGGCGTTTCGCGAGCTGCATGAGTATTATACGACCCGATCCGTCAATCCGCTGACCGGAAAGCAGTCCATCGTCGCCTTGTGCCGGAAGCTGTTGAATGTGCTGTTTGCGATTTGTACGAAGAAACAAGCGTTTGACGCGGAGCGAATGAAACAGGACGTCTTGTCCCAGGTGCAACGGGCGGCCTAAGGCCTCCCCCCTGCGAACGGAAGAATCGTTGGACAACGAGATGACACCGGAGAAGCTGGCGTGATTTCATCCATTCGACCTTGAGTCCCTAAAGGAGCTTGGCCGGCCTCCGCCTGATGACGAGACCGAACGAGGGAATGTTGGCGCGAAGACGCCCGGAGACATGGGAGGGTTCGTCCTCATCAGCGACGCGGAGATCCAAAGGGTGCATCGAATATGCTTCCCCCCGCGGCAGGAAAATATAACCAGCCGTGGCCGCGAAGCGCACCCTAGGTCTGTAAGATATCCACAAAACTGAAAAAGGATGTAAGGGATTTTGTCGAAAAATATTTTTTGGACACCCCTGAGAGGCCGAAAAGCCTTGATAGATCAACATTTCTAGAGGGAGGGGAATCGTGATGAATCAATCGACTGTTTACCGCCCGCACAGCCCGGTCGCCAAGCTGGCGGTTTCATTTCTCGCGGCTTTGGCCGTTGCGACTGCAGGTCTGTACGCCGGGCAATGGGTGCCGGCCGGCCTTTATTTACCGCTTTATGCGCTTGAACTGATTTTGCTTTTGGTGATGATTTTCGCCCGCCGCAAAAAAGCGGTCGGCTATCCGCTCATGTTTGCGTTTATGCTCGTCTCGGGCGCGACGCTCTATCCGCTCATCGGCTATTACATTTCCATCATTGGCGCCGCGGCGGTGTTCAAAGCGTTTGCCCTAGCGGTTGTCTCGTTTACGGGTGTTGCCATTTATGCGGCGAGAACGAAAGAAGATTTTTCGTTCCTCGGCGGATTTTTGATGCTTGGCGCGTTTGCGCTCCTTGGCCTATTGATCATTCAATGGTTCATCCCGTTCTCGAGCGTCGGGCAAATGGGAGTGGCGGCGCTAGGGATTTTGATTTTCCTTGGCTTTACGATTTACGACATCAACCGCTTGGCCCGCTACGGCTTTACGGAAGCGGACATTCCGATGATTGTCGTCAATATTTACCTTGATTTCATCAACTTGTTTGTCTACATTTTGCGTTTTTTCGCCAGCGATGAAGATTGAGCGCCAAAAAAGGGCTGCTTCCCAAAGGAGCAGCCCTTTTTCCGTGATGGTGTCATTAAAGCGGCAAATCGCGTTTGGAAAAAGTGACAATCCCCGCTGTGTAGCTGATAACGCCGATTGCCAATAGCAGACAGGATGGGAGCCATTCCGCTTGACCTTGAGCGATGGCTCCAGGCTCGAAAGCGGCAAAGATCGATCCATATCGGAGCCATTCCGCTTTTTCAGTCAGTTTGCCGATGAGATCCAAGCTGTAAAACAGAACGGTGGCTCCGCCCGATAACGACAGTGCTCGTTTTTCGTCATTGGCTACGGCGCAAAAGAAAAATGAATAGCCGCTAATGGCGAAAAAGAGAAGAAAGCCACTGACATTGATTGCGAGAAATCGTTTTTGGTGCAGAGCATCATTCGTGACTAGCCATGCATCGGCAGCAAAGCCGGCCGCTGCGGAGGTGAGAATGATGGCTGCTAGTCCAGTGAGCAGCACGAGCGCTTGGGTGAAGGCGATGGTCTGCCGGGAATTCGGCGTCGCAAGCAAATATGCCATCGAACCGCGGTCGATGGGCCGAGCCAGCAGTTGATTGGCAGCGGTAACGCAATAAATGGACCCGAGCAAAAGAAACAGCAATCCGTAATATTCTCCGGCGATGAATTCAAGCAAATTGCCCATACCGGTGATGTTGAACGCTTTTAGAAACCCGCTTGGCAGCTGCTGTAAATAATGATTAATGATTTTCGAGTCGGCCAACGATGGATAAAGGGCAGCCACCAGTGCGATGTAAAAGGCAGATCCGGCCGAATAGCCAATGATCGTTTTTGTCTGTGCTTTGAGCATTTGTTTGTATAAGGAGACATTCATTGTTCATCCCTCCGGTGGTCATAGTAATGCATAAAAATATCTTCTAGGCTTTGTGTGCGGAGATCGAGACTTTGCACTTGGTATTGGGCCAGCTCGCGAATGAAGGCATTGTAGTTTCCTTGCACCGCGATGCAAACGCGGCGGCCGTCATGGTGGATGACCTCGAGCGGCGAGGAAAGCAATTGGGCAACCTCCTCTTCACGAGACAACATGACATCGAACAGTTTCCGCTGCATCGATTGCAATTCATGAACATCGTTGACCGCCATCAAGCGGCCGTCTTTCATGATCGCCACCCGGTCGCATGTCCGCTCGATTTCAGGGAAGATGTGCGAAGATAAAAAGATGGTTTTTCCTTTCTGTTTTTCTTCGCGAAGGAGATCGATAAACGTTTGCTGCATCAGCGGGTCGAGGCCGGATGTTGGTTCATCGAGAATGATCACTTCGGGATTATGCATGAGAGCGGCGACAAGGCCGACTTTTTGTTTTGTTCCTTTGGACATTTTCCGGATCGGGAGGCGGGTGTCTAATTGCAACCGTTCAATTAGTTCATCACGATAGCGTGTCGTTTTCATTCGCCGCATCCCGGCGAGCAGGTCAAGCAGTTCCATTCCGGTCATTCCTTCGGGAAAAGCGATTTCACCCGGTAAATAGCCGACCAATGCCTTCACGCGGACGGACTCTCGCCAACAGTCGAATCCATAGATGAAAGCGCGTCCTTTCGTCGGTTTCAGAAATCCAAGCAAGTGCCGGATCGTTGTTGATTTTCCCGCGCCGTTCGGCCCTAAAAATCCGAATACTTCGCCTTGGTGGACGGTGAAGGTGACATCAAAAATGCCCCGACCGTTCGGAAAGACTTTCGTTAACTGTTGCAATTCGATCATGACATGATCTCCCCTAGAGATAAATTTTGAAATATTTATATAAAAACATTTCATTCCTATTATATTTTAAAATTTAAGTGTTTATCAATTAATTTTGTAATTTTTATTTCTATTTTATTAAAATTAAGGGTAGAATGAAGAAAATAAAAGAAAAGCGAGACGGAAGGTGGTTTTTGATGAATGGATTTACCAGGCGGACGGAACAAAAAAAACAGGCGATCAAGCAAACGGTGTTGGAGTTGCTGCGGACGAGCGATCCGCGCGGGATGACGATCCAAATGATCGCCAAGCAGGCTAACGTGTCGCCAGTGACGATTTACAATTATTTCGGGAGCAAGGAACATCTCGTCCGCGAAACGCTTATCGATTATATGATCCGCCAGGTGGAAGAATACGAAGCCTTTTTAAAAGAAGACCGCTCATTTGCAGAAAAAGTGAAATATATCATTTTTCAAAAGAAAAAAGTGTTGGGAGAAATCCAAGTTGACCTCATTCATCGCCTTATAAAGGAGGATGATGAATTTCGCCATTCGGTCGATGTGCTTTACGAAACGCGGGTGCTGCCGCTGGTGATCGAAATGATTCGCGAAGCCCAAGAAAAGGGAGAGATTGCCCCGTACTTATCCATTGATACGCTGCTTTTGTATTTGAACTTATGGCGCGACGTGTCAGAGAAAATCCCTGTTTCTTTGTACAGCGAACGGCTGATTGATGAGCTGCTCCTTCTGTTTTTTTACGGTGTGAAAGGGGAGACGCGGTGAGGCAGGAATCGACAGAGGGTAAGGAGAATAACAAAAAGAACAAAAGGGGGAAAGGAGTCACAGGATGAAATTTGCCGTCAATGTGTCAACGATTTTTACTGAAGTGCCGTTTCTTGCTCGATTCGCGAAGGCGAAGCAGCACGGGTTTTCGCTTGTGGAGTGCCAGTTCCCGTATGCGGCGGCGCCGGAAGCGATGGCTGACGAGTTGGGAGAGCACGGGTTGTCGCTCGTGTTGATCAATTTGCCGGCTGGCGATTGGGAAAAGGGAGAGCGCGGACTCGCGATTTTCCCCGACCGTCATGATGAATTCCGCCGCGCTCTTGAGGACGGTGTGCGTTATGCGCTAAAGCTTGGCGTGCCGCATCTTCATTGCATGGCCGGGATCGTGCCGAAGGAGATGCCGCGCGAGCGGGCGAAGGAAACGTATATGCACCGCATCGACGAAGCGGCTGCCGCGCTTGCGGTTCATGGGCTGACGCTGATGCTTGAACCGATCAATCCGTTCGATATGCCCGGCTACTTTTTAACGGACATTGCGGAAGCAGCGGCGATCATCCGCGATCTCGGCCGGCCGAACATCAAG
Organism: Geobacillus subterraneus; assembly: GCF_001618685.1. Taxonomy (GTDB): domain Bacteria; phylum Bacillota; class Bacilli; order Bacillales; family Anoxybacillaceae; genus Geobacillus; species Geobacillus subterraneus. Next base: position 1,818,987 of record NZ_CP014342.1, on the reverse strand, counting down.
CTGCAGTATGACATCTATCATATGGCGCGGCTTGGCTTCGATGTGGCGGCCACGTTTGCTGCTTACGAGCCGCTCATTGCCCATGTTCAATTCGCCGATGCCCCCGGGCGGCATGAGCCGGGGACGGGGGCGCTGCCGTATGGCGACATTTTTTCGTTTTTGCAGGAGCGCGGTTACAGCGGGGCGGTCGGGCTCGAGTACATCCCGGCGCGGGAAAGCAGCGAGAGCTTTGCCTGGTATGAAGCATATCGCATGAGAGGAGGTGCAGGACGATGACGAATGTCGGCTTTATCGGGTTGGGCGTGATGGGCTCGCGCATGGCCAGACGCCTGGTGGAAGCGGGATTCAATGTCACGGTGTACAACCGTACGCCAGAAAAAGCGGTTCCGCTTGTCAACCTTGGCGCCCGACAGGCGGCGACAGTGGCAGAACTGGCCGGCGGGGCGGAGGTCATTTGCACATGCTTATCGATGCCGGATGATGTCATCAATGTGTATACAGGGGAAGGCGGCATTCTCGATGCGGCCCGTCCGGGAGCGGTTTGCCTCGATTTTACGACCGTCGGCCCAAAGACGAGCCGGCTTGTGGCCGAATGGGCCCGTCAGCGCGGCGTCTCCTATTTGGATGCGCCGGTCAGCGGCGGGCCGGAAGGGGCGGAACAAGGGACGCTCACGATGATGGTCGGTGGCGATCAAGCAGCATGGGAGCGGGTACGGCCACTTCTGAGCGTGTTAGGAAAAACAGTCGAATATTTAGGGGAAAGCGGCGCCGGCAGTGCGGCGAAAATACTCAATCAATATTTAGTTGCCGTCCATTCCGTCGCCGCGGCGGAAGCGATGGCCGCCGGCGTCGCTTACGGGCTCGACGCCGGGAAGCTGTATCGGCTGCTAAAAGAAAGCTACGGAGACAGCCGGATGCTGCGCCGCCATATGGAGCAGTTCGTGCTGCCGCGTCAATTCGCGCCTGGCGGGGCGGTGAAGTATGTACATAAAGATGTGCGCTTGGCGAATGCGTTCATGAACGAAATCGGCATCAATCGCTGCCTCGGAGCCGAGGCTGAAGAAACGTTTGCGGCGGCGATGGACGCTGGCCTCGCTGATTTGGATATGTCCGCGGTCATCCAACTGTTCGAGCGGCGAGTCGGGGTGACGGTAAAAGAGACGGAATGAACAAAATGATATGGAAATTCAAAAAATTCATTGAAAAAATGGGTCATCAATGATTTAATAGAGGTAGCGGCACCTCCTGCAGGAGGTGAATTTGGCTGAAACGTTGAGCGCGTTTCGCTTTTTTTAAAAATTAAAAAAGAAACGTTGTTTCCTATCGCGAAACAAAGGAGGGGCGACAATGCTCTCGTTGACATGGCTCGATGAGTTAAGCGCTTTCTTGCGTCCAGAACAAATCAAAACAAATGAATCTCCTCACCCGCTTGGCAATAGCGGCGCGGTGACCGTTTACCCGCAGACGGAAGAAGACATCTCCGCGGTGCTCCGTTATGCCGACCATCATGGCAAAAAAGTCGTCGTCACGGGCCGCGGCACGAAACGAGGGTTTGGCGGGCAGCGGGAACAGGCAGATATTTTGCTGTCTTTGGAAAACTATGCCGGCATTGTCGAACACGCGGCCGCCGACATGACCGTCACCGTGAAAGCGGGAACGGTGTTCGGTGATTTGCAGCGCGCGCTTGCCCCGCACCGGCAAAAAGTAGCGTTAGATCCGTTCTGGCCGGATGAAGCGACGATCGGCGGAGTGATTGCCGCGAACGACAGCGGGCCGAAGCGGCTTGGCTACGGATCGGCGCGCGATTCGGTCATCGGGCTGCGCAGCGTGTATCCGGACGGCACGGTCATCCGCTCCGGCGGCAAAGTAGTGAAAAACGTCGCTGGCTATGACATGAACAAACTGTTTATCGGGGCGATGGGGACGCTTGGCGTGCTGAGCGAGATCACGCTGAAGCTCCGGCCGCTCGCGAAATATGAAAGCGTTGTTTTGTTATCGTTCCCAAGCGGCGATGTTCACGAGATTCGCTCGTTCGCCGTTTCGTTCCTTGATACGATGATGGAGCCGGTTTGTTTTGAACTGCTCAACCCGGCGCTTGCCGAGCGGTTGACGGGACGTCCTGTCTATACGCTCGCGATCGGGTTTGAAGACGTGGAAAAGGCCGTCCATTATCAAGAGCAGTGGGTGGAACGCCTCTGTCCGAGGACGGCTGCGATGGCCATTTTAGCCGGTGAGAAGGTGGAAGCTTTTTGGCGGATGTTTTACACGATCGCGCCGAACGGGCGTCTGACAACCGTGGGGGACAGCGTGGAAGCGGCAGTGAAAATCGGCGTCGTTAACTTGGACGTGCTCTCGATCTTGCGGGAAAGCGCGTTAATCGCTGATCGCTGCCACGTTCAAGTCGAAGCGCACGGCGGATTGGGCCATGGGCTTTGTCAGGCGTATGTGCGCGGCAGTAAAGAGGGGGTCGCCGCCGCCATTGAGGAGTTGCGCCAAACAGCGGTCCGCTTGGGCGGCTATGCGGTCGTCAAGCATTTGCCGTTTTCACTGCGCCAGCGCATTGATGTCTGGGGCGGAAAGCCATCATACTTTTTCTTGCTTGAGGGCATCAAACGGAAAGTCGATCCAAACAAAACGGTCAACGATCAGCGCTTTATTGGGGGGATTTAACGATGAGCACAGTGATGAATGAGCGGGCGGACAGCCCGGCGTGTGCGACCGCGAGCCTCGGCAACTATCGTTTTCACGATTTGCCGGACCCGAGCAAGTGGGCTGATTGCGTTCATTGCGGCATGTGTTTAGAATCATGCCCGACGTACGAACAGACGGGTGAAGAACAGCACTCTCCGCGCGGCCGCGTTCATTTGATGAAGTCGGTCGGCGAAGGGAAGCTTGAGTTGACGCCTGATTTGCTCGATCCGATTTTTACGTGCTTGGATTGCCGTGCCTGCACGACGGCTTGCCCGGCTGATGTCGATGTCGGCGGGCTCATTGAACAAGTGCGCGGTCAGCTCCGCCAAGCGGTGCCGCTCACGGGCTGGAAGGCGTTTGTCAGCGACTTTTTCTTAAAAGGGGTGTTCCCGCACCCGTCGCGCCTTGATTGGTTTGGCCGCCTGTTGAAGCTATACCAAAAAAGCGGGCTGCAGACGGTGGCGCGTAAGACCGGGGTGCTGCGGGTCATGCCGGACCATTTGGCTGAGATGGAGGCCATTTTGCCGGAAGTCGGCACGCCGGTACGGAAAAAGTATAAGCGTGAGCCGCTGATTAAGGCCAAAGGGGAAACGAAGCGGACGGTCGCGATCTTGACCGGCTGCGTGATGGACGTGATGTTCTCCGACATTAACGAGGCGACGATCCGCGTGTTGACGCGTAACGGCAACGATGTCGTCATCGTGCCGAACCAGACGTGTTGCGGGGCGCTTCATGTTCATGCCGGCGACCGCGAAACGGGGCGGAAGCTCGCCAAGCAAAACATTGAGGCGTTTCAAGAGGTCGACCATGTCATTGTCAACGCCGCCGGTTGCGGCGCGATGTTGAAGGAATATCCGGAGTTGTTCCGGCATGATCCAACATGGCATGAAAAAGCGGAACAGTTTGCCGCCAAAGTCGAGGATGTGTCCAAATTTTTGCATGACACGGGTTTCAAGCCGCCGAAGGCAGAACTGAACGTGCGCCTCACGTACCATGATGCGTGCCATTTAGCCCACGGTCAAGGCATCCGCCAGGAGCCGCGCGCTGTGATCAACAGCATTCCGGGCGTGGAAATGGTCGCCATGCCGAACGCCGACCGCTGCTGCGGCAGCGCAGGGATTTACAACATCACCCACCCGGAAATGGCGCAAGCGGTGCTGGAGAGCAAAATGCAAAACGTGCCGCAAGATGTGGAACTCATCTCGATGGGCAACCCGGGTTGCATGCTGCAAATGGCGCTTGGCGTCATGAAACACGGGCGGAACCAAAAAATCGTCCATACGGTGCAGCTGCTTGATTGGGCATACCAAAAAGAGGAAGGGAAGGACGTGCGCATATGAGAAAACGGCCCATTGCAACGAACGACCCGCACATTCGGGCGCTCGCCCGCATTGTCGGCGAAACGGCGATTTTGTACCGCAAGGAAGACTTGATCGCCTATGACTGCGACGGCTTTACCGTCCATCGCCATTTGCCGAAGGCAGTCGTATTCCCAAACAGCGCCGAGGAAGTGGCGGCGGTCGTCAAATATTGCCATGAGCACGAACTGCCGTTTCTCGCCCGCGGCGCCGGCACGGGGTTAAGCGGCGGGGCGATTCCGCTAAACGGCGAAGTCGTCATCAGCCTAACGCGGATGAAGCGGCTGTTGCACGTCGATCTCGAAAACCGGCGCGCCGTCGTCGAGCCGGGGTTTGTCAACTTGAAGTTGACGAACTCGGTCGCCCACCGCGGCTATTACTATGCGCCCGATCCGTCAAGCCAATACTGCTGCACGATCGGCGGCAACGTCGCGGAAAACGCCGGCGGCGCCCATTGCTTGAAATATGGGGTGACGACGAACCATATTTTGGGGCTTGAAGTCGTCCTGCCGAACGGCGAAGTGATTGAAATCGGCGCAAACGGCGTCCCCGACCCGCCCGGCTACGATTTGCTCGGGTTGTTGACCGGATCGGAGGGGACGCTTGGCATCGTGACGAAAATTACCGTCCGTCTGCTGAAAAATCCCGAGGCCAAACAGACGGTGCTCGCCTATTTTGACGAAGTGGAAGATGCGAGCCAGACCGTTTCCGACATCATTTCCGCTGGAATCGTGCCGGCGGCGCTGGAGATGATGGACCAGACGGCCATCGAGGCGGTTGAAGCGGCCGCGTTTCCAGTCGGCCATCCGAAAGACATCGCCGCGCTGTTGCTCATTGAAGTGGACGGCATTTCCGCCGGGATTGACGAGCAAATCGACGATATTTTAACGATTTGCCGCCGCCACCATGTGCGCGAAGTGAAAGTCGCCCAGTCAGAGGAAGAGCGGGCCCGCTGGTGGGCGAACCGGAAAACCGGCTTTGGCGCCATGGGGGCGATTTCGCCTGACTATTTAGTGCAAGATGGCGTCATTCCGCGCAGCCGTCTGCCGGAAGTGCTGCGGGAAATCGCCGATATCAGCCGCAAGTATGGACTGAGAATCGCAAACATTTTCCACGCCGGCGACGGCAATTTGCACCCGCTTGTGCTGTTTGATGCGAGCAAGCCTGGGGAGACGGAGCGGGCGCTTGCCGCCGGAAGCGAATGCCTCAAGGCGTGCGCGGCGGTCGGCGGATCAATTACAGGGGAACATGGCGTTGGCATTGAGAAAAAAGAAGAGATGCGCTTCATTTTCACTGATGAGGAAATTTTGGCGCAAACGGCAATCCGCGACGTGTTTAACCCGAAAAACTTGCTCAACGCCGGCAAGCTGTTCCCGACGCCGGGACGTTGTGTAGAGACAAAGATGCCGTCGACAGTGAAATGAAAATTTTTTGAAAACGATTGCCAGTCATTTCGTTTCATGGTATCATCTTTTTAGAGAAATTGAGAAACGATGTTTCGTAATAAGAAACAAGAGAGGGGAAGAGAATAATGGGCGAATACGTACAAAAAGGGAACATCCAAGTCGCCAAAGTGTTGTACGACTTTGTCAACGAGGAGCTTCTGCCGAACAGCGGGTTGGATCAAGACAAGTTTTGGAGCGATTTCGGCGCGCTCATTTCCGACTTGACGCCGCGCAACAAAGAATTGCTCGCCCGCCGCGACGAAATTCAAGAAAAATTGAATGAGTGGCATAAAGCGCATCGCGGCCGCTTTGATTTTAACGAATATAAAGCGTTTTTGACAGACATCGGCTATTTGGAGCCGGAAGTCGAGGACTTTGAGATTACGACCGACAATGTCGATGATGAAATTGCCGTGCAAGCCGGGCCGCAGCTCGTCGTTCCGTTGACGAACGCCCGCTATGCATTAAACGCTGCCAACGCCCGCTGGGGCAGCTTGTATGATGCGTTGTATGGCACGGACGCCATCAGTGAAGAAGACGGCGCCGAGCGCGGTTCATCGTATAACCCGGTTCGCGGAGCGAAAGTCATCGCCTACGGGCGGCAGTTTTTAGATGAAGCGGTGCCGCTGGCGCAATATTCCCATAAAGACGCTGTCCAGTACGCCATTGTTGACGGGCAGCTTGTCGTGACGACAGAAGGCGGGGCGACAACAGGGCTGAAAGAGCCGGAAACATTCGTCGGCTTCCAAGGCGACCCGCAACATCCGACAGCGGTGTTGCTGAAGAACAATGGCCTTCACATTGAAATTCAAATCGACCGCGAGCATGCGGTCGGAAAAACGGATCAAGCCGGGGTCAAAGACATTGTCCTAGAAGCGGCCGTGACGACGATTATGGACGGCGAAGATTCGGTCGCAGCTGTCGATGCCGAGGATAAAGTGGTCGTGTACCGCAACTTGTTTGGTTTGATAAAAGGTGATTTGACAGCGACGTTTGAGAAAAACGGGAAACTGTTGACGCGTGCCTTGAATCCGGACCGCGTATATAAAACGCCGGATGGCGGAGAGCTTGTGCTGCCGGGCCGCTCGCTCATGTTTGTGCGCAACGTCGGCCATCTGATGACAAACAACGCCATTTTGGATGCGAACGGCGAAGAAGTGCATGAAGGGATCATCGATGCGGTGATTACAAGCTTGATTATGAAACATTCGCTGATCGGCAACACGCGTTACTTGAACTCGCGCAAAGGTTCGATTTACATCGTCAAGCCGAAAATGCACGGATCGGCGGAAGTGGCGTTTGCCAACGAGCTGTTTGACCGCGTCGAAGATATGCTCGGCCTCAAGCGGAATACGATTAAAATCGGTGTCATGGATGAGGAGCGGCGGACGTCGCTCAACTTGAAAAACTGCATTTACCAAGTGCGCGACCGCATCATTTTTATCAACACCGGCTTCCTCGACCGGACCGGAGACGAAATTCATACGTCGATGGAAGCGGGGCCGATGCTGCGCAAAAACGAGATGAAATCATCGACTTGGCTGCAGGCGTATGAAAAATCGAACGTCGCCGTTGGGCTTGCCGCCGGCTTCCGCGGCCGGGCGCAAATCGGCAAAGGAATGTGGGCGATGCCGGATTTGATGGCAGAAATGCTGAAGCAAAAAGGAGCGCAGCTCAAAGCAGGCGCCAATACGGCATGGGTGCCGTCGCCGACAGCCGCCACGCTCCATGCGCTCCATTACCATCAGGTGAACGTTGCCGCTGTACAAAACGAGCTGGCTAACGGCCGGAACGATTACCGCGATGACATTTTGCAAATTCCGGTCGTCAACAACCCGCAATGGACGGCGGACGAAATCCAAGAAGAGCTCGACAACAACTGCCAAAGCATTTTAGGTTATGTCGTCCGCTGGATTGACCAAGGGATCGGCTGCTCGAAAGTGCCGGACATCCATAACATCGGACTGATGGAAGACCGGGCGACGCTCCGCATTTCGAGCCAAATTCTCGCCAACTGGCTCCACCACGGCATTTGCACGAAAGAGCAAGTGCTCGAGACGCTGAAGCGAATGGCGAAAGTCGTCGATGAACAAAACGCCGGCGATCCGAACTACCGGCCGATGGCGCCAAACTATGATGATTCGGTGGCATTCCAAGCGGCATGCGATCTCATCTTCCTCGGCTATGAACAGCCAAACGGCTATACGGAGCCGATTTTGCACCGCCGCCGCCATGAGGCGAAAGCGAAGTTTGCCGCCGTTCAGCAATAAGCGACTTGTCGCTCCGGAACAGGGGCTGAGTGCCCTTGTTCCTTCCTACTCATAACAATCAGAAAATTCTAAAAATAATCGGAAAGGAGGCAGCTCCTAGTTGCTACTGGCCGGCTGCAGAACGCGAAGCAGCACAAAGGCGGCATCGATGGGACGAGGTTAGTAGCTAGGGATCGGCTATGGAAAATTTGCGGGAACGAGCATTGTTTGTCCATCGACAGGCAAAAGGAAAACTGTCGGTTGAAGTGAAAGTGCCGGTCGTGAATGCGAATGATTTAAGTGTTATTTATTCGCCGGGAGTGGCCGAACCGTGCAAAGAAATTTATGCCAACGAAGATGAGATGTATGATTATACGATGAAAGGCAATTTCGTCGCCGTTGTTTCAAACGGCACGGCGGTGCTCGGGCTCGGTAACATCGGTGCGCGGGCAGCGCTTCCGGTGATGGAAGGGAAAGCTGCCTTGTTTAAAGCGTTCGCCGGCATTGATGCGGTGCCGATCTGCTTGGACACCGAAGATCCGGAACAAATCATCCAAACCGTCAAGCTGCTCGAGCCAACATTTGGCGGCATCAATTTGGAAGATATTGCCGCTCCTGCCTGTTTTGTCATTGAAGAGCGGCTGCGCCAAGAAATGGCGATCCCAGTGTTTCACGATGATCAGCACGGCACGGCGATCGTCGTCGCCGCTGGGTTGACGAACGCCTTAAAAGTCGTCGGCAAACGGCTCGCCGATTGCCGGGTCGTCATCAACGGCGCCGGCGCTGCCGGGGTGGCGATCGCCAAGCTGCTGTTGACGATCGGGGTCGGTGACCTCATTGTTTGTGACACAAAAGGGGCGATTTATGAAGGGCGCCCACACGGGATGAATGCCATGAAAGAGGAATTGGCGAAACAAACGAATCAGCGCCGCGTCTCTGGAATGCTTGAAGAGGTCATTTCAGGAGCCGATGTGTTTATCGGCGTCTCGGTTGCCGGCGCGCTGACGCCGGCGATGGTTCGGTCGATGAACCGGGGAGCGATCGTATTCGCTTTGGCCAATCCGGTGCCGGAAATCATGCCGGATGAGGCAAAAGCAGCTGGGGCTGCCATCGTGGCGACCGGCCGATCAGACTTGCCGAACCAAGTGAACAATGTGCTGGCGTTCCCGGGCATTTTCCGCGGTGCGCTCGATGTGCGGGCGACGCAAATTAACGAGGCGATGAAAATTGCCGCTGCTGAGGCCATCGCCGGACTCATTCAGCCGGAAGAACTGACCGAGGAGTACGTCATTCCGAACCCGTTCGACCAGCGCGTTGTGTCGGCGGTCGCTTCTGCTGTTGCCGGCGCTGCCATTGAGACCGGGGTGGCCCGAAACAAGGAGAAGTATGAAAGAAAAAATCGTGTAAGAGAGGGGTAACTGTCAATGAAGTTTGCCCGTTTTATCGCCGAGGGCGCCATTCGCGCCGGTGTAGTGAGCGGCGAAGTCATCCGTGAAATTGAAGGCGACATGTTTGCTGCTTGGGATTATACCGGAAACGTATTCCGCTGCGACGGCGTTTCGTTCGTAGCGCCGCTTGTGCCGCGCCATGTAATCGGCATTGGCGCCAACTATGTGGCGGCGCGCGAACAGCTGCCGGCTGAACTGCCGGACATTCCCGTTTTTTTCTTTAAACCGTCTTCATCGGTGATCGGTCCGGAAGCGGATATTGTCATTCCGAACGGAATCAGCGAAGTGAAATTTGAATCCGAGCTGGCTGTCGTCATCGGCAAAGAGGCAAAACAAGTGAGCGAGGACGACGTATGGGCGTACATTTTTGGCTATACGGTCGCCAACGACGTTACTGCGCCGCAATTTTTCCACCCGGATGGCCATTGGACGGTTGGAAAATCGTTCGATACGTTCACGCCGCTCGGTCCGGTTATTGAAACGGAACTCGATCCGCGGTCGGTGGCGGTCAAAGCGCGGGTCAATGGCGAGGAAAAACAAAACAGCCCGACCGAGCTGATGATTATTTCGATCAGCAAAATGATTTCGTATTTATCGTATGTAATGACGCTGCAGCCGGGTGATGTCATTTTAACAGGAAGCCCGGTCGGCGCTGAGTTCGTCGGTCCGGGAACAGTCATTGAGTGCGAAGTCGATGGCATCGGCACGCTCCGCAATACGTTCGTCGCCGCGAAAGCGCCGGCTGTTTCCACTCAACAAAGATAACGTGCTATGTTCCGATGTTTAGAAGCGGCGTGCCCCGGCCTAACGCCCGACGTTATACACTGTGTCTGCAGCGGCGCCTGCAAACGCCCGGCCGTTCGTGTATAATGGCGAGCGGGGAGAACAAATCGAGGTGAACAGAATGGAAAGAGAAAATATCGTCAAATCCGTCAGCCGGGCGCTTCAAATTATTGACATCGTCAGTGCGAAAAAAGATGGACTGGGCGTCACGGAAATCGCTAAACAAATGGACATTAACAAAAGTTCAGTGTACCGCATCTTAACGACGCTCGCCCAATACGGCTATATCGAGCAACATCCGGAAACAGAGCGGTATAAGCTGGGATACAAGTTTTTGGAAATTAGCTCGAAGCTGCTTGATTCGATCGATTTGCGCCAGGAAGCGCGGCCATATTTGCGCCAGCTTGAAAAAGAAACGAACGAAGTTGTCCATCTTGTCGTTTATGACCAAGGGGAAGTCATTTACATTGAAAAATTGGAAGGAACAGAAACGCTGCGCATGCATTCGAAAGTCGGCAAGCGGGCGCCGATGCATTGTACGGCGGTCGGCAAGGCGATTTTAGCTTATTTGCCGCCGGCAGTCGCTGCAAAAATTATTGACCGGAAAGGGTTGCCAAAGCATACCGATTTGACGATCACCGACCGCGAGGCGTTTTTCCGCGAGCTCGACACCGTCCGGCAAAACGGATATGCGCTCGATTTAGAAGAAAATGAATACGGCATCCGTTGTGTGGCTGTGCCGATTTTTGATTACACCGGCAGCGTCGTTGCCGCTGTCAGCGTTTCCGGCCCAACGATCCGTATGACGGACGACCGCATCGCCGGACTCGCTGTGCGCATGCGCCAGATCGGCAAAGAACTCTCCGCGCGGCTTGGCCATCGGCCGGCCCATTCCGTCCAGCTGTAACAGTTGGGCGGTTTTTTTCGTGCAAACAGGCGAACGATGCATGTAAAATAGAAACGAGGTGACTTGCGACGTGAAAAAACAGACGCTTTCCGAATGGATCGAACAGCTCCGCCAAGACCCGAATGTTGCGTATTGGCATGAAATCGAACCGAAAGAAGCCGATACCGTCCCGTTTCCGGCCGAACTCGATGCGCGGCTGCGCGCGGCACTTGAAGCGCGCGGCATCGCCTCGCTTTATACGCACCAGGCGGCGGCGTACGAGGCGGTGCAGCGCGGACAAAACATCGTGGCGGTAACGCCGACCGCTTCTGGAAAAACGCTTTGCTACAATTTGCCTGTTCTTCAGGCGATCGCCAAAGCGCCGGAGAGCCGCGCCCTTTACTTATTTCCGACGAAGGCGCTCGCCCAAGATCAAAAAAATGAATTGAATGAAATGATCACTGAGATGGGCGTGCCGATTTACAGCTATACATATGACGGCGATACAGCGCCGGCGCTGCGGCAAAAAATCCGCCAAGCCGGCCATATTGTCATCACGAATCCGGATATGCTCCACACGGCGATTTTGCCGCATCATACGAAATGGGTTTCACTGTTTGAACAGCTGCGCTACGTCATCATCGATGAACTGCATACGTATCGCGGCGTGTTCGGCAGCCATGTGGCCAACGTCATCCGCCGCTTAAAACGGATATGCGCATTTTATGGCAGCTCCCCTACATTTATTTGTACGTCGGCAACGATCGCCAATCCGCAAGAGCTGGCCGAGCGGCTGACGGGCGAGCCGATGACGCTCATTGACAACAACGGGGCGCCGCGCGGACGGAAACATATCGTATTTTACAACCCGCCGGTCGTCGAGCGGGCGATGAACGTCCGCCAAAGCGCGACAAAAACGGCGGTGGAACTAGCGCGGCAGCTGCTTGTCAATCGCATCCCGACGATTGTCTTCGCCCGCAGCCGCGTCCGTGCTGAACTCATTTTGAGCCATTTGCAAGCGGCGGTGAAGGAACGAATCGGGGAAACGACGATTCGCGGCTATCGCGGCGGCTATTTGCCAAACGAACGGCGCGCCATTGAAAAAGGGCTGCGCAGCGGGGATATTATCGGCGTCGTCAGTACGAACGCGCTCGAGCTCGGCGTCGATATCGGCCAGCTGCAGGCGTGCATTTTGACCGGCTATCCGGGAACGATCGCCAGCACGTGGCAGCAAGCAGGGCGCGCCGGACGGCGTCATGGCGACTCGCTCGTCATCATGGTTGCCAGCTCGAGCCCGCTCGATCAATACATCGTCTCCCATCCGGAATACGTTTTCGCCCGTTCACCGGAGACAGCCCGCATCAATCCGGACAATATGCTCATTCTCGTCGATCATCTGAAATGTGCGGCGTATGAGCTTCCGTTTCGGCGCGGCGAGACGTTCGGCGGCGTTGAGATCGAAGACGTGCTCGATTTTTTGGTCGACCAAGGAGTGCTTCACGAACGGGCCGGGCGCTGGCATTGGATGAGCGACGCCTTTCCGGCGCAAAACATCAGCTTGCGCTCGGCGGCGCAGGAGAACGTGGTGATCATCGATATTTCGAATATCGCGCGCCACCGCGTCATCGGCGAAATGGACCGCTTCAGCGCGATGACTTTGCTCCATGAAGAAGCGATTTATTTGCACGAAGGAACGCAATATCAAGTCGAAAAACTTGATTGGGAAGAGAAAAAAGCGTACGTCCGCCAAGTTGATGTCGAATATTTTACCGATGCCAATTTGGCCGTCCAGCTTGATGTATTGTCTGATGACCGGAGCGAAGAGCGGGGGCTGATGGCGGTGCACTACGGCGATGTATCCGTCCGGGCAATGGCGACGATATTTAAAAAGCTGAAACTGTCGACGTTTGAAAACATCGGCTCAGGACCGATCCACCTCCCGGAAGAAACGCTTCATACGTCAGCAGCATGGTTTGAATGGAAGGAAGTTCCATCAAGGGTTTCCCCGGCATTGTTTGAACAGCTGCTTGTCGGCATCGCCAACGTGCTTGGCCATCTTGTTCCCATCTTTGTCATGTGCGACCGTTCGGACGTTCATGTCGTCCCGCAGCTGAAGGCGCCGCACTCCGGGCGGCCGACGATTTTTCTTTATGACCGCTATCCGGGCGGCATCGGCTTATCGGAAGCTGTATTTGAACGGTATGAGGAAATGCTCGAAAACGTAAAGGAATGGGTGAAGCGCTGCCCGTGCACCGACGGCTGCCCATCATGCATCGGCGTTTCTGAGACGGCAGGGCGGCCGGTGAAACGAGAGCTTATTCAGTTTTTGACCGAACAGCTTGCAGGGGGTTCGCCTGTTTCGCCTCGCTCCTGCGAAGAATGATGAGCGCCGCCGGGCTTGAATGTTTTTTAAGCGGAGAAAAATGGGCCGGTTTTACGCGTTCGCACGCAACAATAGAAGGGAGCGAACGGAAAGGAGGGCGATCGGACAAATGAAACCGAAGTTATCGCAATGGAAAGAGCTGCTTGCCGCCCGGCATAAAAGGAAAACGGAAAGCGAAGAAAGTAAAGGAGAAGCGGGCGAACGTGAGGCGACAGATGTGCCGTTTGCTGACGTTTGGCGCGAATACGGGGTTAAGCCGTATTGGTTTGCCGGTGATTATTGCCTCATCCGGGAGACGGTGCACCCGCTTGATTACGAGCGCGGCCGCTACCGGCTCGGGGCGCTGTATGACGTGCACCGGCGCTGGCAGGAAGCAGCGTTTTCCCATCCGCTCTCGTGCCGCGGGTTTTCTGTTGGCGACTTATTCTTTTTTGATACGGAAACGATGGGGCTCTCAAGCGGAGCGGGAACCGTCATGTTTTTGCTCGGCCATGCCCGCGTCCTTGATGATCGGGTCATCGTCCGCCAGCACGTGTTGCCGCATCCGGGGGCGGAGGTGGCGCTGTATCAAAGCTTTTTATCGGATGTCGACTATACGACGCTCGTGACGTATAATGGAAAAGCGTTTGACTGGCCGCGGCTGAAAACGCGCCATACCCTTGTCCGCGATCTAGTGCCGAAACTGCCGGCGTTTGGTCATTTTGATTTGTATCACGCCGCCCGCCGCTTATGGAAAGACAAGCTCGATTCGCTTCGCCTAGCGGAGGTGGAGCGGCATATTCTTCATATCGAGCGGGATGATGATGTCCCCGGCTTTTTAGCGCCGATGATTTATCAAGAATTTTTGCAAACACCTCATCCGGAGCGGCTCATGCCGGTATTGCGCCATAACGAGCATGACGTGTTGTCGCTCATTGTGCTCTACGTTCATTTATCGATGCAGCTGCTTGAAGCGGCGCAGCTCTCTGATCCGAGGGAACAGCTGGCCGCCGCCCGTTGGTTCGAAGCGGTCGGGGAAACAGCGGCCGCTCGGTGCGTGTATGAACAAGCGAGCGGCAAAGAAGCAAAGGAGGCGGAGGCGGCGAAATGGCAGTTGTCGCTTTTACACCGGAGAGAAAAACGTTACGAAGAGGCGGCTGCCATTTGGCGCGACTTATTCGATCATGGGAGCGGCCTTTGGAAGGTGAAGGCCGGTCTTGAGCTTTCGAAAGCATATGAGCACCATTTCCGCAATGCGGCTGAAGCGCACCGCTATGCCGCTATGGCGTATGAAGCATGGCGGTCGCTTGCTGAGGCGAGCCGGCAAGGCATAGAGGAGGAACAGGAATGGCGCAAGCGGCTCGAGCGGCTGGCGCGCAAGAAGAATGGGGTGGGGAAATGAAACGCTCATTTCCCTGGCAAGCGCAAAATGTGACAGAAAAATGAAAAATTGTGCCTTTTTGCTGCGAATCTTGTAGAAAAAACAAAAAATGTGTACAATGGCATCGGAATGAACGAAAACGATGGCAGGGAGAAGAGCACAATGCGGAGCATGTACAAAAAAATTTTGTACCTCTTTTTTATTGTTGTCGGCTTGACGTTTGTCGTGTTCAATTATGTGTATTAACGCGGCGGCCTCTGAACGTTTTCCTAAGTGCAGCTATGGCGGGGCCGGGCTATGCAGCGCTCCGGGCCGCAAGGTGGGGGAATAGATGCGGTGCGGCTGTACAACAGGCATAAAATGGGTATCTATACTAGTACGAGTCCGTCCTGTTCATCATAGGCTAGTATTGTCAATCAACAGCCTAGACGATGAAAGGAGAAGGATGTCATGCATTGCCCACCATATGTGACGGCGCCGATCGTCCATCCGCCTCGATGCTGTGTCCAACACCATTTCCAAGCAACGATTGTGCCGCATATTCATCCGTCGCACACAACGCACGTTTATCATCATTTGTATGAGCATCGTCATTATTTCCCGCACACGGAATCGGCCGTTGCTCAGGCCGCCAGCCGGCACTTGTACTGTCCGGGACCGATGCCGCCGTTTCCGGTTGGCTACTAGACGTGAAAACAGAAGCCGCTTTGTCGGCTTCTGTTTTTTTGCGGTGGACAGCTGGCGCTGCCGGCCGCGCCGTCCTAGCGAGGAAACGGTTTTCCGGTGCAGGCAGAAAGTCCCGTCAGGCTGTCCGCTCCCGCGGCTTAGGCAAGGTAAACGTCAATTGACAACCGGCGTAATTTCTGAAAAAATAAAGGAAAGATGATTGTTGAATGCGGATTGAGGTGAAAAGCCATGTCAGCCAATCAGGTGAAACTGACGCCGAAAGACATTTTGGAAAAAGAATTTAAAGTAAGCATGCGGGGGTATAACCAAGACGAAGTGGATCAATTTTTGGACATCGTCATTAAAGATTACGAGGCGTTTCAGCAAGAGATTGACGAGCTGCGCCAAGAAAATGCCCGGCTGAGGCGGCAAGTCGAGGAGCTGCAAAAGCGGCCGGCCACACCGGCAGGGACGACGAACTACGATATTTTGCAGCGCCTTTCCAACTTGGAAAAACATGTGTTTGGCCGAAAACTGTATGAATAGGCGGCTGGGCGAACAAGGTCGGTATATACAAGTTCCAAATTTTTTCTCTTGATCTCATTCGGAAAATCGACTATACTGTAAGATGCTTGCAGCGTTAATCATGTTCGGGTAATCGCTGCGGCCGATTTTGGCCGTAGAGGAAAGTCCATGCTCGCACGGTGCTGAGATGCCCGTAGTGTTCGTGCCTAGCGAATCCATAAGCTAGGGCAGTCTGGCTTCGGCTGGGCTGACGGCGGGGAAAGAACCTACGTCCGGATGCGGATATGGTTCGATTACCCTGAAAGTGCCACAGTGACGGAGCTCTAAGGGAAACCTTAGAGGTGGAACGCGGTAAACCCCACGAGCGAGAAACCCAAATGATGGTAGGGGCACCTTCCCGAAGGAAATGAACGGAGGGAAGGACAGGCGGCACATGCTGCCTGTAGATAGATGATTACCGCCGGAGTACGAGGCGCAAAGCCGCTGGCAGTACGAAGGTACAGAACATGGCTTACAGAACATGATTAACGTGGTGATGGAAGCGTGAAAAGCCCTCCTGCATGAAGGAGGGCTTTTCGTGTGCGTGGTTTTCACAGCTAAATGGATATAATGGAAGTATGTGCAATTAACGGAGATACATACCGTTTGCGAGGGGGAACAGAATGAAATCATTTTCCATCATCGCCACAGCCGCGATGGGGCTCGAGTCAGTTGTGGCCGAAGAAGTGCGCCGGCTCGGCTACGAATGTCAAGTGGAGAACGGCAAAGTGACGTTCGAAGGCGATGCGCTCGCCATTTGCCGCGCCAACCTTTGGCTGCGCGCTGCCGACCGTGTAAAGCTGAAGGTTGGTGAGTTTCGAGCGACAACGTTTGAGGAACTGTTTGAACAAACGAAGGCGCTGCCGTGGGCCGATTATTTGCCGAAAGACGCGGAGTTTCCGGTCATCGGGAAATCGGTGAAGTCGGCGTTGTTTAGCGTTTCCGACTGCCAAGCCATCGTCAAAAAAGCAATCGTCGAACGTTTAAAAGAGCGCTACCGTCTATCATGGTTCCCGGAAACCGGCCCGCTTTACCGCGTTGAAGTGGCCCTTCATAAAGATATTGCCACATTGACGATCGACACAAGCGGCGTCGGGCTGCATAAGCGCGGGTACCGCGCCCGCCAAGGGGAAGCGCCGCTTCGGGAAACGCTTGCCGCCGCGTTAGTGCTGCTCACGAACTGGACGCCGGATCGCCCGTTTGTCGATCCGTTTTGCGGTTCGGGCACGATCGCCATCGAGGCGGCGCTCATCGGCCAAAACATTGCTCCAGGGTTTAACCGCGATTTCGTTTCCGAGCAATGGCCGTGGATCGGGGAGTGCGCATGGGAGAAGGCGCGCCAAGAAGTGGAAGATATGGCGCGCTATGATGAGCTGCTCGATATTTGCGGGATTGACCTCGACCCGCAGATGGTGGAAATGGCTAGGGCGAATGCGGCCGAAGCGGGGTTGGCCGATCTCATTTCTTTTCAAACGGGACGGGCGGAACAGTTTCGGACAGACAAATCGTACGGAGTGATTGTCAGCAACCCGCCATACGGCGAACGGCTCGGCGAACAGCGGGAAGTCGAAGCCCTTTACCGTGCCATCGGCCGCGCCTTTGCCGCCTTAGACACATGGTCAGTGTACATTTTAACCGCCCATCGCGGCTTTGAAGCCCATTACGGGCGTCCGGCAACGAAGCGGCGCAAGCTGTTTAACGGTTTCATTGAGACGCATTACTATCAATATTGGGGGCCGCGGCCGCCGCGTCGAGGCTAGAAGTTGACTTCTCGATGGCCATCCATCATAATATTGTCTTGTTACTAGATATTGTCTTGTTACTAGAAGTAAGGCGCGCAACAGTGTGGTTGCGCGCTTATGTATGATGATGCCGGGGGAGTTTATGCCAATTGGAGGGGTGGCGGCGATGAGCCATAATCGTTATCCGTTTCTATTAGAAAAAAACGAAAACTTTTTTGATAAGCTGAGCCAGTGGATCGGCGATGTCTTTTACGATATTTTGCCGGAGGCCGGCTTTGAGCTGCGCGATGAGCAAATTTATATGGCGTTCCAGCTCGAGCGCGCATTTCGCGAGAAAAAGGTGATGTTCGCTGAAGCCGGAGTCGGCACAGGGAAGACGATCGTCTACTTGCTATATGCGATTTGCTATGCCCGCTATACCGGCAAGCCGGCTATCATCGCCTGCGCGGACGAGACGCTTATTGAGCAGCTCGTGAAAAAAGAAGGCGATATCGCCAAACTGTCCGATGTACTCGGGCTGCATATCGATGTCCGGCTGGCGAAATCGCCGGATCAATATTTATGTTTAAATAAGCTCGAAGAAGCGACTACATATGACGATGACGATATCGAGCTATATGAACGAATTTATGACGAGCTCCCAGCTTTCGTCCATGACAATAAAACAATGCAGTCATTTTATCGCTACGGCGATCGGAAAGAATACGCTCATTTAACGGACGAACAATGGAAAAAAATCGCCTGGGACCCGTTTCAAGATTGCTTTACGTGCGAAAAGCGCCACCGCTGCGGCCAGACGCTTTGGCGCGACTATTATCGGAAGGCCGCCGATTTGATCGTCTGTTCGCACGACTTTTATATGGAACATGTATGGACGTATGAGGCGCGTAAGCGGGAAGGGCAGCTGCCGCTCTTGCCTGAGGCGAGCTGCGTCGTGTTTGACGAGGGACACTTGCTTGAGTTTGCCGCGCAAAAGGCGCTTACGTACCGGATGAAGGAAACGACGCTTGAGATGTTGCTGACACGGCTTCTCGAAAACGATATTCGCGAAGAGCTCGCCTATTTAATTGAAGAAACCATCGAGACGAGCGGACGCTTTTTTGCCGAGCTGAAAGCGTGCGCGAAAGACGTCCCCGGCTCGAACCGGAAAGAAATTTCGCCGTCGCTGAAGCTCGAGCAATGGGCGGAGCGGCTGCGCGACCAAGTCGTTACAATCGGCAACGAGCTCGTGTTTGAAAGCGAAACGTATACGATTGACCATTATCAGCTCAATATCGTTGATGAATACTTAGACCAAATTCATTATTTGCTCGATTTGTTTTTAACGAGCGCCGATGCCATCGCATGGCTCGAGTCGTCGCGCCAAGAGGCGACGCTGGTCGTCATGCCGCGCACCGTGCAGGAAGTGCTGCGCGAAAAAGTGTTCGCGAAGCGCATGCCGTTTATCTTCTCATCGGCGACGCTATCGAACGGCAAGTCGTTCCAATATATGGCCGACAGCTTAGGCATTGATGAATATTTATCGTTCAGTGTGCCATCGCCGTTCGACTATGACGAACAAATGACGGTTTACATGCCGACGTTTCGCGCCGATGAGACGCTGTTTGCTGAAAAATACGCCTATGCGCTTGAAAAATTGCGTGAAACGGGCGGGCGGGCGCTCATCTTGTTCCCGACGCGCGAGGAATTGCTTCAGTTCAAAGAAATGGCAGCGGGCGAACCGTTTTCGTTTTTGTTTGAAGGTGATCGCGAGATAAGCGATTTAGTCGCCGAGTTCCAGCGCACCGAAGAGACGGTGCTTTGTTCGGAACATTTATGGGAAGGGCTGGACATTCCGGGACCGTCGCTGTCCAACGTCATCATTTGGTCGCTGCCGTACCCGCCGAATGATCCGGTGTTTCAGGCGAAGCGGAAGGCATACAGCGATTCGTTTTGGGACGTCGATGTGCCGTATATGCTTCTCCGTCTCCGCCAAGGGGTTGGACGGCTCATCCGCACGCGCGACGATCGCGGCATCGTCTCCATTTTTGTCACCGACCAGGAAGACAAGCAGGTGATCGCTGCGATCAAAGACGTCTTGCCGACGTCCGTGAGGGAAGAATAGCATTCTTCCCTCTTTTTTTGCCCCAAAACGGCGTTTCTTCGCGATCAAGGAGGAAAAGAGCACCTAGTTATGGAAATGATGATAGGGCCATCCAAAGCGAATAGGGGGACTGAGCATGGTGAAGCGAATAGAAGAACAGTTTTTGCAGTATGTCAAAAAAATGATGGGGTATCATGAGGCCATCAATTTAATGTATTGGGATTTGCGGACCGGCGCTCCGAAAAAAGGGGTGGAGCAGCGTTCCGAAGTGATCGGCATGCTGTCGGAAGAAGCGTTTAACATGTCAACGTCAGAGGAAATGGCAGCGTTTATCGCCAAGCTGTCACCGAAAGGGATTTACGAACAGCTTGATGAAGTGACGCGGCATACGCTCAACGAATGCAAAAAAGAATATGAACGAAATAAAAAGATTCCGGTCGAGGAGTATAAGCAGTATGTTGTGCTCTGCTCAAAGGCGGAAAGCGTGTGGGAAGAAGCGAGAGCGGCCGCTGATTTTGACCGTTTTCGTCCGTATTTGGAACAAATCATCGAGTTTCAGCGCCGCTTTATCGGCTATTGGGGGTATGAAGGGCATCCGTATAATACGCTGCTCGATCAGTACGAGCCAGGCATGACGGTCGAGTTGCTTGACGGATTGTTCGGTCAATTGTGCGAGCGCATCGTTCCGCTTGTGCACGCCATTTCTGCTGCCACCGATCAGCCGGATACATCATTTTTATTTGCGACGTTTCCAAAGGAAAAGCAGCGCGCCTTTCTGTTGGAGCTGCTTGTCGAACTCGGCTACGATTTCGGAAAGGGACGGCTTGACGAGACGATTCATCCGTTTGCAATTGGACTCAATCCGAATGATGTCCGCATTACGACACGTTACGATGAACGCGATTTCCGCACCGCTGTTTTTGGCACGATCCACGAGTGCGGCCACGCGCTGTATGAACAGCACATTTCTGCAACACTTGTCGGCACACCGCTCGCGAGTGGGGCGTCGATGGGCATTCACGAATCGCAGTCGCTTTTTTTTGAAAATATGATCGGCCGCCATCTGTCGTTTTGGAAACGGCATTATCCGCGTTTGCAGCGATACGCGCCGGAACAGTTTGCAGGCGTTTCGCTTGATGCGTTTTACCGGGCGATCAATGAGGTGAAGCCGTCGTTGATTCGTATTGAGGCTGACGAACTGACGTATCCGCTTCACATTATTGTTCGGTATGAAATAGAAAAGCAGCTGTTTGCTGGAGAGATTGAAGCTGCTGATTTGCCGGACGTATGGAACGAGAAATACGAACAGTATCTCGGCATCCGCCCGCACAACGATTCGGTCGGTGTTTTACAGGACGTCCATTGGTCAGGCGGCAGCTTCGGCTATTTTCCGTCGTACGCGCTTGGCTATATGTACGCGGCGCAATTCAAACAAGCGCTTGAAAAAGAGCTGGATGTTGCCCGATTGCTTGAGGAAGGGAACATCACACCGATTCGTGAATGGCTGACCGCCAACGTTCACCGGTTCGGCAAAACGAAAAAGCCGCTCGACCTCGTGCGCGATGCGACGGGCGAACCGCTGAAAGCCGATTACCTCATTCAATATTTGGAAGAAAAATATAAGGCGATTTACTGCTTATAAACGAATCCCCCCTCTTTAGCAGCGAAGAGGGGGGATGGCTTTACCATAGTTTGTATCCTTTCGACCCCGGCGGGGCGTTTTGGATAATGTCGATCAGCGGCACCGTATACGCGATCAAAATAAGCGCAACGACAAGGCCGATCCAAAGTTTCCAGTTTTCAAGCGCCAGTGCGGCCCGTTCCTGCGGGGCGGCCGCTTCGGCGACCGGAAATTCCGTTTCGCCTTTCGGGGCGAAAAATGCCAAGTTGATGACGATGACGAGAATGAGAATGATGCCGATGAATAAGATCGTTCCACCGACAGCTTGTGCGATTTGATACGGAATCCATTCGAGCGCCTGCGGCGAATTGCCGTACGTCGAGAACGCTGAACGTCTTGGCGCTCCAAGCAAGCCGGCAAAATGCATCGAGCCGGACATAAACGTCATCCCAACGGCCCAAACGATCGTTTGAATGATGGCGAGGCGGTTCATCGCCTTCGTCATCACCCGGCCGGTCAAATGCGGGATGAGCCAGTACGACGCACCAAAAAAGGTAAGGATGACAGTTGTAGCCACGGTCAGATGGAAGTGGCCGGTCACCCAAATCGTGTTATGGACGACTTGGTTGAGTTGATGCGAGGCGTTAATAATCCCGCCGGTGCCGGCCGGAATGAAAAACAGCATTCCGACAAACGGCGCGAAAAAGCGCGCATCTCCCCACGGCAGTTTCCGCCACCAGCCAAACAAGCCGGTTGCCCCTTGCGCGCGGCCATATGATTCAAACGTCGCAAACATGGCGAATGCCGTCATTAACGATGGAATGATGACCATAAACGTCAAGACGACTTGCACGTATTTCCAAAACGGCGAAATCCCTGGCTCGAGCAACTGATGGTGAAAACCAACCGGAATCGAAAAGAGCAAAAACAAGATAAATGCCAGCCGTGCGAGCGAATCAGAGAAGATTTTGCCGCCGATCACTTTCGGAATGACGGCGTACCAAACCATATACGCCGGCAGCAGCCAGAAGTAAACGAGCGGATGCCCGAAATACCAAAACAGCGTCCGGCTCAATAGCACGTTCACCCGGTCGGTGAGCCCAAGCGACCACGGAATAAGCTGAAAGACGACGGTCGCAGCGACACCGAGCGTGCAGACGAGCCATAATACCATATTTGTCACCGACATAAATGTCAACAGCGGGCTCGCTTCGCCGCGGTGCGCTTTCCGCCAGCGTGCATAATGGGCAAACATTGCAAAACCGCTCACCCAGCTGCCGACGACCACAAGCGTCAGGCCGATATAAAAGCCGGCGTGCGCTTGCAGCGGTGCATAAAATGTGTACAATACGGCCGCTTGCCCAGTAAGAATGAAAAAAGCGCTCATGGCCGTTCCGATCGTCATCATCCAAAAGCCGGTCCAGCCAAACCGGCGCGAACTGCTCGAAAGCGCTCCGGTCGTGCGGCAGACGGCAGCAAACTGAAAGCCGATAATGAAAAACGTCGTCAATACAAGACCAAGCAGGACGCCGTGCGTCGTTAAAATCGTATAATAGCTGATGCCGGCCGGCAGTTCAAACTTGCCGGAACGGACGAGCGTTTGCAACAGGCCGGCGAAGCCGCCTAATGCGAGAGCAACAAAAGCGACAGCTAAATGCGCCAGCGCCAGTTTGGCGTCGCGGCGATCGACTTTTTCCAACGATTGTACCATGTTACTCCACCACCTTAATGCGCGCCGTCATCATATGGTGGCCGGCGCCGCAATATTCATTGCAGAGAATCGTATATTCGCCGGGCTCATCAAACGTCGTCGTCAAACTGTTGACGTAGCCAGGTTCGACCATCATGTTGATGTTTGTTCCTGGAATTTGAAATCCATGGATCACATCCTTCGAGGTGACGTTAATCGTCACTTTCGCTCCTTTTGGAATTTCGATGGCATTTGGCGTAAAGGAAAACGCCGCGACAACAATGTTTAGTTCGTACTCGTTATTTCCTTTTTTGACAAGCCCAGGCTGATTGAATGGCGGGGTCGTGTCCACTTTCTCTGGATCGATCGTCGTCAGGTAGCTTGGCGGCTGCTGTCCGGCAGCGAAAGCGCTCACGCCGACGACGGTTAAAAAGACAACGAGACAGCCGATGCCGAACGTCAGCCAAATTTTTTCGTATTTATGAATGTGCATATCCAGTCCCTCCCTTGCCGCTTACAGGCGGTGTAAAAATAACAAGTAGACGCTGACCCAGGCGAAAATGATGAAAAAGCCGAGCAAAAACACAGACGCCAGCGTGCCGCCGAGCGCCGGCTCTTTCTCTTTTTTTGTTTGCCGGATCGTCGCGGTCGGTTTTGTCCACTCTGGTTTTGTCATGTTGTCTCCCTCCTCTTTTTTGAATTCATCCCCCATCACATCGGTGAGGCAGGCGCGCCAACCGGCGGATTTCCCTGCTTTGACACTATCATAACTGTAGGAAACTGTGGCAACAGTGACTTTTCTCACAAAAACGGCGCGGGAAGTTTGAACAAATGGTGACGATTGTGAAAAATGTATGAAAAAGATGGGAGGAAAAAGGAGCTGCAACGAATGATTGCTCTTCGGTCGGGTGCAACTATATAGATGCAACGAAGAAGTTGAACAGATCCTTGACGGAAAAGCGGTTTGTCCATTTTCGACTGACGGAGGACCGAACAACCCTTTGCTTCACAGACCCATCGATGGGCCTGGAAGCGGCGTTGTTCGGTCGCCCGACAGTCGGGTCAAATCTTCGGAAAGGATGCAAATGGTAAAGCTTCAAATTGCGTCTATATAGAAACGGTTTTGTTCTTAACTGGGTGAAAAATCAAACCGGCGGATTCGTATCAGCAAAGGAATAAAAACGAATAATCCATATTTTTTATACTTTAACGTTCGTCTTTTTAGCAAAAAACGCTTCTCAACTGCCGCTGGTCATGGTATACTGCTAATAACTGAATCACGCTGACTCACTCATATAATCGCAAGAATACGGCTTGCGAGTCTCTACCAGCCGACCGTAAATCGGCTGACTATGAGTGGCAATGTCGGAAGGGAGTCGGCCATGGCCGCTTTGCGCCTTCTGTTTGCTTTTGGCTTAAAAGACATTGCCTGACTCATGGAATGGGTGAGGCCGGTGTTTTTTAAGCTTTTTTTATTGGAGGGAATCGGTATGCGCGAATTGCTCGAAAAAATTGTCGCTGAAGGGGAGGTTGTCACGGACGGAGTGCTCAAAGTCGACCGCTTCTTAAACCATCAAGTCGACCCGCATTTGATGAAGCGGATTGGGGAGGAGTTCGCCGCCAAGTTTCACTGTGAGCGGCCGACGAAAGTGCTGACGCTTGAGTCATCGGGCATCAGCCCGGCACTTATGGCTGCCTATGAACTTGGTGTTCCTCTTGTCGTTGCACGCAAGCGGCGTCCGTTGACGATGACCCGTGAAGTGTATCGCGCAGAAGTGTATTCTTTTACGAAAAAGGAAACGAACGAGATCATTGTTTCCAGGCCGCTACTGGATAGCAGCGACCGGGTGCTGATTATCGACGACTTTTTAGCCAACGGTCAAGCGGCGCTCGGGATGGTGGAAGTCGTCCATCAAGCAGGAGCGGATGTCGTTGGCATCGGCATTGTCATTGAAAAAGCATTTCAAGACGGCGGCCGGCTGCTTCGTTCGCGCGGATTCCGCGTCGTTTCGCTCGCTCGCATCGGCTCGCTTACGGATGGCGTCATTCGATTTCACGAAGGGGTGATGAACGGATGAAAATGAAATGGTGGCAAGTCGGGTCATTAGGCATCCAGCACGTGTTGGCGATGTACGCCGGGGCGATCGTCGTCCCGCTTGTCGTCGGCGGTGCGCTTCAGCTGTCGGGAGAGCAGCTTACGTATTTAGTGGCCGTTGACCTATTGACATGCGGCATCGCGACATTGCTGCAAGTATGGAAAAATAAGTGGTTTGGCATCGGCTTGCCGGTTATGCTCGGCTGTACGTTTACAGCGGTGGGGCCGATGATCGCCATCGGCGGGCAATACGGAATGCCGGCCGTGTATGGGTCGATCCTTTGCGCCGGACTTGTCGTCGTGCTCATCAGTCCGTATTTCAGCAAGCTGCGGGCGCTGTTCCCGCCGGTTGTCACCGGTTCGGTTGTCACGGTGATCGGCTTGACGCTCATCCCGGCGGCCGTGAACAATATGGCTGGGGGGCAAGGGGCGAAGGATTTCGGCGCCCCGGCCAACTTGGCGTTGTCGTTTGGCGTGCTCGCGCTCATTGTTGTGCTCTACCGCTGCTTCAAAGGCTTCGTTCGCTCCATTGCCATTTTGCTTGGGATGGCCGTCGGCACCGCTGCCGCGGCGGCGATGGGAAAAGTGGACTGGACGGCTGTCACCGAAGCGTCGTGGGTTCATCTGCCGCAGCCGTTTTATTTCGGTGTTCCGTCGTTCCATGGCCCGGCCGTCTTGACGATGGTGTTGGTTGCCATCGTCAGCCTCGTCGAATCGACCGGCGTCTACTTCGCTTTGTCTGACATTTGCCGCCGCCGGCTGACGGATGAGGATTTGGCGGGCGGCTACCGCGCCGAAGGGCTGGCAATCATCGTCGGCGGGTTGCTGAATGCGTTCCCGTATACGACATACTCACAAAACGTCGGCCTCGTTCAATTGTCAGGCGTGAAAACGCGAAACGTCATTTACGCCGCCGCTCTGTTTCTCATCTTGCTTGGATTTGTGCCGAAAATCGCGGCTGTGGCGACAATCATTCCAGCCCCAGTGCTCGGCGGGGCGATGCTCGCCATGTTTGGCATGGTCATCGCCTACGGCGTGAAAATGTTAAGCCAAGTTGACTTGACGGTGCAAGAAAACTTGCTCATTATCGCCTGCTCGATCGGCGTGGGGCTCGGGGTGACAGCGGTGCCGAACTTGTTTGCTGAACTGCCGGCCGGCCTCCGCATTTTGACGGATAGCGGCATCGTCGCTGGCAGCATGACCGCTATCCTCTTAAACGCCGTCTTCCATCTCGGCAAGGCGAGAAAATCAGCTACCTTGCCGCTGCAGGAACAAAAAATCTCGTAAACGTGTGAAGGTCATCGATTTCATCGCCGTCTTCGTCTCCCGCGATCAGCTTGGGAAACGAAGATGGCTTTTTGTTCGCGTGTCGATTCGTAGAGAAAAGAGTAGAAGATGGTGGAAGCGCAATGATATAATGGAAAGGGAAAAGGAGGTGAAACCGTGGACGAATGGGTGGTGCGCCTGTTTGACGAGCTGCGGCAAATGCGGGCGGAGATGGCAACGAAGGCCGACATCGCCCGAGCGAATGAGCGCATCGAGCGGTTTGAACAGACGATGACTGCGGTGAAAAAAGACGTGGCGCAGACGAACGAACGCATCGGGCAGCTGGAACAAACGGTGGTGGCCATGCGGGAGGACGTGGCGTCGTTGGATGTGCGCGTCGGGCGCATAGAAGAACGCGTTGAGCACATGGACGCGCGCATCGGGCGCATAGAAGAACGCGTTGAGCACATGGACGCGCGCATCGGGCGCATAGAAGAACGCGTTGAGCACATGGATGTGCGCGTCGGGCGTATGGAAGAACGCGTCGAGCGCGTCGAGCAGACGATGGCGACGAAAGAAGACGTGGCGCAGACGAACGAACGCATCGGGCAGCTGGAACAAACGGTGGTGGCCGTGCGGGAGGACGTGGCGTCGTTGGATGCGCGCGTCGGGCGCATGGAAGAACGCGTTGAGCACATGGATGTGCGCGTCGGGCGTATGGAAGAACGCGTCGAGCGCGTCGAGCAGACGATGGCGACGAAAGAAGACGTGGCGCAGACGAACGAACGCATCGGGCAACTGGAACAAACGGTGGTGGCCGTGCGGGAGGACGTGGCGTCGTTGGATGCGCGCGTCGGGCGCATGGAAGAACGCGTCGAGCGCATCGAGCAGACGATGGCGACGAAAGAAGATGTCGCCGAATTGCCGTTCATTCGGCAAGCCGTCGTGGAGACATTAGAAACGCTTCGAGACGTGTTAACGATCAAGCAAACCGTTGCCCAAACGCAGCAGAAAATCGATGAAATCATCACCGGACAAGCTAGGCAAGAGCTCGTTCTTCAATCCCTCGCGTTGCATCTACTTGAGCATGAGAGCGAAATCCGCGCTTTGAAAGCGAAATAACGCTAAACATCTCAGTTAAACTCCTCGCTTGAGACGGTTGTTCTTCCTGAAAAGACAGGCCGGCTTTGTCCGCGCCTGTTTTTTGCATGTTCCCGCCCTTTTGGATGATCAGCGGTTTCCAAATGATAAGACACACGGGATGCCTGTTTGTCTGCATACAGTTTGCTTGCTTGCGCATCCTAAACGAAAAGAGGAACAAACCGAGGTGTTTGTATGCCGACCCTTTTATCGATCGGCACGGCAAAGATGCCATATATCGTTTCCCAAGACGAAGTGAAGCGGCATGTCGCCGGTCTGTTTGCCGGACGCCTCGCGCGCGCCGAGCGGTTGCTGCAGGCGTTTGACAACGGCGGCATCGGTACGCGCACGTTTGTTAAGCCGCTTGTTTGGTACAGCGAGCCACATGGTTTCGGGGAGAAAAATGAGGTGTACATCGACAGCGCCGTTCGCTACAGCGGCGAGGCAGCCAACAACTGTTTGCATAATGCTCCCGCCGGCCCGGTTCCGCATGAGGCGGTCGATGCGCTGTTTTACATCTCAACGACCGGTTTGTCCACGCCAAGCATCGAGGCGCGGCTGATGAACGTACTGCCGTTTTCTCCTTCCGCCGTGCGGGTGCCGGTTTGGGGGCTTGGCTGTGCGGGCGGGGCAGCGGGCCTTGCTCGGGCGGCCGATTATTGCCGGGCGTTTCCGAAGGCGAAGGCGCTTGTGATTGCCGCTGAGTTTTGCAGTTTGACATTTCAGGCGCACGACTTATCAAAAAGCAATGTGATCGGCACATCGCTTTTTTCCGACGGTGTGGCCTGCGTGCTTGTCGCCGGCGATGAAGCAGCGCCAAACAGCGGCGCGCCGCGCATCATCGCCGCCCGGTCGGCGCTGATGCCCCGCTCGGAGGACGTGATGGGGTGGGATATTCGCGATGAAGGGCTGTTTGTCGTCTTTTCAAAAGACATTCCGTCGATCGTCCGCGCATGGCTGCGCCCCCAAGTGGAGTCGTTTTTGCAGGAGAACGGGCTGAGTCTTCGCGACCTTCGCTATTTTATCGCTCACCCGGGCGGGAAAAAGGTGATGGAGGCGTACGAAGAAGCGTTCGGGTTCGACATGGAACAGACAAAGGCTTCCAGAGAGGTGCTGGCCCGATATGGCAATATGTCGTCAGCCACCGTTTATTTCGTGCTTGAGGAAGTGATGCGGCAGCCGCTTGCGCCCGGGTATGGGCTGCTCGTCGCCCTCGGTCCCGGCTTTAGCGCCGAGATGGTGCTGCTCAAATGGGAGGGATGATGATGCGGTTTGCCTTCGTATTTTTTGCGGTGGTCGGGATGCGTTTGTTTGAGCTTTGGCTTGCGAAACGAAACGAACGGTATGTGAAAGCGCTCGGGGCAAAAGAGGTTGGCGCCCGCCATTATCCGTGGATCGTGTTGATGCATGTGCTCTTTCTTTTGTCGCTGGCTGTGGAGGCGCTTCGAAAAGGCGCCCGCCCGTCGCGGCGCTGGCCGCTTTTGTTTCCGCTCTTTCTCGCCGTCGAAGGGCTGCGCGCATGGACGATTTTGTCGCTTGGCCGCTTTTGGAATACGAAAATTTTGATTGTTCCCAACCGCCCGGTCGTGAAAAAAGGACCATACCGGTGGATTCGTCATCCGAACTATGCGGTCGTCGTTTTGGAGATCGCGTTGCTGCCGCTTTTGTTTCAGGCGCCTATGACCGCGCTCGTATTTTCACTTCTTAACGCGCTTATGTTGTCCGTTCGCATTACGGCTGAAGAGCAGGCGCTGTCGGCGTTTACCGATTATGAGGAAGCGTTTCAGGAGCGGCCGCGTTTTTTGCCGCCGCTAAGAAGAAAAACAGCCGCGCGCATGTAAGGCTGCGTGAAAGAGCAGCGGCCGCTCTTTTGCGGTTAATGCAAAAGAAAACAAGAATGTTTCTGATCAACTCCTTCCTGCCAAACGAACGGGGCGGGATTTTTTTGTTTTTCTATTGGGAAACGGGACGAAATACAGTAAAATGAATGTAAACGATATTGACGCAAGCAAGGGGTTTTGGTCATGGGACATGTTGCGACTGCGCGGTCGTCATTGCGGCCGTGGCTGGCGAAAATGATCGAAATGTATGAGCAGCTTCGGGAGGCCAATGACAAAGAAAATGCCGACAAAGTGAAGCAGCTTATGGAAAAGACGGCGTCCGGAGAGCTTGTTGTCGCGTTTTGCGGCCATTTCTCCGCCGGCAAATCGAGTTTGATCAATGCGCTGCTCGGCGAGCC
This sequence comes from Geobacillus subterraneus, assembly GCF_001618685.1. Lineage (GTDB taxonomy): Bacteria > Bacillota > Bacilli > Bacillales > Anoxybacillaceae > Geobacillus > Geobacillus subterraneus. The sequence goes on along the minus strand of NZ_CP014342.1, from coordinate 1,789,278 downwards.
GCTATTGCCGTCAAGCCCGATTCCGACGAGCGCCAATCTTGTGAAAGTGAAGGCCGGCCGGGATTATGTGCGCGTTTTTTACCACCGCGATGCGCCGGTCGAGTACGAACCGCCGTATGATCCGGACCTTATCCGCGCGCAATGCCGCGACGGGGAGACGATCGAATGGATTGAAATCAGCCGCGAAACGGACGCCATTCCGCCGGGAGTCGCCATCTTGGACACGCCGGGCATCGACTCGACGGACGACGCCCACCGGCTGGCGACCGAGTCCGCGCTCCATTTAGCCGATGTCGTCTTTTATGTCATGGATTATAACCATGTACAGGCGGAATTAAACTTTCAATTTACGAAACAATTAACGGATGAAGGGAAAACCGTCTATTTGATCATCAACCAAATCGACAAACATCGGGAGGACGAGCTGCCGTTTGCTGCGTTTCGCGCCTCGGCGGTTGAGGCGTTCCGGCGATGGGGAGTCGAGGCGGCCCGCTTGTTTTTTCTCTCGTTAAAAGCGCCGACCCATCCGCATAATGAATGGCATGAGCTATCAGCTTGTTTGCGCCGGCTGTTTGCGGATAAAGATGAATGGCTCGTCCGCGGCGCTGAAGCCGGGTTAAACGGAATCGCCGCCCGCCATTTCGAACAGCTTTGCGCCCGTCATGAGCCGCTTGAACAAGAGATGCGCATGCAGCTTCAGGAGCTCGGCGGCGCCGGGGATGAAGCGGCGGCCATGGAGGAGCTCAGACGGCTGGAGGCGGAGCTTGTCGATTGGCAAACGGCGCCGGCACGGGCTGAAGAGGCTTTTCGCGTCGAACTGGAGCGCGTGCTGCAAAACGCCTACTTGATGCCGTTTGAGACAAGAGTGCGGGCTGAAGCGTACTTGCAGGCGATGCGGCCCGATTTTAAAGTTGGATGGTGGTTTGCGAAGACAAAAACAGAAGAGGAGCGCCAGCGGCGGCTCGATGCGTTTTACGAAAGCGTCAAAGCGCAAGCGGAGGCGCAAATCGAATGGCACGTCCGCCAGTTGCTTCTTCGGTTTGGAAACGAATGGAACGCTGAGCACGCTTGGCTTGGCAAGTGCCAGCAATGGACGGTGGGGTGGGAGAAAGGGCTGCTCGCCGGTCTCGTTAAACAAGGCGCGGATACAAGCGGCGCGGCGCTATTAAACTATACGGACGAGGTCGCTGCGGCGCTGAAAAAAGGTTACCGCGATTCGGCGCTTGCTTTGTTTGCTGAGCTCGCGGACCAAGTTGCCAAACAGGCAGCCGCTCACACGGAAGCATTGAGCAGCGAACTTTCGAAGGCGCGCGAAAAAGCGGAGCTTATCAGCCGCCTCGCCCGCCTCAAAGCCGAGCGGGAAGAGCGCCAACGCGCGTTTAGGCAGCTCATCGCCGCCCCGGGCGATGCCGCAGCGCTTGATGAGAACCGCCTTGCCGCGCTGACCGCGCCGCCTGATTTCCGCAAGGCGCGCCATGTGGAAACGGCAAAACAGCAAGCCGCAGCTGCGCCGGCAGCTGATCATGCCGTCAAAGAGCAAGCGCTCGGTCGGAGAGGGGGGGCGGCTGGCGGCGGAGTGGAGAACGAAAGAACGGGGGAATCCCGTACGCCGTCAGCCGGTGGAAAGCGGCGAAGCGAACAGGCCGCCGGCCGGCTTGATGAAGCGGCAGCTTACCTTGAACAAACGGATTTGCTGCGCCGTTTCGCCGCCCCGTTGCGCGACAAGGCGCGCCGGCTCCGTGAGCGCGCGTTTACGGTCGCTTTGTTTGGCGCTTTCAGCGCCGGCAAGTCATCGCTTGCCAACGCCTTGCTCGGCGCACCGCTTTTGCCGTCCTCGCCGAACCCGACGACCGCCGCCATCAGCAAAATCGCGCCGCCTGACAAGGAACATCCGCACGGTACGGCGATCGTGAAAGTGAAAAGCGAACCGCAAATTTGGGCTGATGTGCAAGCATCGCTCAGCCAGTTCGGCCATGCGGCGAATACTTGGGAGGAAGCGCTTCGCATTTGCGCCCGCCTCGCTGAGTCTGGGGCCGAACATCCGGCGCAAAAGCCGCACGTTGCTTTTTTGGCGGCCGCTGCGGCCGGCTATGAGCGGATGTGCGGTCGATTTGGGGCAACGCTGTCGATCCGTTTCGAGGAGCTGGAAGAGTATGTGGCGGATGAAGCGGTGTCGTGTTTCTTAGATGAGGTCGTGCTGTATGCCGACTGTCCGCTCACCCGCCAAGGAGTGACGCTTGTCGATACGCCGGGAGTTGATTCGTTAAACGCCCGTCATACCGGAGTGGCGTTCCATTATATGAAGCATGCCGATGCGCTGCTGTTTGTGACATACTACAACCATGCGTTTTCGAAAGCGGACCGCGAGTTTTTGCTTCAGCTCGGGCGCGTCAAAGATGCGTTTGCCCTTGACAAAATGTTTTTCATCATCAATGCGGCCGATTTGGCCCAGTCGAAAGAAGAACTTGATGCTGTCGTCGCCTACATGAGCGGTGAGCTCGCCCGTTTTGGCATCCGCTTTCCGCGCCTTTATGCGCTCTCAAGCCGCATGGCGCTGGCGGAAAAAACAGGGGCGGAGCCCGGACCGCGCGGCGTCTTGACGGACTCCGGCTTGCCTGCCTTTGAAGCGGACTTTTTCCGCTTCTTGACAGAGGAGCTGGCCGAGGTGGCGGTCGAGGGCGCCTACGCCGAGCTCGAGCGGGCGTATCAGACGGCGGCGGAATACGCGCGGGCCGCCGGGCAGAGCGAGGCGGAAAAAGCGGCGAAGCGGCGGGAGCTTGAGGCGGTTAAGGCCAAAATGCGCACCGTGCTCGCCGATGCCGGCGATGCCTACGGCCGACAAGCGCTCAGCCAAGAAGTCGACGAACTGCTTTATTACGTGAAACAGCGCGTCTTTTTCCGCTTGAACGACGCGTTTAAAGAGGCGTTTAATCCGGCGGTGCTCCGCGACGATCAAGGCCCGGTGCGGCGGGCGCTTGAGCGTTGCCTCGATGAGCTGCTGGCGTCCGTTGGCTTTGATTTGGCGCAAGAGCTGCGGGCGACGAGCTTGCGGGTTGAGGCGTTTTTGCATAAACGGCTTGCCGAGCAGTTCGCCCGTCTGACTAACGAGCTTCGCCGCCTTGATGAGGCGCTCGCCCTCGTGCTGCCGGAGCCGTTTGCCTTTGCGGCGCCGGAGTTCGCCAACGCCTTTAGCGATGTGGATCGGGCGCGGTTTGCCAAGGCGCTTTCGCTCTATAAAAACGCAAAATCGTTTTTTGAACGTGATGAGAAGCGGCGGATGAAAGAAGAGATGGAAGCAGCGCTCGTTGAGCCGGTGGATCGATATTTGGCCGAGCAAAAAGAGCGGCTCGTCTCCGCATACGCCAAGCAATACGAGGCTGCCGCCGCCGCGCTTGCCGCCGCGCTCGCCGACCAGGTCGACAGCTATATGGACGGTTTCATGGCGGCGCTCGCCGAAACGGCGGACTCCGAGGCGCTCAACCGAATCGAAGCGGCGCTTTTCGGCCTTCTTTCGAGGGAAGACCGGGAGGCGCGCCGATGAACCGGTTTCATGCTTGTGCGACATGCATCCACTACGGCATCGAAAAACGGGCCGACGGGCTCTACACGTATTGCCGCCGGCTTGGCTATGCGACGAAACCGAACTACCAGTTCAACTGCTGGACGCCGAAACCGAACGTCCAGCGTTTGATGGAAAAAGAAGCAAGAAAGGACGAGAACGATTGAGTGAAGTGCATCAAGCGATTACCGCCCACGTACAAAAACAGCATGCCGTCTTGAAAAAGTTTGCCATGCTCGACGCCGAGCGCGAGCGGCATATCGAAGAAGCGGTCGAGCGGTGCCGCCGCGGCGAGCCGTTTACGGTCGAGCTGATCAACGAAGTGACGAAACAAATGAACGAGCTGGCTAAAGGCGGCCTCGTGCCGACGCGCAAGTACGTAACGCCAGAAATGGTGCGCGACTATGTGAGCCGGCTTGAAGGGAAGCGACCGTAACAGCAAGGAACATATCAGACGGCCGTTACGCTAGAGCCCATAGGGATGGCGGCCGACTGGCGCGCATGAATCCCGTGGGCAGGTTGATCGGCAGGCAAAACGAAAAGGGGGAGAAGAACATGGCGTCTCTTGTTTCCCACGAATGGCTGCACGCCCATTTGTCCGAGGAAAACATCCGCGTTCTTGATTGCCGGTTTTGGCTCGGTGACCCGTCTAAAGGCGCATCCGTTTACCGAGACGATCATATTCCCGGTGCAGTGTATATGGATTTGGAGCGCGATTTGTCCGGTCCGGTGTCGGAGCATGGCGGACGTCATCCGCTGCCATCGGCCGCTCAAGCGGCCGCCGTGTTTGGCCGCGCCGGCATCGATGAAACGGTGACGGTCATCGTCTACGATGATCAAGATGGGGCGATGGCCGCGCGCTGTTGGTGGCTGCTTCGCTATTTCGGCCATGAGCGCGTTTACGTGTTAGACGGCAATTACAGCGAATGGAAAAGGAAATGGCGCCCGGTGACGGACGCTATTCCTGCGGTAGCGCCGCGGCGGTTTCAGCCGCGGCCCGACCGATCATGGCTCGCAACGGTTGAGGATGTGCGCGCCGCTGTGCGCAACCGCTCGGCCGTGCTCATCGATTCGCGCGAGTGGAAGCGGTACGCCGGCTTAGAAGAACCGATCGACCGCCGTCCCGGCCGCATTCCGGGAGCGGTGCACCGGTTTTGGAAAGATGGGGTGGAAGAAGACGGCTACTGGAAACGCGCAACCGATCAAGCGGCGCGCTTCGCCGACCTTGACCGCGGTACGCCGTTGATCGTCTACTGCGGCTCCGGTGTCACCGCCTGTCCGAACGTGCTCGCCTTAAAAGAAGCCGGCTACCGAAATGTCCGGTTGTATGTCGGCAGTTTCAGCGACTGGATTTCCTACCCGGATCATCCGGTCGAAACGGGCGATCCATCATCTTCTGCATAAGTGTTTTCTAAACGTCTAGCTACGAACGCTTGGGCCTGCGCATAGTTTTTCTCCGGCGGGCGATACTATGCGTGAACCGACTGAACAAGAGGAGGAGAGCGCATGGGCCGGACAAAGCTCGGCAATGCTAATGCCCAACGAAACAACAATGCGAAAAAGAAAAACGGCTTTAACGAATGGACGAGCGAATTCGCTTCCTACGCTGAAGTGGAAGCGGAAAAAATGAAAAATGACCATAAGAACATCCGGTAACGACGAGGGCGCGCCCCTCGTTTTTTGTCGTGAGCAGCAGCGTTGGCAAAGACAAACGTATGTGCTATAATCATGGACAGAACGGCAAAGGGCGCTGGACGCGAAGCGGGGCGCTGGCCGGCAGGGAGGGAAAAAGGTGCGAAAATGGTTGCTCGTTCTTTTGTTTTTAGCCGTCACCGGCTACGGCCTTTGGGATGCGATGGCCGCCGAGAAACCGAATGGGACAAGCGAAACCGAAATCGGCCCGGAAATCGGCCATGCAGCCCCCGACTTGACGATGCCGACGCTTGGCGGCGAGCCGGTCAAGCTGTCCGATTTGCGCGGCAAGGCGGTCGTCCTTAACTTTTGGACGTCATGGTGTCCGCCGTGCAAAAAGGAAATGCCGGAGCTTGAGAAGTTTTACAAACAGCATGGCCGTGAAGTCATGTTGCTCGCTGTCCATTTGACCACACAAGACACGCTCGATAACGCGGAGCGATTTGTAAAAAGCGGGAAGCTGACGCTGCCGGTCGCTTTCGATGTCCGCGGCGAGGCGCTCCATCAATATCGGGTTCAAACGATTCCAACGACGTATATCATCGATCCGAACGGCGTCATCCGGCAAAAAATCGTCGGTCCGGTGACCGCCGCTCAGCTCGAGAAAGAAACAGCGCTCTTTCGTTAACCATCAGCTGGTTTTAGCGAAAGGGCTTTTTTCTTGATTCGTTATTTTTCGAAAAGTTGTCATAATTTTTATCTTTTTTGGGCATGAATAGGATTACAATAAAAATGAGGGGAGGTTGGAGCGATGAGACGATCCCGCAAAATGACTCTCCAAGAATTGATCAGCGAGAATAAGCGACAATTGTTAAATGACCGGGAAGCGCTCGAAAAGATCGAGAAAAAGCTGGAAGAGCGGATGCTCAAGAAAGCAGAATAACCCATGCATAGCGGTCCTCCGGGCGGACAGACTAGATGGCGAGGAGGCGAAGATGATGAGCAATCCGAAAGGAAGCCGCAAACATTTTGTGCCGAACCATATCGGAACACAGCCTCGCGCCGCTGGGGGAAACAAAGGCAAACAAATGCAAGACCAATCCGGCCAGCACGCCCAAGTCATCCAAACGAAGGGTGAATGAACCGAAACTCGCGTGAAGGAGGAAGCGTCATGCCACGTCCGAAACCGGATGACCGCAGCGACAACGTTGAAAAGTTGCAAGATATGGTGCAAAATACAATTGAAAACATCGAAAAAGCCGAAGAAACCATGCAGTTTGCTTCCCCCGAAGAGCGGGAGCAAATTCGCGAGAAAAATCGCCGCCGCGAGGAAGCGATTGCCGCCATGCGCGCGGAAATTAAAGATGAAGCGGCTGCACGTGAACACGGCTACCAATAACCGAAGCTGCCCGAATCGGGCGGCTTCATTTTTTCTGCTTGCCGCTTGAGCCGGCGGACGGACGAGTGGTAACATAAAGAGGAGGCCCGGCAAAAAATGGAGGGAGAACGAACGTGAAAGTAGCAGAAAAACAAATCGAAGTGCGCTATGCGGAAACGGACCAGATGGGCGTCGTTTACCATGCGAACTACTTAGTTTGGATGGAAGTGGGGCGCACGGAGTTAATCAAACAGCTTGGCTTCCATTATGCCGAGATGGAGAAAGAGGGCGTCATTTCGCCGGTCATCGACTTGCAAGTGTCGTACAAAAAACCGCTTCACTACGGGGAGACGGCGACCGTCCGCACATGGATCGACGCTTATGACGGCATCCGTGTCACGTATGGCTACGAAATTCTCGCCCCGGACGGCGAAGTGGCGGTGACCGGCAAGTCGCAGCACGTTTGCGTCAGGCGCGAGACGTTTCGGCCGATCGTCATTCGCAAATATTTTCCCGACTGGCACGAAGCGTACGAGCGGGCGAAACGGTAAAGGGGAGCGGTGCGATGGCGTTTGGCATCCGCCGGCATGAACTCGCGGCGTGGAAAGAGAAAGTAAAGCGCGGGGAAATCGCCTTTTTGACCCATTATTGGTATGACGAACGGTTTCCGCATTGCACGACGGTGACGAAAGTCGGCTGCGGCGACATCGATAAGCTGGCCGCTTGGGGGCGGCAATACGGGCTGAAAGAAGAGTGGATCGACCGGCGCAACGAGTTTCCGCACTTTGATTTGCTCGGTGAGACGCAAGTGCGCATTTTGCGGCAAGAAGGGCGGCTTGATGAGCTGGAACGGTTGACGAAACGGGGGAAGAAGGGATCATGATCGATTTGGCAGCAGTGAAAGAAATGGCGAAACATACGTTAATCGACACGCTCGGCATCGAACTGGTCGAGCTCGGCGAAGGACGCGTCGTGGCGACGATGCCGGTCGATCGGCGCACGCACCAGCCGGCCGGACTCCTGCATGGCGGCGCCTCGGTCGCGCTCGCTGAAACGGTGGCGAGCATCGGCGCGTATGCGCTTGTCGATCCGCAAACAGAAAACGTCGTTGGATTGGAAATTAATGCAAACCATATTCGCGCTGTCCGCAGCGGAACGGTGACGGCAACGGGAACAGTGCTGCACCGCGGCCGGACGACGATGGTGTGGGATATACGCATCACCGATGAACAAGGGCAGCTCGTCTGCGTCTCCCGCTGCACGATCGCCATCATTCGAAAAAGCTAGCGCCAAGGCTAGCTTTTTCGCCGTTTATTGGAGCAAAAATACCGGTTCATCGCCTTTTTCGTCCAAATCGATCGTCAAATCGTGCCCGTCAAAATACCATTGGTCGCTATCTTCGACAAAAAAGGTCACGCCATCAACCGTCGTCTGCGCCGCTGGCTCTCCTGCCGGCTCGTCTTTCGCCATGCCGAGCGAAAACCCTTTTTGCACGGTGCTGCATCCCCCGTAGCGGGCGAAAAAGCGAATCGCATCGCCCGGCTTCAATCCGAGCTCCCGCTTGTACCAATCAAACGCTTTTTTCGTGATCACAATGTTCATGGCTTCCCCTCCTCACTTGTTTATTATAAGCGAATAGGCGGCGGCCGGTAAAACGATTGTGTGAACATTGGCTGACAATGTCAGGTTCAAACGCTTTCCACAAAGTGGTGGCCTCTTGCCTTCACTCGCCTGAGTAAAATAGCGGATGGCGGCAAACAGTAATAGCGAAGGAGGTGAGGACGGTGAATAAAAAGCGGCCATTTGCGCTAAGCTACGAATCCGACGGGGTGATGGGGAAAAACAGCAAAACACATCCGCACCGCTCGGAACGACAACCAACCGGCAAACAAGCGCCCGATTTTTTCAACACGACGCCATCAAGTGAATAAGGCAGCCGGAACAGCAATGGGTTTTGATGAATAAAGTAGCCAGTAGGCTGCTTTTTTTTATGGCAGCTACTATACAAATGGGCCGGTCCGCGCTATCATTATTTGAGGGATATTTTTTGAAAGGAGTGGCGTTTTCGTATATGAGTAGTTCAAGCTCGAACGAACCGGAACCCGAATATAGCGGGGAACGCGGCCTGTTCCTTTTCTCGCCCGCTGCTCATCATACGAAAACGGGCTCCGGACGGAAAGGAAGAGCCGCCGCCTTCCTCGCGTGAAAAGGAGCATTCCCGTTAGGAGCTTTTCCGGGGACTTGATCAAAAAAAGCCCTCTTGGTATGATACAGGGGTGTCAACCACATCACTCACCATACCAAGGAGGACTTCAGATGAATTGTACACAAAACTATAAAATTGATCAAGTAACCGAACAAACGCTTGTCGTGGGTATTGATATCGCGAAACGAACCCACTACGCCTGCTTCGTGGATGACCGGGGGCGCGTGCTTCGCAAATCGTTCCCGATCTTCCAGTCGAAAGAGGGGTTTCAACAGCTGTATAAAGCGATTCAGGGGGCGATGCAAGCGTTCGGGAAGTCAGAGGTGATCGTCGCCGTGGAGCCGACCGGGCACTACTGGTTGAACCTGGCCTACTTCCTCGAGGAGCACGGGATCCCGTTGGTCATGGTCAACCCGGCGCATGTGTGCCGGTCGAAAGAACTTGATGACAACCTGCCGACGAAACACGACGCCAAAGACGCCCTGGTCATTGCCAGACTGGCAAAAGACGGACGATTCCTCGTTCCCCGGCTGCTGCACGAGATTGAAGCCGATTTGCGCGTGGGGAGCACGCTCAAAGAGAAGCTCCGCAAGGAACAGACGGCGGTGAAAAACGCGATCGTCCGCTGGACGGATCGGTATTTTCCAGAGTTTTGGACCGTGTTTCGTGACTTGGGGAAAACGGCGCTTTCGGTGTTGGAGTGGACGCCGCTTCCGGCTGATATGGCCGGCCGGACGGTGGAGGAGCTTCTTGAGGTGTACCGGCAAAGCGAAGGGATGAAATGCCCGCAGAAGGCCAAAATTCAGGCGTTGATCAACACCGCGAAGGACTCGATTGGGGTGACGGAAGGGACAGCGATGGCCCGGTTTGAGATCGCCGCGCTCGTCCGCCGATACCGCCAATTGGAGGCGGAGATCGCTGCACTGGACGCCGAGTTGAAGGCATTGGTTCAAACGACGATGGAGTACCAATGGTTGAAAACGGTCGACGGGTTGGGAGACGCCACGATCATCGATCTGCTGGCGGAGATCGGCAGCTTCGCCCATTATCGGGACCCGCGCCAATTGGTGAAGTTGGCGGGCCTGACGCTCAAGGAGAACTCCTCCGGCCAGCGCAAAGGGCAAAAGCACATCTCCAAACGGGGACGGAAACGGTTGCGCTCGGTGCTGTTTCGGGCGATGATTCCGCTGATTCGGCATAACGAGGCGTTTCGCGAGCTGCATGAGTATTATACGACCCGATCCGTCAATCCGCTGACCGGAAAGCAGTCCATCGTCGCCTTGTGCCGGAAGCTGTTGAATGTGCTGTTTGCGATTTGTACGAAGAAACAAGCGTTTGACGCGGAGCGAATGAAACAGGACGTCTTGTCCCAGGTGCAACGGGCGGCCTAAGGCCTCCCCCCTGCGAACGGAAGAATCGTTGGACAACGAGATGACACCGGAGAAGCTGGCGTGATTTCATCGATTCGACCTTGAGTCCCTAAAGGAGCTTGGCCGGCCTCCGCCTGATGACGAGACCGAACGAGGGAATGTTGGCGCGAAGACGCCCGGAGACATGGGAGGGTTCGTCCTCATCAGCGACGCGGAGATCCAAAGGGTGCATCGAATATGCTTCCCCCCGCGGCAGGAAAATATAACCAGACGTGGCCGCGAAGCGCACCCTAGGTCTGTAAGATATCCACAAAACTGAAAAAGGATGTAAGGGATTTTGTCGAAAAATATTTTTTGGACACCCCTGAGAGGCCGAAAAGCCTTGATAGATCAACATTTCTAGAGGGAGGAAGGATGCTAGATGATGAAAATGTATTTGTCCGATGCCAGCGGCAAAATGCGGGAAATCGACCGGATTGAAAACGGCTGCTGGATCAACCTCGTCGCCCCGACGGAGGACGAAATTCGTTACATCGCCCACCATTTGGACATTCCGATCGACTCGATCAAAGACGCACTTGACGACGAAGAGCGGTCGCGCATCGAAAAAGAGGATAACCATGTGTTGATTATCGTCGACATCCCGATCGTCGCCCATGACGAGATCGACGGCCCGATATACGAAACGATTCCGATTGGCATGATTATTACGAATATATGCTTTATCACCGTCTGTTTACAAGAAAATCCGATTTTTGAGGAATTTTCAAAAAACAAGATCAAAAACTTTTACACGTTTATGAAAACGCGGTTCGCCTTGCAAATGCTCTACATGATTTCGACGTATTATTTGCGCTATTTGAAGCAAATCAACCGGCGGACGAGCGAAATCGAAAAAGAGCTGCACCAGTCGATGAAAAACAAGGAGCTGTTTTCGCTTCTTAGCATGGAAAAAAGCTTAGTGTATTTTATGACGTCGCTGAAAGCGAACAATATCGTCATGGAACGGCTCATGCGCCTCAACTATTTGCGCATGTACGAAGATGACCAAGATTTGCTGCAAGACGTCATTATTGAAAACAAGCAGGCGATCGAAATGGCGGAAGTGTACAGCAGCATTTTAAGCGGCATGATGGATGCGTTCGCTTCGGTCATCTCGAACAACTTAAACATCGTGATGAAGTTTTTGACTGCCATTACGATCGTCATTTCGTTGCCAACGATGGTGGCGAGTTTTTACGGCATGAACGTGCCGATTCCGTTCCAGCACTCCCCGTACGCCTTTGCCGTCGCCATGGTGCTCGCCGGTTCGCTGTCGGCGGCGACCGCGTACATTTTTTGGAAAAAACGATATTTTTGACGGTCGAACGAATTCTCGTCAGCAAACACGTATTTCGGCTGGCAATATGAACGGCTGCCCTGTCATTGGGGCAGCCGTTTTTGCTTGCGGGCCGCGACGCCGCCGGAGAGGATAAACTTCATTGCTTCTTCCGGCGAGATGTCGATGACTTCGACCTGCTCTTTCGGGACGAGAAGGGTAAGCCCGGCGACTTGAAATGTCTGTGGAATATAAACAGCAACATAATCAGCAAGCGGATCGTGCCACGCGCCGACATCGTCCATTGTAATAAAGCCGAGGCATTTCCAGCCGCTCTCGGGCACCGTAACGAGCACGACTTGCGAAAATGACCGTTTTTCCCCGACGAAGGAAGCGATCGTATCTTTCGCGACCGAATAAACGGTCTTCATCAAAGGAATGCTTTCAAGCAACCGCTCGACAAGCCGAATGAGGCGGCCGCTTACATATTGCGTCGACAGCCAGCCGCACACCGTGATGAGCGCAACCGTGGCGAGCAAGCCAAGGCCGGGGATGTAGCGGCCGTCCAAATACGGGCGGACGTACTGGCCAAGCAGCCCGTCCAATACAGCGAACACTTTGTAGCACACATACACCGCTAACAAAATCGGCACGATCGTCAGCATGCCGTTTACAAAATTTTTCACAAAAAAGCGCATCCGTTCTCCTCCCTTTCCTTATGTCTTCTCTCACCATACCAATTTTTTTCGTTTTGCACAACTAGCAATAAAATCGAACGTTCATGACCGAATTTACATAAAAAGTTCGTATTTTTTCTTGACGAATCAATGAATGTCTCGTATACTTCCGAATGGAATATAAGAAATGGGGGATGGCACAATGACCAATCATTACGATGTGATTGTGGTCGGCGCCGGGCCGGCCGGTATTTTCACCTGTTATGAACTGACGCTCAAACTGCCCGGGGCGAACGTGCTCCTGATTGACAAAGGGCATGATATATATAAGCGCAACTGTCCGATTTTGCAGAAAAAAATTGAGAAATGCCCGCCGCCGGCCGGCAAAAAAGATTATGCCGGCTGTGTGCCCGCCTGTTCGATTACGAACGGCTTCGGCGGGGCTGGAGCGTATTCGGACGGCAAGTTCAACATCACGAGCGAATTCGGCGGCTGGATGACCGATTATTTGCCGGCTTCAACCGTGCTTGAACTCATCCGTTATGTGGATGAAATCAACTTAAAACACGGGGCGACGACGTCGATGACCGATCCGATGACAGACAAAGTGAAAGAGATCGAGCGGCGCGCTTATGCCGCCGGGCTGAAGCTGCTGCGCGCTTATGTCCGCCATTTAGGAACAGAGCAAAACTTAGCAATTTTACAAAGCATTTTTGAATATTTGCGCGAGCGAATTACGATGCGCTTTCAAACAGAAGTGGATGACATCGTGACGGAACGGACGGAAGGCGGCCATGAAGTGAAAGGGGTCGTGCTGAAAGACGGTGAAACGTTGACGGCAGAAAAAGTCGTCATCGCCCCGGGGCGCGACGGCTCGGTCTGGCTGAACAAAGTGTTGCGCAAGCGCCGTCTGCGGATGATTAACAACCAAGTCGATATCGGGGTGCGCGTCGAAACGTCGAACATTGTGATGCAGGAAATTAACGAGCATTTATATGAGGGAAAATTTATTTTCAACACGTCAGTCGGGACGCAAGTGCGGACGTTTTGCAGCAATCCGTCCGGGCATGTGGTCGTCGAAAACCATTCCGGCATTATGCTTGCCAACGGCCATGCGTACAAAGATCCGAAGCTCGGCAGCGACAACACGAATTTTGCGCTTCTTGTCTCGCACAAATTTTCCGATCCGTTTGATAAGCCGAACGAATACGCCCGTGACATTTCCCGGCTGGCGAACGCCTTGTCTAACGGCGGCATCATCGTGCAAAAATACGGCGACATTTTAAAAGGGCGGCGATCGACGGAGAAACGGATCAAGGAAGGGTTTATTGAACCGACGTTAAAAGAAGCGGTGCCGGGCGATTTAGGCCTTGTCCTGCCGTACAACACGATGAAAAGTTTGATCGAAATGACAGAAGCGCTCAATCATGTCACTCCGGGGCTCGCGTCTGAGCATACGCTGTTTTACGGCGTTGAGGCGAAGTTTTATTCAGCGCGGCCAAAACTGAACGATCGGTTTGAAACGGAAATCGCCGGGCTGTATGTCGGCGGCGACGGCGCCGGCATTACGCGCGGCCTCGCTCAGGCAAGCGCTTGCGGCGTTTGGATCGCCCGCGACATCGTTGAAAAATTGACGCGTTAAGCGAACGAAACGAGACAGGCTGTCGCTAAGAACGGCAGCCTGTTTTGTTTGCATGGGCTGAAGGCGGCTGTTCATCACGCCGAAGCATGGTGGTTTGGCTGCTGTACGATTTGGTAAACAGAAAACAAAAATAGGTTGACAATAATCGATTTTGTCCGCTACGATAAATGTAATGATGGGAAAGGGGAGAGGAAAAGATGGCTGATTGGCTGTCATTAGCCGAACAAGTGATTGAAGGGTACGAGCTGGCTGATGAAGAGGCGCTGGCGATGCTCGACTGTCCGGACGAGGAGCTGCTCCTTCTTTTGCAAGGGGCGTACCGAATCCGCTCGACTTATTATGGAAATAAGGTGAAATTGAACATGATCATCAACGCCAAATCCGGCCTTTGTCCGGAAAACTGCGGCTACTGTTCGCAGTCCGCCGTGTCGACGGCACCGGTGAAGACGTATAAAATGATCGATAAAGAAACGTTGCTACGTGGGGCGGAAGAGGCGCACCGTTTGCGCATCGGAACGTATTGCATCGTCGCGAGCGGCCGCGGACCGAGCGATAAGGAAGTAGACGCGGTCGTTTCCGCCGTCAAAGAAATTAAGGAACGGTTCGGGCTGAAAGTGTGCGCCTGCCTTGGGATGTTAAAGCCGGAACAAGCCGCGCGGCTGAAAGAGGCGGGGGTGGACCGCTACAACCATAATATTAACACGTCGAAACAACACCATCCGCATATTACGACGTCTCATACATATGATGACCGGGTGCGGACGGTCGAAACGGTGAAGGAAGCGGGGCTTTCGCCGTGCTCGGGCGTCATTATCGGCATGAAAGAAACGAGGCAAGATGTTGTCGATATGGCGCGCAGCCTGCGGGCGCTCGATGCCGATTCGATTCCGGTCAATTTTTTGCATGCGATCGACGGGACGCCGCTCGCCGGAACGAATGAATTGAATCCGCGTTATTGCTTAAAAGTGTTGGCGCTGTTCCGTTATATGAACCCGACAAAAGAAATTCGCATCGCCGGCGGACGGGAAGTGAATTTGCGCTCGCTTCAGCCCCTCGGTCTGTATGCCGCCAACTCCATTTTCGTCGGCGATTATTTAACAACCGCCGGGCAGGAAAAGTCGGCCGATTACAAGATGCTTGAAGACCTTGGGTTTGAGATCGAGTTTGCTCCGGCGCCGCAAGCCGGCGCTGTATAACGGTTGAGGGGGTGGCCTCAAAGGCCGCCTTTCCTTAAGAAAGATGGAAGATATGGTATTACCGAAGTGTTCAGTGCGTATCTAGCAACGGACAAGGGTGTCCCGGCTGCTTTCGGGACACTCTTTTTTCATGCGCGCTGCTCGAGGTGGTGACAGGCGGAGACGGCATGCCGGGAGCGGCGGCCTATGCGCGGGGGCTTTATGATCGAAGGCAGCCCGATTAGTGGGGAAGGCTAGGATATTCGCGCTTCTTCGCTCGTATGACGGAAAGGACGGTTGCATGTAGATTCATGAAAGTCCTCGATCTTTGGCATGAAAAGCAGGCTTAGCGCGTACGATGGCAATACAAGCGGCGAAAAAAGGCTTCACAAACATGAAAAAGCTCATTATAATAGCAACAAAGAGAAAGGAAGAGGATGGGGAAACATGGCAAGATCGTTTTACCGCTATTTATTGCGCTTCCGCCACGGGCGTGAAGAAGACCCGGTCGTGCGGTTTGCGAACGGGGCGTATGACGACCACAGCTTTCCGAAAGGATCAGCGGATTATGAAGAATTAAGCGTCTATTTGGAGTTACACGGCGACTATTTGGAAAGCATGGTCATTTTTGATGAACTGTGGGAGCAGTTTTTGCATGAAGCGTAACTAGGAAAACGCTCCTGTTTTGTGTATTGGGAGCGCTTTCAAACCGCTTTTTCCGCGCTGGCAAAGGTGTCCACCCTTTCATGCATGCATATACTATACTAACCATTTGTTCAAAAGGGTGGGAGATGCCGATGAGCGCGCCGAAACGCCCGAAATTTTCCGTCGGTGATATCGTTGTCAACACATTGTACGGAACGGTCGGGACCGTCACCGATATCCAACAAATTGACGGCACGTTTTTATACGAAATTAACCATGGCCACAGTTTGTTTACCGAGCAGGCGCTCGTTTTATTGTCTGAGTTTACAGGCGATTTATGGATCGCTGAGGAAATTGAAATTGAGCTGCCGTTTTTCCTTGGTGAAATTGTCCGCGTCCGCGATTATGGCGGCCATTTGTTCAAAGTCGTCGGGGTGCGGACGGAAATTTACCGCTACTACGGGGAAGGATGGGAAGAGACGATTTATGAATTGAAGCGGCTGACGGACGGCTGGGAAATTGAAGTTCATCTTGAAGACATTATTCCGCTTGCCGACGGGGAGGAAACGTCCGTCACGCTCGTGCAGGACATTGTCATCGCCACACCGATGAACGCGTCGCTTTTGCTGCCGCTGACTAATGGCGAAAACAGCGGACCGTCGGTCGACGAGCTGCTCGATATGTACAACGACTATAAAGCGCTGTATGAATGGTTTGGCGATGATCAATATAAACGGATGATGGAAACGGTTGTTCAGCGTTTACAAGCGATCGTCAATCACCATAATAGAAACTGACAAAGAATAAAGAGAAAATATGGAATGCCGGCGAAGATGACGAGCGCAGCCAGCCCGTTGACAACTGTTTCCATCATTTTATCCAATGTAGTCAGCTTGTCCATTTCGTTCCGCCCTCCGTATGTTTGTTTTGTTTAGTACATATGTATGGCGAAGACAGAAAAAGTAGTACAACATGATTTTTGACATAAAACGGAAGGCGGCGACATACAACATTACAAAGGGGGCGAGATGCGGTGAAGGAAATTGAAGTGATTATTGACACGGAGGAAATCGCCGAGTTTTTTTACCAAGAACTCATTCGCCGCGGCTTTGTGCCGACGCAGGAGGAGCTTGAGGAGCTCGCCGATATTACGTTTGACTATTTGCTAGAAAAATGCATTATCGATGAAGAAATTGATGTCGACGACGAGTAACCCTCGTCGTTTTTATGATGTTCGAGGCGGGATTAGACGCCCGCCGGCTTGGCCGCCGCGATGGCGGCCGCTTTCATCATGGCCAAATGCCGCTTGTAGCGGTCTGTCATTTCGCCCGAGGCCGGCAGCGGAAGCGTCTCAAGCGCCCGCATGATCGTGTCATCAGTGAACCAGTCGCGCCGGTCGTCAAAAGAGTGCGCAAGATCCGGCCAGGCGGCCTCGAGACGAGGGCTGTACAGGCGGCGTCCATCATATGTTGCGGCAAACGTTTGCGGCCAATAGTCGGCGCGCGAGCCGCTATGGGGAACGCAGCGGGCAAAGCGGTAGGCGCGGCGAAACAGGCGCGGATCAAACAGCAGCAAACTGTACAGCGTTTTGCCGATGTGAATGCGGTGATGAACATCAGAAAAATCGCGCACGGTCGTTCCAACTAAAGCGCCGCTGCGGCCGCGGGCTAGAGGGATGAGCACATCATTGAACCCGAGCCATTGCTCGGCGATAAACGGCCAGCTCGACAGCACACGGGCGCGGAAAAACGGGTGTTCAATGACGCGAAGCTGGATGTACTGCTGTTCGTTAATAATTAACGCGACGGTAAGCAGCGCGGCGTCGCCCGTTTTCCAAAAATGTTCCCAAAGCGGCTTCATAAACGAAGAGACGGAGAAAAACGGCAGCAAATGAAACAGCGGCGTTCCTTGGCGCTTGCTTTCCTCATACAACAAAAGCTGCGGATAAGCGTCGTGAAAAATGAGCGCATTGGCTCGCTCCAGAAACAAAAAGAGCGGCGCGACCGTTTCTTTTGGCAACAACAACGGCAGGAGGCCGCCGCGCAAGTCGGTCATGTTCCAGCCGCCGTTACGCGAGACGAGGTGAGCCAAAAACGCCCAGTGCATTTCCAAATGGCGCTCGAAAAACGCCAAATAGGCCGCCGTACGCGTGACGTTGTTGCGGTTATGTTCCGCTGTTTTCCGCCGGATGGCGGCGACGATGGCTGCCTCCTCGGCACTGAGCTGCCGAGGAGGCGAAGGGGAAAGGCGGGCGGTCATCATCCGGCGGAGCAAGTCGGCATCGGCGAGGCGAACCGGGTGGCGGTATAAAAAAGAGCGGTACGCGTATTGGAGCGGGCGGTGCAATAAGGCGAGCAGACGAGTCGGCATCCAGGTGTCCCTCCTTGCATAGGTCGCGGATTTTGTCAAAAAGACTACGACCGCTTCGACAAAAGGTGCGCCGTTTTGCCGAAGGAATCGACAAACGCAATCACTAATAGTATAGGATACAGACGGTCGATTATCAGGGGAAGGGAGAGGAAAACAATGGTTCGTTTATGGGGGAAAAAGATGTGGATGGCAAAACGCGCTTATGAAGCGGCCATTTTTCAAACGCCGCGCTTCGGGGAAACGAAAGGCTATCGTCAAGTATGCCGGCTTACGGTGACGGCGGCTGATCATCACGAGGCGTTGTCGATCTTGTACCGGATGTTTAACGTGGCGGATTTGATGCCGAAAAACTGCCAGGCCCGGTTTATGGGGACGGGCGATATTGTGCTCATCGACGAAGGACGGAAAGGACAGACGTATTACCGCCTCTGCCCGGATGGCTGGCAACCGGTAGAGCGCCAGCGTGTTTGTTGACGGAATATTCAAAAATATAATCGCGCGTTGATGGCTGATGATGGTATAATAAAAGAAAAAATACCGAATAAAGCCTGGCGGTTTAGGGAACGGATAAGAAAGGAAAGGGGGCGGATTCGGTGGAAAATCACAGCCAGCGCCGCGATGCGCCGACGGTGGCGCCAGGAATTGATGATGACGAGGAGCTGAACGAAAAAGCAACGAAAGAAGAAATCGAACGCGGAGACTATACGAGAGTCGTCACGCTTGCTTGGGACGAAGTCGAACCGTCGGAACCGCGATAGAAACCCTTGTGTGGCACAAGGGTTTCTACGATTAATTATGATTCGGGGTTGTCGTGATGGCCTGGACCGTTTTTCCGGCCGCCGGCGGCGGAATATTCTTTGGCGTGCGCCGCGTCTTCGGCGATCAACGCCTCTTTTGGAATATGGTTATTCTTTTTCTGCCCGTTAATGCGGTTGCGGTGTTTTTTGCCCATCGTGTTCCCTCCTTGAACCGTTGTCGTCGTTAGTGTATGCGGCAAAAGGGGGGTTCATCGGCGGAAAATGTTTGCAAGCGGCCTCAGGCGGGCGGATCCGAATAGAAGAGATGTGGGAAGGGGACGAAACGATGGCCGCACTTGCGTTGTCGCTGCTTTTATGCGTTGTCTTGATCGCCGCGTCGCTTTGGATCAAAGGGCAGGTCGAGCGGTTTTTGTTCCGCTGGAGAAGCATTCCTCTTCTCCACGCCGCCAATATCGTCGCCGTTGCTGCCATTGTCGCTGCGATGTACTATCGGTTTGGCGGCATTGACGTTTACTTGCGCGACCTGGCTGATATTAGCGGATTTTGGTACGTTTTCGCCGGAGCGATGCAGCTGATTTTGCCGCTGTATTTGCTGGCTTGCTGGCTGCTCGCCAGGCGGCGTGGGCGCGAGAAGAAATATACGCGCAGCAAAGATAAAAAAGTGCTGTATATCAACGAAAGGTATTTAGCGCGCCGCCACCGCGACGATTACCGTTCCAAAACGTCATAAAAGGGAGAGCAGTTCTCCCTTAAAATTTTGTCTTTTCTTTTTTTGACGTCGACGGTTGGTTGTTTGCTTTTGACGATGGATTTGTTTTATTGGCGTATTCCACCGCCTGCTCTAGTTTCTTTTTCACCGTCTTTCCTCCTTTCCCGCCAAGTGGGCACGAATAGTATACCCGCTCGCTGCCCCAGCTACTCGAGACGAGACTGCCATTTTCCGCAAACATATGATATGATAAACAAGAGTCTGACTCGATCATGATCGTTTGAACAGAAGGAGGAATCACATTGAGCGTACATATCGGAGCAAAGCCAGGGGAGATTGCCGAGCGCATTTTGCTGCCGGGCGATCCGCTGCGTGCCAAATATATTGCTGAGACGTTTTTAGAAGGAGCGGCATGCTACAACGAAGTGCGCGGCATGCTTGGTTTTACCGGAACGTATAAAGGGCACCGCGTTTCCGTACAAGGAACCGGGATGGGTGTGCCATCCATTTCAATTTATGTCAATGAATTAATTCGAAGTTATGGAGTCAAGACGCTCATCCGTGTCGGAACATGTGGAGCGATTCAGCCGGATGTGCGCGTGCGCGACGTCATTTTGGCGATGAGCGCCTCAACGGATTCGAACATGAACCAGCTCATTTTCCGCGGCCGCGATTACGCGCCGACGGCTGATTTCCACTTGCTGCGGACGGCGTATGACGTTGGCGTGGAAAAAGGGCTGGCGCTCAAAGTCGGCAACGTCTTTACGGCAGATCTGTTTTACAACGATGAGCCAAACTGGGAAACGTGGGCGCGCTACGGCGTGCTGGCTGTCGAAATGGAAACGGCGGCGCTCTATACGCTGGCGGCGAAATTCGGCTGCCGGGCGTTGTCTGTGCTGACCGTAAGCGATCATATTGTCACCGGGGAAGAGACGACGGCCGAAGAACGGCAAACGACGTTTAATGAAATGATTGAAGTGGCGCTCGAAGCGGCGATCCGCAGCGGTGTGTAACGACTTGCTAGGAAACGGAAAAGGGGAAGACGAATGAAACAGCGATGGCAAGCGGCAATGCTGGCGTGCCTATTGCTCGCCGGCTGCCAAACAGGGGAAAGCGGCGACCGCAGCCCAGCCGGCCCATCCGGACAGCCTCCGGAAAGCGCGGTGCAGCCCGGCGGCGATGGATCGGGCAAGGCAGACGACCGTCCGGTTGACCCCGACTTGCAGCTTGAGGAGAAATATTGGAACGTCATCAAGGTGCAAAATGGGCAAAAGGTGATCATGAATCCGGACAACATTTTAGTGCTTGTCAATAAAGAACAGTCGCTTCCGCCCGGCTACAAGCCGGCCGACTTAGTCGTGCCGCGCGTGCCGTTTTCGTTTGATGACCCGAAGGCAGAAAAGCGGCATATGCGGGCTGAGGCGGCTGCGGCGCTTGAAGAGATGTTTGCCGCTGCCCGCCGCGACGGCATTGAACTTGTGGCCGTCTCCGCCTATCGGTCGTATGAACGGCAGCAGGTGGTTTTTGCCGAAGAAGTGCGGCAAAAAGGGAAAGAAAAAGCCGTCCAAGCGGTCGCCCATCCGGGGCAAAGCGAGCACCAAACCGGGCTTGCGGTCGACATTAGCAGCCGCTCGGCCGGCTATCAGCTGACGGAGGCGTTCGGAGCGACAAAAGAAGGGCAATGGGTTGCCGCCCATGCGCACGAGTACGGGTTCATCATCCGCTACCCGAAAGGAAAGGAAGCGGTGACCGGCTACAAGTATGAGCCGTGGCATATCCGTTATGTCGGGCGGAAGGCGGCCGCAGTGATCAAAGAGCGCGGCTTGACGCTTGAAGAATATTTTCAAACAGTAAAAAAAGTGTAAGCAGAACTAGAGTTCAAAAAGTTTGGACGGGGGTGTCGCAAAAGCGGCAGGGCCCCCTTTTTTCATTGCTGCATACATGATGAACGTTTTCTGCAGGACAACATTTTATGTCTCTCATGGAGAAAGGCGTCCTTTTAGGCTAGCCGTGCTGTTCACTGACTCGAAAGAGGACACCTTATTTTGTTTGGCGCGGCGGCGATGGCTGCATGAAGGTTATGTTTCGCACCAAAAGATGCAATAGCCGAGTCGGTCGCCGAACTGTGCCGTCAGCTGCTGATGCGTCTGCCACATATTGGCCATCTCCGGTGTCGAAGGAAAGGCGATGATGAGCGGCGCCCCTTGGCTCGGTGCTTCTGCCGCGGCTGTGTAGGAAAAATGGCGGCAGCGAAATCCGCTTTGTTCAAGCGTCCCTTTCCACTCGGCCGGCGTCATCAGCTGCCGGAAGCCATAAAAAGCGGTGATTCGCTGCTGCGCGGCGCCGGTTAACCGCTCATGACATGCTTCGATGCCGATGAACGTGCCGCCTTTTTTCAGCACCCGACGAATTTCGGCGAGCGCTTTCGGCAGTGAAACGAAGGCGAGCACCGACTCAGAAAGCGCGAGGTCAAATGTTTCAGCGGGGAACGGCAGCGCTTCGACCGAAGCGCGGTGCAGGCGAACCGGAACAGCCATGGCGGCAAAGCGCTGTTTCGCTTTGGCGATCATCGTTGGATGGAGATCGATCGCTGTCACATCCGCCCCGTACTGTTCGGCAATATACGCGGCGGTCTGCCCCGTTCCGCAGCCGACGTCAAGCACTGAGGATGAACGGTCAATATGAAGTTTACGTAATATATTTTTTGTTAACTCAAAGCCGCCTGGATGGGCGCCGTCGATCCCCATTTCCGCCAACCAGTTCAAATACGAAGTCATCTGTTTCTCCCCTTTTCGCTTGAATTGGTTTATCATACGCAAAAGAGTTCGATTTTGTTTTTAGGCAAAAAAGTTTGCTTGTCTCTATACTCGTGAAGGGAGGCAATTTTCTTGCTGTAGACTCAACCGATATCAAGCTGGTACACTGATACGTGCAAGAATGAAACGGCTAGGTTGGTGAAGCATGTGGAATGGAAACAACGGGCTGAGGCCGGCGCGCTGTTAAGCATCGCTGTTTATCTTTTGCTGGCGGCCGGCAAACTTTTCGCCGGGTCAGCCGCTGGATCGGACGGAGTGAAGGCGGACGGCTGGAATAATTTGAGCGATGTGATCGCTTCAGCGGCCGTCTATATCGGCATGAAAATCGCCAAAAAACCGCGCGATCGTAATCATCCGTACGGGCATTCGCGGGCGGAGAACATCTCGTCGCTTTTGGCCGCCTTTTTAATGATGTCGATCGGCATTGATGTTGTCATCAGCGGCGCCGGTACGCTTCTTCATGGCGGAAAGAAGGCCGCCCCTGATTGGCTGGCGGCGGCGGTCGCCCTCGCCTCGACAGCAGTCATGCTCCTTATTTACGCCGTCAATGCCCGGTTGGCGCGGCGGACGAACAGTGCGGCGCTCGCCGCCGTGGCGAAAGACAACTTATCGGATGCCCTTGTCAGCGCCGGAGCGGCGATCGGCATCGTCGGGGCGCGGCTCGAGTGGCCATGGCTTGACCCGCTGGCGGCGCTCATCATCGGCGCGATCATTTGCAAAACGGCATGGGAAGTTTTTATGGAAACGGCGCATACGTTGACCGACGGTTTTGATGAAAGGAAGCTCGCCGTTTACCGCGAAGAAATCGCTGCGGTGGGCGGTGTGCGCGATGTTGCCGACATTAAGGCGCGCACGCTAGGCAACGATATTGTGCTTGAAGTGACGATCCGCGTCGATTCGCGCTTAACAGTGGCGAAAAGTCATGAAATCGCCGACGAAGTCGAACGGCTGATGAAAAAACGGCATAACATCCGGGCGACGCACGTCCATGTCGAGCCGGAAGCGCAGGTGGATCGGCAAGGGTAAGACACCTGCTTGCCGGTGCTCCGCAGCGAGCGTTTCCGGTACAGCCAACATGGCATGAATTTTACGTTCATGCCGGAGCTGAAATGGAGATACGGTTATCCTCCGCTCGCGTTGCTCCTTATGGCTACTGTCGCCGCGCTCATCGCCCTCTATTTCAAACGAAAAGGTTGGTGGGGGGAGACGGGGACGAAAGAAAAATAGGGGTTTTTCCGGAAAGTGGGCATTTGCCCGGCCATTTGGGCGGGCGGGCGCATATGATGGTCCCGTGAATCCATAAGGGAGGTGCCCGCTATGAGCGGTTTCGTCAGCAGCGGTTATACACTTGTGATCGTCTTGTTCATTTTATTGATTATTGTCGGTTGTGCTTGTGTCGGTTGGTAAGCGGCAGCCTGAAAAAACATAAAAGCGGAAACAAGTCAAACGGCGCGGCCAAGCAAGGCTGCAAGGGAACGGGGACGGGCGCCGCCCCGTTTTGCTGTGGCCCGCCGGACTTTTGTATAGATAAAATTAGGCAGCGGCGGTATAATGGAACGGAGATATTAAGGAAAAGGGGATCATGACGTGGGGCATCTTAGTGAAGAAAAACAAGGGATCCTATATACCGCCGCCTCGTATTTGTTATGGGGGGTGCTGCCGCTCTATTGGAAGCTGCTTGAGGCGCGTCCGGCGCTTGAGATTTTGGCCCATCGCATCATTTGGTCGTTCGGCTTTATGGTTATTCTTTTGGCGGCGACTGGACGGCTCGCTGCCTGGCGCCAAGAGCTTGGGGCGATGCGCCGCCGGCCGGCGTTAGCGTGGGGGATTTCCGCCGCTGCGCTGCTCATTAGCGCCAACTGGTTTATTTACATATGGGCAGTGACCCATCACCGTATCGTTGAAGCCAGCCTCGGCTATTATATCAACCCGCTGGTCAGTGTGGCGCTCGGGACGGTGGTATTGCGCGAACGGCTAAGCGCTGGGCAATGGATCGCCTTTTTTCTCGCTGCGGTCGGCGTGGCCGTGATGGCAGTGGAATACGGTTCATTTCCGTGGGTGGCTCTATCGCTCGCTTTGTCATTCGGATTTTACGGCTTAGTGAAAAAGTTGGCGAGCGTTGACTCATCCGTCGGTCTGACGTTGGAAACGATGGCGGTGATGCCGATTTCGGTCATTTACTTAGTATGGCTATACAACGAAACGCCGGCGCTCATCGGGGCAGCGGCATGGTGGCAATGGGTGCTCCTTGCTGGAGCTGGACCGGCCACCGCTGTGCCGCTTTTGTATTTTGCCAAAGGGGCACAGCGCGTATCGATGACAATGCTCGGCTTTTTGCAATACATTTCGCCGACGATCAGCCTTCTCCTTGGCGTTTTTTTGTTCGGTGAACCGTTCACGAAAGCCCATTTGTACGCATTCAGCTGCATTTGGGCGGCGTTGATCCTGTTTTCTATCGTACAAATTAGGCAGGCGCCGGAGCGAAAAAAATGGAAGCAAAATTCGCTGCAAGCGTAACGGCGGCCCGGATGGCGGGCCGTCTTTCTTTTTGCCCCCGCGCGGCAAATACCCATTTTTGCCGAAACACCTAACCAATTCCCCGCTCCGTGAATAGTCTACTAGTACAAAAACGAAGGAGGTGCTGGCAAATGGGTGCAGCTTACGGCGGCGGGTTTGCGCTGATCGTCGTTCTGTTCATCTTGTTAATTATTGTCGGATGTGCATGTATCGGTGGTTGGGTGTATTAATGAACCCTACCTGTTAGCAAGGAGGTGACGAATATGCCATATGGCTTCTACGGCTGGGGCGGCTATGGCTTCGGTTATCCGGGCTACGGCGGTTACGGCTTCGGTTTCGTGTTGATCGTCGTCCTGTTTATTTTGCTCATTATCGTCGGGGCAACTTGGTGCTAAGCAGATGATGGGCAAGCGGGGGAGGCGGCCGGGCAACGGCCGTTTCCCCCGTCATTTTTTTGAAAGAGGCAGGAAGACCGGAGGGAAGAGGAGAACTATAAAGGAGAATAAAAAATTCAGCGCAACGTGGAGGGCGGGAAAATGAAACGCATTCCGAAAGACGTGGTCGCGACGTTTTCGATCGTCGCGTTCGATCCGGCGACCGGGGAGCTTGGCATTGCTGTCCAGTCGAAATTTTTAGGCGTTGGCGCGGTTGTGCCATGGGCGAAAGCAGGCGTCGGGGCGGTGGCGACGCAGTCGTACGCCAACACGTCGTACGGCCCGCGCGGCCTCGAGTGGATGGCCGAAGGAAAAACGGCACAAGAAACGCTCGAACGGCTCATTGCTGATGACAGCGAGCGCGATTTGCGGCAAGTCGGCATCGTTGACGCCAAAGGCCGGGCGGCGACGTTCACCGGGAAAAAATGTTATTCGTGGGCCGGCGGCATCACCGGTCCGAACTATGCAGCCCAAGGCAACATTTTAGCTGGAGAGGAAACCGTGTTGGCGATGGGAAAAACGTTTGAACAGACGAAAGGCCCGCTCGCCGAACGGCTGTTAAAGGCGCTCCAAGCAGGCCAAGCGGCAGGAGGGGATCGCCGCGGCCAACAGTCGGCCGCCTTGCTTGTCGTAAAAGAAGGAGGGGGATACGGCGGCTTCAATGACCGTTATATCGATTTGCGCGTCGATGACCATTCGCAGCCGATCGAGGAGCTGATCCGCCTGTATCAATTGCGGCAGCTGTATTTCGAGAAGCCGCGGCCGGAGAAGGTGGCAGCGATTGAAGGAGCGGTCAAGGAGGAAGTTGCCGCCGAGCTGGTCCGCCTTGGCTATTTGCCGGAGGAAAAAACGGGGGACAGCGAGGCGCTCCATCAGGCGCTGACGGCGTATATACATACGGAAAACTTTGAAGAGCGCGAAGCGGGAAAAGGAAAGATCGACCTTGACGTGCTGGCGTATATGAAACAACAGCCGTCGCCAAAGGCGGCGGACTAAACAGCAGCCGGTTGTCAACCGGAACGTTTTGCGGCTTGTCCGTTTTGACATCGTCGCAATGAAGGATGCCCCGAATGATGGGCATCCTTCGCTTTGTTTATAGCCGCTGGCCCGGGCGCCTCTGCCTTACGAGGCGAGCGGCGTGCGCCGGCTTCCGTGGCGGCGCCAGATGGCCCGCAGGCGAAAACTGAGGAAAAGCGCTCCGGCCGCCAGCCCGGTGATGAGGCCGATCCAGTAGCCGAACGCCCCGGCGGCGGTCAGCAGAGCGAGCGCACAGCCGACGGGAAGTCCGATGCCCCAGTAGGCGAGAAGAGCGGCCCAAAACACGGCGTTGACATCTTTATAGCCGCGCAGCGCCCCTTGAATGGGAGCGGCGATGGCATCGGAAAACTGGAAGAAGATCGCATACAGCAAAAACTTTCCGGTCAGCGCCGCCACAGCGGGATCGTTCGTGTACAGCCGGGCGACATGGCCGCGGAAGGCGTAAAGAAACAGAGCAGCAGCCGCAGCGACGGCCAAGGCGATGGCAATGCCGATTCGGCAAAACTGCTTCGCGTCTTCATACCGTTTGGCCCCCGCTTCGAAGCCGACCGCGATCGTCAGCGCCATTGACAAACTGAGCGGAATCATATACAACAGCGAAGCGAAGTTAAGGGCGCTCTGATGGGCGGCGACTGTTTCGGCGCCAAATCGGCCGACAAGCAGCGTTACAGCGGCAAAAATGCTCGTTTCAAAAAAGATGGCCGACCCGATCGGCACCCCTGTTTTGAGCAGCTCTTTCCATGTGGCCCATGAAGGGCGATAAAAACGCGCGAACGCACGATATGGGGCAAAGCGGCGAAATTTGGCAGCAACCAAGGCGGCGGACACAAAGCAGTACGTATACGTGATTGCTGTCGCATAGCCGGTGCCGATGCCGCCAAGGCGCGGAAATCCGCCGTGTCCGTAAATGAACAGCCAGTTGAACAGCATGTTGATCGGCAAGGCGGTGAGCGTAATCCACATCGTCACTTTCGTCTGCCCAAGCGCATCGATCGAATAGCGAAGCACGGCATAAAGGAACAGCGGGATGATTCCGAGCGACAACGCCAGCAAATAATGGGAGGCGATGTACCGGACGCTTTCTTCAAGCTGCATCTGTTCCAAAATGAACGACACGGCGACCGCGCCGGCCAGGACGAGGGCGAGTGCGATTGCGACGGACAAATAAAGCGCTTGGATGACAGTGCGGGAAATATCTTCATGCCGTCCGGCGCCGAAATGCTGGGAGACGATTGGCGACAGGGCGAGCAAAATACCGCCGACCCCGGTGAACACCGGCACCCATAGGCTGGAGCCAATCGCCACCCCGGCCAGATCTTCGGCACTCGCGTGGCCGGACATCGCGACGTCAGTAAAATTCATCATATATTGGCCGGCCTGCGAAACAAAAATAGGGAGAAACAAAGCGAACAGACGTCGCCATTTTCCGGCGGCTGGAGCGGTCATTGCCATAGCGGCCCCTCCTTTAGCTTAAGAAACAACACATTGTGCTAAATCATCAATCTTCCGCTCCCGAGACAGGGCGCCATCCCCTTCCGGAAGCCGTTTACGACGTAAGAAACGGCGGCTGGCTGCGGAGCGGAAATTCCATGAGAAAACAGGCGCCGCCCCCGCCGCTTTGCACTTTCATCGTTCCCCGATGCAGTTCGACGATTTTTTTCGACAATGAAAGGCCAAGCCCTGTCCCCGTTTCTTTCGTTGAGAAAAACGGATCAAAAATATGATCGATGACCGACGACGGAATGCCGGGCCCGTCATCGCAGAAGCGAAGCTGGACGATATGGTTTGCTTTCCAGCTGCTGACCGTCACATTCATCGTCTTCGCGACTTTCGCCTCGACGGCGTTGCGGAATAAGTTTAAAAACACTTGCAGCAGTTGGCTGCGGTCGCCGTTCATTTCATAATCGTCAAGCTGTTCATCAAGATCAAAATGGACGTTCACATTATGAAGCAGCGCTTCGCTTTGCAGCAAAACACCGACGTCATCACGCAAAAAGCGGTGCAAGTTGAACGTCTCCATTTTCACGTCGGCCGGTTTGGCGATATTTAAAAAGTCGGTAATGATGTTGTTCGCCCGGTCGAGTTCAGGGATGAGCAGCCGCTCAACGAGCGACGCGATGCGATCCGGCAAATCATTTTTCAGCAGCTGCAAATAGCCGCGCACCGTCGTCAGCGGGTTGCGGATTTCATGGGCGATGCCGGCGGCAATGCGGCCGGCGACGGCCAACTTTTCCGTTTCTTTCATCATGCTGAGCGATTGGAACATACTAATGACCCGTTTGACCGATCCGTCATCATTATAAATAAAGCGGGTATTGACGATGCCGTAAAAGCGGTCGAGCACTTCGTGATTGTAAAGCGGTTCGCCCCTTTCGAGCGATTGAAGTGTTGCGATCAGCTCGTCGGGAAGCTTCAGCAACTCGCGAATATGTTTGCCGATGATGGCGTCGCGGTCGACGCCGGTGTCGATGGCCGCCTGCAAATTGCAAAGCGTAATGATGCCATGGCTGTCGACGAAAACGATATGATGCGGAACAAGGTCAAGGAGCGGTGTTAAAAACGCCTCAACCTTTTCAAATGGCACATCGTGATACAAGTCAATGTCCCACTGCCATTCCGCTTCCTTGCCAGGGGCGGCCGGGACCGGGTGCAGGCGCGGCCGGGCATCGTTGCCGCGGCCTTTTTCGATGGTGATTCCGGTTTCGTAATCGGTAAACACAAATGGGAACGGAAGCTGTTCGATGAGCCGCTCATAAGCGCGCAACTTTCGCTCGAGCTCTTCAGTTTGTTGTTGTACCAATCGATCGTTCATCCTTCCAAACTCCTTAGCTACACATCTCATTTCCTATTTTACAAAAGTGACTCGTCTTTGGCTATGAGGAACGCCCTTATATGTGCTGAACGGTCAGTGACAGTTGGCATCAATGGAGGCCGCCATCGTTGCCTGCCGTTTCGAACCGGCAAGCCGGCGATCATGCCGGTGTCAGACGGCTGGCCGCCGCCTTTCGGGTAAAACGCTGTTTCAGCCAATGTCACAACGTATGTATCATCGTCTTGACGGCCGCTCGTTGCCGTCGTTGTCCACGCCGCGACGCCCGGCGCTGTATCATGCCATTTTTCGGTCACCACCGTTTCATTCTTTCGTGCTCCGAATGCTTTTCTTCCATATTAGCAAATTCATCTATGTTTGCCTATTCTCAAACGAGTTTGTTTGCCTTAATCGAACGATGTGCTAAATGATGAACAAGAAAAACAGATGCCAGTGACAGTTGTTTATCTATCTCTTTGTATTTTTTATAAAACTATGTGCTAAATAATCAATAAAAATCCGCCATCAGAGGAGCGGATTAAGGAAGCAAACGGCGCGCCTGGCTGCGGGCGGCAAACAGCCCGTACAATCCCGCACCGACAAGGCAAAGAACGATGCCGAACAAGTAAGGAAGCCCGGCCATATAGCTGAACAAACCGCCGCCGATAATCGGGCCGATGATGCGGCCGAGCGAATCAAATGATGACAATAGTCCGGCCGCCCTCCCTTGCCGGCCGGCCGCCTGCTTTGTAATGAGCGAGGAGACGCAAGGACGGATGACACCGTTGCCGATGCCGAAGATCGATAAAAAAAGGGCGGCCGTCCAAAAGTCTTGCACGAGTAAAATAGATGCAAAGCCAAGAGCCGAGACGACAAGCCCGCCCTGAAGGACACGGCCCTCGCCAAACCGTTTGATCAATCGTCCAAGGAGCGCCCCTTGGACGAAGGCGCTGGCGATTCCCATCACCATAAAAATATATCCGAGCTCAACTGAACCGAGCCCGGCGCGGCGATCTGCGAAGTAAGCAAACGTTGCCTCAAGCCCGGCGAGAGCGAGCGTTGCTGTCCATTGCAGCAAATACAAATAAAGAAACGGGCTTCTCATCATTTCTCCGAGCGGCTGCCGGCTGGTCGATCGGATGGCGGCTGGTTGGCGCATCGATTCCGGCAAAACGAACCATACGAACAGCGCTGTCGCCGCCGATAGCGCTCCTGCGATGGCGAACGGCAGCTGCAAATTTGTTTGCGAAAACATTCCCCCAATGGCCGGTCCGCAAATAAAGCCGAGCCCGGTTGCGGCGCCGATCGCTCCCATCGCTTTTCCGCGTTCATCCGGTGTGGTGACGTCGGCTGCATACGCCATCACGGTCGGCATCGCTGCCGCTGACAGCGCCCCGCCAAGCAAGCGGGCGATAAACAGCATCATGAGCGTTTCGGCTGCGGAAAAAAGGAAAAACGATAACGACAGCCCGGTGATGCCGATGAGCAATACCGGCTTACGGCCATAACGGTCGGACAGCTGTCCCCACATCGGGGAAAACAACAGCTGCATGAGCGAATACACCGCCATGAGCAACCCGAGCTCAAGCGGAGTAGCCCCTACTTCTTCAGCGAGAAACGGCAATACGGGAATAATGATGCCAAAACCTGACATAACGAAAAACATGACGATCGATAAAAGCAACAAAGGGCGGCGTTGCTGCATAAGTTATTCCCTCCTTCACTCTTTTTATCGTACGCCATCGCTCAAGGAAAAAGCAACGCAAACCATATCGATGAATGATGAAGCGGTGATTTTATGATACAATATTTCCGTCGTTGATGAAATGCAGGGTGCGCCTTCATTCCATCTCTAAAGAGCTCGGCTTTTCCGTTCGCTGTTTCTATCGCAAAGCGGGGCAAAAAAGGACCGATCGCCTGATCAGAAAGGGTGGTTTGGGGATGTTGACGTTAACAGACATTGAACAAGCAAGGGCGAAAATGAAAGGCGTTGTCCATGAAACGCCGCTTGAACATTCGCAAACGTTCAGCCGGTTGTCCGGCAATGACGTGTATATGAAGCTTGAAAATTTGCAAAAAACGGGGTCGTTTAAAGTAAGGGGATCATTCAATAAAATTATGTCGTTGACCGACGAAGAGCGGTCGCGCGGTGTTATCGCCGCCTCGGCCGGCAATCATGCCCAAGGAGTCGCCTACGCAAGCGGTATGCTTCATATTCCGTGCACGATCGTCATGCCGAAAGGGGCGCCGCTAAGCAAAATCGAAGCGACGAAAAGCTACGGAGCGGAAGTTGTTTTGCATGGCGATGTGTTCGATGAGGCGCTCGAATATGCGCTTGAGCTGCAGCGCGAGCGGGGAATGACGTTTGTGCACCCGTTTGACGATTTGGCCGTCATGGCTGGCCAAGGAACGATCGGCTTAGAGTTGATGGAGCAGCTTCCCGATGTGGACGTCGTCCTTTGCCCGGTCGGCGGCGGCGGTTTGCTTGCGGGGCTGGCGTTGACATTAAAACAGCTGAAGCCGTCCGTCGAGGTGTATGGCGTTGAGTCGTCAGCCTGCCCCGGCATGACCGCCGCCCTCCGCCATAAGCAGCCGGTCGCCATCGCCGCGTCGGATACGATCGCCGACGGCATCGCGGTGAAAAAGCCGGGCAATATTACGTACCAATATATCGAGCAGTACGTCGATGGCGTTGTTTGTGTGGAGGAGGCGGAAATTTCGCGGACGATGCTTTATTTGCTCGAGCGGAACAAACTGCTCGTCGAAGGGTCGGCAGCCTGCCCGCTGGCGGCGCTTTTGTATCAAAAGCTCCCGTTTCGCGACAAAAAAGTCGCGGCCATTTTAAGCGGCGGCAATGTTGATGTGACGTTGATTTCCCGCATCATCGAGCGGGGGCTTGTCGAGGCCGGCCGCTTTGTTACGTTTACGACGATCATTTCCGATAAGCCGGGGCAATTGAACAAGCTGCTGCGCATTATCGCCGAACTCGAGGCAAACGTGATGTCGATCCACCACCAGCGCATCGGCGCCAAAGTGCTGCCGGGCCAGGCGGAAATTCATTTTTCACTCGAGACGAAAAATGAAGATCATATCCAGCAGATTTATCAAGTGTTATTGAAAGAAGGATATGACGTACAGTTTTACCGGTAGGCGGCTCGAACTAGAAGCGTCAGCGCAAGTGGGAGAGCGTTCCATTCGAAGACAGCCTTTCGGCTTTTAAGCGGGGAAAGCGGAAGACGCATTCGCGGCGGGCTGATGACGGAGCACGTTCCGTACGGTTTGCGCAGTTCATCGTTCCGTTAAAGGCTGTTAGGCATGACAAGCCCCGGCCTTTGTTCGCAACATGCGGCTGTCCCCCGTACAGACGGCTCTGTCTGGCCGGGGCAGCCGTTTTTTATCAATGGACGCGCGGTCCCTCTTGCGGTCGCGTGGCCCCGAGGCCTTCACGGGCCATTTTCGCTTTCAAGCTTTCAAACAAGTACAGGCCGAACATGCCGAGCAGCTCTTCATCGGTCATCTCACCGATCAGCTTCAGCACGTCGCGGCGGTCGAGTTCATCCAAAATGGACATCGCCACCGCTTCAGCGTCTTCTTCATCCCCGGTCAGCCGGTCTTTGTAATATTCATATAGATCATCAATAAACTTCATCGGCATCGCCGCCTCGCTTATGGAAAGCGGGCTTCCTCCTCTCTTCGTAGTTGGCCGGCGCCGGTTGACAGCATCCGCCGCTCACAGTTGCCGGCCGTCTCCTTCTTCCTGATCATTCCGCCATTGGCAACGGATATACACTATAGTATAATGGAAAAAATATCATTCGAAAAGCGGGGGGGCGCCATGATTCGTCGGTTAACGAAGGAAGACCATGAGCAAGTGTTTTTATTTTTACAGCAAGACCCATCGTTCAACTTGTTTATTATCGGCGATATTGAGTCATTTGGCTATGACGCCGATTTCCAGGACGTCTGGGGGCAGTTTGACGGCAACGGCTCGCTGAAGGCAGTGCTGCTCCGTTATTATGATTCCTACATTCCGTACGCGCCTGGCGATTTTGATGCCGATGGCTTTGCTCGTCTCATCCGCGAGACCGCCCGCTCGTTGCCTGTCGAGCTGTCCGGTAAAGAGGAAATTGCCAGGCAGTTTGAAGAGCGGCTGCCGCTCGGGGCGAAGCGGACCCTTTACTTTTGCGAGTGCCGGACGGATGAATGCGCCCGTCAAGAAATGGGGGCGTTCGCCGTCAAAACAGCCGGATGGGCCGATGTTGATCGGATCATTGACTTGCGGCGCCGCATTCCTGAGTTTGACACGAGGCCGACGGCGCGCGACATGCTGGTGAAGGCGATGGAAACGAATTCAGCGAGAACGTACTATATTGAACAAGACGGCAAGATGGTGGCGGCGGCATCGACAGCGGCGGAAAATTCGCTGTCGGCGATGATCGTCGGCGTCTGCACCGATCAAGAACATCGCGGGAAAGGATATGCGAGCGCCATCGTGGCGAAGCTCGTTTGTGATTTGCTTGCCGAAGGGAAGATGCCGTGCTTGTTTTATGACAATCCAGACGCCGGCCGCATTTATCATCGCCTTGGCTTTTGCGATATCGGATTGTGGGCGATGTACCGTTAGAAAGGCGGAAGTCCCGCCAGCTTGCTTGTGGGCAAAAGCAAGCTGGCGGTTATTGTCCGTCTGCGCCGTTGGGCGTGCCGCGGCGAATGTGCTCGCCGCCGCGCTCCCGCATCGCTTTCGCCTTGTCGTTGACGAGCTGCTTTTGGTCAACGATGGAGGACGGTGTTTGGTTTTTGTTTGTCATGTTCATCACCCCAATGGAGAAGATTTGGCGCGCTGAATGAACATATCTGCATCTTCAATCAGCCCGCAGACGCCGCATTGGACGCGGTAGCTTGGGCCGCGGTACGGGAGATGGAACGGTTCGAGCGCGTCATTTGTGTACTCGTGCTCAATATCGCCGGTATGCGGGTCGAGCTTGACCGCCCGTGGGTGCTGCTCGATGAGGTGAAACCGCGTCCGGTTCGTTTTGCAGTTCGGGCATAACATCGGTTCCAATGGAAGCCACCTCCGGTTTTTATCTTTTGGAAAAACGGCCGTGATTATGTATAAGGCATCTGTTTTGTTTCAGTTCGTGCGGCTAGGGGACAGGGCTCGCGCAGCCGGTCGGACGGTGTGCGGCGAAAGACGCCTCCATTTTTCGGGCGCCGGAACGATTTTTGTTGACAATGGTTGCAGCTGTCGAGTATCTTAATAAACAAGAAGAATATTTCGTTTTTTTTGAAATGTTTTACGATCGATGCGAAGGAGACTGTTATGGCTGACAAACCGCTCAGAGACCGCATTATCGACACCGCTCTTCATTTGTTTGAGAAATATGGCTACCATGGCGTGACGGTCGACCGCATCGTCGCGGAAAGCGACACGTCGAAAGGCGGGTTTTACCATAATTTTAAATCGAAAGACGAGTTGCTGTACCATATTC
This sequence comes from Geobacillus subterraneus, assembly GCF_001618685.1. Classification (GTDB taxonomy): domain Bacteria; phylum Bacillota; class Bacilli; order Bacillales; family Anoxybacillaceae; genus Geobacillus; species Geobacillus subterraneus. The sequence goes on along the minus strand of NZ_CP014342.1, from coordinate 1,754,736 downwards.
ATGACGTCTTTATTACGTATGCGCTGACAAAAGCGCAGGAAGCGTATGAAAGCTGTTCGACGCCGACCGAGCGCTTGTACGCCATCGTTCAATCGTTTGTCAAAGTATTTCATTTATATAAACCGCATATCACCGTCTTTTATCAGGAAAGCACGTACTTAAAACCGGAATACGCCGAGCTGATCAATGAAAAGCGCGAAGAATTTAAACAGATTATTTTTCGCGTCATCCGCGAGGGAGTCGAGGCCGGCGAGTTTCGTCCGGAGCTGTCGGTGGAGATTGCCGGCATGTCAATCATCGGCATGGTGAACTGGACGTACAAATGGTACAATCCGGACGGGCCGCTGTCGATTGAGGAGATTGCGAGCTATTTTGCCGATTTCATTTTGCATGCGGTGCTTCGCGACCCAGAGCATCCGGCGGCGGCACAGTTTTTGCTGCGGCCACCCGCCGAATAAGCGGTCTGTTGCGCACAGACCAACTAGTCGGTCTCGATAGTCGCCGAAGCAAATAACCGTTGGTCTATTTCCGTTCCAGCTGAAAACCGGCTAGTCGGTTTTCATATAGTCATTTTTCAAATGGGGGAGAGGGAGAAGATGGATTTTTCGTTGACGAAAGAACAACAAATGATTAAAGAGATGGTTCGTGACTTTGCGGAGAAGGAAATTGCCCCATACGCGGCGAAATGGGATGAAGAGGCGCATTTTCCGCGTGAAGTGTTCCGCAAAATGGGCGAGCTGGGGCTGTTGGGCTTGCCGTTTCCGGAGCAGTATGGCGGCGCCGGGGGCGATACGATTTCATACGCCATTGCCGTTGAGGAAATCGGCCGCGCCTGCGGCGGCACCGGGTTAAGCTACGCGGCTGCCGTTTCGCTCGGGGCGAGCCCGATTTATTACTTCGGGACGGAAGAACAAAAACAAACGTGGCTTGTGCCGATGGCAAAGGGGGAAACGCTTGGCGCCTTCGGGCTCACTGAACCGAACGCCGGGTCGGACGCCGGCGGCACGCGCACGACCGCGGTGCTTGACGGCGATGAATATGTCATCAACGGCGAAAAATGCTGGATTACGAACGCCCAATACGCGCGGCAAGTGATCGTTACCGCCGTCACGGGCAAAGACGCGCGCGGCAAAAACATCATCACCGCTCTCATCGTACCAACCGACTCCCCAGGATTTACAATCCGTTCGAATTACGACAAAATGGGTGTCCGCGCCTCCAATACGTGTGAGCTTGTTTTTGAGAACGTCCGCGTGCCGAAAGAAAACGTGTTGGGCGATCCGCAAAAAGGGTTTAAGCAGTTTTTGTACACGCTTGATGGCGGGCGCATCTCGATCGCCGCTTTGGCCGTCGGCATCGCGCAAGCGGCGTTTGAGAAAGCGCTTCAATACGCGAAAGAACGCGTTCAGTTTGGCCAGCCGATTTCCAAGTTTCAAGCGATCCAGTTTAAGCTCGCTGACATGGCGATGGAAATTGAGCTTGCCCGCAATATGGTGTACAAGGCGGCTTGGTTGAAAGACCAAGGGAAACCGTTTACCAAAGAAGCATCGTTCGCCAAGCTGTTTGCGTCGGAAATGGGGTTCCGCGTCTGCAATCAGGCGATCCAAATTCACGGCGGCTATGGCTATATGAAAGAATACGGCGTCGAACGCCACTTGCGGGATATCAAGCTCATGGAAATCGGCGAAGGCACATCGGAAATCCAGCGTCTCGTCATCGCCCGCCAACTCGGATGCTAAAAGCGGAACGATGCGCATATCCATAACAGTGAATTCGGACAAAGGGGAGGAGACGGTCGATGTTAGCGGTGACTGTGGGGAAATTGTTAGAGGAGCGCGCCAGGCAATACCCGGATCATGAGGCGGTCGTGTATGCCGACCGCAACTTGCGCCTGACGTACCGGCAGTTTAATGATTATTGCCGCCTTGTCGCGCGCGGTTTGATGCGGCTTGGCATTGAAAAAGGGGAACATGTCGCCATTTGGGCGACAAACGTCCCGGAATGGATCACCTGCCAGTTTGCGACCGGGAAAATGGGCGCAGTGCTTGTTACGGTCAATACAAACTACCAAGCGGCCGAGCTTGAGTATTTGCTGAAGCAGTCCGATTCAACGACGCTCTTTTTGATCGAACAATACCGCGATTCTTCGTACATCGACATTTTGTACAACGTTGTCCCAGAGTTGCGCACGGCCGAACCGGGGAACCTGCAGTCCAAGCGGCTGCCGAAGCTGAAAAACGTCGTTTTGCTCGGCGATCGGCGCTATCCGGGCATGTTTACATGGAATGACATCTTGACGATGGCGCATGAGGTGACGGAAGAAGAGCTCGATGAACGGTTAGAGCGCCTTGATCCGCACGATGTGATCAACATGCAATACACATCAGGGACGACCGGATTCCCGAAAGGGGTCATGTTGACGCATTATAACATCATTAACAATGCCCACCAAGTGGCGCAATGCATGAAGCTTGGCGAAGGTGACCGTCTTTGCATTCCGGTGCCGTTTTTCCATTGCTTTGGCTGCGTCATGAGCACCCTCGCGTGCGTCACTGTCGGGGCGACGATGGTGCCGGTTGTTGAGTTTCATCCGAAGCGGGTGCTCGAGACGGTGGCGGCGGAACGGTGCACGGCGCTGCACGGCGTGCCGACGATGTTTATCGCCGAACTGAACGACCCGGATTTCGACAAATACGATTTGTCGTCGCTGCGCACCGGCATTATGGCCGGCTCCCCTTGCCCGGTCGAAGTGATGAAAGCGGTCATTAACAAAATGGGCATGACCGATATTACGATCGCCTACGGCCAGACCGAATCGTCCCCGGTCATCACCCAGACGCGCACCGACGACCCGCTTGAGCTGCGCGTCGAAACGGTCGGCCGCGCGCTGCCGGGTGTGGAAGTGAAAATCGTTGAGCCGGGCACGAGCAACGAAGTGCCGCGCGGCGTGCAAGGGGAGCTGTGCACGCGCGGCTACCATGTGATGAAAGGGTACTACAACAACCCGGAAGCGACCAACGAAGCGATCGACCAAGACGGCTGGCTGCATACCGGCGATTTGGCGACGATGGATGAAAACGGTTACTGCCGCATCACCGGCCGGCTGAAAGATATGATTATCCGCGGCGGCGAAAACATTTATCCGCGCGAAATCGAGGAGTTTTTATACAAACATCCGAAAATTTTGGACGTTCAAGTCGTCGGCGTGCCGGATGAAACGTACGGGGAAGAAGTGATGGCGTGGATCATCTTAAAGGACGGCGAAACGGCGACCGCTGAGGAAATTCGCGAGTTTTGCCGCGGCAACATTTCCCGCCATAAAATCCCGCGCTACATCGAGTTTACCGATTCGTACCCGATGACGGCGTCCGGGAAAATTCAAAAATTTAAGCTGCGGGAAATGGCGAAACAGCGCCTCGGCTTAACGACTTAAACGGCCGTGCCGGGCGGTTCATCCGCCCGGCGGCATTCTCAGTTTTTGCGAAAGGGTGAGAGGATGTTTACGAAAGTGTTGATTGCCAACCGCGGCGAAATCGCCGTCCGCGTCATCCGCACGTGCCAAAAGTTCGGCATCCGAACGGTCGCCGTCTACTCGGAAGCGGACGCTGACTCGCTTCACGTCCAGCTCGCTGATGAGGCGTATTTGATCGGCAAGCCGCGCGTGGCGGAAAGCTACTTAAATATCGAAAAAATGATCGAAGTCGCCAAGGTTGCGAAAGCGGAAGCGATCCATCCCGGCTACGGGCTGCTTTCGGAAAACCCGGCGTTCGCCCGCCGCTGTGAGGAGGAAGGAATCGTCTTTATCGGTCCGAAGGCGGATGTCATTGCCGCGATGGGCAGCAAAATCGAAGCGCGGCGGACGATGGAAAAAGCCGGCGTCCCGATCGTCCCAGGCGTCTCCTTTGCGTTAGACAGTCCAGATGAAGCGGCGGCAGCCGCGGCTTCGATCGGCTATCCGGTCATGCTGAAGGCATCATCAGGCGGCGGCGGCATCGGCATGCACATCGCCCGCGATGAAGCGGAGCTGCGCCAGGCGTTTGAAGGCAGCCAAAAACGGGCCGCTTCGTTTTTCGGCGACGGGACGATGTATATTGAAAAATATATTGAACGTCCGCGCCATATTGAAATTCAGCTGCTCGCCGATGGGCGCGGCAACTGCGTCTACTTATGGGAGCGCGAGTGCTCGATCCAGCGTCGCCATCAAAAAGTGGTGGAGGAAGCGCCGTCGCCGTTTTTAGATGAAGAAACGCGGCGGAAGATGGGCGAAGCTGCCGTGCGGGCAGCACGTTATATCGGTTATGCGAACGCCGGCACGATTGAGTTTTTGGTCGACGAACAAAAAAACTTTTATTTTCTTGAAATGAACACTCGGCTCCAAGTCGAACATCCGGTGACCGAAGAAATTACCGGCATTGACATCGTTGAAGAGCAGCTGCGCATCGCCGCCGGCGAGCCGCTCCGCTATAAGCAGGAAGACATTCGCCGCGATGGGCATGCCATTGAAGTGCGCATTTATGCCGAAGACCCAAACACGTTTTACCCGTCGCCCGGCCGCATTGCCGTCTTTTCCGTTCCTCAAAGGGGAGGAATTCGTCATGAAACGGCGGTCCAAAGCGGGATCACCATTACGCCGTTTTATGACCCGATGATCGCCAAATTGATCGCCAAAGGCCCGGATCGGACATCGGCGATTGAACGCTTGCTCGAGGCGCTTCGGGACTATCGCGTTGAAGGAATTAAAACGAACATCCCGCTGCTTAAAGCGGTATTGTCCCATCCGGCGTTCCGTGCCGGGGAAACGACGACCGATTTTCTTTCAAACTATTGGCAGCCAACGAAAACAAAATGAAGCAGAAACGGAGGAAGAAACGATGAACCAAGTCACTGCCACCATGGCCGGAAGTGTATGGAAAATTGTCGTCGCCGTCGGCGACCGCGTCGAAGAAGGGCAAGATGTCATTATTTTAGAATCTATGAAAATGGAAATTCCCGTCGCTGCCGAGACGTCCGGCACAGTAAAGCACATTCATGTGCAAGAAGGGGATTTCGTCAACGAGGGCGACGTACTCGTTGAGATTGAGTAAGGAAACAGGCGCGCGAACCGTTCCGCTAACAATAGGGGGGAATTTGCCGTTCGGTATGGCAAAAGGCAAGGGGACGGGGGACAAAGCGAAAAGGGGGAGCGGACATGGGCCGATGGCCGACGAAGGTGACGATTAAAGAAGTCGGTCCGCGCGACGGCTTGCAAAACGAAGCGGCGCCGGTCGCGACGGCTGACAAAATCGCCTGGATCAATTTATTGTCGGAAACCGGGTTGTCGTATATCGAAGTGACGTCATTTGTCCATCCAAAATGGATTCCGCAGCTGGCTGATGCCGCCGAAGTCGCAGCCGGCATCCGCCGCAAGGACGGCGTCGCGTATGCCGCGCTCGTCCCGAATGAGAAGGGGCTTGAGCGGGCGATTAGCGCCGGGGTCGATGAAGTCGGCGTCTTCATGTCAGCAAGCGAAACGCATAACCAAAAAAACATTAACAAAACAATCGCCGCTACGTTTCCGGTGTTGGAAGGAGTCGTGAAAGCGGCCAAGCAAGAAGGAAAAACAGTGCGCGGCTACGTCTCGACGGTGTTTGGCTGTCCGTACGAAGGGGAAGTTGCCGTCGATCAAGTGCTCACGGTCGCTGACCGGCTGTTTACGATGGGGATTGATGAGCTGTCGCTTGGCGATACGATCGGCGTGGCGACGCCAAAACAAGTCGAGGACGTGCTTGCCGAGGTGCTCCGCCGTTTTCCAGCCGAGCGGATCGCCATGCATTTTCACGATACAAGAGGGACAGCGCTCGCCAATATTGTAGTCTCGATGGAGATGGGGATCACAACGTTTGACAGCTCGCTTGGCGGCCTCGGCGGCTGCCCGTACGCTCCGGGAGCATCAGGAAACGTTGCCACCGATGATTTAGTGTACATGCTGCACGGCATGGGAATTGACACCGGCATTAATGTGGAGCAACTGACGAAAGCGGCCTTGTTTATTCGCGACAAAATCGGCCGCCCGCTCCCAAGCCGCTATTTACAAACGATTTCATCATCAGCAAATTCATTCAAGGAGGAAGAGAAAAGTGGGGACGCTCGTATCGTTTGAAATGCAAGAAAATGGCATTGCCATCGTGACGTTAAACCGCCCGGAGGCGGCCAATGCGCTTTCCAGAGCGCTTCTCCTAGAGCTTGGCAGCCTTTTGCAAGAGATCAAGTTTCGAAAAGATGTACGTGTTGTGATTTTGACCGGGGCGGGAGAAAAAGTGTTTTGCGCCGGCGCCGATTTGAAGGAGCGGGCGGGAATGAATGAAACGGAAGTGCGGCAGGCGGTCGCCTTGATCAGCAAAACGATCAACGAGGTGGAGAAAGTGCCGCAGCCGGTTATCGCCGCGTTAAACGGCTCGGCGTTTGGCGGCGGGCTCGAGCTCGCTTTGGCGTGCGACATTCGTTTCGCTGCTGATGACATCCAGCTTGGGTTGACGGAAACGTCGCTTGGCATCATTCCGGGAGCGGGCGGTACCCAACGGTTGCCGCGCCTTGTCGGCATCGGAAAAGCGAAAGAGCTGATTTTTGCCGCCAAACGGATCACGGCCAAGGAAGCGGAGCGAATCGGCCTCGTCGAATACGCCGTGCCGCGCGCTGAACTGATGGGGCGGGCGCTTGAATTGGCCCGGCAAATCGCCGAAAACGCGCCGATTGCCGTCCGCCAGGCGAAACGGGCGGTGCAAAGTGTGTTTAACGTCGACCTAGAGACCGGCCTGGCGATCGAGCAGCTCGCCTATGAGGCGACGATTCCGACAAAAGACCGGTTGGAAGGCTTGCAGGCGTTTAAAGAAAGACGGAAACCGGTATACAAAGGGGAGTAAGGCGCTTCAACGCGGCCGGCCAAAAGCATCGGGAACGGTCGTTGGCACGTTTCTAAACAAACGACCGCAGGCGCTTCAATGCCGCCGTCCAAAACGGCGCGGCCAAACGTGCTGCGCCGGGGCGGGCTGCTTGCGGAGCGCGCATGGGGAACTTGCTGTCAAAGTGCTGCCTCAAAGTGGCTGGCCGCGGTGTGTCATGCCATTGAACGGTGTTGGCGGGCATGACATTCAACGGATCAACATGCCGCCTGCGAAACGGGCGGCGTAAACGAAGCAAGGAGGGGACGACATGGGGATGAAGGAAACGGCTAGGGAACGTGCTGCGCTGGCTGCAGAGCTGGAGAAACGGGCGGCCGACATCAAAAAAGGCGGGGCGCCGAAATATCATGAGAAAAACGCCGCCCAAGGAAAGCTGTTTGTCCGCGACCGGCTGAACTTATTGCTGGATGACGGCTTGGAAGTGGAAGACGGGCTGTTTGCCAACTGCCTGGCTGACGGGCTGCCGGCGGATGGGGTTGTGACCGGCATCGGCAAAATCAACGGCCGGACTGTCTGTGTGATGGCGAACGACTCGACCGTCAAAGCCGGTTCTTGGGGGGCGCGCACGGTCGAAAAAATCATCCGCATCCAAGAGACGGCGGAAAAGCTGCGCTGTCCGCTCATTTACTTAGTTGATTCGGCCGGCGCCCGCATTACCGATCAAATCGAAATGTTTCCCGGCCGGCGCGGGGCGGGGCGCATTTTTTACAATGAAGTGAAACTGTCGGGGAAAGTGCCGCAAGTGTGCTTGCTCTTTGGTCCGTCGGCGGCCGGCGGCGCCTATATTCCGGCGTTTTGCGATATCGTCATTATGGTGGAAGGCAATGCGTCAATGTATTTAGGCTCGCCGCGCATGGCAGAAATGGTTATCGGTGAAAAAGTAACGCTTGAAGAAATGGGCGGCGCCCGCATGCACTGCACTGTTTCGGGGTGCGGCGATGTGCTTGTGAAAACGGAAGAAGAGGCGATCGCTTATGCGCGCCGTTATTTGTCATATTTTCCGTCCAACTATAGCGAAAAACCGCCGGTTGCAGAAGCGAAGCCGCCGAAATCGTTCGACAAAACGATTGAAGACATTTTGCCGGCGAACCAAAACGCGCCGTTTAATATGTATGATTTAATTGAGCGGATCATTGACGAAGGATCGTTTTGCGAAGTGAAAAAGCTGTTTGCGCCGGAAATCATCACCGGCTTGGCGCGTCTTGGCGGCCAGCCGATTGGCATTATCGCCAATCAGCCGCGCGTCAAAGGCGGGGTGCTGTTCCATGATTCAGCTGATAAAGCGGCAAAGTTTATTACCCTTTGCGATGCGTTCCATATTCCGCTGTTGTTTTTGGCTGACATCCCGGGCTTTATGATCGGTACGAAAGTCGAGCGAGCCGGCATCATCCGCCACGGGGCGAAAATGATTGCGGCGATGTCGGAAGCGACAGTGCCAAAAATTTCGATCATCGTCCGCAAAGCATACGGCGCCGGGCTTTACGCGATGGCCGGACCGGCGTTTGAACCGGATTGCTGCCTTGCGTTTCCGAACGCCCAAATCGCGGTGATGGGACCGGAGGCGGCTGTTAACGCCGTCTATGCGAACAAAATTGCCGAACTGCCGCCGGAAGAGCGGCCGGCGTTTGTTGAGCAAAAGCGGGAAGAATATCGGCGCGACATCGACATTTACCGTCTCGCCTCCGAGCTTGTCATCGACGGGATCGTTGCACCGAACGAGCTGCGCGGCGAGCTCATCCGCCGATTTGCCGCGTATACGTCCAAATACATGGCCTTTTCCGAACGGAAGCATGGGGTGTATCCGGTTTGAAAAAAATGGATGGTTGTCCCCCTTGCCAAACAACTAAGGATCGTGTATGATAATAATCACCAATCCGCTGCTGCGTTGTGCGTTGTAGAATGAAGTTTCAACCGATGGCAATGAAAAGGGAGTTCTATATCGAAACCGGAATGCCATGCCTCCAATTCGTCAGCGAGGACGGCAGGAACGTTTCTGCGAACACCCACCTAGTAGAGCGTGGTTGAGAAACTGCATTCAGCCGACGGCAACCGCGGCGCGGATCCCTTACATAATCGGCGAAGGCGTCCAAACGGGCGCCTTTTTTGTTTATACGGCATCCACCGCCGCCTTGTTTCAACAGGGCGGCGGTGATTTTTGTAGGCGAAGGAAACAATACAGTTGATTTTTCTTATTTCCATGCTATAATCATATTTCGTGTAAAAATAATTCGTATTGAAATTATTCGGGTTGGTGAGTAAAGGGGGTGGATCAATGGAAGGAACGAGCCGAGACATTATGTACGCCATTTTTCGGGCGCAAAAGGCGCTGTATCGCCTGATCCGCGAGGATGCGGCCCGCGTCGGGATTACGGAAGTGCAGCTGATGGTTCTGTACACGTTGTTGAAAAAAGAGCATATCCGTCTAAACGATTTGGCGGAAAAGCTGAACTTAAGCAACAGCAATGTCAGCGGCACGGTTGACCGGCTCGTTAGCGCCGGCCTTGTTGTTCGCGAGCCGTCGAAACAAGATCGGCGCGCGGTCATTTTGAGCTTGACGGAAAAAGGGAAAGAAATTGTCGCCTTGGCGTTCGGCGAGCAGTCGGTGCTGCGCCGGCGGCTCCAACGCATTCAGGAACTCGTCCCGCCGGAGGAAATTGAACAGTTTTTGCGGCTGCAAGAGAAAGTAAAAACCATTTTGCTCGGGGAGGAATAAACGGTGAACGTGAAACGATTGCTTGTACTGAACATCATCGTGCTCATTTTGCTTGTCGGCGGGGGATTTGCCGCCTATTATTATATCAATGAAACGACCAACTACATTAAAACGGACAACGCCCGCATTGACGGCCAAGTGATCTCGGTTGCTGCGCCGCTGTCCGGAAAGCTGACATCTTGGCGGGGGGAGACAGGAAAAACGTTTTCTGCCGGGGAAGAAATCGGTGCGGTGTCTGATGGGAAAACGACGGTGCCGGTAACCGTGCCGCACCGGATGACGATCGCCCAGCAAAGCGCGATCAAAGATTCGTTTGTCGCCGCGGGGACGCCGCTAGCTCGCGGGTTTGATTTAAACGACTTGTGGGTGACGGCGAACATTGAAGAGACAGATATCGAGGATGTCAAAGTCGGTCAAGATGTCGATATTTATGTCGACGCCTATCCAGACCGCCAATTCAGCGGAAAAGTGGAAAAGCTTGGCTATGCGACAGCGAATACGTTCAGCTTGTTGCCGAGTTCCAACGCAACGGGCAGTTACACGAAAGTGACTCAAGTCATTCCGGTGACGATTTCCATCGACAACTACAGCGGAGCCGGACTTGTGCCGGGCATGAACGTCACCGTCCGCATTCATAAGTAGGTGATGAGCGATGTCTACATTTGTCATTAGCTACATGGTCTTTGCCGTTTTCGTCCTAGCCGTCATCAACATCGCGCTGCGCCGGCGCAAACCGGCTTCGGCCGTGGGTGAGACAGCAGGCGGGGCCGAGCCGGCAGGAGCCGCGCGGCCAGCTGCCTCGTCCGGACAAAACCAAGGCGGGTTGGGCGACATCGGCAGCCGCGGCAAAGTCGTGGCAACGGTCATGCTAGGAGCGTTTGTCGCCATTTTAAATCAAACGTTGATCAACGTCGCCTTGCCGCATATGATGCAAGATTTCAATGTTGAAACCGCAACAATCCAGTGGCTCGTTACTGGTTACATGCTTGTCAACGGAGTGCTTATTCCGATCAGCCCGTTTTTAATCGCCAAGTTTCCGGCGAAAACGTTGTTTATCTCGGGTATGTCATTTTTTTCCATAGGTGCGTTTGTCTGCTCGATCGCTCCAACGTTTGCCGTCATGCTCGCGGGACGGCTGACGCAAGCGGTTGGAGCGGGCATTATTATGCAGCTCATGATGGTCATTATGCTGTCGATTTTCCCGCCGGAACGCCGTGGGGTGGCGATGGGAACAGTCGGGATTGCGATGATGTTTGCGCCGGCGGTCGGTCCGACGCTTTCGGGTTGGCTCGTCGAGCATTATACGTGGCGCCTTTTGTTTTATGTTGTGTTGCCGATCGCGATTTTAGACATTGTGCTCGCCTCCGTCTGGCTGAAACATACGCCGCGTAAAGGCAATCCAGTGCTGGACGTGCAAGGGGCGGTCTACTCCACGATCGGGTTTGGCGGCGTTCTGTATGGCTTCAGCGAGGCCGGAAGCAAAGGATGGGGCGAGACGGAAGTGGTTGTTTCGCTTGTCATCGGCGCCTTGTTCCTCATCATGTTCACATGGCGTTCGCTGCGCTCGGAGCATCCGGTGCTCAATTTCCGTGTGTTCCGCTACCCAGTGTTTACGTTGGCGACCGTCATCGGTTCGGTCATTAACATGGCGATGTTTGCCGCGATGGTCTTGCTCCCCGTGTATTTGCAAAACTTGCGCGGTTTTACGCCGCTCGATGCCGGTTTGCTATTGCTGCCGGGGGCGATCGTCATGGCGATCATGTCGCCGATTTCCGGTTGGGTGTTCGACCGCATCGGCGCGCGGCTGCTTGCTATTGTCGGCTTGATCATCACCGCTGTGACGACGTGGGAGTTCAGCAAGCTGACGATGGATACGCCATACAGCCATTTGATTTGGCTTTACATTTTCCGGATGTTCGGCATGTCGATGCTCGGGATGCCGATCATGACCGAAGGGTTAAACGCCTTGCCGCGCCATCTGTACAGCCATGGCACGGCCATGTCGAATACAATTCGCCAAGTGGCCGCTTCGCTCGGAACGGCGTTTTTGGTGACGATCATGTCCAACCGAGCCAAGTTTCATGTCGAAACGTACCGCAATGAAATGACGGAAAACGATCCGTTCTTTATGGGGCTCGTCAGCCAGCTGAAGCAAGTCATCCCGAGCGATGACGCCATTGCCCAGCTGCTGTACGGTTTGGTGCAGCAACGCGCCACGGTGGAAGGAATCAACGACGCCTTTTTCGTCGCGACTGGCTTAACGGTGGTGGCGCTTGTCATGGCGTTTTTCTTAAAAGGAAAAAAACAGAAATCACCGTCAGCATAAGAGGCTGGTGGTTTCGTGTAAAATGTTACTCCACAATTAAATCTTCACGACCTTTTTCGTTCCTGATGAACATTTTTGGCCGTTGACGGCCGGACGACAGCCGAAAACAAACGGCCGTTTGCGAACGCTATAATTGCAGCGAATGTTCAGGGGGGGGAGAGGTGGAGCGGCAAAGCAGACAGCACATGAGACAAGCGAGGCGAAGACGGCTTTGGTTCCGAGCGCTCGTTGCCATCGCTTTGGCGTTGGGTGCCCTCGTTGCCGCCCTTCATTGGGCGATTAACCGGCAAAATATCGCCGCTCTTGAGAAGCCGCTGCCGACAGCAACGGTCATTTATGACGAACACGGCCGCGTGGCAAGCAAGCTGGCGGCGGCGAACATCGAAGAAGTGCCGATTGAGCGCGTGCCAAACCATTTTCTCCAAGCCATCGTCGCGACGGAAGACCGCCGCTTTTATGAGCATAACGGCGTCGACTATTACGGAATTTTGCGTGCTGTATGGCGCAACGTTCGCGCCGGGGAATGGGTCGAAGGCGGCAGCACGATCACCCAGCAGCTGGCGAAAAACGTTTTTTTGACGAATGAAAAAACGTTGGCTCGGAAGTGGAAGGAATGGCTGATTGCCCAAAAAATCGAGCGCACGTACAGCAAAAAAGACATTTTAGAAATGTATATCAACCGTGTTTATTTTGGCGCCGGAGCTTGGGGAGTGGCGAGCGCCGCGAAAACGTATTTCGGCAAAGACGTTTCCGAACTGACGCTAAGCGAATCGGCGCTGTTAGCGGGCCTTGTAAAAGCGCCGTCCGCCTTATCGCCGCTCCGCCATTACGACAAAGCTATCGCTCGGCGCAACGTGGTGTTGGCGCTGATGAGAGAGCAAGGCTATATCGACGATCAAGAATGGAGCGCCGCGAAAAGCGAGCGAATCGCGATCGAGCAAGAGCCGAAGCGTGACCCGTATGCCGGGAAGTATCCTTATTATGTCGATGAGCTGATCCGCGAAGCGATCACGCGCTACGGCTTGACGCAAAGCGATGTCCTTTCCGGCGGACTGCACATTTACACGGAGCTTGACCCGAACATGCAGCAAGCGCTTGAAGCGGTGTATGCGGATGATTCGCTGTTCCCGTCAAGTCCGGATGAGGTGCCCGTCCAAAGCGGCGCGGTGCTGCTCGATCCGAAAACAGGCGGGGTGAAGGCGTTAGTTGGCGGCCGCGGCCGCCATGTGTTCCGCGGCTTTAATCGCGCCACGGAGCTCAGGCGCCAACCGGGATCAGCGCTTAAGCCGCTCGCTGTGTATACGCCGGCGCTCGAACAAGGGTACGGGCCATTTTCGCCGCTCAAAGACGAGCCGCTCGATTTCGGCGGCTACCGCCCGCAAAACTACGATCACACGTACCGCGGCACGGTGACGATGTATGAAGCGGTCATCCATTCACTCAACGTGCCGGCCGTCTGGCTGTTAAACGAAATCGGCCTCGACAAAGGGATGGATGCGCTGCACCGATTCGGCTTGCCTTTGGAAAAAGAGGACCGCCAGCTCGGCATCGCGCTTGGCGGCATGTCCCGCGGCGTCTCGCCGCTCGAGATGGCGGAAGCGTACGCCGCATTTGCCAGCGATGGCGCCCGCCCGGACGGCCATCTCATTACGAAAATCGTCGATGCCTATGGCCGCGAGGTGGCGGAATGGAAGCCGCAGCGAACGATCGTCACGTCCGAAAAGGTGGCGCAGCAAATGACGTTGTTGCTCCAAGGCGTCATCCGCGAAGGAACCGGGAAGCGCGCCGCCATCCCTGGACGGGAGCTCGCCGGCAAAACCGGATCGACGGAAATGACGATCCCCGGCATCGACGGAGTGAAAGACCAATGGATGGTCGGCTATACGCCACAGCTCGTCGGCGCGCTTTGGCTCGGCTATGACCGGCCGGATCGCACGCATTATTTGACGACGACAAGCGGGGAAACAGCGGCGGTCATTTTCCGCCACATCATGGAGAAGGCGCTGGCCGGCCAGCCAGCTGCTCGTTTTTCACTGCCGCTCGTCAAACAAGAGGAACGAGAGCGCAAAAAGCGCGGGCAACGCGCGCCTGAATCCGCGCCGCCAAAGGTGAAGGAAACGAAGGAAAAACCGCGCCCGCCCGGTCATGAAAAAGGAAAAAACAAAAAAGAGAAAAAAGAAAAAAAGCATGGAAAAAGGCATGGCGGCAAGCATGAATAAGCTGTTGCCAAAGGCGTTCTTATCCCCTGTTTAGGCGCATATATATAAAGACAAGCCGCGCGAAAAAGGGGGGAGCGCCATGGCGCATTTCGGATCGAAAGGATGGCTTGTCGCCGAGTTGAAAAAGGCAGGCATCGCCCGTCATCCGGTCGGGCGGAAAAAAATCGAAACGTACAAGGCGACGGAGCTGTACGGGCTGTACCGAAAATATGTGCAAAAGACGCGCTGAGCCGGACAAAAAGGATCCGGCTTCTTTTTTTCGGGCAAAATAACAAAGGAAAGGAGGGAGGCGCACCGGTCGTTTGGCCGGGAAAGGAACGAACGCCGAACGGAATGAAGAAAAAACGGTTTACTGTAGCCGAAGGTGAAACGATTGCCGCCTGTTTAGAGCGGATGAAACAAGAAGGATACCGCCCTATCCGACGCGTTGAGCAGCCGATTTTCCGCGAAGTGAAAACAAACGGCGAAACGACAGTTGAGCCGTGCGGGCGCATCATCGAATTTGAGGCGGTGCGCGACGAGCCGTAGCCAGGGGCGTCCTTAGCCGGCCGCCATGGCTTGCGTTTCGCTTTCGGCTTGCACCATCGTTGCCGACTTTCCATGCCGACAGCAAAAGGAGGGGAGTCTCACAAAGGCAGTCAGCCCCCTCCTTATCGCTGCATTATGCGTATTCACTCCGGTAAAAACCCTTTTGTCTTGCGCCTCGGCCAACGGTCTTTTAGGGCCAGCTCCTTCAGCTGTGCGGCCATTCGCGCGTTTTTTTCGCTTCCCGATGGTCGCCGGTCGGGTTGCCGCTTGACGCTTCGTAACCGACTTGGTACACGTAGTGTTTCGGGGCATGGATGACATTGTCCATCCGGTATTGATCCAAGTCGTCTTGAAATTGCCGTTTGCTTTCTTGGTCGCTCATGTTTGCGGCCTCCTTGTCGATATAGTCTGGGCGCATTTATAGGGTGTACGATTTGGCCCCGCTTTATCAAAAGCCATGGATCGTCATGCCGCCGTCAACAAATAGCGTTTGACCGGTGATGTAGCTGGCCGCATCGGAGGCAAGAAACACGGCCGGGCCGACGAGTTCAGGCAGCTCGCCGATCCGTCTGAGCGGGGTGACGGCTAAAATGTCGTTCACATACGCTTCGTCTTCAAGCAGCGTTTTCGTGAGCGGCGTTCGGAAATACCACGGGCCGATGGCGTTAACGAGAATGCCGTAGCGCCCCCACTCAAACGCCAGCACTTTCGTCATTTGGATGAGCGCCGCTTTGGTCGCCGCGTACACCACACCGGTGCGCAAGGCGACATGGCCGGCGACCGAGGCAATGTTGATGATTTTGCCGCCTCGTTCTTGTTCTTTCATCACGCGTCCTGCTTCTTGCGAGACGAGAAACGCTGACTTTAAGTTGGTGTTTATGATCGTTTCCCATTCGTTGTCTGTCACATCCAAAGCTGGGGTGCGGATGTTCATTCCGGCGTTGTTGACGATGATGTCAAGGGATCCAGCCTGTTGCTTGACGCCGGTGACCGCCTTGTGCACCGCTTCCCGGTCGGTGACATCGGCCGGCCATATGTACGCTTTCCGCCCGAGCGATTCAATGTGGCTTGCCGTTTCTTCCAAATCCGCTTTGGTGCGGGCGATGAGCGCTACGTCCGCTCCGGCTTCGGCAAATCCGATGGCGATCGCCCGGCCGATGCCGCGCCCTGCTCCGGTCACAAGCGCCGTTTTTCCGTCCAAACGGAATGAAGGCAAAAACATAAGAGTCTCCCCTTTCGAAAATGATGACCCGGCTTGCTGGCGGGTGTCCGCATAGTTTCACTATAGCACGGTTGTCTGCCGCCGCCAACGATTGAGGAGCCGGCCATGGCGGCAAATTGAACGTTGCAGCTGGTTGTCCGGGCCGCTACAATAAAGAAAGGGGAAAACTATAAAGAAAAGGAGATGACGCCATGATCCATTACACATGGGCGACCCGGCCGACGATCAAGAAAGTGAAATGCGTCCATACGAACGCGGAAAAATACATCGTCAACCATGTCTTGACGCCGGGAAACGTGTATGAAGTGAAAAATGAAACGGATGAGTTTTATTTTGTGGTCGACAACAGCGGAAAAGTCGGCGGGTTTTACAAAGATTATTTTGAAGAAGTACAATAACTGCGTTAGCGGCCATGAAAAAACGGGTGTCCGAAACCGGACATCCGTTTTTCGTGTGCGCCCGGCATGGGTGCAGTCTATAGGGTGAAAGTCCCGAACTGCGAAGGCAGAAGTAGCAGTTAGCTTAACGCAAGGGTGTCTGCGGCGACGCAGAATCTGAAGGAAGCGGGCGGCAAACTTCCGGTCTGAGGAACACGAACTTCATAGGAGGCTGGGTATCATTGGGTGAGTTTGCACGACAAAACGAAGCCCTTTCTGCCGAAGGTGATACCGAGTAAATGAAGCAGATAGATGGAAGGAAAGACTGCACTCTTACCCGGGGAGGTCTGTCCGGGAAGCCAAGTGCGCTTGGCAACCGTTGGAGCGATCCAACGCTGAACGGACAGAAGTCAGCAGAGGTCATAGTACCCGTCTAGCTTAAGATAGAAGGGGAAGGACCGAACCATGAAGGAGAACGGCCACTAGGCGTTCATCTTCTTTGATGAAGCAGACAACCCGAAAGGGCCTGCTTGAGGGAGGAAATGGTGAAGTCCATGGGGGACCTCAAGAGGGTGGAGAAGAAGATGGCACAAATAGAACGGATCGTTCACGTAGAGAGGAAGAATCGGAATGTGGATGAAACAGGTACTGTCACGGGAGAATCTCCTGCGAGCACTCAAACAAGTGGAAAAGAATAAAGGGTCCCATGGAACCGATGGAATGTCCGTCAAAGACCTGCGAAGACACCTCGTGGAACATTGGGACGTGATACGGCGCGCTTTGGAAGAAGGGACCTACGAACCTTGCCCGGTCCGACGGGTCGAAATCCCGAAACCGAACGGAGGAGTCAGGTTACTAGGAATCCCGACCGTGACAGACCGGTTCATCCAACAGGCCATCGCCCAAGTGCTCACGCCGATCTTTGACCCATCCTTTTCGGAACACAGCTACGGGTTTCGTCCCGGTCGAAGAGGACACGACGCGGTGAAAAAGGCGAAGCAGTATATTCAGGAAGGATATACATGGGTGGTAGATATCGACTTGGAAAAGTTCTTTGATCGAGTCAACCATGACAAACTGATGGGGATATTAGCGAAACGAATTCCAGACAAAATCCTCCTAAAGTTGATACGGAAGTATCTACAGGCAGGGGTCATGATCAACGGGGTGGTCATGGAAACACAAGAGGGGACTCCACAAGGAGGGCCGCTCAGTCCACTTTTGTCCAACATTCTCTTGGATGAGCTGGACAAAGAATTGGAAAAACGAGGGCACAAATTTGTACGGTATGCGGATGACTGCAATATCTACGTAAGGACGAAGAAGGCCGGGGAACGGGTGATGAAATCGATCACGGCATTCATTGAAAAGAAACTCCGGCTGAAAGTCAATGAAACCAAATCGGCAGTGGATCGACCGTGGAGGAGAAAATTCCTCGGTTTTAGCTTCACCCCAAATAAGGAGCCAAAAATCCGGATCGCAAAGGAAAGTATTCGGCGCATGAAGCAAAGGATACGCACCATGACGAGTCGATCGAAACCGATTCCCATGCCCGAGCGAATCGAACAGCTCAACCAGTACATTCTGGGATGGTGTGGATACTTCTCGTTAGCAGAGACTCCAAGTGTGTTCAAAGAACTAGATGGATGGATTCGACGAAGGCTGCGCATGTGCCAATGGAAAGAGTGGAAACTTCCGAGAACCAGAGTCCGAAAACTGCAAAGTTTAGGAGTGCCCAAGCGGAAAGCATATGAATGGGGAAACACTCGGAAGAAATATTGGAGAGTGGCCGCTAGTCCCATCTTGCATAAAGCCCTTGGCAACTCCTATTGGGAGAGCCAAGGGCTGAAGAGTCTTTATCAACGATATGAATCTCTGCGTCAGACTTAATGGAACCGCCGTATACCGAACGGTACGTACGGTGGTGTGAGAGGACGAGGGTTAGTCACCCTCTCCTACTCGATTCAGCCGGCGGTGCTCTGTTGCGCCGATGGCGGCCGCACCCGGCGCGCCGGCAAGGTAATCGTCACCGTCGTTCCTTTTTGGACGGCGCTTTCGATCTTCCACGTTCCCCCCATTTGCTCGATGATTTTCACTGCCACCATGGCGCCAAGTCCGGTTCCTTTCTCTTTCGTGCTGAAATACGGTTCACCGAAGCGGCGCACTTGTTCTTTCGTCATGCCGATGCCGTTGTCGGAAATGGTGATGACGACCGATGTTTCCCGGTTCTCGGCCGTCACCCGAAGCGTGCCGCCGTTTGGCATCGCTTCAATGCTGTTTTTGAATAAATTCAAGAAACATTGTTGGAAATATTGCACATTGCCAGTGACGACGGCGTGTTCAAGAGAGGAAGCGAGATCGACCGAATGCATATGCGCCATCGGCGCAATCATTTGCAATACTTTCTGAAGCTCGACGGCTACATCGATCGGCTCCGTTTCTTTCGGCGCTGGTTTGGCAAACGTCAAATAGTCGTGGATGATCGCTTCCGCCCGCTTGACTTCCTCTAAGGCGATGCGGATGTACCGCTCCTCCGTCTCGCGCGGCAGCGGCCCGGTTTGCAGCAGCTGGATGAACCCTTTTACGACAGTGAGCGGGTTGCGAATTTCATGCGAAATGCTGGCGGCCAGCTGGCTGACGATCTCCATTTTTTCCATCTTCATTAGTTCCGCCCGGGCGAGCTGGGCCTCATGGAGCGTTTCCATCAAATAGACCGCAAACATCATCACAAACGGCGGCATCAAAATGAAATACACGATATACGGCTTCGTCACCGGAAAATCGGCGATGATGATAGCGACAAACGTGGTGAGCACCGCCAGTAAAAACGTCAGCCAAATGGCGGTGAACAGCTTGCCGGACCGGGGCAGCCGGCGAAACAGCGGCGAGGCGGCCGCCGCGGCAACGAGCATAATGGCGTAAACGATCAATGTCAACGGCTGAAACCCATACAAAATCGTGCGCGCCAGCATTGACACGACAAACAGCACAGCTCCGACGCCACCGCCGCCATAGAGCGTTCCAAGCAAAAACGGAATTTGCCGGAAATCGTGGATGCACGTCGGATCAATATAAATCGGAAATTTCATGCACAGCACAGACGCCAGCGCCAAACAGGTGCTAAGGAGCGCCCGGTTGTACAGCGGTTTGCGCTGAATCGCCGGGCTGTGGTCATAAATGAATGAAAAGGCAAACACGGTGACTAAAATATAAAATAAGTTATTGAGGACGTGCTGATTAATATATAAGCCTGCCATACAAAAAATCTCCTAACCGGATGGACATCATCGTCTTCCATTATAATCGGAAAGAGGTTGAAAGAAAAATAGTTTTATGATTTGTCTTTCGGCAGCCAAACCGCCAAGGCGCCAAACAGCGGCAGCGCGCTGCAAAGCATCATCAACGTGTTGAGCGACGACAAGTCGGCGATGTTGCCGAGCACGACGGCGCCAAGCGCCCCCATGCCAAATGCCAAGCCGACGATCAGGCCGGACGCCATGCCGACATGGTTTGGCAGCAGTTCTTGGGCGTAGACGACAAACGTTGCGAAGCTTAACGACAATACAAAGCCGGCGATCAGCAACAGCGGCAGCGCAAGCGAAAGCGGCGCGTGCGGCAAGGCGAGCGCAAACGGTGCGGTTCCAAGCGTCGACCAGAGAATCAAGTTGCGCTTGCCGAACCGGTCGGCGAGCGGCCCGCCGACGAGCGTTCCGATCGCACCGGCGATCATAAAGGCGAACAAGTACACTTGCGCCTCGCGCACCGAGATGTGGGCCGTTTCCATTAAGTAAAACTGGTAATAGTTCGAGATGCCGGCCGAATACCATGAACGGGCAAACACTAAAAAGACGAGCAAGGCAAGCGCAAACGCCACCGGGTGTCCGGGATCGGTGCGCTGCGCCTTTTTCGTTTGGCTTGGCGCCGGACGGCGGCCAAGTTCATGACCATACCAGTGCGAAACGCGCCAAAGCAAGGTGATGCCGACAGCCGCGGCAAGCATAAACCAAGCGGCTCCTTTTTGGCCGAACGGCACAAAAATCAGGGCGGTAAACAGCGGGGCCAAGGCGTTGCCGGTATTGCCGCCGACTTGATAAATCGATTGGGCGAACGCCCGCCGCGCACCGGCCGCCAAATAAACGACGCGCGATCCTTCCGGATGGAAGACGGCTGAACCGATTCCGACCAACAGCACAGACAACAAGACAAACCAAAAATTCGGCGCCAAGGCGAGCCCGGCCATGCCGAGCAAGCTCGCCGCCATGCCGAGCGGCAAAAAACGCGGCGACGGCAGCCGGTCCGTCCATAAACCGACGACCGGCTGCATGACCGACGACGTCATGTTTAGCGCAAACGCAATCCAGCCGATTTCGGTGTACGATAGCTCCATCGTCGAGCGCAAAATCGGAAAGAGCGCCGGGATGACCGCCTGCATGGCATCATTCAAGAAATGTCCGAGGCTGATGGCGAACAAAATCGGATAGACAGTCATGTTGGCGGCGCTCGTTCGTTCCGTATGAGCGTCCATCGTTCTCCCCCGTTCCGCAAAATCGATCTTAATATGGCTAATTATACTTGATCTTCGCCAGCGGAGAAAGCCCCATTTCCCGGCGTGAGCGCAGGCAAGAGGGCGCTCCGTTTTTGTCTTTTCAATCGCCGGCGCGAAAATTCAGTTTTTCTTTTCCGGATGCGCTGATGACGAGCTTGACGTTTACGGACAGCGTGTGGTTATTGAGCGGGATGAGGCCGTCGGTCTGATGTTTTTTCCAGAGATTCGGACGCTCGCGATACAGTTGTTCCGCTAGATTCAATATATCGATCTGTCGCTCTTTCCCCAGTTCATATAAGCGGTGGATTTCTTGTTTCACCGTTTGTTCCGCCAGTTTGGTCAGTTGTTTTCGTGAGAGCGGTTCACGCAGTTCGAGGAGACTTCCTTGCGCCTCAACGTTTATAGTAAAAGCAGGCTCTCCGTCCTTCACGCCAACCGACCACTTCGTTTTTGGATCATGGACGATTAGAGAGGCAACAGTTTTCCCTTTTTGCTTGACATAAATCGGGGTGCGCCGAATGTCCCGCTCAATCCAGCGGAGCCCTTGCAAATCGGAACGGCGCTCACACCCTTGCAAACGGTAATCATGAAGAAAACAAACGCCGGATATAGCCAACATTTGTTTTGGCTTCTTATTTTCCGCCCAACGATTGTCTTCGATTGTTAAATAAGGGAGTCTAGCTGTATCAGCTTTTTCATCCATCGCAGCAATCAATCGGCTGAGACGGATCGGGCGGATAAACGAACTTTGTTGGAAAATTTCTTCCGGATTAGACAACAGTGAATAATATGAGGAAGCATTTAGCAGCGGCGTTGTTTCAAATAAGTCGGAAAGCGGCTCATCAGTAGCGTACACCCACGCTGTATGGCGAATTTCATTGTAACGGTTCAGCACATCGATCACATCGGCCACAATATCTTTTTGCAAGGCGCGTTTCGTAAAGACAATGCTTTTGACATGGCCCCACGACACTCTTTGTTGAATGGAAGGATAGATCTTGTCGGTAGCGATGTTAAATGTTTCGCCCAGCGCTTTGCCGATGGAAACCGCCGCTTTTTCTTTATCGCCCCCCGCTTCGACTTTGGCAAGGGCGGTGAAACCGACCAACTGCACGTAGGCAATTACTTGGCCATCTTTGTAGTCGACCCCGATTGAATGAATGTAGACAATGTGATCGATGTTGCGCGTGTCCCAGCAACCGCCAAGCAGCATGATAGAGGCGATGATGGGAATGACCTGCTTCCTCATTTTCGTTCCCTCTCTTTTGCAACGAGATCATTCGGACGAACAATGCGGTCGCGCGTGCGGAACTGTTTCCACGTGCTCGGGATAAACACTTTCCCGATATCTTTTGAAGGCGGCGCCAGCGGCGTCAAATAGGGAATGCCGAAAGTGCGCAAGTTGACCGCATAAGTCAAAATGAGAAACAACGACAAGATAAACCCAAAC
The DNA here is from genome assembly GCF_001618685.1 of Geobacillus subterraneus. Classification (GTDB taxonomy): domain Bacteria; phylum Bacillota; class Bacilli; order Bacillales; family Anoxybacillaceae; genus Geobacillus; species Geobacillus subterraneus. Next base: position 1,732,417 of record NZ_CP014342.1, on the reverse strand, counting down.
AAACCAAGAACGGAAGCGAAAGTGAGAACGATAAAGCGCAGCAAAGTGACGCTGCCGGCGATGTTTTGATTGACAAGCGTAAATGTTGAGATGACAGAAATGGCAGCAATAACGAGTGTGGCTGGGGCGGCAAGTCCAGCGTTGATCGCCGCTTGTCCGATAATCAAGCCGCCAACAACCGACAGCGTCTGCCCGATGGCGATCGGCAGCCGCATTCCAGCTTCTTTAAACACTTCAAACAAAATCATCATCACAAACATTTCCAGCGGTACCGGAAGCGGCACCCCCTGGCGCGATAAAATCAGCGTGGCCAGCAAGGTGAACGGCAACTGATCTGGATGGAACGAGGTGAGCGCGACCCAGGCGCCCGGCAAAAAAATGGCAACCGACGTACCAACCAGCCGAAGCAGACGCTGAAACACAACAAACAGGAAAAACGTGTTGTTATCTTCCGATGTGTTCAGCAAAAAGGTTAAATTGGCCGGACCGATCAAGGCGGTCGGTGCCCCGTCCACTAAGATGATAAAACGGCCGTTAAGAAGCGAATTGACAGCAAAATCAGGCCGTCCGGTATAACCAAACATCGGAAACAAAGAAAACGGACTGTCGGATAGCCATTCCTCAATTTGGTTGGTGCTGGTCACCGAGTCGATGTATAAACTGAGCAGACGGCTTCTCACCTCATCGATGATGGCTGTGTTCGCAATATCATCAACATAGAGTAGCCCGACTTTTGTCTGGCTGCGCGTACCGATGATGAACGGCTCATAGACGAGTCGATGCGAGCGCAGCCGCTTGCGGATGAGAGCTACGTTTTTGCTGATTTCCTCAATGAATCCGTCTTTTGGCCCGCGGATCGACACTTCTGTGTTCGGCTCCTCCGGGTCGCGGTTGGGCGGGCTGGCGAGTGGCATTGCGTATAAGACGTCCGCTTCGCGAAAGTAAATGAGCAAATCGCCGCTAAACAGTCTCAAGTTGAGATCATCGATCCGCACTTCGTGTCCCATGTATTCGAGTGCGGGCGGCTTGCGTGTTTCGATGTCAGCAGGCGAGAAGCACGGATGCCGTTCACACAGCGCACGAAACATCGGATAGATGGTCTTTTGCAACATTTGTGTATCGCACAATTCTTCACAATAAATAAACAGCAAATGCACTACAGCCGACGAACCGTCAGACAAAGGCGATGAAATCGTTGTTTCCGTCATGATGACGTCAGAGCATTTGGCATACATCATGCGCAATGCTTCTTCGGAGATGATCACAGTCTCCAATCCGGTGTAATCGTCTTTCAGCCGCTTACCTTGGGCGGCGCGCATGAGCTGTTTCATCATGCCATCCCTCTTTTCTCTTTACGGTATGTCAATAGAGCTAAGCTGACTAACACAACAGACAGTGCAAGACTAAACAGCAGTGATGATGGCAATACCCAATGTTTGACAAAACGCAAAAATTGTTCATCGCTACCCGGTGCCAAGGCCGCCAATGTGATCGCTAAGTAAAGAACGATAAGCACCCAACGGCGCGTTTGCGAATGGCGGATCGGGAATAGTTCCACAATCAGCGCCGTTGCCAAAGAAAGGCGGATGAAAGCACCGGACAGCCACTGATAGACCGACAGAAAGTCAACATGTTCGATGTACGTCCCTAAACTGACCATCCGCCATTGTTCAAACGCCGGATAGCGAAGACGTGTCGCTTGTTCGGGTCCGAATTCGACAATGGCCCCGATCGTCGGACCGATGCTCAGACCGGCCGTCAAGAAGGCAATGGCGGCAAGCGCTTTCCATGAAAACGGGCGCGGCAGGCGGTGAGAGAGGAATAAAAGAACGACCACTTCCGCATACCCCGCCCCAGCATACATCATGCCACGAAGCACAGGCGCCATGCCGTGCTCAAGCATCGGCTTGAGCAGCGAATAGTCTTTATGGGGAGTGGTTGACAGCATGACAAAAAAGCCGAAGACAATGACAAACGGCCAAATAATCATCGCTGTATTAGCAATCGAGTCGATGCCTCGATACGCGTTATAAAAACAGGCGATCACGATGAGAACAATCAGCGCCCACCGCGGCGTCGCCGTCAAATAAGAAGTTGTGGTAAACGTGATGGTATCATTTAATGTAACAAAGCTATGAAGAAGCAAGAATATGGTGCTGACACCGGCCACCATATAGGCTACTGGGCTTGAAAAACGGTTTTTTAGCCAGTCGAACAACCGCTCGCCATTCAATTGTTTGAGGATGAAATAAAGAAGCGGCAGCCAGATGAGCAAGCCCCCCAATGCTCCCAAGGCGGCGATCCATGCATCGCGGTGAGCGGCCTCGAGCATAAAGGGGATAACGATCACATGATTCATCAGCCCAACTGACAGCATAACCATACATAAAACCTGCAGAACGCTGAGCGTCTGTCCATTCATTATGAATCCCTTTCTTCCTATGACTATCTTTAAGTATTGTTTCCAGTGCAGGGGGATTTATTCTTTCAAACGTCAACCCAATAGCGAAACTTCTGAGGAGTCAGAGGCACAATACAAAGGAAGAGCGAAAATTCACAGCATGGTAAGGAGGGCGTGCTATGAAATGGCTCCAGTTGACGCTTGAACTTGTCATCGGCTTTATTCTGTTGTTCGCCGTCGTCAAAATCGCCGGCAAAAAGTTGATCAGCCAAATGAGCCCGTTTACGTTTATCGCTGCCATCGTGCTTGGCGAGCTGCTTGGCAATGCGCTGTATGACGACCATATTCACCTTTGGTACATCATCTATTCGATCACCCTTTGGGGAGGGATGTTGCTTTTGGTCGAGTATGCGAGCCAAAAGTGGCTTTCCTTCCGCCTGTGGAGCGAAGGAAAACCGACAGTGCTTATTCGAAACGGCGCCATTGATTACGAGGCATTGAAAAAAAGCCGCCTCACCCTCAACCAACTGCAAAGCTTGCTTCGCAAACATGAGACGTTTTCGATCCGTGAAGTGGCGTTTTGCTTTTTGGAAGCGGATGGAGAAATTAGCGTGCTGAAACAAGCGGATCATCAAAAAACGACGCGCGAAGATTTCCACTTGCCGCCTCATCCCGTCTATGTGCCGGTGACGCTCGTTCGCGACGGCCAGCTGTTGCGAGATGAACTTATGGAGCTTGGGAAAAATGAGCAGTGGCTCACCGCGGAACTGCGCAAACAAGGAGTCTCTTCATGGCAAGAGGTATTGATTGCCGAGTGGTTGGAAGGGAAGGGATTGTTTGTACAGACGTATCGACCGTCTGAGGGGAAGATGCCGAAGCAGCAAGGATTGAAGGAAGAATCATGATCGTGGCGGGACGACTAATGAGGAAGCTGGAGGCGGAAAACAACGATTTCTTAAAAAACCGCCCCTCCTCGAAATGCGGAGAACGGCTGCTTTTATGCCTTTCTCACTCAGGGGAATACCGCATTTCTATGAAATCACGCCCTTCTCAAGAGGAGTGAAAAACCATCATTCCCATTCGATCGACCATCCAACGTGATAAAAACACGGTCTTCTATAAGACGTTTCAAAGGAAAACAACGTTGTCGAGGCACATTTTTCACTCGGTCGCCAACCTTCTTGGATCGGCTGCATTCCTTAACTTTCATTTAAAAAAAGTGCTTGTGTTTCTTCTGTTTTATGTGTACTATTGGTTATAGTACGGTTGTGACAATGAGAGGAGGAGGGGAGATGTTTGAGCTCGATTTGCGAAGCCGCCAGCCGATTTACGAGCAGCTGATTGACAAAATGAAAGAAATGATCGTTCGCGAACTATGGCAGCCGCACGATCAGCTGCCATCGGTCAGGACGATGGCGAAACAGCTGATGATCAACCCAAATACGATTCAAAAAGCGTACCGCGAACTGGAGCGCGAAGGCTGGATTTATTCGATTCCAGGGAAAGGCAGTTTCGTCGCCCCGCGTTCAAAAGAACCAAACATCGAGGCGGTCGCCGCGGTCCGTGAGCAGTTTGTCCGCCTTGTCAAAGAGGCGCGGTTTTTAGGGGTGACGAATGAGCAGTTATGGCAATGGATTCGAGAAGGGGAAGAAAGAGGGGGAGGATCGTGATTCAACTTGTGGACGTGACGAAAACGTTTGATCGGTTTGCGGCCGTCAAGGGCGCGAACATGATGGTGCCAAAAGGAGTGATTTATGGGTTGCTCGGCCCGAACGGCGCCGGAAAAACGACGCTGCTCAAGATGATGGCCGGCATTCTCCGCCAAGACCGCGGGACGATTACAATTGATGGCGAGGAGTTGTGGGAAAACGTTCAAGTGAAGCAGCGAATTTTATTTTTGCCAGACTTTGTCTACTTTTTTCCGCACGCGACAATTCGGCAAATGGCGGATTTTTACGAGCAACTGTACCCTTCGTTCAGCCGCGGACGGTTTCTGGAATTGCAGTCCGTCTTTGCGCTTGATCCAAACAAAAAGATTCAGCAGTTTTCCAAAGGCATGCAGCGCCAAGCTGCCTTTTGGCTCGCTTTTTCCGTTCAGCCGGATGTGCTCATTATGGATGAGCCGCTCGATGGGCTCGATGCGTTCGTTCGCCGCCACGTCAAACAATTGTTGATTGATGAGGTGGTCGAACGGGAGATGACCGTCGTTATCTCATCGCACAATTTGCGAGAACTCGAAGATTTATGCGGCACGGTCGGATTGATGGCGCGCGGTGTGGTGCAGCTCGAGCGCGATTTGGATGAATTGCGAGCCGGCATGCATAAACTGCAGCTGGCGTTTCGTGATGGATTTCCGGGCGAATTGGCCGAACGCCTCGATATCGTCCACCGCGAGGAGCGCGGCAGCATCGCCATCCTGATTGTCCGCGGGGAAAAGCGGCGCATAGAGGAGACGGTCCGCACGTTTCATCCGCTAATCCTTGATGTGCTGCCGCTGTCGCTCGAAGAAATTTTTATGTATGAAATGGGGGGCGATGCTCATGTCCGTGAAACGGTGGTCGGCTAATCGTGCCATGTGGACGCAAAATCTTCGTCAAATCGGCTGGGTTGCCATCATTCATTCGCTGCTATGGCTGGCGGCGATCGTGCTGCCGATCGCGCTCGCGTATTCCGAATATGACCCGAAAGTGGGCAATGTGCCGCAGTGGGAAAATGTATACTATATATCCAATGGGTTGGAAACATTGATCGCCTGGCTTGTCCCCGTGCTGGCATCGGCTGGGGCGCTTCGCTATATGCATGACAAACGGTCGGCCGACTTTATTCATAGTTTACCCATCCGCCGCACCGAATTGCTCACAAGCCAAATCGTATTCGGCTGGCTCATGTTAGTTGTGCCGCTTTTTACAGTAGCTCTTGTTGCCATCGGCTGCCTGTATGGACTTGACCTGCCATGGCCGATCGAGCCGGCGGACGTATGGCGCTGGTTCGGTGAAACGGTTGTCATGGAAACGGTCATCTTCGCCCTTGGCATCGCTGTAGGCATTCTCGTCGGCCAATCGGCGCTTCATGTCGTGCTGACGAATATTTTTCTCTTTTTCCCGGCCGGCATGCTGATTTTGATTTACACGAATTTATCATTATTATTGTCTGGGTTTCCGGATGTGTATTATTTGTCAACAGAGTTGGATCGGCTGGTGATTCCGCTTCGCTACGCGATGTTGATGGATCAGGCGATGAACGCGGGGGAGACGGGATTGTTGCTGCTGTTGGCGCTTCTTTTGTTTGGCCTCGCGGTTTGGCTGTATGAGCGGCGGCCGTCAGAAGCGGCCGGGCAGGCGCTGGCGTTTCCGGCGCTCCGTCCGCTGTTTGTGTATGGGGTCGCGTTTTGCTCGTGGCTTGTCGGCGGCTTTTATTTTGGAGAAGTGGAGCGGCAATGGGGCTGGATCGTCTTCGGCTATATAACGTTTTCTTTGCTTGGGTACGCGATTGCCCAGATGGTCATCGCGAAAACGTGGCGTGTATTTCACCGCTGGAAAGGGTACGTCGCGTTTGCGGCGGTGATGGCCGTTCTTGCCTTTCTCATCCGCATCGATCTTACCGGCTATGAGCAGCGCGTGCCGGCAGTGGCAGACATTAAGCAAGTGTACTTTGGTCAGTCGACGATGAACTTTGAACACCCGGAGCAGATCGGCCGCTCGTTTGTAGAATATGACCAATTTCTCCGCACGAAAGAAAATATCGAGGCGGTGCGGGCGTTTCATCAGCAGCTCGCGCACGATCAACCGTCGCCGCCCCGTCTTGGCAACGTTCAGTCGGTGGTGATCGGCTATGTGCTCAAAGACGGCACGCGCCTCCTCCGCCGCTATGAAGTGCCGGTCGAACCGTATATGACGCATTTTCGCCGCATTATGGAGTCGAAAGAGTATAAACAGCAGTACCATTTACTGCTTCGCCCGGGCGGCTATTCGCCGATCCGCCAAGTGACGATACGAAACATGAATACAGGGCAGCCGGTGCTTGTTTTAGCTGAGCCGAAGGAAATTGAATCGTTTATCGGCGCCCTGAAACAAGACTTGTGGAACGAACCGGTCGAAAACATGATGGGCACCGTGAGCATATGGTACGGAGACGTCGAACTGCTGCAAAGCGACGGCGATTCGTTCGGCTTGGGGCTCGCGGAAAACTATACACATGTGCGCCAATGGCTCGAACGGCGGCATGTGGGAGATGACTTGATCAAAAAATGAACGAATAAAAAACGGGCAGGGGCCGATCCTCTGCCCGTTTTGTCCGTGTGCGCCCGGCATGGGTGCAGTCTATAGGGTGAAAGTCCCGAACTGCGAAGGCAGAAGTAGCAGTTAGCTTAACGCAAGGGTGTCTGCGGCGACGCAGAATCTGAAGGAAGCGGGCGGCAAACTTCCGGTCTGAGGAACACGAACTTCATAAGAGGCTGGGTATCATTGGGTGAGTTTGCACGACAAAACGAAGCCCTTTCTGCCGAAGGTGATACCGAGTAAATGAAGCAGATAGATGGAAGGAAAGACTGCACTCTTACCCGGGGAGGTCTGTCCGGGAAGCCAAGTGCGCTTGGCAACCGTTGGAGCGATCCAACGCTGAACGGACAGAAGTCAGCAGAGGTCATAGTACCCGTCTAGCTTAAGGTAGAAGGGGAAGGACCGAACCATGAAGGAGAACGGCCACTAGGCGTTCATCTTCTTTGATGAAGCAGACAACCCGAAAGGGCCTGCTTGAGGGAGGAAATGGTGAAGTCCATGGGGGACCTCAAGAGGGTGGAGAAGAAGATGGCACAAATAGAACGGATCGTTCACGTAGAGAGGAAGAATCGGAATGTGGATGAAACAGGTACTGTCACGGGAGAATCTCCTGCGAGCACTCAAACAAGTGGAAAAGAATAAAGGGTCCCATGGAACCGATGGAATGTCCGTCAAAGACCTGCGAAGACACCTCGTGGAACATTGGGACGTGATACGGCGCGCTTTGGAAGAAGGGACCTACGAACCTTGCCCGGTCCGACGGGTCGAAATCCCGAAACCGAACGGAGGAGTCAGGTTACTAGGAATCCCGACCGTGACAGACCGGTTCATCCAACAGGCCATCGCCCAAGTGCTCACGCCGATCTTTGACCCATCCTTTTCGGAACACAGCTACGGGTTTCGTCCCGGTCGAAGAGGACACGACGCGGTGAAAAAGGCGAAGCAGTATATTCAGGAAGGATATACATGGGTGGTAGATATCGACTTGGAAAAGTTCTTTGATCGAGTCAACCATGACAAACTGATGGGGATATTAGCGAAACGAATTCCAGACAAAATCCTCCTAAAGTTGATACGGAAGTATCTACAGGCAGGGGTCATGATCAACGGGGTGGTCATGGAAACACAAGAGGGGACTCCACAAGGAGGGCCGCTCAGTCCACTTTTGTCCAACATTCTCTTGGATGAGCTGGACAAAGAATTGGAAAAACGAGGGCACAAATTTGTACGGTATGCGGATGACTGCAATATCTACGTAAGGACGAAGAAGGCCGGGGAACGGGTGATGAAATCGATCACGGCATTCATTGAAAAGAAACTCCGGCTGAAAGTCAATGAAACCAAATCGGCAGTGGATCGACCGTGGAGGAGAAAATTCCTCGGTTTTAGCTTCACCCCAAATAAGGAGCCAAAAATCCGGATCGCAAAGGAAAGTATTCGGCGCATGAAGCAAAGGATACGCACCATGACGAGTCGATCGAAACCGATTCCCATGCCCGAGCGAATCGAACAGCTCAACCAGTACATTCTGGGATGGTGTGGATACTTCTCGTTAGCAGAGACTCCAAGTGTGTTCAAAGAACTAGATGGATGGATTCGACGAAGGCTGCGCATGTGCCAATGGAAAGAGTGGAAACTTCCGAGAACCAGAGTCCGAAAACTGCAAAGTTTAGGAGTGCCCAAGCGGAAAGCATATGAATGGGGAAACACTCGGAAGAAATATTGGAGAGTGGCCGCTAGTCCCATCTTGCATAAAGCCCTTGGCAACTCCTATTGGGAGAGCCAAGGGCTGAAGAGTCTTTATCAACGATATGAATCTCTGCGTCAGACTTAATGGAACCGCCGTATACCGAACGGTACGTACGGTGGTGTGAGAGGACGAGGGTTAGTCACCCTCTCCTACTCGATTAAGACGCCGTCTTTTTCCGACGCCAAAGCCATACGGTGAGCAAGTCAAGCAGCCAAAAAGCGATAAAAAGGAATAACAGAAACAGCTCAGGTGTTTCCATCACGCGAAACGGATTGAGCACGTTATGAAACGATTGAAGCAACGTTAATCCTAGCAACAAGTCCATCCCTACCGCCGTTCCGCCCAACAGCAGCATAAAGGCGAGGGAGAGGAATACGACTTTCAATGCAAGCCACCTGCCGCTTTTTCGTTTAGTGTTCTCCGGCTAGGGAGGAATGATGCACCCCCGTATACACTTTTGGCTGATTGCCTATAATGGAAGATAAAAGTGACACGGAGCAAGGAGGAGAGGGGCATGTTGTTTCAGTGGGGGATGCGCCGGCAAAAGGATCGGATGAACGACGGTGTGCAGCAAGAAGGGACCGACCATAGCGGCGAAGCGGCGGACGTCCCGCAAGAGCCGCTGTCACCTGAACTGGCGGTGAACATCGACATCATTCGGCGGGCGACCGGAGAAAGCAGCGATGTCGTCATTCGCCGTTTTTCCCTCGGCCAGGAAACGCAAATGAAAGCGGCCATCGTCTTTGTCGACGGGCTCGTCGATGAAAAAAATGTGTACGAGTTTTTGCTTATGCCGCTCCTTACGGCGTCGTTTCCGCTCGCGCTCGAGGAAAAAGAGCGGTTTCAATGGATTGAAAAAAAAACTCGCTGCGGTTGGCGGCGTCAAGCATGTCGCCGAATGGAAGCAGCTGTTTTTTGATCTGTTTTCCGGGGAGACGGTGATGCTCATTGACGGGGTGCCGTTTGCCATTAGCGCGAGCACAAAAGGCGGGCAATACCGCTCGATTGAAGAACCGCAGACGCAAATCGCCATTCGCGGCCCGCGCGAAGGGTTTACGGAATCACTGCGCACGAATACGGCGATGATCCGCCGCCGCATTAAAAACTCGAACCTTTGGCTGGAGACGATGCAAATCGGCACGGTGACGCAAACCGATGTCGCCATCATGTATGTGAAAGGAATCGCCAATGACGAAATCATCGAGGAAGTGAAGACGCGCCTCCGCCGCATCGACATTGACAGCGTGCTCGAGTCCGGCTATATCGAACAATTGATTGAAGATCAGACGTTTACCACCTTCCCGACAACGTACCATACGGAGCGGCCCGATATTGTCGCCGCCAATTTGCTTGAAGGAAGGGTCGCTATTTTTGTCGAAGGGACGCCATTTGTCCTTGTCGCACCAGCATTGTTCATTCAATTTTTCCAAGCGGTTGAAGATTATTATGCCCGTTTTGACATCGCGACAGCCCTTCGTTTTTTACGCGTGCTCATTTTCTTTATCTCCCTTGTCGCCCCGGCCATTTACATCGCGGCGACGACGTTTCATCAAGAGATGATCCCGACCCAGCTCGTCATTGCCATCGCCGCCCAGCGCGAGGCGGTGCCGTTTCCGGCATTTGTTGAAGCGCTCATGATGGAGGTGACGTTTGAAGTGTTGCGCGAGGCCGGCGTCCGCTTGCCGCGCGCCGTCGGCCAGGCGGTGTCGATCGTCGGGGCTTTGGTCATCGGCCAGGCGGCGGTGGAGGCAGGATTTGTCTCGTCGGCAATGGTCATCGTCGTTTCGATTACAGCGATTGCCAGCTTTGCGACGCCGTCATTTGCCATTGCCATCTCGGCGCGGCTCATCCGGTTTGGTCTCATGTTTTTGGCGGCGATGTTCGGGTTTTACGGCATTATGATGGGCATTTTGGTCATGACGATTCATTTATGCAGCTTGCGTTCGTTCGGCGTCCCGTATATGTCGCCGCTCGCTCCGTTTACGCCGTCAAATATAGGCGATACGCTGTTCCGTGTCCCGACATGGATGTTTCGCGAGCGGCCGCGCCTGATTAACCAAAAAAATATCGTTCGCCAATCGGGCGACCAAAAGCCGCAGCCGCCGGCGCCGTCGCGCCAAGAGAAGGGGGATGAGTCATGAAACGGCTGCTTGGCATGTTTTTGCCGTTTGCCGCCTGCGTCTGTTTGCTTTCGGGCTGTTGGAGCAAAAAAGAGCTGACCGATTTGGCGTTTGTCATTGCCGTTGGCCTCGATAAAACAGAAGACGGCAAGTATCTCGCTTCCTTTCAAGTCGTCAACCCGGGCAACGTCGCCGGGGCGACGCAGCGCGGCGGCGGGGCGGCCGGGGTGCCGGTGTCGATTTATACGTCAACCGGGGACAGTTTGGTCGAGGCAAGCCGGAAAGCGTCGGAAAAAGTGTCGCGTCTTCTGTATTACGCCCATACGAACTTAGTCGTCGTCGGCGAAGAGCTGGCGCGCGAAGGGCTGGACGGGGTGTTCGATGCGATGGAGCGCAGTCAGCAGTTCCGGACGACGGCGCGCCTTGTCATCGCCCGCGGCCATTCGGCGAAAGACACGCTTTCGGTGCTGACGCCAATCGATAAAATTTCCGCCAATCAAATTATTAGAACGCTTGAATTTTCCGAAATGGCTTGGGGACAAACGATTAATGTAGACGTTTGGTGGGCGATTCGCGGCATCGCTTCGCCCGGCCGAAACCCGGTCATAACCGGGGTATCGATTGAAGGGGGCTTAAAAAAAGGGAAGCGGCAAGAAAACGTGCAGTCGTCCGTGCCTGATGCCCGCGTCACGTTGAACGGGCTGGCGCTGTTTAAAAACGGCCGCCTGATTGGCTGGGCCGACGGGCCGACGGCGCGCGGCATGATGTGGGTGCTTGACCGCATTCATCAAACGAATCTCACTATTCCGTGGGAAGGAAAACAGGAAGCGATCGGCTATCGGGCGGCGCGGGCGAAAACGAATGTAGAGGCGCGCGTCAACAACGGTCGGCCATCCATCTCCGTTCATATCAAGGCGGAAGGCGACATCAGCGAGGCGCGCGTCCCCATTAACCTAGCCGACGCCGGCGTGGTATTCCGTTTAGAACAAGAACTGGAACGGAACGTCAAACAGGAGGTTACAAAAGCCATTGAAACGGCCCAGCGTGAAAAAACGGATATTTTCGGGTTTGGCGACGCGGTTCACCGCGCTGCCCCGCGCTTATGGAAGAAGATCGAGAAAGAGTGGCACGACCGCTATTTTCCCGAACTTGACGTCACTGTAACGGCTGATCTGTACATCCGCCGCACCGGGCTGCGGAATAAGCCATATATAGAAGAATAAATGGTCGCCGGCCAAAGCCGGCATGGGGGAGGGGAGTTGACTAGGCAAAGGCGGTGAGATTCAGTTGGAGCGCATAAAAATTAACGCACGCCAGCTATTTGTGTTAATTGTGCTGTTCGAACACGGCAGCGCCATCGTCATTCCGCTCGGCGTGAGCGCCAAGCAAGATGTATGGATCGCCATTTTGCTCGGCTTGGCGCTCGGGCTGCTGTTGTTTTTCGTTTATCGCCAATTGTTCGAGTATTATCCCGACCAGCCGTTGACCGCTTATTTGCCGCAAATCGTCGGGGCGCCGCTCGGCAAACTGTTGGCGGTTGTCTATATTACATATTTTCTTTACATTGCCGCCCGTGTGCTGCGCGACTTTGGCGAACTGCTGCTGACGTTTGCCTACCCGGAAACGCCGTTGTTCGTGTTAAATGCCATTATGGCGCTGACCATTATGTATGGCGTCTATAAAGGGTTCGAGGTGTTGGCGCGCACCGGTGAGCTGTTTTTGACGGTGTTGTACTTTTTGGCGCTCGCCGGATTTATCCTTGTGTTTGTTTCCGGGCTGGTTGACGTGACCCAGCTGCAGCCGGTGTTGGAGGAAGGCTGGAGGCGGGTGTGGAAAACGGTGTTGACCGAAACGCTATATGTTCCGTTCGGAGAGATGATCGTGTTTACGATGCTGTTTCCATATATCAACAATCCGGTAAAAGTAGGAAGAGTCGGGGTCGCTGGCATGGTGCTGAGCGGAGTCAATTTGGCGATCATTATGGCGATCAATATGGCCGTCCTCGGTCCTGATGCGGCGTCGCGTTCGTCGTTTCCGCTTTTGGATACGATCCGCCGCATTCAAGTCGCTCACTTTTTAGAGCGGCTTGATGTCTTTTTTATGATTGCCCTGATTATTGGCGGGTTTTTTAAAGTCTCCATCTTTTTTTATGCCGGGGTCGTCGGGGCGGCCAACTTGTTTGGCATTTCGAGCTATCAGCGGCTCGTCTATCCGCTCGGGCTGCTCGTGCTGTTTTTGTCGGTCGCCATCGCCAGCAACTATGCGGAACATATTCATGAAGGATTAAAGATTGTCACGCTCTATCTGCACATCCCGCTGCAAATCATCATTCCGGTGCTCTTGCTTGTGATTGCGGCGATTCGCCGGCGGTTTGGACAATCAGCAAAATAAGAAAAACGGACTAGAAGATTTATGCGGCAGCAAGCAGGAAAAACCGCAAAAAAACACGAATACAACAATAACCTGTTCCTACGAGGAACAATGGGGCGAAATGTGGTGCTGAACATGCAACCCGAAGGCGGGGTGGAAACAACCCGGCGCCGATGCGCGTGTTTGTTTCGGGAAGCCGGTGTCAGCTAAAAGCGATGGATGTTGATTATAACAAAAAAGGGTTGAACGATGGTGAAAGCGAATGTACAGGCGATCGATCAGCTAGACGCGGAACAGTTGGGCAGCGGCATGGTGATGACCGACCATCAACTTTTGATTGTTGCGGTCAGCGAGCTGACGCCAAGATGGCTCGGATTTGCCAAACATGAATTAGTCGGGCAGCCGGTCGGCGTTCTGTTTTCAGCCGAGTGGTCGGCCGCGTTGTTAGATGGCATCGCCGAGGCGGTAAAAAAGGACGGATGTTGGCAAGGAGAAGCGCGCCATGTAGCGAAAAGCGGGAAAGCCTATACGAGTTGGATGAACGTCTATCGGCTATCAGGCAGCGAAGGGGAATGGCTCGTTTGGCGGTTTGCGGAACGGGATTGTGCGCTGCCTGCCGCCTCTTTGACGCCGGCGGAGGTGCTGCGCGCCATTTATGCTTCTGCGCCGTTTGCCGTTGTTCCGGTGAGAGCGGACGGGACGGTGCAAGATTGGGGCAACAGCGCTGAAACGCTGTTTGGACGCCGAAAAGAGGAAGCGGTCGGCCGCCCGATCTGGGAGCTTTTCCGCCATGGCGGTCAAACATCGCTTCCGTTTTCGCTCGAGAAGCGGCCATCCGGGGAAGGAATGGTGCAACGCGAAGACGGTACGCCGGTCCATATTGCCTACACGGTCATTCCGGTGTCCAGCTCAAGCGGGTATGTTGTCCTTGCGGAAGATATCACCAAGCGGAAACAAAAGGAGGCCGAGCGTCGGCGCCAAGTCGAGCTGGCGAAAAAAATCCAGCACAATTTGTTGACGCCGCTCATTCAAAATCAGGCGGTGACGATGGAAGCGGTTTATATTCCGTCCGATGATTTATCCGGCGATATTTACGCTTGTTACCAAATCGATTTATACCGCTATGGAGTGATCGTCATCGATGTGATGGGCCACGGCATTTCCTCGGCGTTAGTGAGCATGCTGCTCCGCTCGCTTTTGCGCGGATTGATCGTGCGCGTCATTGACCCCGTTTCCGTGGCGAGTGAGCTGGAGAAGCATGTGCAAAGCTTATTTCCGGATGAGGCAAATGACATCCGTTATTTGTTTTCGATGATTTACTTAGTCATTGATACGAAAGAGCGAAAAATTGAATACACGAACGCCGGCCATCCGGCCGGGCTGCTCGTCTTTGACGATGGAAGCGTGCACGAGCTCGATAAAGGCGGCCTGGCGATCGGCAGCCCGTTTTCTTTGCCGTTTGAAAAAGGGGTGATCGACTACGGCCGGCGAGCCCGGTTGCTGTTGTATACAGACGGCATTTTAGAGGAAATGGATCCGTCCATTTTGCAAAGCATCGAGAAAATTCGTACATGCACCCAAACGTACCGCCATTTGCCGGATAAACGTTTCCTAGAACAGTTAATTAGTCAAAGTCCTTCGCTCGCTCGTCCGTCCGATGACATTTGTTTGTTGTCAATTACAGTCCATGGGTAGGCGGGAGCCAACTTGATAGCCGAGTGGATGGTGCGCTGCGAGGCGAGCGAGGAGGCGATTGCATTTTGCGATCTGATCGCAGAGCAAGCCGCCTGGTTATTTGCTGTCCGCGATGCCGAATTGTTTGTGCTGGCGGTGCATGAGGCGGTAGTTAATGCCGTCAAAGCCGTCCGGCAGGCGGGATTGGAAGAGGGGGTCGTTTCGTTGTCTTTTTCTATGACAGACGATGAAGTGACGGTGGCGGTCGAGGATGACGGCGGCGGCATCCCACAGGAAACGATGGAACAACTCGGCGGAAAAACGCTCGCCGATGTGCTTCTCGCTGAATCGGGGCGCGGACTATTGCTTATTCATGAAATTATGGACGCGACGGCTTTAGTGGAGCGGGCAGGCGGGCGGCGGGTGCTGGTGATGAAAATGCAAAGAGCGCAACATAGACCGTTTTAGCCGGCGTCTCGGTGAACGCGGGCAGCGGGGGTGGGGCATGGCTGGTCAACGATAGGGGGATATGATGAAACAGCATCGGTTGTCGTTTGAACTTGAAATGGTTACGGAGTCTGCATACGAGTGCATTAAGCTGACCGGGCGGCTCGCTTATGATACACAGCTTGCCGCGGAACAAAAACTGGCGATGGCGGCAGTTGCCGTCAAACGCCGCCTTGTTTTGATCGATGTCAGCGGCCTCCAATTTTTGGACAGCACCGGGTTGGCGCTTCTTGTCCGCTTTTTCAAGCAAGTGGTCAGCGCCAGCCGGGCCATGGCCATGATCGTCCGGGATAATGCTGTGTTAGAAAAGATTTTGCTCATTGCCAAGCTTGACCGGCTATTGCCAATCGTTGCCGATGAGCAGCAGCTGCTGTCGCTCCCCCCGCTGCGCTTACCGGATTCAGTCGGCCAAGAGGAGCTCTATTCGGCATGGCGGAAATGCCGGCCGTAAACCGCCCTCGTTGGAACGGCGCTGTGACAAAAAGATGCCCGCGGTGGTTTGCAGCCGCCGGTGGGCAACTGTTGACTGGCAGCGAGAATGTTGGCGCTGCAAAACCCCAAGCGGCCATGATCGTCCGTTCGGGGTTTTTTTGTTCACATGGCAAACGGGTTCGGAAAGGCGCCATCATTGTCAAAAAAATGTTTCGAGTTTAGAATAAAACTAGGAAGAGAGGCAGCGTGCGGCCTGACGCCAAGGTCGGAACAGGAGAGGGGGGCGCAGCGTGCGGCGAGTGCTTGTTTATTTGCGGCCGTACCGGAAATGGATGGCCTTAGCGTGGCTGTTGATGTTGACAGAGCTGGCGATTGAACTTTGGCAGCCGCTGTTGATGGGAAAAATCATTGATGATGGCGTGATCAAACGGGATGTCACCGCCATTTTGACGTGGGGCGCCGTCATGCTTGGCGCCTCGCTGTTAGCGTTTGCCGCCGGCATCGCCAATTCGTTTGCTGCCGCTTACGTTGGACAGGAATACGGCTTTGCGCTGCGCACGGCGCTATTTGCCAAAATTCAGTCGTTTTCGTTAGCGCGCATTGAACAGCTGTCGGCGGCTTCGCTCATTACCCGGATGACAAACGACGTAACGCAAGTGCAAAACATGCTGTTTATGAGTTTGCGCATCGCCTTGCGTGCACCGCTGCTCGTCGTCTTTGGCGTCGGCATGGCGTTTGTCGTTCATTCCCGTTTAGCGCTTATTTTGGCAGTAGCTGTTCCGCTGTCGGCCGCTTTTTTATTGTGGGGGATGAAAAAGGCAGTATCATCGTTTTCCGCCGTCCAGCGGGCGTTAGACCGCGTCAACGGCGTGATGCGCGAAAATTTGGCCGGCATGCGCCTCATTAAGGCATGGATGCGGGGGGCCTATGAGCAAGAGCGGTTTGCAGCGGCAAACGATGCGCTGATGCGGCGGACGATGAGCGTGCTCCGTCTCGTCGAGACGATCGCGCCGGTATTATTGTTTGTCATGAACGCGGCCATCGTCGCGGTGCTGTTTTTTGGCCGCTTCGGTGTCGAGGCCAAGACGGCGAGCGCCGGGCAAGTCGTTGCAGTTGTCAACTATGCGACGCGGGCGACGGCCGCCTTATCCATGTTCACCTTTATTACGATGGCGTTGTCGCGGGCGCGCGCTTCAGCTGCCCGCCTTGCCGAACTGCTTGATGAGCCGAAAGAGCGAGGCGGAGCGGGCGGGATGAACGGACTGACAGTCCGGCGCGGCGAAATCCGGTTTGAGCACGTTTCGTTCCGCTACCCAAACAGCGGGCATGACGCCCTTTCCGACGTATCATTTGTCATCCGTCCGCAAGAAACGGCAGCGATTTTGGGGGCGACCGGATCCGGGAAATCGACGCTTCTTCAATTGATTCCCCGCTTGTATGAGCCAAGCGCCGGGCGGGTGTTGATTGACGGCATCGATGTACGCGAATTCTCGTTAGAGCAGCTGCGGGCGGCCGTCCGTTTCGTTCCGCAGGAAGTGCTGTTATTCTCCGGGACGATCGCCGATAACCTCCGGTTCGGCCATCCGGCGGCGACGGCGGAAGAGATGATGCGGGCGGCGGGCGATGCACAAATCCATGAAACGATCGCCAAGTTTCCCGATGGGTATGACGCCCTCGTAGGTCAAAAAGGCGTCAATTTATCAGGCGGGCAAAAGCAGCGGCTGTCGATCGCCCGCGCATTGGTCGGCGATCCGCACATTTTACTTTTGGATGACAGCACGAGCGCGCTCGATGCGGCGACGGAAGCGAAGCTGCTCGATGCATTGCGTCGGTATGCGTGCACGACGGTGATGGTGACGCAAAAGGTGAGCACGGCGATGGCGGCTGACACGATTTTGCTTTTGGAAGACGGCCGTTTAATCGCCCAAGGAAGCCACGAGCAGTTGCTGGCGACAAGCGAACTGTACCGGCGGATTGTCGCTACGCAGGAAGGAAAGAAGGGACAAAGCAATGTTACTACGCCATAGCCACCACGGAGCGCGCCTTGGGACAGGTCAGCGGGCAAAAAACAGCGCAGGCACATTGCGGCGGCTTTGGGCATTTATTGCCCCGCAAAAGCGGAAGCTGTTCGCAGCGGTGGCGATGGTCGTCGCCAGCTCGGCGCTGGCGCTTGCCGGTCCGTACATGATCGGCCGGATGATTGACGGGTATATTGTCGGGCGGAAGACGGACGGCTTCGTGCTGATGCTGCTTTTGCTTCTTGCCATTTATGCCGCCCTTGGCGCGGCGACGTTTTTGCAAAACTATTGGATGGTCGATGTTGCCCAACGGACGGTGCATGCGATCAGAAAGCGGCTGTTTCGCCATTTTCATGAGCTGCCGATTTCTTTTTTTGACCGCCGCCAGCAAGGCGAATTGATGAGCCGGATGACAAACGACATCGATAACATGAGCCAAACGTTTAACAGCACCGTCACCCAAGTGATCGCCAGTACGTTGACGCTGATCGGCGCGATGGCAGTGATGGTTTCACTTAGCATCGTGTTGACGGGCGTAACGCTCGTCGTTGTGCCGCTCATGTACGCCGGGATGCGCTGGATTACGCGCCGGACGCAGGCGCGCTTTCGCGAACAACAGCGCGCGCTTGGCGAGATGAACGGCTTTATTGAAGAGGTCATCTCCGGCCAAAAAGTCGTGAAGCTGTTTTCTCAAGAGAAGCGGATGGAAGCGGAGTTGGCGCGCAAAAACGCCGAGCTGAAACAGGCCGGGTTTTGGGCGCAAACGTATTCCGGCTTCATTCCGAAACTGATGAACTTTTTAAACAACTTGAGTTTCGCGCTTATTGCCGGCATCGGTGGATGGCTTGCGGCGAAAGGCGCCGTGTCAGTCGGCACGATCGTTGTATTTGCCGAATACGCCCGCCAGTTTACCCGCCCGCTCAACGATTTGGCCAACCAATGGAACACGTTGCTGTCCGCATTAGCCGGCGCGGAGCGGGTGTTGGAAATGTTGGATACCCCACGCGAAGCGGAAGATGAGCAGGAAGCGGAAGTGCTTGATCGGCTCGATGGGCATATCGAGTTTCGCGATGTGGTGTTTTCATACGACAAGCAGCGCCCCGCGCTTTGCGGCGTCACCTTTTCCGTTTCTCCTGGGGAAACCGTCGCGCTCGTCGGTCCGACTGGAGCGGGCAAAACGACGGTGCTTCAGCTGTTAACCCGCTTTTATGATCCGGACGCGGGGGCGATTTTCATCGATGGCCGCGACAGCCGGACGATCAGGCGGGCAAGCTTGCGCCGGCATATGGCGTTTGTGCTCCAAGATGCGTTTTTGTTTTCAGGAACGATTCGCGACAACATTCGCTACGGGCGGCTTGAGGCGACGGATGAAGAAGTGGAGGAAGCGGCGCGGAAGGCGAACGCCCATTCTTTTATTATGAAGCTGCCAAACGGCTATGACACCGTCTTGACGTCGGGCGGTGGGGGGATCAGCCAAGGACAGCGGCAGCTGTTGGCCATCGCCCGGGCGATGGTCGCTGACCCGTCCGTATTGATTTTGGATGAAGCGACGAGCAATATCGATACGGTGACGGAAGTGCGCATTCAAGAAGCGCTCGCGCGGCTGATGGACGGCCGGACATGTTTTGTCATCGCCCATCGGCTGAATACGATTCAACATGCTGACCGCATTCTCGTGTTGAACGAAGGCAAGGTGATTGAACAAGGAACGCACGAAGAGTTGTTGGCGGCGAGAGGCTTTTATTTCCATTTGTATCGCCGCTATGGGGAGCGCGGTGTGCAGCAAGCGTAGCGAGAAGAGAAAAAGGCGCCCCGACAGGCGAACGGAGTGCTGCAAAGCATGCAGGAGTGCCGTTCAAACAGGGGCGCCTGTTTTGTGATTGGCGATCTTTCGCAAGTTACGCTAAATAGGCGAACGATGTTATCTTAACGGTTTACCGTTTTCTCTCGTTGGTGAGGCGGTGAAGAAACGCTTCGCGCCAGCTCGTTGATAGGGCCGGGTGATGGGCGATTTGTTCTAGGGCTGCGATGTTGTCCCGCTCATGATAGTAAATGTGGTTTATATAGGCGATCGATAGCTCCCCGGCGCCACGCTCAATGAGGACCAGCGGGGCTTCCGGCTCGACGATGCCTTCTTTCAGCACCCGAAAATAAAATCCGCTTTTTCCCGTTTGACAGACGGCTTTCGGCAAATCCGGGAGCCGGTGGCGAAGGGCGAGTTTCGAACATGGCTGGCGCGGTTGCGACACTTGCACGAGCGCCGTGCCGGCGGCATAAATGTCGCCAAGACATGCATTTTCTTCGGTCAGTCCAGAGAGCGTCCAGTTTTCTCCAAACGAGCTTGGGGGAAACGGACGGGCATATTTCTGTTCCCAATAGGCGAAATGTTCTGATGGATAGGCGCAAATGGCTTTGTCTTCCCCGCCGTGATGGACAAGATCCGCTTGCCCGTCCCCGGCTACGTTTTGTTTGCCGACAGCGACCGGTCCGGCGACTGGCGTTTTGTAAATGCCGGTCACTAGCAGCTCGCCATGGACCTCCACTGTTTTTGGCTTTCCGATGTTAATCGAAAGGATTCGCATTCGTTTCACCCCCATACCGCCTCGACAATCAGCCGAAAAGAGGTGAGCTTGTCATGGAAATCGTATGTAATCGTAACGAGCATGATCTCTTCTGTTTCATACGCTTCGCTTAACCGGTATAATTCGTCTTTGACGCGCGCCGGGCTGCCGACGATCATTCGTCTCCGGTTGTCCGCGACCCGTTTGCGCTCGTACGGGCTGTACGGATACGCCGCGGCTTTTTCCGGGCTTGGCGTGCCGTTCACCGCCATCCCTTGCTCGATCATCAGCAGCGTCAAGTCGAGGCTGCCGGCAATCCATTCTGCTTTTTCATCAGTCTCGGCGCAAATCGCAAACACGGCGACCATCGCGCGCGGCTCGGCCAAATACGGAGATGGGGTAAATCGGTCACGATACAGTGTTGCATATTGTTCGCCGCCTTCGCCGTTAATAAATTGAGCGAACACGTACGGCAACCCTTTATCCGCTGCCAGCTTGGCCGTTTCCGAGCTCGAGCCGAGCAGCCATACATCAGGCGGCGATTGGACGATCGGCGTCGCTTTCACCCCATAAAGCGGATGCACCGGCGGAAGGGTGTCATACAAGTAGCCGAGCAAGTCATCGATTTGCTCCGGATAGCGGTCGACCGGTCGGCGTCTGTCGCCTTGCAGGGCGATCGTCGCCCGCGGCATGCCGCCGGGCGCCCGCCCGATGCCTAAGTCAACACGGCCGGGGTGGAGTCCGGCAAGGACGTGGAAATTTTCCGCTACCTTATAAGGGCTGTAATGCGGCAACATCACGCCGCCGGAGCCGATGCGGATGCGCGACGTTTTCGCCCCGATATGGCCGAGCAGCACTTCCGGGGATGAGCCGGCGAGGCTGTTCGTGTCATGATGCTCGGACACCCAAAACCGCTGATAGCCGAGCTCTTCGACAAATTGGGCGAGCCGGACGGTGTTTTCAAGCGCCGTTTCCGCCGTCATGCCTTCGGCGATCGGCGATTGGTCAAGGACGCTGAGCTCGAGCGCCATCATCGTTCCTCCTCTTTGTTCAAGGTGCAAATAGATAGTTCTTATTATGCGCGGTTTGGCTCTGTTTTGTCCATTGATTTGCCTAGTCTCGCAGCGAGACCAAAAAATAGTCCGCCGTTTTTGGCGGCGGACTGGGCAAGGAAGGAGTCCAATAGGCGGCCTGCCCGCTTGCGGTCGGCCGCTAAGCCTAAAGGTGGATCGACTCTTTCTGTTCGGCCGTTTGACGACGGGCTTTTTGGCTGCGCCCGGGGAAGAAGGAATGAAACAGCTGTTTCACGCTGTCAACGATAAATGAACACCGTTCGTATAGCGCCTCTTTTAAGCTGTCAAGCTGACGGGTGATTTTGTATTGCGCCGCTTCCTGCGCTTCGAGCCGTTCGATCACCGTCTGATGAAAGACATGCTGCAGCTCGAGCTGGTCGATCAGCTTTTGGTACAGTTTTTCTTGCCCTTCAAGGCGGGCGGCCATCCCTTCGGCCAGCTGTTCCCGCTCGGCCGTCCGCTGTTCGAGTCGGCGCACCGCTTCGCTTTGCACGGTCAACGCTTCAATGACGGCTTGGCGCGCTGTTTTTTCTTTTGCAAATTGTTCTTCCCATGTACGCTGCCGCTCGCTTTCTGTTTGCTGCTGGATGAGGAGCGATTGCTCAAGGCGAACGAGTATGTTGGTGAATTCGGCTTGCTCTTTCTGTCTGGCAGCGAGGGTTTGTTCGATGCGTGCGAGCGCTGCCGTCCACTGTTCGCTTCGCTGTGCCTGCTGTTGTTGTCCGGCTTCAGCGGATCGCTCAAGGCGAGCGAGCGCTTCGGCGAGCTCCCGATAGAGCTTTGTTTGCTCCGCTTGCCCCGCTGTCATCGTCTGCCTGAGATCAGCGAGCGCCTGAACGAGCTGCCCGCCAAGCTTTGTCTGTTCCTCCTGTCCGGCGACAAGCGATTGTTCAAGGTGGGCGAAGGCGCCAGCTGTCTGCTCGCACTGTTGCGCCTGTTTCATTTTCCCCTCTTCGACCGCCCGCTCGAGCCGGGCGAGCGTTTCTGCCAGCTGTTCAAATAACTGTTTTTGCTCGTCGAGCAGTTCGTCTGCGGCCGTTCGGCGGTGGTAGAACATGACGTGTGAGGATGGAGGAGGAGCCGCGCTGTATACACGGGGATTCATTTGCTTGTTCATGTAAATCAATGGCATAAAAACCTCCTTTCCATTCGCCTATGTGGCATCATATGCGATGCCTGTTTGTTCGGTTTGGGCGGCATATTTGTAGGGAGGTCTGCCCTTTGGTATAATGAGGAAGAAAAAAGGAGAGAAAGGGTGTTCACGATGCCAGCCGTTGAATCGAACATGTTTCCGCTTGGCAAACAGGCGCCGCCGTTTGCTCTCACGAACGCCGTTGATGGCCGACTCGTCCGCCTTGACGATGTAAAATCGGATGTCGCGACCGTCATTATGTTTATTTGCAACCATTGTCCGTTTGTGAAACATGTACAGAACGAACTCGTCCGCTTAGCGAACGACTACATGCCAAATGGGGTGTCGTTTGTCGCGATCAACGCCAACGACGCTGAACAATATCCGGAGGACTCGCCGGAAAACATGAAAAAGGTGGCCGAAGAGCTCGGCTATCCGTTCCCGTACTTATACGATGAGACGCAGGAAGTGGCGAAAGCATACGACGCCGCCTGCACCCCGGATTTTTACATTTTTGACCGCGAACTGAAATGCGTCTATCGCGGCCAGCTTGACGATTCGCGCCCAAACAACGGCATTCCGGTCACCGGAGAATCGATTCGCGCGGCGCTTGACGCCTTGCTAGCGGGTCGTCCGGTGCCGGAAAACCAAAAGCCGAGCATCGGCTGCAGCATTAAATGGAAGCCAACGTCGTAAAAAACGATTGACATTTCGTGATCAAACAGGTATGATGGAAAAAGCGTCATTCGTTCGTCAAGAAATCGTCACTGCCGTGCCGTTGCTTCGCGAGTGCAACCGGGCACGGCTTTTTTGCTGCCGCCAATCGCTAGACAAATTCACACTGGCGCCGCTTCGGAGCGGCAAGGATGGATGAGAGGCAGGGCTTCCATTGTTTTTGTTTCATCCTTTGAGTTTTCATAATTTGCATTATGTAAACAAAAAGGGGAGCGAGGAGATGGCAAAACGACGATATCGGGTGTTTGTGTATGGAACGTTGCTGACCGGTGAGGACAACCATCATGTCGCCGCTCCGTACGTTCTCGCCGTATGCCCAGGGAAAGTAAACGGCCGTTTATACAACGTCGGCTCGTACCCCGCCCTTGTGCTCGGAGAAGACGGGGAAGTGGAAGGGGAATGGCTGACGGTGACGGAAGAGGGGCTCAAAGCGATGGATGAGCTCGAAGACTATGCGGAAGGGCGGGACGACAATGAATACGAGCGGGTATGGGTTCGGGATGCCTGTCAGCCGGTTGAAGGGTATGTGTACGTTTATCCTCCGGAAAAAGCGGCCGGCTTGCCGCCCATCCCGTCCGGATCATGGCGGCGGCGTGAGGAGAAAATGTAACATCGATAGCGAGTGACGAAGAACAGCTTGACGGAAACGATCGTTCCCCAAGCTGTTTATTTTTTTGCATAAATATCCATTTCCCTCTCTTTATTTGAAAGCGATTGCAAAAAACGTTATAAAAATACAGAAAAATTGATGAAAAAGGGTTGCCAAACGGCCGCTCTTTTTCTATAATAAAATCATGTTAGAAAAATAAACGCACGAATGTGAGGTAATGTGACATGTCAAAAACGTTCGTTTCCTCTACACAAGCGGGGTTGTTGGAACAAATTAAAGAAACGATCAAACAAAAAAACGTTGAGCTTCTCCATTTGCAGTTTGTCGACATTGAAGGAATTTTAAAACATGTAACGGTGACGGCGGAACAGCTTGATGACGTCGTCGAAGGAAAAATCATGTTTGACGGTTCGTCGATCAAAGGGTTTTCGCCGATCAATCGTTCCGACTTGTACCTTGTTCCAGATGTAAATACGTTTGCGGTGTTGCCGTGGACGGTCGAAGAGGGCTATGCGGAAGCGCGCTTCCTCTGCTCGGTCGCTAACCCGGACGGCACGCCGTTTGAAGGCGATCCGCGCAACGTGCTGAAAAAAACGGTTGAGCGAGCAGCAGAAAAAGGATATACGATTTCGGTCGGCCCGGAGCTCGAATTTTTCCTGTTCAAAGCGGATGAAAATGGCAACCCGACGCTTGAACTCCATGATAACGGCGGGTATTTTGAACCGTCCCCGAAAGACTTGGGTGAACGCGTTCGTCTCGAAATTTACCGCGCCCTCAAAGCGATGGGCTTTACGATTGAAGCATCGCACCATGAAGTAGCGGAAGGACAGCATGAAATCAACTTCAAATATGCGGATGCGCTCGGCGCGGCGGACAACGCGACGACATACAAATGGGTTGTCAAAACGATCGCCGGCAAATTCGGCCTTCACGCGACGTTTATGCCGAAACCGGTGTTTGGCATCAACGGTTCGGGGATGCATGTGAACATTTCTCTATTTAAAGACGGGGAAAATGCGTTTTTTGATCCAAACGACGCTAACCAGCTGTCGGAAACAGCGTACCAGTTTATCGCCGGTTTGTTGAAAAACGTGAAAAACTTTGCTGCGGTGACAAACCCGCTCGTCAATTCGTATAAACGGCTTGTGCCAGGATATGAAGCACCTTGCTACATCGCATGGTCGGCTTCCAACCGTTCGGCGCTCATCCGCATCCCGGCGAAGCGCGGCATGGCAACGCGCGTCGAGCTGCGCTGCCCGGATCCGTCGGCCAACCCGTACTTGGCATACGCCATCATCGCAGCAGCAGGCCTTGACGGTGTGGAAAAAGGCTTAACGCCTCCAGCGGCGATTGATGAAGACATTTTCCATATGCCAGAAGAACGCCGCGCCGAACTTGGCATCGACAACTTGCCGGAAAACTTAGGCGCTGCCATCGCGGCATTCGAAGGCGGTGAAATCGGCCGTGCGACGCTCGGCGAGCATGTATTCAATGAATACGTGGCGATGAAAAAAGAAGAATGGAACAGTTACCGCACGGCGGTTCATACGTGGGAAATCGAACAATATCAAGGGAAGTTTTAACATAATTCCGAAAGAAGTCTCCCACTTCAAGCAAAGCTAAGTGGGAGTAGTTCACTAGGGCAAACAAAGGGCGCTCTGCAGTTCAGGGCGCCCTTTTTCTATCAAACTTCTTTATATGACAATCATCGGTTTGCAAGCGGCCGTTTTCCGATCGAGGCGGCGAACGAAGTTTGTTTCATAAAAACCATCGGTCAGTGATCGCGCCACGGCAAAACTTGCGCATTTTTCGCGCACCACAGACAAGAACGGCAAGTGAATGGCCGAATTTTTTATTTTTTCAAAATTCATAGTTGACAACTATGAATAGTTGGAATTAAATTAAATACATCATCTATCCATTCAAACGTTGCAAACGGAGGGAGAAAGGTGAAAAAGTGGATTGTGTTTGTGTTCGTTGGCTTTATCGCCCAGCTCATTGACGGATCACTCGGAATGGCGTACGGCGTCACGTCAACGACGCTCTTATTGACGTTCGGCATCGCCCCGGCTGTCGCGTCGGCGTCCGTTCATCTCGCGGAAGTCGTGACGACCGCGGCATCGGGTGCATCCCATTGGAAATTTGGCAACGTTGACCGCGCAATGGTGGTTAAGCTCATTATTCCTGGGTCGGTCGGTGCGTTTGTTGGGGCGTGCTTTTTAAGCAAGTTGCCAGGGGATTTGATTAAACCGTACATCTCGTTGTTTTTGTTAACGCTTGGCTTCTATATTATTTACCGGTTTTTGTTTTTAAACGGCCGTTCGCTGTCCAAACCGGAAAAACAATGGTCAAACAGGCAGCTCATCCCGCTCGGGTTGGCGGCTGGGTTCCTTGATGCGACCGGCGGCGGAGGCTGGGGTCCGATCGCGACGCCGGTGTTGTTGGCGAATAAAAGCATGGAAACGCGCAAAGTCATCGGCACAGTCGATACGTCCGAATTTGCCATCGCGTTGTCGGCGACATTAGGATTTGCGATTTCCCTTGGCTGGGAGCAAGTCGACTGGTACTGGGTGCTGACGCTTATGGCCGGCGGCATCGTTGCGGCACCAATTGCTGCCTGGCTCGTGCGCAAGTTGCCGTCCCATTTGCTCGGAGTGCTCGTTGGGGGATTAATCATTTTGACGAACGTCCGCACACTCCTCCACGCTTGGGAGGTATCAGCGTCGGTGTATTCGGCCGTTTATGGGCTGATCGTTATGGGATGGGCCGCCGCGGTATGGCTGGCGATAAGAAACAGGAGGAAAGGAAAAGTAGCCAGCGGTGAGATGGCGTCATAAGCAATCACGGAAGTTTAGCTCATAACTGTTCGAGTCATATGATCGTTACGTATCGGTTATTGTACGGGATGAATGGTTATGAGACACAAAGCAAGCAACCGCTAGGCTCCTTATTTGACCAATGTACGCACTTGATTTTGGACGCTATCTGTTTGCAATACGCGAACAATCAACAAGTTGAGCACCAAAAAGCATTTCAACGGCATAGTAATTTGGCATAAGTATAAGTAAAAGGAGCTCCAAGTCAAAAGGTGGCGTGGGGCTCTTTTGATTTGTGAAAAGTGAAATTGTTGGTTGATTTGTGTGAGGGTCATTGGTAGCGCGAATTCTATCTTTATGTTAGAATATTCTGCACACAAAATATGAGAGGGAGGAGAACAATGACAAAGCCGGTTGATCTTGGTTACCGTATGTCGCTCATCGACTTATACGACTTGCGCATGCCGCAGCGCACCGGTACATACGTGCTTCATGAAGAAAACGTGGCGGTGATTGAAACGGGGCCGAGCCCATCGGTGCCGCATTTGCTTGCTGGGTTGAAAGCGCTTCAGATCGATCCGACCGATATTCGCTATATCATCGTTACCCATATTCATTTGGATCATGCGGGCGGTGTGGGGCTGTTGCTTGAGCATTGCCCGAACGCCACGGTTGTCGTTCATCCGAAAGGGAAGCGGCATTTGGCCGATCCGTCGCGTTTGATCGCTGGAGCGAAGGCGGTATACGGGGCGCAATTTGACGCCCTCTTTGATCCGATTGTTCCGGTTCCGGAAGAGAGACTGATCGTCAAAGAGGATGGGGAAACGCTTGTGCTGAGTGCGGAGCGGACGCTCACGTTTTACGATACGCCGGGACATGCGAACCACCATTTTTCGATTTATGATTCATACAGCGGCGGTGTGTTTACCGGCGATACGATCGGTGTTTTTTATCCGCAGCTGCAAGAGGCGGGGCTTGCGTTTTGCCTGCCGTCGACTTCGCCCAACCAGTTTGACCCTGAAGCGATGGAACGATCGGCCGAGCGGCTCGAGAAGCTGAACCCGACGCGCATCTATTTCGGTCATTTTGGCGCGCTCGATCAACCAGGGGAGGCGTTCCGGCAGCTCCGTTTTTGGCTGCCGAAGTTTGTTGCGGCCGGAAACGAAGCGATCGCCCGCCATCCTGAGGCGCCGGTGGCCGAACAGGCGAAAGCGGCCGCGCAACGGTTGCGTCATGACATCATCGCGTTTCTGAACGAACACGGCGTCCCGTCCTCTTCGCCAGCCTATGCCGCGATTGAGCTCGACTTGCAAGTGTGTGCGATGGGGATCATCGATTATTGGAAAAAGAAGCAGCAATAGCTGATTCCGTTCTGCTTGGCCGAGTGGCCAAGCTTTTTTTGTAAACAGGAGATTAGGTATTGTCCGCCTTATTTGTGTATGATAAAAGATAACGAAAAACAATGAAAGGATGGTTGCATGCGACCTAGACCTGGCATTGTGGCGCTTGTGATCGCTGTTGCCGCGCTATCTGCGGTGCTTTGGCTCGGCGGTCTCGCCCTGGCGGTGCAAGACCAGTTTTTTACGGCCGCGAAGCCGCCGGTCGAGCAAAAGCAGCCGCCAGCCAACGAAATAAAGGAGCGCGATGAGGAGATTGACATTGTCGCTTTAGGCGACTCGTTGACGCGGGGAACGGGCGATGAAAGCGGCAAAGGGTATGTCGGCTATATGGTCGATGATCTTCGAAAACAGTCGGATGCATCGATTCGCGTCACGAACTTGGCGATTCGCGGCCTGCGCTCCGATGGCTTGCTTCGCCAGCTCGGCCAGCCTGAGATTCAGCGGCAAATCGCCATGGCCGATCTGATTGTGATGACGATCGGCGGCAATGATCTGTTTCGGGGCGGAGAAGCGCTTGAGTTGAATATGAAAGAGCTGAATGCGGCGAAACGGCAGTATGTCGCGAACCTTGACCGCATTTTTGCCATGCTCCGGCGCCTGAACAGCGGAGCGGTCATTTTTGCGATCGGCTTGTACAATCCGTTCAGCGATTTAGATGATGCCAAACGAACGTCAGCCGTCGTCCGAGACTGGAACTTTGCCTCGGCAGAAGTGGCAGCCCGTTATCCGAACATCGTCGCGGTGCCGACGTTTGATTTATTTGCTTTGCATGTCAACGACTATTTGTACAGCGACCATTTCCATCCAAACAAAGAGGGGTACAAGCGGATCGGAGAGCGCGTCGCTTCACTCATTACGCTGACGGAGGAGAATGGTCGATGACGAAACAGGTGACGTTAGCAGTCAACGAACTGCGGAAAACGATTCGCGGCAAAGAAATTATTCAAGGCATTTCGTTTGAATTGCACGAAGGGGAAGTGTTCGGCTTTTTAGGGCCGAACGGGGCGGGCAAAACGACAACGATCCGCATGCTTGTCGGGCTCATTCGGCCGACATCCGGGACGGTGGTGATCGGCGGATATGACCTTCACCGCCAGTTTACCGAGGCGATCCGCCAAATCGGCTGCATCGTCGAAAATCCGGAAATGTACCCGTACTTAACGGGGTGGGAAAACCTCGAACATTTCGCCCGCATGATGCCCGAAGTCGGCGCGGAGCGGATCATGGAAGTGGCGAGGCTCGTCGGGCTTGAGCAGCGCATTCACGACCGGGTGAACACGTATTCGCTCGGCATGCGGCAGCGGCTCGGCATCGCCCAGGCGCTGCTCGGGAAACCGAGGGTGCTGATTTTGGATGAGCCGACCAACGGCCTTGATCCGGCCGGCATCCGCGAAATGCGCGCCTTTATTCGCTTTTTGGCAAAAACGGAAGGGCTGAGCGTTCTCGTGTCATCGCACTTGTTAAGCGAAATTCAGCTCATGTGCGACCGCGTTGCCATTATGGCAAAAGGGCGGCTGCTGGCCGTCGATACGGTCGAGCGGCTGTTAAACGAACAGGCGCGCGTTGTTTGGAAAGCCACTCCGGCTGACAAGGCGCGGGCACTGCTCGCTGAAGAAACGGAAGTGCTGCGGGCGGACGAGGAGGAGATTGTTACGCCGTATGAGCCAGCCAAGCTCGCTGACTGGAACGCTAAGCTCGTCCACGCCGGGGTGGCGGTCGCTGAGATTGAACCGCGGCTGCCGACGCTCGAAGATTTGTTTATCGAGCTGACAGGGGGCGAAACGATTGAGTAAGCTCGTGTACAATGAAATGCTGAAAATTGTCCGAAAAAAGCGGCTATGGGTGATCGCCGCCATCGTGGCGGTGCTCGTCGCCTTATTTACATACGCCCAATACCGGGAGGCGGAGGAGCTGAAAAAGCGGCTTGGCACGACCGACTGGCGGACGCAGCTGCAGCAGCAAATCGTCGACTTGCAAAACCGCCTCCAGTCGCCGAGCATGTCCGAGGAGTGGCGCAAATATTTGCAAATCCGCCTAAAGCAGCAACAATATTACCTAGAGCATGACATTAACCCGTCTGCTCCCGGTGCCCCGACGTTTATGCGCATTTTTATCGAAAACGCCATCGATTTGTTTTTGCCGCTGCTCGTGATGGTGGTGGCGGCTGATCTCGTCTCGTCGGAGGCGAGCGCCGGAACGATCAAGCTGCTTCTCGTCCGTCCGGTGAAACGGTGGAAAGTGCTGCTCAGCAAATATATCGCTCTATTGTTGTCTGTATCGTTTATTATGTTGACGGCCGCGGTGTTGTCGTATGTCATTTCCGGCCTTGTGTTCGGGTACGGCGGCTTTCATCTGCCGCTATTGACCGGATTTGTCCCTCAAGGGGAGGATCTCGATACAACGAACGTTCATATGATTCCGCAATGGAAGTACGTGCTTATTGAGCTCGGTCTAGCAGCGTTTGTCAGCGTTGTTGTCGGCACGTTGACGTTTATGCTTTCCGTACTCTTGCGCAGCACAGCCGCGGTGATGGGCATTATGCTGGCGGCGCTCATTTCCGGCGCCATTTTATCCAATATGGTGTCGTCATGGCATTCGGCGAAATATTTGTTTATGGTTAATTTGCGCCTTACCGACTATATTAAAGGAACGGCGCCGCCGGTGGAAGGGATGACGCTCGGCTTTTCGATGGCGGTGCTGGCCGTTTGGGGGCTTATCGCCCTCATCGTCGCTTTTGTTGTTTTTACGCGTCGGGATGTGTATTGAGAAGCAACAAACACCCGCGGGGGAATCCCCGCGGGTGTTTCAGCGAGCGTTCATGCGTCCGGATCTTCAGCGACTTCGCTTCCGTATGCGGGCGATTGTTTAGGAACCGCCGCCCTGATGCCGACCGCCGATGGGAAGCTGACATTTTTGTTTTGCGCCGCTGTCAGCGGCCGCCTGCCTTCTCATCCCGGATGCCGGCGAGGCCGAGCGCATGATGATCCCATAACAGCCGTTCGATCATTGGCCATTGCGTTTCATCACAGCGGATGAGGAGCACGATTTCCGCGCGCATGTTCGTTTGGCGGCGCGCTGTGTTTCGGTTGAGCCACCATTTCAACAACAGGCCGAACCCGATGCCGCCCACCGCCCCGATAATGCCCCAAATGATCGGCCCCCATGTTAACACATAGCCGTAAATCGAACCGAGCAGCATGAAACATGTTCCAAAAATCGCGGCTAAATCAAGGAAGCTGAAGCCGTCAGCACGGTGGATCGAATCGAGCAGCTGCGGTGGTTCTGTACGGCGATCAAGGGGAACAGCGAACAGATGGTGCGGGGCGATCCCTTTTTGGCGGAGGGCGGAAATCGCCAGCTCCACGAACAAATGATTTTCAAAAGTGGCGACGACAATCATGAAACAGCCTCCTAATCAAACCGGCCACGGGAATTGTTTCGGCTGGCAGCGGCGGCGCAAATAGTTGGATAACTCTTTTTCAAACAGTTTGTTGTACTCGACGGCTGAAACGTATGCATCGTAAAAGATGAATGAATAAATGGACGGCAAATACAACGCCCACTGCATATTTAAGGTGCGCACCGCCTCATCAAACCGGCCGGTCAGCGTATCAATAATCGCCTCCGGCAAGTGGGCCAAATAGGAAACGATGATCGTAAAGGCGAAAACGAACAAACCGGTGATCACTTTATGGACGTATAAATGACCAAGCCCTGGAGCGAGCACCGACCAGGCGAGCGCCAGCCATGGTTCGCGTTTGTCTAAGTAATTGATGTCCCAAACCCCTATGCGAATAGGAGGGATCGGCGCATCTTCCCGGTCAGCGAGCAAATACAGCTTATTCATATCGACCGAGCCGCGATAGCTGTCCCAAATGCCGTATACGTAGATCGCAACATAAAACATGAGCCATCGTTCATCGAGCACCGCTTTTGCCTTTTCAAAGTCACCAAGGAGCGAGTATAATATACCTGTGTTTACGTGCGCTTTTGTATTGATAAACAGCTCCCAAACGATTAAAATAAAAGCCGTGGCGTAACGGTGCTGCATTAAATTGCCGAACCCGGGAAACGAAAACGAGAAAAAGGCGACGACCAGCGGGTGGCGCAAATGGATATGGGTTGTGGTAAACTGCGACAAATGAGCCCGTTTGCGTCGCGCTGGTGGAATGAGTTTCACGAAACCGCCCCCTTTTCGATGTTGCCGCACGACTGCCGTGTCTTTAGTATAGGAAAAAAGGGGCGGTGGCTATGCAACAGGCAGCGGAAAAAGCAATGGATTTCCGTCTTGTGCGCAAAAAAAATCATAAAAAGCTATTGACTTTCTTAAGAGGTTCATATAAAATATAAATTGTCGCAAGGGGAAATAAATAACGGGAAGTAGCTCAGCTTGGTAGAGCACACGGTTCGGGTCCGTGAGGTCGCAGGTTCAAATCCTGTCTTCCCGATCACTATGGGGCCTTAGCTCAGCTGGGAGAGCGCCTGCCCCGCACGCAGGAGGTCATCGGTTCGAATCCGATAGGCTCCATTTTCATACGGAGGAATACCCAAGTCTGGCTGAAGGGGGCGGTTTCGAAAACCGCTAGGGGTGTCACAGCCCGCGGGGGTTCGAATCCCTCTTCCTCCGCCATCTTACATACGAACGTCAACCTGCCGATTGCCGGCAGGTTTTTTGTTTTTGTCAGCTTGGGCGGCGGCCGGCTGCTGAGCAGATGATTTGCCTATTTTTGGCGGAATCGGATACGATGGAGGAGAAGGGGACAGTTGGCGGCGGGCGGCTGTCCCCTCTCCCGGTTGTGTCCGGTATGGAAAAAAAGAGGAGGAGAGGTTATGGCTGTTCAACGCCACATTCGCCATATCAAGACGGTGCAAATCACCGCCCACAGCCCGATTCACCAAAGCGGTCCGGTGCTCGAGCCCGGGAATTGGCAAGAGTATGACCCGTTTTTGCTATTGATGGAGGACATTTTTCAGCGGGGCGCCTTTGATGTTCACCCGCACCGCGGCATTGAGACGGTCACGTACGTAATCAGCGGCGAACTCGAACACTTCGACAGCAAAGCCGGCCACGGCACGCTCGGGCCTGGGGATGTACAATGGATGACCGCCGGACGCGGCGTCGTCCATAAGGAAGATCCGGCGCCCGGTTCGACCGTGCACAGCCTTCAGCTATGGGTCAATTTGCCGAGCACGCATAAAATGATCGAGCCGCGCTACCAAAACTTGCGCGCCGAACATATGCCTGTACGGCAAGAAGAAGGGGTGACGATTCGCGTCTTTTCCGGCTCATCAAAAGGGGTGCAGGCGCCGACGAAAAATATCGTTCCGGTGACGATGGTCGAAATGACGGTTGAACCGGGAGTTACTGTCGCGCAAGACTTGCCGGGCCATTACAACGGTTTTCTGTATATTTTAGAAGGAAGCGGCACGTTTGGCGCTGACCACACGGAAGGAAAAGCCGGGCAAGTGTTGTGGCTAAGCCGCCACGACCGCGGCGAAGAAACGGAGCTGAACGTGACCGCCCGCGAAAAACTGCGCCTCCTTCTTTACGCCGGTGAGCCGGTAAACGAACCGGTCGTCGCCTATGGGCCGTTTGTCATGAACACGCCGGAACAAATCCGCGAAGCGATTCGTGACTACCAAGAAGGGCGTTTTGGACAGTAATGGCAGGAAAGAGCCGATCATTTTTTCGGCTCTTTCTTTTTTGTTATGATAATCATCGATGGCAAGCTATTCATTGTACAGGAGGGTGTGTACAAGATGAATCCCGTTATCGAAATGATTTTGCAGCACCGTTCGATCCGCCGCTTCGAAGATCGGCCGCTCACGGATGAACAAATTCGCACGATCGTTGAATGCGCCCAGGCGGCGTCGACCTCAAGCTACGTCCAAGCGTATTCGATCATTGGGGTGAAAGATCCGGAGAAAAAGCGAAAGCTTGCCGAACTGGCCGGGAATCAAGCCTATGTCGAGCATAACGGCCATTTCTTTGTCTTTTGCGCCGATTTTCACCGCCATGAACTCATCGGGGAGCTTGAAAGAAAAGACGTGATTCCGTCGCTTGAGAGCACGGAAAAGTTTATGGTGGCGCTCATCGACACGGCGCTTGCCGCGCAAAACGCCGCCATTGCCGCCGAGTCGATGGGGCTTGGCATTTGCTATATCGGCGGGCTGCGCAACCACTTGCCGGACGTATGTGCACTGTTGAAGGTGCCGAAACGGGTCATTCCGCTGTTTGGGCTTGCCGTCGGCTATCCTGCGCAAACGCCGGATCCAAAGCCGCGGTTGCCGTTAGATCACGTGTATCATGAGGATGAATACGATCAAGACCGCGGCCGGTTCATCGAGCAGTTGCAGCGGTATAATGAAACGGTGTCAGCTTACTACGAGCAGCGGACAAACGGCCGTCGCCGCGATACATGGACGGGGCAGATGGCCAACATGCTCAGCCGTCCGGTCCGGATGTATATGAAAGAATTTGTGGAGAGGAAAGGGTTTAATTTACAATAGCCTCGCTTCATGCGGAAGCGGGGTTTTTCGCTGTCTGCGCGCTTTAATCACAGAACTGCTAGCGGAAATAAACGGCGATTTATGTAAACATTATTTTGTCCACAACGAACGGCATGCACTGGTGATAGTTCGTACATTGTCTCTGCCTTTGGGGAAGTTGGTTTGCTATTCATTAAGATCGTTTGGTAATTGCCTGCTTACCGGATCGCCGAGCGAAAGGACGACACGTATGTAGTCGAGGATAAAGCCGCCCAGCAGCCTATTTCAAGAAGAGTTGAAAGAAAAACTTGTCGTATAAAAGTGGACATGTAATCGGGCGGTCAGACATATCGTTTGTAAATAAGAACGGTTACGCTTTAATACAATAAATCGATGTATATCGGCTCGTTTATGTTCCTAGACTTAGCCTGGGATGAAAAAATGTCTTAACCGTGGATGTCGGGGGGAGGGGAAGAGGAATGAGGCGCCTGTTTTCGTCGATGTTAGTTGATATGACGGGGATTGTGGTTATAGGGGTCGCAGCGTATTTGATCGTATTTAGCCAGTGGTTTGGGGCGTTATGGACGGCAGAGATTCCGGACTCGTTTCGACAGTTTGTGACTATTTTTTAAGTATGGTGATCGAAGCACTTCCGTTTATCCTCATTGGTGTTATTGTAGCAGGGGCGATTCAAATTTTTGTAACGGAGGAGCATATTCGGCGCTGGATTCCCGCCCATTCTTTTAAGGCTGTTGCGATGGGATGTGTGGTTGGGGCTCTTTTTCCGGCGTGTGAGTGTGGGATTGTTCCGATCGTGCGAAAGCTGGTTGGCAAAGGCGTGCCGTTAGGGGCGGCAGTGGGATTTCTCTTAACCGGTCCCCTGATTAATCCAATCGTCATCTTATCGACGTATATGGCGTTTGGAAACGATGCTATGATCGCGGGATGGCGAATGGGGCTTGGTTTTGCGGCCGCGCTGTTGATTGCGTGGAGCATCAGTCTGTTCTTTTCCTCGAATCAGCTGAGGCGACCTGTCTCCTTACCGGTACAAAGACGCAAACCACAAACTTCATTGTTCTATCGGTTCGAAGAAATGCTGAAACATTCCAAACAGCAAGTGTATAACGGTGGCTAGTATACGGAGGCAACTTGAGCGGAAATAACGGAGCTATATTCCTATGTCTGAAGTCGCAGAAAGTAATGGAGGATGTAGCACAAATCGATGCTGTTGTCCGCTTTGTGCAGGAGGTGGCCGATCAGTCGCATTGGCTGGGGTTGAATGCCGCCATTGAAGCGGCGCGAGCTGGAGAGCACGGCAGCGGCTTCGAGGTTGTGGCCAGTGAAATCCGTAAAATGGCAGCTGACAGCAAAAACGCGGCAGTTCAGATCAAAAAACAGCTTGAAAGCATTCAAAAGGCGGTTAAAGAGTTTGATGGTGCTATCCAGCATATTGCCGCATTTACTGAAGAACACTCCGCCAGTTTGCAAGAATTGAACGCGGCGTTTGGCCATATCGTCCAAACGACTAAAAAGCTGAGTCCCCTTGATTCGTAATACTTACGCCAACAGGGGAACGCACTTGACGTTTTCCTGTTGGACAAAAGTATAAAAAAGTATTGTACTTTTCAGAACATTCGAATATAATAGAGGTAACATACCAACCGGTTGGTATTTGTGGGAGTGGGATTTCGTTTCAAAGTGCAACGAAAACAGGGGGGACAATGATGTATTTGCGCTTAACCGATGAGCAGCGCATGGTTCAAAAGGCGATTCGCAAGTTTGTCGAAAAAGAATTGATGCCGCTAGAAAATGACGTCTTGCGCAATGAGCGGGAAGGGAAGCCGGGGCTTGCGCCGGAGAAATTAAAAGAGCTGCAATTAAAGGCGAAGGAAGCAGGTTTTTGGGGGATCAACACGCCGGAGGAATACGGGGGCGCGAATCTCGGCCATGTCATGCAGGCGATTGTGCTCATGGAGGTGGCAAAAACGCTCGTTCCGTTCCAGTTTGGCGGGTCGGCGGACAACATTTTGTATTACGCCAATGAAGAACAAAAGAAAAAATATTTAATCCCGACGATCAACGGCGAGAAAAAATCGTGCTTTGCCATGACCGAGCCGGGCGCAGGGTCGGATACGCGCAACATTAAAATGACGGCGGTCAAAGACGGGGACGAATGGGTGCTAAATGGGGAAAAAACGTTTATCACCGGGGGCAATGACGCTGATTTCGTTATGGTCATCGCCATTACCGACAAACGGCGGCATCAGGCGACAAACGGGCGCGAAGGGGTAACGTGCTTTATCGTCGACCGCGACATGGGCTGGCGCTCTGAGCCGATACATACGATGGGACCGTCAACACCGGCCAGCTTGATTTTTGAAAACGTGCGCGTGCCGGAAGAAAACATTTTAGGCGAGCTGCACCACGGCTACAAGCTCGGCCTTGAGTGGATCGGCTACGCCCGCTGGGTCGTCGGCGCCCGTGCGGTTGGAGCGGCGGAGCGGCTGTTGCAAATGGCGATCGATTACGCGAAAGAGCGCGTCACGTTCGGCAAGCCGATCGCGGAACGACAGGCGATTCAATGGATGATCGCTGATTCGGCAGTGGAAATTGAAGCGGCAAAATGGCTTGTGCTCAATGCGGCATTCACGCTCGACCAAGGGGAAGACAACCGCCATTTGGCCTCGATGGCGAAACTGTTTGGCGCGAATATGGGCAACCGCGTCGTTGACCGCGTCATGCAAATTCATGGCGGCATGGGCTATACGAAAGAGATGCCGATCGAGCGCTGGTATCGTGAGGCGAGGTTATGGCGCATTTACGATGGCACCGATGAAATTCAACGGCTGATTATCGCCCGCAACTTAATTAAAGGACACGTCAAGCTTGGGCAGTTTCTCTAAAAATGAAAGCGTTACCGAAAAGGGAGGAGAAAAAACATGAGCCAACGGTTTGCAGGAAGAGTGGCGTTTGTGACGGGGGGGAGCCGCGGCATCGGCAAGGCCATTGTTACCCGCTTTGCGGAAGAAGGGGCCAAAGTGGCGTTCATCGACTTAAACGCGGAGGCGCTTGAAGCAACAGCAGCCGAGCTGCGGGAAAACGGGTATGACGTTTACGCCAAAGTGGTGAGCGTCACTGACCGCGAACAAGTGGAAACGGCGATTCAAGAAGTGGTCGAACGGTTCGGCTCGCTCGATATTCTCGTCAACAATGCCGGCGTCATCCGCGACAACTTGCTGTTTAAAATGACGGACGACGACTGGCAAACGGTCATGGACGTTCATTTGAAAGGGGCATTTTATTGCGCCCGCGCCGCGCAAAAATATATGGTCGAAAAAGGATACGGCCGCATCATCAACGTTTCATCGACCTCGGCGCTCGGCAACCGCGGCCAGGCGAACTATTCGGCGGCGAAAGCCGGCATTCAAGGGTTTACGAAAACGTTGGCGATTGAGCTCGGCAAGTTCGGCATTACAACGAACGCCGTCGCGCCGGGATTCATTGAAACCGATATGACGAAAGCGACCGCCGAGCGGCTTGGCATTTCGTTTGAGCAGCTCATTCAGGCAAGCGTCGCCACCATCCCGGTCGGACGAAGCGGCCGCCCGGAAGATATCGCCAACGCGGTCGCATTTTTCGCCGACGAACAATCATCGTTCGTCAACGGCCAAGTGCTATATGTCGCCGGCGGCCCGAAATGCTGAAGGCGGAGGGAACGGGTCATGTATCAAAATGATATCGGAAAACGATCGGCGAAAGTGAAAAACGTTGTCGAGCGCGGAGCGGTGAGAAAATTCGCCGAAGCGATCGGCGACTTGAACCCGATTTATTGGGACGAAGAGACAGGGAAACGATCGCGCTACGGGCGTAACATCGCGCCGCCGACGTTCCCGCGCGTGTTTGACTACGGTGTGATCGAAGGGTTGAAATTGCCGGCAAAAGGACTGATCCACGGCGAGCAGCGCTTCCATTATAAGCGCCCGCTGTTTGTCGGCGAAGAGCTGTACTGCTATGCAGAGGTCAAAGACTATTACGAAAAACAAAGCAGCATGGGCCAGCTCGGCTTTTTAGTGATCGCCAACAACGGCGAAGACGCTGACGGGAATCTCTTATTTACCTCCACCTCGACGATCATTATCAATGAGGCGGTTAGAAAGGCGATGAGCGTATGACGACGATTCGCGAATGGCAAGTCGGGCAGTCGCTTCCCGAGGTGACGCTTCCGCCTGTATCCCGGCTTGACTTAATCAAATATGCCGGAGCGTCGGGCGACTACAACCCGATTCATACGATCGACGACGAAGCGAAAAAAGCCGGCCTGCCGGGGATTATCGCCCACGGCATGTGGACGATGGGCAACTTGGCGAAGCTGTTCACCCCGTATTACGAGGAAGGGTTTGTCCAAGATTATTTCGTCCGTTTTCAATCAATGGTGTTTTTAAACGATGTCGTCACGTTAAAAGCAACGGTCAAAGAAAAGGATGACAAAGCGATCCGGTTTATGGTCGCCGCCGTCAACCAGCACGGCAAGGAAGTCATCAAAGGCGAAGCGGTCTTTTCGCTGTATGAGTAAAGGGCTCTTCCGCCCAAGGAGCAAGCGGGGGATGATCGTCCTCCCCCGCTTCAAAAGGCGCGCAAGTTGCGTCCGGTTGAAAAAAGATAAGGAGGAGTGACAATGAAACGGGATGCCGTCATTGTATCCGCCGTAAGAACGGCCATCGCCCGCCAAGGGGGCGCCTTGGCGACGTTGCCGGCGCACGTTTACGGAGCGGAAGTAATCAAAGAAGCGATGCGGAGGGCCAACATCGGTCCGGAGCTTGTTGATGATGTCATCATGGGCAATGTCTTAAGCGGCGGCGGCAACATTGCCCGGCTGACGGCGCTTAAGACGGGGCTGTCGCTTGAGTTGACCGGGCTGACCGTCGACCGTCAATGCGGTTCAGGCATTAACGCCGTCAATTTAGCGGCGCAAGCCATTTGGGCCGGCGATGGGGACGTCTATATCGCCGGCGGAGTGGAAAGCATGAGCCGTGCGCCGTATTTGATGGACCGCCCGGAAAAACCGTACAGCTCGACGCCGCCAAGCTTCCGCAAATCGCAGTTGTCGCCAAAAGAGATTGGCGATCCGCCGATGGGCATCACGGCAGAAAATTTAGTGAAAAAATACGGCATCAGCCGCGAAGAACAAGACGCCTTCGCTTTGCGCAGCCAGCAGCGCATGGCGCGCGCTATGCAAGAAGGGCGGTTTGCCGAACAAATCGTGCCGATTACCGTCCCGGTGAAAAAAGGGGAGCCGTTTGTCTTTGACACAGATGAACACCCGCGCCCGAACACGACGATGGAAGCGCTCGCGAAACTGCCGCCGGCGTTTTTAGAAGGCGGCACGGTGACAGCGGGGAATAGTTCAGGGCTCAATGACGCCGCTGCAGCACTCGTTGTCATGTCGCGGGAAAAAGCGGAGCAGCTCGGCTTGACGCCGCTTGCCGTCATCCGCGCCCATGCGGTCGCCGGGGTCGATCCGAACATTATGGGCATCGGTCCGGTGCCGGCGACGAGAAAGGTGCTTGAAAAAGCTGGACTGACGCTTGATGAGATGGACATCATCGAAATCAATGAAGCGTTTGCCGCACAAGTGATCGCCTGTGACCGCGAACTTGAGATGAACCCGGAAAAAGTGAACGTCAATGGCGGCGCCATCGCCCACGGCCATCCGCTCGGCGCGACGGGCGCGATTTTGATTACGAAAGCCGTGTATGAACTAAAGCGCCGCGGCGGGACATACGCCCTCATTACGGCGTGCATCGGCGGCGGCCAAGGAATCGCGACGATCATTGAACGAGTTTGAGCGCATGGAGACAATCGATGATGAAAGAAAAACTGATGGAAGCCGGCATTGAGCTGTTTGAACGCAAAGGGTTTAAAGAAACGTCCGTACAGGAAATCGTTGAAGCGGTCGGCGCAACAAAAGGAGCGTTCTATTACTATTACAAAAGCAAAGAAGAACTGCTGCGCGATATATGCATCTCCTATATCGAGGATTTGCTTGACCAGCAGACACGCCTGTTGCAGGAGCCGGAGAAGAGCTGCACAGAAAAGTTGCATGCGATCGTTTATATGGTGATTCGCAACATTCGCACGCGGAAGAAAAGCGCCCGCATTTTCTTCCGCGAGATGCGGCACTTGGCCGATGACCATTTGGAGGAAATCCTCGGGAAGCGGCGGGCGTTCCGCAAGCAGTATGAACAGCTCATTCAAGAAGGGGTCGCCTGCGGCGAATTTAAGCCGTCGCTTCATGCGGAAATGATCACGTTCGGCCTGCTTGGCATCACGAATTGGAGCTATTACTGGTTTCAACCGGGCAAAGGCGTTTCGGAAGAGGAATTAACCGACATTTACGTCGACTTAATTTTAAACGGCATTCGGGCGGAGGAACGGCCAAAAGAGTAGACTCCATCG
This sequence comes from Geobacillus subterraneus, assembly GCF_001618685.1. Lineage (GTDB taxonomy): Bacteria > Bacillota > Bacilli > Bacillales > Anoxybacillaceae > Geobacillus > Geobacillus subterraneus. The sequence goes on along the minus strand of NZ_CP014342.1, from coordinate 1,691,596 downwards.
AACCGTTAGGGCGGCTCGTCCGCTTCCAATGCACGAGATAAGGGGGATCGGGATGGAATTGTTTATCCAGCAGCTGTTAAACGGCCTGACGGTTGGAAGCGTTTACAGCCTTGTCGCCTTAGGCTTAACGCTCGTCTACGGCATTTTGCATATCCCAAACTTTGCCCACGGCGCGCTGTATATGATGGGCGGTTATGTCACGCTCACCGCCATGAGTCAAGCTGGGCTGCCGTATGGGCTTGCCATTGTCGTGTCGATGGTGGCGGTCGGGCTGCTTGGCGTCTTGATGGAGCGGTTGGTGTTTTATCCGCTTCGCGACGCGCCGCCGCTTCATGATAAAATTGCGGCGATCGGCATTTTGCTGTTTTTGGAAGCGTTCGCCCAATACGTCTGGGGGGCGGACTATCAAACGATGCCGACGCCATACGGCAATGTCATCACCGTTTTCGGCTTGACGCTCACGGTTCAACGCATCCTCATCATCGCATCCACTGTTGTCATCATGATCTTGCTTTACCTCTTCTTGAAAAAGACGTTCATCGGTGCTTCGATCATCGCAATGGCACAAAGCCGCGAAGGAGCGAATTTAGTCGGCATTAACACGAACAAAGTCGCCATGATGACGTTTCTTCTTTCCGGCGGTTTGGCAGCGCTCGCCGCCTCGCTCGCTTCGCCGATCAACCTCGTGTTTCCCGGCATGGGTCATCTCGTCATCTTGAAAGCGTTCGTCATCATTATTCTCGGCGGCATGGGGAGCATTCCTGGCGCGATTGTCGGCGGCTATATTTTAGGATTTAGTGAAAGCTTAGGGGCGACATACGTGTCAAATGACTATAAAGACATTATTGCTTTTGTCATTCTTGTCATCATTTTAACGGTCAAACCGAACGGACTGTTTGCCAAGGAGGGACATTGATGGCCGTTTTCGAAAAACGACGCCTATGGCTTGCTGTTCTCGCGGCGTTGGCACTCGCCTTCCCACTGCTTGTGACCAACGGCTATTACTTGCACATGATGACGATCTCCTTTATTTGGATGATCGCCGTTTACGGGTTGAACTTATTTGCTGGCTATACCGGTTATTTGTCCCTTGCCCACGCTGGATTTTTTGCCGTTGGCGCCTATACGCTCGGCATTTTGACCGTGAAAGTTGGGCTTCCGTTTTGGTGGGCGTTCGTACTCTCGTGCGCATTCACATCGCTGCTAGGCCTGGTGATCGGCCTTGTCGCCTTGCGGACGAAAGAGCATTTTTTCGCCATTTATACGCTATGTGTCGGGTATATCATTTATTTAGTGATTGATAAATGGGACAGCTTGACCGGCGGAGTGCGCGGCTTTATCGGCATTCCGGCGCCAGGCGACATCGGACCGCTGTCGTTTCAGACGCCGGTCGCCCAATATTATTTGGTTTTGTTTTTCTTGCTTGCGGTCATGTTTGTGATGTACCGGCTCGTTGATTCGCTGACGGGAAGGACGTATATCGCCATTCGCAACAGTGAAGAGCTCGCGTTGACGCTTGGCATCTCGACGATGAAAAACAAGCTCGCCTCGTTTGTGCTGTCCGTCTTTTTTACGTCGCTCGCCGGAGCGCTGTATGCGTCATTCATTCGCTTTCTCGGCCCGGATATCGCATACGTCACCGTCATGTTTGACTTTTTAACGTACTTGCTTGTCGGCGGCATCGGCACGCTTGCCGGACCGGTCGTCGGCACGCTGCTCATTACGTTTTTATCCCAGCAGCTGCAATTTTTGCAAGACTACCGAATGCTCATTTTTGGCCCGGTGTTGACGCTTTTGATCATCTTTTATCCGCACGGCATTGCCGGCGGCTTCATCCGTTATCAGGCGAAACGTGCAGAGGTGCGCCGCCTTGAACAGAGGGCGAACCGGACCGCTGCTGAACTGGCGGCCTCGCGCCAAGGACGGAGCGAACGGCACGTAGAGGAGGGATAACCATGTTTTTGCACGTCGAACGGTTGACGAAACGGTTTGGCGGGTTGCTGGCGGTCAATGACGTCACGTTTTCCGTCGAACAGGGGAAAGTAAACGCCATCATCGGCCCGAACGGCGCCGGGAAATCGACGTTTTTCAATTTAATTAGCGGCTTGCACCGGCCGACATCCGGCACGATTACGTTTAAAGGCTGCGACATTACCCGCCTGCCGGCGAATGAACGGGCGAAGCTCGGCATCGCCCGCACGTTTCAAACGACCCATTTGTTTGAACAGTCGACGGTGATGGACAACGTCATCATCGGCCATCGGCTGCGCACCACATCGAATGTGTTTGACGCCATTTTGCGCACAAAACGGCACCGCCGCGAGGAACAGGCATGCAAAGAAAAGGCGATGGAAGTGCTCGACTTTGTTGGGCTCACCGATGTGGCGGATCGGCTCGTTGCTAACCTGTCGCAGGAGCAGAAGAAGCGGGTGGCGTTTGCGCTCGCCTTGGCGACCGATCCGGAACTCGTCCTGCTTGACGAGCCGGCTGCCGGCGTCAACCCGGACGAAACGGAAGGGTTGGAAGAGCTGATTGTCAAAATGGTCAAGGGCGGCCTGACAGTTTGTCTCATTGAACATAAAATGTCGATGATTATGAAAATCGCTGACCGCATTATGGTGCTCAATTACGGCGAAAAAATTGCCGAAGGGACGCCGGAAGAAGTGCAAAACAACGAGGCGGTCATTCAAGCGTATCTAGGGGGGAGCACCGTTGCTTGAGTTGACGAACGTATCTGTCCGCTACGGCAGCTTCACGGCGATTCGCGATGTGACGTTTTTCGTTAAGCCGGGGGAAATCGCGGTGTTGCTTGGCGCCAACGGGGCTGGGAAAAGCACGCTGTTTCGCACGATCAGCGGGCTGCATAAACCGGTGCAAGGGGAAATCCGCCTTGATGGCGAACGCATTGACTCGCTGCCGCCTGACCGGATCGTTCAGCGCGGCATCGTGCAATGCGCCGAAGGGCGCAAGCTGTTTGTCCGCATGAGCGTATACGAAAACTTGCTTATGGGCGCGTATGTTCACCGAAAAGATAAGGAAGGCATCCGCCGCTCGCTGGAACATGTATACGAGCTGTTCCCGATTTTGCATGAAAAACGAAACGAGCCAGCCGGATCGCTAAGCGGCGGCCAGCAGCAAATGCTTGCCATCGGCCGCGCGCTAATGTCGCGTCCCGCGGTGCTCTTGCTTGATGAACCGTCGGTTGGACTCGCTCCGCTCATTGTCGAGCAAATGTTTGCCACGATTAAACAAATCAATCAAGAGGGGACGACGATTTTGCTCGCCGAACAAAACGCCCATGCGGCGTTGTCCATCGCTCATCACGGCTATGTGTTTGAAAATGGAACGATCGTTGCTTCAGGAACAGCGGAGGAGCTGCTCGCCAACGACGATGTCCGCAAGGCGTACATTGGAACATGACAAGCGATTGCCGCGAATGGCGTATTTCGCGGGCGAAAGCAAGCGATGCGCCTGCATTGAAAGGAGGTGAACCACGGTCGCGGCACTTATTCATCCAAATATATTTTAGAATAAAAATAGGGGGGAGCGGAATGAAAAAAAGAAAATGGCCGATCGCGGCCATGATGACGGCCGTCATGGCGTTGATGCTTGCGGCATGCAACAGCCCGACAACAAACAATAATGCCAAAAGCGGTAATGGAGGTGGAGGCGACAACGTCGTCAATATCGGTTACAGCGGACCGCTTAGCGGTCCGGCCGCCTACTACGGGGAACGGACGTTAAACGGCGTGAAGATGGCGGCGGACGAAATCAATAAAAACGGCGGGTTTGAAGTCAACGGAAAGACCTATCAAATCAATGTGGTGTCGTTAGATGATAAATATTTGCCAAATGAAACAGCCGCCAATGCGAAACGGCTTGTCCAAGAACATCATACGCCGATCATTTTCACTCCGCACAGCGGTGGGGTCATGGCGTTGCAAGTGTTCAACCAAACGGACAATTTCCTTATCGCGGCCTATACGAGTGAGCCGAAAATCACACAGACCGGCAACAAGCTGACGATCCGCATCCCGCCGCGTTATGATGGCTACATTCCGACATTTACCGATTATGTGATGAAGCGGTTTGGTAAAAAGCTGGCTGTCTTGCCGACAGCGACGCAATACGGGAAAGACTGGACGGAAAAACTGTTGCCATATTGGGAAAAGCAAGGCGGAGAAGTGGTCTATAACACATCAATTGACTTTACGAAAGACACCGATTTCTTCACGATCATCACGAACGCGTTAAAAGAAAAGCCGGATGTCTTGTTTATCGGCGGACCGTCGGAGCCGACGGCGAAAGTGGTGAAACAGGCGCGCGAACTTGGCTTTAAAGGCGGCTTTATTGTCATGGACCAGGCGAAGTTGGATGAAATGAAGCGGGTCGTCGGCTCTTACGAGATGCTTGAGGGCGCGATCGGCGTCATGCCGCTCGTTGAGTCGAAAGAGCCGGGAGCCCCGCAGTTTGTGGAAAACTACCGGGCGAAGTACAATGCCGAAGCAAGCTCGGAGTCTGCCTATAACTACTTGGCTCTTTACGCCTTTGTCGAAGCGATGAAGGCGGCTGGCACGGTCGATGATCCCGCCGCTATTCGCGAACATATGAATGAAGGGTTGAAAAACATCCCGAAAGACAAGCAAGTGTATGTCGTTCCGAAGGTTGGCGATGACGGCGGCTTTGAATCAAAAATTATTGTTGCAGCAGTGGAAAATGGCAAAGTTGTGCCGATCGAGCTAAAGAAATAAGTCGATCTATTTACTGGCATTTCCATCAGGACGCCGCACGGACGAAGCGCGACTAGCAGCTCGCGCTCCTTGTTTTGAAAATGACACGGTATGTGCTGGTCAAACCGCAAAAAAACCCGAGCGGCGGCTATAAAGAACCGGTTTGTCCTGCGCTTCAAACGGCCGGGATTTACGATCGGAGTTGCGCCGTATGTCGGCGCTCAACTACTTCCCGTCGGTTTGGAACCAAAATGACGGCGTCCCGCTGATGCTGGCCAACAAACTATCATCAACGCGCGTCCACTTTCTTGCGTGGGCGCCTTTTTTATGGCTTGCTGCTGAGAAAAATGGACAAAATAACCGTTATCTTATTAAATAAAACTATGTTCTAAATAATCAATAAAACAAATAGGAAAATTTCGAATAATAAGATACAATAAAACTGTTCTGTGACATTGCGAAGGGGATGGGAATGATGAGGGAAATGGCCATCGGGCTTGTCGCTTCGTTCTTTTTTGCCGTCACGTTCATCTTGAATCGGTCCATGGAATTAGCTGGCGGCAGCTGGCTGTGGAGTTCATCGCTTCGCTTTTTCTTTATGGTGCCGCTGCTGTTTGCCATCGTTCTGTTCCGCCGCAACATCGGCCCGGTTTGGCATGACATCAAGCGCCATCCGCGGGTGTGGATCACCTGGGGGACGGTCGGATTCGGCTTGTTTTACGCGCCGCTCACCTACGCGGCTGCCTACGGGCCGGGGTGGCTTGTGGCTGGGACATGGCAGTGCACGATTGTGGCTGGTGTTCTGCTTAGCCCGCTGTTTACGAAAACCATTGAAACGCAAAACGGAACGATGTCCGTGCGCCGTCCGATTGAAAAACGGGCGCTCTTCATTTCGCTTTTGATTTTGTTCGGCGTCGTTCTGATCCAGTTCCAGCAAGCAGGCCATCTCGCATGGAATGAAATCGTGTTGGGGGTCTTTCCTGTACTGATTGCCGCGTTTGCGTATCCGCTTGGCAATCGGAAAATGATCGAACATTGCGCCGGGCGCCTTGATGCGTTTCAACGCGTATGGGGGATGACGATGGCCAGTCTGCCGTTTTGGCTGATTGTCGCGTTGATGGGCTGGCTGACATCAGGGGTGCCGTCGGCGGGGCAAACGATGCAGTCGTTCATCGTGGCCATGAGTTCCGGGGTCATTGCGACGACGTTGTTTTTTATTGCTACCGATCGGGCAAAAGGGAACGAACGGAAACTGGCCGCTGTGGAAGCGACGCAGTCCGCGGAAGTCATGTTTGCCGTCATCGGCGAAGCGCTGTTCTTGTCCGCTCCGCTTCCAAACGGATGGGCGTTCGTTGGTTTGGCCGTCATCATCATCGGGATTTGCTGGCATAGTTTCGAATCGACAAGGACGGTCAAACACCCGTCGCTGCCGATTTCAACAGCTCGGCGTCTCAAGCGCATAGGGGGAGAACGATGAGAATCATCGTGTGCATCCTGCTTGTCTGCCAGACGCTTATCATCTGCGCTTGGATCAGCGATTGGCGTCAGCTTGTCACCCCGGCGGGCCTTTTCATGTGGGGGGCGGAATCGCGATCGGCCTTGCTGTTCTTCGGGCGGGGCGGGGCCTATCGCCAAGATGGCGAGGGGCGCTGAAGATCACGACGGCGGGAGTCATCTTGCTTGCTGTGATGTCGCTGGTCATTGAATGGGCTGTTCGTTCGATGCCGTAATCAAAATGGATATGGAAAGCCCGTACGGTTGATCAAGGCTTTCCTTGCGGGCCTACGAGGAATGCGCCTTTCGAATGAAGCGAGCCCCCTGCCTGAGGCGCAAGGGGGCTGCTAACGGCCTTGATGGGCGGAATTGAACAGCTCCGGCGCTAAGCGGCGGCCAACAGCGTACATGATCGGCGCGCCGAGTGCCATAACGACAAATTCGCCGATGGCCGTCGTCAGCCATGTGAGCCAAAACGGAAAGCCGAGCGCGAGTTTTAGTTCAAGGGCGATGAGACCCATCGTAACGGTAAACGACAACGTATTGACCGCCATACGCGCCCAAACGTTCTTGATATAGCGCATGGAAACGATCGTGATCAGAAACGCCAGCACCGACTGGCCGACGCCGAATACGAGGTCATACGCAACAATCGGCGAGAAAAATAAATTGGCGAAAAAGACACCAAGCACGATGCCAATGGCGTATGTTTGGCGAAATACGACGAGGTGGTTCAATAGTTCTGATACGCGAAACTGAATATTCGTAAAGCCAAACGGCTGAATGAGCGCCGTCACCGCGATGTACACGGCGGCGATCAAACCGTTGGTCGCCATCGTTCGAACGTTCATCATCTTCTCTCCTCTCGTGAATGATGATATGATTGTAGCATGACCATCTCGTGAACGAAAGGAGCAGAATCCATGACTGCAAAGAATCGACGGGCAGGAGACCGACGCGGCTCCGTCTTTGAGGTCGGGATCACGGCACTTCGCCTTGGCTTGACGTCGTTTGGCGGTCCGGTGGCCCATCTTGGCTATTTTTATGAAGAGTACGTGAAACGAAAAAAATGGATCGACGACAAAACGTACGCCGACCTCGTCGCTCTTTGCCAATTTCTCCCTGGCCCGGCCAGCAGCCAGGTCGGCATCGGCATCGGGCTGATGCGCGCCGGCGTCTGGGGGGCGCTGGCGGCTTGGCTTGGGTTTACATTGCCATCGGCGGTTGCGCTTAGTTTGGTTGCCGTCTGGCTGCAACATGCTTCTTTGGGAGAGGCGGGCTGGATGCACGGCTTGCTGTTGGCGGCTGTCGCGGTCGTCGCTCAGGCGGTATGGGAGATGGCGCGCAAATTCGCTGCCGGCCGCCTTGAGGCAACGCTTGCGGTCGCAGCGGCGATCGCCGTGCTTCTCATGCCGGGGGCATGGAGCCAAGTGACGGTGATTGCCATCGCAGGGGCCATCGGCGCGATCGGACGGCGAAAAACACTCGAACCGTCTTTGGTGGGCATCCCTCCTTTTATTCGTCGTTCCACCGGTTTTCTGTTGCTTTCCTTGTTTGCCGTGCTGCTTGTCGCGCTGCCGCTTGCCCGCGCTTGGGTTCATTCGCCGCTTTGGGCGCTGTTTGACAGCTTTTACCGCGCCGGGGCACTCGTGTTTGGCGGTGGGCATGTCGTGCTGCCGCTTTTGGAAGCGGAAGTGGTGCCGCAAGGGTGGGTCACCGCCGATCAATTTTTAGCCGGTTACAGCGCCGCGCAAGCCGTTCCGGGGCCGCTGTTTACGTTTGCTGCGTACATCGGAATGGCTGCGTTCGGTTGGAAAGGCACGCTCGTGGCTACGGCAGCGATTTTTCTTCCGTCCTTTTTGCTTGTGCTCGGCGCTTTTCCGTTTTGGCACTGGCTTCGCCGTCAGCCGCGCTTCCAAGCGGCGCTTGCCGGCATTAACGCCGCTGTCGTCGGGATTTTGCTCGCGGCGCTGTATGATCCGATTTGGACAAAAGCGGTGAACGAGCTGGCCGATTTCGCGTTTGTCCTCGTCGCCTTTCTTTTGCTTGCCGTTTGGAAGTGGCCGGCGTGGGCGGTTGTTCTTGTTTCCTTCGTCGGCGGGTGGCTTCGCGCGTTGTTCGGTTAATGTTTGATGCCTGGCGGACGTTTGGGTGTATTTCCTCGGCGTTGTTCATGCGAATGTCATCTCGATGCTCGTTGTCATGGGTTGGCTGTATTTAGCTGTGCCGGCGCGCGTGTGCAACAGCTACTTGCTCAGCCAACAAAACGCGCTCGGCCGCATGATGATCGCGTTGGCCATCGTGCTCGCCGCTTTTTGGTCGCTGCGGCTGTTCGTTGCTGGAACAGCAAGCAAGCCAGCGAATCGCTAAGTCAACGGAACGGTCTCTCCTTGTTGCTGGAGCTGAATTGACGGACATGCGGACGGATCTTAACAGGAAAGATTCGTCCGTTTTTTGTTTGCCCCCTCCTCTTTTCCTTTGGTGAAAAGAAGGATTTTTCACCGCTGTGTCAAATCTCTTTACCGATATGGGGACAAGTGCTTGTTTCCGTTGCGTGAACGTCAGACAGGTTGGCTCAGTCAACAAGAGGTGGCTTAAACGGGTCAACAGCCGTGTCCCCAAGTTTAGAAGGTTAGTGAAAAGAGGGATCATTTCTAGCCGACATGAGGCCAGCGAAATGAGAAGTTGATGCCACCATTTTCCCTCATGTGGGAAACCATGCTGGAGAGCGGGATGTTTCGTTCAATCGCCGGTCTTCTAAGCCTCGGATCAATGTTCGATAAAGCGGGACAGCGAAAAGGGAAGGGGAGAGACAGATGAAGTGGTTATGGATGACGATGGCTTTAGCGGCCGGGATGGCCGTCTCCATACAGGCGGGGGTGAATGGCGGCCTTGGGAGACGGGTCGGGGTGTTGGAAGGATCGTTCGTTTCGTTTTTGATCGGGACGATCGTGTTGTTTTTGGTGCAATTGTTTTTCGGAAAAGGCGAGCTCATCGCCATGTTTTCCGTGCCGAAATGGCAACTGATCGGCGGCATTCTCGGCGCCTTTTACGTGTTTGTTATGGTGCTCATCGTTCCGAAAGTCGGCGTTGCCAATTCGTTGATGGCCGTGGTTGCCGGGCAGCTCGTGATGAGTTCGATTGTTGACCATTTTGGTTTGTTCGGCGGGCAGCGCATCCCGTTCGATCTGACGCGCTTCGCCGCCATAGGTTTTCTGTTTTTGGCGCTTTGGCTTTTTTTCCGCAAATGAACAGCTGGACTGGCCACGTTGGTTTCGTTTTCCGTGATCCGCTCATACTAACAATAGCATGATCGACTCGAAAGAAGAAGTGGATCAAAGTGAAACAGGCATGGCGCATTTATGCGAAAGATTTGAAACATCTCAAGACCAACTGGGCCGCATCCATCTCGGCTTTCGATCTAATTGTTCTTCCATCGCTTTACGCTTGGATTGACACTTATGTCCATACAGAGGATTTACCGGTCGGCGCAGTGAACGAAGAACGCGGGGCGGAGCTGGCTCGTTGCCGGTTTCACGCTGGAAATGAGATCGCCAAGACCTTAAAAACAACCACCAGTTAGGATCGCGATTTGTCGCGCAGAAACGAGGAATGGAAGGTGTTCGGAAGCTAGTGTCTGTTCAAGAACAGCCGAACTAGTGAAACAACATCCGACAGATGCCGGAGAGAAGATCACTCGGCTGCGTGAACTTGAGCCCATGGATGCGCGCCGAAGGAGAAAGCCGTCTAAAGCGGGTTGTTTCGCTCAAAGACTTTCTCTATTTTCTTTCGGAAGCATCTGCTACAATAGGGACGGGAGCGTTGCTCCATTTTCAATTGCCCCGTGGGAAAGGCGCCCTAAAGCACTGTCCACTATTCCGTTTGCACGATGGGAGGGCGCTCCTTGCAGGGAAAAGGGGAGAGAATCATGACGATCCGTCGACTGCTTGGTTTTGCGCTCATTTTTTTGGCGATTTCGATGTTTATCGAGCAAATTTGGTGGGTCGGGGGAATTTGTTTCTTGATTGGGGTTGGAATGGCCACCAAAAGTCCAATCGATCGAAAGTGGAGGAAAAAGAGCATATATGGTAAACATCGAGAATGATATGAATCAAACAAGGGTTAGACAGCATGATGTGAAGTTGATGAAAAAGGCAGAACAGTTTATCACAGTAAGCTATCGAGAGCTTGGAAAAAGTGAGAAAGAAATGAAGCGGCGGTTGAACGAAATCCGTTGGGAAGTGGAACAAACCGGCACATATAGCCATACGTACGAAGAGTTAAGCTATGGGGCTAAGATGGCTTGGCGGCATAGCAACCGTTGCATCGGTCGCCTGTTTTGGCAATCGCTCCATGTCATTGATGCGAGAGAGGCGGCGACCGTCGACGAGGTGTTTTCTTATCTATTCCATCATATTGAGTTTGCGACCAATGGGGGGAAAATCCGGCCTGCGATCACGCTCTTCCGTCCAAATGGGGAAGTGCGCATTTGGAATCATCAACTGATTCGTTATGCCGGTTATGAAACCGAAGAAGGGACGATCGGTGACCCATCCTCTCTCACTTTCACTCGTGCCTGTGAACAGCTTGGATGGAAGGGGGAAAAGACGCCCTTTGACGTGTTGCCTTTGGTGATCCAGGTAGGCGGCCAGAAGCCCGTTTGGACACCGGTTCCGAAAGAATTGGTGCTGGAGGTGCCAATTGAACATCCGCAGTTTCCGTGGTTTCGTGATCTGCAGGTAAAATGGTACGCCGTCCCGATTATTTCAGATATGTGTCTAGAGATCGGTGGCATTAGCTATATGGCCGCACCGTTTAATGGGTGGTACATGGGCACGGAGATTGGCGCCCGCAATTTTGCCGATGACAATCGCTACAACATGCTTCCGAAAGTGGCCTCTTGCATGGGGCTTGACACCAGCTCCAACGCATCATTATGGAAAGATAAGGCGTTGGTCGAATTGAATATCGCTGTTTTATATTCCTACAAAAAGGCGGGCGTCAGCATCGTTGATCATCATACCGCCGCGCGCCAATTTCAGTTGTTTGAACAGCAAGAGAACGCAGCTGGCCGCCATGTCACCGGCGACTGGACATGGCTGATTCCGCCTTTGTCTCCGGCGACAACGCACATTTTTCATCGGAATTATGACAATACGACCATGTTGCCCAATTTTTTCTATCAGGATCGTCCATACGAACAACAAAGGGGAGAGGTACAATGACCGTCATCATCCGCATGCGCAACGTGTCATGGATGCGGGGGACGCGCACGATTTTGCACGGGGTCAACTGGGAAGTAAAAGAAGGCGAGCAATGGGCGATTCTTGGCCTCAATGGCTCCGGGAAAACATCGCTCCTTAATATCGTCACAGGCTATCAATACCCGACGCGCGGGGAAGTGGAAGTATTAGGCTATCGGTTTGGACAGGCGAGTCTGCCGGAGTTGCGACGTCATATTGGGTTTGTGAGCAGCTCGCTCCTTGATCAATTTCACGACACGCTGCAAACCGAGACGGTTGAAGATGTCATCCTCAGCGGCAAGTTTGCGACGATTGGCCTGTATGATGCTGTTACCGACGATGACTGGGCTAGGGCGGAATCGTTCATCGAATCGTTCCGCCTCGAAGCCATCAAAGGAAAACGGTATGCGACGCTGTCACAAGGGGAAAAGCGAAAAACGTTGATCGCCCGGGCGCTGATGACGAATCCGAAGCTGCTGATCTTGGACGAGCCGACTGTCGGCCTAGACTTATTGGCGCGTGAAGAGATGCTTTCCTTGATCGAACAGATCGCTGCTCGGCCGTGCCATGTGTTATACGTCACTCATTATATTGAAGAGATTGTGGAATCGATCACCCATGTGCTGCTCTTGCAAGACGGCCGCATTGCCGCCGCTGGGCGAAAAGAGGAAGTGCTGACCGATGAGCAGCTTTCCGAAGCGTTTCGCCTCCATATTCGCGTTCATTGGGAAGGCGGGCGGCCGTGGGTGTCCGTACGCCGCTAAGCCGGCTGCTTCCGCCGCCTCTAGGTTGCGCGCTTAGCGCAAGCAGACTGTGCATCCGAGGAGATCGACCGCTATTTTGGCGTAAACCGCATTCGTCCAGCCGAATCCTTCTTGGGAAGGGTAGCGGCCAACCGTGCGGATGCTCATATCGACAACATTGTATTTTTCGTATAATTTGCCGGTTTCTACATACACGTGCGTACAAAGCCGGATCCAGCGGCGGGCGATCTCCTGCGCCTCGCGGTGATATCCATAATTTTGTAGACCTTTAATGACGATCCAGTGGAGCGGAGCCCAGCCGTTAGGAAAATCCCATTGAAATCCGGTTTGGATATTGGAGGCGGCCAGTCCCCCAGGCTGAAGGAACAAAGGCAAGTGCCGGACTATTTCGGCCGCCTGCCGTTTGGAGGCAGCCCGGGCCCATAGCGGATAAAAGGCAGCCAACGAATAATAGCGGTGCTGCCGCCCACTGGGGAAATGATAATCAAAATACATACCGAGCGGCTCGTTCCATAAATACCGATTCATCAAATCTTTTCGCCGTCGGGCGGCTTGTTCCCATTGGTTCGCTTCGTTCTCTAGGGATAGCAGGCGGGCAAACGCTGCTAAGTCGGTTTCGTACTTATAAAGCAAGGCATTGAGATCAACCGGGATGAAATAGCCGCATTGCCGATGAAAGCGGCCGGTGTAGTCCCATCCTGATTCCGCTTCTACTCTCTCATGCCAAAACGCAGGTGGGATGTACACCTCATCAAAATGGAGATACGCTTCTCCCTTTACCCGCAGCATCGACTCCAAACGATCGTAGTACTTATTGAGGCCAATATCGGGATGATAATGAGTGTTTTTGTCCATCCAGACTTCCTTGTATTCGATTTTCGCCCATTTATAAGCCAAACGGAGCCACTCTTTGTCTCCGCGCCATACCTCTTCGATCATCGACGTCAACAACGGGGGCTGCGAGCGGCTTAAGTGGGCGAGTTCAGAACTGTTAGGGATCATGCCAAATGTTTTCAATTCATAAAAGAAATTGTTCACAACGCCTCTAGCGAGTTCGTATAGTTTCGAAACGTTCAGCCCTAAAATAATGAAGTAACTGTCCCAGTAAAACAGCTGCTGGTATACTCCGCCAGGAACGACATAAGGAAAAGGAAGAGAAAACAGCTCTCCTTTGGAATAAGGCGGACTTGTTTTCGTTAATTGCCCCCATAGTTGGTGGATGGCAGAAAGCACACGTTCAATCGTTGGATCGGGACACTTGATCGTTACCTCCGGAATGCGAACGCCCAATAGCTTTCCCTCCTCCGCCTGCTGCAATCGCTTGTTACTATCATATTGCAGCAAATGGACTGTCATGCCAACCCGCATAGCGCCATCACCGCATAGCGCCATCAACGCAAAGAGGATGTCCGCCAAACGGCGTGACATCCTCTTTTTTGCTACCTAACGCTTCAAAACGCCCGGTCAACGGGCGGAAAATCGATATCGTCCGCCTGTTGACGGCCGTCAGCGGGCGTGATTTCAATGACCGGCGGCCGGCCGTTTTCAAAGCCGCGGGCGATATCGCGAATCGGGCTCATTTCATCAGGAAGGCCGGTTCCCGGAGTATAGCGCGGAACGCCAAACACAGCGCCTGATTCATCCCAGCGATCCATCATGCCAATGCACCTCCATTTTTAGTATCGCTGTTTCCCGACGGGATACGAATGGAAATGTTATCCTTTCCACCCAGTTCTTTTTAGAGCGGCAACAGTCGCCTGAGGGATACTATAAACGATGAGGCCTGTTTCATCCCACCTCTAAAAAAGTGGGCTTTCACATCTATATTATTGTAATGGAAAGGAGGCAACGTGATGGCCGATTTAGGGGGCAACTGCGCGATGGTGGAGGCGATTTGGCGCCGCCAATGCGGAGCGTGGGAGCGTAGCGACACGGCTTGTGTTCAAGCGTTTTTAGCGGAATGTGTAGCGCGCAACCTAGATCCGCAAGATGGACTCAACTGGGTCATTGAGCACCGCGCTGCGCTTCCTAACGCTGAAGCTGTAGTGGATGCGGCGCTCCGCTGGGTGAACGAACATACGTCAACCGGCTCCCCGATTTTAGGAATAGGAGCGGAACAGGAACGAGGATAAGCGTCAATGATCATCAAGGCAGGGGGAAGAAAGGCGGGGTAGGAATGGTATGGGTCATCAAGGCGAAGCATGAGAACGGAGACGGAGAGACGGCTGCGCTCGAACTAGAAAGCGAAGATGGCTGGCTTGATGCCAACGTCCGCTGGGACGGATGCATGGAAATTCATTTATACTTGGTGACGGAAGAGAGACGAGAACTGAGCGACACGTTCCATACGTGCGATTTGCAAGGATTGATTGAGCGGCTGCAATCGCTCGATGCGGTTTGCCGGTCGTTTTTCGAGTCTCAAGAGGGCGGGGGAGAAGACGAAGGACGCGGCGATGGCGGCGCTGCTGATCTTATGGACCAATGAACGGGAAGCCAACAATGCGGGCTTCTCTTCTTGCTGATGGCTCTCACTGCCTTCCCTGCTTACGATTCAAGCGCCCCTTCCGCGAAGCGAGCGGAATAACACCTCCGTTTCCCCTTCTGCCCCACCCGAAAGCAGAGACTCCTCGACGGATTGATAAAAACATTTGAAATATTTTAAATAGAGTGTATAATAAAAGAAAAAACATACCAACCGGTTAGTATACCGTGTTTTTTGGAAGCGGATTCAAAAAAGAGGGGAAAGGCGGGAGGATCGTGAGACTGAACGGAAAGGCCGCGATTGTCACCGGCGGTGCTAGCGGCATTGGCCGGGCGACGGCGATTCGGTTTGCGGATGAGGGAGCGAGAGTCGCCGTGAGCGACATTGATGAAACAGGCGGGGAGGAGACGGTTCGCCTCATTCGGGAACGCGGGGGCGAAGCAATCTTCGTCAAGACGGATGTGTCCCACTCGAAGGAAGTGAACGATCTCGTTCAAACCGCCATCGATTCGTTCGGCGCTCTACATATTCTTTTCAATAATGCCGGCATCGGCCATTCGGAAGTGCGAAGCACCGACTTGTCGGAAGAGGAGTGGGACCGGGTCATCGACGTCAATTTGAAAGGAGTGTTTCTCGGCATCAAATACGCCGTGCCGGCGATGAAAGCATCGGGCGGCGGAGCCATCGTCAATACATCGAGCCTGCTTGGAATGAAAGGAAAAAAATACGAGTCGGCCTACAACGCCTCAAAAGCCGGAGTCATTTTGTTAACGAAAAATGCAGCGCTCGAATACGGCAAATTCAATATTCGCGTCAACGCCGTCGCCCCAGGTGTCATCGACACGAACATCATTACGCCCTGGAAACAAGACGCGCGCAAATGGCCGATCATCTCGAAAGCGAACGCTCTCGGCCGCATCGGAACGCCGGAAGAAGTGGCGAATGCGGTATTGTTTTTGGCGTCCGATGAGGCCTCCTTTATTACCGGGGCGACATTGTCGGTCGACGGCGGCGGACTGACGTTTTAGACGTCAGACGACTGATACGGGACAACGGATGAAAACAAAGGTGCACAAACGAGAAGGGAGAGGAAACGAATGCGTTTTGTAAATACCGTCGCTGTGGTTACCGGAGGGGGAAGCGGCATTGGCCGGGCGACGGCCATCCGCCTCGCTCAGGAAGGAGCGACCGTCGTGCTTGTCGGCCGCACCGCTGCCAAACTGGAAGAAACCGTGCAAGACATCACGCGTCTTGGGGCGCCAGGGACGGCCGATCGGTTTGCGGCCGATGTCACGGACCGTGAACAAGTGCGCGCCTTGGCCGCATACGTCCAAAATCAGTACGGCGACTTGCATGTGCTCGTCAACAATGCCGGCATTTCGACCCATACGAAATGGCTTGAGCTCACGGAACAAGAGTGGGATGATGTGCAGCGGGTCAATATCAAAAGCGTCTTTCTCGTCTCGCAAACGCTCGCTCCGCTGATGATCGAAGGGGCGAAGCGGGAGCGCTCCAACCGGGCGATCGTCAATGTCGCGTCACTGTCCGGACATCAGGCAGGAGCGCACATTCCGCACTACAGCGCTGCCAAAGCCGGTGTGATCAACTTGACGAAATCGCTCGCCTTGGAGCTGGCCCCATACGGCATTCGCGTCAACTCCGTCTCGCCTGGCTTTGTCGAGACGCCGCTCACCGAGCGCGGCCTGCAAAACGAGCGGTTTGTCAAAGCCATTGAGCGCAATACCGCCTTAGGCCGGGTGGGGGCGCCGGAAGAGATCGCCAACGTCATTGCGTTTCTTGCCTCTTCGGAAGCGTCGTACATGACGGGCTCTGATGTGCTGGTCGATGGCGGTTGGCTCATTAAGTAGCGGTCATGCTTCGATGAATTTGCGAAAAGAAGGGCGGCGTCAAAAATTGGATGAAAGCTCCATGCAACCGGCTCCGTTGAGCACGAGGGGGCTGACGAGAGCCGAATTCGCTTTTCCCAAACTTATCAAAAGGCGACAAGAAGAAAAAAGGAAAGGGAGAGGAAGATGGAAACCGCGCATTTGCTTGTGGAACAATCGGGAGCGATCCTATGGTTGACCTTAAATCGTCCGGAGCGGCTCAATGCCTTCAGCCCGGAGATGATCGCCGGGTTGACTCGTGAAATCGAACGCGCCGCCGCGAACGATGCCGTTCGGGCGATCGTTCTATCCGGCGCCGGCCGGGCATTCAGCGCCGGCGGCGACGTCAAAACGATGGGGCAATCGAATGCCCCAAAGGCGTACGAGCATATCGGCCGCCTCAACCGGTTGATTGTGACGATAAAAGCGTGTGAAAAGCCGATTATCGCCGCCGTGCACGGGGTTGCTGCTGGGGCGGGATTCAATTTGGCGCTCGCTTGTGATCTCATCTTGGCTGCAGAAGACAGCCAGTTCATTTTGAGCTTTGCGAACGTTGGCCTTGTCTCCGACGGGGGCGGCTCCTATTGGCTGCCGCGGCTTGTCGGCCCACATTTAGCCAAGCAATTTTTCTTCACGGCCGAGCCGATTCCGGCCCGCCGTTTGTATGAACTTGGCGTCTTAAGTGAGGTTGTTCCGGCCGAGGGGCTGCACGAAGCAGCAAAAGCGCTCGCTGCCAAACTGGCCAACGGGCCGACGAAAGCGATTGGCAAGCAAAAGCGGCTGATCGAGCACGCCTTGACCGCGACACTCGAAGAGATTCTCGAAGAAGAGCGGCTCATCCAAGGATTGATGGTCGAAACGGACGACCATCGCGAAGGGGTGGCGGCGTTTCAGGAGAAACGAAAGCCGGTGTTTCAAGGCAAATAGTCAGCCCACTGTTGAGTTCATTCGAACGAGAAGCGGGACCAAGCGGACAATGATGTTAACTCCTTCGCTTGAAGCGGGGATTCGTGTAAAAACTGTTAAAAGGTCCATTTGTTTCTACCGCGATGCTTAACCTATCGAACACATTCTTTGCCAATCGTTCAAGAATCATGTCCGCCGCGAGTTTCGGCGCGACATGCTCTTATAACGAATCAGCCCCTCTGTCGCGCCTCAAGAGGCGGGAGGGGCTTGGCTTTTCATTAATAAAACGCGCACTCACTCCCGAAAGCTGTTTGCCTTTCTAGGAACAAGCTTGGCATTTCATTCTGAAAACGCGGCCGCCGCCATGGGCGCCGGCTTCGATGGCCCGATCGGCATCGCCCAAGCGATTTTAGGATAGACTCTCATGACGGGAAAAATTCGTCACCATCGGAAGAATGAAAATACCTTGGCCCATTTTCACATTCAGGTATTTTCAGGATAGAGGGCCGAACTAGCGCATCGACCGCCGGTGCGTCGCTTATCGGGCAGGGGAACCCGATGAGATCAGCCGAGGACACAGCCCCAAACGTCGGCGTTGTCCAAACGAGAGGGGGATGAGGGAGTTAACGTTCCAAACATCCGCCGTGTCGAGTGTCAACGCACACCCGTTTGCGCTTGGCCGCGCTCGGCCAATAGCCGCCTCACATCCATCATCAGCTCGTCGACGTGATCATACGGCGCATCCAGCTGCAGCATCTTCCGCAAGATTGCCCGAGCTTTCGGAGACAGATCCAACTCTTCTTCCCAGCTTTTTTCATCCTCACTTATCGGCTCGTAAGCGGAATATAATAAGAATAACGTGAAATGCCCGAGCGCATAAAAGTCGCTTCGCGGGTGCGGTTCGCGTCGCAGCCGCTTTTCAAGCGGATCGTCATCGCGGAAATCTACTCGTTCGCCGATGCGGCACGCCAGTCCGAAATCGATGACAAATACCGTTCCATTGCGCCAGACGATGTTCGGGATGCGCAAATCGCGGTGGACGATGCCAAAAGCGTGGATATACCGCACGACGTCAAGCACATCGAGCAACAATCGAAACGCCGCCTGTTCCGTGTACATGACCCCGAGGTGAAAAATCCGATCTTCCACTGTTTCTCCGTCGATATAGTCCATCACAAGATGCGGCTGTCCGCCTTCGATAAACGTATCGTATCGTGCCGGAATTTGCGGATGGCGTAAATGTGCGAGCACGTCTGCTTCGCGCTGAAGCAGGCGACGGCCGTCTTCCCCTTTTGTCCGCCGCGCCTGTTTAATGACAACAGCGCGCCCGTTGGCGCAATCGCGTCCTTTATAGGCGATGCCGTAGCTCCCCATCCCGAGTTCTTCGATGATTTCGTAGCGGCCAGACAGCACCTTTCCGCTCCGGTGCGGGCGGTCAACCCAGCGAGCGATAAGCGGATGGCGGTCAATGAATCGCTTCATCAGCTGCCAAAAAAGCTCGAGAAAAAGCTGCCGTTATGATGTTTCTTTTTGTAATGGTGATGGCCGTACTGGGACGGGGGCTGGTGTGAATGATATTTCGGGCCGTAATGGTGGTAATCGCTGCTGCTATGATGCTTTTTATAGTGCGACGAGTGATGGTGCTGCCCCAACAGCGCCTTTAACAACTTCTTGAACATCTTGATCGCTCCTTTACGGTAGATTTACTTATATATACGGAACAACAAAAAGAAGGTTTCGGATTCAAAGAGATAAATCAACCGCCAGCGTTGCACTTCTGGCGGTTGATGGCGATTACTCCTTTTTTTCGAGTGCCTGTTTGAGCAGCTCTCCTAAACTCGTGCCAAACGATTCATTGGACGGGCTGTATTTTTTCAGCAGCGCCCGCTCCTTTCCTTTCGCGGCGGTGCGTTTCGTTTCTTCCGCTTTTTCCACCCTATTGCACGGGCGGCATTGGAAATAGAGCCCGGCTTTCCCTTCGTGCATTTCCATGCGCCGATGGCATTGTGGGCAGCGGCGGTTCGAGAGCTTCGGGTCGCGCCTCCGGCGGTAGCGGCATGATAAGTTCGAGCAGACGAGCATCCGCCCGTCTTTCGTTTTCCGCTCTTTTAAGAGCGCGCCGCATTCCGGGCAGGCGAGATTGGTGAGATTCGGCGCTTTGTATACGCGCTCGCTCTGCTTGATTTCGGCGACAAGCTGCTCCGTCTGCCGGCGGATGCTGGCCAAAAACTGTTTCGGATTCCCTTTTCCGCGGGCGATTGCCTCGAGCTCGCGCTCCCAGCGGGCGGTCAACTCCGGCGATTTCAGCTCCTCATTGACGAGCTCGATCAGTTGTTTTCCCTTTTTCGTCGGATAAAAGCGGCCGTCTTTCCGCTCGACGACTTCCGTTTCGACGAGCCGCTCGATGATGTCCGCTCTTGTCGCCGGCGTGCCGAGCCCGTATTTCTCCATTTGCGCGAGCAAGTCGGCCTCCGAGTAACGGGACGGCGGTTCGGTGAACGATTGTTCCATCTCAAGCTGCACCGGTGCGAGCGTTTGACCTTCCGATAGATGGAGCCATGTTGGTTTCACTTCTGTTTCTTCCTTGCCAAGAACGGCTTGAAATCCTGCGTTCACGACCGCTGTTTCCCGGGCGACAAACGTCTCGCCGCCGATTTCGAAAGTGGCGGTTGTCGTTTCATATTCATACGGCGGGTAAAAGAGCGCCAAAAAGCGGCGGGCGATCATGTCATACAGCTTGCGCTCATCGGCCGACAGCTTCCCGAGGTCAAGCCGTTCATCGGTCGGAATGATGGCGTGGTGGTCCGTCACTTTGTCATCTTGAAACACCCGGTTGGCCGCTTTGGCCTTGCCCTTGGCAAGAAGCGGAGCGATGATGTCCTCATACCCCGATTTCATCGCCGAAAGCCGATCCGTCATCGTCGATGTCATGTCGCTTGGCAAATAACGAGAATCGGTGCGCGGATACGTGACGAGCTTGTGCTGTTCATACAGCCGCTGCAACACCGAGAGCGTCTTTTTCGCCGAAAAGCCAAACCGTTTGTTCGCCTCCCGCTGCAGCTCAGTTAAGTCATATGGCAGCGGGGCCGGTTCGCTTTTCCGTTTCCGCTTGACCGATGTGACGCGCGCCGGCTGGCCGTTGAGACGAGCCATCAGCCCGTTGGCCTCGTCTTGATCAAACAGCCGCTTCCCGCCGTGCCGTTCCCATACCGCCGCGACAGAACCGATGCGGGCATGAATCGTCCAATACGGAACGGGAACGAACGATTGAATCTCCCGCTCGCGTTCGATGATCATCGCCAGCGTCGGCGTTTGCACGCGCCCGGCCGAGAGCGGGTCGTTGTATTTCGTCGTCAAGGCGCGCGTCACGTTCAACCCGATCAGCCAGTCGGCTTCGGCGCGGCAGACGGCTGATTCATACAGTCGGTCAAACTGCGACCCGGGCTTTAACTGGCGAAACCCGTCGCGGATGGCTTGATCGGTTTGCGACGAAATCCATAAACGCCAAATTGGCTTCGTCCAGCCGATTTTTTGCAAAATCCAGCGCGCGACCAGCTCTCCTTCGCGGCCGGCGTCGGTCGCAATAATGCAATCTTTCACATCGCGGCGTTTGGCTAAATGTTCAATGGCGCGAAACTGGCGGCTCGTTTGCCGGATCACTTTCAAGCCCATTTGTTTCGGAATGATCGGCAAGTCCTCAAGCCGCCACGTTTCGTATTTCCGGTCATAGTCTTCCGGCATTTTGAGTTCGACCAAATGCCCAAGCGCCCACGTGACGATGTAGCGCGGTCCTTCCATATACGATTTATGCGTTTCTTTGCAGCCGAGCACGCGGGCAAGGTCGCGGGCGACGCTCGGCTTTTCCGCTAACACGAGCGATTTCATAAACAAACTCCTTTCTGTCGTCTCCCACTGAGTGCGGTCTGTTTACTAGTATAATGGAAGAAAGAAAAAGACGCATCCGCTAGGCTTGGCGCCTGACGAAACGGAATGGCGGAGGCGGCAAGGCCCGCTTGGAAAGGGCGGTGGCGCACGGTATCGCTCGTTGCACGCATGAAAGAGAGCATGGAGATGAAGGCCGTTTTTCTCCTGGCTTCAATTTACAACCAAATGGCCATTGTTCTAGCATCACGGTTTTTTCGTTCTTTTCGGTCATATCCATACTTTCTGCACATTTTCAGGATAAAATAGTAAAATTGGAACCATCCTACGGTCTTCATCGATAAGGAGAGAAACACGTGCAAAAGCTTTCTTGGAAACTCGGCATGCTGTTTTTTGCCTTCGTCCTGGCTGTGGAAATGGTGCTGTTCGTTTCTCTCTATGCGACGCTTGTTCACGCGCGCATCGAGGAAGAATTCGCGCAGCTTCTGGCGCGGGGAAACAGCCATCGCAATGTGTTGGAAAAAAACTACGATCACACGACGGTTGAGCATGTCGTGATGATGGAGTCCGAAGCCGAAACCGATGTCGTCATCACCGATGCCAAGCGCCAGATTGTATCGGCTTCTAGCGGCATTGTCCCGTTTGCTAGGGAACTCATTCCGTTGACTCACGGGCGCTCCATTCCCCGCGAAGGCATGATGGTCGAAACCGATTGGAAGCGGGCGTCTCATATCGCCACCGTCAGCCCGATCCAAATCGGCGGCGAAACGAGCGGGTATGTGTATATGTTTCAAGACACCCGTTCGGTCCGGACGATGGTGTACAAATTGAAACATCATTTTGTTGTCGTCGGCGTGCTGTCCGTGGCGATTACGATGATGACGATCGCCTTTTTCTCCCGCGCCATTACGATGCCGCTTCTTCGCATGAAGCGGGCGACCGAAGCGCTCAGCCAAGGCGATGTTTCCGTGCGCGTCGAAGTGAAAGGAGACGATGAGCTGGCGCAGTTAGGCAAAGCCATTCAAACGCTGGCGAACGATTTGGCGTATTTGAAACAAGAGCGGAGCGAATTTTTAGCGAGCATCTCTCATGAACTGCGCACGCCGCTGACGTATGTGAAAGGGTACGCAGACATCGCCAGACGGCCGCACCTTGCCGAGGACGAGCGAATGACATACGCGGCGATCATTTATGAAGAGGCGGAAAAGATCGAAAAAATGGTGAAAGACTTGTTTGAACTAGCTAAACTCGAGCGGCACTCGTTCCAGATCGAAACGCAGCCGACCGATCTTTGTTCGTTTTTCGCCAAACTGTGCGAAAAGCTGCGCCCGGCGTTTCAGGAAAAATCGCTGTCGCTTGTGTGCCGGTGCCCCGGTTCGGTCACAGCGGCGATCGACCAGGAGCGGTTTGAGCAAGTGATGATCAACGTACTCGACAACGCGCGAAAATATGCGTTTCCTGGCACAACGGTGGAGATTGCCGTCCATCCGCAAAAACGCGAGGTCGTCGTGGCCGTTTCCGATCAAGGAGCCGGCATCCCGCCAGAAGACGTGCCCCGCATTTTCGAACGGTTTTACCGCGTCGATAAGTCGCGATCGCGAATAAGCGGCGGGACGGGGCTTGGGCTTTCCATTGCCAAAGAGATCGTCGAGGCGCATGGGGGGACGATCACCGCTCGAAGCGAACAAGGAAAAGGAACGACCATCATCATGACGCTGCCGGAGGGATCGTGATGTACACGCTATTGTTGGTCGATGATGAAGAGCGAATGCTGGATTTGTTGGAATTGTATTTAGCTCCTAACGGCTACCGCTGCGTGAAGCGGCGTTCGGGAACGGAAGCCGTTGATTATTTGCGGCATCATCATGCTGATTTAGTGCTGCTCGATGTGATGATGCCCGAGATGGACGGATGGGAGACGTGCCGCCGCATCCGTTCATTTTCCGATGTTCCGGTCATGATGGTCACTGCCCGTGACGAGACGGCCGATATCGTCCAAGGATTGAAAATCGGAGCGGATGATTACGTGACCAAACCGTTTGATGAGGCGGAGTTATTGGCGCGCATTGAAGCGGTGCTGCGCCGCACGGCCGGCAGCCGTTCAGTCATCCGTGCAGCTGGGCTTGTCTGGGATGAACAGGAACATACGGTCCGCTACGGGGAAACGCCGATTGCGCTGACGCCGAAAGAGTTCGCCATTTTAGGGCTGTTGTTAACACACCCGAATCAAGTGTTCAGCCGCGGGCAAATCATTACGTCGTTATGGGGGGCGCTTGCGGAGACAGAGGAACGAACGATCGACTCCCATATGAAAAACATCCGCGAAAAACTGCGCCGGGCCGGGTTTCCGGTGGATGAACATTTGCAGACGGTCTGGGGCGTCGGCTACAAATGGAAAAGGCACAAATCGTAGTCTAGCCCGCACGGCTTCTAAGAAAGAGAGGCGGTCGATCGCGTGAAAGACAACATGATCGATGTTCTGCAAACATATAGCGAGGCGGCGTATCTCCTCAGCCTGCTCGCCAACCTCGCCATCAGCGTGCTCGGGGTCGTCCCGAGCGCGTTTTTGACCGCGGCCAATTTAGCCGTTTTCGGGTTTTGGCCCGGTTTTTGGATCTCGTTTGCCGGCGAAGCGCTCGGGGCGGTCGTCTCGTTCATCTTGTACCGAAAAGGATTTCGCCGGCTGCGTGAGACGACATGGCTTTCCCATCCAAACGTGAAGCCGCTGCTTCATGCAAGCGGCAAGGAGGCGTTTTGGCTTGTGTTTTCGCTCCGGTTGCTGCCGCTCATGCCATCAGGGGTCGTGACGTTTGTCGCCGCGATCGGCCGTACGTCTCTTCCCGTCTTTGCGGCCGCCAGTTCGCTTGGCAAGCTCCCGGCCTTATGGATGGAGGCGTATGCTGTCCATCAACTTCTTCGCGCCACATGGCAAGGAAAGCTCATTTTGGCCGCCTTATCCGCGGCGATCTTTCTTTTCGTCTGGCGGAAGATAAGGCGAAACAAGGCCGAATGACATGAATCCGCCAAAAAGACGGTCAGTCTAGGCGCAGCGTCGCCCTTAGCGGCAAATGGTCGGACGCTGTCGGCCTGATGGCCACCACTTGTGCGTCTATAGCGTGAAGCTGCCGGCTGATAAAGATATAGTCAAGCCTCCGCCGCGGGCGAAAAGACGGGTACGTATCGCCATTTCCCGTTCCTGCTTTTTGCCACACATCATCCATTTTTCGGGTCATTTTGTTCCAAGGCTTTGAGCCAGGCCTCATGTTCCAGTCACCCATGATGAGAGACGGAAACGGTTGACGGTCTAGCTGGCCGATAATGAAATCGGTCTGTCTTCGATGCAAAAACGGGTTGAGGCTTAAGTGGGTGACATAGCCCGCAAACGGTTGGCCCTGAACGTCAATGATGGCTTCAAGCAGCGACCGTCCTTCGGCCATCTTGAGCCCCATATTCAACGAATGACTCTGGTGAGTGGCGATCGGGTAGCGCGACAACAGCCCGTTTCCGTATTGGCGGGCGATTCCGAGTTGGTTTGCCCCTAATGAGACGGAAGGGCTGAACGCATGATGCATACGCAACTCTTTGGCAAGCCATGAAAAAAGCCGCAGGAGGCTTGTTGGCGATGGCGTTGGCGCTAGGGGCAGGAACGGTTGTCTTGGCCGATACGAACGGTCCGCTCACGTTTGACCAAATGCTCCCTCATATGAAAAGCATGCATCCGAACTTGTCGGAGCAGCAGTTGCAAGATATGTATAACGCCTGCCATGGGGGAAACGGAGGAAAAACGGGCCAGCCGTCTCAAACGATGATGAATCGGTTTTAGCAAACAAAAGAAGCGGCTTGCATCGCAAGGTGGCGGGTTTATGAAGGAAGGGATGGACAAGTGCCATCATCCGTCGCCGATCGGGCCGCTTTTCTTTTTTGTCCTAAAAAGAAGGAAATTCATTGCATCTATATACCCCGTTCGGGTATAATGTATATAGATCGAGGAAAGAGGTGAACAGGATGACCCACCCGCCGCAAGAAGAACATGCGGTTCACCGGACGATGGTTCCGCGCACGAAAGAGGAAGTGGAGAACATCATGAAACGATTGAAGCGCATCGAAGGGCAAGTGCGCGGCGTGCAAAAAATGGTGGAAGACAATCGCTATTGTATAGATATTTTAGTGCAGATTTCCGCCATCCAAGCGGCGCTGCGCCAAGTAGGAATGCAGCTGCTTGAACGTCATGCCAGCCATTGCGTGGCGAAAGCGATCCGCGAAGGAAACGGCGAACAATCGCTTCGCGAGCTGATGGATGTGATCAAACACGTTTCGAAATAAGGGGGGGGTGACCGATGGGAGAACGGAAAACGGCGACGCTTCACATCACCGGCATGACGTGCGCCGCCTGCGCCAACCGGATCGAAAAAGTGTTGAACAAACTAGACGGAGTCGAGGCGAACGTCAACTTGGCGATGGAGCGGGCGACGATTCAATACGATTCCGAAAAGCAGCGCCTTCGGGATATTGAAACGAAAATTGAGCAACTAGGCTATGGCGTGGCAAAGGAAAAGGTGACGCTCGATATTGCCGGGATGACGTGCGCGGCGTGCGCGACGCGGATTGAAAAAGGGTTAAAACGGTTGGAAGGCGTCACCGCGGCGACGGTCAACTTAGCGACGAACAGCGCCGTCGTCGAATACGAAGAAGGCGTGCTGTCCATCGAGGAGATTCTCAAGAAAATCGAGCATCTTGGCTACAAAGGACGCCCCCGTGAGGAGCAAACGGATGTCCGCCATGAAGACGAATGGAAACAAAAGCGGCGCCGGCTCATGTTGTCAACGGTGCTCTCGCTGCCGCTGTTGTATACGATGGTCGCCCATTTGCCGCTCGATCTCAGTCTGCCGATGCCGCATGGGCTGATGAATCCATGGGTGCAGCTTCTCTTGGCCACTCCGGTGCAGTTTTACATCGGCGGCCCGTTTTATCTCGGTGCGTACCGGGCGTTGCGCAACAAGAGCGCGAACATGGACGTTCTTGTCGCTCTCGGCACGTCGGCGGCCTATGTTTACAGCTTGTATGAGGCGCTCAAAACGCTGGCTGACCCGGGCTATGCGCCAAGATTGTATTTTGAGACAAGCGCGGTGTTGATTACACTCGTTTTCGTTGGCAAATATGTCGAGGCGCTCGCTAAAGGGCGGACGACAGAAGCGATTTCGAAGCTGCTGAGCCTGCAGGCCAAAGAGGCGACTGTCATCCGCAACGGTGCCGAACAAAACGTGCCGCTTGAACAAGTCGTTGTCGGCGATACGATCATCGTGCGGCCCGGTGAAAAAATTCCGGTGGACGGAACGGTCATCGCCGGGGCCTCATCGGTCGACGAATCGATGATCACGGGCGAATCGATTCCGGTCGATAAAAAAGAAGGCGACTCTGTCATTGGCGCGACGATCAACCAAAACGGCGTGTTGACCATCCGGGCGGAAAAAGTCGGGAAAGATACGGCGCTTGCCCACATTGTCCGCATCGTCGAGGAAGCGCAAGGGTCCAAGGCGCCGATTCAGCGGATGGCCGATGTCATCTCCGGCATTTTTGTCCCAATTGTCGTTGCCATCGCGGCCGTTTCGTTTCTCGTTTGGTACTTTTTCGTGGCGCCGGGCGACGTCACCGCCGCTCTAGAGGCGGCCATCGCCGTGCTCGTCATCGCTTGTCCGTGCGCGCTCGGTTTGGCGACGCCGACATCGATTATGGTCGGCACCGGCAAGGGGGCGGAATACGGCATTCTCTTTAAAGGAGGGTGAAAAACGTGAAAAACAGGAGAATCGTATGGGGAGTTGCTTCTTTGGCAGCGGCTTTGTTGCTGTCCGCCTGCGCAGGCGCTGGAAATGACGAAGCGGCGCCAAAAGAAAACGCCAGCCAAGAAGAAAACACCCCTCATGCCGGCCACGGGGAAATGAATCACTCCGGTTCAGGCGACGTCCCGGCTGGATTGGAAGAAGCGAAACAGCCAACCTACCCGGTCGGAAGCAAAGTCATCATTCACGCCGACCATATGCCGGGGATGAACGGGGCGGAAGCGACCGTTTCCGGGGCGTTTGACACGACTGTCTATACGGTGACGTACACGCCGACAACGGGCGGTCCTCCGGTCAAAAACCATAAATGGGTGATCCACAAAGAAATCGAAAACGCCGGGGATGAGCCGTTTCAGCCGGGCGACGAAGTCGTTTTGAACGCTGACCATATGAAAGGGATGAAAGGCGCGAAAGCCGTCATCGACTCCGCTCAACAAACGACGGTGTATATGGTCGATTACACCGATACAGAGACCGGCGAACAAGTGACCAACCATAAATGGGTGACCGAAGACGAACTGTCGCCGGTGAAATAAGGAATCGATGGCAAGGGGGTCTTCCCAAGTCGTGAGCTTGAGCGCTTCGTTTGGGGACGACAGAAAACAGGCGCCGGCCATAACGGCACGAGCGCCTGTTTTTCTGAACTCTTATTTAGGCGGATTGTTCGTCGACGTTTTGTTCCGGCCGCCGGTTTTGCTTTTCTTTGACCGCCCCATACATCGCCAGAACCGCCAGGATCACCAGGCAAAGAACTGACCCGATTCGATGATCGCGCTGAAATAAAAAGCTTACCCAAATCGCGCCGAGCGACACGACGGCGATGAGTGTCGTGTACGGAAATGCTTTGACGCGGAAGAACGGATTTGTATCGTAATGCGGCCGCAGTTTCAGTTGGGCCGCGCCGATCATCATCCAGACGATCAGCACCGTAAACCCGGGGATCGTCATCAGCTCGCCGATGATTCGCCCCGGCGCCAAGTACGCGCCAACGATCCCTAACGCGATGCAGAGAGCGACCATTCCCATCCCGTAGATCGGAACCCCCTGTCGCGTCGTCCGCAACAAGCGGCGGCTCGCTTCTCCTTGTTCGGCCATCGAAAAGAGCAAGCGGGACGTGGCGTACACCCCGGTGTTCGCTGCCGATAAGACGGCAATGAGCAAAACGGCGTTCATCACATGGGCGACACCCGGAATGCCGGTGGCCTCGAGCACTTGGACGAACGGGCTGTTTTCCGCCGATACGGCGTTCCATGACATGATGCCGCAAATGATGGCGATCGGCAGCACGTAAAAGCCGATGACCCGCCATACCGTCGTTTTGATCACCCGCGGCAGCACCCGGTCAGCATCTTTCATCTCCGTCACCGCTACACCGATCAACTCGGCTCCGCCGTATGAAAACATGACGACAAGCAAGGCGCTGATCATGCCGCCGACCCCATGCGGAAACCAGGCGTCATACGTCGCATAACGGCTCCATGGGTTTCCGTCCGCTCCTTCAATCACTCCCAACCACATGCCGGCTCCAAGCAAGATGAACACAGCCAGCGCCGCCACTTTCAACCCGGCGAGCCAAAATTCTGTTTCCCCATAGTAGCGAACCGGAAACAAGTTCAGCGCGATGATAAACAGCGCGCAACTCAGAGCGAGCAGCCAAAGCGGCACCGACGGCATCCAATAGCGCAAAAAACTGCCTGCCGCCAGCAGCTCGACGACGGTGACCAACGTCCAGTTCGCCCAATACAGCCACCCGACGAGAAACGACCAGCGAAAGCCAAACGCCCGGCGGATCAAATGCTGAACGTTTTCGCCCGGATAGGCGATGGCCATCTCCGCTAAGGCGGCCATAATGAGAAACAACAGCGCGCCACCGAGCAAATACGTAAGAATAACGCTCGGTCCGGCCATGTGAATCGTATCAGAGCTCCCTTTGAAAATGCCGGTGCCGATCATGCCGCCTAGCGCCATCAATTGCACATGGCGGGGCAGCAGCCCTCTTTGCAATGAGGGGCGGGAATGTTCCATACAGCAACAACCTTTCTCACACGAAGTTCATTCCATGATGTACTTTTTTGCTTTTACGCTTTTATGCAGTTAAGCAAAAAAGATAGTTTTAGAATATAATAGTTTTGTTTTTCTGTCAATGGTTCGCGAAAAAACACGTCGTCAATGTGGAAATGTTTTGTTATACTGGAAACAGGTTTTGAACTCGCCAAAAGGAGATTGGTAGGATGCTTGGCAACAGCGGCAAACCGATTTCGGAAAAAGCCATCACCGTCTGGCGCTTGACCGGAGTGTTGGGAACATTGGCTGGCGGCGTCATCATCGGTGCAATCGCTTGGGTGTTGTCGCGCTTCCATGTTCCTGAGTGGTGGTTAGCGCCGTTGGCGGGCATTTGGGGAGTGAAAGCGGTCTTATGGATCGGATGGCTGCCTCCCTTGCGCCAGAAACGATGGCGTTACGATATTCGCGACGAAGACATAGAAATTCAGCACGGCGTTTGGTCAACGACATGGACGTTAGTTCCGATGAATCGCGTCCAACATGTCGATGTCCGGCAAGGCCCTTTGCTCAAACGGTACGGGTTGGCTTCGGTCGTGATTTTCACGGCCGCTACCGTCCATGAAATCCCCGCTCTGTCTGAATCGGAGGCGGAACGGCTCTGCCGGCTGATCGCCGAGCGGGCGAAGGCGGCGGATCAGGATGATGACTAAGCGCCGTCTTCATCCCATTGCGATGGTAACGGGAGTAGGGAGGGAGCTGAAACACGTGCTGCTCCCGCTTTTGGTAGTTGTCATAGCTGGCAGCCGCGGTGATTTTTCTTGGCGGGATCTCGTCATGCCGCTTCTTGTGCTCGCCTACACGATCGTTGCCGGCGTTCTTTCCTGGGTTCGTTTCAAATACGGCTGGGACGGCCAAACGCTGGAAGTGGAAGAAGGGTTGTTTGTCCGCAAAAAACGGACGATCCCGTTTGAGCGCATTCAAGGCATTTCTACAACGGAAGGAATATGGCAGCGGCTAGCTGGAGTCGTAAAAGTTCATATTGAAACCGCCGGGGGCGGGCTTGGGGAAGCAGAAGTGGCGCTTGCCGCCGTGTCGAGGGAAGAAGTGCACCGCTTGCAGCGCGAGATTGAGCGGGCAAAAGAGCAGGCAGGGGGGCGGCCGCCGTGTGAGCACGGGAATCGGCCATTGTCTCTTCCTTTATTTACGCTTTCGATAAAGGAAGTATGGCTTGCCGCTGTGACAAGCGGGGGAGCGTTTGGCGTCGTGGCGGCCGTTTGGACCTTTTTGTCCCAACTTGGCGACCTGATCCCGTATGAAGCGCTCTTTCGCAATGTACAGACGACATGGAACGGACATGGGCGGTGGTACATCGGAGTCATCGGTTTGGTGGCGCTGTTGGCCGCGTATGGGGTGGCGATCGGGCAAAATATGATCCGTTTCGCTTCGTTTGCCGTGCGCAGGCAAGAAGATACGATTGTCATCACCCGCGGTTGGCTCGAACGCCAAACGGTTTCAGTCCCTATTGGCCGCGTTCAAGGGGTGATGATCCATGAGAGCTGGCTGCGTCGTCTGTTCGGGTATGCGACCGTATCGCTCATTCATGCCGGCGGGGCGCTTGATGGCGGTCCACCGGGGGATGTGGTTCTTTGCCCGCTTGTAAAAAAAGAGCGCGTCTCCTCGATTATTCACGCGTGCCTGCCGGAGTACGATCTCGGTGTTGCGTTCCGTCCATTGCCGAAGCGGGCTCAAATCCGCTATATGCTTCGGCCGCTTTATTGGTTAGCGGCCCCGCTGGCATTGGCTGCTTACATCGAGCGTCCATGGGGAGCGGGGCTTTTGTTTGCGCTGCCGCTTGCTCTGTGGATCGGGTCGCGGCGCTATCAAGCAGCCGGCTGGGCGCTTTCTTCAAGGCAGTTAACACTCCGCAGCGGCTGGTTCCGCCGAACGACCACATACATGTTGAAACATCGCCTGCAAGCGGTTGAGGTGGCGGCGACATGGTGGCAACAGCGAAAACGATTAGCCACGATTTCCGCCGCTGTTATGCCGCTTGGCACCCGCGCCCGCGTCGTCGATGTGGATGAAGAGGATGCGGCTTCAATCTATCGCTGGCTGCAAGGGAAAGGGAGGAACCAAGCATGATGAAGGCCTTTCTTCACGGGCTTATCCTTGCGTTTGGACTCATTTTGCCGCTGGGGATGCAAAACGTGTTCATTTTGACCCAAGGAGCGGTTCAGCGGCGTTGGCGGCATGCCTTGCCGGCGGTGCTGACGGCGTCGTTGTGTGATACGTTGTTGATTTTCCTCGCCGTTTTGGGCGTCTCGCTCGTTTGGCTTGGTTCCGCTTGGCTGAAAACAGCCGTGATGGGAGCTGGCATTCTTTTTTTGCTGTATATGGGCTGGAGTACATGGAAAAGCGCCCCCGCCGCTGGCGGAAGCGAAGCGGCGGAACGGTTTCCGCCCCGCAAACAAATCGCTTTTGCCGCCTCGGTATCGCTGCTGAACCCTCATGCCATTTTCGATACGATCGGCGTCATTGGCACGGGTTCGCTCCGCTATACGGGAATGGAGAAAGCGATATTTGCGGCGGCGTGCATTGTTGTCTCCTGGATTTGGTTTGTGGGGCTGTCCCTCGCCGGAAGAATGGTTGGCCGTTTCGACGGCAGCGGGGGAGGACTGCGCTGGATGAACCGGATTTCCGCGCTCCTCATTTGGGGAGTGGGCGGATATATGCTCATGAAGCTATTTCGTGATTGGCTGCCCTAAGACGTCCGAAGGGATGGCGCACCTAGCATGAATACAACGAAACCGTATCTTGAAGCGGCCTGAGTTGTTCCCAGCGAACGGATGATCTGCTAAAATAGGAATCAACGAAAGAAAAGAAGGAGAGAAAGATGCAAACGGAGCGCGAATCGCATGGACGGATTATTTTTCACGTAGACGCCAATTCGTTTTTCGCCAGCTGTGAGATCGCCCGTGATCCGTCGCTTCAGAAAAAACCGGTCGTTGTGGCAGGAGACCCGAAAGAACGGAAAGGAATTGTGCTGGCGGCCAGTTATGTGGCGAAACAACAGTTTGGCATCTATACGACGATGCCGCTTTGGGAAGCGAAAAAACGCTGTCCATCGCTCGTCGTGCGGCCGCCGGATTTCCCATTGTATCGCGAAATGAGCCGCCGCTTGTTCCAATGGCTCGAGCGCTTCTCGCCTGTTTTGGAGCGGGCCTCGATTGATGAAGGCTATTTGGACGTGACCGGGCGGATGCCGACGGTTCACCCGCTCGCATTGGCGCGCCATATCCAACAAGAGCTGCTTGAACGGCTGTCGATTCCGGTGAGCATCGGCATCGCCCCGAATAAGTTTTTGGCGAAAATGGCAAGCGACAGGAAAAAGCCGCTTGGCATCACCGTGCTGCGCAAGCGCGATATCCCGTCTGTGTTATGGCCGCTTCCGGTCGAACAGATGCATGGCGTCGGCGACAAAACAGCGAAGAAGCTGCATGCGCTTGGCCTCCATACGATCGGCGATCTCGCCAAAGCTGACCGCGAGCGGCTTCGCCAGACGTTTGGCATTTATGGCTCGCGCCTTTACGAGCGGGCGAACGGCATCGACCCGCGTCCGGTGGATCCAACAGCGGCGGAAAAGCGAAAATCGATCGGACACTCAACAACGCTGCCGTACGATATCGAGGAAGAACAGAAACTGCTCGCTGTCTTGCGCCAGCTGGCCGAATCGGTCGGCGCCCGGATGAACGAAAAGCGGGTTGCCTCGCGAACCGTTCAACTGACCATTCGCTACCACGATTTTCACACGATCACCCGCAGCCAAACTGGAATCGAGCCGTTATCGGACGGCGAAGAAATCTTTTCCTATGCGGCGCGGTTGTTCCAAAAGCATTGGGACGGCCGTCCGGTGCGTCTTCTTGGCGTCGCCGCGCTCCATGTGTTTGACCGGGCCAGGGCGGTGAAGCAGCTGGATTTGTTTCAATATGAAGAAGAGGCGAAAATGGAACCGCTTTGGAAAGCGGTGGAACAGCTGCGGGCGAAGTTTGGCGCCCGCGCCTTGCAGATGGGTGTTGAGCTGCTTTCGTCCGACAGACAAACGAAAGAGGGGGAAGAACGTTGACGATCTTACTAATTGCCGCGGCTGTCGTGATGCTTGCAGGCCTCATCGGCACGCTCGCGCTGTCGGGGCGGGGAGACGAACAGTACACATCAGCAACCAAAGGCAATCTCACCCGCCTAGCGTTGATTTATGCCGGATTGGCCATTGTGCTAGCGGCAGGAATCGGGGTATATCTGGCGTTATAACAAGCGAAAGACGATGCCCGCCGTCGAGTTTAGATGCTGCGGCACCGGTTAGAGACAAACGGTTATGGACCATCGAGCCCTGGTGACAAAGTAGCCATCGGTTCATCTCAGGCAGAGCGTCGCTCTCTTGGACATGGGATGAATCGATTGGCGTTGGTTGAGTGAAAACCGCCAATGAGGGGAAGCGTCTAGGCATCGGAAGTGCCACCCCCCTGCGTTTGTGGTGTGATGATCCTCACTCCGGCGGGATGGTTTTTTGGGGTAAAATGGATGGTAAACGGAACAACCATGGAGGGATGTATGGCCCACTATGTTTGGATGATCATTAATGCGCTGTTGGTGATCGGCACGGCGGTTTATATCTGGCTGTTCCGCCCGAACGACTCGGCTGCGGTGTTGGCAGGAAAATGGCTGGCGCAAGTGGCGGTGCTGCTGTTTTTGGTCAATGTCAATATGTATTTTATCTTCCTTGTCATCCGCAAAACAAAAATCCGGAAGGTCAAAGTCACGTTAGCGCGGATAGCAAGAAGCATGATGAAAGCCCACATCCCGCTTGCCGTCGCTGGAACGAGCTTGATTGTCCTCCATGGAGCAATGATGGCATGGAAACTCGGAGCGGTGATCGGTTTTGGCCATGGGAAGCTAGTGACCGGTTATGCAAGCCTCACGATGTTGGCCATCACCTTATTTGCCGGCGTCCTCCGCCGGCAAAAAGCGTCAGGGTGGAGAAGAAAGTTTCATCTTGTCTCTGCCTTGCTGTTTGCCGGTTTGTTTCTCCTTCATCTCTTTTGGCCGATCTAATCACGTGTAAGGGAGAGAGAAAACGTGGGTGACTTGCTTTCGTTGCTGACGGAATACCGCCATCGCCAAGTTGTCGTCAACTTCTATGAAGAAGACGAGCTGGTGGCGCGTGACGGGTTTTTCTTTGATGGCATCGAGCGATCAAACGGTCTGCTATCTTTCATCAAAGATGGGCGCATTCGCTGGTCCATTCGGTTGGATGACTACCCAAGCTATGAGATCGTACACGATTTCCCGAGGCATTATCGGTTTTATGGCCAGCATCGGGCTGTAGAGCTCTATTTTCCTTCTTAACGGTGTCCGCTTTAAAAGCAAGAGGAACGTGTAGCTGCATAACGGATCGGTTTCGGCCGCATAATAACGTTGTCCGCCAAAACGGGCGGAAATGGATCGTTGGCTAAACTATCGAGGTGAAGGTTATGATCGTCGTCCGGCTTGGCTATGTCGCTATGAGTGTGCACGTTCCCCATTGCTCTCCCTCTCAAACGATGACCGTGGCGCGATTTCGCGCCATTCGCGATCGCGAGGCGGCGATCCGCAAGCTTGAGCGGATTGCTCTCTCCAATGTCGAAAACTGCCTTCGCCTGCTCAAATATAACAAGGCGCATGACATCCGTTTTTTCCGCCTCAGCTCGCGGCTCATTCCGCTTGCCAATCATCCGGAACTAGAGAGCTGGGATTATCTCGCTCCGATCCGTGAAGCGTTGCGATCGATCGCGCTGTTTTTGCATGAGTATCCGATGCGGCTTGATTTCCACCCGGAGCATTTTGTCGTGCTCAATTCTCCTGACTCCGATGTCTTCCATGCCTCGTTGAACGCGCTAAAGCTGCATGGGGAGTTGCTGCGAGGGATGGGGATTGACCTAGAACACCGGTGCGTGCTCCACATGGGCGGCGGGTATGGCGACAAAGAAAAGCGTTGGAGCAGCTGATCCATAATTGGGCGTACATCCCCGCTCCGCTGCAGCGAATGATCATGTTCGAAAATGATGATACGGTGTTTACGTTGCGCGATGCCCTCTATGCATGCGAAAAACTCGGCGTGCCGCTCGTTTTTGATTTGCACCATCATCTCGCCAATCACGACGAAGAAGACTGGCGGCCGGACTGGGAACGGATCGTGGCGACATGGCGCCACTCGCCGCTGCCGATGAAAATGCATCTCTCAAGCCCAAAAAGCGACAGACAGTTCCGCGCCCATCACGATTTTGTCGATGCTGAGATGTTCATCCGCTTTTTGCGAGAAGTCAAAGGCACCGTCCGGCAGCTTGACTGCATGATCGAAGCGAAACAAAAAGATGAAGCGCTGTTCCAGCTTGTACGCGACCTCAAACAATATGACGACATCGAATGGATCGACGGGGCGAGTTTTTTTGTCAAATAATCAATCCCTATCCGCCAAACTTTTGGCCAAATGCTCCGCTAGATCGAGCAGCGAAAAGCTGATAGACCACAAAAGACGGCCGAAGGGCCTCGCTAATCGAGCCCATCCCCACAAACCGGGATGGGCTTTTAACTGAGAAATTCCCTGTTTCCAGAATGACGCATAGGCAGAAGAAGCTCATCGCCTTTTTGTGCGATAAATAATAGCAGGCAATAGAAAGATGGAAGAAAACATGGTGAACCGAAACATGTTCTTCGCCTCGCAGCATAAATCGATGGTAGGACAAACAAGACTTGGACATGAAAGAAATGACTTGCACCATAGCTAACCGGACAAAGAACATCGGCAAAATCAGTGCCGTAAACGGTTAAGAACGCTAGGGCGGATTGCTCAAAACGTTCTCGCCCGCCTTTTGTCTTGGTAGTAAATAGGGGAAAGAGTAGGTAGATGACTCTGTTGTCAATGTTACGGTCTTTTTTTATCATGAAGTAGGGGATTCCCGATTTTTTTATGAATGGGGAAGTATGATGGGAATTACAGGATACCACGATCCATATTTCATCGTCATTTCCGCAGTGATTGCTGTTGTTTCTTCTTACGTATCCTTGGCCATTTCAGCGAAGGTCGCCGAAAGTGATAAAGGGAAAGCTGCTTGGGTCTTTTTAGGATCCATCATTATTGGATTGGGAATTTGGTCTATGCATTTTACTGCCATGCTTGGGTATCGGCTACCTTTTCCTGTGTCTTACAGAGCGACTCCGGCTGTTTTATCGTTTTTACTGGCAGTGTGCTGGTCGTTTCATGCTTTGTATATAGTTTCTTATCATCGAAAAAAAGGTTGGCATTTTGCCCTGAGCGGCAGTTTCATGGGAACGGCCATTAGTTTGCTTCATTATGTAGGGATGGTGGCGATAAAAACGGAGATGGTTATGCATCATCATCCGTTTTTTGTTTGTCTGTCGATTGTTCTGTCGTTTTTTGCTTCGTTTCTAGCATTGTTTATTCTTTTTATGGTCTATCGCACGAATAGCGGTCAAGTGTTCAAAAAGACCATTAGCTCTATCGTGGTGGGGTGCGGAATCGCGGCCATGCATTATACCGCAATGAAAGGAATGTCGTTCCGGCTGCCTCATGGCCAGGAAGCACGGCCCATAGAACAGACGATAGCGATCCCGACTGACGGCTTGGCTGACATTCTTGCGTTTATTACGCTGGCTATATTGATCATGACCAGCACTATGATCCATATCGAGCGGCGCGAGGTATTGCGGCAAAAGCGGCTAACCGAGGTCCATTATCAATGTTTAGTGGACCGCAATCCCCATCTCGTACTGTCCGTGGACTTTAATGGGAGGATTACGAGCATCAATCCAAAAGCAATAGAGATGTTACAAGTTCGTCAAGGTGACCTGCCAGACAATGTATATGACTTGTTTTTTAGGAAGGATCATCAAAAAATTGAGGAATGCTTAGCAAAGGCGAAAAAGGGGGAATCTTCCGTTTTGTCTGTGCCCATAAAAACTGACCGCGACAACCCGGTGATGATGGAACTTACTTTGATCCCGATTATAGGAGACAAGGATGTCATTGGATTGTTTATGATCGGAAAGGATGTCACCGAACTAGTCGAATATCAGGAACGTATAAAGAAAGTGCAACAAGATTTGTGGAACACCATCTGCCAACAACAAGGGCTTATCTTTAAATTCACCAAAAGAGACGGCCGATTCGTTCATACGTTATGCGGCGGCGAGTTGTTTCACCATCTAGGAATTGATCCAAAACACGTGTTGGACAAGACAGTGCACGATTTTTTGCCCAAGCCCATCGCCGACAAAAAAGAACGATATTATCAGTATGCGTGGGAAACGGGGGAAGCGTTGTACTATGAAGGAAATATCAACGGAATTGACTACTTAGTCAGCTTGCGCCCAATCAAAGAGAACGGCCAAGTAACGGAAATCATCGGCTCGGCAATCGATATTACAGAACGAAAGATGATGGAGAAAGCGTTATGGCAGGCTAAAGAAGAGGCGGAAAAAGCCAACGAAGCAAAGTCCCATTTCATCTCGCGTCTAAGTCATGAAATTCGGACTCCGCTAAATGGTGTGTTAGGGTTTGCCCAATTGCTTGAGATGGATGATTCTCTCAATACCGAGCAGCGCGAATTGGTACGAGAAATTTTAGGAAGCGCCCGACATTTGCTGCGTTTAATGAATGACATGTTAGACTTAGCTAAGATGGAAGCGGGAAAATCGCACTTGCTATACGATGTGGTGCATCCGAATGAAGTCATTGAGGAAAGTGTGAAATGGATGGAACCACTCGCTAAGAAAAATAACATTAGCCTCATCTATAAAGCTTTTTCGAGCGAGCATGTGTACTTATATACAGACGCTACAAGACTCAGACAAGCATTACTGAATTTGCTTGATAACGCCATTAAGTATAACCGTGATGGCGGTACGGTGGTGGTCGAAGGAACAGAGGAGCAGGGGAAAGTCACGATCCGTGTCAAAGACAGTGGAATCGGCATCCCGGATGAGGAGAAAGAAAACATTTTTGAGCCGTTTTATCGAATCCGAGGCAATCAAGTTGATGGCAATGGCATTGGACTAGCGTTCGTTAAACAAGTCGTGCGCTTGCTTGGCGGCACAATAGCGGTAAATAGCAAACTTGGCAAGGGAAGCGAGTTTTCGATCAGCCTTCCAGCTATTCGATACGTTCATAACGGGCCACATTCGCCTCTAAATAAACGGGTGAATCAGGAGCGATTAATGCAAATCGGCCATAAAAAAATTTTATATATTGAAGATCATGCATCCAACTTAAAATTGTTGGAGTATATCCTGCAACCGTTCCCCAATCTTTCGTTAACATTCGCTAACAGCGGCGGTGAAGGCTTGCAAAAGGCGGCCGATGGCCAATTTGACCTGATCCTGATCGACATCCATCTCCCGGATTTCAGCGGATATACCGTATTGGACATGTTGCGACATAATGAACGAACGAGCCATATCCCAATAATCGCAATCAGTGCTAACGCTGTTCCGAAAGAAATCAAAAAGGCATTACAAGCGGGATTTACGGACTATATAACGAAACCGTTGGACGTAAGCGCATTTCTTGAAAAGTTAGTGGGGTTATGGGAAGAAAGTCTCGCTTATAAAGAGAGTGATGTTTCGACACACAACAAGAACAACGAAGGGGAAATATGTCGTGAAAAGTCGAAAAAAGAGCGTAATATGTCCTTTTAGATGCCGCTAAGGAGCATCTGCATGTGTTTGGTGCATAGGAAAAGTTAGACAACTATATGAAAAGACGCTATATTGAAAATTACACAAATAGTCCATTTTTCCTGTGGTGATTTTCATGCTTAGCGGCTATTAAAGGATAGGATAAAAGAATGATAAAGGAGTAGCGAAGCGGTGACTTTTGTTTCTGTTCGACATGTAATTGGCAAACAGCAGTTTGAACATGTTTATCAACCACTCTGGGATTTAATGAACTGGAGCATCTTCGGATATGAATCGTTGTTGCGGGTAAACGGAGTCAAAAATATTGAACACCTTTTTCAAAAAGCCCGTGACGAAGGATGCTTGCATGAGCTGGATCTCGCATCGCTAGAGGGCTCCATTTCGCAATTTCCTTTCTGGGAACGGAAAAGGGGTCTCCTATTTGTAAATTTGTACCCATCTACCATGCTGCATCGTGGGTTTGCGCAGTTATTAAAAAAACTGGTTGAACGTTTTCCGCATATTGAAAATCGGATTGTGTTCGAACTGAACGAAACGGAAGAAGGCGACGATCTATGGAAAGACGGCAAACTGAACGCGACTGTAAAGTTGATAAGGGAGTACGGATTTTACATTGCGATCGATGACGTTGGCAAAGGAGCCTCTACTTTACAAAAAATTATTGAACTACAGCCGGATTATGTAAAATTGGATCGATATTTCGCCCAAGGATTGGCAGCCGATGTCGAAAAGCAAAAAATGGTCAGCTTGCTCGTAAACTATTGCAGTCCAAAAATGGTGCTCGTGCTAGAGGGAATCGAAAAGGAAACGGATCTTGCCCAAGCCAAGCTGTTAAGAGTGCCGGCCGCACAAGGGTATCTTTTAGGCAAGCCGGACCGGTTGACCTAAACTGCTGCGTACGGATGTACTAGTATAGCTTTGCTCCCTCCTTTGATTAAGGCGGCAAAAACGGGAGGGCAAACGAAGCGATCGTATAATCTTGGTGGGGAAAACACGGTTTTGTCATTCACGGGCGAAGAGCATACGAATGCCACGGAAAACGGCAAGCCAAAAAGGCTTAAGGGAGAAAGGGGCGGATGCAACGTTCTTTGCCCATTACTGCAAGGGAGGGAATTTGTATGATGGAGACCGGTGAGCAGATGAAGGAAACAACAGCTACAGCGGGAGAAAAGCGGTTTAGAGTACAGACGGTGGAAGAGATAGTCATAATGAAATGGCAGATTGTTGTTGATGAAGATAAACTGCATGCCATTTTACGCGTTGAACCTGAAGCTAACAAGCGAAGGGGATTGAAAGAAGTCAGCGTTAGCGGCCAAATCGGGTCGCAAACCGAGCTGTTGCTTGAGGTGCAAAACACGTTCGACTGCGAGTCTATTTTGCAAAAACTCCGATCTATGCATATCGTTCAAGGGATCGATTTTGCCGCGATCGTTGAAGCTGCGCAGACGACACGGCCAGATGATTTTATCGTTGCTAGAGGCGTGAAGCCGCGGGAGGGAACAAACGGCTGGGTGGAGCTGGCGGTCAATACAGACTATAATCAGAAAAGGGAACTGTCGGGTGAAGGCGAGAATGCGGATTGTTTAAAAGGGGGAGATATTTCTTCCGTTCGGTCGGGGCAAACTATAGCGGTCATTCATCCCCCGGTTCCCGGTGTTCCGGGGATTACTGTGACAAACGAGCTGATCCCGCCTAAACCGGTTCGACCGGTCACTGTTCATGTAGGAAAAGGCGTAAAGTTGGTCGAAAACGGGACAAAAATAATAGCGTCGACCACCGGACGGTTAGTATTTCGGCAAAAAGGGCTGGATGTGCATATTTCCGTGATTGACAAATTCATCCACGAAGGCGATGTCAACGTGAGCTCGGGTCATATTCGCTTTCACGGCGATGTCGATATTATTGGAAGTGTGGAAGACGGTATGGAAGTGGAAGCAGACGGACGCATTATCATCTACCAAAACGTCCATCGGGCGACGGTCACCTCAAAACACGCCGTGATCATTCGAAACAATGTGATCGGGAGCACTATTTCGGCAGGAACCGATCGGGCAATGCCTTCTGAGCTTATCCGCTTGTTGTTAAGCGAAATGGAAGAAGATATAGAAAACATGGTAACCTTAATAAAACAGTTACTTCGTTCGCCGTCGTGGAAAACGTTCGCTTGGACGAAAAACGAACAGCTTCTTTTCTTTAAGCTGATCAAACATTTAATGCGTGATAAGTTTTCTGATTTAGAAAATAAAGGAAAGGAATATATAGAGGCCGTAAAAAAAGAGGATGGCCAACAAATTTCATCAGTTTGGCGCGACGTGGCAGAGCGGTTGCAACGATGTTTTTTTCCAAGTGTTCCGAACGAATCGCATTCATTCCAACAGCTTGTCAAACTGCTTGATGATATAAAAGGGATTACCGGCTCCTATGCATGGAAACACAATGAGAACAACCGTGTCGAGATGGCCTATGCGTTAAATAGCACCATTTATTGCAACGGAGACATCGTCGTTTTTGGTCAAGGATGCCATAACTGTACGATCCATTCCGATGGGTTTCTTGACATTAAAGGGGTGATGCGCGGCGGCCGCGCTTACGCGAAAAAAGGTGCGTCCATTCAAGAGGCAGGATCGGATTCAGGAATCTCCACCTACATTACAGTGCCGCGTGGACAAACAGTAAGGCTTGGCGTAGCGAAAGAGGGAACTGTCGTTCACATTGGTCAAACCGTCTATACGTTCCAAACAGAGCAACACCATATAGAAGTAGCCTTAGGAGAGAATGAAAAAATCGTGTTCAAGCACTTTTAAGTTCCTTGTTTTTCAAATACAAGAAAGTTTAGCGGGGATTGTTTAGAATAAGGGAGGGGGAGGGGGAGAAGGAGAGGATTCAATGAATGATTTAAAGGTCTTGATCGCTGATGACGATGCGGTTTCAAGGGCGATTTTGCGGAATTTTATCCGTTTGTTTCCAAACTATGATGTTGTAGCGGAGGCGGCTACCGGAGAGGAGCTGCTACAGCTTGTGTTTGAGAAGCAGCCAGATATTGTACTTGTTGATATCGGCATGCCTGGACTTGATGGCATAGAAGCTGTTAAACTATGCAGACAATCTTTGCCGGATGTTCAAGTGATTTTTACTACTGGGTATGACGAATTTGCGGTCAAAGCGTTTGAACTATCCGCGG
Organism: Geobacillus subterraneus; assembly: GCF_001618685.1. GTDB lineage: Bacteria > Bacillota > Bacilli > Bacillales > Anoxybacillaceae > Geobacillus > Geobacillus subterraneus. The sequence continues at coordinate 1,649,437 of NZ_CP014342.1, read as the reverse complement.
CCGATTATATCGTGAAACCGATCGAGCGCACACGTCTCTTTCAAGCACTCGAAAAAGCGCGTAAGTTCATCGAAATCGCCCGACATCCCGTTGTGTCAATGAAGTCGGACAAAAGACTAGAGATCCGTTCGAAACATTCAATCGTTTGGCTGCCTCTGGAAGATGTTTTGTTCGTGGAGAAAGAAAATAGGAAAACGATCATTCATACGGCTGATGAGCAATACGAGACGACAACCCCTCTAAACGATATAGAAAAGAGGCTCACGGATTGTTTTTTGAAAACCCATCGTTCGTATATCATCAATTTGAAAAAGGTAGTGAAAATTGTGCAAATTGGTGAAACGTATGCTGCCCATTTTTTCGGCTGTGAAAAAGTGGCTTATATTTCGAAATTGAAATTTCACGAAGTACAACAGAAAATGTCGACTATACATCTTTAGATAGGCTTTTTAGAGGAAAGTGTTAAACGTTGTAAACATCTCTTTGAATCGTCTTATTCTTTCAATGGAGGATTGTATGGAACAGGTGGAGAGGATACTAATCGAACAGTACTACGGGTTATTATAGGGCATTTTATCCGTGGCATGGAAGCATGGCAAAAGAATTAATCCTCCATGCTGACCAAGCCCTCTATTAGGCAAAAGCTAAACTCAATCGCTATCAATTTTACAGCCAAGAGGCCGAACAGGCTGTGAAGTAAAAATGAGCTTCTTGACTTTGAAAGAAGTTCTCTCCATTTTTAAACGATAAAAATATCAAATGAACAAGATCACTCAGCTCATTTTTCCACGGAGACGAGATGCTCTGAGAAGCTCCCGCCTTTCAGTGAGATAGGCGGAGAAAAGGCATATGATCCGTTTATGCATCAGAGAGAGGGAGAAGCCAGTTGCTCAAGGCTCATCGCCTAAAGGCAGTTTCCGGCTTGCTCCCTTTTGTTTATTTTGTGTATCTCATTCTAGAAGGACGGTGATGAAGGGAGCAGGGTCGCTGCACTGCCATGTTTCTCAAATTGGGAAGCTTTGCGGCATCATCTTCTCATTTCATGTGATCTGACGTCAGCTAGGGTCGATCGTTGTGTTTCACCTGATCGATGAGGGAATGTGTGAAAAGCAGTACCGATGCTACAAGGTTTTTCTATTTGAGAAACGATGCTGTGAAGCTATATGCTTCATTAAATCACCGGACTCCTAGGCCATTACGTTTTTATGAAGCAGGCAATCATCTTTTATATTAAAAAAACTGAATTCTACATCAATTGAAACATAAATTAATAGTGACACACCTTGGACTGGTATAGCAACACAAGTGAACTACCCCCACTTAATTTTCTAGCGAAAATTTGAAGTGGGGGCTTCCAAAGAAGTTTGACTGCTTCAAGCAATCCTTATTCTTTGAGGCGTGTCCACTTCGCCGCTAGAGCATAAGACACTCAGGTCTACAGCTTTACTTTTCTTTAAGATGTTTAATGCGCCATTGACATCAGCATTAATTAGTTTGCCAGACTTTGTTCGATACAAGCCGCGCTTAATACGTTTGCCGCTGAACTTATATTCTTTTGGATTGTCGGCATTATATTCAGGAATCTCATCGCCGTCAAAAAAGCTGGCTTGAGACGTATATGATTCTTCCTGTTTCAAGAATTCAATGCCGTAAAATTCACAAAGATATTCTAATTTTTCTTTTATGTTACCGAGAGGAATATTGACAAAGTTTTGATTTGTCTTTTTTCCTAGATTAATATTGCGTTGCCATGTTTCCGCATAGCCAATGACAAGTTTGCCAATTTGATTTTCAATACAGTAGTTAATGATGTAACGGCAAGTCTTGTTGATATAATCATTCACTTTATTATTGCGATTCATAGCAAGCAACGCCTGTTTACGAGTCGTGCCTTTGATTTTTTGCTTATCTTTCATGCTTTGAAGTCTGGCATTTTCTTTGTTAAACCATTGATTTATACTTTTTAATCTCCGCCCATCAATGATGAATGATCTGCCGTCTGATGTGACACAAGTGGCAAGATTGTTTAATCCTAAATCAATTGCCAGTGCTTTTTGGTCATTTAATTCTCTTTGATCTTCAGGCATTTCATATTTGTACTGAATCTCAAAGAACCTGGCATGATGCTTAGGAATGATTTCAATCTGCTTAATCTTTTTGTCCAGCAACACAGGCGGAATCGTTATCGTGATAGGCTTGTGAGTCTTTTTAAATAGGCGAGAATACGGTATCGTGAATTTGTTGCCGTCTATACGAATCTGGCCAATGATCAGTGAATGAAAGCCATCTTTTTTAAGATATTTTGGAATACTGATAGCCTTGTAGTCATATTTTCCTTGTTTGGCAAGACTGATCAAACCAAAGAAAGATTTAAAGGCTTCATTGACCTTTTTTAAAATTTGCTGTGCCATGTTGCTGTTTAACAGCTTATAGTTTTCGTTAGTTTTTGCAAGATGATAGTTTTTCTCATAATTAAGAAATTCCTTGTGTTCAAAATAGTATTGTCTGACATTGTACAATCCGACGTTGTACATGTTCTTGGCAATATGGCACAGTTCTCGAAGAGTCAAGTATTCTTCTTTGGTCAAACCATTTAGCTGTTGTTTGATACAAAAATACATGTTTTCACCTCCCATCTAACTATATGGTACTATATTTTACTGAATCTATCCTATTTTCAGCAAAATATAGTTAAGGCGATTCATCTCCCACTTACTCCGCTTCGCTTCGTTGAAGTGGGAGTCTTCTCGCCTAATTAAGATAAAAATAATAAAAGGCATCTTTTATTATTTACTATTAAATATAAATTTAGTATAATTCTAATGTACGAATCGTTATCATTTTTGACTGGTAACAAAACAGTTAGAAATGGTAATGATGGCATTCCCATTTTTAGTTAAGTAAGGGAAAGGAGAACAGGAGAATGGAAAATCAAAATCGTCAGAATGCAGCCCAATGTCCGTTTCACGGAAGCGTAACGAATCAGTCTTCGAATCGAACGACGAACAAAGACTGGTGGCCGAATCAGCTGAATGTAAGCATTCTCCATCAACATGACCAGAAGACGAACCCTCATGATGAAGAGTTTGACTATGCCGTAGAATTTCAAAAATTAGATTACTGGGCACTGAAAGAAGATTTACGCAAGTTGATGACCGAAAGCCAAGACTGGTGGCCGGCTGACTATGGCCATTACGGGCCGTTAATGATCCGCATGGCTTGGCATTCGGCAGGGACGTATCGCATCGGTGACGGCCGCGGCGGCGCGTCGACAGGCACGCAGCGCTTTGCGCCGTTAAACAGCTGGCCGGACAACGCCAACTTGGATAAAGCGCGCCGGCTGTTATGGCCGATCAAAAAGAAATACGGGAACAAAATCTCTTGGGCCGATTTGTTCATTTTGGCAGGCAATGTCGCCATTGAATCGATGGGCGGAAAAACGATCGGGTTTGGCGGCGGCCGCGTTGACGTCTGGCATCCAGAAGAAGACGTGTATTGGGGATCGGAAAAAGAGTGGCTCTCCTCTGAACGCTATTCCGGCGATCGCGAGCTTGAAAACCCGCTCGCCGCGGTGCAAATGGGGTTAATCTACGTCAACCCAGAAGGGCCGGACGGCAAGCCGGATCCAAAAGCAGCGGCGCGCGATATTCGCGAGACATTCCGCCGCATGGGGATGAACGATGAAGAAACGGTCGCCTTGATCGCCGGCGGTCATACGTTCGGAAAAGCGCACGGCGCCGGCCCTGCCACGCACGTCGGTCCTGAGCCGGAAGCCGCCCCGATTGAAGCGCAAGGGCTGGGATGGATCAGCTCCTACGGAAAAGGGAAAGGGAGCGATACGATCACCAGCGGCATTGAAGGCGCTTGGACGCCGACGCCAACTCAGTGGGATACGTCGTACTTTGACATGCTGTTTGGCTATGACTGGTGGCTGACGAAAAGCCCAGCCGGAGCATGGCAATGGATGGCGGTCGACCCGAATGAAAACGACTTGGCGCCGGATGCCGAGAACCCGTCGAAAAAAGTGCCGACGATGATGATGACGACCGATTTGGCGCTTCGGTTTGACCCGGAATACGAAAAAATCGCCCGCCGATTCCATCAAAATCCAGAAGAATTTGCGGATGCGTTCGCCCGTGCCTGGTTCAAACTGACGCATCGCGATATGGGGCCGAAAACGAGATACTTAGGTCCGGAAGTGCCGAAAGAAGACTTCATCTGGCAAGACCCGATTCCGACGGTCGACTATGAATTGACTGATGCCGAAATCGAACAAATCAAAGCGAAAATTTTGAACTCGGGCCTGACCGTCAGTGAACTCGTCAAGACGGCATGGGCCTCAGCCAGCACGTTCCGCCATTCCGACAAGCGCGGCGGAGCCAACGGCGCCCGCATCCGTCTCGCCCCGCAAAAAGACTGGGAAGTGAACGAACCGGAGCGGCTCGCCAACGTGCTGTCCGTCTATGAGGACATCCAACGCGAACTGCCGAAAAAAGTAAGCATCGCCGACTTGATCGTCCTTGGCGGCAGCGCTGCGGTCGAAAAAGCGGCCCGCGACGCTGGTTTTGACGTCAAAGTGCCATTTTTCCCTGGCCGCGGCGATGCGACGCAAGAACAAACGGACGTCGAAAGCTTTGCCGTATTAGAACCGTTTGCGGACGGCTTCCGCAACTATCAAAAGCAAGAATACAGCGTCCCGCCGGAAGAACTGCTCATCGACAAAGCGCAGCTCCTTGGGCTGACGGGTCCAGAAATGACGGTCTTAATTGGCGGCTTGCGCGTGTTGGGCGCGAACTATCGCGATTTGCCCCACGGCGTGTTTACCGACCGCATCGGGGTGCTGACCAACGACTTCTTCGTCAACCTGTTGGATATGGACTATGAATGGGTGCCGACCGACGGCGGCATTTACGAAATCCGCGACCGGAAAACCGGCCAAGTGCGGTGGACAGCGACCCGGGTCGATCTCATTTTCGGATCGAACTCCATCCTCCGCTCTTACGCCGAATTTTACGCCCAAGACGATAACCAAGAAAAATTCGTCCGCGATTTCATCAACGCGTGGGTGAAAGTCATGAACGCCGACCGCTTTGATCTGGTGAAAAAAGCAAGAGAATCGGTCGCTGCTCGATAATGAAAACAAGGCAGGGGGAGAGGATTCCCTCTGCCTTGTTTTTGCGGCATACAAAACCGCTCGATCGGCAGCGTCGCTCTCCCCACCGGAAAAATCGAAGGGGGAAGGGATAGAGGAAAGATGGTGAAATATGATAATACGAATGAGTCGATCAAAACGATCATCGATATAGGGGGCAGCCTTTTATGAAGATACGCCAATGTTCTAGAGCCGTGATCATCAATGAACGGAATGAAATTCTTCTTCAGCGATTTGAATTTCGCGATGTGGTAGGAAACAAGGTGTTATGGGTGACTCCAGGGGGAGGAATTGAAGAAAATGAGACCCCGGCGGAAGCGTTAAAAAGAGAGTTATATGAAGAGCTAGGCATTGTTGTCGACCTTGTCGGCGAACCCCTATTCCAACTCGATGTATGGATCGATGGGAAACAAGGTCCTTTTGTTAGTCGAGAGATTTATTACAAAATCATGATTCCATCCGATACGAGATTATCGTTCGAAAATATGACGAAAGACGAAAAGGATGCATGGCAACAGGTAAAATGGTGGAGCAAGGAAGAATTGCAGAGCATCGATGAGTTTGCGCCGCGTGAGATATTGAATTACATATAAGAACCGATCAGCTGTTTGACGGCCACTTTTCCCTGCCCGCCGACAGAGAGCTTTGCTTCGGCTGGATGGACCGAAGCAATCGCTCTTCCAACCGATCAAGCGAGGTAAAGAATGCTTTAGACAAGGGAGGCGGCACGGCCAAGTGAGTTGCTCGTTTTCCAACTTAAGCCAACGAAAGAAGAACTGCTAAATTTACCGCATATGTTCGCGATGAGATTGGAGAGAGGATAAAGCCAGCTCGCGGAGACGGAACGATAACGATAGTGTTTTCTGTTTTCAGCAAACAGTAAAAAGAGGGGCACCTGGCCTACATATTGATTTCCAGCCAGCCCCTCGAGCCATTCATCCTAGCATTTTTCCACATCGACGCGGCCGGAGAAAAAGGTCGCGCCGCCGCCCATGTCGGCGATCCGATCGGGAGTAAGGGAGTTGACCAAATGGTTTGTGCCCGGAGAATCGGCCCATAACCCTTGCGTGACGACGACACCAGGGAGGACATGTTCTCCAACGGACGCTTTCAACACGCATTCTCCGCGATCGTTCCATACTCGGACTCGATCCCCATCTTTAATTCCTTTCGCCAGGGCATCTTTCACATTCATATACAAACGCTGTTCTTTTTCCAACGAAATGTGCTTTTCATTATTGGAGAACGTGGTGTTTAAAAAGTTGTGATTAGGACCGGGCACAAAGAAAAACGGAAAATCCCCATCGTCAACAATCGGCGTATACGTTGGCAACGGAGGATAGCCATCTTGTTCCATTTTCTTCGAATACAGCTCCATTTTTCCGCTCGGCGTTGGTAAGGTTCCCGGCAGCAACCGTTTGACCTTTGCTTTGATATACTGTTTTTCTACCAATGTTTCATAACGGATTCCTTCCAAGAAAGGGTTGGTTGGGTGATCCAAGGCTTGCGAAATCATTTCTTCTTCTGTCTCGTATAAACACGGATCCTCAAACCCCATTCGTTTCGCCAACAATTGGAACACTTCAACATTCGATTTAGACTCTCCGTATCGTTCAATCACTGGTTGTTGAATTTGAACATAGTGGTGCCAATAGGATGTATACAAATCTGTATTTTCAAATGAAGAAGTGGCCGGAAGCACAATATCGGCGTATTTGGCGGTTTCTGTCATAAACAAATCATGCACGATGACAAAGAGATCCTCTCTCGCCAATCCTTGTCGTACTTTGTTGCTGTTTGGAGCAACGACGGCCGGATTGGTGCCGTACACGAATAACGAACGAATCGGCGGATCCAATTCCAACAATGCCTCACCGAGCCGATTCATGTTGATGATTCGTGTATGTTTGTTTTGCAATAGATCCGGGCGCTGCAAGCTCATTTGATTAAGAGCTAGGTAGCCGCTATTGGATTTGATGGCGCCGCCGCCTTTGACCAACCATTGTCCGGTCAGGGCAGGGAGACAGGCGATCGTTCGGATGCACATTCCTCCGTTGTCGTGATGCTGCAAACCGTTGCCGATTCGAATGAAGGAAGGGGTGGTTTGCCCATACCATCTGGCAAGCTTATAAATATCTTCAACGGGAACACCTGTTATTTTGGAAACCATAATAGGATCGTACTGAACCACATGTTCGCACAGCTCCTCATATCCAACCGTATATTTTCTCAAAAAATCATCGTCTACCATGTTTTCTGCAAATAAAATATGCATCATGCCTAAAGCAAGAGCGGCATCGGTGCCCGGCAGGATCGGAATGAACCAGTCAGCAAGCTGCCCGGTTTGGTTTTTATGAACATCAATTACCACAATCTTCGCCCCGTTTTTTCGGGCTTTTTGGGCTAGGATGACTTGATGCATGTTCGTACTGACCGCATTAATTCCCCAGAAGATGACGAGTTTGGCATGAATCGTTTCTTCCGGATCGATTCCAAAGCCGCCTCCCATCGTATATTGAAGCCCTTGAGATCCAGCGGACGAACAAATGGTCCGATCAAGCAAGGATGCGCCTAGCCGATGGAAAAAACGCCGGTCCATGCCTTCGGCGCTGAGTCTTCCCATGTTGCCATAAAAGCTATAAGGAAGGATGCTTTCAGGTCCGTATGTTTCAATCAATTCTTTCCATTTGGCCGCAATGGTCTCGAGCGCTTCGTCCCAGCTGATCCGCGTAAATTTCCCTTCCCCTTTAGCACCCACACGTTTCATCGGGTATTTCAAGCGCTTCAGGTCGTAAATTCGTTCGGTTATATTCCGCACTTTATTGCATATATGGCCTTTTGTCACAGGATGATCCGGGTCGCCTTGAATTTTCACGATTTTCCCATCTTTCTTATGCACGAGCAACCCGCATTGATCAGGACAATCGAGAGAACAGACAGACGGAAAGATGCCGGTTGGCTGTTGTACAAATGAACCCATCGTTTTCCCCTTTCGTGATCAAAGAAATAATGGAGACTTAGTTAGACGGTTAATATGATAAAATAATTTGAAGAGTATGGCAACGATGATAGATAGAACTTTTGAATTCGATGACATCCTAAACAAGAGGGGGGAGACGGATGATTCAATATCCGTTTTTGTCGCTAACACGGCTTCCATCCATGGCCAACGAAAAGAATAGCAATGATATAATGGAAACAAAAAACGAAATGGAGTGAAGGCGCGATGACGACTCCGGAGTTTTCAAATCACAACTATACATATGAAGATTATCTCAAATGGGACGGACAATGGGAATTGATTGATGGCGTGCCATATAGCATGGCTCCTTCTCCTTCGTTTGCTCACCAGTATATGGTTGGTGAGTTGTATGCGGCATTGCGGGATGATTTTCAACAACAACGATGTGTAGTGGTCATGGCCCCATTTGATGTCATATTCGCTTCAAGCCTTGATGACAAATCCGCGAAAAATGTGGTGCAGCCCGATATTTCTGTTATTTGTAACCGAGAGAAAATAACAGAAAAGGGATGCGTGGGAGCCCCTGATTTAATCGTAGAAGTGTTGTCTCCGAGTACGGCGTTAAAAGACCGAAATGAAAAATACAAATTGTATCAACGGTTTGAAGTAAAAGAGTACTGGATGGTTGATCCGCTGCATCGAACCGTGGAGGTGTACGGATGGCATAACGGAGCATATGAAAAAAGGGAAGTATTTGGAGAACAAGATGTACTCGTTTCTTTTCTGTATCCAGATTTAAAGGTTTGCCTCCATGATGTGTTTCAGCGGTTATCATAAACAACGCGAAGCGTCAGCGTAGATGGGGGAGTATGCTTGCAATCTACAAATAACCGCCAACATCGATACGGAAACGGAAGCGGTCATTCAGCAAGCGCTCGATGTGCTCAAAAAAGGGCGCACCACGTTTATCATCGCTCACCGTTTATCGACGATTCGAAATGCCGATCAAATTCTTGTGCTAGACCGCGGCACGATCGTCGAACGCGGCACTCATGACGAACTGATGAACAAGAAAGGCAAATATTATCAAATGTATCAACTGCAACAAGGAGAGAAAAACGCGATCAAAGTGGGTTAATCGAGGAGAAGGAAGCTGTCTTGCGCTTCCTTCCGCAACAGATCGTATGAAAAAGAGCATATGCCAAAACGAGTCGAAAAAGAACAAACAAAGTAATGGGACCACCATCGTTGCAGCCAAATGAGCGCACAAACGAAATGGGGCGGGCCAATCAGTCGAGCATTCGGCTATTGGCCGCTCCTTTCCGCATATGCCAGAGTTGGTCCAACGTTGAAAGAGCAGACTTTAGTAAACCAATCGAAAGTTTAATGAGTCCGTTAGGAGGCGTGAAGGTTTACTATTTTAGCAGGACTAGGTAACCTATGGACAATGAGGTTGCTATCAAAAAACAAAAAAGATAGCTCAGCCCTGCCTAAACGGTAGCGGGGAAAAGCTATCTTACCGAACTTTTGTGCTATCAGCCCTGCCTAAACGGTAGCGGGGAAAATAACACCTTGCTTTAAATTAAATATAAGGCATAAAATTGTTTTAGTCAATAGAGTTTAGATAAAAAATATATCAATTGGAGTAAGAAAAATGAGGTGTGTCAATTTATGTACTACTTAATCTATTTTGATGAGAGTAATAAAATTGATCAACTTGACGTGGAGTATTCTTATTATGGTGCTTATGGAAGTACAGATATATCGATGGCAAAAGTGGTTAGAAAAGTTCGGAATATCTTTAAACAATGTAAATCCTTTAGTGAGTTACACTTTCGTGAGTATACGAAAGACAACCATGTAAAAAAATACTTCCAAACTCTCCATACAGTTATCAATGAGGATGTAAAAATAAACATTCTTATCGTGAACAATAAGGACGCCTTATATGCTGCGCAAAGGATAGGATTGACTACTCCTGAGTTGAGAAATTTATTTTATATAAAGATACCAGAAAGGCTGTTCTATGGTGTGACTAGAAATTTATCTGAATTTAGCAAAAACGATGGGATGATTAAAGTTAAAATTAAAGTGGATCAGAACGATGAATATGATCAAATTTTTCTTGGACATAAAATTATTGAACAGATGAACGCACATTCTGCCTATAGAAACAAAAACTATCGAGTGGTTAGTGTAATATCCCAAGATTCAGCTAAATCCATTCCTTTGCAAATAGTCGATACTTTTATGGGGATTGTTGTATTTTTGCTAGAAAAAAATTATCTTGAACAATCAAATGTTTCTAAAATAAAAAGCGATCTCATATATAGATTTCTGATCGAGCAAGATAACCTTACTAAGTTCCAGAAACAAATAAAACTATACAAATGGACAGGAAGCGAAGAGCTTACTCCCATGAACATAAGTGATTATGTATCGCCTTTTATGACCTATAAAGCCGCGTACGATGTGCAAGAAATGACACGTATCCAGAAAGTAATGCTTGAAGATTCCCCAAAATCATTGAAAGAGTTGAGAGAAAAAGTGAACTATCCTAATACAATGCTAAATACACTTATAGGATATAAAGACCAGATTGAAGGGCGCGGAAGAAATTATTCCATTATAGAACCGCAGGTAAAAATGATCTAACATTTTGAAATCGTTGCTTGCGACGATTCTCATTTTGTTAATCGGCCAAGTATTTCAAAAAGCAAATACAATACCGCCGTGGCATCAAGGATCGGCGCCCATTTCGTCAGTCCGACACCTAAATTGGCTGTCTACACTTAGTTTTTCCTCGTTCCAAGGGCTTTTCGTGAAAAAGTGGCTGAGCGTGGTTCGATGATTCGGGTGAAAACTCCAGTACCCGACATCCGTCAATGTCCCCGAAAATCCCTTGGTCGTCAAGGCGTCGACAAGATGAACGAGATGCTTGATGACCGGCTTCGAGAAATAAAGCGCCAATCCCAGCGTCATGAAAAACTTGTGGATTCCTTGATGATGTGCTAATCTATTCATGAGACATGAACCTCCTTGTGTGAATGGGTTTGAGCACATCTATTTTACTCAAGGGGCTGGGTTCATGTCTCCTTTTTTGTTTGGTTGTCAATTTATGTTAGCGAATTTGCTCATCTACAGTAGATGAGTGTTATTTTGTAAAATTCACATTAGATCGCACTCACACTATAAGAGAATGGAGGATTAAATTAACATGAGTAACAAGCCATATGTGTGGCAAATGATTAAAGAAGCGGTAGAAAACAGCCCAAATCAAAAAGTTACATATGCTGAAATAAAAAATTATATCAAAAACAAATATGGTAATGTTAACGAAAACACGATAAATGCTCAGATCATTGTTTGTACTGTTAATCAACCTTCACGAGTTCATTACCCAGAGAATCAAAAACCAAGAATTGCTAATTCTAAATATGATTTTTTGTTTACTGTAGGAAGAGGGCAAGTTGTATTGTATAATCCCAATGAACATGGTGTATGGGAAATACGTAAAAATGAATATGGGAAATTAACAGTTGCTCAAAAAGGATTAGAAGAAGACATAGCGATTGCTGAAACAGAAAATGGCTTGGAGTCAACAGAACCAGATATGTTGTTTCCTGTTGAAAGCCATCTACGTGACTTTATAGCACAAAACATTCAATCATTAGACGTGAATGGAAAAAGGTTAAAATTATATATTGACGATGAAGGACGAAATGGAGTAGAATACCCAACTGATGTCGGGCTCATTGATATTTTAGCCGTTGACGAGGAAGGTAATTTTGTTGTATTTGAGCTAAAACTTAGCAAAGGACCGGATGCAGCTATTGGTCAAATTGCTCGATACATGGGTTGGGTAAAAAAGAATATAGCAAAAGGAAAGAATGTTAGTGGAGTAATAGTAGCCAAAAAAGTTGATGATAAACTTAAATATGCCGCTTCTATCGTCCCTGAAATTTCTCTATTTGAGTATCAACTTAACTTCACAATACAGAAAGCAAGTATATAATGAGGCTGGCTCAAAATGGTCTTACCCCTGTCAAGTAGACAGTAATAAAAAAAGTTTAAACAGAAGATGGTTTCGCATCGCCATTCGGCTATTGTCTTGCTCTAAAAAATGAAACAGTTTTCGTAGTTCAGACAAAGACATATAAGTCGGTAATTTGCTATCCGTTTTAGGAGTATCAATTCCAATCATAAAATCGTTGTCGATTAGATTTTCTTTGACACAGTATTTACTGAACGATTTCAAGCAAGAAATTCTCCGATAGACCGTTCTAGGTTTAACATTTTCTTTTGTAATCTGATGCTGGATGAAGCGACGAACATGCGTTTTTGTAATGTCATGAAGTTGTACAGAATAACCGTGTTGAATTAAGAAGTTCTCGAAACATCTCAAATCATAAGCATAACCATCAACGGTGTTAAGTGAATAGTTTTTTTCAATTTGCAAGTACAACACAAATTCATCAATGGCTTGTCGAAACAACATAAAAAACACCTCCAGTTGATAATCAACGACCGATGATAATCGATAAAAAAATAATGATAATTCGTTTAAAAAATGATAATTCGTAGACACAAAAAACTATGAGGAACTTAGGTTAACAAGTTCCGGATAATTGATTTTATGGGCACTGGAGGGAAGAGGTCATGAGATTCCGGGAAAATAATAAGTTAACATAATATAAAGTGAAACGATAAAAAAATGATAAAACAGTAAGTTAACTTAATAATCGAGGATAAACTTTGATAATTTGTACAAAAAAATGATAATTGTAAACAAAAAATAAGTTGCTAATTTATAACATATATTAGCACATTTGTTCTTATTTGTCTAGAAAAAGAAACAACGACAACATAACCTTCGAGAGGATCCAGTACATGATCGACGCATTCGCAGTTGGCATAGAAGCTCTTCATATCGATACATAAAATTCTATTTTTTGGCAGACAAGAAATATCAAGCAACATCGACGCAAGGATCTTCTTTTAGGAACATATGTTCAATTCGCGAATATATGTTCCTGTTTTTGGTTAAAAAAAGCCAAGCGAAAACCACGAAAAGTAAGGAAGAGGGGGAGGCAAAAATAAAAAGACCGGATTGCTCCGGTCATTCCCATTCATATGGATCCCGACTATGCGTTTTTGCAGAGGCCGTACCTTTAAAATAGTAACTTGCCCAGCTATCACGTATATCCACGTAAAATGTTCCAGCTTTCATATTCGTGAAGATGGCACTACCGTTCACTTGTGAAAATGATTTAAAGGCTGTACAGTTTCCTGTCGAAGCATTACAAAGCCGAACAGATAAAGCACTAGTATCACCATACATGTGGGTAACGGCACCCGAGTTACGATTTACTCGATAAAGATCATAGACTGAGATGGTTACATTCTTTTCTACCGAAGTGGTTCGAATGGTCAATTCGTATTTACCATCCCCATTAGCAAACGAAGCTGGTCCAAAGTCAGTATAGGAAACAGCATACGTATTTGGAGTTCCAAATCCTAACACTAATGATCCTGCTGCAATGGCAGCGATGATCCCCTGTTTCAATCTCTTAATCAAATAAATCTCCTCCCCTTAATCTATAATATAATTTCATTGCCACAACATTTATTTTATTTAAGTAACTATTCAGCCACATCATAAAGTGAGCTGAATATTTTCTTCTTTTCTTGTCTATGATGTGAATATTGATAGACAAGGAGGTGAATCGCATGTTGACGGTACAACAAGCTGTATTTACAGTTGAGAGCTTAATCGGCAAAGTTCAACAACAAAAACAGCTCATTCATCAACTCATTCAAGAAAATGAACATTTGCGTCACGAAAACAAACAACTACGCAAAGAAAATGAACAACTGAAGTACCGTGTTCAAGAGCTGGAAGCACGCACGAAAAAAAACAGCTCCAATAGCCATTTGCCCCCATCTTCTGACCGTTTTGAGAAAAAGCGTTCCTCCCGCGAGCCGTCTGGCAAAAAGCCTGGTGGGCAAGAGGGACATGAGGGGAAGACGCTCCGTCAAGTGGAACATCCACATCATCGTGTCGTCCACCGTGTGCATACGTGTCAAGGATGTGGAGCTTCTTTGCGTGAAGTCAAACCGTTCAAAGTCGATATCCGTCAAGTGTTTGATGTCCCTCCTGTGGCGATCGAGGTGACACAACATGAACGTGAAGTGAAATCGTGTCCACATTGTCGATGCGTGCAACAAGCCGAATTCCCATCCCATGTCACGAATCATGTGCAATACGGTCCACGGCTCACGGCGCTCGTTGTTTATTTACATCATATCCAATTGATCCCGTACAAGCGTTTAAGTGATACAATCGAAGCGTTATATCAACACTCGATTAGTACAGGAACCCTTGCCAATATGGTGAAACGAGGACGCGAAGCGCTGGAATCAAATATGGACATCATCGAAGACGCCTTACTTGAATCCAACATCCTGCATGTCGATGAAACGAGTTTGCGCATCAATGGGAAACTCGCATGGGTGCATGTCGCGTGTACATCGAGATATACATACTTGGCTCCTCACGCTTCTCGTGGAAAAAAAGCGACCGATGATATCGGGATTCTTCCCCGATATGAAGGGACGATGATGCACGATGCGTTCGGTACGTATCCGAAATACACACATGCCACCCATGCCCTTTGTCATGCCCACCATTTGCGTGAGTTAAAAGGATTCATCGAACAGGGGCATACGTGGGCGATGCGCATGACCACGTTTCTGTTAGCCGCCAAGCAAGCCGTCGAAGCCCATCACGGTGCACTTTCCGAAGAAGAAGCGAGACGGTGGGAACGAGTGTATGATCGCATCCTAGAAAGAGCACAACACCGATTAGAAACGATGACGCCTCTTCCGAAAAAAGCACTCGCTTTTGTTCGACGCCTTCAAAAACGAAAGGAAGAAGCGCTGCGTTTCTTACGTGAAGTACATGTTCCCTTTGATAACAACCAAGCCGAACGCGATCTTCGCATGGTCAAAGTCAAAGAGAACATTTCGGGTACGTTTCGCGAAGAAACATTCGCGCAGTCGTTTTGCATCGCAAGAAGCATCGTTTCCACACTGACGAAACACGAAAAAAACGTGTGGGATTCGTTATGTCTTCTGTTGGCAGGCGAAACGATCGATCGAGTTCTTTCCGCTACCTAGGGCATTTTCTATGACCGAAATGCCCTATTTGTGCTGGGCTTTTTTATACACTAGCACTGGGGTGAATAGTTACTTATTTAAAATCACCCATAATAAAATAAATGGTTTTTAATGCATTTATTTTAATAGTTGGGCATTACCCCCATAAAATCTACCAGATCACTGTAGCTGTCCTTTAAGTATCAAAGTATCGCGATGTTGTGGCGATATTGTTATAACCAGCAAGACTCCACACTTTCTCGATATCGCTGTTCGTCACCTTTAGCATCCACTTACAAAACGTATGGCAGAACATATGTGGAGTTAATTTTTTATTCAGCAGGCTGTAACTTTCAATCATTCGTTGGATGCCTCAAAAACCAAAAATGGAAATTAATTCAAGAAAGCATTAAATTCCATGCTTTGCAACAAAATCGGTTATTGTAGTTAAGACCGGATCCGCTCCCTCATCCTGAAAAGTATCAGCACTTAGAGAAGTTTCAAGTTACCAAGTCTAAGCATTTAGAACTAGAGCGATAATGTGCATTGACAGAACTTCATATGGATAAAAAAGCCCGGAATTGGATTATATTAGAAATTTATCATGAATGCTATAATTGTAATTGCTCAAAATGGCAAAAAAATCTAAAATATTATGTTGTAATATTACTGGGGGAAGTGGTTCAAAATGACTATTAGTACAAATAGTACAAATAACGTTTTATATGACTATAAGTTTAGCTTACTTAGAAATTTTGGGATAAATCAACTTAAAAATTACCTAAAAACAAAAATTGAAGACTTTAATAAATTATTTAGACAGGCTTCTGGGAGTTCTTACGAAAAAATTCAAACAGTATTAAATGAACAGGTATCCCAAGGTTTTGACGATAGTGAAATAGATAAAACATTCTTTGAGGCTATAGTACATTTGTTTCCTGAGAGATGTTATTACTTGAATATAACTACAGACTTAACAGCAAATGAAGCCTTTCAAGAGCTAAAAACATCGAGTAAATATTCACCATATATTGAACGTAAGTTGTCTCAAGTTGTACACCCAGATGAAAAGTTAATTACAATTAGACAAGAAGGAAACAGAATTATTTTTCTTTTTAAATTGGGAATGGCGGAATTAGGTATAAAAAAAGAAAAATGTGCTTTTTATGTTTCGTGTATACTAGACTTTAAACATAAGCATATGGAAATACGTTTAAACCAACATTTGTTAAGGAACACTACAAACATACAGTTAAGACACGTAATTAATTATATGTATCAATTCGTTAACAACCAATTACCAATTGCTTTAATCGCGTCAAAACCTGGAGAAGCAAAAATACATAAAGGTTTATATAAATTGTTTTTAGATGAATCTAACAAGTCCTTAAGATTAATAAAAAAAGAAGTTGCCAAAAATGAAGAAAAGGAAAGTACCAAGTTAACGGAGAAAGAATTAAGACAAAATATCTCTAAATACTTGAAAGAGCAACTCCACATATCCAATCCAGATCCTTTTGTAGAGAAAGTAATGACTGTTAAATATCAAGATACTGTTCATAACATGAAACTAGAAGATTTTATTAAAGACGGCGGTTATATTTTTGGATTCGGTTTTATTGATCGAAAAATAACTAGGTCAGTCAATCGAAACGAGGATCACAAGCCTGTTTACTATTCTAAAATTTACTGGAATCTAAAGGATTTGGTAAAAGAATATGAAGAAATATCAGAGATTGGAGTTTATTGGAGATTTAATAAGAATGATTTTATGAAAAGGCTTACTGGTAAAGAGAAGGAAGAGGATTTGTCATTTGTCGAGGTAGCATTTAAAGAAATTCATAGTGTGTTGGAAATTCATTATTATGTAGATTATACCCAATCGAATTCATTAGCCTCATCTGTAGACGAAAGGAGGATTAAGGAAGAGTATGTTATTCAAAAGATTAAGGGATTTATACAATGAAAATGAAGTTCTTGCCAAAGAATATCCTCTAGATGAATATTTTCCTTTGCTACAGAATTTTATTGCAAAAGAGGTTAGTTTAGGAGCTGAGTACCTTAGTCCTTATAGATTCGCATTATCGTATTCGAAATCTCCAAAAGAAGCTATTCGCTTCTTTTTAGGACTGACTGATAGTGAACATATTATAAAACAACAATTTAAATATGAATGTGATAGGTGTGGTAAAATAAACATTATTAAAGATGAAGAATCTCTATTTAATTTTAAATGCAGAGAATGTGGTTTTGAAGATAATCTTACTTCTTCACCTGATTACTTAAGCGAGGTAAAGTTACTATTTAGAATTAATGAAGAGTTGCTGGAGGAAGTTAAAAAAAATTTAAAGGATAACCCCCTTTCTAATGTATTACAATCGTCTTCAGCTGTATTAGAAAGGGGGATAGATGAAGAAGTTTCTCTAGAATCAGCTGAAGAACTGATTTATAAAGATGGGAAACCTATTGGCAAAAGATCAATGGAACTCCAACGAAAAATCAGAAGATACAGAGATATAATGTATAGGGGATAAAAGTAATGTCAGGTAATAGACAAGAAAAGAGACAATCTATTACACCATTCCACTTAATTTTATTAGTAATCTTTCTAGCTGTGTTTTCAAGCTTTTCACTTATTTTATTACTTATTAATAAGAAATTCCTAATTGATGAAAAAAGTGTAGATCTCTTGGATATGTATATAAGGGCTTCTTTTGTATTGATTGGAAGTACACTTTCTGGAATTGTAGCTTTCTTCATATTTTATTTACAAGAAAAGAGTAAGGAAAGGGAAAAGAAAGAAAACGAAGAAAAACATTACGAAAATATAAGAGATGAATTCGAAGATAACCGTGCAGTATTAAAAAAAGTCATAAAAATAATGGGGGAAGGCTCTTTATCCGACTTGGCTGCTGAAATTGCGGAGGAAAAGGAAGTAAAGGAAATTTTCCTAGCGGTGTATACACAGCTAAACTTTACATTTTACTTGGATTTCCTGAAGGAGTTAAAAAACAAAGAATATAGTAATCATATAAAAGCTTTCAAGAAATCATATCAGATTTACAAGTACTTAGATTTAATTATTAATAAATTAGAAAATAAGGAAAATATCGAACAGATCTTAAAGTTAATAAAAGATGATATAGTTGAAATGAATGAACTTTATTTAGGTACCATATTTAAAGATAAAGATGAATAACTGGATTTGTATAAGCTGTTACTTTAGAAGCTATCGCTCAGATCCTAGATATTGTGTAAAATTCCCTTCAAGGAGCTAGATGCAACCAACAGGTAAAGTTGGTCCTTACGTTCCTTTATTAAGAGTTCAAAATTAGTACTGTGGCGTTAAAAATACTTGGACATATTTAAAAGATGAGACTGAGTTACAAAATAATCGAAAGGATATCCCCAAAGTTTACAATTTTAAAGGGATATCCTTTTTAATATCAACTTTCATCAGTCTTAATGTTAAAATTTCGGCAATGCCTCTACAGCATCCGCCAAATCACTATAGCTTTCTTTTAAATATCGTGATGTTGTAGCGATATTGCTATGACCAGCAAGCCTTCGTACCTTCTCGATGTCATTGTTCGTCGCTTTTAACATCCATTTACAAAGCGTATACCGGAACATATGGGACGTCAGTTTTTTATTCGGAAGGCTGTAACTCTCGATCATTCGCTGAATGTCCCGAACCGAAAATTCCGGTGATCGCTGACTGTAAAAGACGTATGGCGATTGAGCGATATGCGGCTTCTTTTTCGCCATTCCTGCGCGAAACTCGAACCAATCCTCCAATTCCGCCAGCAAGATATTCGAGATCGACACCGTTCGGACTTTCATCCCCTTTCCCACGATCCGAATGTGTTTTAACTCCAAATCTAAGTCTGTTAATTTAAGATTCGACAGTTCTTCCACACGCTTTGAATAACCCTCTTCCTTGAATAATTCTTTAAGAACAGGAAAAAAGATGTTACAATTAAGTTAATATTATACGATTAAAATGAAAGATTGAAAAAGCCGATCTAGGATGGCTCTAAATTCTAATGAAACTAGTGATGAAAATGATATTAAACTTTTTCTTCTACTTGATTAATAAAAATATGCTTTGTTAAAAACACAGATATTTTAAGTTGCTTACATTATTCTGATAATACTTGGAGGTAAATGAGGTAAATAATATGATTAATTGGAAAGAGGTAAAACCTTCAAATTTTGAAAAGTTTATATTCTACGTTTTAGGTAAAATGGGATTTCATGACAGAAGATGGTATGGAAAAGGAGGGGGAGATGGTGGTAGAGACATTGTTGCATATACTACTGAAGAACTCCCCTTCAACTTAGAATATCAAAGAAAGTGGATTTTTCAGTGCAAAAAATGGGGGAAAATGCCATCTAACAACACAATAATTAATGAGATTCAAACTGCTCGTCAACACAAACCTGATTTTTGGGTTTTAGTAATTACAGTTGATCCTACACCTAATCAAATTGACTGGTTTAATAGGTTGAACACAAATGGTGACTTTCCATTTAAGATTAAGTTTATTCCATTAGCAGTTATAGAAGAAATAATATATACATATCCCGAGTCGAAAAATATATTATATTATGGAGATATTAATGAAGGGAGTTTGGTGTAGTGTATAAGTTAAAATACGATGAGATCGAAAATAAATTAATTCAAATTGATCCCCATGGTAAAGAAACGGTAATTGCTAGTGAATTTCCCTCTAAGCCAGTATTTTCTCCTAATAATCAAATGGCTATCTATATAAATCCTTTAGAATGGGAATGCCTTGGTAGTTTATATTTATACAATTTGCAAAATGGATACATTGAAGAAATTATCTCACCAGACGAAGACCAAAATATACCCAAATATGCGATATGGATAGATAATAATAACATCGCTGTAATTATTGGTTATGGTTTTGGTACTGTCCATGTAGGCGGAAATGTTTTTATTTATCATATTCCAAGTGCGAAACTAAAAAAAATTACTTCATACCCTCCTGAAATTCAAATCACAAAATTAACAATTAAAGGTGAGATAATGAGCCTAAATGGTATTAAGTATATTGATGAAGCTCTAAATGAGTTCAGGGAATATTATGATGAAATACCACTTAGCCAGCTGTTTTAGGCTTTCAAATTCTATAGTAAGGTAAATTATTGAAAAGGATAGATTCGTTCACAGTATCTATCCTTTTAAATTTTCATTTTAACGATTAATAATAGCATTCTACTCATACCCATCAACCGGAGTTCGACAGTTTTGAGGCCGTTTTAGGCAAATGAAAATGGCCAAAATGCTGTTATATCAAGGATTTTGCGATGTGGATCCTCGAAAAAACGCCGAATTTCATAGGCATACGACTGGTTTGTTTTAACTTTTAAAACAGCTGAATTTCGTTATGGGCATGTACATACGAAGAGTGATACGCAAAAACAAAGAGGGAACGACCGTGGCGTATCTCCAGTTGGCTCACAACGAATAGGATCCAAAGGCCAACTATGTGAAAGCGAAAGTGATTTATTCGTTTGGGCGCGAAGATGAGGTGAATCACGAAGAGGTAAGAGGAATTACATTTCTCCTTAAAAATAACTGAACAAGGTTCGTTTATCGTAGAAGAGCATTCAGGTATATTCTTTCCAATTGATGTTTAATTTCTGGTTGGGAGGATTATCTAAGTTTTGTAATAGGATTTCCCAAAAGCGATCGCTTTTGGGTCCCCCTGTTTATTGCAAAATTAAAGTGCAGAGATGTGCAAAATTTTTATGCAAATGGTTATGCAGAGGGGCTTTACATGGAGGGGTAGCCATGATAACCTGTTTGGGTTTGCCAAATCTGTTACAGCTGGCCGCTTGGCAAAAGAATCATGGTTGCAGAGGCTCCATGTCAAGCCCTCAATAGCGAGAATTCAGATTGAATTTTTATGCAATATAAACGAATTTATATACTGCAATACTCTGCACTTTTTCCTTGCAAAAAACATCCCCCTCTATTACATTTATCATGGCTCAAATTATGGTTCATAATTCCTGTTTTTTGAGGAATCGTAACCAAACATAAAAAGAATTAAAAATACCCTTTATAAAAATTCATCGATATGCTATATTTACAACGTAAGGATCATCAGTTATACCTTGTTTTAGCGTCACAATACAATGAACAATCTTTTGCATAAGGAAATTTTTTTGTACCAATCCAATCTAATAAAGGAATCGAAAATTCCTTTTGAAAAAATTAAGGAGGAAATGTGATGAACAACGAAAAAGCATTACCGTTTATTTATGAATTGACAAATCAATTCGACAAGAAGGAAATGGAAAAAGGATTAGTAATAGAATTATTAAAGCTGCATACTTTGTTTTTTGCCATGGAGAATGAAAAATATGGTGAGAAGCTCACAAACATCATAACAAGGGAAGAACTTAAAAATCGCCGCGGAAATGTAAAA
Source organism: Geobacillus subterraneus (assembly GCF_001618685.1). Taxonomy (GTDB): domain Bacteria; phylum Bacillota; class Bacilli; order Bacillales; family Anoxybacillaceae; genus Geobacillus; species Geobacillus subterraneus. The sequence continues at coordinate 1,627,701 of NZ_CP014342.1, read as the reverse complement.
GAGACCATCCAATCTTTATACCGTACGCTTGAAAGCATAGAGCCTTCACTCTCTGGCGTGTTTCTTAACGATACATTCAAGAACATCGAGGAAACCACTCTTTATAAATTAGTGGTCCTTCTTGAACGATATGGATTAACGAAAACGGAGTATCAAAATAACGAGGCTACGACAGTTTTTTTTGAAACATTAATAAAAGAGCTGCTTGCATCTTCAAAAGGTTATGACTTCACACCTGATGGCCTGTCACAGCTAATGATTCAGGCATTAAAGCCAATTACGGGATCCGTATATGACGGAACCGCTGGAATTGCAAATATACTGGTTGATGCCTACCGATACGCTAAAGGCAAAGGAAAAGATATTTCTGTTTATGGACAAGAGATTAACGAAGAGTTATATGTTATTGGCAAGCTGAATTTGTTTGTCAATCATATCTTGCCAGAACAGGGAGATATGAAATTGGGTGATACCATTCGTGACCCGAAATGGCTCGAAAATGGGCGTCTGATGCAATTTGACTATATTATGATGAATTTCCCATTCGGTTTAAGAGATTGGGGATATGAGTTTGCCATCAATGACCCTTATCATCGATTTGAATTATATGATCTTCCATCTAAATCACAAGGAGATTATTCCTTTATATTACATGCATTGGCGTCTTTAAATCAGGAAGGGAAAGCGGCATTAATCGTTCCTTTTGGAACACTGGTTAGAGGTGCGGCAGAAAGAAAAATTCGTTCCATCCTATTAAAAGACGATGTAATCGAAAGCATTGTTTCCCTTCCAAACAATTTATTTAGCGGAACGGGTATTCAGGTGGCGCTTCTTCTATTGAATAAACATAAACCAAGCCACAAAAAAGGCAAAGTGCAATTCATTAATGCCGAAGGGGATTATGAGCGGACAAGAACACAGAAATATTTGACTTCCAAACATGTCCAGAAAATCATTGAAACGCTCGAGGAATATGAAAACAAAGAAAAATACTCACGCATTGTTACTATAGATGAAATTGCCGAAAATAATTGGGACTTAAACCCATCCTTATACTTCATTCATGTGGAACTGGACACAGAATTCGGCAAGATCGTCTTTAATAAGAAAAAATACGAAAGCGAAGCGGAAAAACTTGTGCAGATCGGGGACATTGCGGAGGTCATCCGCGGCGTGAATCTTCCAACCCGCAGACAAATCGAAAGTGCAGACGGGGAGTTATTCCCTGTTATTCAAATACGAGATATCGAAAATGGAGAAATACGATTTGAAACCATTGATGAATTTCCGATTCAAACAAGAGATGTACAGCGTGTTACCGCACAGCCGGGGGACATTTTAGTGTCAAGCAGGGGAACCCAACAGAAAATTGCCATTGTTCCGGAATACGATGGAACGATTTTAGTATCGAATATGTTTATTATCATTCGCCTTCATTCTACAAAAGAAGTCGATCCTGTCTACGTCAAACGTTTCTTAGAAAGTCCGATTGGCCAATACTTTTTTGAAGCTCATCAAAGCGGATCTATTGCAACAGTTTTAACTCCAAATGATATTCGCTCCATCGAGCTGCCTTTGCTTCCTATTGAGCAGCAACAGGAGATGATTAGACAATTGGAAGAGGCAGATGAATTAATTCGCAAAGCTTATGAAGAGAGAAAGAAAAAATACTTTGATGCTTATCAAAAATTTGGCATCGGAGCTTTTATCCGACCAATGACAAAGCAGGGGGAATGAGTGTTGAAAAAGAAACTTCTTCTTGAATTAAGAAATAGTTTAAGAAGACGAGGATTTTGGGTGAACGTAGTAGATGAGGAATTAGTTTTGGATCTATGGTATTCAAAATCTAACTTCATCGAAATGGTCAGTTTATTAACAGCATTACAAATAGGCGTTAGCATTGGCGAACAAGGGATTCGGCTGAAGCCGAATACCCTTGTTTCGGATGCACTATTCCAGCAAATAGAGTTTTTTCATCGACAAGGATGGAACTGGTTTTCTGTTTCAAGACCACAAGAAGTCCCAGCGGCATGGAATCATAATCCGGACAATGACCTCTCTATATTAGATTTGGACAGCGGGATTGCTAGTCTAGTATTTGCATTAAATAAAGTCGGGTTATATACTTCTATGAGTTGTGACGGCCATGGGCAAAGAGAACCAAACATCTGGCTACACAGACAGGATTATGCTGAAACAATCCGGAACATACTTATGGAAGCTAATCAACAAGTCAGTTTTGCGTATGATTGGGAAATAAAGAAAGGATATAGAAATATTGTTCTAACCGCAAAGAAGCGTTTATCCAACGATAAATGGGATGTGGAGAAAATACAGGATGATGCATTAGCTTTATCAGAATACATTTATAAAAACTATTCTGCATCTACTGGTAAGAAGTTGAGTCGTTATAATAGAGTTTCTAAGGAATAGGGAACGCTGTATAATTAAAGTTGGAACACTTTGGAGCATCCTAATGATTTCAAGTCTTTACTTTTGTTTTTCAACAAATCCTAGTATGAAAAAGATAAAGAAACAGGAGGCAGAGTATGACTGTAAAAGCAGACATCGATTTTCAAAAGGATTTGTTTGAGGCGGCAAATAAAATGCGCGGGAGTGTGGCTCCTGCTGATTATAAACACTATGTTCTTCCGTTAATCTTTTTGCGCTACCTTTCTAACAAGTATGAAAAGCGCCGAAAAGAATTAGAGCAAATCGTAAAAGATCCAAGCAGCGATTGGTATACGGAAGATGATGAAATGCGGCAAGTCATTATCACCGATCCGGACCAATATAAGGCGGAAAACGTCTTTGTAGTGCCTGAAGAAGCAAGTTGGTCTTATATTATGAAAAACGCCAAGCAGCCAAATATCAAAGAGATTCTTGATAACGCGATGAAGCGTCTTGAAGAGGAAAACCCAGAACTGGAAGGGATATTGCCGCGAATTTACCAAGGTTCGAACTTACCACCTGAAAACGTAGCAGGATTAATCGAAATTTTTTCTCGTGATGTATTTAGCGCCAATACGGATGACAGTGTAGATATATTGGGCCGTACATATGAGTATTTTATTAGTTCTTTTGCCGCTTCCGAAGGCAACAGAGGCGGAGAATTCTTTACGCCATCCAGTATCGTTAAGTTGCTTGTTGCTATGCTGGAGCCGAAAAGCGGGATTGTGTTTGATCCTGCGTGCGGCAGCGGTGGGATGTTTATACAAAGTGAAGAATATGCTCCAAACAAACACGCTCTTTCGTTTTACGGGCAAGAAAATGTAGTAACGACCGTACGTCTTGGAAAAATGAACATTTTGTTGCATGGCATCAATGCAGAAATTCGCTTAGGAGACTCGCTATTAAACGATCAGTTCCCTGATTTAAAGGCCGATTACGTTATTGCCAATCCGCCATTTAACCAAAAAGATTGGGGAGCAGATCGTTTATCAAAGAATGACCCGCGCTTAATTGGGCCTGTTACAAACAGCAATGCGAACTATATGTGGATGCAACACTTTCTATACCATTTAAATGATGCAGGCACCGCAGGATTTGTCATGGCAAACGGAGCGATGACAACGAATGTCAAAGAGGAAAAGGAAGTTCGTCAAAAATTAGTGGACGAGGGATATATTGACTGCATTGTTCAATTGCCTGAAAAACTGTTCTTTACAACAGGCATTCCATGCTGCTTATTCTTTTTAAGCAAAAACCGTGACGGCAAAAACGGCTATCGGGCAAGAAAAAATGAAATTTTGTTTATCGATGCTCGTAAAATGGGAACCCTCGTTAGTCGTAAGCAAAAAGCGTTGTCTAAAGAGGAAATTGATAAAATCGCAGCCGTTTATCGTGCCTATAAATACGAAGGGGCAGAAGGATACGAAGACGTTGTTGGGTTCTGTAAAGTTGCAACAATTGAAGAAGTTCGGGCAAATGACTACAAATTAACACCGGGCATTTATGTTGGAACAGAAGTATCAGATGAGGATGATATACCATTTGAAGAAAAAATGGCTGAATTAACACAGCGTCTCTTGGAACAATTTGAAGAATCGAATCGCCTTCAAGAGAAGATTAAGAGAGACTTGGAGGGATTGGTTTGATAAAAAAAGAATGGAAATTAGAGTCTATGGGAGATCTTTGTGATATAAGTTCAAGTAAAAGGATATTTATGAAGGAATATGTAAATGAGGGTATTCCTTTCTACAGATCAAAAGAAATTATTAAGAAACATCATGATGAACCGATAAATGAAACTTTATATATATCTACAGAAAGATATGAAGAGATAAAGGAAAAGTATGGTGTACCAATTGAAGGAGATTTATTACTGACATCTGTGGGTACGTTAGGTGTACCCTATCTTGTGAAAAAGGAAGATAAATTTTATTTTAAAGACGGAAATTTAACATGGTTTAAAAACTTTCGTTCAGATGTTTTAAGTGAGTATATTTATTATTGGTTTCAATCTGATGTAGGAAAAAGAGAAATAGATAAAATTACAATAGGTTCAACGCAAAAAGCAATAACTATTGATTCATTAAAAAAATTATCAATATTGTTACCACCAATAAATGTACAGAGAAAAATCTGCGATATATTGCACTCCATTAACTATAAGATTACTTTAAATAAACGTATTAACAGTACATTAGAAGAAATGGCTATGACCTTATACAAACATTGGTTTGTTGAGAATGGGGATTTAGAGAGAGTTTCAATAGAGGAGTTTGGTAGTATTATTGGTGGAGGAACACCTAAAACAACAGTTGCAGAATATTGGGATGGTAATATTCCTTGGATTTCGGTAAAGGATTTGAATTCAGCTGTGATCATTGAAACAGAGAAAAAAATAACTGAAGCAGGGCTGAATAATAGTTCCACAAAATTATTACCATCATTCTCAACAGTTTTATCGGCAAGAGGTACAATCGGAAACATCAGTATTATAGGTAAAGAGATGACTATGAACCAATCGTGCTACGCAGTAAAGGCAAAAGATGAACTGGACTGTTTTGTATTTTTAACCTTAAAAAGTTCAATAAATACCTTGATTAGTCAGTCACATGGTTCTGTATTTAACACTATAACAAAAGATACATTAAAATCATTAGAGTTACCGTTTAATAAGGATTTTGCAATTAAATTTGAGAAGAAAGTAAAACCTATGTTTTTACAAATATTATCAAACACTTTAGAAAACAAAGAGTTACAAGACATTAGAGACTATCTCCTCCCTCGCCTTTTATCAGGTGAAATTGATGTATCTAAAGCAGAAAAACAAGTAGAAGAAGTACTTTAAATTGGATATAGATTCGACTAGGAGGTGCAAGCAACATGACGAGACCTCTAGGTGAAACGGAATTTGAAGAGACGACGATTGAACGTTTAAAACGGTTAGGTTATGACTATCTTCATGCGCAGGAATTGTTTCAGCGTGGAGAGCGGGACAGTCTTCACGAGGTAGTTCTTTACGGTCGGTTGGAAGCCTTCTTAAAGAAGGCTTATCCGGCCATACCGGAACAAGAAATCAAAAGGCTTGCTCAAATTTTGACGGCGCCGGATGGGGTAAAACTGATTAACCGAAATATGCATTTTCACCAAATGTTGACGAAAGGAATTGAATTTTCTTATGAGGTAAACGATGAAACGTACACGCCTCATGTTTTCCCGATCGATTGGGAACATCCGGAGAACAATGACTTTTTAGTGGTCAATCAATTACCGATTGAAGGACGCATGTCCCGCCGTCCAGATATCGTTATATATATTAACGGTTTGCCGATGATTGTATTTGAGTTAAAAAACCCGAACAACGAGCAGGCGACTGTTTATGATGCATATACCCAAATCCAAAACTATACGTATGATATCTCGCAATTATTTAACTACAACGCTTTTGTTGTCATTTCCGATAACGTGGAAACGAAGCATGGAATGCCGTTTGCCGATTACGATTTCTTTGCCTCATGGAAATCGATTGATGGACGAAATGTCGATAACAACCGCGCCAATACGATGCGCACGCTGATTGAAGGATTATTTCCAAAAGACCGTCTATTAAACTATATTCGTAATTTTATTGTCTTTTTGGAGGAAGGAAGTAAAATTACAAAAATTGGCGCGAAATATCACCAATTTTTTGGCGTAAACTTCGCTGTCAATGAAGCGATCCGTGCAACGCGTCCGGATGGGGATCGGAAAATCGGGGTAATGTATCATACAACGGGTTCGGGTAAATCGCTAAGCATGTTATTTTTCGCAGGAATTTTGTCTCGCCACCCGGAAATGGAAAATCCATCTATTGTCATTCAAGTGGATCGTAATGACCTAGACGAACAGTTGCATGATACGTTTGTGCAGGGGAAATCATACATCGGCCATGTGCATCACGCGGAAAGTACCGAACAGTTGCGAACATTACTGAGAGGGGAAGCGGGACAAATTATTTTCTCCACTATTGAAAAATTCCGTAAAAAAGAAGGAGAAACCCGACACCCTATTTTATCGGAAAGACGAAACATTGTTGTGATTGCCGATGAAGCACATCGCACCCAAGCCGGTTTTGCGGGCGGATTTGCCGCTCAGTTGCGTTATGCTTTGCCGAACGCTTCCTATATTGGATTTACGGGAACCCCGGTTGATTTTGTTGATAACAATACAGAAGAAATTTTTGGACATATTATCCACCGCTACGATATGGCTCAGGCGGTCGAAGACAAAGCGACATTGCCAATCTACTATGAGAGCCGTCTAATTCCGCTTGATTTATCTACTGAGGACATTGATGAAAAATACAGAGAAATTATCGAAGAAGCAGGGGGAGACGATGAAGAGTCAGAGAACTATAAAAGAAAATGGGTCGCTCTGGAAAAAGTCGTCGGTACTCCAAAACGGCTCCGTCGTTTAGCCAAAGATATCGTATCACATTTTAACCAAGTCGCCAATCCGTTTCAAAAAGCAATGATTGTCTGCATGAGCCGGCGCATTGCGGTGGATTTGTATAATTATCTGAGAGAGATTCCAGAATGCCCTCCTGTTGAAGTGATTATGACAGGAGATGTATCAAAGGATCCTAAAGAGTGGCGAGAGGTTCAGCCGGGAAGCAAATATGCGCATATTAAATCGAAAAAAGAGCAAGAAGAAGTGAAAGCCAAACTTCGTGATCCAGAAGACCCTTTGAAATTTGTCATTGTCGTCGATATGTGGCTGACAGGAATGGACGCTAAACCGCTTTCCTATCTTTATGTCGATAAGCCAATGAGGGGTCACAATCTTATGCAAGCTATTGCCCGTGTAAACCGTGTGTTTCCGGGAAAAGAAGGCGGAGTAGTCGTTGATTATATTGGAATCGCCACTTCCCTGAAAGAAGCAACTCATAAATATACGCAAAGTGGCGGCACGGGAAGTCCTACTTATGATATTTCAGAGGCCGTTAATATCTTCATGGATTATCTGAAGGCAGTAAGAGGATTTATTCCAAGTGAGATTGATGTGCAAAACTGGCGCGCAAAACCAAAGATAGAGCGCGAAGACTTCATTGCAGATCTTGTTAACATTCTTTTAAACCGAGATCCCGAGGAATATATCCAAGCAGCTGCCAAACTGGAAAAATCGTATCAGCTGGTGAAACATCAGCCGGAAGTACTTGAACTTGCAGATGAGGTCATGCTTTATTTCATGATGAAAGCGCAGCTTCGCAAACATTTACGCCCGTCAACAGGGGGATCTAAGGAAAACAAAACGTTAGAAGAGCGACTATCAGAACTGATTGACAATAGTCTATTGGCCAAAGAAACTGTTGACATTTTCCAAATAGCAGGGATTGAACGCCCAGATATCAGCATATTGGATGATGCATTCTTAGCAGATTTAACGAAAAAAGAGCATGTAGACTTGCGCTTAAAGTTGCTGAAAAAACTTTTAGAGGACCAAATCAAAGTGACATTTAGCCAAGGAAGCCCACAGTCAAAGGCGTTAAGCGAACTTCTAGAGAAAACGTTAAGGGATTACCATAATCGTGTCATTCAGGCTGCCGATGTGGTCAGGGTTATGATTAACATGCGCAAAGAAATGGAAGAAGAAATACGCAAGCGACACGATTTGGGATTGTCAGAGGAAGAAATTGAATTTTACAAAGCGATTACTGCTATGGAGCAGGAAGCGTTCTCAAACGAGTTTCTTGCTAGTTTAATCCATAAGGTGGTCAAAGCCTTAAAGAAACAATTAGCTGTAGATTGGACAAGTCCACACCGTCGGGACGTCTATGCGAAGGTTAAATTGGCTGTCAAGCAAGTACTCATCAAAGAAAAAATTACCGGCCAACAATTGCAATTTTTAACAAACAAATTCATGGAACAAGCCGAGCAGCAATACAAAGACTGGCCGATGAATGCATGACAACGAGAATAGGATCGCGCTTTTTTTGTCACGTAAATGTTTGATAGGATGAGTGTCGGACATTGCCAGCATCCTTTTTATCACTCCACTGTTTTATTCTTCACAATCGTAACAGTGGCGGAGGGGATTTTAGGGGCTGGCAAGTCTTTTTTATATAATGAAAAGCTCTGCACTTTTCGGTTGCAGAACTCTGTACTTTCATTTTGCACTAAACAACCACTCACTTAATTAAAATGGAAAAAGTTCAGATGGATTTTTATTATTCACCGTGTACTACAAAGACCGTTTATCTAACGGATATGCTGCGCTGATGGAGTTGAGGTGTTGGAGGACACTTCAACTCCTTTCTTGTCCTCTTCATAAAAAACTTTTTTATTTAACGGACACCTCATCACACGTTTTTTATTTATATCAGAGGTAATATATATTGTTTCTATTTTTTTATTGTAAAATTTTGTAATATTGAGAACGGTGCTTGCCACCGTTCGAGTGTATGTTCAATTTGTTGAAGGATACTGCAGGCATGTGTGGACCGTAAAGAAAAAAAGCAGCGTTTTGTAAAAAGTGTAGAGAATGTCCGTTTGACATGAAGCCGCTGCGGGCGTAGTAAAGCGCCGTATCAAGGGCTGCTTTACCTAAGAAGCAATCACCCCAACACTTCCGCGTTCAAGTGATATAGGAAAATTCCTATCCGCTCTCTGTCCATTTATTTTGCCGTAAACAAAAAGCCAACGGTAAGTGGATGGAGCTAGCTGGTGCAGCCACGACCAAACGAAACGGTAGAGGGAATGGAAAATCGGAATCTACAACACGTTGTTTGAATCTGCTTTGCACTGGACCTCATACTGTCAGGATTGAAAGTAAAAAAAGAAAAAAGGGGATTCACTCCCGCTCCCATTCCTTTCCGCAATCCGGACATTGCCATTTGATGACACGATCTTCTTCCCGACTGTAAATACCGATTTTTCTGGATCCATGAGTAGCGCCGTAATGATGCTGGATTTCTTTCGGGATCGGTGGTCCTTGCAAATCAGCCCCGCAAAACGGACAATATTCTTTGCTATCATCCATGCTTTGGTTGCTCCTTTCGATTGGGGTTTGGATTTATTTTAGCCGCCTTGATGTTGCCTTTGTGATAAGGATACCATAACTCTTGGGGAATCGATAAGCGGTTTTCTGGAGAAAGCCAATCAAGCCCTGTATTGGGCGAAGAAAACAGAAAGAAATATGGCCTCTTTCATATCATAGGACATGGCATGTAAAACCGATATACAAAGCCTCCAAATCTCTTTTCAAGTGATGATGTTCAACTATATCCTGAAAAAGGAAGACGGTCATGACTGAGAGTGGATGAGGCTGGCCAATGGGCAAGCCTATGTTTATGGATATTTTATGTCAGACAAAAAATAAAAGTGAGAGGGAATAGGGATAAGTCCAAATCATCGATGACGGAGGGATGGAACGGGTGACGCGGCCGCTGTTTATTATAGGGGAAATCTTCACCATAACGGATAAAATCCGCTCAACAGATCAAAAAAGTGGAGTGGATTGGTTATTTTGCAGGAAGAAGTTCGAAGTGAAGGGTTAAAAAGGGGGCAATCGAGCTGACGCTTATCGTGATTCTGACAGACGTCATTTTTTATTTCTAATCATCGTGACGAGCAATAGGTACCTATACATGATCCATTTTCAACGAATTCCTTTGCGTCTATGAATGAAAGGAGTGGGAGTTTGATGATTGTTCTGATACAGAAATAGTGACCAGCCATTGAAACACTCCGTAAAAATTTCATCCATTTGTCGATGAGTATCTTCATAAGTTTACAATGGAAACACTCTTGATAAAACGTCGGGGGCATTCAAAAATCAGGAGCGGATTTGGAGATGTGAGATCCTAATTCTCTTCTTGGAAAGGGGGATTTTGTTTATAAAAAACCGTGATTTGACGCGGTTGTGGAAAGAAAAGGGGAATGAAGTTGTTCATAGGGTTAACTGGGTAAGTTATTGTATACCCAGTTAACCTTATGAAACGATAGGTTCCATCAACACCATTTTGTCTGAATCCGCAAATACATCCCCCTGCCCCTTTGTGACCTACGGATCCATTTTTCCGTAAGCCCGACCATTGGTAAACAAGGAATCGTATTTCATCCCACATATTCTTTTCTGCAGATCAGCAGGCCCTATTCTCCCTCTTGTGTTCAACATTTGGAAATACCTTATCATTATTCGGCACGATGATTCGTCTCTTTTGTTGGTCCCAATTAGGGACCAACAAGCAGCCATGGTGCTAAACCATTCTGTTCTGAAGTGATCGACGTGGTAACGCATATAGGAAACAAAAAGGAAAAATGAGTAAAAACACAGGAGGATCAGGACAAGGAAAACCGAATGGCTACGATGAATCGATACGCACTTTCGTTACCGTTTGTTTTTTACAAGAAAAAAGTATAGAACATTGCGGTATATAAATTCCATACTGTAGATGAGCAAATTTGCTAACATAAATTTACAAACTAAACAAAAAAGGAGACATGAACCCGATTCCTTGGTTAGAATAGATGTGCTACCAACTACCCACAAGGAGGTTCATGTCTCATGAATAGATTAGCACATCATCAAGGAATCCACAAGTTTTTCATGACGCTGGGATTGGCGCTTTATTTCTCGAAGCCGGTCATCAAGCATCTCGTTCATCTTGTCGACGCCTTGACGACCAAGGGATTTTCGGGGACATTGACGGATGTCCGGTACTGGAGTTTTCATCCGAATCATCGAACCACGCTCAGCCACTTTTTCACGAAAAGCCCTTGGAACGAGGAAAAACTGCTTGAGAAGTGTAAATTAGCACATTATTTCAGAATCCCTTTTTCAAATTATTTCAGGCGGATTCCGAAATAATGTGCAAAATTTTTGCGGATTGTTCCGGATTTTGCACATTCTTTCGGAACGTTTGCACGCTCTTTCAGATGAAGATTTCCAGCGCGCCTGGTGGACCGATGGAAAAGAGAAAGCACAAAAGAGGCCGATTCGGCCCCTTTCGTGCTAATACCCCATTTCCTCTGTGGCCATGCGTACCACTTCTTCGTCAATGACGTCCTTTTTCAGCTGATGCCCGTACAGCAGGCATGTCGTAGCCAACGTGTTGATCACCCGAGGCCATCCCCGCGACTGCAGGGCAATCGCCTCTAACGCCGATGGAGTGAAGATCGGATGCTTCGCCCCGGCCTGTTTCATCCGATGCTCGATGTAGCCCGCCACCTCCTCCTTCTCGAGCGGCCCCATCCGGCATCGCATGATGATCCGCTGATCGAGAGGGCGGTGCTGATTGAGCCGCAGCTTCCCCTGTAAATGGGGCAGCCCAGCTAACATCAAGACAAAGGGGTTGGTTGAATCCATCTCAAAGTTGAACAAGATGGCGATGTCCTGTAAAAAGGCATCCTTCGCTAAATGCATCTCGTCCAATATCAACACCGGTGTGATCCGCCGTTCATGATACAACCGCTCAATGGCCTGCTGGATTTGGCGGAAGAGATCCACCTTGCGGTATTTCGGTTCTTCCCCCAACCCAAGGGCCAGCCCGCGGTAAAAATCCATCACGCCTCCGGTCGATAACGGGAAGTAGACTACGTGATACAAAGAAGGGGACAACGATTCTTTCCACGCCCGAAGGGCGAATGTCTTGCCCGCCCCCGGTTCTCCGGTCAACAGCCCGATTCCCCGGGTTCGTTTCACGTACTCCAGCGCCCGCAGCGCTTCTTGAAACGCTGCCCCTTGATACGCCTCGGACGGGGCGGTTTCTTTCGCAAACGGCTCCCGCGAAAGAGAGTAGAACGATTTATACACCGTGTTCTCCCTCCTTCGCTGGAACTGCCGCAAACGGCGACCGGTGACGCTTCACATGGGCGTTATCCTCCAAACGCACCCGAATGGCTTCCGCTACTCGTTTGCCGTCTTCGTACACATAGACGCCTCGTTCGTCATAGCGGAGCTCAATCGATTGCCCAATGAACCGAGGCGGCACTTCGTATAGCTGTTTATTCAGGGTGATCGTGCCATCGGCTTTCACCTTGCGGTGCTCCCGTTTCAGAAAAATCGCATCCAGCCAGTCGATGTCTTCGATCCACACCACTCGTTCCACTTGGGACTGAAACACCTCATGCGGCGTTTTTCCGTCCAGTGAGGCGTGTGGTTTTCGGTGATACTCTTCTTCAAGCCACTTCCCAAACCGCTCGTTCAACTCGTCAAGCGACTTTGGCGGATTCAGCTCCAACAGCGGATAAAACCGCGTCTGTACGGTGCGGAAGAACCGTTCGATTTTCCCTTTGCTTTGCGGGTCATACGGCTGGGTGTGGATGAGCGTAATCCCCATCTCGGCGCACGCATACTGCAGCACCTCGGATCGATAAATTTTCCCGTTGTCCGAGTAAATGCGTTTCGGCTTCCCGCAACGAATCACCGCTTCCTTTGTGACGACCCGCAGCCCGTCAAACTTCTCCGAAGGGAAAAACTGCGCGTACGGCACCAACCGCGAGCAGTCATCGATATAAGCGATCAGAAACGTTTTCTGGGCTTTCCCATGGACGCGAATCGTGGGTCCATGGGATAAGTCTCCTTGCCATAGCTCATTGATCTGGTCATACGCAAAACGCTTTCTCTCCGGCATCGGCAAGATTTCTTTTCCCACTAGGTTGTGTTTTTTCAACAGTCGATATATAGTAAAATATGAGAGGGTGGTAGGAATGTCCCCCTGCTTGGTGAGTTGTTCATAGAAAACGGTAACGGGCATGGTGGGATGTTCCTTCCTCAATGCTAGAATATGATCCTCATCATCGGGCGACAGACGTCTGGAGCGGCCGCGGTCCGAACGGCGCTTCGGCTTCAAGGCGTCGAAGCCCCCTTTTTTGTATCGAGCACACCAATCCAGAATCGTCTTCGTCGCAATGAGTTTGTCCCCTTGATGAGGAATCGAGTGCACTCGCCCGCCCACCTCATTCAAATACGCTTTGGGTTCCACCTGCCCATTCACCAACGGAGCGATCAGCCCGTACCGAAACAGGGCGATATCGTGTCTCATCGATTCATCCATCCGGATCTCCTCCTTGCCTCTCTGTGATTTTGGACCGTCCCGGTCCCTCTGCCCCCTATCTTACGAAACGGCTCGAGATTCGTCGAGAGGAAGGGTTTGTGGAAACATCAACAGTCCCCTTTTTTGGTTTTTAATGTAAAATTGGGAAACGGTTTAATCTGCAAACAGATGCCATCTCTCGTTGGCCCACAGGTCTTGGATGATCGAGCCCACCCCCCGTCCCTCCAAGATCTGCATCCACCAGACCGCCCGTTCGGTTCTTGCGTTCCCCACAGGGCCGATGATCCCCCATCTCCTCGCCGCCACGTGATGCAAGCGGGGGAGATTCCGGAAAAATCGTCGGACATAAAACAAAATGACCCCCTTGGTGGGAAAACCAACCTGTTTGGTCTTCGCTCCTCGTCTTGGCGTTTCGAGCCATGCTTTGACCGCTTGCCAGATGACGGATGGGGTATATTGAACATACGGGAGGAGGAACGAAGGCAGCACACTCACGGTTTTGCGGCATTCTTGGCAGCGGTACCGCGCGATCCAAAGGCGATACTCCCCCTCTGCCGTCAACGCATAGCGTTGGTAATATCCGTGACGGTGCAAGGGGCGGCGGGATAGACAGTGGGGACATTGGTTTACATCAGGAAAATCGTTCTCTTTCCCACGATCCGTATACGTTTGAATGTCAATGCCAAAGTCGTGAAACTGGATCACACTTCCTCCCCCCCTTGAAACGAATGGCAATCTTCGTCCGAAACAATTCACAAAAAAATTAGCACATTCCTTCAGAAAAGGGGAGAGGGCTTTCTGAAGAAATGTGCAAAAAAATGCTTCTTTTATTCCAAAATAAAGTGATAATTTACAAGAAGCTTCAGGAGTGGGTTCTTCGCCAGATCGAACGCCTGGCCAAACGGACGAATCAACCCCTGTTCCTTTCGATTGATGATACCATTTGCCAAAAAACGAAGCCTTCGTCACGGGCAACGCACGCCATTCAAGGGTGTGACTGGCATTTCTCTCACAGCGATCATCAATTGGTCTGGGGGCATTCGCTTGTTTGGCTGATGGTGCACACCTTCACGCAAGCGTTTCCGTTCGCCTTTCGTCTGTATGACAAGACATCGGGAAGAAGCAAAATCGACCTGGCGATCGAGATGCTTTCCTCGCTCAAGAGGAAGCGGGCTCAGCCGGTGTATGTGCTCATGGATTCATGGTATCCGTCCCAAGCGCTCATCGAAGCCTGTCTGAAACAAGGATTCCATGTCATCGCCATGCTCAAGACGAACCGGATTCTCTACCCGAAAGGTATCGCCATCCAAGCGAAGGAGTTTGCCCGCTATATCGAGCCCAACGACACCCGCCTCGTCACGGTGGGGAACGAGCGCTATCGTGTCTACCGCTACGAAGGCGCGCTCAACGGTCTTGATGACGCGGTGGTGCTGCTGGCTTGGAAGGCGGATCAACCGATGACGCCGGATCATCTCCATGTCATATTGAGCACCGACCGGGAGCTGAGTGACGAAGACATCTTGCGTTACTATGCCCAGCGCTGGACGATCGAATGCTTTTTCCGGCAGGCAAAAGACCAGCTGAAGCTCGATGGGTACCGTGTTCGCCACGTTCGGGCGGTGAAACGGTATTGGGTCGTGGTGCTGTTAGCCTGCGTATACAGCATCGCGGAATCTCAACAAGACATCTCTTCCGGCCTGGAGCTTCTTCGGTCTCGGAAAGGGCACAGCGTCGTCGAGTTCATCTATGACGCCGCAAAGCAAGATATTCCCATTGATGTGATCAAAAAACAGCTCCATGTCGCCTAAGGGGTCCCCTGTTTGTCTCTTAGGGAATGGAAATTACTGTAATGAAAAATACTCATCTACAGTTCCATATATAATGTGTTAAAGCAGATGATAAAATCCCAATATAGCTGAATAAAATTCCTCACTTACAATAGAACTATAATGTCAATAAGAGGAGCAATGGTTCATGATCACGAGTTATGACGCATTCCTGAGAAGGGAAAGATCATGAAAGAACGAATACACGAGTATGGTCACCGATTCCATTTGCTTGTCACGGAGGAACGATGATTCTCCATGGTAGAATACGTAGTTACTCTTAATATGCCATATTCGGAGTTTTTGTTCCGCTTATTCGCTTATTAGAGGCGGAAATTGTCAAAAGACAGGAACGATCGATCCAAACGCTCATCAAAGTCCAAACTGCCGTATCGCAAGACGATCCATACGTTTTTACCGCGCAACCTTCGTTGGATGAGTGATGGATTCGAGAACTGCTTACGTTGTCGTGTATTGACCGAAAAGAAAATATCCTTTTTCTCTGCCCACCAAGGATTGGAAAGACACACCTGGTGATTTCGATTGGAATGGAGGCAATAGCAAGAGGATATCAAACGTATTTTGTTACCGCCCGTGATTTGGTCACTCAGTTAAGAAGAGGCAGTCAGAAAGTTGGAGAAAAAGCTTCCTGTCTTTGTGAAGCCAACTGTTCTCATGATCGATGAAATGGGGTACCTAAAACTGGATCCGAACAGCGCTCATTGCTTATTTCTAGTGATCACCCAGCGGTACGAGCATATCCCAACAAAAGCTCTGGGGAATGGGAAGAAATTGTGGGAGACTCGGGCGATGTTAGATCGATTGCTGCGTCATTCCATTACCTAAAGAGGGGAAAGCTATCGATTACAGGAAAAGAGGATCCAAAAAAGAAAAACAAAGGGTTCCATGAGATCTTTCTGGGGAATGTTAAACCGGCGATTTTGGGGAAAATATAATCAACCTTGACATACGAAGTGTGTGCCTACGAAAATCAACGTATTTTTCTAGTGTATAGACTTAAAAGGCTTTTTCTAAATTGTCCTTGCCTAAAATGGACTGTCGAACTCGGGGTACGGAAAATATGTAAAAACCTCTTCTCGGTACGGAAATTTTGTAAAAAGTGCTTTGCCGGTACGGGATTTTTGTAAAAAGTGCCTTGCTGGTACGGGATTTTTGTAAAAAGTACCTTGCTGGTACGGGATTTTTGTAAAAAGTGCCTTGCTGGTACGGGATTTTTGTAAAAAGTACCTTGCTGGTACGGGATTTTTGTAAAAAGTGCTTTGCTGGTACGGAAATTTTGTAAAAAGTCCTTGCTGGTACGGGATTTTTGTAAAAAGTGCTTTGCTGGTACGGAAATTTTGTAAAAAGTCCTTGCTGGTACGGGATTTTTGTAAAAAGTCCTTGCTGGTACGGGATTTTTGTAAAAAGTGCTTTGCTGGTACGGAAATTTTGTAAAAAGTGCTTTGCTGGTACGGGATTTTTGTAAAAAGAAGGGGATGGCTGGTACGGAAAATATGTAAAAACTACTTTCCACCTATTCCTCTCGCTCCTGTTTGTCATCTGGACATTGTCATTTGATTATTCGATTAATTTTTCTCTTGGATGTATTCGTACTTCTTCCCGTTTCTTTTTCATTTCATTACTACAAATATACTTTAAGTTTCTTTTGCTTGCCTCTATATTGAATTCCCTACCTAGGTGGCCATTATGTTATCTACCCAGTCTTCACTTTTGTCGAGCAGATTTGTTATTTTACAGGGAGAAATTCGATGAAATGGGTTAAAAAAAGGCAAAGGGTAAGATAGAATGATAATAGATAATCGATTTTGTTTTTTACTTTTCTTTCCTTTTACAATTAATATAACAGAAGGCCTTTTTGGTCCAGAAAAATGGTGAAAAATCATCGGTAAGGATGTATGGCGAAAACAGTCGTTGGCATTCTTGCCGATGTTTTTTATTTATCAACATTTTTGATGGAGGGATTATTTATGAATCAGTATTATGTCGTTCTTAGAACAAAAGAGAAAGACGAATTAATGGATGTCGTGGGGGCTTTGTCATTAGAGGAAGCATGGGCAATTGCCAGAATACGTTATGAAGAAAGAATGCGTGAGGGAGATAGTCTGTTTGTTTTTCCAGCGATAGGACCTCTTGCATTTGATGAGAATAATCGATTTGTTAGCAACAGCGGAGGGAATATGAAAATTATGATGAAGTTCTAAAGAAAACAAAGATGACTCCCGTTGAAGTGCAGTTCAACGGGGGTCATTTTTTTTCGTTTCTTTTCATGGTACCGAACAATAGATCCCCATGGCCATCGAATCAAATCTACATCTTCTTCATCATGATTGCATCGCATTCGCCACTGTTAGACGTAACGACTCATCTTATCGATGTTTAGAACAGATTTTATCAAAAACGGATCAATCAGTCCGATTTGCATTAAAACCGAAAGTTGAAACAGAAGATATTCAACTATTACAAAATGATTATCCGTTATATAAATTAGCTTTGGAACTTGGGGGTACAGAAACGCAAAAAGCCACTATACCGGTGGCAATAGTAAAAGCAAATGTTCTGGAACGTATCCAAATAGAATTAGACCAAATTAATGTTGTAGATGGAACAGGCAAGAATTAGAACAGTCACTTATTCTTTTAGGTAAGCGAGAATCTGATGATTGGATAGAAATAGATCTCTATCTTTTATTTAATGGGGATTTTGAATATATAAGTACAGGTATAGAAGACCCTTCGTTTAAACGTGAAACGATCATACACGCATGAAAAATCCTGTAGGGTGTACAGTTAAAACATGATGAATGCTTGAACAAAAAGTGTATTTATTTGCGGAAATCTATAGTTTTCATTAGCTTGGTATGGGATTTATGTAAAAACTATTATTTTGGTACGGGAATTTTGTAAAAGCTCAGTACGGGATTTAAGTAAAAACTGTGGTCTCAGTGCGGAATTTTTCTCGGTACGGGATTTATGTAAAAAGATTTGATTTAGTACGGGAAATATGTAAAAAAATAAAAATTACTATGATGAATGATTAACCGGTATCAATTTGATACTGGTTTTTTTATTATCAAATAATGTTATATCCATCCGAAAAATGTAATTTATTTTATTAAAAAATTTGGGTCAAATTAGGAGTCGGGATATAGTAATACTCGTCTGGATAGGTCATTCTTCTAAATTTTAGAACACTTGATCTGAAGCCATTTTTAAACTATTAGGTATATGAAGTTGTTCATACAGTTAACTGGGTAGGTTTTAATGTACCCAGTTAACCCTATGAATCTGTGGCTCAATGTTAAATATTTTAGCTTTTCGTTTGAGCCGAATGGAAAAAATGCACTTTTAAATCGTTCAATAAAAGAAAGGTTGCATGACGGCCAATACTATTTCGATAAGTGATGGGGCGGATGTATTTTAATTCGTATCTTTTATTTGTATCGTTCGACCGGGCATTGTAAAACTGCTGATAAGGCCATCGATTAAGTATAGATTGATCAAAATATCATGATAAATTTTGAATACATTCTTTTCAGAATCCGTAGCACATCTGAATTTATATGGCTATAAATTGCCACAAATATTCTGCAAAAGTTATTAAAATTTAGCACAAGCGAAGTTATAATGTTTAAAACAATCGGAGGTGATTTAAATGAAATTAATAGAAGCATTAGAACAGTTAAACAACGGAAAATCAATTGCAGAAGTTGCAGCTATGGCAGGAATAAATGAAAAAGACTTAGAAAGAAAACTGGCAAATGCAGCAATTGAATTTGATCAAGAAGAAAATGAATATAAATATAAAGGTATTGCACCAGAAGAATCATTGAGTAGAGATGTAAAAAGTAGAATCGTCGTTTTATTAGTTGATAAACCCTTTGTAAAAAAGAAACAAGAAAATCGAACGCCAATAAACGTTGAAGAGAATTTCGATTTGGAATATAAAATGTTCAAAGATTACTTAAAAGTAGATCATTCGTTGTTAAAAGAGAAGAAGACCTTTTTCTTAACAGAAAAAATGTATAACACAATAAAAAATCTAAGTATAGAAAAATCATTTAAAATAAATGCACTAGTAAATGTTTTGCTGCAAAGAGGGTTGGAATATTACAAGGTTGATTTAAAAGAAAAGGATGGCTGATGATTGGTAATAATCGTCACTTATGATTGCAGATTCTTTGCTCTTATTATTATATTTTGCAAAATAATTGTTGACTTTTCATCATAATCTGATAAAATACAAAACAAATGAATAACTTAATATACGACAAGGGAAAACCCCAAGCTTTACAGCGCTACCTATGCGTATATACACGCATAAGAAGTAGCGGTGTTTGGCTTGGGGTTTTTTGTATTTTAAGTTCAATTATTTTTATACGGAGGTAATAGATCATGAGCAAGACAAATATTTCAGCTAAATCTACTTTAATTGAGGCTTTTAATGAATATGAAAAAAGCCAGTTTTGGTCAAAAAACACTAGACGTACCTACCGTAAAAATGTAATTTACATGTCAGAATATATGTTAAACCAAGGGTTAAATCCAGTGCTTGAGAATATCGATTATGAATTTGTGAAGATATGGGAAAATGATCAACGAAAACAAGGCTATAGTCCGAGAACGATAAAACAACATCAGGCAACGATGCAATCTATGTTTACGCATTATAACCGGCTCGGAGTTATTAACGGAAATCCATTCGCAGCATTAAAAATCACAGATTCTAATAAACAAAAACATCATTCGAGAGCATTAAATATCATCGAATTATACCAAGTTTACAAAGCTGCGTTTGAGTTGCAAGAAAGAGGTGTTAATGTATTAGTTCCAACCCTAATAGATATGTTTACTGCTCTCAGAGTCACATCGCTCGAAAAACTAACCGTTCGTTCAGTCTCTACTACTATGAACGGTCTAGTTTATGAGTTCGATCCAAAAAAAGATCGAGTAAAAGAAGATAAACTTCTTGACCAATATCTAGAGGAAGGGGATAAACACACTGACAATTCGCCAAACAGCAAAAACAAAGACTTCTTTATTCCATTACCACCTAAGCTCATGAAATTACTCACCCAATATATTGAACACATGGAACCAAATGATGCATTGTTATACGGCTTGAGAGGAAAGCCGCTCATTAACAAGCAGATGAATTATATAATCGATAAAGTATGTGAACATTTGGGATGGATAAAAGTAGAATATGAACAACCAGAGAATAAGGAAAATCATAATCATGCAAAAGAGAAGGGAAGAAGAAACAAAATCATCCGTAAAACAGAGAAGTATTTCACACCGCACGGATTACGATACACTCTTTCTACATTGTTTCATGAAATGGGGGTCTCAGATGATGCCATCAGGTTTTTACTTGGCCATTCCAGGTATGAGCTTGGCGCTCTGCAGCATTATATTTTAAGCGATGCAAAGTATATTAAAGAAATTCGAGCGGCCCAAGTAATAATCGAAACTCTTTTTGAAACCACTATGGAACTTGAATCTAATTATAATATCACTCTAGATTTAGAAGAAATTTTTGATGAAATTCCTAAAGTTTATTCGAATCAATTGAAAAACAAAAATTACATCAATCTGTTTAAAGAACATCTCGTAAAGTATGCATTTGCTGCATTACAGCAAAAAATACTTAAAGAATCAGGGAATAATCATTCTGATTATTTTACATTTCAAGCACCAGAACTTTATAATCAGATTGCTATGGCGCAGCAAGGGTATTTTCCCCATGCTCCAATGCCTTATCAGCAAACTCATGGAATGCACTCAATGTCGTACGATCTCACGCATCCAGTGCCTTTGTATCCGCCAACTCATATTCACATGAAATAACTACCCGGCTAGGGTAGTTATTTCCGTACTAAGCAGGTTTTAAAATATGTTAAATGTTTCAATCGCTTTTTTCTTTTGCTCAAAGTCAACATGCGTGTATACTTGCGTCGTGACTAAACTTTCATGGCCGAGTAGTTCTTGTACGGTACGCAAATCAACATTTTCTTTATTTTCTTGTATCAACAAGGTAGCAAACGTATGCCGCAAATGATGGAGTGAGAACCGTTGAGGTGGCAGACCAGCTTTTTGTAAGATTTCTTTAAATATCTTATGTAAACCACGCGGATTCAGTTTTTTACCGTTTTTATTTAAAAATACCGGTTGGGAAGGATGGAGCTGATATTCTTCTAAACTTCCCATATAGCTCTTAATTAAAGGGACAACCATGGGATGAAGGGGGAGTAAGCGCTCTTTTTTTCCTTTCCCATATATGCGTATCGTGTTGTTCGATAAATCAATTTGTTCCCAAGTTAGTTCAACAATTTCAGATCTTCGCATACCCGTAGTGGCTAACAGTTTAAATAGAAGATGGTTTCGCATCGCCATTCGGCTATTGTCTTGCTCCAAAAAATGGAACAGCTTTCGTAGTTCAGACAAAGACATATAAGTCGGTAATTTGCTATCCGTTTTAGGAGTATCAATTCCGATCATAAAATCGCTGTCGATTAGATTTTCTTTGACACAGTATTTACTGAACGATTTCAAGCAAGAAATTCTCCGATAGACCGTTCTAGGTTTGACGTTTTCTTTTGTAATCTGATGCTGGATGAAGCGACGAACATGCGTTTTTGTAATGTCATGAAGTTGTACAGAATAACCGTGTTGAATTAAGAAGTTCTCGAAACATCTCAAATCATACGCATAACCATCAACGGTGTTAAGTGAATAGTTTTTTTCAATTTGCAAGTACAACACAAATTCATCAATGGCTTGTCGAAACAACATAAAAAACACCTCCAGTTGATAATCAACGACCGATGATAATCGATAAAAAAATAATGATAATTCGTTTAAAAAATGATAATTCGTAGACACAAAAAATTATGAGGAACTTAGGTTAACAAGTTCCGGATAATTGATTTTATGGGTACTTGAGGGAAGAAACCCTCAAATTTCGGGGAAATTGATAAGTTTACATAATATAAATTATAAGAAGTTATATAAACGTTTGTTTCGTTGACAAGTAATCTCGTGATAGTGAGACAGAAACAAAAAAATCTCCATCCGGCATGAACCGACTGTCCCGTTGCATACGCATGATAGCGAGCCTATCCCGGTTAAAGGAGTGCGCGATGATGACGAGAGCTCGTCCGTATTTGTTGACAAGGAGCGTTGTGCCGGAAAATCAAGAGTCGCCGATTTGGTTTTTGCACCGTTTGCGTTTCGTACCGGAACGGTATGTGTTTCGCCGCAATCATTTTCCGTATCCGCTGCGTCTTCCCGATCGTTTGACAGTTCGCGGGCTTGTTTCGTTTCCGCTGTCCCTTTCGCTTGCCGAGTTGAAAGCGATGCCAGCCAAGACGATCACAGCGGTGCTCGAGTGCGCAGGCAACCAGCGGGCGAAGTTCTCCCCTCCCCCATTTGGGGAGCAATGGGAAGGAGGCGCATTGAGCCAAGGGGCTTGGACGGGCGTGCCGCTTCGCGAAGTGCTGGCGCGGGCTGGGGTGCGGCCGGGAGCGGCCGAGGTTGTGTTTGTCGGTGCAGATGAGGGACTACGCCCCGATATGGACGGCGTATTTTCGTATGTGCGCAGCTTGCCGCTGGCCAAAGCGCTGCATCCGGATACGATGATTGCGTATGCGTACAACGGCGCCCCGCTTTCGCTTCAGCGCGGATATCCGCTCCGCCTGATCGTGCCCGGGTGGTACGGAATGGCGTCAGTCAAATGGCTCGCGCACATCATCGTCACCGATCACCCGTTTACCGGTCCGTTTCAATCCATCGACTATATGTATTATCCTCATCCGGATCGGGATGACGGCAAACGGCCGGTGACGACCATTCGCGTCAATTCGCTCATTCAGTTTCCGCTCGATCGCTCGATTCATCGGCGCGGTCCGCTAAAGGTGGAAGGCATTGCTTGGACAGGACGGGGCGTTATTACCCGTGTCGAGGTGAGCCTCGATGGCGGACGGACGTGGAGGGAAGCGAAAGTAAGCCGTGATGATCATGAACCGTATGCATGGGTGCATTGGCAATGGGAATGGAACGCCGACCGTCCAGGAGACTACGAAATTTTGGTGCGGGCGACTGATTCAGCGGGGCGAACGCAACCGCCGCATCCGCTTTGGAATCGGAAAGGATACGGCTATCACGCCATTTCGCGCGTGCGGGTGCAAATCACCTGACCAACATAAAAACGTGCAGGGTTTCTTGAATCACTTACAAGAAACACTGCACGTTATCCGCTGCGTGTCGATAGTCGCAGGGAGAGCATGTTCCCATCCTTTCTTCTAACTTTCCGTATCATGCAATATCGGTATGGCGATAGCGGACACCTTTATACCGAATGCGAACTGGCACGCCTTTTTCCTGGTTATATTTGATCAGCATCCGTTGGGCTTTTGAAAAGGCTTCCATCATTCCGGACGCCAAGATGGTCTCTTCCCACGAAACCGTCTTTCCTTGATCTGTGTAGAAGGAAAAGACATACTGTTTCATCCTCCTCACCTCCCCATATACATATTATAATTAAAGACTGTTTTTCCTAAACACAAAAACTGTTACAATTATGTTAACATTTTCTGCACCGCGTTGCTGTGAAAAAGCAGTTTCCGGGGCATTCCGGAAACTGCGGGTTGCCGTTGCCGGCCGTTCCGTTCCCAATGGTTCAAAAAGGAAACAACCGAAGAGGACAAACGGTAAATGGAGGAAATCCATGCCATTGAAAAGAGATGCATTTACAACAAAGAAAACCGGCATCAATCCCCAATGCCGGTTTGTTGCTTGTATTGTTTGACGGCTGCCGGGTAGTCGGCCTGAATGGCGTCTTTGTCCCGCCCAAGCCGCGCGCTTAGAAATTCAAGCACAGCGGCATCGTGGGCAAGGCCTGCCGCAAACTGCCGCTTCAGCCAGCGTTCGCCCGTGGCTTCTTCAGGAAACGTACGGGCCTCCCCCCCATCGGCATGCAAACTCCAACCTTGTTCCGTCCGGCGGCTCAACCACCATTGGCCGTGATGGTTCGTCCAAAACACCCCTTCCGCTTCGTCCCGTTTGTTCAGCTGGTTTTGTTCCGCATCGCCGTAAACCGGCAACAGCGGGAACGTCTCGACGACAAAGAGCGGGAATGTCGCATCATCGACAAAACAACCGGACGCTTTCGGATGGCCGCCGCCACCAAACTGCCGAGCGAATTCAGCGACGTTGACATCATCGTGAATGGTGCGAAAACCGATATGTTTCGTCCCCATATTGACCATCGCGATCAAGTCAAGGTGCGGGTATCGTTTTGATAAGGCGTTGCCAAGTTCCGACAAATGCCGTTCAGCGAATACAACACCGATGCAATAGTCGCCGAGTGAGCGTTGGACGAGCTGCTTTTGTTTTTGCCGGATGTAGCGCTGAATTTTCTTTTCCTCCATATCCAAAAGCAACTCTTCCGTTTCGGTCAAGGTGAACGGTTCGCCGGAGGAAAGCCGTTCGCTCATCGTCTCCCAAAAGCCGTCGAGTCCTAAAATCGTCAATAAATCATTAAGCCGCTTCGCCTGTAGATTTCCATTTTCTTCCCATTCCCATGTATCATATTGGCGGACGAGCTCGACAAATGTTGCTAGCGAGTCGCTTTGTGTCAGTTTTCCTTCACGGACGAGGTAATCGTAAAAGAGCGAGGTCGCGCACGTTTTTTTGCCGTTGTCATCGGTCGGTACGACCCAGCCCCACGGGTAGTTGTTGAAATGAAGCGCTGTTACGTGGTGGTCGACGACTTGCACATGGCCGCCACGCTTCGCCCGTTCGGCAAGCTGCTCTTCGACGTCCTTGCCGACGGCCAAGTCGGTGATAAACAGCATAGCGCTCTCTGCTTCTTCACTTTGCAGAAACTGAGCGACCCGCTCATCTAGATTCCGGTAGGAACAAAACGAAATGTTGACTTCCGTAAACGCCAGCTTTGCGAGCAACCCGCAGCCGATGCCGTCTAAATCGCTGTCGGTAAATAATTTGATCATCGCTTCCCATCCTTTTTATCACAAGCTTCTTTGCAGCCACATTTTCAAAAGCGGAAGCAGCCGGTCCGTCAGTTCACTGACATGCGGCACGAAGACGCGGAAACGACCGTAAATGTTTTCGATCGTCCGCCGCGTCGATTCGTCATCGGCGCCGCGCCCTAAAAAGAGGTTGACGACCTCGATGCCGCGACGGCGCGCGTCGGCGACCGCTTCATGCGTATCGATGATGCCGTTTTGTTCGTAGCCGTATGCGGCCGGCTCGCCATCGGAGAACACGAGCAACACTTTTTGCGCTTCCGGACGGCCAAGGAGCTGTTCCGTCATCCAGCGGATGGCCAATCCGTCGCGGTTGTCTTCGTGCGGCTCAAGCTGCATGATTGCCGGGCCGCTTGATGGCCCCAATGATCGGCGAAACGATACAGCCGTTTGCATGTAGTTGGGTTGCCAAGAGGCGGTTGCTTCGTTCGCATCTTCCCAAAATCCAACAATGGCATGCGGCACCCGCAACGTTTTCAGTGCCTCATGGCAAAGGACAAGACCGGTTTTCGTCTCTTCCATTTTGTCGTGCATCGAGGCGGAGCAGTCGACAAGCAATCCAAATACTGCATCAAACCGCCGCGCTGGCTCGCCTTTTTTGTAAAACAAGCGCGGCCGCTCATCGGTGAAAAACGGCACCAGCTGTTTGCGCAGCCGCCCGGCGGGCAAGTTTGTGCGCCAAGCGCTGCGCTGATGCTCAAGCCATTGCTCCATCACGCGCACGAGCCGTTTCCGGTACGGCGCCACCGCCGCCTGCTTGGCGCGGTACTGCTCGAGATGGAGCGGGCTTGGCGGTGGGGAAGGAAGAAGCACGAGCTCGGCTTGACGGTTCGCCTCGCCATACGGAGCGCCGCTTCTGGTGCGGGGATGATCGTCAAAGGAGGCGTGCGCTTCGAGGCCATATTCATTTCGATTCGTCGGTCGGGACGTTCCTTGAACGATGGCGAGCGCCTGGTCGCTGTCATCCCCCGGCCGCGCCCCGTCGCCAAGCATTCCGGTGCGGGTGCCGCGCTCAAGCTCGAAACGGAGAAAATTTCCGCCCGTTCGGCTCGTTTCCCGGTGCCAAGTCGGCATCACTTGCCGGTACACGTCACCGTTTGAGGAATCGTTCGATGTGTCGCGGTTTTCCAACGGATCGGTTCGCTTTAAGTCGTGAATCGTCATCTTCCGTTCGTCTTCCCCGTCGTCGACAATCGGCAGCGACGTATAGGTGTTCACCATATCATCGGGCAGCACGCTCTCCATCAGCGCAACAATCGTCAGCGTCCAGCGGGCTGTTTCCGCCGTCGATGAGACGTCATAAAATTGCGGCCATAGCGCTTCAAGGCGCGCTTGTCTCGCCTCATCTGCCATCGGAACAAGCGGGACATCATCAAGCGGCGAATCCGCGGTCAGCCGCAAATACATGGCCGCTAAAAATTGATCAGCCAAGGCGCACCGCGTTCGGTTTGCTTGCCATTGCTGGGTGAAATAGCGGCGGTATAGGCGGCGGCGCGCGCGAAACCATCGCTTCAAACCTGGCCGCTCCCGCTCACACACCGCTTCCAAACGGAGATCTTCAGCAAAGGAAAACAATTGTTTGGACAGTTTAGACAGCGGCTGCGCCTCCGCCGTTTGCCGGAAGGCGCGGACGGCACCCGCATCGGTATGCCGGCGCGTGCCGATCATTCGCAAGACCACATCGCTTTTCATCGCCTGCTCTTTGTCCGGCGACGGGTAGACACCCCAAAATTGGCTCACATATATCGTCTGCTTCGCTAGATGAACGCCGGAATGAGCGGCAAACTCCACCGTCCAGCCGCGGTCGCGGGCAAGCGTTTGGGCGAGATCGGAAAGCTCCATGACCAAAAACGAATCGATCGGCTGGTCGTTGAACATCATAAACCGTTCCATGTGCCGCCCCCTACTCGTCAAACCATGTTTCAGCGATGTTGCGCACCGCTGCCCGTTCCCGCTCGTCATCGAGCTTATCGATAATGCTTCGTTCAATTGCGCGCAATGGAGGCATATGCGCCGCCAAATCGCACGCATCGAGCAAGGCGCGCACCGAGGCGGCTTCTTCGGCAATTTGTCCGTTTCGCACTTGTGTAAGCAAATCGGCTGACAGACTAACGAAACGATCAATCAACGTTTCGTCCGTTAATGTAGTTTGCGCCAACAACACTGATTTTAACGTCGCTCCTTGCACGTATGGCACATCGATGACGACAAACCGGTTTTTTAACGCTTCATTGAGCGGCACGGTGCCGATGTAGCCTTCATTGATCGCCGCGATGACGCCAAACGTCGGCTTCGCCTGCACGACCTCGCCAGTGAGCGGGTTGGTGAGCCGACGCCGATAATCAAGCACACTGTTTAAAATCGGGAGCGTTTCTGGTTTGGCCATGTTGATTTCATCAATATATAATAAATGGCCGTTTGTCATCGCTTGAATGACCGGGCCGGGAACGTAATCGATCACCGCCTGGCCGCTGCGGTGCACAATCGTCTTAAACCCGAGCAGCGCTTCGGCGTCTAGGTCGACAGAACAGTTGATGCTATGCATGGGCTGCCCGAACAGTGCGGACAATGTTTCAGCAAGCCGCGTTTTGCCTGACCCGGTTGGGCCTTTTAAGAGCACGTTTTTTCCAAGCGCAAGCGCGACTGCCGCATCATGGATAATGGCCTCGTCTTCGGCCGTATACCCGCCGGACCCAATCAACGCCCGATCCGGATCGTGGCGGAACTGCTCTTTTCGTTTTTCCATTTCTTTTGTTACAACTAAGGGCCATGTCATCATTGGATGCCTTCCTCTCTGTTGCCATCTTCCCTCTTCATTCTACTAAATCACCTGTCAGGACGCAAAACAAACGAAATAAACCATAATTATATTATGTAAATAATATAAAAGAAAAAACAAGGGCGCTCCTAGCTGTAGTTGTCCTCAATGGCTTTGCGAATGAGCGCCGCGCATCGGTCAAGCTCCGCTTTTAGCTGGCGTTTGTACAGTTTTGCTTTTTCCTGTCCTCCGTCGGCGAACCGGTAATACACGACTTCCTGGTACTTCATCCCTTCTTTTTTCTGCTTCACTTGCTTTAAAATGCCGTCTTCGATCAAATCGTGAAGCGCCTTGTACACTTCCGAATGGTTCGGCCGGTAGCCGAACGGCTTAAACTCTTGGCGCAGTACGTCAAGCAGCTTCAGTCCGTACAGCCGCTCCTGTTCCGTTAAGGTGATCAAATACAATTTTAAAAACGCACGTTGTTTTAACAGAAAACCGCTGGGCGTCCGTTTCTCTCCCATGATCTTGTCCTCCCTTCAGATGTTTCATTCGCCTCACTGAGCGCGAATTCCTGCTTAATTCCGCTTTCTTTTCATGATACCATGCGGGAGAGGAAACCTCCTCCCCCGCCCGCTTTCAATAGAACACGATCGTTTTGTTGCCGTGAATGATGACCCGGTCTTCCAAATGCCATCTGAGCGCCCGTGCGAGCACCGTTTTTTCAATTAGGCGGCCGATCCGCTTCAAATCGTCGGGATGATGGCGGTGATCAACGCGGGCGACGTCCTGTTCAATGATCGGCCCTTCGTCTAAATCATCGGTGACGTAATGGGACGTGGCGCCGATCAGCTTGACGCCGCGCTCATAGGCCCGCTCGTACGGCCGCGCGCCGATAAACGCCGGCAAAAATGAGTGGTGAATGTTGATGATTCGCCCCGGAAATTCAGCGACAAACGCCGGCGATAAAATTTGCATGTAGCGGGCGAGCACAATCGTATCGATCCGATAGTCGCGAAGCAGGCGGATTTGTTCGGCTTCTGCGTCGGCTTTTGTTTCTTTCGTCACCGGAATATGTACATACGGGATCCCAAGCGGCTCGACCACGTCGCGCAAGTCGGGATGATTGCTGATGACAAGGGCGATATCGGCAATCAGTTCGCCCGCCTGCCATTGCCAAAGCAGCTCAAGCAAACAATGTTCCGCTTTCGAGACAAAAATGGCGATTCGCCGAATGTCATTATGCAGCCGAAGCTGCCACGTCATGCCGAATTCCTCGGCAATTGGGGCAAACGCCGCTTCGATCGTTTCCTTCCGATCGGCGACGTTCAGGCAGTCAAACTCCAAACGGAGGAAAAACGTTCCGCCTTCCGGATCGGTTGAGTATTGGCTTGATTCGACGATATTTGCCCCATGCTCATAAAGAAATGAGGTGACCGCTGCAACGATGCCGGGACGGTCCGGACAGGAAATGAGCAGCCGGGCGCGGTGTTCATAGCCTTGCAAAAACGATTGCCAGCGATGTTGGCGAAATGTGCTCATCCGTTGTCTCTCCCTTTTCTTGCCGTTATTTAGTTTCCATCATACAAAAAATTGGCGGGCTTGCCAACAGGGAAATGTGAATGTCCGCCATAACAAAAGGCACCTCCCTCACAAGGAGATGCCTTTTCCACGGATGGTCTTTGATCAGTCTTTGGTCAAATCGCCGGCCGGGCCGAAAAATTCGTAATGGATGCGCTCCTCCGGCACGCCCCATTGTTTCAGCGCGCGATAGACGGTTTTCATAAACGGCACCGGGCCACAGAAGTAAAAGTCAGCATCTTTAGATGGAATGACCGTTTGCATCCATTCCAAATCGATCCGCCCTTCTTTGCGAAAATGTGGGTGTTTCCGGTCTTCGTCGGACGGGAACTCGTAACAAATGTGATATGAAAATGCGGGATTTTCCGCTAAAGCTTGCAACTCTTGATCGAACGCTTGCACGCGGCCATTGAGAGCCGCTTGAAGGAAAGTCGCTTGGCGGTTGGGCTGCCGGATGGCCAGCGTACTTGCCATGCTCAAAAGCGGAGTGATGCCGACGCCGCCGCTGATAAAGACGACCGGCGTTTCTTTGGTGAGATCAAGCGTAAAGTCGCCGGCCGGGGCGCTTACTTCAAGCACATCGCCTTCTTGGATATGGTCATGCAAGTAGTTTGACACAATGCCAGCCGGTTTTTCAGCCGTCGCTCCTTCCCGTTTGACGCTGATGCGGTAATACCCTTTTCCAGGGGCATCTGATAAGCTGTACTGACGGATGTGCGTGTACGTTTCGCCTGGAATCGACAGTTTGACGCTCACATATTGGCCTGGCAAGTAATCGCTGATGGCACCCCCGTCTTCCGGTTGGAAATAAAACGACGTAATGACGTCGCTTTCTTTCACTTTTTTGGCGACGACAAAACGGCGAAATCCGCGCCAGCCGCCGTGTTTGGCCGCTGCTTCCTCGTAGAGTTCCTTCTCGACTTGGATGAAAACAGCGGCAATGGCTTCGTATGCTTCCGCCCACGCGGCAATGACTTCATCCGTGGCGGCGTCGCCAAGCACGTCTTTGATCGCGAGCAACAAATGTTTTCCGACGATCGGATATTGTTCCGGCTGGATGCCTAAGCTCCGGTGTTTATGGCCGATTTGCCGCACGACCGGCAAAATGGCGTCGAGTTGATCGATATAGCGCGCCGCTGCATATACCGCTGAAGCCAAAGCGCGTTGCTGCCGCCCTTGTTTTTGGTTGGCATGGTTAAACACATTCAGCAGCTCCGGATGATTGGAAAACATGAGTTCATAAAACCGTTTCGTAATCTGTTCCCCGTGCTTCTCTAATACCGGCACGGTCGATTTGACGATTTCGATCGTTTTCGGATGTAAAGTTGTGATCGTAGTCATTGTTCCATCCCCTCACAAAACATGTATTTCAAATACATCTTTTATTCAAACATGGACGGCAACAAAAAGCAATATTTCAAATACATCTTTAACAAATTGTTCACAATTCCCCGTGCGAAGCGGGTATGGTACAATAAAATTCGATCATGTTGCATAAAAGGTTGTGGACGAAGATGCAGTTAACCAACTACACGGAATACGCGTTGCGCGTCCTCTTGTTTTTAGGGACGCTTGAGGAAGGAGAAAAAACGAACATTAAGGAAATTTCCACTGCGTTTTCGCTGTCTGAGCATCATTTAAGCAAAATTGTCCATGAGCTCGGCAAGCTTGGCTACATCGAAACGATCCGCGGGCGCAACGGCGGAATCCGCCTAGCAAAACGGCCTGAGGAGATCGTCATCGGGGCGGTCGTCCGTGAGACGGAAGACAATTTGTCGCTTGTCGAGTGCTTTGCCGCCCACGGCAATGAGTGCGTCTTGACGCCTGCCTGCCGCCTTCGTTTCGCCCTTCGCGAAGCGCTAGAGGCGTTTTTGCGCGTGCTCGATGCGTATACGCTTGCCGATTTGCTGGAAAACCGGACGTCGCTCCGCATTTTGCTTGGGGAGCGGCGCAATCGATAAACACTCTCCGTCCGAATGGCGGGGAGTGTTATTTTGTCTGTTGACAGGCACACTATAAGCAAGCATCGCCGCAGAGAAGGGAGACAGAACGATGAGACGGTACGAAGTGATTGTTATCGGCTCTGGACTGGCCGGTCTTGCCTGCGCCTGGGAGCTCGTCCGCCGCCGCCATCGCGTGCTTGTGCTTGAACGCGACGGAGCAGTCGCGGACGACATTTCGTCATGTGCCGGGGCGTTTGTCGATCATTATCGGCGACCCAGAGCGATGGATCAAGGCGAGCGGGGAAGCGATTCTTTCCCAAGTCTATGCAGACGCCAGCACAATCGGCTTGCCGCTTAGCGGACATATAAGGCAAAGCCGGATCATTTCCCACCCGGAAGATTTTCATTCGCTCGCTCCCGGCTATGACCACTTGCGCCCGAGGCAGCAAACCGATGTACCCGGTTTGACGCTAGCGGGAGACTATACGCGCCAGCCATACTTTGCGACGATGGAAGGGGCGGTCTTGTCCGGACAGCGGGCGGCAGCAGTCGTCGCCCGCCGCTTCGGCGGAGGATGAAACACGAAAGGAGGAGGAAAAGATGCGAAAACGATGGGTGTCACTAGCCGCCATTGGCGCGTTGGCGATCAGCCTTTGCGCCGGCTGCGGCAGTAACGACGAGCGGCCGGAAAAACGTAACCAGTCGTCCAATATGGGTGGCGGGATGAACACATCCGGCACCGGCCGCTAATCCCCTTTGTTTGCCACATTTCGCATAATATATTAAGATTAGAAAGGTGTGAGAAAATCCGCAAGACTAAAGGAGGTAACAATGAAACACCAAGGAAACGCCTTACCACCTTATTTACATTGGGACAACGGGGAGCTCTGGCTCACCGAAGATGACCGCGACAATTTAAAAATCAGCTACCGCATCAAAGAGGTGATCTTTGCCGAGCCGTCCGAGTACCAGCATGTCATGATTTTGGATTCGTATGATTTCGGCCGCATGCTTGTTCTTGACGGCGTCGTGCAAACGACCTCGATCGATGGTCATATTTATAACGAAATGATCACACACGTGCCGCTGCAGTTCCACCCGGACGCCAAACGAGCGCTCATCATCGGCGGCGGCGACTGTGGAGCGGCCCGTGAAGCGGCTAAGTACGCCCGCTTGGAGACCATCGACATGGTGGAAATCGACGAAAAGGTCGTCCGGGCGTGCAAAGAACATTTGCCGGCCGTCTCCGGCAACTTATCCGACCCGCGGGTGCAGTTTATTTACGGCGACGGCGTCGCGTTTGTACAAGGAAAAGAAGACGCATACGACGTCGTGATGATCGACTCCTCCGATCCGGTCGGCCCGGCTGAAGCGCTGTTTTCGCCGGAGTTTTACGCCAATGTGCATCGCGCATTAAAAGAGGACGGGCTCATGGTGTGCCAAAGCCAATCTCCGATTTTCCATTTGGATATTTTAACACGCACCTACCGCAACATTCGTGAACTGTTCCCGCACGTGCTCGTGTACACGGCGGTCGTGCCGACGTACCCGGGCGGGCTGTGGAGCTTTACGATCGGCTCGAAACGGCCGCTTGATTTCCCGGCGCAAACGGCGATTCCAAACGACACGAAATACGTTAATGACGCCGTCTTTCGCCAATGTTTTGCCTTGCCGGAATTTTTGCGTTCGGCGCTTGAGGCGAAGTAATTCGATAAGAAAGCTGTCCTCATGTGTGAAGGACAGCTTTTTTGTTTCTTGCCACGTCTTCGGAGATGCGCTCCTTTCTTGATAGAAGAGCCCCTTTTATTGTTCGTTATCAGATAGCGCCCGTTTGGCCAGCCATGCGAGCGTCAAGTCATCGGCAGGCGGATTGTGCAGCCCGGCGCGGACATCGCGGTAATAACGCCCGAGCGGACTGTCAGCGAACAAGCTTTGCCCGCCAACGATGCGCATGGCTCCATCGACGACCTCAAGTGCGGTATTCGTGGCGACCAGCTTGGCGGCGGCGAGCTCCTCTTTCATCTCGGTTCGTTTTTCCGGATAGCGATCCCATAGGTCCGCGACCGCATAGAGAAAATGACGCGCATGGATGAGCCGCCATTCCATGTCGGCGATTTTCCGCTGCACTTCAGGCGTTGTGGCAATTGGACGCGATAATGTATTCGGCTGGTACGTTTGCGCAAAGCGGAGCGCTTCATTGCGTGCGGCAATGGCGATGCCTAAGTAACAAGCCGGAACGTGCAGCAGCCATCCTTGCGCCGGTGCGGTTTCATTTGGCTTCCCGAGCGTTTCCACGAGCGCATCCGTTTCCACTTCCACGTCCTCAAGGACGAGGTCATCGCTGCGCGTCGCCCGCATGCCGAGCGTGTTCCACGTCGGCTCAATGCGGACGCCCGCGGCGTCCATCGGCACAAGAAATTCGCCGACGTCGCCGCTGTCTTCGATGGTGGCCGAAATCAACACGTAATCCAACGCCGGGGCTAACGAGGCAAACGCTTTGCGCCCCCGGAGCACAAAGCGGCCATGGCGGAGAACGGCCTTTGTTTCCGGTTTTCCGCCGCGCGCAGGGCTGCCGGTCGCCCGTTCGGAATGGGCGCTGTTAATGAGCGCGTGGTGTTGGACGACTTCTTCGGCCAATCGGGCGAGCGTTGATTCCGGCCAGCGCCGGAGCAAAAACAGACGCATCAAAATGCTCGCATGCCATCCGAACGACAAGGCGGTGGCGCCGCTGCCTTGGGCGAGCACTTCTTGCACAAGCACCCATTCATAAAGCGACGCCCCTTGGCCTCCGTATTCGGCGGGGATCGTAAGAGAAAGAAACCCGGCTTCCTGTAAATCAGCAAAATCGGCAAACGGGAACTCCGCCCGTTCGTCATAATTTGCCGCCCGTGATGCAAACCGTTCAGCAAGATGCCGCGCTCGTTCGTACAGTTTCCGTTCCCGCTCGTTTCGCACGAGCAAATGGTACAATTCGTTCATCGTTCTCCCCTTCTTTTGTTGTTGAGATGATTTCATTGTACCGATTTTGGTGAAAGGTAGAAACAAAAACGCTTCAATGCCTGCCACCGATGCCTAATCACATCTGAACAAGCCCTCCGCTCATAAAATTATAAGTTGTAATAAAGAATTTCCAATAGTAGAGATTAAAGGGGCTCACAATCCTCCTTACGGAATGGATATAATAACACTTGAAATCAATTTTTGCAAAATTCGTATTATTGATTACAAGCACATCGAAGAGAAAATAAAAAACAACATAGGGGATTACTACAATAATAGACTCACTAATCAGCGACAATAAAAAATAACCGTCTTCGCTTTCAGACGGCCAGTGTAAGGAACAAAAACAACGTTCAAAAGAGGAAAAAATGCCGGATATACCGATCATCGCCGCGATGGACAAACTCATTTTTCGCCGCGTCATATTCGTATTCCTCCTGCCAACGCTGGCCATGACGAGCGATTTGCCGCACCGCGTGAATGATCATGTACACTTCTTCGTTCGTCATCGTCGGATGGAGCGATAGGCGCACCCATCCTGGTTTGGCAAAGGCATTGCCGCTTTTGACTTCCTTAAGCAAGGCAGCCGACTGTTGTTTGTCAATGCCAAGCAAATAATGGCCGTACGGCCCGGCGCATGAGCAGCCGCCGCGCGCCTGAATGCCAAAGCGGTCGTTGAGCAGCTTGACGACAAGATGATAATGAAGCTCTTCGATCACAAACGAAACAATGCCGAGCCTGTCGCTTCGGTGTCCTTCGAGCACATGAACGCCAGGGATGTCCTGCAGCGCCGGCAGCAAGAGTGAGACGAGTTCTTTTTCCCGAGCGCGCATCTTCGCGACATTCATCTGTTCTTTCAGCTGAATGGCGAGCGCGGCTTTGATCGTTTGCCAAAACGGCGGCGTTCCTCCGTCCTCCCGCTCTTCAATCGCCTCCACGTACTCATAATGCCCCCATGGGTCAGTCCAATACACCGTCCCGCCGCCCGGATGGTCCGGCGCGTGCTGGCGGTAAAGGCGTCCGTCAAACACAAGCACGCCGGCGCTTCCTGGACCGCCGAGAAACTTATGGGGGGAAAAGTAAATCCCATCAAGCTTTTCCATCGGATCGTCTGGATGCATATCGATGCGGACGTATGGAGCAGAGGCGGCAAAATCGACGAAACAAAGCCCGCCGTACTCATGCATAAGTTTGGCTAATTCGTGGTATGGCGTCTCAAGACCGGTTACATTCGAGCAGGCGGTGAATGCGCCGATTTTTTGTGGCCGCTGGCGGTAGCGGTCAAGCAGCTCGCGCAAATGATCAAGGTCAACTCCGCCGTTAGCAGTTGGCCGAACCGTTACGACCTCGGCGATCGTTTCGGCCCATGACAATAAATTTGAATGGTGCTCCATATGGGTGACAAAAACGACCGGGCGTTCGTCATTGGTGAGCGCCAAGCGCGGTTTCCATCGTTCCGGCACACGCAAGCCAAGCAGGCGCTGCAGTTTGTTGACGGCGCTCGTCATGCCCGCCCCTTGCATGATCAGCACATCGCCTTTTCCCGCGTGAACGTGCTGTTTAATGATTTCTTTTGCATATTGATACGCAAGCGTCATTTTCGTTCCGGTCACATTTGACTCTGTATGCGTGTTGCCGACAAACGGGCCAAGCTCGCGAACCATTTTTTCTTCAATCGGTCGGTACAGCCGTCCGCTCGCCGGCCAGTCAGCGTAAATGAGCCGTTGTTCACCAAACGGTGTGGAAAACGGGTGAAACCGGCCGATGGTTCCGTCGCGAAACGGCTGGAAATATGCCTCGAGCTCGCCGCCGTGCGTATATGTTGTGCTCCCAATTGTCGCACGAATCGTCATGGGTATTCCTCCTTTTTCCAGCCACCTACTCATACCATATGTAGCCATTGGGCGATTCGGTCCGGAGAAAACGAACGAGAGCGAAAAAAAATCCGCCTTGTTGGCGGATGATGCAATTCAAATGTTGTCATTGTTTTTCGCACCGCAGAGACGAATCCGCCTCCTCAGCAGCCGAGACGAGGTATTGCGCAAGCAACGCCCGCAAGTCGTCAGGAAGCGGTTCGCTCGCCTGCGTATGAAAATTGAAGTAGACGACCGCTGCTTCTCCAATTGCGATCAGTTTGCCGGTCTCTTCTTCCATGATGCGGTGAATGCATTGAAAGCTTTTGTGGCCGATGCGGGAGACGTTCGTCTCTACGCGAAGCCGCCGGCCAAAAAACCCTTGGTTGACAAAATCGCATTTCGCGGACGCCAAAATGAAGTGCCAATCGCCCGTCCGCCCTCCGTAGCTCAATTCATCAAATAGACGGGTGCGCGCCTCCTCTAAATAAATAAAATAGCTAATATTGCTCAAATGGCCGAGCGCATCGGTTTCGCAAAAACGCGGATTGACGGTGATCGTATGTGTTTTCATGCTTCTCCCTCTCCCCTTCGTTTTGTCCCTGCCGCCCTTGACTCTCACTTTTGAGAGAGCCGGTCAAGGGCGAGTTCAGCTTTAGGCTTTCTTTGGTGGGGTCAAGCGTCTGATGCCTTAAGCATCGCCTGACGCTTTGCTACCGACTAGTCAGTATGTTGTTTTTATCATAGCTTGATTTCCTTATAGATGCAACTGTTTTGTTTGATGATTATTTAGAACATAGTTTTATTTTTATAATAAAGATAAAGAAAAGGCCGGATGGGACAGCGATCCTTCTAACCGGCCCAAAGCGGCAAAAATACGTACCCGGCCAGCGACAGCCCAGCGCAAATTAGGGAGATGCGCAGCTTGTATTTCGCATAGCCCATTAAATCCATATCCATAATTGCCGCGGTCGTAATCGTTGTATCGCCAAGCGGCGAAGCGAACGCGCCGAACGTTCCGCTCGCAAACACCGCGCCGACGGTCATCTCAAGCGGCGCTCCGGTCGCATGGGCGAGCGTGACGCCAAGCGGCATAAAAATGCCCCACGTCCCCCATGATGATCCGATAAAATAGGAGAGAAACGACCCGGCTAAAAACACCGCTGCCGGCACGAACGGCCCCGGGAGCCATGTGCCGAACGTCGATGCTACGTACGTTGTAAACCCGAGCTCGCCCGCCACCGCCGATACAGCCCAAACGAGAATGAGCATGCCGATCGGCGCCATGAGTTCGTTGCCCCCGGCAAAAAAGTGATAAATCAGCTCGGAAAGCGACTGCCTGCGCCACAAATAAAACACCATCGACAACAGGATCGTCACGAACAGCGCCAAAAGCATCGCCCACGTCGCATCGGCTTCGGAAAACGCCCCGAGCCAATCGCGCGCCCCGCGTTGCCGGCCGTCATAGACAAAAAAGGCAAACGTCAGCCCAAGCAGCAGCGCCAACGGGACAAAAAGATGAAGCGGATCGCCGGCGATCAGCGCCAGTTCTTTGCGCAGCCCAAGGCCGTGCAGTTCATTCGTTTCCCCTTCCCCTTTTTTCGCCCGCGGGTTGCCAATGCGAATGTTCATCATCGTCGTCAACAGCCCGACAATAAGGGTGATGATGGCAAACAAGTTGTACGGCAAGCTGCGCAAAAAGATGTCATATGCCGATTCACGAATATCGTTTTGCGCCAGCGCTGCCGCCACGACCGAAGTCATAAAGCCGACAAACGCCGTTGCCGCCGGCAAGAGCACGATGATCGGCTCGGTCGAGACATCGATGATGTACGCCATGCGGCGGCGGTCGATGCGGAACTGGCGAAGCACTGCTTTCATCACCGGCCCAAGCAGCATGATGCGGAACATCGGCATAAAAAACGTCACCGGCACCGTCAGCCAAACAAATAAAAGCAGTCCGCGCTTCGTATGGATGCGCCCGGAAAGCCTCTCGACAAATCCTTTAATCCCGCCGGTAATTTGCATCATGCCGACGAGCGACCCAAACAAATATAAAAACGCTGCCACTTTTATATGTTCAACATCATTGAGCGAATGAAGAATAGCGGAAACAGCCCGCTCGATCGCACCGATGACCGACCGTTCAAGACAGAGCGCCCCGACAAGCAGACCGACCACCAAGCCAGGCAAAATTTCTTTCAGCCAAACAGCGAGTGGAATGATAAGAAGAAACGGCAATAGCGACCACCATGTTCCTTCCACGTCGGCGTCCCCCTTTCCGATGCCGTTGTTAACAAGGATAGCCATAACGTAAGTTGTTTATGATTATCAATGGTTATTTAGAACATAGTTTTATTTTGGTATTAATCGGTTGGGGGAACAAAAAAGCCGCGTCATAAGACGCAGCGTGGCATCAAAAATGTGGGCCGCCATCCTAGGTCGGGGAACGCACGGCTGGGCGCTGTCATTTCCGGCGCGCGAAATCGACAAACCGAAACTTGTCAAGCCGGTGTCGCGATTCTGTATATTGAAACAAGGTGGCGTCGCTTAAATAGACATAGTTTTTGACGACGACGACACGGTCATCGCCATTGAGATCCAAATAGCGGCGGTCTTCCTCCGTCGCCTCGTCGACCGACATTTCTTTTTTCGCAAAGCTGATCGGCAAATGCAGCTTTGTTTCCAAGTATTCATAAATCGAGTCTTCGCAAATCTCTTCCGTCAACAGCGGCACATGCTTTTTTAAGAAAAAGTCTTTATCCAAAATGATCCGCTCCCCGCCGATTTCGCGGACGCGCACGACCTTCCACACCTCGTCCTTGCTTGAGGCGCGCAGCTGCTGCCTGAGCTCGCCATCCGGTTTAATGACCGCCAGTTCATGGACGATCGTCCGCACCGGCTGCTTCATCGTTTGCGCCAGCTCCTTAAAGCTGACCAATCCGGAGACCGGAAAGTCGTATTTGCCGACATCGAGCACGATCGATCCTTTTCCTTTCATTTTTTGGATATATCCGTGCTCGGACAATAAATTGAGCGCTTTGCGAATCGTCTCGCGCGATGTCTTATACCGGACAGCCAGCTCGTTTTCCGACGGCAGCTTGTCATACGCCTTCCATTCCCCGCGGCGGATGCGGGAAACGAGATCGTGATAAATGGCTAAATATTTGTTTTCATGCATAATCATCACCGTCTGTATTGTATCATGGACGGCGGAGAAGATAAACGACCGATTCATACGGGCGCAGCACCATGCGGCGGAAATCAGCCGGTGCATCCGGGTAATTGGCGAGCAGCAATTCGCCCGTATAGTCATTCGCTCCTGCTTCTTCCGGCAGCGCAAACGTTGTCTCCACCGGATAAAAGTTGTTGACGACAAGCAGCTTCTCCCCATCGCCGTGGCGCATATAGGCGAAAAGATGCGGATCGTCGGCAAGGAGCAGCTCGTAGCGGCCGGTCGTAATAATGTCATACTGCTTGCGCAGCTCAATCAGCCGCTTATAGTGATAAAAAATGGAATCACGGTCGGCAAGCGCCTGTTTCACGTTGATGCGCCGGTAGTTGTCGGCGACGCGAATCCACGGTGTGCCGGATGTAAAACCGGCGTGCGGGCTGTCGTCCCATTGCATCGGTGTGCGCGAATTGTCGCGCGACTTCCGCTGC
Source organism: Geobacillus subterraneus (assembly GCF_001618685.1). Classification (GTDB taxonomy): domain Bacteria; phylum Bacillota; class Bacilli; order Bacillales; family Anoxybacillaceae; genus Geobacillus; species Geobacillus subterraneus. Next base: position 1,587,528 of record NZ_CP014342.1, on the reverse strand, counting down.
AAAATCTCGAGCACTTCCTGCTCGCTTTTGCCTTGTTCTTGCAAGATCCGGTACATGTTAAGCGACTCCACGTCGCGGTAGTCACGAATATCGGTGAATTTCGGATCGGTCATCCCGATTTCTTCGCCTTGGTAAATGTATGGCGTTCCTTGCATGAGATGAATCGTCGTCGCCAGCATTTTCGCTGACTCTTTCCAATACGTCCCGTCATCGCCATAGCGCGACACGACGCGTGGTTGGTCGTGGTTGCACCAAAAGAGCGCATTCCATCCCCCTCCTTCGTGCATCCGTACTTGCCATTCCGACAAAATGCGTTTTAACGCGAGAAAATCAAATGGAGCGACCGCCCATTTTTCCCCGTTCGGGTAATCGACTTTCAAGTGATGGAAATTAAACGTCATGTTCAGCTCGCGATTTTCCGGGTTCGTGTAACGAATGCAATGATCGATCGTCGTTGACGACATTTCCCCGACCGTCATGACGTCATATTTAGAAAACACTTCCCGATTCATCTCTTGCAAAAATTCGTGAATGCGCGGGCCGTCCGTATAAAAGCGGCGTCCGTCCCCCGGCGGAATCGAGCCGTCATCGTCTGGAAAACGCTGGTCTTTGGACAGCAAGTTGATAACATCCAACCGAAAGCCGTCCACCCCTTTTTTCAGCCAAAAATGCATCATGTCATAAATGCGGCGGCGTAGTTCTTCGTTTTCCCAGTTCAAATCGGCTTGCGTCACATCGAACAAATGCAAATAATATTGCCCGGTTTGTTCATCGTATTGCCACGCTGAGCCGCCGAATTTCGACTGCCAGTTGTTCGGCGCGCTGCCGTCCGGCTTCGGGTCGCGCCAAATGTAAAAATGGCGATACGGATTCGTTTTCGATGCGCTCGCCTGCTTAAACCATTCATGGTCGGTTGACGTATGGTTGACGACCATATCCATGACAAGCTTCATGCCGCGCGCATGCACTTCCTTAAGCAAACGGTCAAAATCGCCCATCGTTCCGTATGCGTGATGAATGGCGAAATAATCGCTAATGTCATAGCCGTTGTCGCGCTGGGGCGAAGCGTAAATGGGCGTCAGCCAAATGACATCGACGCCTAGTTCTTTCAAATAATCAAGCTTTTCGATGATGCCCGGCAAGTCGCCGATGCCGTCCCCATTCGTATCGCGGAAGCTCTTCGGATAAATTTGATAGACAACCGCCTTTTTCCACCATGGTGTTGTTGACACGTCTCTTCACCTCGTTTGTTGGCTTCAACAATGAATGAAAAGCATACCATTGGCGTCAGCGGCCAACGGTATGCCAGCGAATGCATCGTTCCTTTCCCCCGATGAAGGCGAGCGATTAGCGTGCTGCTTTGCGCACTTTGCCGAAAACAAACGTCAGCACAAACGGCACCACAATAGCAATCGCCATCCCGATAAAGAACGGGATCCATTTTTGCGGCACAATCGACAAGAAGCCCGGCAGACCGCCAACACCAATTGACGGAGCAATCACCTTATTGATCGTGATGAACATGCCGGCGATCGCGGCCCCTGTCATCGCGGCAATAAACGGGAAGCGGAAACGCAAGTTAACCCCGAACATCGCCGGCTCGGTTATGCCGAGATACGCTGAAACAGCTGACGTGAACGACAATCCGCGCAGCTTTTCGTCTTTGGCGACGAACATCATCGCTAATGCCGCAGAGCCTTGGGCGATGTTCGACATGACCAAAATCGGCCATAGGAACGTACCGCCTGTGCTGGCGATCAGCTGCAAGTCAACCGGCAAGAACGTATGGTGCATCCCGGTGACGACAAGCGGCGCATACAGCGCCCCATACAGCAAGCCGCCAATGGCCGGAACGTTGTCAAAAATCCCGACAAACACGTTCGTAATCGCGTTCCCGATCGTAAACGTGATCGGCCCGATGGCGATAAACGCCAAGAAACCTGTAACAAGCAGAGCAAGCGGCGCGACAAGCAGCAGTTGGAACGCATCCGGGATGCGCTTGCGCAAAAACAGCTCGATCTTCGCCAATACGTACGAAGCCACTAACACAGGCAACACTTGTCCTTGATAGCCGACTTTTTGCACATCAAGCCCGAATAAATGCCAAACCGGGATTTCCCCCTCTTGTTTCGCCGCGCCCCAGCCCCAGGCGTTCAGCAAATCCGGGTGAACGAGCATCAAGCCAAGGATAATTCCCAACAGCGGGCTGCCGCCGAATTTTGTCACTGCCGACCAGCCGATCAAACCAGGCAGGAAGACGAACGCCGTATTGGCGATCAAGTTGATCATGTTCGCCAGATCGGCCCATTCTTGATGCACGTCGACAAACGATTTTCCTTCATAAAAAATGCCTGGACCGGTCAAAACGTTGTTGATCCCCATTAACAAACCGGCTGTGACGATCGCCGGCAAAATCGGGATAAAAATGTCAGCGAGCGTCTTAATGGCGCGCTGCAGCGGGTTGAGCTTCGCTTCCGCCGCATCCTTAATTTCCTGCTTTGTCGCCCGGCCGATGCCGGTCAGCTCGACAAGCTCGTTATACACTTTATCCACGAGCCCTTGGCCGATGACGACTTGAAACTGGCCGTTGGCCGAAAACGACCCTTTCACGACATCGATGCGTTCAAGCGCATCTTTATCAACTTTTCCTTCATCTTTGAGCGCAAACCGAAGCCGTGTCACACAATGCGTAGCGGCGACGATGTTCTCTTTGCCGCCGACGGCCTCAACGATTTGTGCAGCTGCTTGTGCATATGCCCCCATGATGAATGCCTCCTTTTCTTTCTCCCGCTTTCGATTGCGTTAAATCGCTTTCAGCAATCGGTTACAAAAAAACTTGTATATACAACCTGACTTTATTTTACCCTGTATATACAAGTATGTCAACGTCTTTCGGCAAATATTTACACAGTTCGACAAAGAATGTTTGTTTTTTGCTAACTCCCACTTCTTTTGTTATGTTTTGTCAAACAGCAGGAAAATAAACGGCTGAGTGGGAAAATAAAAAGATAGCGATCATAAACGAGGAAAGAAAGGATGAGGGGAACACCATGAAAACATATACGCTCCGCGAAGCAGCGAAAAAAATCGGGGTCACGTCCCGCGACTTGAAACAATGGGAAAAACAATTTGCTGAATGGATTACCATCCCGCGCACCTCCCAAGGAGCGCGCATTTACACTGAAGAGCTTATCAACCAGTTCCGCCATATCCAGACGCTGCTCGCTAGCGGCCGCCGTCCGCACGAGATCGCCGCGGAATTGAAACAGGCGAACGAGCCGTCCGCTCCCCCGGAAGCGGCGGTCATGGAAGGAGAAATTATCGATGTTCCCCGCTTGCTGCGCCATGGCGCCCCATACATAGCCGAGCAGCTGGCTGCCCGCATGAGAGACGACATCGTCACCGCCTTAAAGCAGGAAACAGTTGCTGTCGTGCGGCAAGCGATGGATGAAGTCAAAGGGAAGCTTGACGATATCGGGGAGCAAACGGCGGCCGCCGCCGAGACCGTACACCGCTCACTTCGCGATTATAAAGAAGCTTGGCAGCAAAAAACCGAACAGCTGCATGAACATTTGGAAACGGTCGTCGCGTTTTGCCACGAGGAAAAGGCAAGGCAGGAAGAAGAACGAAAGCAGCTCGAACAGCGCATTTTAGAGCGGGAGAAAGCGTTCCGCGAACTCGTCCTTTCCTTCCGCCAAACAGCGACAAGCGCCGTCGCCGCCCGCACCCGGGCGAACAAATGGTGGAAGTTTTGGTGAAGGAACGAATCGCGGATGTGGAAAAACCCTTTTTAAAGTATTGGGGAAAACACGATGATTTTCAATGAACTTGGGGCTGATCCCGAAATACGAACACATTTTGGGATCAGCCCCCTTGAATAATATGTCTTAACCTCCAATGATCGTGATTCCTTACAAGGGTGGAACGACTTGATTTGACATGCCGCTTTTGTTCATTGCATCCGCCGGCTCTCGGCCGCATGCTGTTTGATGGCCTCGATCAACCGCTCTTCTTCTTGCTTGGTTACATGGAGGCGGATACCGTAATAATAGATGCGGGCAAACGGCCGTTCCCACACAAGCCGGCCGCCAACTGTCAAGGAACCCCCGCCTACCGCAAACGACACTTCCACTTCGGAACCTTCTCGAGAAAACGGAAGACGTTTTTTCGCTTCCAACTTCATGCCATGCGGACTGATGTCATGAATCAACACGCTATGTTGGCCATCGGAGGCGATCAGTTCAGCTGACAGCGGTTGTCCTAACTGATAGCGAAACGGTTCTTGACGTTTAAACCTCATTCTTCTTCCCCTTTTCCGAACAACTTCGCCGGCTCTTTCCAAACGTCGACCACCGCCCCGGCTTCGTCGGTGTCAATGAGGAAGGAACCGGTACCATAACGGTCGGTCGGTCGGAGCGAAGCTGCATCGACCGTCTCGGTGACCCCTTTTTCCGTCCGCAGCCCAATCCTTTCTTCACCGTCACTAGCCTTGACTGCCCCGACGATGCGGTGCGGGTTGGATTTCACTTCGCGCACGATCATCGCTCCGCGCTTGGCGCGCGACGTCGGCTCGAACTCGCTAACAGCCATTTTTTTCACGGCACCGCGCTGCGTCACAACAACGAGAGAACCGTTATCTTCGGGACGAATCGGGCAGGCGGCGGCGACAAAATCACCTTCTTTGAGTTGAATGCCTTTCACCCCGGCGGCACGCACACCGACTAAGCTCATCTCCTCTTCGGCAAACAAGAGCGCATAGCCATCATGCGTCGCCAGCCAAACGAGGCCCCGGCCGTCAGTCGCATAGACGGCAATCACACCATCATCGTCTTTCAGATTGACCGCCACAAGCGGGCGTGTATAGCGCTGCACTTGGTATTGGGAAAGCTCCGTTCGCTTCACCATGCCATGCCTTGTCACAAAGACAAGCTGCTCATTCGTTTCAAAAGAGGAAACCGGAACGGCCGCAACAAGTTCATCATCGCGCTCGAGCGGAATGAGGCTCGAAATATGCTGGCCAACGTCTTTCCAGCGAATGTCCGGCAGCGTGTGCACCGGGCAATACAAATAATAGCCGCGCCGGGTGAACAACAAAAGCACATCAGTTGTATTCATCTCCAACTGGGCGAGCAGACGGTCGGTCTCTTTCATCCCGATGTCCTGGCCGTTGGACGCACTGTAGGAACGGTAGCTCGTCCGTTTCACATATCCTTCTTTCGTCACCGTCACGATGACGTCTTCCGCCGGAATGAGCGCTTCGACGTTGACTTTCAGCTCCTCAATTTCTTCTTCAATCACCGTTCTCCGTTCGTCGGCGTATTGTTTTTTCATCGCCTTTAACTCTTTTTTAATAACCGCAAGAAGCTTTTTCTCGTCAGCGAGAATCGCGGTCAGCTCGGCGATCGTTTTGTCGAGCCCTTCCGCCTCTTGCCGGAGTGCGGCAATGTCCGTATTCGTCAGCCGGTACAACTGAAGCGTCACGATCGCCTCCGCCTGCGCCTCGGTAAATCCGTAGTTGGCGATCAGCCGGTCTTTGGCGTCCCGCTTGTCGCTTGAGGCGCGAATCGTCGCAATTACCTCGTCTAAAATGGAAAGCGCCTTAATTAAGCCGTCCACGATATGTTTCCGCTCATTCGCTTTTTTCAGTTCAAAATGCGAACGGTTCGTAACAACGTCCTTCCGGTGGGCGATGTACGCATCAAGCAGTTCCGGCAAGCTCATCAGCTTCGGCCGGCGCTCGTGAATCGCCACCATATTGAAGCTGTATGGCACTTGCAAGTCGGTGTTTTTGTATAAATAGTTGAGAATCGCTTCAGCATCGGCATCTTTTTTCAGTTCAATCACGATCGACAGCCCGTTCCGGTCCGTTTCGTCGCGGACGTCGGCGATGCCGTCGAGCTTTTTGTCCAGGCGCAGCTCATCGATCTTTTTCACTAAGTTCGCTTTGTTCACCTCGTAAGGCAACTCGGTAATCACAATATGCCTTTTGCCGCCTTTTGCCTGCTCGATCGCCGCCTTGGCGCGGATGATGATTTTCCCGCGCCCGGTCTCGTATGCTTTGCGAATGCCGTCTTTCCCTTGGATGATGCCCCCCGTCGGAAAATCGGGGCCGGGAAGAACAGTCATTAGATCGTCCACGGTGCAATCCGGCCGATCAACCCGAAGCAGGACGGCATCGATCACCTCGCCGAGCGCATGCGGCGGAATGTCCGTCGCATAGCCGGCTGAGATGCCGGTCGAACCGTTGACGAGCAAGTTCGGAAACATCGCCGGCAGGACAGTCGGTTCATCCGTCGTATCATCAAAGTTCGGCACAAAGGCGACCGTCTCCTTGTCAATGTCGCGAAGCAGCTCAGCGGCGATGGCCGACAGACGCGCTTCCGTGTAGCGCATCGCCGCCGGCGGGTCGCCATCCAAGCTCCCGTTGTTGCCGTGCATTTCAATGAGCACGTTGCGCAGCTTCCAATCCTGGCTCATTCGCACCATCGCCTCATACACGGACGAATCGCCGTGCGGATGGAAGTTGCCGATCACGTTTCCGACCGTTTTCGCCGCTTTGCGAAACGGCTTATCGGCCGTATTGCCATCGACATACATGGCATATAAAATGCGGCGCTGCACCGGCTTTAACCCGTCGCGCGCATCAGGCAGCGCCCGGTCTTGGATAATGTATTTGCTGTAGCGGCCAAAGCGGTCGCCAAGCACATCTTCTAAAGGCAATTCCAACAATCGTTCTGCCATCGTCATTCTCCTTTCCTAACGAACATCAACGCCAAAAAGGCGGCTTGCCTCAAGCCGCCATCAGCCGATCCAGCCTGGCTCCTCCTCAAGCCCAAAGGCGACGTGCGTTTCAATCCATTTGCGGCGCGGCTCGACTTTATCGCCCATGAGCGTCGTCACCCGCCGCTCGGCGCGGGCGGCGTCTTCGATGCGCACGCGGATTAACGTGCGCGTCTGTGGGTTCATCGTCGTTTCCCACAGCTGGTCGGCGTTCATTTCCCCTAACCCTTTGTAGCGCTGAATCGTGTAGCCGCGGCCCATTTTTTTCGTGATCTCCCGAAGCTGTTCATCCGTCCACGCGTACTCAACCGTTTCCTTTTTGCCGCTTCGTTTGCTGATTTTATAAAGCGGCGGCAAGGCGATGTACACTTTCCCCGCCTCGATGAGTGGGCGCATGTAACGGTAAAAAAACGTCAGCAGCAGCACTTGAATATGGGCGCCGTCCGTGTCAGCGTCCGTCATAATGATCACTTTGTCGTAGTGAATGTCCTCAAGCGAAAAATCGGCGCCGACACCACCGCCAATGGCGTGGATGATCGTATTGATTTCCTCGTTTTTCAAAATGTCGCCAAGCTTTGCCTTCTCGGTGTTAATGACTTTCCCGCGCAATGGCAGCACCGCCTGGAAGCGGCGGTCGCGCCCTTGCTTCGCCGAACCGCCCGCCGAGTCGCCTTCGACCAAATACAGTTCGTTTTTTTGCGGATTGCGCCCTTGCGCCGGCGTCAGCTTGCCGCTTAACAGCGCCTCTTTCCCTTTCCGCTTTTTGCCGCTTCGCGCCTCTTCGCGTGCTTTGCGAGCCGCCTCGCGCGCTTGGTACGCCCGGATCGCTTTTTTAATGAGCATCGCGCTCACATCCGGGTTTTCCTGCAAAAAGTAGGTCAGCTGTTCAGACACGACCGCATCGACGGCTGAACGCGCCTCGCTCGTTCCAAGCTTGCCTTTCGTCTGCCCTTCAAACTGCAATAAATGCTCCGGAATGCGCACCGAAACGATGGCTGACAGCCCTTCGCGAATATCGGCCCCCTCAAGGTTTTTATCCTTTTCCTTCAATAAGCCGACGCGGCGGGCGTATTCGTTAAAGACACGCGTCATCGCTGTTTTCGCCCCGGCTTCGTGCGTGCCCCCGTCTTTCGTGCGCACGTTGTTGACAAACGACAAGACATTTTCCGAGTAGCCGTCATGAAATTGGAAGGCAAACTCGACTTCAATGCCGTTTTGCTCGCCGGCAAAATAGGCGACCGGATGGAGCACGTCTTTTTCTTCATTCAAATAGGCGACAAACGCTTCAATTCCATTTTCGTAATGAAACACTTCACACATCCCGGTCCGCTCATCAACAAGTTCGATTTTCAGCCCTTTTAACAAAAACGCTGATTCGCGCAGCCGCTCGCTCAACGTTTCGTAATCAAACACCGTCGTGCTGAAAATCGCCGGGTCAGGCTTGAATTGAATGATCGTCCCGGTTTTGTTTGTCGTCCCGATTTTTTCAAGCGTCGTCACCGGCTTGCCGCCGTTCTCAAACCGCTGCCGATAGATGAAGCCGTCGCGGTGAATGGTGACAACAAGCCATTCAGACAAGGCGTTGACGACCGACGCCCCGACCCCGTGCAAACCGCCGCTCGTTTTATACCCGCCTTGACCGAACTTGCCGCCGGCATGCAGCACGGTCAAAATCACTTCCGGCGTCGGCTTGCCGAGCTTATGCATCCCAACCGGCATGCCGCGCCCTTCATCCAAAACGGTGACGCTGTGATCTTTATGTATTTGGACAAGAATGTAGTTTCCGTATCCAGCTAATGCCTCGTCAACCGAATTGTCGACAATTTCATAGACGAGATGGTGCAAGCCGCGGCTGTCAGTGCTGCCGATGTACATCCCCGGCCGCTTTCTCACCGCTTCAAGCCCTTCTAATACTTGAATCGCCTCTTCGTTATATTCATATACCGATCGCTTTGCCACAAGACCACCCTTTCCTGCCAAAACAAGAACATCTGTTTCTGTTTTATTGTACCATAAAACGCCCAGCTGTCCATTGTCTTTTGACACCGCCTGACAAAATCGGACAAATGCGCCGAAAAAACGAAAGGACCATCTTAGGGAAGATGGCCGTTTCGTCGTTATACGCGCTTCGTGAGCGCATGTTCCACTTTGATGCAGCGGTCCATAATAACCGTATAGCCTTTTTCTTTTAAAAAGCGATACGCTTCTTCGTTCACAACGCCAAGTTGCGCCCAAAACACGTCGGCGTCGATTTGAACAAACTCGCGGGCGAGTTCCGGCAAATGTTCGGAACGGCGAAACACATCGACAATATCAACATGCCCTTCGATATCGGTCAGTTTGTCGACCGCCGGAATGCCTTCCCATTCATCAATCATCGGATTGACGGGAATAATTTCGTATCCGGCATCCTTCATCGCCTTCGCTACCATATACGACTCACGTTCCGGGTTGTTGGACAGGCCAACCACAGCAATCCGCTTCGCCTTCCGCAAAATGTCGCCGATCTCTTCCCGACTTGGATTGACAATGGACATCGGGTTCTCTCCTTCCTCGTTCCTCTTTTCGTTGTACTAGTTTCGCCTCTTAGGGATGAAAATCCTGCCGAGTTCATGGAAAATACGGAAAAATCGTCTGCCTTTCGTACACCGCCTCTATGCACAGCCGCGGCAAGCCGGCAGAAAACACAGTTGTCCTTTATCTTCCCCGAAATCACAGCGCCTGAAACAGCGTTTTCCTCTTTTTCCACCGTTTACGCCGCCTGAGACAGACGTTTGTTGCATATCCCGTTCGATTATGCAACATGATAAACAAAGACAGGCAAAGGAGGGGATTGTTTGTGAACGCTCAAGCATATTGGAAAGACATCGACCAAACACGTGAACAGTTGCACAGGCTGCTCCAATCGTATTGGAACGATTACTCCAGCGTCGGAACGTGACCGTTTTGGTTGATCTTCGCGTTTCTCATCGCTCCTTTAGTGTTGCTGGTTTTCACCGTCGATCGGAAACGGATCTTCGAAATCTTTTTCTTTGGCTATACTGTCCACGTTTTATGGACCTATGCTTACATCGCCTTAGAAAACGCCATGTATTTGTCGCCCCGTTATTTTTTGACACCGTTTTTGCCGTTTGCCTTAAACATTACCGCGTCGGTGCTGCCAGTCGGCTTTTTGCTGCTTTACCAATATTGCACGAACCACAACAAAAATTTTTATTTATATACGATATTGTTGAGCGCAATATTTGCTTTCGGACTCGCTTCACTTGAACAGTGGCTTGGCTTGCTTGAACTGCACCGAGGGTTGCGCGAGTTCCATCTCTTCCTCATCGATTTAATTATCGTATTCATTGCCTATGGAGCGACCCGCTTTCTCGTTCGCATCCAGGCAAACCACCGCCCTGCGTGAATCCCCTGATAGCGAAAGCGGCAGGGTTTTTGTGTAGTGATAGATATTCTTCCGTCCCTCCCTCATAGACGGAATCGCGCATTTACGCGGGCGTCTCAAAAAGCGGTGAGACGCCCACTTCACCACTGCATATACACATCCACTTCTTCCCATCCTAGAAGGCCGGTGAAAAACGGCTGCCGCGCCCAAATTGGCCGCATTTCGCCAAAAAAGAAAGCGGATCGCGCAAATTTCCCCTTAATTGGAAAACGTATCATAATCAACAGTGGCTCCTACTACACCACCGCCTTCTCGCGTTTCACTCAAATATAAATGACCCTTTCGAAACATTAAGTTCCATACGGCATACACCCGAGCTAAAGCTTTCCTGAACGGAAAATGGAATAAAGCAACCAACCAAACATGATCGCCACTATCCCAAACCCGATTTCGATGACCGGAATTTTCCATAACATCATCGACTGCCGTCCTAGCGATGACGCGATCATCATGCCAGCCATGACGATGCTCACCGAAAGAAGAACGATGCTAATTGACAGTCGGTTGCTAATTTGATCGAGCTTACGCAAAAGGGCCTCAAGGTCTGACGCTGTCATCTCGAGCTGAAGTTTGCCGCGCCGCATGACCTTCGTCAGTTCCTTGACACTGTCCGGCAGCCGAAGCAGCAACTCGCCATAATCGGCCACGCGCTTCCACGCCGTTTCTGCCACGCGGTCGGGCCGAAGCCGCTCTTTCAGTAATTTTTTTCCGAACGGTTCAGCAACATCCATCACACGAAACTGCGGATCCAGCGTCTCCACCACTCCTTCGACCGTCAACAACGCTTTCCCTAACAGCGTCAAGTCGCTCGGAATGCGAATGCCATGCTGAAACGCCACCGTCAGAAGATCTCCGACCGCTTCGCCGAGGCTCACCTCACCAAGCGGAACGCGATAATACTTCTCGCGCAACTCGTCCATATCGTCGCGCAGTTTCCCTTCATCCACCTCATCTGGAACAAGGCCGAGGCCATAAATCGCGTTCAACACCCCGTCCGTGTTTTGCCGCATCAAGGCGATGACAAGCGACGAAAGGTGGTGCTTGACATGCGGGCGGAGACGTCCCATTAAGCCGAAATCAATGAAGGCCAGCACTCCGCCGGGGAGAACGAATACATTGCCAGGATGAGGATCACCATGGAAAAAACCATGTTCGAACATTTGCTTCAACATTGAGACAGTCAAGCGTTCCGCCAGTGCTTTTAACGAATAGCCGCTCTCTTTCAGCCGCTCGATTTCCCCGAGCTTAATTCCCTCCACATATTCCATCGTCAATACCGTTTTCGTTGTATATTCCCAAAAAACGCCGGGGACATACATCGATGGATCACCGGCAAATTGACTCGCAAACGTTTCGGCGTGACGCGCCTCGACCGTATAATCGAGCTCTTGCCGCAGCGATTTGGCCAGTTCATCAACGATCTCAGATAGCCGATAAGACGCCGCCCAATCTAAGCGCCGTTCCGCGAGCATCGCTAAGTCCTGCAAAATGTCCAAATCCGTCTCAATCCGCACCGCAATATGCGGGCGCTGCACTTTCACCACAACAGCTTGTCCGGAAGGAAGAACGGCCCGATGTACTTGCCCGAGCGAAGCAGCCGCCAGCGGAGTTTCGTCAAATGACCGAAAAAGCTCCTCTAGGGAACCGCCTAACTCCGCTTCCACAATCCGGCGGACCTCGGAAAACGAAAACGGCGGAACTTGGTCTTGCAGCTTTTCGAGCTCACGGATGATCGATTCAGGAATCAAATCCGGCCGCGTGCTGGCAATTTGCCCGAGCTTAATAAATGTCGGGCCGAGCTCCTCAAGCACAAGGCGGAGACGTTCCCCAACCGTCTTTCCTTCCCGCTTCCCCTGTTCTGCCCGCCCGCGCGGCGGCAAGGAAAGAAAGGACGAAAAACCGAGCTCGTCAACAATCATCCCGAACCCGTGCCGAAGCAAGGCGACAGCAATTTCATGGTATCGGCCAATATGGCGCATCCGCTTCCCGATCATCCGACCATCTCCCTTACAACGGCCAAAAGCAAGCGGACAGCCGGTAACAGTTTACTGCCCGCTTTGTTCCTTTTCTTCGAGGCGGCGGATCCGTTCCTCGAGCTGCCGCACATCTTCCTTCGTCGCTAAATCAAGCTTGTCAATCACTTGTTTGATTTGCTCACGCACAAGCCGCTGCACTTCCGCTTTCCGCGCTTCGGTTTGCTGCTTCCATTGGTCGATCACTTCTTTCGATTCATCGAGCGACAGCTCTCCTTTTTTGACCAACTCATCGATCAATTTTTCCGCTTGTTCTTTACTGGCAATGGCTAGTCCAAGCCCAAACGCCAACCCCTTTTTCAAAATGCTCATCCGCTTTGCCTCCTTTATCCATTCGTTTTTCCCTATCGTACCATTCTTTGGTGATCCTTGTCGAGTTAGACAGTGGATTTCCTTGATGGATCTGGCACTGTTTTGTATACGTCATGCCATGGTGCGGCATGCTATCGTTGGACGATCATTCGCAGGAGGGGATCTCGATGACTGATGAACAGCTGCACTATGGAGAAGACTACCGTTTCATTCCCGCGACATCGGCAGCAAGCGGTGTCGGCGTCAGCGTGCTTCCCGATTTGTACTGCCATACGATCCAAATCGTGAACATTTGTCTTGTCGGCCGCCCGGACGACCGCGCGTTCGTCTTGATCGACGCTGGCATGCCGGGATCGGCGGATGACATTATTTCTGTTGTGGAACAACGGTTTGGAGAAGGCAGCCGTCCGCAAGCCATTATTTTAACCCACGGCCATTTTGACCACGTCGGGGCGATTGTCGAGCTCGTAGAACATTGGAACGTCCCGGTGTATGCCCACTCGGCCGAACTCCCGTATTTGACTGGGAAAGTCCGCTACCCTGAGCCGGACGCTTCCGTCGAGGGTGGCTTCATCGCCAAAATCTCACCGTTTTTTCCGAACGAGCCGATTCAGTTAGGCAACCGCGTCCAGCCGCTCCCTGCGGACGGCACCGTCCCGCACTTGCCGGAGTTCCGCTGGATCCACACACCGGGACACACCCCAGGCCATATTTCCTTATTCCGGCCGCGCGATGCCGCCTTAATCGCCGGCGACGCGTTCGTCACCGTCCGTCAAGACTCGCTGTATAAAGTATTGATCCAGCAAACAGAGATTAGCGGCCCGCCGCGCTATTATACCATCGATTGGGACGCTGCCCGCGAGTCAGTGCGCAAGTTAGCGGCGCTCCTTCCGTCAGTTGCCATCACCGGGCACGGCGCCCCTGTCTCCGGCGAAGAGCTGCGCGAAGGACTGACAAAACTCGCCCGTGATTTTGACCGCATCGCTGTCCCGGACTATGGGAAGTATGTCCAGTAGGCAACCGAACGACCGTTCCATGTCAAAGGCAACCTTTGCAATGATGTTCAAACAAGAAAAGAGGGTGTCCCGATCCTTTCGGGACACCCTCTTTCACCGCTATATATACGTACTGACTGTTTCTGCCACACTATATGTTGTTCCTATCTTAAAGGTAGACGACCTTTTGGGTCAGCCCCCTTACGTCGCCGGATAGCAGGCATGAACGATGTCTTGTTACTACAAAATGAAAGCCGGCTACTCACATGTGGAAACGAAGAACTTCTCAGTTCAGGATGAGAAACGGAGCACATTGCACCGTCAGCCATCATACAAAAACGGCAAGAATGACTCTTGCCGTCCAACATAAGAGATGGGCCTAAGTGGACTTGAACCACCGACCTCACGCTTATCAGGCGTGCGCTCTGACCAGCTGAGCTATAGGCCCGCTTATAGGAAATAAACAAATGGAGGGGGACGGATTCGAACCGCCGAACCCAAAGGGAGCGGATTTACAGTCCGCCGCGTTTAGCCACTTCGCTACCCCTCCGTGATCAATGATGCCGACTGCAGGACTTGAACCCGCAACCTACTGATTACGATTCAGTTGCTCTACCAATTGAGCTAAGTCGGCATAATACAGATCAGGAAACTGGCTCGCTATTGAGCTCTGTGCCTCTTCCTCTACTCGCTTATTCATGGAAGATGGATGCGTCGAGGCAACTCGCAGCTGATTCGATGAAGCGGATGCTCGTCTCTACCAATTGAGCTAAGTCGGCATAATACAGATCAGGAAACTGGCTCGCTATTGAGCTCTGTGCCTCTTCCTCTACTCGCTTATTCCATGGAAGATGGATGCGTCGAGGCAACTCGCAGCTGATTCGATGAAGCGGATGCTCGTCTCTACCAATTGAGCTAAGTCGGCATAATATGAAATTCCGACTTTATATGGCGGAGGAGGAGGGATTCGAACCCCCGCGGGCTGTGACACCCCTATCGGTTTTCGAAACCGACCCCTTCAGCCAGACTTGGGTACTCCTCCGTAACTGTTTGGAGCGATGCGGTCGAGAGGACTTGAACCTCCACGGGGTTGCCCCCACTAGGCCCTCAACCTAGCGCGTCTGCCATTCCGCCACGACCGCATGATCAATGGAGCGTAGGGGATTTGAACCCCTGACCTCTTCGCTGCCAGCGAAGCGTTCTCCCCCTGAACTAACGCCCCATCATGGTGGAGTATACTGGGATCGAACCAGTGACCCCCACGCTGTCAACGTGGTGCTCTCCCGCTGAGCTAATACTCCATCTTCTATGCCTAGCAGCGACCTACTCTTGCAGGGGCGCTGGCCCCAACTACCATCGGCGCTGGAGAGCTTAACTTCCGTGTTCGGGATGGGAACGAGTGTTTCCTCTCCGCTATCACCACTAGGCAATGGCGACGATATTTATTATAAACCAATCAAAATATTTGTCAAGCTTTTTTGCTCTTTTTTCTTTCATGCTTTGAGCATCAGAACGACAATATGAAATTTACTATAAAAAATCGAAAGAGTCAACACCATTTTTCCTCTTTTCGATATTCGCCGTCTCTTTTTGGAAAGTTCTTGTCATCACCTACTTTGTACGCGTATAATAAAAGAAACGGAAACGTACAATAAAGCAGGGCACTGGCGGCCACCAATGCCCTGCATGCACAGCCGCTGCAAGAAGCGCAGTGGCCCAAGCCTCGGGCATCGTAACCTACCCTCGCCTCGGCCTAGCAGGGTGGGTTACTTTTTGTCTTTTGCGACGGCGATCACCGCAACGACGAGCGACGCAAACGCAATCATGAGCGTCAGCGCATCGGCAATCGTCACCATCAGCACCACCCCCTTTCATTCGGGGAGTGGCCACTGCCCACCCTGCATATAGCTGTGCATGTTTCATTATACCATTGAATGAAGCAAATGCGAATATACATTCGTGTTCTCGTCGAAAATTAGGAATGTTTCCCTACCCGAACCTCCTGTCTTACCTCGCTGGCCTCTTCTCCCTTTCTTTCTAGTCCTGATCACCGTTTGAAAACTCCGCCGTTTTCATCAGGCGCTCGAAAAGGCCGGTGAAAACCAACTGTTTCTCTTGATCGATGAGCGAACGTGTGAAAGGAAGAACTGATGCTGCAAGGTTTTTCTATTTGAGAAATAGTGCCATGAAGCGGCGTTCTCCCTTCAATCACCGACTCTCGAAAAATGATTTGTATAAAATCCGTGTTTTTCCGAATAATGACCATAGACAAATCTCGCTGTTCCAAGGAGGAAAACAAGTGGAGCAGGCAAGACAAACCCGCGTTCATGGATTGTTATTGCTGATTGTCGCCGCCGTGTTCGTCTGGTCGGCCATTCGCCCGACCAGTTATGCGGTATGGGCGCTCGAGGTCACTCCGGCGCTCATTGGGCTTGTGATCGTGACCGCCCTTTACCAACGCTTTCGGCTGACAACGATGTCGTATGTCATCGTCGCCATGTTGGCGATCATCATGTTGATCGGCGGCCATTACATTTACTCCAAAGTTCCCTTTTTCAACTGGATCAAAGAGGCGTTCCATTTCGAACGCAACCATTACGACCGGTTTGGTCATTTCCTCAAAGGGACATTTGCGATCGTCCTCCGGGAAATTTTACTGAGGAAAACACCGTTGCCGCGCGGCGCTTGGCTTTTCACGATCATCACAAGCATGTCGCTCGCCATCGCCGCCCTGTATGAGATCATCGAATGGCTCGTGTCCATGATCTCCAAAGGAGGAAAGGCATCAAAAGACTTTTTTGGGCACGCAAGGCGATATTTGGGACACGCAATGGGATATGTTATGTACATTGATCGGGACGCTGATTGCCCTATGGCTGCTCTCAAGGTGGCACGACAGGCAGCTTGCACGGCTCGATCAACCTCGCGGCTAAGCTCCGTAACACAGCGGCTCCCGCTTCCAATAGGAAGCCGCTGTGTTTTGTTTTCTTTCTATTGTACTTTATACAAATAAATCGTCCATGCCGATTCATCGGAAGTGAATACTTTTTCGAGTACAAGCCTGTTTTCAGCCGCATTGTCAATCGGAACAGCCGAGAAAAGATAGCGACCGCCCATTTTTTTTAACTGCCTCGTATTTAACTGCAAGTTTTTCAGCCGTTTTTTCGACTGTTTTGTAAACATATACCGTTTCCCGAGTTCTGACGTAAAGATGTAGCAGCGCCCGCCCCACTCATCAAAATACGTGCGGATCGTTTTACTTTTCGCCAGTTCACGTTCAATGATTTTGCGGAACTCGTATTTGTATGACAACGGGTAAAAGTTGTTGTACGTATCAAGCGTGTAAAACCCGTTGTATTGGGCGATGGCCGGATGAAGGCCGATGCTGACGACGCGGTACTCGGATACGGGAAGCCCGATGTATTGTTTGATTTGTTGAAACTGTTCTTCCGCATAAAATTGTTTCACCGTCGGTTCATAACGGAAGACGAGTTCCTCGTTAATCAAAAACACAAGAATGATTTGCGCCGCTAACAACCGTTTCGCCCACGTTTTCCCCTTTTCGCTCGATTGCCACATGATTTTCAACGCCAGCGCAAACTGCACATAAATGATGAGCGGACGCAAAAAATGGAAGCGGGCGAAGTTAAACGTATCTAAAAAATGAAATCGCTCGGTCAGCGGCAGCCACCCTTTATAAAACCAAAAGGCGTACCATGCCGACAGCGCGAAATTCAGCCCAAACAAGAAAAGAAACACCCGTTCCTCTTTCCATCGTTGGTTAGCGTAAATGAGGAACAACGCGATGAACCAGACCGGTAAAATAAAAAACGTGTGCTCGGTCATGACGTGATGATGGCCGAGAAGAAAGTTTTTCCATGTTAAACGGACACAATGCCAAAACGTCAGGCGCGCGTGGAAGTACTCATCCCGGCTCGTCGGCTCATCCTCCCATAAAAATGAGTACGCAAGCCGGTACTCGACCAGCAAATAAAGCAGCGTCATATACGCGATGGAAAGGAAAAAATGGATGTTCCACCCCTTTCCGCGCAGCACATCCAAAAGCCAAAGCGCGCCCATAGCGGCAAGAAAGAAAAAGAAACCGAGCACAAAACTCGAATAAAACGGAAGAAGCGTCAGCACGGCGTAATTTTTCCACGACCGCTCTCCCTTCCGGATGTTCAAAAACGCCCAAAGCGCAAGCGGCATGCCGAGCGTGCTTAACATCCCTGACGGCCAAAACAGCGTCAGCGCAAAGGCGAGCGCCACGCCGATGCGAACAGCCATCCACCGCGGCTCAGGCAGGAAATGCGTTTTCAACAACAAATACATGCCTAAAAACGCCACCACCCTTGTGATCGTCTGGCTGAGCGCATAGGCGGTCATCGTGGGAAACAGAGCATGTAGCCAGACGATGCCGGTCAACTCCGAGCCAAGGGCGTTTCTCGACAATTCGCCGTTAGCGATTTGCGGAATGTTCGCATCAAGCGGCCCGGTGATTTGCCCGCTTTCAGCGAGCACTTTATACCAGGCGATGTTGGAATCCAAATTATCGTGAACGCGAATGTGCGCATTCTCGCCAAGGATAAACAGCGGGGACACATAAAGGGCGATGACGCCAAGCGCAAAAAGGATCCATCGCCGTTCGCTTTGTACGGCCATCGGCATCACGCTCCTATCTCTTCCATTTTCCATGATGAAGGTCCTATTGGATACGGTGTGCATGAAAGGAAAAAATTATTCTTGCGGGCGAATGAACGATCGTTTGATCACATGGGGATGTTGTTTCGAGTTCCGCTTCTTCCCTTTCTCTCGTTGCATCCTCTCCCTTTCCTTTCGTATCATTAAATACAAGAAAACATTCATTCCAAAGGAGTGCACACCATGACAAAACAACTTCCTCCCGGCCAGTTTGAGACGGAAAAATGGCCGATTTTGCATGAAGGGGACGTGTACAAATTTGATGAGGCGACATGGGAATTTCGATTGTTCGGCGAGGTCAAAAAGGAGGTCTCCTTCTCCTATCAAGAAGTGATGGCGCTGTCCAAAACGATTTCCACCGTCGATATGCATTGCGTCACGACATGGTCGAAATTTGATACGACGTTTGAAGGCATTGCCTTCCGCGAATTTTTGCGCTTTGTCGAATTAGAGCCCGATGTGAAGTACGTGAAAATTTACGGCTACTTAAACGGCGACCGGTTTGGCTATTCCGCGAACTTGCCGCTTGACGCGTTAATGAGCGACGATGCGCTGTTTGTCTATCGGTGGAAAGACAACCATCACGATTGGCAAGACATTTCGCCCAAACACGGCTACCCGCTCCGCTTTATTCCACCAGCAACATTTTACTTATGGAAAGGAGCGAAATGGGCGTCAGGCATCCGCTTTATGAAAGAAGACGAACCGGGCTATTGGGAAGAACGCGGGTATTCGATGACCGCCAATCCGTTTAAAGAAGAACGGTTCGCCGAATCGACGGCGCGATTCCGCTTTTGGTAACCACTCGGCATCGCCTTACTGCTTTTCTGAACGGACTAAACAAAAACGAGGGCTCTTTGGTCAAGAACCCTCGTTTTTCAGTGCCATATTTCCGTTATCGTCCGCTCCTTGGCAGCTCATCCCCCCGCTCGAGCACCGGCGGGGCGACTTGAATCAAATCGGCGTATTTCAATCCCGTCCCCGTGTTGAGTACGACGACCGTCTCCCCGTCGCGAATCCAGCCGCTCCCGCGCAGCTTGCGGGCCGCCGCGAACGCCGCCGCCCCTTCCGGACAAATGAACGCCCCTTCCAAATTCGCCACCGCCCGCTGTTCCGCCAAAATGTCCTTATCGCTGATCGCAATGGCGCAGCCGTCCGTTTCATACACCGCCTCAAGCACAAGGAAATCGCCGAGCGCTTTCGGGACGTTAATGCCAAACGCCACCGTATGGGAATTCGGCCAAAACTCCGATTCGCGCTTTTTCTCGTTCCACGCCTTCACGATCGGCGCGCAATGCTCGGCTTGCACGGCGACAAGACGCGGCATCTTGCCGCTCACCCAGCCAAGCGCCTGCAGTTCTTTGATTGCCTTGTAAATGCCGATGAGCCCGACGCCGCCTCCAGTCGGGTACAAAATGACATCCGGAAGCTGCCAGGAGAACTGCTCGGCGATCTCAAGCCCCATCGTTTTCTTTCCTTCAATCCGGTACGGTTCTTTTAATGTAGAAGCATCGTACCAGCCGCATTCGCGGATCGCTTTCGCCACGATTTGCCCGGCATCGCTGATCAAACCGTTGACGAAATACAATTCCGCTCCTGCGATGGCGCATTCTTTGCGCGTCAATTCCGGCGCATCGACCGGCATGACCACCGTCGCGCGAATGCCCGCCCGAGAGGCATAAAGCGACCACGCCGCC
Organism: Geobacillus subterraneus; assembly: GCF_001618685.1. Lineage (GTDB taxonomy): Bacteria > Bacillota > Bacilli > Bacillales > Anoxybacillaceae > Geobacillus > Geobacillus subterraneus. Next base: position 1,567,562 of record NZ_CP014342.1, on the reverse strand, counting down.
CCTGCGTTGCCGTTTGTCGGCATGGCAAGCTGTTTGACCCCTAATTCTTTTGCCTTAGAAACGCCGACCGCCGCTCCACGCGCTTTAAACGTTCCTGTCGGAATGACTCCTTCGTCTTTCATATAGAGCGAGTCAATGCCGATGTTCCGGCCAAGGCGCGGCATCGGCACGAGCGGCGTCATTCCTTCCCCTAAAGAGACGATATGTTCAGGGCGTTTCACCGGCAATAGCTCATGATACCGCCATAAGCTCGGTTCGCGTTCCTTGAGCGCTTCCCTCACCACTTCTTGGCGCATCGCCTCCAGATCATAGGCGACCAAAAGCGGCGAACCGCATTCGCAAAGCTGATGCACGTGATCGACATCATATGTATGTTCGCATTTCGGGCAATAAAGATGGGATACGTAACTAAATGACATCGTTTGCCCTCCCCCTTTCCGTCTACTTTGTCCGTTCTGGACGGCCAAGTGCGGCTTTCGCAAGGTTGACCCGCCCTTCTCATTATACCGCACATTGACATATGCAGCCCATCGGCTTTTGCGCATAATAGCGGGAAACGAGCAAACACTATAGTCGGAAAATGGCGGATCATACCAATGATTCGTCCCGATATCCACTTCATAAATATGGCAAGGAGGTCAAAGACGATGGACAACAAAACAAAAGAAAGCTTGAACAATCTTGAAACGAAAGCCACACCGGGGAGTCTTGCCGCCCGAAAACAGGCAGAAAGCGAAAAAAACAAGCAGCGTGCGCCAAAAATGTGACATGTGAAAGGCCGGAGACAAAAACACGGAAGCGGTTCTTCTAACAGTGAACCGCTTTTTGTGTCGAATGCGCCGATAAACGGGGAATGCCCTCGCCTTGCGCTCCCCGGCTGTCCTCGCAAAGCTGTGCCTTCTTTTTTACCGTTTAGGCTACGTGTGATAGAATGAAATGGAAAACACCGCCTGCGTTTCCTCTCGAACGGAGGAATGGTTGATCTGTTGTTCAAATTTGTACATAAAAAGGGGGATTGACCTTGAAACAAGAACTCATTGAACGCTTCACCCGATACGTCAAAGTCAACACTCAATCCGATCCAGAAAGCGATACGTGCCCGTCGACTCAAGGACAATGGGAGTTGGCGAACATGTTAGTCGAGGAACTGAAAGCGATCGGGATGGAAGAAGTGACGGTCGACGAAAACGGCTACGTGATGGCGACGTTGCCGGCCAATACGGACAAAAACGTGCCAGTGATCGGTTTTTTGGCTCATATGGACACTGCGCCGGAATTTACCGGGGCCAACGTCAACCCGCAATTGATTGACTCGTACGACGGCGGCGACATCGTGTTAAACAAAGAACAAGGCATCATTTTGTCGCCAAACGATTTCCCGGAGCTTGCCCACTACAAAGGGCATACGCTCATTACGACGGACGGGACGACGCTATTGGGCGCCGACGATAAAGCAGGGATCGCAGAAATTATGACGGCGATGCACTACCTCATTCAACACCCGGACATCAAACACGGCAAAGTGCGCGTCGCCTTTACACCGGATGAAGAAATCGGCCGCGGGCCGCACAAGTTTGACGTCGCCAAATTCGGCGCCCAATTTGCCTACACGGTCGATGGCGGGCCGCTCGGCGAATTGGAATACGAAAGTTTCAACGCGGCGGAAGCAAAAATCACGATCAAAGGCAAAAACGTCCATCCGGGTACGGCGAAAGGAAAAATGATCAACTCGATCAAAATCGCCATGGAGTTCCAGCAACAGCTGCCAGCGAACGAAGCGCCTGAACATACAGAAGGATATGAAGGGTTTTACCACTTGCTTTCCTTCCAAGGCAACGTGGAGGAAACGAAGCTTCATTACATTATCCGCGATTTTGACCGCGAGTCATTTGAAGCGCGCAAGACGAACATGAAAGACATCGCTTCCTCGCTTGCGCAAAAATACGGCAGCAACCGAATTTCTATTGAACTCAATGACCAATATTACAACATGCGCGAAAAAATCGAACCGGTGCGCCATATCGTCGACATCGCCCATGAAGCGATGACGAACTTGGGCATCGAGCCGAAGGTGAAACCGATCCGCGGCGGCACAGACGGGTCACAGCTGTCCTATATGGGACTGCCGACGCCGAACATTTTCGCTGGCGGCGAAAACTTCCACGGCCGCTACGAGTACATTTCCGCCGACAATATGGTGAAAGCGGCCGAAGTGATCGTCGAGATCATCAAGCTATTCGAGCAAAAAGCATCTTAAGCTGTAGAAACGCTCGCTAGAACGATCTGTTTTCGGTCGTCCGAGCACAAGCGGCAGCAACCCCGCCATTTGTAGCGAAGAAAAGGTGTCCCCGGGCCTTTGGGGGACACCTTCTTCATTCGCTTGGCGACCGTTCGCCTTTAGTCAACACGTGTTACGGAAGGCGGTTAATCCGCCCCTCAATCCGCGCCGAGAACGGCTGCTCAAGGCCGCGAATGTACGAGACGAGAGCATCCAAATCGACCGGCCCTACTTCGCGGTTTGTCCCTTGCGTCAGCACCGTGAACCCATCGCCGCCATCAGCCAGGAAGCTGTTGACCGTCACCGTGTACTCGCCGTCCGGGTTCAGCGGTGTGCCGTCAGGAAGCTGAATATCGACGACTTTTTTCCCCGCCGGCTTGCGGTCGTCCCATGTATAGCGGAGGCCGGAAATTTGCAGCATGCGCGTTTGTGCCGGCTGCCATTGCTGGTTCAAAAGCTGGCGGATTTGCGCGCCGGTGAGCGTCATTTTCACGAGCTGGTTGTTGAACGGCTGAACGCTGTACAACTCTCCCCACGTTACCTCGCCTTGTTCGATATCCGCGCGGATGCCGCCCGGATTCATAAAGGCAAAATCGGTGTTCATCGTCGCCCGCTGGGCATCGGCGATCAAATTGCCCAAGGCCGACTCGCCGCTTTCGTTTTGTTCATCGTTGATCGTTTCGGCTGCTGTGCCGACGACTTGATTGACAAGCGGCGCCACTTTCGCTTCATATTTTTCGACGAGGGCACGGATTTCCGGGTCCGGAGTGATGCCGTCATGATAGGTCGTCACGATCTCCGCTTTTTTGGCGACGACGTCTTTCGTACGCGGGTCGATTTTCAAATCGACATCAGAAAACGCCGTGCCGTACGAATACGATTGAACGAGCAGTTTGCCGTCCACCACTGCATTTAAATAGGCATGGTTATGACCGGCGAAGATGACATCGACTTCATCGTCGATGTTGTTGGCGATATCGACAATTTCCCCGCTTGCGTTTGTCCCATCCGGATTGGATACGCCTGGGTTATGGGCGAGAACGACGATCGTTTGCACCCCTTTTTTCTTCAGTTCCCGGACCGCTTTGTTAATCGCTGTTGCTTCATCGATGAACTTGACTCCCGCGACGCCGCTCGGTGTCACGATCGATGGCGTATCTGTCAATGTCACCCCGATGAACCCGATTGGCATGCCATTGACCCGCTGAATGACGTACGGCGGAAGAATCGGTTGTTTCGTTTCTTTGTCAACGACGTTGGCGCTCACGTACGGAAAATCCGCCCCGGCGAAATCACCGGTCACCGGATGATCCCCGCCATGGATCAGGCGCAGCATTTCCGCTACCCCTTCGTCAAACTCGTGGTTGCCAAGCGTACCGACATCAAAGCCGAGTTTGTTCAGCACTTCGATCGTCGGTTCATCCTGCAGCAGCGCCGATACCGGCGGACTGGCGCCGACCGCATCACCGGCGTGGACGAGCAGCGTGTTTTTGTTTTCTGCCTCCCGCTGCTTCAAATAAGCGGCCAAATAATCCGCCCGCCCGACTTCCCGCCCGCCGACTTTTCTCGTCACGTTGAGCTGGCCGTGAAAGTCGTTTATGCCGAGGAGCTGCACCTCAATATAACGGTGCGCCGAGGCAGGCTCTACGGCGCCCTTTTCCGCTCCTGCCGCCCCAACCGGCGTTGCGGCCAATACAGCAGCTGCCGCCAATGCCGACAACATCCGTTTTCCCCATCGTTCCGAACGCTTCATCGTTTCCTCTCCTTCCCTATGGAAATTCCCTTCACCTCCCGATTATATCTTTTGAATAAGTAGAATAATAGGGACAAAAGGATTTGTTTTTGTAAAGTCTTTGTAAATTGGAAAAATAGAAAATTTTCACAGGCCGGGTATAGCGCTAAGAAAACGTCGAACAATATACGGTGGAGGTGAATGCAATGACATCGTTTGAACAATGGAACCGAAGTTTTATCAACGGCGAATGGACGGAAGGGAAAAGCGGCCGCACATATGACAATATCAATCCGTTTGACGGCTCGCTCATCGCCTCTATTCGCCTAGCGACGAAGGAGCAATTGGCCGACGCTTTTTTGACGGCCGAACAGGCGCAAAAGGAATGGGCGAAAACGCCGGCAGCAACGAAAAAAGCAGTGCTTCGCAAAGCGGCGGATTACTTGCGCGCCCACCGCAGCGAAATCGTCGACCTCATTGCCCGCGAAACAGGTGGAAGCATGATTAAAGCCAATGTGGAACTTGATTTGTCGATTGGACTTGTCGAAGAGGCCGTCCAGATGGTTGATGAATTGACCAAAGTGAAAGAGTTGCCGTCGGAAATCGAAGGAAAAATCAACCGCGTGTACCGCTTGCCGCTCGGCGTAATCACATCGATTTCACCGTTTAATTTTCCGCAGTAGCGCTCGAGGGAAGGCGGGTCGGCAACGTGTTGACACCGACTGTCTTTATTGATGTCGACAACCGAAGCAAACTGGCACAAACGGAGCTGTTCGCACCGATCGCGACCATCATGAAAGCCCGCTCCGACGAAGAAGCGATTGCGATGGCCAACGATACAGAATACGGACTAAGTTCGGCTATTTTCACCGAGGATGTGACCGAAGGCGAGCAGCTTGCCCTTCGCATTGAAAGCGGAATGACACACATTAACGACCAAACGGTCAACGACAGCCCGACCGTGCCATTCGGCGGCACAAAGGCGAGCGGCGTCGGCCGCTTTGGCAATCCGTGGGTGGTCGATGAATTTACGATCACGAAATGGGTGTCCATCCAAACGGTCTATCGCCGCTATCCGTTCTAAGCTAATAAAGAAAAGGTGCTTCGCCTAACTTAGCGAAACACCTTTTTTCAAACTCACAGGGATAAGCCGTTCAATCCCTTTCACCATATAAGCCGGCGCGACGGGTCAGACCGTCTTCGCGCTAACGCGCAAAACGGCCAAACCGCCTCCTGTTTAGATCGTCTCCTTCCCGCGAACGCCGTTAATCGAATAGCTCGCCGTAATGGCGGCGTTTAATGAATGGGAGACGGAACAATACTTTTCTTTTGACAGCCGAATGGCGCGGATGACTTTTTCTTCCGGCAAATCGCCTTCAAGGGCGTAATGGATATGAATGTTCGTAAACCGCTTCGGGTGGTCTTCAGCCCGCGTCCCTTCCACTTCCATCGAGAACGCACGGACATCAAGGCGCATTTTTCGCAAGATCAACATGATGTCGATGCCGGTGCAGCCCGCCAACCCGTGAAGCAACAACTCCATCGGCCGAGCGCCTGAATCGTTGCCGCCGACGTCCTTCGCGGCATCCATCGGGATCGTCACACCGGAAGCGCTTTGGCCGCTAAACGACATGTTTCCATTCCACGTGACGGTCGTTTTCATCGTCGTCGCCCCTCTCTTTTTGCTTTAGCTGCGGAACGAACAACCAACGTCCGGCCGTTCGTTTCCATCCGCTTTTTAGTTTACCGGTTGCCGCTTCGAAATGCAAAATTCCTGTCTACCGTTTTTTCGCATGCATGATAAAATAGAAACATGCACAAACTTGTTCAGTAAAGGGTGTTTAATGAAATGACTGCACTGATTTTGCTTATCGCTTATCTTCTCGGTTCGATCCCATTTGCCCTCCTCGTCGGGAAAGTCGGCTACGGGATCGACATTCGCGAACACGGGAGCGGCAATCTTGGGGGAACGAACACGTTCCGCGTGCTCGGGGCGAAAGCGGGAACGATCGTCATTTTGGGCGATATGTTGAAAGGAACGTTGGCGGCGAGCTTGCCGATGTTTTTTTCTGTCCCTGTTCACCCGCTCGCGGCCGGAGCGGTCGCTGTGGTCGGCCATATGTATCCGGTATTTGCCAAATTTCGCGGCGGCAAGGCGGTGGCGACCTCAGCCGGAGTAGTGCTATTTTATTCCCCGCTGTTTTTTTTAACGCTGATCGCTATTTTTCTTGTTGTCCTTGCCCTTTCGAGATACGTTTCGCTCTCATCGATGGCCACGGCGCTGTACGCAGCCGTTTACACTATTTTGTTTACGGATGATATTCCATTGACGGCAGCCGTCTGGCTGCTTGCCTCATTTATCGTTTACCGCCATCGCGCCAATATAAAACGGATTTGGAACAAAACGGAACCGAAAATCAAATGGCCGGGTGGCCGCTCCTAGTGCCGCCTAGCCGCGCGGGGCATATGCAGAAAGGAGCCAGCAGTGTCGATGTTGCCGGAACGATTTGTGGAAAAAATGAACCTGTTGCTGCAAGACGAGGCAGACGAGTTTTTGGCCGTCTATAAAGAAGAAAAAGCCAACGGCTTGCGTGCCAATCCGTTGAAAATCAACCCGGATTCATGGGCGAAAACGGCGCCATTTTCCCTCACCCCGGTGCCGTTTTGCCCAACCGGGTTTTATTACGGCCCGGACGAGCAGCCGGGAAAACATCCGTACCATGCGGCCGGACTGTACTACATTCAGGAACCGAGCGCGATGGCGGTCGCCGAAGCGCTCCGTCCCGCGCCTGGGGAGACGGTGCTTGACTTATGCGCCGCTCCCGGCGGGAAAACGACCCAGCTTGGCGCCATGATGGAAAACAAAGGGCTCCTTGTCGCCAACGAAATTCACCCGAAACGGGTCAAAGCACTCGCGGAAAATGTCGAACGGCTCGGCTTGACCAATACGGTGGTTGTCAACGAGACGCCGGAAGCGCTCGCTGAGCGGTTCCCTGGCTTTTTTGACAAAATTTTAGTCGACGCCCCGTGCTCGGGCGAAGGGATGTTTCGCAAAGAAGAAGAAGCGGCTTCGTTTTGGAGTCAGGCGTACGTAGAAGAGTGCGCCGCCCGGCAGCGGCGCATTTTGCAAAGCGCCTATGCGATGCTAAAAGAAGGAGGCATTCTCGTCTACTCAACGTGCACGTTCTCTCCGGAAGAAAACGAGCAGACCATCGAGTGGCTGCTTGAGACGTATGACGATTTGCGGATGATGCCGATTGCGAAAACCGGCGGCATGGAGCCCGGGCGGCCCGAGTGGACGAAAACAAACCGGGCTGAGCTCGAACATGCGGTCCGCCTTTGGCCGCACCGCATCAAAGGCGAAGGGCATTTTATCGCCAAACTGCAAAAACAGCGGCCGACCCCGCTATGGAACGGGCGATGGGGAAAGGCGAACGCACCAAAAGCGGCGGTCCGTCTGTACCGCCAATTCGAACAGACGGCGCTGCGAATAGAACGGCACGGAACGATCGTCTCTTTTGGTTCTCATTTAGCCATGCTGCCGGAGCGATGCCCTGATTGGTCAGGCCTGAAAGTCATCCGCGCTGGCCTCCATCTTGGCGAGGTGAAAAAAGAGCGGTTTGAGCCGAACCACGCTCTCGCCTTGGCGCTGAAGACAGACGAAGTGAACCATGTGCTTGATCTATCAAGCACGAGCCGCGAAATCACTCAATATTGGCGCGGGGAGACGCTTCCGACCGGCGGCGACCGCGGCTGGCTGCTTGTTGCCGTCGACGGTCATCCGTTCGCTTGGGGGAAAGAAGTGAAAGGAACGGTGAAAAACTTTTACCCGAAAGGGCTGCGCCGTTTATGAACCGCCCGCTTCGCCTGAGGCGGAAGACTTCTCTCAAAACGATGCGAAAACGAACGGCATAGACTAACCTGTCTTGAAGGGGAAAAGGGGCTGTCTCAAAAGGTGACTGCAACCTTTTGAAACAGCCTCTCATTTACGTCATCGCTGCCGGGTCGGAATCGTTAACGTAAACACGATCTCGTCAGCAGCTAGGTCAATTTTTTTTGCCGCCACTTGGTAACCGTTGCCAAAGCGAATGTCATCGAGCGCCACATAGACGCGGGCCCGTTCTGGGTCAATGACCACTTCATCCGGTAATGGAGCGTGCTTTTGCAAATAGCGAAGCACGTACGTCACCGGCAGTTTCCAATCGCCAAGCGAGATCGCCGGTTCTATAAGCTCAACATTCCCGCCCTTTACTACTTTGGGCATAAACGAGACGACCAGCTCCACATTGCGGCCGAACATCGGGATTTCGCTCGAGACGAAGACGCGGTCGGCAAGCCAAACATTGTATTGCAGCGGATGGTCTTTCGTTTTTTCCGCCAAATAATCATTAATGACGGCGTTCAAATGCGCTTTTTTCGAGTACACGGTAAATGAGGCCCCTTCTACGTGCGGGCGCACCGGCCGTTTGACCGGCGGAGACGGCTGAAACAGCCAAACAACTGCAAGAATGAGGATAGCGGCGTTGACGACCGCTAATAGCCAAAACGCTCGTTTCCAATTCATTACGACATGCTCCTTATTCTCACCTGTTTTTCTTCCATCAGTTCACCCACCACGCTTTTCGCTCGTTCAACGCGTAGTACACGCGCACAGCAATCTGTTCATACCCCGCGGCGTTCGGATGAAATTCATCGCGGTGGAGCAGCTCATCACGATCGGCGAAGATATCTTGAATATCAACGAAGATCGTCCGGTCGTAACGGGAAAGCACCGCCGCGCTTGTCTTGTTCCAATCGGCAATGACGTCATCGATTTCTGGAATGTTCGGCAGCGTCGTTGAAAACGGATTGTATAAGCCGACAAGCACGATGACCGCATCCGGGTTGGCGATGCGCAGTGAAATCAACAGATGGTCGAGCCGGTCAGCAAACGCCTTGCTCTCTTTGGCAAACCGCTCATATGACAAGTCAAAAAAATGCGAGCGGACGACATTCATTACATCGTTGCCGCCGATCGTCAACAAAATCAAATCCGCCCGCCCAATCTCCCCTTGATGGGCGGCAACGACGGGCTCGAGTTCAGCGAGACGCCGGCCGCGCTTGCCGAAATTCGCCACCGTTACCGTCCGCACTCGATCTTCTGCCGCAAGGAGCGGGACAAGGCGGCCGACATACCCCCCTTTTCCTTCACCGTCCCCAACCCCTTCCGTCAACGAGTCGCCTAAGGCGACGAGATGAATGTCTTTTGGCAGCGGCTTGGCCTCTGACGGTGTGACAGCGGCTTCATGCGGACGCTCCGGCTTCCCGCCGGTTGAAAAAGCGGTGCAGCCGGCAAGAAACAAACCCACCGCGATTAGCCATCCCCATCGTTTCATGTTTGACACCTGCCTTTTGACGCAACAGGGGAAAAGACGAAAAGAAGGCAAAACGGTTGCGGCCGTTTTTGCCTTATCGCGACGATTGCAAAATCTCAATATGCTCTAAAATCGTGTCGTACGGCACATCTTGCACACCGTTGTACGTTTGGACGACCTTGCCGTCCGGGCCGACTAGATAAAAGCTTGTGCCATGGATGACTTGATCGTCGTTGACCGGCTTTTGCACGATCGTTTTAAAGCTTTTTTGCGCCAGCTCGCTAATTTCAGCCGGACTGTATCCGGTCAGCAAATGCCAGTTTGCTAGGTCGTCCGTAAACTGTTTCGCATAGGCGGTCAATTTTTCCGGTGTGTCAACTTCCGGGTCGACGCTGAACGAAACAAATTCGACGTCCAGCCCTTTTTCTTCCGCCTTCTCCTTCAATTTGGCCATATGGGCGGTCATCGGCGGGCAAACCGTTTCACAGTTCGTAAAAATAAAGTCGGCCACCCATACTTTTCCCTTCAAATCGCGAAGTCCGAACGGTTCACCGGATTGATCGACGAACGTAAAATCGGCAACCGGCCAGTTTTTTGCATCCGGGATCGTTTTTCCGCACGCGGCAAGCAAACAAACTGCGATGATCATCATGATCCGTTTCCACATTGATCGCTCATCCTTCTTCTTCATTGTTTTGCATTCAAACTGCCTTTCCTCTCTGTCCGGCTGTTTTTTATTCACTCTTATGCCCGGCGCCATCTCGTTTCCATTATATAATGAAACCGGCCAAAATCCCACCAAAAAAAAGTTGTTTTGCCGCAATGGGCAAAACAACCATCGTTACGCGTTATGTTTCAACACTGTTTCTTTAAAGATTTGTTCATATACCGGCCATTTCAGCACTTTCTTCAAATGTTCGCGGAACGAGTAAACAGAACGGTTGGTCCTTGATCGGTACACTTTGGCAATAAACGCCTCCAAGCGAAGCTGGATCATAAATCGGTACGTGTTCTCTTCCTCCAATACAGGAATTTCGATAATCTTCACTTTCTGCCCATACGCGTTTTGAAACTCGAGGCTTTTGAATAGCAAAATATCAATCCTCTTTTTTCACCGATTTACTTATATTATACACCAATCCGGTGAAAAAGTATGTCGGAATACAGCGAAATCTTTCCGACTTTTTTCGCGCTTTTTTGTTCAAATCAGCAAATGGAATAAGTTCGGATCTTTATTCACTTCTTGGAACGGAAACCCTTTTTTCTTCATCCGTTCAATGAGCGGCGCATAGTCTTCGCGCCGTTTTAGCTCGATGCCGACGAGCGCCGGTCCGCTTTCTTTATTGTTTTTCTTCGTATATTCAAACCGAGTGATGTCATCGGTCGGACCGAGCACCTCATCTAAAAACTCGCGCAGCGCTCCGGCCCGCTGCGGGAAGTTGACGATGAAATAGTGCTGTAACCCTTCATAAATCATCGAGCGCTCTTTAATTTCCTGCATCCGGTCGATGTCGTTGTTGCCGCCGCTCACGACGCAAACAACCGTTTTGCCGCGGATTTGCTCTTTGTAAAACTCAAGGGCGGCAATCGGGAGCGCTCCCGCCGGTTCGGCGACGATGGCGTTTTCGTTGTACAGTTCTAAAATCGTTGTGCATACTTTTCCTTCTGGAACGACAACGATATCGTCGAGCACTTCCCGGCATAGGGCAAACGTTTTTTCCCCGACCGTTTTGACCGCGGCGCCGTCGACGAACTTGTCAATCTCCCCAAGCGTCACGACATGACCTTGTTCAAGCGCCGCTTTCATCGACGGAGCGCCGGCCGGCTCGACGCCGACCACTTTGGTCGCCGGCGAGATGCTTTTCACATATGTCCCCAGCCCGGCCATCAGTCCTCCGCCGCCGATGCTGGCGAACAAAAAGTCGATCGGTTCGTCACAGTCGTTTAACACCTCAACACCGATGGTTCCTTGCCCGGCGATGACGTATTCGTCATCAAACGGGTGGATAAACGTGCGCCCTTCGGCTTCCGCGCATTTCACTGCTTCGTTGTATGAGTCGTCAAACGTGTCGCCGACAAGGACGATCTCGACCATGTCTTTGCCAAACAGCTGCACTTGCGACACTTTTTGCCGAGGCGTTGTCGCCGGCATATAAATTTTTCCGTGCACCCCGAGCGCCCGGCATGAATAGGCAACCCCTTGGGCATGGTTGCCGGCGCTGGCGCATACGATCCCGCTGCTTCGCTCCTCATCGGTTAAATGCTTCATCCGGTTGTACGCTCCGCGCAACTTAAATGAACGCACGACTTGCAAGTCTTCGCGCTTCAAGTAGACGTTGCACCCGTAGCGCTCGGACAAAAGCGGGTTTTTTTGCAGCGGCGTATGGAAAACAACGTCTTTTAGCGTATGATACGCGATCAAAATGTCCTCGACGTACACCGCCCCTTGTTTCCGTTTTAGTTGTTGTTCCATATTCTCGTTCCCTTTCTTTTCTAAGTTGTCTTTGATTTGTAGATTATATCACAAATCCGCAAAAAGAAAAGGGAATTTTCGAAAAGTTTTTTGTTCTTTATAAGAAAACGACCGGCGTTACGTCCGGTCGTCCTCTTTTTTGAACTCCTGTTCCTCGGCGAACTCCGTTGCCCACCTTCCCTCATCATACCAGCGATACGCCTCTTCCCGCCCTGCCTCCTCGAGCACATGGTTTTCCATATACAAATGGAAAAACGCCTCGACCGCGCCGATGGCGAGCGAGCTGAAAAAGGCGGCGTACGCCATATTGACTGTCGGGGCAAACAACGCAAAGCTCACAGGCCATACAAGCAAAAAGGAGAGCGGCACATCAAGGGCGGCGGCGACAAAGTTTCCAACGCGCGGCAACACAAACAAATCGCCGACGACGTAGGAAACGAGCGCCGTTATGATCGTCATGACTGAAATCAAAGAAAGCGGAGCATTAAAAATTGTAAACATCGAAAATAAAACGACGCTCCAAGCGGCAAGCTTGACGATAAACGGAACGATATGCCTCATCGTCTTCCTCCATTTCCAACATTGTTGTATATGGTTATCGTTCCTTTTTCGCCCCGCTTCTATGCAAAAAGGCGCGCCTTGCCGTTTGGCAACACGCGCCCTGTTTTCCCGCTCACCGGCCCCCGCACTCATTCCGCTTTTTTCCGCTCATAAATGAGAAAGGCGTGCTCATACGGATTTTTTTCATCTTTGATTCCCGGCGTATAGGAGACGATTTTCCACTCTTTTTCGGAAATGGGCGGGTAAAACGTATCGCCGGGGAACGAAGCGAAAATGTTCGTCACGTACAGCCGATCGGCGATCGGCATCGTCGCTTCAAACAGCTCGGCTCCACCGATGACAAACACTTCATCACCGCGCGCCGCGATCCATTGCTTGACTTCCTCAAGGGAGTGGAGCACGAGGCAGCCTTCCGGGCGAAACTGATGGTTGCGCGTCACGACGACGTTTTCCCGGCCGGGAAGCGGCCGGCCGATCGCTTCAAACGTTTTGCGCCCCATCACGATGGCATGCCCCATCGTTACCTGTTTGAAATACGCTAAATCGGCCGGCAAATGCCACGGCAGCCGGTTGTCTTTGCCGATCACCCGATTTTCGTCCATCGCCACAATGTGCGAGATCATCGCTTCCGCTCCTTTACACCGCCACCGGCGCTTTAATCGCCGGATGAGGATCATAGCCGACGATGTCAAAATCGTCGTATTCATAGTCAAAAATGGATGGCGGCTTCCGTTTGATCACGAGCTTTGGCAGCGGGCGCGGCTCGCGCGTCAGCTGCAGTTTGGCCTGCTCAACATGGTTTTTATACAAATGGACATCCCCGCCGGTGAAAATCAGCTCGCCGACATCAAGCCCGCACTGCTCGGCGATCATATGCGTCAACAGCGCGTAGCTGGCGATATTAAACGGCAAGCCTAAGAACGTATCGACGGAGCGCTGCTGCCACATGCACGACAACCGGCCGCCCGCCACATAAAACTGAAACGCATAATGGCACGGCGGCAGCTTCATCTCGTCTAACTCCGCCACATTCCAGGCGCTCACAAGCAGCCGGCGCGAGTTCGGATTTTTCTTGATCTCCTCAACGACCCAGGCGATTTGGTCGACCGTTTTCCCGTCCGCCCCTTTCCATGACCGCCATTGCGCCCCGTACACAGGCCCAAGATCACCGTTTTCGTCGGCCCACTCATCCCAAATCGTCACGCCGTTTTCCTGCAAATAGCGGACATTCGTGTCTCCTTTTAAAAACCAAAGCAGTTCATAAATGATCGAGCGGATATGTAACTTTTTCGTCGTCACGAGCGGGAATCCGTCCTGTAAATTAAACCGCAGCTGGCGGCCGAACACCGACAGCGTGCCGACACCGGTCCGGTCCTCCTTTTCGACGCCGTTTTCCAAAATATCCTCCAATAGCTGCAAATATTGCCGCAATGTCCTCACCTCACGCTTTATCATATCATAAAGCGCCGCTCTCATCACGAAAAAAAAGAGCCTTCTTATGAGGCTCGCTCCGCCAGCCGGCGGATGAAGGCGTATGTGTCCGGCGCCGCCGTCCGCAGCGTTTCCCGCGTCTCGTCGCTTGCATAATAATAGGCGAACGATTCAGCAAAATACTCTTCCGGATACGTTAAAAAATAAGATTCGCCAGGAAACAGCCGCGGCGCTTCCTCGCGCCAAATCGCTTGAAATTCGTCCGTTTCGTGAATGCGCTCAAAGACGATGTGATCTAACGAATGGGCAAATTCATGCAGCTCTAAGTTGACCGAGCCGTGCCCTTTTCCTTTTTCACTATGGCCGAGGCGGACGAGCACTAAATGTGACCCGCCAAGGCCCGGCACCTCATCCCACGTTTTTGACCCCGGCGCATAGCCGCGCGGCGTTTTCCCGCGCAAATGGCGGGCGGCCGGTTCATCGGTAATCGGGCCTGTCAACAATTGAATATAAATATGGTGGTTCGCCGCCCGCTCTAAAATGCCGCGGTCAATACGAGCAAGCGTCCGAATCGTCTCATTGGCTTCCTCAGGCGAAAAGTCCGCCTCCGGAACGATGACGATGCGGCTAAGCACATCATACGATGGGACCGACTGAACATCAAGGCCGCTTTCTTCAAGCAGCACACCGTGCGCGGCCGGGTACGGCGAAAGCGACAGAAGCGGAACGGCGAACAGCGCCGCCAGCAAACTAATCAGTAACCGTTTCATCGTTGTCCCCCGCTTCTTTCAATCTCGTATTCTATTAAATGATAACATACGAAGAAGCGGGGAAAAACGCGCAAAATAAGGAAAGAACCGCGGCCTGCTACGTCCGCCAGTTCGGCGGCGTATTTTTTGACCAATAAATTTTTCCTAATTCATAATGGGCTTGAAATCCGTCATCGCGCGTATGGTAATGAAATTGGAACCAATACCCGTCTTGCGGCGGATGTTCACGGCGGACGTGGAAGCGAATGACATCTTCTCCCGTATCGGCGCGGTAAATATGGAAAATGCGTTCGCCTTGCCCGCCAGACGGATTTTCTGATACGGCTAAATAGCGAAGCTCTTCTTCTGGATAGCGCCCGGCGAGCTCGGCGATCACTTCCTCAATGCGCGGCAAAATGACGGCGCGAAACTCATCCTCAATCACGGGAGCGATTTTGCGGCCAAACTTTTCATGCGACTGAACCATCGCTTTTTCCACCGTCTGCTCGACAAATTGGGCGCGGGTGAGCGAAGCCGCCTCCGCCGCCGAACTTGCAGCATTATGTTGCCAATCGGAAGATGGCGCATCGTCAGCTGGCGGCTCCTCGGCCGCAAGAAGCGACGCGGGCGGTGTCACAAGACCAAACGTACAAACGGTGATCGCGGCAACAAGCGTTTTCCGAAGCCATGCCGGCAGCTTCATCGCGTCCCACCTCCGTTATCGTCGGTCGGCGGCCAGCCGCTCGAACAAGCCGCTCGCCCGCAGTTTCTCGACGGCACGGCATAGCACATCTTTCGGCTGGACGAGGGCAATACGTACATAGCCTTCGCCGCTCGGCCCAAACGCATGTCCGGGCGTCACCACAACCCCGGCACGGTCAATCAGCGTCTTCGCAAACGAGAGCGATGTCCAGCCGTCCGGGACTTTCGCCCAAACAAACATGCCCGCTGGCGGACGGTCCACTTCCCAGCCGATCTCCGTCAATCCGTTAATGAACGCATCGCGGCGCGCTTGATAGATGGCGCGGCTTTCCGCACAAAAATCAGCACCATAACGAAGCGCTTCCGCAGCCGCCTTTTGAATCGGCCAAAAAATGCCGTAGTCCAAATTGGATTTAAACTCGGCAAACGCGCGAATCACGTCGGCATTGCCGCACAAATAGCCGATTCGGCAGCCGGCCATGTGATAGCTTTTGGACAGCGAGTTGATTTCCACCCCGACGTCTTTCGCCCCGGGGATGGAAAGAAAGCTCACTGGTTTGTTTCCGTCGTAATACAGCTCGCCATAAGCAAAATCGGAGACGACAAGCACGTCGTACCGCTTCGCAAACTCGACCACGTCGCGATAAAACGATTCGGTCGCAACGGCGGGCACCGGATTCCCCGGAAAGTTAAGAAACATGATCGCCGCCCGTTTGGCGATCCCCTCTGGAATGGCATGCAAATCAGGCAAAAAGCCGTTTTCTTCCTTCAATGGCATAAAATACGGCACCGCTTCGGCCATGGCCACACCAGCAGCGTACGCCGGATATCCAGGGTCCGGCACCAAAATGACATCGCCCGGGTCAGCAAACACCATCGGCAAATGGACAAGGCCGTCTTGCGACCCGATGACATACGTCACTTCCGTCTCTGGATTCAACACAACCCCGTGCGCCGTCCGGTAGTAATCGGCGACCGCCTCGTGAAAGTCGCGAATGCCTTTTAATGTATATCCGTAGGCGTTTGGCTCCCCGGCGTAGCGAGCGATCGCCTCGCGCACAAACAGCGCCGGCGGCAAATCCGGGCTGCCGACGCTTAAGTCGATCCATTCGTCATGAAGATGGCGCCGCTGTTGGCGGTACGCTGCCAGTTCGGCAAAAATGGACGCGGAGAACGCGTTCATTCGTTTCGCTTTTTTCATTGTCCTTCCTCTCCCTTGCCAAGGCAAAAACCGCTTTTCCTTCTTGCTTTTATTGGTATATACTATGGTTATATGAATAGTGTACCATATGTTCAAGGGGAAAATATAGACAGAAAGGCGGGAAAACGAACATGACGACCATCTTTTTTGCGGCCAGCCTCATTACGTTGCTTTATTTTATTTACAGCTGCATCGCCAACGCCTAACGGCGATGAAGGAAAAGGAGCTCCGCACAAGGAGCTCCTTTTTAATCAATTTTCGTTTTTTTGCGGGCGGAGTCAAGCGCGAACGCACCGGTCTCCGTTTCCGTCGTCCCTTGCCCTCTCACATTCGGGGCGCTGACGCCCGTTTTCGAACGGTCTTTTTTCCGCTTCGGCACGCCGATCACCTCCGCCTTTATCGTTCCCGCCGGCGCGCTGTTGTATGCGAACCCATTCGGACATTTCGAAAAGGCAACCTCTTGCCCGCCCAGGCTGAAAAAGCAGCGGTGCCAAGCCGCCGGGCGGACAGCTCGCGATGACAGAGTGCGTATCGATCAGCCGCAATGTTTGTCAAATGCGGCTAACACGTTTTCCATGACCTCTTCCATCGAATGAAACTCGATGTCTTCGCGCGGAATGAAATGAACGACTTCTTTTCCCTTTACAAGCGCCATCGACGGCGAGGACGGCGGATAGCCGACAAAATACTCGCGCATTTTCGCTGTCGCCTCTTTATCTTGGCCGGCAAACACCGTGACTAAATGATCCGGTTTTTTCTCGCTCCGCAGCACCGCCTGCGTCGCCGCCGGGCGCGCCAACCCAGCAGCGCATCCGCACACCGAGTTGACAAAGACAAAGGTCGTTCCTTCCGCTTTCTCCATAAACTGTTCCACTTCCTCGCTCGTGCGCAGTTCGCGGAAGCCAGCGCGGACGAGCTCATCACGCATCGGCTGCACGAGCTGACGCATATATTCTTCGTACGCCATCGACATGGCCATCACTCCTCCCTCTGATCGTTGCTGTGCTATCAGCATACTATACTTCAAGCAGAAAAATCAACGAAGACGGCTGTCGGCGGCAGCGAAAACTATGTTCTTCTTTTTTGGCGCCGGCAGCGAAACAAAGCGCTCGTCCGCCCGCTATCTAAACAGCGGCAATGCAGCGCCGATGCGGCGCGAAAACGTCCTTCTCCAATGGGGAAGCCGGATTTGCCGAATTTCAAAAGCGACCGATGGAAAGGGCTCTCTACATTCATCAATTTCTTTCCGCCCTCTAGCAGCCGCCGCGGCCGCCGGCCGCCGCCGAACATAGAATAAATAACCGAACGGAGAGGGAAACGAAAGGAGCGCAGCGGATGGGATACATTGAAGAACTGCGAAAAATGGTCGGAACCCGGCCGGTCATTTTAGTCGGCGTCGGCGTCGCTGTCATTGATGATGGTGGACGGATTTTGCTGCAAAAGCGCCGCGACGGACGGTGGGGAATCCCCGGCGGCTTGTTGGAGCTCGGCGAATCGACAGAGGAAGCAGGCCGGCGGGAAGTGTTGGAAGAAACCGGCCTTGAAATCGGTGAACTTGAATTGATCGATGTGTTTTCTGGCAAAAAATATTTTGTTCAGCTGCCAAACGGCGACCAATATTATCCGGTGACCGTGGTGTACCGCACCCGCGATATCCGCGGCGGCGAGCTGAAAGAAGACGGAGAAGAATCGCTTGAGGTAAAATTTTTCCCTCTTCATGCATTGCCAAACGAGCTCTCTCCGCTCTTTCAAGACCTTATCGAGCATTATTTCGTCCGTTGACAAACAAAGCCTTGGAGAATCGACTCCAAGGCTTTGTTGCGTCAAGGGACATTTTGCCGCCGCATCCTGGGACGATCAAAACCCCATTTTGATAGTGATAAATTGGAGAATGATCGGCGCTCCTTTCGGCGGCGGATCCGTTGTTTTTAACGTCAATTTTCCTTCCGCAACGTCATACAGTTTTTCCGGCTGCAACACTCCGTTAATAAACAAGTTGACCCATGATACGTTTTTTGGGTCTAAAATGCCACGATCACCATACTCCTTCAATTCATCGTCATTCGTATACACCATTTTGATCCCATCCGATACCGCGTTGTACTGGTACGTTTCCGCCGACAAAACGCGTGGAGGAAAGTGGAGCACCATATGAAGAGGAACGGTCAGTACCGCATGAGTCCAATCGTATATTTTTGGAACGGCAATCACATGTTTTTCTGATGAAGAGGCTCGTTTCATTAGTTTGCTCACCCAAACGCCCAAGATTGTTTTGTGATCATCTAAATCAGCAAAGGATTCAGCATTATCATATTCACCCCTGTCTACAAAGTGAATGGCAAACAAGACAACAGAACAACAGGAGATAGCCCGAAACACTATATTCCTTTCCATTCCAATGATTACAATGGATCACAGAACAGAAAAATAGTCCAAACTACCCATTTCACACTCAAAATCATCAGTGAAGCAGACCGATATACATAGTATGAAACTATCATTTCCCCCTCATTACGACAATCGTCGGGTCGACCGTTCTAGCCAATCCATACAATACAAATGAACGTATGATGCCGACCGATGACCAATGAGCCTCAGATATGAGAGAAACAGAAGGGCATTCACTTGGCTTCGGGTTAGCGGTAACATGAAAAGTAAATAAAAAGGGGGATTGTCATGGCTTTACAATTAATTAAGCTGTTTGTCGCCGCAACTACCACAACAGAAGCGGCACCAAGCACCACGAGATTTTTCTATATCACGACAGCTGAAACAGCAGAAGGAGCAACATTGACCATCGATGCGGCCAGCTTTTTGCAGGATGATGGCAGCCAAGCGACGGAATTGCCGACACTAGCAACCAATAATAGCTACTTTAATGTATATGTTAACGGCGTTTTGCAAATGGCAGACATTTCCACATACACCCCGGGAGCAACCGGCGTTGGGTCGTTAGCCATTACCGTTCCGACCGGAAGTGGATCCATTCCAGCAAATACCCCTATTGTGCTCGAAATTGTCCAATTCGCTCCGACCTCCAACACAACCGTGACGACCTAACAAGAAGCAACCTTTTTAACCAAAGAACCAGGCGCGCCCAACTGCGCGCCTATTTTATTCTCCTGTCTTGCTTTCTTTTTTCCGGCTTTCGGTCATTTGTTTCCAAACCGAGCCTTTCGCCTCTTCACCGCCCTCGATCCGTTCAATGGCCATTTTCACTTGCAAGCTGACTTCAAATTCCGGATCGTTTTCCGCCGCTTTTAACGCCGGAAGCGCCGATTCATCGCCGACTTCGTACAAAAACATAGCCGCGCGCCAGCGGACGAGCTTGCTTTCGTCCTTTAACGCTTCCATCATCGCCGGAATGGCTTCCGGGTCGCCGATGTCGGACAAACAGTCGCCGGCCGTGCGGCGGACCGCAACTGCCGGGTCTTTCAGCGCCTCATACAAATACGGCAGCACCTGTTTGCCGCCGATCATGCCGAAATACGCGGTCGCTAGGCGGCGGATGGCCATTTTTTCATCTTTCAACGCTTTGGCCAGCACCGGGATGTCATCTTCCGTCGGCTCCGCCATTTGCTCGAGCGCGGCGTACCGTTTGCGCCAGTCCGGATCGTCGAGCATCTCGCTCGTCACTTTGATGCCTGGCCGCTTCTGCGCCGTTTTTTCCTGCTCGCCGCGGCGGAACATGTTGACGATCCGCTCGAGCCGCTCGGGCGGATAGGCAGCCGACAGCTCATCCACCACTTCGCGGCCAATTTCTTCAAATGTGCCGTAGCGCACCCCTTTTTCCACCCATTTGCGTTCAAGAACAATGTTGCCGGCGTACTTTTGCGCTTCAATGACCGCGTCAACAAACGGCTGCGGCAGCCCGACACGATGCTCGCGCTCCCCATCGATCAGCTTCACTTGCATCGGCAGGCCGTACAACATTTGCACGAACACTTTCACTTCGCCGAAATGTTCATTCACCTTCGGCTTTGCCTCAGCTTCGTCATCCGCTTCTTCGCCGAACACTTCACGCACTTTCGCCAAAATGTCGCGCCAGTCGTATTTCGGATGGCGCTCAATCGCCAAAAAGTCAGCGACATGGTAAATGCCTTTCACTCCATCAATGCGCATCAACGCTTGAATGAGCGGCGGCGCTTCGCCGATGTTGTCCGGTTTGTAGTTATGGCGCATGCCGGAAGGCAATTCTTCATCAAGCAAGATTTTCATCGTGTTCGGGCTTGGCGTCGGTTCAATCGCTTGAATGCGCAACCGTCATCCCCTCCTTTTTCTTTTCTGCTGCCTCACAACAGTTGTTCCATTTCTTCCTTCAACTCGCTCGGCTTCGTTTGCGGAGCGAAGCGGGCGACGACTTGACCGCTGCGGTCAACGAGAAATTTCGTAAAATTCCATTTGATCGCCTTCGTGCCAAGCGCCCCCGGCGCTTGTTCTTTCAAATATTGAAAGAGCGGATGAGCGTTGCCGCCATTAACATCCACCTTTGCAAACAGCGGAAACGTCACACCGTAATTCAACTGGCAAAACTGTTCGATTTCCTCTTCTGTTCCCGGCTCTTGGCCGCCGAATTGGTTGCACGGAAAGCCAAGCACGACAAACCCGCGGTTTTGATATTCGTCATACAGCTGCTGCAGTTCTTGATATTGCGGAGTGAACCCGCAGCGGCTGGCCGTGTTCACAATGAGAAGCACATGGCCCCGATAGGCGGACAGCGGCTGCTCTTCCCCGCGAATCGTCTTGGCGCTGAATTCGTATACGCTCATCGTTCTCACCTCACCCCCATCATAGCTGATTTCCCGCTTGGTTTCCACTTTTTACACTGTTATTGACTAGATAACGGCTGCAGCTGTTCGAGCGAAGAAATCATATACGGCACCATCTCCGGCAAGTCGGCAGCGTTTTCCTCGTAAATGAGGCGGGCAAATTCGACCATCGCTTCATTTTTGTATGGACCGCCTTCATGCGGAAACTGCCAGCTGAGCGTCTGTCGAATGATCCGTTCTTTCCCCCAAATCGTCCGCAACGTTCCTTCAACGATGGCGCATGCGGACGAGCGGCGGATCGGCATGGTGAACACGACAGCGAGCCGACAACCAGCCCGGTGATGATGAAGCCGTTCATTGACGAGCTCAGCAAAGTCAATGGAAAGCTGCGCCGTACAAGTGACTGGCGGATTGGACACGCCATTGAGCTGAAACGAAATGGCATACTCTCGCGACAGGCGGGCCAAATCAGCGAGATCGCGGCGGTCGACGACAGCGATGCGCCCTTGCAAGTCGGCGTCATACACCGCCCCTTCCAACACCGTTTTCAAATTGTCAAATGCTGTTGGATCCATGCATTCTCCGTTACAGAAAACTTATAAAACTTTTATAAAGCCTTTGTCAAACTTTATAAAAGTTTATGTTTCTTTCCTTGTTCATCGCACCCGATTTCGCCAAAGCTACTCTCGTTGGATGTGGTGCTCCGAAGGCTTCAATTCCCCACTAACGAAAGGGTACATATCAATAGCCGCTTTACGTGCTAGGCTATTGACTTGCCATATTTTTTTAAGTTTCTACTTGCGTTCACATCCCTGTCTATTTTATTTCCACATTCATCACATACAAACGTTCTTTCTGACAAAGAAAGTTTCTCTTTTACAGCCCCACAATGGCTACAAGTTTTAGACGAAGGGAAGAATCGATCGGCAAGTATCAACTTGATCCCATTCCAAGCACATTTATATTCCATCTGTCTCGTGAACTCATGGAATGTTTGTTCTTGGATGGCTTTCGATAGCTTTCTGTTCTTTAGCATTCCATGAGTGTTTAAACTTTCCATGACTACATACTCTGGCTTGGTTTTCACCAAAGATGCAGTGATTTGATGAATAGAATTGTGCCTGATGTGTTTCAGCCTTCGATAGGTCTTTCGAACAAGGAATTCCAACTTCTTTATATTGTTTGTTTTTCTGTAACGGAATTCACCTCCTTTTTTCACCTCAAGCACTAAATTTCCTTGCATGGAAAAAATGAATTGAATAAATTCCATAAAGTTTTTATAATGAAATTATTTAAAAAAGGAGAACGAAACGGAGGGGACATCGTTGCCAATCAACATTCCAAAAGACTTGCCCGCTAAAGAAATACTCGAACAAGAAAACATTTTCGTCATGGACGAAGAACGGGCGTATTCGCAAGACATTCGTCCGCTCAATATCGTCATTTTAAACTTAATGCCGGAAAAAGAAAAAGCGGAAACGCAGCTGCTGCGCCTGCTCGGCAACTCGCCGCTGCAAGTGAACGTCACCTTTTTGCGCCCGGCGACCCACGAACCGAAAACGACGAGCAAACATCATTTGGATCAATTTTACACAATTTTCCCGCACATCCGCCATCGGAAATTTGACGGGATGATCATCACCGGAGCGCCGGTCGAGCAAATGCCGTTTGAAGAGGTGACGTACTGGGACGAGTTGACCGACATTATGGAATGGACGAAAACAAACGTCACATCAACGCTCCATATTTGCTGGGGAGCGCAAGCCGGCTTGTATTACCATTACGGCATTCCGAAATACCCGCTGCCGGAAAAATGTTTCGGCGTGTTTAACCATACGCTGGAAGTCAAAAATGTGAAGCTTTTGCGCGGCTTTGACGATGTGTTCCGCATGCCGCACTCCCGCCATACGGACGTCAAGCGGGAAGACATTGAAAAAGTGCCGGAGCTCATGATTTTATCGGTCGCCGACAAAGCCGGCGTTTGCCTCGTCACCTCGAACGACGGCCGCCGCATTTTCTTGACCGGCCATCCGGAGTATGATGCCACCACGTTAAAAGATGAATATGAGCGCGATTTGGCCAAAGGGTTGCCGATCCAGCCTCCGGAGTCGTACTTCCCGAATGACGACCCGAGCCAGCCGCCGCTCAACACATGGCGCTCGCACGCCAATTTGCTGTTCGTCAACTGGCTGAACTATTACGTGTATCAGGAAACGCCCTACATTTGGGAATAAAAAGAAACTATCATTCGACAACAACGCCTTTGCTTTTCCTAGCAAGGCGTTTTTCTTATTTTGTCATTTTCCGACAGTTGTCCCGTTCCTTCGTGCAATGAATGGCATACCATATAGTAGATTTTGCAGGGAGGTGAACGGGATGGGCGCTTGGCATGGCAACGGCTTTGCCTTAATTGTCGTCTTGTTTATTTTGTTGATTATTGTGGGAACGGCGTTCGTTTATTAATCGCTGACTCCCGCCGTCCTCCGGCCGCCATGTTTGCCAGCATCCGGCCGTATTGCATACGGGAAGCGCCGCAAACGCGCTTCCCGTTTTTTTTGGTTGCCGCCGAATAAAAACGGTTCGGCAGCCTATGCTAATGATATGGTCATACGCCTAAAGGAGGTGTGGTCTGTGACGAAACGACCGAACAGCGGAAGCCGAAATCAAAATGCGCCGACGCAAGACCCGATGGCTTTGCTTCACGGTCCGGCATCCGGCGACAACAGCAAAGGACGGCGGCAACATAAGGAACAAAACGACAAAACGGACACCGATGCATAGGGAAAGCCGCCATGAGCAGTTCCTCCGCCTAAAGGCAAACGGCGCCGCTCATAGCGGGAGAGTCCGACGCAAAAAAGCGGCCGAATT
Source organism: Geobacillus subterraneus (assembly GCF_001618685.1). Taxonomy (GTDB): domain Bacteria; phylum Bacillota; class Bacilli; order Bacillales; family Anoxybacillaceae; genus Geobacillus; species Geobacillus subterraneus. The sequence goes on along the minus strand of NZ_CP014342.1, from coordinate 1,543,444 downwards.
CGGCCGCTTTTTATCATGGACTACACGCTGGCAGACTAGCAGGAAAGACTTCTCCGTCAACCGTTTCCGCTCAAAATTCAATGCCTTTCGCAGCCGCCGTCCCTTGTTCATAGTCGTGCTTGACAAGCGTCATCTCAGTGGCAATATCGGCGGCAGCAATCAGCTCCGGACGGGCGGCGCGCCCGGTGATGACAAGGTGGAGTGACGGCGGGCGCGTGCGAATCAGTTCGAGCACCTCTTCGATCGATAAGATGTCATCGACCGGGAATCGATCGATGGCTAAAGCGTTGTTCAATTCATCTAGCACGATCAGATCATATTGCCCGGAATGAACATACTGTTTCGCCAATGTCCATGCTCGTTGTAACGCTTGGCGATGAACATCGGGCGTTTTCGTCCATGTAAAGCCGGCGCCGAGCTGATGCACCTCGATGCCGAGGCGGCGAAGGGCCAGCTGCTCGCCATACGTGCGCTCTGGCGATTTAATAAACTGCAAAACGGCGACCTTCATGCCGCGGCCGGCAGCGCGCAGCACAAGCCCAAAGGCAGCCGTCGTTTTCCCTTTGCCATCACCCGTGTAGACGATCACCCGTCCGTTACGATTCCGTATAGACAACCGACTCGCCCCCTTGATGTTCCGGAAACCATTGCAGCACCTCGCGCAGGCGGACAACATCGCCAATCACAATCATGGCCGGATGGGAGATGCCGGCCTTTTCCGCTTCTGCCGGCAGCGCGGCAAGCGGCGCCGCCACGGTGCGCTGCCGTTCGGTCGTCCCCCATTCAATGATGGCGGCTGGTGTATCGTATGGCTTCCCAGCGGCAACTAGCCGGCGGCAAATGTCCGACAAGTTGGCCGCTCCCATATACACGACGATTGTGTCGCATCCTTCGGCTAACGCCTTCCAGTCCATCCGCTCGCTCCGATGCCCGGTGACGATCGCCAATGATGCGGCGTAATCGCGGTGGGTGACCGGAATGCCGGCATACGCCGGCACTGCGATGCCCGATGTCACCCCTGGAACGATTTCAAATGGAATCCCAGCCTTCGCCAACACTTCCGCTTCCTCGCCGGCGCGGCCAAAGACGCACGGATCGCCGCCTTTTAAACGGACGACCGTTTTGCCTCGACGCGCATGTTCGACCAACCATTCATGGATTTGTTGTTGAACGGTGTCATGCCTTCCCGGCTCTTTGCCGCAATAAAGAAGCTCGGCGTCGGGCTTCGCATACCGGAGCAGCTTCCGATTGACGAGCCGGTCGTAAATGACGACATCAGCGCGTTCGAGACATTCGCGTCCATAAACGGTGATCAGTTTTTCATCACCCGGCCCGGCGCCCACTAAATACACTTTGCCGACCGTCATCGTTCCTTCTCCCCTTTCGCTTCTGCGGTGGAAACGCCCGCTGAAGAAAATGTCGCCATTTCGCTCACCATCGCCGCCGCCGCTGCCAAAAGCGGGAACGCCACCGCGGCTCCGCTTCCTTCACCAAGCCGCATGCGCAAATCGATCAGTGGTTCTTTCCCTAACAAACCAAGGGCAATGCCGTGCCCCGGCTCTTCGGAACGATGACCGGCGATCATATAGTCGGCGACGTTCGGGGCAAACTGGCGGGCGACAAGGGCGGCAACGGTGCAAATAAAGCCGTCGAGCAAAATTGGGATGCGCCGCTCGGCAGCCGCAAGCATGGCACCGGCCATCGCAGCGATCTCGAGCCCGCCGATTTTCGCCAGCCACTCAAGCGGCTTCGCCGGGTCGGGCCGGTGAAGCGCCAGCGCTTGGCGGATGACTTCCTGTTTATGGACGAGCCTTTCGGCGGCGATGCCGGTTCCTTTGCCGACGATGCGTTCGAGCGGCTCATCGGTCAAGGTGGCCAATAAGGCGCTGGCCGCCGTCGTATTGCCGATTCCCATCTCACCAGCAATCAGCGTGCGAGCGCCTTGCCCAATGATCGATACCGCCTGCTCATAGCCAACGTGAAGCGCCTGTTCGGCTTCAGCCGGCGTCATCGCTTCTGTTTTGGCAAAATTGTCCGTTCCGCGGCGCACTTTTTTCCCAATGACCCGCTCGTTATCAATCGGAACAGCTACACCGACATCGACGATCTCGAGCAGCGCGCCGATCCGACGGCTAAACACGTTGATGGCCGCCCCGCCGCGGGCAAAGTTATACACCATTTGTGCCGTCACTTCCGCCGGATAGGCGGATACGCCTTCAACGACGACGCCATGGTCGGCGGCAAAAACAAGCACCCCCGGGGGCGTCACTTCCGGGAACAAGTTCCCGGTCATCCCGGCGAGTTCAGCCGCAAACTGTTCGAGGCGGCCAAGGCTGCCGGGGGGTTTGGTTAACTGGTCAATATAAGCACACGCGTCTTCCTTTATCTGGCAGTTGGCCGCCGGAACGAAAATCTTCATCATTCCACCGTCCTTTTCTGGAATTGGCGCATAATCTGCTCGATCTGTTCGACCGCGACGTGCTGCCGAACGTGGGCGGCAAGCCGGTCAAACGCGATCTCTTTGAGCGAATGAAACGGCCTGACGCCGGAAACGGCGAGCCCTTTTTCACGGCGAATGGCGTTGAAAAAGGCGGTACGGAACGCATCGTTATGAAACAAATCGTGCACGTACGTGCCCAACACCCGCTCATCGCCGCGCTTCGCTCCTTCGCCGCGGCCGCCGATCTCAATGAGCGGCGCATAGCCGGGAAGCGGCGTCGAGCGGCCCATATGAATTTCGTACCCTCGCACGGCAAACCGTTCTCCGGCCCATGTGAGCACGCCTTCCGAGCGGACCGTTGTTTTCGTCTGCTCGATCGTCGTCTCAATCGGCAACAGCCCGAGCCCTTTCATTTCCGGAAACGGCGTTTCGACCCCATGCGGATCGCGGATGACAGCGCCAAGCATTTGGTAGCCGCCGCACAAACCGACAACCGTCGTTTTTCCTTCGTTGACAAGTGACACAATGCCGGAGGCGAGCCCCCGTTTTTTCATATACATGAGATCTTCGATCGTATTTTTGCTTCCCGGCAGCACGATGACATCCGGTTCGCCGAGTTCACCTGCGTGTGTCACTAAGCGGACGCGGCAGTCCGGTTCGGCGACGAGCGGATCGATATCGGTAAAATTGGCGATTTTCGGGCAGCGGATGACAGCGATGTCAATCGCCCACCTGTCATCGGACGACGCGGCAAAGCGTTCAAGCGCCAGCGAATCTTCGGCATCGATCGCCAAATCAGGCAAATACGGGACAACGCCGAGCACCGGTACGCCCGTATATCGTTCAAACCAATCAAGACCCGGCTTAAGCAACGCCGCATCACCGTGAAACTTGTTAATGATGACGCCGACTACCCGCTTTCGGTCCTCGGGTTCCAAAAGCGTCAGCGTCCCGACGAGGCTCGCGAACACTCCGCCCCGCTCAATATCGCCGATTAAAACAACGGGGGCGTCGGCGAGGCGGGCGATGCGCATATTGACGAGCTCGCGGTCGTTTAAGTTCACTTCAGCCGGGCTTCCCGCCCCTTCGATGACGATCCGATCGTATTCGTTCATCAACGTTTCGAGCGACTGTCGAATGACAGCCAGCCCTCGATGAAAAAACTCATTCCGGTAGGCGAACGCCTGCATAGTGGCATACGGTTTGCCTAACACGACAATTTGCGACTCATGCTCGCGGCTTGGCTTAATTAAAATCGGGTTCATCTCGGCACGGGCCGCCACCCCGGCCGCTTCGGCCTGAATGCCTTGCGCCCGCCCGATCTCTTTTCCGTCCGGTGTCACGTACGAGTTTAACGACATGTTTTGTGACTTAAACGGCGCTGTCTTCCAGCCATCTTGGGCAAAAATGCGGCAAAACGCTGTCGCAATGACGCTTTTTCCAGCGTCGGAATGAGTGCCTTGAAACATGATTGGCAGCGCGTCAGCCATCGTGCTTCACCTTCTCGCATTCCGAAAGCCACCGTTCGACCATCGCCGGAGCGGACGCAAAATGGAAATGGACGTAGCCGGCGACAAGCCGGTGGGTGAGGTAGCCGTCCGGCTTCGCTCCGAGCCGCCCGCTCGTTTCATAGGCAAACGGCACGTCACCGCGCGGCTCATACGTCGAGTAATGAAACTCATGCCCGCGCGCCCGCTCCCCTTCCGGCAATAGAAAGTTTCCTTTCCTTCCGTACACTTCGCGGTATCCAAGCGCGGCCAGCTTCCGCTGCATAACCACCCGCCCCGGAATGACGCCGGCCATTTCGTATTCTGCGCCGTCGGCCGTCATCAGCCGCTCGGTCAAAAACATAAACCCGCCGCACTCCGCCAATGTCGGCAGCCCGCGCCTAATGGCGGCGCGAATCGACTGCTTGGCCGCGGTCTGGCGCGCCAATTCAGCGGCAAATTCTTCCGGAAAGCCGCCGCCGATATACAAGCCGTCCACCCCGTCGGGAAGCGGTTCACCGGCGAGCGGGGAAAAATAAACAAGCTCGGCGCCGCAAGCAGAAAGCATCTCGAGGTTTTCCGGATAGTAAAAGTGAAAAGCAGCATCCTTGGCCACTGCCACGCGCACGCGATACAGCCGCGAAGGGCGAATGAGCGGGGCGGACGGCGCCAGGGCGGGCGCCTCAGCGATCGAAAGCAGCGTCTCCCAATCGATCGCGGCCGCGATTTTTCGTCCCAATTCAGCAAAAAACGAATCCAGCTCTCCGCGCTCCACGGACGGCACCAACCCTAAATGGCGCTCCGGCAGCGACAGCGCATCGTCTTTCGGCAAAAACCCGATGACCGGCAGTCCGCACATTTGCTCGACCGCCGCTTTGATGAGCCGGAAATGCCCCTCGCCGCCGACGCGGTTGGCAAATACGCCGGCGATGTGCACATCAGGGTGAAACGTCTGAAAGCCACGGACGATGGCAGCGGCGCTGCGGGCCATGCCGGAACAATCGACGACAAGGAGAACCGGACTTTTCGTACTGGCGGCGATATCCGCCGTCGACCCGTCGTCGGACAGCGGCTGTTTCCCGTCAAACAGCCCCATCACTCCTTCAATGATGGCAATATCCGCCCCCTTGCAGCCGTTCGCCAACACCGTCCGGACCGTTTCGGTTCCGGTCATCCAGCTGTCCAAATTGCGTGACGGCCGGCCGGTGACCGCCGTATGGTACGTCGGATCAATGTAATCCGGTCCGCATTTAAACCCTTGCACCGTGTAGCCTTTTTGCTTGAGCGCCGCCATCAGCCCGAGCGTCACCGTTGTTTTGCCGGCGCCGCTTCCGGTTGCAGCAATGACCAATCGCCGCATGCCTCTCCCCCCTTTCTTCGCATCCTTGCCTTTGCTTGATGATCGACGAGCGCGACGGAAATCGTCACATTGCCGGACTTCTTTTTGACAAGCGCCATCGTCTCGGCGCCACTGTACAATTTCGCCGCCGGCTCGCTCACCCCATAGGCGCCGGTGTAGCGATACACCGTCTCCGACGGCGCTTCGATCGACACTTCGTTTAACTGTTCCGGCGTGTACGTCACCAATTCCCAGCCGTATTTGCCGACAACTTCTCGAAGTCCGGGCTCATCTTTTTTCAGATCGATCGTGCATACCGCCTTAACGCTTTTGATGGAAAAACGGAGCTCGGCCAGTGTCTCGCGGATGACCGTTTCAATTTCCTCAGCCGGTGTCCCCCGGTTGCAGCCAATGCCAAGCGCAATCACCTTCGGACGGTACAGCACGCCGTTTTGCAAAATCGCCTCTTCTTCCGGTTCGAGCAGCCGGTGGGTGACCACAAGCGCCGCCGCCGGGCGGGCGGCCATCGCCAAAGCGATAGAGTCATATACCGTAATGTTTTTCGGCAGCGGACGCCCTTCCGGCCACCAGCCGGTTTCGCCCGATTCTTGCACGACGGCGACCGGCTCTTCGTTGACGACCGCCGCACTGACCGGCGTCAACTTGTCCGCCGATTCCCACTCCCAGCCGAACGCGCGGCCAAATAAATCAACGGCGATCGTTTGCTGCACATCCGAAGCAGTCGTAATGACCGGTCGGGCGTCAAGGATCGCAGCCACGCGCCGCGTCAATTCGTTCGCCCCTCCTAAATGGCCGGAAAGAACGCTGATCGCATGTTCCGCCTTATCATCGATGACGACGACCGCCGGATCGGTCTTTTTATCTTTTAATAATGGAGCAATCATGCGGACGACCGCGCCAAGGGAAATGATGCAAATGAGGCCGTCGTAACGGGCAAACAGCTCCGGCAACAGCGCCTTTACATTGCCGGAAAACAGGCGGATGCCGCATCGGTCTTCGTCTCCGCGGGCGAACTTCTCCGTATAATAGACGTCCGCCCCGTCCAGCTCACGGCCGAGCCGGCGGGCAATTTCTACCCCGTGTTTTGTAATGGCAACAACGGCATACACGTTACTTCTCCCCTTTCCGGTACCCGTGCGTGAACGTGCGGTCGTACAGTTTCGAGCGGTAGCCGCGCTCATGGATGTACGGATCAAGCGCCCAGCCGGCGAAAATGATGGCATGCTTCGTCACTCCATGGCGCCGCAGATCATCGGCCAGTGTCGCCACAGTCGAACGGACGATAATTTCATCCGGCCATGTCGCCTTATACACGGCAACGGCCGGGGTGTCACCGCTCCAACCGGCCTCAAGCAAGGCGGCGGCCACTTTTTTAGCCAATGTGGCGCTTAAAAAGAAAACAAGGGTGCAATGATGTTTCGCAAGTTCTTGCAATCTTTCGCGCGGCGGCACCGGCGTCCGCCCTTCGGCGCGCGTGAAAATGACCGTCTGCGTCAGCTCCGGGACGGTAAGTTCGGCCTGCACGGCGGCGGCAGCGGCAAATGCCGAGCTGACGCCGGGCACGATCTCGATCTCAACCCCTTCTTGTTTCAACAAGGCGATTTGTTCGAGCGTCGCTCCATAAATCGATGGATCGCCGGTATGGACGCGCACGACGAGCCGTCCTTGTTTCACTTGTTCAATCATGGCCGCCGCCAGTTGTTCCAGATGCATGCCGGCCGTATGGAAGACGTCTGCTTCCGGCTTCCGGTAGCGCTCAATCAGTTCCTCGCTCACTAACGAATCCGTGTAAAAAATGGCGTCTGCCGAGGCAAGGAGTTCAGCGCCGCGGACGGTGATCAAATCCGGCGCCCCCGGTCCCGCCCCTACGATATACAGTTTCACTTTCTCACCACCAACAATGTCAAATATTCAAGCTCCACCCCTTCAAGTTGCCCTGCATCCCAAATGACTTCCTCTCCTGATGTCACTTTCGTCACGACCGCGGCGCGCTGAAGCAAATCGAGTTCGCGAAGCAGACGAATCATGAGATCAATCACTTTTGCTACTTTGAAAAAGACGACGCAATCGTGCCCAAGGAGCGCCGCTTTCATCGCTTCGTAATCATCGCGCGCCGGCACAATGGCCACTTGCTCGTCGCCGTCGGCCAACGGAAGGCGGAGACGGGCGGCAGCGGCATTCGCCGAGCTGATGCCAGGGACCACTTCGATCGCCGTCTCTGGATAACGGCGTTCCATCACGTTCATGAGGTGAATAAACGTGCTGTACAATAACGGATCGCCTTCCGTGACAAAGGCGACATCACGCCCGGCTGCCAGCTCCGCCCAAATGGCGTCCGCTGCTTCGTTCCATTTCGGCTCGAGCACACTTACGTCTTTCGTCATCGGAAAATGGAGCCCGAGCCGCCGTTTTTCGTCCGGGGCAAAATAAGCATCAATAATTTGTTCGGCATAGCTTTTGCTTTGCCGCCCTTTTTTCGGATAGGCGATCACATCCGCTTCTTTGAGGCGGCGGTACGCCTTCACAGTCATCAGCTCCGGATCGCCCGGGCCGACGCCGATGCCGTACAACGTGCCGGTCATTCGTCTCCCTCCCGTTTCGCAGTGATGATGTATACCGGATTGAGCGCCTCAAAGCGCGTCAATTCTAAAATCGGCTTGCTTCTGGCTGCCTGTGCAAGCGCAATGTCGACATGAAACCCGCGTGCGCGCAGCTCGCGGCACGCTTCGGCGAGCGTCTCGACCGTCGCCGCGTTGATGACAATGCGCCCGTTTTTTTTCAGCCGTTTCGTACAGACGTCCAACAGCGGCGCCATCGCTCCCGATGTGCCGCCGATAAAAATGGCGTCCGGGTCGGCAAACTCGTCGAGCCGATCGGGCGCTTTGCCGTGAACGAGCGTCAAGTCGACGCGGAATTTGCGCAAATTTTGTCGGCAAATGTCGACATCATGTTCATTTTTTTCAATGGCAAACACCGCCCCGTCACGGGCGATTTTCGCCGCTTCAATCGCCACTGAACCGGTGCATGTGCCGATGTCCCACACGACGCTGTCCGGGCGGAGACGCAAAGCGCTTAAGCTCAGCACGCGAATTTCTTTTTTCGTAATCAATCCTTTATCCGGCTTGCGCTGAAAAAATTCATCATCTTCAATGCCAAGCGGCCAGGTTGGGCTTGGCGCCACCTGTTTCAACACGACTATATTTAATGGAAGAAACTCGGTTTCGGCCATTTCTTCGAGCTTGAAAAACCGGCATCGTTCATTCGGCCCGCCGAGCTCCTCGCCGACAAACGCCTCGTACTCGGTCATGCCATACTCCAGCAAATAGCGGGCGATTGCCGTCGGGGAGTTCGTTTCATCGGTCAAAACGGCGACTTTGCGCCGCCCGTCAATGCGTTGGGCAAGCCCCGTCAGCGGCCGGCCGTGGACGCTGATGAACGCGGCATCTTGCCATGACTCCCCCATTTTCGCAAACGCCCATTGCACCGAGCTGACCGCCGGATATACCTCAATTGGCAACTTGTTCGCCAAATAGCTGCCCATCCCGTAAAAGAGCGGATCGCCGGAAGCCAATACGACCGTCGTTCTCGTCTCATTTCGGAGCTGCTCGACGAGTTCCGCCAGCTTGCTGCGGACGACGATCGTTTCACCTTTGTAGTCCGGAAACATCGCCAATTGCCGCCTGCCGCCGACAAGCAGCTCGCTTTCCTCAATCCAGCGCCTGTACAGAGCCGGCAAGCCCGCCGGACCGTCGGCGCCGATGCCGATCAGCTTAATCGTTCCCATTCGTCTGCACCGCCTTTCCTAACCGTTGTCCGTTCATCGTGTAAATAGATGTCTCCACCGTCATGCCGCCGCCAACTTCGTTGAGCGCCGCCCGGCAGCACGCTTCGCACAATAGCTGAAAAAATGTTGTGCAGCCCGCTTCCTGCATCATGTCGCCGACTTGCGCCGCCGTATTCGCCTCGCGGACAGCGGCAACGAGCGGTGCCGGAGCGCCGGCTTGTTCCGCCAACCGAGCCAAAAAGCCGAAATCGACCGGCGCGCTCTTGGCGTGAACCATCATGACTCCTTGGGCGACTTTCGAAAATTTCCCCATCATCCCAACCATCGACACCGTTTCAATGCCGAGCCGCTTGCATTGCTTCAACGTAAAGCCAACAAAATCGCCCATTTCAATAAACGCCTCTTCCGGCAAACCGGGATATTCCCGCATGGCGTATTTCTCGCTCCGCCCCCCGGTCGTAATGACGACATGGCGGCAGCCGCTCGCTTTCGCCACTTGAATGGCTTGCACGATGCTCGCTCGGTAGGCCGCGGTCGAAAACGGAACGACGATGCCGCGCGTCCCTAAAATCGAAATGCCGCCGATGATGCCGAGCCTCGCATTTAACGTCTTTTTAGCGATCTCTTCGCCGCCCGGCACGGAAATGACGATGTTCACCCCGCGGTCGATGCCGTATTGCTCGAGCACTTCCTTCGCGGTTTCGCGAATCATCTTCCGCGGCACGGGATTGATCGCCGCCTCGCCGACCGGCACCGGCAAGCCCGGCTTCGTCACGCGCCCGACCCCTTCGCCGCCGTCAAGATGCACGCCCGAAGATGATGCCCATGAGACGGTCGAAACGATCAACGCTCCATGCGTCGCGTCCGGGTCATCGCCGCCGTCTTTCACGACAGCGGCTGTCGCCGTTGATCCATCATATGTACACGACTGAACGGAAAATGTCACCGCCCGTCCGATCGGCAACCGAATCGTCGCTTCCGTCTGCACCCGGCCGGTAATGAGCGCCGTGAGCGCCGCCTTCGTCGCCGCCGTCGCACATGACCCGGTCGTATATCCTTCCCGCAGCGTTTTTTTCGCTTCCATCGTCCATCACACTCGTTCCGCCAAGAGCGATAAAGCGTTCAAGGCGGCGACCGTCACTGTGCTTCCCCCTTTGCGGCCGCGGTTCGTAATAAACGGCACATCGAGCTTAGTCAGCTCTTCTTTCGATTCCGCCGCGGACACAAACCCGACCGGCAGGCCGATCACCAGCCCCGGCCGCGCCTCTCCTTCCTTAATTAGGCGGATGAGCTCAAGCAGCGCGGTCGGCGCGTTGCCGATGGCGAAAATGCCGCCTTCCGCTTCTTTCACCGCCTTGCGCATGGCGACGATCGCCCTTGTCGTGTTCAGCCGTTTCGCTTCGGCGATGACGTCCTCATCGGAAATGTAGACGCGCACCGCCCCGCCAAATTTCTCAAGGCGCGCTTTATTGACGCCGACTTGCACCATTTGTACGTCGGCGACGACGAGCTTGCCGCGGCGAATGGCGTCGATACCGGCGCGGATGGCGTCGGGATGAAAGAGAAGGCTTTTTCCGAGCTCAAAATCGGCGGAAGCGTGAATGACGCGCTGAACGATCGGGTATTGCTCAGCTGTAAAGGAATGCTCTCCCATTTCTTCATCAATGATTTGAAAGCTGCGCGCTTCAATTTGCTCCGGCTGGACGGTCACCGGACGAAACGTCGTATGGAAATCCATTTGTTTCTCTCCTTTCATCATTCATTAGAACAGCGAGGCGGGCGGCATATACTAGCCGTCTTGTTTCCATATTGAATGGCATCTTAGTCAGATGTTCCCGCCTTTTCCATTTGCAGCGGCGAACGGGTGGAAACCGGCGCTTGTTGTTTCAACGCCTCGAGGACGCCGGCAAAATCGGTATACACTGTGCCGTATGCCAGTCGAGGTCGGCGAATGACGATCGTTTCAATGCCAAGTTCCTCGGCGGCAGCGAGCTTTTCATCAACAAACCCGACTTTGCCGCTCTCTTTCGTGATGACTAATGTGACGCCAAAATGGCGGAACAGCGCCCGGTCGAGCTCTTTGGAAAACGGCCCTTGCATCATGATGAGCTGTTCTTGCGAAAATCCGAGCCGCTCGCATTTTTCCAAATTGTCTTTGCGCGGCAGCATCCGGGCGATCACCCGCACGTTAGGCCGGCCAAGCAGCTTGGCGGCGAAAATATCGAGCGTTTTGCTGCCAGTCGTAAGCATGACGACGCCGCCTTTTTCGGCCGCCAGCTCGGCCGCTTCTTCATAGCTGTCGACAAACGTTACCGTGCCGGACGCCAGCGAAGACGCTTGCCGCTCATAGCGGATGTACGGAAGTCCCGCTTCGGTCGCCGCTTGCATGGCGTTTTTTGACGCCTCTTCGGCAAATGGATGGCTGGCGTCCACGATCGCTCTCGCTCCGTTCGCTTTGGCAAGCCGGGCGAGCTGGGCGGCATCCAAGCGGCCGACATGGGCGCGCACGCCGGCGGCTTCTAGCTGTTCGGCCGCATGATCGGTGACGACTGTAGCCAGCACTTCATATCCTTCGTTTTGCACCGTAACCGCCAGTTCGCGGGCGTCGCTCGTACCGGCGAGCAGCAAAATCATTGGCATTTCCCCCTTAATGATGATGATGGTGGTGATGATGATGGGCGGCGTGCAACCGGTATTGGCAAACATCGCAGTTCATCGCCGCCGTTTGGCCGAGCGCTTCGTTCAGCCGGTCAAGCACAATCGTTTCCAACTGTGGATGAAATCCGAAGTAGCCGGCCAAGGCGAATGAAACGCCGGCATGGTCGGCGCGGTACTGCTCGACTTGCCGTTCAAGCCGTTTGATGAGCACGCCGGTGAATAGAAAATACGGCAGCACAACAATGCGCCGCGCCCCAAGCGCGATACAGCGGCGGACGGCGTCATCGAGCGACGGTGTCGTCACACCCATGAACGCCGGCTCAACGAACGCATAGCCGGTTTGTTCCCAAAACAGGCGGGCGATTTTATACAAGTCGCTGTTCGCATCTGGATCGCTCCCGCCGCGCCCAAGCAAAATGACCGCCGTCTCGCGGCCGGGGGCTTCCGGCTGCTCGCCGATTTCCTGCAACCGTTCATGCAAAATCGCCAACGTCTGCTCATGAATCCCAATCGGCCGTCCGTACCGGAACGTCAGATGCGGATAGCGCTGCTTGGCCTCATCGATTTCCGCCGGAATATGAAGCTTTGAATGCCCGGCCGGCAATAAAATGAGCGGGAGGACGATCACTTCCTTCGCCCCGGCTTCTGCACAAAGACGGATGCCTTCGCTGATCGATGGACGCCCAAACTCTAAAAAACTTGTTTCAATATGAAATGCGTCATCAATGCGCGGCCGCAGTCCGGCGACAAACTGCTGCACTTGCTCGTTTCCTTCCGGATCACGGCTGCCGTGTCCGACAAACAAAATCGCCTTCATGATTTCCTCTCCTTATCTTCTTTTTTGCCCCATTGCGTTGGCTTTCGCGCTTTTGGCGCATCGCATCCATCTTGCGGTGAGCAACGGGAGTTGGCCCGCAGGCACATGCTTCATCGCCGGTTCCCTGCGCCATCCGCAGCAGTGCGTTTGCCGCTAGTCGCCGCAAGCCGCCGTTTCCACCATAGCAGCGGCCTTCGCTTCTTCATGGCGAAACCGGCCCACTTGTTTCACCCGACTGAAAAACTTATGAAACCGTTCGTTCGGGTAGGCATGTTCTTTGTATTGCTCGATCACCTCAGTCATGATGGCGACGATCTCTTCCGGCGGCAAGCCTTCGGCGACAAGCTGGCCGGGATGGGCGTTGCGGCCGACCGTTTTTCCGCCCAAAAACAAATCAAATTTTCCTTTTCGGTACACAAGACCGATATCTTCACGCACCGCTCCGTAGCACGCCATGCCGCAGCCGTTGATGCCAAGTTTCAGCTCTTTCGGCAGCGCCATCCCGCCGAATCGCCGCGCCAATTCCTCCGCGTACGGAATGGCGTCTTTTTTCTCCCCGTCACAAAAATCGCACGCTTTCACGGTCAGGACCTCGCCGACCGGCGTAACCGTCAACCCAGCGGCGGTCAGTTTAGCCACAAGTCCATCCGGGTCATCAGTCATCCGTTCGATTTTTATGTAATGATCTGGCGTGTACGTCATTTTTCCATCGGGGCCGACTGTCTCCGCTAGAACAAGCAACTGTTCCGCCGTGAACTGTTTGTTGGCCACCCCCGGGCTCACTGCCGCTTCAAACAGGACGGTTTCCGCTTTTCGCCGTTTACGGCTTTCAAGCGCCGCAAGCGCATCTTCGGCGGCTTCTTTCGCTTGCTGTCGCGCTATATGAACCACCGGCCGCTCGACCGCTGTCTGCCCGGCGACGGCGGTTGAACCGGCCATACTCGCCGGCCTAGCCGCCGTTTGCTGCGTTTCATCTGGAAATGGCGGGATGCCGGCTAACGCCAAGGAAGCCCGATTGTTCGAAACAGCTGTCCGCTTCCCTTCAACATCACCGGTTGCCTGCGGACTCATCGATTCTAACGCCCACGGCTCCGCTTCTTTGCGCAGCCGCTCGTGCGGTTTCAGCGGCTGGACGGCCGCGGTTAAATGGTATTTGCGTTGATAGCCGCGCGGCGTAATCATCAATCCGTCATGCACAAACGTCGTCGAATTGCCAATAATGACCGTCGTCAACATGCCGATTTCATGATCAAGCATATGGGCCAAATCGGTGAGCACGATCTGCTGGCGTTCGCGGTATGCGCTTTTCACAAGCCCGACCGGCGTCTCGGGCGCCCGGTGGCGGAGCAGGATGCGTTGCGCTTCCACAATTTGCCGCGTGCGCCGCCCGCTTTTCGGGTTGTACAACGCGATCACAAAATCAGCGGCCGCCGCCGCTTCGAGCCGTTTTTCGATCAGCGCCCACGGCGTCAAATGGTCGCTCAAGCTGATTGTGCACGCGTCATGCATCACCGGCGCCCCGAGCAGCGCCGCGCATGAATGGATGGCGGAAATGCCCGGAATGACTTCCACTTCAATCGGATCGTCTTTCGTCCAGCCTTTTTCAATCAGCACTTCGTAGACGAGCCCGGCCATGCCGTACAGCCCGGCGTCGCCGCTGGAAATGACGGCGACCGTCTTGCCGCGCTCGGCCCATTTCACCGCCGCTTGGGCGCGGCTTACTTCTTCGGTCATGCCGGTGCTGATGATTTCCTTTCCGGCGATCAAATCGCGCACAAGCTCAATGTATGTTTTGTAGCCAATGATGACGTCGCTTTCTTCAATGGCTTCGCGGGCCCGCTTCGTCATATGATCGACGCTTCCCGGGCCGAAGCCGACAATCAACAACTTACCCCCCATGCGTTTCCCCTCCTTTTTCTTCTGGCCATGGCCGCGGCATCGAGACTTCCTTCGGTCCCCACTCCTTCCAGAATCGAACAAACAGCGGCACGTCCAAACGGACAGCGAGCAGCTGACGGCGATCAGCAAAAACGTCTTCCGGTGCTCCTTGCTTGACAATCCGGCCTTCGTGCATGACGGCGACCCAATCGGCCCATTGCCAGACGAAATCCATATCATGCGTGGCAATGAGCACGGTCGTTCCCCTTTGATGAATGACATTGATTTGCCGCAAAAACTGTTTCGTTTGATGCTGGTCCAAATACGCTGTCGGTTCATCCAACACAAGCAAGTCCGGCTTTGTCACCATCGCCGAACAAAGCGTCAGCCATTTTTTCTGTCCGAGGCTAAGCTGGTGGGTGGGGCGATCGAGCCAATCACCGAGCCCGTATTCATCAACAAGCGTCGACAAAGCGGTTCTCATCTGTTCTTCATTGACCCCAGCGTGAGCGAGGCTAATCGCCAATTCATCGCGCACGAGCGGCGCAATCAGCTGATGTTCCGGATTTTGAAAAACGAGGCTGACTTCGCGCCGCCAGCGCCGCCAATCGGCCCCGCGTTCATACATGTTGCTCCCTTTCCAATACAGCGCGCCTGACTGCGCCCGCAGCAATCCGTTCAGATGAAGAAACAGCGTCGTTTTGCCGCAGCCGTTTGCGCCGATGAGCGCGTATTTTTTTCCTGCTGGAATTTCCCAATCAACCCCGTTGAGCACATCACGCGAGGAATCATAGGCATAGCACACTTGTTCCATCCGCAGCAGCAACTCTTTCACCCTTTCCACCAAATCAACCCGAGCAGCAGCACGATCAACGCGGCGCCGGCTGTCATGTCAATGGTGTGTGGTTTTGTTTCCAACGGCTGATGCCGATAGACAAACGAATCGATTCCCCCGCGAGCGGCAAGCGCACGCCCGAGCGCTTCGTACGATTGCCCGGCCTTCAGCCACAATTGGTACATAAGCATCCCCCCATGCCGCCAATGTGTTCCTCCATTGCGGGCGCGCAACGCCAGCCACAGCTCAACCGCTGCGTGCTCAAGCAAAAAGATGAAGCGGTACATCAGAAAACAAAGCTCGATGACTGCCGCCGGAAGACGGCAACGCCGCAGGACGGCAAACCATTCCGGCGCCGGCGTAGTGATCAGAAGGAAAAACAAACAAGACCACGCCGACAAAGAGCGAACGGCCAGTTCAGCGGCTGGCCGCAGCTGGCTATAGGCAATGGATAACCGAAGAGGAAAAGAAATAGAAACGATCATTGTCAATAAGCTGACTCCTAAAAAAACCGAAGCGGCGGCCATTGCTTTTCCATACAGTGAAAACGGGACACCGGCCCGGCCAATGATCCAATACGTCATCCCCGCCATCATGAGCAACTGTTCGCGCCAGCTGCTCATCATCCCAAGCACCAACAAGATCACCGCCATCGCGAACTTCCATTCCGCTCGCCACGTTCGCAGCCGATTGTCGTAGGCGAACCGATCAAACTCGCGAATCATGCCCGTTCTTCCGTTCCGATCGCCCTTTATACAGGCCGATCACGTAGCCGATGACGCCGGCGCCAAGAGCGGCTTGCAGCGAGAACAGCAGCGTTTCCACTTCGCCGCCCGGCGGGGTGAAAATCGATTCAAACCACGGCCGATAATGCGGAGCGAGCGTTTGAATCGCCCGTTCCGCCTGGTCGTCGGTGCCGCCAAATTCCGAGCCGCGCGCCCACCAAAGCGGAAGGAGGATCAACACCAAGACGAAAGCGAACAGCCACCGGTTTTTTTTCATCGAATCACGCCCCCTTTTCTCGTTGGAATAGCGGAGAGGCTTGGTATGAAGCAAGCCAGTTCCAGACCATCACCGTCAAAATGCCTTCTGTCACCGCCAGCGGCACTTGAGTGATGGCAAAAATACCGGCAAATTTCAAAAACGAAGCGAGCACGCCGCCCTCTGGGGCCGGAAATGCCAAAGCCAGCTGGACGGATGTGGTCACATACGTGGCCAAATCGGACAAACAAGCGGCCAAAAACAGCGCCATCCGCTGCGATACGAAACGGCGGCGATGCAGCTGATACACAGTAAACGCAACCAATGGCCCAACGACCGCCATCGACAAAGCGTTTGCCCCCAATGTCGTCAATCCACCATGAGCAAGCAGCAAAGCTTGGAACAGAAGAACCATCGTGCCGATAACAACCATCACCCATGGCCCAAACAACGCCGCCCCGAAGCCGATGCCGGTCGGGTGGGAGCTACTGCCGGTGACGGACGGAATTTTCAGCGCCGACAGCACGAACGTAAACGCCCCGGCCAATGCCATGAGCAGCTTTTGCTCCGGATGCTCTTTCAGCGTGCGGACAAGACGACGTAAACCAACCAAGAAAAAAGGAAGAAACAATCCCCACCAAAACAGCGCCCATTTCGCTGGCAAAAACCCTTCCATAATGTGCATCGCGTACGCTTCTTGTTCATTCGTCACGAAGAAATAACCCGCCAATAACGCCGCGATGGCAAGCCAACGTCTTGTTCGCATCGTTTATCGATTCACCTCCTTCTGTTCATTGGCCGTTTTCCGCTTCCCAACCGGCGCTTCGCTTTCCCCTGCTGGCGTCCATCTGCATCCTGCCTCCTCATCAAACTCATACGTCGCCCATTCGCGAATCGGCGCCCCTTCGCAAAGATGGATGCGCACCACCTCCCGCGCCTTTTCCGGTGTCATCAGCCGATACCAGACGCCATCCGGGTAGACGATCAGCACGCACGCGTCCTGGCAGCGGCCGTTGCAGCGCGTTCTTGTCGTATGAACGAGATCGTCCAATCCAAGGCGGGCGATCTCTTCACGCACCGCCAGCGTCACTTCCTCCCCGCCATGGCGCAGGCACGTCCCGCCGTTGCAAATCAACAGATGATGCCTCATTCCCCGCAAATCCCACGTCGCCATCCAATTCCTCCTTTTGCAAGATTGGTAGAAATGAAAACCTTTCAGCTTCGCTCAAAGAAAAATAAAAAAGCACCTCTAGCGCAGAGGTGCAGAAAAATGCGTACGAAGCCAAAAATAAGCCAAACGAAGCCTCATTCAGCCATCATTCTCCCGCACGTCTGCCTATATTCCCGTAGGCATCCGTCCGATGCAAACAAGGCAGGTCTCCTGACTTAGGATCATCGCTTTGCGGCGCCTTCCCGAAGAATCCTTCAGTGACTTGTTGCCGCAAAACTCCCCATCACAGTGGCGGGTACCGTGACGGCTTTTCACCGTACTTCCCTTTTCACCCAAGCCCTAAGCAGGCCGGGCACCTTGTTTGCCTTTCGCCAATATATACGCTGTCATGGAACAAGCATCCTTTTTCATCGTAGTACAACGATGGCTTCATCGTCAACCGTTTTTTTCCGACAAGTTCGTTCGCGCAATGACAATGCCATCTGCATCCGCATACACATACGCGCCTGGCTCCCAACGGACGCCGCCAAATTCAAGCACGACATCGCGGGCGCCTTTTCCCTCTTTTTTGCTTTTCACCGGGCAAGTGCCAATGGCCATCACGCCAATCGGCATCGCGCTGATTTCTGCGGAATCGCGAATGCAGCCGTGAATGATGACGCCAGCGAGCCCTCTCTCGCAGGCGATTTGCGCCAATCGGTCGCCTAATAGCGCGACGCGGCGCGACCCTTTTCCGTCAACAACAAGCACCGTGCCCGGCGGCACCGTCTCGAGCGCTTCGCGGACAAGCACGTTGTCTTCAAACACGTCAACAGTGGCAATCGGTCCAGAAAACGCCCGCTTTCCGCCGTACGATTGGAAGGCAAGTTCGCACACTTGCAGCTCGTCAAGAAATTGATCGCATAAATCAGCCGTTTTCATCATCATTCCTCTCCCTTCGTTCGTTTTACATTCGCCACCATTCGTCAAAATCCTGCTGCCGTGACGATTTTTTAGCAACCATTCGTTAACTTCGCATCGCGAATGGCATCATCCGCCTCTTTGTCCTACCGGCGTGGAACTGCTTTCAGACGAAAAAACGGCCCCGTGCCGAAGTGGCAGAGACCGTTTTTGCCAGCCAAAGGCCGATCCGCCCTAGCCGGCTTATTCAGCTGGGCTAGCTGGATTCGAACCAGCGCATCACGGAGTCAAAGTCCGTTGCCTTACCGCTTGGCTATAGCCCAACGTCTTTGTTGTCACTTACAGTATGCAGCAAGAGGTCTCCCTTTATGCATCAAAACGAATATCATTTTGCAACAGGCGGCAAAATACCGATAAGGATTCATGTTCCGCACGTTTTACCACATCTTCATCATCTCTTCACAATCGCTTCATTCCAATAAGGTATGATGCAAACAGAAAGGGGGAACGACGTTGCGCCGAATATGGCTCTATGTCGGATTCCTGTTATGGCTGCCGCTAGGCTTAGCTTCTTCGGCTGCTCCACAGCCGTCTGTCGCCCGTGAGCCGATCATCATCGCCCATCGCGGCGCTTCCGGGCATGCACCGGAACATACACTTGCCTCCTACCGGCTTGCCGGCCGCATGCACGCTGATTATATTGAGGTTGACGTGCGGATGACGAAAGACGGAAAGCTCATCGCCATGCATGATACAACGCTCGCCCGGACGACGAATGCCGAAACCGTCTACCCTCACCGTTCACCGTGGCACGTTGGCGATTTTTCGCTCGCCGAGCTGAAGCGGCTTGATGCCGGCTCGTGGTTTAGCAAGCGCTTTGCCGGCGAACCGATCCCGACCCTTGAGGAGATCATACACACGTTGGAAGCAGAACGAATCGACGCCCCTTTGTATATTGAATTAAAGCAGCCCGGCATCGAAAAAGCGGTCGTACAGCTACTGCAAAAACATCATGATTTACAGCGCGGCCGCATCATATTTCAATCATTTCATCCTGAGAGTTTGCAGGCGCTAAGGCCCCTCACCCCGCGCGGCATTCCGCTCATTCAGCTCATCGGAGAACGCGAGACGGCCCGTATCAGCCCGGACGAGCTGCTAGAGCGGGTCGCCGTCTATGCCGATGGCATCGGCTTGCCGCTTTCGCTCGCCAGTAAAGAGTGGGTGAATGCCGCTCATAGCCGCGGGCTCATCGTGCATGTCTATACCGTCAATGCACCGCACGATCTGGCGCGCCTATGCGCCATGGGCGTGGACGGGATCTTTACCGACTATCCCGACCGCCCAGCTCGCATCGCCGCTTGCCGCCGGCCGCCCGACCATTGACTAGCCTTCAGGGAGACGGCCGGGATTTTTGTTTACATAATACTATTATTGTTTAAAAGCAAAATCGTTTCCATCTGATCCGATTCGGTGTATCATTTATGAAAAAGGAGGCCGGATCATGCGGTTCGGTTTTGCCGCGCCAAGCGAGCCGGAGCGGTTGATGGAACGGGTTCAAGAGCCGCAAACGGAGTAACCGGCAAAAAAAGCGGGACGCCATCGGTCCACCCTTGGGTCAGGCGTCCCGTCCCTATTTCCTCTGTTGCCTTCCGTCACCGTTTTGGAAACTGAAAAGACAGCTTCTTGTCGTTTTCATCCCACACAAGGACAGCGTCAAACGTTTTTCCGCCTTTTTTGAATCCTTTGATGACATTTGTTTTTCCTTGTGCCAGCAGCTTTTTCACATTCGCCGCCGAAATCGATTGGCCGAGAATGCGTTTGGAGATCGTAAACGAGCATTTTGTTTTCGCGTACTGGTCACAGCCGTACAACGTTCCTTTGTCGATGACGGTTCCGCCGCAAAGCGGGCAGCGCCCGAGCGGCTCACCGACCGTTTTTTTCGTTTTCGTCCGCTGGATCGAAGCGGTGTCAAGCCCGCTGAAATTCCAGCTTGGCGCAGCGGCGATGGCATCGGTGACCACTTTTTGCGCCAGCTTTTTCACCTGTTCCATAAACGCAGCCGAGGAGGCCGTTCCTTCGCCAATTTCGCTTAAGCGCTGCTCCCATTTCGCCGTCATTTCCGGCGAGGCGAGAATCGTGCCGCCGAGCGCCTCGATCAATACTTTCGCCTTGTCGGTCGCATAGACAAGGTTATTTTTGACTTCAATATATTTTCGTTCCTTCAGCATCGTAATGATCGCCGCCCTTGTCGCCTCCGTGCCGAGCCCTTCCGTTTTGGCGAGCACTTTTTCAAGCGCTTCGTCATCTAAAAACTTTCCGGCTGTTTTCATGAGCGTAATGAGCTGCCCTTCCGTATACCGTTTCGGCGGCTCCGTTTTTCCTTCCTTTACTTGGACGTCCGCCACTTTGCCCGCTTCACCTTGACGGAGCAATGGAAGCACCGTTTCCTTTTCCTCTTCATGCGGGCGAATAACCGCGCGCCATCCTTCCTCAATGACTTGTCTTCCTTTCGTGATGAAACGAGCCCGTCCATCAACCAACGTCGCAACCGTCGTATAGTCGATGATCGCCGCCTGGTAGTGGGCGGCAATCAAGCGGCGGACGACTAAATCATACACGTTCCGCTCGTCGGATGACAGCTTTTCCGGATCAATGACTTGTTCGGTCGGGATGATGGCGTAATGGTCAGTCACTTTCTTCTCGTTTACATAACGTTTATTGTGTAAAATGGAGGGATGCGGCACCGGAAAATACGAAGCGTACGCCGGAAACGACGACAGCTTTTGTAAAATGGCCGGGAACGTTTCCGCCTCTCCCCTAGTCACATGCATCGAATCAGAGCGCGGATAGGAGACGATGCCTTTTTGATAGAGCGACTGCAGCACATCGAGCGTTTTTTTCGGCGAAAAGCGGTACAGCTTGTTCGCCGTCGCCTGCAGCGTCGATAAATTGAACAAGGGCGGCGGTTGAAACGTTTTTCGCTCCGTACGGACGGCGGCGACTTCCGCCCGCTTCCCGCGGCAAAAAGCCGCGATCTGTTTCGCCATTGCTTCGTCCTTGAGGCGCGTTTGGCCGTTTTCATCCGTCCATTTTCCTTCATAGCGCTTATCGCCGATGACAAACGAAGCGACGACTTCCCAAAACGGTTCAGGGCGAAACTGTTCAATTTCCCGCTCGCGCCGGACAATGAGAGCCAATGTCGGCGTCTGCACGCGCCCGACGGAGAACACATCGTTCATCCCGCGCTCCTTCAGCAACAAGCTGTAGGCGCGCGAGGCGTTCATGCCGACGAGCCAATCGGCGCAGGCGCGGGCGTACGCTTCTTCATAGAGCGGGCGCGTCGTTCGCTCATCAAGCAAACGGCGAAACCCTTCCTCGATGGCCTTCGGGGTTAATGACGACAGCCAAAGCCGCTTGATCGGTTTGTGGACGCCGCTCAGGCGGATCACGTTGCGCACAATGAGCTCCCCTTCGCGCCCGGCGTCTCCTGCATGGATGATTTCCGTCACTTCCGGCTTCCGCAGCAGTTCTTTCACAATGCGAAACTGCTTCGCTTTCGCCTTTTCCACTTCGTATTCAAACCGTTCGGGAATGATCGGCAGCGCCTTCAGCGACCACCGCTTCCATTCCGGGCGGTACCGCTCGGGCGGGGCGAGTTGGAACAAATGCCCGATCGCCCATGTCATGTACGCCCCATCCGGAAACAAGTCGTTTGGCAAAATCTCGATATAGCCTTGTCGTTTTTTCGTCCGGAAAATCGAGGCGAGCGTCGCCCCTTGATCCGGTTTTTCCGCGATAATGATTTTCATCGGCTTCTCCCCTTACGGCACCTCATGCCCCATCGAACTTTGCAAAATGGCGAACCATTGCTCACGGGAAAGCGGCAAAGACAACGCCCGCACCGCCCGGTCGATGCGTTCTCGTTTCCCTGAGCCGACAATCGGCATCATTCGCGCCGGATGAACAAACAGCCACGCGTACAGCACTTCATCGACCGTCTCGGCGCCAAGTTCCTGCCGCACTTGTTCCAAGGCGGCTCGCAACCGCACCGCCCGGTCATCGTTAGCGGAAAAAATCGCTCCACCGGCTAGCGGCGACCATACCATCGGCGGCATCCGCTTCTCCAAGCAAAGATCGACCGTGCCGTCTTCGAGATTTTCCAGCCGGTACGCGGATACTTCGATTTGATTGGTGACAAGTGGAAACGGCAAATACGACTCAAGCATCGAAAGCTGTGAACGCTTAAAGTTCGAGACGCCAAAATAACGCACTTTTCCCTCCCGTCTCAGCTTCAAAAACGCCTCGGCCACCTCCTCCGGGTTCATGAACGGATCCGGGCGGTGAATGAGCAGCACATCGATATAATCGGTGCGGAAATTCCGCAGCGACTGCTCGACCGAAGCGATGATATGATCTTTGCTTGTATCATACGACTTCATTCCGTATTTCGATGGCAGCTTAATGCCGCATTTCGTCACGATCTCCATCTGGCCGCGCAAGCTTGGCTTTAACGCGAGCGCATCGCCAAAGCGCGATTCGCACGTGTAGTTGCCATAAATATCGGCATGGTCAAACGTGGTGATGCCGCGCTCAAGGCAAAATTCAATCAGTGAAAGCAGCTGCCCGGCCGAATAGCCCCAGTCGGCAAGCCGCCAACAGCCGTGAATGACGCGGGAAAAAGATAAGTGATCTGCTAATTGAACTCGTTCCATCATCCTCTTCCTTTCTTCTTTTTTGGCTAAAACGTTCCGGTTTGCACATACTACAGACGAGAGGAAAAAAACGGAAAGGATGTGATCGCATGAAGCGCCGGCTCGTTTCGCTGTTCGCGATGTTTCTTTTTGTCATCCCGTGGCCGACGTCAGCTGCCGAAACGGCATACGAATGGAATTTGGCCGATATTTATCCGTCCGAAGCGGAATGGATGCGCGACTATCAGGCGGTGAACAGCGCCTTGCCGAAACTGGAAGCCTTTGAAGGCAAACTCGACGATGCGAAAACGATCGCCAAGCTGTTCGCCCTAAACGAGCAAACAGCCCGCAAGCTTGAAAAACTGTCCCTTTACGCCCATTTAAAACGCGACTTGAACATCGAAGACACCACAGCCGCCCGGCTTGGGGCGAAAGTGGAAGCGCTCGCCGCCCAATATGCGGCAAAGACCGCATTTATCGAACCGGAGCTGCTCGCCCTTCCGGAGCGGACGCTCAAGAAGCTGCAAAACAGCGAACCGCTCAAGCCGTATCGTTATTACTTCACCGAACTGCGCGAACAAAAGCCGCATACGCTCACCAAACGCGAGGAACGGCTGCTCGCCAAACTATCACCGGCTCTTGGCGAGGCGGAAAACATTTATGACCACGCTTCCCGCGGCGACTACGAGCCGCCGTCTGTCCGCATGCCGGACGGAAAAACAGTGACGCTGACGGACCATAACTATGCCGCCCTCCTTCAGCATCGCGACCGCCGTTACCGAAAAGCCGCGTTTGAAGCGAAAGCCAAAAGCTATGAGACGCTCGAACAGACAGCGGCGGCGACGCTGTACGCATCCGTCAAAGCGGACGAGCTGTATGCCGACGTACGCCGCTACCCGTCCGGCCTAGACGCCGCACTCGCTGCCGATGATGTGCCAAAGGAAGTATTTGACAACTTGATCACCGCCGTCCATCGCCACTTGCCGGCGCTTCATCGTTATATTGAACTGCGAAAACAAGCGCTCGGTCTCGACCGTGTCCATAGCTATGACTTATATGTGCCGCTCGCTGGCGAAACGGCGGAATCCATCCCGGTTGAGACGGCAAAAACACTCTTGTTGCAAGGACTTCAGCCGCTTGGTGACGACTATATCGAACATGTGCGCCGCGCGTTTGCCGAACGGTGGCTTGATATTTACCCGCGCCCGAAAAAATACAGCGGCGGCTACAATACGGGAGCGTACGACACCCATCCGTTCATCTTGCTCAATTACAACGGTTCGCTTGACAGCGTGTTGACAATGGCCCATGAACTTGGACACGCCATGCATTCCGTGTACACGAACCGCACACAGCCGTACCATTATTCCGGCCATTCGATTTTCACCGCGGAAGTGGCCTCCACCGCCAATGAATGGCTGATGCTTGATTACTTGTACAAGCAGGCGAAAACAAAAGAGGAAAAGCTCCGCCTGCTGATCGAACAAATCGAACAAATTCGCGGCACGCTGTACACGCAAGTCATGTATTCCGAATTTGAGCAGCAAATCCATGATCACGTGCGCCAAGGAGGCAGCTTGACGGCCGATGAGCTCAACCATCTTTGGCTTACATTGCTCAAAACGTATTACGGCCCGGCATATGCCGCCGACCCGGGAGCCGCACGCGGCTGGCTGCGCATCCCCCATTTTTATGACGCATTTTATGTATACAAATATGCGACTTCCCTCGCCGCCTCGTATGCTATCGTCAGCGGGATTCAAACTGACAAAAGCGGCGAGGCAGTGAGACGGTATAAACAGTTTTTGCGTTCCGGAACGTCAGACGACCCGATCCGCCTGCTCAAGCGAGCCGGAGTGGATATGACACGCCCTGAACCGGTCGAGCGCGTCTTGCGCCATTTCGCCAAACTCGTTGACGAACTGGACAAACAGCTGCAAAACCAACAACCATCACCGTGATACGGAAAAGTGCCCCGCTTCACCGCGGGACACTTTTTCCATGACAGCGCCATTCTCTCACCTCTCCTTCGACGGGGGCTTGTCTCTTATGACGGCAAAACGCCTTGTGACGGTATATTCCGCTTTTGAGACGATGCCAGGTTCCGTTTTCACAGCGTTGAAACAAACGCAATCGTTCACTCGTTCGCCGATGGGTGCGCAAGCTTTTCTTTCACTTTGCGGATGTTTTCCATCTTATTGTCCCAGCACGCCTGGCTCAAATCGACCGGATATTGCTCGGGGTTGAGCGTTCGTTTGTACTCCTCCCAAAATAAGCGCAAACTCTTCTTCGCGTATGCCTGAATATCGGAAAGCGGCGGCGATGTGTAGACGAGTTTGCCGTTGTCAAAAATCGTTTCATGCAAATCGCGCGCTTCAAAATTGGTGACGAATTTGCTGATGAACGTGTACACCGGATGGAACATTTTCAGCCGCTCTTCTTGCTGCGGGTTCTCGCTTTCTAAGGCGATGTAGTCGCCTTCTGCTTTATGATTGATTTTATTGACGATGCGGTACACCCGCTTCAGCCCCGGCGTCGTCACTTTCTCCGGGTTGCCGCTAATTTTGATCGTATCGACCATCTCGCCGGCTTCGTTTTCGATCGCCACCATCTTATACACCGCGCCTAACGCCGGCTGGTCGTATGCCGTGATCAGCTTCGTGCCGATTCCCCACACATCGATTTTCGCCCCTTGCGATTTCAAGTTTAAAATCGTATCTTCATCCAAATCGTTCGAAGCAAAAATTTTCGCGTTCGGGAATCCAGCCTCATCAAGCATTTTCCGCGCTTCTTTTGACAAATAGGCCAAATCGCCGCTGTCGATGCGAATGCCGATAAAATTGATCTGATCACCAAGCTCTTTGGCGACGCGAATGGCGTTCGGCACCCCCGATTTCAACGTATCGTACGTATCAACAAGAAATACGCAGTCCTTATGGCGGCGTGCATATTTGTGAAATGCTACGTATTCATCCTGATACGCTTGAATCATGGAATGCGCGTGCGTCCCGGCGACCGGAATGCCAAACAGCTTGCCGGCCCGCACGTTCGATGTCGCTTCAATCCCGCCGATATACGCCGCGCGCGCTCCCCACAGCGCCGCGTCCATCTCCTGCGCCCGCCGGCTGCCAAACTCTAAAGCCGGTTCGTCCCCGAGGATATGTTTAATGCGCGACGCTTTCGTGGCGATGAGCGTCTGGAAATTGATGATGTTTAAAATCGCCGTTTCGATGAGCTGCGCCTCCGCAAGCGGCGCCTCAATGCGCATAATCGGCTCGTTGGCAAAGACGATTTCCCCTTCCCGCATCGAACGAACCGTCCCGGTAAAACGAAGCGTCCGCAAATAGTTCAAGAAATCGTCGCGGTAGCCAAGCTCATTGCGCAAATAGTCGATATCGCTGTCGGAAAAACGAAATCCCTGCAAAAACTGTATTACGCGCTCAAGCCCGGCAAAGACGGCATAGCCGTTGCCAAACGGCAGCTTGCGAAAAAACACCTCAAACACGGCCCGGCGCTCATGCATCCCGTCTTCCCAGTAGGTTTCAACCATGTTGATTTGATATAAGTCCGTATGGAGCATTAAACTGTCATCGGCATATTTTTCGTTCATGAATGCAGAACCCCCAACACACAAATGACTGCGCCGCCAAATTACAACCATTTTCACCGTCTATTCTATCACGTTTTCCCCATTATTCCACTATTTCTGCACCTAGCGTATGGCAAAAATGACGCAGCGCCCACTCATGGCCGGCCGCGTCAAAACTCGCGACCGCCCGCCGGTGGACGACAATGCGAAAGCCTTTGTTGTACGCATCGACTGCCGTATGAAGGACGCAAATATCCGTGCAGCAGCCGACCAAATGCACTTCCGTGATCCCTCGTTCGCGCAATTTCAGTTCTAAATCGGTCCCGGCGAACGCGCTGTACCGCGTCTTGTCCATCCAGTACACATGTTCTTTATGCTTGTTCGCCTGATATACTTCCTCGAGCTCCCCGTATAGCCTCCGCCCTTTCGTCCCTTCGATATTATGCGGCGGAAACAGCTTTGTTTCCGGGTGATAATGATCTCCTGCCGTATGCTTATCAATGGCAAATACAACAAAGTCGCCGTGATCAGTGAACTACCCCCACTTAATTTTCTAGCGAAAATTTGAAGTGGGGGCTTCCAAAGAAGTTTGACTGCTTCAAGCAATCCTTATTCTTTGAGGCGTGTCCACTTCGCCGCTAGAGCATAAGACACTCAGGTCTACAGCTTTACTTTTCTTTAAGATGTTTAATGCGCCATTGACATCAGCATTAATTAGTTTGCCAGACTTTGTTCGATACAAGCCGCGCTTAATACGTTTGCCGCTGAACTTATATTCTTTTGGATTGTCGGCATTATATTCAGGAATCTCATCGCCGTCAAAAAAGCTGGCTTGAGACGTATATGATTCTTCCTGTTTCAAGAATTCAATGCCGTAAAATTCACAAAGATATTCTAGTTTTTCTTTTATGTTACCGAGAGGAATATTGACAAAGTTTTGATTTGTCTTTTTTCCTAGAAGGCCGGTGAAAAAAGTACACCCTGAGGCAGGGATTTAGGGGGCTTATGTCGAAAAAGGAAGAAAAATCGTTGGAATGGAGCGTGAGCGGATCATGAAAGCCCCCAAAAACCCTTCGACTCAGCCTCGTCTGTTTCAAGTCATCGACATGGAAGAACTCGTTCCTCCACATCATATCTTGCGCCAAATCAACGAAGCGGTTGACTTTTCCGTCATTCACGATTGGGTGGCTCCCCTGTACACGGAAAAAACGGGTCGCCCGGCGGCGGATCCGGAACGGCTGCTTCGCCTAATGCTGCTCTCGTATTTGTTCGACCACTCTGAGCGGGAGTTGTATGAGATCCTCCCCATGCATGCCGGATACTTGTGGTTTTGCGGTCTCGACTTTGAATCCGTGCTCCATCCGGATCCTCATCACCCCACACTGCCGGATCGAACGACGCTCGTCAAAACACGGAAACGCTGGCGCCAACATGGAATCTTTGACCGGCTGATGACCTATGTGGTGGATCAATGCATCGCGGCGGGGTTGGTCTCGCCGGATGTCCATGCGGCGGCTGACGGCACCCAAGTGCGGGCGAATGCCTCGATCCACAGCTTGCGGGAGGTCAAGCTCGCTCCGGTGGAGACGTTGGAAGACTATCTGGCCCGCACTGCCCGGGAAGATGAACAGACCGAGGCCCGGGATCCGGATGACGACCCACCCTCTCCGTCTCCAAAATCAGGGGAACGCGTCCATGCCGAAGAACGGGGAAACTTCCGTGGAGCCACGTTTTCCAACCGGACCCATCGAAGCGTGACGGATCCGGATGCCCGGTTGTACAAGAAAGGCAAAGGGCAGGAAGCGTATCCTCGGTATCTGGTGCACGACGTCATCGATGTCCAGTCGCGCGTGATTTTATCCAGACGGGCCAGCCTCGCCACTGGAACGGCGGAACGGGAGACGAGTTTGGAGCAGCTGGCTTCGATTCAGTTTCGCCACCCGTCGATTACGATTCGGACCTTGTCTGCGGACAAAGCGTATGGCACCACCGAGTATCTGGAAGCGCTCTTCGTTCAAGGCATCACACCGCTCGTGCCGTTGCGCCGCAAGGAGATGGAGGAGATTCCAACCTGGAAGCGCCGGGCGAAGGATCCCGCTCAGGAAGCAAAGCGCCAGGCGAAAGTCCGAGACGTTCAGATTCGCAATCAAGCGAGGCTCATTCAACAACAGGGCGGCTATCGATCCATTCAAGCCCTTCGCACGCGTTGTGAGCATGTGTTCGCCGAAGGGAAGGAATGTCACGGGCTGGACCGGGCCCGAAGCCGGGGCCTTTACGCCATGGAAGAACAGGCACTGTTGACCGCCGTCGTGCAAAATCTGAAGCGATTGTGCCGGTTTCGAAAAAAACGAGGGGGGACCGGCTCTTTGGCGTGCGCAAAACCGGAATTGGGAGCAGGAAGTCCTGCTCGTCTTCCCATCCTTTGGCGCCAAACGGCGGGGAGAATGGCCTCCAAAATTCGACATGTGGGAAGTCTATGCCCCATTAATTCACCGGCCTTCTAGATTAATATTGCGTTGTAATGTTTCCGCATAGCCAATGACAAGTTTGCCAATTTGATTTTCAATACAGTAGTTAATGATGTAACGGCAAGTCTTGTTGATATAATCATTCACTTTATTATTGCGATTCATAGCAAGCAAAGCCTGTTTACGAGTGGTGCCTTTGATTTTTTGCTTATCTTTTATGCTTTGAAGTCTGGCATTTTCTTTGTTAAACCATTGATTTATACTTTTTAATCTCCGCCCATCAATGATGAATGATCTGCCGTCTGATGTGACACAAGTGGCAAGATTGTTTAATCCTAAATCAATGGCCAGTGCTTTTTGGTCATTTAATTCTCTTTGATCTTCAGGCATTTCATATTTGTACTGAATCTCAAAGAACCTGGCATGATGCTTAGGAATGATTTCAATCTGCTTAATCTTTTTGTCCAGCAACACAGGCGGAATCGTTATCGTGATAGGCTTGTGAGTCTTTTTAAATAGGCGAGAATACGGTATCGTGAATTTGTTGCCGTCTATACGAATCTGGCCAATGATCAGTGAATGAAAGCCATCTTTTTTAAGATATTTTGGAATACTGATAGCCTTGTAGTCATATTTTCCTTGTTTGGCAAGACTGATCAAACCAAAGAAAGATTTAAAGGCTTCATTGACCTTTTTTAAAATTTGCTGTGCCATGTTGCTGTTTAACAGCTTATAGTTTTCGTTAGTTTTTGCAAGATGATCGTTTTTCTCATAATTAAGAAATTCCTTGTGTTCAAAATAGTATTGTCTGACATGGTACAATCCGACGTTGTACATGTTCTTGGCAATATGGCACAGTTCTCGAAGAGTCAAGTATTCTTCTTTGGTCAAACCATTTAGCTGTTGTTTGATACAAAAATACATGTTTTCACCTCCCATCTAACTATATGATACTATATTTTACTGAATCTATCCTATTTTCAGCAAAATATAGTTAAGGCGATTCATCTCCCACTTACTCCGCTTCGCTTCGTTGAAGTGGGAGTCTTCTCGCCTAATTAAGATAAAATCATGATCCATTTCTTCATGAAAAGCCCTCCTTGATCTTGTCCAAACATGATGCGCGTTCATCAAGGAGAGGGCCTTCCATCTTCATCCGTTCGGCTGGCCTGTTCCCGCATCGGGATTTTCCGCCGTTGCGGCAAAAACGGCGGGCGCGATGGAAGCGCCGCGCTCGTGGCGCTTCCATTCGCCCCTTGCTCGCGAACAGAGGCCAACAGCGGCTCACAAAACAGCGAAGCGGCTCTCCGACGCGCGCTCTTATGCCCTTTTACGATCATCCACAATGCCCCGACAAGCGACATATAGACGAATAATTCGATCGGCGCTTCCATGCGTCCCGTTCACCTCCTTTTGTCTCGTCCATCTTCTCTTCTCATACAATAGCAAACTTCTCAGCAAAAGAAAAGCTTGAAGGCCGCCGCTCACACCCGGGCCATGTGCTGAAAGGCCGGCTCCTCGGCCACTAACGCCGCCCACTCTTCGCTCTCATCGTTGGAAAGAACCCGGTCCAGTTCCCGCTTCGCCTCATCGAAACGCCCAAGGAGCGAAAGATAGCGGGCTCGCTCGTAACGAAGGCGGGCATCTTCCGCCGCATGAACACACCGTTCGATGGCCGCCAGCGCCTTGTCGAGACGCCCCATTTCCTCGTACATCGCCGCCAGATGCAGATGCCACTCGCCGTCTTCAGAA
Source organism: Geobacillus subterraneus (assembly GCF_001618685.1). Lineage (GTDB taxonomy): Bacteria > Bacillota > Bacilli > Bacillales > Anoxybacillaceae > Geobacillus > Geobacillus subterraneus. Next base: position 1,512,633 of record NZ_CP014342.1, on the reverse strand, counting down.
TACCATTCGGCGCAGCGCTCCCAAAGCGCTGTCGCTTCTTGCAAGCGCCCCGTTTCCTCATATCGTTCGGCAAGCAAGAAGAGCGCGCCGCGGGCGAGCGGCTCTTCAGCCACGATCGCCTGCAGCTGCCGTTCGGCTTGTTCCTGCCGCCCATCTTGAAGCCAAACGGCAGCCTGCAAAACGCGCAGCTCGACATCATCGGGGTCATCGGCGAGCAGCCGATCGAGCCATGTTTGCGCTTCTTGGCATTGTTTGGCATCGTCAGCCGCCAACAAATGCTTGACAAATTCACGCGCCAGTTCAGGCTCCCAACCGCTCGCCAGCGCCTTGCGCCACATTTTTGCGGCGTCGTCCTCCAGTTCCACCGCCGCATAAAAGCGAGCCAGCTCGGCATACGCTTCCGCGTTTTCGCGGTCAAGGCTGATCGCCTCTTCGTACAAATCAATGATGGCGGAAAACAACGAAAACTTCCCGACCCATGCCTTCATTTTCGTCCACCACCGCCCCGGCATTTCATCCATCCGCTGCAGCTCCTCTTCCCAATACGGAAGAAGAGCTGCGGCAGCACGCGCATAGATCGCACGTTTTCTCTGGCGGTCGGCCTGCAAACGCTTCAGTCGGCGGCGCAGCCGCGCCAAGCCTCGTCCGTTTTTTGGAAACATGGCGATGTAAGTGGCATAAAGCGATTCATCGCCCGGATACTCGGCCATCAATTGTTCGAGCATCTCCATCGCTTCTTTCGCTTTTCCTTCCTTTATCATCACTTTGGCGTAATGGTGAAGCGCCTCGCGATCGTGCGGAGCGAGCGAGAGCGCCTTTTCCACCGCTTCTTTCTCCCGCTCGTTCTGCCCGAGCGCTCCATATACATAGCCGAGGCTGTCATAATACCACGCCTCCCCAGCCTGCCGACGGGCGTCAGCCAGCGCCGAAAGGAGCGCAGAAGGTTCGATGAGCGCCGCCATCGATTCGATATCGGCGCGCAGCGGAGCAAGGCGGACCGCTTGAAGCAAATGGGCGCACTGCTGCTCCTTCTCTCCTTCTCCCCCATATAACACAGCCAAACGAAAATGGCAGAGGGCGAATGACGGATCCGCGCGGAGACACGCTTCATAATGCTGTTTCGCCTCGTTTTCGCGCCCAAGCGAAGCGCACAGCTCCGCGAGCCGGAAGAGCGAAAGCGGGTGGTCCATGGCAGCGGCCTCTCGGTATACGGCCATGGCCTTAGACGGCCGGTTTTGCCGCTCGTAAAGGACACCGAGGGACGAATGAGCCGAAGCTAAACTGGGACGAGCGGTGATGAGCTGCTCCAAAAACGTCCGACCGCGCTCTCGAAGAGCTGGTGTTGTCAGCTGGTCGATGTAAAACTCGTACGCCTCTTCCGCATCAAACTGAGCAAGGCGCAGCCCTTCCTCGAGCCATGACAGCGCCGTCCCGCGCCCCTCTTCATCGTCGGCAAAGCCGTAAGCCATCAGCCATTTGCCCGCATTCAGCCAATACTCGCTGTTGTTGGCAAAACGGGTGCGCAGTTCGGCCACATGCCGTCTTGCTGCCTCTCCGTCCCCGCGCTCCACCAAGGCGGAGGCCAGCCCAAGCTGAGCGAACACATCATCCCCATCCAAGGCCAACGCCTGCTCATAGCAGCAAGCGGCTTTTTCTGCCTCTCCTTCGTCCATATAGAAATCGCCAAGCCGAACATAAAGCGGCGCCAACCGTTCCGCGGCGGCAAGCCCTTCGTTGAGCACTGCTTTCGCCTGTTCCCGGTTGCCATCGTCATCATACAAGTCGGCGAGCACGACGTACGGGTACGGCTCCCGCGGATCGAGCGCCTTGGCAACGCGAAAGCCGCGCTCGGCCTTGCGCCGGCGGCCAAGCTCCAAATCGCAGCGAGCCCGCTCATACCAAAGATAGGCATCGCGCCGCTCGCGGCGCACGAGACGGTCAAACCATTCGCGCGCTTCAGCGAAACGCTTTGCGTGGAATAACAACACGCCATGGTTCGTTTCGATAAACAGATCGCCCGGGTACAAGCGAACCGCCACCTGCGAGCAAATGAGCCCTCGTTCCGTATGCCCAGCATACACCAAAGCGAGCGCCTTGTAGCTCCACACTTCCGGCTGATCCGGGTCAAGCTGGAGCGAGGCGCGAAAATAGCGGGCCGCTTCTTCATAGCGGCTCATAAAAAAAGCAATACGGCCGCGCAAGTAATGGTACAGCGGACTTTGCATGTTTCCTTTTGTCTGTTTCAACACCTGTTCCGCCCGCTCCATTTCTTGTGTATAAACATAAGCTTTCGCCGCTGCAAGCAACAGATCGTTATGCCCGGGATACCGCTTCAAGACACGCCCGGTATAATCCAACACCAGCGGTTTCGCCTCATCGCTGCTAAAATGCTTCATGACATACAGCCATGTATACGGAACGTGCTCATGCCGGCGCAAAAAAGCGACAAACGCATCGAAATGCGCCTGTTCGTCTTCATCCATCTTTTCCGCAAAGGCATGAAGTTCACGAAAATAGCGATCTTCCTCCTCGGGAAGCTCGGCGGCGAGCGCCGCTTTTTCCCGGGGAAGCGCAACAATCGACAAATAATGCGTCCCGGCGTACCATTTTTCAATCTCTTCTTCAAGAACGACAAACGGGTCGAATACATTCGGGTCTTGCACATAAAACGCCGCGAGCCGCTCATCGTAGCCAAACAGCACTTGCACGTGGGATGACTGTTCATAGTCGACGCTCAAGAGGACCGGGATTCCTTCATCGATGAACCGCTTCCAGCGGGCAGGCGAGCCGATGAAAAAGCGGCAAACAAACCCGAGCTCCTCCAAATATTGAACGGTCGTTGACAATTTAGAGCCGCGCACGTCAAAAATATGTTCGGCCACCTCATCTTGCGTCCGCGGAGCGCCAAGTACGCGAAGCATCATTTCGATGCTTGCCGGCACACAGTAGTTATGTTTTTGCACAACCGGAACAAGCGGCAGTACGACCGCCCGCTCCCTTTGCCGCCCGAGCGCGCGGGCATACGGCGTTTTCTCAAGCTGCGGCTCGGCTCTTACCAACGACTCAAGCTTCTCCCATTCTCCGAGCTGATCATACAGTTCAGCGCGTAAATGGGTGAAATAACGGCGATGCATATGGAGCGGATTCAAGCGGTCAAGCTCCTCCATCGCCGCGAGCGCCTCGCGGTAGGCGCCTACATCGCGCAGGCGGCGCGCCCGTTCCGCGTAAAACGACAACACTTGCGGGAAACGCCGCCTTCCCTCCTCAAGAACGGCCAGCGCCTCGTGATGACGGCCGTCAAGTGCATACAGGTCAGCGAGAAGCAAATAGCACATATCGCCGCGCTTCGGATCGTCCAACCCGGCCCGGACCGCCTGCTCCGCCCGCTTCCGGTCGCCGATTTCAATGTAAAAATAGCCCCATTTGTCATGGATCGGCACCGTCTCGTAGCGGGCGACTACATCCATCCATTCGCGCGCCTCATCGGCCCGCTGCATATCGAGCAGCGCCCGCACTAACACAAACGCCGCTCGGGCGATCGCTTCATCGGGCTCGTCCGTCTTGCCTTCAAGCGCTTGGGCAAGACGCGGCGTGAGCGCTTCTTCAACATCGAGCGGCCGGCGGGTCTCAAGCCATTCGTCGCACACCCAAGCTAACGTCTGCAGCGTGTTCAACTTCCGGTGGGCATAGCGGGCGACAAGCCCGCTATGGCGGTACATGAGCGCATAATCAAACAGCCGGATGAGCGCCCGAAACGGCTCGATGCTGTCCCATGACGCCATGAGCGGCCGCCATTGAAACAATCCCATGTTTTCTAAATGCGGCCGCACCTGGGCAAGGGCATCCACGATTCGTTTTTCTTCAACGAGCAATGCGATCGGTTTGATATGATTCATACAAAGAAAACTCCCTTATTCTTTTCCCAGCTATTTATAAGTGTAGAACAAGCCCGGCAAAACAGCCACATATTTTTTCACAAAAATACCGACAAACAAAAAATGGCCTCTCCTTTGAACAGGATCAGCCATATACCGATTCGTTTTATCCGGCGTGCTTGGCGAAAAATTCGAGAGACCGTTCAATAATCATCGGTTGATCGTAATCGAGCGTCGCCACATGGTAGCTGTTTCGGAGGCGGACGATCTCTTTCTCCGTCGATGAAATGCCTTGAAAGATGATGTCGGCGTTTCCCGGCGGCACGACGTGATCTTCGTCGGAGACAAAAATCAACGCCGGACAGACGATGCGATCGAGTTTCGCTTTTGTCTGTGCCATCAGCCTAGCCAGCTGAAGGAGCGATGCCGTCGGCGTTTTTTCGTACGCCAGCTCTTTGACATCGGGATTTTTTACGTCCGATCCAATCGAGTCAAGATACCGCGGCACCTCGCCCCCGCCCGTCATCCCAGCGGCGATGGCCGGGATGTCGACAGCGGCGTTAATCGGCACGATGCCGCGGATTTCCGGGTGCTGTTCCGCCAAATAAAGCGTGAGCGTCCCGCCCATCGACAGCCCGGTGACAAAAATGGTTGGGCATCGTTGTTTCAGCCATTCATATCCTTCTTCGACTGAGGCGACCCAATCGTGGAACGTCGTCCGTTCCATGTCTTCGTAATGCGTTCCGTGCCCTTTTAAGCGCGGCAGGCAAACGGTATAGCCGGCTTTCGCATACGCTTCAGCGAGCGGGCGCATGCTGTGGGGCGTGCCCGTGAACCCGTGCGATAACAGCACCCCGACCGGCCCGTGTTCGACGTAAAACGGCTCGGCGCCAGGCAGTACAGGGTATTGTTCGTTCATTTTCTCCTCTCCTCTTGTTCAGTTGTTTTTTCTCCTAAAAAATATGTATTCGACGCTCCGCCCTTTTTCCCTCTTTTTCCACTCGGTCACCAAACGGCCAAAAGCGACCGCCACCATTCGTAAAACAATCCGCTGACGCCAAAATAAACGAAGCCGACCCAGGCAGCGGCAACGAACACCTTTTCCATCCCTTTTCCCGTCCGATAGAGCGGCACTTTCCACCGCTTGGAAGAAAACGGCCAAAACAAAGGCACCCCTTGGACAGAAAAAAAGTCTTCGATAATGTGAAACAAATAACCAAGCACGACCCCGGTGGCAAATGGCGACGCCGATTCGCGCCAGAGGGCGGCGGCGAGGATGCCCCAAACGATGAGCGAATGCGTCATCCTGCGATGGCCGAACGCTTCTTTTACTTTCCCCGCGACGCCGAACGAACGGCGGCCGACATACGACGACGGCTCATCGATGTCAGGAAGAAGGCTGCCGATGACAAGCCCCGCCGTATAAGCAGCGGTAAACGGAAGCGCCGTATACGCCGTCGCCGCCGCCCCCAAGCATAAGGAAACAATAACATGACTCGAATATCGCAACAAACATCCCCTCAAACTTCCATCGTTTTCCCCATTATACCATAACAAAGAATATTTGTTCGTTTCTTTGACGAATTTGTGACAATGGCGCTAGGTGTGACAAAGTTAACATCGCGTTATTGACATCATGGCTATAGTTAAAAGTACACAACGCTAATAAGGAGTGAAGCAAATGAAACGAAAACGATCCCCTCTTGCCAACCGTTTCAAATATATTCGGCCGATCGAGCGCCAAGCCGACGGCCATAGCGAAACAACCTACGGCGACCGCGCCTGGGAAGACGCGTACCGCCGCCGCTGGCAGCACGACAAAGTTGTCCGCTCGACCCATGGCGTCAACTGCACGGGATCGTGCAGCTGGAACATTTACGTCAAAAACGGCATCGTCACCTGGGAAGGACAGCAGCTCGACTATCCGTCGACCGGGCCGGATATGCCGGATTTTGAACCGCGCGGCTGCCCGCGCGGCGCGAGCTTCTCATGGTATATGTACAGCCCGCTGCGCGTCAAATACCCGTATGTCCGCGGCATCTTGCTTGACATGTGGCGCGAGGCGCTCTCCCATCATCCAAACAACCCGCTTGAGGCGTGGAAAAGCATCGTTGAAGACCGCGAAAAAGCGAAGCGCTACAAACAGGCGCGCGGGAAGGGCGGATTCGTGCGCGTCAGCTGGGATGAAGCATTGACGCTTGTCGCCGCTTCTTTATTGTATACGGTCGTCAAATACGGCCCGGACCGCAACGTCGGCTTCTCCCCGATTCCAGCCATGTCGATGGTCAGCCATGCCGCTGGGGCGCGGTTTATGCAGCTGATGGGCGGCCCGATATTAAGCTTTTATGATTGGTACGCCGACTTGCCGCCGGCATCGCCGCAAATTTGGGGCGACCAAACGGACGTGCCGGAATCGAGCGACTGGTACAACGCCGGCTACATCATCACGTGGGGCTCAAACGTCCCGCTCACCCGAACGCCGGACGCCCACTTTTTAGCGGAAGTGCGCTACCGCGGCACGAAAGTCGTGTCCGTCAGCCCGGATTACGCCGAGTCGACGAAATTTGCCGACGATTGGCTGTCGGTGAAACAAGGAACGGACGGCGCTTTAGCGATGGCGATGGGGCACGTCATTTTAAACGAATATTATGTCAAACGGACTGTCCCGTATTTTGAACAATATGCGAAAACATACACCGATTTTCCATTTGTCGTCACGTTAAAACAAGACGGTGGCGCATGGACGGCCGGCCGCTTCTTATTGGCGAAAGATCTTGGCAAACAAACGGGAAACGCCGAATGGAAACCGGTCATCTATGACGAGAACACCGGCACGTTTGCCGTGCCGAACGGAACGATCGGCACGCGCTGGGAAGACAAAGGAAAATGGAACTTGCACCTTGTTGATGAGGAAACGAAACAGCCGCTTGAGCCGCGCCTGTCGTTTTTAGGAAGCGAAGATGAGGTCATGTCGATAAAGCTTCCGTATTTCACCGCTGAGGGCGGAAAAACGATCGAACGCGCGGTCCCGGTGAAAAAAGTGCACACCGAAGCGGGCGACGTTTATGTCACGACCGTCTATGACTTGATTTTGGCCAACTACGGCATCGACCGCGGCATCGGCGGTGTCGTTGCCCGCTCGTATGATGACGAGGTGCCGTTCACCCCGGCGTGGCAAGAAGCGATCACCGGCGTCGACCGCGAACTCGTCGTGAAAATCGCCCGTGAGTTTGCCGACAACGCGATCGACACAAACGGCCGGTCGATGATCATCGTCGGCGCCGGGATCAACCATTGGTTCAACTCCGATACGATTTACCGCGCCGTCTTGAACCTTGTCTTGTTCGTCGGCGCCCAAGGGGTGAATGGCGGCGGTTGGGCCCATTACGTCGGGCAAGAAAAGCTGCGCCCGGCGGAAGGATGGCAGACGATCGCCACTGCTCGCGACTGGGTCGGACCGGCGAAATTGCAAAACGGCACGTCATTCTTTTACTTTGCGACCGACCAATGGCGCTATGAAGAGCGGCCGGTCGATGAGCTCATCTCACCGCTGGCCAAAAAAGCGCGCTATTCACACCCTGGCGATTACAACGTCTTGGCCGCGCGGCTTGGCTGGCTGCCGTCGTACCCGACGTTTAACAAAAACGGCATCGAGCTGTACAACGAAGCAGTAAGCCATGGAGCCCGCACGCCGGAAGAGATCGGCGCCTATGTTGCGAAACAGCTGAAAAAGAAAGAATTGCAGTTTGCGATCGAAGATCCGGACAACGAGGCGAATTTTCCGCGCAACTTGATCGTCTGGCGCGCCAACTTAATCTCAAGCTCCGGCAAAGGGCACGAATACTTCTTAAAACATTTGCTTGGCACGACGAACGGCTTGTTAAACGATGACCGCAACAGCCTGCGCCCGGAAGAAATCCGCTGGCGCGATGAAGCGCCGGAAGGCAAGCTCGATCTGCTTGTCAACCTGGACTTCCGCATGGCCGGCACCGCGCTCTACTCCGATGTCGTCCTGCCGGCAGCGACATGGTATGAAAAACATGACTTAAGCAGCACGGATATGCATCCGTTCGTCCATCCGTTCAATCCAGCCGTGCCTCCGCTCTGGGAAGCGCGCTCGGACTGGGATATTTTCAAATCACTTGCGAAAGCCGTATCTGATGTCGCCAAACAAGCCGGCTTAAAGCCGATGAAAGAAGTCGTCGCCACTCCGCTGTTGCACGATACGGCGCAAGAGCTGGCGCAGCCGTTCGGTGAAGTGAAAGACTGGAGCAAAGGCGAAACTGAACCGATTCCGGGCAAAACGATGCCGAACATTCATGTCATCGAGCGCGACTATACGCTCATTTACGATCAAATGACCGCCCTGGGTCCGAACGTCGCCCGCCAGCCGATCGGCACAAAAGGGATTGCCTGGTCAGCGAAAGACGAGTATGAACAGTTGAAACGCCGGCTCGGCACTGTCCGGCGCGCTTCCATCGCCGACGGCTGCCCGGATATCAGCGAAGCGAAAAAAGCGGCTGAAGCGATTTTGACGCTGTCATCAACTACAAACGGCAAAATGGCGGTGAAAGCGTGGGAGGCGCTTGAGAAAAAGACGGATTTGAAATTGGCCGATTTAGCGAAAGAACGCGAGGAAGAATGCTTTACGTTTGAACAAATCACCGCCCAGCCGAAAACGGTCATCACCTCGCCGGCGTTCAGCGGCTCGGAAAAAGGCGGGCGGCGCTACTCGCCGTTTACGACGAACGTCGAACGGCTCATCCCGTGGCGGACGTTGACCGGCCGGCAGTCGTTTTACATCGATCATGAACTGATGCGCGAGTTTGGCGAAACGATGGCGACGTTCAAGCCGATGTTGCCGCACCGTCCGTTTTCAAACAAACGCCCGAAAGAAAACGGAAAGGAAGTCATCTTGAACTATTTGACGCCGCATAACAAATGGTCGATCCACAGCATGTATTTCGACTCCTTGCCGATGTTGACGCTGTTCCGCGGCGGGCCGACCGTGTGGATGAACAAAGATGATGCGGCCGAAGCCGGCATCAACGACAACGACTGGATTGAATGTTTCAACGAAAACGGCGTCGTCGTCGCCCGCGCCGTCGTCTCGCACCGGCTGCCGCGCGGCATGGCGTTTATGCACCACGCGCAAGACCGCCATATTAACGTGCCGGGCACGAAGCTGACGAACAACCGCGGCGGCACGCACAACAGCCCGACACGCATCCATGTGAAACCGACGCATATGATCGGCGGATACGCGCAATTAAGCTACGGATTCAACTATTACGGACCGACGGGCAACCAACGCGACTTGTTCGTTGTCATCCGCAAATTAGAGGAGGTTGATTGGCTTGAAGATTAAAGCGCAAGTCGGCATGGTCATGAACTTGGATAAATGCATCGGCTGCCACACGTGCAGCGTCACATGCAAAAACACGTGGACGAACCGTCCCGGTGCGGAATATATGTACTTTAACAACGTCGAAACAAAGCCGGGGATCGGCTATCCGAAACAGTGGGAAGACCAAGAGAAATATAAAGGCGGCTGGGAGTTAAAAGACGGCGAATTGCGGCTAAAGTCCGGCTCAAAAGCGATGCGGCTCGTCAACTTGTTCTACAACCCGTACCAGCCGACGATCGATGATTACTACGAACCGTGGAACTACGACTACGAAACATTGACGAACAGCCCGCAAAAACGGCATCAGCCGGTCGCCCGGCCGAAATCGTCCATCACCGGCGAATGGATGGAAGTATCGTGGGGGCCGAACTGGGAAGACGACCTGGCCGGCGCCCATATCACCGGTTTGCGTGATCCGAACGTTGTCAAAATGGAGCAGGTGATCCAAGCGGAATTTGAGGATGTCTTTATGATGTATTTGCCGCGCATTTGCGAACATTGCCTCAATCCGTCATGCGTATCGAGCTGCCCGTCGGGCGCCATGTACAAACGCGACGAGGACGGCATCGTCCTCGTCGACCAAAACGCCTGCCGCGCTTGGCGGTATTGCGTCACGAGCTGCCCGTACAAAAAAGTATATTTCAACTGGCAAACGAACAAAGCGGAAAAATGTACGCTCTGTTTCCCGCGCATCGAAGCCGGCCTGCCGACCATTTGCTCGGAAACGTGCGTCGGCCGCATCCGCTACATCGGCGTCATGCTGTATGATGCGGATCAAGTAAAAGAAGCGGCGAGCGTCGCCGATGAGAAACAGCTGTACCATGCCCAACTGGATATTTTCCTTGACCCGAACGATCCGACTGTCATCGCTGAGGCGAAAAAAGCCGGCATCCCGGATGAATGGATTGCCGCGGCGCAGCGCTCGCCGATTTACAAAATGATCGTCGACTGGAAAATCGCTTTGCCGCTGCATCCGGAATACCGGACGCTGCCAATGGTATGGTACATTCCGCCGCTGAGCCCGATCATGAATACGATCGAAGGAAAAGGAAGCCAAGCGAGCGCCGATGACATCTTCCCGGCCATTGATGAAATGCGCATTCCGATCGAATATTTGGCGAATTTGCTGACGGCGGGCGATACGGCGCACATCCGCACGACATTGAAAAAAATGGCGGCGATGCGTTCGTATATGCGGGCGAAACAAACGAACAAACAGCCGGACATCCGCCTCATTGAGTCGCTCGGCTTAAGCCGTGAAGACATTGAAGAGATGTACCGTTTGCTCGCGATTGCCAAATACGAAGACCGCTTCGTCATTCCGGCATCGCATCGCGAGGAAGTCGCTGACCTCTACGCCGAACAAGGCAGCTGCGGGCTTGCATTTGCCGGCGGTCCAGGCGCCTGCGGCACGCTTTCATGAGGGCGGGGCCATGCCCCCCTTCCCCTTACACAACAAAAATGGAGGATGCACGATGAACAGCGAACAACGGCAAATTGTCTTTTTATGTGTGTCCTATCTGTTGTCCTATCCGGACGAACAGTGGGCTGAATCGCTTCCCGACTGCCTCGAGGCCATCCGTTCGCTCGAGGATGAAACCGTCCGTACGCCGCTTTTGGCAGTGGCCGAACAGCTTGCGGCCACCTCGGCTCGAGAGCGGATGGAGCAATATGTCGAAACATTTGATTTCGGCAAAAAAACGAATTTGTATCTTACGTATATGACAAACGGTGAACAACGCGAGCGCGGAATCGAGCTCGTCGCCTTAAAAGCGCGCTACGAGGCGGCCGGATTCGCCGTCTCCGACCGCGAGCTGCCCGACTACTTGCCGCTCATGCTCGAATTTCTCGCCTATGCGGAGGAGCCTCATGCCATTTCCTTGCTCGCCGATTATGCCGGCCATATCCGCGAAATCGGCGAGCGGTTGGCAGCCGCCGGCAGCCCGTACGTACAGCTATTTGAAACGCTCGACGTTACCTTTATCCAACTCGGCGTCACGCCGATCCCGAAAGGAAGTGCAACGGCATGGTTAGCCAATTTCTCTGGGTGATCGTTCCTTATTTGTCGCTTGTGCTCTTTATCGCCGGCCATGTTTGGCGCTACCAGCGCGATCAGTTCGGCTGGACATCCAAATCAAGCGAACTGCTCGAAAAACGGCAATTGCGCCTTGGAAGCCTTCTCTTCCACTGGGGCATTTTGTTCGTCTTCGTCGGCCACGTGATGGGCATTCTCATTCCGGAACCGTTTTACACGGCGTTAGGCGTTACGGAGGAGATGTACCACGTCATCGCCTTGGCGGGCGGCATTCCGGCTGGTTTGGCGGCCTTCGTTGGTTTAGTGATCCTGTTCCGCCGCCGCCTCACGGTAAAGCGCGTGCGGGCGACAAGCAGCACCGGCGATTGGGTTGCTCTTGGATTTTTGCTCGCTGTCATCGCCAGCGGGCTGTCATCAACGTTTCTGAACATCGATTCGCACGGGTTTGATTACCGGACGACGATCGGCCCGTGGTTTCGCGGCCTTCTTACATTCCGTCCGAACCCAGCTTATATGGAAACGGTGCCGCTTTGGTTTCAAATTCATATTCTCGCTGCATTCGGTTTGTTCGCTGTCTGGCCGTTCACCCGCCTCGTTCACGTGTTCAGCTTTCCGCTCCGCTACTTGCAGCGCAGCTACGTCGTCTATCGGAAGCGAATGCCAAAACAAGCAGAGCCGTTCAACCGCGCCAAATAAGCGAGCGGCGTGCGTCACATCAGGAACCCTAAACTGAACAGGCGGGGGCAAACCGATTGCCTAACAGCCGGCCTGTCAACTTTAACGGCGGCGGAAACGAAACAACGTGCGCTTCCGCATATCCTAACGATCATGCATAACAACCTGCCAATAAATGAACCAATAATAAAAAACAGGATGCCCGTCGTTTGGGGCATCCTGTTTTCCATTTGTTACTTAGTTAATGCGCGCAAACAGCTCTTCTTTCTCCGCATCGGACAACAGCCGCTCGGCCATCGGGAAGAGCACGTTCTCCTCTTTCATGAAGTGCTCATCCAAAATGTGATGCGCCTCGATGACCGCGCCGGCAAGCATCAACGCCTGTCTGCTGTCGATGTTCTCCGGCAGCTGGGCGGTCTTTTCTAAAAACATGGAAAGGCGCGCTTTCGCCTGTTCGTGTTCGTATTCCATGACGGCAATAGGGCCGGTCGTCCGCCCGATGTACCGAGCCATCATCGGGAACAATACGCCTTCTTCCCGCTCCGAATGCGGATCTAGAGCGGCGACGAACGATTCAACTTTTTCTCTCAAATCAGCGAGCGGCTCGCGCCAGTTGCGGTCATCTGTCCCTTGGCCGATCGCTTCCGCTGTGGCAAGCAGCTGCTCCATTTGGACGCGCAGCGGGCCGTGTTCTTGTTTTAATTGCGCCAGTCCGGCGCATAGTTTCACCCCTTCAGGGCCGCCCATATGGCAAAATGAATGCATCATCGATTCCTCCTTTTTATGATCCGTCCGTTGTTTCCATTATACTGTGTGCAGCATCTCCATCGTTGTGAGTCATATCACACCGCCGACAGGGAAGCGCAAAAAAAAACAGCACGCGCGCGGCGTGCTGCAGTAATCCTTTTATAGATACGGATGTTCATGCTTCGCTTTTAAGATCGTCCATCTTCGTTCGACTTCCTCCTCCAACTCGCGCAACAAATCTTCGTTTTCTTTTCGGAGCAAATGTTTCGTTTTTCCCATATATTTCAGCCATTCCCTCAACGGGACGCGGCGTCCTTTCGCCTCCGGGTCGTACGTGATCGTCGTTTTCCCCCGTTCGACTTCGTACAGCGGGAAAAAGCACGAATTCACCGCCGCCTGCAAAATGGTTTCCCCGTACCGTTCTTCTGACTTCCAGTTAAGCGGACAAGTAATGAGCAGCTTGCCGTACACCGTTCCTTCATGCTGTGCATACCATTGCGCTTTCGCTGCTTTTTTCACCAAATCTTGCGGAAACGCTTCCGTTCCGGTGAAGACGTACGGGATGTTCGTCGCTGCCATGATTTGCGGCGTATCTTTATGATGGAACGATTTTCCGCGCTGTCCTTTCCCGACCCCGGTCGTCGTGGTCATATGTCCCATTGGGGTCGAGTACGACATTTGCGCCCCGGTGTTCATATAGCCTTCATTGTCGTATTCAATGATGATCAGCTTATGGTTGCGCAGCGCCGCCCCGATAGCCGACCCCATGCCGATGTCCATCCCGCCGTCGCCGGTGACCATGACAAACGTGACATCATCCGAGACGTCAAGCTCGCCGCGCCGCTTCAGTTCAAAGAACGCTTCGACCATGCCGGAGAGCGTGGCCGCCCCGTTTTGGAACAAATTGTGCACCATCGTTTGTTTATGCGAGCTGTACGGATACGCGGCGGAAACGACATACGCGCACCCGGTTTGGAACAAGACGACGATATCGCCTTCAATTCCTTTGAAAAACAGCTCGAGCCCCGGGAAAATACCGCATCCCGGGCATGCCCCGTGCCCTGGGGCGAGCCGCTTCGGCTTGGCCGTCAACGCCCGCAGCGGCGGGATTTTAACGTTTAGCCGTTTCGTTTTGTCGTCGACCGTCACGTGGATGAGCCCGCTGCGAAACGCATCGCCATGAAGCGGTTCAAGCAGCCGTTTCGGTTGCCGTTCAAGACGTCCGGGGACGTGGCCGAAATAATCAAACGTTTTTTCCGCTTTTCCTTTTTCCATCGCATCAATGGCCATCCGGAACAACGCTTCGGCATCTTCGGCGTAAAAATCTTTGCCGCCAAGGCCGTAAACGCGGCTTAATACGATCGTTTGATTGTTTTGGTCTTCCTGCAGCGCCGCTTTCACTTCATGCGTCATGTTCGCCCCGTGCGCCCCGTACGAATCGGCCCGCTCGCCGATCAACAGCGCTTTCACATGTTTCAGCGCCTGGCGGATCTCCTCGGCCGGAAACGGACGAATGATGTTCGGGCTGATGACGCCCGCCTTCACCCCTTGTTTACGCAGACGATCAGCTACATCTTTCGCTGTCTCTGCTGCGGAGTTGAGCAAAAACAGCGCCACTTCGGCATCTTCCATCCGGTATAAATCGAGCGGCTCATAGCGGCGCCCCGACCATGCTTCATATTCCGCGGCCACCTGCCGGAACACATCGCCAGCCCGGTACAAAGCAACGGACTGTTGATAATGGTTGTTGATCAAATCATCCCCGCCCATATGCGCCCCGATCGTCACAGGCCGTTTCGGATCAGCCGCTGTCGGGAACCCTTCTTTGCGCGGGCCGATGAACCCCTGCACCGTTTCCCGATCGCGAAAATAATGTACTTTCCGTTTTTGGTGCGAGGTGAAAAACCCGTCGTACGCGATGATGACCGGCAGGCGGACGTCCTCATGCTCGGCGATTTTGAGCGCCATGACGTTCATATCGTAAACCGCTTGCGGCGTGCGGGCCAGCAGCACGACCCAGCCGGTGTTGAGCGTAAAATACAAATCGGAATGGTCGCCGTGAATATCAAGCGGGCCGCTGACCGAGCGGGTGACGAGATTCAGCACCATCGGAAAACGGGTGCCTGATTGCACCGGCAGCTGTTCAAGCATGTACATCAGCCCGTTGGCGCTCGTGGCGTTCAGCACGCGCGCCCCCATGAGCGACGCGCCGTAGCAAATCCCCGCTGAACCGTGCTCGCCATCTGCTGGAATGAGCTTCGTTTCATGCTCGCCCCGCCCTTTCATTTGATCGAGCAGCTGGGCGATTTCCGTTGACGGCGTGATCGGGAAGTAGCCCATAATGTGATAGTTAATTTGGCTCGCCGCTAACGCCGCCATTTCATTGCCGGAGGCAAACGTCGTCTCTTGCACCGCTCGGTTGGTCATCTCAATATCTTTTTCAATCATTGCCATGCTTCCATTCCCCCTTTCATGAACGAAAACGAATGTTTCAACGAATGCGCTTCGGCGAACCCGGGCGTTTCCCGTTCGGCCACAAGCGCAGCTGTCGGACACGCTTCAACACATTTTAAACAGCCTTTGCAATATTGATAGTCAATGCCGGCTAAAAACATCTGTTTGCGCCCTTTTTTGTCCACCCGTTCCTCCCAGACGAAGCAAAGGTCGGGACAGACGTTGTCACAGGCGACGCAATGAATGCATTTATCGGCTTCCCAACGCGGCAAAAACCCCTGCCGGGAACCGCTTACATTTTTCAACAAACTATTTCCGCCAGCGACAATAACCCCACCGATCAGCTGCGTTTCATAGCCAAATCGAGGAGCCGGGCGGACGAACGTTCTTTCCTCCGCCGGAGCGGGAACTGTTTGAATGTGCACTTCCTCATACCCGCGACGAAAAGCACGAAGATTCGCTTCGACGAGATGCGGCGCTTTTGTGGCGAACGTCTGGCGAATCACCACCTCCATCGCTTCCGGTTGGATGAAGGGACAAACACGCAACAGCGCTCCTATCATCGGCGTATTGATTTTCACCTGTTCCTCAACGGCGATGCCGAGCGCATCGACTGTCACTAACGTCCCGTAAGGAAGGCGCAAGTCGCGGCGAATGTCATCAAATCCGCGCGTTGAGTTGACGACTACCGTCCCGTCAGCGACAAGGCCGCTCGTCACATCGACCATTTTAGCGAGCGCCTCGTGAAACACACCGATGACGTGCGGGGTGGCAATCGGGCTATGGTCGCGAATTTCAATCTGCGGCTCGCAAAAGCGGATAAAGCTTTTGACCGGTGTTCCTTTTTTCTCGGAACCGTACGAGGAAAAGTTTGCCCCATTCAGTCCCGACCATAACACTCCGGCCTCAGCGAGCATTTTTCCCGCCAAGTTTGCCCCGAGCCCGCCGATCGACTCAAGGCGGATCTCAAAAAAGCCTTGCTCATTTGTTTTTGGCAGCATCGTCATCCCCTCCCATATGCAAAATACATCCCCAGTTTTATTATAAGCGGAAAACGTTCGAAAAACTGTGACAAAAAACAAACAGTTTAGCATTTTTGATGAAACACATAATATAAAACAGTTAACGACAAGATGAGTTCTTATATAACAGACGGGACAGTTGATATAAAACAAAAAAGCCCCCAACGGGGCTTATTGTTGAAAATAACGGGCAAGCGTCACAATCATCGCTCCCATCCGCTCATGTTCCGGAGCAATGACGCGGCTGACTCCTTCTTCCTCGAGCGCTTCTTGCGTCACTTTACCGACAGCGCAAGCGACGACATCGGTGCGGAACGCCTCAAGCAGCGGGGTGATGTCTTGTTTCTCGCGGGCAAACGAAAAGAAAAAACGGACTTGCATCGCCGATGTAAAACAGACGGCGTCGACCTCACGCCCGATGATTTCTCTGTATAGCGTCTCGAGCGTCTCCCGATCCGGGGCGACATGCCGGTACGGGAACAGTTGTGTATACGATGCGCCGCGCGCAAGGAAAAATTGCTTTAAGGCCGGCGCGGTATCGCCGTACAGCTGCGCAACGACTTTCTTGCCGGCAAAGTCGTGCGCACCAAGGGCGCGGATCAGCCCTTTCGTCGTTCCGTCCTCGCTCGCTGTCATCGGGATGACGCCGGCTTTTTTTAAGACCGCCACTGTTTTATAGCCGCGGGCGGCAACGTTCGTTTCTTGGACCGTTTGTGTCCACTCAGCAGCCATCCCTTCTCTTTCAGCCGCTTCCCAAAGCGCCTCGGCTCCGATGCCGGTCGTAAACACGATCCAGTCCGGCCGCATCGCGATGACCGCCCGCATTTCTTCCCCCAGTTCTTTCCCTTTGGCGAATACCGTTCCCTGTGCCGGACGGATGACGGCCGTTCCTCCTTGCTTTTCAATCAGGGCTGTCATCTCGTCCAACTTGCGCGAAGCACATAAGGCAATCCGTTTGCCGCGCATGTTCTTTCCTCCTAATCGTCGGTATCTGTCCCTTCCATTCTAAAAGATCGCTCCATCCCGCGCAACAAAAACGGAAAGGCACCGCCTAGCAAACACCGCCGCCAATACCGGCGGCCAACACGTTTCTGCTCACCGAAATGGTAGCTGCAGCTGCCAGAACATCCGCTCCAGTGCTGCCAATAGCATAAGCTACACCATAAAAAACGCGCCCCTAAAGGCGCGTGTTACCGTCTTAGCGAGTATGTACAGTGGCTTCCTCTCCCCGGCGGTCAAACGAGCCGGTGATGCGCGTCGGCTGCACAGAGATGATCCCATCTAGCGGGATGTTCATCAACCGCATTTGCCGGTTGTAAACGAACAGTTTGCGCGCTTCCTGGTACAACTTGACCGGCAACACGACCGCTTCCCCTTGCGCTGTTTGCACGCGCACTGGCTGCTTTTGGGCAATCCACACCGAAAGCTGCTGGCACAATTCCTTCATTCATTCGCTCCCCCTTCTCATCCATTCCTACTTATGATTATAAAAGGAAAAGACGGAAAAAGGAGTGAAGAAAAATCAACAAATTCGACGAATGAATGACAAATGATGTCGAGAACTATTGCTCAACGTTTCACCAACGTTTTCCGCCTTCGATCAACCGAACGCTATTTTCGTTTTCCCTACATTAGCTAAAAACCTTCTGTTGTTTGCGAAAGGAGCGAGATAAAAACTTCCGGAATAGTTCAGTGCGCATCTGCACAAAACAGGTGCCCCGTTGCCTTCGGGACACCCGTTTTGCGCTTCGCATCAGCGGTAAATCAATACGCGCGCCGCAGTGCGGTCGGCGCTTTCACCGACGACGCGGATTTTCAAGCCGTACCCCGGCACGTTCCGTCCGGCATCAACGGCTCCTTTATTGTGGTACGATCGGCTGTCATCAAAAACCGTCAGCGGCGATGTGTCGTTGTCGATCAGTTGCGAGCCGTCAATTTTAACGCGGAACGGCGCACCTTTTTGCAAACTGAACGCCGCATCATGCACTTGATAGCGCGTCGAGGCCACCGTATTGCCCGACCATTTCAACGCGTGTTGATCAGCGTCCACAACGCCGAGGAACCCTTCGCCCGGATGGATGCCCGTCCAGTTGTTGTCATATGACTCATCGACATACCAGACAACAAGGCCCGGGTCGTACGACAGCAGTTGATCGCCGCGCAAAATATGGGCCAATCCTTCATCGACGCCGCGATGATTGCGCCACTCAAGCAAGTAGTAATGTTTCGAGCGCAGCGTGCCGTCGCTTTTCGCAAAACCGTCCAACGCGAAGGCGCTCTCGCTCTCCGCTCCGTCCGTAAGTACGGCCGTTTTGTCCGCCGTCACTTGAATATTGTCAATATACCAGCCGGCTTCCGATACATACGCATCGGTGACATAACGGAAACGCAGCTCAACCGTTTGGCCTGCGTACGCTGACAAATCAAATTCGGCTTTCACCCAGCCGTCTGATGTGCCGGTAATGCCGTCGCCCGGATTTTGCCCGTTCGGGTTGTCGGTCGTTGTAAGATTTCCTGAAACAGTGACCCATTGGCCTGAACCTTGCTCCTTCACTTCCACCGCGCCGTAATCCCAATCTTTCTCAATGGCGTACCATGTATCAAACGTCAATACCGCTTGTGATGCGCCGGTCAAATCAATCGTCGTGGACATAGAGCTGTTCAAATCGTTCCCCTTGCCGGAGAAGTACGCATAGGCGCCGGCAGCCGGAGAAGCGATGACGGTTTTCTTGTCCGGCAAGTTGATGCGCACCGCATCGTTGTTTGTCCCTTTTGTATTGGCTTCATCCAATACTACCTCTACCCCTTTTTCCGTCACTTCATCCCATTCGACGGTCGTTCCGTGCAGCCAGTTGCTTCCCGGCATAGTTGACTGCAAAAACTGTTTCGCCCAGGCGCTGAAGCCGGTCGGCTCGGTGCCCGGAATGCGCCCCGCCCAGCTGCCGCTCGACATGATGGACCAGTACGCAATCGGTTCGCCCAATCCGGAGTAAATCGTATCGTATTCATCCGGCAGCCCCAAATCATGGCCGTATTCGTGGGCAAACACTCCCGCCGCCCCATCAGCCGGCTCGACCGTATAGTCATAGGCCGCCAGTTGGCCGCGCCAATACGGCACCTCAGCCGTCGTGTTCGGAATGCGGTATACCGATCCTAAATTCCAACGGTGCGACCAAATGGCATCGCCGCCAAGCGAACCGCCGCCCGCCTCTTCACCGACACTCGAGTGGATGATCATTAAATGGTCGATCAAGCCGTCCGGCTCACGGTAGTTGCCGTCGCCGTCCAAATCGTACCGATCCTCCTGGTCAAACTCGCGCAAGTTAATGGACGGATCGTTGGCTGCCGCCGCGAGCGCTTCACGCACAAGCGCGCGCGGGTTCGCGTCGTTCCCGTCCGGCGCCGGCACATTGGTGCCGTAATAGCTGGCAGGGTGCTGGGCTTTGTACCAGCCGGCAACCTTTCCTTCGATAGAATAGCTGCCGCCCGATTGCTCTTCATAATACTTTTTCACCGAGATGAGCTTTTCACCGTTCGGTCCTTCATAATAGCCGTCATCGCCGCCAAAAATCATGTCCTCATAGTGCTCGCGTGTATAGTCTTCGTAATACATGTCTGTTTCATTTGGCTGGATGCTGTTGTGCGGAAAATCCGGATATTCGATGAGCAAAACGAGCACCCGGTCGACCCGTTTGTCTCCGTTCCACGGCTCCGGTTGGACAGACGGCACGGAAGTTGCTTTCGATTGGCCGAGTTTTTTCCCTTTCCCATTCAGCACGCCGTTTGCCTGCTGTTGATCTTGCAATGCTTTGGCCCGCTTCTTCTCGTTTTCGTACAGTTCTCCCTTCTCCCGCGGCATGTGGGCCGCCTTTTGCCGCAAATACTCGCGCACCGCCTGCTCCGCCTCCACCGGAGTCGCATTGGCGCGAAGCGTTCCGTTTCGTTTTAACATCTCCGCCAGCTTTTCTTCGTTGACAATCGCGAAATCGAACGGCCCGCCTTGCTTCGCCGCCGGAATCGCCGCCGCGCTGGCCGCTTGCGGCGCTTTTGCCGGCGCTGCCCATAGCCCGATTCCGAGCGACAACGCCGCCGTCAATGAGAGAATAGACCGTTTTTTCAAAAAGACTCTCCCCCAATCAAAATTTTAGTAGAATTCTATATAATTAAAATATTATACAATATCTAGCAAAATGAAAGAGAATTTTTTCACAGACACAAAATAGTTCTTTTTACCTACCGTTGTCGAAAAAACAAGATTTATATCAAAAAAAGGCTATGAATTCTGCCTTAACATCCCGGGCACTTTCCGGTTACAATGTAATATATTCGCAGTTTTTGTAGAAATTCGTGCTGTGCAGCTGACGATGGGAGAGAAGGTGTCGCGATGCTTAGTATTTTCAAAGATTTTTTACTCAACTTATTTTTTATTCTCCTGCCGGTGTTTCTCGTCCCGTTTTGGACGGAACAAGAAAAAGGACCGAGGCGCCTCCGCCTTTATTTGCCGACCGTCTGCTACGCTGTCGTGATCGTCCTATGCATCACTCTTCCGGTCGGCGCAGAAAGCAACTTGATTTTCGATTTGCGGCAAATCCCACTTTGGCTCGGCAGCTTGTATGGCGGATCAGGAGCGGCGGCATGCCTAGCGATCGTCACCATTGCTTATCGCTCTTTATTTGGGGGGATCGGCATCTTGATCACCGCCGTCGTTTCCATCGCCATCGCAGCAGCAAGCCGTTTATTGACTAAAACGTTTGCGCAGCTGCCAGCTAAACAACGAACGTTGCTAGCGACATTGCTCAGCTTCGCTTCCGGCCTGTTGACGGTCGCCATGGCAGGGTGGATGGCTCCCTTCGATCGTCCCCCGCTTTCCGTCTCGCTTATTTTTTTGCTTGTGCAGCCAGCAAGCATGTTTATCGTTTGCGCTTTTCGAGAGATGGTGCACCATAATATCGCGTTGCGCAAACGGATTATTCGTGCCGAGAAGATGGAAGCGGTCACCCATTTGGCGGCCTCGATCTCTCATGAAATCCGTAATCCGCTCACCGCGGCCCGCGGGTTTATCCAGCTGATTGAAGAGCAGCCGCTCGCCGCTGATAAACGGCGCCAATATGCGCGCATCGCCATGGAAGAGCTCGACCGGGCGGAAGCGATCATTACCGATTATTTGACGTTCGCGAAACCCGCGCCGGAAACGCCGGAAAAACTGAACGTCAAGCTCGAAATCGAACGGGTCGTCGACATCATCCGTCCGCTTGCCAATATGAATTGCGTTGATATGAAGACAACGCTTGCCCCTTTTTCGGTCATCGGCGAGCGCGAAAAATTCCGCCAATGTTTGCTCAATGTCATAAAAAACGCCATTGAAGCGATGCCAAACGGCGGGACGTTGCAAATATACGTCTCGATCGACAATGGTCGCGTGCTCATTCGCATCGCCGACACCGGCGTCGGCATGACGAAAGAACAGCTGGAACGGCTGGGCGAGCCGTACTTTACAACGAAAGGAATCAAAGGCACCGGCCTTGGAATGATGGTTGTGTACCGCATCATTGAATCGATGAACGGCACGATTCGAATCGAAAGCGAAATACATAAAGGAACGACGGTATCGATTTATTTGCCGCTCGCTCCGTCCCCGTCCCCTTCTCCGATTTCCGATAAGGAAAAACAGCTGTTTGCCGCGCTGTAAGCATGATTGGAAGCAGCCGTAAAGACTCCCCTTTTCGTTGAAAGCAGGACGGCAAAAGGAGGATAATCGTTATCAAAAAAAGGATGCCTTCGTTTTTTCGGGCATCCTTTTCATCTCTTCGCTTGTTTCGCCGCGGTTTATCAACGCCGCTGTTTTTGTTACAATACTATAGGAATGGAAACACATCGAGAGAAAAGGAGACGTTGGCATGATTCACGTCAAAACAGAACGGGAAATTCAATTGATGCGCGAGGCTGGGAAGCTGCTCGCTGCCTGCCATCAAGAAATCGCCAAACGCATCGGACCGGGGGTGACCACTATGGAGATCGACCGGTTCGTCGAGACATTTTTGGCCAAATACGGAGCCAAGCCGGAACAAAAAGGATACCGCGGCTATCCGTACGCCACATGCGCTTCGGTGAACGATGAAATTTGCCACGGATTTCCGCGCAACGAACCGCTCAAGGAAGGCGATATCGTCACGATCGATTTTGTCGTCAACTGGCGCGGGGCACTCGCCGATTCCGCTTGGACGTACGCCATCGGCGACGTCGGCAAAGACGTGCAAAAACTGTTGGAAGTGACAGAAGAATCGTTGTATAAAGGAATTGAACAGGCCGTCCTCGGCAACCGGATCGGCGATATCGGCCATGCCATTCAAACGTACGTCGAATCGCACGGGTTTTCCGTCGTCCGCGATTTCACCGGGCACGGCATCGGTCCGACAATTCACGAAGAACCGTACATCCCCCATTTTGGTGAAAAAGGAAAAGGAATGCGCCTAAAAGAAGGGATGGTCATTACGATCGAACCGATGGTGAACATGGGAGCTTGGCAAAGCAAAATGGACGCAAACGGCTGGACGGCGCGAACCATCGACGGCTCGTACTCAGCGCAATATGAACATACGATTGCCATTACAAAAAACGGACCGCTCATTTTAACGACACCGGCGTAACGGTAACCCCCGGACAAAACACTTTGTCCGGGGGTTATCTATAATGGTCCCAAACTTCTTGCTAACCTACCTATCGTCTCTCCGCCTTATCCTTTTTGTTTACATAATACAATTATGGTTGCTAGCCTGCGATCACTTTCACATACAACGTCCGCTGGCGCGGCCCATCGTATTCACAAAAATACACACCTTGCCAGCGCCCAAGCAGCAGTCGGCCTTCGTGAATAATGACGTGCTGCGACGCGCCAACCGTGCTCGCTTTCATATGAGCGGCCGTGTTTCCTTCCATATGGCGATCAAGCGGATGCTCCCACGGATACGTTTCATCAAAACGGCGCATCATGTCGCGCTTGACATCAGGGTCAGCGTTTTCGTTAATCGTGATTCCTGCCGTCGTGTGCGGACAATAGACGATCGCCACTCCCTCTTCTACGTTAGACTGGCGCACTGTTTCCTCGACAAATGAAGTAATCTCAATCATTTCATCCCGCTTCGCCGTGCGGATCGTAAAGGAACGAAGCATCGATTCCACCACCTGAACAAAGATTTTGTACCGGAAAGCAATGTTTGCTACTCTAATTATAGCGCAAACAAACAAGGGGAGAAAAACGATGCCGAAACGGTACGAAAATTTAGATAACGTATCGACGCAAAAAACGTGGGCCGATTTTCGCCGCTGGCAGCAGGAACGGAAACAAAAGCAAAAAGACTTGTCGTACGTCGTACCGCACGCCGTGCCGCCGCAATGGAACCGGCTTCATCACCCGAACGGACGGCCGCAGCTTTGTTGGATCGGCCATTCGACGTTCGTCGTGCAAATGAACGGCATCACGATCGTCACCGATCCCGTCTGGGCGAAGCGGATGGGAACGGCCAAACGCCTGTCAGCCCCAGGCGTACCGCTTGAGGAGATGCCATCGGTTGACGCCGTTTTGATCTCCCACGGCCATTATGACCATTTGCATTTCGGCAGCCTCCGCCGCTTGCCCGGTGATCCGCATGTATTCGTTCCGGTCGGCCTCGGCCGCCTGCTCCGCCGCCGCGGCTGCCGTCATGTCACCGAATTGTCATGGTGGGAGACGGCCTCCTTTCACGGCGTATCGCTCACGTTTGTTCCCGCCCAACATTGGACGCGGCGAACGCTTTGGGATACGAATACGTCGCACTGGGGCGGGTGGGTCATTGAAGCAGACGGCGCACCGACGGTTTATTTTGCTGGCGACAGCGGCTATTTCCGCGGCTTTCGCGACATCGGCGAGCGGTTTTCGGTCGACTATGCCCTCCTGCCGATCGGCGCGTATGAGCCGGAATGGTTTATGGGACCGCAGCACACGACGCCGGAAGAGGCGGTGCAGGCATTCCTTGACTGCCGCGCCCGTCTGTTTGTCCCGATGCATTACGGGGCGTTCCGCCTCGCCGACGATACGCCGAAAGAAGCACTCGACCGCCTACGGGCCGAGTGGCGGCGGCGCGGGTTGGACGATGCCCGCCTGCTTTGCCTGAAGCTTGGCGAGGTGACGGACATCTCCGCCCAACTAGCCGCAAGCGGGGGATGCAGACGTGCTGAATCGGGCGGAAACAAGCCATAAAACCCGCCGCTCCGACAGGCAAAAAGCGCTCCGCTGCCCGCGGAACGCTTTTTCTCTTATTCTTTCACTTCTTTTTTCCACAGCCCGATCATCAGTGCCGTGACGATGGAGCCGATCAAAATGGCAAGGATGTAAAGCCATGCGCTTCCTTTGACGATCGGGATGACGAAAATGCCGCCGTGCGGCGCCGGAAGTCCGATGCCAAACAGCATCGTCAGCGCCCCGGCTACAGCTGAGCCGACGATAATCGACGGAATGACCCGCACCGGATCGGCCGCCGCAAACGGAATCGCCCCTTCCGTGATGAACGAAGCCCCCATAATATAGCACGTTTTGCCGGCCTCGCGCTCGGCTTTCGTAAACTTCTTCTTGAAGAATGTCGTCGCCAGTGCCAATCCGAGCGGCGGCACCATCCCGCCGGCCATAATGGCCGCATGCGGCGCATAGTTGCCGGCGTCGATCATGGCGATTCCGAACGTAAACGCTGCTTTGTTAATCGGACCGCCCATATCGACTGCCATCATGCCGCCTAACACCACGCCAAGCAGCACTAAGTTCGCCGTTCCCATACCTTCGAGCCAATGTTTCAACCCTTCATTCAGCGCTTTCACCGGATCGATGACAATATACATCATAATCATGCCAGTCAGGAAAATGCCGAACAGCGGATACAACAGCACCGGTTTAATGCCTTCTAACGACTGCGGCAGGCGGCTGAACAGTTTCCGTAATCCGACGACCAAATACCCGGCTAGGAAACCAGCAATCAATCCGCCGAGGAAACCAGCGCCGCCGTTGGCCGCCATAAAGCCGCCGACCATCCCCGGCGCAAATCCCGGCCGGTCAGCGATGCTCATCGCGATAAACGCGGCAAGCACGGGAATCATTAAGGCGAACGCATTGCCGCCGCCGATATCCATCAACGCTTTGGCAAACGGATGGTACGACGGGTCGTTGGGGTCGAACGCTTTAATGCCGAAAGTGAAGGAAAGCGCGATCAAAATCCCGCCGCCGACAACGAACGGAAGCATATTCGAAACACCGTTCATCAAATGTTTGTAAAAACCGGTGCGCGGCTTCACCGCTCCCGCACCGCCCCGCGAAGCGCCGCTCGCCCGGTAAATCGGCGCATCTTGGCGCAGCGCCTGCTCAATGAGCGTTTCCGGCTGGCGGATCGCCTGTGCAACCGGCACTTGGATCACGTGTTTGCCGTCAAAGCGGTCCATTTCGACTTGTTTATCGGCCGCGACAATGATCGCCGCAGCTTCTTCAATCTCTTGTGCGGTGAGGGCATTTTTCACCCCGTCAGAGCCGTTTGTCTCCACTTTGATCGTCACGCCCATTTCCGCCGCTTTCGCCTTCAGCGCATCGGCAGCCATATACGTATGGGCAATCCCGGTCGGGCAAGCGGTAACGGCGAGCACTTTCCGCCCACCGCCAGTCGGTGCGGCCTGCGACGACGGCGCTTCCTCTTCGCTTTCTTTTGCCGCCAGCAAACGAACGACTTCCTCTTCGCTTGAAGCGTTTTCAAGCTCGGCGCGGAACGATGCATCCATCAGCATCGAAGACAATCGGGCCAACGCTTGCAAATGCGTCTGCTCCCCTCCTTCTGGCGCGGCGATCATGAAAAACAAATGGCTTGGCTTGCCATCGAGCGACTCATAATCAATGCCTTCCACGGAACGGCCGAACGCCACGGCCGGGCGCTTGACCGCCGCCGTTTTGGCGTGCGGAATGGCGATGCCATCCCCGACGCCGGTCGTGCTTTGCTTTTCGCGCGCCCATATGGCTTGTTTGAACGTCTCGACATCGCCGATCGCTCCCGCCTCAGCGAGCTTCGCCGCCAGCTCATCAATCACTTCGCTCTTTGTCTTCGCCTGAAGCTCAAGAATGACCGTTTCTTTTGTCAACAAATCGGTGATTTTCATTTGTGTGATCCCCCTTTATTTCCGCTTATAAACGCACGACGCGAACGCGGCCGACGAGTGTTTCCACTTCCTCTTTCGTGCACAAGTCTTCGGAAAACGCCGTTGCGCTTCCGGCCGCTACGCTGTAGGCGAACGCTTCCGCGATCGGTTTTCCGCCCGCATAGGCGGCTAAAAAGCCCGCAACCATCGAATCGCCCGCCCCAACTGAATTTTTCACCGTTCCTTTAGGCGCCTCAGCAAACAGCGCAGCTTCCTTGCCGAAATAAAATGCTCCGTCACCGCCCATCGATACGATGACATGGCAAATGCCCATCTCGGTCAGACGGCGGCCATAGATGACGACTTCTTCTTTCGTCAGCGCAGAGACGCCAAACAGCTCAGCAAGCTCATGATGGTTCGGCTTGACAAGAAACGGCCGGCAGGCAAGCAACGATCGGAGCGCCGGACCGCTTGTATCGATGACAAGGCGGGCTTGCCGCTTCACTGTCTCCGCTGCCAGCTGCTCGTATACATCCGCCGGCAGCGATGGCGGCACACTTCCCGCCAACACAAGGACGTCATCAGCGGAAAGCGCCTCGATTTTCGCTGTCAGCTGCGCAGCATCCTCGCTGGCGATGGCCGGGCCTTGACCGTTAATTTCCGTCTCAAGCCCGGCTTTCAGCTTTACATTAATGCGCGTCTGGCCGGGAACATGAACGAAGTCGCAGGCGATTTCTTCTTTTCGGAGTTCGTTTTCGATAAACGCACCGGTAAATCCGCCCGCAAACCCGAGCGCCGTGCTGTCGACGCCAAGACGCTTGAGCACGCGCGACACGTTAATCCCTTTCCCGCCCGGGAATGTCAACGTTTTCATCGCACGGTTCAATTCCCCGACACGCAATTCATCAACATGAACCACATAGTCAACCGATGGATTTAACGTACATGTATAAATCATAGGGCGACAACCTCTACTGTTGTTTTTGCTTTGTATCGTTCTTGCCACTCTTCATCCAACTCATCCGTAATTAATACAGCCTCATGCAAATCGGCGATTTTGGCGAACGCGCTTTCATTCAACTTCGAATGATCCGCAAGCACATACGCACGTTGCGCCAGTTGCATGGCCGTATATTTGACGAGCGCCTCTTCCGGATCCGGCGTTGTATAGCCATATTCGTCGTGCACGCCGTTGGCGCCGATGAAACATTGATCAAAGCGGTACTGCCGCAGCGACTCAATGGCTCCGCGGCCGATTAACGCTTTCGTCTTCGGCTTAATCATGCCGCCGACTAAGTACGTCGTGACGTTATGCTCAAGCAGCCGCTCCACATGCATCACGCCGTTCGTGACCACGGTGACTTCTTTGTCAGCCAAGTGCGGAATCATTTCCCACGTTGTCGTTCCCGCGTCCAAATAGATGCAGTTTCCTTTTTGCACCAAGCTGGCCGCATAGGCGGCGATCCGCCGCTTTTCCTCTATATATTTCAGCGACTTTTCCGACACGCTTAACTCTTCGCGTTTTTGCTGCAACAACGCCGCTCCGCCGTGCACGCGGCGCAGCTGTTTTTCTTTTTCAAGCTGCGTCAAATCGCGGCGAATCGTCGACTCGGACGAACCGGTCGCCTCTACGAGCTCTTGCAGCTTGACAACTCCTTTTTGCGCCAAAAGTTCCAAAATGAGGCGGTGGCGCTCTTCGGTCAACACGTTCCCACCTCCCATGATGAGCGATATCGCTTGTACCCTTATCATAAGCGAAAGCAAAGAAAAAATCAATCAAAATCATTCATTATCACTCAATATTAATCAAAAATAGTATTTAAAACGATCATAATCATTCATCAACAACAAAAAAACATTGCCTTTCATTCCGATCAGGCAATGTTTCTAAACTATCGTCCGGAAAGATACAGTTGAATGGACAAAGAGTCGATTTGGGAAACGAGCAACTCGTCATACTTCTTTTGCGCCAAAAAACGCATCTCCGCCTCCGTTACATTCGGATGCTCATTTTTCACTTGTTCTACCATGTCGTTCCACACGTTTTGCGCCAACAAAACGAGCTGGACATACCGCCGTTCTTGCTTCCAAAATGCCGCCTCACCGTATTGGCGGATGAGTGTTTGAGCGGTTTCGCTCCCTTCGTATTGCCGCTTTCTGTTTTCCACTTCACGATCAACGGCCGGTTCATCTACTGAATAGCCTTTTTCTTCGGCAAGCAGCGCCATCGAGTGCAGTTCAATGAGACGGGTAACAGCGGAGCGGGGCTCAGTCGTCTCATTCAACTGCCGTTTCCAATAACTGAGCCGCTCGTTGAGCTCTTCGCCGCGATACTGCTTTTTGACCGCTTCCATGGCCGAAGAGATCTCAATTTGCCAGCGTGTTTGGTAGAACTTGACTTCTGCCGCTGTAATCGCGGTGCCATTGATCATCGCTGCCACGTCTTGCTTCTTCACCTTGAGGGTAACGAGCTTTTCGACCGTCTCATCGCCGTCTTTGATTTGCAACAAAGCGTCCCATTCTCCGTCCATCGGCAGCTGCACGTTCCCTTCATAAAGGCCGGGTTCCTTCTCCGCCAATTGGACGACTGTTTGCCCGTGATCCATATTCGCCATCTCAAAGACCGCCGTCACTTCAAGCCCACCCGCCGGCTTCCCGTCCTTTTGGATGGCGACCGCAAACGAAGAAGCCGTCCCTTCCTTATAAAAAGGGGTCGTTTTCACCGACACCGTCCAATCGTTTCCTTGACACCCGGCAAGCAAGAAGAGAAGCGCTGCCATCACGATCATCCATTGTTGCCTCACTTTATTCTCCCTCCATCAGTGTGCTAAGCTCAAAATCTTCGACTCGGTATTTCGTGATCTTCCCGTTTTCCAAATAGGCGACATGGGTGCAGAGCTGCCTGACTTCGTCAATATGGTGCGACGACAGCAACACCGTTTTGTTCGGCAAAGAGCGTAAAATCGCCAGCACGTCCGCCCTTCCTAACGGATCAAGCCCGCTTGTCGGCTCGTCTAAAATCAGCAAGTCAGCATCGTAGTACAGCATAATAGCAAGCCCGAGCCGCTGCAGCATCCCTTTCGAATACTGCTTGCTTTTCATATGGCGCGCTTCCCATAACCGGACGGTGTGCAAAACGTCTTCGATCCGCTCTTCATCGACCGCGCCGTGCAACGAGGCAAAAAAGCGGACATTTTCCTCCCCCGTTAACTGAGGATACAGCTGAAACTTTTCCGGCAAATAGGCGACTTTCTTTTTCCACTCGTGCCGCCGATGATCAATGCCGTCAATATACACCGTTCCGCTTGCTGCCGGAAGCAAGTTCAGCAAGCTATGAATCAATGTCGACTTGCCGGCGCCGTTTCGCCCGACTAAAGCACACCGCTCCCCTTTCTGAATGACAAGATGGACATCATCAAGCACTTTGTTGTTTCGGTACGAAACTGTCAATCCCGCCACTTCAATCATCGTTCTTCCCCCTTTCGGCTCCACAGCATCGATGCCGCTAGCGCCCCCATCCCCCAGACCGCGATATTGAGCGCAACAAGGACGCCGGGAGAGAAGGAGAAAAATTTTTTCATCGTCCGCGACAAATAATCGAGCGAGAACATCCCGAGCGACGTCTCTAAGTAAAAACGGAGCGCATGAAGCGGCTGCAGAAAATACACGAAGGAGAACACATGCACATTGTCATACGTCACCGACGGCAAAACAGAAAGCAGCGCAAAGTCATACAAATAAATGAAAAAGAACGCGGCAAACAAGTTGGCGCCAATCAACTGAATTTTCGTCTTGCA
The DNA here is from genome assembly GCF_001618685.1 of Geobacillus subterraneus. GTDB lineage: Bacteria > Bacillota > Bacilli > Bacillales > Anoxybacillaceae > Geobacillus > Geobacillus subterraneus. Next base: position 1,482,478 of record NZ_CP014342.1, on the reverse strand, counting down.
CGCGAAACCGAGCCAAATTCCAATTTGATTAAAAATAAACACAAGCACCATCGTGGCGAGCAAAAAAGAAAGAAAATACGATAAATGAAAGACAAACAAAAACTTGGCCGGAATGATCAAAACGAAGTACCAAATGACAAACACCGTCATTGTAATGAGCTGGATCGCCGCGCTTTTTTTCCATAAAAACATCCAAGGCGGCCCGCTTTTGACGACAATCATGACCATCGTCCGCTGCTCTTTCTCCTGCATGACGGAAAAAGAAGCAAAAAATAAACAAAGAAGCGGAACGATGTACGCATTCATGTCAAACAGCATCTGCAAAAAAATAGTCAGTCCATGCTCAGCCGGCAACGATTTTGCGCTCATCAATACGGAAAGCGATGCGGCAACAACGAGCAGAAAAAACAGCCAAAACGCCTTCCCCCGCGAAAGCTCAAGCCATTCTTTCCAAATGTAGCTCATCTCCGAATCCTCCTTTTCGGCACGATCACCGCGATGGCTCCAAAGCCGAGCAGTCCCCACCACCAGCCGGCTGATATGGTCTTTTTCACAAGCGGCGCATGATCGACCGCCATCACTTCGTCTGTCTGCCGCCATTCGTTGATCGCCTCATAGACACCTAAGCTCGGCGACGACAAAAACAAATACGCCAGTTCATTTTCTTCCGCTAACTTATGAAAGGAAGACGCATAGCGAAACGGGGAATCCCCTTTCCCATCTTGGTTCAAATCAAGCAACGCCGCTTCGCCGCCCCAGTCGTTGCCAACCCCGCGAAAATCCCACCTATTCCTGTCCCCGCCGCCAAGGCGCGCGACAGCAATCGTATTTTTCCAAATCCGGTTTTCCGTAAACGTTTGCCGCTGTGAACTCGACCAAAGCTCAATGCCGATCTCATTTTGCAAAAAGACATTTCGCTGCAAAAAATTATCGTTCGACTGATCAATATACAATCCCCGCTCGTTTTGATAAAACGTATTGCCAATGATCCGGTTGTCATTTGCCATCTGCAGCAACAACCCAAACGAGCGCATTCCTTTGTTGAAGAAAAAGCGGTTGTTTTTCAGGACAATCCGGTTCGAGTTCATGATCGCCGCCCCGCCGTTATTAAGCATAAACGTATTGTCATCAAACGCGTTATCATCCGAATACATGTAGTGAAGCCCGTAACGGGTGTGAGACACTTCATTTCCTTTGGCGACGTTATGATTGGCGTAGTCAAAAAAGATGCCATCTCTCGTTCCGATAATGGTGTTATGTTCAAGCTCATTAAAATTAGAATAATAAATGTGCAGCCCATTTCCTTGTCCGGCGATTTCTCCGTTTTGTTCGCCGATCACCCGTACGTTGGCAATCCGGTTGTGATGCGCCTGACTCAAGTAAATGCCATGAAACGATTGTTTTACCGTTATGTGTTCTAGCGTATTATAATCGGAATAAACTTTGATGCCGACGTATTCCTCTTGCGTGCTCCGGCTTTTTCCGCTGTTCGTGACGGTCACATGCGTAATGGTGACATGCGGCGCTTTGATCGAAATCACATTGCCGCGCCCGCTTCCTTGAATGACCGTGCCTTTTGTGCCGATGATGGTCAGCGGTTTGTCGATGACAATATCGCCAATGTACGTTTGGCCTGTTAGGCGAATCGTGCCGTGAGCCGGAGCAGCGTCAATCAGTTGCTGCAGCGTCTGGCCGGCAGCCGCTTCTTTCGGAACATCGAAAAAGAAAAAAATGAACAAGGAAATGAGCAGCCATCGCTTCATGTTTTTCTCTCCTTCCATAGCGGAACGAGCAGGCAAACGAACGCGGCACCGACGAGATACGCACCGGTCGCAAAATAGCTGAACGTCGTAAAGTTGGCGATCCGGTTTTCTCCGAAAATCGGCGGCACAAACGGATCGATATCGATCGGGGCGTTATCGTTTAAATTCGTTCCAAAGTCAGCGAGCCAGCGATGAATATCGTAAAGACCGAGCGCCCCGCCAATGAGAAAGGCGGCGATGAACACGTACAGCCCTCTTTTGCTTCTCGTGAACGCGATGATGAATGCCGCTATGGCCATAGCGATCACGATGTAGGACAAATAGCCAAGTTCCGGAAAGCTCTCTTCACTAAACGGCTTCATGCCGATATAGTGATTGAGTCCGTTAATAATGTCGATATCCCCTTCAAGCCGATTCGGATAAACGATAATCTCTAATCCTTCCGGATATTGCGGAGCGATGAAATCCATCCCCCACCAAGGAAACGCTAAAGACAAAAGCAGCAATCCTCCGGCCGCGCCGACAAAGACGGCAGACAACGGAGACAGTTTCGCTGCAGCCATTTTCTTCACACCTCTTTTGTTAGTCAGGGGGGGCGCGTCCGCCCCCTCGGTTTATTGTTTCGGCTTTACCAACAAATACCCGGTCATTTCTTGGTGCAGCGCTGAACAGAAGTTCGTGCAATACAACGGGTACGTTCCCGGCTTATTGGCGGTAAACTCGATCGTGTTCGTTTGTCCCGGCTGAATTTCCATATTCAAGTTATACTGGTTGATGGCAAAACCATGGGTAATGTCCTCATCAAAGTCAAGGTTCGTCAGGTGGATGACAACTTTATCTCCTTCATTCACTTCAATGACGTCCGGCCGCTTCGCATTGGCATCAAAAATAAACTTCGAACGCATTGCGATGCCGTAGACGTGCACCTCATTTCCTTTCCGGACGATGCGGGCGTCTTTTTGGTTGTACACAGCGTCTGGATTGTTGTTCTCTTTCGGGTACACTTCAACCGTTTTAATTTTATCGGCCTTGATCATTTGCCCATAGTGCGGTTCCGGATCGACCGGCGACGATTGGATCACTTTCATTTTGTCACCGCTAATGTCAATGAGCTGCATCGATTCCGGGTGGGACGGCCCGACCGATAAATAGCTGTCTTTCGCCAACTTGTTGAGCGACACTAAATATTTGCCGTCCGGAGATACGGTATCCCCTTCCGCCGCGACGGCATGCCCTGGCGAATATTGAACCGGAACGCGGTCAAGCACTTCGCCGGTTTCCGGATTCCATTTCACAATTTCAGACGAAATAAACATCGTCGTATACGCCATGCCTTTGTCATCAAACTGCGTATGCAGCGGCCCAAGCGCGTTTTCCGGATTGACTTCCCGCTCCATCACCGATTCGTATTTCAAAATCGGGATGCCGTTCCGCTCGCCGGCAAACTCTTTCTTTTCAATCGCCTGAAACGCCTTTTCAAACGAAAATACCGTCAACAACGGGGCGAGCTTCCCGGAGGCGATGAAATATTTCCCGTCTGGGGTAACGTCGACGCCATGCGGCGATTTGGCGACCGGTACCAAATAAATGCCCCCTTTATGCTTTTCCGGAAAGATCATTTTTTGGCCGCCGACATTGTCATATTTCCCCGCTTTCACCATGTTCTCAAGCTCTTTCCAGTTGAACAACACGATAAAATCGCGGTCTTCTTGAGACGCGTTGATTTCCAAGTTTGTTGTCGCTTCTTCCGTATTGTACGTTGTCAGCACGGCCCAATCTTTTGATATTTTTTTCCCGGCATCGGACAAATCGTACGACCACGGGGGCAGCGCAACTTGATAGGCAATGTGCAGCTTTTGCGCTTTTTCATTGAACGTGACCGCACTCATGACGCCACGGTATTTTTCGCTATACTCATCAAGCGAGGCGTACTGATGGCCGATCGGAACGGAAAATCGGGTCGGCAAAAATAAGTATTCGGTATTCTCCGTCACAAACGCGGCACAGTGCGGACCGCTCGTATTGGGGACTTCGATCATGTCTTTGACCGTAAACGTTTTCAAATCCATCACTGCCGCCCGGCTGTTCGCCACATCGGTCGCAAACATATACTTGCCGTCATATTCTCCATTCGTTTCCGAGAAAGCCGGATGATGCAAATCGCCCCACGTATAGCCGCCAAGCATTTTTTTCGAATGGGTATCCCAGCCGTAGCCGGTCGCCGGATCGGGCGAAAAGACAGGAACCGTGCGAATGCGCCGCATCGACGGCACCCCGTAAATAAACATTTGCCCCGAGTGGCCACCAGAGGCGAACAAGTAATATTCATCTTTTTCACCAAACGGAACGTACACTTTTTCCGCATCGGTTTTGGCCGATGCAGTCGAAACGGTATCAGGAGTGGAAAAATTGCCGAAAAAGACAGTTGACGCCAACACTCCAGCTGCCAACCCTGACAACGCGGAAATCACTTTTTTCTTCACTCTCGTTCCTCCCATCGTTTCTTACTTTTCGGATGCTTCTTTTAAGAGAGCAATAATTTCGGCCCGCTCCTCATCTGTCAGCGGATTCGATTTGATCACCCCAGACATCACCGCAGACGTCGGCGCTTTTAAAAACTCTTCAATCGGCTTGCCGTGTTTGCCCTCGACTTCTCGATAAGCGTTCGATAAATCCGGACCGGTCGTCCCTCCTTGCAAGTTAAGCTTGGAAACAGAGTGGCAAGAGAGACAACCTTTTTGTTGCAGGATAGTCCCGTCCTGCGTACTAGCGTTTGTTGTCTTGCCCGCCCCCTTCCCATCCTCTGTCGAAGCTGATGGTTGGGACGATTGAGCCGTCTCTTGTTTTCCTGCCTGCGTCGCATTCGTCTCTCCTTTCGTTCCTCCCAACTGAAAATACGAATAACCGCCAGCCAAACCGATCAAAGCGCTAATGAGAAAAATGACGACCGTTTGTTTCATGCCCCTCCTCCTTCTACAGTGAGAAATTCGTTTACCATTATAGCCACCCGCCCTTGACCTCCACTGTGCAAAAAGTCACTTCATTTCCAAGATCAGTGAACATTATTTGGCAAAAGCGTGGCAAAACGGTGAAAAACAAAAAACACTTGCCACCGGCAAGTGTCCTTTCCCTTGTTCAATTCAGTTGTTGCATCTCAGCTAGCGGCAAATAACGCTCGCGCACAAACGCGATAAACTTCGCCGCATAGGCCGGGTCAAACTGCGTCCCTGCACAACGGTCAATTTCCTCGACCGCCTCTTCGAACGTTTTCGTCCGCTGGTACGGCCGTTCCGTCGTCATGGCATCAAACGAGTCGATAATACACAAAATGCGGGCCAGTTTCGGGATTTCTTCCCCTTTCAGCCCGTACGGATACCCTTTTCCATCATACCGTTCGTGATGCAGTTCGATGAGCGGAAGCAAATCATCAAACCGCTTCTCCGCCGCAATGATTTCCCGCCCCCATGTGACATGTTTCTTGACAATCTCCCACTCGTGTTTTTCCAACTTCCCTTGCTTATTTAAAATATCGCGCGGCACTTCGATTTTGCCGATATCGTGAATGAGTGCTCCCAAAATGAGCGTCTGCCGCTCGTGATCAGTCAACTCATCGAGGCAGCTGCCAAACTCGACCGCATATTTAAACACTCGTTTGCTATGGCGGTATGTATAGACGTCTTTTGAAAGAAAAAACTTCACTTGCTGCTCGAGCGCTTCCAAGTCTTGTTTAAACTTAATTTCATCCAGGCACATATTATGCTTATCATACAATTGCACGTTATTTTTCCCTTGCGCCTTCGCATAATAGAGCGCCTGATCAGCCCGATGGATGAGCTCATTGCTTTCATACATATCTTTTTCCATCTCGGCAATGCCGCACGAAAACGACAGGCAACGATACGGAATATGCTCGACGCCGTCAAAATATGTATCGTTCACTTCTTTGCGCAACCGGTTTAAAAATGCATGCGCGTCTTCTTTCGTCGTGTTGGGCATTAAAATGGCAAACTCTTCACCGCCATAGCGGGCGGCAGTAAAGTTCGTCCCTTCAACTGCTTGTTGCAGCAGCTTCCCAAAAAACGTCAACAACCGATCCCCTTGCAAATGGCCGTTTCGGTCGTTATATTTTTTAAAATCGTCCAAGTCAAGAAACGCCAGCGTCAGCGGCTGCTTGAGCATCTTGCAGTCGGAAAACTGCTCCTTGAGCGTTTCTTTGAAAAAGCCGTGGTTGTATAGGCCGGTGAGATGGTCTTTGTTGGCGCGGTTAGATACTAACTCATATAGATTTATAAATTTCTTAAATACTACTGATAGAATAATGACTAAAACAATAAACAAAAACAAACCAAAATATTGTTCTTTATCTAATAAAATAGCTAGAACAAGCGATAATATTAAAGTAACACAGTAACTAACCATGGCCTCAAGCAAGACACCAAAGTTAAAAGCACCTTTATATACACGCTCTAAGAAAACAAAGAACATAAATATTAAACTAATATTCACACAAAAATATACTAACAAACTAATCATATACGGAAACAAATGATCAGTTTTAATTTCTCCAATCTGTCCACCAAACAACAAAAAGGAGTAGAAAGCTCCCGCAATCATCAAAGAATACATAGAAAAGTTAAATAGATGTTTCCACCATGCCATTTTTCGCTTATATAAAAATTCTACTAAAATACTAATCAATAGAACCTTCAATGCAAGGGAAATACCATACAAAAACATAACAGCTAAGTAAATGGCCGAATCCATCGAAAAAGAATTATCCTTAGGCGGGAGATGAACAGAAAAATAGCTTAATAAAAGGACAGCGGACACTAAAAAATAAACAAAAACCCAATCTTTAAGAGATGGAGTAGAAAATCCATCTCCTGTAATAAAAACAATTAAACTAATGGAAGAAATGAAAAATAAATATATTTTCCCTTGCCATTTTAATGTCGGAGTCATCCTATAATCACTCTCATTTTTATCAAAAAAAAATTCTGTTGGCTCTTTACCACAAAATGTACTAAGAAGGGTGATAAAGAAAACCAAAACAGCATTTTTTCTTTTTACACAATGTATCCCTTTAAACAACGTTTTTACCATATTTGTCTTTAAAAGTCAATTCCAACTTTAGAAAAATACCCATTCTCTTCTATTTTGTCTACAATTCTGCCTTTCTTAAACTTTAGCTTCCAATTCTAAACCCCGACGTCAACGCCACAATCACCGAACCAAGGATAAACAGGTTGATCAACACTTGTTTCACTTTGACTTTCATTTTCTTCTCCTCCTCAAAATTGTAATTTTATTTATTGATCGCAGGAGCGCCCGCTGTTTCTTCAGCATCGTCTGCCCCATGGCGCGGTGCACTGAGCATCAGATGCTGGATGAACAAGAACGCCCCTACGTTCATCACAACGTCGCCGATGCTGATGACTTGTTGGCGCGGATACGGCGGAGACAGCGGAATAATGTCGCCGAGAAACGGCAGAAGTGTATCCGATGTGATCGCCTGGTGTTTGCCGTACAGACCGGCTTTTAACGCTTCAATATATTCGCGGCCGAGAAATTGCGCAGCTTCGACCGATACTGGCATCCGCCCGCCATTGACCGCCATCACAATAAAGTTGAGCAAGACGCCGGCGAAAATAACCGAAAATCCTGGCTGATGGCGGTTGAGCCATAAAAACACAAGCCCGGTGATGTAGACGAGAAGGAAAATCACATTGCTCATTTTCGCGATCCATGCCACTTTTTCCTGAAGGAAAAAGATGACAACCTGCACCGCCAACAAGAGCGGAAACAACCAACCGCCGCGCAATTTCATGTTGGCCAACCCTTTCAGGCTTCCGCCGCGAAACCAGCCGATTAACAACGACAAAATGATCCCATCGTAAACCATGATGCTGTCCCCTCAAAAACGGAATTTTCTCTCTTTTCTAAACTGCTGTCCTCATTTCTATTTTTACCGTTTTTTTCATCTCATGTAAATAGGCTATTCGTCCTAACTGCGAACAAATTTCAATAAATATCGTCTTATTTCTCTTGGTTTCATTGTTTTTCGGAACAAGAAACGACAAAAACAGCGCGCCGTATATCTAGCGAACGGTGAAAAAGAGCCTACGCTTTATGAAACGTTCTCCCGCTTATACAGCACATAAAGAAAACGGATTCCTATCTGCATGGTGCACGACAACTCCTTTGTCCCCTTTCCCGTCCGGGCGATGACCGGAACAACCGGGACGCCGAGATGGCGCGACAGCTTGGCGGCATCGATTTTGACGCCGCGTTTTTCAGCGACATCGACCATGTTTAAAGCGATGATGAGAGAAAAAGGGAGTGAATTTTTTCACAGCGACTCCATATTGTCAACGTTTCTTCAAAATTTGGCGATTCGTTAGTTGAACTTTTCAAAAAAATGTATATAATTTCTTGTATATCTTTCCCATCTTTGTTCAAGGAGTGAGTACAGTGAATACACTAGGAAGAATCAGCAACTTTGGCGGCAATACGTTTGCGATTTGGGTGCTTCTATTTGGTGCGCTTGCTTTTTTCGCTCCCGGCGCGTTTACGTGGATCGCTCCGTATATTGTGCCGCTTTTAGGGATCGTTATGTTTGGCATGGGATTGACGCTTTCAGCGGATGATTTCAAAGAAGTATTCAAGCGTCCGCTTGAGGTGTTGATCGGCGTCGTTGCCCAGTTTCTGATCATGCCGCTTATCGCGTTTTTGCTCGCTTACTTTCTGCCGGTTTCGCGTGAAGTGGCGCTCGGCATTATTTTAGTCGGCTGCTGTCCGGGCGGCACGGCGTCCAACGTCATGACGTACTTGGCGAAAGGAGATACGGCGCTGTCAGTCGCTGTCACTTCTGTTTCGACGATTTTAGCGCCGATTTTGACGCCTTCGCTCATTTTGCTTTTAGCCGGAAAATGGCTGTCCGTATCGGCCGCGGCTTTGTTTTGGTCGATCGTCAAAGTCGTCCTGATTCCGATCCTTTTAGGACTCATCGCCCAGGCCCTGTTCCAAAAGCAAGTCAAAGCGTGCATCCCGGCGCTGCCGCTCGTTTCTGTCATCGCCATCGTGGCCATCGTCGCCGCCGTCGTCGGACAAAACCAGGCGGCCATTGCCAAAAGCGGATTTCTTATTTTTCTTATTGTCGTTGTTCATAACGGGCTGGGCTTGCTGCTTGGGTATTGGTTTGCCAAACTGTTTCGCCTGTCGCCGCCAAAACAAAAGGCGATTTCCATCGAAGTTGGCATGCAAAACTCGGGGCTTGGTGCGGCCTTAGCGACCGCCCATTTTTCGCCGCTCGCCGCCGTTCCGAGCGCCATTTTCAGCGTCTGGCACAATATTTCCGGTCCGATTGTCGCCACATACTTCCGCAAACAAGCAGACCGCCAAACAGCGAATGACAAGACGATTTCCGCTTAACCTCTCTCACGCTTTATCTAGCAGCAAAAAAGCTGTCTTCCGAAACGAACGATCGTTTTTCGGAGACAGCTTTTCTGCTCATCTTCCTTATTCCTTGACACCCGGGACAACAGGCAGGCATCCGCCTTTCACCTCATTTCACAGCGCCCCTTCAAACGGAAACACCATCCGCCTAGCCAACTCGGGAAGATCGATGAACGGATTGCGGTTGCCTTGAATAAAAAAAATAGCGCTGTTGCGATGGTATTCGTACACCGTCGGCGGGAATTGCTCATGCCAGCGGACAAGAAGCGGAATATCGATTTTGCGCCGGAACGATTTTGCAATTGCCTTCGGGTAGCGAAGCAAAAAATACAACATCGCCCGTGCGGCCGTCCCTTTGCCGTACTCCGGCTCGAAATAGCCGTTATGGGCGACGCCGCATCGGTTCTGGATCTGTTCGCTCGGATCTTCCGGATTGTAAAATGGAAAGTCAGCGTACGGGAAGTTCGACCGAAGCGTGTTGCACTCCGGCTGGCAGACGAACAAATGGTGCAAATCGCCTTTCATCGGTTCACGGGCACCGAACCATGACTGCGGCACGACATGTTCAGCATTGAATTTCCATTGCTTCTCGATCGTTTTCATCCGCTCGCGCACATCGCCCGGCCCCTGTTTCGCTTTTTTTAACAGTTGGCGAAACTCGTCATAGCGCCGCTTCATCGTTTCAACATCTTGGACGATCAACGTTTTCGGATCTTTTCGCTCGCCGGAATACAAACTGCGCACCGTCCCGTCCGGCTGTAAGTCAACCCATGTGTACAAATACTCGTCTTTGCTGAAAAAATACGGCAGACGCCGTTTATGGGTGTGCGCCACTAACTCATGATAGCGGACAAACAGCATCAATCCGTCTCCGTCAAACGGCACATAACGGTAATACCGTTCGCGCGCCTGCCGGTCTTCTCCAGCACGGTAATACGCGTCCTCTTCAGCAAGCCGCTCGCTCAGCTGTTCAAGCTGCGCGGCGGCATCGTCTGTTCGCCATTGGCCAAGCTCCTCAAGCTGCCGTGCCGCCTCCTCCATCGCCGTTCCCCTCTCTTTCTTTTCCTTTAGTTTACCATGGAAAGGGGGGAAGACGGCAACATGGCTAGCGAAAAAGAAACGACGTAGCACCGAACAGGAGCGCGGTATAGAAAAATGCGGTATAGAAAAATAATAATGCGAATGTTGTTTGTCTGCATCAAGTTGTCAACAACATAATGAAGCACCGTCCGCAGACCGCCAAGCAGCGATGGCGGCATCAAATAGCTGCCGACGAAAAGTCCGACAAACAGCCCAGTGATTACTTGCTTCGTCCAAATCGAAATCGGGATGACCACTAAAAATGGCAACAGCGCCTTCCACGACGGCTCCATTGACAATTCGTTCCTTTCCTTAAAAGTATGGCGGTTGTTTCCTTTTTCTATGCAGTTCGTTATCCCTTTTCCCCGTTCGTGGCATAAGGCAGACGAGGACGAAGCGATCCGCCATGCTGAGCAGGTCAGAAAGCGTTTTCAAAAGGAGAAATAAATAAAAAGCTGCCTTTTAGACAGCTTTGACCGTTTCGCTTTGTGAAACGGACGGCAACGACAACAAGTGGAGCGTCACTTCCGGCTTCGAGCCGATCCGGATGTTCACTCCAGTTTGCCCGAGCCCTTCGTTAATATAAAACGGCTTGCCGTCCCATTCATGATAGCCTTTAATCATGTTCCGCTCAGTGAGCGTTTTGCTCATTTTCGCCAAATGATACGGCTTTGGCCAGTGAATTTGCCCGCCATGAAAGTGGCCGGACAACAAATAATCAAAATGATAGTCTCTCATATGCGGCACGATGTCCGGGTCATGCGTCAACACTAAGTTGATGCCGTTCTTCACGCCGGCGTACGCCTTTTTGATGTCGCTGCGCCCCGTGTAAAAATCGTCAATGCCGATAATATTGACCGTTTGGCCGTGAACCGTAATCGTCTTCGTTTCGTTTTGCAGCACGATGCAGCCGTGCTCCTCAAGCGTCGCCTTCAAGCGTTCAAGCGGCTCGCCTTGAAGCACGTAGTCATGGTTGCCGAACACCGCATACATGCCATAAACTGGCTGCAACTTCTTCAACGCCGTCAAATACGGCCCGAGTTTGGCGATGCTCGCTTCGCGGTCTAGGAAATCACCGGTCAAAGCAATCAAGTCAACCGGTTCCCCTTTCAGCTTTTCGTATAAATCATCCGGGGAAATAGACAGCTTTTCTAAATGAAGGTCAGACAGCTGTAAAATGCGAATAGCGTTGTTTCCGTCCTTCGGGCTGCCGACCTGAACTTTATGCAAAACCGCTTCATACGTGTTGCGGTGTGCTTTTCGAAGACCAAAAGCGAACAACAAAAAGAATGATAGAATGATGAAAAAGAACGTCATTGTCTTCTCTCCTCCCTCGATAACCATTATAGTGAAAAGGAGGAGAGAAGAAAGAGGGAGTTAGTGGATGAGATGGTAACCGTATAAGGAAAACAGCTTTTCTTTCGACATCAACAAATACTTCGGCGGCCGGCTAAACGGCGACAGGCCTGGCCGGGCCACCGCCATCATCGGCACAAGCGCCGCTGTTTTGAACCAACGGTACAACGGATTAGAAATATCTACCGTTTCAAATCCAAGCCGTTCGCATCCTTTGTTTAACATCGTAATGCCGATAATCCCTTTCATCCGTTCAGAATGTTGATGGTGATAAAGATGGTAGGCGACATACGGCAAGCCGGCTTTGACTTGCTCGAGAAGATAGCGCCCTTTTTTAATGTCGCTGTCATAACGAAACAGGTCGCGCACGAGCCGGACGTTGTGAAGATGGATTTTCAACAGCCAATCGTTCGCCGCAATCGTCGTTCCGTCCGACAGGCGGATCGTCTCCCCTTTGTACTGGAGCGGGCGGACGCGAAAAATGGAGCGGCGCCCATCCCGCTCCTCGCCGGCGTATTCGAGCCGGGAACAGGCGTAATAAATCGGATCGATGGCTCCCCACATCGCCAACAAACATTGGACCGCTTTTTCCTTCATGCACGCATCCTTCCTTTGCCTTGGATCTTATGCATTAACATTGTGGAACATTTGCCGGCGCATTATAAATGGGGAAAAAAGGAGCATAGCCCCATCGCATAACCGATCGCAGGCCGTGCATACTGAAATCAAACCCCAAATTTATGCTAGGTTGTGATCATTATGACAACGGTGCTTTTTCTTCCGCTCCTTCAGCTTCCGTCCGGCCACCATCGGGCTGCTGAGGCGCTGGCCGAAGGGTTGCGGTCGATTGACCGCGCTGTGAAGTGTGAAAAAATCGAACTGCTTTCCTCGCGGCTCGGCGCCAAAGAGCAGTGGATTTCGCGCTTTTATTTGCGCTGCATCCACCATGCGCCGAAGGCATACAGCGCCGCCTACCGCCGCTCTGTTTTGCGCCCTGTCTCCAAACCGCCGTCATTCCCGCCTTATGAGTGGCTGTTTGGCGGCCATCTGAAACAGCTGATCCGTCGCCTAAAGCCGGCGCTTATTATCTGTACGCATGCGTTTCCATCGCATTTGCTCGATCTTCTTAAACAGCGTGGGGAAATCGACATTCCTGTCGTCAACGTGTATACCGATTATTTTGTCCATAACTTATGGGGAAAAACAGCCATTGATGGCCATTTTGTCGGCCATCCGGCCATGAAGGAAGCATTAGCCGGAAAAGGAGTCGCCACCGAGAAGATCGCCGTCACCGGCATTCCCGTTCACCCGGCGTTTACCGCCCGGCCGCCGGCGCCGCGGGCTGTGCGCAGCCGCTACATCGGGCTCATTAGCGGCGGCAGCCTAGGCCTTGGCGATTGGGAGCAGCTCTTCCGTAAAATCGCACCGAATGACCCGGTTGACTATTATGTGTTATGCGGCACAAACGAACAGCTGTACGAACGGTTGAGAAAGAACAACCATCCGCGTCTTCTCCCGCTCCGTTATATTTCGTCGCCTGCAGCCATGAGCGCCCTGTATGATGAAGTTGATTTTGTGCTTACGAAGCCGGGCGGCGTCACTCTAAGCGAATGTCTCCGCAAGCGAAAACCGGCGTTCATTTATGCCATGTTGCCGGGGCAAGAGGAAATCAACTTCCGTCTCTTGTGCGATGACGGGCTCGTTTTTGATTTCCGCCATTGGCGCCGGCTTCCGTCACTGTCAGAGGCGATCGTCTCGACCTTAAACTCGCCGGCACTGGCCCGCTGCCTCGCCAAGATCGACGACTATCACCGCACCCTCTCCCCAGCCGACCCGGCGCTTGTTATTTACGAGCGATTTTTAGCGGCCGTGCCGTCTCGGCAAAAGTTGTAACCGCTCTGACTTGATCACCTCCTCCATATATAGAAAAAGGCGCCTGCCTCAAAACAGCTGGGCAGACGCCTTTTAGCGACGGGTGCTGACGGTGACAAATACGAATTTATCATACCGATGGCGGGAAAATGAATACTCAAACGGCTCCCCATTGTTTAAAAAGCCAATCTGTTCCAACTCCAACACAGGATCATCGGGCGCACATTGCAAGTATTGCCGATCAAACTCGTTCGGTTTATCGGCGCGAATCTTTCGGTGCGATCCGGCAATGGTTAACCCGAGCTCATGGGTAATATAATGATAAATGGAACCGTGGAGCACCGTTTCATTCAGCCCTGGAATTAAATGAACAGGCATATATGTCCGCTCAATGACGTACGGCTCTCCATCCACATTCCGTAACCGGATTAAGTGATACACCGGTGTGTTCGCATGGACGCATAAATGAGAAGCCACCTCATCAGATGGAAACAGCACTTCAAAGGTGATCACACGGCTTGTCACCTTTCGTCCTTCCAATAAATTTGTCAAGCCGAGCGTTTCGTTGCTGACAACGTTCACTAATCCGTTAAGCATCGCGGATTTCACAATAAATGTGCCATGGCCGCGCTTTCGATACAACAGCCCCTCGGACACGAGCACATCAAGCGCCCGTTTTACCGTCATCCGGCTGCAGCCAAACTCCTCAGCGAGCGAGATTTCATCAGGGATCGGCTCATCTGGGGAATAGAGCCCCTCTTTAATTCGTCTACGTATTTCGTTTGAAATTTTCTCATACTTTGGCATTGTTTTCATCCCTCGCTATGATTCTGTTTCCATTGTACGAACAATCGGCTGCCTGCACAATAGCTAATGTGCTCTCCTCTTCCTGCTTCTTCGTTCATCCTCTCAGTCAGAAAAAGCGCCCCACTGTTGCCCGGGACGCCCTTTCCTTCATTCAAAATCCGTTATTTTCTGCAACTGTTTTAAACCAATAGCCGCTTTTTTTGATCGTCCGCTTCAAGCCGTTGTCCAAATCAACCGCAACGAGCCCGTACCGGTTTTTATAAGCGTTGGTCCACGACCAGTTGTCCATAAACGTCCAAAGGTGATAGCCTTTCACATTGACCCCTTCTTCCATCGCGCGATGCACCCATTTTAAATGTTCGCGGATGAAAGCAATTCGGTAATCATCATGAATCATGCCGTTTTCATTACGAAACCGATCTTCCCCTTCGACGCCCATCCCGTTTTCAGAAATAAAGCACTCAATGTTTCCATAGTTTTCTTTGATATTGATTAAAATATCATAAATGCCTTTTTCGTAAATTTCCCAACCGCGATACGGATTCATTTTCCGTCCAGGCATAGCATAATAATCGAAAAATCGCTCCGGCAAAAACGGGGCATCCGGATTGGGGAGATGCTCTTTTGCCTTGACACGGCGCGGTTGATAGTAGTTGATGCCGAGCAAATCAATCGTGTTTTCTTTGATCAACTCACGATCACCGGCTTCCGTTACAGGCAAAAAGTCGTGTTCATCCAACAGTTCAATCAAATCTTGCGGGTATTCTCCTTTCACCGCAGGATCTAGGAAGCTCCGGTTAAACAACAAATCGGCAATATGCGCCGCTTTCACATCAGCGGGGTGCTGGCTGCGCGGGTAAGACGGCGTCAAATTCAAAATGATGCCAATCTGTCCCCCGGGGATAGCCGCCTTGCGGAAGGCGGCAACGGCTTTGGCATGAGCAATCACCGTATGGTAAGCCACTTGTACAGCGCGACGAAAGTCTACGATGTTCGGGTAATGAAAATCATATAAATACCCGCCTTCCACCGGAACGATCGGCTCATTGTGGGTAAACCACTTTTTTACCCGATCCCCGAACAATTCAAAGCAAATGCTTGCATAGCGGGCGTATGCATCCACGACTTCGCGGCTTTCCCAGCCTCCGATATTTTGCATTGCTAACGGCATATCAAAATGGTACAAATTCACAAACGGCTCGATACCACTCGTCAACAGTTCATCAATAACCGTATTGTAAAACCGAACAGCTTCTGGATTGACTTCACCAACTCCATCCGGAATCAAGCGTGACCACGAAATCGAAAACCGGAATGAATTATGCCCGATCTCCTTCATCAAAGCAATATCCTCTTTGTAGCGGTGATAAAAATCTGATGTGGTTGACGGACCGACACCGTTAAAAAAGCGATGTGGCTCCTTCTCATACCAATGGTCCCAAATATTTTTCCCTTTCCCCCCCTCGTTGGCTGCCCCTTCAATTTGTGTTGCAGACGTCGCACTTCCCCACCAAAAACCGGCAGGGAAGCGGTATGTGATTGGCTGCTTCAATTGCTGCTCCATCTAATTCACCTCATTTGCTGCGTAGTTATGATACATTTTTTGTAGAGTCTTGCTCCTCTTCTTTCTCCTTTTGCAAGTTCATCCGGTCAATGAATTTTAAGAACGGGAACCAAATAACAAGCACAATCAAGAAATTGACCAATTGCAACAGCCCGCCAGCTAACGAGTTTGTCGCCATAATACCGTTAATAAAAATCGGTACGGTCCATGGCACCGCTACACCATTTGGAGGCGGCACAAGCCCGGAAGACATCGCCAAATAAGTGACCAGCGTAACGATCATGGGCGCCAAAATCCACGGGACAATGACGAGTGGATTCATCACTACTGGCAGACCGAAAATGATCGGTTCATTGACATTGAAAATTCCGGGTCCGAGCCCAAGCTTAGCTACCTGCTTCATTTGCTTGCTCTTCATAAAGAGCAATATCGCAAAAATGACTGCAAGCGTCATTCCCGTTCCGCCCATCCCGACCGTATAAATTTCAATAAACTGTTTGCTGACGATATGCGGAACCTCTCCTGTTTGTGTGTACGCATTTAAGTTTTCAAGCGACAGTGTGTTCCAAATTGGATCCATCACCGAGTTAATGATGATTTGCCCATGCAGCCCAAAAAACCATAAAATTTGGGCGACAAAAATGGCGATCAATGTTGGAATGATGCCGCTTCCTAATCCGACAAGCGGGGCTTGTACAGCATTGTAAATCACATCGTGCATGTTTGTTTTAAATATTTGTGTTACAATAATGTTGACGACAAGGAAAAAGGTCAGGGTGACCACCGCCGGAATTAATGCCGCAAATGACTTCGCAACCGCCGGTGGAACCCCGGCCGGCATTTTAATCGTAATGTTTTTCTGTACCACTTTCCGGTAAATTTCCCCAGCGATAAATGCGGTCATCATGCCAAGGAACATTCCTTTCGCACCAAGACGATCAAGCGGAATGACACCTTGCACCGCTTCCTTTCCTTCTATTTGGACCACAAACGGCGTCAGCAAAAGAAATGAAGCCAAGGCAATCGCGCCGCCAAAAATTCCTTCAACTTCATAACTTTTCGATAAATAATAGCCAATGCCAAACACAACGAAAATCGTCATCACACCCATCGTGGCATTCGGGGCAACACCGAGCATATCTTTTAACATATTCAGGCTGCTTTCACTCATGATCTTATCTAAAAATGGCAAGTTGGCGATGACAACTGCGATGGAACCGAAAATTGTTAGCGGGAACGCCAACATAAACGCATCACGCAACACTTGCAAATAACGACTGTTATTCAATTTTCCGGCGATCGGAACGAGCACTTTGCTCAATTTCTCAAATAAAGCTCCGTTCATTTGACAGCCCTCCTTTTTATATATTCCGTTCCTTTAACAAAGCAAGCATCTCTTTCACAACCTCTTTCATCGCCAGCGTTGACATGACATGGTCCTCTGCGTGCATAAGAAGCAAGGTGATCTCCGTTGGCTTTCCGCCCGCTTCTTTTTGGATAAGTTGAAAATGGACATCATGTGCGATACCTAACTCTTGTTCCGCTTCTTCGATCAATCGTTCCGCTTCCTCAATTTGACCGGAGCGATATTCACGAATGGCTTGGACAATTTTGCTACGAGCATTGCCGCTATGCAAAATAATGTGAAAAGCAATTTGTTCATTCGTAAGTTGGTGTATGTCCACTTTTTCCATCTTATTTTTCCCCCATTAATTTCAGTGCTTGTTCGTACACTTTTTTTCCATCCGCCATCCCATAGGCAACCATATCAATGACGTCCACTTGAATCCCGTATTTTTGCGCCTCTTTTTGCAACTCTCCTTTTAAAAAGCTCATCTGCGGGCCAATCAACACAACATCAGCTTTTTCCATTTCCTTCTTTGCCTGGTCTTGACCGACCGCCCAAATCTCCGCTTCTTCACCAATCGATTTGACGTATTCCTGCATTTTCGTCACCAATAAGCTCGTTGACATTCCAGCGCTGCACGCTAATAAAATTCGTTTCACAGTTCATTCCTCCCTTTGTATTGAATGAAAAAATGATATCGTTTTCAATATTAATTATATACATTTTAATTTATTTGTCTAGTCATTTAATAAAAAAGATTAATATTTTTAATCAATTCCCCTTTGTACCCGCAAAAAAAACAGCGCGCACTGATCCTTCTGTACGCGCTAAACACCAAATGTTTTTATTACCGGACTTATGGTTTGCTCGTATATGACTAAATGATCCCCTATGTGCTATGCTAGGCGAAGGAGCAGTCAGTTGAATCTTTCCTTACGAACGCAGCCGAAAATGGGCATTCATTTGCCCCTTCAGCATCCGCTCACGCAACTCTTTTGTCATCTCTTGACGAATTTCATACGTGGATACCCCTTCCTCGCGCTGGTCGGCGATTCTCATCAGCTGCTCCACATCCGCAAACGAATATTTGCGAATCCCTTTCGAGCGGTCAGGAAACACGAGTTTCCGTTCCTCATAATAGCGGATTTGACGTGGCGACAATCCGGTCAGTTCACTGACAATGCCGATCGAAATGACTTTTTTCTGTTTATAGTTCTCTTCATGCGGATTCACCGTCATTTCCCTCACCTCTTTATGTTACTTTTTATAACACGATTATACAAAAAATGAATATGGTCCGTTAACTTTTGTAAATAAAATTAACATATTTTTTAAATTTCCTGTAAATGAGCTTAACACACTCGCTGTATACTGAAGAAAACGATGGTATCGTAAAGACAAAAAACACAGGGGGGAAGCGGATGGGAAAATGGATGCGAAGCGCAGTATGGCGGCAAAAACAATTTTACATTCAACAGCTCATGCAAGCCGGCTTGACGGACGGCCGCGAGCGACTCGAACAATGGACGATGGCTGAACTGCGCCGCGAATACGAACGATTCAATCCCGCCTACAGCATGGAAGGAGGAGACCGGTATGGACAAACAAGCGCTCGAGCTGGCAAAGCGCATCATTGAATTGGACTTACAGCGCGACGCCATGTTTGAACAGCTGATCACACTTGTCGGCAGCCAGGCTGATGAGCTGCTTCGCTTTTTGCAAAACCGCTAGCGGCACATTCACCGGCCAGCCGCCCGCAACAAGGAATCGATCTGTTCAACAGAAATACAATCTATGAAATGGCACAATCGTTCATCGCGCATGGATAAAAATGGTGTCCCGATCCTTTTGGGACACCTTCTTTCTTCTTATCCGGATTGTTCGGTCGCTTCTTGCGGGAGACAGACAGCTGCCGTGGCCCGCATGTGCAGACGACGGGCCAACACGACCGCCGCACCAAGCACCAGGGCAAGCATCCAAAACCCGTAAGCATACGAATTCGTCCACTGTTTCATTATTCCGAGCGCGTTCGGCAGCAAAAACCCGCCCAGCCCGCCGGCCGCGCCAACGATGCCGGTCAACAGTCCGATCTCTTTCGGAAATACGGTCGGAATCACTTGAAACAAAGCGCCGTTTGCAGCCCCAAAGCAAAGAAACAGAGCAATCATCAGCCCGAACATCGCAGCAAGCGGCGGGAGCGTGCCGATAGCAACAAGCAAAGCCGCACTAGCGGCAAACAAAAAGACGAGGAGCTTCATCCCGCCGATTCGGTCGGCCAAGTAGCCGCCAAACGGGCGGACGAAACTGCCGGCGAAGACGACCGCCGTGACAAAGTCGCCGGCTCTGACTTTGCTGACGCCGTATTCATCAAAGAAGAACATGCCGAGATAGCTCGTTAACCCGACAAATCCTCCAAACGACAAACTGTAAAAAAAGCAAAACGTCCATGATTCTTTCCTACGAAGCACCGCTTTATACTCCCTTATAGCAACCGGTTTGACTGCCGTCGGGCAGTCGCGCGCCAGCCAAGCGAACAGGAAGAAGACGGTTGCAAGCGGCACGAGCGCCCAGCCAAACACCGCATTCCAGCCGTACACTTCGGCGAGCCGCGGGCCAAACAACGTCGCCAGCACCGTCCCGCTGTTGCCCGCCCCAGCGATCCCCATGACCAATCCTTGATATTCTTTCGGGTACCAACGGCTCGCCAGCGGCAAGGCGACAGCAAAACTGGCGCCACCTACCCCCAATAAAAAACCGAGCGCATACACATCGGTCATCCGATCCGCAAACTGCCACCCCCATACAAGTGGAACAGCTGTTATTACCATGCCGAGCAGACCAGCCCGCTTTCCCCCCCAACGGTCAGCGAGCATTCCCATCGGAATGCGCAGCAGCGCCCCGCCCAACACGGGAATGGCGACCATCAACCCTTTTTCTACAGGCGTGAGCGCAAATTGTTCAGCGGCGAACGCGCCAAGCGCGCCAAGCAAATTCCAGATCATAAAGCTGATATCGAAATAAAGAAACGACGACAACAGCGTCGGAGCATGTCCTGCCCGCCAAAACGACTTCATCTTCATCTTTTTTTGTTCCTCCTTGTCATAGGAGTTCCACTATGGTAAAATTCGTATTGAAAGCGATTTCTCCACCTGCTCTCCGCCGTATGCGTCGGAGAGTTTTTTTGCGACAAACGCCTACGCAACGTTCTTCTGTCTTTTGTTCTGCCCGCCAACCCAAAATGGCTGCTCACTTCCTTTCTTGCTGTTATTTGTCTAGTTTCTCCCTAAATCAACAACCGGCCGCACCCGGGCCGCACAGCGCTTAAACGCCGGCATCCGGCAATAAGGGTCAAGTTCATCGGCCGTTACGTTGTTAATTTGCTGCAAACCGCTCCAATGGAACGGAACAAAAATCGTATCCTCGCGAATTTGGTCGTTGTAACGGCTGCGGACGACCGCCGTGCCGCGCCGTGTTTCAATGCGCACAAGCATGCCCGGGCCGATCCGGTATTGTTTGGCCGTCTTCGGATGGATGTCCATGATTGCCTCCAGCTGCCGGGCCGCCAGCGCCGGGCTGCGCCGCGTCTGCGTTCCGCTCAAGTAATGAGCGAGCACTCGCCCGGTCGTTAAATAAAGCGGATATAATTCATCCGTCTCCTCTTTTTCCGCTCCAGACGGGAGAACAGCAAACCGTGCCCTGCCGTCCGGATGGGCAAACCGTTCGGCAAACAGCCGCGCTGTCCCGGGATGGCTAGGATCCGGGCAAGGCCAATACACACGTTCGCGACGCAGCCGCTCATACGTCACCCCGTAATAATCCGCCTTGCCGCCGCGACTGGCGAGCCGAAGTTCGTTAAAAATGTCTTCAGCCGAGGCGAAGGAGAAGTACTGGCCTTTGCCAAGCTTGTGAGCGATCGCGCATAAAATTTCCCAATCGTGTTTTACTTCCCCTGGCCGTTTCCGCGCTGCCGGCCGCCAGCATACTCGCCCTTCGACGTTCGTCACTGTCCCTTCATCTTCCAAATACGACGAGACAGGCAAAACGAGATCGGCCAGCTCGGCCGTTTCTGACAAAAACAAGTCAGCGACCACAAGAAACTTCAGTTTTTGCAGCGCCTTGGCGACAAATGCGGCGTTCGGACTCGAGACAACCGGGTTCGACCCCATGACAAACAACCCGGTAATCTCTCCGGTGGCGATTTTTTTTATCATTTCATACGCCGACACCCCTTTTCGCGGCAGCTCATCCGGCGAAACGCCCCATACGCTCGCGATATGTTGGCGATGTTCTGGATGTTCAATGCTCCGGTAGCCGGGCAGTTGGTCGGCTTTTTGCCCATGCTCGCGTCCACCTTGCCCATTCCCTTGCCCGGTGATGGAACCAAATCCTGAACCGGGGCGGCCGATTTTCCCTGTGGCCAATACGACATTAATCCAGCTTCTTACAGCCACATACCCGTCGGCTTGCTGTTCAAGGCCACGGGCGGTGAGCACGATCGCTTCGGCCGCCTCCCCGTACTTCCTTGCCGCTAGGCGAATTTTCTCGGCCGGTACATCGGTCACGCGGACGACCTCGTCAATATCTACTGCCGCGATATGCTGTTTCCATTCGGCAAACCCGGCTGTCCGTTCGCGCACGAACGTTTCATCGACATATCCTTCCTCAAGCAGCACTTTTGCTAATCCGTCGGCCAACGCTGCATCGGTTCCTGGTTTCAGCCGCAAATGCAAATCCGCCATCTCCGCTGTCCTCGTTTGCCGCGGATCCACGACAATCATAAAGGCGCCGTTTTTCTTCGCCTCGTAAAAATATGGCATCAATGTCGGCTGGCATTCCGCGACATTAGTGCCCGCTAAAATGATCGTACCAGCAAGCGGGATGTCGGACAGCGGGTTCGTCAAGCCCCGATCAAGCCCAAACGCATCGTTCATCGCCGCGGCAGCCGCCGACATACAAAAGCGGCCGTTGTAGTCAATATGCCGCGTCCCGAGCGCCACGCGGGCGAATTTCCCAAGCAAATATGCCTCTTCATTCGTCAGCGAACCGCCGCCGTAGACGGCAAACGCATCCGCCCCGTCTTCGTTTTGAATGGAATCAATCCGTTCTGCGATCATAGCAAGCGCCTCGTCCCAGCTCACCCGCACAAACCGGCCGTTCACCTTGGCAAGTGGAAACAGAAGCCGCTCCGGGTGGAGAGCATGCTGATGGGCGTGCATCCCTTTTACGCAAAGACGGCCGTGCGATGTTGGGTTATCGGTCGGAATCGCCTTGTAGCGGCGCCGTTCCACAATCCGCTCTTCGACAAGCTGAAGCGTGCATTGGACGCTGCAAAACGGGCACTGCGTAGCCGCGGCCGTTTCCGATGCTCGCTCTTTTTCCTTCGCCCGAAAATAGCGCAACAACTCATTCGTCATCAACACTCACCCATTTCCTATAACTCGACATACAAGTGGCCATCCTCGACGGTGACGCGGTA
Organism: Geobacillus subterraneus; assembly: GCF_001618685.1. Taxonomy (GTDB): domain Bacteria; phylum Bacillota; class Bacilli; order Bacillales; family Anoxybacillaceae; genus Geobacillus; species Geobacillus subterraneus. The sequence continues at coordinate 1,459,757 of NZ_CP014342.1, read as the reverse complement.
CGTTTTGACACATCCTTCATCCGGCGCCTGCACTTGGCCGTCTTTTAAGCAAACTTTCCAATCGTGAAGCGGACAAAACACGAACTCTCCGCTGACGATGCCTTGTGACAAGTCGCCCCCTTTATGCGGACAGCGGTTTTCAACGGCATATACCCGGTCTTCACCCGTACGAAATAAAGCAAGTTCAAGCGCTCCGATGCGCACACATTTTCCAAGCCGTTTTGGCAGCTGATCGATCCGTCCAATTTCTACTTTTGCCATCGTTTCTTCCTCCCCAAAATAACGTTGATGCACCACCAAAAATGGACAGGGCCGACAACCGTTTTTCGCCGCCGACCGCCGCGTCGGCTTTATGATCTCACACGGCTTACATATTGGCGGCGAAACTTTCCCGTCTAGCCCCGCCTTTTCCTACCGTTTAACATCCAACCAAACCACAACCATCAACCGACCTCTTTATTCCGCCGGAACCGGTTCTTTCTCCGCCATGTCACGGAACAACGTTTGTCGAAGCTCCTCGCTTTCGGCGATTTCCCGCCACGGATCTTTCGTCGCTGCCAGAGCCTGATGGAGCCGCTCGAGCAGCCCGCGGCGCATTTCAACATCAAACAGCACCTCGCGGATATGCTCAAGCCCGACACGCTCAACCCATTTTGACGTTCGCTCTAAATAGTGCGCCGACTCACGGTAATATTGCAAAAAAGCACCGGTCATCTCGATTACTTCTTCTTCCGTCTTGACCGTGCAAAGCAAATCCGCCGCGCGCAAATGGGTGCCGCCGTTGCCGCCGACGTAAATTTCCCAGCCGCCCTCAACGCCGACGATCCCGACGTCTTTAATGCCGGATTCTGCGCAGTTGCGCGGACAGGCGGAAACAGCCATTTTCACTTTATGCGGCGTTTTCAACCGCTCAAACGTTTGCTCCATCCGAATGCCGAGCCCGGTCGAGTCTTGTGTGCCGAAGCGACAGAACTGCTTACCGACGCACGTTTTCACCGTCCGCAGCGCCTTGGCGTATGCATAGCCTGACGGCATGCCGAGCTCGGCCCAAACGCGCGGCAAATCTTCTTTTTTCACCCCAAGCAAATCAATGCGCTGCCCGCCTGTCAACTTGATCATCGGCACGTTGTACTTTTCAGCGACGTCTGCGATTTTCCGCAGCTGCTCTACGGTCGTGACCCCGCCGTACATGCGCGGCACGACAGAGTACGTGCCATCTGCTTGAATGTTAGCGTGCAACCGTTCGTTGACAAACAGCGATTCCACTTCTTCGTTGTACTCGCCCGGATAGAGCATTCCCAAGTAATAGTTGAGCGCCGGTCGGCACTTCGAACAACCTTCCTCGTTTTTCCATTCAAGCACATACATAACTTCTTTCACCGTCGTCAGCCGTTTCTCTTTGATCGCTTTGATCACTTCATCACGGCTTAAGTCCGTGCAGCTGCATACCGTTTCTTTCGTCGCATACCGGCTTGCTTCTGCGCCAAGCATATACTCGAGCAGCTCGGCGACAAGCCCTTTGCAGCCTCCGCACGAACGGGAAGCGTTCGTGCAGTCGCGCACCTCAGCAACCGTTTTTAATCCGTGTTCGGCGATCGCCTGACAAATCGCTCCTTTCGTTACCCCGTTGCAGCCGCAAACGACATCATTGTCGGCCATCGCCGCCACAAGGCTTCCTTTTCCTTCCGTCGAAATCGGCGCAAATAACGAAAGCGAGAGCGATTCGAGCGAATCGCCGCGGTGAATCATATCGAACAGTTTTCTTCCTTCGCTCGTATCGCCAAACAGCACCGCACCAACGATGTTCCCTTCGCGGACGACGACTTTTTTATAAATGCCGCGCGCTTCATCGTACAGTTTGATCGACTCCGTTCCTTCGCCATCCATAAACTCACCGGCCGAGAACACGTCGACGCCCGACACTTTAAGCTGAGTCGAGACGACAGACCCTTCGTACGGCCGCCCTTTCCGGCCGCAAATCGCTTCCGCCAGCACTTTCCCTTGTTCATAAAGCGGAGCGACCAACCCATAGACGACGCCGCGATGTTCGGCACACTCGCCAACCGCGTAAATGTGCGGCACGCTCGTTTCTAAATAGTCGTTAACGACGATCCCCCGATTTACCGCGATTCCGCTTTTCCGCGCTAAATCAACGTTTGGACGGATGCCGACCGCCATGACGACTAAGTCAGCAGCGATTTCCGTTCCGTCTTTGAACCGCACCCCTTCGACACGGCCGTTGCCGAACAGTTCAGCCGTCTCTTTGCAAAGCAAAAAGTTCATTCCCTGTTTCTCGAGTTCCCGTTGCAGCAGCTTCGAAGCGGTCGGATCAAGCTGCCGCTCCATTAAATAATCGAAAATGTGGATGACATCGACTTCCATCCCTAAGTTGAGCAGCCCGCGCGCCGCTTCGAGCCCAAGCAAACCGCCGCCGATGACCGCCGCTTTTTTATACGTTTTCGCATATTCGATCATCCGCTCGCAATCTTTAATATCGCGAAACGCCGTGACCCCCGGCAAATCCGCCCCCGGTATCGGCAAAATAAACGGGTTTGAGCCGGTCGCCAAAATCAATTCATCATATTCGACCGTCCGCCCGCGGTCGGTATGGACAAGCCGCTGCTCGCTGTCAATTTCCGTCACCGTTTCGCCGGCAAACAGCCGAATGCCGTTTTGCTCGTACCATTCCCAACTGTTGAGCGTAATCTCCTCAATGGATGTATTTCCTTGCAGCACCGTAGATAATAAAATCCGGTTGTAGTTCGGATGCGGCTCACTGCCGAAGATGGTCATTTCAAACGCCTCGCGGTCCAATTTTAAAATCTCCTCGATGCAGCGAACCCCTGCCATGCCGTTGCCGACCATCACTAATTTCCGTTTCATGTTCTCATCCCTCCGTCTTCATTGATGTGTCAAGCTAACCAGCTGCTAACTGCGCAGCCATAACCGAATCGTCATCACCAGCAACGTCCATATTCCAACTTCTCTCGTTTGCGAAATCATCGCCGCTCCCCCTTTGCCTTTATTTGTTATGCCCATGATATCACATGAAAACGAGAGATACACCTAGATTGTCAAATAATATAACATATTTTTAACGTTAAAAATGAATGATCGAGCGATAAAACCGAGAAATATACGGATGTAACGCGATTACCTTCTATAGCTCAAGTGAATTTATGTCACTTTTTATTACACGATATTTGCACAAAAAACAGTCTCCAGCTCATCGTCTGGAGACCGTTTCACACTGAAAATGGCTCATAGGGAGACCGCCGGTGGATCGTGAGCCACCTATCAACTTGCCCCTGCAAGTTGCCTCCTTTCGTATCGTTGCTATTCCCCCGGCTGCCAGAGATGTTCATGCAGTTGCGCTCGAATCTCATCGGGAATCGGCTCAGGCCGCCCGGTGTCAAAATTGAAATTGACATACACCGCCCGCCCTTTGGCGCAAACCACCCCATTTTGGTGGATTTCTTCATAAATCGTAAGGCTCGTATTGCCGATGCGTTCAATGCCGGTGTACACCGTCACATCCTGTCCGTAATACATTTGGTTAACATAGTCGACTTCCATGCGGATGATTACCATCCGCCAGCGCCGAAACGACAAATCCGGCGTAAACAGTTTGAAAATTTCATGCCGTCCCGCTTCAAACCAGACTGGAACGGTGGTGTTATTAATATGGCCGACGCCGTCCGTTTCCGACACGCGCGGCGTAATCACCGTTGTAAACATCGCCTGCCATCTCCCTTCACCGTTTCTTTCCATTGATTCGCGCTTCGCCGCGTGGATTCCTGCCTGAGAGAACGTTGGTTTGGCGGATCATGCAGCGCGAAGGCTGGCATGTGGAAGTCATATATCATCCCAACAAACAGGCGCCGTTTGCAGCGCCTGTTTCCCAACGGTTTACACCTTGCCCGGCTCGACGATCGTCCCGGCAAACGCAGCCTCGTAAATCGCGCGGATGTCGGCTTCCAACAGCGGCAGCGGGCTGCGGGCGAGCAGCCGTTTCTGTTGGACGGCATCTTTCGTCAAGCTTTCTAGCGCGCTTTCCGGGATGCCAAATCCACCTAATGTCTTCGGAATGCCGACATCGGCGACAAGCCGTTCCAGTTCCTCAACGCACCGATACGATGCTTCCACTTCGGACAAAAAGCTCGAGTTGCCGCCGAGTGCGTTTAAGATATCAGCCATTCGTTTCGTGCAGCTTTGACGGATGTAACCCATCACATACGGCAAAAGCACGGCGTTCGATTCGCCATGGGCGATATGAAACTGCCCGCCGAGCGGATACGCGAGCGCATGCACGCCGGCCACCCCAGCGTTGAAAAACGCCAAACCGGCCAGGTAACTGCCGTTCGCCATATCCGTGCGCGCCTGTTTGTCCATTCCCTTTTCCACCGCTTTGCGCAATGAGCGGGAAATGAGGCGCATGGCCGCGATCGCCAACCCATCCGATGTCGGGCTCGCGTTGACCGACACGTACGCTTCGACCGCATGGGTGAGCGCATCAATCCCGGTTGCGGCCGTCACCCGCGGCGGAACGGAAACGGTCAGCTGCGGATCGACGATGGCCACATCGGCCAACAAGTAATCGTGCGTCACGACATCTTTTGTCGTTTCTAAGGACAAGACGGAGATGTTCGTCACTTCCGATCCGGTGCCTGATGTCGTCGGAATCAAAATTTTCGGCAGCCCTTTTTTCTCGAGCGCCCGCGTTCCTGTCAAGTTTAGGTAGTCGGCGACCGAACCGTCATGCACCGCCAAAACGGCCGCCAATTTCGCCAAATCCAGCGCGCTGCCGCCGCCGACGCCAATGACAAGATCGAACTCCCCATCGCGGGCAAACGCCACCGCCTTTTCCCCTGTCGCAAGCGGCGGCTCGGGCACAACGTCCGTATATACGTGCACACTGTACCCTTCTTGCCGGAGCGGAGACGTCACTTGCTCAACCAGGCCGATTTTCGCCAATGCCGGATCCGTGATGACTAAAATATGTTTCGCTCCCAACCGCTTCACTTCCGGAACCAAATGCTTAAGCGCCCCCCAGCCGACATGGCTGAGCGGCGGAAACACAATGCGGGCTACGGTCATAGTTTCCTCTCCCCCTTATTCAACATTTTTTATAGGAATAATGGACACCGTGCCGTATTGGAACAAACGACTTCCTGGTTCACCTGCTCGCGGCAACGCAACACAAGCTAAAATGCACGATCTTGCCAAGCCTCCTCCAGCTCCCGCTTCAGTTCCTCGACAAGCTCCACCGCCGGAAGTTCCCGCGCCAGCCGGTATCCTTCTCCAGCCCAAAGCGACATCCGTTCCGGATCGCCCGCCTTAGCGGCGGCAGCGCGCAGCGGCTTCGTCATATGGTGCACGTGCGGATACGCCGCCGGTGCTAGGTCGCGATATTCGGCCATAAAGCGGTTCGCCAGCCCGCGCGCCGGCCGGCCGGTAAACGCCCGTGTCATAGCCGTTTCGGTAAACCTCGGATCGGCAAGCGCTTGCTTATGGAGCGGATGCGCCCCGCTTTCCGGGCAGCGCAAAAACGCCGTCCCGAGCTGCACCGCGCTCGCCCCCGCTTTGAGCGCCGCCGCGATGCCGCGCCCGTCCATGATCCCGCCCGCCGCCACAAGCGGGAGCCGAACCGAAGCGCGCACGTCGGCCAACAACGGGAACAACGCGATTGCCTCATCCTGCTTTGGATCGTTGCGAAACGACGCGCGATGCCCGCCCGCTTCCGCCCCTTGCACACAAAGGGCGTCCGCGCCAGCTTCAGATGCAATGTGGGCCTCTTCCACCGATGTCACCGTCACGATCACAAACGACCCAGCTTTTTGCAAGGCGGCGATCACCGCTTTGTCCGGGCAGCCAAACGTAAAGCTCGCGACCGGCACCTGCTCCTGAAGCAGCACATCCAGTTTCGCTTCCCAATCATCGTCCTCCCATTTCGGCTCGCCGACTGTTGCGCCGAGCCGTTCCGCCTCAGCCGCCAATACGGCGCGATAGCGGCCAAGCGCCTCTCCATCGACCACTTTATCCCCCGGCACAAACACATTCACCCCAAACGGACGGTCGGTGAATGTTCGCAGCTTGTGAATTTCTGTCCTCATCGCTTCCGCTGTCTTGTACCCGCCAGCCAAAAATCCAAGCCCTCCGGCGTTCGACACCGCCGCGGCCAGTTCAGGCGTCGACACCCCGCCTGCCATCGGCGCTTGAATGATCGGGATGGGAAGTGTAGAGAACATACGTATCTCCCTTCTTTCGGCTAAAACCGTTTTGCCCCTCTCCTATTTTTTCGCGCTTCGTGCTCGGATTTCCTCCCCCCTTTGTCGAATCAATCTTTACGCCGACTATGTCTTTTGCACGCTCCATGAACGACAGCTGTCCGGCCAACGCGGCGCGTTTTCAACATCTCACATACATATGGTAAGAACAGGTGTTATCCGTTGTTCAATCAATCGATCGAAACATAAAGCGAACAATACGATCCATGCCTAATCGCTGTCACCTGACGTCCAATAAACAGGCTGTTTGTTCATGATTTGTCCCTTTACTCAATATCCTTTAACAAACGGCTGGCCACTTTGATAAACGTTTTGCCATCCTCAAACGAAAAATAGCGCATGCTGTTTTCATGAACAAGTTCTTCGATTTTTGCCCATGTCTCCGTATCGCGGCGATGGTGGATGCGTTCGAGCTTCTCTACTTCCAGCTTCAAGGCACGAACCACCCACTCCGGTTCATCCGCTAGAAATCGCAAAAACTGTTCTTCTAATTGAGCATTGTAAAACGTCTGATTGTAATACGAGTCAAAGAAATATTGAAGATGTTCGAATTCTTTTCGAATGTCCATGTTTCATCTCCACCTTTCAAGTTCTCCTTTCGACAAACGTGGCGGGTCATCCTGCCTTATTGCTTGATCAAACAAAAAACTCCCCAAACCATCCACTGGTTTAGGGAGTTTATCGTCACGGCCGAAACACCTTTAACCGTTTCGCCAGTTCTTTCGTACGCGGATATACATCGCGATAAATCGCAAACAGCTCTTTGTATTTCGCCGCCGCATCCGGCCGCGGTTCGACGATGGAATCGACTTGTTTGAACGCGTCGGCGCATTCCTTGAGCGAATCAAACCAGCCGACGCCGCAGGCGGCGATCATCGCGGCGCCCAGTCCCGGCCCTTGTTCGTTTTTCAGTTTTTCCACCGGGATGCCGAAAATATCGGCTTGGATTTGCAGCCACTCAGCGCTTTTCGCCCCGCCGCCGATCGAGACGACCGAATCGATCGTTTTGCCGCTCGCTTTGATGATCTCCACCGACTCGTTGAGCGAGAACGTAATGCCTTCGATGACCGCGCGGGCGAAATCCCATTTCGTCTGCGCCGAATCAATGCCGACAAACGACCCGCGAATATCGGCGTCCGCATAAGGCGTCCGCTCGCCGGCCAAATATGGCGTAAACAACAAGCCGTTGGCGCCAATCGGCGACTCGGCAGCGCGCTGGACGATCTCGGCAAACGGCACGTCCTCGGCAAACGTCCGCTTCCACCAGTCAAAGCTGTAGCCCGCCGCCAGCGTCACCCCCATAATATAGTAGGCGTTCGGCTCGGCATGGTTGAAGTAATGCACTCGTCCAGCGAAATCTTTTTCCCCGCTTTGTTCATAGGCAAGCACAACGCCGGATGTGCCGATGCTTGACATCATCTTCCCTTCCGCCAAAATGCCGGCGCCCACCGCGCCGCAAGCGTTGTCCGCCCCGCCGGCGAACACGTTCACCGATGCCGGCAGCCCGGTCTGTTCCGCCACCTCCGGACGCAGCGTCCCGACGAACGCCGTCGCCTCGACAAGCGGCGGGCAAAGCGTGAGATCGACGCCGACCGCCCGGGCGATCGCCTCGCTCCACGTTTTCGTTTTGATATCCAACAGCAGCGTCCCCGCCGCATCCGATACATCCATCGCCATGTGCCCGGTCAAGCGGAAGCGGACATAATCTTTCGGCAACAAAAACACCCGCGCCCGCTCGTACAGCTCGGGTTCATGGTTTTTCACCCACAACAGTTTTGGCAGCGTAAACCCTTCAAGCGCCTCGTTTTTTGCGATCGAAAGCAACGTCTCTCGACCGACTTTCGCTTCAATTTCCCGGCACTCGGCTGTCGTTCGCGTGTCGTTCCATAAAATCGCGTTGCGCACGACGTTCCCGTCGCCATCGAGCAGCACAAGCCCGTGCATTTGCCCAGAAAAACTCAAGCCCACGACCGACTCCGGAGAAATGCCCGCCGTTTCCCAAACGCGGCGCAACGCCGTAATCGTCTTCTCCACCCAATCGTCCGGGCGCTGCTCACTATAGCCGGAATGAGGCTGGTAGAGGGGATAGGACTCGGTCCATTCCCCTTTCACCACGCCGTGTCGGTCGACAAGCAACACTTTGACGGCACTCGTTCCTAAATCGACGCCAATGACATATTCCACGCTCATCCCTCTTTCACGAACGAGATCCACTCGGCGCGCTGACTTCGAGCAAATATTGATTCAGCAACGTTTTCAAGCGCTCAAGACGGCCGGACGTATTGCGAATGTCGCCAAGCTGCAAGGCGTACTGCTCCAGCTTGTGGAAGTCCGCCGTCCCTTCGACGATCTCGCGGCCGATGCCTTCCGTATAGCTTTTGTACCGCTCTTCGATGAACTGTTCAAATACGCGGTCTTCCAACAAGCGATGAGCGACTTTCAACCCGATCGCAAAGCTGTCCATCCCGGCAATATGAGCGTAGAACAAGTCTTCCGGTTCAAACGAGCCTCTTCGCACTTTCGCGTCAAAGTTCAAGCCGCCGCGCCCAAGGCCGCCGTTTTGCAAAATTTCATACATCGCCAACGTCGTCGTATACAAATCGGTCGGGAATTCGTCCGTATCCCAGCCAAGCAGCGTATCACCTTGGTTCGCATCGACCGAACCGAGCATGCCGTGGATGCGGGCGACGCGCAGCTCATGTTCAAACGTATGGCCCGCCAACGTCGCATGGTTCGCTTCGATGTTGAATTTGAAGTAATCCTTGAGCCCGTACGTTTGCAAGAACGCCAGCGCCGTGGCCACGTCAAAATCGTATTGATGCTTCGTCGGCTCTTTCGGCTTCGGCTCGATCAAAAACTGACCGTCAAAACCGATTTCTTTCGCATAGTCGACCGCCATACGCAAGAAGCGGGCCAAATTGTCAAGCTCCAGTTTCATATCCGTGTTCAGCAGCGTCTCATAACCTTCCCGTCCGCCCCAGAACACGTAGTTTTCCGCCCCGAGCCGCTTCGCGATCTCCAACCCTTTTTTCACTTTTGCCGCCGCATAGGCGAATACATCAGCGTTACACGACGTCGCCGCCCCGTGAACGAAGCGCGGATGGCTGAACAAGTTCGCCGTATTCCAAAGCAGCTTCGTTTTGCTTGTTTTCATGTATTCTTCAATCATATCGACGATTTCATCTAAGTTTTTATACGTCTCGCTGAGCGTTTCCCCTTCTGGCGCAATGTCGACGTCATGGAAGCAGAAAAACGGAACGTTCAGCTTTTCAAACAGCTCAAACGCCGCCTCGACGCGCGCCTTCGCCAGATCCATGCCGCCGTACGTATTCCATGGACGAATCATATTGCCGACGCCAAACGGATCCGATCCATCCCCCGTAAACGTATGCCAATACGCCACTGAAAAGCGCAAATGCTCCTCCATTGTTTTGTCGCCGACTTTTTCTTCTGGATTATAAAACTTAAACGCCAACGGATTGCGCGACTCTGGTCCTTCATATGGAATGGTGCCGACATTCGGGAAGTATGCCATATCCAAGTCCTCCTTAAAAATAAGCGAGAATGATTTGTTTCAGTTTCATTATAACGCTTTCATGTTTGTTTGTCTATCGTATAAACAAAGTGTTTTCACCTGTAAAACCACAACTATGTTAGTTGAAGTTTTACAGGGGGGATGGGCATACGATCCCCCACACTCTAGATATTACCGTTTTTTATTACATAATGCTTTACATTCCGACGCTTGTTATGATGACTTTCTGTTTCCACAACTACTTTCAGATTTTAAAATTCAACTTAGTCAGCACTAAATCGATACCTTGTCATCGACACCTGCTCCTTGTCAGCCGGCAATACGATCGACGGAAACTGCGGATGATGGATCGCATCCGGCAGCCCTTGCGTTTCCAGGCAGATGCCTAAATATTTCCGCGACGGCACGCCGCCTAGATCCAACCCTTCCGGCAGCTGGTTCGATGTATACACCACCACGCCGACCTCATCCGTCTCCACCGTCAGCACCCGCCCGCTCTCCGGGTCGGAAAGCACAATCTCTTTGTCATGATGCCGATCGAGCCAAAACGGATGGTCATAACCCCCGCCGACGAGTGCAATTTGCGGATGCCCCGATTCGACCGCCTCCCGGATCGTCTTTCCTTGCCGCAAATCAAACGGCGTGCCAGCGACATCCAAGACGCGGCCCGTCGGAATCAGCTCCTCATTCAACTCGAGTACGCGAGCGCTTTGGATGGCCAGCGTATGGTCTAAAATATCGCGCTTGCCGTTGCCGCTCAAATTAAAATACGTATGGTTCGTCAAGTTGACAAGCGTCGTTTTGTCCGAACGAGCCCGGTAGGTGACGGTCCATTCGTTGTCATTGTTAAGCCAATACGCCACTTGCACATCAACCGCCCCCGGATACCCTTCTTCCCCGTCTGGGCTTGTGTACGAAAAGACGACGCCGACCGCATCGTCGCGCTGGACGGGCTCGGCCTGCCAAAGCACGCGGTGGAATCCGTTCGGCCCGCCGTGCAAGTGGTTGTTGTGTTCGTTTTTCGCCAGTTGATATGTGATTCCATCAAGTTCGAAGCTCGCTCCACGAATGCGCCCCGCCACCCGGCCGATCACGGCGCCGAAATAAGGGGCGTTCTCGACATACGGCTCAAATCGGTCAAACCCAAGCACCACATTTTCAATGTTGCCCATCCGGTCAGGAACCAGCAGTTTGGTCACAATGCACCCAAAGTTCATCGCGGACAATTGTATGCCGCGATCGTTTGTCAAGGTGAACAAGAGAATATCGTTTCCATTCAGTTCGGACCACTTTTCGTATGTAATGTTCATCCCGATTCCCCTTCCTTCATAACCGCACGATCGCTCCTGTTTTCATCGATGTGCGGCAAGCGTCGAGCGCCCGCGATTGTTTGATCCTAATCACGAGTGCCGGCGAATACCATGCAACATGTGTAATGTTAATTCTAGATAAAAGTAGCTGCCTCAATACTCCTATCAATCATATCAATTATACTGGCTAAAAAGAACCTAAAAAATGGCCAAACCTCATAGTATTAAGTAGGTATAGAATTAAAAGAACTTATTCAATCAATTCAATTATACCATCATAATTGCTCGTCCATCCTAAATCGACATTTCAAATGTACACCAATTCAAAAAAGGGCTTCTTCTCTCCTAAAACACGCTCGCAAAAGAAAAGAAGATCAATTCCTCATCGTAGATAAACTTCGAGATTGTTAGTCATTTAACACCAGCCCCCTCTCTTTTCTCTTCCACACGACGATCAGCCCTATGGCGACGAGCCCAAGGGTGCCGGCAAAATAAAAGGCGAAGGGAAGGGCGATGAGCTCATTGACGATGCCGGCGAGGTACGGGCCACCAAACATGCCGATTGCGTAAATCGCCTGATACGTTCCCATCGCGGTCGCTTTTTTGCTTTCATCGACGGATTCAATCGACATTCCTAACAACAATGGGAACAAGAGGCCGAGGAAAAAGCCGCTCCCGATTTGGACGAGATAAACCAACCAGCTTCCGCCGGCAACCGGAATCAAAAACGTAAACACGGCACTGCCGAAAAAGGCAATGACCAAGGATCGCCATTTCCCGAATAAAGGCACTACGGTCTTTCCGATGAACACCGTCGCGATGGCGTGAGGAATCATAAAACAAATCATTAGAAAGCACAAATCTCGTTCGTCAAGGCCGGCTTTTAGGACATACACCGGTGTGAAGCCAAAGATGGTCGTAAACATGATCCCGTGGGCCAACACGGATAAAACGGAGACTTTGAGCAACAACGGTTCTTTCATAACGGAAAAAAGGTCTTTCAGCTGGACGGTTTGCGGCCGCACTAATTCGCCTCGTTGTTTTTGCTCCTTGATCGATACAGAGAGAACGGCGCCCACCGCGGCCAGCCATCCCCCGGCCCAAAACGGGGCATGCCATCCCCAGCGGTCCACGATCGAACCGCCTGCCGTCATGCCCACGAGCTGCGCCAACACCACGACAAGCGAAATTTGGCCCATCGCCCGGTGGATGTCTTCCGAACGGAAGTAACTAGCATACAGAACCGTAAAGACGACCCACGTCGCGGCGGCGACGCCAGCGAGCGCTCTTGCCACCAGCGCCCATCCTAAGCTGTTCGTGAGCGCAAACAGCCACCCGCTTCCCATCGCAGCCGCCATGCCGATCATGACAAACGGTTTTCTCCGTTGCACCATATCTGAGACAAGGCCGATCGGAATGCGGCATAAAAACTGCATGAGGCCGTAACTGCCCAAGACAAGCCCGACAAACGAATACGCCCCTCCCAGCTGTTCCACATACGGAGACAGGATCGGCATATAAATAAAAAGAGACAACCAAAAGAAAAAGGAGGCGATGAGGAACATCGCCACATCCTTGCGCCATGGGCTGTGAGCCACCCCACTCCCCCCTTTGCGCGTTCATGTATGGCTACACCGAAGGCAACAAGGCCTCTGTTGCCTTCTTTGCCGAACCGAATTCGCGAATTTTTTGTTTGACCGTCTGTTTCACTTCTTCTCTCCCGGCGCCAAGGTATTTCCTCGGATCATACAGTCCCTCGTTCTCGCGGAACATGCGGCAAATGCCGCGGGTAAAGGCCCATTGGTTCTCGGTGTTGACATTGATTTTCGCTGTTCCAAAGGAAATCGCCTTTTGAATATCGGCCAGCGGAATTCCTGTTCCGCCATGCAGGACAAGAGGAACCCCAGTTCGGCGCCCGATCTCTTCCATCTGGGCAAATCCCAGCTTTGGCTTCCCTTTGTACGGGCCGTGAACCGAACCTAACGCCGGAGCGAGGCAGTCGACCCCTGTTTCTTTCACAAGGCGTTCGCATTCCTCAGGAATGGCATACAAGGCTTCTGCTTCGTCCACCACCAAGTCGTCCTCCTGCCCCCCGATCCTCCCCACTTCCGCTTCGACCGAGGCGCCAAACTCCCGTGCGGCTTTGACGACTTGTTTCGTGATGGAAATATTTTGTTCTAACGGATGATGGGATGCATCGATCATCACCGAAGTAAACCCGGCTTCCATCGCTTCGAGGCATTGTTCATAGGAAGAGCCGTGATCCAAATGAAGCGCGACTGGCACCGTGATGCGGTACTCCTTCACGAGCTCTTTCACCATGGCCGCTGCGGTCCGCAACCCACCGAGATGGTCAATATATCCCGGACTCACGGCCAAAATGACCGGCGCTTCTTCTTCCTCAGCCCCCAGCAAAATGGCCTGAGCAAATTCCAAATTGTTGATGTTGAAATGTCCGACGGCATATCTTCCTTGCCATGCCCGTTGCAGCATGTTTTTCATCGACACAAGCGGCATTGTTCGCCCTCCTTTTCTGTTTCAATATACGGAAAACGTATCAAGCACTCTTGTGGCGCTTGATACGTTTTCGAACGCATTACCAGCGGGAGGTCACCATTTTTTTGCGCGTATAAAACTCGACGCCATCCATGCCGTTCGCATGAAGATCGCCATAAAACGAGTTTTTCCACCCGGAGAACGGGAAGAACGCCATCGGCGCGGGAACGCCTAAGTTGACGCCTAACATGCCAGCGTCGATTTCCTCGCGGAATTTGCGGACATTCCCCCCGTCTCTTGTATAGATGCACGCTCCATTGGCAAACGGAGACTTGTTGGCCACCTCAATGGCTTCATCTAATGTCTCGACCCGTACGACCGAAAGCACAGGGGCGAAAATTTCGTCTTTCCAAATGGTCATGTCAGTAGTGACTCGGTCAAAGATCGTCGGACCGATAAAGTATCCATTGTCCTGAACCGCGGTGTCCTTTCGTCCGTCGCGCACCAGAATGGCCCCTTCCTTTTCCCCAAGTTCAATATACTTCACGGTCCGTTGCTTATGGGCTTCGCGAATGACCGGGCCTAAAAAGACGCTCTCCTCCAGCCCATTGCCGATTTTCAATTCATTCGCGGCCGCCACCAGCTTCTCGACAAGTTCATCGGCAATCTCCCCAACCGCGACAACGACCGACGCCGCCATGCACCGTTCTCCCGCCGAGCCGAACGCCGCGTTAATAATTTCACGGACCGCAACATTCAAATCGGCATCCGGCATGACAATGGAATGGTTTTTCGCCCCCGTCAACGCTTGAACCCGTTTGCCGTGAGCCGCTGCCGTTTTGTACACATACTCGCCGACAGGCTGGGAACCGACAAACGAGATGGCTTTCACATCCGGGTGCTCCAACAGCCCGTTCACGACATCATGCGCCCCATGGACGATGTTAAGCACCCCGTCCGGAAGCCCAGCCTCTTTAAACAGTTCAGCCAAACGATTCGCCAACATCGGCGTGCGCTCGGACGGTTTTAAGACGAACGTGTTTCCGCACGCAATCGCCAGCGGGAACATCCAGCAAGGGACCATCATCGGGAAGTTAAACGGCGTGATGCCCCCCACGACGCCGATCGGATACCGGTACATCCCCGATTCAATGCCGGTCGCAATATCTGGAAGCTGCCGCCCCATCATGAGCGTCGGCGCACCGGCCGCAAATTCGACGCATTCAATGCCGCGCTGCACTTCCCCATATGCTTCGTTGTAGCTTTTGCCGTTTTCTAACGTCACCAATCGGGCCAGCTCTTCCCAATGCTCGACAAGCAACTGCTGATATTTAAACAAGATTCTTGCCCGACGCGGCACCGGCGTTTTGCGCCATGTTTTGAACGCCTCTTTGGCAGCTCGGACCGCTTCGTCCAACTCCTCGCGGCTTGAAATCGGAACGTAGGCCAGCACTTCGCCCGTTGCCGGGTTCGGAACGGCTTCCGTCTTCCCGGAACGTGACTCGACCCATTGCCCGCCAATATAGTTTTTTAAGGTTTGCACTCCCGTTGTCATCGTCATGTCCATGTTCCCCCTTCTTTTTATTTCCGAGCGGCTGAACCGTTGCGATGTTGTTCGATGAACTGTTCGATTTGCGCCAATGTCGGCATCGCATCCGAGCAGCTATGGCTTGAGATGACAATCGACGCCGCAGCTGCCCCGTATTCCATTGCCTTTGGAATCGGCCAATCGTTCATTAGCCCGTAGATAAATCCTGCGGCATACGAGTCGCCGGCCCCAAACGTTTTGACAATATTTGCTGGGAAAATCGTGCCGACAAACGTTTCTCCAGTTTTCGTATAAGCAATAGACCCGTCTTTGCCATGCTTAATGACAACGATTTTCGCGTTGTAATCAAACCATTTTCGCGCTGTTTGTTCATCATCGCGCCGCTGGCCGTCAAACCGCTCCATCATGTCAAATTCTTCTCTCGTGCCGATGATCACGTCGCATTTTTCGGCTGCCAAGTTGTAATAGATCGCTGTTTCCTCTTTGGATTGCCACGTATATGGGCGATAATCCAAATCGAACACAACGACGGTTCCATGGCGTCTTGCGTAGTCCAACGCTAAAAACACCGCTTCTCTTGACGGGCTTTTCGCTAAAGCTGTCCCGGAAATCAACAGGCATTTGGCGCGCCGAATATAGTCTTCGTCAATATCGTTCGGTTCCAGCTTCAAATCAGCGACATTATCGCGATACATTAGGATGCTGCAGTCGGTCGGGCTCTTGATTTCGGTAAACGCCAAGCCCGTCACACTGCCGGACTTGTCGGTAATGACATGGGACGTATCAATTCCATTGTTTTTTAAATATCGGACAATAAATCGACCCATTTGGTCGTCAGCAACCCGGCCGATAAATCCCGTTTTCATGCCGAGCCGCGCCATGCCGATGGCGATGTTCGCCGGAGACCCACCGACATATTTCGTAAACGTCACCGTTTCTTCCATCGGCCGATGGATTTCATTGGCGTTCAAATCGATGCATAGCCGGCCAACGGCGATAAAATCGAACGGTTTTTGCTGGTCAAATGGGAGGAAACTCATCGAACCGCCTCTTTCTATCATCTTTTTGGATCGTTTCTACTTCTGTTTGGCCGCGAGCTTGCTTTCCATCACCCACTCATGGTCCGGGTCATTATGGAACTTCCACGTCCGTACAGGCCCAGCCATGACGTTCAAGTAATACCCCTCATACCCTGGAGGAGCGGAAACCGGATGGTAGCCTTTCGGGACTAAGACGACATCCCCGTTTTTCACGACCATCGTTTCGTCGATGGAACGATCATCGGTGTACACACGCTGCACCATAAAACCGTGACCGGGATTGATTTTATGATAATACGTTTCTTCCAAATACGACTCATGGGGCAAGTTGTCTTGGTCATGTTTATGCGGAGGGTAGCTCGACCAGTTTCCTTCCGGCGTAAACACTTCAACGACAAGCAAGCTGTCGGCCGGTTGGGATTCCGGAAGAATGTTATGCACCCGCCGTTCAATATTTCCTGCTCCCCGTATTTCGACTCCTACTTCGCTTGGCGGGATCAGCCGCGCCGGGTATGTCCCTTTGCCCGGCGCGAGGCAAACCGCTACTTCCACGTCCGTTACGGCTTCAATTTCATATACATCGTTGGCCGGAACATAGACCGAGTACGGCGGAACTTTCTCAAACACATCCATTCTCAGCCCGATTTGTTCCCACCGCTCCTGCTTCGTCGATATGTTCGCTTTCCCTTTAAGAAGAACAAGGCAAGCCTCTTGCGCAAGCGTCTCTTTTCGCAACGTTTGCCCTTTTGCCAATACATACACTTCAAACCCGACATATTCCCATCCCGCCGATTCCGGCGTCACACGGACGACGTTCCCTTCTTCGTTCGGCGGATGGCTTGGTATGACCAGTCGGCTCATCGTTTCATCCTCCCCCCCTTACCGCTTTTGGGCCGCCAAGAGATGATGAACAAGGCGGTCAATATATTCTTTGGCCATTTTGGCGTACGTGTACGGGTGCGCCACAGCCGGGTCCTGTTCTGCTTCGACGATGATCCAGCCGTTATAGCCCATCTCAATCAATTTTGAAAAAATCGGAACAAAATCAATGCATCCATCTCCAGGAACCGTAAACATGCCACGCAGCACCGCCGTGCGAAAGTCGAGTTGTTCCCGTCTCACCTGCTCGAGCACATCGTGTCTTATGTCTTTTAAATGAACGTATTGAATGCGATCCGCATACCGATGCAACAGTTCAACTGGATCATATCCGCCATATAACGCATGCCCTGTGTCATACAAGAGATGGACAAGATTCGGATCCGTCAACTCCATTAAGCGATCGATCTCTTCCGCCGTTTCGACGACTGTTCCCGCGTGAAAGTGGTAAACAAGTTTCATTCCTAGCTCTTGGCATATATGCGCGGCGCGATGCAATCCATCAACAAGGGACTCCCATTCGGAATCCGTGAGCCGTTGAATCGTTTTTTCTTCTGGCGCCCGGCGCGGATCCCAGTGCATCGATCCCCCCATCTCGCAGACAATCGCATACTTGCATCCCATATCGTGCAAATATTCCGCCCAAGACCGGAACGTCTTGAGTTCCTCTTCAAGACGAGAACGGTCTGAAAAGAGCACGCCGATGAATTTGCTGGCGAGCTCGATGCCATATTGGTTCAGTTTTGCCCTCAATGATGGGGGATCTTGGGAAAAGAGGCGCCCCATTTCCGTTGCAACATATCCAAGCTCCGCCATTTCGGATAACACTTGATCTTGTGTGTAATGGTCGCCCAATCCCGGGATATCGTCATTGACCCAGCTGATCGGCGCAATACCGATACGAAAAGGATGAACCGTTTTTTCCATCTCTCTCACTCCAGTTGTTCAATATTTTCTTGCCCTTTGCAATTGTTGTTCTTTCCGCTTGTATGCCTCCGCAATTTTTGGGTTCCGGGACACTTCCGCCACCCCGACATGCCACCATGACTCATAATCATGGGTCATCGTTTTTGGAAGCACCTTAATATCGATCAATGTCGACACCGATTGTTGTTTGGCATCTTCGAGCGCTTCTTTTAATTGCTCAAGCGTGCACACTTTGTACGTTTTTACCCCGTAACCGGCCGCGCTTTGCGCGAAGTCAATCGGAATCAAGCTCCCGTCTAAGCGCCCGGTTTCTCCGTTGCGGTAGCGGAATTCTGTGGCGAAACTGCCCATTCCATGACCCATTTGCAAGTTGTTAATGCAACCGAATCCACCATTATCAAATAGGAGAACATTGATTTTTTTCTTTTCCTGAATGCTCGTTACAAGCTCCGAGTGAAGCATTAAGTAGCTGCCATCGCCGACCATCGCATAGACTTCTTTATCCGGCTCCGCCATTTTCACGCCAAGGGCACCAGCAATCTCATACCCCATGCACGAATAGCCGTACTCCATATGATACGTATTGGGCCGGCGCGCCACCCACATGCGCTGCAAATCCCCCGGCAAGCTGCCTGCCGCTCCGATGATAATGGCGTCGTCATCGATCCACTCGTTAATCGCGCCAATGACTTCCGTTTGCGTTAACGAGGAACCGAAAAACTCCGAATACTCAGTTAACACCTCATCGAGATGGCCGGCCACCTCCGGCTTAAAGCCCGACTGGCGGTAGCGGACGTGATACAGCCGGTTAAGCTCTTCTTCCCAAGCCTTTTTCGCGATATCTATTTCATTCGTATAGCCGGATCGATACCCGATTTTCTCCAACTCTTCGGTTAAGGCGAGAAGAGCAAGTTTCGCATCTGCCACTACGCGGACGGCATCCAATTTGCAAGCATCAAAGACCGAGACATTGATCGTCAAAAATTCTACTTCAGGATGTTGGAAAAGCTGTTTCGACCCTGTCGTAAAATCGGTGTAACGAGTGCCAATCCCAATGACCAAATCGGCTTCCTTCGCGATTATATTGGCGGCAAGGTTGCCGGTGACGCCAATTCCCCCGAGATTGTATGGGTGGGCGCTTTCCACCGCGCTTTTGCCGGCTTGCGTTTCCCCATAAGGAATGTGAAATTTCTCGGCAAACTGTTTCAGTTCTTCCGCCGCCTCCGAATAACGGACACCGCCGCCGCAAATGATGATCGGTTTTTTCTTTCTGCGAATGAGCTCCACCGCCTCATGAATCGCCGCTTTCGCCGGAACACGGCGTTCAATGCGGTGAATCCGTTTTTGAAAAAAGGATTCAGGAAAATCGTACGCTTCCCCTTGCACATCTTGAGGCAAGGCAATGGTGACTGCTCCGGTGTTGGCGGGATCGGTCAGTACCCGCATCGCTTGAATCATCGCCGACATCAGCTGCTCGGGGCGGCTGATGCGATCCCAATATTTGCTGACGGCACGAAATGCATCATTTGTGGAAACCGTCAAATCATGCCAGTGCTCAATTTGTTGGAGTACCGGATCGGGTTGTCTAGTCGCGAACGTATCCCCCGGAAGCAATAAAACCGGAATATGGTTCGCTGAAGCCGTCGCCGCTGCTGTCACCATATTCGCTGCTCCAGGACCGACAGACGATGTGCACGCCATAATTTGCCGCCGGTGTTTTTGTTTTGCAAAGGCAATCGCCGCATGCGCCATGCCTTGCTCATTGCGCCCTTGGTACACTTCGAGCTCTCCTGGATCTTCCTCAAGCGCTTGGCCAAGGCCGAGTACGTTGCCATGGCCGAAAATCGTAAAAATGCCTTTGACAAACTTCTGGATGTGGCCATCGAACTCCACATACTGCTGATTTAAAAACTTGACTAACGCTTGGGCGGTTGTTAAGCGGATCGTTTTCACCGGTTTCCCTCCCGTAGATGTTCAAACTCGTTCGATCTCAAAATACCGACGGAGAACGTTCTCCATCTTTGCCTTTCCGGTTTGAATCGTTTCTTCTGCTTCCCATTGCCAATACTCGGGGCGGAATAACTCAATGGAAGCCATTTCATTGTAGCCAATGGCTTGGAGCGTACGTAAAATGCCATCCAAGTCAATCGCCCCGTCCCCCGGCCACACTCGATGGTGATCGCGCAATGCGCCAACCGGCAAATCTTCACAATCATCCATATGGAATACGAAAATGTCCTTCGGATCCGCCGCTTGCAAGTCCTCAAGCCGGGAGTTCATGGCGTGAAAATGGAAGCAGTCGAGAACAAGGCCCACTTGGCCGCTGTCCACCTCTTTGACAATCTCATATGCCTGCGCGAACGTGTTAACGGAACAATTGGGATATCCGCAAAACTCAAGCGCGATTTTTACGCCATATGGTTCGCTTAACTCTGCTAACTCCCGCAGTACGCGAACGGTTTCCGCCTTAATTTCAGCCTTGGTATAATCGCCTACGTCAAACGTCGGAACTGCAATCACCGTTTTGCAGCCAATTTGCTGGCCAATTTCGCACAAAAACTGCAGATCGCGGCGAATTTGGCCAAATCCTTCCTCATCACGGAACGTGATAAACTCCAGCGCATTGAAGGCATACGGTTTTAAACGATGAGAAGCAAAGAATTGTTTCAAGTCGTCAACCGTATAGGAAGCGAGAAATTCTTTCAACTTATCAAGCCGAATTTCAATGCCGTCATAACCGTGCTTTTCGCATAGATCTAAGTCGTTCTTTAATGTGGAGTTTTGTAGTGTTGTCGCCTCATTAAACACAATCTTCATGAGCCTTTGCTCCCCCTGATTATGATTTCCGGTTTTTGCGGGAATCGATGAACACCGCCACCGTAATAATGACGCCTTTCAGAATTTGTTGCCAATACGGCGAAACGTTTAACAAGTCAAGTCCGTTGTTCATCACCCCGATAATGAGCGCACCGACAATCGTGCCGCCGATCGTCCCAATCCCGCCAGCAAGGCTTGTACCGCCAATGACCGCCGCAGCGATGGCATCGAGTTCATACATCATCCCTGCCGTCGGCTGCCCCGAGGAAATGCGCGAAGTCAAGATGACCCCCGCCAATCCGGACAACAGACCAGCGTATCCGTAAACGAAAATCTTATATTTATCGACATTGACCCCGGCAATGACGGCGGCCTGCTCATTTCCGCCGATTGCATAGACATATTTGCCAAACTTCGTTTTATTTAAGAGAATGTAAGAAATGACCCCTACAAGCGCAAAGATGAGAATCGGAACCGGAATCCCCAAAACATCTCCTTGGCCAATCCATAAGAACGATGGCGACAAATTCCCAATCGGTCTCCCGTCGCTGAATAACAGCGCTGCCCCTCTCGCGGCCGTCATCATGCCCAATGTGACGATAAACGGGGCAATGTTCGCCTTCGAAATAATCGTTCCGTTTATGACCCCAGTCAAAAGCCCTAACCCAAGACCAATCAAAATCGGAACAATCACGGGATACGTATCCGGGTGGGCAAAACTGGCGGCCACAACCGACACAAGTGCAATGACGGATCCCGATGACAAATCAATGCCGGTCGTAATAATGACAATCGTGACGCCAATCGCGACAATGCCGACGACCGACATTTGCCGAACGATATTTAATAAGTTGCCGGTTGTAAAAAACGTCGGCGAAAGAATGGACATCAAAATGACGAGCCCAATGAGAATCATCAACATTCCATAGCGGTCGAAAAATCGATACAATTTGTCCTTCGACGTGGCCGTGGAAGAAACCCCTGCCTTCTCCCGCTTGTTCGTAACAGAAACTTGGCTTTCCATCTCCATTCCCCCTATCCTTATCTTTTCGTCTCGATCAGCTGGCCCGTTGCCAGCTGCATAATCCGCTCTTGGGTCGCTTCTTCCCTCGTTAGTTCTCCCATTTTTCTCCCTTCATGCATAACAATAACCCGGTCGCTCAATCCTAATATTTCTGGCATCTCAGACGAAACCACGACGATCGCTTTGCCATTCTTGGCGAGCTCAAAAATCAGATTATAAATTTCCGCTTTCGCTCCTACATCGATTCCCCTTGTCGGTTCATCGAGGAACAAAATATCCGGGTTATGAAGCAGCCAACGGGCAATGAGTGCCTTTTGCTGATTGCCTCCGCTTAAGTATTTGATCAACTGCTGCAAGCTCGGTGTTTTAATCGAAAGCTGTTCAGCAAGCCGTTGGCAGTCTTCGCGGATTTTTCGTTGCTGCAAAAAACCCGCCTTCGTATACTGGTTGACCGTAACCGTGATCATGTTGTCCTCGACAGACAACGGTAAAAACAGCCCTGTCAGTTTTCGGTCTTCCGTCAACAATCCCATTCCATACCGAATCGCATCCCGCGCCGAGCGGATCGTCGCCTTTTTTCCGTGGACATAAATGTCTCCCGCATCCGGTTTAGCAACACCGAAAACGCTTTCTAATACTTCCGTTCTTCCGGATCCCATCAAACCGGCAAATCCGACAATTTCCCCTTTTCGCACTTCAAAGCTCACATCATGAAATTTCCCTTTTTTCGTCAACCCTTGAACCGACAACGCCACTTCCCCAATCGGGACTTTTGGTTTATGGAAAATTTGATTTAGTTCCCGCCCAACCATCATTTGAATGAGTTCATCTCTTGTCATTTGATGGCTCGGCTTCGTCCCGATGTACTTGCCATCCCTCAGCACGGTCACCTCATCGGTGATTTGTTCGAGCTCATCCATCTTATGGGTAATATAAATAATGGAAACTCCCTCTTTTTTCAACGAACGGATAATCCGGAAAAGGTGGTGAACCTCTTTCTCTGTAATCGCAGACGTTGGTTCGTCCATAATAATGAGCTTCGAATGATAAGAAATCGCCTTTGCAATTTCCACCATCTGCATATTGGCGATGCTCAAATCCGCCATCTTCGCATTGGGATCAATATCGATCTCAAGCCGTTCGAATAGTTGCCTCGTCTTTTTGACGAGCTCTTTCATTTTGACCCAGCCGGCGAACGGATAACTCGGCTCCCTGCCAAGAAAAATGTTTTCCGCTACTGTCATGTTCGGAACAGGGCTTAACTCTTGGTGAATCATTGAAATGCCTCTATCAAGCGCATGTTTGATCGTGGAGACTTTCAACTCTTCGCCGTCAAGGATAATCTTGCCTCGGTCCGGCGTGTAAATGCCAATTAAAATTTTCATCAATGTCGATTTCCCAGCCCCATTCTCTCCCATGAGCGCGTGAACCGTGCCTCTTTTAACCTTCAGCTGCACACCGTCTAACGCTTTGACGCCTGGAAATTCTTTGGTTATGTATATCATTTCCAGCACATAGTCTTCGCTCATACACTTCCCCCCATCTCCACCAAGGTTCACTGTTTTTTCTGAAAGGCACTAGCAGTTGCTGCGATGCGTTCGGAAAGAAATGGCGTCGTCCGAACAAAGTTAACAAAATTACCTTATTTAGCGCTTTCGTTCATGAATGCGCTTTTATGCGCAACAGTAGGGCTCTTTCCGCAACTGCTGCACCCGTCTGTTAGGGAAAGCGCTTTCCCTACTTTTATTCTATAGCTTTTCTGCATTTTTTACAACACTTTTTTTAAATCTTCAGTAAAATTGCCCTTGTGATTGCCTTATAACTGATCATTCATTGTTGTTAAGGGAATTGTCCGTGCAACACCGGCAGCCAAGAAAGACGTTACCTTCCCTCTTCTCATTGCAAGCTGGGCAAGCGCTTACTCTAACCTATCTTTTTCCCTCTTAAAAAATATCCTTAGTTACAAACTATTTTATGAACGTCTGCCAACCGGTTTTTTGATCGTCTGACGAGATCGCAAACCGCAAAAGCCTTATCGGCAGCTGCCGTTTGAATGAAAGGACACTGGCTAATATAGTGTCCTTTCATCCTAATTCACTCATAAAGAGGGATAACAAACGGAAACTGTTATTCCCATTCATTTCACCGCTAAAAAATGTCCCAAAAGTGAACGTTATACAAACACTTTTGGGACATCTGCAAGATTGCCGTAAGCCACCTTTTGGACAATACCCTTTACAGCCGAGTAGCAGTGAACTCCCCACCACCTACGCTTCGCTTAGAGGCGGGGGGCTTCAAGCGACTTGTGCGTGTTCGCCGAACGGTAAGCCACACACAAGAACCCTTTACGCTCCCCTTCGTTCTGAAGGTGTCTGTTCTAACCATAGACGATCCTATTCGTTTTCGTTGGCGATTGCCAACCGAAATTCATCTCCCGCCTACTCACTGGTCTGTGCCCTTCACGTTCCTTGAGGCGGGAGACTTCTTTAGGAAATTACGTTAAAACGGGACATCATTGCCACTTTTTGACATACTCATCAACATTATCTTTCGTGACGAGTTCATACGGAATCCAGTTAAACTTCTCAACTTTTTCCCCTTTTGCGGCTTTAATGGCCACTTCTAGTCCGCCTTGCCCTTGTCCTTTGGCATTTTGGAAGACGGTCACTTTCAATTTCCCTTGCTTCACGTATTCAAGGGCATCTGGTGTCGCGTCAATTCCCGCTACAATAACGTCGTTTAACTTTCCGGCAGCCTCAAGAGCCATAATTGCACCAATCGCCATTTCATCGTTGTTCGCTACAACGGCATCGATTTTCTTACCAGATTGCAGCCAGTTTTCCATCAACGACATTCCTTTGGCGCGATCCCACTCGGCCGTTCCTTCAAGGACGACTTTCATCCCCGGATATTTTTTGATCACTTGCTTGTTTCCTTCGGTCCGTTTGATCTGCGCTTCATGCCCCATTTGGCCGTTCATAATGGCAATGTTTCCTTTACCGCCTAACATTTTTGCTACTTCTTCCATTTGCATAATGCCGGATTTGATTGACTCTGAACCGACGTAAGCGGTCGCTTTGTCTACCCCATCAAAGATACGGTTGACAACAACGATCGGAATGTTAGCCTGATTAGCCTTCTCAACCATCTGCGGAGCCGAAACAGTGTCAACAGGGATAATGACAATCGCATCGACTTTTTGCTGAATGAAGTTTTCCACTTGAGACAATTGCTTGTTTGCGTCATTCATCGCATCGACGTAAATGACTTCTACATCTTTTTGCGTTTTGGCATACTCTTTCATTCCGTCTTGCAAGTAACTTAGCCATTTGTCATCAAAATCCGGAAGGGCTGCGCCAATGACGATTTTTCCCGATTTGTCTCCCGATTGGGCTGTTTCTTGTTGTTTGTTACAACCAAACAGCAACGAAAAACTAAACAGCAATACGACTAACGACACCCACTTCATTCGACCTTTCATCTTCCTTTTGCCCCCTTGTCCCCTTTGTTTCTTTCAAACTTCTTTATCCATAGCTGTCATGTTCATCTCTCGATGGAGAGCGAAACCGACCTATGGACGTTTTTTATGACAAACGAAGCCTAGAATAGCCTCGCTGCCGTCAATTAACGTGTTTGCTCAGCTACATGCCCTTCGATCCATACTGTTTTTCCGGTGTCAAACGATTCAGTCGCCGCAATGGCGATTTTTAAGTTCACTTTTCCATCAATTTCGGTTACTTTTGGCGTTTGCCGGTTTTGAATGCATTCGATAAAGTGGACAAGCTCTAAACGGTATGCATCATTGAAGCGCGTTTGGAAATCAGGGATGATTTCGTACGTGCTTCCTTTGGCATTCAGCAATGTGACATTTTGGTTGCGCAAAGTGCCAATAAACAGCGAACCTTCTGTGCCGATGATTTCTGTACGAATATCGTGCCCGTATGGCGAGTTCCGGCTTGCCTCGATATCCCCGGCTGCGCCAGAGTCAAAGTGGACATACGTAATCGCCTGGTCTACGTCTTTAAACTCTTCCATAAACGGATGCAAGAGCACCCTTCCATGAGCAGAAACAGATGTAATTTCCGCCCCCATTAAGTAACGGGCAATATCATAGTCATGAATCGAAACATCCAAAAATACGCGGCCGCTATGTTGGATAAACTCAGCCGGGGGAGAACCTGCATCTCTTGTAATCCCTTTAAAGTAGATCGGCTTGCCAATATCCCCCGCTTCGATTCTTCGCTTCGCCTCGGCATAAGCAGGATCGAACCGTCTCATAAAGCCGACTTGGCAAATGACGCCTGTCTCCTGAATCGTTTGAATAATTTCATCAGCTTCCTCTAAACTTTGGGTAAGCGGTTTCTCCACGAAGATCGCTTTGCCGTTTCTAGCTGCTTTTGCAATCATCTCTGCATGCGTACTCGTTGGAGTCACGATCACGACGGCATCGATTGTCGGATCCTCGAATACATCATCAGGGTTTTTCGTCCACCGCTCAATCCCATATTCCCGTGCAAACTGCTCTGCTCTTTCTCCAAGAGGATCGACCACACTTACCAGTTTCGCGCCGCTTACTTGGTGAGTCGCCAAATTTTTCGCATGATGATGTCCCAGGCGCCCTAAACCGAGAACTGCACAACGAACGGTCATGGTCCACACACCTTTCTTTGTTTAATGTAATCGCTTTCCTGCTGATCCTACTCTAATCAACACTATTGCATCTGCACGGACGGCAACACTTCAGAAATGCTTACCCATCCCCCAGTTTGCACTGACCGTTCCACCGCCTCAAGCACAGCTTGATTGCGAACACCGTCTTCGAAGTTCGGCGAAGGGTTGTACCCGCCGGCAATGCCATTCATCATTTCCACCAACAAGTTAATAAATGTATGTTCATAGCCAATAATGTGCCCAGCCGGCCAATAAGCCGAGGCATACGGATGCTCCACCTCTGTGCAGTTGATCGTCCGGAATCCTTGCAGTCCGCGCTCATCGTCTTCGAGGTACACTTGAAGGTTATTCATATTTTCCATGTCCCAACGAATCGAGCCGCGTTCCCCATTAATTTCAAAACGGTTGCCTGCCCGATTCCCTCTGCTAAAACGGCTGACTTCAAACACTCCTAAAGCCCCGTTTTCAAAACGCGCCAAGAAGGCGGAGGCATCATCAACATCCACTTCTCCCCATGCCGTGCCTTCAACGCGCCCTTTTAAATGGATATCCATATCCCCAAGCGGCCGTTTTTTGATAAACGTCTCCATCATGCCGACGACTTCGCTGAATTCTCCGACTAAGAAACGGGCTAAATCGATGATATGCGCCCCAAGATCCCCGTGTGTGCCTGATCCGGACACTTCTTTTTTCAGACGCCATATTAATGGGAAGTTCGGATCCATCAGCCAGTCTTGCAAAAACGTAGCACGAATGTGGTAAATTTTCCCCAGTCGCCCTTGTGCGATCAACTGCTTGGCAAACTGAACCGCCGGAGCAAAACGATAATTGTGACAAATCATATGAACTACACCTGCTCGCTTGACAGCTTCCAACATTTCAAGCGATTGTTCCAATGTGAGAGCAAGCGGTTTCTCACAAATGATATGTTTTCCTGCTTTCGCTGCCGCGATTGCAATTTCCGCATGCGTATTGTTTGGAGTAACAATATCGATGACATCGATATCATCCCGTTCAATCAGGCGGCGCCAGTCTGTTTCGTACGATGCCCATCCCATTTTTTGCGCCGCTTCTTTGACCCCTTGCTCGTCCCGGCCCGCAATGGCTTGCAGAACCGGGGTAACATCTGTGTCGAAGTAGAAGGGAAGATCGCGAAACGCATGGCTATGCGCTTTTCCCATAAATTTATAACCAACCATGCCAATCCGGACTCGTTTTTTCTCTTTCATTCTCTCACCCGCCTCTTTTATTTTGACGGCGCTGCGTGGCGAAAGTCGATCATTTTCCCCGTTTTAGCGCTTTCATAAATCGCCTCTAGCAATTGAATCGAGCGGAATCCATCTTCAGCTGTCACCGGAGGCTTTGTTCCATGGATAATGGCATCAATAAACAGACGATCCTCTTCCTTATATCCCCATTTTTCTTCAATGGATAATTGATAGAAATCATGAATGTGCGCCGCCTGCTGCAACCCTGGGGCATACATGACTTTTTCGAGTTCTTGGGTTGCGACCGTGCTATACTTCCCATAAACTTCCAAACTCTCAAACGGAAAGCTCCATCCGGCATGGGCATACGTCACAAAATTGACGATCGTCCCCGAGACAAATGTCATCATAATCGCGAATGTATCTAATTCCTCTGTCGAAATGTTTTGTTTTGCTTCGCAGTAAACCGTTTGTACTTCACCAAATAAATAACGGCATAGATCCATCAAATGGAAAGGAGTTTCATACAAGAAGCCTCCCGTCACCTTCGGGTTTGCCGTCCAAGGAGGATTTAACAGTTCGCCGCGGTTCATTTTTACATGAGCCAAATAGGGGGTTACCTCTCCGGAATCAATCAATTCCTTGACTCTTTTGTACACTGACGCATATCGACGGTTCATTCCCAAGTTGTAAATCGCCTTTGATCGTTCAGCCGCTTGCCTGATCTGCTCTGCCCCCTCCAAAGAAGTCGCCATCGGTTTTTCTGAGAACACATGCACATTGTTTTCCAGACATTTTAGTACCGGCTCAACATGCATCGTGTTTGGCGTCGTCACGTAAACAGCATCTACACCAAGATCAAATAATTCCTCGAGGCTTTTGACCGCTTTTGCTTCCCCGGCTTCCTTCGCTAACGCGTCGGCTCTTTCTTCCACAATATCCGCTACCCCAATAATTTGAACCCGCTCATCTTTCTTTAGGATCGACGTATGTACCTTGGCAATCCCTCCGGCTCCCAAAATTCCTACTTTCACCCGAGTCATGATTTTCTCCTCCTCATTTCCGTTGTAGAACAAGGAAGCGCTTTCTAATGCATCGAAAACAATGGTTATCTGTCCGTGAATAAATAGTGCAATCTAATCCCCATCATTTTTTGAGCAAGCGCTTTCCTTTTGTTTTTTATTTTACCCTCAACCTATCATTTTATCAAGTGTTTTTTTCTAAATTTATAGAATTTTTATTAAAAAAACAAAAGAACAGCTATTTACAGCTGTTCTTCTCCTTAAATTCAACGTTCTCTCCGGTAACATCTATTATTTCATAAAAACAATCTGCTCACATCCTTACGATTTCACTTTAGCGATATGACAGGCCGATTTCCTTACCACTAGATGAGGCGGCAAAATGATCCGCTGTTTCGTATGATTGGTCTCTTCAATTTGGGCAATTAGCAGGTCAACCGCTTGCCTTCCCATTTCTTCAATAGGTTGGGCGACTGTCGTCAACGGCGGGTCGATAATGGCCGATAAAATCGTATTATCAAATCCAACCACCGACAGATCATCGGGAATGCGGAGTCCCAACTCTTTGGCCGCCTGATAAATGCCAACGGCAAGAGAATCAAAACAGGCGAAAACCGCTGTCGGCCTTGGGGTCAGCTGCAACAGCTCCATCGCCGCCCTTTTTCCATCAGCCATCGAATAGTCCGTATATACAATCCAAGATTCTTCGCATTTCAAGCCGTTCTCTTGAAGCACCTGCTGATAGGCCTGTAGCCTGTATTTATCGCTTGTGCGACTTAAATTCCCAAGCATGATCGCGATCTGTTGATGTCCTAGGGAAACAAGATGCGAGACAGCCTGATATCCCCCTAAAAAATCATCAACTCTCACCACGTTAATGGCCAGCTCCGGGATGTCTTGGGCAATAAAAACCAAAGGGAAATTCTCTTCCAACAGCTCTTTGATCATTGTATAATTGTTCGTTGTGGTTCCGATAATGATGCCATCCACGCTTTTTTGGCGCAATAAAGAAAGATACATTTCTTCCGTCTCCGGGTTGTTGTCCGTATTGCACATCAGAACGTTAAATCCCTGTTCTCTCCCCCGATCTTCCACTTTCCTAGCGATTTCAGAAAAAAATGGGTTTGCTACGTCAGGGATGACAAGGCCAATCGTTCTTGTCCGCTTCCCAGTCAACGCCGAGGCGACCATGCTCGGTTGATAATGCAGCTCTTCCATTACCCGAAGGACTCTTTTTCTCGTTCTTTCACTAATGCGCCCGGTATTGTTGAGTACTCTTGACACCGTTGAAATGGATACACCAGCTTTTTTGGCAACGTCGTAAATGGTTACTTTCATCGCTCATCATTCTCTCCATCTGTTGTAGTCAAGCTCGTTAGGTAAAGCGCTTGCCCTTCTTAATGTTATTTTAATGGTTTTTCCACTTTCTTTCAATACAATATAGAAAAAGATCCCCTTTATATCCGGCCAGAAGGAAGATTTCTAACCAGCAAGGGGATTTTTCTTAAACAACAATATACAAATACCCGTGGTGCTAGTTGAGCTTTAGCGCTCAACTAGCCCAAGTGTAACCAGGGAATAAGCTAACAATATACCGTCTAGTGCCACTTCAAATCCGATAATCGAATTGGCTCGGATCCCCGTGATGCGATAGTGGTCAACCAGAACCGAGAACACCGTCTCGATCACTTTGCGTTTTTGTTGGATCCACTGCTCCCATGTCTCAGACGCACGATGTTTCTGGTTTTTTCGAGACGGAGTCCAAAGCGCCATTTGGTATTCTTCGTACAGCCTTTTTTGCAAGTCACGGCTAATGAATCCTTTGTCCCCAAAGTTATACGGGTGGGGAATTTGGGTCATCACGCTTTCGGCTGCGATTCGATCGTGGCAAGATGCTTCCGTCACCACATACCCCATTGGCAGCCCTTGATCGGTCACTTGAAGGTGCAGCTTCAACCCGTAGTACCATTGCTTTTTGGAAGCGCAATACCCGATGTCGGCGATCTCTTGAAACCGTTTGACGCGATGCATTCTTGCCGTATGGCACAATGGGAGCGGCAAGCTGTCCACGACGGCATAGGCATGATGTTGGCCACGTTTTGCCAGCTCATGGCGGATCCATTTGATAGCGAAGCCAAGCGCCCGGCAGCGGCGGTTATACCGGGAACGTTCGAGAAACGAGCCGTTTGTGAACAAATTTCCCGTGACAAAACGATGCCACGCCCATTCAGAAGTAAAACCGAGCAGCTTTCCTAAAAGATGAATGGCGATGATGACAGCGTCCTCTTGCTTGACCAAATGGCGATTTCGACGATGAAGATGCACCTGAATGCATGAAAGTTGAGCAGAAACAAAAACGAAAATGGCGGCATATTGCTTTTGAATCTTGGCCCGATCTGTAGTAAAATGAAAGTGCTCTTGCATAGGGATCCTCCTTTTTAATGGTTGGTTGCACTTTCATTTTAAGGGGATCCTCATGCAAGGGCTATTTTTATGCTTGTTTGAGTTTATCTAGCACCACGGGTTATACTATATAAGTTGCAATAAAGATTTTCCGATTGTTCGATTCTGTTTTCCTTCATAACAAGTCATTTTGATAGAATGCAGCGGGCGCTCTACTGGATGTAAAACAAAGTTTCAACTTATATATTTGAGACCTATGAGAAACGTCTTGATTTCATATGGATGTATATCAAATTCCAATTTCTCACTTATCGTTCCTTCCCCTACCTCCCTTTCCATAAGATCACACTCTTGCCAAGCGAAGATGGGCAAATCGCTTGTTATATACACTTTGTTGGCTCTTCACCAAAAGTTGTACTTGATTTTTTCTGAACATACCCTATTTACGCTTGTGAGGGAAAATCAACAAATCAGTGATTTTTGCACATCTTTGGGCAGGAAACCGTATTGCTTGTCAAGTACATGTTGTGGTGAAGAGCCAGTTTTTTCCGTTTAAAACTAAAAGCAACTCCTGCCAAGTACGCTTGAGCGTAATTGGGCAGGAGTTGATCATTGCATTTTCCTACCTCCCCCGAAACACCGGCTTCCGTTTTTCTAAAAAGGCGCGGACGCCTTCGCGGTGGTCTTCGGTTTGCCGCATGCGCTGTTGGGCGTCGGTTTCAAGTTCGAGCACGCGAAGCAACTCCTCTTTTGTTTGTTCGACATACAGCAATTTCGTGGCGATCATGGCTTGGAGCGGTTTTTCCTGCAAGGAAGCGATGAATGGTTCGGCCTGCTCCTCGTTTTCGACAACGAAGTCAACGAGCCCAAGCTGCTGCGCTTCGTCCGCGCTCATCGGTTTTCCTTCCCAGATGATGTGTTTCGCTTTCGCCTTGCCGACCCGCTGCGCCAGGAAGAAATGCCCGCCGCCATCAGGGATGAGGCCGATGCCGATGAAATTCATCGCCAGGCGCGCTTCTTTTGTCGCGATCAGGTAATCGCTTGCCAAGGCGAAGCTGAATCCAAGGCCTGCCGCAGGGCCATGGATGAGGGAAACGGTGATTTTCGGCATCGTATACAAGAGTATGATCATCTCCCGAATCGTATTCATCACCGTCTGAAACTGGTTTGGATCATCGACAGCGAGCATCGTCTTAATGTCGCCCCCAGCCGAAAATCCTCTTCCTTTGCCGCGAATGACGACAACGGAAGCGTCGCTTTCCTTGATTTTCCGCAGCGCGTCGACGAGCTCATGCAACATTTGTACATCCATCGCATTGAGCGCCTGCGGGCGATTGAGTTCCAGTATTGCTTTGTTTTGGTCAAATGTCAAAACAACTGTTTCCATCGTTCTCCCCCTCTGAATCATCATTCATTTATTCATTTCCCGATCGGAGGGCAAAATTCCTTTTTTGTGCATGAAAAACTGGGTGCCCGCAGTCAAGGCACCCTCCCTTTCATTGCATTTTACCGTGTATGTTTGCCTGCTTTCTTTACAGCCGTCCTTTCTCCTCGCCTAAAGCAGCAAGCAGCCGCTCGATCCGTTCGAGCCGGCACCCCATACTCCCGATGGAGAAGGCGATCCATATTAACTGCCACAAACAGCACAAACGGCAGAAGCCACGCAAACAAAGGAAACAACCCATCTCCAATCGGACCCCTCATTTACCCTAACTTTTTCCATCTATAATTTTAGTTTTCGTTAAAAATAATCAACTTCAACTCCGTCATTTCTTCAATCGCATAACGAATGCCTTCACGGCCGAACCCGCTTTCTTTCACGCCGCCGTACGGCATATGGTCGACGCGGAACGTCGGGATGTCGTTAATGAGCACGCCACCGACGTGCAATTGTTTCGCCGCTTTCCATGCCGTATGGACGTTGTCCGTGTACACGCCCGCCTGCAAGCCATAGCGCGAGTCGTTCACGAGCTCGATCGCCTCGTCGATTGAGCGGACGCGGTTGATCAACACAATCGGGGCGAACACTTCTTGGCACGACACTTTCATCGTCGGTTCGGCGTCGACAATGACGGTCGGAAGCAGGATGTTGCCGTCGCGTTCGCCGCCAAGAACAACGTTGGCGCCGCCTTGTTTCGCCTCTTCGATCCAAGAGAGCGCCCGATCGACGTCATTTGGCGTAATTAAGGCCGACACATCGGTATTCGGATCGAGCGGGTCACCCGTCTTCAATTGTTTGGCCGCCGTGACAAATTTCTCAACGAATTCGTCATAACAATTCTCATGCACGTAAATGCGCTGGAGTGAAATGCACACCTGCCCTTGGAACGTGAACGCACCGAACACGCAGCGCGGGATGATGCGGTCAAGATCGACCTGTTCATCGACGATCACGGCCGAGTTCGAGCCGAGCTCGAGCGTCACCCGCTTTAAGCCCGCCTTATTGCGGATCGCGATGCCGACTTCCGGGCTGCCGGTGAAGGTGATCATGCTGATGCGCGGGTCGGTGACGATTTTGTCGCCGACCGTGCGGCCGCTTCCCGTGACGACGTTGAGCGCCCCTTTCGGCAAACCGGCTTTTTCGAACAGTTCGGCAATAAAGTAGGCGGACAGCGGCGTTTGGCTGGCTGGCTTCAACACAACGGTGTTGCCCGAGGCGATGGCCGGGCCAAGTTTATGGGCCACCAAGTTCATCGGGAAGTTAAACGGCGTAATCGCTCCAATGACGCCGATCGGCTCGCGGACCGTCAAGGCGATGCGATGTTCCCCGCCCGGCGCGGCGTCAAGCGGCAGCGTTTCCCCGTGAATGCGCTTCGCTTCTTCGGCGGCGAATTTGTACGTTTGAATCGTGCGGGCGACTTCCCCTTTCGCCGTGATGATCGGTTTGGCTGCTTCCAGTGCGATCAACCTTGCCGCTTCTTCCTGCCGCGCTTTCAGCTGCTCGACAACCCGCTCTAAAATGGCGGCCCGCTCATGAGCAGGCATAGCGGCCATCGTTTGCCGCGCGGCGTACGCCGCCGCGATCGCTTCGTCAACTTCTTCTTCCGATGCAGCCGGGATCTCGGCGATCGTCTCGCGTGAATACGGTGATTTCAGTTCAGTGTAAGACTTCCCTTCCCGCCATTCGCCGTTGATGTATAGCTTCTGTTTCTGCACCGCGATTGACATCTTTTCACCCTTCCCTTCTTTTAAGCACGCGGCCGAAATTTTCCCCTTCAGTATATGTCCCGCATGCCCTGTTTATTTGTTTCATTCGCCATCGCGCGTGAAAATCCTTCCACTTGTCCTTTGTTTACGAAAGCCGTCCGTTGCCATGCAGCGCCATCATTCGCCTCTCTCGTTACGGGTGACGTTCCCCTCCCCTCTCTATGATAACACTCCGTCGCTCGGTTTGCCGCCAAACTGCTTGCCCCTGTTCGCGGAAAGACAAGCAACATAGCCCTTGGTCACCGGCCGCCCAACGTTCGGCGCAACATTTCCTCAGCTAACCGTTCAGCCCCGCAAGGCATGATGATGGCTTTCTAATTCCTCCTTCTCCTATGTTTTTGTTGTATGATAAAAGCAGCCAAAAATAGTGTAGAAGGAGATTTGGAAATGAACATCAAAACACTCATCGACCTCACCATGCCGATCACGGCCCAAACTCCGGTGTACCCGGGGGATCCGAAGCCTAAAATCGAACCGGCAGCGACGTTCGCCCAAGACGGCTATCACGTCAGCCGCTTGGTGCTTGGGTCGCACAGCGGCACGCATGTGGATGCGCCGTTTCACTTTTGCGAACACGGTTGGCGGCTCGATGACGTGCCGCTCACGTATTTTCTTGGCCGCGGCGTCGTGATCAATGCCACCGGAAAAGCGGAAGGCGAAGCGGTGACGATGGCCGATGCCGCTCCGTATATCCCGAAGCTGTCGCCGGGAACCATTGTGTTGTTTCATACCGGCTGGTCGCAATACGCCGGAACAAAGCGGTATTTTTCCCATCCGTACGTTGCGCCGGAGGTGATTGAAGCGATGCTGGAGCGAGGCGTGCGGACGTTTTTCATCGACGCGCTCAACATCGACCCGCCGGACGGCTCGTCGTTCCGCGCCCACGAACTTATTCTTGGCGCCAACGGGGTGATCGGAGAAAATTTCGTGAACTTCGAGCGAATCGATTTTGATGATCCGTATATTATTGCCCTCCCCCTTTCCTTGCCTGGCTGCGACGGTTCGCCTGTTCGGGCGGTGGCGGTGCAGTGGGCGTAACAAAGAAGGATGATGCAACCAAACGCCCCGCACATGCTTTGCGCGGGGCGCGGCCTTGGGCTATTTGAGCCATTTGATCACTTTCGCCGGGTTTCCGCCAACGACCGCGTTGGCGGGGACATCTTTTGTCACGACCGCCCCTGAGGCAATGACAGCGTTGTCGCCGATCGTGACGCCCGGATTGATGACGGCCCGCCCGCCGATCCAGACGTTATGGCCGATCACAACCGGCTTTCCGTACTCCAACCCGGAATTTCGTTCGTGCGGATCGAGCGGGTGAGTCGCCGTATAAATGTGCACACCGGGACCGATGAAGCAATGGTCGCCGATTCGCACTTCACATACATCCAAAATCACGCCATCAAAGTTCATAAAAAAGTTTTCGCCGACGTGAATGTTATAGCCGTAGTCGCAGCGGAAGTTCGGCTCGATAAACAGCCGTTCTCCCGTTGAACCGAACAGTTCTTTGAGCAGAGCGGTTCGCTTTTCATATTCCGTTTCCAACGTTTCATTATACAAACGAACGAGCCGCCGCGCCCGCTCCCGCTCCTTGACGAGCTCCGGATCAGCAGGATTGTACAAGTGTCCCGCCACCATCTTTTCTTTTTCGGTTTTCATCGAACCCCTCCAACATTTCATGCATTCGTTTCAAAACTCCATGGAATGATCTTATCGTCCTTCAGAAAAACCGTTCCCTGTCATCGTTTCGATGCGCACGCCTTCCCGATAATAGGCCTCCATCACATCCTTTGGCACCATGCTTCCGCCTGTCGCCCAGCCAATATGGACGGCGTTTTTCATCTTTTCTTTCAAACCGTTTGCCTCTACGTACGTTTGCCCCGCCAAATCACGAAACAGCCGAACAGGCCCCGCCACCCCCGCCAAGGCGGACGGCTCTAAATAGATTTCCTCCGTTTCCACCATCGCCGCGAGCAAGCGGTAAAGCGTCGCATCGTCCACCGTATAGACGCCGCTGATGACGTTCTCAAGCATGTTCCCCACCAGCCGCGACGGCCGCCCCACCGCCAGCCCGTCCGCTTCGGTCTTATTGTCGAGGCCAAAATCTTGCACCGACACGCGGTCGTGCTCTCCTGTCATCAACCCAAGCAGCATGCAAGGCGAATGCGTCGGCTCAGCGAAAAAGCAATGCACATGATCGCCGTACACGAGCTTCAGCCCAAACGTCACCCCGCCCGGACCGCCGCCGACGCCGCAAGGAAGATACACAAAGAGCGGGTGTTTTTCATCAACCGTGATGTTCATGTCCTCTAATTGCTTTTTCAGCCGAAACGCCGCCACCGCATAGCCTAAAAACAGATGGATCGAGTTTTCATCATCGATAAAATACGACGTTGGATCCTCGGCGGACTGTCTTCGCGCCTCTTCCACCACTTTGTTGTAATCGGTGAGATGTTCGATGACGGTGACCCCTTTGCTTCGCAACAAGTCTTTTTTCCATTGTTTCGCATCGGCTGACATATGAACGGTGACGCGGAATCCAAGCTTTGCCCCGATGATGCCGATGCTCAAGCCCAAGTTCCCTGTCGAACCGACGACAAGGGAATATTGGGAAAAAAACTGTCTGAATTCCTCGCTATCCATCACCGCATAGTCGTCCCCCATGGTGATCATATGGTTTACGAGCGCGAGGTCTTCCGCATGTTTCAGAACCTCGTAAATTCCCCCTCTCGCCTTGATCGATCCGGAGATGGGAAGATGGCTGTCACATTTCAGCAGCAGCTCCCCTTCAATGTTGGTCTGAAACATCTTTTCCAAACGCTGTTTCATGTTCGGAATCCGGACTAAAGGGGATTCGATGATGCCATGGGCCGGCCGCGTCTCGGGAAAAACTTTCGCGATGTAGGGGGCAAAGCGGCGTAATCGCTCTTCGGCCTCCTTGACATCGCGTTCACGTAAAGGAATCGTTCGAATAGCTTGCGCAAACGCGTGATATTTTGGATTGCGCCAAAACACCTCTTCGGCCGCCATGATCGTTTCAAGCAGCGGGAATTCCTTTACCCACTTTTGGATTTCGTTTTTGGTCATCATGCACCATTCTCTCCCATGCGTGTTTGTCGTTTCGCACCCTTGGCGGATGCCGGTCCAAAGTCCGCTTCATTGTTTGTCGAACCGTTTACCTCCAGTCTCGCGAAAACCGCTTCCATTGTCAATGGGGAGGAAGGAAAATGGTTTGTGGGCGACATTCAGGAGTGATCCCCAGCCTCGTCGGAACGGCCAAGCAAGGTGCGATCTGCTTTGAAAAACGCCTGTCTTTCCATTATGATGAAAGAGGCAAACCATATCGTGGAGATGATGATCATGGGCAATCGCCGTGATTTATCGCTTTTGTTTCTTGTGATGTTTTTGGTCATGGCCGGGTTTGGCATCATCATTCCCGTCCTTCCGTTTTACGCTGAAACAATCGGCGCTTCCCCGACACAACTCGGCTGGTTGATGGCCGTTTATTCGCTCATGCAATTTTTATTTGCGCCGATGTGGGGGAAACTATCGGACCAATATGGACGAAAGCCGATGTTGCTCATCGGTATTTCTGGCTTAGCACTTTCGTTTTTCTTGCTCGCCGCCGCCACAACACTTTGGATGTTGTTTGCCGCTCGCATCATCGGCGGATGTCTATCGGCGGCCACGATGCCGGCCGCTATGGCGTACGTCGCAGATGTGACAACGGAAGAAGGCCGGGGCAAAGGAATGGGGATGATCGGAGCGGCCGTTGGGCTTGGATTCATTTTCGGACCGGGGATCGGCGGCGTGTTCTCGAAAACGAGCTTAACCGCTCCGTTTTGGATGGCAGGCTGCTTGGCGCTCTTGACCGCTCTATTCGTTTTCGTTTTCTTGCATGAGTCGCTTCCGAGAGAAAAACGAATGAATATACGAACAAAGCGGCCATCGCTTGCGGCCGCCCTCCAAGGGCCTGTAGCGCGCCTATACCTACTGCAGCTGATCACAACGTTTTCCCTCGCCGGACTTGAGGCGACGTTCGCCTATTTTGCCGCTGAACGAGCGGGACTTTCGTCGACGGAACTTGGCTACATCTTTATGATCATGGGGCTTGCAGGAGCCGTCGTTCAAGGGGGGCTTCTTGGAAAACTGATCCGCTCATTCGGGGAAGGCGCTGTCATTCGTGTCGGGCTGTTCTTGTCAGCAGTTGGCTTTTTTCTCATTTTATTCGTTCACAGCTTTTGGACAGCCGCGCTCTATTTAACGATTTTCGGCATTGGAAACGGCATCATCCGCCCATGCGTCTCCGCGTTGTTGACGAAATATACGGCGGACGGCCAAGGAAGCGCAACAGGCGTCTTATCATCGTTCGATTCGCTCGGCCGCATCGGCGGTCCGGCGATCGCCGGCTGGTTGTTCACCTTAAAGTCCAGTTTGCCATATATGTCAGGGATTGTGCTAACATTCATTTCCTTCGCTGTTTTTCAATCGTTTCAACGAGCCATGATGCAAAAAGACTCGGCCCTTTGACACAAGAGGAGGACGGATGTGGACATCCCCTGTTACAGATCAGCGAGCGAGAAAGCCCACTCCTTGAGGGGTGGGATGAAAGCGAGCCCCGTCTAACCTAGCGCACTGGTCACAGGTGCGCCGCCCATTGGGGTACATCCTAACCCGATGGGACGGGGTGATGACACACCCCTGAATTTGGGCGTTATCCGAACTAGAAATGGATGAGGACGCGAACGACCCAAGAATCCCACGCCTTTAGGCGTGCGGAGTGTCAAACTCACGCACGGAAGTGAACGGCTTATGCATTGGGGTGAAAATCATCATCTGCACAAAGGGGAAGGATCGCCTTGAACATCGTTCCAACCAAACAGTTGGACCGCGCCATCGTCAACCAATTTTTCAACGACCATTGGGGAAGCCCGCAAATGGTTGTCTCGACCGGCATCTATACCTGCAGCGAGCTGGATGGATTTGCGGCTGTTGAGAATGGATCTCGGATCGTCGGACTCATTACGTTTGTGATTCGTGGAAACGAATGCGAGATCATCTCGCTAGACAGCATAATGGAAAACCGCGGCATCGGCAGCGCCCTTTTGCATGAGGCAGAGGCATGGGCGAGACAACAAAGGTGCACGGCTGTTCAACTGATCACTACCAACGACAACTTGCATGCCCTTCGTTTCTATCAAAAGCGCGGCTATCAAATTGTGAACGTCTTTCCCAACGCTGTCGACAAGGCGCGACAAATCAAGCCAAACATTCCGAAAACAAGTCCTGACGGCATTCCTATTCGAGATGAGTTGTTGCTTGTAAAACCACTGGCGTGACACGAAGTGGCGATGACGCCGCATCGAAAAAGAAGCACCGGCCTTCTCCCAAGACCGGTGCTTCTTTGTTTTGAACAACCCTCCACCTATGACGCCAGCCGCGAGGAGCGTCAAATTTCGGCGGCGATATGATACATGTAATAGACCCCATAGGCGATGCTGATGAGGGAGACGGTTTTCACGATCCATTGATTCATGACTTGCTGTTTCGCTTTCATCCAAACAAACGGAATCCCGAGAAACGTCGTGAACAGCATCATGCCGATGACCGTTCCTAGGCCAAAAATCAAAATAAAAGCAAGCGCCATCCAAGTTCCTTTGACCGTCGTCATCGTCAACAACACCATTCCGGCGCTGCCGGCTAAACCGTGGACGATGCCAATCAATGTCGATTTCACATGTAAATGATGAATATCGCCCTGGTGATGATGATCCAGCCTCATTGTCGAACGGAAACTAGCAATTCCTAGAATAACGATCATGATGCCGACGCCCATTTCGAGATAAGAAGCAATCTGTTCAGGAATTTGCCGCTCAAAGGCGATCATCGCCATCCCAACAACGAGCAGCGTCAACGTATGGCCAATTCCCCAAAACATGCCGGCCAGCGATGAAAGGGACAGTTTTTTCGTCCGGCTGGCAATGGTCGAAACGGCAATGACATGATCCGGTTCCGTCGCATGTTTCATTCCAAGCAGCAATCCAAACAAGAGCACAGGCCATATCGTTCCCATTGTCTTCTTCCTTTCCCTTGTCAATATTTCCTCCAACAGACTGGCGCTTTCTCACCGCATTGTTGGCGAATGAACTGTTGGACGCGTTGGAATATCGCTTCGATGGCCGATGTTTCATACGCCAATATACGTACAGAAAAGCCTGGAACGGCTGCCGCTGAAAAACCGCAGCGAACCTCTTTCGGCATCTCTTCCATGAATTGGTTGAACTGTTCTAACACTTCCTTTGTGATGAACGGAGAAAGAGCCACGAATGATCCGACATGCGTGTAGCCGCCGAGCTGCAGCATGCTCGTTAAGTGCTGCCGCGAGTCCAAGTACAGATGATCAAACAGAACGAGCGCCTCGTCTTGATACACCTTCAGTTTCGAGCGAATCCAATCATAGCGGAACAGCTCGCCGCTTTCCGACCATCCAGGCGTGATGATT
The DNA here is from genome assembly GCF_001618685.1 of Geobacillus subterraneus. Lineage (GTDB taxonomy): Bacteria > Bacillota > Bacilli > Bacillales > Anoxybacillaceae > Geobacillus > Geobacillus subterraneus. The sequence continues at coordinate 1,418,883 of NZ_CP014342.1, read as the reverse complement.
TCGCCATAAACAAACGTGGAGCTTGGCGTGATGTACACCGTCGTTTCTTGATAAAAGCGCGCATGCTCATAGGCGATCGTCGGGTCGGGGAAATATTCAAGTACGCTTTGCTCCCCAAGTGACAATCGTGTATACTGCCTTACAGGCGTTGAAGGAGTTTTGTAGATTTTCGCCGCCGACTGGGTCGTCACCATCAACCGGGCGCTGGGCTCGAGGAAGATTTCCATATCATATGAATCCCCATCGACATACCCGCCGCCCACGTGGACAAGATATAACGTCGGATGAGCCGGGTCGAGGTAAACAGGACGCATCAGTTTCAGCGCCCCTTCACTATAGTTGTCCAAAATGACGGTGCGGCCGTTTTTCACGACCGCTGTACATCGCAAACGCCCCGTCCAGCTCATTCTTCCAGCCCTGCCAGCAGCACCTGTTTTTCGATCCAATCCACAACGTCAAAAAGACCAATCTCTTCTTTTAAATTTGTAAAAATGACCGGCTTCGCCCCTCGCGCTGCTTTGGCGTCCCGTTCCATCACTTCCAGACTGGCGCCGACGTAAGGGGCAAGATCGATTTTGTTGATCACGAGCAAATCCGACTTCATCATCCCTTGTCCGCCTTTGCGCGGAATTTTCTCCCCTTGGGCGACGTCGATGACATAAATGGAGAAATCGACCAACTCCGGGCTGAAGGTCGCCGCCAAGTTATCGCCGCCGCTCTCGATCAAAATGAGTTCCACATCTGGATGGCGCCGTTTCAGTTCATCAATGGCCGCAAAATTCATTGATGCGTCTTCGCGAATGGCCGTATGCGGGCACCCGCCCGTTTCGACGCCGATAATCCGATCTTCCGGCAAGACGCTATGTTTGATTAAAAATTGGGCATCTTCTTTTGTATAAATATCATTCGTAATGACCGCGATGCTAAAGCGGCGATGCATCGCCCGCGTCAGCTTCTCGACAAGCATCGTTTTGCCGGCGCCGACCGGGCCGCCGATGCCGATTCGTACCGGTTCCATTCTGGATTCTCCCTTCTCTGTCCTTCTTTCGTTCCACGTCAAACAAGATTTACGACATAAACAATCGAACAGGAAGACGTTCATGCTGCATTTGCGCGATTTCCAAGCCGACGGCTGCCGCCCCGAGCTCCTCTTCATCGAGTGTCTCGATGATGCTCGCGGCATGAATCAAATATGGCTGCGCCATGACGAGCAGCTTTTGCCCATCCGTCTGGCCGAGGGGAATGCCGCGGACCGCGTTTTGCACCATCGTTTGTACGGAAGCAAACAAATACGTCAGCACCGTCGTTTGTTTGGCTGCTCCGATTTTGCGGCCAACCGCCGCAAACACAATGGCCGGATGAATGGACCGCGTCGTTTGCACGATCTCATCCAATTCATCGACTCCGTAAATGTCGCGGCACAGTTTCCATAAGCGCCCCCCAATCATTCTCGTTCCTTCTCGCGTTTCCTTCGCCAAGCAGAGAGCAAACAGCGTGTCGTTCAGCCGCCGCAGTCCTTCCATACGGTCGACTTCCAACTGCTCATAGGCGATCCGGCACGCCAATCCATCCGTATACGTCAGCTGGGTCTGAATATAAGCGACAAGCACATCGCCAAACGTTTTGGCATCGCAAATTTGTTCATTGTACATGTATGTTTCAAACCCAAAGGAATGGGAAAATGCTCCAGACGGAAAATTCGAATCGGAGAGCTGCAGCAGCCACAACAACTGTTGGTCAGTCATGGCGATGCCCGATATGGCGGAACGCTTGTTTTACTTTCCGTTTTTCCCTCTTGTACGGGATGCCGAGTTGCTGGAGCAGCTCTTCGACTAAATAGTCGTATTGGACGAGCATTTCCCCTTCCTCGAATTGGGCGGGCAAGTGGCGGTTGCCGAGCTGATGAGCGATCTCCCCCATTTGTTTCATGGAAACCGGCTGGATGACAAGCAAATCATCGGGAAGAACGGATACGACAATGGCATTATGCTCATCCATCCATAACACATCTCCGTCTACCAATTCTTTCGCTTCTTTCAAGCGAATGCCAATTTCCCTCCCGTGGTCGGTCACCACCCGCTGAATTCGTTTTACTAAATCATCGCTTGGCATGTACACCCGTTCGATGTGCGGGGGGAGAGAAGAAAGAGTTCGAATGTTGCCGATAACCGTTTCTACAATCATCATCATCACCTCAAAATAGAAAATATCGTTGCGCCATGGCCACAACTTCAGCCGGTTCGCACGTGATGAGCCGTCCATCGACCTTCACTTCATACGTTTGCGGATCGACATCGATTTGAGGCATGGCGTTGTTGAACACCATATCGTGTTTCGTTAACGAACGAATGTTTCCAACCGGTTTGACGATTTTGTGCAATCGCAGTTTGTCAGGGACGCCGCGTTCGAACGCCGCTTTGGACAAAAACGTAATGGACGTTTTCGCGACGGCGGCGCCATAGCTGGCGAACATCGGGCGGTACAGAGCGGGCTGCGGCGTCGGAATGCTGGCGTTCGGGTCGCCCATCACGCTGTAGGCGATCATCCCGCCTTTGATGACGAGCTCAGGCTTGATCCCGAAAAAAGCGGGATGCCAAACGACCAAATCTGCGAATTTTCCGACTTCGACTGACCCGACATACTCCGCGACGCCATGAGTGATAGCCGGGTTGATCGTATATTTGGCTACGTACCGTTTGACGCGGACATTATCGCCTCGCCCCGTTTCCTCCGGCAAGCGGCCAAACTGTTTTTTCATTTTGTCGGCCGTTTGCCACGTGCGCAAAATGACTTCCCCGACGCGCCCCATCGCTTGCGAGTCGGAACTGATCATGCTGAAGGCGCCGATGTCGTGCAAAATGTCTTCTGCCGCGATCGTTTCTTTGCGGATGCGCGAATCAGCAAAGGCAATGTCTTCTGGAACGGACGGATCTAAATGATGACACACCATTAACATATCTAAATGCTCATCGAGCGTGTTTTTCGTATACGGCCGCGTCGGGTTCGTGGAAGAAGGCAAAATGTTCGGGAAGCTGGCGACTTTCATAATATCGGGCGCATGTCCGCCTCCCGCCCCTTCCGTATGGTATGTATGGATGACACGTCCGTTAATGGCCTTCAGTGTATGCTCGACAAACCCGCCTTCATTCAACGTATCGGTATGAATGGCGACTTGCACATCGTACTCATCAGCCACTTGCAAGCACGCATCAATCGCTGCCGCCGTCGTTCCCCAGTCTTCATGAAGCTTAAGTCCCACCGCGCCCGCGCGCACTTGCTCCGCGATCGGCTCTTTTGCCGACGCGTTGCCTTTTCCTAAAAACCCAAGATTCATCGGGAACGCTTCGGCGGCTTCAAGCATCCGGTAAATGTTCCACTCTCCCGGCGTGCACGTCGTGGCATTCGTTCCAGTCGCCGGTCCGGTCCCGCCACCAATCATCGTCGTAATGCCGGATGACAGGGCGGTTTCGATTTGCTGCGGGCAAATGAAATGGATATGGGCATCCACTCCTCCAGCGGTCACGATTTTCCCTTCGGCCGCGATCACTTCCGTTGAGGCGCCGATGACAATATTGACGCCGTCCATTAACAGCGGATTCCCCGCCTTGCCGATGGCAGCGATGTTTCCATCTTTGATCCCGATATCGGCTTTGTAAATGCCGGTGTAATCAACGATGACGGCGTTCGTCAACACTAAATCGACCGCTTCGTCGCGGACAGCGAGCGGATGCTGCCCCATCCCGTCGCGAATCACCTTCCCGCCGCCGAATTTCACTTCATCGCCGTAAACGGTATAGTCATGCTCAATTTCAATCCATAAGTCTGTGTCCGCCAACCGGATGCAGTCCCCGGTCGTCGGTCCAAACATATCCGCGTATTGCCGTCTTGACATGGAAAAACTCATTCTCTTGCTCCCTCCTTCCCGTTGTCATCAAGCGGACCGTTGACCATATTGTTTAATCCGTACACCCGGCGCTTGCCGGAGAACGGGACAAGCTCCACTTGCTTCGCATCCCCGGGTTCAAAACGGACCGCTGTCCCGGCTGGGATGTTCAAATGTTTTCCGTATGCGGCCTGTCGGTCAAATTCGAGAAACGAATTGACTTCAAAAAAGTGAAAATGGGAACCGACCTGCACCGGGCGGTCGCCGCGGTTTATGACCGTCAGCTTCGTAACCGGCTTTTGCCGGTTGCACACAATCGGTTCGTCGCGCAATCGGTATTCTCCTGGGATCATAAGATCACTCCTTTATCCACCTTCATCGGAATCGGCCGGCGCTATTACGACCGGATCGGCTGGTGGACCGTGACGAGTTTCGTGCCGTCCGGAAACGTCGCCTCGACTTGAATCTCGTCGATCATGTCAGCGACGCCTTCCATCACATCATCGCGCGTCAAAATCGTTGCGCCGTATTGCATCAACTCCGCCACCGTCCGCCCGTCGCGGGCTCCTTCCATCAGTTCATACGTAATGAGCGCCACCGCTTCCGGATAATTTAGCTTCAAGCCCCGCTCTTTCCGGCGGCGCGCCAAATCAGCGGCAACGACGATCAGCAGCTTTTCCTGTTCACGCGGAGTCAGTTTCACTCATCTCTTCCCCCCTCTTGAATGCTCCCGCCTATACTCGCAGGTTCAAAAAATCTCTCATTCGCTAACACCGCTGTCTGCTGCTTAAACAGCAAGAAACGATTGAATATAAGTCAAATCAGCCCCATCGACATCCCCTTTCGCCACGACAGCGCCGCGATCCAAAATATAGAAACGATCGGCACAAGAAAACGCCAGCTCCACGTTATGTTCGACCAATATGATGCCAACCTGCTTTTCTTCGGCGATTTTCATAATCGCATCATGAATCAACGCAACGATCGAGGGCTGAATGCCTTCCATCGGTTCATCAAGCAAGAGCAGTTTCGGCCGGCCGGCCAACGCGCGGGCAATGGCCAGCTGTTGCTGCTGTCCGCCGCTTAAATCTCCTCCTTTTCGCTGGCGCATCTCTTTTAAAATCGGGAACAGCGCGTACATTTCATCAAGGGTCGGCTGGGGACGGACTTTTTCGGCCTGCGCTTCCAGCCCGAGAAGAATATTTTCCTCCACCGTCAACGCCGAAAAAATTTCCCTCCCTTGCGGCACATAGCCGATCCCCGCTCGCGCCCGCCGCTCCGGCGGCCAGCGCGTGATATCTTCCCCCTCCCATTCGATGACGCCTGACATCGGGCGAATCAACCCGATGATCGTCTTCATCAACGTCGTTTTTCCAACCCCGTTTCTGCCCAACACCGCCGTCACCCGACCAAGAGGAACATCCATGTCAACATGATCGAGCACCACACTTCCGTCATAGCCAGCCGTTACATCCCGGAGGCGCAGCACGCGTTTTTCCCCCTTCCAAGGTACACATCGATCACTTGTTCGTTTTGCTGCACTTCATCCATCGATCCTTCGCACAATACTTTTCCTTCATGCATGACTGTCACTTGTTTGGAATAGCGGCGGACAAAGTCCATATCATGCTCGACAATAATGACCGCACAATGTTCGGCCATTTCATGGAGCCATTCCCCCGTGCGCTCCCGCTCCGCCGCACTCATGCCGGCGATCGGCTCATCCAATAGGAGGAGCTGCGGACGCTGAATGAGCTGCATGCCGATTTCCAACCACTGCTTTTGGCCATGAGACAGTGAGCCCGCTAAGCGATGACGTTCATCGAGCAATCCAATTTTCTCTAGCTGTGCTGCCATCATTTCTTTCTCTTCTCCAGTCAACTTCGCCCGCAAAACGGAACGCAGACGCCGATCTTGTCGCATGGCTAACTCCATATTTTCCCACACCGTCAAAAACGGAAAAATGGAAGGGCTTTGAAACTTCCGGGCGATGCCTATTTGCACGATCTCATATTCCGGCCGTTGCGTGATGTCATGGAAAAAAAACAGCACCCGCCCGTCCGTCACTCTCGTCCGCCCGCAAATGACATCGAGCAGCGTCGTTTTTCCCGCTCCGTTCGGACCGATCAAAAATCGCACTTCATGGGGGTAAACCGCGAGATCAACACCTTGCAAAGCACGAAATCCATCGAAGTCAACGACGACGTCACGACACATCAACACGGGCTTCACGTTCATGCCCCCTTTTTGCTTTGATGCGAACGGCAGCGAGCGATTCATAAATACCCGCCAATCCTTTCGGAACAAACAACACAACAACGACAAACAAGGCGCCTAACAAAAGCAGCCATAGATCCGGATAATTTTCGCTTAAAAAGCTTTTCGCCGTGTTCATGACAATCGCACCAATGATCGCGCCCATGAGCGATTGGCGTCCGCCGACAGCGGCCCATAACACCATTTCGATCGAAGGAATAATCCCCATCATCTCCGGGGAAATGAGCCCGACTTGCAGGACAAACAACGCCCCAGCCACCCCGGCAAAGGCTGCTGACAAACTATACACAAACACTTTATAGACGGTCGGATTGAATCCTAAAAAACGAACCCGGTTTTCCGCGTCGCGAATCGCGATGAGCACCTTCCCCAACCGTCCGGACGTCAAGCGGCGCGCCGCGACGAAAATGAGAGCGAGACAGGCCGTTGTCAGCCAATACAAAACGATTTGGGTGAGCGGCGATGACAGCGAAAAACCAAACACGGTCGAAAAATTGGTCAAGCCGTTCGTTCCGCCTGTCCATTCTTGCTTGCCGATAAACAACGTAACAAACACGACAACAACCGCCTGGGAAAGGAGAGAAAAATAGACGCCTTGAATCCGATTTTTAAACGTTAAATAGCTTAATAGCGCAGCGAGCAACGTAGGAAGAGCGATCGCGGCGGCGATGGCCACCATCGGATGCGCAAACGGCTTCCAAAACCACGGCAGTTCGCGCACGCCGCTCCACTCCATAAAATCAGGCAAATGCCCTCGCGAAGCTTCGAGCTTCAAATACATCGCCATGCAATAAGCACCCAATCCAAAATACACCCCATGGCCGAGGCTCAAAATGCCGGTATATCCCCAAATGAGGGAGATGCCGACCGCCACGATGGCAAAGCAAAGAAATTTGCCAAGCAAAGACAGGCGAAACTCCGTTAAATAAAATGGCGCCAAAAACAAAGCAACGAAAAACAGCCAGTATCCCCAACGTTTGTTCACGATGCTTCCTCCCCTCAATCGAGCGACCGCGTCCTCAAGCTAAGAAGACCGGACGGTTTCCATTGCAAGAACGCAATAATGAGAACGAACACAATGACTTTGGCGATGGTGGCGCTTGTGGAATATTCGACAAAGGTGGAGATTAAGCCGAGGCCAAACGCTCCTAGCAGCGTCCCAGCCAGTTTTCCCACTCCTCCTAAAATGACGACCATAAATGCATCGACAATATAGTACGTGCCGATCGTCGGCCCAATCGGCCCAAGCAAGGTCAACGCACATCCCGCCACCCCCGCCAATCCTGAACCGATGGCAAACGAGTAAGCATCGACCTTTTGCGTGGCAATGCCGAGACAGGCCGCCATCGGCCGGTTCATGGTGACAGCCTGAATGCGTCGGCCAGCTCGTGTTTTCGTTAAATACATATAAAGAAAGAACACGATCGCCAATACAAGACAGAGAATAAACAACCGTTTATACGGAAACACCGCCCCAAACAAGCGGATTCCGCCATCCAGCCAGCTTGGCGGCACAACCGCCACGTTGGGCGCCCCAAAGATGAGGCGGGCCGTCTGTTGCAAAATCAAACTGATCCCCCATGTCGCCAACAAACTGTCCAGCGGGCGGTGGTACAAATGGCGGATCAAGCTTTTTTCCAACCCCCACCCAAGCAAGGCAGCGATGAGAAACGACGACGGAATGGCAATGACAAAGTACATCCCCGCTGATTGCGGCGCATGATGGGCAAAGATTTGTTGAATGACGTAGGTTGTGTACGCGCCGACCATCATCAGTTCACCGTGCGCCATATTGATGACGCCCATCAATCCAAAGGTGATCGCCAACCCAATGGCGATCAAAAGCAAAATCGAACCGACGCTCAGCCCGTTGAATAATTGGTCAATAAACATCGCCGTCCCCCTCTCATGTCCGCTGGGCAAGAAGGAAGGACATGCCTTCCTCCCCATGCAACTATTCACTTAATCCTTTCGCCCATGGGTAGCTCTTTAAATACGGATCCGGCTTCACCGGCTGACCGGAATTCCATAACTCTTTGAATTGTCCGTCCGCTTGGATTTCACCAATGCGCACCGTTTTCCATAAATGCTGCGTTTCCCCGTCAATTTTCACCGTTCCTTCCGGCGCCTTGTATTCAAGGCCGGCCGCCGCTTTTTTCACTTGATCCACATCAAAGGAGCCGGCTTTTTTCACTGCTTCGGCCCATAAATGAACGGCTGTATACGCCGCTTCAATCGGATCATCGGTCACGCGGTCTTGCCCGTACTTTTCTTTATACTTTTGTACAAACGCCTTATTTTCCGGTGTATCGGTCGTCTGAAAATAGTTCCACACAGCCAAGTGACCGGCCAACACATCCGGCCCGATCCCGCGTATTTCTTCTTCTGCGATGCTGACGGACATCACCGTCACGTCTTTCGGTGTGATGCCAGCGTCTTTCAACTGTTTGAAAAAGGCGACATTGCTATCGCCGTTGAGCGTATTGAAGACGACAGCCGGTTTCACTTGTTTGATTTTGCTGATAATGGTGCTATAATCGGTATGGCCGAGCGGCGTATATTCTTCCCCGACCACTTGCCCACCTTCGGCCTTCAACTGGGCCTTGATGATTTTGTTCGCTGTCCGCGGAAAGACGTAATCCGATCCAAGCAAGAAAAACGTCTTGCCGCGGTTTTTCAAGAGCCAGCTGACCGCTGGAACGATTTGTTGATTCGTCGTCGCCCCAGTGTAAAAGATGTTCGGAGACGACTCCATCCCTTCATATTGCACCGGATACCAAAGCAGCCCGTTGTTTTGCTCCACAACCGGAAGCATCGCCTTGCGGCTCGCCGATGTCCAACCGCCGAAAATGGCGGCCACTTGATCTTTTTGCAGCAATTTTTTCGCCTTTTCGGCAAATGTCGGCCAGTCGGACGCTCCATCTTCCACAACCGGTTCAATCTTCTTGCCGAGCAGCCCGCCCGATGCATTGATTTCCTCAATGGCCATTAACTCGGCATCGCGCAACGATACTTCACTGATGGCCATCGTTCCGCTTAACGAGTGAAGGATTCCTACTTTGACCACATCCCCTTCTTTGCCAGCCGAAGATGAATCATTTTGATTCTCGTTTTTGGCTTGATCCACTGCTGATGACGCCGCACATCCCCCAAGAGCAAAAACACTGACGCATAAAAGCAGCCATAATTTCCACATGAATGCTGGTTTCATTCGCACACCCTTCCCCCTATTCATTTGAAACATCGATGAATTCCTGCCCCTCGTTCATCTAAAAGAGCGCATCCCTCCCTTGTTCCTCAAAAGCGATGCATGTTCTCCACGTTGAGGATTTGTTCTTGATTAGCAGTATAAGGCCCACGTTTCACGGACTCAACATATTTGTCATATTTTATTACATATTTTTGTTATATTTATTATCAATCATCTTCCGACCAATCAGCCAGGTCGAAAAACAAAACATGCCCCAAAAAGGCACACATGCACCTTTTTGGGGCAGCGTTCATTTCACAAGCGACAAATCCACTCCAATGACCCCGACAATTTGACCGTTATGATCCCTAATGGGAGCGGACACCGTGACGCAAAGATGTTTCGTCAATGCCGATACATACGGATCGGAAACATACACTGTTCCTCTACAAGCTTCCTGAAACCACGACCGGACTTTGGCGTTGACCAAGCCCGCCGGCGGATTCGAATAGACAAACGCCCCATCAAGACGATTCGACCAGACAGCCTCAATCTCTCCATTCTCAGATAAAAATCGATCCAGCACGCGTTGATGCATGGCCTCATCCATTTGTTCCAACGGAGCTGACTGAAGCAAAGCCGATAGTTTCTGAATCGTGTTTTTCACGACCGCATCATCGACAGAAATCGTTTCTCTCATCCAATCACGTCCGACCGTTTGTTGCAGCTCCTCCGCTGTCTTTTGCAGCGCTTCATTAATGCGCAAAATCTGTTCGACGCTTTCATGCTGTTCGTTCATATCCGCCGTCACTCGCTCGACAAACCGTTGATTTTCCCGGCTCAATTGCACGATTTCTTCTAGGAGAACGGCGATTTCTTTCACGCTGTCCGACTGCCCAGACGCTGACCGGACAGAAGAGGAGACGAGGTCCGTCATATCATTCAGCTGTCGCTGCAGCAAATGAAGGAACGACATAATCGCTTCCATTTCTTTCTCTTCAACATCGATTTGCTTTGTTTCTTCGCGAACGATATCGGTTGTCGCTGCGATTTCGCGTTGAATAAGGGACAAAATATCCTGTGTTTGCTGGACAGCTTCCGACGTTTGATTCGCCAACATGCCGATTTCCCGCGCGACGACCGCAAACCCGCGCCCATGTTCTCCCGCACGAGCCGCCTCAATATTGGCATTGAGCGACAAAATTTTCGTTTTCTGCGAAATCTCGCCGATCGCTGATATAATTTCATTGATGCGTCGCGAATGATGAACGAGATGGTCCATTTGTTCCAATAACGTTTCATGGTGGGAGCGCAGTGTTCGAATTTCTTTTTGCAACGTCTCCAATGAATTCCATGAATGCAGCCAATGTTCGGAAAACTGCTGGCTGCTCGCATACATATCACGCGAAGATGCAGCGATTTCCCTAGCCGCCTCCTCGATTGTTCGCATTTTGTTCGCCACTTTTTCCGTATACTCCACCGTTTTCTCGCTATGGTCCATCAGCTCTGCCGCACTATTCCGGCTTGAATCGGAAATGTCATTCAGCGAAAGTGCCGCCATCTTCATCTGTTCCATCGCTGCTTTGAGCTGATCAACCGCCACAACAATTTGCCTTGCAATTTGTTGCGGTCCTCCCTGCGTTTCCTCACGTCGAGGCTGATCCAGTTCGCGCTTTATTTTTCGTTCCGCACGTCTCGCAAAAATCAACAGGCGTCACTCCTTATGTCATTTTTTATTACATAATTATAATATAAAATATAACAAAAGAACATATAAAAATAAGACGCCCGTTCTTCTAAAAACGAGCGTCTTGCCTGGAAAAGGCTAGAGAACCATATTCAATAACAAAATGAAGACAAACGCCACCACCGAAATAATCGTTTCCATGACTGTCCATGTCATGAGCGTTTCTTTCACCGTCATGCCGAAATATTCTTTGATCATCCAGAAGCCGGAGTCATTGACGTGCGACAAGATCAACGAACCCGCGCCGGTCGCCAAGACAAGCAGTTCCATATTCGTTCCCGGCATGGTAGCCGCGATGGGGGCAACGATGCCGGCAGCGGTCATCATCGAGACGGTCGCCGATCCCGTCGCTACGCGAATGAGCGCCGCAATGCCCCAGCCTAACAGGAGCGGAGAGAAGTGCGAGTGTTTCGCCACTTCCGCGATTTGTTCGCCGATGCCGGAATCAAGCAGCACTTTGTTGAATGCGCCGCCCGCCCCGATGACAAGCAGGATGTTCGCGACCGGACCAAGGCAGTCATTGGCGAACTTCAGCACGGCGTCGCGATGGAAGCCGCGGGCGTAGCCTAAGCTGAAGAACGAATAAACCGTCGCGATCAAGAGCGCAACAATCGGGTCGCCGATAAAGCGCAACACTTTCGCCGCTTCTGACTTTTGATCAAGCGTCACGTTTGCCACAGAGGCAATCAACATCAAAATGACCGGAAGCAAAATCGTGAACAGCGTATTGCCAAAGCCAGGAAGCTCACGTGCTTCTTTATGCTGCACAATCTAATGAGCAATAATAACACGATAATAGCAGCAACAACAATGGCGATTCCCATCACAAGCTCCTCCTTTATCTTTGAGATAAATCGATTTAGTGAACAAAGCAAACGTTTTCAGATCTTTGAAGGAAAGGGCTAAATCGATTTAGCGCCCGATCATAGCCAACTAAATCGATTTAGTCTTCCTCCCTTTACCCACTCCGCCGCTGAAACGCAGCGATGATGTCGAACTCCTCTTTCAATCGCTCATACAAGCGGGCATACAAATCAAACAGTTCAGCGTAAATGAGCGTATGTTCTTCCTTCGGCTCATGGCGGGCCGTTGTGTCGATCCACGTTTTCACCGTTTCCAGCGACGGCAGCTCGCCTAACGCGTAAAGCGCCACGGCAGCCGCCCCTAGCGCCGACGCCTCGTGCGTCTGCGGCACGATGAGCGGTTTGCCGAGCATATCAGAAAGCATTTGCCGCCAAAACGGCGACTTGGCGAATCCGCCCGAGACACGGATTTCCGACATCGGCCCCGTGACATCGCGAATGGCTAAAGCGACCGAGAGAATGCTGAAGCAGACGCCTTCCATGACAGCGCGGATGAAATGCTCGCGCTTATGATGAAGGCCAAGGCCAAAAAACGTCCCACGCGCGTTCGCATTCCAGTACGGCGCCCGCTCGCCCGACAAAAACGGCAAAAACACAAGCCCTTCCGCCCCCGGCGGGACGCGTTCCGCGTATTTCGTCAACAAGTCATACGGATCGATGCCGAGCTTTTTCGCCACTTCCCGCTCTTGGGCGCCAAACTCGTCGCGCAGCCAGCGAAGCAAAATGCCGCCGTTGTTCGTCGGTCCGCCGACGACCCAATAGCCGGGCGTCAACGCATAACAAAACGTCCGCCCTTTTTCATCGGTCGTCGGTTTTGCCGCAATCGTCCGCACCGCCCCGCTCGTCCCGATCGTAATGGCCGCTTCACCTGGGAGCACCGCCCCGACGCCGACGTTGGCGAGCACGCCGTCGCTTGCTCCGATCACAACAGGCACGTCAGCGGATACCCCCATTTTATCCGCCCATTCTTTCTTCATCCCTTGCAAGATGTATGTCGCTGGGACTAAACGCGGCAGCCGCTCGCGGCTTATGCCAAGAAACGAAAGCACATCCTCGTCCCAATCAAGCGTATCGAGGCAGAACAAACCGGTCGCTGAAGCGAGCGAATGGTCAGCGATATAATCGCCGTATAGACGGTAAAGCACATAATCTTTCACAGAGACAAACCAGCGGGCTTGCCGAAACACATCCGGCTGCTTCTCTTTCAGCCAAAGCAGTTTCGGCAACGGGGACATCGGATGGATCGGCGTCCCCGTCCGCCGGTAAATGGCAAGCCCGTTTTGCTCTTTCCACAGCCGCTCCGTTTGAGCCACGCTTCGGTTGTCCGCCCAGATGAGGAGGCGGGTGAGCGGCCGGCCCGACTCGTCAAGCGCCATAATCGAGTGCATCGCCGCACTCAAACCCATCGCTTTCACCTGTTCTGGGCGGATGCCGTGGCGGACCGTCACCGCCCCGACCGCTTGAACGACCGCCGCGAACAGTTCATCGGGATCCTGCTCGGCAAACCCCGGATGCGGCTGGATGATCGGATAGTCGACGGGGTGAGAAGCCAGCACCTTCCCCCGCCCGTCAAACACAACCGCTTTTGTGCTTGTCGTTCCAATATCAATCCCAATGACGACGTCCTCATGAATCGCCATCGTTTCTCCTCCCTTCTTCATTCCTTCCCCCGCCTGATCGATGTCCGTTCCATCAATGTCGGGGAGAAACGAAATACGCGCGGACCGTCGGCTTTTTTCGCTTTCATTTGTTCAAACACGCGCTCAGCTGCTTTTTTCCCCATCGCAAACGTCGGCTGGGCGATGGTTGTCAGCGCCGGCGTGTAAATGTCGGCAAACGGCACATCATCGATGTTGATGATCGCCACCTCATCCGGCACACGAACCCCTGCGTCTTTCACAAACCGCAAAACCCCCATCAGCGTCAAGTCGTTGATCGCAAACAAGGCATTAGGCCGCTTCGGTTCGGCAAACCGTTGTTTCAACACTTCCGGCAGCGCGTCCGGATCAGCGGCGATGATGTTCCCATCTTCAACGTCCAGTCCTCTTTTGCGCATAGCCGCCCGAAACCCTTCCAACCGCTCCATCCGCGGCACGTTGTAAGAGACAAGCGGCGGGGTGACAATCGCAATCCGATCGCGGCCCTGGGAAGCGAAATACTGAACCGCCATTTCCGCTGCACCTGCATTATCAAGCAGCACGCTGTCTGCCTCCACTCCCGGCACCATCCGGTCGACAAACACAAGCGGAAAGCGTTCCTCCACAAGGCGGCGGTAGACCTCTTCATTTTTCCCTGTCGGAAACACGATCAACCCGTCCACTTGCTTCGCCAGCAGCGTATCAACATATGTTTTTTCCTTATCCGGATCATCGCCGGAATTGCAGACAATGACTTGAAACCCGCGCTTTTGGCATTCCTCTTCAATGGCGTGCAGCACTTGCGTTGTCATCATATGAAGCATATTAAAAACAATCACGCCAATGGTCGCTGTCGTCTTTTGCTTCAAACTGCGGGCGATGATGTTCGGCTGATACCCAAGCTCTTCAATCGCCTCGGCGATGCGTTTTCTCGTCTCCTCGCTCATATATTCATAGCGCTTATTTAAGTATTGCGACACGGTGCTTTTCGAAACGTTGGCCAATTTCGCGACATCGGCCATCGTTACTTTTTTCAAAAGGGATCCCTCTCTCGTACTAAATCGATTTAGTTCAAAAGCGTTTTCATAAACCGGTTTAGCTTTATTATAAACCAAGTGAAAGCGGTTTACAATAGTTTTTGTTTGAAATCTAAAAATCAATGAATGGTATACGGCCGTGACAGCTTGCCGATCGAGTGATGTCATTCCGCCCGAATGGATCGCGCCAAACGGCTTCATAGATTGTACTTTCATTTTGCACTAAGCAATGCATTGATTCATTTTTATGAACAAATACCTATTTTTACCTGTCGTTTGTTTTAGTATTTTCTACATTATCGTTTGGCGTTTCTGAAACATCTGTGAAAGCCGCAGAAGAACATAATGAGTTTATTAGAGCTTCACAAGCACAATTGTATACCGATACCAATTAACAAAAAGGAGAATGGGACATGCTGACTACCATGACGTCTATTTTAGGCTACCTTTTTATAGGTGTCGTTATTTTAGCTGTTTTTATGGTTTTTAAATTCGTGAGAAAACGGTAAAAAATTAGAAGACTGATCATAAAAGAAAAACGCCGTTCATAAATCGAAAAAGTTCCCAAAACACGGCGTTTCCAAAAACCTCCCCTGGGAACGAAACGTCCGAAGGCTCTAACAAGACGGCCGCCGCCCTTTATGAGGGATTTGACGCCATTGCGGGCGGCGACGTTCGCTCTAGCCAGGGGGCATCCGACTTACTGCCTCACCTTTTCAATCGTCTCGACCGGCAGCCCAGTCAGTTCGTGAATCGTGTCGACATCGTACCCTTTCGCCAGCATTCTCTTCACCACGTCGAGCTTCCCTTCCTCGATCCCTTGTTGGCGTCCTTGCTTCATCCCCTGTTCGATTCCTTGTTGGATTCCCTTTTCCATCCCCCGCTGTTCGTATGAGACGATGAGTTCCATCACACGCTTTGCTTCCTTCGTCTCCATTTGGCTCACCTCGTGTCGCAGTTGGATTTCCTCCTCTTCGGATAACCGCAAATACGTCTCGAAAAAACCGAACAACAGCCGCTGTTTCGCTTCATCCAGCTCAAGGCGGACGAGCATGCGCAAAAATTCCTTTTTCACGTCGACTTTCTCATCTTCATTATACCCCATTTTGCTTAGCAAGGCAGCGGCGACAGGGTTGGCATGGCGGATGTACGCGCGCCACGGCAGTTTGCATAGCTCCACCGTCAAAAAGCGGAAGTCAAGAACGGTCAAAAACGGAAACTGCATGACCAATGAGGAAGGTTCGTCGTATTGTTCGTCATAGCTGAAGATGGCGATCGGGAGAATGCGGCGGCGGTATTTTTGAAACAAGCGGCTGAAGTAGAGGAACATTCGCTCGGGGAAGGTCCGCTGGGTGTAGCTTTGATGCTCGACATGGACAATGACGAGCCCGTCTTCCCCTTTCACCTTTGTTTCGACCAACAAGTCGACGCGGTGCTTCTCTCCGGCCGTCACATCGGTGAACAGTTCCTCGGAGAGGAAAGAGAGATGGTGAACGTCAATGTACTCGTACACGTCGGGAAAGAAAAGAAGCAAAAACTCCTCAAAAAATGTCGACAGCAGCTCTTTGAACAACCGGTCATGGTCAATTCGCTTCTTCGCCACGTTTTCCCTCCCTGCAATGTCGGATTCACCGTACTGTATTCGCCCTTCGCGGCCGAATTCCTTCTTGTTTCCCCCCGCGTTTTTTTGGCATGTGCCATTTCGCATTTGTCCTTTTCCTATGTCGAGCGGTAAAACAAGCTGAACTCAGCGGTGGTTCAGCTGTGGCAGGAGACAGTTTCAGTTCCTCATGGGTACGATAAAAACGTTCATCATCGTTGACGGGTTCCATCGGTACACGATTTTGTTTCAATCCCTCATAGGTACGATAAAAACCACGCAAGTTCTCGTATTCCATAACGACCATCGGGAGTTTCAATCCCTCATAGGTACGATAAAAACGGAGGCGAGGAAGAAAGGCTATCCCGGCGCCGGCTAGTTTCAATCCCTCATAGGTACGATAAAAACGAGGACACAGCATATCATCGTGTCTTGAAAAAACGAACTGTTTCAATCCCTCATAGGTACGATAAAAACTCTACTGTAATCACTCTCGAACCGAATTTACGTCCAGTGGTTTCAATCCCTCATAGGTACGATAAAAACTCCGTGTGTAAAATTCGATCACATGATCGTCGTTGTCAAGTTTCAATCCCTCATAGGTACGATAAAAACGCGCCGCGAGGCGTTGTGATCGACGCGGTCACGGGTGTTTCAATCCCTCATAGGTACGATAAAAACGGAAGCACTCTAGCCAAGTAGCGATATGCGTCTTCGTTTCAATCCCTCATAGGTACGATAAAAACTTTTGTCAGTTCGGTCAACCGTTTCACTTCGTTTTTGTTTCAATCCCTCATAGGTACGATAAAAACGATCGGTTGCTCTTGTGTTCTCTCTTTGTGTTCTTCCAGTTTCAATCCCTCATAGGTACGATAAAAACTGGATAAAATTGAACCGTACATTAAAAGTATTGGAAAATTTGTTTCAATCCCTCATAGGTACGATAAAAACCAATATAGCGGCCACAATGTTTCACTAAAAGGAGAGTTTCAATCCCTCATAGGTACGATAAAAACCCAAAACCATGCGCATAAAATCAAGCTTTTCCCCTTTTGGCTGTTTTCAGAATAGCACGTTTCAAAAATTCTGTCAATACGGTCTAGCCGCGTTGGCTGTAGGAGTTTGACGCAAAAAAACATTGTCGTCGATCCCCCGGGATTTTTGCACGATTGGAGGTCGACGACAACTTGCCCCCGTTTTCATCCGCCAATCGGAAACAGCAGACGGGCCGCATATACTGTGCCTGTCACGGTAATGGCGCTCAACAAGGTCGACACCAGCACTGCCTGGGCGGCGTAATCGGGGTGGCAGTCATACTCGAGCGCATACAGCGCCGTATTGCGTGAACATGGATACGAACTGGCAATGAGCAATGCCTGAGCCGTCACGCCATCCATTCCTAATAGAAAGATCAAAGACCCAGCCAACAGCGGCGACAATATCAAGCGCCCGAACACACTCACATACACAAGCGGCGGCAAGGCAGTAAACCGAGCGTAGGCGATTTGCGCTCCCAACGTAAAGAGGGCGATGGCTAAAAACGCATCGGCGACCCGCTGAAGCGGCGTCCATAAAAATGATGGGATCGGGACGTGGAGCCATCGGCAGACCACGCCAAGCAACAGCGCGTGAAGGACGGGATTTTTCCATATCTCCGCAGTCCATTTCTCCCTTTTTCCATTCCCGGATACGAACTGATATACCCCATATGTATTCGTCAAGAAATTTTGAAAGATCGTCACCATAATTTGAATCGTCGCCCCGAGCGGATGTTGATGAAATACAAGCTGACTGACCGGGATGCCGAAATTACCTGAGTTGTTCAACACAATGGTGTTTTGAAATACGGCTGACAAACTCCGTTCTAATTTGAACAACTTGGCCATCATCATACTCAAAACGATCAGTCCGCTGTTTTGCAACAAGAGAAATGCTAAGATGGCCGCCAACACCTTTCCATTCAACTCACTGTCATACACGTTGATGAATGCGACTGCCGGCAACAGGACGTACATGTTCAATTTGGATAACGTATTGAGGTCAAGATGAAAGAAGCGGTGAAGCCCTGCCCCCAAGCCGACAATCAATAACATCGGAACCATCACTTGCAATAAAATGCCGCTAAAAACAGCCAAGACGCTCTCCTCTCTTTCTTTCTCCATATAATGGATGTTTCATTTTTGAAAATCTATAAGGCTGGTGAAAAACAACTGATTTCGCTGAATCCATTGTTTTCGGCCGAAAGAGAAGCGTTGATTTTGCAAGACTTCTCTATTTGAAAAAAGTCCATTTTCTGTGATTTTTCACGAAATCACCAGCCTTCTATACCTACATTTTCTTCTTGTAAACTCGTTCCGGCCGCCCAACGGATCCATAGGCAATATCGGCCGTCACCTGGCCGACGGAGACGAGATACTCCAAGTAACGGCGGGCCGTCGTCCGGCTGGTTCCGATTTGCCGCCCCACTTCTTCAGCGGTGATGCCTTCTGCGCACTGTCTCACAACCCCCAACACTTTTTCTAAGGTCAACGGCTGAATGCCTTTAGGCAACATAGGCTGTTCCTTAACGGACACTTCTCTTCCCATTAAGGCATCAACCTCTTCTTGGCCAATCCACTCTTTCTCTTTCACCCACCGCTGCATTTTGTCATAGTACTCTTTATATCGATGCAATGTGTCGGCGAATCGGTCAAACATAATCGGCTTGATAATGTAATCAAACACTCCGCCATGCAGCGCTTGCTTCAGCGCCTCCACTTCTCGTGCTGCGGTGATCATAATAATATCGATATCGGAAAAACGCTCTCGCACCCATTTCAAAAACGAAAGGCCGTTCATATCGGGAAAATAGACGTCAAGCAACAACATGTCTGGCCGCAACACCTCCGTCAATTCCCTTGCCTCTTCAGCGTTCGTGGCGATGCCGACCACTTCATAACCGTTCACTTTCTCGACAAAGCGCCGATTGATTTCCGCAATGCGGCGGTCGTCTTCAATAATCAGTACACGAATCGGCAACATCGGTTCCCTCCTTCTAGCCTTGGCGGTCCTGCCGCCCGACATGGGCTGGCCGCTTTGGGATCATGATGGTAAATACCGTGCCTGCTCCTTGCTCAGATCGATACGTCATTTGCCCCCCGAGCATTGTCAACGCCCGGTTCACTAGATCAAGCCCATACCCCCGCCCTCCGGCAGCCTTCGTTGAAAAGCCGCGCTCGTAGATCCGTTCCGCTACAGCTGGGTCAATGCCTAATCCGTTATCCTCAACCTCAATAATCAAATCATTGCCAAGGTCAGTCAAAAAAACGGCCACCCGTTTCTCTTCCTTTCCGTTATGGAGAACGGCTTCCATGGCGTTATCTACTACATTTCCAATAATGGTTACTAGATGGTCCCGGTCCATCCATGGCGGCACATCACGGAAACTGCTTTCCCGATCGATCTCAAACACAATTTTCAGCTCGTTGGCGCGATTGAACTTGCCGATCAGCAGACCGCCGATGATCGGATCCGGAATTTCTTTCATGACAAACCGGACGATGTTTTGTTGCAAGTCGGTCTCTTTTGCGATCAGTTCAAGCGCTTCCTCATACGATTCCAGTTGAATCAGGCCAGAGATCAAATACAGCTTGTTGGAAAATTCGTGCGTTTGCGCGCGCAAGGCATCGGCATAACTGCGAAGCTGCGATAACTCTTTGGTCAAGCGATACAATTCCGATTTGTTTCGAAACGTCGATACCGCTCCGATCACACGCCCTTGCTTGTCTTTGATCGGAATGCGGTTGGCAATGACGGTTTCTTCCCCTAACACCATTTCATCGTCAAATTCTGCCTGCCCCGTCCGAATGACTTCAGGCAGCCTCGAGTGGGGAATAAGCTGCAAGATCGGCATTCCCAACACATCGCGTTCGTTCTCATACCCAAGCAGCTTCAGCGCCGTTTGGTTGACCATTGTAATCGTTCCCTCTTGATTGATGGCCACCATTCCTTCGCGAATTGCCTCTAAAATCGCCTGCTTTTCTTGGTAGAGCAAACCGATTTCTTCCGGTTCAAGGCCATGAATCGATTTTTTCACCGCCCTGGCGATCGCCATGGCGCCCACCGCTCCAAGAAAGAGAGCAAGAACGGAGAAAAGAAAAATCTTTATACGATACGACCACACCGTGCGCTGAATATCTTCCAGCAAAAACCGACCGAAACAATGCCGATCACCTGTCCGTTTTCATCCAAAACCGGCGCTTTTCCGCGGATTGCCGGACCGAGTGAACCGACCGCCTCCGAAATAATGGCCTTGCCTTTGAGCACCTCACCGTTGTCGCCCCCGACCATCGGTTTGCCGATCCGGTCCGGCAGCGGGTGAGCATAGCGGATTCCTTGGCGGTTGCCGATGACGACGTATTCCGCCCCTGTCTTTCGGCGAATATATTCGGCAAACGGCTGCAAGCGCACGGACGGATCGGGGTCGCGGAACGCCTCGCGCACAAGCGGGGTGGACGCGACGGTTTCCGCCACGTTCAGCGCCCGCATGCCGATTTGTTGTTTGATAGTCTCCGCGAACATATGTTGGAATAAAAACGTAAGAAACACGATGACAAACAAAAGCAGCGAACAAATGATCATCATCAACCGTGTTTGCAGTTTCATCGTGCTGTCCTCCAAACGGAAAAATGAAAAGAAAGACCATCCTCCACTAAAGGAAGAAAGCCTTTCTTTCTATTATTACATATCTTCATTGACAATGACGGTTTTTCCTCGTAATTTCATGAAAAACGGCACGGCAATCCACAATAAGGCGATGACCAACAAGACGAGCGAAATCGGCTTTTCAACGAACACGAGATAGTCCCCGTTGGATGCCGTCAACGCCCGGCGCATGTTGTTTTCAATCATTGGCCCCAGCACAAGCCCCAATACAAGAGGCGCGAGCGGGTAATCGTGTTCCGCGAGCCAATAGCCGAGCAAGCCAAATGCCAACAACAGAAACACATCAAACGTCGTCACTTGCACCGCATACACGCCGAATACAGAGATGGCGATAATGAGCGGCAACAAATACTTCGTCGGTGTTTGGATGATTTTCGCAAATAGTTTCACAAGCGGCATGTTGAGAATTAACAACATCACATTTCCGATAAACATGCTCGCAATCAATCCCCAGGCAACAGCCGGATGTTCATCAAACAACAGCGGACCTGGCTGGACGTTGTACATAATGAGCGCTCCCATCAAAATCGCCGTCGTCCCGGACCCCGGAATCCCGAGCGTCAACAGCGGAATCATCGCGCCTCCAGACGCACCGTTGTTCGCCGACTCGGGCGCCGCGACGCCGGCGATCGTCCCTTGGCCGAATTTTTCCGGATGTTTGCTGATTTTCTTTTCAAGAATATAAGAGAAAAATGAGGCCAACGTCGCTCCGGCTCCCGGCAGCACGCCGATGAAAAATCCGAGCAGCGACCCGCGGGCAATCGGGCCGGCACTTTCCTTCAAGTCCGATTTGGTTGGCAAGATGCACCCGATTTTAGCAATTTCCCCTTCGTTCGTTTCCCGATGGAGAATCGCTCTAAACACTTCTCCCAACGCAAACAACCCGACCGCTACGGTTAAAAACTCCAGCCCCCCATACAAATAGGAAATGTTGTACGTGAAGCGTGCGACGCCAGAGACGTTGTCGAGCCCGATCGTGGAAAGCAACAAGCCGAACACCGTCATGATCCACGCTTTCGTCATCGATTTGCCGGCAAGGCCGCTCACCGCAGCAAGCCCCAGCAGCATAAGCGAAAAATACTCCGCCGGACCGAACTTCAAGGCGACATTGGACAGCGGCTCCGCTAATAATACAAGACCGATGAGCGACACAATCCCCGCCACAAACGAACCGATCGCCGCAATCGCCAGCGCCGCTCCAGCCCGGCCTTGCCGCGCCATTTGGTAGCCGTCCAGCGTCGTGACAACAGACGATGATTCCCCGGGCGTGTTTAACAAAATTGACGTCGTCGACCCGCCGTACATCGCCCCGTAATAGACGCCGGCCAACAAAATGATCGAACTGGCGGCCGCCTGCTCGGGACTCAAACCCGATGTCATCGACGCCGTCACCGGAATGAGCAACGCCACCCCGCTCATCGGCCCGATCCCAGGAAGCACGCCGACCGCCGTGCCGATCAACACCCCGATAAACGCAAACAGCAAGTTATGCGGCTGAAGCGCCGTCTGAAATCCGTCAAACAAAAACGATAGTGTGTCCATGATGCCCCTCCTTTCATTGGAACCAAATCGGCCAGCTCGGCAATGTTCCTTGCAACAGTTTCACATAAAGGCCATATACGCCTAACGAAAAACCAGCCGCAATGGCGATCGATTTCCACAGCGCCCCTTTTTCCATCGTTTGAAAGCCGATGACAAGAAAGAGAAATGTCGTGATCACATATCCAACCGTTTCAAGCAACGCCGCATAGAAAATGGCGGCGATGAAAATGACAAGAAACTTTTTATATTGCCGCGGCAGTTTCTCCCCTGTTGCGCCTGAATAATTTCTTGTCTCAAACAGCAGTTTTATGCTTAATAAAACCAACACAAGTCCAAGCAAAAACGGAAACACATTCGGCCCGACAGCGCTGCCGTAGGCGCTTTTCGATATGCGCAAACTTTCCACCATAAACAAAGCGCCCACAGCCAAAAACGCCACCGCCGCGATCCGGTCAGCCGTTTTGTTCATCGCTTTCCCTCCCGCTTTTGGAAAAAGGGGAAGAATGCTCTTCCCCCTCGAGTTATTTATGCATCCCAAGCGACTTCAGCAGGTCGCCGACTTGCTGCTCTTGCTCTTGCAAAAATTTCGTAAACTCTTCCGAATTGCGGTACTCTGCTTCCCAACCTTGTTTTTGCAGCTCTTCTTTCCATTTTTCATGCTCAGACAGTTTTTTCAATGTCTCTTCCCAAAACGCTTTTGCTTCCGAAGACATTTCCTTCGGCCCGAACACGCCGCGCCAAATCGTAAACTCGGCATCAACGCCAAGCTCTTTCATCGTCGGCACGTCTTTCAGCACTCCGCCGAGGCGTTCTGGAGCGGAAACCGCCAACACCCGCACTTTGCCGGCCTTCAAATATTCCCCAACCGAAGACGCATCCGTCGCAATCACATCCGCATTGCCGCCAAGCAGCGCCGCCATCGCTTCTCCGCCGCCATCGTACGAAACATACTTGACTGATTTTGGATCGATGCCCGACTTATAGATCGGCAAAATCGCCACTAAGTGGTCCATCGACCCTGGTGCCGACCCTCCGGCAATGGTGACGGATTTCGGATTTTGTTTAATGGCGTTCAGCAAGTCGGTCAACGTTTGAAACTTTGAATCGGCTTTAACCACAATCGCGCCAAAGTCTTTTGTCAACTGGGCGAGCGGGGTTGTGTCTTTGTAGCCGAACGGGCTGTTCCCTTCTTTTTTCAAGTTATTGATGATAATCGGCGGTGAATTGACAAACAGCTTATAATCGTTTTTCACATCCTGGGTAGCGTATTCGGCCATAAAGACTGCCCCGCCGCCGCCCGGTTTGTTTTCGACCGTCATGGTCTGTTTGACAAGCCCTGTCTCATCCAACACTTTCGTGACCGCGCGGGCCGTTAAATCCCAACCGCCGCCCGCCCCAGACGGAGCAACAATCGTAATCGGCTTCGTCGGATAGTTGGAAGCAGACGAACCGGAGTTGGAACCGGACGGTTTCGACCCCGCCGATTCATTGCCCCCACAGGCCGCCAAAGCCAGTGTCATCATCCCTGCAGCGAGCAATCCCCACCATTTCGTTTTCTTCATTTCTCCCTTGCCCCCTTGTTTTTTGATAACGTTTTCAATCACAACCTTACCATGCCGCGGGATGAACGTGAAGTTTTTGAAAATAAAATGAATTTTGTGCATTTTGTTCATGGACATATAGCCGACATGATCTCATATGGCCAAGACGCCTAGCGGAACGCCGGAGCCCCATAACAAAAAAAGGCCGCCTGCCTTTCAAGGCCGACGGTGCATAAAACGTTGGCACGGTACATACTTTCTGATTTTTGTTCCTCCTCTTTCATGTGACCGGACGATCATCCGTTTTCTACAATCGATCACTTACGAATCAGTGATTTCCTCTACCTCTTTTGCCACCGCCAACTGTCCTCGTTAGATGGCCGCCTTTTGTATTGGATTCCCCTACTCTTCAAGCAATTCCCAAACATCTTCCTCTGGAAGATCCACCAACCTAGCAATGTCTTCCGCCTTCATTCCTTTGCGCGCCATGTTGCGGATCAGCTGTTTCATTCCTTGTTTCATTCCTTGTTTCATCCCCTGTTTCATTCCTTGTTCCATTCCCTGTTTCATACCTTGTTTGATCCCTTCTTCCAACCCCTGTTTCCTTCCCTTTTGCTCATAGGAAATGATCAGCTCCAACATTTTCTCTTTTTCTTTCGTTTCCATCGCCCTCACCTCTCTTTGTAGTTGTTGCTCTTCCTCCTCCGACAGCTTCACATATGTTTCAAAAAAGCCCAACAAGAGCCGCTGCCTCGCCTCATCCAGCTCCAATCGCACCAACATGCGCAAAAACTCTTTTTTTAACTCGATTTTCTCACTTTCAGTATACCCCATTTTGCTAAGAAGGGCAGCCGCAATCGGATTGTCATGCCGGATATAGTCTCTCCAATGTTTCTTGCGCAGCTCCACGGGGAAAAAGCGAAACTGCAGCACGTCGCCAAAGGGAAACTCGATTGAGAACACGGACGGTTCCTCGCGAAGGGCCTCATAGCTGAAGACAGCGATCGGAACGATGCGGGTGCGGTATTTTTCAAACAAACGGCTGAAATAGATAAACATGCGCTCTGGAAACGATGGTTGCACGTAGCTTTGATTCTCCACATGAACAATGATCAGCCCGTCTTCCCCTTTCAGCTTCGTCTCGACCAATAGATCGACGCGGTATTTTTCGCCTGCCGTGACATCGGTAAACAGTTCTTCGGACAAAAAGGACAAATGGCGGAAATCGATATGCTCGTGGATGTCGGGGAAAAAGAGGAGAAGAAACTCTTCGAAGAACGTTTGAATCAGCTCTTTGAACAATCGGTCATGGTCAATGGCCATTCGATCACCCCTCTTTGAACGTGTTCGATTCTATCCATTCGCAAACAGGGGGTGAAAATCCTGCATGGGGGACAGAAAAAGTTGTGCCGTACTACACAGTGTTTCAATCACTGATGGGGACGATAAAAGCCCGAAACAGTCCGATTGGAACGGTACGAGTGAGTAGTTTCAATCCCTCATAGGTACGATAAAAACGCCCGTTCGTTTCGGGGCGAGTGCTTTGGTTTCTTGGTTTCAATCCCTCATAGGTACGATAAAAACGGTGTTTTTGGCAAGCCAATTTCATTAAGGGGGAATGTTTCAATCCCTCATAGGTACGATAAAAACCGTACGGGTCGTAAATCAAAACGATGTCGCCAGGCGCGAAGTTTCAATCCCTCATAGGTACGATAAAAACCGTGTCCGGCTTTTTGTGCTTCGGTGTTTTCTTCGCTAGTTTCAATCCCTCATAGGTACGATAAAAACTTCATCGACACTATGATCGGGATTCAACATAACTAGTTTCAATCCCTCATAGGTACGATAAAAACTTCAAGAGTTTCGCAAAGCTTTAAGAAGATATGAGATGTTTCAATCCCTCATAGGTACGATAAAAACAAATGGATGCCTTTTTCATGTGTTGTATCTTGGTAAAAGTTTCAATCCCTCATAGGTACGATAAAAACTCCGCAATCGTTTGAACCCCTGTCAATATGTCCGTGTTTCAATCCCTCATAGGTACGATAAAAACTCTTCAAAAAGGGACAGCTGCAAACTTTCCTCATCCATGTTTCAATCCCTCATAGGTACGATAAAAACAAAGCGCACGATTACATTTGCTTGGAGGAATTCTAGTTTCAATCCCTCATAGGTACGATAAAAACCGCGACTAATGATGGGTGGTTGGCGGCTCGTCATTGGTTTCAATCCCTCATAGGTACGATAAAAACCCCCAAACCATACGCATCAAATCAAGCTTTTTCTCTCTGAGCTGTTTTCAGAATATCACGTTTCAAAAATTCTGTCAATACTGCTGAGCCGTGTTGGTTGTAGGATTTTGACGCAAAAAAATATTGTCGTCGATCCCCCGGGATTTTTGCACGATTGGAGGTCGACGACATTTGCAAGACGGTCAGTTTTTGTTTTTCTTCATTCTTCCGTACTCGTCCTTCACCGCCGCCACAAGCGGGTGCCCACTCTCAAGGCCTGCATATTGCCGAAGCGCGCCTTCGATCCCGTGCTGGGCGATTGTTTGTTGAAGGGCAGCGGCTTCCGCATCGCGGGCATCATCGAACCGCAGGAGGGCGGCGATTCCTTTAGCCAAGCCTTGCGGGGCGTTGCCGAATAAGGCGCAATATTGCACGGCTGGCGCGACGAGGCGGTCGTTCGGTCCAAGTTTGCGGATCGGCGAGCGGGCGACGCGGATGATGTCGTCGGACAGCGCCGGATTCATGAATCGTCCGATCGTCGTCTCGATATACGTGCGGTGCGCATCTGCCTCCCAACCGTGCTTTTTCACCAACACCGCTCCGGATTCGCTGAGCGCCTGTTCGACGCCCGCCCGAATGGCGCTGTCTTTCATCGCCTCTTGCACGGTTTCGCATCCCTTTAGGTAGCCTAAGTAGGCGGCAAGGGCATGGCCGGTGTTGACGGTGAACAGCTTTCGTTCAATATACGGGCCTAAGTCGGCGACGAAGTGGGCCCCTTGAATGGGTGGAACCACGCCGATGACGTTGCGCGTTTCAATCGCCCATTCGAAAAACGGCTCGACCGTCACCGCCAGCGGATCATCGTTCGTTTGGTTTGGCACGATGCGGTCAACCGCGCAGTTGAGAAAGCCGACCGACTCGCCCGCCAGCTGTTGTTCGGCTTCGGAAAGATGGGCAAACACGTGCTGCTTCAACGTCTCCGTGCCGCCAATCATGTTTTCGCACGCGATGACATGAAGCGGAGTTTGCTGAACGCCCAGCCGCTGCTTGAGCCCATCGGCAACAAGGGGGGCGATGGCCGGCAAAATGTGCGGGCCGACGGCGGTCGTGACCAAATCAGCGGCGGCGATCGCCGCGATGACTTGCTCCCGCTCTGTTTGGCTGTTCAACGCCGAGACGCCGCGCACCCATTGTTCTTCTCGCTGCTCGCCGGCGACAATGACGCGATACTCCCCCCGCTCCTTGAGCAGGCGGACGATTTGTTCGTTGACATCGACAAAAACGACCTTATATCCCGACGCTGCCAGCAAGCTGCCGATAAAGCCGCGGCCGATGTTGCCAGCGCCAAAATGAACCGCCTGCATCAGCCGTTCACCTCATTGAGCAGCGCAAGAATGTCTTCTTCTGTTTTGGCGTTCGCCATCGCTTCGACATTGTCCGCTTCCGCACAGACGAGCGCCAGTTTTGACAGAATATCCAAATGCTCCCCGTCTTTGCCGGCAATGCCGATCACGATCAGAGCCGTATTGCCGCCGCCAAAATCGACGCCGCCCGGGACTTGCACGATCGAAATGCCGGACTGTTTCACGAGCGCTTTGGCTGCTTCCGTTCCGTGCGGAATGGCGACATTGTTGCCGATATACGTTGATGTCAGTTCTTCCCGCTCAAGCATCGCATCAACATATGCCGGGGCGACATATCCTTGCTTGACCAACACCTCGCCAGCAAGGCGGATCGCCTCTTCTTTTGTTTTGGGTTGGGCATTTAGCACAATGTTTTCTTTGTTTAAAATCGAATGGGTTACCATCGTTTTCACTCCTTCGTTGATGTCCAGTAATGATCAAAAAATTGCTCCAAATGGGCGCTGACAAGTGAATACACTTCTTCCTCGCCGCCATGCGCCAAAACGGCAAGGCTTTGCTCATCCTTCACGAGCAAGGAGCTGACCTCGCTTAACACAGCGAGCATCTCCTTATCGGCATCTGACGGCCCGAGCAGCAGCACAACCGTGTTGATCTCCATCGGCTCTCCGTCCATGCCGGGCACCGTTTGCGGCGCATCAAGCCGGTACATCGTAAGCGATGGGCGAAGAACCGCGAAGCTTCGGGCGTGGTACAGCGCCAATGTGGTGCCGGGGATGCCAAGCCCGCCAAGCGACTCGCGGCGCCGCAGCTCCTCGATGACGACATCGGCATCGACGATGACGCCACTTCGTTCAAGGCGGCGGCACGCGTCCGCCAATAGTTCATGAACAGAGCGCCCCTTGACCACCTCGAGGGAAAAACCGTCCAACAGGTGGATGATCGTCTCGCTGATGCGCCGAACCGCCTTCATCGCCTCGAGCGCTGGCCTGTTTCTCTGTGCGGTTGACTCTTTCCTCATCCGCTTTTCAGCGGCCGATTTTCGCTCTAAAAATTCACGAATCGCCCGCGCTTCCTCTTCCGTCAGCATCGGGCTGACGGTAAAATACGAGCCGGCTTCATCGGCCAGCGGCACGGTCGAGACGACAAGATCATACGCGCTTGCATCTTTCTCTTTCCATTCAAACACGGACGCTTGTTCCAGCGAAACGATGTCCGGAATCTCTTTCTTCAGCCTTGTCGCCAATATTTTTGCCGTCCCGAGCCCGCTCGAACAAATGACGAGCGCCCGCCAGCCTTTTTTCTCCCGCATCAGTGCAGCCGCAAAATGAAGCACTAAATAGCCGATCTCCTCCTCCGGCACTGAAACATCGCCAAACAGCTGCTTTGTTCCGTCGGCGACAATGGCAAACAGTTCCGCGTAGTCTTGCTTAATTTGATCAAGCAGCGGGTTGGCGACCCCCATCCCGTGCTCTAAACGGTACAAAGCCGGTTTCAAGTGAACGACGAGATCTTCGTATAGCGTCCGGTCGGTGGACAGATCGACACCGAGCTCCCGGCTGACGAAACGAATGAGCTGTTGCGCTTTCATGCCGACGGCCAAACTCGGCTCCTCCATCACCATTCCTTGGCGGCTGCGCCATTTCGCCCCCATTAAATGCATCGTCATATAGCCGATCTCTTCTTTTGGGATGTCAATGCCAAACGCTCTTTCTAACGATTCGGCAAGCGCCTCCGCGATTTCATACTCTCTCGTCGCCTGAAGCGCCTGCAAATCACGCGGGTCGAAATGAATCGCTTCCCCCCGCTTGATGCGCTCGATGGCGAGCGCCAAGTGAACGACGAAGGCAATGTACGAACTGTCGGCCATCGTAAACGGGAACGTTTCTTTCACCTGCTCGATTTGTTGTTCAATGACGGCGAGCTTTTTCCGATCGACCAGCCCGAGCAGTTTTTCCGCCACTGTATCGAGTGGGTCGTCCGACCGTCTCTGGATCGTCTCTTTCATCAGTGCCAAAAACTCGTGTTCATCGACATGCCGAAATAGCAGTTCGCCAATGAGGCGCCGTTTCGCCGATTCGGAACCGGTGAGCTCGACGCCGTATCCGCGCTTGCGAATAAGCGAAAGCCCATACGCTTCGACTGTTTGTTCCAGTTTATCCAAATCCAAGCTGACCGTAGCGACCGTAACGTTTAAGTCATTCGCCAATGAGACAAGTTTCACCGGCTCGTCTGCTTCCAACAAGGCGATTAAAATCATCAGCTGCCGTTCTTCCGGCGTATATTCACGGTGAGAAAGATGAAGCAGCTCCGCAGCCAGCGTTTGCTTCTGTTTCTTTTCCCCAACGAGGCGAATGCCGACCCCCGCTTTTTTCACCAACTCGAGCCCGTAGCGCCGCAAAACGGACTCAAGGCCTTGCAAATCACGGTGGATCGTGCGGGCGCTGACATTCAGCTCCTCAGCCAGTTCGCCGACCGTCATTTCCCGATCATCGGCCAACAAACGCTCAAGCAGCTTTCGATCCCGTGCCGATACGTACATCGCCGTTCACCTCCTATCCTTAGGCGGTACTGTTGACATGTTTAAAATGTTTGATCGTCTTCTCATTTCTTATTGTAAGGTCTTTTTTCTTGATTTGACAATGAATAGATGTTTCGTTTTCGTCATTGTTATTGTTGACAGCTTTTAATTTTTGCATGTATTTTTCTCTTTCGTCGTTTGACAAAGTTCACAGCGTACGGGCATACTCATACGGATGAGAGCGGATAAAAGTGTCCCAAGCAGTCAAGGTAACCGCGAAATCGCAAAGCAAAAAACGCAGGGAAAATCCCATTCCCCTGCGTCTCATGCCGATTTACGCGTTCTTTTTCAATTGCTCGATCAACTCATCGTATTTCGGGCTGTTTAAGAAGTTTTCAACCGATACGTGGTAGGCGTTCGGCAATTTTGCTTTCGCCCGGTCGGTTAAATTTTGATGGGTGACGACAATATCGGCGTCGGCCGGCAGCTGGTTGATCGCCGTGTTCGTGACTTCAATGCCAAGGCCGGCTTTTTGCACTTTATTGCGCAAAATCGACGCCCCCATCGCACTCGACCCCATTCCGGCGTCACAGGCAAAGACAATTTTTTTCACCCGTACAGGAACAGCTTGTTCCGCTGCGATCGCAGACGCCGTGACTTCTTCTTGTGATTGCAGCGCGACAGCGACCTGGCTCTTTTTCCCTTTCAACTGCTCCATTTTCTCCGCTGCTTTCGCCAAATCTTCTTCCTCTTCCTTTTGCTTCGCCGCTTTTAAGAAAACCGAAGCGACAAGGAACGATACTGCTGCGGCGACAAACACACCAGCGAGCACGCCAAAGTAATTTCCTTTCGGCGTCATCGCGAGCAAAGCGAAAATGCTTCCTGGCGACGGTACGGCCACCAACCCGGCATGGAGGATCGTAAACGTGAATACCCCGCTCACTCCACCGGCAATCGCCGCTAAAATCAAGATCGGGCGCATAAGAATGTATGGGAAGTAAATTTCATGAATTCCACCTAAGAAGTGAATAATCACTGCTCCCGGTGCCGATTGTTTCGCCATTCCTTTGCCAAACAGCCAGTACGCCAGCAAAATGCCAAGTCCCGGTCCAGGGTTCGTTTCCAACAGGAATAAAATCGATTTCCCGGTTTGCGCTGCTTGTTCGACGCCGAGCGGGCTCAAGATCCCGTGGTTGATCGCGTTGTTCAAGAACAGCACTTTCCCCGGCTCGATGAAAATGTTCGCCAGCGGCAACAAATGCCAATCGATAATTTTTTCGACCCCTGCCGCTAAGGTTTTGCTGATGGCGGTGACGACCGGACCGACCCCTTTAAAGGCGAGCAGCGTCAACACGCCGCCGACAATCCCGGCCGAGAAGTTGTTGACAAGCATCTCAAACCCTTGTTTCACTTTTCCTTGGAAGAGGCCGTCCACTTTTTTGATCACATAGCCGCCGAGCGGCCCCATGATCATCGCACCTAAAAACATCGGAATTTCCGAACCGACGATGACCCCCATCGTCGCTGTCGCCCCGACGACACCGCCGCGGACGTCGTAAACCATTTTGCCGCCCGTATACCCGATCAATAGCGGCAGCAAGTACGTAATCATCGGCCCGACCAGCTTGGCAAACGTCTCATTCGGCAGCCAGCCGGTCGGAATAAATAACGCCGTAATCAGCCCCCAAGCGATAAACGCTCCGATATTCGGCATAATCATGCCGCTCAAATAACTGCCAAACCGTTGAATCTTTACACGGAAGCCTGTTTCGTTTCCGGTTGTATGCGTCATGAAGCTGTTCCTCCTTTTTGTTTGACTGTACCTTTATCTTAAAACGCTTACAACCGGCCTTCAATGATAAGTAAATGCGACTTTGTCAAGGGGGTTGTTGACAGGTTTTAAAAAAGAAAAAAGCCCAGCATGGCGGGCAGGGCTACAGCGTTTCTTCCGCTAGTAACAAAGCCTCTTGATAAAGACGTCGGGAAAGATAAAATCCATTTTCAAGCAAAGTGTCTAACAGCGGCTTTACTTCCGTTATTTTCCCATTCTTCTTTCCAAGAATCAAAATTCCTATTGTGCCGATAGGTCGTAAAAGGAATTGTTTCGACAAGGATCTGGCAGCATGCTCATCCATCACAACGACTTGAGCACCAAGTTCTTTCGCTCCAATAATAACTTCTAACTCCCCGGCATGGAATTTTCCATATAAACTTTTAACAATATTGTAATTTTTCACTTTATATAGCCTAAACACCCCCTCGCTGACCAATCGTTTGAGCTCCCCTTTTCCATAATGGCGTGGGGCACGGTTATGAACAATTTCTTGATAGACAGCTTCCGGAACATATACTTCATCAAATAGTTCAGACAAAAGAGTCAATTGCCCAACGATCGACAGACCTATAATCGGTGTAGAATTGACCGTGACTCTATTCATTGCGATCCCTATTTTCATTGCTCAATTTTTGCACCGTGTCCCAATCATCTTTGATGTGTTCCTCCGTATACTCCATCCAAGGAATCGCCTTCGAACGCAATACATCGATAAATTCTCCTAAGGATTTTCCTGACAATTCAGCCGCTTTCGCCAGCGTCACCTGTTTTCCAACAAACAAACCAATCGCCAATGAAAGTTTTATTTTTGCCTCAACTGTGTTGCCTTCCAATTCATTAATGGCGGACAAAAACTCTTTCGGCAAGTTCACCTGAAAATAGTCCATGGCCATCGAACTCACACCCTTTTTTATTTTATTCTATCACACTCTGCTCCTTTTGGATGCGGTCACAGAACGAATAGTATCCCCTAAATTTTTACTACACGCTCAACAAGCTGGAAATGAAACCGACTCAACTGAACATTCCCCACCCGCGCTCATGTAGAGAATTAGGGGATTTCTTGACAACAGCCTAACCTACGGTAAGCGGTCAGCTAAGCCATCCTTGCGCATCCCATCGTTGAACTTCCTCAAAAAAACGATCGCAATCGAAACCCTTCCATTGTTTTTTGGCGCAAGAGGAAGACGTTAGTGACAGACGCCGGTTCATTCCTACTCACGCTCCTACTCGGAAGTGGAGGCCTTCTCGGTTCGAGGTGATAAAAAGGGGACTGACCCAAAAGGGTAATTTTCCTTAACAAAACACAACATATTGTCTATATACGGTAATAAGAAAGGGTGTCCCGATCCTTTTGGGACACCCTCTTACAGCCTATTTTACTGATACCTCGCCGTCACCATTTTCTTTCTCGTGTAAAACTCGACGCCGTCGCGGCCGTTGGCATGAAGGTCGCCATAGAACGAGTTTTTGTAGCCCGAGAACGGGAAGAAGGCCATCGGCGCCGGGACGGCGACGTTGACGCCAAGCATGCCGGCGTCGATTTCTTCGCGGAACTGGCGGATCGCTTTGGCGCTGTCGGTGTAAATGCAGGCGCCGTTGGCAAACTCCGACCGGTTGGCGATCTCAATCGCTTCATCCAAGTCGCGGGCGCGGACGACGGACAGAACCGGAGCGAAAATTTCGTCCGTCCAAATCGTCATGCCCGGCTTGACATGGTCAAAAATCGTCGGGCCGACGAAGTAGCCTTTTCCGCTTGTGGCAGCGTCGCGACGGCCATCGCGGACAAGGAGCGCGCCTTCTTTTTCGCCGATTTCAATGTATTTGATCGTCCGCTCTTTATGCGCCTCGCGAATGACCGGTCCTAAAAAGACGCCTTGGTCAAGCCCGTTGCCGATTTGGATGCGGTCAGCAGCCTGTTTGAGCCGCTCCACCAACTCATCAGCGATATCACCGACAGCGACAACGACCGAGCACGCCATGCACCGCTCACCCGCCGAACCAAAGGCGGCGTTGATGATGTTCGTCACCGCCATATCAAGGTCGGCATCCGGCATGACGATCGAATGGTTTTTCGCGCCGGCGAGCGCCTGCACCCGCTTGCCGTGGGCGGCGGCCGTTTTGTATACGTACTCCGCAACCGGCTGCGAGCCGACAAACGAAACAGCTTTAATGTCTTTATGTTCTAAAATGCCGTTCACGACCTCGTGTGCCCCATGGACAATATTCAATACTCCTGCAGGCAGTCCGGCTTCAGTAAACAGCTCAGCCAAGCGGTTGGCGAGCAGCGGCGTCCGCTCAGACGGCTTCAGCACGAACGTATTGCCGCAAGCGATGGCGAGCGGGAACATCCAGCACGGCACCATCATCGGGAAGTTAAACGGCGTAATGCCGGCGACGACACCGAGCGGATAGCGGTACATGCCCGATTCGATATTCGTCGCAATATCGGGCAGCTGCTGCCCCATCATGAGCGTCGGAATCCCCGCTGCAAACTCGACGCATTCAATGCCGCGCTGCACCTCGCCGTACGCGTCCTCGTACACTTTGCCGTTTTCCAATGTCACGAGACGGGCAAGTTCTTCCCAATGCTCGACAAGCAGCTGCTGGTAGCGGAACAAAATGCGGGCGCGGCGCGGAACCGGCACTTTCCGCCATTCACGGAACGCCTCTTTGGCGGCCGCGACCGCTGCATCAAGCTCCTCGCGCGAAGAGAGGGGCACTTTCGCCAGCACTTCTCCTGTCGCCGGGTTCGGCACGATTTCTTCTTTTCCGGATGTCGAAGCGACCCATTGGCCGCCAATAAAGTTTTTCAATGTTTTTGTTTCGGTTACAGAGCTCATGAATGAAACCACCTTTCTAGAAAATCGAGTATAAGAGAATGGCTAAGAACATGCCGGCAAGCGGAATGATAACCGACAGAACGAATATCGGCTTATACGTCCGCTCGTGCGTTTCATGGCAGACGGCGCGAATCGTCGTCACAATGTATCCGTTGTGCGGCAGCGAATCAAGGCCACCGGAAGCAAGCGTTGCTACCCGATGCATGGCGCCGGGGTCAAGCCCTTTCGCCAGATAAATCGGCGCTAGGATTGGCAAGGCAATACCGAGACCGCCGGAAGCCGATCCGGTCATGCCGCAAATAATCGTGACGGCCAACCCCAATCCGAGCAGTTCCGGTCCAGGAATGTTCACAAGGACGTCAACCGCTTTTTGAAAGGCCGGCACATTTTTCGCCACCGCTCCGAAGCCGACGACGGCGCACGTATTAGCGGCAGCGACTAACGCATCTTGGGCGCCGGACGCCATGGCCTCCCAAAATTTGCGGACGAATTTCGCATTTAACACCCAGCAAAGCACAATACCAAGGACAAGTGACAAGACCCCTGCTGAAGTCGAAGAAATGAATTTTGCCAAAATGTTTAATGAAACAATCACCGCCACTAACGGAAGGATGGCACAAACAATGTTCGGCAGCGGACGGCCGGCGCCGCGCTCGAGCGAA
The DNA here is from genome assembly GCF_001618685.1 of Geobacillus subterraneus. Classification (GTDB taxonomy): domain Bacteria; phylum Bacillota; class Bacilli; order Bacillales; family Anoxybacillaceae; genus Geobacillus; species Geobacillus subterraneus. Next base: position 1,383,410 of record NZ_CP014342.1, on the reverse strand, counting down.
GCAGCAATTTCACTCACCGCACCGGAAACGTCGCCGGTTCGGTATGGCAAGGAAAACGTTTCGCCGTTTTGTTTCGCTTTTTGGACAACACGCGTTAAATAGAGGGAACCAGCCACAGCAATCGTTGCGCCGACGAAAATGCCTACCCATCCCCCAGCCCCCGGCGTTGTATGGAAAAATTGCGTTGGAATGATGTTTTGAATCTCCGGTGAATACGGAGATGTCATTGTAAACGAAACCGAGCCGAACACCATGGCGGCCGGAATAAAACGATGCGGCGTATTCGACTGACGGAACAGTGACACGGCGATCGGGTAAACAGAAAAGCCGACGACAAACAAGCTGACACCGCCGTATGTCATAATGGCGCAGGCAGCAACGACCGCCAATACAGCATGTTTAGCGCCAAACTTTTCTTTTACCCAATGAGCGATGGAGTCAGCTGACCCGGTGTCCTCCATCACTTTGCCAAAAATCGCCCCGGCTAAGAAGATAAGAAACCAGCTGGCGAAATAGCCGGTAAAGCCCGTCATATAGCTTTCCATCAAAGCTTTTTCCAAGTTTAATCCGCCTGTCAGCGCAACAAGAACAGAACTGATCAACGCGGCAATAATGATATTGATCCCCCTCATTGTCAAAAAGATCAACAATCCCAATGAGGCCAATAAACCAATCATCCCCAGCATACTTTTCCCCCTCTTTTGACCGTTGCTTCATTTAACGGCTGACCGTATTGGTGCCATACTGATAGTCGTAACAAATATGATACAGCGCGACAATTTCCTCATGAGTCGGCACCCTTGGGTTATTCGCCGGACTGCCGCTTGCCAGCGCATCAGCCGCCATTTTATCGACTGCTTTGTCGAATGCCGCTTTGTCAATGCCCCATGTTTTCATATTCGGGATGTGCAAATCACGGCAAAGCTGTTTCACTTCTTCAACAAGCGCATCGGCCGCTTCGGCATCGGAAACGTCCTTCAGCTGCGGGTTGATGAGCCGGGCAATCACTGCCAATCGTTCTCCGGCGCTGTCTTTTGTAAATTCAAGCACCCCTGGCAACAGCATCGCATTGGACACGCCGTGCGGCACGTGGAAGAGCGCTCCGATCGGCCGCGACATGCCGTGCACAAGTGTTACCGAGGCATTCGAGAACGCCATGCCGGCCTTCATGGCCGCGATCGCCATTTTCTCCCGCGCTTCGATGTCTTGACCGTTTTCGTACGCCCGGCGCAAATGGCCGATGATCGCCTCAATGGCGGATAGCGCCAGCACATCGGTCACGGGATGGGCGCGTCGGGAAATATACGCTTCGATCGCGTGACAAAGCGCATCGACACCGGTTGCCGCGGTAACGGATGGCGGGCATGAGACAGTAAGAAGCGGGTCAACGATCGCCACGGCCGGAAGGAGCGCCGGCTGGGAAATCATCATTTTGACGTCTGTCTTCGTATCAATAATGACCGTCACTTTCGTCACTTCGGAACCGGTGCCGGCCGTCGTCGGAATGGCGATGAGCGGCACCGGTTTTTCCGTGAACATCCTAGCGTTGCCAACATAGTCGCTGATCGTTCCCTCATTCGTCATCATCACTGCCACCGCCTTCGCGGCATCGATGCTGCTGCCGCCGCCAAGAGCGATGATGACATCGCATTGCTCACTCCGGCAGACGTCAAGCGCTTCTTTTACATGAACATCCGTCGGTTCCTTGTCGACCCCTGTGTACTTGGCAAATGGCACCCCCGCCTCTTGCAAATAGTGTTCACACCGGGCGACAAGGCCGATGTTCTCCATCACCGGGTCGCTCACAATGAGCGCTTTCGACCCAAGCGCTTTCGCTTGCCTGCCGACTTCACGAAACGTTTCGCGCCCATAAATGACCCGACTCGGCACCAACAACTCGTACATCATTCCGCCTCCCTTTTCATTTGATACCGTTTTCAATATCTTCTATATGCAAACTTTGTGCCAAACCAGAAAAGCGTTACAATTACGAATTTTCCATCTCTTTAACGGAATGCCCCCTACACTTCACCTACACATCCCCTACATTATCCGACATTCTCCCGACATCCTTTTCCCCTCAACAAAAAAGAAACAACGGTCAGTCTGCCGTTGTTGATCATCACGGACGAGAAGCCCTCCTTCTCAGCGGGGAGCGTTCAAAATCCATACTTTTTTAATTTCTCATATAATGTAGATCGGTGAATGCCGAGTCTCCTCGCTGCTTCCGCCTTATTGCCGTTCGCCGCGACAAGGGCGGCAGCGATGCGTTCGCGTTCGGATTGGTAGACCATTTCTTTCCACCGGTCGGCGATGTTCACACCGCCATATTGCATAGATGCCGCCATCGGCTGAATGGCAGACAAATAGGCAGGCAAATGTTCGCGCTCAATGTTCTCCCCTTCCACCATACTAATGAGCCACTCGACGACATTGACCAGCTCGCGAATGTTTCCCGGCCATGAATAGCTGATCAACACCTCCATCGCCTCTTTCGCAAACGATTTCGTCGTGACGCCGAACTGCCGGCAAAGACGCTCCATATGGTAGGCAAGCAAGGCGGGAATATCCGTTTTCCGTTCACGCAGCGGCGGGAGATGGATGCGGATAATGTTCAGGCGGTAAAACAAATCTTCCCGGAACGTTCCGCCCCGCACCATCTCCTCGAGCGGTTTGTTCGTCGCGGCAATGATGCGCACATCCACCTCCGTTTCGGACAGTCCGCCGACTTTCTCTACTTTCTTTTCCTCAAGCACGCGCAAAATCTTCGCTTGCATCGCGAGCGGCATATCACCGATTTCGTCTAAAAACAGCGTCCCTCGGTGGGCAAGCTGAAACTTGCCGGGCTTGCCTCCCTTTTTCGCTCCGGTGAACGCCCCATCCTCATAGCCGAACAGCTCCGCTTCCAAAAGCGCCTCCGGGATGGCGGCGCAGTTCACGCTGACAAACGGTCCGTCCGCATGCGGGCCCGCCTCATGAATCGCCCGCGCCGCCACTTCCTTCCCCGTTCCGCTTTCGCCGGTGATCAATACGGTCGACGGCACGCGCGCCGCCCGGCGGATCATTTGTTTCACCGCCGCAATCGTCGGATGGCGGCCAATGATGCGCTCCACCCCTACGGCGGCGGAGGTGGCCGCCTCTTGTTTTGGCGCTGCCGCCCCGTTTTTCTCCTTCCGGCTTGCCTCGCGTGACAGCTCTTGCAGGCGCCGGAAAATTTCGTACACTTCCGATACCCCTTGGAAAATGAGCATCCCAATCGCTCCGATGACTTCGCCGTCACGCCAAATCGGGATGCGGTGCACAACCATCGGCTGGCCGTAAATTTTTTGAATATATCCACGCTCCGGAATACCGGATTGCACGCAAATGTGCAAACGGGTATTTTCGATCACTTCCGTCACATGTTTTCCGATCGCATCCTCTCGCCGGATGCCGAGAAACTGGCAGTACGCCCGGTTGATTTCCCGAATGACCCCGTTCCCATCGACGACGACGACCCCTTCATACGCCGCATCCAGCACCGTTTTCATCGTTTCAGCCAGACGGTGCGTTTCCTCCAGCTCGCCCCTTAATCGTTCAAGCTCAGCTGCCGCGCCCGAATCATCTTCTGCATCGGGCGTTTCCGAGTGGGCGTTTCTCTTCTCTGTTTCACCCTCTAATGAAAATACCGCCAATACATCTTCTACTGTCATCGCGCGATCCATTCCATCCGCCACCGCCCGCAGCACCATCCGCCACGTACATCGCCCGACCGTGCGCCCGTATTCATCGACGACATCAACGGCGTCTATCCCGTGTGCCGCTAGCAACTGAACCGCCTCCTGCAACGTTTGATGGCGGCCAAGGGTCGCTGATGCGCCATGACCAACCGTCATTGTAATCCCCCTTCACTGTTCTTTTTCACGTACCGTTCGCCGCCGGCATCAAAAAATCCTTCTGTTTTTGTCTTGAAAATCATGGAGAAAAAACGGTCGGCCGACAACTGGGGGCGCGAATGCGTTCCATTCATCAAAAAACGGAGACAGGCGCCTCACTGGCCTGTCTCCGCATTCCCGTTACGCTAAAATCTCCTCGATTTTCTCCAGCACCTCTTCGCTTAACACAACATCGACCGCCTTGACGTTTTCTTCCACTTGTTCCGGACGGCTGGCGCCGATTAAGGCGCTGGCAACGTTCGGCTGGCGCAATACCCAAGCGAGCGCAAGCTGCGATAATGTAATGCCAAGTTCAGCAGCGACTTTTTCGAGCTGTTCCACCTTCATGAACACTTCGTCATTGAGCAATCCTTGGATGAACGTGTTCGCTTTCGGATCGGCGGCGCGGCTGTCAGCCGGCAACGCTTGCCCTCGTTTGTATTTGCCGGTCAGCACCCCCTGGGCGAGCGGCGAGAAGACGATTTGGCTGATGCCGTTTTGTTCGCACACCGGAATGACTTCTTTTTCGATGTATCGGTGAAACATGTTGTATTGCGGCTGATTGACGACGATTCGGTCGAGCAAATAGTGATCGGCTACGCCGAGCGCTTCTTGAATTTGCTGGGCTGTCCATTCGCTGACGCCGACATAGAGCACTTTCCCTTGGCGGACGAGGTCGTCGATCGTGCGCAGCGTTTCATCGACCGGCGTCTCTTTGTCATAACGGTGGCAGTAGTAAATATCGACATAATCGAGCTGCAGCCGTTTTAAGCTCGCATGGAGCTGCTCAAACACATGTTTGCGGGACAAGCCGCGGTCGTTCGGGCCGTCGCCCATCGGCCAAAACACTTTCGTCGCGATGACGTACGACTCGCGCGGATATTTGCGGAGCGCCTCGCCGACGATGTTTTCCGCTTCCCCGCGCGCATACACGTTCGCCGTGTCAAACGAGTTGATGCCCAACTCATACGCTTTGTCAATGACGCGGATGGCGGTTTCTTTTTCTACGGAATTGCCGTATGTAAGCCAGCTACCTAAACTGATTTCGCTCACCTTAAGCCCGGTGCGGCCGAGTTTTCGGTACTTCATTTTCCTTCCCCTCCCCTTTAATGCAATTAATGCCAAATAGATTACTCTCTCATTATAATCCTCAGCTGTTTCTTTGCAAAGGAATTTGCCTGACTATTCACAACGATCAGTGGAAGACCGCGCCGCATCCGTCGGCCGTCTGCGGAAACAAGCAAAGAAGCGCGAGCGATGGAACAGCGCATCCGTCGGCTTGTCTTGCAGGCGTTCACCCATCTCGCCTCCCTCGGCCTCACCGATTACACCAATCCGACGTTTGAGCATTTCGCGCCAAGACTGTTTGATTTTGCGGACATCCGCCGGCGCATGAAAGAACTCGAGCGAGGCCAGAACGAGACGGAATGCCGGATGAATGTGCGGAAGTTTTTAATGGCTTTTTTTCTCGAACTGAAACGAATCTAGAGGGTGATGATACGCCTTTTCAAGGTCGAGGGCAGGCCATGGGCTTGCCCTCGTTGCCCCTAGGCGCGACAAAGAATCAGGCAGCCACCTCTCTATATCTTCATCACGCCAGCCGTCGATGGAGTCTTCCTGCTACCAACGAATGAGACAAAAGCGGCGGCCGCCGCGAATGTACCGAAGCAACGGCATATCTTCCTCGATCACCTCACCGATCACATTGACTCTGTCATCGGGCGGGAGGTCAACCAAAGTCATTTGCAGTTCACCGGCGTACCGGCCATAACGTTCGTTATCGATCGTGATGCGGCCTGCCCGACGCGGCACCGGGGGGAGAGGCTGCAACGCTTCCTGCGGCCATGCAATGGAGCAGCGCGATTCAACGGAACGAATCACATCGCGAGCCGCATCGCGCCGGTTCGTATGCACCGTTTCGACCAAAGACAACCAACCCGCTCCAACAATCGGCCGGTAGCGGATGGGGATAACGCCTGACCGCACCCAATCCATGCGCCTAAGCACCCCATCCGATACGGCCAGGTCGCCGACGAACACCTTATTCACGCCATAGGTTTCCGTAAGTTCAATATAAGCATAAACCGGATCAGCGTTCCGATGCGCTTCCAATGTCGGTAGCCCTTCATAAAGAGGACTTCGTTTTTTCGCATCCCCAGGGATAAACGCACCGATCGTTTCGATGCCACACCGACGCAACAATTGATTTTGCGCTAACATCGTCTCCCTTCCCAGCCCTGTTTCCGGACGGGGATAAAAATTATGCCATGCCTCTACATTGGATTCGTCCGCTTGATAAGAGGCTAGCTCCTTACATTCTCGTTCTGTCACCGTGCTTGCGTTCAGCACGACACTCATTTGGTTGGACAACGAAGCGGCTTCTTTCATAGAAAAACCGGCATCCAACCGCAGCCCGACAATCCCCCAACGCCCGAGCACCGTTGTAATGTCGGCATCAGCTGACAGACGTGCTATGACGGCGGGGGTGGCATCAGCCACGACCCCGATGCCATAGCGGGAAGCAAACTGGCCGATATGATCAAGCTTTTTTCGCTCCCTAAGCTCTTGGCCTTTTGAAAGATGCAATGAGGTGAACAATTGTTTCGCCCCAAGCTGCGCTACAAGCCGAAAGATGTCTTCAATTTGCTCGAGCGGCTGAAAAAGATAAAACGAAAAAGAAAGCATTATCATCCCCCACTAAATATGCGCGGCCATTTCTTCTTTAAACCCGAACCAATACGTAAATAGGAAGCCAAACGTGTACGAAATGACGAGTCCAATGAAATAAATCACATACTTTCCATCGGAAATAAGCGGGATGAGTGACAGCCCGGATACGCCAATGCCAAGCGCCGCTGTTTTCATCACCGCTTGAAATGCACCGCCGACCGCCGCCCCAAGACACGCGGTAACAAACGGCCGCCCAAGCGGCAATGTCACCCCGTACAACAGCGGCTCCCCGATGCCTAAAAATCCAACCGGCAACGCCCCTTTGATAATGTTGCGAAGCCGCTCGTTTTTTGTTTTGACATACACGGCGATCGCCGCCCCGACTTGACCAGCTCCGGCCATCGCCAATACCGGCAGTAGCGGCGTCGAACCCAATTTTTGAATCAACTCCATATGAATCGGGGTTAATCCGTGATGCAGTCCGACCATCACGAGCGGCAAAAACGTTCCGGCCAACACAGCACCCGCGACTACTCCGCCGATGTCAAGCACCGCTTTCAGCCCGCTTGTAATCGCGAACGACAACCAACCGGCAAGCGGCTGCACGGCGATCAAGGTAAACAGACAGACGATTAACACGGTGATAAGCGGCGTGACAATAATGTCGACCGCATTCGGCACAAACGAACGCACCCGTTTTTCGACCGCCGCCATGAGCCAAGCGGCAAGCAAGACCGCAAACAGGCCTCCCCTCCCAGGTGTAAGCGCTTCCCCAAATAGCTTTATATCAGCCAATGCCGGGTTGAAGACGAGAATACCGGCAATCGCCCCTAATACAGGAGTGCCGCCAAACTCTTTCGCTGTATTATATCCGACTAACACGCCAAGTGAGGCAAAAATCCCCCCGCCTATCAACAACAACAGCTGCAGCCACGTCGTCTGCGGATCAACGCCGGCGTTTTTCGCAAAGTTGGCGATTCCGTTAATAATCCCTGACGCCACCAACCCGGGAATGAGCGGGATGAAGATGCTGCCGATTTTGCGAAGCAACCGCTTTAGCGGCGTTTGCTGACGCGCTTTCACCCTTGCTTTTGTCCGCTCCGCAATATCCTCAGCCTCATTTTCGATCACTTCCCCAAGTTCTAGACCGGTAAGTTCGCATAGCGCAGCCGCCACTTTATTGACAACACCAGGGCCAACGACAATTTGCAAAGTCTCATCCTCTATGACTCCCATGACCCCTTCGATCTGTTTTAAGGCGTCCATGTTCGCTTTGCCCGGCTCGCGCAGTGACACGCGCACCCGCGTTATGCAATGGGCAATGCGGATGATGTTTTCTTTTCCCCCAACGTACTGAAGTATCGATATGGCGATTTGTTGTTCTCGAGTCATGATCGTTCTCTCCCCCTTATTTCGTTATTCAAGCGCTTTACGCACAAACCCCTTTGCTTGTTGCAGTCGTTTTTTTGCCTCTTCATAACCGCATTGGCGCAAAATCATCACGATCGCCGTTTTCACCTCCCCTTTGGCCTGTTCATAATAGTGGGACGCCTCTTCGGCGCTGACTCCTGTCGCCTCTATTAAAATGCGCTTTGCCCGCTCTTTTAACTTTTCATTTGTCGCCTGTACATCGACCATCCAGTTCCCATACACTTTGCCAATACCGACCATCGCTGCCGTAGAAATCATGTTGAGCACCATTTTTTGCGCTGTCCCAGCTTTTAACCTCGTTGAACCAGCCAACACTTCCGGCCCTGTTTCGATTTCCACCGCCGCATCGGCATACTGACTGATGGCGGCTCCTTTATTGCAGGCGATGCTTCCGGTCGATGCCCCGATTTGTTTGGCATAACGAAGGGCGCTGACCACATATGGCGTTCGGCCACTTGCTGCAATGCCGATGACAACATCGTTTTCCGTCAAGCCGACTGCCTGTAAATCGCGAACAGCAGCCTCTTCATCATCTTCCGCTCCTTCCACCGCCTTCGCAATCGCTTCCGGTCCTCCGGCAAGGACCGCCTGCACCATGGACGGTTCAGTCCCAAATGTCGGCGGGCATTCGACCGCATCAAGCAATCCGAGCCGGCCGCTCGTCCCCGCCCCGACGTAAATCAACCGTCCCCCGCGCCGAAATGCGGCGATGACAAGATGGACGACTTTTTCAATACAATCAAGTTGCTCAGCTACTGCGGCAACTGCTGCCTGATCTTCCTCGTTCATGACGTGCAAAATTTCTTTTGTCGTCATTTCATCCAAATGTTTCGTTTTTTCGTTTCGTTGTTCTGTCGCGAGATGTTCAAGCAATTTTGTCACCTCTTTGCACGTTTTAAGAAATTATATTTCATAATTATATTATAAATTTATGAAATAAAATATCAATCTATTCTTTTTTGTTTGAAACATTCCCACAAAAAAGCGGGCCCGTCTCAGGCCCGCTTTACCTCCGCAACCGCACCACTTCTTCTCTTGTTTGATGAAATCGTTCAATGACCCGGCTTCCCACCCGATGGAACGTAATCAAATACAAGGCATCGATCACGTTGAGCTGCACCATTCTCGATGCCATACTGCCAATGCGATGGTCTTGCTCAACATCCGGCAGCGCAAGTCGAATATCCGCTTCCTTATATAACGGTGATGAAGGATCAAGCTTTGTAATGGCAATGACCGTCGCCTGCTGCTTTTTTGCAAACCGGGCGATCTCCAGGACATCTTTCGTCCGCCCTGACGTCGATATGGCGACGAACACATCTCCTTCTTTCAAATGGGCCACCAGTGGCAGCATCGTATGAAAATCAGGCGATGTTACCGCCATGTAGCCAAGCTTCGTAAACTTATAACTAGCGTCCACCGCTGCGGCCGCGGAGCCGCCTACTCCGTAAAAAACCACCTTCTCGGCTTTCATCATCGCCTCAGCGGCTTTTTCTAACTCGCGCTTATCGAGTGTTGTCGTCGTCGCCTCAATGGCCGCCTTATTCACATAGGTCACTTTCATAAACAGCTCATACGGCGCATTCGGTTTGTCAATGATGGAAAAATCGTTAATGTTCATATCCGCCATCGCCAACTCGCGGACAAGTGCCAGCTTCAATCCTGGAAAACTGCCGATGCCGATCGCCTTGCAAAAGCGAATGACACTCGCCTCGCTTGTATCAGCCGCCCGCGCCAGTTCTTTGGTGGTCATCGTTGGAATCAGCTCCGCATGGCGAAGAAGATAGGCAGCCACTTTTTGTTCCGCCGGTGACAATTGCTCAAGCTGCTGTTCGATTTTCGTTAAGATCCCTATTTCACTCATCATGGTCCCATCCTTTCCGGCCACCGTTGCTATCCCCATCTTATCACGGATATCCCTTTGGACTCTACATCATAAAAAAACTTGAATAAAAAATGTTTGAATTCAAGATATATATTTGCTATGATTAATGATGAGATCATTAAGTAACCAAGAGGGGGAGAACAATGACAACATTCCAACTTGACAAAGCGCACAGCTCGATCACTTTTCAAGTCCGGCATATGATGATTTCCAAAGCAAAAGGGGAATTTGCCAACTTTGACGTCGACGTGCAAGGCGATGTGAATGAACTGGAGTCGCTGAAAGTAAAGGTAACGGTTGACGCCGCTTCAATCGATACGAAAAACGCCGACCGCGACAACCACCTCCGCTCAGCTGACTTTTTCGATGTCGAGAACTATCCGACCATTACCTTTGTCAGCGACTCGGTGCGCAAACTGTCCGACACCGAATATGAAGTGACTGGACAGCTGACGATTCGCGGCGTGACGAGAACGGAAACGTTCAAAGTCGAGTACAACGGCCAAGTGAAAAACCCGCTCACCGGCGGCATCACCGTCGGCTTTGACGTCGAAGGAACGATTAATCGCGAAGACTACGGATTAGTATGGAACGTTGCACTCGAAACTGGCGGATTCCTTGTCGGAAAAGAAGTGAAACTCAACGCCAGCTTTGAGTTTGCCCTCAGCTGAACGGTGCAGCGAAGAAGGTGTCCCGAAGCAACGGGACACCTTCTTTTGTGCTATATACACGCGGAACAACACGATGCTGCATTGAAGGCGAATCTCCTTTTTGGTCCATCCATCTTTGCCGGCGATCTGCATACGAAACCATTCAGACTACGTATTCTACGGAGAGGCTGAACCTTCTTTGTCAGCCCTTTTCAGCTTTGAACCGCTGTGCGATGCCAACATTTTGTTTCGCCTCATTGCGCCGTATACCCGCCATCGATCACGACCGCCTGCCCAGTGACGCCTTTCGCTTGTTCGCCTGCCAAAAAGAGAACATAATGGGCGACTTCTTCAACGGACAAGAGCCGCCGCTGCGGCACGAGCGGGTAAATGACTTCCTCGAGCACCTTCTCCAACGGCACCTTTCTTGTCGCCGCCAAATCAGCGAGCTGATTGCGGACGAGTTCTGTGTCGACATACCCCGGACAAAGCGCGTTCACCGTAATCCCGTACGGTGCCCCTTCTAGCGCCGCCACTTTCGTCAAGCCGATTACCCCGTGTTTTGCACTGTTGTAGGCGGCTTTTCCGGCAAACCCGATCAATCCGTTGATCGACGCCATGTTGATGATGCGGCCGTAGCGCTGCTCCTTCATCAGCGGAAACGCATGCTTAATGGCCAAAAACGGTCCAACGAGCATGACGCGGATCAACTGCTCAAACTTCTCGGTCGGAAAGTCTTCGATATTGGCGACATATTGCAAACCGGCGTTGTTCACGACAATATCGAGGCGCCCCCACCGTTTGGCCGTTTCATGGATCGTTTGCTTCACCTCTTCTTCCGCCGTCACATCACACTTGACGCCGACGACCTCGCAACCTAGCTGCCGCAACGACTCTGCCGCCTGTTCCACCTCTTCCTGCTTCAAATCGGCAAGCACGACGTTCACGCCGTTGGTTGCCAACGTTTTCGCCACTTCATAACCGATCCCCCGCGCCGCTCCGGTGACGAGGGCTGTGCGATTAACGATCACCTTTCTCACCTTCCTATGCTGTATTGGTTTCGTCAGTTAACTAAGGAAACTTTGCAGTTGCTGCAGCAACTCGTTAGGGTTGTCGGTAAATGGTGAGTGTCCCGCATTGGGTAATACGGTAAACTTCGCCCTTCCCCTAAAATCATGAACAATCTCGTCCTGCATGTTCTTCGTGACAACTACATCATGTTCGCCCCAAACAACAAGCGTGGGAGCCGTAATACGGTCCACTTCACCTGACCCATCAGTCAGACCATTGTCAAAATGACTAATATTAAAATAATTTAGCGCATAGTACACATCGAGTAAATTCCTTTGTTTCAGCACCTCATCTAAATAGGCTTCGTACCTTTCTGGTGAAGGTTGATGACACACATACATGGTTACATTAAACAGTTGTCTTAAAAAATGTTTATCTTTTTTTCGATACGCATCAGTAATCGGAATGCTTCGTAAAGGATCGCGAGCGATTTCTTCTTTCGTTCTCAACCGCTGGGTCAAGATTGGTTGTCCCTGCTCATCCACTTTGTAAAACGGATATCCCCTTGTAGAAACAGAGGCCAATAAAACAAGTTTTTCTACTTGATCAGGATAATCAGCAGCAAATTGCATACACACACCGCCACCCATCGACCAGCCGACCAAGGACACCTTTTTTAGGCCAAGCGTATCGAGCAACTGCTTAATATCTTCCGAAAAATCCTTCAGTGACTGAATCGGGCGATTGTAGGTCGAAATGCCTTGGCCGCGCAAGTCAACTGCATAAAGCTTATATACCTCGTCCATCCGTTCAAACAGAACATCCCAATGCATAGATGAAACCATGTTGCCATGGACAAGAAGGACAGGCTTTTCTCCTCCCTCCCTTTCTCGATAGCCGATCGTTTCCCCGTTAGGCAGTATAACTGATTTTAATTCTACATGTTTCATATCGTCCCCTGCCTTTAGAGTTAGTTTTGAAAACAAATGTTCTTCGTATCTTGTAAAAACTTCTTAACTTCATCTACCAATTGTTCATACTTCGATAAAATAATCGAGTAATGATTGGCATTATCGATCTCCACAAAATAACTATGGGATAAAGAAGAGGTTAATTGTCTCCATTTTTCCTTCGTCACCATAAACGTCTTGCCATCTCCGAAAGAATCCGGAGCCCATAATAATAAAGTTGGAATATTGATGTGCTCATAAAACTCATCAATTGCTGTTTGCTTCAACATATTCAATTCTTCTATGATAGCTTTCTTACATACTTTCGAACAGACAGAACCATCAAACCGGTGCTCGACATCAGCATAAAAATATTGTTCAACATATTCGTTCCAATCACTAAACAAAGGGTTTTTCTTCATTTCGTTCAGATAAGTTGTAAAATCAGGAAATACCATATCAAGCCGGTCGATAGCTGGACGGATTTTTTCAAATACTTGTTCGTCAACATTTGCCCCTCCATCTACAAGAATTAAACGTGATAATCGTTGTGGATAGGTGGCGGCAAAGCTGACACCTATCAGCGCCCCAAGGGAATGACCCATATAAATCACTTTTTCGAGTTTGAGAAAGTCCAGAACTTGCAAAATGTCCTCGACATGCTGGCGAATATTATATCCGGATGCGGGTTTCGTGCTATCACCGCGTCCGCGCAAATCGATGGCCAACACACGATAACTATCTATTAACCGCTCGGCTACTGAATCCCAGTAGCGGCTATTCGCCGTTAAACCATGGATGCAAATAATCGTTTCTCCTGTCCCGCCGAAATCAACTAAATGAAGATCAATACCATTAATTTTTATTTTTTTATCTTTCATAGCCCCAGCTCCTTTCCTAATTTTCGATCCTCGTTAGAAAGATTGTTCATACTGCTTTTTCACGGTTGGTTGTATCGATGTTTGCTTTTTTATCCCTCCATTGTCTGATTGTGCCGACAATCCCTTTTGGAAAAAACATAACAGCAAGAATATAAACCATCCCGAAAAAGATAATCCAGCGTTCAAAAACCCAATGTACCTTCGCTAGACCCATCAAACCGTGTTTCGCTAGTTCAATAAGACCAGAGCCAATGATTGCCCCGATTAAGGTGCCAACACCACCGATGATCGTCATTAACAGCGCATCAAGCGTGATTTCGGTCGAGAAAACCGATGTGTTGACAAAACGTAAGCTCGCCGCATATAACATGCCGCTTAATCCGGCAAACATGCCCGCCACCACGTTGGCAATGACTCTATAATAGAGCACACGATAACCAAGCGACTCGGCCCGCGTCTCGTTTTCCCGGATCGCTGCCAGTACTTTTCCAAGAGGAGATTCTGTGAACCGGCGTAAACAGAAATAAGAAATCACCATAAATAAGAGAGAAACAAAATAAAAGGACCATCGATCCCGAAGCAGAGCTGGCACCATAAAAGTAAACCCATCATTCCCCATTGTTAAGGAACGCCATTTTTCTGCTGCTACCATTAGCAAGCCGGCAACAGCTAAGGTTAACATCGCAAAATAATGATTTTTTAGTCTTAATGTCAGCATACCGATGATAAAACTAAGAATCATTGATAAGGCGATTGTTACAAGAGCAGCCAAAAGCACGGTTGACATGGTTGATTCATCTGCTTTTTTCATGAAAAGGGCGAATGTATACGCACCAATCCCGAAAAACATCGCATGACCGAATGACACGACCCCCGTATACCCGAGCAGCAAATCATAACTCATAGCAAATACAGCGAAGATAAAAATTTGGCTAAACAATATGAGCCATGTCCGGGAATCATAAAGAAAAGGCAGCATAGCGAGAGCAAACAAAATAAAGAACGACAGGAAGAAGCGTTTTGATGGCTGCATTTCTTATGTCACCTCCCGATCTCCGACTAGTCCTGACGGTTTAAACATTAAAATGAGTAACATAAGCAGCATATTGACACCAACTGAAATTTCCGGTATATAATACGCCGCAAATGAGCCGGCCAGCCCGACTAGCACCGAAGCCAATACAGAACCAACGATACTTCCCATACCTCCAATAACCACCACAATGAATGCCAAAATCCCATACTCCAAACCAATCCCTGAATGAATGACTCCGGAATACGGCCCTAGGAGGATGCCGGAAAGCCCGGCCATGGATGCTCCAAGAATAAATACAAACAAAAATACATTCCGAATATTAATTCCTAACGCTTGAACCATCTCTTTATTCATCACACCGGCGCGAACAATTAAGCCGATTTTTGTCCTGTTTAGTAGGAGCAACAATGCAATCAATACAACGAGGCCAATGAAAATAATAAACAGCCGATATTTAATGACGACGAAATCACCAATTCCCCAGCTTCCCGACAAATATTTCGGAGGTTGTGCCATAATTTGATTTGGTCCCCAAAATACTTTGACTAACTCCCCTAACACAAGCATGGCACCTAAAGTGATTAAAATTTGTTGAGTATGATTTCCGTAAACAGGGAGAATAATGAACCGCTCTAGTAAAGCCCCGAGGACCGCCCCCGCCGCAACTGCAGCCAATATTCCTAACAAAAAATGATCCGTTAATGTATAAACCCAAACTCCGGCGTACGCCCCCCAAAGGAACAGCGCCCCGTGAGCGAAGTTTAGCACATCCATTAAACCGAAAATAAGACTGAGGCCAGCCGCGAGCAGAAAAAGCAGCATTCCCGTCGCCAAGCCGTTAATGATCAAACTGAATACAATGTCCATATACTCCTGCCCTCCTGTTACGTAATCCCTAAATACTGTCGGCACATCTCTTTATCTTCTCTCAATTGTTCCATCTTTCCGCTATAAACCGTTCGTCCATTGTCAATAATGTAAAAATCATCGCCGATTGCACTGGCCATCATAAAATTTTGTTCAACAAGAATAATGGTTCGTTTCTTTTTCATCTCCATAATCGATTCACTAACCTTCTCAACCATAATCGGGGCTAATCCTTTACTCGGTTCATCGATGAGCATCAACTGACTGTCTTGGATATATGCTCTAGCAAGAGCAAGCATTTGCTTTTGTCCGCCGCTTAGATGACCGCCCTTCTTATGCCAAAATGTTTTCAGGTCAGGAAAAAGAGCCAGCACATAATCGAGCCGCTCTGACTCTTTTTCGTCATTTTTCCGCATAGCAATGTATAAATTTTCTCCGACCGTCAACCCGTTAAAAATTCCCTGATCTTCTGGAACGTAACTAATTCCTTTACGAGCGATTTCGTGCGGGGCTAAAGAGTCAACACGCTCATTTTTGAAATAAATGGTACCGCGGCTAACTTTGTGAAACCCCATAATCGAACGCAATGTCGTTGTTTTCCCTGCCCCATTTCTCCCTAGTAAGACCGTCACCCTTCCTTCTTTTGCTTCCAATGACACGCCTTGGAGGATATGATATTGCTGAATAAATGTATGAATGCCCTCCACTTTCAAAAGAGTCATTTATATTCCCCCTAAGTATGCCGACTGAACTTGCTCATTCTTGATAATTTCCTTCGGTTTTCCATCAGCAAGTAACCGTCCGTTGAAAAGCACCATAATCGTATCGGACAAATCAAGAACCATATCGATTTTATGTTCGATTAATAAAATTGTTCGATTTCGTTGTTCTTTAATTTTTTGAATCACCTCAAGAATTTTCGGAACTTCTTCAAGAGACATACCTGCTGTCGGTTCGTCTAAAAGCAAAAGATCTGTCTCTAACGCAAGCAGCATGGCAATTTCCAACTTCCGCTTTTCGCCGTGTGCAAGATGAACAGCCAGCTCATCCGCCTTATTGTCTAACAAGACGAGCTCGAGCCACTCATATGCCTTCTCTTCAATTTCCTTAAAACGTTTTGCATTCGAAAAACAGTTAAAATACACCCTAGACTTGGATTGCACAGCAAGACGGACATTTTCAAAACAAGTCAGTTGCGGGAAAACATTAGTAATCTGAAAAGATCGTCCGATTCCTTTTCTTGTTCTCAAAGCTGGAGGTAGGTTTGTAATATTTTCCCCCTTAAAAAACACATGGCCATGCGTCGGTTTTAGCTGTCCGCTTAATAAGTTAAAAAACGTTGTTTTTCCCGCCCCGTTCGGGCCGATAATGGACTTTACCTCATGCTCTTCAATTTGGATGCTGACATGGTCTACAGCCACATGATCCCCGAAACGAACCGTCAGCTGTTTCGTTTCTAAAATCGTTCCCACTTTCCCACTCCCTTGTTTTATTTTGAGGGGAGGAAGGGGAGGATCAAACCAATGCATGTGAATCCCCTTCCCCTGTGGATGTCTACCGGTTATTCATGATCGGTGGCTCCGTTTCTTCAGGAGTCAGCTCCCTGATCAATACAGGAACCGGGTAATCAAATCCTTCCTTTCGTTCTAACCTAACAGCATACAGTGTCTGCAACGCTTGATGGTCTTCTTTTCGGAACGTCATCTTACCTTTCGGGGTTTCGAATGTCATGCCTTCCATAACCTTAACGAGCGCGTCTCCACTAGCATCGCCATTTGTCTTTTTCAATGCTTCCACAATAGCGATCGCCGCCGACATTCCTCCTGGAGTGAATAAATCTGGAACTTGGCCATTAAACCGCTTTTTGTGCTCTTCGACAAGCCAATCGTTAACTTTGTTTTTTGGAAGGGTGTAATGGTACACTGTAAATCCTTCCATGCCAACAATATCGTTCATCGTCTTCAGTGCAGCAATATCCGGAGCGCCGGTTGAAATTTTAATGCCTTTTTCTTGCACCTTCATGTCGGACAGCTGTTTCCACGGGGAATTTGCGCCAGCCCAGATCACAAATAAATAATCCGGTTTCTTTTCGATGATTCGCTGAATATTGGAAGTAAAGTCCACCCCTTGCGGATCAGCGTACTCTTCCAAGACGATATCAGCTCCTAGTTTTTCGGCCGCCTTTTTGAACGCTGCTACACCATCACGTCCAAACGCATTATCTTGGGCAAGCGTAGCAATTTTGCCCCCCTCCTTGGCAATCGCTTGCGCCCCGGCAATCGCATCCTGCGAGGAATTTCTAGCGGTGCGGAAAATATACTTATTCCAGTTTGCGCCGGTGATGCTGTCGGCTACCGCTGGTTCAACGACCATCACTTTTTTGTATTCTTCCGCAAGCGGCAAAACAGCAAGTGTATCGCCTGATGAACTAGAACCGACAAGGATATCTACACCGTCGTCTTCAAACAGCTTTGTTGCCTTTTGTACCGCCGTATCTGGTTTCGTTTCCGTATCTTCGTAAATAACCTTAATTTTTTTGCCCGCTACTTCTCGAGTGCCGTTTGTCGCATAATCAAGCCCCAACTCGAATCCATTAACTGTCTGTTTTCCATACGCCTCCAACGGACCTGTTAAAGACGCTAGCACACCAATTTTGATTGTGCCTTGACCGACAGTGTCTCCCCCACTCTCTTGATCGTCTTCAGTTGTTTTGCTGCTACATGCCGATACGAAGAAAAGGGCAGCGACAGCCAGAGTCCCCATCCAGTTAAACAATTTTTTCCTTCTTTTCAACTCGCCTTCCCCCTTTGGTTTAACATCGTTTGAATGTATTATGAGATAAAACAGTTGCAATTCAGTTACAAACATCTGTCGACAAAAAAACCGCCTCCTAAACGGCGGAACACATAGGCAAATATGATTTGACGACACCTAGCACCAAAATAAAACGCTCCCCGCCCGTAATATGCTAGAGCTAGGAAGCGACTGAACGTACGTCACCCACATTGGACAAGGAGAACAACCCAGTGCCCCTTGAAAGAGGCTCCCCTGAACGCGTTACAAGGCTTGCGATGCCAATGAAAGATAGGAAGGAGGCGGTATACCATAACCCCAGATGATGAACACATCGTGAAAATCGATATTATCGCAGACAAACGTGCCGTCAATTCATTGTAATCATTTCAAACATTTGCTTTGTCGTTTCCAACGGTTCGACACCAAGCTCGTTTTTCAATTGCTCGCAGCATTTTTTATATAGCTTGACCGCATAAGTACGGTTATTTTTCCGATAATAGCAATACATCAACAACCGATAGGCTTCTTCCCAACAACGGTCTCTAGCCAGTATTTGATCACACCAATAAATCGCTTCATCAAAATTCTCCTGCGACACGTTAATTTGCGCCAACCGCTCCGCTCCCTTCAAAAATAAAAGGAGCAGTCTTTCTCTCTCTTCGGCACACCAGTCCGCATAAAGACGATCCGGCAAATAATCGCCTTGGTATAGACCGAGTCCTTGTTTTAACATTTCGGCAGCCGCGTCTCGGTCCCTCTCTTCCAATCCTTTTTCAATCAACGTTTGAAATTGGACAGCATCAATTTCAATGACCGCTTTACTGCTTAATCCATACAACACCCCCCGCCTTTCGATAAAAAATGATTCCGAACGCGCTTTACGATGGGGTTCGATGACTTTGTTCAACGCGTTCAGCGCCACTTTAAAATCCCGTTCCGCTGCCGCTTCATGACTGTCCTTCCAAAGCAAAGATAATATTTTGCTTCGCGGCAACAGCTGGCCGCGCCGGGTAATGAACAATTGAAACAGTTCTTTGGCCTTTTCCCGCTTCCATTCCCGTTCACTCACTTCTTTCTGTCCCAAAAACAGTTTAAACTCTCCCAAAGTGCGAACTTTCAACGTGTAGCCAGGATGAAAAGAAACGTCTTTCATTCCCACTCGTTCAAGCAATCGACTGGCGGTATGTGTTTCGATCCCTTGTTTTTTCGCTTTCATTAACATCGGTATGATGCTTTGTAAGTCATTCGGACCAAACAATGTTTTTTTCTCAACAAAAAATGAATAATCTTGTTTATCGATCAGATGCAAACATTGTTGAAAGGATGCATGAAATGCCTGTTCATTTTTTTGCTCAAATTCCAGCAGCGAGATCCAAAAATATGAAACCATTAAACCGTATTGACAACCGCATTGCTGAAAGATCGATAAACATTGGTGAAACATTTGTCGTGCTTTTTGAATATCACCGCTATAATACAACGCAATTCCTAGGGCAAGGAGAATAAATGATGACAGCCAAATATCCTTCACCTTTTCTGTTTCCGAAAGCGCTCTCATCCCACATTCCAATGCTAGATCATAGCAGCCGCTTCTTCCATACAGCAAGCATAATCCCATCCAAGGCTCAGCTTTTCCGCGTGAAATGTTCATATCATCCATCATACAAATGGCTGTTTCATAACAATGAATAGCCATTGTTTGCTCATATACATGATTGAACTGCAACGCATGTCCTTTTCTCATCCATCCGCAAGCCTCAACAAAAGGTGCTTTCCATTTGATTCCCTGGAGGATTCCCGACTCAGCCAGTTTTTTTGCTTCTTCGACTTCTCCCATATATACACAAATGAGCGCCAGTAAAATTTCACTCGTCCGGTGCGCTCTCGATAAATATAGCTGCTCGTTTTGCTTTTCCCTATAGTTTTTCAAAATTTCTTTTGCTTGTTTAAGCCGCCCTGTTCTTAAATAAAGCCGCGCTTCTAATTCAATCATTTTTAAATGTTTTGTACCATCTTCGAACGATTTCGTTTGTAAATACCACTTTTCCGCATCCACAGTATTCCCCATATTCAGCAAATTTTCAGCCATAAGAACATACAGTGATCGTTTTCTCTCATTCCCACCAAACTGATCAGAGTGTGGGTGATCCAGTAATACAATGGCTTTTCTCAACAATGGATCTGCTTTGCTCGGTTGCACCGTGTCAAGATATACCCTTGCTTGCCCTTCCACTCCTAAACCTATGCCGATTCCATCATTTTTTATCTCCGCGTTGCTTTCCATCCGTCGATAGCAATCGAGGGCCTCTTCGTATTGTGATCGATATCGATAAATTTCCCCTTGATAAAACCAAAGCATATAGTACTGATTTTTTACATGTTCGGGAATTTGAAGAAGAACTTTGAGAAGTGTCTCGATTTTCCCTTCTTCCAACATCGATCTGCCGTTGGGCTGAAGGATGACAGCTATCCGCTCGTACTCCTTGATCTCTAACAAATGAAGGATCGCTTTTTCGTAGTTTTGCGAACGAATATAATAATCAGCAGCTTGTTGATGAGTATGATAAAAAACGTCTGCCTTTTTACTGATTTGTGATTGCAGAAATTCCCGGAACAATGCGTGATAACGGTATCGTCCCTCACTAATCGGATTGATAAATAAATTTTGCCTCATTAAGTAGTCTAAAATATAACGTGTATCTTCCTCTGAAAACCATAGATGACAAACAGATTCCGAGAATTCTTCAAACACACTGGTCCGCTCTAAAAAATCACGCACCACGTCTGGCTGCTTAAAAAACACTTCTAAAGCCAGAAAACGAAATAAATCATCCATAGAGGCCGATTGAGTGTTAGAAAATGAATAATCCGGCTTCATTTTCATTTGGTGCCAAATCATCTGGATAGCGATGATCCATCCCTCTGTCATAGTATAGATTTGTTCGACAGTCTCCCAGTCCAAAGGAATTCCGTAGGAATCAGAAAACAAGACATCTATTTCCTCTCTCGAAAATACTAAGTCCTTCTCCGTGATCTCTAACATTTCCCCTTTGACTTTCATCGTCTCTAAAATATCCCAAGGAGGGCGGCCTCTGCTTGAGATCACAAGATGAACATTCGCTGGCTTGTGCACGATAAACAGTTTCATCCATCGACTGATCCATTCCGAACGGTCAAGCAAGTGAAAATCATCGAGTACAAGGATAAATTCCTCGCGAAGGGCTTTCATCTCATTAATAAACTTTGAACAAATAAATTCAACTTTTTCTTGATCATAGTTAGAAGAAGCCTCTTGTTCAAGGACCGTCAGCAGTTCCATCCCAAAATCAGGAAATAGCGTACGAACACAATAGACCATATGGATAAGAAAAGGAAAAAAGTTATCGTCCTGTTCTGAAACCGTATACCAGCAAAACGGTGTATATGAATTGCTAAGCAACAAAGCCAACGATGTACTTTTGCCATAACCCGGTCCCGAGTGAATAATGGTGAGGGGATAGTTTTTCATACGAATTAATTTTTTCATCAAGGATGGGCGTACAATCACCGTTTCCTTGAGATAAGGCGGAATAAACTTTGTCTCTATAACTGAAGATAGATAGTTCATTCAATCCCCCCTCTGATGAACAATTCCTGTTGAACTGAGCACATCTCTAGAAGGCCGGTGAAAAATGGCTGCCACGAGCAAATCAGCGGCATCTCGCCAAAAAAGAAGGCTGATTTCGCCAGGTTTTTCTAACTGAGAAACAGATGGAATAGCACTATTTTGTACTAAATCACCGCCCCTCTAGATTCTCAATAGTGGATTATTCGACAGTTGCCCGAAAAAATCCTACTCGATTTTCATGCCATTGTTGTGAATTGCTCCACAAAGGAGAAAGAAACAAAAAATAGATCAAGGGAGCCTAAAAGCAGACGCTTTTGGACTCCCTTCGTTGTTCGATTTTTGACTCTAGGAACACCTTACAAATATTATGCCCAGTCTTTACAAAGCCTCAATAAACACCGCCGTTCCCATTCCACCGCCCACGCATAAAGAGGCAATTCCTTTTTCAAGCTGACGGCGCTGCAACTCATGAATAAGACTGACGACAATACGCGCTCCTGTGCATCCAATCGGATGTCCCAAGCTGATGCCGCTTCCGTTTACGTTCACTTTATCTCTATCTAAACGCAGTTCCCTTTCTACAGCTAAATACTGAGCAGCAAATGCTTCATTGATTTCAATTAAATCGGCTTCCGCTAACGTCCAATTTACCCTTTCTAATCCTTTTTGTACCGCTGGAACCGGACCGCGTCCCATCACTAGAGGATCCACTCCGGCAACAGCATAACCAACTACTTTCGCAAGCGGCTGGATTCCTCGTTGCTGCGCATACTCGGCGGACATGAGCACAAGCGCAGCAGCACCGTCATTAATTCCCGACGCATTCCCTGCTGTTACCGTTCCATTTTTTCGAAATACAGGTTTTAAAGAAGCCAATTTTTCTTTCGTCACATCGGCTCGTGGATGCTCATCTTTCGTTACAACTATCTCTTCCTTCCGTGTTTTTACCGTGATCGGAACAATTTGAGAATCAAAGTATCCCGATTCCATCGCCAAAATAGCTCGTCGATGGCTTAACAACGCCAGCTCATCCTGCTCTTCCCTTGTGATCCCGTACTGTTCGGCAAGATTCTCGGCCGTTTCCCCCATCATCACATGGTGAATGGGGTCCTCAAGAACTTCCCAAACGCTATCATAGACTTGCTGGTGCTGTAAACGCGCCCCCCAACGATACTGCTTTACTATATACGGACTAGAACTCATGGCTTCCACGCCGCCGGCAATGACCACATCGCTCAGCCCGACTTCAATTTGCATAGCCGCCGAAATAATCGCTTGCATTCCAGAAGCGCACTGGCGCTGAATCGTAAAACCGGTTGTTGTATGAGGAAATCCGGCTAGCAAGGCAGCCGTTCTTGCTGTATTAGGTATATCCGTCCTCTGAATGCAATGCCCCAAAATCACTTCGTTTACTTCGCTTTTCTCAATTTGGCTGCGCTTTACTGCTTCCTCTAAAACAGGAACAATTAAATCTGTTGGCAACAGGTCTTTAAAGACGCCGCCAAATGTTCCAATCGGTGTGCGCACGGCTGCTGTAATGACCACTTCTCTCATTCTGTATCGCTCCTCCCTCATCACATAACATCTTCACTGTGCCGTATACCCGCCATCGATGACAACCGCCTGCCCGGTGATACCTCTTGCTTGTTCACTCGCTAAAAACAGCGCATAGTTTGCAATTTCCTCAACCGACAACAGACGCCGTTGTGGCACAAGCGGATAAATGACCTCCTCCAATACTTTTTCTAACGGAACATTTCTGGCAGCCGCTAAATCACTCAATTGGTTACGGACAAGCGGTGTATCGACATATCCGGGACATAGAGCATTAACCGTAATTCCATACGGTGCTCCTTCAAGGGCCGCCACCTTTGTTAAACCAATGACCCCGTGCTTCGCGCTATTGTATGCTGCTTTTCCAGCAAAACCGACTAAGCCGTTAATGGAGGCGATGTTAATAATACGGCCATAGTTTTGTTGTTTCATCGTTGGAAAAACATGTTTAATAGCAATGAATGGGGCTACGAGCATAACATCAACAAGCTGTTTAAATTTCTGCGTTGGAAAATCTTCAATATTGGCTACATACTGCAATCCTGCATTGTTAATCAGAATATCAATCCGCCCGAATCGGTTCAACGTTTCATCCAAGGCCGCTTTAACCTCTTCCTCAGACGTGACATCGCACTTCAGGCCAATCGCCTCATAGTCGCTATTTTGCAGCGATTCAGCCGCTTTCTCCATGGCTGTTTTATGGATGTCTGTGAGCACAACTTTACTGCCGTTTTCAGCAAAGGTTTTCGCCATTTCATACCCAATTCCGCTCGCTGCTCCCGTAATCAACATTACTTTTCCTTTTACCACTATCTGATCCCCCCACCGATGTTTCATCTAAGCGTGATGCCCTCTATCCTTTCAATAAAACGACATTTCCCTTTTGTGCACTTCTTCAGATTCCTAAACCAAGGGAAAATAAAATGATTGCCAACACCGTCCCTAGCGCAGGAACAATCACGGTTAAAGCCCCTACCGCATTATAGGCATCCTGATGGGTTTCCCCACAAATCGCTCGAATCGTTGTAACTACATATCCGTTATGCGGCAACGAATCGAGTGCTCCAGAAGAAATGGCAACCACACGATGCAGCGCTTCCGGATTGACTCCCATATCCAGATAGTGCGGCGCGATGAGCGGCAACGCAATAGCCTGTCCTCCAGATGCTGAACCCGTCATTCCTGCAATGACACTAACCGCAATAGCTCCCCCAATTAATGGGCTGCCCGGAATGCTCGTAATCGTTTCTACCGCTGTGTGAAAGGCAGGAACAGCCTTCGCCACGCCGCCAAACCCAACCACCGCCGCTGTGTTCCCTAAGGCGATTAATGCTCCGATCGTTCCCTCAGATACAGCATTTTCAAAATTTTTGAAATACTTATAATTGCATACATACGTAGCGATGACACCACCAAGCAAAGCCACAATGAGTGCCGATTGTTTTAAGGAATCATGAAACACAAACGAAATCACTAATACAACCAAAAGCGGAATGAGACCGAGAACGGGATGAGGCAGTTCTTGGCCTTCTTCGACCGGGTCGCCTAATCTAGAAACAAATCTCTCCCCTCTCGCCACTGCTTTATCGATCATTTTCTTCAACCACCAGTAGCCGAACAAAGCCATAAAAATTGCAACGATGAGACTGACTTCCCATCCAGCATATGGAGACGTCTTTAAATATTCAATCGGAATCCAGTTTTGAATTTCGGGAGACCCCGCTGACGTCATCGTAAATGTCACAGAACCAAACGCAAGGGCTGCTGGAATAAAGCGGCGCGGCAAATTAGCTTGCTTAAACAAACTCACAGCCATCGGATAAACAGAAAATGCCACGACGAATAAGCTGACTCCTCCATATGTTAAAACGGCACAAGCAATCACAATGGCCAACGCTGCATGCTTCATTCCCAACTTATCCACAATCCATTTCGAAACGCTATGAGCCGCCCCACTGTCTTCCATTAATTTACCAAAAATAGCACCTAATAAAAACATTAGATACCAAGATTGAATAAAGCTTGAGAATCCCGTCATATAATTTCCGACTAAATTGGCTTCCCCTCCGCCAACCAACTGCGGAAAGAGCGGCAATCCGCTGAAAACAGCCACTACGAATGCGCATAGTGGCGCAGCAATAAATAAATTCATTCCTCTCATGGTTAAATAAATGAGTAATGCCAATCCCCCAATTAGACCGATCATGCTCCACATCCCCGATCACCCCTAGACAAAATTATGCCTGAATAAAAAGCGTTTCATCGATAATCAATGTTGGTTCTGTCAGAGATTGAATCTCTTCGACGCTACTTCCATCCAAAATTTCTACTAACTTCAAGCCATTCTCGGTCACGTCTATAACCGCTTTTTCGGTAATAATGCGGTTGACCACTTTCCTTCCTGTCAACGGAAGACTACACTTTTTCACAATCTTCGGTTTTCCATCCTTGCTAACATGCTCCATAACAACAATAATCTTTTTCGCTCCATGCACTAGATCCATCGCTCCTCCCATGCCTTTAATCATTTTTCCAGGGATCATCCAATTAGCAAGATCACCCTCTTCCGAAACTTCCATTCCTCCTAAAATAGCTACATCGATATGACCGCCACGGATCATGGCAAATGATTCGGCACTGCTAAAATAGCAAGCTCCGGGAATAGCCGTTATCGTTTCTTTCCCGGCATTGATTAAATCGGGGTCTACCTCATCCTTGAGAGGGTAAGGTCCAATCCCTAACAATCCGTTTTCAGATTGCAGCACCACCTTTTTATGCGATTGAATAAAATTGGCGACAAGAGTTGGTATTCCAATCCCTAAATTGACGTAGAAACCGTTTTCAATCTCCTGTTCAGCACGCTTGGCAATTCTTTCACGAATGGATTGTTTATTCATTGTTTTCACTTGCTCCCTTCTTTGACATACTAGCGAACAACTAGACGTTCAATCCGTTTTTCTTGTTTTCCAACTACTAATCGTTGTACATAAATGCTCGGCGTATGAATGTGATCCGGATCCAATTCTCCAATTTCCACAAGTTCCTCCACTTCTGCAATCGTAACTTTCCCTGCTGCCGCCATCATCGGGTTAAAGTTGCGCGCTGTTTTATTGTAAATCAAGTTCCCCATTTTATCTCCTTTCCACGCACGCACTAAACTAAAGTCAGCAACTAACGCTGTTTCAAGAATATACTCTTTGCCGTTAAATACTCGGACTTCTTTCCCTTCGGCAATCGGAGTGCCAACTCCGGCAGGAGTATAAAAGGCTGGAATTCCGGCCCCACCAGCGCGAATACGTTCCGCCAACGTTCCTTGGGGAATTAATTCCACTTCTATTTCCTGATTGAGAACTTGGCGTTCAAACTTTTTATTTTCTCCAACATAAGAAGCGATCATTTTCTTAATTTGCTTATTTTTGAGGAGCAATCCCAGTCCCCAGTCATCCACACCGCAATTATTGGAGATAACCGTTAAATCCTTGACACCGGTTTCCGCTAACGCGAGAATTAAGTTTTCCGGAATGCCGACAAGACCGAAGCCGCCAACCATAATCGTTGCCCCATCTGGAATGTCTTTCACCGCCTCGATAAAAGACGAATGTACTTGCTTCATTGGTGTTTTACCTCCCTATGTGTTATTGATTTCTTCGTTCACTTATACAAGCAAGAATGATGCCAACAAAATATATTAAGAGCAGACAGAATAACGAGTTCAACATCTCTTTCTTTATTCCAAAAACTCGGACATTTGTTCAATAAAAACTTTATTCCTTACCCAAACACTACTTCACTTGTATGTTGTTCACACAAAAAATCCGGAATCTCGGAACAAATTCCAAGATTCCGGAAAACTAACCATCCAGACCGTATTTTTTTATCTTCTCATACATCGTTGACTTGCTAATGCCTAAAGCCTCAGCTGCCTTTACTTTATCGTTCTGATGAAGCGACAAACTTTTTTTGATAATTGCCTTCTCCGTTTCTTCAAGCAGCTGCTTTAGTGTTTTTCCTTGCAATTGATATACGGAATTGGCTCTTAAATACTCCGGTAATGCTTCAACGGTAATCGTTTCTCCTTCAGCAAAGTGAACAGCCACTTCCATGACATTTTCAAGTTCACGGATGTTCCCCGGCCATGAATGTTGAGAAAAAATATGCCATACGTTCTCATCAATGGCTGTGATTCGTTTTCCCAAGCGCTTGCTGATCTTATTCACGAAATGATGCACCAATGCGCTGAGATCCTCTGGCCTCTCACGCAAAGGAGGAATGAAAATCGACACGACATTAATACGGTAGTATAAATCTTCACGGAACCGTTTTTCTTCGATCAACTTTTCCAAGGGCCGATTGGTAGCAGCGATAATTCGGACATCGACGGGAACTGTTTTTGTTGCCCCCACCGGTTCAATCTCCTTCTCCTGCAAAACGCGCAACAATTTCACTTGCATATGCAACGGCATATCGCCAATTTCATCAAGAAAAACCGTTCCGCCATCAGCTAATTGAAACTTTCCTTTTTTTCCGCCTTTTTTCGCTCCAGTAAAGGCTCCTTCTTCGTAGCCAAACAGTTCTGATTCCAATAAGTGATCGGGAATAGCACCGCAGTTGACCTTGATAAACGGCTTATGACTTCGGCTGCTTAACTGATGAATGCTATGGGCGAACAACTCTTTACCCGTGCCGCTTTCCCCGCGAATCAACACCGAAACGTCACTATCAGCAATACGTTTTACTCGCTCCTTTAACATTTCCATTTGTTTTGATTGGGAAACAATATCTCTTAATGTATATTTCGCTCCATTGTCCTCGTTCCTTTCCTCTAAATACGTTTGTAATTGCAATAACAAACTTTTAATATGGCTATTCATCCGTTTCCATTCATGAACATCGCGAAAAATAACTGTTCCGACCGCTCCGACGATTCTCCCATTGATCACAATGGGAATACGGTTGGCAATCATATAGTTTCCTTTTATATATTGTAAATCAGCCATCTCTTCTTTTCCGGTTTGAACAACAATATGCATTCTCGTATTTTCAATCACCTCCGTTACGTGCTTGCCGATAACTTCTTCCTGCTCTTTTTCCAAAAACTCGCAATAACTTTTATTTATATAAATGATTTTTCCTTTTTCATCCACAACGACAATTCCCTCATGAGCACTGTCAATAATAGTTTTCAGCATTTCGTTCTGAAAGACTGTAGATTTGTTCTCCATCATCTCCCTCCCCCACTTTTACCCCTTTGTTTGCCCATCCATTTTTTAACTTCCAACAGTTCCATCTACTATTTGCACCGATTCTCCTGGAATTAGGGTAACATAAATTCTCTCAGGCTCTACCGGCTCACCAGCAATTAGTTTCAATAGATGTTCGGAAGCAATAGAGCCCCATTTGCGCTTTGAATATTCAATGGTTGCTAGACGAGGACGAGTATAACGAGACACTTCAATGTTATCGAAACCGATAATGTGAATATGCTCACCGACTTTATAATCTGTCTTATCCAAAAAGTTGTACATACCAATCGCCATTTCATCGTTTAAACAAAAGACTGCAACTGGTTGGTCATACTTCTCGATAATTTGCTGTGCTGCACGTTCTCCAGACGGCTTATGAAAGTCCCCTTCAATCTCTGTATAATCGATATGCGGATGGCGTTCGATCACTTGCCTGACGGCTTTCAAACGCTGATCAGAATCATATGAACCCTTCGGTCCTGTAACAACATAGATTTTACGATGGCCCCTCTCGATTAAATAATCCATTGCCAAGGTAGCGCCAGCTTTATTATCAAGCAATACTTGGCTAATGTTTGGATGATCCAGTTCTCGATCCAGAACGACTAGTTTATGTCCACGGTCGGCGTAGTTAAGCAATTCTTCACTGGAAAACGTTTGATCTAAAATGATAGCGCCATCAATCATTCGTTCCGGCAAAAAACGATGTGACTGTTTACCACTGCAGACAATAAGTTCATACCCGTTATTCTCCAAAGTTTCAAGCATCCCTTGCAGCAGCTGACCATAAAATGCCCCGCTATAATTAGTTAAAAAAGCGCCAATAATTTTTGTTTCCCGTTTTTTTAATGTTCGCGCCGCTGCGTTCGGCACATAATTCAATTCTTTCGCAATCGCTAAAATCCTCGCGGTCGTTTCTTCTGTTACCTTCGGACTGCCGTTCAAAGCATAAGAAACTGTTGATATAGAAACTCCCGCTTTTTTCGCAATGTCTTTAATACTAACCATCAAAACTCTCTCCTATCTAACCCACGTACTCTTTCCATATATTATACATTGTTTACTTAATTTTTTATACAAATCCAGATCGCTTCTATTCTCTCCCTGATTCCCCAAAAAATATGGCGGCCCTATCAAGACCGCTCAAACGTTACTGCATAAAAATCTCAATGATATTCGAATCCTCTCTTAGTAAGCCGTTGAGATCTTGTTGGCTAATTCGAACACCGCTGTTACGATAACGGTTTGTCATGGTTTGTGCTTCAATATCCCGGCCATTAACGACAACACGATTTATATATTGACCGCGAAGATGATAAACAAATGTAACTGGACGCCCCATCCACTTAAAATGAAACTCGAGCCCATCAAGCTTTTGCGGTAGTACCGGATCAATGACGAGATCACCTGCCAACAGACGAATTCCTAAACAATGGGAAATCAACTGATTCATATATATCCCTGGACCGCTTGAATAAATACGCCAGCCGCCTTTTACCGGTATCTTTCCTTCACGCAATTGGTCAAACTGCTCTTGCGCTTCATAGCGCGTGTTAAATTTTCCGTCTGAACTACTGAAATATGCATTACTTTGCCGTCGTTCTGCATTCGGCACAACGTCTTGAATTCCTACTGGATTAATAATTGATAAGCCGTTCCATGCTTCTTCAGCCTTTCCTAGTTTCGTCATCGCCTCGACAAAACGAATATGAGCGTGGACGTATTGAAGGCCAACTTCCCGACCAAAATTAGCTGCCTGTTCGGCACGCTTAAAATGAGTGCTTACGCCTCCATCATACCTAGCAGGCCGATCCATCAAACGAACACCGTCTGGAAAATACAATTTCTCCTTGATAAGTTGATAATGAGCTTCTGCCTGTTCTGGTGCCAACAATTCACTGATGATTCCTCGGGTCATCGGAATCAAACGATAGTGAATTCCTGTTTTTGCATCGTCGGGATGAAGCATCATCTCTACTTTCCCCGGTTTCTCCATATAGATGAACCCCGGAATTACTTCTGATGACAGTATATAGCGATGAAAATCTGCCTCGATTGCCGAAGCCAATGCTTTAAGTTGTGTCGCCTCTTCTCCATCCACATCTACTAAAGCGCGCGATAACTGACGAAAAGCTTGGTAAGTTAATGCAACCGTCCAACTACTTACCATATATTGTTTCAGTTGAGCGTTAGCCGGCTGAAGTGTGTCATCCCAGTCGCCATCCCCGTACGATGATAGATGCGTCCCATGTAAAAAATGTTGTTTAATGCAGGCAATCGCTTTTTTGACGTGTTCCCATATAGTAGCCGTTTCTTCTGTAAACTCGAAACTGTCTCGTTTCGTATAAGGAACCCTTTCTTGCAGAATGCCGTAATCTTTCGTTGCAATCAAATAGTCCCCCAACACTTTCAATGGCCAAACAATAATATCGCCATGACTTTCTTCCTGCTGAACCCGAGAGTACTCGTCAAACATAAACCACTGTGGCCAGTTGCCGTTTTCATACTGATGAGAATATGCGGTTTTTAAAATATCGCGAACTGCTCCGTAATGTTGGGCTGCCATCAAATACTCGGTTGGCCCTTGACATACGTCCCTCGTTCCCCAAGCAGCCCCAGTATATTGTTCGAGTCCGCGTGGAACTAAATAATGAACAAACATATTGTGTGTATACCACCAAGCAAGAGCATTCACTCTTCTCAGTTCATCCGTTACTTCCCCATTCTGGGATAAGAAAAACCCGTTCATGACTGTTTGATAAAAGGCACGATAACATTCAATTTCTGTTTCCGCCTTCCGTCCAACAAAAGGCATTTCCTTACCGTCAAGAAGGCCTTGGATTGTTATTGTCCACTCACTCGTTGCACTTACGTCCAGAACAACAAGAGAAGCAGACTGCGGCAAAACGTTTGATGCAAACTTTCGTTCATCCGCGACCTTAACATCCGCACCAGATACCTGCAACTGATAACATAAGTTAGGATATGTTTTAGCACTATCCGATGCTTGATCCGCATAAAACGAAATCGTTTGCCCCTTTGTTTTCATCAGGAACGGTACTTCGTATTCATGGTTATTCATCGATACTTGGTTCGTAACAAGGTAACGATAGGCTTTGCCGCTGGCAGAGCGGACATGCAAATGCACTTCTGGTGCATCAACCGTTGTATAATTCGTAATAATCAACAAATCGTCTGTCGTTTTATAAAACCACCGTGCATAGTTAAATCCCATTTCAAACATCGATGGCATGGTTAATAAACGGTATACACCATCTATTTCTACGTAAATGCGTTGACCGGGTGTCTTCATGACGTTCAACGCATTACGGGTATTCGTTAACATTTTGTTGAACGATGTATTACCAACAGCAATTTGCGAATTAAACACCCCGTACATATAAGATGTCGACGTCATGATGTTGGATGACCGTTTTGTATTTTTTCCAGATAGAATAATATGACCGTGTGGCCGCTCAACAAGCAATTCTTTTTTCTTTAAAACAACATGCTCATATGTTTCCGTGAAGAAGGAAAGCAGTTGGTTTCCATCCCATTCTTCCTGATAACGCTTGGGAAAGAAATGATCCACTTCTTCTTTTGTCATTGACTCCGATCTCAAAGGTGCTCCGAAAACAGAGGAAATTTTTATCTTATCCACAACTTGAACAGCTGTTTCCCCTTTAGCATTTACACATTCCCAGGCATCGAATATCTCCTTTCCATACTCTAAGGAAGTAACGGCTGAAGGATGATTTTCTTTAAAAAGACCATAAAAAACAAATCGTGCTTCCCCTTTTAATTTTACCTTCTCAGATTGCAAGGCAATATAAGCGAACTCATACTGGTACACTTCATTAGCAAGAGTTTCCTTTGTCAATGCTTCAGGTTCATTGGTTTCCTTATATGACAACCCA
Source organism: Geobacillus subterraneus (assembly GCF_001618685.1). Lineage (GTDB taxonomy): Bacteria > Bacillota > Bacilli > Bacillales > Anoxybacillaceae > Geobacillus > Geobacillus subterraneus. The sequence continues at coordinate 1,350,998 of NZ_CP014342.1, read as the reverse complement.
AAAAATTGGAAACCGTCTGTTGAATAGCCAACGGCTTTTGTTAAAGCCCCCTGCTGTATATAAGGAAAAGATCCATGTTGAGGCAAGTTTTGACGGGAGCAGACAACAAATCCTTTATGCTCGTCTTTAAATACTTTGTGATCAATATATTGCGATATAAACGCCTCATTTGTTCGAACAGCACCTTTATCAGCAAGGCCTAAATCTTGGCCATAAATGATATCGATTTCTGCATCATGACCATCAACAGTCACATCCCAAAACCAAACTCCCTGTTCTGTAAGGGTAAAGATCACACGATAACGAATGTGATGAATCTTTCCTTCCCAAAAAACTTGGGAATTTGAAAAACCTACTTTGCTTTCAGAGCGAATTCCCAACAGCGGAAACACTCTTATACCAGAATCGTTGTGTATCCGCAAATACAGATTGTTCAATGATCCATCGATCGGGTTAGCCATCACCTGATTAATCATCGTTGTTTTATGCGTTGCTACACAAAGGTCGCCACTATTCAAAAAAGTAAATCGGTAATCTCCCGCTTCGATGTTAAATGTTGAATCTGCTATCATCGCCATCTTTATCTCTCCTTATTTTACCAACTTGAACGTAAGAGCCATTACATCCCGGCTATTGGGGCCAATATAAGCAACAAATGTTCCAGCATCACTTGTAAATTGCAAGTCCGAATGGTAATAACGAAGTTGCTCCTCTGTTAAAGTAAATGTTACCTTTTTTGTTTCGCCAGGTTGCAGAAAGACTTTTTGAAACCCTTTTAGTTCTTTCACCGGACGAACAACTTCTCCTGCGATATCACGCACATAAAGCTGAACCACCTCTTCACCAGCCACTTTTCCTGTATTCGTTACGTTTACAGAAATGGAAAGAGGTTGGTCTGGAGTCATATAATCTGAAGACAACACTACTTCGCTATATGAAAATGTTGTATAGCTCAACCCGAATCCAAATGGAAACAACGGTTCATTTGGAATATCCAAATATTGCGATACATAACGTTCTTGAGCATCCGGCGCATCTTTCGGGCGACCGGTATTGAAACAGTTGTAATACACTGGTATTTGCCCGACCGAATATGGGAATGACATCGTTAATTTTCCAGAAGGATTCGCATCTCCAAACAATAAATCAGCAATAGCTGCCCCACCTTCTGTTCCTGGATACCATGCTTCTAAAACGGCATCTACTTGATCGACCACTCCGTGTAAATCGAGAGGACGCCCGTTAAATAACACAGCAATCAACGATTTATTAAACTGTTTTAGTTCCGAAATCAATTCAAGTTGAACTCTTGGCAAACGAATATCCGCACGACACCCAGCTTCTCCACTCATGTCTGAATGCTCGCCTAACGCTAACACAATGACATCTGCTTCACGAGCAATATCAAGAGCTTCTTGCCACTGTTTCTCCGTTGTTGTTTCAATGTCACATCCTTTAGCAACCAAAAGAAGCGATGGATCAACTTTCATTTTGAACCCGTCATATAACGGAATCGCCTCATCTTTGGAACCAAGACATGACCACGGACCTAAAATATCGCCGCTTTGAGCAAACGGCCCAATCAAAGCGATCTTCTTGTCCCGGTTAAGCGGAAGAACCCCTTCATTTTTTAATAAAACGCATGATTTTGTTGCTAATTCACGTGCTGCTTGACGATGCTCTTCGCAGAGGATGATCTCTTTTTCCCGTTTCTCATCGGCTCCCCGATACGGATGTTCAAACAGCCCTAATTTTTGTTTTAACCGTAAAATGCGGAATACGGCCTCATCAATTAATGTTTCGTCAACCCATCCGCTTTCGACGAGCTCCTTGAGGTGGTGAATGTAACATGCGGACATCATTTCAATATCCACCCCTGCCTGAATGGCTTTATAAGCCGCTTCCCTTTCATCCTCAGCCACACCATGTGGAATCATTTCTTTGACAGCTCCCCAGTCCGAAATCAGGACACCATCAAAATTCCATTCATCTCGAAGCAAATCTCGCATCAGCCATCGGTTTCCTGTAGCCGGAATACCATCTACAGTATTGAACGATGTCATCACCATTTCACAGCCTTCATCAATCGCAGCCTTGTAAGCAGGCAAATAGGACTCCCGCAACTGCCGTTCGGACATGTTAACCGTATTGTAGTCGCGCCCGCCTTCTGGTGCTCCATACGCAGCAAAATGTTTAACACAAGCAGCAACCCGATCAAAATCATTTTGCAAGTTCTCCCCTTGGAAACCGCGAACAAACGCCCGGGCAAACTGACTGTTTAAGTAAGGATCTTCTCCTGTCGATTCTACCACTCTCCCCCAGCGCGGATCCCGTACCAAGTCAACCATTGGTGCAAACGTCACATGCACTCCCGATATCGCGGCTTCCTTAGCGGCAATTTCAGCACTCTTTTCGGCTAGTTCCAAATCCCATGAACAGCCAATTGCCAGTGGAACCGGAAAAATGGTTCTATAGCCGTGAATCACATCAGCCATAAATAACAAAGGGATGCCTAAGCGATTGTTCTTCAAATGGGTTCTTTGAATATGAATAACTTCTCTCGCACCTGAGGTACCGAGCACTGAGCCGCTATTGCGAACGACTTCTTTATTCACTTTTATCGCTGCCATGGGACCTGTAATCTGTCCCTCGTTTGCTGCTCCCTCGAAAAAAGGTGGGGCTAGCTGCACCAATTGGGCAACTTTCTCATCCAATGTCATCTCTTCAATAATAGTGAGTATCCTTTTTTCTTGTTCCGTCATTTTCTGATCCCCCATTTTTTGTTGCTACAAACACGTATTGGTTCTCTAGCAATCACAAAGAATAGAAACGTTTCGATTGGTTTATAATTGGATTATAAACGCTTTCATTAGGATGAGTCAATTTCTTATCGAAACGTTTCTCCAAAAAACACAAAAAACATCACCTTTTACTACTATTTCTATACACAAATCCCTCTTAAGATAAATGTTTTAAATAAATTGATTAAAGAATTAAAAAACATGCTTGAAAACGATTACAGATAGGATTATAATAATTTTATCGAAACGTTTCAATCGAAAGGTTGTTTCGGTTGACTTTTTGTCATATATCGAAACGTTTCACCTTTATTGAAACATCACCACACATACCAGGGGGGGAGTTGCCAACCGTCTGTTTTAGGCTTAGACTAACAATAAACCATTATCATTTAGGGGGGGGGACAGAAAGAGAGAAGTTGCCTTATTTGTCTACCTAGGAAACAATGAGCACTCATGAGGAAGCTCTGCCAACCAATCAAAAATGAAAATAGCAACTAACAGATAGTAATTTTTATGTATAATAAGTAAAATATGACAATTAACAGGATGGTTTTACCATTTGCATTTCTTGATGATATAAGGAAAAAGAATGTTTGGGGGAATGTCGTAATGAGAAAAAAATTTTTGACAACCGCCTTACTAAGTACATTTCTTATTTCAGGAACACTTGCAGGCTGTTCGTCCGGATCAAGCACATCAACAGATAAAACAACCATTAACGTATGGGCAATGGGAGAAGAGGCAAAATCCCTTCCAAAAATCGTAACAGACTTTGAAAAAGAAAATCCAGATATCGATGTGAAAGTCCAAGCCATCCCTTGGGATCAAGCCCACGATAAACTATTAACAGCTGTAGCATCCAAAAAAGGGCCTGATGTTATCCAAATGGGCACAACTTGGATCCCTGAGTTTGCATCGGCTAATGCACTATTGGATTTAAAACCATATATTCAAAAGTATCCTGAGTTTAGTGAAGATAACTTCTATCCCGGTTCTATAGAAACAACAAAGTATGAAGACAAAGTAGTAGGCATTCCATGGTACATTGATACGCGAGTTCTCTACTATCGTACAGATTTATTGAAAGAAGTCGGATACAATGAGGCTCCAAAAACATGGGAAGAATTGCGAGATGCAGCGAAAAAATTAGCTAAACCGAGCGACAATAAATATGGGATAAGCATTGATACTAATGAACAAACTTTGGCGTTTATGTTCGCCCGTCAAAACGGCTCTAAATTGCTTGACGAACAGAACAAACCGCTGTTCAACCAAAAAGAATTTGTAGAGGCTGTAGAGTATTTGAACAGCTTCTTTAAGGATGGTTCTGCACCGAAAGACTTAGGAATGGATATCGTACAAGCCTTCCGAAGCGGCATCATTCCGATGTTCATCAGCGGCCCTTGGATGGTTAAGTTAATCAACGATCAAGCCCCTGACTTAAAAGGAAAATGGGCAACAGCGGTTCTCCCAAAAAAGGAAAACAACATCTCGGCGTTGGGCGGTTCTAACTTGTCAGTTTTCCAATATACGAAGCATAAAGACGCTGCATTGAAATTTATCGCATTCATGAGCAGTCCGAAAACGCAAGTCAAATGGATGGAAATGACCAATTCCCTTCCTGCTACAAAAGAAGCATGGCAAGATAAAGCTTTACAAGAAAATGAATTGTATAAAACATTTGGGCAACAAATGGAGGCTTCTAAGCCAATGCCGATGATCAAACAGTGGGAAGAAATTGCCCAAACATACTTGAAGAGCTTTGAAAAGATTTATCGCGGCGGAGCAAACGTACAAAAAGAAATGGATGTATTCAATGCAAAAGCCGAGGAAATTTTAAGTAAATAGCTTAGCTTCACGGTTAACTAGCAGGATCTCCTGCTAGTTAACCTACTATTTCAGGTATAACGGAGGAAAGAGCCCGTGAAAGGTTTTACTAGTAATAAAACACCGTACCTCTTTATCGCACCAGCCGTTATTCTGTTAATATTATTTTCAATTCTGCCGATTTTCATCGCCCTGATCATTAGTTTTACGGATATTGATTTAGCAGGATTAGCCGACTGGTCAGCGATTAGTTTTGTAGGCTTGCAAAACTATAAAGACATCTTTGCCGACCCGGTTTTTATCAAATCGATCTATAATACGCTTTTTTACGTCATTTTCGGTGTTCCACTCGTTATTATTTGCTCCTTGGGCATCGCTCTTCTTATTAATTTCGGGAAATCACCCATCTTTAAGATGTTCCGTGTTATATTTTACATGCCTTCTATTACCAATGTTGTAGCGATTGCCGTAGTATGGAGCTATTTGTATAATCCTCAATTCGGATTATTTAATTACATATTGAAACTACTCCATTTGCCAACCATTCCATGGCTTCAAGACCCGACGATGGCGAAAGTCTCATTAATTATATTGGCCTTATGGAGAGCTATCGGTGTCAACATGATCATCTTTTTAGCCGCTTTGCAAGGAATTCCGAAAGAGTATTACGAGGCAGCACAGATTGATGGGGCAAATGGGTGGAAGCAACTTACAAAGATAACCATTCCATTGCTGCGATATGCCATCTTCTTTGTGTCTATTACCACTATGATTGGCTGGCTGCAGTTCTTTGAAGAACCGTTTATCATGACGAAAGGCGGTCCGCTGGACAGTACCACCTCCGTAGCATTATTCATTTATCAAAACGGTTTTGAATTCAGCAAATTCGGTTATGCCGCAGCAGGATCATTTATCTTGTTTATTGCCATTATTATAGTAACACTTGTTCAATTCCGATTACAAAATAAAGAGGGACATTATTGAGAGTGAGACTGAGGTGACACCTATGGCATTGAAAACGGCAAAAAGTCAATCTACGTATTTTTGGGGAAAAGGGAAAAGTGAGCAATGGATTGCTGGTATTGCGTTGGCAATAGGCGGGGTTCTTATCTCTATTCCGTTTATTTGGATGATTTTATCCGCTTTTAAAACGGAAAGTGAGGTCATGCAAATCCCTCCAACTCTGTGGCCTGACCAGCTCACCTTGGAAAATTTCGTTTATCTATTTGAAAATATGAACTTTGCGCTATACTTGAAAAACACGATCATTGTTGTCCTTTGCTCTTTTGTCGGGTTGTTTTTAAATGCAATGGCCGGATATGGATTTGCTAAGTTTCAATTTAAAGGGAAAGAAAAATTGTTTTATCTTGTATTAGCCACCATGATGATCCCTGGTCAGGTTACAATGATTCCTGTGTATTTAATCTTAAATGAAATGCACTTAACCAATACAATGGCAGGGATTGTTTTACCTGGACTTGTGGGGGCGTTTAGCATCTTTCTGTTCCGACAGTTTATGTCAACGATTCCAGATGAGTTGCTGGAAGCTGCTCGTCTGGACGGAGCCAACGAATTCCGGGTTTTCACCCAAATTGTTTTGCCGATTTGCAAACCAATTCTTGCAGTACAAGGGATTTTAACATTCATCGCCGGCTGGAATAGCTTCCTCTGGCCTCTCATTATTGCTAACGATGAAAGTCTTTACACATTATCAGTTGCTTTATCTTTATTAAAGGGACAATATGGAGGAAATTTTGCTCTGCAAATGGCAGGATCCACTTTTATGGTTGTTCCAATTATCATAGTTTTTCTCTTCTTCCAAAAACACATTATCGAAAGTTATACCATTTCCGGTATGAAATAAAAGTGCCAGTATCTCTTTACTGTCGAAATGACATTCAGTGTAAAAGATTCATGCCATAGTAAAACGTTGTCCGCCCCAATCGTTTCCGGTCATCCTTAAGCCAATGGCCGCTGACCGGAAGCCCCCTCTCATCGACATGCAACTTCGTCTCTACTTCCGTTATCGATGAAGGGGAATTGGGGACTCTTCCATTTTGAATGATATGCCGATTAGAACTTTACGTTTTTGAAGTGAAGACTTCCCGAGCCATCCCATGATGGAAAATGAATACTGTGCAGCTGTCCATCATTCCCCTTCCCCCTGCTTCATTTGTGTATACACGTCATCGTATTGTTTGGCCAAGTCAAAATCGAGCTTCGTCAACCCTTTCGCCCGCCATGATGACAGTTTCACGGTGATAAGCTTGTAGTCGATCGAAATGAACGGATGGTGGTTCGCGCTTTCGGAAATGGCGGCGATTTGCCGAACGAACTCGATTCCTTGCAAATAGTCCTGAAAGCGGTATTTTTTCACAATCCACCGCTCGTCAGTCAGCTTCCAGCCGTCTGTCTCAGCAAGCAGCGCTTGCACTTCTGTTTCGGTCAGCCGCACCTTTATCCCTCGCTCTCGATATGTTGAAATTTGTCGGCCGGCGAACCCGGCGCTTAGCAAACAATCGCGAAAAAACGGTCGCAAGGCGACATCCCATTCACCAGCGATGGACAAATGAGGGAGACCGTGCCACAGGGGGCTCTACCCATTCAGCCCGCACCGTCCGTCCCATTGGGCGTCCGCTGAATGTGTATACCGCTCGTATGAATGCCTAGGCACAGTTTCAAGTCCATTCCTTGATCCACCAGCTTTGCCTCTATTATACCATTAGATGGCTGCAGCTGTCATAGAACAGAGATGCCATCTGCCTACGATGGCACCTCCCTTTTCTGCTTACGAAGACCCGTGTTCGTTTCAAGTTAGCCCGGCAACAGTGAAACGCAGCAAGTGATGGCGGGCGGTTCTGGCGCGTAAACCTTCTGTTAGCCGTTTATGTTTCCGTTTGCTGGTGCGGCCATTGGGAGCGAATGGCTTCCAAATCAGCGAGACATTGCCCGACTTCGTCGGCCGACAGCCAGACGGGCATTTGGTCGTACAGGATAACGACCTGTCCTTCCTGTTCGGTTTCATGGCGCCGTAAGTATGCTTCCAACTGCTCAAGCTCGCTTTGCCGGAGCACGGACTCGACTGGGAACGTTTTGAACCGCTGAATGGTAAAGGCGGTGCCTTGTTCATCGTACGTGCCCGTGATCAGGCGTCCGTTGATTTTGGTCATGCCGTTTGCCTCCTTTGCTTTTTTGTTAGTATAGCCAAACAGGCAAACGGCAGGCGGACGGCTAATCGTCGAGCGGGCCGAACTTTTGCTCGTAATGGGCCAGGGCGAGCAGCGGGAATATGTGACGATAGCCATGGTAGTGGATGTAAAAGGCGCCGGCCATTCCTTGTCCGACCGGGTACGAGGCGGTCCAATCCGGGTGATGAAGCAGGCGGAATAAGGCGCGAAAGCCGGCTTTCATTTCCGCGGTCGGACGATCGGCAGCGGCGACTAGCGCATCAAGCGCCCAGGCGGTATGGACCGGCGTGCTGACGCCAAGCGGCACGTACGTTTTCGCTCCATCGCTTTTGCACGATTCGCCCCAGCCGCCGTCATCGTTTTGGATACTCAACAACCAGCGGACAGCTTTTTGCAGCGCGGGATGGTGAGCGGGAACGCCGACGGCTGCAAGTCCGGTGATGGCCACCCATGTGCCGTATATATAGCAAATCCCCCAGCGGCCGTACCATGCGCCGTTTCGCTCTTGATGGCTTAGCAGCCAGTCGACAGCGCGGGCGGCGGCGCGATGGTCTTTCGTGATCCCGGCGAATGTCCCGAAATATTCGAGCGTCCGTCCGGTGAGGTCAGCGGTGGATGGATCCATCAACAAAAACTCCGCCCCTTCAATCGGCAAATAGCGCCAAAAGCGGTGGCTGACGTTTTTTTCAAACGCCGCAAAGCCGCCGTCATCGTTTTGCATCGAAAACAGCCATCGGTTGGCCCGGTCCCACGCATGGCGAAACGCTGTCTCTTTCGCTGCCGCCCGGCGGATGGCGCGCAGCGCGGCAGTCGTATCGTCGACGTCCGGGTTCATCGTGTTGACATCGGAAAACCCCCAGCCGCCCGGTATGCCATACGGGTTATGCACCGCCCAGTCGCCGTAGCGGACATGCTGACGCGACAACAAATAGCGGTTCGCTTTTTCGATCGTCCGGTCGGTCAGCGGCACACCTGCTTCTTGCAGCGCATAGCTCGCTAGCGCCGTATTCCAAACCGAGGCGGTCGTATATTGCATATGCGCATGCCCGTCGATTGTTGTCCGCAACGAGCGCAAGCCGCGGACAGCCTTCCTAATAAGCGGATCATCGTTCCGATAGCCGAGCGCGAGCAACGCAAAAATCAGCAAAAATGTCGAGCTGAAGTAACTGTACAGCGTGCCGTCCGGTTCAATATGCTCAAACAAATAACGGACCGCACGCTGTTTAGCGGCTTGATGCAGCGCGGCAGGAAGCCCGATGAGCGACTGTTTGACGTAGGATCGCAGCGACCGGCCTTCCGGCATCCGCCAATCGCCGCGCAGGGCAAACAAATCAGACAGATCCGGGCTTTTGGCCGTTTTCCGGCTGTAGCGGCTGTCGGCCGCGATGAGAAGCGGGATCATATTCGCCCTTCCGTAAACGGAAAGGTCGTACATATTGAGCGGAAACGACGGCGGAAGCAAGAAAAATTCAAGCGGCAGCGGAAAACGGCCTGGCCATGGGTACTGCCCGGTCAACGCAAGCATCACCTTTGTAAACAAGTGAACGCGGTCAAGGCCGCCCATGTCCAAAATGTACTGTTTCGCTTTTTGCATGTGCGGATCAGTTGGTTGCCGATAACCGGAGTAAAGCAGCGCATAATACGCTTCCGCTGTCGCGGTGACGTTGCCGTCGCCTTCATCCGCAAAGAGCTTCCACGCCCCGTTTTCCCCTTGCCGGCTCTCTATTCGCTCGACGAGCGCTTGAATCAACGGTTCATCATTTATTTCAAGCGTCCGCAATAAAATGATCATATAGGCGTCTGTCGAAATGCCTGTTTCAAACGGAAACCGCCACGATCCGTCGGCCGCTTGCGACCGTTTGAGCGCGGCAATCAACGCGCTTCGTTCATCGGCCACCATGCATCGCCTTCCTTTTTCACAAAATTCCGTTTCCTTCCATATTTATTCGTCCGGTGGGCCGTCGATGCACCAAAAGGGGGATCACTATGCGTTGCTTGAGGCCGAAAGCGTCATCCCTTCCCCTTTCCCTTGTTGACGTCTATCGGGAACTAAAGAAAAAGCAAAAGAAAGGGGACACGACCGTATCTGAACGTGACTTAACCGCCAAAGAACGGCAGTTCATCAGCCGCATCCGGGCGGTGACTGCGGAACACAACGAAAACAATGTGACCCGAACGGCGGCGTATCTCGATTTTTACTTGCGCCATCGCGAAATTCATTGGGCGTTTTTAGGGCATATGGTGTCGCGCAACGGTGGCTGGAATATGACCGACTTAAAAGGAGAGCTGCTCATGCGGCTGCTCTCGGAAGAAGAACGGCAGTCATTTTTTGCTTTTTTGGAGCGCGGCAACTGGCTGATTTTCCAAGATATTTATCCGCAGTTTCTGCTGTATGAAGAAAGCCAAAAGCACGGCCGACCGCTCTTTTATTTATTGCCGTATGTTGGCGTTTCGACATTTATGGAAACGATATGGAACCATTTTTGGCACCGCGGCGATCTGTACACGTTGGCCATCGCCCTCGTGATTAACGAACAAAGCTATTTGGAACGACGAGTCATTCAACATCCCGTATTTCAGCAAACCGTCTTTCAGACACTCAAATTTCAACTGCAAGAGCTGCTCCATTTCAATCACATCTTGTTCCCGCATGACGATGGCCAAGGCGGCACCGCCTTGATCGGCCAAACGCTTCACCAGTTTGAGTCGCTCCATGAACGCATTTTGCTCGGCAAACGGCTGTATTCGATTTTGTTTGACAATGAAGAAACGCTGGAAAATGCGGTGCGCTGGGCTGTCAGCCATCCACATACCGGCTCGCGCAAAGATTATTGGCCGCACTTGTTTAACGATGTGTGTGAATCGTTTCCAAGGGAACCGTACCGCCGCCGCATCCGCGACTGCCAAATCGTTCCCGGCGCCCCGCGCCTGTACAGCCCGCAGCTTCGCCATGCGTGGAAAAACGTCGCCCATGAGGCGGCCGAACCTGGCGACTGGTTTACAGATCCGCACGTCGTCCGCTATCTCGTTAAACCGGAACAACCGATCAATGGGGAGATCATTCATGCGTATTGTGAAACACTTGAAAAAATCGAACTGGCGATCATCGCCAAAAACGCCTTCTTCCACGCGCGCTAGGCGCCGCGCCTATTTCGCCTCGGCGCTGCTTGCCTCTTGGGCCGGGACGTATTTGGATTTATATTTCACTAGAAAAGGAGTGTACGCCTTTCCGAAGCGCCCGTTTCCCTCCCTCTTTTCGATCGATATTTTCTTTACGATGGTGGTTCTTCCGCTATGCACCGTTTTGTTTCTTTGGCTGATGGAGCGGCTTGGCCGCCTCGGACGCATTGGTTTGATCATCGCATCGGCTGCATTGATGGCAACATTCGAAACGAAAGCAGAAGCGTACGGCTTGTTCGTTCACGCCGCTCTGTGGAGGCATTCGTATTCTTTTGCTGGGTATGGCGTATTTCTCGCCATCATCTGGAGCTTTTATCGCCGATTTCAACGGATTGACTAGCATCGATGCGCATAAACAAGCGGCTGACAAGCCAAGATAACAGCGAAACGAACTGTTGGCGAAAATAGGATGAACTGTTGTTGAGTAGGAGGAACATGTTTGAAAGGAAAACAAGCCGCTTTCTTGTGCTCCGTCATCATCGCCATCGGCGCCGTTCTAATGGCTAGGACAGCGACGAATGGAGACGCAGCCAAGGCAAGACGGGGAACGACCATTGTCATCTATTTGGCCGGCGACTCGACGGTCGCCGCTGCTCCCCGCTCCCGCGCCCCGCGAGCCGGATGGGGGGAAATGCTTGACGGCTGGTTTGACGATCACGTAGTAGTCAAAAATATGGCCGCTTCTGGCCGAAGCGCGAAAAGTTTTATTGAGGAAGGGCGGCTTGAGCGCATTTTGCGGGAGCTCAGAAAAGGCGATTATTTGTTCATTCAGTTTGGCCATAACGATGAAAAGGCGAACGATCCGACGCGTTACACCGAACCGTTCACCTCTTACCAAGCGTACTTACAACAATATATTGACGGCGCCCGGGCCAAAGGGGCGATTCCTATCCTCATCACCCCGGTCGAGCGGCGGCGGTTTTCTGCCGACGGACAGACGCTCGATTCCCACGGACACTATCCTGCCGCCATGAAAGCGCTCGGAAAACACGAACGTGTCCCAGTGATCGATTTGACAACGAAAAGCAAACAACGGTTTGAACAGCTTGGACCGGAACGGACGAAGCGGTGGTTTTTATGGCTTGAGCCGGGCGAGCACCCCAATTATCCGAAAGGCATCAAAGACAACACCCATTTTCATGAGCGCGGGGCGAAGGAAATCGCCCGTTTGGTCGTCGAAGGCATCGTCGAACTGAATCTCCCTCTTCGCCGCCACCTCATCCGTTCGCCATACGAGACCATTCAGCCAGGCGGTCACTAGACCGCCTCAGCGGCGAAACACCGTGACATCGGCAGCGCCTCACCTGCTTTTTCCCGCCCCCGTCCCACTTAGGACGGGGGTGTTTTCCCTTTTTACTCCCGCTAGACGCTGTCCGGCAGCCGGCATACCGCCTGCCCTTTCCATCCCTACCGGGCGCTTCCGACGTATGGCGCTCTGCCGCTCGTTGGTGAATGGTACGTTTTATGCAACAGGCGGTGGTATAGGGACGCGAGCACTTGCTGAAACAGCATGCCGAGCACGACCGGCACGCTCACTGGCGGCGGAAAATAGGTCATGGCAAGCACCGCACCGGCGCTGATGTTGCGCATCCCCCCGGTAAACGTTAACGCAATAATATCCGACGGGGCAAACCTGAGCCATCGGGCCGCCATCCAAGAAAGAAAATAGCCGGAGCTCGCGATCGCCAAGACAAGCAACGCCATGAAAAACAGCCGGGCGTCAACACGGCCAAAATACGGGGCGACGACTGCGCTGTTGATCATGACGACAAGCGCCAGCGCCAGCTTGGAAAACGGGGACAGCACCACCGCCAGCTGCTCGTTCGCTTGAGTAGACAGCCGTTCGCTCACGAACATGCCGGCGAGTGACGGCAAAATAATCATCAAAAACAAACCGAGCATCATCTGGCCCACGTCGAGCTCGACCGCGCTTCCGGCCAATACAAGCAACGTCAGAGGCACAATGATGGGCGATAAAAACGTATCAATCAAAATGACAGAAAGGGCAAGCGCCAAGTTTCCGCGGCCGAGCGACACCCAAATAAAGCTCGTCACCCCGGTCGGAATGGCGGCTGCCAACACAAACCCGATCACCGTCAAACGGTCGCTGCCAAAAAACAGATGGCCAAGCCCAAACGCCCAAAGCGGGACGACAAGGTGAAGCAGGCATAGCGCCGCAGCGATCGGACGAGGATGGATGAGCGCCTCTTTCAAATCAGCCAAACGCAAGCGCAAACTGCCGCTAAACGTCATCAACGCAAACAGCCACGGCACAAGCGCGGCATAGCCGTGCAGTTCGTCCGCCAGCCAGATGCCGGCCGCCACGCTTGCCGGCGTAAGAAACGGCAGCGCCTTCTCAAGCCGGCGGTTGATCGATTGCCACATCGGTTTCATCTCCAAATCTCGTCATGAGTGAGGATCATCGCCTTCGATTCGTCTCCTCTTTTAATTATACATCGTCATCGTCTGATGAGAATAACCCATTTTCCATGAAACCGATGGCCGACGATTAGGCGGCCGCACGCGCTATGGCTTATTTCGCTACTTTTTCCCCGATCTTTTCCGCCGGCAGCAAAATCTCGTTCCGTTTGACATCGTACAACCCGTACGGAATCAAGCGAAGTCCTGGCAAAAAGTCGCATGTTAAAAACAACAGCGTGTACAAAATATCATGGAACGGAAATCCGCGCTCTTGAAGAGCGGCCAGCAACTCATCATGGAAACGGACAGCCGTGTCAAACGAATGGTCGGTTGTCATCATGCCGGTAAACGGCAGCGGAATTTCCACCACCGGTCGGCCGCTATCGATGACAACAATCCCGCCGCCCATTTCATGCACGCGCTTCGCTGCCGCCGCCATCGCTTCCGGACGTTTGCCGATGACAAGTAGCTCGGTCGTGGTGTTATAGGTGGACGCCATGCCATCAATATCGACGGCAAACCGCTCCAAAATGGCTTTAGCCACCCATTGCCCGTTGCGGGCGATGAGCGCGGCATACAACAACCCTCGATGATGGGAAAGATCCGCATAGCCGTCAACAGACGGAAGAGCCACCTCTTTCCGTTGGGTAATGACATTGCTTTTAAAATACGCGACCGGCACCGGCTGATCCGGCTTCGGGTGCGGATAGCGGTATAAACGCTCATCATCAAGCCGTTCTTTCGCGAACAGAAACGGTTTTTTCGATACGTATCGACTCCAGTCGATCTCAGGCAACGGCGCAAGCAGCTCGCCGTCGCGGGCGACGATGCGGCCTTTGGCGATCACAAGCGATGGCTTGAAAGTGACAAGATCAGGAAGCAAAATGACATCCGCCAGTTTCCCCGGGGCGATGCCGCCGATTTCATCGTCCAACCGCAAATATGTCGCCGCATTGATCGTCGCCATTTGCAAGGCGGTCATCGGCGGTACGCCAAGCTCCACCGCCTTCCGGACCAATCCGTCGACAAACCCTTCCCGCTCAATAAAGCCCGGGTGCGGACCGTCTACGGTCATCGTAATCCGCTGCGTGCTCACGTTTTTCTCGGTAATTAAGCGGATAATTTCGGGAAAATCTGGGCGGAGCGAGCTATGGCGGAGCGTCGTCCACATGCCAAGCCGCAGCCGATGGAGCGCTTCCTCAGCCGTGATGGCTTCATGACAGGCGCTGACGCCGCTTGCGGCAATGCTGTTCAGTTTTTCATACGAACAGCCGGCCGTATGCCCGTCAACGACTTTTCCGGCGCGTTTTGCCGCTTCAATCGTTTCAAGTAAAAACGGATCGCCTTGATACAGCAGCGGCCATCGTGTCACTTCCGCCGTCCCAACGACATCGTCCATCGCCAGCAGTTCTTGGATGCATTGCGGATGAAACCAGTCGCGCTCGCCGGGGAAATCGGCCTGTGATACGAGGCGGACAAGCCAAAAGAAATGGCCGGGCAAAGCCCGCAAATCTTCGATCAGCTGTCGAAATCCGTCGGCGCCAAAATGCAAATAAAAAAATAAGTTGTCATTGACCGTTGTTGTCGTGCCGAGCGGCAGCACTTTGGCGGTCACGCTGACGGGATTGTAAAGCACCCACGGATGGGCATGCGGCTCAATGAACCCAGGGGACACATACATCCCTTCTGCGTCAATCACAACCGTATGCTCATCAACCGCGACCTCATTTTCCCCAACATAGGCAATCGCATCTTGATAAATAGCAACGTTTTGGCGCAAAAATTCACCGGAATAGACGTTAGCGACCGTTCCTCCTTGAATGACGATATCGGCCGGGCGGCGCCCTTGCGCTACTTCAATCAGTTCGGTTCGCTTCGCTGTTCGAATCAAAGAACTTCCCCCTTTCACAGCCTATCGCAACGATAAGCCAAGACGCAGCGATGCGAGCTTGGCTTTCAACATCCATCAAGCATTGAGCAACGGATTGATGTAGGCGCACTCCCCTATGCCATCTTCTTCAAGCAGCTGCCGAACATCGTCTGGAATGGGAACCGCAAAAATACGCCCGTTCTCCTCTTTCACCCAGCCTCTAAGTTCAAAGCCATGGCCGGTTCGTACTTCTCCGCGGAACACTTCATGGCGCAGCTTGATCGTTTTGCGGTTCACTTCTTCGACCGCCGTTTTAATCGTAATAATGTCATCGTAATACAGCGGGTGCTCAAACGTACAGCCGACGTCAAGCAGCGGGAGAATGATGCTTTGTTCGTTCATCAGTTTCGCCGGCGGCAGTCCGATGCTGCGAAAAAATTGGTGCCCGGCAATATCAAACCATTTAAAGTAATTCGGATAATAGACGATGCCGGCCGCATCAGTATCACCAAAATTTACGCGGACTTGAAATTGATTCCGTTTCATGGCTGATCGTTCCTCTCACCTCATTGATTGATGCTCTGATGCTCCAACAATTGCCGCAATTTAAAACGCTGGATTTTTCCTGTAGCTGTTTTCGGAAGTTCGTCAATAAATTCGATAATGCGCGGGTGTTTATAGTGGGCCAGCTGTTGCTTCGTAAACTGTTTCAGTTCTTCTTGCTTATTTGCTGATGGTGTGACTCCGTCTTTCAGAACGACAAACGCCTTTGGAACGGTCAAGCCTTTTTCATTTTCCACACCGACGACCGCGACTTCCAACACATCCTCATGCTGCAGCAGGCAGTTTTCAATTTCAATCGGGGAAACCCAAATGCCGCCGACTTTCAGCATATCGTCGGAACGTCCGCAATACCAGTAGTACCCTTCCTCATCACAGTAATACTTATCGCCAATATACAGCCATTCACCGACGAATTTTTGTTTGTTTTGCTCATGAAGATTCCAATATCCGTGAGCGATCGAGTCGCCGCGAATAATCAAGTCCCCGACTTCATTCGGCGGCAGTTCCTTTCCTTGCCCATCGATAATCTTCACGTCGTAACCTGGCACCGCTTTTCCGGAACTTCCCGGTTTGACATCGCCAATGCGGTTGGAAATAAAAATGTGCAACGCTTCGGTCGAGCCGATGCCGTCTAAAATGTCAACGCCAAATAACTTTTTCCATTTATAGTAAAAAGACGGCGGCAACGCTTCACCGGCAGACACACAAACGCGCAATGAACTGACATCAACGCGCCGGCCTGTTTTTTCGACGTAATCAATCATGGCGCCATACAACGTCGGCACGCCGAAAAAGATCGTCGGTTTGTACGTTTCAATCGCCTGGAACATCGTTTCCGGCAACGGACGTTCTTTGATGAGTATGGTCGAAGCGCCAACACCCAGTGGAAAATACATGCCTCCGCCAAGACCATAGGCAAAATACAGTTTGGATGCAGAGAGGCAACGGTCATGTTCATTCATTTCCAGCACTTGTCTGGCATAAGTGTTTAATGCATACTCCATATCGTGCTGCAAATGGATGACTCCTTTCGGCTCCCCGGTGCTTCCTGAACTGAACAGCCAGAACGCAGCATCGTCCTTACTTGTGGGAGCCGCTGTGAGCTCTTTATCAGCGCGTTGAAGCAATCGATGGAACGAGAGTGTCCCCTCTAAAGTTTTGTTAGCGTTTTCACAGATGACAATGACGTGCTCCAAAAAAGCAAACCGTTTCCGTGCCGGCTCAAGGCGCTCCCACAAGTCTTCATGAATGACCAACCCTTTCGCCCGGCTGTTGTTTAAAAAGTATTCATAATCCGACGGCTGCATCATCGTATTGACCGGGATCGGCACCGCCCCGATTTTAATGGCGCCGAAAAACGTGTAAATAAACTCGGGCGTGTCATGGCAAACCATAACGATGCGGTCTTCGAGCTTATAGCCAAGCTGCCGCAGCATATTGCCAGTTTGGTTCACTTTTTCTTGCAATGTCCGGTACGAAATTTGCTCATCGCGGTAATAAATCGCCGTTTTATCGCCTAATCCACTGTGAACGTTATGATCAATAAACAGCCCCGCCGCATTGTACAGCCTTCCGAACCCGCGCAATTCCATCGCTCACCATCCCATTTCTATGAAAATTAGATTGCTTGATGAGTGTGCATAAGGAAGCCCTTGGAAATGGATGAGCCGACTTCCCATTTCAAGGGCTTCATAACCGTAGCGCTTAAATCCCTTTCCAATTTGGCTGGCGTTTTTCCAAAAATGCGCTCAACCCTTCTTTGGCGTCTTCCGAACGGAACAGCAAGTTTTGCAGCTCGCCTTCATAGCGGATCGCCACATTAAGCGGCATTTCTTTGCCGTTCATGATCGACAGCTTGATGTTTGAAATCGCATACGTCGCGCTGTTAACGAGCTTGCGCGCATACTCCCGCGTCCGCTCTCTCGTTTCCGCCTGCGGGAACACCCGGTTCACCAGCCCGATGTCAAGCGCCTCTTGCGGCGTGATCGTTTCTCCCGTAATGTTCATATCCAGCGCCCGCGAGTAGCCGACCAACCGCGCCAGCCGCTGCGTCCCGCCTGTGCCAGCCAGCACCCCGAGCGTCACTTCCGGCAGCCCGATTTTTCCTGCTTCATCCCCCATAAACCGCAAGTCGCACGCGAGCGCCATCTCCAAGCCCCCGCCGACTGTATGCCCTTCTAAACAAGCGATATACACTTGCGGCGAGCGGGCGATTTTATCAAGCGTCTCATTGCAGAACAAGCAAAATTGCGTTTTGAACCGCGGGTCGGCCGAACGCAAAAAGTTGATGTCCGCCCCCGCCGAGAAAAACTTCGGCACATCGCTCATGATGATGACCACTTTAATGTCTGGATCGAAGCGGATGTCATCAATCGCCGCATTGAATTCTTTGTAAAATTCCAGATCGTACGAGTTCGATTTATTAATGTGCAAATGAATCTCGGCAATCCCCTCTTCTTTGACGACCGTCAAGTATTGTTTTTTCGTTTCTACAGCTACCATCCTTGTATTCTCCTTCCTTATGAATTTTTTGATGTGATGCAGGCAACGTTTGAATCACCCGTTTTTGAAAGTTCATTTCCGTCTTTGTATTTCTGAAAACATGAAGAACACCGTTCGTTTTGTGCTTGTTTTTTCTCACCTCCTGTTGTGCCTTTCTTATTTCAACTGAACAAATGGTTCAGCGGCAACCGCTTTCAATTCCTGTTGCAAATGTTCAACAAGTTGGACTCCTTTCGGCAAATACCCTTCCTCCTGCAGCTCTTTCTTGTCCTCGACATTCTTTAACCAAACCGCTGCCTCGTTCGCCGCAGCATTCAACGCTTGGCGGAAACGGTGCGGAACGGCACCTTGATCATGGATAAGCTGCTGCGCCCAGTTTTTCGCGTAAACGATATGGTCTTGCTGTTCACGGACGAGCTTTTGAATTTTAGAAACAACTGCCGGATGGTTCGCTTGCAGCGCCGATTGCAAGACCGCATCAATGGCCGTGTTCACGGTATATAGCGCAGCGATGAGCGTGATCCAGTTATGAACGTTGACGGCGCTTGCCATCGCTTTTCCGGATTGTCCGTAAACTTCCGGTTTTTTTCCTTTCAACCCGCGTAAATCAAAACACCAGTTGTACAGCAAGCGCGCGTGCCCTAATTCTCCTTGGGCCATCGCGATCGCGGCCAGCGTCGCTTCCAAATTTGGACCGCTGACCCCGACTTCCACAAGGCGGTCGCCAAGCACGTATTTATTGTCAGCGATCGTTTCAAGCAGTTCGACGAGCGAATGTACACTAGACTGCATCGGTTCCATTGATCCTCCACCCCTTTCTAGGCAAACAGCCATTTCGGTTTTCTCACCCAAACGAGCTCGCTGCGGTCGACAACGACCATTTCCGCCCAGTCCTCTTCATCGTACGTATAGGAAGCATACACTTTCGCCAGCTCTTCATTTTCCGCTTCCACTGTGCCGATATGGGCCAATTGGTCGCCCCGCTTTACGCGGGCGAAAATATCAAACGTTTTTCGTTGTTGGGTCGCCGTCATGTTGAGCTCACCCCCCAATATTTTAATTTTTCGCGTCCTTCCGGGCTGATCCGCTCAACCGTCCACGGCGGATCCCAGACGACGTGAATATGCACATCGCGAATGCCTTCTTCCTTAAGCAAACGGTCGCGGATATCTTGCTCGATCCATTCCATACAGGCGCACGATACCGCCGTATACGTCATGGTGACATGCAATTCATCGTCGTTTTTTTCAATTTCGTAAATCAACCCCATATCGACGACGCTGATCGGAAATTCTGGATCCATCACTTCTTTCAGCGCCTGCCAATATTTTTCGGTATCCTGCTTGCCCATCACACCGCTTCCTTTCGCAATTGCTCAAGCTCTTTGGCTCCTTTTTGAATCCGGGCAACGAATTCTTTATTTTTCGGACCCCGCTGTTTAAACCGTTTGATGACGTTATCCCACGTATCCGGCTGGTCGAACAGCCATTTCTTATTCACCGGATCAAACTTGCACGGGAACGGCACATCGAGCACGTATTTTTGCTGTTCTTCATCGTAATGGGCAGGGACTTTAACACCGATCGATTCGCAGAACGGAACGGCCGTTGACAGCCATTTTTGCCGCAGTTCATCGTTCGACCGTCCTTTTAGGCGGTACTCAAGTTGCGCCGAGCGGCTTTTCAGCCGGTCTTCCACCCCGAAAAACTCGAGTGCCATTAAAAACATCCAATCGACGGCTTTTTGTACTTCTTCACGTAAGTTTGGATCTTGCATGGCCGTTCTCATAATGATTTCCCCGTTTCTGAGATGGAACAGCTCTTCTTTGTCGACTTTCACGAGCGCCCGCTTCCACGGCCCGTAGGACGTATGTTCAAACGCGTCACCAAGGAGCGTGTAGCCCGCCCGGTCAAAAAAGGCGTTAAAGACACCTAGTTCAATCCAGTTCGACAGTTCAAAATCGAAAGCGTACGGGTTTTTCCAGCGGTTTGCTTCCCGCTCGTAAAGCAGCTGATCGACGTCTTCGCCTAAATCTTTCAGCAGCCGGTACGCGATATGGGCATGGCCGATTTCGTCCTGCATAATGGCCAACGCCGTAATTTTGCTGTTGAGCGTCGGCGCCTGATCGTACACGGTTAATAGCGGCGGAACGCTTAACAGTTCGGTGTCGCCGACGATCGTCAATGTCTGTTTCAATGCTGCCAAATACTCCTCATTCATATCCTCGATCCCTTCGACGATAAATCCGTTTTGAACTTTTTCTTTCAGCAACGTCGCTTGATCCATGTTTCCACCCTCTTTATTACGTTTTTTTGACTATCGTATTCTATACATAATGTTAATACACTATAAAGTTCGTTGTCAACTTAAAAATAGAAAAAATCTGAAAATTATTTTTTGTTTTTATTTCCTTAGATGTTCTAAATATCTCCTTTCCTCGCTTTGGCCATTCCTTGCAGATCGTCTTTTGTAACGTTCAATGTTTGTTTTCCGTCCGTATATTTTTCATTCAATCAGGAAGCTGCACAACGTAATCCCTTATTGTTTAACGAGACAAAAAAAAAGCCTAGCTGTCTGCACAGCTGGCTGCTCGTCATGACCCATACACGATCAGATTGTCACGTTCCTCTGTTTGCACTTGACCGATAGAGCGCAAATATTCTAAATGCGCTAGTGTTTCCGCCACCGCAAACCGCCATTGGTGCGCGGTCAGCGGCTTATGACCAAACACGAGATGGGCCACTTCATAGGCGGTGCGCCCCTTCTCTGTCAGCGCTTTCATCTTTTGCAACCGTTGTTCATGATGGCGGAAAATATCACCGATCCGCTCGCGAAACTGGCGGATCACCGCCCCGTGGGCAGGCAAGGCAACATCGACATCAAGCTCCTCGACTTTACGCAAAGAGGCGAAATATTGCTCTAACGGATTCGGATGGGCGCCCGGCCATACACTAATATTCGGAGTAATGCGGTCAAGCACATGATCCGATACTAACAGTTGGCGTGACTCCGGCTGATAAAAACTGACCAGCCCGTCACTATGCCCTGGAACCGGGATGACGGTCCACCGACGCTGCCCAAGCACAATCTCGCGGTGATCTAAAACCGTTAACACCGGAAACGGGCTGACGCGCAATGATAACTTCCACATGTTCTCTTCAATTTCAGCCGCAAGTTCATCCGGAACGCCATGGCGGCGAAACAGTGCAGCAACTTCACTCGCTTGGGAACTCTCTTCCCCCCACACCCGTTCGGCCATCGCCTGATCCGGTTCGCTGATCCATATCGGCGCTTCCGTCTGTTGCTGCATCCAACCGGCAAGGCCAAAATGATCGGGATGGAAGTGGGTGATATAAATGGCGCGAACGTGCCGCGGCTTGATTCCTAATTGCCGGAAGGCCGCTTCCCAAGCGCGCATGGCCTCAGGGCAACGAAATCCAACGTCAACCAAGCTCCACCCGTCCGCCTCTTGGCATACGTAACAATACACATACTTCATCGGAAACGGGACGGGAATCGGGACGCGATAAATCCCGTCCCCCACGGCTTCAATGTCTTTATGTAGCATCTGTTTCCTCTCCCCTCTATCATCGTGATCTCTTTGTCTCTATGCAACATCCAATCGAAAAACGAATCCGCCGATGTTTTCAGTCCGACCGCTAAATCATCTCCATAAACGGGTTGATCGCCTTATCGCGGTTGAACGCCGATTCACGGTCCGGAGCGGGCTCAAACAGCGTTTCAAAGTATCGAATGGCAGGAATAGCCAGAAGCTGATGGACATTGAAAAACAACTCCCGCGCTCTCGTTCCACTCCAGTCGTGCGGCAATAAATCGTGCGGAAACCCTGGGTCAATAAAGAAGAAGCTCCGGTATTCATGCACGAGCTTTGTCCGTTCCATAAAACATTCGCGGTCGGTCAGCTCATTGTTCCAAGCCCGCTTTTGGAACTCCTCATATTTTTGCTCGTACGTTTCAATAAACTTGTCATATTCTTTGGCGATATAGGCAAAATCCCAACCGCGCTCGATGATTTGCTCGTTGCTGTGCGACACGATGGAATCCGCCGTAAATAAAATCACATACGGCTCTAAATGATAATCTTTAATCCATTCCATGACTTGCGGTTCAATCGGGTTCGGGCTCGCCCACGTTCCGTGAGAAATAAGGCCAAATCCCATTAAACTTAATTCTTTGCGGATCTGGCTGCGCAGCTCTCGCTTTTCTTCCGGAACAGAATATGTCAACACGCGCCAGCGGCCATCCCATTTATAGTTCCGAAGCGAATAGACGCGGGTGAATCCGTCCATCATCGTCCGCTTCCCTTTCGGCGTCAGCGAGTAATAGCTGTTATTGCCGATTTTCCGCACTTCAAAAAATTCTTGCTGCACCATCCTTAGCGCCGCCCCGCGAATGGACGACTCGGAAATGCCGAAGTGAGACATCATCTGGATCAAACTTCCGATCCACACTTCATTCCCATAATGTTGAATATATTCCCCGAATAGCGTAAACATAAGTGCCCTTGGCTTCATTGCAACACACCTGTCTTTTTCAGATTTTTCTTTTATTATGTTACATTTCCCCTCTCTTTTTCAATCTTAGAATGATTATTTTTACATAAAATGATCGTTTTTACATAAAAACATATCGGCCGAAACGGCCGATATGCATGAACAAAGTGTTAAATCCCTTTCCAATTTGGCTGGCGTTTTTCCAAAAATGCGCTCAACCCTTCTTTGGCGTCTTCCGAACGGAACAGCAAGTTTTGCAGCTCGCCTTCATAGCGGATCGCCACATTAAGCGGCATTTCTTTGCCGTTCATGATCGACAGCTTGATGTTTGAAATCGCATACGTCGCGCTGTTAACGAGCTTGCGCGCATACTCCCGCGTCCGCTCTCTCGTTTCCGCCTGCGGGAACACCCGGTTCACCAGCCCGATGTCAAGCGCCTCTTGCGGCGTGATCGTTTCTCCCGTAATGTTCATATCCAGCGCCCGCGAGTAGCCGACCAACCGCGCCAGCCGCTGCGTCCCGCCTGTGCCAGCCAACACCCCGAGCGTCACTTCCGGCAGCCCGATTTTTCCTGCTTCATCCCCCATAAACCGCAAGTCGCACGCGAGCGCCATCTCCAAGCCCCCGCCGACTGTATGCCCTTCTAAACAAGCGATATACACTTGCGGCGAGCGGGCGATTTTATCAAGCGTCTCATTGCAGAACAAGCAAAATTGCGTTTTGAACCGCGGGTCGGCCGAACGCAAAAAGTTAATGTCCGCCCCCGCCGAGAAAAACTTCGGCACATCGCTCATGATGATGACCACTTTAATGTCTGGATCGAAGCGGATGTCATCAATCGCCGCGTTGAATTCTTTGTAAAATTCCAGATCGTACGAGTTCGACTTGTTAATGTGCAAATGAATCTCGGCAATCCCTTCTTCTTTCACAACCGTCAAATATTTTTTCTCTACCGTTACCGCATTTGCCATCTTCATCCCTCCATAATATGATATGTTTGTTTTAAATACCGCTTATCCCAGCTATGGTGATCCGAGCGCATCAATCTGCCTTGTTAAATGCCAAACAGGTTCAACGGCTTGCTGCCGATATAAGAGACGACGCTCTTCGTTTCGGTGTACAAATTCAACGTTTCCAGTGCCAGCTCACGGCCAAATCCTGACTGCTTGTACCCGCCAAACGGCGTGCCCGGGAAGGCGGAAATCGGCGAGTTGATCATGACAATCCCTGCCCGGATGCGCGAAGCGACGCGATGGGCTCTTCCGTGGTCTTTCGTCCATACGGCCGACCCTAAGCCGAAAATCGTATCGTTCGCCTGCCGGATGACGTCTTCCTCATCGCGAAACTTCATGACGACGACGACCGGCCCGAAAATTTCTTCCTGCGCCACGCGCATATCGTTTGTGACGTTTCCGATCACCGTCGGCATATACCAGTAGCCTTTCGCAAACTCGTCGCCTTCCGGAACTTTTCCGCCGTACAGCACTTCGCCGCCTTCCTCAACCGCCAGCTTCACATAGCCGTCGATCACTTGCTGATGGCTTCGCGAAATGACCGCTCCCATATGTACCCCTTTTTCAAACGGGTTGCCGACGCGGATGCGGGAAGCTTTTTCAATAAATTTCTCCATAAATTCGTCGTAAATGGCTTCGTGGACAAACAGCCGTGAGCGTGCCTCACACGACTGCCCTGTATTGTAAAAAATACCGTAAAGTGAACCGTTGACAGCCGCTTCTATATCGCAATCATCAAACACGATATTTGGCGATTTTCCGCCAAGTTCGAGCGTCACCCGTTTCAACGTCCCAGAGGCGCGCCGCATAATGTCTTTGCCGGTTTCTGTCTCCCCGGTGAAAGCCACCTTATCAATCCCCGGATGTTCGGTCATATATGGGCCGATTTCGGAACCGCTTCCTGTAATCACGTTAACGACGCCATCGGGAACCCCGGCCTCTTGGCAAATTTCCGCCAACATATAAGCGGTAATCGGCGTGTAGCTTGCCGGCTTTAACACGACCGTACATCCCGCTGCCAATGCCGGAGCTATCTTCCAAGCTGCCATCATCAGCGGATAGTTCCACGGGATGATTTGGCCGCATACGCCGACCGGCTCTTTTACCGTATAGTTGAAAAATCCGTTCGGCACTTGGTTTGTATCTCCCTGCAGCGTAATCGCCGCGGCCGCGTAAAATTCAAAATCCTCAATTGCCTGCATAATTTGCCCTTTCGCCGCATCGACCGTTTTGCCGCTATTTAGCACTTCGGCATACACTAAATCGTTGAACCGCTCTCTCATGAGGTTGGCGATTTGATTGAGCAAACGCGCGCGTTTTGCCGCCGTCATTTTCGGCCATTTGCCCGACTCAAATGCCGTACGCGCCGCTTCGACAGCACGGTCCACATCCGCTTTTGTCGCCTTGGCGACCGTCGCAATCACTTCTTCTGTCGCCGGATTGACCGTTTCAAACACTTCACCGTTGCTGCTTTCAACATACTGGCCGTTAATAAACAGCGGATAATGCTTCTTGATCGTCATCAATGGTCTCCCCTTCCTCATTGGCATCGTTTCTCCATCTCACCCGCTCAAACACACTCCTGCATTGATGGCAATAATATTGCGACACAAGCTGAGCGGTTCCAAACATCGATAACGGCGCTACATTCGCTGAACCGCAAAATGAACAGCGTACCTCCTTACGTGCCGGCATCCGTCAGACACCTCTTTGTGATTATTATGTTTTGTTTAATATCGTCTGTTTAACATAATACTATTAAACTAACAACGGTTTGTCAATTACAAAACTAAAAAAAAATGAAAATTTACACCATTCTTTTTTCAGAAACATTCCCACCCTCATTCTTTCTGAGAATGAGAAAACTCAGCCCAGGACGACCAATTCTTTCACCCTCACTACCGTCCGGCCATCTGCCTCCTCTATTCACGTTTCTGTTCTACGGAATGAAGACGATCGCTTAAATTTCCATAAAAAATGAGACGGTGATACACACCGTCCCGCTACTTCCGGTCGCTCCATTTTATTATTTTCCGACAAAACGTTCACACATCCGACTCGCGGATTTCCTGCATAGTTTCCCCTTCAAGCAGCGACAACATCCATTCTTTTAGGTCGATGACGCGCAAATGCTTCGGCGCTGAATCCGTTCTGGCGACGATCATCGGCACGAGCGAATCGTGGCGGTGCAATGCGCCGTGGCTCGCCCCGCCGACATGGGTCGGCGACCCTTCACCGATAAATTCAAACCCCGGGGCGGCGCTGACAATCAGAAACGTCCCGCGATGCGACGTCAAAGAACTATACAGCCGAGCCAACGCGTCGGGATAATCGCCGTACGAAATGCGCCCGCCGCTGGCTGTCAAATCGAGCACGCCTAGGTCCCCTTGAACATCCCATCGCTGCCCGTACTCATCCGTTTGCACCCCGTTTGGCCGAAACGTGAGCTTTCCGCTCCGAACGCCTGAAATGACGTGCGCCGCGTCTTTCTCCAGCCAGGCGATGACATCAATCCGACCGTCCTGTCGCAGCGTCTCGGCAAGCTTCGCCAGCGAAACGCGGTGCAAATTGAGTGTATAAATAAAGGCCATGCGCTCATTGACCGCCAGCACAATTTCATCGTCTTCCTTCACCCCGCATTTTAATGCCATAATTTTGTATGAGCGAAGCAGCTGGCGCAAGTCGATGAGCGCTTTCTTTCGGTCGGCGCGGATCGGTGCTTGCCCGTTATCCCCCATGATGATCCAGCATTTGTCGTAAAGCGCTTCCTCCCAGCTCGGGTAACAGTGCAGGATAGCTTGCAGCTGCTTGTCCGTTTGGGCGATTCCTTTTGTATCCATTGGTCCGTGCTTATGGACGATTTTGTCCATATCCGGAAAATAGACAATGGTAAAAGGCGGCAAACGGTCTGCCCGGATGAGATGAACGAGCTCTTGAGCGGAAAAACGGTTGTTAAATCCATACTTTTGCCAAAAGTGGCCGTTCTGGTTTGAAGGGCCAAGCCGCGCAAATGATCCGTATGTAAACAAACAGGTTCCTTTCGTTTTCCGACAGCTGCGAAATGGCTTGAACAACGTAAGCAGCGCCGGCAGGCGAAGCGGATGATCCGTATTTCCACGATACAAAAGGGCATTAATTGAGGCGCTTTCCTTCCCTTTGGCCGCCAGCTCCTCGTGGATGGTAGCGATGCTCTGGCTTAAATGTTCGTTATTCAAGCGGTAGACCACATCATCAAGCGCCCGCAAAAGACCAAGTTTCCATAACTCCCGCACATGACTTCCATAGTTGATCAGCCGCTTCTCTTCGTCATGAAACCAAACAAGTCCAGGCACCCGGTGGATGTCCGCATACGTTCCGGTCAAAAGCGAACTGTCGACCGTGACGGACATCGTCGGAAAGGCGGTCACTACGTTCGGATATACCGCCCCTTTTTCCATAAAAAACTGGAAAGCCGGAGCTACCCCTTCGCTCACCGCCTTCTCGAGGGCGGGATACATTAATGAATCAATGATCAACAGAATGACCCGTTTTGGCATTCTTCATCCCCCTTTCGCTATACTTCCGCCAAGCTGCGGCAGAAAGCGCCTTCCTACAGCGTTAGTTTAGCCAATATACATAGACGGAAAACGAAGCAGGGCATGCTAAAATGAAAAGAAAAAGCCGGCAGGCGCCATGCTGCCGGCCGATTGAGCAAAGGGGCAACCGTCATTATTTTTTCTCTTCGTCTCCCGGCCGCCAAGGAGCCATTTCTTCGGCGAATTCTGCTGTGGCAAGCCGCGTCGTTCCCATCCGGCGCCCCATCCAGCGGTTTAAGCCGCGAATCATATTTTGCACCGGCCCCCTGGGCATCGGTGCCATGCGCGCACCTCTTCTGGCGCCAAGCATCGCTGCGGCAGCTGCACCGAAGCCTAAGCTGACGAGGGCCCATATCGCGTTATTGTTTCGCCGCCGTCCGGGGAGCATTCGCCATTGATTCCATAGACCACGGCCGCGCCGAACGGCGAACAGGCGGAATAAGCGATCCATCGCACGTACACCTCCTTTGCCTAACGGCTTCTGTTCAACGGTTAGCATACGTTGCTGACGGAAAGTCATACGTGGAAAACGTTAACGGACACGGGCGGTCCGGCTTGGTTAAAAAGCTGTATCACAATAATTCGAAATATGTTGAATTTCATCACTAGAAAGGCAAAACGGGCATCCTACAAGCATCTTCCCTCCCCAATGGCTTTCATCCCCTCTTTGATGGAGCCCGACCATTCCTTCCCTTTTCTCCGGACTTGCAAACTTTCCATATATTTGACTATTTCCATCCCCTTGTCTTGCACCTATACTTAGTTTCGTATACATTTACACAGCAGGGGGCATCTTAATGAAAAAAGTTCTTCCTTTCGCTCTGGCAGCCTCTGTGGCCGCAGCTTCATGGCCGGCCTCAGCATTCGCCATTGAGCGCAACGACCCGGCTTTAGCCCAATATTTAGACGAAGTCAATCTTACCGTCGAAGAGCTGGAAAATTACTTAGACTATGAGGGGGATACGCTCGACGATTTTGACGGCGTCGACGAACTTCGCAGTGAACTTGGCGAACCGCTGACAGAAGAAAACTTGGCGCAGCTGCTCGCAAAATATGGGTTAACCGAGGAGCAACTCCGGCAAATGCTCATTGACAACGGAGAAATTGAGGCTGATGACGCGATTACGGATGCATTTATATTTTCTGATGATTTAAAAGAGTATATCGAGTTTTTCAAAGACTACTCGATCCCGATTACGGACGAAACGCTGGCTGACTTTCTAAACGAGCGCGGAATGACAAAAGAGGAGCTTATGGCTTTGCTCAGCCGACACGGTGAATCGGTGAATGATTACGGCTCCATCGGCGAGTTAAGTGATATGGTCGACTATTATGAAAGCTTAACTCCGCTCACCGATGAGACATTAAACGAATTTTTGCAAGAGATCGGCATGACGAAGCCGCAACTCGAAAAACTGTTAGCCAGAAACGACGATTCGCTTGATCACTATACGACCATCGAGGAGCTCTCGGAAGCAGTCGTCGATTACTTGCTTCCTGATTTGGACGAACTTGGCTTGACAGAAGCGGAATTAGAGAAGTTATACAGCCATTTTGAGTCGCTCAATATGGAAGACCCGCAATTTGCCGAGAAAATGGAAGGAATAGGGAGACGACTCGAGGCGATCGGCGCGTACGACTTTGCGAGCATCACGGAACTCTCGCCGGCGCAAATTGCCGAAATCGCTGATGTATGGAATGACCTCCTCGCTGCCTTTCAATTGGAAGCGAAGTTTTATTTGACAAAAGACGGTGAGAAAAAGCCGCTGAGCTTATCGGCGCTGCTAGCGATGGAATCGGCGAATGGCTATGATTTGCTTGTTGAAATTTACAGCACAGAAGGCGGACTGCTTGCTGATGTTGTCATGAATGAAGAAATGTTTGCCTCCGACATTTTCGATGAAATCGGTGAAGACCTGCAAGACGCAGGACAAGCGGCGAAAATCGAAAAAGTGGTGAAGCCGGCACCGCCGAAGCCGTTGAAGCGAACCGAAGCCGGGGCGAAACTGCCGAAAACGGCCTCCCCATATGCGACGCACATGCTGTTTGGCTTGGCCTTAATCGCTGCCGGCGCATTTCTTGCCCGCTTCCGTCGAGAAACCGAGGCGAACTAAATGAACCGTCGACGGATGGTGCGCCTCTTCGGAGCAGGCTTGATAACAGCCGGGGTCGCCTTAGTCAGCGTCTACGGGGTCAAGTGGAAAAACAGCCTTGAAGCAGTCAAACCGCTGCCAGCGAAAACGGAACAGCAAATAGGCGCTATACCTGTTAAGGCCCCTGCTCCGCTCTACCCGGACCGACCGAAAACAGGTGAACAAATCGGTGAACTCATCATCCCGAAGCTCAACGCCAGCTTGCCGATTTACCACGGCACAGATGAGGACGAGCTGGAAAAAGGGGTCGGCCATTACGCCGGGAGCGTCCTGCCGGGCGAAGCGGACAACTGTGTCCTCGCCGGCCATCGCGATACAGTCTTCCGCCGGCTCGGCGAAGTCGGCCAAGGCGATATCCTCATCGTCCGCACGTCTGCCGGTACGTTCACCTATAACGTGCGCAAAGTGCGCATCGTTGACGCCGATGACCGAACGGTCATCGTTCCTAAACCGAAAGCGACGCTCACTGTTTCAACGTGCTACCCGTTCCGCTACATCGGTTCTGCCCCACAGCGGTACGTGCTCATCGCCAACTTAGTCAATGAGCGCTCTTAATCTTGTGAAAAGCGAAAGGATGGCCGAAACAGAGGCCATCCTTTTTACTTCACTTCGTATGCCGTCCATGTCGGCTTTTTCATTTTCGCCGACAATGAAATAATTTTCCCTTTCACGCGGTTCGCTTCTTTTCCCGTAAGCGGCATCGGCTGGTAGTTGTTTCGTATCGTCACTGACGAGATACGGAACGGGATGACGCGAATTTCTTTCTTTGCCGTGCGCTTGCCGTTTTGGAAAGAAAATGTCTGCTGGAAGACAAACGTATCTTTGTCGCTCGGGTTTTTGTTTCCGCCAAACAGAAAATTGCCAAGGCTGTAAACGATGAATTTGCCTTTATACTCTTCAATCCCCTGAACGACGTGCGGATGGTGGCCGACGACCAAATCGGCGCCGCTGTCAATGGCAAAGCGGCCGAGCGCCTTTTGGGTGCTGTTTGGCACATAGCTTCGTTCGACCCCCCAGTGAAAATGAACGAGGACGAGATCGGCTCCTTGGTTCCGCAAGGCGCGAATGTCACCAGCAATTTGTTTGCGCAATGTGCTTGTATTGCTCCAGCCTTCATAGCCGAGCGCTCCAATTTGAATGCCTTTGACAGTTTTCATCAGCCGGAGCGTTCGGCCGAAATAACCGACCTTTTCTTTTTTGAGATTAGCGATCGTATCTTCATACCCTTTTTGCAAATAATCGTATGTATGATTATTTGCCAAGTTCACGGCATCAATGCCCCCGTATGTTAAAATTTTCGCATAACTCGGGTGGCCGCGGAAACGAAACGTTTTGCTTGCCTTACGCGTTGCTGTCGTCAGCGTCGTTTCCAAATTGACGGTCGTAAAATCATCGTTTTTGAAGATCGGCTCAATATACTTCGTAAAGTAGCGCAAGCCATGCCGCTTCGCTTCATCGTCAAACGAATACGCATAGCCGTAATTTTCGTCGCGTCCAAGCGTCACATCGCCCGCTGCGCTTACCGTGATGCGCACTTCGTTCGGCGCCGCTCGTTTCGCTGAGGCGAGCGCTACCGCCGCTTTGTCAGCCGGACCGGGCAGCGGCGGATGCATAGCCGCCGTCTTCACCGCCCCGTTCCGCGCCGCTAACACTTCTTGGGCGCCGCGTTCAGGTACGTTGCTGCATGAAAATAAAAATAATGACAAAAGAAATGCAAGTGCTGCGTTTCTTCTCCTAACAACCAAGTTCATTCTCCCTTCCCCTATCGATCAGCCGTTTTTTAACATAATTCCGAAAGAAGTCTCCCACTTCAAAGGGGTGAAGGGCGTAGCCCAACGATCATGATGTATCTGCTCTCCCCTCTCCTCAAAAACGTCTTCGGTAGCCTTCCCGCGGTCATCTGAACCGCAAACCGATCCGCTTTATAGTTTTTCGACACACTTCCCTTCTCTTCCTTCTTTTGTCATTCTTTTTCTCGATTAATTGTTGAGCCATTTATGGATGATGGCCCGCCTTGTCTATGGTATAATGAACATGCAGGCATTTCCTCCCCGCCCTCGCACGTTATACTCCTCTGCCTTTCTGCTCCGGAAATGCCCCGAATGATGTGATCGAAGGGAGGTGCTCCCATGCAGGAACAGCTTCTTCACCAATTGACGGAACTGGTGCAAAACCTAGCGAACGATATGGCTGCGATCAAGCAAGACATGCAGACGATGAAGCAAGATATAGAAACCATGAAGCAAGACATGGAAACCATGAAGCAAGACATGGAAACCATGAAGCAAGATATGGAAACCATGAAGCAAGATATGGACACTATGAAGCAAGAAGTACAGGCAGTAAAACAAAAAGTAGACAAGCTTGAGAAACGAATGGACAAGCAAGAAGAAGAACTTCATTGGCTGAAAGAACAAGTGAAAGAAAATACGGAAATGGTCAAGGCCGTCCGCGACAACCAGCTTGAACAGAGAAGCATTCAAGATGCCATGCGCCATGACACCGCCGCCATTCACGGAGAGATCGTCGATATTCGCACACAAATGGCGACAAAAGAAGACATCTCGCTCATTCATCAGCGGCTCGACTATCAAATTAGCCGCATCGCCCGTACGGAAGAGGAGATTCACTTGCTGAAAACGGCGAACTAGCAGGCACAACGTTATTGCTCCAGGAAAACGTCTCCCTTTTCCATTTGTTTTGCCACCGACTCGGCGATAAACCGGACGATCCGTTCTTTCGCACGCCATCTCCGCGCTTTGCGGGCCGGATCAATGCCATGGGCTAGCATAAGCTGTTTCAGCACAGGCACTTCAAGCGGCTGCAGGCATTGGCCGGCCTTTTGGCGACAGGAGGATGCGGATCTCCCGCTGATTTACGAAAAAGCCACACGGGATCAACCCGTGTGGCCTTGCTTGCATCCTCAATACGGCACTTCAATCAGTTCTCCCGTTGCAATGCTTGATTCGTTTCTTCCACTGCTTGATTGAGCGCCTCTTGCGGATCAACCCCTTCATATAACCGTTCCATCGCCTTCACCACATGTTGCCGCGATTCCGGAAAAACTGTGATTAGCGCCCCTTGGGTGGCAGGGGTTGATTTTGTTTCATGCAGCTGGTCAACGGTCACTTTTAACTGCGGATATGTTTTCCATTCATCTTTGACAAGCGGTTCCTTATAGGCAGCGGGGTTAATGGCAAAATAACCCGTCCGCACGTGCCATTCCGCTTGAACCGGAGCGGTTGTCAAATATTTCATGAACTCCCATGCCGCCTTTTGTTCCTCTTCGCTGCTTCCTTTCATCATCCAAAGTGAAGCCCCTCCGATGACGACGCCTTGGCGTTCAACACCATCCGGAACAGGCAAATAGGAGACGCCAACATCAAATGGTGAATGATTGATCACTGTTTTGACACCAGCGGACGAATC
Organism: Geobacillus subterraneus; assembly: GCF_001618685.1. Lineage (GTDB taxonomy): Bacteria > Bacillota > Bacilli > Bacillales > Anoxybacillaceae > Geobacillus > Geobacillus subterraneus. The sequence continues at coordinate 1,317,961 of NZ_CP014342.1, read as the reverse complement.
CAAGTACATCGCTACCTTCCCAGCCTGAAAGGCAGCACGCATGTCGTCCCAGTTTTGACCGGCGTTATAAAACGTGCCGTCTCGATGCATATCGCGGATCAACTCAAACACCCGTTTTCCTTCCTCTTCGTTAAACACCGCTTTCGTTGCATCGCCGCTTCGACCGTTATCGTTGTTCACATACAATCCACCTTGCACCGCCACCATCTCTTCAAAAAACCAGCCATAGTTCAAAATCGAAAACCCATATTGCACCGTTTCGTTTCCTTTTTTCTTCGTCAACTTTTTCGCCGCTTCTTTCAGCTCGCTGTAGGTGAGCGGAGGGTTCTCAGGATCGAGCCCGGCCTCGCGAAATGCATCTTTATTGTAAATCAACACAGGCGTTGAGGAGTTAAACGGCATCGAGTAAATGCGGCCATCAACGGTATAATAGCTGACAATGTTTTTCTCCCATTGCGAAACGTCATACTTATCCTTATCGATCCATGTTTGCACGGGAACGATTTGCCCGCTGTCAATCATATATTTCGTTCCGACTTCAAACGTCTGCATGATCGTTGGCGCCTCTTCCGTCCCAGCTACCGTGTTCCATTTCGTCAGCGCTTCCTCATATGTACCTTGAAACACAGGCTTTACCTCAATTTCCGAATGGGTTTGATTAAAATCCGCTACAATGTCATGTAACACCGTCTGCAAGTCCCCGCTCATCGAATGCCAAAACACGACTTCCGTCTTTTTACCGGCCGCCCCCCCATTGGAACCGACGCTTGAGCATCCTGCTCCAAGCCATACTAAAGCCAGTAAAACAATCAGCACGTTTCTCACCTTTTTCTCCTCCCCGCTATTGAATCGCTCCTTGCATAAACCCTTTGCGCAATTGCTTCTGGCCGGCAAACAACAGCAGCAATGTCGGCAGCATCGCGACGACAGCCGCTGCCATGACGACCCCCCAGCTGCTCGCAATCTCCTGCGTCTGTAGCTGTTTCAGCCCAATCTGCACGGTGCGGAAGCGGTCATCGTTCGTAACGAGCAGCGGCCATAAATACATATTCCAAGCATCTAAGAAACTATAAACAGCTAACGTCACCAATCCCGTTTTCGAAAGCGGAAGCACGACGCGGCAAAAAAAGCGGAAATTCCCGATGCCGGACAGACGGGCCGCCTCGTACAGCTCATAAGGAATTTGGCGAAACTGCTGCCGCAATAAAAAGATGCCAAATGCCATCGCCCAAAACGGCACCGTTAACCCTAAGTAATCATTCGTCCAGCCGAGCTGCTGGATCGTTAAAAAATTCGGAATGACAGTCGCCTCCCACGGAACAAGCATCGTTGCAATGCAAACGTAAAACCATAGATCTCGGCCCGGAAAACGGAGAAACACAAAGGCAAAAGCAGCCAAGCTCGAAACGATCAGGCGCCCGACCGTAATCACTGAGGCGACCAATACACTATTGAACAAATAACGACCAAGCGGCGCCTGTTCAAAAGCCGCTTGATAATTGACCCACTCCCAGCGATCAGGCCATAGATGCCCCGCCAAAATACCGGCTCCATCCATGAAACTCATCAAGAGAGCATAGACCATAGGAAATAAGAGAAGCACCGAACATAAGCATAACACCCCATAATCTAAAGCTGTCCGCACCGCTCTCATTGATAGTGCACCTTCCTCTCAGCAAACCGAAACTGCAAAAATGTGATTACGGCGATGATTAGAAACAATACGATCGCCTGGGCACTCGCGAAACCGAACTGGTAGTTGACGAACGCTTCCCGGTAAATGGCATAAACGAACACATTCGTGGCATCGACCGGTCCGCCTTTTGTTAAAAAGTCGATTTGTCCAAACGTTTGCAACGCTTGAATGAGCGAGACAGTCGTGACAAAAAACAATGTCGGCGATAGCAGCGGCACGGTCACCGCCCATAATTGGCGCCAATAGCTAAATCCGGCAATGCGCGCGCTTTCGTACAAGGACGGGTCGATGTTTTGCAGGCCGGCTAGCAACAACAAAAAGGTAAACCCAATATTCATCCATATCGTTGCTACCGCCACCGCATACAACGCCGTATCGGGATCAAGCAGCCACGAAACAGGGGTTAAGCCGACCGTAGACAACAAGCGGTTAATGATCCCAATCGCTGGGTTGTACATAAACAGCCAAATGACAGAAGCGGCGGCCACGCTCATTCCCATCGTAGAAGCGAAAAACGTTCGAAAGATCCCGATTCCTTTCCGCTTTTCATGGACGAGCAGCGCCAGACCGAACGAAATCACGATTGTAGCCGGGACAGTGAGCGCCGCGAATAGAAACGTCGTCTTTACGCTATGCCAAAACGTCTCGTCTTGAAACAAGGCGGCAAAATGCGCTAAACCAGCAAATTCCGTCGGCTTCCCTTGGTAGTCTGTATGAAACACACTTAAGTACAACGTTCGACCTAACGGATAAAATAAAAATATACCGAACAGAAGAAGGGAAGGGAAAAGGTACATCATTCCTTCCAACCATGACTTCACGGTTGTTTGCCGAGCCGCCTGTTTTGCTTGAGCCGGCCATGGCGATGGCGGAAAGACCGGCGAAACACGTTCATTCATCCGTCAATCCGCACCTCCTCCCTCCTGATCGGGGGCCCGATCCGTTGCCCGTGCTCATCGAAAAAGAGCAGCGCTCGCTCGTCAAACGAAAATGATGCCAATTCCCCTAGTCTTATGTTCCATTGTCCGTTCCATCGTGCCGTCCAATGAAGATGCTTCGTCAGCTCAAACGTCACGAACGTCTCATTGCCAAGCCATTCGATATGGACAACTTTGGCTGTCACATGCCCCTCGCCTAGTTCTGCTCGATAGATATGCTCCGGGCGAAGGCCGATCGTCACCCGTTCCACCTTAGGCAAAGGGCGGTGCATAAAACGAACGGGCCGCTCGTTTTGCAATAGCAGCGAATGTTCAAGTACGTGCGCCTCTGCCAAGTTCATTGGCGGCGTTCCGATAAATGAAGCGACAAACGTGTTATCTGGGCTATTGTAAATATCGAGCGGAGCGCCAACTTGCTGCGGGCGTCCGGCATGCAAAATCATCACCCGGTCTGCCATCGTCATTGCCTCTGTTTGATCGTGAGTGACATAGATGACCGTCATGCCGAGCTGCCGTTGCAAGCGGCGAAGTTCACTGCGCATTTTAGCCCGCAGTTTCGCATCTAAATTGGAGAGCGGCTCGTCCATTAAACAAAGCGGAGTTCTTGCAACGATCGCCCGCCCTAAGGCGACACGCTGGCGCTGTCCTCCTGATAGCTCCCGCGGCTTCCGCTGCAATACGTCCGTTATCCCAAGCATTTCTGCCGCTTCCATGCAGCGCCTCATTTGTTCTTCTTTCGACACCTTTTGCGCCTGCAAGACGATTCGCATATTTTGCTCCACCGTTAAATGCGGATATAACGCATAGTTTTGAAAAACCATGGATAATTGACGGGTGTGGGGCGGCCAGTCGTTCGCTACCTGCCCGTCGATCAATACGTAACCCGACGTCAGCGATTCAAGGCCGGCAATCAGCCGCAAAATCGTGCTTTTGCCGCATCCTGACGGGCCAACAAGAGCAAAAAACTCTCCTGATTCAATCGCCACACTCACATTCTCCACAGCCCGCTTTTTTCCATCATACGATTTCGTCACTTCGACAAGCTCAAGAAACGCCATTCCCTTCCCCCCTCTTTTTCTGTTTTCTATTCCATCGTAATCCATTTTTGTAAATACTGTCTGAACGTACTTTTCGATTTATGTAAATATTTCGTAATTGAACGTTCTTCCCTGCGCTAACACTTTAAATTTGGAGATTATTGTCCCTCCCGCCCTTCGGAGGACGGTTCACCAAGCTGTCCCCGTACGTCCCTCGGTTGGGCTGACTTATAAGTCTTCCCGGTTTAGGATGATAAAAAAGACGCCCTGCCAACGCAGAGCGTCCTGTCTTTAAATTTGATTGTTTTCCATAAGCAACGACAAACATCCGACGGCAATTAACGAACCCCTCTCATCAACCGCTGGATGCTTGGCGCGAGCGCGAATAAGATCAAGCTTAAGACGAGCGCCGCCCCACCGATCGTGCCAAAATACGCCGTTTCATTCTCCGGCGTGTAAAAGCGGACGAGCTGGGCGTTGATCGCTTGCGCCGCAGCGTTTGATAAAAACCAAAGGCTCATCGTTTGCGCCGAAAACGCCGCCGGGGCGAGTTTCGTCGTCGCTGACAGGCCGACCGGCGACAAGCAAAGCTCACCGAGCACAACGATGAAATAGCTCAACACAAGCCAAATCGGATGGACGAGCTCTCCGGCGCTGAAATATCCCGGCACGAGGATGACGATAAACGACAGGCCGGCAAACAAAAGGCCAAGGGCAAATTTTTGTGGGATCGTCGGCTGCCGTTTGCCAAGCTTCACCCACATCCAAGCGAACACCGGCGCTAAGATGATAATGAACAATGGGTTGAGCGACTGAAACCAAGCTGGCGAGAGATGAATGCCAGCGACATCCAACTGTGTCCGTTTATCCGCATAGTTCGCCAAAATGGTCGACCCTTGTTCCTGGATGGCCCAAAACATCGCCGAAGCGACAAACAGCGGAATGTAGGCGATGACGCGCGACCGCTCTTCGGCCGTCGTTTTCGGGCTGCGGTACATCACGACAAAATAAATGATCGGAATGATGATGCCTAAAATACCGACGAGCGAAATAAACGTTTCCACCGTAAACCAGCCGTTTGGAATCAAGATCGCGAGCAGCACAGCCATGACGACCGCTGCGGCCGCAGCGATCACAGCCGTTTTTTTCTTTTCAGCCGGCGTCAGCGGGTTTGGTACATACGTTCCCGCCTGCCCGAGATTTTTCTTTCTTGTCGCCACAAACACAACAAGCCCAAGAAACATGCCGACAGCGGCGAGCCCGAACCCGAGGTGGAAGTTGTATTTCATCCCGGCCGTGCCGACAACAAGTGGAGCCAAAAACGCCCCGAGGTTAATGCCCATGTAAAAAATGCTGAATCCGGCGTCGCGGCGGTCATCGCCAGGCTTGTACATATCGCCGACAATGCTGGAGACGTTCGGCTTTAACAACCCGGTGCCAAGAACGATGAGCGCCATCGACACAAACAGCGCCGCCGCCCCGCCAGGCAACGCCAACGCGATATGGCCAGCCATAATGAGAATGCCGCCATAAAAGACTGCCCGTGAAGTTCCAAACACTCGGTCGGCGAGCCAGCCGCCGATGATTCCGGACATGTACACAAGCGCCCCGTAAATCGACATGATCGCGAGCGCCAACTGTTCGTCGAGCCCTAGCCCGCCTTTCGACACTTCATAATACATGTAATACACTAAAATGGCACGCATGCCATAGTACGAGAAGCGCTCCCAAAACTCCGTAAAAAAGAGCGTGAACAGCCCTTTCGGATGGCCGAAAAAGCCTCGCTGGGGAACGCTGGCAGCGATTTCTTGCTTATTGATTGATGACATGACAAACCCTCCTTTAATTCTTTTACTATAATAATTTATTCTGTTTATATTGTCAAAAAACTTTTATAGAAAGCTATGATTACATAAAAAACCGAGTTTTTTTCAACTTTATCTGAATAATATCACTTCATTGAACTACTCCCACTTTCGCTTCGAAGTGGGAGATTCCTACGAACTTCGCTTTATCGAGCGAATATCTTAGTAGGCGATCCCCACAGTTCCTGCGGTTAGAAGCCTGACGGCTTCGTTTTTGATATTCATACTTGCGTTCACATCTCGATCATGATGGGTACGGCACACGGGGCATTCCCATTCGCGCAAAGCGAGATGTTTCACGTCTTTATTTTGATAGCCACAGCACGAACAAAGCTGGCTGGACGGAAAGGTTTTCGCTACGGTGACGACTTGTTTCCCGTACCATTTGGCTTTGTATACGATCATGGTTTTAAACATTGACCATGATACTTCTTGAATGGCTTTTGCAAGGTTATGATTTTTTAGCATATTACCTACTGACAAATCTTCCATACCGATGATGTCGTGGTTTTTGACAATCTCGGTGGAGATTTTGTGTAGATAATCGTGTCGTGCGTTTGTGATTTTTTCATGCAATCGTGCAACTTTTATTCGTTGCTTATTCCAATTCGAACCGCCTTTTTTTCGTCTGGAAAGAATGCGTTGTGCTTTCGCTAGTTTCTTTTCTAACTGACGAAACCATTTCAGATTTTCATACTTTGTTCCATCGGAAAGAACGGCAAAGTCCTTTAAACCAACATCGATGCCAACGGCTGAACCCGTTTTAGGCAACTCTTGTACTTCTGCTTCAACTAAAATGGACACAACGTATTTCCCGCTCGGATTTCGTCTCACCGTAGCCGACAAAATGCGGCCTTCTACCTCACGGCTTTTTGCCAAACGAACAAACCCAAGTTTCGGAAGTTTGATTTTGTTTCCATCAATAGCAATATTTCCGTTTGTATATTTCGTTGTGTAGGATTGCACCTTATTCTTTTTCGATTTAAAGCGTGGTTTGTCGTTTTGCTTTTTCAAAAAGCGAGCATACGCATCGGCAAGGTTTTTCAATGAGGATTGTAGAGCAACACTATCCACTTCGTTTAACCAAGTTAATTCTTTTTTTAGTTGTGTTAATTGAGAAGAACAGGCATTATATGATAGCCCTTTCCCTGTTTCTTTGTAAGCATCCTCCCATTTCGCTAAAAAATAGTTGAATACAAAACGCGAGCAACCGAATGTTTTCGTCATCAACGCTTCTTGCTCTTTGTTTGGGTAGATACGGAATTTGTATGCTTTATTGACCATCATGACTTTCACCCCCTTTTGTGTTATTATATACATAGCATATCATAATTGATATTAAATGTATATCATTTTCAGGGGTGAAAGCATGGAAAAACAATCAGTTGTATTACGTTTCCCAAAAACTCTTTTAGAGAGAGTAGACAAATACAAAGAACAAAAAGGGTTTGGCACTCGCACACAAGCAATTTTTCACCTATTGCAAGTGGCTCTTGAACAATCAGAACGTCAAGAAAAAGAAAGCAATTCATCTCCCACCTAAAGAGGTGGGAGATGAATTGCTAATTTTAGATAAAAATACTGAATGGTCGCGATTTATTTTTTTGAACGCCCACCACTTACACTCACACCGAGAAGCGGAAGTCTTTTTTCGAAACGATGATAAAAAAAGTGCCCGCTGCCGGGCGCTTAGTGCACTGCCTTGGAAAACAGGCAGCGGTTATGGTGTTTTAACAAGCTCTTTCAAGCTGTTAGCTCCGCTCAACAAAGCTCCCAAAGCGGATCGTGCGGATCAAGCGGCACATCGGCCGGCCAGCCGCCCGCATCGAACGCGCTCGTCCGGCCGAGCAGCTGCCAAAACAGCTGTTCAAATTGCCTGACGGTGTAGCCTTCCGCCAGTTCGGGCGGGGTGTCAAAAAAGACGACGAGCACCGGATATGTCCCGGCCTGGCGGGACGTTTCGGCAAACTCGGCAAGAAGCGCCGCGAGCTCCTCGGCTGCCGCTATGTTGCACGGGTCGCCGGCAAACCCGTAGCGCAGATCGCCCAATGCGTACGCCTGCACCACCGAAATGCACGGAAATGGCCGGCTTGGATTCATCATGTTAGCTGCAAAAGCCGTAAACGCCTCCCGCTGCCATGGCAGCCATTGGTTTTTATCCGCCTGTTGGTTACACAATTGCATCTCTCCCCATCCCCCTTAGCACCGTTACATTGTGCTCGCGCCATAGGAGGATAGGTGAATGTCCGCAGCAAAGCTGGCCGGCAAATCGGTAAAAATTCGTTTCTGTAGGAACCTTCGTGTCGCCAAAGTTTCCACACTTTTCAACGAAGATCAGGAAACAGACATTATTCGTCACATTTCCCCTGCGATAAATGTGTTATACTTAATGTATTATAACAATAACACACTCGAGGGGGATTGGGAATGCTGTATCCGTATAACGGAAAACGACCGAACGTTCATGAAACGGTTTTTGTTGCGCCGGGCGCTTATTTGATTGGCGATGTCACCGTCGGTCCAGAATCAACGATTTGGTTTAACGCCGTGCTGCGCGGTGATGAAGGACCGATTACGATCGGCGCCCGCACGAGCATCCAGGACAATACGACATGCCATTTATATGCTGGCTCGCCGCTTGTTGTCGAGGATGAGGTGACAGTTGGGCATAACGTCGTGCTCCATGGCTGCACAATTCGCCGGCGTTCGATCATCGGCATGGGATCGACCATTTTAGACGGGGCGGAAATCGGTGAAGAATGCATCATCGGCGCCAACACGCTCATTCCGTCTGGCAAAAAAATTCCTCCGCGCTCGCTTGTCATCGGCTCTCCTGGCCAGGTCGTCCGCGAGCTGACGGACAAAGATTTGGCGCTCATCCAGCTGTCGATCGATACATACGTGCAAAAAGGAAAAGAGTATCGCGAGCAGCTGGCGGGAAGCGATCAAAACCGCGACTAAACAAAATAAGGACGGATGGTCAGCAGGGAAACCGGTCCGTGCATACAAGACGAGGCCGACCCAAAAGGTCGTCTGTTTCCAAGAGAAATACAAGATATAGCATAGCATAAGTATTCAGTGCGTATATATAGTGATGAAAGAGGGTGTCCCGATCCTTTTGGGACACCCTCACCAATGGTAAGCCATCTGTCCTTATTCATGTGAAAAAGCCTTATTCGTCCGCGTTTTTCACAATCGTTGCGATCCCTTGGCCGACGCCGATGCACATCGTCGCCAATCCATAGGTAACGCCACGTTTTTGCATTTCGTAAATCAATGTCGTCAAAATGCGGGCACCGCTCGCCCCAAGCGGATGACCAAGGGCAATCGCCCCGCCGTTGACATTGACTTTCTCTCGGTCTAGTTCAAGCTGGCGGATGCACTCAAGCGCTTGCGAGGCAAACGCCTCGTTCAGCTCGACAAGCCCGATGTCATGAACGGACAGGCCGGCGCGGCGCAGCGCCTTGCGCGTCGCAAAAATCGGGCCGATCCCCATCACGGCTGGTTCGACGCCGGCGACAGCCGACGTCACGTATTTGGCTAACGGCTTCAAACCGAGCGCTTTCGCTTTATCGGCACTCATCAACAACAGCGCCGCCGCCCCATCGTTCACACCCGAAGCATTGCCGGCTGTTACCGTGCCGTTTTCAAACAGCGGCGGCAGTTTTGCCAGCTTTTCAAGCGTCGTATCTGGACGCGGATGTTCATCCTTGTCAACAACAATCCGGTTGCCTTTTCGGTCGTGGTAAACGACCGGCACTAGTTCATCCGCAAATCGGTTCGTTTCCATCGCCCGTTTCGCCTTCATTTGGCTTTCATAGGCAAACTCATCTTGCGCCTCGCGCGTAATGCCAAACCGCTTCGCCACGTTTTCCGCCGTTTGCGGCATGCTGTCGGTGCCGTACATTTCGTGCAGTTTCGGATTGATAAAGCGCCAGCCGATCGTTGTATCATACATTTCGATATTGCCGCGCGGAAAATCGCTTGACGGCTTCGCCATCACAAACGGAGCGCGCGTCATGCTTTCTACCCCGCCGGCGATCACGATATCCGCCTCGTCGGCGAAAATCGCCCGCGCCGCATAATTCACAGCATCAAGCCCAGAACCACACAGCCGATTGACCGTCACACCGGCAACTTCCTTGGGCAGCCCGGCTAACAGCGCCGCCATGCGGGCGACGTTCCGGTTGTCTTCGCCAGCCTGATTGGCGTTGCCAAAGACAACATCATCAATTTGTTCAACCGGTACATTCGGGTTTCGCTCAATGAGCGCCCGAATAACGATCGCACCCAAATCATCCGGCCGCACCTCTTTTAGCACCCCTTTGTAGCGGCCAATCGGCGTGCGCACGGCATCGACAATCACGACTTCTCTTCCCATTCTCTCTCCCCCTTAAAAAACGGCCTTAGATAGCCGTTTCATTCTTGATGGATCGTACAGCTAGATGAAACTCCGTACGGCAACAGCATCGCTAGAGGGCATCCCCTCCCCCGCGCTTTTTTGCTTCTATCGATGTCCCTCGGTTTCAGTCTTGTTTTGTATAATCGTAAACTCCTCTGCCCGTTTTGCGGCCGAGCCGCCCCGCTTTCACATACTGCTCAAGCAGCGGCGCTGGGCGGTATTTTTCGCCCAACTTTTCATGCAAATATTTTAAGTTATTCAGCCGTGTATCGAGCCCGACTAAATCGGCCAGCTCAAACGGACCCATCGGGAAGTTGAGGCCAAGTTTAATCGCTTTATCAATGTCTTCTGGCGTGCCGACGCCTTCTTGAAGCATATAAAACGCTTCATTGCCGACAAGCGCGCTGATCCGGCTTGTTACAAACCCAGGAAACTCATTGACAACAACCGTCTCTTTCCCCATTCGCTCGGCGGCTTCTTTCACGACTTGCGCCGTTTCGTCGCTCGTTTCCAAGCCGCGGATGATTTCGACAAGCTTCATCTTATGCACCGGATTGAAAAAGTGCATGGCGATAACCCGCTCCGGCCGCTTCGTAAACGAGCCGATTTCCGTCGGACTCATCGTTGATGTGTTCGTCGCCAAATAGCACGACGCCGGCGCATGGGCATCAATCGTTTCGAATACTTGCTTTTTCAACTCTAGCTTTTCCGGCACCGCCTCAATCACCAGATCGGCATCCTGCACCGCAGCAGCCAGATCAAGCGAATAGGAAAGACGCATTTCCGCTTCTTGACGTGCACCAGGCGTCAATTTTCCCCGAGCGACCGCTTGCTCAAAAATGGCGGTGATTTCGCTTCGAGCACTGTTTAGTTGTTCTTGCTTAACATCAACCAGTGTCGTCTGAAACCCGCCGACAGCGCCGACGTAAGCAATTCCTCTTCCCATTACGCCACTGCCGACAACAACGAGACGTTCAATCATCGTTCTTTCCCCTCTCTTTTTCATTCGTATTGTGGATGACGCAACACGCTGAAAGTCTGGCCGCGTTCTATCATTGCCGATCCATCTATAAACGCGTTCTTAGGCACCATGCCTGCGACTGCCTTCGACACCGTGTGGATGGAACGGATGCGGGCCGTCAAACAGCGACGTCGCCATCGACTCTTTAAAAACGCTTCCAAACATGTTTAAACATCGAATACTATATTACGTTTACATGACTTACGTTTATATAACGCAATATAGCTTTGCTATACTTTAAAATAGATGAAATATTCAAAAATGTCAATGCTTTTGTTCAACACTTTGAAGCAAAAAAAATGGCTCGGCATGGCATTCAATGAGGCAACAAAGGAATCAGCAGAAAAAACACACTAGATCTTCCCGCTAGACAATCAGAAAGAGAGGCAACTCGTTGAGGAGCACATAGATCACGATAGCAAGATGACATATGAGAAAAAGAGAAGTGGGAACGCTTCTTTCCTTCACTATCAAAGCGTATCTCCCGCCTTCATTTCCACAAAGGCGGGAGACTTCCTGATGAGGTCATCGTCTGTTTTTCACTATCAAAGTTTCATAATCCCCCCCGTGCTCGCGGATGTCACATGTTTCGAGTAGCGGGCGAGGTAACCGGTTTTCACTTTCGGCTCAAAGCCTTTCCAGTTCGCTTTCCGTCTTTCGAGCTCTTCATCGGACAGCTTGACGTTGATCGTCCGTTTCACTGTATCGATTTCGATCATGTCGCCGTCTTCAATGAAGGCGATCGGTCCGCCTTCAGCCGCTTCCGGGGAGACGTGGCCGATTGACAAGCCGCGCGAGGCGCCGGAGAACCGCCCGTCGGTCACAAGCGCCACCTTTGTGCCGAGCCCCATGCCGACAATTTGCGATGTCGGCGCGAGCATTTCCGGCATGCCCGGTCCGCCTTTTGGCCCTTCATAGCGGATGACGACGACATGCCCCGGTTGGATTTTGCCGCTGGCGATGCCTTCAAGCGCTTCTTCTTGCGAATCGAAGACGATGGCCGGCCCTTCATGGCGCGTGATACCGCCTTGAACGGCACCGGTTTTAATGACAGCGCCGTCTGGAGCCAAGTTGCCGAACAAAATGGCGAGCCCGCCCGTTTCCGAATACGGGTTATCGATTGGCCGGATGACATCATAGTTTTTTACTTCACAGCCGGCGATGTTTTCCCCGAGCGTTTTGCCGGTAACAGTGAGCGTGTCTAAATGGAGTGCGCCTTCTTTTTTCGACAGCTCGTTCAACACCGCCGATACGCCGCCGGCCTCGTGCAAGTCCTCGATATAATGGACATCCGACGCCGGAGCGAGCTTCGCCAAATGCGGCACGCGCGCCGCCACTTCGTTAATCCGCTCGAGCGAATAGTCGATGCCGGCCTCATTGGCGATCGCGAGCGTATGCAGCACCGTGTTCGTCGAGCCACCAAGCGCCATATCGAGCGCAAACGCGTTGTCGATCGCTTTTTCCGTAACGATGTCACGAGGTTTAATATCGTGTTCGATCAAATACATGAGCTGTTTCGCCGATTCGCGGACAAGCTCTTTGCGCGCCGGGTCAACCGCTAAAATTGTGCCATTGCCCGGCAAGGCGAGCCCCAGCGCCTCAGCCAAACAGTTCATCGAGTTGGCCGTAAACATGCCCGAACACGACCCGCACGTCGGACAGCCGTACCGCTCAAGTTCCATCAGCCCTTCTTCATCAAGCGAGCCGCCTAGATACGCCCCGACTCCTTCAAACACGGACGAGAGTGAAATTTTCCGCCCGTCTTTCGTCACGCCGGCTTTCATCGGCCCGCCGCTGACGAAAATCGTCGGAATGTTGAGCCGCATCGCTGCCATCATCATTCCTGGCGTAATTTTGTCACAGTTCGGAATGCACACCATGCCGTCAAACCAGTGGGCGGAAACAACGGTTTCAATCGAGTCAGCGATAATTTCCCGGCTCGGGAGTGAATAGCGCATCCCGATATGGCCCATGGCGATGCCGTCATCGACACCGATCGTATTCATTTCAAATGGCACGCCGCCCGCTTCGCGGATCGCCTCTTTGACAATTTTTCCGAACTCTTGCAAATGGACGTGCCCGGGAATAATGTCAATGTACGAGTTCACCACTGCGATAAACGGTTTGTCAAAATCTTCTTCTTTCACGCCCGCCGCCCGCAATAAGCTCCGGTGCGGGGCGCGGTCAAATCCTTTTTTAATCATGTCGCTGCGCCGTGTTTTCATTGAGCGTCCCTCCATCGATCAGATTGATAGGTTGCTAGTATTGTACCACTTTTTCTAATAAAATGACAATTATCTTTATTCTGAATGCGTTTTCACATTTTGTAACCTCTGTCCGAAAGAAGTCTCCCACTTCGAAACGAAGGGAAAGTGGGAGATGAATTTCGGTTCAATCTCAAAAAGGAAGGCCTGAAACAGTTAGGTATGGCCTAACTGGATCTCGAACCGTGGGGCACACGGGGATCGCTCGGTCAACTTCCTGCCGTTAGACGGGATGACCCGAGAAACTCCCACCTCGAAGCGTTAGCGTAGGTGGTGGGAGTATGTCACACAATATTTCCTAAATCTAAGGAACGTTGTCACATCAGCTTCTCATCTCATGCAGCCCCATGTCGGCAGAGGCGGGCTTGATTTCATCAGACTCCTGCGGCAGAGCGGCGTAAAAATGGGTGGCTCCCCTTGACATTCCCGGCGTTTAGGGGCATAATTTCTTACAAACTATAAAATGGTTGAGCGGATGCTTGACAATCAACCAACGGGAACGGCACGGGACTAGTAAACCGAGGGAACGCGCCAGAGAGTGGAACCCATAGGCTGGAAGGTTCCTCGCGGGAAGCCGGTTGAACCTGCCCTAGACGGCCGCTTATGCAAACATAAGCCGCATGCCTGCGTTACAGGCTAGAGGTGGGCGCTTTGTGCGCCAAAAAAGGTGGTACCGCGGAACGCTTTTCCGTCCTTTTGCAAAAGGAGGAAAAGCGTTTTTTATTGGCCGCCTTCCCAGCTGGCGGCAAAGAACAATGGCATCGACAGCGGCAAAACACGCAAAGGAGGGAATCCCATGAAACGGCAGCGCGTCGTTGTCAAAATCGGGAGCAGTTCGCTCACGGATCCAAAAGGCGGCCTTTGCCATGACAAGCTGCTCGACCATGTCAAAGCGATCGCCTATATGAAACAGCTCGGCCATGACGTCATTCTCATCACGTCCGGTGCGGTTGCGGCCGGGTTCGGGCCGTTAGGCTACCCGGCGCGGCCGACGACGATCGCCGGTAAACAGGCGGCTGCCGCCGTCGGACAAAGCTTGTTGATGCAGGCGTACAGCGCGGCGTTCGCCCAATTCGGCTTCACCGCCGCCCAATTGTTGTTGACGCGCAGCGATTTTTACAGCCGCGAGCGGTTTCGCAACTTGTTTGCGACGATCACGACATTGCTTGAACACGGCGCCGTGCCGATCATTAACGAAAACGACTCCGTTTCCGTCGAAGAGTTGACATTTGGCGACAATGATATGCTATCAGCGCTTGTCGCCGGCTTTCTGCACGCCGATGCGCTCGTTTTACTCACCGACATTAACGGGCTGTACGACGCCAATCCGAAAACGAACCCGCAGGCGAAAAAGTACGCCTTTTTGCCGGAGATTACAAGCGAGATGCTCGCCTCAGCCGGCGGCAGCGGCTCAGCGGTCGGCACCGGCGGCATGCGCTCAAAGCTGTTCGCCGCGCAAAAGGCGCTCTCATTTGGGGTCAGCGTCTTCATCGGCACGGGAAGCGGCCAAGAAAAACTGGCTGATATTTTAGCCGGAAAAGGCGACGGTACGTATATCGGCGTTCCGTTTCCGAAACAAATGCAAATGCGCAAGCAATGGATCGCCTATCATGCACCCGTTTCCGGCACGATCACGGTTGACAGCGGTGCCGAGGAAGCGCTGCTTGCCCGTGGGAAAAGCTTGCTTCCGGCCGGCGTCACGGCCGTTTCCGGCGACTTCCATGCGATGGATGTCGTCGACGTCGTCAACGAAAAAGGCATTACCATCGGCCGCGGCCAAGTGTATTACGCCGCCGCCGATTTGAAAAAAGTGAAAGGGCGGCCGAGCGAAGAGGCGCGGCAATACTCTTACCTTCACCGCCCGGAAGTCATCCACCGCGACAATTGGGTCACTTTGCGAAAGGAGCGTGTACAAAGATGAACGAACTGCTTGAAAAAGCCGAACGGTTGAAAACGGCGTCACAAACGTTGGCCATGCTGTCTACCGAAGAAAAAAATGCGGCGTTGGAACAGATCGCCAAAGCCATCGACCGCGAACGCACCGTCATTTTGGCGGAGAACGAAAAAGATATGGCCGCCGGCCGCGCGCAAGGGCTGTCGCCGGCTTTGCTTGACCGGCTGCAGCTCACGAATGAACGGATCGATCAAATCATCGGCGGCGTCCGCCAAGTCACCTCATTGCCTGACCCGGTCGGGGAAGTCATCGAGGAGTGGACGCGGCCGAACGGGCTTCGCATTCAAACGGTGCGCGTGCCGCTTGGGGTGATCGGCATGGTGTATGAGGCGCGCCCGAACGTGACGGTCGATGCCGCCAGCCTTTGCCTAAAAACGGGCAACGCCGTCCTGCTCCGCGGCAGCTCATCAGCGCTTCATTCCAACAAAGCGCTTGTTGCCGTCATGAAAGAGGCGCTTCGCACAACGGCCATCCCGGAAACAGCCATTGAGCTGCTCGAAGACACGAGCCGGGAAACGGCCCAGCGCATGTTCCGCCTCAACGAGTATCTTGATGTCCTCATTCCGCGCGGCGGAGCGGGGCTGATCCGCTCGGTCGTCGAAAACGCCACCGTGCCAGTGCTCGAGACCGGTGTCGGCAACTGCCATATTTTCATCGACGAATCAGCCGAGCGGCCGATGGCGGTCGATATCGTCTTAAACGCCAAACTGCAGCGTCCGTCCGTCTGCAACGCCGTCGAAACGGTGCTCATTCATGAACGGTGGCCACATGCTAGCGAACTGCTTGATGCGCTTCACGCTCGCGGCGTCGAGCTGCGCGGCGACCACCGCCTTGCCGCTATGTATCCGTTTGTCCACGAAGCGACGGAAGAAGACTGGCATACGGAATATTTGGCGCCGATTTTAGCCGTGAAACTCGTTGCCGATGTCGATGAAGCGATTCAGCATATCCGCCGCTACGGGACGAAACATTCGGAAGCGATCATCACCGAAAACGAGGCGCACGTCCGCCGCTTTTTCCAAGCGGTCGACGCGGCGGTCTTGTACCATAACGCGTCCACCCGCTTCACGGATGGCGAACAGTTCGGCTACGGGGCAGAAATCGGCATCAGCACGCAAAAGCTGCACGCCCGCGGGCCGATGGGGCTTGTGGCCATCACGACAACGAAATCGCTCGTGTACGGGACAGGGCAAATTCGAACCGTGTAACCAAGGGCGGGAAGCGGGAACCCCTGCACTCCCGTCCTTTCGATGCACACAACGATCAGGAAAGAAGGGATGCCACGATGCCGTTCATTGATTTTCGCAGCGATACCGTGACCAAACCGACGCCAGAGATGCGCCGGGCGATGTCAGAAGCCGAAGTTGGTGACGACGTATACGGCGAAGATCCGACCGTCAACCGTTTAGAAGCGTTGGCGGCCAAAATGCTTGGAAAAGAAGACGCCTTGTTCGTCACAAGCGGCACGCAAGGAAACCAAGTCGCCATCTTGACGCATTGCCGCCCGGGGGATGAGGTGATATTGGAAGCCGAATCGCACATTTTCTTGTATGAGGCGGGAGCAGCAGCGGCGCTCGCCGGTGTCCAAACGCGGCCGATCCGCGGAACAAACGGTGCGATGGACCCGGATGACATCAAAAAAGCGATCCGCAGCGACGACATCCACCATCCGTGGTCCGGGCTCGTTTGCTTGGAAAATACCCATAACAAAGCCGGGGGAAAAGTCATTTCCGTGGAAACGATGAAAGCGATCTACCATGTCGCCAACGAACGCAGCGTTCCCGTCCACCTTGACGGAGCGCGGCTGTTTAACGCCGCCGTCGCCGCCGGAGTGCCGGTAACGGATTTCACGCAATATGCCGATACGGTGCAAATCTGCCTCTCAAAAGGACTGTCCGCACCGGTCGGATCGGTGCTGGCCGGCAGCCGCGCATTCATTAAGGAGGCTCGCAAATGGCGGAAGCGGCTCGGCGGCGGTCTGCGCCAAGCCGGCGTCTTGGCTGCGCCGGGCATCATCGCCCTTGAAACAATGGTCGACCGCCTTGCCGAAGACCACGCAAACGCCCGCCTGCTCGCGAACGGGCTGGCGGCCATTCCCGGCTTGTCCGTCGATGTCGATGGAGTCGAAACGAACATCGGCCTTTGCCATATTCACGACACCGGGCTTTCCAACGAAGCGTTTATCGCCCTTTTGAAAGCGGCCGGCATTTTGGCCAGCCCATTTGATGACGGCGTCATTCGCTTCGTCACCCACCGGGAAATCACCACCGATCTAGTGCAAACCGCACTCGAACGAATCAAGCAGCAATTGTCCTAACAGATTCAGTGAATAGGTATGAGTTTTCATCCTTCCCGATTTGGAAACACCTTTTGAACACTATATTTCTTTTTTCTGAAAGGCAATAGATTTTGTAAAATATCGTTTTCCTTTACAGTCCCTTCTAACCAGAAAACGACCTGGACCGCCTAATGGCTTTCGGGTCGTTTTCGTTGTTCTCCATCCCTGCTTTCTGTCAACGTTCGCTTCGCGGTGCCGCAAACACCCAGCAACGGCTGCCGATGAAATTCACCGCCATGCCCATGACCGTGGCCACACCTTTCGCGAGCCAAAGCGGGCCGAGCCGTTCGGCCGCCAACAAGACGACAAGCGACCCCCCGAGCGACAGCCCGTTGACCGCAAGAAACCGAAGCAATTCCCCGATATTCGCCCTTTGCTTCATTTGAAACGTCCAGCGCCGGTTCCAAACGTAGCTGTTCGCCACCCCGGCGCCGTAAGAACCGACTTGCGCCACGGCCGCAGGAACGCCTGCGGCGGTGAGCAGAAAAAAGACAGCGAAGTCGACCGCCGTATTGCCCACCCCGACGACGGCAAACCGCCATATGGCTTGTTTTTCTTTACGGAATGTAGGAAGACTTTCGTTCATGTCTCGTTCCGACTCCCCATGTTTCATTGACAATATATAGAGGCCGCTCTTTCACTTCATCGTAAATGCGGCCGATGTATTCACCGGTAATCCCAAGCATCGTCATCGTCGCTCCGTTGCAAAACAGCATGACCATCAACAGCGATGCCCATCCGGCCACGATCGAATGGGTGAACCACTTCAAGTACAACACCGCCATCATGCCGATTGCACTTGCCGCCGACAAAGCAAACCCAAGCCAGCTCGCCAATTTGAGCGGCTTATGCGAAAATGATGAAAGGCCATCGAGTGAAAAGCGAATCATCTTTTTGAGCGGGTATTTCGTCTTGCCAACCAGCCGCGGCTCTCGCTCGTATTCCACCTCTATGTGCCGAAAACCGACCCAGCTGACAAGCCCGCGGACAAAACGATTTCGCTCCCGCATATAGCGTAACTGATTACACACTTTCCGGTCAATGAGACGGAAATCGCCGGTATCAGCGGGAATGTCGATCTCGGTCGACGCCCGCAGCAAGCGGTAGAACACATACGCTGTCCATCGCTTGAACAACGTCTCCCCCTTCCGCTTGACGCGCCGGGCATAGACAACATCATAC
Source organism: Geobacillus subterraneus (assembly GCF_001618685.1). Classification (GTDB taxonomy): domain Bacteria; phylum Bacillota; class Bacilli; order Bacillales; family Anoxybacillaceae; genus Geobacillus; species Geobacillus subterraneus. Next base: position 1,299,264 of record NZ_CP014342.1, on the reverse strand, counting down.
CCTTCTTTCCAACGCGCAATCATGTCCAAAATCAGTTCAGGAGGATCTTGCAAGTCGGCGTCAATGATGATGACAGCCTGACCAGAGGCGTAATCCATTCCTGCTGTAATCGCGATTTGATGGCCGAAATTGCGGGAGAAGTCAATGTACTTCACCGTCTCATCTTTCTCATATTGAACCCGATACCGACGACCGCAAAACTGCCAACCAGCCACGTCCATCGTTGCGTCATCACCGCCTTCATCAGCATCCAAGTCGCTAAGAGCAATGTGAACACCAATACGGCATCAATATTGTTCGTCCGCGCCACAGCGACGAACACCGGGAGCAAGAAAAGATGAAACTTGCCCACCGCGCCGCTGTCTGTCCGGCCCACGGTTTGGTGAAAAAATGAAACGAGCGGACTAGATTTTCATTTTCCCGATGCCGGCCATGTGCTATGATCAGAGTAAAGGAGGTGAAACTCATGGAAGGAGAAACGATCGTGCAGCAAATTCTAAAGGCGCTTGACCTGCATTCCGGTCAACTCCGTCAACAAATGAAGGAAATGGAAGATCGATTGCGCGCCGAGATTCAGGATACAGAAAATCGGCTGTATGCCAAAATTCGAGAGACGGAAGACCGGTTGCACCAAAAACTTTTGGATTTGGAAAAGCGCACGGATGCTCGATTTGAGCGCTTGGAAACGAAAATGAACTATTGGCGCCTTGAATGGTCGGAAACGCAGGAAACGGTTGACTTCCTCGCCCGCAAAACCCTCCAACATGAACGAAAACTCCGTTCCCGGGCTGGACAAAACGAAATCTCCTGAAAACGAAAAAGAAACAAGCCAACCGGCCGCCAGCATGTTTTTTGCTTGACGGCCGGTTGGGCTTTTGTCTCGTGCTTGCCGGCTTCTTTTTTGGACAGACAACCGCCTTGACCGATCATCGTTGTGTCGAACAGCAGCCAATGTTGCGGGGCGTTCTTCTTATTCGTTTCCTTGCTGCTTGGCGATGTCCGCGCCGGAAAACGCCGCTTTCATCGCTTCATACGACGGCTTCAGCCGCTCGTGGTAGCGCGGCGTCTCCCATGTCGGCCACGTGTACGTGTAAAACCGCTGAACCGGCAGCACATTCCCTTCCATCGCCGGGAACGAAAATGAGCGCTCCCCGTTGGCGACGTACACGCCGAGGCGGATGCCGGGGATGATCTCTCGGCTTTTTAGACCTTCTTTTGACCAGATATCGCCCATCACCTCGCGCCGGCTTGGATCGGTGACATTCAACAGCGCCCACGGCAGGCGAATTTCATACATATCACCGCGGCGGCTCACGCTGAGATCGGCAAGCGAGTCATAGGCCGCATCGGCCGGGTTGGCGGTGCCGAAGCGAAGCACCCCGGTTTCATACGAGTCAAACGGCACGGCCTTGCCATCTGCTTCTTCGAGCTTTTTATTCAGCGTCAACCGGATCGGGTGGTATACTCCGTTATCTTTGCGATGGGCGTACGGCGCCGCCGGCATCATGTGCAGCTGATAGCCGTAATGATAAGAAAACGTGTCATAGTAGCTGTCGACAAGCAGCCGGGCGCGCTGTTTTCCATGGATGACTAAAGCAAAGTCAATCCCCGACGTACGCATGCCGGAAAGGCCCGGGAGGCGCGATTGCCCTTGGCCTGGAATCGTATCAAACGCAATGTACGTCGTTGTTTCATCGGTGATGCGCGCACCGTCAAGCCGCACGTACAAATCCCCTTCATCGCTCGTGACATACAGCGCCCGCTCCCCGTCCGACCATACGGGATCGATTCCATTGAACGCCCAATCATCTTTCCGCCCATCGACTTGGATCGTCGCCGCTGCGCTTGGCCCCGGGTCGAAGCGAAGAAGACCGAAATGTTGTTCGTTCGTTTGTGCGTTCAGCCAAAATGGACGGCGGTCTGGATTGTCATACTCCATCGTATTCCACGTTCGTTTAAACCACTCATCTTGCCACGAAAACAACAGCCCGCCGGCCATTCGCTCATGAACGATATCTTCAAACAACTTCCGGTCGATCATCCCTTGTTCATGTTCCGACAGAAACCCTTGGTGTTTGCCGTGCACGTTTCGGTGCGCCATGCCGCGCGACGAAGGAACACCGAACTCGGCGACGAGAATCGGCATCCGGTGAGCGGCCTTCATCTCATGCAAGTAGCCGGCATAGCTGTTATGCTCGCCGCGCGAGTCAATATAGCGGATATATGTTTCTTCTCTGTTCAAAAAATCCGGATAATACGGATAAATATGATACGAAGCGAACCATCCGGCGCGCAGCTTGTCGGTGGCGTACATGACATTCGGATTGACGGAAACAAGATCTTCTTTGACAAACGGCTCGGCCGGATGACGAAGGAAATCGGTCGTCACCCAGTTGGTGAAACTCACGGGCCGCTGCCACCCATACGTTTCCGTCTCATAGCCGACCGCTTCGTCGACCGCACGCGCGAGCCACGCTTCAAACGGGCTTGCTCCCTTCGTATACACATATGTCCCGCGGTAATCCCCTGATCCGCGATGGGCTTTGTTCGTGGCGGCAACAACGTCCGGATCCCATTCGACGCCGAAAATCCACCCGAGGACATAAGGGGAAAGGTCATATCGGTACACTCCCCCGGCGTGGCCCGGCCGCTTTGGAATGTTGGCGTTGCCGTGGATGATGTCGATCGTGCGGCGAATCTCGGCACGAAACGCCCCGTCCACCGCGGGGGACCAAACATCTTTGATCCGAAGCATCATCGCTTCATCGATCCAAACGCCGTGAAACAAATAGAGCGGCTGCTTGGCGGTTTGATTGTATTCATAGAGCGCTTCGTAAAACGCCGGCGGATGGATCGTATAGACGCGGACGGCGTTCGCCCCCATCGCCCCGATATACTGAAGCCAGCGGAAGTATTCTTCCTTCGTGATGTTCGCCTCGCCCGGAAACGCGCCGGGTTTGCTGATGCCGAGGTTGACGCCTTTGATGAGCAATGGCTCCCACCGCCCGCGGCGGTATACTTGCAGATCGTCGCGCCCGACCGTCCCCGCCAAGCGGATGCCGTCCTGCTCCGCCGTTTCCGCAGCGGCAGGCTGCTTCTTCTCCTCCTGATACGTTTTGATTTCTTGCAAAATGGCTTTCATCATCGGCACATACACTTTCCAATAAAACGCCGTCTCATCATCCGGGCGGCTGCTCGCCGTCCACTTGCGCCATCGATCGAATCCAACCGTTTGGTAAATCGACGGCACACTGCCTTGATCAGCGTAATCGCCGCAAAAGTAGTACGACTGGTACGTGCGCGTCTCATAGCGGACAACGGCCGGAAACGAAACCGGAACCCCGATGGCGCGCAGTTTCTCGCTCCCGCGTTTGGAAAGCGACAACGTATAGGTCGCCAACACATCGTCCGGATCAAGCGGCTGGACGATGTCAAACCAGTACGAATAAGGAACGCGCTCGTGTTGGCCCCACCGCGCTTTCCCCGCTTTCGTATACGAAAACACGACGCCATCGCCGCCAAGATCGCGCCGGTCCAAAACGATCAACCGATCCCGTTCATCCACGAGCACAATTCCCGGACCGCGAAACGCAAACGGCGTCCCATATTGTTGTTCGTAGTTCTCCCTGACCCACGCCGGCACTTCCCGGCTGGATAAATCGGGAAAATAACGCCCGATCCCCCCCCGTCCAATGCAAGCCGAACAGCGATTCAAACGACGCGCGCACCTCCTGCGCTGTCGGGTGGGCCATCGAGTTGAATTCGGCGATCAACGTGTTTCCCCCTTCCCGGGCGAACCGCCAAAGCGCCTTCACCGTCTCGCCGTCCAGCCCGCCGTGCACTTTCGCCGACCGCGCCCCGTCCGTCCGCTGGCGAACAAATTCTTCTTCATAGACACCGTACGTGTCAGCGACATACACGGCATCATAGCGATCCATCGTGTTCGGAAGCGGACGCACTTCGTATGCCCCGCCGCCCTTTGGCACAAATCCGACATAATCGCGCGCCGCATCATACGTCTCACCGTTCCGGTGCACGTACTTTTGCGCCCGGAGCAGCCAAACAAGCCCTTGGTGCTCGCGGTACGACCGATCCGGCACCGTGTCATCGACAATGAGCAGCTCAAGCTCCGTTTCCGGCTTCAACCACCAAAGCCAATACGGCGCCGACAGAAGCAGCACCGCCAAGACAATATACACATAAAGCCAGCGTAACACCTTTTTCTCCATCTTCCCACTCTCCCTCACACCCGGTATCTTCCTTATAACAAAAGGAGCGCTTGTCCAGCAAGAACAAACAGGCATTTCTGCCCAAAAAGAAAAGAGACGTCGGGCCGTTCGTCCTCCCCCACTCGCTGAACATGCTCCAATGTCCGATCCCCGACACGAAACAGGCCTCTCTGATGGCTTCCGAAAACATGAGTCCGTCCATCACTCACATCCACACCCTTGCCGATCAAGGATGCGAGACTGAACGCAAGGTGAGGACAAGCGGATCCGGCTCCCCAGCGCCGAACCGCTTTGACCGCGCCCGCAAAACTCGCTATTGGAAAAACCGCGATGACGGTGTTGCATTCCCTCACTCCATCACCGGCTTTCGATGCGGCCATCCAACCGGGGCACGAAGTCGGCCTGCATCATTACCGTCAGATTACCGCTCCGCCACCGGCTCTCGCCGCGGCCATCCAACACGAAAAGGCAAGCTCCCGACAAGAGCCTGCCTTTTCATCATGAAAGTCTACCGATTCGGTTCGTATACATCCCACGTCCATTTGATCGACTCGACAATTTGCTCGGCCGCCTGTTCGGCCTCAAGCTCATTCAACACCACGCGGGAATGATGGAGGGCGTAAGCCGACTGCCGCTGGAAAAACAGCTGCTCCACCTCTTCCAACGTTTTGTTTTTCAGCACCGGGCGGCTGTCGACAATGAGCGGCAGCCGCTCTTCCTTCCAATGCTCCCACGACAAGTCAAGGAAAAAGACGATGCCGTGGGCCAAACAGGCGCGCCGCACGTCTTCCTGCAAATACGCTCCGCCGCCGAGCGAAAGGATTTTCAACCTTGTATTTGTGCATAAATCGACGATGAGTTCCCGTTCCACCTTTCGAAAATACGCTTCTCCTTTTTGCGCGAAAAGCTCCGGAATCGACATCCCTTGCCGCCGCTCGATTTCCGCGTCGACATCGATAAAATCGCGGTACAGCTTTTTCGCCACCAGCTGCCCGATCGTTGTTTTCCCCGCTCCCATAAAGCCGATTAAAATGATGTTCCGCTCGCGGAGCGGGATGGTGGTTTGCCTGCTCATGATGCATCCCCCTTTCGTGCCGAACCCGCTATATTTCCGTGTATAGCAGGAGGAAAAGTCATGGTCAAATAATCGTTTTCCAATCGCAGTTGCTTTTCAACAAAAACCGGTCAACGGCTGTACGTTTGCAAAATAGAAAGCACCGTCCGCACGTCATCGATCGGAATTTGCCCCGGAGCGGAGCTTTGGTTTCCGACAGCAAACGTCACCGCCGAACCAAACAGCCATCCAGCCAACCGAGTAATGGCGCCCAACCCCCCCATCGCCATCGTAATGAGCGGAATGGCAAGCTCGCGCCGCGCTTCTTCCGTCGCTTGCAACAAAACAAGCACATCTTCCGGCGATTTAGGCATAACCGCTACCTTGGCGATGTCGGCACCGTACCGCTCGGCTTGGCGCATGTCAGCCAAGAGCGTTTCCTTCCGCGGAGTGCCGTCAAAGTAATGGCGCGACACGACGAGCCAGACGCTGCATTCTTCCGTCATGCGGCGCACGTCGGCGATGCGTTCCCCATAAGCTAGCTCATAATCTACTAAATCGATTGCCCCGCTTCGACAGATTGCTTCGATCAACCGCCGCACTTCCGCTTCATTGAGCGGAATCGGCTGCCCCCCTTCCCGCTCGGAACGGATCGTAAACAAAATTGGAATCTCTCCCGCTATGTTCCGCAACCCGTTGGCCGTCGCCAATACGCGCTCTTGGTCATCAATCGCCCGAAAAAAATCAGCCCGCCATTCAAGCAAATCCGGTTGCTTCCGGCACACTTCCTCCGCCTCGCGCAACACTTTCCGGTCGTCTTCCCCAACAACGGGAGCGCAAATGCACGGCTCAGTACCGCCGATCCATATATTTCTGACCTTGATGGCCTTCGGTGAAATATTCATCGATGGTTCCCCCAATCATGGTTTGTCGAACAGAAAGCGGCGGCTAGCCGCAAAAAAAAACTACCAAGTGGGCAGAACAGCATGGCCCATCTGGATCTCGCGATGACTCTGCTACGCTTATACAAACGGAAAGCAAATTGTTCTTTATTATAATCCGATTGCCCCCTCTCTTCCCGCCATGCTTCAATCGTCTCCTTTTCCGCTCTTCGCAAGAAAAACGACCGGCCACGTTGAACGCCTAGAAGACTGGTGACTTAATGAAAAAACAGCTCAAAACCAGCTCTTCTCAAGTTGAGCAGCTCTGTAAAATCATCTCTTCTTTCCTGATGAACTCCATCGATTTGGTCAAGACCATCGTTTTTCACCGGCCTTCTAGCTCTTTAGTAGAAAGATTAGCAAAAAAATCATTGTTCAGCAATCTTGTACGCTGAACCATCCACATTTTTCTGCATTCGCTTGGTTTTCGCACCTCGGTGAGCATGGGAAAATCAAACGTTGAAGATTTTACGCCTCACACGCCTTTTTTCACCCTTGATCCGAAGAACAACGTACAAAAGTACATTTGTTGGAAATATTCAACGATTTAGGTTAGACTGAATGGCATTCATCTCTCACTTATTTTGGGCTACCCCCGTACAAAATGGAAGCGAGGGTCGTCTGTCGGAAAATAAAGAGCGAACATATGACTACCACCAATGTCCAAACGTTTTTTCTTTCTAAATCATATGCCAGCTTCTCCCTCAAGACGGATTTTCCCTCTTTTAGACGCAGCCATCCGCAATGCCCTTAAAACATGAAAAAACCCGGAAAGACGGCAAAAACCAGTTCTCTGCTGGGTTTTCGACATAACGATTCCCTTCTCGCTTATTCATTGTCACTTACGTCCTCTCAACGAGACCCAACTTGATCAAGAGCACCTTTGTTTTACTATTGATCTTCTAAGGCAACAAAAGGCTGTTTTGCCCCCTTGCATCCCTCGAAAATAAATGTGGTTATGTCAACTTGTACAGTTGACTGAAATCATCATCGTCCAAAAGCTTGATATATAAGTTGCAATTTTGTTTTACATGGCATTGTTCGCTCTTCTTGCCACCGTGCCAGCTTGTTAGGTGATAAAGTAAAGACGGACATGGAGGTCGGAATTTCTTTATTACAACCTATATAGATCAATTATTTCTTTCTTTCGATAATCGAAGAAAAAATCCTCATGCACACCTCTCCCGTTTTTGCAGCCGGGGTGTACAAAATGGGGAAAAGGGCGCTTCTGCTCACCGTTGCCGAAGCACCCGCTCAAGCCCCGCCGCCACGCCGTCTTCTTCATGGGAGAGGGTGACGAAATCACAATTCGCTTTCAATTCGGGGGCGGCGTTGGCCATGGCGACGCGGCAGCCCGCCACCTCAAACATCGACAAATCGTTATGGCTGTCGCCAAAGGCGACCGTGTCGCGCACATCGATGCCGTAATGGGCGGCCAGCTGTTTGAGCGCCTCGCCTTTTGTCGCCCGTTCATTGTTCATCTCAATATTGTGCGGGTGCGACGAGGTGACCGTGACGCCACGGAGCGCGGCGAATCGCGACGCTGCATCACGCAGCCGCTCGCGGTCGAGGGCGAAAATCAGCAGCTTATACATCACCGTCTGCGGGTCGTCCCACACCGTGCGGATGTCATCGACATACATCACCCGCGCCTGCTGGAACTGCTTGTTCACGAGCCACTTCACCTCTGGCGCCGCATCGGCCATCCCGGAAGCGAGCGCCTCCCATTGGGCGCGGTTGTGCAGGCCGACATAGACCGCATCGCCCGTGTACGTCTCGCAATACAAATCGGACTGTTCGCGCACCCACTCAAGCGTCGGACGGACGATTGTCCGCTCGAGCGGCGCCTCGCTGATGACCGTGCCGTCTTCGAGCGAAACGACCGCGCCGTTTAAGCTGGCAATCGGGCAGATAATGCCCGCCTCGCGAAGCGGGGCGAGCGCGTCTTTGCGCGCCCTCCCTGTCACGACGGCGACGATGTGGCCCTGCGCCTGCGCTGCGGTGATGGCCGCCCGGTTTCGTTCACTGATTTTTCCTTCCCCGTTTAATAGCGTTCCGTCCATATCGAGTGCAATCAACATCTCTCATCCCTCTTTCTTTCGTCATGCCAAAAGCGGCTGGAAAAACGGTGTTCCGACAGAAGCAGGGGCTAGTGGAAAGTTGGAAATGTCCGCCCTCTTCTCTCCGCACGTCAGCGCCTGACTCCATCTGCTCTTGTTCTGCAACGCTTCCTTTTTATTCTGATAGCTGTCGGGTTCTTCGATCACAAACGGTGCGAACCATTGGCGCACTTCATCAGAACGAGGGGGATTTGTGCTCATCTTAACGCCCAGCTCACAAAAGTGGTGCTTGCCCTCCATTATAACAAACGAATGGAAAAATGGTGAAATGTTCTTCCTTCTCATAGTATAATAGATGAGAAAAATTCTCAACGAAAGCGAAGGGATCGATATGTGGATCGTGTATGCTTTGTTGGCGGCGGTGTTTGCGGCGCTGACATCGGTGCTGGCAAAAATCGGCATTGAAAACGTCAATTCGAACTTGGCGACCGCCATTCGCACCGCGGTTGTGCTTGTCCTTGCCTGGGCCATCGTGTGGATGACCGGCGCCCATCACGGTATGAAAGCCATTTCTGCGAAAAGCTGGTGGTTTTTATGTTTGTCCGGGGCGGCGACCGGATTGTCATGGCTTTGTTTTTACAAAGCGATCCAAATCGGTGATGTGTCCCGCGTCTCGGCCATTGACAAATCGAGCTTGGTGCTGACGATTTTGTTTGCGGCGATGTTTCTCGGTGAACCGCTCTCCGCGAAGGTCGTGATCGGGGTGCTGCTCATCACCGCGGGGACGTTGGTTATGATGTTGTAGCCAGCTGCCATCCTGGGCGGCTGGCCTGCTTCTGACCGTTTCCCGCCATTCGGCAATACGCTGATCCGTGAATGAATCCATAGCGCCAGCTGAACATTAGCGCCCAGCTAGCTCAACGGTCGCCAACAACCATGCCGATCATGGGTCCGCTTTTGTGTCACCGGCAATCCAAAAGCAAGAGCAGTTCTTCTGTTTATCCGATTGTATCTAGCACCACGAGTTTGCATAACATCCCCCTAATCAAATTGACGGAACAAGCAAAAAGATGATATCATGAACTGAATGAACCAAAAACCCGTTTTCGCCTTCCCACCTATGAGATACAGAAAACGGCACTTTGGGGATGAATTTGAATCAACGTTCTTCGTTGCGATAGATGGTGAGTGGAAAGGAAGGCTGCACCGCTGCTGATCGGACGGAGAGTAACTGGAAGGAGATATGGAATGAACGATTTTCACCCGTTCGGCTGGTATGCGGCGAAAATTTCCCCGCATTTGCCGAAAAAAGCGTTTCAACCCGTGAAGTCCCGCTTGTTTGGAGGTTTGGCTTATGTAGGGCTCGTCATCGCCGGCATCCTCGCTGTATCACTTTTTCATCTTCACCCGGTATGGAACCTCCTCATCTCTGTTGTGCTTGGTTTCAGTTTTGCCGCGTTAGGATTTTTAGGACATGAAATTTTGCACGGCACCGTCGTCCGTACACCTTGGCTGCGCGATCTTCTCGGCGCAATCGCGTTTTGGCCGCTTTGCACCGGTCCGAAGTTGTGGAGAAAATGGCATAACGCCAGCCACCATGTGCATACCCAGCATGAAGAAAAAGACCCGGACGCGTGGCCAAGCATGGAGAAATTAGCGAAAAGCCGCCTGCTCTCTTGGGTATACCGCATCCCGTTTCCGATTCGCGCGTTTTTCTCGTTTAGTTCCTTGTCGGTGATGTTTACCCTTCATTCGGTGCGGATGCTGTTTTACTTTTTCCACGACTTTCGCTGGAAAAACCGCGCGGTTGTCCTATTTCAATTTTTCTTGCCTTGGGCGACATGGCTCGGGCTGTTATGGCTTGTCGGCTGGGAAAAATGGCTGTTCGCCTTTTTGCTTCCGCTGCTTGTCGCCAACACGATCGTCATGAGCTATATCGCAACCAACCATCGTCTCAATCCGTTAGTGCCGGTCAACGATCCGTTGGCGAATAGTTTGTCGGTCACCGTGCCAAAGTGGGTGGATATCCTCCACTTCCACTTTTCGCACCATACTGAACATCATCTCTTTCCTGCGATGAGCTCGAAGTACTACCCGCTCGTGAAAACATACATCAAACAAATGTGGCCCGACCGCTACCACGAAATGCCGATGGGAAAAGCGTTGGCCGCCCTTTGGAAAACGCCGCGCGTCTACTACGAGCACAACGAGCTCATCGAGCCGAAGCAAGGCCATGTGTACGGCACGCTCGGCAATGGGCTCAACCCCGACCGGATTGTGCATCGCGAGCTGGAAACGGAAAAACAGCCGCGCGCAGCCAAAAAACGGGCAAAAACAAAAAAAGCAGCGGGGCAAGAGAATTTGTAGAAAGGATGGGCTTTGCGGCCGTCCGCCTCCTATGTGGATCAAATAGCGGCGAAGAGGGGAAAAGAGCGCTTTTCTTTCGGCAAACCTGCGTTTCCGTTTATATGTGCACAACCAAAAGGTGCCCCGTCTGTGGGTAACGGGTTCCGTTTTCGGGTGCAAAATAAAAAATTGACATGTAAAATGACGTGCCAAATGACAACCATTCTGGTACGTCATTTTTTATTGTTATAACAGCATTTATTTCAATTTTTATTAAAAATGACACTGTTTTTGGAAGGAAATGTTTAAGGAATGTAGAAGATGGAAATAATTTATGAAGAGAGGTTGACCTTTGCCAATTGATATGTCAATTTCATTGCCATTTTCAATGTCATTTGAAGGAGGGCATTTTTAATGCAATATATCAAACCGAAAGAAAAACTAGACGTTAAACCCAATTGGTCCGTATCTGAACAAACGAAAAATATCGTAAAATATTATGCACAATACACAGGTTACACCGAAGATGAAGTCGTTGATATGTTCTTAAAAAATCTTCGGGATGACCCTGGATTTATAGAATGGCTAAAAAATAAACGGCGTAATAAACGAGCTATCTCCCAAATTTTTTCGGATACCGATGAGGAGGAAGAAATGATTGGCTAAACTGAAACGATTAGCAACAATGAATGACCAAATTGTAACCATCGACCTACCCATTACAGATATGGAAATAAATTCGCGACAGAAAGACTATTCCCTGCTAAGTCGTATCGATTTTGCTAAAAAATATCGGGATGTTCTTTTTAGACCTGTGAAAGTCAATTACAACGGTCAGACATTTGAAATCCAAATGAACACTTGTACCAATCCATTTTGTAAATGGTTCGGTTTGCCTCAAGAAAGATTTGAAAATGCCAGATATAAACCAAGCAGATACAAAATGAGCGGTAGCGGCAAACATGCCAGTCAACGTTTTGTGTGTAACTCAGACCCTATCCGACCACATATTGGGGTAACATGGAATTGTACAACAGAACCTTATTCCAATTGGTCTGTTGCAGAAGAAATCAAACGATTAGCGACCAACGATAAAGTAAAAGATTGGGAACCTGATTACCAATTTCATCGTGATGGTTGTTTAAAAAGTAGTGTCACCCCATTTACTCATCCGAGTGAATTTTATCGAAGAGGAAAAAGCAGCGGAAAATCGCAAAAATGGCAATGTAAAACGTGTAGAAAAATCGCGAATGTTCTTCCCAATCGTGAAGAAACATTTCGGTATCATCAAAAAAGGAATGACATCTTGCCGATATTTGCAAAACAAATCATCAATCGAATTCCTGTTAAACGTACATGTGAAATCCTTCAAATCGGTTCTCAAACGTATTACCAAAAACTTGAGTGGCTGTATAGAAGATGTTTGGAATTTTTGGAACGACATGAAACACAAGCTTTTGAAAAGAAGTCATTTCAGTATATGTGGTTAAATACCGATAAAATGATTTATTTTTTAAACAATGTCCGTAAAAAGGGTGAAGCAAACGGGAGATACAACAACTTAGAGGATAAACATTTTCCTACCCATATCGTTGTAACGAGTGAAGTATTTTCGAGATATGTCTTTAGGTCGGATGTGGCATATGATTGGAATATTTCACTTGAAGATGTTGAAAAAGATACATGGTTATATAAAGAAGACTGCTTATATGAATATGCTCGAAAGAACGCGAGATTGCGTTTTTCTTACGCACCATCGCCGCCATCACCAAACGACACACCGTTAGACATTCAATATCGAAATGAATTTGAAAGAAGAAAAAATACATTGATGGATGTCATGTAAATTCGACATACACAACAATGGCACATTTATGGTTAATCAAACAAATGGTAAATGCAAGCGAATGGAGGTTTATTACCGATGAAGATTATTCGATTATGACTTCCCTTTTTCGTGTATTTTCAAAAGAAATTCGTTTGGGAGACGCTCATCACTTTCTTTGTAAAATCGACCGTTCCAAAAGCATAACGGATGCATTTAACGAAGCACAGCAAGCAAGAATGGATTTAAGAGCTTGGGGAATTAGTAAAGGATATGTGGGAGAAAGTTTATCCAAACTTGCTTTTTTAAAATTAGAGGAGATATTTCAAACTCACCAATTTCATGAGACGGTCCATATCAATGGAAAATATCATCGGAAATGGGCGAAAAATCCGATTGAACATCCCCTGCCTTCTGTTGACCAAGGAAGTCGGATGGTTGATTGTACAACCGATTTATCTTCTTACGAACCAAAAGATATTGCAAATATGGTTCTCAACGTGAACGACCATTCTGTCAATGCGTTTATGCAACAAATTCGCCGTAGGATTTCGATATTAGAAAGACCTCTTGTAACAGCAAGAGGAGATGGGAAAAGTTATATTTATTCCAACTGTAATCCGAAATACGCTCAATATGCGTTAACGATTCTTCGCACATTTTATAATTTTTGTCTGCCTTATAAATCATTTGATGATAAGAAACTGACACCTGCACAAAGACTTGGAATGACCGACCGACAATTCACCATGAATGACATCATTTATTTTAAGTAAATCGCCCTATGGATATTAGGGTGATTTTTTAAAGGGAATTTGGTATTTAATGTTAAATATATATTAAATAGCTCTGTTGATATTATGGGTTCTGTTAATTTTTTTAATACGAAACTCTAAAAGATAAATTAGCGTCTAATTAGAAAAGGGGGTAATCATTTGAAAATTAAGGCTTTATTTTCTTTAATGATAGTGTTTTTGTTTGTAGTAACGGGATGTGCAAGTGAAATAAAAAACAAAGAACAAAAAATTGTGGTTTTTGGTGATGAAGGTTCTAAAGAAATCACTGATAATAAAAAAGTTTCACAGTTAAATAAAATACTAAATAATATTGATTGGGAAAATGCCGAAGTGCAAATGGCACGTTTACCAGATTATAGCTTTCAAATTGTTGCTAAAGATGAATCCATTGAAGCAAAAGCGGTAACTTATGATGTTTGGATTAGCCCTAATAAAGACAAATTTGAAATTGTTAAAAGAGATGGTCAATATGCTCAATTAACAAAAGAAAGCTCAGCTCTCTTGTTTGAGATTATGACAGGAGGGAAATTGGCTGATTTAAAATAATTTAGTCATTGTATTAACGAGATTAGTTCAATAAATAAAGAAACAAACTTACCACTTTATTCATCTTTTATAAATGAAGATAGGAGCATTCCCGTTAGGAGCTTTTCCGGGGACTTGATCAAAAAAAGCCCTCTTGGTATGATACAGGGGTGTCAACCACATCACTCACCATACCAAGGAGGACTTCAGATGAATTGTACACAAAACTATAAAATTGATCAAGTAACCGAACAAACGCTTGTCGTGGGTATTGATATCGCGAAACGAACCCACTACGCCTGCTTCGTGGATGACCGGGGGCGCGTGCTTCGCAAATCGTTCCCGATCTTCCAGTCGAAAGAGGGGTTTCAACAGCTGTATAAAGCGATTCAGGGGGCGATGCAAGCGTTCGGGAAGTCAGAGGTGATCGTCGCCGTGGAGCCGACCGGGCACTACTGGTTGAACCTGGCCTACTTCCTCGAGGAGCACGGGATCCCGTTGGTCATGGTCAACCCGGCGCATGTGTGCCGGTCGAAAGAACTTGATGACAACCTGCCGACGAAACACGACGCCAAAGACGCCCTGGTCATTGCCAGACTGGCAAAAGACGGACGATTCCTCGTTCCCCGGCTGCTGCACGAGATTGAAGCCGATTTGCGCGTGGGGAGCACGCTCAAAGAGAAGCTCCGCAAGGAACAGACGGCGGTGAAAAACGCGATCGTCCGCTGGACGGATCGGTATTTTCCAGAGTTTTGGACCGTGTTTCGTGACTTGGGGAAAACGGCGCTTTCGGTGTTGGAGTGGACGCCGCTTCCGGCTGATATGGCCGGCCGGACGGTGGAGGAGCTTCTTGAGGTGTACCGGCAAAGCGAAGGGATGAAATGCCCGCAGAAGGCCAAAATTCAGGCGTTGATCAACACCGCGAAGGACTCGATTGGGGTGACGGAAGGGACAGCGATGGCCCGGTTTGAGATCGCCGCGCTCGTCCGCCGATACCGCCAATTGGAGGCGGAGATCGCTGCACTGGACGCCGAGTTGAAGGCATTGGTTCAAACGACGATGGAGTACCAATGGTTGAAAACGGTCGACGGGTTGGGAGACGCCACGATCATCGATCTGCTGGCGGAGATCGGCAGCTTCGCCCATTATCGGGACCCGCGCCAATTGGTGAAGTTGGCGGGCCTGACGCTCAAGGAGAACTCCTCCGGCCAGCGCAAAGGGCAAAAGCACATCTCCAAACGGGGACGGAAACGGTTGCGCTCGGTGCTGTTTCGGGCGATGATTCCGCTGATTCGGCATAACGAGGCGTTTCGCGAGCTGCATGAGTATTATACGACCCGATCCGTCAATCCGCTGACCGGAAAGCAGTCCATCGTCGCCTTGTGCCGGAAGCTGTTGAATGTGCTGTTTGCGATTTGTACGAAGAAACAAGCGTTTGACGCGGAGCGAATGAAACAGGACGTCTTGTCCCAGGTGCAACGGGCGGCCTAAGGCCTCCCCCCTGCGAACGGAAGAATCGTTGGACAACGAGATGACACCGGAGAAGCTGGCGTGATTTCATCGATTCGACCTTGAGTCCCTAAAGGAGCTTGGCCGGCCTCCGCCTGATGACGAGACCGAACGAGGGAATGTTGGCGCGAAGACGCCCGGAGACATGGGAGGGTTCGTCCTCATCAGCGACGCGGAGATCCAAAGGGTGCATCGAATATGCTTCCCCCCGCGGCAGGAAAATATAACCAGACGTGGCCGCGAAGCGCACCCTAGGTCTGTAAGATATCCACAAAACTGAAAAAGGATGTAAGGGATTTTGTCGAAAAATATTTTTTGGACACCCCTGAGAGGCCGAAAAGCCTTGATAGATCAACATTTCTAGAGGGAGGGAGAAACGTTGAAACAATTTATTTCTTGTATTTTTTTATTTTTGCTTCTTTTGGTGGGATGTTCGAATAATGTAGAGAAATCTAAAGAAGAAAAATGGGAAGTTAGTCCAACGTTCTCTACGGACTATGGTGAAATGTTTGGTAAGGAAGGAAAAATAGGCATCATCGGTGGTGAAGTAAAAGCAGGAAAAGGACAAAAGTGGATGTGGCATTTTTGGGGTTCGGAGGATATTTCTTATAAAGAATGGGAAGTAAAGGCTGTTCACCAAGATACCAATAAAGAAATCAATCCAATCCTGTTTAAAGATGAAAAGTTAACGCCGAAAGATAAAGAAATTCAAGGACATGCTCGTTCACAAGTATCTTTCCCTTCGCCAGGACTGTGGAAAATTAAAGTGTTTATCGACAATAAATTTTTTGATGAATTTGTTGTTGAGGTTAAGAACTAAACATTTCTTTAATTAATGGGAATCTTCAGTTCAATAAGAAACACTAATAAGTATTAAAAACGCTCAGAATGAAAATCTGAGCGTTTTTCTTTGCGATTTATATTGTTATTTTTGTTTAAATGTATTGCTAATTACCTTGCTATTTGATGTATTATTTAACATTTTCCCTTCCTAATGTGAATCCGTTAGCAATTACCCTGCTTTTTAATTTAATTGAATGCTAATTGATTTGTCAAAAATAGTGTCATTTTCGACCATTTTTTTGTTTTTGCACCTCAAAACGGAACCCTTTAGTCTGTGGGACACCTTTTTCCTTTTCACTGACGGCATTGGTCAATGCAAGCGACCAACCTTTTCTCAATATCTTCCGCGATTTCCTTCAACGCCGGCTCGTTCACCATGCCAACAAGCATTGTCGGCTTCGGCATGCCGATTTTCGTTGTGCCGTTCTCTTGATAGACAACGAGTTTACACGGCAAAAAATAACCGACCAACAAGTTTTCATTTAACACCCGCGCCGCTTCTTGCGGGTTGCACACTTCCAAAATGACCATCGGCGTGGAAAAATCAAGCCCCTTTTCTTGCAGCTTCTCGGTTACGCTAAACTGCCAGAGCACGCCAAATCCTTCTTGTTTCAAGTTCTCTTCCAAATGCTCGATCGTTTCGCCCATGTCTGTTGGCACGTCAACCGTGTAATGGAACATCGCTCCTTCTTCCCTTCGTTATGTTTTCCCGTTGTTTAGCATGCCCAAATCGATCGCTCACCATCACGCAGAAAACGGACGGCGACACATGATCAGTTCCAGCGTTCACATGTCTTTTCCCGTGACCCGTCGCCTTTCAAGCGCTTCGATCATAAAATATCCACCCAAATTTTCACTGCTGTCGCCAAAATCAATACTGCCAAGATCACCTGCAACACTTTCGTATTCATCTTTTGTCCGGCTTTCGCCCCGAGCGGTGAGGCAAGCAAACTTGCGATGATCATGATGAACGCTGGAACGTAATCGACTTGGCCGGTGGTGATTTTCCCGAACGTCGAGCCGATCGAGGAAATGAACGTCACCGCCAAAGAAGTAGCGATCGTCATTCGAGTCGGAATTTTCAAGACGACGAGCATAACGGGCACAAGTAGAAATGCCCCCGCCGCCCCGACGATGCCGGACCCGACGCCGATCAGAAACGCCAAGACGGCCGCCAGCCATTTGTTGAATGTCACTTGGTCGAGCGGAATGTCATCGATCCCTTTTTTTGGAACAAACATCATGATCGCTGCCAACGCCGCCAGCACGCCGTAGACAACGTTAATCGCTCCTTCACTCATTAGCTTCGAGCCATAGCCGCCGACGAAACTGCCGATGAAAATGCTTGCCCCCATATACAAAATGAGCGATTTATTCAAGTAGCCGCCCTTCCGGTACGCCCATACGCCGCCGATCGTGGCGAAAAACACTTGCACGGCGCTGATCCCCGACACTTCATGGGCGCTGAACGCCGCCAGCCCAAACAACGGCGGGAGGTATAGCAGCATCGGATATTTAATAATGGATCCGCCAATGCCGACCATACCGGAAATAAAGGAGCCGATAAAGCCGATCAAAAAGATGACAATGATAAACTGAAGCGATATGTCCACCTTTTACGCCTCCTCTCTTGATCTTTATTGAAAAACGAGGGGGATCTGTTCAGCACATCCCCCTCTACCTAAGCAACCGCTCATTAGGCATGAGTATGATGCAGCGCGCAGCGGTTCGGGCCGATCTCAAGCTCTCGTTGTGTTTCGATATCCACCGTTTTGAGACCGCGGTTGATGGCGACAATGTCTTCGAAGTTCGGCGGGGTTTCCGTTTTGGCGCTTTGGATGACAAGATCGATAAATTCGTCTTTTGGTTTGTTTTGCATCATCTCATTGCGGGCGCGGATACGGCCTAACGCATCGCCGACATACCCCTCCGCGTTGATTTCTTCGTCTAAGTTCGCGTAGTGCGCCGGCAAGACGATGACATCATCAGCCATGGCTGTGACTTTTTCATATACGGTGTGATACAAATCTTCTGCCCATTCGGCCACTTTGCCGCCAAGGTCCGGACGCCCGAGACCGCCGACAAAAATCGTGTCACCTGAGAACAACCATTTTCCGTTGACGAAGAACGAGACGCTGCCCGGCGTATGGCCCGGCGTTTTCACTGCCAGCACTTCAAGATGAACGTTTTCAAAGTCGATCGTTTCATGTTGCTCAAGCGGCTTGAAATCGAACACCGCCCCTTCGCTTTTCATCAAGTAATATGCTGCTCCCGTTCGTTCAGCCAGCGCTTTGCCGCCGGACAAATGATCGGCATGCAAGTGCGAATCCACGATATGCGTGATCGTTACCCCTTCTTGTTTGGCCACTTGTTCATACACATCGACAAACCGCAATGGATCGACGACAAGCGCTTCGCTTCCTGAGATGATCATATACGACAGGCATCCTTTGCCGACGCGGATGAATTGGTAAATTTTCAATTGATCATCTTCGTATACCTTCGCTTGATGGAGATGCTCGCTCCACGCCTGCATCCCGCCGGCGAGCGTATACACGTTGTCAAACCCGGCTTCTGCCAGCTGCTCAGCGACAAACGCCGCCGATCCGCCCTTCGCGCACACGACGACGATGTCTTGGTCTTTCGGAAGACGGTCGACAATCGAATCCACGCCGTCAATCAATTCGAAATACGGCACGTTCAAATACGCGAAGTTTTCCCCTTCGATTTTCCAATCGCGAAAATCGCTTTCATTGCGAACGTCCAAGATAAACAACGATGCTTTGTTTAACACCTTTTCCGTCATTTGTTGTACAGTCATTTCTTTCACCATGCCCATATACCCCCTAGTGTATATTAGTTTGTTGAAAAAGGCCGCTCAATTATGATTGAGCGGAATCAAGCGGCCCATTCCACTGCGACATGCCTGGAATGACGTTGCGCACACGGTCAAATCCGTTTTCGGCCAGCTTTTGTGCGGCCAAATCGCTCCGTGTCCCTGTGCGGCACACGACGTAAATCGTTTTGTCTTTCGGAAGCTCTGTCATTCGGCTGTCAAGATCCCCGAGCGGAATCGAAACCGCACCTGGAATATGGCCGAACGCATACTCCGCCGGTTCACGGACATCCAAGACGAACGAATCCGGATCGTGAAGTTTTTCTTGCAATTGTTCATTCGATACGACATGAGGGAATGCCGTTTCTTTGCGTGTTTCATTTTCCGCTGACTTGCGGATATAATGTTTCAAAACCCCATTTTCTTCAATTGTTCCTAAATATTGATGCCCTGTGCTTTCCGCCCATGCTTTAATATCGGCTTTGGATCCCTTATCCGTCGCCTGCACTTCCAGCACTTGACCCGGTTGCAATTCATTGATCGCCTTTTTCGTTCGAACGATCGGCATCGGGCAGGACAGTCCTTTCGCATCAACGGTCATATCAACTTTAATCATGAACGAATCCCTCCTTACAGCTTATTCGACAGGCCCTTCCCAGGCGAGCATGCCGCCTGTCATGTTGATGACGCGGTAACCGCGGCTGTCAAGAAACTCCGCGGCACGGCCGCTGCGGCCGCCGGAACGGCAGACGAGAATGTATTCCTCATTTTTGTCCAATTCATGCATGCGAAACTCGATCAAACCGAGCGGAATGTTGACCGCTCCCGGAATTTTTCCTGCGGCCACTTCATCCGGTTCGCGCACGTCAATGATCCGAAGTGGCTCTCCGGCGCGAAGCCGTTCTTCCACCTCTTTCGTTGTGATTGTTTTCATCGTCATCCTCCTCTACTGCCAAGCGCTTAAACCGCCTTTGACGTTCGTTACGTGCTGAAATCCCATTTTCTTTAATAATTTGCTCGCTTTTTGGCTTCTCATTCCGCTTTGACAAATGACCACCACTTCTTTTTCTTTCGATAGTTCGCGAGCACGTGCAGCCAATTCGTGCAGCGGAATGTTGCGAAAGCCCGGCAAGTGGAAAGAGCGAAACTCCATCGGAGTGCGCACGTCAATATATTGCACGCCAGGTTGTTTCAGCCGCCGTTTTAACTCCGCTGTCGTAATCATTTGCACACCTTTCGGCGGAATGAAACGACTGGCGAGAAACCAAGCAAGCAAAACGAACAACACGATGTTGATGATGGTTTGTGACATACCCTTCCCTCATTTTAAATAAATAAGTTCACATTTCCTTCCGAAGCATCAGCCAAATACGCAGCCACCCCCGCAAACTCAATGCCGTCGATCAATTCTTCCGGCTTCAGCCCCAGCAAATCGACCGTCATTTGACAGGCGACAAGCTTGACACCTTGCTCTTTCGCCATTTCGATCAACTGCGGAAGCGGCATGGCGTTATGCTTTTTGATCACCTTTTTGATCAACTTCGGGCCGATGCCGGCAAAATTCATGCGCGACAGCCCCATGCGGTCCGCGCCGCGCGGCATCATTTTCGCGAACATCTTTTCAAGAAACCCTTTTTGCACTGGAACCGACGCCTCTTTCCGCAAGGCGTTCAGCCCCCAGAACGTATGAAAGATCGTCACGTCATGGTCGTAGGCAGCGGCGCCGTTGGCGATGATGTAAGCCGCCATCGCCTTGTCATAGTCGCCGCTGAACAAAATGATCGTCGTCTTTTTCTTCGGCTGTGTCATCTGGCTGCCTCCTTCCCTTCATACCTGTATGGGTATAAAAATGTGCACACATTATCCTTTTTGGATCCAGAACATCAACACACCGTTGTCTTCTTTCATCTCAAGCACCGTATGGCCGCTCGCTTTCGCCCATGCCGGCAAATCGTTTTTCGCCCCTTTATCGGTCGTGTGCACCTCGAGCACTTGACCTGATTGCAATTCGTCCATCGCTTTTTTCGCTCTCACCACCGGCATCGGGCAAGCTAGTCCTTTGGCATCCAATACTTTTGCTACATTCATCATTGATGACCTCCTTGGTTAGATAAAGTTTATTACCATTACCCCTATGGGTATATTACTACAAGAAAAAGAACGTTGTCAACACCTTTTTGTTGAGCAACGCATTAACGGCTTTTGACCAATAGTTCGACGGCTTCTTTGACAAGATGATCTGCGTTTTCTCCTTTTTCCATGCTTTCCCGCAGGCAATGTTCCAAATTGGTGCTGACGATGACGGCAATGGCGCGATCAATGGCATTGCGCGCCGCCGACAGCTGGGAAACGACGCTCTTGCAGTCTTTGCCTTGTTCCATCATACCGAGGACGCCTTTAATTTGTCCTTCAATCCGTTTTAAGCGGTTTTTGATTTCTTTATTGTATTCCATCGGTTGGCTCGCCTCCTTGTTCGACAATCACAAGCCGCGATTGAGTAGCTTTTCACCTCATAACCGTAGCGGCGCAGCAGCCGAATGCCAATATTTTTTTCCACCACATCTTGAGCAACCACATGCAATGGCTGCCGCGGAATGGATGACAGCTGCCGTTTGATATAGGCAACAGGGATATGCAGTGCATGGCGAAACATACGGTCGTTGATTTCATTATAATCACGCAAATCGACAATAAGCAAGTGGTTCGACACTTGATCGACCGAAAGACACAAAACGCCTTTTACCGGACCGTAGCGCCGATACAGCGCTACGATGAACAAAGTGAGAAAAATCAGCAACAAACTGCCCCCAATCAATATCTCACCCTCCTCTTCTTTATCTATGCAAAGTGATTATATACCCCTAATAGTATATAATCAACAGGAATGTATTTCCAACCGTCTTGCTTTTCCACAAAAACCGCTGCAGGCAGGGAAACCTGTCATTTTTCTAGCGGGCTGGTGATTTACTCACGCAACCGCTTCTCGGAATCGTTTCCCAAGTAGAAAAAACTTGTTACATCAGCCTCTATGTTCACGCGTTCAATCATCGATCAAGACAAACAGCTGTTTTTCACCAACCTTCTAGGCTTCCAAAAAAGCTGGTGATGTAACGAAACGCGCTATTTTCCGACAATATTTATCAAATAGAGAAACTTTGTCACATCAGTTTTTTGTTCCTTGTAGTCCCCATGATTCACCGGCCTTTTACAAGACCGGTGATACCATGAAGAACGATGCTCAACAATCACCTTCTCAAATCAAGAAACGGATTGTTGCACCGCGTACTCGGTGCGACTATCCGCCCTCTGAAAAATCGGATTACGTCCAACGAATCAACAAGCCATAGACAGCTGGATGGAAACGGACAAGTTCCACATGCCCCGCTTTTTGTTTCATATAGGAAAGCAACTGATCGGACGGAATGCGCTCATGCAAGGGCGGTCCCATTTCGCTTTCTATCGCTTCCCATTCAATCAAAAGAAACGTCCCGTCCGGCTTCATCACACGGCGAATTTCATCAATGGCAGCATCTTTTTGCTCCACTTCATGAAAGACAAACGCCATGATACCTTTATCGATGGAGCGGGAAGGTAGCGACGTCGAAACGACATCCGCGACTTGGTATTGTATGTTCGTCATCCCTAGCTGTTGCGCCCGCTGCTTTAGCAATTCGATCATCTCAGGCTGCACGTCAACCGCATATACGTTTCCGTTTGTTGCTTGCGCCAACGGAATCGTGAAATAACCGTTCCCTGCCCCTAGATCCATAATCGTATCGTCCGGTTTCACTGACAACACCGAAACCGCCTTCTCCGGGTCGATCCATTCTTTGCGCTTCGGATCCAATAACCGTTCGGCATGTTCATGATGAAAACGATGCCCTGTCATTCGTTCCCCTCCGATTCCTGACTTTTCATTTTAATCGTATTCTCCATTTTCTCCTTCATCAACACAGGATCATAGCATTAAACAACTGCTGCGCGGTTTGGTTTCCAGAACTACGAAATCTCAATTGTTCAACCCGATGAAAAAAGCCGGCATTCGAAAACGCCGGCTCCTTTTTTATCGAACGGCGCAACGGTTTGGACCGATTTCCATTTCCCGTTGTTCGTCTTCTGTCGGATGCAGTTTCCCCATATTGGTCTGCCGAATTTCCTGATAAGCGTTCGGTTGCGGCGGCAAGTTTTCTGTCACGGTACGACGAAACTCTTCATCACTAGAAATATTCAGTCCGTGATTTTTCTTATACAAAATCCCCAACCGTTCAGCGACACTGCCGTCCTCGTTCATTTCCTTCGGCCCCATATAATGGGCTGGCAACACAATTAAATCATCCGCCAATTGTTTATAACGACGATAAAGGGTTTCCCGCAGATCGCTCACCCAGTCTTGCGCTTTCCCCGCCAAATCTGGGCGTCCGATCGAATCAACAAACAAAATATCGCCGGTTAATAAATATTGATCATCTACAATAAACGATGTACTGCCAATCGTATGTCCCGGTGAATACAACGCTTCAATCACGACATGGCCAACGTGGATGCGGTCGCCATCTTGAATCGGTGTGTAGGTAAACGTCACCTCTTCTGCGTCTTTCGGCGGCAAGTAATACGTCGCACCCAGTTCTTCCGCCAACTTACGCCCGCCAGAAATATGGTCGGCATGCAAGTGCGTATCGAGCACATGCTTGATTGTAATGCCGTGTTCGTTCGCAAAACGGACGTAAGCGTCAGTCATGCGGTTCGTATCGATCAACGCCCCCTCACCGTTCGATTCGACAAGATACGAGAGACACCCTTTGCCAAGGCGGACGAATTGGTAAATCGTCCCTCCGCTTTTCAGCTCACCGATTTTTACGGGTTCCAAATGCTCGCTCCATGCCTTCATCCCGCCTTCGATCGAATAAACGTCCGTATAGCCCGCTGCTTCCAACTGTTCGGCCACAAACTCTGACGAACCGCCCTTCGCGCAAACGGCATAAATCGTTTTGCTTTTCTCTTTCGGCAAACGGTCCAAATATGGTTCAATGCCATCCAACACTTCAAAATACGGAATGTTGACGACTTCGACTCCTTTTCCTTCAATACGCCAATCAGCAAAATCTTCGGGATTGCGGGCGTCTACGATAAACAACTCCTCGCCGCGCATAATTTTATTGGCGATCTCTTTGACCGAAATCGTTTTTGCCAACGATATCCCCTCCTGATCTTATGGTTTTGTCAATGGTCCATTATTCTCAACGATGATTCGTCTGATTCCACAATGCCATAATGGCATCTGGATCATACCCGAGCACCCAACGGCCGCCGATTTCGATTTGGGGCACGCCCATTTGCCCCGTCGTTTCCACCAGTCTGCGCGCTGCTTCCGGGTCGAATTCGACATTCACTTCTTTAAACGGAATCCCTTGAGCGCGCAAAAAGTTTTTCGCCATGACGCAGTATGGGCACGTCGTTGTAGTATAAACAGTAACTTGTGCCATGATTCTCTTTCCTCCTCTCTTTCGATTAGAAGGCCAATGTAATATCGGCGTCTTTCGCAAACTGCAGGAACGTCGCTGCTCCCGCCACCTCAATGCCATCGACGAATTGGTTTTTGTCAAGCCCCATGACATCCATCGTCATTTGGCAAGCGATCAGTTTAACACCCATCTCTTGCGCCATTTGAAGCAACTCGGCAATCGATGGAACGTTCGCTTTTTGGAACCCTTGTTGAAAATGCTCTTTCCCTTCAGGAATCGGCAATTGTTTGTGCGCCTCTTTATGGATGAGATTCAACCCTTCAAATGTGAAAAACACGCCGACTTCTGCGTCTGCCGCCGCAGCCGCTGTCGCAATGTTAAACACCTTGTACGCATCAAACAACCCGCCGTTTGCTGCAATAATCGCCACTTTCATCGAAAACAACCTCCTTGAATATTTTCGTCATTATGTTTGAGTACTTAACTCAATTCTATACATACATGTCGCCCAGACACATACATATACATGTATGTGTATTACACTAACCATGTTATCGAATGCTTTTTTGTTTGTCAACAAAAAAGCAGCGTTATTTTCGCTGCTTTTTCAGCGCATCCCCATATTCCCCTGTATCCAATTCCACAGTCACTCACGTTGATGCTCCAAAGAACCATCCACTATAACCGCTATTGAGACACGAACTAAGACGATGGCTATAAACACTTTCTTTACGAACGGCAAAGAAAACAGCCACCCGTGTTCTTTACTTCTTACTATTACTTCGTTCCATTTTCATATCCCCATCAACACTACTTCGCACGATTCATTACACTTTGATTACGGTACTGTAGATGAGCAAATTTGCTAACATAAATTTACAAACTAAACAAAAAAGGAGACATGAACCCGATTCCTTGGTTAGAATAGATGTGCTACCAACTACCCACAAGGAGGTTCATGTCTCATGAATAGATTAGCACATCATCAAGGAATCCACAAGTTTTTCATGACGCTGGGATTGGCGCTTTATTTCTCGAAGCCGGTCATCAAGCATCTCGTTCATCTTGTCGACGCCTTGACGACCAAGGGATGTTCGGGGACATTGACGGATGTCCGGTACTGGAGTTTTCATCCGAATCATCGAACCACGCTCAGCCACTTTTTCACGAAAAGCCCTTGGAACGAGGAAAAACTGCTTGAGAAGCTTCAGGAGTGGGTTCTTCGCCAGATCGAACGCCTGGCCAAACGGACGAATCAACCCCTGTTCCTTTCGATTGATGATACCATTTGCCAAAAAACGAAGCCTTCGTCACGGGCAACGCACGCCATTCAAGGGTGTGACTGGCATTTCTCTCACAGCGATCATCAATTGGTCTGGGGGCATTCGCTTGTTTGGCTGATGGTGCACACCTTCACGCAAGCGTTTCCGTTCGCCTTTCGTCTGTATGACAAGACATCGGGAAGAAGCAAAATCGACCTGGCGATCGAGATGCTTTCCTCGCTCAAGGGGAAGCGGGCTCAGCCGGTGTATGTGCTCGTGGATTCATGGTATCCGTCCCAAGCGCTCATCGAAGCCTGTCTGAAACAAGGATTCCATGTCATCGCCATGCTCAAGACGAACCGGATTCTCTACCCGAAAGGTATCGCCATCCAAGCGAAGGAGTTTGCCCGCTATATCGAGCCAAACGACACCCGCCTCGTCACGGTGGGGAACGAGCGCTATCGTGTCTACCGCTACGAAGGCGCGCTCAACGGTCTTGATGACGCGGTGGTGCTGCTGGCTTGGAAGGCGGATCAACCGATGACGCCGGATCATCTCCATGTCATATTGAGCACCGACCGGGAGCTGAGTGACGAAGACATCTTGCGTTACTATGCCCAGCGCTGGACGATCGAATGCTTTTTCCGGCAGGCAAAAGACCAGCTGAAGCTCGATGGGTACCGTGTTCGCCACGTTCGGGCGGTGAAACGGTATTGGGTCGTGGTGCTGTTAGCCTGCGTATACAGCATCGCGGAATCTCAACAAGACATCTCTTCCGGCCTGGAGCTTCTTCGGTCTCGGAAAGGGCACAGCGTCGTCGAGTTCATCTATGACGCCGCAAAGCAAGATATTCCCATTGATGTGATCAAAAAACAGCTCCATGTCGCCTAAGGGGTCCCCTGTTTGTCTCTTAGGGAATGGAAATTACTGTAATGAAAAATACTCATCTACAGAAATAAGTCAATCAACGATTTCTATTTTAGAAGTATAGATTTTGCTTAGAGAATTTCTTCTCCTACCTTCTTTCCATATTCAAATACGCATGTAGTTGATGACTTGTCCATCTATCCATTATAGAAACAACGATCACCACGAATTCTGTCGATTACCAAAACGTTAATCGTCTTTTTTCTTCCGGATCGAGATAAAGAAATCATTTGCGCTACAAAACTCCAAACTGCTCATCACGCAAATCGGTGATAAACATATGCCCTGGAGCATGAGTAACCATAATTTCCGGCTTTACTTCCATCGCAACAGCCTGAGGTGTAACCCCACAAGCCCAAAACACAGGGACTTCTCCCTCATGTATTGTGACCGGATCACCAAAATCAGGTTGATGAATGTTCTTGATTCCTATCTGTTCTGGATCACCAATATGAATAGGAGCCCCATGAACAGATGGAAAACGGCTTGTGACTTGGACTGCCCTTACCACGTCCTTACGACGGATAGGGCGCATGCTTACAACCATAGGCCCTTCAAATCTTCCTGCTTTTACACACGGAATATTCGTTTTATACATCGGAACATTCCGGCTTTCTTCAATATGGCGAACGGGGATTCCATTATTCATTAGAGCATGCTCAAACGTAAAACTGCACCCTAATAGAAAACCGACCATTTCTTCATTCCAAAGATCAATAATGTCTGTTCTCTCTTCTGTTAGTACGCCATTTCGATAAATCCTGTATTTCGGCAAATCCACACGTAAATCTGCGTTCGGTGCCACCAGGTTTGGAACCCATGATCCTGGCTCCGTCACATCCAATACCGGACAAGGCCTCGGATTGCGTTGGCAAAATAGGAGAAACTCAAACGCCAATTCTTTTGGCAAAACAACTAGGTTAGCTTGTGTATAGCCGTTTGCCACTCCTGCCGTCGGTTTTATCCATTCGTTATTTCGTATCATCCGCCGAGCCTCTGTTGGGTTTATTGATGCAACAGAAAACACTTTACCCTCTCCCCCTTAGATTCTATTTGCCGCTTCCCCTCGAGTAAGCACATGTGACCGAATATCCTGTGTAGTTATTAAGGATGATACTCCTATCCTCATTTATCCACTTTTCCTCTCAAAATACACATGCAACCGATACTCACAAATTTCTTTCGTCCAGTTGTACAAGATTTCTTCATGTTCATGTGCGATGGAAAATTGGAGCGCAAACACATTGTTTGCAAAGGAGATCAGTCCCTTTGAGCTGCCGCTCCATTTCGTCATCGGCATGCGGGCGATCAGTTTGCTCACCTTTTCCTCGTCGTACTCCCAAAGTCGTTTCGTTTCCCCATCGGAAAAATCAACGCGCTTCCGGTATTCTTTTTCTGTTAAATACTGGTGAAAGAACGGTGCCGCTTGTTGCGGAGTGATGGGCTCATGCCAGCCCGAAGGCCCGCGCTCGAGCATGGCTTTTAAGACAACCATTTTATAACTTTTCGACATTACCGTCCGCTCAACCTCAACAAGCCACGGTTCATGCTTAAGAAACACTTCCTTCTCTAAATCCGACAGCTCCCCTGCCCAATAAAGGAAGCCAAAATACGACTTAAACTCTGATTTATATTCCGCTGCTTCACTTCTGCCGTGTAAGTGCAACTCCATGTAGCTCGGACGACGTCCAAGCTCTTGCTTGAGCTGTCTGTAATCGGCCAGCAGCCGTTCTTTGCGCGGTTGGCGTTTTTTCTGCATCTCCTCGAGAAGATGGATGGCCTGGACATCAAGATGCAGTTCGCATGGTTCCGGAACCGTTGGCACAACGGATTCCCTCGCCTTTTTCTTCGTTTCGCCCCGCTGTGCATCAAAGAGGCGCAGTTTGACATCAGCATTGCGGTAGTTTCCGATTAAATCAATGATCACGCAGTAGTCCTTGCCCTCATACAGCCGCAGCCCGCGCCCGACTTGCTGGGTGAAGACGGTCAACGATTCCGTCGGCCGCACGAACAAAAGTGTATCGACAGAAGGAATATCGACCCCTTCATTGAACAAGTCGACGGTGAAAATAGCGTCCAGTTCACGGTGTTCCAACATGGCAATGGCCTGTTGGCGCGGGATGTCCGTTTGCTTCGAGTGAAGGCTGATCGTCCGGTAGCCATGGCGGCGGAAATATTCGCACAAGAAATCGGCTTGCCGAATCGATGAACAAAAAACAAGTGTTCTTGTTTTCTTATATTGCTCCCATGCTCGCAAAATGTTTTCCGCCATCTCCTCGCGAAGCTGCGCTTGAAGCAATTCTTTCTCATCATAGCGGCTGCCGAGCCATTTGATTTGCGAATAATCAGTGTCATCGTACACGCCATAATAGCGAAACGGCGCAAGCCAACCGCGCTGCACTGCTTCAATAAAGTCAATGCGGTAGGCAACGTTTCCATCGCAAATCGCGTACACATCTTTATTGTCGTTCCGATCTGGAGTGGCGGTGATGCCAAGCAAAAACTCCGGCCGGAAATAGCGAAGGACGCGCTCATATGAGCGAGCCGCCGCATGGTGGAACTCGTCGACAATAATCAAGTCAAATGAGTCAGGACGAAACGAAAGCAAATGTTTTTTCATGCTCAGCGTAAAGATCGAGGCAAACACCATATCCGCATTTCCATCTTTTTGATTGCCGTCGTATATACCCGCCGTTCGATCCGGGATCACACGTTCGAACGACTGTTTTGCCTGGCGAAGAATCTCCTCGCGATGGGCGATGAACAGCACTCGCGAAAAACGGCGGGCAAAAAAAGCAGCCAAGTATGTTTTTCCCAACCCGGTCGCCATGACAACCATCGCTTTGTCGTATCCTTCTTCATACGCAGCTTCCAACCGCTCCAATGCCTCAACTTGGGCAAAGCGCGGCTGGATCGTTCCATATGGAGTAGCCGTCTCATGAACAACATCGGCCTTGTCCGCCGTCTCTTCTTCTTGCTTCTTTTCCGTTTCCGACGGAAGCATTAACTCGATTTCCTCTGTCTCAGCCCATGTACGAGATAAGTTGGGATGGCGTTGGTGATTATCTTGATACTGTTTTTCATAGTCAGCGATCGTTTCGGCGTTGACCGGCACCGTTTCCGGAGCGTAAAACAGCTTTAAAAACTGCTCCATCGCTTCGGCAAATACATCTTCATCAACACTTTTATCCAGCCCCACATTCCACTCGATGCCGTCTGTGAGAGCTGAATGAGATAAATTAGAAGACCCGATGATAAAGTAGCCTTGTTCGCTGTCCTCAAACAGATAAGCCTTCGGATGAAACGAAATCCCATCACTTCTAAACAGACGCACTTCGATGTCAGGATGAATCGAAATCAGTTCACACAGCGCTTCCGGCTGGGTGACAAACAAGTAATCACCGATACAAATTTTGATGTCTGCCCCCCGCTCTGCCGCTACCCGCAAACTGTCCTTCAATAGGCGAACCCCGGATTTCATGGCAAACGACGTCAATATGTATATCGTCGATGAGCGGCCTATTTGTTCCTGCAGCTTGTCAATGAGCCGCCGTGAAATCAACTCGACTTTACTCATCATGAACCTCGACTAAAAAAATTTTTTCACGGAAGCCCCCGCGTTCTTCTGCTTTTTTCGCCCGGATTTGTTCCACTTGTTCGATCGAAGCGCCATGACACGCGGCTAAGGCATGAATAATTTCCAACACATCCGCAAGCTCTTCGATGGCGGCCTCGTCGGTCGCTGCCTGAACATACTCCTCAAGCTCTTCAAACGCTTTCTTCTGCAGTTCTTTCTTATATTCTTCCTCATCGAGTATGCGAGCGGTGAACGTTTTTCCGGCTTGTTCGATAATGGCTGGGATGCGGTCGCGAACGAGTTTATTGTATATCGGCATATCTATTCCTCCATCTACGAGACTATACGATTATTTTACAAGATCTCGCCTTTTTTTCATAGAAAGAACAAGCAGAAGGCCCTTTTTCTAAGGACTATTGTTTCTGGCTAAATAAAACTGTTATCAATCGTCACAAAATAACTAAACCAAAAGACTCACATACTCCCCCCTCCTCCGTGCCATATTAAAGAAAAATCGACATGATTCGTGCTTGGAGGCTTGTATGGAATGGCTCATTCTTTGGCTGCTTGTAGCGATCGGCGTCGGTCTGCTTTTGTTTAGTTTCCGCTTGTTGTCGTTGCGGGAAGTGTCGATCTCCTTTCTGCTCAATGCGTATGCGGCGAGTTTTTTCGGTGCGATCGTGGCTGGGGCCGGGCTGCTCGAGTATCCGGTCCGTTTTTTTGCGGCTTATACGGACAATAGTGTCATTTTTGAATATCTTCTCTATCCGGTCGTTAGCGTATATGTGTATGCGACATCAAGGCGTTCGGGCTGGTTGGGCGTGGCGGCGCAATGTGCGGGGTATGCGGCGGTGTTGACGGGGGTAGAGGTAGTATTTGAGCGGTATACGGATTTGATTGAGTACCACCGCTGGACATGGGTGTACTCCTTCGTGACCATGTTTTTCTTAACGCTCGCCGTTCGGCTGCTTGCGGGGCGGGTGGTGGGGAAGACGGAGAAGTAGGCATGTCTACTTTTCCTTTGAAGCGCTATACATATACTATAGCCTATCCGAAAGGGGACAAGAATCGTGGTGCTGTTTGACGTGAAACACCGATTGTACTATGAAGCGATCAATTCGGCGCGGCCGAAAATGGCGCCGGTTCGCCAGGACCGGGCGTGGGGGTATGTCTGGAAAACCGTGAACGGGGAGCCGGTGAAGTTTTGGATCGATTTTCGCCGCGGGCGGTATATGTACTTTGAATACGGCCAGAAGTGGTATCGGGTCGCGTATTTGCAGGCGAATGAACGGAAGTCGGGACACGATGTGCTCGATGGGGCGATGATCGATTTGACCGTCGATGGGCATCGGCTTCTGTTCATGAAAGGGCGCATCCGCCGCCAAGCGGCGCTTGCTGTGTAAGATGCAGGGCTGACGCACTTGCTGGATCATGGGGACACTGAAGCTGCCAGCGAATCCTTGTCCCTCTCTTTCTTCGTCTTGGATACGATGCACATGATGCTTAGAAAGACAGGGAAAAACCACCGTTTCCCCTTCATACAACGGCTTGCGGATATGGAGTGGTCTCTCCATCTGGCGACAAAGTACGGACAAAAACAGCCTAGTTGAAGATGATTTGACACCAAGCCGCACATACTAACCAATAAGCAAAGTCATCATAGGAGACGATGAACGGATGGACCGAATCCATTTGTGGGGGTTGCTTGTTGTTGGCATCATTCTACTATTTTTCAGCTTGCGAACCCCGCCCATCAAAGACAAAATTTTAGTGTTTCTGTTAAAAGCGTACTTTTCCTCGTTTTTTGGCGTTATTGTTGTGGAAGCCAAGCTGTTAGAGTACCCTGTCCGTTTTTTAGGCAAATATTTTGAAGCGAGCATTCTTTTTGAATACTTTCTTTATCCGACCGTTTGTGTTTATTTTTACCAAACTTCGTACCATTCCCGCCTGCCTGGAATTATTGTCCAGTGCGCATTGTATGCCGGTGTTTTGACAGTCGTTGAGGTGTTTTATGAAAAGTACACGGATTTGATTGAATACCACCGATGGACGTGGATGTATTCGTTTCTCACCATTTTCGTTTTATCGTTTTCCGTTCGGATGCTCATGAAGCTGATTCATAGGTGGGGGCAGGCAACTGGCTAGGAGGATGGGGATTGACCCAACAATAAAGCCCAACCATCCCCCTTCGCCATTTGAGAATCAAGATGGACGCTCGATTTCTTGTTTCCCGAAAACCGTTGACGGAAGGATGCCAAACATGCGAAAAACAACCATCGGCGGCAAAGAGCCCCTCGCTCCTTGCCGCCTCCTTTTTTATGCCCACCACATCTCGGGCAGTTCTTCTTTAAACTGCACGTGCTTGAGGAGCGCCACCGCTTTGGACAGCCCTTCGTCGATCGAGACGAGCATGTCTTCATGCTCGATGGAGAGCACATAGTCATAGCCGACGGCGCGCAAGGCGCTGACGATGTCGCGCCACCGTTTTTCACTTTGCCCGTAGCCGACGGTGCGGAACACCCACGAGCGGTCAAGAATTTGGCTGTAATGTTTCGTATCCAGCACGCCGTTTTTGCGGATGTTCGCTTCGTCCAAGTACGTATCTTTCGCATGGACGTGGAAAATCGCTTTTTCGCGGCCGAGCCATTTGATCGCTTCGACTGGGTCGATGCCTTGCCAAAGGAGATGGCTCGGGTCGAAGTTGGCGCCGATCGCCTCGCCGACATGCTCGCGCAGTTTGAGGAGCGTTTCCGGATTGTAGACGACAAAGCCCGGATGCATTTCAAAGGCGATTTGATGAATGCCGTGCTCCTTGGCGAACGCCGCTTCTTCGCGCCAGTACGGAATGACGACTTCGTCCCATTGCCATTTTAAAATGTCCAAGTAGTCCGGCGGCCAGGAGCACGTGACCCAGTTCGGGTATTTGGCGCCAGGGTGGTCGCCCGGGCAGCCGGAGAAGGCGTTGATGACCGGGACTTCGAGCTGCTCGGCGAGTTTTACTGTTTTCCGCCACGTGTCATGCGATTGTTTCGCAAACGCTTTGTCCGGATGGAGCGGGTTGCCGTGGCAGCTGAGCGCGCTGATGATGAGTCCGCGGTCGTGAACCGCTTTTTTCAACGCCTTGATTTTTTCCGGCTGGTCTAACAGGTCATCCGGATCGCAATGGGCGCTGCCCGGGTAATTGCCGGTGCCGAGCTCGACGGCCTCAATGCCCATCGCGGCCACTTTGTCGAGCATGTCTTCAAACGGCAGCTGTTGATACAAGACGGTAAATACGCCTACTTTCATTGATGTTTCTCCCCCTTCTTGCGGTGTAGGGCCGGTCAGTCGGCGGCCGGCCCCACCGTGTCGTTTTGTTTTGGCGCGCCGTTCGCGCCCGTGCTGGCCGCGCTGACGCTGTTTATTCCGCCACCCGCACCCATTGTTTCGTCCGGTGGCTTTCCAAAATGGCGTCAACGATCGTCATCGTATGATGGCCGTCGGCGATCGTCGCAAACGGCAGCTCGCCGAGCGCCTCGCCGCGCTGTTTCCGGCTGATGGCGCTGTAAAAGTCTAAGAACAAGTTTTTCAGCCCGTCCGGCCAGCCCTCTTCATGGCCGCCCGGGTAATGGGCGAGCGAGGCGGCACGCGGCGACAAGAGCGCCGGGTCGCGGACGA
This sequence comes from Geobacillus subterraneus, assembly GCF_001618685.1. Taxonomy (GTDB): domain Bacteria; phylum Bacillota; class Bacilli; order Bacillales; family Anoxybacillaceae; genus Geobacillus; species Geobacillus subterraneus. Next base: position 1,265,414 of record NZ_CP014342.1, on the reverse strand, counting down.
CTTCTTCGTTCGGGCCGTTGCGGCGCCCGACCCAGAGGCGGTTCGGGTGCTCCTGATCCCAGGCGAGCGTCATGGCATCGGTGGCGATTTCAAAATAGAGCCGGTTTTTCCGGCCGGCGCTCACTTGAGAAATCGTGAATGCGCCGTGGGTGCCGTCAGCAAAATGGACGAGCACGCTGCCGCCGTCTTCCGTATCAATCTGGACCGGTTCGGCGTCTTGAGCGCGTCCGGATGTGAACGTGCTTCCTTCCTGCTTCGGCTTGTAGCGAACCGGATGGACGGTGCGCAAATCGGCGAACACTTCGACGATGCGTTTGCCGAGCACGTATTGCACTGTGTCGCACCAGTGCGAGCCGATGTCGGCGATGGCGCGCGACGGGCCGTTTTGCGCCGGATCGAGCCGCCAGTTGTAGTCGGTGTCATAAAGGAGCCAGTCTTGCACATAGCCGCCATAGACGAAATGGACGCGCTTCGCTTCGCGGGCGAGCCGCTCTTTCGCCTCAGCGACGAGCGGGTAGTGGCGGTAGTTGAAGCAGACAGCGCTCAAACCCGGGCTTTTGTCCGCCAGTTGTTTCAGTTCGGTCGACTGCTCGCTGTCCATGGCGAGCGGCTTTTCCGACAACAAATGTTTCCCCGCCTCCAGCACGGCCTTGTTAATCGGAAAATGCAAGACGTTGCGCGTGCAGTTGTGGACCGCTTCCACGTCCGAGTCGTCAATCAGCGCCCGGTAGTCGCCGTACGCTTTCGGAATCCCGAACCGGCGCGCGGCTTCCTCCGCTTTTTCTTGGCTGCTTGAGGCAATGGCGACAATGTTCACAAACGGCAGGCGGCGGAGCGTCTCGATATGGGACGAGGCGGAAAAGCCCGTGCCGACGATGCCGACGTTGATCGGTTTCATCGCGCTGTTCCCCCTTGTTTCGCTTTGATCGGTTCCAGCGGCTTGACGTTGCCGAAGACGATTTCCCCGCGGTTGACCGGCGCGGCCCAGCGGGCGGCGTTGGCGATCACTTTCAGCACATCTGGATGATGGTACGTCGGATACGTTTCATGGCCGGGGCGGAAGTAGAAAATTTTCCCTTTCCCGCGCGTGAACGTGCAGCCGCTGCGGAACACTTCCCCGCCTTCAAACCAGCTGATGAAAATCGTTTCGTCCGGCTCCGGAATGTCGAAAAACTCACCGTACATTTCTTCCTGTTCAAGCTCGATGTACGGTCCGATCCCTTCGACGATCGGATGGCCCGGGGCGACGACCCAGAGACGCTCCTTTTCATCCGCCTCGCGCCATTTCAAATTGCATGTCGTTCCCATCAGCTTTTTGAAAATTTTCGAGAAATGTCCGGAGTGGAGAACAATAAGCCCCATTCCTTCAAGCACGCGGCGGTGGATGCGTTCAACCACTTCGTCTTTCACTTCGTCATGGGCGATATGCCCCCACCAGACGAGAACGTCGCACCGGTCGAGCACCTCATCGGTCAAGCCGTGCTCCGGTTCATCCAACACGGCGGTCGCTGTGTCAAACCCGGCTTCAGCCAAGTAGCTCGCGATGACGGTGTGCATCCCTTCCGGATAAATGGCTCTTACTTTTTCATTTTTCTTTTCATGGCGAAATTCGTTCCAGACGACGACGCGGATCGGTGTTGTCATATGTTCTTCCCCCTCGATTGGATTTCGGCTTGCCGCGGCAAGCACAAAGCAGTTGATCTTTACCATTCAATGCGGACTTGCCGCCCTTGTTCGGACGAGGCATAAATCGCTTCCAGCACTTTGGCGATCGTGAGTCCTTGTTCCGCCGTGCAAAGCGGTGATGTGTTCCCGGCGATGCTCGTCAAGAAATGGTCAAGGAGCGCCACCCGTTCGCCTTGATCGTCAAAATGGAGGGTGACATCCGCTGGAACGCCGTGTTCATGGCGGAACCATTTCACTTCTTGGCGGTTTCCAGCCACATTCCACTCCCAGCGCACGCCGCCTTCGGTGCCAAGAAACTCGACATACGCCCGCTCCTCTTCGATGTGCGACGCCCAGCTCGTCTCAAGCAGCACCGTCGCGTCGTTTTCGAGCTGGATGAACGCCGAAGCGAAGTCTTCGACCGTATACGAGGCGGTTGGCGCAAACGCCGTTCCCGGCCATGCCCCTTGGTGGCGCGGGCCAAATTTGGCGTACGTTTTCCCCGTCACCGCGATCGGATTCGGGTTTCCAAGCAGCCAAAGCGTGACATCAAGCATATGAACGCCTAAGTCGATGAGCGGACCGCCTCCGGAGCGCTCACGGTCAAAAAACCACGCCCCCCATGCGGGAATGCCGCGGCGGCGCACCCAGCCCGTTTTCGCGTAATAAATGTCGCCGAACGCGCCTTCTGCGATGCGTTCATGAAGCCATTGCGCCGCTTGACGGAATCGGTTGTTCAGCGAGACCATAAATTGTTTCCCCGATTCGTCGCGGGCGCGGATGATGGCATCCGCTTCTTCCGCTTTCGTTACCATCGGCTTTTCGCAAAGAACGTGTTTTCCGGCCCGCAAGCTGTCGACCGCCACTTGGGCGTGCAAAAAGTTCGGCACGGTGATGATGACGGCATCGACATCTGGTGAGGTGAGCAGCTCTTTGTAGTCGCTGTACACGTTGCGAATGCCATACGTTTTCGCTTTTTCCACGGCTGCTTGTTCATTGACGTCGCAAATCGCCTGCAAGACGGCGCGCTCCGAAAGCTTTAGCGCCGCTTTGATGTGTTCGTTGGAAATCCCTCCAGCTCCAATCAAGCCGAGGCGGATTGGGCGTGCGTTTTCCATATCGATTTCCCCCTTGCGTTCATTTGTTTTCGCGCGACTTGCTTCCACGTCGCCTCTATTATTTGTTTGAAGTAACACCCTTTGTGATGTAATCGATTACATCACATTTACAAAAAAACTGACCTGCTCCTCTGCCGCCGGGGAAGGGAGCGCTTCCATCAAACTAGACGCTCCCCCCCACACGAGTCGCGAATGATGAGGTGGTCAGGCAAAACAAACTGGCGGCGGCTGACCTCGCCCCCTTCGATCAGCTGAAGCAACAGCTCCATCGCTTTTTGGCCGATCTCAAACATCGGCTGGGCGATCGTCGTGAGACTCGGTTCAAAAATCGAGGCCATTTGAATGTCGTCAAATCCGACGACCGCCACATCGTCCGGAACGCGCCCGCCGCGGTGGCGGACCGCCTTGATCGCCCCGATCGCCATCTCATCGTTGGCGGCGAAAATGGCGGTCGGCGGCTCTTCAAAGGCGAGCAGCTTCAATGTCATGTTGTATCCCGATTCGTAGGAAAAGTCGCCTTCTTGCACGAGCCCTGGGTCGGCATCGATTCCATGCTGCGCCAATGCTTGGTAGTAGCCGCGCAACCGATCGCGGCTCAAAATGATGTTCATCGGCCCGGACAGATGGGCGATGCGGCGATGGCCAAGGCGGATCAAGTGCTCTGTCGCCTTGCGGGCGCTGCTGATGTTATCGATCGAAACGGTCGGGATGTCCGTCCCTTCCAAATACTCGCACGCCAAGACGATTGGAAACTGCCGCGTCATTTCTTCCATCAGTTCTTTCTGGATGCGAGCGGTTAAAAAAATCATCCCGTCCACTTGTCTTTGCGGCAGCACATTCAAATATTGCTCCTCAAGCCGGGCGTCATTTTGCGTATCGCCGAGCAGCACCTGATAGCCATGCTCGAGGGCGACCGCTTCAATGCCGCGCAACACCTTTGAGAAAAACGGATTCGTAATATCGGGCACAACGACGAGCACCGTTTCGGTCTCCATCCTCCGCAAATATCGGCCAAGCACGTTCGGCTGGTAGTTCAGCGCTTCAATGGCTTCGAGCACGCGCTGCCTCGTCTCCTCCGTGACGTTGTCCGCGTTGCGCAATACGCGCGACACGGTGGCCGTCGATACGTTTGCCCGCTTCGCTACGTCTTTTATGCTTGCCATCGGTGTAGTCCTCTCAGTTATGTAATCGATTACATCTCCATCGTATCGGAAAGACAGGGCAATTGTCAAGCGTTGTTTTTTCAATCCGTCTTAGACATGGTTTGCCCCTTTCTCATAGGCTAAAAAGATCATCCCGTATCAAGAAAGCTTCTACGCAAGCGTAAGCATGGGACGAATCGATGCTTCTCACTCCAACCGCAAGCGTAGGCGGGACAAGATTCAAATCTTAGTCTCTATAAAAGACTTATCACATGATGAATCCGGGCATTGTCCAAGACTAGCGCACCCCCGCTCTTTCGACAAGAGCCAGAAGTCCAGCAACATTTGCGGTGTTGGCAGGCCGGTGCTTGTATAAATGGGAAGTAAATACAAAACAGAGGTTTTTCCTAGTTATCCATTTTTTATATTTTCCATGCAGGATTTTTTCTTCTGTTCACGAATCAGTATTGATGTAAAGTTTCAAAGTGAGGTGATCGAATGGCCATTGACCATGACCGATTGTTCAAAGAACTAATCCAAACGTTCTTCGAAGAGTTTATTCTCCTCTTTTTCCCCGAGATGCACGAACACATTGATTTCAGCCATTTGTCCTTTCTGTCCGAAGAACTGTTTACCGATGTCACGGCAGGTGAAAAATACCGCGTCGATCTATTGGTTGAGACGAAGCTGAGAGCAGAAGACGGATTGATCATTGTGCATGTAGAAAACCAGGCGTACATCCAACTGTCATTCCCCGAGCGAATGTTTCTTTATTTCAGCCGTCTGTTCGAAAAATACCGCACCCGCATCGTTCCGATCGCCGTCTTCAGCTATGATACCCTCCGTGATGAACCATCCTTGTTTTCGATTGAGTTTCCCTTTGGTGAGGTGCTAAAGTTTCACTTTTTTCCCGTAGAGCTGCGCAAGAAACATTGGCGGGATTATATTCGGCATAACAATCCGATTTCGGCTGCCCTTCTTGGCAAAATGGGGTATACTGAAAGTGAAAAAATCGAGTTAAAAAAAGAGTTTTTGCGCATGTTGGTGCGATTGGAGCTGGATGAAGCGAGGCAAAGGCTGTTGTTGGGCTTTTTTGAAACATATGTGAAGCTGTCGGAGGAGGAAGAGCAACAACTGCAAAGAGAGGTGAAGGCGATGGAAACAAAAGAAAAAGAGAAAGTATTGGAGCTGATCATTTCCTATGAGCAAAAGGGAAGGAAAGAAGGATGGGAAGAAGGGATGAAACGCGGGCTTCAACAAGGGATCAAGCAAGGAATGGAAGAAGGAATGAAACAGGGAATGAAACAGGGAATGAAACAGGGAATGAAACAGGGAATGAAGCAACTGATCCGCAACATGGCGCGCAAAGGAATGACGGAGAAAGACATTGCCCAGTTGGTGGATCTTCCAGTGAAAGATGTTCAGGCATTGCTTAAAGAGTAGGAAAATAAAAAACAAGGGGATGGCTCTGGGAGATGCCCAACGAAGACGGTTGGCGAAACGGCCAACGGATCGCCGTATGAGCGGCATGTCCTAGTTGCTGAAGGACTTCCGCATTGGTAAAGACTGTGACCTACAAAGATGTTTAACGTAATTTCCGAAAGAAGTCTCCCACCTCAAGGAATGTGAAGGGTGATCGCCCAATAAGTAGGTGGGAGATGAATTTCGGTTGGCCATCGCCGATGAATATGATCGTCTATGGTTCAAACGGACACCTTCGGAACGAAGGGAAGCGTAAAGGGTTGTTGTGTGTAGCTTACCGTTCAGTGAACACGCACAAGTCGCTTGAACCCCCCACCTCCCTCTAAGCGAAGCGTAGGTGGTGGGTAGTTCACCCAAACATATCCGACCGTCCACACTGCAAGCAGACAAGGTAAAAGGGCGCCTTTGCGTTCAGGCAAAGGCGCCCGCAACATGGAAGGGGGCTCGGATTAATCAAGCGCCTGGCGCGCTCGGTCTTGCAGCATTTTCACCCCGGCCAGCGAGATCAAGCCCATGACGACGATATAGAAGGAGATGGCCGTTGCACTCCCGTATTTATGCAGCAGCCACGTGCTCACGAGCGGCGCCGGGCCGCCGGCGATGATCGATGCCAACTGGTAGCCGAGCGAAGCGCCGCTGTAGCGCAGGCGCGTCGGGAAGTTTTCAGCGATCATGGCTGCCTGCGGACCATACAGCATACCATGGAACACCATGGCAATGATCGTCGCCAACATAATCAGACCTACGCTTTTTGTGTTGACGAGCCAATAATACGGGAACGCCCAAAGCATAAGCAAAATGACGCCTGTCATATAGACGCGCCGCCGCCCCCACCGGTCGGATAAATGGCCGGAATACACAATGGAAAGCGCATTGATAATGGCCGCAATAATCGTCGCATTGACGAAAATGCTTTTGTCCATTTTCAAAAATGTCGTTCCGTAGCTGACGATAAACGTAACAAAAATATAGAACGACCCGTTTTCGATCACCCGTGCGAGCGCGGACCAAAGAATTTCACGCGGATGTTTGGCGAGAACCTCGCCGACCGGCATCTTGCTCGTTTCTTGTTTTTTCATCGCTTCTTGGAACAGCGGCGATTCGAGCACTTTCAGCCGGATATATAGGCCGACGGCAATCAACAGGAAACTAAGCAGAAACGGCACACGCCACCCCCACGCATAAAAGCTGTCACCGCCAGTCGCGAGCATTAATGTCGTCACGAGCGAAGAGGACAACAGCCCAAACGGCACGCCCATCTGCGGCAGCGAAGCCATCAATCCGCGCCGTTTTCCTTCTTCCCACTCCATCGCAATCAAAATGGCGCCGCCCCATTCTCCGCCGACTCCGATGCCTTGAATGAGACGGAGTATGGTCACCAAGACTGGGGCCCATAAGCCGATTTGTTCGTACGTTGGCATCAAACCGATCAACGCCGTCGCCAGCCCCATCAACAACAAAGTGGCGACCAACGTCGCCTTCCGGCCGATTTTATCGCCGAAATGGCCGAAAATCGCAGCCCCGACCGGCCGGGCGACAAACCCTAAGGCGAACGTTGTAAACGACTGCATAAGCGCTACGTACGGGTCGCTTTGCGGGAAAAAGAGCTGCGGAAACACAAGCGCGGCCATCGTCCCGTAAAGGAAGAAATCATACCATTCAATCGTCGTGCCGACCACACTCGAAATCGCGGCCCGCCTTTTTTGGCGTTTTAATTCCGCCGCATCCATCGTCGTTGTCACTGCTGCCAACACCCCTTTCATCATATGTGAAACCGCGGAAAAACGAATGAATAATAGCTGAAGCAGCTCTAGCCGATTACCCTTTAATGTTAGCGCTTACAAAAACCATCTTTCTCTTTCACGACGGCTTCCAAAGCAGCGCCCCGACCGCTGTTCACCTCTTTCCTTCCCGCGCCACAAGCACATGCACAACCGCATCGATGACCGTCTCACCGTGTTGGTTGACGACTTGTTGATGCACCGTGACAAGCCCCGCTGTCTCGCCCCGCTCAGTCAACTGCCTCACTTCCGATTCAACGTAAATCGTATCGCCGATTTTCACCGGGCGGACGAAGCGGAGCGCGTCGATGCCGTAAAAAGCGAGCACACATCCCGGCTCCATCATCCATAGCCCAGTCGCTGCCGACATTGTCAGCATCCCGTGGGCGATCCGTTCGCCAAACCGTGTCTGCCTCGCATATTCTCGGTCCGTATGCAGCGGATAAAAATCACCGGAAACGCCGGCAAACTGCACAATATCGGCCTCGGTAATCGTCCGCCCACGCGACCGATAGCGCTCGCCTACGGCATACCCTTCAAAAGGTCGGTCAAAACGCAATGAAATCCCCCTTTCGTTTCATGTTCAAAAAGAGTCAACCCATCCCCACCCCCTTTCAAGCAACGGAAAAACGATTCGCTGATCAATTTTTTGCAATTTTCAGTATATTTCAGGCGAACTATCATCGAAAATCACGAGACATAACCGCTCGGGTCTTCACAACGGTTTGGCCTCATACTTGTCACTAACATATGAATGAGAAGTGGCGGATAGAACGGTTATTTATGATTTCTTGTTTCTAAACGGCTGTAATAATGTAACAGGCTAGTCCCCTCACCTCTACTCGAGAACAAGGCAATGTTAGCAGCGAAAAGCTTATGTCTAGGTAGCCATCTTCTAAACGGTGGAGTTGATAAGTGGAGGAGTGTCACTTATCTTTCATAGTCGTATCAATAAAAACTCCCGGACTGTTCCGTCCGGGATCGCCATCTCACACCTCCACCGTCCTCCCTTCCTCAACGACATGGTAAAGCAAATGCGCCAAATGGTGGATCGGGCCATATTCTTCCTCGCCGTCTTCAGCCATTTCTTCTTCGTCGGCGAATTCGAGGTCGTTCAAATAGAGCGCCATAAACTCGTAAAAATCTTTTAGCTCGAAGCTGTAGCACGCGCTCGGGTCTTCGTTGTCCTCCTCATACTGAAGCATTAAGTAGGACACATTCCCTTCGTTGTCTTCAGCGTCAAAAAAGACAAAATAGCCGATGTTCGTGTCAAGATCAAACAAATGCCGCGTTCCGCCTTCGGTCGCTTTGTCAAATTCGTCTTGGCTCAACTTGCCGACGTTCATCGCTTCCACATCATCTTCACGGTGAAACTGGACCGTAAATGTTTTCACTGTCATTCCCTCCTCCAAAAATGCTTAATGAATACGTTTTGGACAGCCGCTCAAGCAGCTTGATCCCGGTGAGACTGTTCCCTTTCTCATCGAGCGCCGGGCCGAAAATGCCGATGCCGCACCGCCCAGGGACGGCGGCGAGAATGCCGCCCGAGACGCCGCTTTTAGCGGGGATGCCGATTTTGATCGCAAACTCCCCGGATGCATTGTACATGCCGCACGTGACCATGAACGTTTTGCAAATGCGGGCGACATCAAGCGGCATGAGCGGCTCACCCGAATGCGGGTCGCGCCCGTCAAGCGCGAATACTAAGCCAATGCGCGCCAAATCGATGCATGTCATCTCAATGGCGCATTGCTTCGTGTACAAGTCCATCAACTCTTCGACGTCTTCATCAATAATGCCGTGCTGCTTTAAAAAATAGCAAAGCGACCGGTTTAAAAACGCGGTTTCAAACTCCGATTGAGCCACTTCTTTTGAATACGTAATCTGTTCGTTGCCTGCCAATCGGCGCACGAACGCCAACAGCCGCCCGAGCCGCTCTTCGACCGAACGGCCGCGGATCATGTGCGTCACCGCCAATGCCCCGGCGTTAATCATCGGGTTAAGCGGTTTGGCCGGCTGCACTTCCTCGAGCTTGGCGATCGAGTTGAACGGGTCTCCTGTCGGCTCCATGCCGACTTTGCGGAACACGTCATCTTCTCCGTGATCCATCAACACAAGGGCCAAGGCAAGAATTTTGGAAATGCTTTGCAGCGTCACTTTCACCGTTACATCGCCGGCGCTTACCACTTCGTCGTCCGGCGTGTAAATGGCGATCGACAGCTCACTTGGGTTCGCCTTGCCTAAGGCGGGGATGTAGTCAGCCACTTTTCCGTAGCGGGCGTACTGCTTCGCTTCTTCGACAAAGCGGGCCAGTTCTTCTTGATTGTACACATTCATCACCGATCGTTAGTATCGCCTGTTTTTTCCGTTTCTATGCCCAAACGGTTCAAACAGCAGCAATTACCGATAGGTTCGCTTTGCCCTCGCCAAGCGGGGCCGCCGGCAAACAACGGCCCCGCTCCTCTCAAGATGTCCTTAGCCTGTTGTTTGAACGGCATCTGTTTTTTCTTGTTCTTCCTCCGCAAACACGTTTTTCAAATCGATTGCAAATCCGGGAAAGGGGCGGACAGGAATCGTCTCATCGCGAACATACATCCCTTGATGGCGGAATCTCCCTTCTTCGAGCACATAGACATCCATCGTCTTTCTCTAACAACCTTGTTGTAGGCAAGGGAGAACGGTTTCAAGTATAATGAATAAAGAGGTGAGGAGCATGCAAGAAGCCATCAATATGTCCCCGTCCCCGTCATGGGAACATCAAATCGTTTGCGACAATCTTGTTTCCATGATCAAAGGAAAAAGCCCATGCCAACCGATTTCCAACTTATCCGTGAAACTCGAAAAGAACGGAAACGTGATGAACGAGTTTATCCAGCCGGATGTCGCTGTCTATTGCGAACGGCCGGAAAAAATCATCGGCGGCTATAAGGGGCGGCCGCTCATTGTCATCGAAGTTGTCAGCCCGTCAACCTACAAAATCGATGTGACGCTGAAAAAAGATTTGTACTGCGCCTACGGAGTGGAAGAATACTGGATCGCCGACCCCTACAACAAAACGATCCGTCAGTGCACACTCGAACATGATCGATACGCCGAAACGATCATCGCCTGTGGCGAAATGTTCGATTCTGTCATCGGAACGATTGACACAGCGCTCGTGTTCCAAGGCGTGTAGAAAACAGGAAACGCCCGATATGGACGAAGCGAGACGGTCTGTCCGAAAGTTGCTTGATTTTGGCATCGAGACGGTCGGCTGTTACCACAGCGGAGTGTGCCGCGGCCAGATTCGCAAACAGTTGGAGCGAATGGCCCGATCGATGGCATCCCCCCCCCGTTTCAGAGCACGGTTAATCCATGGCTGACAGACGAAGCCTCGTCGGATGCCGATGGCCTTTCAACGGCATCCTTTTCTGACTTCATGGAAAATTAGCCATTGATCTTATCCTGTTTTTCTTGTATAATGAAGTATGTCTGACCAACCTCTTCGGGATGTAGCTCAGCTTGGTAGAGCACACGCATGGGGTGCGTGGGGTCGCAGGTTCAAATCCTGTCATCCCGATCGATCGAAGGAGACCAGCCGGAAAACGCCCGGCTGGTTTTTTTGTTCTCTCACGCGTTTCCTCCTCGTGACGCTGTTTTCCCCTAGGAAATCAACCCGATCTGCCTTCCTGCCCAAGCGATACGGTCAACGGCCATATCAACGTCTTCTGCCGTCATGGCGGCGGTGACGGAAAAGCGAATGCGCGCCGTTCCCTCAGGGACGGTCGGCGGCCGGATGGCGATGGCGGCAATGTCCGCTTCCTGCAGCAACTCGCTCATCGCCACAGCTTGGTCGTTCGGACCGACGATCACGGGAACGATCGGCGTCTCGCTGCCGCCGGTGCCAAAGCCGAGCTGTGTCAGTTTCGTGCGGAACCGTTCACTTAAGGCATGCAGACGCCCGCGCCGCTCCGGCTCGGATTGGACGATATGAATGGCCGCTTCATTGGCCGCAAGGACAGCGGGCGGCAAGGCGGTCGTAAAAATGAAGCTGCGGGCGCTGTTTATCAAGTAGTCGATCAGCCACGGCTCGCCAGTTACATACGCCCCGAAGCTGCCGAGCGCTTTGCTGAAGGTGCCGATGGCGATCACATTTTCTTCCTTCTCAAGCCCGAAATGACAAAGCAGCCCTTCGCCGTTTGGTCCAAACACCCCGCCGCTGTGCGCTTCATCGACAACCAACATCGCGCGGTAGCGCCGTTTCAGCTCGACAAGCTCCGATAATGGCGCCAGATCGCCATCCATGCTGAAGACAGCATCGGTGACGATCCATTTTCGTTTGCCCGGCGGAGATTGCCTTAATAATGCTTCCAACTGATCGACGTCATTATGCCGATAGCGGAAACAGGCGGCTTTGCTCAGGCGAATCCCGTCAATTAAGCTTGCATGGTTCCACTCGTCACTAAAGACGAGATCATCGCGGCGAATCAGCGCCGTCAGCACACCGATATTCGCGGTATAACCGCTGTTGAAAATGAGCGCAGCCTCCGCTTGTTTCCACTGTTTCAGCGCAGCTTCGGCCCGTTCGTACAGCGGATGGTTGCCGACGACGAGCCGCGATGCCCCCGCCCCAGCCCCGTACCTTTGCATCGCCTCGCAGCCCGCTTCAATGAGCCGTTGGTCATCCGCTAACCCCAAATAATTATTGGACGCTAAATTCAACATCGGCTTTCCGTTTAGGATGACCGAAGCGCCTGATGCCTCCGCTCGGCACAGCTGGCGTTTTTGCGCTTTTTGCTCTAGTTTGTTCAACTCGAAACAAATCTCTGTTTTCATCTTCATCCCCCTATATGTAAACTATTTATAAAATAAAGTTTACAAAATAATCCGCTAATTCACTAGTACCGTCTGTACAGTTTGTTTAATTGATTATTTAGAACAATGTTTATTTATATAAGTCAGTGACTGCTGCGTCGGTCCTTTTTTCTCTTTATGCATAGCCCGTCCCTCAAAAAGTCATACTATATCTGTCTGAAACGTCCCTATTTCCGTTCATCTTGCGAACTAAGGAGGTGCTGAAAATGGATGCTCGTCGGGCGCAAGAAATCGCCTCATCGCCAGTGATGGCGAATGTCACGTACAACGGCCAGCGCATTTACATTGAGCATGTCGATCAGCAAAAAGGGATGGCAACCATCCATCCGCTTGACAATCCGAATCAAAAACAAAGCGTGCCGGTCGCCAGCTTAGAAGAGCATTCGTAACCACAAAAAAGCGGGAGAAGGAATCGTCCTTTCTCCCGCTTTTTTGTTAATCAGCCGTTACCTCTTCCCGCGTTTTATAGGCGTCTTGCACAGCTTGTTCCCTCATCGACGCGCGGCCTGCCGTCCGGGCATCAGCGGTGCGGACAGATTTGTCGCTGCGCTTGTTGTTCGCTTTTCTCTCCATCGCGATTCCCTCCTTCGTCTCTAGCATGCCCTGAATGACAAGCGGTTACTATCGCGAAGGAGCAAAACACTGCCCGATCTAATGGATGACTAAACGATCTTACACTTTTTCCAACAACTCGATCCGGTTGTGAAACGGATCGCGAAAGGAAAAACGCTTCACCCCTGGGATCGGTTTTTCATCTTGCGTCACGACGCCTTGTGATTCCAAATAACGGCGCGCGGCTTCGACATCTTCCACTTCAAACGCCGGGTGGCTTTTGCTGTTGTAGCCGTCGCGGTTTTCTGCTCCAATATGGAGCTCGATATCGCCGACTTTGTACCAAAGCCCACCGTTTGCCTTCAGCGACTCAGGTTTTTCGATTTCCTGAAAACCGAGCACATCCGTATAAAACGCCCGCGCCTCATCTTCAGCGCCAAATGGAATACAAATTTGCACATGATCAAGCCGTTTGATCCGAATCATCGTTCCTCTCCCCCCTGTGCGAATGCCGGTTTGATCCGGCGGATGAACGAAACCGCCGCAACCGCCCAAATGAGCAGCACTCCCTCGACCACCCAAATGTTTTTGACCACTTTCGCTTGATAGAGCGCCGGCAAGACGTCCATCGCCGCGTGAAGCAAAATCGCGTACAGGACATAACGGAACTGCCGCTGGCGCACGCCAAGCAAAACAAGGAGCGACAGCGCCACATGCACCGCCAAAGCAAACAGCCGTTCAAAGCCGCCCAACACGTACATTGCCAACGGCGTGTGCAGCACTTGTTCCTTGATCAGCTCCGCCTGGCCTGCCGGGAGCGACGGGGCGATCGTTTTGTCGAAGGCGCCTGATTGAATCAAACTCAGAAGCACAATCGCGTTCACAGCGCCAAACACGCCAAGCAGCATCGCTTCCACCCCGCCGTGCCCAAGCCCGAATGACAGGCCGTCGCCATACGTCCGGTTTTGTTTCAACAGCCAGCGAAACCCGACATAACGGCCGATTTCCTCAAACACACCGGCGGCCAGCGCGGCGTACAACACAAAGAGCCAAACGCTGTCCGTCCCTTTCAGCGCCGGCCGTCCTGGTTCAAGGACAGCGATGTGAAGCGCTTTTTCCAACACTTGTGAAAACACGAAAAACATCAGCGCTCCGATGCCGAGCGCTTTCCACGAAAGCCATCCTTTTTTTCTTCCGTACCATGCGAGACCAACTGGAACAAACAATGAAATGGAGAGCTGCACCGCCGCACCGATCATTCCCACGTCCTCTCCCCCTCCCGCTTATTTATGAACGGTTGCGCTGTTCTTGCTGCTCATAAAGAAACGATCGAACGATGAGATACAAATTGCCGACAACGATGATGACGAGAAACAAAACAGCCCTCATCTCTCCGCGCCAAAACGCGGTGAGCATCGACAAAATCCCCATCGCGGTAAATACTTTGCCGCCAAGACGGTGCGTTTTATGCCAAACCGTCTCACTCGCTAATGTCCACGGTGTGCGAATGCCGATGAAATAATTGTGTTTGATTTTCGGCATATAATTTCCGATGACAAGAAACAGACCGCCGATGGCAAGCGGCACGGCCGCCCCAACATCGATGGAAAATCCAAGGTTGTACGCCAATGTCACGGCATGCAGCGCCAAGAAAAAGCAGGAAAGCGCCGCATTGACAATACGATAGCTTTTTTGAAAGCGGGCGTAGTTTTCTCTTTTCGGGTCGAGCTTCGGCAAGACCGCCATTAAAAGCGTGAACACCGTCATGAGAACGGGCAGCAGCAACGCGCCAAACCATTTGCTGCTGAAGCCATCAGCTTCCCCTGATGCGTTCCAATGGATCGCCACTTGATCCGGCAAATACGGAAGGGCGGCCACACTCAAGAAATAAGCGAGAACCGTCAACACGATCGTCAGCCGGCTAACGTTCATCATGTCTCTCCCCCTTTTCGACAAAATCGTAAAACCAGCGAAGCAAATCTTGAAACACTGTCGTGTTCAGAGAGTAGTAGATATGCTGTCCCTCACGCCGGTCTTGCACCAAATCAGCCTGCTTTAGAATTTTCAAATGATGCGATACGCTCGGTTTTTGCATATCAAAGTGCGAAGCGATTTCCCCTGCCGTCAAATCCCCCGTTCGCAGCAACGTTAAAATTTTTCGGCGCGTCGGATCAGCAATCGCTTTAAACGCCTCGTTGAACGACAATGGTAATCCCACCTTGTGAACGATTTTGGATGCATCTTAAGGAGTTGGAAGCCACCGGGAGAGCTTTCATTTGTCGTTGCCTCTTATGCGCCAATGTGACAGGTTTTCATACATATATACGTATATAGTTAGATATTTAGAAAAACATCTAAATATCGGATAAACGATTCGCTATTAATTAAAGAATATTTCATTTCCATTCGACTGTCAACGTCTTTTCTCGTTTTCCCACGTAGATATCAGTGGAAAGGAGCGCGCACAACTAGGCGCCCCCGAGTCCATGGTAACGTAGGGCTTGGCTTCCCACTGACTTCCGTTAAAACCCCGTCGGCCAAGCGGCGAGCAAGCGCTCGCTTTTTTCGCGCTTGGATGTAAGCAAATATTCAAGTGTCTGGCAAAGGAATTTCCGCGTCTTTGCTGGATGGATGACATCGTCGATCAAATGTTTGCGCGCCGCCTCATACGGCGAGCTGTCAAACGACCACTGCTTAAGCAACTCTTGACGCCGCTCATGCGGGTTGTCGGCGCGTTCAAGCTCGCGGCCGTATACAACATTCACTCCAACTTCCGGACCGGTGAAATTGATTTCCGCGCTCGGCCAAGCGACGACCACATCTCCTCCCATACCCGGCCCGCACATATTGCCGTACGCCGCCCCGATGCTTTTGCGGATGACAACCGAGATTTTCGGGACGGTGGTTAGTGCCAGCGCCTGATTCCACACCATGATTTTCGTCGCCATTTTCGCTTTTTCCGCCTCGACGCTGACGCGAAACCCCGGCGTGTCATGCAAAAAAATAAGCGGAATATGATACGAGTCGCACAAACAAATAAATTCCGTCGCCTTTTGGCATTCCTGCGGCCCAGGCGCTCCTGCATATTGATTGGGCTGATTGGCGATGATGCCGACGACATGGCCGTTCAAATGTGCCAAGGTGGTGATCAGCGCTTTGCCAAATTGTTTCTGATACTCAAAATAATCGCCATCATCGACAAGGCAGGTGATGATTCGCCGCATATCATAGACACGGCTCTGTCTGTCCGGCAAAATCGAAAACACTTCCTCCACCATCCGGTATGGATCATCGTCCGTCTTCCGCATCGGCGGCCGCTCGTTCGCATTTTGCGGCATGTATGAAAAAAATCGTTTCAGTTGCTCGATGCATTCTGCC
The DNA here is from genome assembly GCF_001618685.1 of Geobacillus subterraneus. Taxonomy (GTDB): domain Bacteria; phylum Bacillota; class Bacilli; order Bacillales; family Anoxybacillaceae; genus Geobacillus; species Geobacillus subterraneus. The sequence goes on along the minus strand of NZ_CP014342.1, from coordinate 1,249,442 downwards.
TCCGTCTCGCCATCGGCGTCAATCTGTCCGGTATATTGATGGTGGATGTCTACGCCGCCGAGCTCATCCGGCGCGACGCGCTGCCCATTCGCCAATTCGAGCATACGCGGCCCCACGATCGCCATGCATGTCCCCTTCAGCTGCGTGACAAAATCGCAACTCACCGCCGTCCATGTCGGACCGCCGTAGCTGTCTCCCAAAATTGCCGCCATCGTCGGCACTTGCCGGTGGTGGGTGAGCAGCTCGCGTGGAAACAGTTTATCGCTGATTCCGTCCGACCCCATCCCGTCCGGCATGCGCAACCCGCCGCCTTCATGGAGGAAAAACATCGGCAAGCCATTGCGCACAGCCAATGCATGCATCTGCCGCGACTTGCGCAAATGAACGCTCCCCTCTGTTCCCGCGAGCACCGTTTTATCCCCGGCAATAATGACCGCCGGGCGGCCATTCACTTTGCCGATGCCGGCGACAAGCCCGTCTCCATACGTTGTTTCTGCCAAGGCGGGCTGGTCGGACGCGTTCAGCCGTCCAAACTCGATAAAGGTTCCTGCATCCACAAGCCTGTCGATCCGCTCTCTAGCAGTTAGCAACCCTTTCTCGTGCTGCTTAGCGATGTTCTCCGCGCCGCCGCCCAACGCGGCGCGTGCTTTTTTCGCCATCAGTTCGTCTGTTAATTGCCGCAAACTCCCCATCATAATCCCCCTTTTTTCGGAAAAGGCGGGGCGGCTCGCGCCAACCTCCGCCGCTATGTTATTCCCGTGGCAGCAGCTTTCTCAATACTTTACCTGACGGCGTCGCCGGCAATTCATCCATGAACTCGATATAACGCGGATACTTGAACGCCGCCATATTCGTTTTCGACCATTCGATCAAGTCCGACGACGCCACCTTTCCTTTGTACGAATCGTGAAGAACAACAAACGCTTTCGGCACTTCCCCTTTCATCGGGTCAGGCACGCCGATGACCGCACATTGTCTAATGGCTGGATGCTCGTTCAACAACGCCTCGACGTCTTCCGGAAAGACGCTGTAGCCGGACACTTTGATCATCTCTTTCAGCCGTCCTTGGAAATACAAATAGCCGTCTTCATCGACATACCCGATATCGCCAGTGTACACCCACCCATCTTTCAGCGTCTCGTTCGTCGCATCAGCGCGGCGGAAGTAGCCTTTAAAAACCCCCGGATTTTTGACGACAATTTCCCCCGACTGTCCGGGCCCGAGCTCTTGTTTCGTTTCCGGATCCACGATGCGAATGTCCGTCTCATACGTTGGGATGCCGCACGAGCCAAATTTCACACGGTCATCCGGCATGAACGTGTCACACGTATGCGTCTCGCTCAGCCCGTAGGCGGCTTCGTACAACAGGCAGCCGCCGGCCGCTTCCGCCCACCGCTCGGCAAGGTCTTTCGTCACCGGCAGGCCGAAGCTTGTCGCTAAGTTGCGTTTTAGGCTCGATAAATCCGCATTGACAGAAGAGAGCGCCTGCAGGATGGCCGCGTTCATCGGAGCGATGCTGTACCATGCCGTGACTTTGTACGTTTCGATGGCTTTGATCGTTGCCAGCGGGTCGAAGCGGGTGAATAATACGCACGGATGGCCGGTGTACACCGGCATATTCAGTCCCATCACCATGCCGGCAATATGGCAAAGCGGGGAATGGGCCATAAGCTGTTCGCGTTTTTCCGTCAGCCGGTTCGCCTGCGCGGACGCCGCTGTCTTAAAGAGCGCACTGCCATACGGGAGCATCGCTCCTTTCGGCCGACCGGTCGTCCCCGACGTAAAAACGATCAATCCGACATCGTTCCACAAGTCAATGGGAGCGGTCTCATCAAGCGGCGGAGAAGTGGCAATGATGGCGGTGAACTCATCCGCGCCTTCACACGTCTGCTTCGGTTGCAGCACCTCCTCGCAAAGCGGGATCTCCCCTGCCGGATCCGCATAGTCGCCGTAATGACAAGCGACCGTAAACGACAGCGGCGCCGTTTGTTGTTCAGCTTGTTGAATGCGGGATAATCCTTCTTCCCCAGCGATGATGCCGACAAGCGGCACTTCAGCGAAAAAATAGGCGAGCTCCGATTCCCGGTACATCGGGTTGAGCGGGACGACGACGCCGCCTAACTGCTGGATGGCGAAGTGGGCGATGATGTATTGCGGACAGTTTTGCATGTACAAGGCGACATAGCTCCCTTTCCTCACCCCTTTTTCCTGCAAATAGCGGGCAAAACGGCGGACGTGATCCAGCAATGTTCCCCAAGTGACCACCTTGTTGTAGAAGATGTACGCCGGCTCGTTTTCCTCGCGTTCGCCGCGATGGCGCAAATAATGATAGAGCGGCTGTTCGCCGAGCACATAGCGGAGCTTCTTCGGCAATCCGCTCGGCCAATACGGACGTGTTTTGTTCATCCGTTTCACCATCCCTTATTAAAAATACTGAACGGTTAGTATGTCCCTTTTTAGAAAACGCTTTCAAACACTTGTTCACGTCTCCTGCTTCATCTATATGCATATCATTTCGCCGTCATTCGTCAATTTCCTTTCTCGAACAGCCAAACTATTTTCTCCGACGCGGCAAACGGCCGCCCCCTTCCACGTTGGAGAAGGAGCGGCCGTTCGGAAAAGGAGGAAGCCTGAAGCAGCGCACGCGGCTTGATGGCGGTCATTGATGCGTTGCCGCCGGTCGGTGTGGACGATGCGTTTTATCCGTCCACCAGTGACGGAGATATGGCAACACCCACCGGTCCAAACCGTATCGTCCCGCATTGGCTCCGGCGACGAGGATGAAGACGGTGAGCAGCACCATTTGCGGGTTCGTGCTCGTCGTGCCCGAGAACATGAAAGCGAAGTTCATGACAGCTCCCATAAGTGCGGCAAAAGTCGTAAACAATCCGAGAATGAGCGCGATCCCGACGAGAAATTCCCCCCATGGCACAAGGAAGTTGAACAATCCGACATTCGGCAGCGCTACGCTTTCGATAAAGCCCGCCCACCAGCTTTGCACGGCCGGGTGTTCGCCAGCGGCTTTCGCCAACGCTCCTTTTAAAAATCCGGTGGCGTCAAACCCTTGCGTGATTTTTCCCCACCCCGCCATCATCCATTCATACCCTAAATACAACCTTAACACCACCATCAACGCCGACGCTGTGACATGTTCGCGCAACCATTTGACAACCATTTTGTTCCTCCCCTTTCATTTTTACAATTGTTCTTTACACTTTTATCTTAATCTTTTTTTTACTCGATGAAATGGATTTGTTCATCATTTCACAATACAGCCAAAAAGTTATGACTGAATCATGACGAATATAACTTTTCCCTAAAATCAAAATAAGAGCGTCTTTTATCCTAGGAAAAAGGATTGACATTTTGAGAAATAGTCTAGAAAATAAAATAAAAAATGTTAATTTTTACAGAGAAGGAACGGTAAGATGCGATGGGGGAAATGGTGAATATGCCGTTAAACCAGAAACATTTATACGAGTGGTACAGGCAAATCGTCGAACATACAAGCCAAGGGATGATGGTGACCGATGCCGACAGCCGAATTCTTTTTGTCAATCAGGCATTTACAACGATCACCGGCTACTCTAAAGACGAGGTGCTTGGAAAAACGCCGCGCTTATGGCGGTCAGGGAGACACGGGGAGTTGTTTTACGCACAATTGTGGGAGTCGTTGCTGCGGACGGGGCAATGGCAAGGGGAAACTTGGAATCGAAAAAAAGATGGGACGGTTTATCCGCAACGGCTTCATATTGACGCTGTGAAAGATGAGTCTGGGCAGATTGCCAACTATGTCGCCTTGTTTTCCGACATCAGTGAACAAAAAATGATCGAATGCGAGCTCCAGCAGCGGGAAGAACAATACCGATTTATCGCGGAAAACTGTTCGGACATCATCGCAACAATCTCCGCAGACGGAACGCTCGTGTACGTTTCGCCTGCCTGCCGCTACCTGCTCGGCTATGAACCGGAAGAACTGCTCGGCCGCTCTGTATTTGAATGGATTGAGCGAAACGAAGATCAACAGCTTCTGCCGCGATCGATAGAAACAGGCGGGGCATTTCATATTTTGACGTTTTGTTTCCGCTTCCGTAAAAAAGATGGCACAAAAAGCTGGCTTGAGACGACGGTGCGCAAACTCGGCGGCGGCAAAGGGATGATCGCCGTCGTCCGCGACATTACGCTGCGAAAAGAGGCTGAGGAGCAGCTGAAAAAGGCGAACGATTTGCTGCAGCGCATGTTGTCGCTTGACGGATTGACCGGCATCGCCAACCGCCGTTCGTTCGATAAGCTGCTCGCCCGTGAATGGGAAAGCGCCAAACAACAAAACGCCCCGCTGGCCTTGATTATGATCGATATTGATGCGTTCAAACGGTTTAACGACACATACGGGCACCAATGCGGCGACGACTGTTTGCGCAAAGTCGCCTTATCGCTTGAACAAACAGCCAAGCAATACGGCGGGGCGGCGGCACGCTATGGCGGCGAGGAGTTCGCTGTTATTTTGCCGCACGCTTCGCCGTCAAAAGCGGCAGCGGCCGCTGAAGCAATACGGTTGAACATTGAAGGGCTGGCCATCCCACACCGCTTATCGCCCGCTGCCAACTGCGTCACTGTCAGCGTCGGAGCCGCGGTCGCCATCCCGCAGCCAAATGAGCATGCCGAGGCGCTTCTTTCCCTTGCCGATCAGGCGCTATACCGTGCTAAACAAAACGGGCGCAACCGGGTGGAAATCGCCTGTCCCGCTCGCGGATGAACCTCCTTCCCTTTTTTCTAGGCGCGCATACAATGGCCATAAACGGTTTTTACGGAAAAGTTCCATGAGCAATTTTTGCTCTCCACCCGGGCATGAAAATCTCCCTTTTCTTCCCATAATGAAGAGTAGGCGCAAACAGTTCAACAGGACGTTATGCTTAATGGTGGCTTAGACCCTGTACGGAAAAGTGTTTGAATCCACTGGGTGCACCACCCATTGTCCGCCCTTTCCCGATGCGGAGGAAAGGTGACGACGAACGGAAAACTGCCGCATTTCTCCCGTGGATTCGCTGTTTGCGCACTCGATCATCGAAAAGGAGGATTTTCATCATGGATGTCATCTATCCTCGCTGCGCAGGATTGGATGTTCATGCCGAAACCATCGTCGCCTGCGCGCTATGGGAAGAAGATGGACACATTCAAAAGGACATTCAAACCTTCTCCACGTTCTCGAAGGGACTTGGCGACCTGCTTGAGTGGCTCGAAGAACATGGCGTCACCCATGTCGCCATGGAATCCACCGGCGTGTATTGGAAACCGGTCTTCGCCTTCCTCGAGGGCTATGTCGACTTGACACTGGCCAATCCGCAGCGGATCAAAAATGTCCCGGGAAGAAAAACCGATGTCTCGGACGCCGAGTGGATCGCCAAGCTGCTCCGCCATGGACTCGTTGAAAAAAGTTTCGTCCCCCCAGCGGATATTCGCGAATTGCGGGATTTTACCCGCCTCCGCAAAAAGTGGGTCGGACAGCTGACTTCGGAGAAAAACCGGATTCAAAAAGTGCTCGAGTCTTCCAATGTCAAACTCGGCTCGGTCCTCTCCGATCTCTTCGGCGTTTCCGGAAAAGACATCCTCGCCCGGCTGCTTGAGAAGGGATACGTGGACAAGGACGAGTTGGATCAATGCCTGCGCGGAAGGCTCAAAAAGAAAAAGCAAGCGGTGTACGATTCGCTGCTCGGCACCTTGACCGAACACGAGCTCCGTCTCCTTCGCCTCTTGTGGAAACACGTTGAGGAATTGGAGCAGTTAATCGAAGAAGTCGACCAGCACATCGACCGCCTGCTCGAGCCGTATCGCGAGGAAGTGAACCTGCTGATGACCATGCCCGGAGTGAAAAAACAAACCGCCGCCGTCATCATAGCCGAGATGGGAACCGACATGAGCGTCTTTGAAACGCCGGAACGGGCGGCTTCATGGACTGGATTGTCCCCCGGCAACCATGAAAGCGCCGGAAAGCGAAAGAGCACGCGCACGACAAAAGGCAATCCCCATCTCCGATCGGCGTTATGCGAGGCGGCATGGTCAGCAGCTCGATCCAAGACGCATCCCTTGTCCCGAAAGTTTTGGTCGTTGGCGGCCCGGTGCGGGAAGAAAAAAGCCCTCATCGCCATTGCTCGGCGGATGTTGGTGATCATCTTTTGCATGATCTCCCGCAAAGAGCCGTTCCGCCAACCACAACTTATTTAGTCTAGCCAAAAGGCAGACAGGTTATACGAGATGCCTAAAATCGGGCACCTCTGCTTTCCTATTGCCTTTTTTGGCCATTTTCAGTATACCCTCACGGATCAGGAGCGTATACCGCACTCACCAAGTGGTGGGGATTTTCACGGAAAAAGGGGATGGAAACTATGGCCATTATTAACGGAACCGAGTATATCGAGCGCATTGACAATCTTCGGTCAAATAGCGACGCTTCCGGCCGAACAGCGGGTGCAGCTGTTCCGCTTCGCCTGGGATTTGGTGATGAGCGCCTTTGGGACGCGGCAGACGCTGTACGAACGGTTTTTCTTCGGCGATCCGGCCCGGTTTGCGACGACCTTTTACCATCGCTACGACCGGGAGGCATGCGCCCAAATGGTGCGACGGTTTTTGGACAGCGAACAACGTTGACAAAACAGCAGCAAACACCGCACCGGACCGGCATAAACGCCCGCCTTTTCTTCAAAGAGGCTGGATATCATCAAGCGTTTCGTGTAGAAAAAAGGTGTCCCGCCTCTTTCGGGACACCCTCATGCGAATGGATTGACGCGATCGATCACATCGTCCGCTGACGATCGGGAAACAACAGGCTGAACAGCACCCCGGCCGCCAGCGCAATGGCAAACGTCGTAAACCGTGAACTGATGATGGCCTCAAGCGGCGAGGAAATCCAGATGACCGTGCTGAGAAACCCAGCCAGGATCGTGGCGATGACGCCGATGCCGGAATACCGTTTCCAGAAAAAGGAGAGTAAAATGGCCGGTGACAACGTGCAGCCGATTCCAGCCCACGCCCAGCTGACAATGAAATACACAAGCGATTCGGATGTCATCGCCAGCACCAAGCCAAGCAACCCGGCGATGACCACCACCGCGCGGGAAAGCGCGACAAGCTGCCTTTCTGACAGGCGGAGGCGCAGCGAGCGGCGGACAATATCTTCGCTGATGGAGCTCGTGATCACGAGCAGCTGCGAATCGGCCGTTGTCACGATGGCGGCCAAAATGCCGGATAACAGCAGCCCGGCCAACCATGGCGGCAACAAGTCCAACACCATTTTCGGCAGCACGGTCTCGACATCGGTGAATGATTGTCCTTGGTAAAGGGCAATCGCCGCAAGGCCGATCAAAAACGCTCCGCCATACGCCAATAATGTCCAAACGATCGCCACTGTTTTGGCCGTTTTCGCCTCGCGGGCGTCTTTCAACGCCATGAAGCGGACGCTCAGTTGCGGCTGTCCGCCAAGATAGCCGAAAAACCAGGCAAAATTGTTAAACAGCAATAGCCCGAGCGCAAATCCAGTGACTCCCCCCGTCCATGAATCGAGGCCCGGTTTTGCGTGATGGAGCGCTTCACTGATCGACAAGCCACCACTATAAATTTCCACGAACGCCACAATGGGCAAAATCACGAGCGTCGCCAGCATGAGCACACTTTGAATCATATCCGTCCAAACGACACTGACGAACCCGCCGGTGTATGACAAGATAATGACAATCGCCACGCTGATGACCATGCCAAGCGCTGGGTCGATATGGAAAACGGTAAACAATGTCTTGCCCGCTCCGGCAATTTGCGCGCTGAAATAAAACATCATAAAGCTAAAAATAAGGACGGTCGCAAGCCATAAAATCGTTTGCCCATGCGCGCCGAACCGTTTCGCTAAATAGCCGGGCAAGGTCAGCGCACCGTACCGCTCCGCCTCTTGGCGAAACCGGTCAGCCAAAAAAAGCCAGGCGCACACAATGCCGATGACAATGCCGACGGCCACCCAAATGGCAGAAAGGCCGCTTGCAAACACAAAACCCGTGTAGCCAAGCAGCAGCCATGCCGATTCGCCTGTCGCCCGCTCGGAAAACGCGAGCGCCCAACCGGGAAGTTTTTTTCCGCCAAGCAAAAAGTCGGAATGGCTCATCTCCTTTTTCCCATACCAATAGCCAAGCGCTGCCATCACAAGACAATACAGCACGAGTTCCGCCAAGATGATGCCATTCATCGCTGTTCCTCCCTGTTTGGTATGGTTTTGCACAGGCGCACACCTGATCTGTCAGTCCGTCCCTCTCTTTTTGCTCCGCCATCCCACCCCCTTTTCATAAAAATGGCACTATCATCAGGCTGCGACGATAGTGCCGGTGACAACGAAGTTTGTTGCTCTTCACCATGGAACCTTCTTTACTCTTTACATATGTGTCAACCCATCCTGTTATTCCAACATGAGGCGCGTCCTACATCGGAACGTTTCGCTCTCGTCCGGACAGCATCCACATGTAAAGCTCCCTAAGTTGCGAGGCGGCGGGAATTATAATAAAGTGGAGATGAGTCAGTCCAAAAAAGGAGTGAGGAAGATGAACCGTTGGGAGAAGGAATTGGACAAATACGCCGAACTGGCGGTGAAAGTCGGGGTGAACATTCAGCCCGGGCAGACGCTGTTCGTCAACGCTCCGCTCGAGGCGGCGCCGCTCGTTCGGAAAATCGCCAAAACGGCGTATGAAACCGGGGCAAAACACGTGTATGTCGAATGGAACGATGAGGCGCTTACATATATCAAGTTTCACCATGCCCCGGAGGAAGCGTTTTCCGAATATCCAATGTGGCGGGCAAAAGGGATGGAAGAGCTCGTCGAACAAGGAGCGGCCTTTTTGTCGATTTACGCCCCGAACCCGGACTTATTGAAAGATGTTGATCCGAAGCGGATCGCCACCGCCAATAAAACGGCCGCCCAAGCGCTCGCCAACTACCGGAGCGCCATCATGGCCGACCGGAACTGCTGGTCGCTCATTTCCGTCCCGACGGCCGCATGGGCGCGAAAAGTATTTGGCGATCTGCGTGATGAAGAAGCCATCGACAAATTATGGGAAGCGATTTTCCACATCGTCCGCGTCGACCAAGACGATCCGATCGCCGCTTGGCGCGAACATAACGATCGGCTCGCCCGCATCGTCGATTACTTAAACAACAAGCAATACAAACAGCTCGTTTACGAAGCGCCGGGCACCAACATCACGGTCGAGCTCGTCGACGGGCACGTTTGGCACGGCGGCGCGGCGACCAGCCAAACCGGAGTGCGCTTCAACCCGAACATGCCGACCGAGGAAGTGTTTACGATGCCGCATAAAGACGGCGTCAACGGCACGGTCCGCAACACGAAGCCGCTCAATTACAACGGCAACATCATCGACGGCTTCACGCTCACCTTTAAAGACGGTCAAGTCATCGATTTCAGCGCCGAAGAAGGATATGAGACGCTCAAACATTTGCTTGATACCGATGACGGGGCGCGCCGCCTCGGCGAAGTCGCCCTCGTGCCGCACCAGTCGCCCGTATCGCTGTCCAATCTCATTTTTTACAACACGCTGTTTGATGAAAACGCCGCCTGCCATTTTGCGCTTGGCAAAGCGTACCCGACGAACATCGAAAACGGCGCGGCGCTGTCCAAAGAAGAGCTTGACCGCCGCGGCGTCAACGACAGCCTCGTCCACGTCGACTTTATGATCGGCTCGGCCGAACTGAACATCGACGGCGTGACGAAAGACGGCAAACGCGAACCGATTTTTCGCCGCGGCAACTGGGCGTTTGAACTGAAATCGTCTGTCTGATCCGTTCAAAAAAGGCTGTTTCCGAGCGATTTGACCCGCTTTTCGGAAACAGCCTTCCTTTCTTTCGAACGGCCGGGCGCTCGGTTCATGCCGAGCCTGCCCGGCGGTGATATTCCTCTTGCAGCGCCTTTCTTTCCTTTTCCGTCCGTTTCATGACGTAAACGACCCCGATGAGGAAGAGAATGAGCCAGAGCACAAGCCCGTATTGACCGACGCCAAGGAAAACCGCCAACTTCACGCTCACATAAAGAGGGGTAAACCATAATGTGACGAGCGCAACAAAGATGTATTGGGAAACGAATGCATTTTTCTTCCGTTCATTCCTGACTGCCAAAATGGTGATGTGGCGCAACAACACGCCGCACATCAACAACACAAACAAAAGAAACCATAATGAAGCGGTCATAGCTCGTCCCTCTTTTCTAAGAAGAAATTCAGCGGGCATGTGTTTGTGGGGCAGGAAATATTCTAAACATTCTAACAATATCTAATCATATCATACCATAACGAACCGCCATGTTCTATATAAAATGACAGAAAAAAGAAGCTGCCCTTTATGATCCGTTCTTGAGGGCAGCTTAGAAAACCAGGCTAATTTCAAATGCCTCGCTAGCGCATGACGAGTCCGCCGTCGACAAACAACGTTTGTCCGGTCATAAAGCGGCTCCAATCAGACGCTAAAAAGAGAACCGGCCCGGCGACATCTTCAGGAGTGGCGATTCGCCGCAGCGGTGTTTGAGCGATCAGCATTTCCTTCACTTCTTCCTTTGTCCGCCGGCTGGCGTCCGTCGGGTAAACTAAGCCGGGAGCGACACAATTGACGCGGATGCCAAACGGACCGAGCTCCGCCGCTAAGTTGCGGCTGTAGCCGACGAGCGCCGCTTTCGCCGTCGTGTAGTCATGATACGGAACGACCGGGCGGGCGACTAAGTCTGTCACAATATTAATAATACTCCCCCCGCCTTGCTTTTTCATGATCGGAATCACTGCCTGGCACATATAATGCGTCGAGCGCAGCGCCCCGTCCAGTTGCGCTTGATAATCTTCCCAGACAAGCTCCCACGCCAGTTTGCGCTCGTCGGGGTCGAATACATACGGCGCGAACGCGTTGTTGACGACGACATCAATTTTCCCTGTTTCCATCATCACTTGCTCGATCAACTGCTTGACCGCCGATTCCGAGGTGACATCGGCCTGGACGGCCCAAGCATCACCGCCAAGTTCAATGCAGGCGGCGGCCACTTGTTCCGCCGCCTGCTGATTTTGCAAATAGTTGACGACGACCGTCCCATGTTCACGGGCAAACGCGCGGGCGATGGCCGCACCGATGCCCCGGCTCGCACCGGTCACAACGATCACTTTTCCTGAGAACATCCCCATTTTCGTCCTCCGTTATTGTTTTGGAAGCAACTCATTCGTGACAACTTCCGCCATGTGGATGTCGTTTTTGATTAAGCCTAACGTTTTGTACGTGTTCGCAGCTTGTTGCAGCACGTTTACATCAAGCGCCCCTAACCCTTTTTCTTCCGTCAATGGCGAAACGCTCGACGCATTTCGCAACTGGATGATTTGTAAGTTGCGTTGCTCGTCCTTGCCATCGATGGCGTATTTGACGGCTAACGACGCCGCTTCCTCCGGGTGGTCGATCATCCATTGGGCGCTGTTTCGATACGCTTCTAAAAACTTTTGCAACAACTCTTTTTTCTCGTTGTACGTCTTCTCGGTAACGACAAAGACGTCGCTCGGGATATTGAGATAGTTTTTCACTTCAATGACGTTGACGTCCCCTAATCCTTTTTCCTTCGCCATCACAAGCCCGGTATCGGTCGCCGCTGTCGCATCAACTTGCCCTTGCATAAGCGGGGCAAAGTTTAACAAACCGGTTTCGACAATCGTCACATCGTTTTCCGAAAGCCCGGCTTGATGCAACAGCACTAATAAGTTTTGCCGCGTTCCGCTCGATAAGCTGTACACGCCGATTTTCTTTCCTTTCAAGTCTTCCGGTTTCGTGATTTGTTTGTCTTTTAACGAGACGACGTTGAAGACGTTTTGCGGATAAATATTGTAAATGACTTTTAATTTCGCTCCTTTATCTAACGCAAAAAACAGTGAACCGGGATCCGTAAAAGCGATATCGGCTTGTCCGGAAAGAATGTTTTTGATCGCATCGCCGCCGCCGGCGCCAGGAATGAGCGTCACGTTCAAGCCTTTTTCTTTAAAAAAGCCTTTTTCTTTTTCCGCCAGCAAGTTCGTTTGCTCGGTGATCGGCTGGCTCCAAAGGGCCACACGCAGCTGTTCTGTTTTTTCTTCTTTCGCCTTTCCCGTCGTTCGGCCCGCCTCCTCCTGTTTCTGCCCGGCCGCACCGCAAGCGGCTAAGAACAAAGCGATGGCTAGCAGCCATACGGTGACCATCGTTTTTCGTCTCATTTTCTTGTCTCCTTTTCATATGGTTTTGCTAATCGTTTTTCAAAGAAATGAACGATTTGGTAGAGTGCCATGCCCAACAGCGTCAATAAAAGCAAGACGGAAAACATAAGCGGGGTGTCCATCATTCCTTGGGAAGCAATAATCATCGCTCCCAGCCCTTCGCTGGCGCCGATAAATTCGCCGACGACCGCCCCGACGACCGCCAAGACGACGGCCACGCGAAAACCGGCGAAAATATGCGGCAGCCCGGCGGGAAGTTTCAAATGAATGAGCGTTTGCCAGCGCGTCGCGCCTAACACGCGAAACAGTTCGAGTTTGTTCCGATCCGTATATTGAATCGCCGTCACCGTATTTTCAAGCAAAGGGAAAAAACAAATCAAGGCCGTAATGACCACTTTCGACGTCATGCCGAAACCAAACCAAAGAATAAACAACGGCGCCAAGGCGAGTTTCGGCACGGCCTGGCTGGCGACGACGTACGGGAAGAACAAGTTGCGCAAAAATTCAATTTCCCCCATGAGAATGCCGACGATGAGGCCAAGGCCGCTTCCTAAGCCAAGGCCAAGCAACACTTCCAAGCTTGTCCGAACGATGTGCGGCCAAAAATAGCCGGTCCTTATGCCATCAAAAAGTGTCGCGGCGACGACCGACGGCGCCGGCAGGACGAGCTCCGACATTTGCCTAGCGGCCAGCTCCCATCCGAGAAGAAGCGCAACAAACAAGACTAGCGAATAAACGGGCGCCCGATTCATCGCTTCACCCCCTCCATCGCCTGCCGCACGTGAAAACTAAGCTCGTTAAATCGCGGCTCATAGCGCATTTCTAACGTTCGCGGTTTCGGAAGGTCGACGTCGAGCGCATAGACAATCTTCCCGGCGGCCATGACAGCGATGCGATCCGCTAAATATACGGCCTCAGCAATATCGTGGGTAATGAACAAGACGCTTGTGTTTTGCAGCCGGCAAAGCGTCAACAAGTCAGCTTGCAATTCTTCGCGCGTAATGGCGTCCAATGCCGCAAACGGCTCGTCCAAAAACAAAAGCGCCGGCCGTTGAATGAGGGCTCTGGCCATGGCCACCCGGCTTTGCTGGCCGCCGGACAGTTGAGCCGGGTAATGGTCGCGGTAGGCGGACAACCCGACCCGCTCGAGCAAATCGTGCGCCAACTCGTAATCTTCCTTCGCCGGTTTTCGTTTGAGCGAGATCGGCAGCAAAACATTATCGATGACCCGCTTCCATTCAAGCAACGTCGGCGCTTGAAAAACATAGCCGATCGAAGAGGAAGGTTTCGTCACTTTTTCGCCTCGCAAATAAACGGCCCCTTCATCCGGTTGCAACAGGCCGGCCGCAAGCTTTAACAACGTCGTCTTGCCGCAGCCGCTTTTCCCGACGAGGCAATGGAATTCCCCTTCATTGATCGTCCAACTGACCCCGTCGATCACCGGTGTCAACCCTTGGTAACGATACGTCACACGGTCTAGCTGCAAAAAGCTCATCCCTATTTTCCTCCTTAATCGACATAAGGAGCGAACTGTTCCGCATATGCTTCAGCCGCTGATTCAATGTCGACCATTTGCACAAGATCGCGCAAATTAAAGCGCCCATCATGATGCCAGCCCGCTTCAGGGGACGTCATATGCCCGAGCGCTGTAATGCGGGTGACACCCGCCTTTCCTAACTGCTCCGCCCATTCGAACAGCTCTTTTGGCGAGGCAGCCACCCCCGCCGTCTGCAACAATGCCCGATACGGGGCGATTTCTGCAATCACTTGTGAAATGTCATCAAAGGCGACGATTTTCACTGCCCGGTTTAGGCAACTCGCGGCAAACTCCCGGCGTTCCGGTTCGTAAACAACTGTCCAGTCTCCTGCTTCGTTTCCGAGCACTTCCTTTTCCTTGTTCGCCAGCACGCCCAATTCTTCGCGCTGCCGCCAACTTGCTTGCGCCGCCATTTCCTCAAGGGAAAGAGGACGCCGCGGAAACCGTTTCGCAAAACAGTTCAGCTCGTGGGCGACATAGCGGGCAAACTCTTTTGGCGACACGCTTCCGCCGGTTTGCACGTAAAACAGATGGGGCGAATAACACCCTTGCTGGTCATAGCGCACGATATCGAGCGCCGCTTGGTGGGCGGCCTGCCACGCCTTGCGCGCATCAAGACAGGAACGGGAAACGAGGCCGAAACTCACTTTATGCCCAAACGGCAAGAATCGGACCGTCACCGGAAGGCGGCGCTGCATCTCTTCGAGCGACGCGTTGCTTCCATAGCCGACAACAACGTCAGCTTGCCCAAACACGGCGCGCTCCCTCTCGATATCCCCGCCTTTCCACCAAACAACAGCGAGGCAATCGGCCAATTTTGGCTCCACCTCCACTAACAAGCGGGCAAACCAACCGGCAAATAACGGCTCGGCGCTCGACACTTTCCCGATGTTCCCCGACTTCACCAACAACCCGGAAATAAGGCTCCATAACGGCAGCGCCGGCACGTTTCCCGCCCAAACGTGAACGATGACATCCGGGCCGACTGCTTTGGAAAAGCCGCCTTTGGCCCGCGGTTGAAAATCGTCAAGAAGCAACGGATTTTCCAAGTCCTCCACAAGAAACCGCTGCAGCTGCGGCTTGCGGAACGTTTTGAAATACGAGGTCAACCCTAAACGGACCATTTCTTCATCATAGCCCGTCACAATCGGCAGCACTTGTTCCGCCTTTTGCCGGTACGGATGGCGGCGGTCCAACAGCTGTGCCATCACTCGGTCAAGCAAGTCGATGATCTCCGTCACCGAAAGCGATTTGAGAAACTGGGCGCTGGCTTGTTTCACTTTTCCCATCACTTTGTTCAGCTGCTCGACCGTTAAAAGAGGAACTTCCACTTCGACTCTTTCTCCGTTTTTTTCAAACGTTAACACACGTGTTTCAATCGGTTCATCCCCGATGTAGGGGAGATAGCCGGCATATTCTCTCATTCGGATGTCCCCTTTGCCGCGCGGATGAATTCTTCGACCGCGATCGAACAGCCTTTCGCTTCCGCCCCTTGCACCCGGCCGAGCAATAAGAACCCGCCGTCTGTTTCCACGCCCGTATCTTCCGTCAAAATCGTCGTTACCGAGTTAAAGTTGCCGAGGTCGCAATGAACGAGGACGCCGCGTTCTCCTTTCGGCATCTCTTCTCCGGTTAACGGGTGGATCACCCTTGTGCGAATCCAATGCGGTCCCGATTTCACCGACGGAACGGTCTCATTTCCGTCATCATAAAATTGCGTGCTCAGCTCGGTCATCCCATACATGTTGATGCACTCGCGGCGCGGGACGCCAAGGAACGAAGACAGCGTGTCGTAAAACTCGTCCAAGTCCATTTCCCGCGACTGATTTTTAAAGCCGCCCGTATCAAGAATCCGGCTCCCTTCCGGCAAGCGGAACGTTTTGCCGCGTTTGGCGAGCTCCTCAAACAAATGAACGAAGCTAAACGAAGCGCCTAGCAGGGCGTACGGCTCACCTGACTGTTCCGCCTGTTCCAGCTCAGCAAGAAGCCGGTCGATGTCAAGGCCATCCCGGTTGACAAAATACCGGCTGTCTTCCGTGCCAAACACATTGACAGCGAGCGCTAAATAATGGGCGAGCGAAGAGTTCGGCAGCTCGTCTTCTGTCGGAAAAAGAATACCCATTTTGATTTTGTTGCGCTCTTTCATGAACCGCTTTTGAAAATTGACGATCATTGACTGATCGTACACGCTTAACGCCGGGTGGTAATGTTTCCCGCGCACTCCTTGCGTCGTGCCGCTCGTCATAAACACGCGTTCAGCCTGTTCGGGAGGAACACAACTTAACGTTAATTCTTTAAAGGCGTTAATCGGCACAGCCGGAATGTCCCGCCATGTTTTCACCGTTCTTGCCGTTTTTCCTTTTTGCATGCAATATGTACGATACGGAACATTGTTTTCATATTGATAGGCAAATAACATGAGCGCATGCTCATTGAATTCTTCCTCTGTGGACGTTTCTTTATTGATCAACTGAAGCAAGCTTTCGATCATTTCTTGTTGTGTCATCTTTCCCCACCCTTTCCGCTCGATCGCGCCTTTCGATCCATGCCAAAAAGCACTTTGCACGCAGGCAAAGTGCTTATGTATACTCTCTTTCCCTGCGCTGGCATTATCCAACAGGTTCAAACGGTCAACGGCGGATTAGCCGTACTCTCAGCCTGATTCCACAAGCTCCCGTAAACATATTATGTTTTTACAATCAAAGTCTACTCTTTAGAAAAAAAGAATGCAAGAAAAAAAGCGATGGAAGCATCCCCCATCCCTTCGTATCAACGTCTACGTATAGCAAGAGCCAGCGGCATTCGCGGCACGATAAGAAAACCGCAACCGTTCTTGCTCGTCTTCGCCTAAAGCAAAACGATGCCCTTCCATCGGTGGTCGTTGTCCTCCGTTCTTGCTTCACCTGTCTGAAAGGAAGAAAAATCGGCCGATGTCCGGCCGATTTTTTCTATACCCGAACCGCCGCAGAAGCGGCCTGCGCCAGATGCTCGCACTGCCGCAAACGGATGCCAAAGAGAACAAGCGGGTCGCGGTACGCCTCCGGATTTGTGCGCATCTGTTTTAACTCCCCTTCTTGAGCGGCAATTTCGAGCTCCAGCCGTTCCAACGTTTCGTTTAACACGGCCGACGGTGCTTGGAAAAACTGGGCGATGTCGCGCTCAAGCGATTTGGCAAACCATTCAAACGGCAGCAACAACTGCTCGGCAACCGTTTCCGCCACATCGGCGTAATCTTGCGTTTCGATCAATTGCTTATACTTTTGCGCCAACATCGCCTTATTTTGCGTAAAGGCGCCAAGCAGTTTGCCCGCTCCTTTCAACAGCAGCTGCCCCGGCGTCCGGCGGAGGAAAATGTTCAGCTTATCAATTTGCGCCCCGCCTGCAAGCCGGTCGATATCACGCTGCCAATCGGAAAGGATGCGGAAATCACATTCAAGCTTCAGCCGCTCCTCGCCAAACATGGCGTTAAACCCTTCACCCATTTCATATAAAAACGCCTGACATTCGTCAAATTCCTCTTTTGCCGCAGCAATCCAATCTTCCAAGGCGCGGTGCAGTTTCGGCAATACCTCTTCATCGATATAAGCGCGAAGCTGTTTGTTCACTTGATCATTCAGTTCAAGGTGAAGGCGGGCAAAGTCGCTGTCTTCGCGCACAAAGTCGGCCGACTTGCGCAACATGTCGGGAATCGCCGTTGCCAAGGCCGTCCGCGTCTCTTCCAAAACCGCGCGGAACGCTTTCACGATTTTCACCGTCTTTTCTTCTTGCTGATCGCCGAGCTGGTGAATCGCTCCGTTCAGCTTGGCCGCCATTTCCTTTCTCCACACGACCGACTCCGCCAACCGGCTTTCCGCCTCAGCCCGCTGCCGGAACAAATGGGCAATGAATTGGCGAATCGTCGCCAATATCGCTTCTTCCCGACGGACGGAAGACCGGTGATGGCGCACTTCGCCAAGCAGGTCAACGAGCGCCTGCTGCTGCTTGCGGCTTGGCGCGTGCGGTGAATAGACGATCACGTTCGCCCCGGGAACGATGGTGCGAATGTGCGCTTCAACTTCTCGGGCGATCCGCAACTCCTCCTGCTCATCGATCATCCCGTCGCCCGGAGGAAGCAAAAAGTGAATCGGCGTGTGCGGCGCCCGCTCGCAAAGCTGCAGCACAAGTTGTTCATCGACACTGGAAAGCGGATCATCGCCGTTCAGAAGGAAAAGAATGCTATCGGCGAGCGGGAACGACACAAGCGCCTCATGATCAGAAGAGGCGCGTCCGCCAAGCGGCCCGATATCCAGCAAAGCTACCTCTTGCGGCACGAGCGAAAGCGGCGCTGTGCACTCGATGACCGCATCGTCAGGAAAGCGGCTTCCCCGTCCCCCTGATGCTTGTTGAAACTCATCGATGCTTGCAAAAACGGTAAACTGTTCATCGCTGATTTTCGCCACTTCGATCTCGCCGCCGTTTTTCCAAACGAGCACCGGAGCGGACGGCGCCACTAACGCCGCTTCGCCGACCACCGTGCGCAAAAACGCCAGGCGCTCGTTTCGCGACGCCCCAGCGACAAGAACGCGGTGCGTCCGCAGATCGGAAAGCTGCCGCACGAGCCAGCGGAAGCGGAAATGAGAACCTGCGCGCTGCGCCTCGGCCCAGTCGGCCATTTCTTCAAATAGCGCCACGCCCGCTTCCCCTGATTGCCGATTCGCACAAACAAGCTGTTTCGCGGCGTTTTTCACCGTTTCGTCATCAAAGCCTTCCGGGAATTTCTCACTCCATGCCAACAAGGCGGCGGCGGCCGTCGCCATCCCGCGTCCGTCGGCCAAATTCACCCAGCTTTTTAAGAGCGGCGGCACGACCTCAACGAGCTCTTTCAACCGATACGGCCCTCTCACTAACCCGTCATACGCCCCAGCCAAAAGGGCGGGGATTCGCTTCCACTCATAATCACGGCCAATCGCCAGCTCATCGTAAAGACGGTTCCATTCCGCCAGCCACGGAAAATACACATCACTATCTTGATAGCCGTTCCACAACGCCTGCACTAACCGCTCAAATTTTACCCGATCGGTTTCGTACAACAGCGCCAAACACCGTGAAAACCGCGCGGGCGCCATCATCCGCGCGTGCCCTTGTTCCACATAGCCCGTTAAAATGTCCGCCCAGCGGCGCGCTGACGTCCGCACCGCTTCTCCTAAGGCGAGCTCGATGGCACTTCCCCAATCGCCTTGTTCCTCGAAAAAGGCGTGGGCCCATTCGGTCATATTCGGGTAATCCGGGTAAAGCGCCACCCCGCGCTTAATCATTTCATCCGCTTTTTCTCTTTCACCTAACTCGCGGTAGAGCGAAAATAGGCGCAAGATGATTTCTGCCTGGAGCGTTTCACTTTCCGCTTCAATCGAGCGGTACAGCTCTTCGGCGAGCTGAAGCTGTCCAAGCTCATAGTAGCTGTCCGCGATGTTTTTTTGCGCCCATGGGCGCAACCCGTTATGGACGTTTTCCCATTTGAAAATGGCAGTCTCATAGTCGCGGCGATGGAAATACACTTCCCCTTGAGCAAAACGAATGGACGACAAATCAGCCCCATCCCGGTACGCGGCGAAGAACATATCCCCGAACGTGCCGACAAGGTCGCGCTCTCCTCCATCGATTAACGTTTCATAAAACGTTTTATGAACAAGTTGCTGTTCGAACCCCATATCCATCACCTGATTCACGTATTTGCCATGCATGTTCATTGTATGGCGCGTTTTATGATTTTATTTCTATCCTATACATTTTAACAAACTTTCGCCGCCATGAACGTTTCAATTTGTTTTCATTTGCAAGACAAAAAGCTTCTGCGGTTGCGGTAAACGGGGAATTCGAATTCAGACCCAAACGAAACTGCCTGCCTCCTATTGAGTTCAGAAAACAGACAGCATAGGTGTTTTTTTCTGTGTCCCAAATAAGCGTGATCTTATAATAAAATAAAGTTACTGTAGATGAGCATTTTTCATTACAATAATCTCCATGTCCTTGGGTGAATGGGTTTTGAGCACATCTACTTTACTCAAGGAGTCGGGTTCATGTCTCCTTTTTTGTTTGGTTGTAAATTTATGTTAGCCAATTTGCTCATCTACAGTTATTAGTGGCATTTACACGACAAAAAACAATAAAAAAGTATTGATACGTGTTATAATACGTGTTATAATAAACCCAAGGAGGGAGGGAAATGAAGAATTACTCTTCAAAGGAATTAATCAAAATCATACAACAAGACGGATGGTACATAGTAAGAACAAGCGGCAGTCACCATCAGTTTAAACATCCCAGTAAACCTGGACTTGTAACCATCCCTCATCCAAAGAAAAACTTACCAATCAAAACAGTCAAAAGTATACTCAAACAGGCGGGGCTATTATAAGCCTCGCCTAAAAGGAGGTTCACATATATGCACAAAAAAGACCGCTATATCTATCCAGCTATTTTCGATTATGGAAGCGATGGAATATCTGTTGAGTTTCCGGATCTTCCTGGCTGCTTTACTTGCGGAGATACAGAAGAAGAAGCATTTCAAATGGCAAAAGAAGCAGTGGCATTACATCTGTATGGCTTAGAGCAGGAAAATGAAGAAATCCCTCAGCCTTCGAAAGTATCGGAAATTCAAACACAAACCAATCAAGCCATCGCGTTCATTGAGGTATGGATGCCACCTTTTAGATATGAAATGGAAAACAGAGCCGTTAAAAAGACGTTGACGATCCCAAAATGGCTCGATGACCTTGCGAAACAATATGATGTGAATTACTCGCAGATTCTTCAAGAAGCGTTAAAAAAGCATCTTGGTGCAAGTGATCGATAAATTAAATAAAATATAATAATGCTGAAAAAGCCTCTTCGCCCATATAGGCAACAGAGGCTTTCTTTTATGCGTTTTTTGATGTTTCAGCAACTTCAAGCTTAGGGCCGGTGCCCCTTCCTCTGCCAGCTAACTCCAAGAAGCCTGATGCGTCGGGGCAACTCGAAGCCCATTCAAAGATGTCCCGCTCGTTGCTCTATCCTGCTGAGTCGCTGGGTTGTATACAGATGACGCCCTCACATTTCCGCTGCCGTTTCCCTTACCCGCCTCACTAAGTTCTCTCGATTTCTCCAGCCTTGGCAGGCTGTCCTTATGTTCTTTACAAAAAAAACTCTCGATCGTCGCACGACAGTCCGTGCTTCCGATAGAGAGTTTTCTTTAGCGCTGTTTCGCGCACTTTTCGTATGTAAGTGGCGTCCAGGAGGGATAATAACCGCATCATAAAACCATTGATATTTCAAGGATGAATGGACATGCTCGTTCATCCCGTGCAAAATTTGTGCAAAATTATTTTCGGCTGCTATCCCGTGCAAAAAAGGCGGAGTCATCCGCCTTTTCTCTTTCCAACATTTCGTTCCATCTGGCCTATGCGATCTGTACAGAACTGAAGAGACCGCTTGAGGAGATATGGATAAAAAAGGAGCCTACTCAAAGTGAGTAGGCTTCATTACTTCAATTTCAATTCAACTTCGTATTCTTTCGTTTCTCCGTCAAACTCATCTGCACCGCCAACATGTGCAGACCATTTTAGTTTAATCCATTGAATTTTATCCGCATTTCCTCATTTTAAGTACCAAATGACATATCACTCTTTTAACTGTATTTTCTCTGTAATGGCAGATAAACACCAACTATGATAATATTATTAAAAACCCGTGGTGCTAGTTGAGTCTTAACGCTCAACTAGCCCAAGAACAACAAGCGAGTAAGCCAGTAAAATACCATCCAGCGCCGTTTCAAATCCAGAAACCGAGTTAGCTCGAATCTCGGTGATCCGATACGAATCGACTAAAATCGAAAACACGATTTCAACCACTTTACGTTTTCGCTTCATCCACTGTTTCCATGCGTCCGATTGGCGAATTCGCTGATTTTTTCGAACGGGCGTCCAAAAAGCGACTTGGTGTTCTTCGTACAGCTTCTTTTGCAGCGTTTGGCTGATATACCCTTTGTCACCTAGGTTATACGGATGTGGAATTTGCGTCATGACGGTTTCAGCGGCCACCCGGTCGTGACAAGACGCTTCGGTGACGACATATCCCATCGGAAGCCCTTGGTCGGTGACCTGCAGATGAAGTTTCAACCCATAGAAAGCGGTCTTTTTGGAAGCACAATAGCCAATATCGGCGATTCCACGAAACCGTTTGACGCGATACATTCGGGATGAATGACACAGCTCGATCGGCAAGCTGTCCACGACCGCATACGCATGGTGTTGCCCGCGCTTGGCCAGCTGGCGCCGAATCCACTTGATCGCAAAGCTAAGCGCTCGGCAGCGACGGTTGTACCGAGAGCGCTCAGGGAACAAGGCCTTGGGAAACAAATTCCCAATCACAAACCGGTGCCAAGCCCGTTCGGAAGTGAAGCCCAACAACTTTCCAAGGACATGGACGGTGATGATGACTTCGTCTTCCTGTTTCAACAAATGACGATTTCGACGTTGAAGAGGAATCTGGATACTCGATAGTTGAGCCGATACAAAGAACAAAATCGCTTCATATTGTTTTTGAAGTTTGGCTCGATCTGTTGTAAAATGAAAGTGCTCTTGCAGTGAATTCTCCTTTTAAATGTTTGGTCGCACTTTCATTTTAAGGAGATCCTCATGCAAGGGCTATTTTTTATGCTTGTCTGATTTTATCTAGCACCACGGGTTATGAAAAAGAAATTGAAAGAATTGAATTAATCAGCTAAACACTTACGCCATGTAAGTGTTTTTTATGTTTATGTAATTTAACAAATACGATCTCAAAGATAAAGATCATACTTGTTAAAAGACATTGATTAAACGGTATAATCTTGTCAATGAGACGGATATCTTTGGCGCAGGAATAAGTGCCTCATTTATGGGGGACACCACTTATAACAACTACTTAGGTAGGTTTGATGAATATTTTATTTATTCGCTTAGGTTTAATAATCGGTCGGAAATTATCACGAACTAAAATAATGAAAAAGGAGACATTTATTCCCGGAGCCATTCTCATTTGCTTAGGATGTCTCAAAATGTTGAGTTAGTTTTTATTGAACCTAAAGTTTTTTCTTTAGGTTTTTTATTTTATTCATGAATCCAAAATCAAAATATATTCGTATGTAGTGATTGAAACGAATTTGAAACAAAAATCAACAGTATAACGTTTGACTGTACAGTTTTTTAAGAATATAATCTAATTAGCATTACGAAAAATATTAGGGAGTGAGTTCATTGGGAAGTTGTTTAAAATTGGTGAACTTGCAGAATTAGCTGGCGTTTCGAAACGAACCATTGATTATTATACACAATTAGGGTTGCTAGAACCTGTTCGCTCCGAAACAAATTATCGCTATTATCCCGAAGAAAGTTTCGAACGTTTACAGTTAATTGATGCATTAAAAAAACAGCATTTAACTCTGGAGGAAATCAAAGAGCGATTGCAGATTATCCAAAGTCAACCAGATGCTGCGGATGAAATTGTAGATAAAATTGAGCACCTTCAAGAAGAAATGAAACATATTCAAGAAGAACTGTTGGAATTAAAACCGTTACTTAAACAATTAAATGAACAACAGATCAAGCTGATGACAAAACCACTGGCCCAACAAGGTTATACTTTGCTACAAACATTAGCGATATTGCTTGGAGAAAATCCTTTTATTTAATGTTAGGAGAGATGAAAGAATGTTTAGAAAATTTTTATCGAAGCTGGGGATTGGTTCTGCGAATATCAACCTTATGCTGCATCATTCCCAAGTACGATTGGGAGAGACCATTAGCGGTGAATTTTTCATTGAAGGAGGAACAGTAGAACAGCATATCAACAAAATTGATGTAGAACTTCGTTTAACATTAAACCAAAACGGGCAATCGCAAACAAAAACAGTGGCAACGATTCCAGTAGCTTCTGCCTTTGTCATTCAGGCTGGCGAGAAAAAAGTATTGCCTTTTGCATATGAATTGCCAAAAACTCTTCCAGTGTCAAGACACGGTATTCATTACACGTTTGTTACCCGTCTTGATATTGCAGGCGGTGTAGATCATTTGGATGAAGATGCAGTACAAATTCTTCCACCATTGCCTTTAGAAAAAATCTTCATTGCTTTTGAAAAGCTAGGCTTCCGGGAAAAGGCAACTTCAGGATCACTAAAACCGTATGGCCAAGAATTCGAACTGTTTCCAACGGAACAATTTAGAGAAGTTGTTCAAGAAGTTGAGTTTTTTGCATTTTTAGAAGAAGAGGGAGTTCGCCTGCTTCTTGAAGTAGATGTATATGCAGGAGCCTTTGGTTTGCAGGAAAAAGAGTTAAAACGGGAAATCTTTTTCGCACATACAGAATTAACCGATGTAAGCATACTAGCTGACAAACTTCGCGAAATGATTCAAGAAATGATCGAGCAGCCGTATCAATATACAGCATCATCCTACATGGCTCACTATTCCCGCATTCCTCATTCTCATGGACAAGGACATGGCATGATGGGAGCGATTGGCGGCTTTGCTGCAGGAATGTTTGCCGGAATGTTAGTGGAAGAGCTCGTGGATGATGCCATCGAGGAAGCCTTTGGTTTTGAGGAGGAAGCTGAAGAAGAGGAAGAAGGATTTTTTGTGGACTTCTTTGGTGGAGAAGATGAAGAATTTTAAGTAGCAGGGGGAGAATGCAATGTTATTTCATCCAATGGACATTCTCATCTTTTTAGCATTCGGACTGTCACTTTGGGCACAATTTAAAGTAAAAGGTACATTTAATCAATGGACGGAAGTCCGTGCTAATTCGTCTCTTACTGGAGCTGAGGTAGCACGAAAGATTTTAGATTCCAATGGTTTATATCATGTTCCCGTTGAACTAGTGCCTGGTACATTGACAGATCATTATGATCCATTGTCACGCACTGTTCGATTGTCTGAACCTGTTTATTATGGACGTTCTATCGCGGCTATATCAGTAGCTGCCCATGAGGTTGGCCATGCAATCCAGCATCAACAGTCATACGGCGCATTAGTTTTGCGGCATCGTATGTTTCCAGTGGTGAATTTTTCTTCTGGAATTGCTCCATTTCTATTGTTAGGCGGGTTTTTGTTGCATCAAGCTTCACTCATTGGGCTTGGCATTATTCTCTTTTCAGCAGCCGTGGCATTCCAAGTAATTACGTTACCGGTAGAATTTAATGCGAGTTCTCGCGCCAAAAAGCTTCTTCTTGCTGAAGGATTTATTCTCAATGATGAAGTACGGGGAGTGAATAAAGTTTTAAATGCTGCTGCATTAACCTATGTAGCTGCGGCATTAATTTCTGTGTTAGAGTTAATCAAGTTTGTTATGATTTTCTTCCAAGGGAATAATGAAGAAGAGTAACGTAATAAATTAAAGGTATAGCCAAATTAACAGGAGGTGGATTCTCTAGCTGTTTGCATACAGCTAGAGAGCTTAATTGGAGATAGTTAATTTACTGATGGTTGGTGTTTTAATTGCTTTAACGGCATTCTTTGTTGCATCCGAATTTGCCATTGTTAAAGTACGCAGTACACGCATTGATCAACTGATAGCTGAAGGAAATCGAAACGCTAGGGCTGCCAAAAGAGTCATCTCTAATTTGGATGAATATTTATCAGCTTGCCAGCTTGGTATCACCATTACCGCATTAGGGCTTGGTTGGCTTGGTGAACCAACGGTGGAGCATTTGCTTCACCCTGTATTTGAACGAATGAATTTAAATGAGTCTGTGGCGTCTTTCCTTTCTTTTGCGATTGCATTTGCAACGATTACCTTTTTGCATGTGGTCGTTGGAGAGCTGGCTCCGAAAACATTGGCAATTCAAAAAGCAGAAACCATTACACTGTTATGTTCAAGACCTTTAATCTTTTTCTACAAAATAATGTATCCGTTTATTTGGGCATTAAACGGCTCTGCTCGCGTCATTACCGGATTATTTGGGTTAAAACCAGCATCCGAACATGAAGTGGCCCATTCAGAGGAAGAATTGCGCTTGATTTTATCTGAAAGTTATAAAAGTGGAGAAATTAATCAGTCGGAATATAAATACGTAAACAATATTTTTGAGTTTGACAATCGGATTGCCAAAGAAATCATGGTACCGCGTACAGAAATTGTCGCACTAGATAAAAACCGTTCCATTGCGGAACATTTTGAAACGATAAAGCAAGAAAAATATACGCGCTATCCTGTTATAGACGGAGATAAAGACCATATCGTTGGTATGGTAAACATAAAAGAAATATTAACGGATTGTATTCAAAATCCAAAGGCCACTGAAAAGAAGTTAGATGATTATATCCGCCCAATCATACAAGTAATCGAATCCATCCCTATTCATGACTTGCTCGTCAAAATGCAGCGTGAACGAGTTCATATGGCGATTTTAGTAGATGAATACGGCGGAACGGCTGGACTTGTAACAGTTGAGGATATATTAGAGGAAATTGTCGGTGAGATTCAAGATGAGTTTGATATTGACGAAGTTCCGATGATTCGCAAAGTGAATGAACATACCACCATTGTTGATGGAAAAGTATTGATTGAAGATATAAATGACTTGCTTGGAACGGATATCGATGATACGGATGTTGATACGATTGGTGGTTGGATTTTAACAGAAAAATTTGATATTCAACAAGGCGACACTCTTTCCTACGGCGATTATGAATTTAAGGTATTAAAAATGGAAGGGCGCCATGTCCAATTGGTCGAAATCACGAAACGTGCAAAAAACCTTCACTTACCGTACAGGAAGCAATAACAAAATAGCAGTTAAGAAATGAAAGAAAGGATGTCCCAAAAGTGACTGCTTTTGGGACACCCTTTCTAATTCTAATACTCTAATATGGATAGATGCCCATATAACAATTGCCTAACAGACCGCTGATGTGTATCTTATTATCACACGTTAATAGTGCTTACTCTAACTAATCGTGTTTTTGGGTTTTTTGTTCTTCGTCGTCAATAATCCCATTTGTAGCCTTCTTAAATTCGCGCAGTGTTTTTCCAGCGGCCTTTCCAAGCTCAGGCAATTTTTTCGGCCCGAAAATTAAAAGCGCAAAGAAAACAATGAGTGCAATTTCGCCAAAACCAATGTTCATGTCACTCGCTCCCTGCGTTTGCTTTATCATCCATTTTCTCCGTCATTGTATCACACACGAACGAAGGAGACCATTGATGTTAGTCTAAAGAGTCAGTCAAGACTTTGTGGAGAACATTTTTTCGGTTCACTACGGGTGTTGTCAATCACTAGTTAGCGAACCATTTTCAGGAATTGATATCGTAAGCGCTTTCGGACTCTCATCCCTCATCTTGAAGTGATGATATTGTATTCCATTTTTTTACACCCAACCAAAATCCCGAAGCGCCGACAACGCTTGATGGATCGGCGTCCCGGATGACCGCTGCAGACACGGTAGATTCTGACGCACCACATCTGCCCATAACCGTCCGGCCTTCCGTTTGGCCTGTTCGATCCGCTTGGACTTTGTTGAGGCCGAGACGGCCGACTGGGGCTCTTGCTCCTCCCACCGTCCCTTTCTCCACCCGATCCCGTCGATTCGGGCTGCCGTCGCTCTCAGAAACGCCCGAAGCCCTTGGTCTTTCCAGCTGCGGCGGGATTTCACCCGATGCGCAAACCGGCTCATCACGCTCTCGGCGTGGCCCATCGGACGCATGCCGGTCGTCTCCACCCCTTGCTCCGACAGCCACTCCCGATAGTCCCGGATGCATCCCGGCATCGACTCGATCCGGCGAATCAAGGCGGCCAGCTGTTGTTCTTTGCCTTCGTCCTCCAACGTGCCGACCGCGCTGTTCAGCTCGACCAAAAGTCCTTCTTCGTCTTGTTTCGCCAGCTTCTTCCGCACCTCCCGCCAACGCGGATGGCCGGACAGACACTGACGCAGCTCCCGCGCCACATGAAATCGATCCAGCTGAAAGCACGCCCGCTTCCCAAAATACTCCCGGCAGGCCGTGATCCACGACGCCGCGTCGCCGTTGATGATCAAAAGGTCCCGGCACGGGTCATAGGCATATTCGTTCATCAGCCACTCTTCAAACCGTTCCCACACGTCTCCCGCCCCTTCATGGAGGTAGTGGCGCCGGTTCACGAGCTCGAGCTGCGAACCGTTTCGTTTCCATCCCTCGTGAACCGCCAGGATTTTCTCTTCTTTCGCCCGTTTCCCTTTCCCCTGGCGGGAAATGAACAGCCCATCCGCCTCCACAAACAGCACTCGGCCGTGCCGTTGGGAAACAGGGTGGTGCAGCGAGACAGGGGCCTCCAGCACCAGTTGGCGAATCGCCTCGTGGCTTAGGACCGCATACCCCACGATCGACTCCAACGTACGGGCTGCTTTGCGGTAGGAAGAGCACTCTACGGCCAACTCGACCGCCGTTTCCTCGAGGCAAGGGCTGATCGACTGCGCTCCATCAAAGCCCAGTTCGGCATCCAGCAAGAAGGTATACGCCCCCGCCTGCCGATCATAGTAGTAGTTCCGTCGAAACGTCACTTCTCCAAACAGCGTTTGGATCGTGGTCGGCCGTTTGTCTTTCAGCTGATACCGGCGCTTGTCCCGCGCTTCCGCCAGTTGTTGATCAATCTCCTCCAAAAGGGCCGCCAACAAGACAGCGAACACCTTTTGAAGAGTTCTGACTAATTGTTCCTCCAGCTCTTTTAATAAAGGCCATTCTGTGGTAAGATGTTTCATGGACTCTCTCCCTCCTGTTTTATGGATGTTGGTCATCACCATCATAGCAGGGAGAGAGTCCTTTTTGCATGACATTTGCTTTTTTCTACCGCGCTTCGCTTGGTGGCCCCGACGAGCGTCGCGAACAAAAGTTCGCAACCCTCGTCGGGGAATCATTCCTGAATGTCACCCACAAATATTTTACTCACACTTCGCATTGGGGTTGGCATTGCATTTCTCGAAGCCGGTTCTGAAGCATCTCGTTCATATCGTCGATGCCTTGACCACCAAGGGATTCTCGGGAACGCTGACGGATCTCCATCACTGGAGTTTTCATCCCAATCATCGAACAACGCTCAGCCATTTTTTCACGAAAAGCCCTTGGGATGAAGAGACGTTGCTTCGCAAACTCCAGCAATGGATCCTTCATCGCATCAAGCGAATCGCCAAACGGGAGAATCAACCCCTTTTTGTTTCGATTGATGATACCATTTGCCAAAAAACGAAGCCTTCGTCACGGGCTGCACACGCCATTCAAGGGTGTGGTTGGCATTTCTCTCACAAAGATCATCAATCGGTCTGGGGGCATTCGCTCGTTTGGCTGATGGTGCACACCTTCACGCAGGCGTTCCCATTTGCGTTCCGCCTGTATGACAAGAAGGCGGGAAGGAGCAAAATCGACCTGGCGATCGAGATGCTTTCCTCACTCAAGGTGGAACCGGATCGGCCGGTGTATGTGCTCATGGATTCGTGGTACCCGTCCAAAAAGCTCATCGAAGCCTGCTTGAGCAAGGGATTTCATGTCATCGCGATGCTCAAGACGAACCGGATTCTTTATCCGAAAGGCATTGCGATCCAAGCGAAGCAGTTCGCCCGCTATATCGAGCCCCAAGACACCCGCCTCGTCACGGTGGGGAAGGAGCGTTACCGCGTGTATCGCTATGAGGGGGCGATCCATGGCCTCGATGACGCGGTGGTGCTGCTGGCTTGGAAGGCGGATCAGCCGATGACACCGGAACATCTCCATTGCGTCTTGAGCACCGACCGGGAGCTAGGCGATGAAGACATCTTGCGTTACTATGCCCAGCGTTGGACAATCGAATGCTTTTTCCGACAGGCGAAAGATCAACTGAAGCTGGATGGATACCGCGTCCGCCACATTCGGGCGGTGAAACGGTATTGGGCGGTGGTGCTCTTGGCCTGCGTGTACAGCATAGCGGAATCCCAGCAAGACCTCTCCACCGGATTGGAGCTTCTTCGATCGCGGAAAGGCCACAGCGTCGTCGAGTTCATTTATAACGCCGCGAAGCAAGAGATTCCCATTGATGTGATCAAAAAACAGCTCCATGTCGCCTAAGGGGTTCCCTGTTTGTCTCTCTAACCATGGAAATTATTGTAATGAAAAATGCTCATCTACAGTAGGTAAATGGTTTCCCTCGACAAAAAAATGTTCCCGTTGTGGAAACGAAAAAGAAATGTCATTGTCCGAACGTGTATATAAATGTATTTGTGGCTTAGTATTAGACCGTGTGTTTTTTGCAAGCAAAAAGTGCAGAGAATTGCAAGAAAAAATACATAGGCTTGCCGGCTCAATGAATTTACCTTTCAACCGAGCGAGAAGGGAGCGACTGAACGGCAGAAAGCGCGTGCCGCAAGCGGTAGCTCTCTCCCGTAAACGCGAGAATGTGGGCGTGATGGACCAAACGATCCACCAGCGCTGCCGTCAGGCGGTTGTCCCCAAACACTCGATTCCACTGTCCAAACTCTAAATTCGATGTCACGATGACACTTTTTCGTTCATAACAATCGGCAATGATGTGAAACAGCAGTTCCGATCCCTGCTTTTGAAAAGGTACATAGCCGAGTTCGTCCAAAATCAACAGCTCGCATGTGTCGATTTGCCGTTTGAGCCGTCCGAGGGTGCCGTCTTTTAACGCCTCTTCGAGCTGGGCGACAAGATCGGCGACACGGAAAAACCGAACTTCATGGCCCCGTTCACACGCTTTTAATCCTAATGCGGTGGCGAGATGGGTTTTTCCTGTTCCCGGCGAACCTAAAAGCAGGACGTTCTGTTTTTGCTCCAAAAAGCGAAGGTCGCAAAGTTCTTCCTTCGAGGTCGTGGTCGGCCAATGAATCTGATCCGACCATTCATAATCTTTGAGCCATTTCAACTCCCGGAACTTCGCCTTCTTGATCAATCGAGCCTGTTTTGCTTTCTGACGGAACGACAGCTCCAACGCCAACACATCACGCAAAAACTGTTCCTTGGTCTCGTAGGCCACCTCCTCGAATCGATCCGCGATGTACGCCAAATGCAGGGCTTTACAAATCTCTTTTACATCCATCTTCATGCCCGGCTTCCCCCTTCCCTTGACGGACAAAGACGTTGATCATACACATGTAAATCGGTTTCATAGTCGACGAAAACGGAAGGGGTATAGGCTTCTTCCCATTTCGCGGGATACTCCGAACGCTTCGCCTCCATCAACACCCCGATCTCATGGGGCGTCAAATCCCACCGTTGATACTTGTCAAGCCACTGGGCGATCTCATAGACGGTGTACCGCTCCAGCAGCTTCTGCACTCCTCGAATGCGTGATGCCGTCTGTTTCGGTTGTTCCATGAAGTATTTCCTAATGGCCTCCGGCAAGTAAACTCGAAACCGCGAATACTCCACCACCCGGGGCTTTTGCGCCCATTCCGCCAAAATGTCCTTCCAAGGGAGCTCCCGTTGCTTTTTCGTGTACGGCCTTGGCGCTTCCAGGTACACCTCCCCTTCCTGGGACAAAACCATGAAACAATCCCATTCCTTTTTGACAAGGACACGGTTGGGAACCGGGATCCCATGAACCACAAACGCCTCCCCATCCACCGTTACTTCCCCGTATTTATTGACATTAGCGTGGTGGAAGGAGAAGATCGGGAGATCTCTCTCCGGCAGGACAAGCAACTCCTTTTGTTCTTCCTGCCATAATTCCTCAATGGTTCTCCCTTTTTCATAGTGGGGGCGGGCTCGATCTTCGATCATCTTGCGATGCAGCCACTCCGCCAGTTCTTCATCCCCCTCGATCAACGGAGCAGGGACAAAGCAGTGTTGACGAGTATAGTAAACTTTCCGTTCGACATTCCCTTTTTCGTGTCCGCTATACGGATTGCACGCCTGTACGTCAAACCCATAATGAAGCCGGAATCGCTCAAATGCTTCAGTATATTGACGTTCGCCTCCTTTTCGAATCGAAACCACCGCCGCCGCCAAATTGTCGATGCGCAGTTTTCTCGGGACGCCTCCGGCTTGGCGAAACAGCTGAGTGAGCCCGTAAAGAAAACATTCGCTGTTTTCCGCCGGCAATGGATACGCATACGCGGCGTTGCTGTACGGAAAGCTCAAAATCAGAATTGATCGGTCTTCCTCTTTTCCTTCCTTCGTCACAACGGACATGGTGCCGAAATCCACCTGCGCTTCCCCCGGAGGGTGTTCCAGCCTCTCGTAACGCCGTTCCTTCTCCAGCTTAAGCTGAGGTCTTCGTTTTTGAACGTAGGCGCAAACCGTTCGATAAGACCCTTTAAAGCCATGTTCCTGCTTTAATTGTTCGTACATCTTCTTGCTTGTCCGCTGTTGTTTTCTTGGCAGTTTGGCGTCCTCCTCCAGCCAGTCATCAATGATTTGACCGTATCCTTCTTCCTCCATCATTCCCCGTTTTCTCTTTATTTTTTGTCTGACCGAAATGTCTCCATCCGCATATTTCTTGACTGTTCTCCAGTTAAATCCCGTCCTGCGGACAATTTCGGAAAGCGATAACCCTTTCTTTTCACGCAAATGTTTGATATGATGAATTTCAGGCATTGCTAGCATCCTTTCTTTACCTCCACTGTTTTGTTCTTCACAACCTTAACAGTAGAGGGAATTTTAGGAGCTGGCAAGCCTTTTTTTATGCCATGAAGCTCTGCACTTTTTTGTTGCAGAACTCTGTACTTTCATTTTGCACTAAACAACCGTGATTATAATTCAGCAATTAATATCAAAAAAGAAGGATTGCGCTTGTTAGAATTAGCATGAAAATACAAACTCCTGGAACAGGAGGGTTAGCTCGGTCGATTTTCTGTCATGAGACAGGATTACCCGAGAAGCCCCCACTTCAAGCAACCCGAAAGGGTGGTAAGTGGAGGGTAGTTCACATCAATCACTCCAAAAATCACACCAAGTCACCAAAAACACCAAAAATAACGAATGACAACAGAAATAAAAAATCCCTTGAAGCCTTGTGGCTCAAGGGATTTCACTTGATGATTCCGACTGGGCTCGAACCAGCGACCTCCACCCTGTCAAGGTGGCGCTCTCCCAGCTGAGCTACGGAATCATATTTTGTTGTCCGCTATCGAACACATTTTTAATTATATAGACGAGCATACACGTTGTCAACAACTTTTTTTTAAAAAATCGCTGTTCATGGTGAAAAAAGGGGAAGACGCCTTCCCCCTAAAGAAACAGCCCGTGTCGGAACGGTTCGAGCAGGAGCGGGGTGTAGTGGCGGCGGGCGGCTTCGTATTGCTCAATGATGCGGCTACGCTGCTTCTCAGCGCGGGCCACCGTTTTGACCAATTCGGTATCAAGCTGCGGGCTGGCGGTGGAAATGACGTACTGTTCGAGGCTGAGGGAGGCGGCGAAATCGAAGACTTTCAACCGGTAGCCGAGCATGACGGCCGGAACGCGGGCGGCCAGGGACAATAGGTTGGCGTGGAGTTTAAAGTTGACGGTGGCTGTCAATGGGCGGAGCCGTTCGATGAGCTGCTGTTCGTTGTATAACGTGCGGTCGAAGGTGACGCGCTCCGGGCAGTTGATTTTCTTGTACAGCCGCTCGCAGGCAGGGCGATCATTTGGCCAAACGATGTACAAGTAAATCCGATAGCCGGCGTCAATCCACGTTTTGGCCGCGCGGGCGAGGGCGTCTTCGACGAGCGTTTCATTTTGTCCGAATAAACGGTTGTATGTCGTCCCCCAGTTGATGCCGATCGTTTTTTCTGTCCTTGGCTGCTCGGCAGGCATGGCAGGCGACAGAAGCAGCCCGGGGTCGCCGATGACGCGGACGTTTGGCGAACGGGCGCCTAACGCATCTAAGACCGCTTCGCTGAGCGGGCCGCGGATGCCGGCGAAGGCGGCTGAAGCGAGGACGGTGCGGAACAGCTCGGCGTCGTTGGCGGAAAAATGACGGTCAAGCGCTGGCCTGGCGCCTGCGCGCAAGGCGTCCGTTTCCGCTTGGCCGATCCAGTCGATGCCGCTTCCCCATATCCATATTTGTTTTCCCGCTTCATGCGCTTGGCGCAAAACGGCCATATAGCCCGGAAGCAAGAGCGAGCCGCCGCCAAGCACAACGGCATCGTACGGAGCGGTGTCTTTCCAATTGACCTTGGGCGTTGACGGAATGATCCGAACGTCCGGAGCGTATTGGCGGGCTGAGGCGGCGAAGACGTTCCATAACAGTTCATCGCCGATGTTTTGAAATCCGAGCCAGCCGATGTACAGCACCTTTTTCATCGTTTCGTTTCCCCTTTCAACAATGATTCATACACGTTCAGCACTTGATCGACGCACGTTTGAATATGGAACTGGCGCATGACCCACTCCCGTCCGGCCTGGCCGAGTTGTTCGCGATATAGTGGGGATTGCAGGAGCCGTTTTATATCTTGAGAAAGGATGTAGCGGCTGCAGCCTTGGCGTGAGCCGTGGTCGCCGAAGTAGCATTCCCACGCGTCATCATACGAGTTCGGCTCGACGAGGCCGAAGTAGCCGTGATTGCCGGCGGCGAGCACCGGCTTGCCGCACGCCATGGCTTCTAAGGCGACTCGCCCGGTGCCGACGACGAGATCGGCGAGCGAGTAATATAGCGCCATGTCGCTTTGTTCGCCGACGAGGTGGATAAACGTCTCGCGGCACGTTTGGTGGATGAGATGGACCAAGTTCTCGACGTCCGAAAAGCGCGGCCCGTCTCCGACAACGACGGCATGCACGTTTGGAAACAGCCGTTTTATATCTTTGCACGCTTTTAAAAGCATAAAGCAAATGCTTGCCTTTGCCCAGGCGAGCCGGCTGCTGTAGACGATGACAAGGGCGTCATCCGGGATGCCGAGCGCCTGCCGTCCCTTGCGGCCGAGCGGGGCGAACTCGTTCGTGTCAATGCCGTTTGGAATGAGAAACCGCCTTGCCGCTAGCGGGCGAATATGCCGCTCGACGGGCGGGCTGACCGCGATGGCGGCTGACGCTAAGCGGAGCATCGTTTCCAATTCGGACGGCGGATAGTACGTGCCATGGGCGGTAAAGACAACCGGAATGCCACGGCGATGCGCTGCAAGGGCAGCGAGGATGCCGGATGGGGTTTGGTGAGCGTGAACGATCGAGATGTTTTCCTTCTGAATCACCGCTTCAAGCTGCTCGACGAGCCGTTCTTTCCGTTGCTCGTCTATGTCGATCGCCGCTGGAAAATCGATAGGATAAAACGGACAGCCAACGGCCCTGAAACGGTGGACGAGCGCCCCGCTGCGGGCGGCGACGGCGATGTGAATGCCGCGGGCCGCCATTTCCTTCGCCAAACTTAAGGTGTGTGTTTCCGTTCCCCCGAAATCAAGGCCGTCTAGCACCATCAAGACGCGCATCATCAACCCCCTCCTTTCTGGTAAAACTGGCGTGAGCGCTGTTTCGGATGGCTGCGGTAATAGTAAAGGATCTCAGGCAAGTTGTCGATTTCGAGCTTCACGTTTAAAAACTTGACAATAAACTCGTAATCTTCCGCGCCGTGAATGCGTCTTGTCGGCCCGCCGAGCCGATCGAAGACTTCGCCGCGGAACATAATCGTTCCGTGGCAAATGCAATGTTTGCCTTCGGCGTATACACGGCGGATGTCGCGCCCGTACGCCAGCCAGTTGGCGGGCGTCTGACGCTCGAAATGACCGTCGGGAAAGGCGGCGTAGTTTGTGCCGACCAAAGCGATGTTTGGGTGCTGGCGCAAAAAGGAAAGTTGTTTTTCCAACCGCTCGGGGTGAGAGATATCGTCGGCGTCATGGACGGCGATGTACTCGCCGGCGCTTAAAAAATAGCCGACCGTTAACGCCCCGGCAAAGCCGGTGTTGCGGGGCAGCTTGCTATACACGATCGGGAAAAACGGTGAACGTTGTTTCATCCATTGTTTTACCGTTTCTTCGCTTCGGTCCTCGGAACCGTCATCAACAATAATCGCCTCAAACTGTTGGTATGTTTGCTTGGCGAGTCCGTCGAGGCAGTCTTGAATGTAGCGGGAAGCGTTGTAGCATGGAATGACGACGCTGATGAAGTCATGTTTTCGCTTTGGCGTCATCATCAATCACCTCACCTACTATATATCGAGTTTTCTTCTTAACGGTGAGAGACGATCGTTGATTTTCTCGAAAAACAGTAGAATGTTCCTTGTCTCTCTATCTTTTTTCCTGTTTATCCCCCCGTCCTTCCTAACAAAATTCGACCGTTTTCCCCATTCCTGCGGCAAAAAAAAATCGTTCTTTTTTCCGCGGATACGCACCCGTGTCGAATGGAAGAGCGATGCATATACGTAGTTAACGAACCGGAATCAGAGAAAGGAGGAAAACAGATTGGGCCATAAACATTTACGCCAGGCGGCGAAAGAGTTGAAAAAAATTCGCAAATGGCTCGAAAAACTAGATCTCGATGATTCGGCTGTCGAACAGATTACTTCGTTGTTAGAAGACATTGCTGATCACGGGGGCGATGCGGAACGGATTTTGCGCAGAATGCTTGAGGAGGAGCGAGAGCAGCGCGCCATCTTAGAAGATGAGCGCGAGTTGTTGCAGGCGATTTTGGCTGCGCTGCGCACCGGCGCACCACCGGTGGGGGATATTCGCGATGAGCTTGAAGACTTGATCGGTGAAACGGTAGAAATTACGGTTAATTTCGGACCGGTGGCCGGCACTGTCATCGCCGTCCGAAACGATTATGTTGTGCTCGAAGATGCGCTTGGTCGCTTCGTCTATGTTCCGTTTGCCAGCATTCAAGCCGTCGCCCGTCTAGACTGAAAGGAGGGAGGAAACGATGGACTTTGCGGCCACATTGGAAGAGCAGCTCCGCCGCCTGATCGGCGAAACGATCCAAGTCGCGACCGATAACAACTTGCTTGAAGGACAATTGACCGATGTAGAGGACGGAACCATTGAGCTCTTGGCCGAGGCAGGCGGATATGAGCGGGAAACGCGAACCGTTCTGATCCCGCTTGCAGCTGTTAACTTTATTCGCGAACTGTAACAGCAAACGAGATAAGGTATGCATCCGCTGAAACGGTGCATACCTTATCGGGCGGTTGGAAAACGGCTTTGCCGCGACAGCATAGCCGTTTTTTGTTTTTCGCTTCTTTATCGCGCCGAAATCGACGGACGCTCATTGACAAACGACAGCGCCTGCTCAAAATCGGCGATCAAATCGTTGACATCCTCAAGCCCGACGCTCAGCCGCAGCAAGCCGTCGGTAATGCCGCGCTGAAGCCGCTCGTCTTTCGGCATGGCGGCGTGCGACATTTTCGCCGGGTACGACAAAATCGACTCGACGGCGCCAAGGCTGACGGCGAACACCGGCAGGCGGACGTGGCGGACGAACGTCCGGGCTGCTTCTTCATCCGCTAGGCGGAACGACAGCACAGCACCGAACCCCACCGCCTGATTGTGCTGGGTCGCATGGCCCGGGTGGTGCGCCAATCCTGGGTAGTACACTGCCTCCACCTTTGGATGGCCCGCCAAATAGGCGGCGATGGCGGCCGCTGATTCGGACGACTGTTTCAGCCGGACGTGGAGCGTTTTTATGCCGCGCAGCACGAGCCAGGCGTCTTGGACGCCGAGGACGGCGCCAAAGGCGTTTTGCAATTTGTACAGCTGTTTGCCGAGCTCCTCGTCTTTTACGACCGCCAGTCCGGCGACGACGTCGCTATGGCCGGCTAAAAACTTCGTCGCGCTGTGGAGGACAAGGTCAACGCCGAGATCTAACGGGCGCTGCAGCGCCGGGGTCATAAACGTGTTATCTAAAAACGTCAAACAGCCATGCGCTTTCGCCAGCTCGACGACAGCGCGAATGTCGGTCACTTTTAACAGCGGGTTGGACGGGGTTTCCATATAAATGACTTTCGTGTTCGGACGGATGTTTTCCGCCACCGCCTCGAGGTCGGTCATATCAACGAACGTATGCTCGATGCCGAAGCGGCTCAACACTTCGGTAATCATCCGGTATGTGCCGCCGTAGACGTCTTCCGTCACAAGCACATGGTCGCCTTTGGACAGGAGCAAAAAGGCCGTGGAGATGGCGGCCATGCCGGAGGCGAACGCGAACCCGCGCACGCCGCCTTCTAGTGCGGCAATCGTTTCCTCAAGCGCTTCGCGCGTCGGGTTGCCGGAGCGGCTGTAGTCGTATTTGCCAAACGAGTCGAAATCGAACTGATGGAACGTGGACGCGTGCTGGATCGGCACGCTCACCGCCCCAGTTGCGCGGTCGACTTTCCATTCGTTATGGAGCAGTTTCGTTGAAAACGACCATTCCCGTTCCATCGCTCACACCTCTTTCATGTTTTTGAACGCCTGCGCCAAGTCGGCGATTAAATCGTCGGCGTGTTCAATGCCGACCGAGAAGCGGAGTAGCCGGTTGCAGACGCCGTTTCGGATGCGGATGTCTTCTGGAATGTCAGCGTGCGTCTGTGTCGCCGGATACGTAATAAAGCTTTCAACCCCGCCTAAGCTTTCCGCGAACGTAATGAGGCGCAAGCTTTGCAAGAAGCCGTTCACCCATTTTTCATCAGAAATCCGGAACGACAACATCCCTCCTCTTCCCGGGTACAAGACGTCGGTGACATCTTCATGTTCGCGCAAAAAGGCGCTGATTTGTTTGGCGTTTTCTTCATGTTGGCGCATCCTTAGCGCCAACGTTTTCATCCCGCGGATCAGCAGCCAGGAATCAAACGGCGACAAAACAGCGCCGATGGCGTTATGGTACTCGGCCAAGCGTTGACAAAGTTCCTCGCCCTTGGCGACAACCAGACCAGCTAAGACGTCGTTATGGCCGCCTAAATATTTCGTCGCGCTATGAATGACAATATCAGCCCCTTGTTCGATCGGGCGTTGAAGCACCGGGGTGTAAAACGTGTTATCGACAATCAACAATAGCCCATGCTGTTTGGCCAGCTTGGCGACCGCCGAAATATCCGCCTCGTGCATCAACGGATTTGTCGGCGTCTCCAAAAAGATGGCTTTCGTTTTTTCCGTGATTTTCTCTTCCACGGCAGCGAGATCAGCAAAATCGACGTAATGAAAGCCGAGGCCGTATTTGCGCCAGCCGCGCTCAAACAGGCGGTACGTGCCGCCGTAAAGGTCGGCCGATACGAGAAACTCATCTCCGCTCTCAAACAAGGCGAGCACCGTCTGAATGGCGGCCATGCCGGAACTGAACGCATAGCCTTGGTCACCGCCTTCCAGCTTGGCGATCGCCTCTTCGACGATTTTGCGCGTTGGATTGCCGGTGCGGATGTAGTCAAACCCGGTTGACTGCCCAATGCCGGCGTGGCGGTAGGCAGTTGAAAAATAGACGGGCGGGTTGACCGTTCCTGTCGCCGTTTCGCTCCGGTTTCCCATTTGCGCTAACAACGTTTCCAGTTTCTCCATCTCATCTCTCTCCTTCTGCTGAAAAATTCCCTCGTGGTCAAACGGCCGACGGCCATGGCGCCCGAAGCGCTGCTGCCTGTCTCGGCAACCGAGCACCTCGGCTTTGGCCCGCCTCACATGTCGGCGAAGCGGCCGCCTAAACAAAGGAAAATAAAAAAAGTCTTCGAAGAAGAAGACTTTTCCATACCCATGGTCATGCTTCTTCTTATCTGCCGAATTGAGCGCTCAATTCGCTGGATTTAGCACCTGGCCGCCAAACGGCTGGTTGCTGAAGCTTCACAGGGCCAGTTCCCTCCGCTTCTCTCGATAAGAACAGGACGTGTATTCAATTTTGTTAATTTATAAAAAAATGTAACCCATTCCGGCCGTTTTGGCAAGTCCTTTTTTTGACGCTGGCAATGTTCGGCAAATTCACGAAAAATTCGAGCCCTTCATTAACATCTTTTCGCCAAAATATGTTACAATAACAGGTGAACTTACCG
This sequence comes from Geobacillus subterraneus, assembly GCF_001618685.1. Lineage (GTDB taxonomy): Bacteria > Bacillota > Bacilli > Bacillales > Anoxybacillaceae > Geobacillus > Geobacillus subterraneus. The sequence goes on along the minus strand of NZ_CP014342.1, from coordinate 1,209,793 downwards.
TTTTCATGGAGGATGGTCATGGCAGCCGCAACAGGAACGATGCGTGATTACGCGCTGTACAGCGGAGAACTTCAAGAGAAAATCGAACTGCTCGTCTATTTGCCAAGCAATTTTTCTCCGCTTCACAAATATTCTTTACTAATCGCTCAAGACGGCAAAGATTATTTTATGTACGGAAAAATGAAGCACGTCATCGAAACGCTAATGGAGGAAGGAACGATCGACCGGACGATCGTTGTCGGCATCCCGTATCGGAATGTGAACGACCGCTACGAGAAATATCACCCGGCGGGCCAAAAGCGCGAAGCGTACATTCGCTTTTTAGCCCATGAACTCGTTCCGTTTTTGGACGACGAGCTGCCGACCTACCAAATCGGCAAAGGCCGGGCGTTGATCGGCGATTCGCTCGGCGGAACGGTCTCGCTGTTAGCCGGTCTGTTGTATCCGCATACATTTGGAAACATCGCCATGCAGTCCCCTTATATCGATGACTCGGTGCTGGCGTGCATCCGCGCGTTCCGCGATCCGTCGCTTCTTTCGATTTACCATTCCGTCGGCACGGAAGAAACAGCCGTGAAAACAACGGACGGCCATGTACGCGACTTTATTACACCAAATCGAATGGCGCGGGACTTGTTTATGGAAAAACGGTTCACCTATACGTACCATGAGTTTGCTGGCGGCCATGCGTGGACGTATTGGCAGCCTGATGTGCCAAGGGCTGTATCTGCTATTTTGTCGCTGTAAACAATGGAAAACCAACCATCCAAGGAGGGAAATCGGGATGAAGTACGGCATTGTATTATTTCCGTCGAAGCGCATTCAAGATTTTGCCAACTCGTACCGGAAACGGTATGACAGCCATTACGCCCTCATCCCGCCGCATATTACGTTGAAATATCCGTTTGAAGCGGATGAGGGACAATTGAAAGAGATGACGAAGGAGCTGCGCCGCATCGCAGCGGAAACACCTCCAATTCCGATCAAAGTGACGAAATTCAGCTCGTTTTACCCGACAAGCAACATCATTTATTTGAAAGTGGAGCCAAATGACGTGCTTGATCGCCTTCATGAGCAGCTGCACAGCGGCTTGTTCACCGCAAAACCGGAATTTGTGTTCGTGCCGCACATTACGATCGGCCGCGATTTGCCGGGCGCGGAATATGCCGACGTCTACAGCCAGCTGAAGCTGCAAAACGTGCATTTTGAAGAGACGATCGACCGGTTCCATCTTCTGTACCAGCTCGAGAACGGATCATGGACCGTCTATGAAACCTTTGTCGTTGGAGGAGAGGAAACGGTATAACATGAACATCGCCATTGGAACAACAAACGACCGATCCTTATATGAGGACGCTTTGCACGTCCGCCGGCTCGTCTTTATCGAGGAGCAAAACGTGCCGGAAGAAGAAGAAATCGATGCGTTTGAGCAAGAATCATCCCATCTCGTCTTGTATGATGGCGAAAAACCGGTCGCGGCCGGCCGGCTTCGCTTCATCGATGAAGGGGTCGGCAAAATCGAACGCATTTGCGTGCTGCCGTCCTACCGCGGCTGCGGTGCCGGGCGGATGGTGATGGAAGCCATTGAGCGGCTTGCAAAAACAAAAGGGGCGAAAAAAGTGAAGCTGAACGCCCAAACCCACGCCGAACCGTTTTACAAAAAACTCGGCTATGAGGTGGTGTCCGGCGTGTTTATGGATGCCGGCATCCCCCACGTCACGATGGTGAAATCGCTCGAATAAGCCGAATAAAAGGGAGCTTGCGCGCGCAGCTCCCTTTGGCTTATTTTTTATTGTTCATCATATTGGCAATCGTATTAAAATCAATTTGTTTGCCGCTCTGGACGATCGTTTTGACGATTTGGTCTTCGAGTTCTTTCGGCACCTTCCGATTGGCGATTTGCGCGACCCGCTTCACCACTTGGCGCACCGTTTTTTCATCGTTGAAATTCGCATTTTGCAGCGAGTTGGCAAGCTCAAAAATGTCTTTCATATTGACGCCCGTTTTCTTTTCAATGTTTTTAAAAAATTGTTGATCCATCTTCCTGCCTCCTTCTCCCTGTATATCGTATGATTGTTCTGCAAGAAGGTGCATCATAAGGGAAAAGAAAAATACGAGCCGTTCGAGGCGCCGAAACGGCCCGTATCGGATTCGTTTTTCGTTAGCCGACAAATGCTGCGCCGACAATAATCAACAAGATGAACAAAACGACAATCAGCACAAAGCCACCGCCATAGCCAAATCCGCCATAGCCGTAGCCGTAGTGCGGAAATCCGTAGCCGCAGAAGCCCATTCTCGTGCACCTCCTTCTCCGTTTACTGTATCGTATTCATCACCTCAAGGCGGCGTATGGGCGCACGTGCCATTTTGTCAGCCAAATAGGCGAAACAGCTCAGCAAACTCTTTTTCTTTTTTTGTAAACCATTGCTCAACGTAATGTAAGTTGCCTTGTACGCTTTTTAAAAATCCATTGTTTAGTTTTTCGATTTCCTGCAGCTGTTTGTTGAAATCGTTCCCCCACTGTTCGAACAGACGAATGAATTGTTCATGTCCTTCTTTTCTTGAGGCAACCCATGCTTCAAGCGCCTTTTCCAGCTCTTTGCTCACACTTTCCCCCCCTTTCTTTCTGTTGTATGCAACACCGGTGTCCGAAGGTGAAGGCGTTGCCGTTCTTTTTTTGCCGCACCATATGGTAAAGTAAAGATGAACGACAATATGGAATGGAGGAAACACGCATGAAACCCATTGAAACGAATGACCAGTTTACAGCGGCCATCTCCGGCAGCAAGCCGGCTGTCGTCAAATTTTACACGACTTGGTGCCCTGACTGTGTGCGCTTGAACATGTTTATCGATGACATCATTCGCGATTACGGGCAATACGATTGGTTTGAGATCGACCGCGACCAATTTCCGGAGCTTGGCGAGAAATATCAAGTGCTCGGCATTCCGAGCTTGCTTGTGTTCCAAAACGGGGAAAAAATCGCTCATCTGCATAGCGCCAACGCGAAAACACCGGAAGAGGTGCGCGCGTTTTTGCAATTATTGCCCGTTTAATTCCCTTCTCCCGGCGGCATGGAAAAACAAGGCGCTGTAATCATTTTCGAACCATTGTTTTGGTGGAGAGGAAACAACAGGAAAAGGTGTCCCGGTATGTTGGGGGACACCTTTCCCGATCATCAGACGCTTAATATTCGATTTCGTCGTAATCTTGCGGCTGGGGCGTCACACGGCCGTTATCGAACATAAATTCAATCGAAATTTCTTCATCGGTCGTCCGCGTCCGTTCAGGGCGGCCGTCCGTTTTCAGCTGAATCTGAATTTCTTCATCCGTTGTTTTTGTCCGTTTCTTCTCCATGATCGGATCCTCCTCAACATTAGTTTCGCAATAGCGGCTCGACTTTTTGGATGAGTTCCGTCATTTTCGCCGCATTGGTTTCGTACAGCGCCTTCGCCTCTTCCGAATCGGTTTGCAACGCGTATAGCTCAAAGTCGGCTTGCACTTTCTTCATTGCAGCCAACAACAGCTTTTTCTCCTGCGGCTCGGCCACTTGAATTTTGTCATCGTACAAATCAATCGTCAGCTGTCCATATGAATCGACTTGGGCGAGGAAGACGTTTTCGACCGCTACTCCTTGCTTATCAAGCTGTTCTTTCAGCCAGCCGCGGCCAAGCCCCATCGTCGCAAGCGGCTCGTCCAAAATCATGCCATCCATAATGACGGTTTGCGGCTCTTTTTCCCGCGGCGGGTTCGGAAACATATCGCCAACCGTAAGCGGCTGCTTTTCCCGCTTCAACAAGACGTTCAGATCGCCATTCGGCTCAAGCAAGGCAAACTCGACATCCGCGACACGAAACACATCTTTTTTGCGCAACTGCTCAAGCAGCTCGTCAACTGTGTATTTCTCTCGCTTTAAGTTCTCCTCCAAAATTTTGCCGTTTTTGATCAAGACGGTCGAATTGCCCTCGACGAAATCGCGGAACTTTTTGTTGCGCAGCGAAATGCGGGCGGCCAGCACCGGGATGAGCGACCAAATTAAAATGCTTGTGACCCCTTCCTCGAGGGAAATCCCTAAATCGACAGACATTGTTCCGGCAATGTCACCGACCGTAATGCCAACAATATATTCGAAAAATGACAGCTTCGCCAATGGCTTCTTGCCGAGAATGCGAGTAATGATAAACAGTCCGATCAAAATACAAACGGAACGAATGGCGGCTTCTAACCATACAGGCATGGATCATGCTCCTTACTTTCCATGATATTGCGGCTCCTCGAATTCGAGTCGGCCGACCCGGTCTTTCAGTTCGGCGATGATCTCCTCGGTGGCGAGCATCGCCTCATGAAACGTCCGCTGCGCTGTTTCGTCTTGCGATGTGAGCGCCAACTGTTGCAGCCCAGCGTGAATGCCTTTTAGGCTCGCTAACGTTTGTTTCACTTGCGAAGCAACGGTCATGAACGTCCCTCCTATCCTTTCGGGCGGAACAAAAGCGCGCCGAGAAATCCGAAGACGATGGCAGCGGAAATGCCGGCGCTTGTCACTTCAAACATGCCGGTCAACACGCCGACGATGCCGTGTTTTTCCGCTTCCTGCATCGCCCCGTGGACGAGCGAGTTTCCAAAACTTGTAATCGGAATCGTTGCCCCGGCGCCGGCGAAGTCGATGAGCGGTTCGTACAAATCAAATCCATCCAAAATCGCTCCAGTGACAACGAGAATCGTCAGCGTATGGGCGGGGGTGAGCTTAAAAACATCCAGCAAAATCTGGCCAATGACGCAAATCAACCCGCCGACGACAAACGCCCAAAAAAACATGGCTAGCACGCTACGCCTCACCTCCATACTCGATCGCCACCGCATGGGCGATGCACGGAATCGTTTCATTTTGCTGGAACGACAATGGCGACAATAACGCACCGGTCGCTACAGCTAAAATGCGCTTCAGCTCGCCGCGCCGCATCCGTTTGAGCAAATGGCCGTAAATGACCACAGCGGAACAAGCCGCCCCGCTCGCCCCGGACAGCACGGGCTGCCCATCGCGGTAAATAAGGAGCCCGCAATCTTGGTAACGCTCCTCATCAATCTCAATGCCGTGCTGACGCAACAAATCTAGGGAAACTTGACGCCCGATTCTCCCTAAGTCGCCGGTGACAATCAAGTCATAGTGCGATGCATCGATTTGCATATCGCGTAAATGCGCTTCAATCGTATCGACCGCCGCCGGTGCCATCGCACCGCCCATATTAAACGGATCGGCCATTCCCATATCGACGACCCGGCCGATCGTCGCTGCCGTCACGCGCGGCCCGTCCCCTTTTGGGCTGACGATGGCGACCCCGGCGCCAGTGACGGTCCACTGCGCCGTCGGCGGCTTTTGTCCGCCGTACTCTGTCGGATAGCGGAACTGTTTTTCGACGGCGGTGTTATGGCTCGATGCCCCGGTCAATATATAGTCTGCCCCGCCATAGTTTGTAATAAAAGCGCTGAGCGCCAGCCCTTCCATTGATGTGGAGCAAGCGCCGAAAATGCCGAGATACGGGGCGCCGAGCGTCCGGGCGGCGAAGCTAGTCGGCGTCATTTGATTAATTAAGTCGCCGGCGATGAAAAACTGCACCTGTTCCTTCTCCAAACCGGCCTTTTCCATCGCTTGAAATGCCGCTTCCTCAAGCAAAACGCGGTGCGCTTTCTCATACGACTCCTCGCCAAGCCATAAATCTTCGTGAAGAAGATCGAAATCGTCGGCGAGGCGGCCGTTGGCCTCAAACGGCCCGCCGACGGCGGCGGTCGCAACAATGGCCGGTTTGTTCGCAAATACCCAAGTGCGATGCCCTTTCAGCATTACAATCCCCCCCACTGTATGGCAATCGTTTTGATGAGGGCGATGACAAATGCCGCAAACGTACCGAACAAAATGACCGAGCCGGCGAGCTTGAACATGTTGGAACCCACGCCGAGCACGAATCCTTCTGTTCGGTGTTCAATCGCCGCGGAAATGACGGCGTTGCCAAACCCCGTCACCGGCACAGCGCTCCCCGCTCCGGCGAACTGAGCGATTCGGTCATAGACGCCAAGGCCGGTTAAAATCATTGACAAAAAAACCATGGTCGCCACCGTCGGGTTCCCTACCGTCTGCTCGGTGAAGTCAAAGAAATACATATAAAAATAAGAGATCGCCTGTCCGATCGCACAAATGGTCCCGCCGACGAGAAAGGCGCAGGCGCAGTTGCGAACGATCGGGCGCTTTGTTTCCCGTTCTTTTTCAAATAAGTGATACTCTTGTTGAACCGGAGTTAACTTTTTCCGCTTTTCATTCGCCATAATGACACCTCTTATGTCTGCTCTTTGCTCAGCTTTTCAATGCGCCCGATTTCCCGGTTGACCTCCCGCTGATCCCAGCGTTTGTTGACCATCTTTGTTTTTAATTGCTGCGTTTTCCAAAAGATTTTTAAATCGCTTGAGGAAACAACTTGGTAACCGGGAAACATATCGCGCAGTCGGTCTTCAACGTCTTTTTCGATCTTCTTTCGGTTCCATCGCTGCATATGGGGAATTTGATACGCGACGAGCAGCCGGTCTCCACTGTTGACCACCACCACATCGCGGATGTCCCGGCGCTGTCGTAAATAGGCGGCGGCCCGCTCGGCCGGTCCTTGGTCGAGCCGAGCCCCTTTGGCCGTCCCAGACGTTTGGGCTCGCATCAAATCCGCCCCTTGCAGCGATTGTTTTTGTTCTGTTTCCTCTTTCGCGCAGCCGCTGACCACCATGAAGGCAGCCATCGCCGCCAACCACCATTGTTTCATCGTCATCAACCCATTCGTTTTATGTATTTCCGTCAGGCGGGGAAAAGGTTGGCGTGCCGCCAACCTTTCCGCCCGAACCGCAACATCTGCCTCCGCAAATGTTACTGCTGTTTATATTGTGGCTCTTCGTTTTGGATTTCTTGCACGCGCGAGTTGACTAAATCGATGACCGCTTGCGTTTGTTGAGCAGCTTGCTGATAAAGCTGTTTCGCGGCTTGGTTTTCCGTTTGCAGCGCAAACGTTTCGAAGCTCGCTTGGGCGGTTTTTAATCCAGCTAACGTTTGTTTCACTTGTGTAGCAACAGTCATGATTCATGTCCTCCCTTAAGTGGTTGAATTGGTGGTGACAATGATTAGAATGGTTTTTCCCCGGCAAATTATAATTGTCATTTACTGTAAAACAGTCCGCCGCACTTCCGGTTTTTCGGGCGCAAAAAGGGCGCCGTTGCCACAGGCGCCCTTGCCGTTTATGACTGTTTGTCGACTTTGTCAGAATAACCGCGGCCAAGCGATGGATTGTTTAAAATGCCGGCCATCACTAAAACGCTTAACAGCGCGTGATACAGCTGCTCGTATTTGCCAAGGTCGATATCGACGCCGAACGTCTCAAGGGCCAATACGACAAACGACCCAATTCCAAGCCAAAGCCCGTAATTTTTAAAACGCTCCACTGTTCATATCCCCCATTTGCCTCATGACTAAATCCATGAGAACGGCCTCCGTTCCCCTTCGTCCCGATCGTGTCCTCCCTCATCGCGCCCTGCTCCATCCCGCACATCTTCAATGGCTTCGATCTCGGCATCAGCACGATGCGGGAACAGCCATGGATCACGAATGCGTCCGCGCGGCACAATCACGACGTCATCGGCGTGAATGATCAGCTTATCAACGTGAATGACTTTTGCTTTTTTTCGATCCGACATCCCCATCCCCCCTTCCTTTCGCCTAGTTGCACTGTTAGACTATGCAAGGAAAGGAAACGGAGTATAGGCGTCTCTCACGGCCTCTTGCTATTTCTTTACGACCGGCGGCCGGCCGCAGCCGCAGCCTCGTGGGCGCCGCACCGGCTGGGTTGTCGAGGAAAGCGCCCACGTCGTCGGTTTCGGCGGAGTTGGTTTCATCATGGCTTCATCCCCCCGTATAGAAAAATGTATGGCTATTGCTATTGTATGGCCGTATAGGCCAAGGGTGCTTCTCATTTTTTGCTGCCTCGCTCCGGACGGGGCGCAATCGCGTTTTCTTGCCTAAGCGTATGGAAAAACCAACTGTCCGGCCGTTCTTCCTTGTCAACATCGCCCGACGCTTCCGGCTGCGGCAGCTGTTGCAATTGACGGCGCAGTTCGTCGTTTTCTTTCATGAGCTGTTTGATTTGTTCGTAACGCTGTTCGCTTTGGTAGGCCAGTTCCCGCAAAACAATATTTTCCGCTTCCACCTCTTTCAGCCGGCGCTCCAGCTCGGTGATCCGTTCCATCAGCCGCCGTTCATCCATTCCTCTTTTTTCCGTATGGATCGTCCCTTGTTTTTCTTTCATTCGTCATCTCCCCCTTTGTTTCGTCTCCGGCATGCGTCCGTCGGCAAAAAATCCGCATCTGTCCCAACACATTTACCCATGTCGTTCATAGTATACAGTAGTCCCAAACCATCAGGCGTTGGGGAACAAATGAACGATAGGAGGAACGAAGAAAATGGGCCATTATCATCGTCGCGATAAAGAAAAAGTATGCATCAGAACCCGCAAAGTTTACGACTGGGTGACGCGCCAAATTGATGTACCGTTGCGCAGCTTCAGCGGCGACGATTTGGAAATGATTTTTCCAACGACCAATTGCCAGCGGACAGGAACAATGTGTGAATTCTTGACGGCGCAAGCGATGGACCCGCAAGCTTTGACGATCCGCTGCTTCTTAACCGATGCTGCAGGAAACCCGATCGATCCAGTCGTTGACCAGGACGCGTTGATTTGCCAGGAAATTACGCAACCAAACGGCCGGCAGCCTGTAAACGTCACGCTTCCTTCTGGTGAGATCGTCACGCTGCAAAAAGTCAAAGCGCTCGTCAAAGGGCACGTCGTCGTGCAAATCGTCAGCCCGACCGGCACGGTCATTTGCCAGTCGTCACCGATTCCGTTTGCCACGGCGCAAACATTCATCTTATGCGCTCCAGAAGGCACGCAACTCAACTGCCATATTTCTTTCTTCGAATGCGACACGAGCCTCGTTTGCACGGACAACTTTGCCCAGCTCGACGTTTCCATCACCTTGTGCCTTGAAGTCCAAATGGAAGCCGATGTCAAAATCGAAGTCGAAGCCCGTTTCTGCCAGCCGCGGGAAGAACTTGCTGAAGCCGTGCTTTGCCCGACGAACAAATTCCCGCCGCAATGCCCAGACGTATTCCCGGCCATGTAACGTCCGGCACCGTTCAGGCTGTTGTTCCCAACAACAGCCTTTTTTATATGGCATTTGCCCGCTGTGCGTACATAAGATAAAAATGGAAGGGGTGGAAAGCAAGTGAAAAACACGAACGATGACCGACACCTCCGCCTGCAGCAGCAAATCATCCACTACCGGTCGGAAGCTGCCTCATGCAAGCAACAGTTGCAGCAACTAGAAGCCGAGCTGGCCAAGGAAAAAATGCGCAGCGCCTATTGGAAAGAAAAGTTCCGCGAAGCAGAAACCGTCAACGTTGAAACATATAAGAAAAAAATCGCTGCCTTGGAACGCCAATTGTTGTTATCCGAAATCGCCCTAGAAGAGGCGGAACATCATCGCTCCGAAGGAAAACAAACAACCGCCGAGCCGACCGCCTCTGTGTTGGCGCTGTTCCACTATTCTGTCGTCATTCCGTCGCATCTTGACGAGGAAGAGATGACCGTAATCGGCGATTTCATCATTCGCAACAGCGGAACAACGCCGCTTCACCATCTCATTGTCTGTCTCCGTCTCTCCCCGCCCAAAACAGCGGTGCTGAGCGGAAAAATTGTGCTGCCGCAAAGCGCCCGTGCTGAACAAGAACTGCTTGCCGCAAGCAGCGGAGAAAGCTGGACGTTCACCCAAGAAAACTGGCGGGAAAAAGTGCGGCAAAACGGCGAATATTGGATCGCCCCGCTCCATGGCTCCCCGCTTGAACCCGGTGAAGAGCGGCGCTTCTCCCAATTTGAAATCGCCGTCCGCCCGTCGGGCAGCGCCCGGTCGTTGACGGTCGACGGCTTTGTGTATTGCGCCGAATTGCCAAAAGGCGTTCCCGCGGCCAACCATATCGCCATCCAATGGTAACCGGTCCTTTCCATCGTTTCGCACGCCCAACCGCGCGCTTTCTTTTCTTCGCCGGCCTGCTCTTAGGCCGGTGTTCTCATTCCGACGGCTAACGACAGCCTAAGCGACGCCGGGCCTTGCAAAGCAGCGATTGGCCAGCAGCATCGATGGGCCATCCGCATTGGCCGATCACTAGCCATGCCTCTCTATGACAGCCATCTGCTGACAATCGTCTCAATGAGCGCCGCACCGCCGGCAATGGCAAGCAGCACGATGAACGGTTGAAAGACGGTCGGCCAAAGCATCATGCCGGCGTAACAAAACGCCGCACACCATATCCCGGTGCACCAGTAGCAGCTCAACAATTCGCCGAACCAGCGCCGCAGCCCGCTTCCCTTCAAAACGAGAACTACTTCCCTTCTTCCGTCTGGAAGCTCCTCTTCGACCCACTCGTGAAAAGGCCGGCGCAGCCAGTTCATGATCGCATCATATGCGATGAGCCTCGTCAGGCGGAAGCTGGCCAGACAAAGAAGAACAAACGAAAACGGATCATCCACATTCCTCTCCCCTTTCCGCTCCCCATGGCCGCAAAAGGAGGTCTCTTTTCCTCTTTGCTTCATCTAGCGGCGGGCGAATTCGCCTTCGTGCGGACGTTTACCCAAACGCTCTCCTACGCCAATCATATGATGGAGTATAGGTTTTTAACACAAGAGATAAGAAAGAAAGGAGGCGACACAATGTATCATGTATTTTTCGATCAGCGGCCGACCCGCCCCCGCCTTCCCCGCGCTCTTTATGAACAGCTGACGGCACTTCCGCCGAACACAGAAGTGAACGTACACACCGCCAACGAGACATATTACAACGCGCTTTTTCTCGATTTCGAGCCGCGGACGAACACCGTTTCGCTGTTGGTTGACCGTTTTTACGAAGATGGGGGGCGCCCGCTTTCCCTCAATGCGACGGCGATCACGGCAATCGATCTCCCTGCTTCCATGCGGCCGGCTTCATCAACCAATGTGGATGACGAGGAGGAATAACAGGAACATAGCGTCGCCGGCTGGCGCCCAAACAGCGCAGCCGGCGCTTTAGTTTTTGACGGCGCCGTTTTCTCGTTAGCTGGTGCGCTTGTCTATACCAACTCTTTTTCTCTTACATACACTTTTACTAATCGACAATGATGCTAGGAGGAACTGACCTTGGCTTCGAAACGATCTCGCCTGCTATTTGACGTGTTAAACCATTACGGCCTATCGGAAACCGAGACCGACGTCATCGGTGAACTGAAGGAAGAAAAAGTATGGCTTGTACAAAACAAAAAAACGGGCCAGCGGTACGTGCTCAAGCGGCTAAATGAAGAGAAAACCAATTTTCCGATCTTGCTTCATTCCAAGCTATACGACACAGGATTTCACGTCCCGGAAATTTTCCAGACTAAAACAAAACAATATTACGTTCACCGAAAAAACAGTTATTACTATTTAATGGATTATGTCCCCTTAAGCGAAACAAGGCCATCTTTCCAGCAACGAATCGAGGGATTGGCCCGCTTCCATGCCGACAGCCTGTTTACCGAGTGGATCGGCACCGGCTCTCCTTCCTTTCCGGAGCCGAAAGAGGTGCTGTGCGCACACCGTCAAAAAGTGGCACAATTGCAAGAGCTGGCGAAAACAGCTGCGAATGGGACGGCTCTTTCTCATATAATGAAACAGATGACGCGACTTGCTGACCAGAGCTATGCGCTGCTTGAAAAAAGCAACCTGGCCGGCTTTTGCCGTGAGGCGGCGGAGCGAAAAGCCATTTGCCACGGGGATTATAACAGCAACAATCTTTTATTGGCGGAAAACAACAATGTGGTGATGATCGACTTTGACCGCGCCTATTACGGCCTTCCGCTTGACGATTTTCGTTTTTTGCTCATTTCTTTGACGAAAAACCCGAAAAACAATGTCATCAAACGGCTTCAACCGTTGTTTGAACTTTACTTTTCCATCTGCCTGCCGTACGTTCCGTATAAAAGCGTCTACTTGGCCGATGCCATGTTTCCGCACGTGTTTTACAACGAAGCGGTGAGCCTTGAAAAGCCAAAACGGGCGGCAAGCAACCCATCGTCTTTGGACTTGCTCACCCGTCTCGCCGAACAGGAAACGAAAAAATTCGCTTTTTTGTCCGATTTACTAAAAAGCGAGGGATCGAGAACATGAAACAAACGATCGCCCACTTTATCCATGAAAAAATGAAAATTAACCAGCGCTTTATTTACAACCAAATGGTTCATCTAAAAAAATACCGGTCGATCATGATCGGGTCGTTCGCTGATGATGGCAGCCACCCGTTTCCTCTCGTTAATTATTATCACCTCAACGATATCAACAATTTCGACCGTTTCGTCAAAGAACAAAATATCGTGGCCATTCATGCTCATCACGGCAAACACGCCATTGAAATTCTCCCGCTTTGCATCGCCCATCGCATTCCGCTTGTCGTCAGCATCCGCGGCCGTGACGGCTCCGCAAAAGGGAACAGCCTGCGGCGCAACCAAAAGCGGTATAGCCTGCTCAAACAGCACGGGGCGCTCTTTCTTCCCGTCTGCCGTTACTTAGCCGATGAACTGATCACTTTAGGGTTTCCTCAAGAAAAAATCCATGTCCTCTACGGCGGCATTGAACTCGATTTATTTCCTTATCAGGAACGAACGATCCCGGAAAATGGGGACATCGTCATTCTTTCGATTGGCCGGCTCGTCGAGAAAAAAGGCTTTTTAACGCTCGTGCGCGCCTTCAAGCACGTGCATGCGAAACATCCCCGCTGCCGCCTCCGCATTATCGGGAGCGGGAAAGATGAGGAAAACATTCGCCGGCTCATCAATGAGCTCGGGCTGACCCCATTTGTCGAATTGCTTGGCGCCATGGATGCGGCCGCCATCGCTCAAGAAATGAACCGCGCCCATCTGTTTTGCCTAGCGAGCGAGACGGCCTCTGACGGGGACATCGAAGGCATCCCGAACGTGCTGAAAGAGGCGATGGCGAGCGGGCTGCCAGTCATCTCGACGAATCATGCCGGCATCCCTGAACTGATCGAACACGGGCGCACGGGCTACCTCGCCCCGGAGAAAGACGACAAAGAGCTGGCGAACGGCATCCGCTTTTTTCTTGAACACCCAGAGCAGATTCCGCTGTTTACAAAGCGGGCGCGCAAAGTGATTGAGCAGCGGTTTGACGTCGCCAAACAAATTAAAGAGCAAGAACGGCTGTACGATTGGCTGAGAAAAAAAACCAGGTAGTTTGCACCTGGTTTTTTCATTCCGAACCGCCCTCATTTCCAACTATGCGCGTAGGCGGAGGAGCGTTTAATTTTCTTTCCAAACGGCCGAAAGCAACGCCATATAGCCGTCAGCTGTACCGATATCAAACCGTGTTCCGGCGATCAGTTTCCCTTGGCATCCTTCCGCGGCCGCCAGACGGCGGATGGCCTCGGTCAGCTGAATTTCTTCGTCTCCGAGGGTTGGCAGCGCCTCTAAATAGGAAAAAATGGCCGGCGTGAACACGTAGCGGCCGATGACGGCCAAGTCGGACGGCGGGTTCGTTTTTGGCTTTTCCACCATATCGGTGATGCTATACGCGCCATCGGTGAGCGGTTCACCGCGGATGACGCCGTATTTATGCAATTCGTTTCTCCCTACTTGATTTAAACCGACAACGCTTTGCCCACATCGTTCGTACTGCTCAATGAGCTGCCGAATAGCCGGAGTCCCTTCATGCAACACGATATCGTCAGGCAACAGCACGGCAAACGGCTCGCCGCCGACAAACGACTTGCCAAGCCGGACGGCATCCCCTAATCCCCGCGCATACGGCTGGCGCGTATAATAAATTTGTCCGGAAGGGATGAACTCCTCCTTCAACAAATGTGTCTTATTCCGCCGTTCTAAAAACGCCTCGAGCTCTAAAGAGCGGTCAAAGTAGTCGACGATTAAGCTTTTCGCCCGCGAGACAATAATGAGCAGCTCCTCAATTCCCGAGGCAAACGCCTCCTCCACAATATATTGAATCGCCGGCTTAGCGCCGATAGGAAACATCTCTTTCGGAATGACTTTCGTCACCGGCAAGCCTCTTGTCCCATACCCGGCCGCGGGGATGATCGCTTTTTTGACCATCGCTTCCCCCCCTTGTCTTCTATATCTTTATCGTATTCGGTTCCGAATGGCAGGGAAGGTTGTCCCCCGAAAATAGGCCGTCTGATTTCCGGCGTTTTAGGCGCTTGTCATGTAGCAAACAAAGCTTGTCCGTTAATACGCTATAAAAGCCGGAGATTTCGCGAAGGAGGCCTATTAGCATGAACATCTGCATCATCGGCGCTGGCTACGTCGGACTGACCACTGCAGCCGTCCTTGCTGAACTTGGGCATGAGGTGCATTGCATCGATCAAGATGAACGGAAAATTCGCCTGCTCAACAACGGGGAAATCCCGTTTTATGAACCGGGGTTAGAAGAGTTGGTCACTAAAAACTGCAACTATTTAACATTTAGCGGCCGCTGGGATTATATTAAACGGGCGGCCGTCATTGTCATTTGCGTCGGCACTCCGCCGCGGCCGGACGGCAGCGCCGACTTGCGCTATATCGAAGCGGTGCTCGAACGCCTAGCCGCAACGGTCGAATCATACAAAACGATCATCACGAAAAGCACTGTCCCGCCGGGAACGAATGAATGGATGCGTACTGAGCTCATCCGGAAAGGAATGGCGCCGCATTTATTTCGCATCGTGTCCAATCCGGAGTTTTTGCGCGAAGGGTCGGCCGTTTACGATATGTTTCACCCGGACAAAATCGTCGTCGGCCTCGAGCCGGACGACGATCGGTCGCTCGCTGTCGTGCAGGCAATGTACGCCGGCATCAACGCTCCTTACGTCACGACGAGCCTCACTGGAGCGGAACTCATCAAATACGCCGCCAATGCCTTTTTAGCAACCAAAATATCCTTTATCAACGAAATGGCGCGCATTTGCGACGCGTTTGCCGTCGATGTCAACGACATCGCCCGCGGGATCGGCTTCGATCCGCGCATCGGCCCGCATTTTTTGCGAGCCGGTCTCGGCTATGGCGGCTCCTGCTTTCCAAAAGATGTGAAAGCGCTCGAACATGCGGCGCGCTCGCGCCATGTCGAGCCGCACCTGTTGCAAGCAGTGCAGTCGGTCAACGCCACCCAGCTCGACGTTTGCCTCGACAAACTGAATCAAGTGCTTGCCCCGCTGCACGGCAAAAAAATCGCTGTGCTTGGCATCGCCTTTAAGCCGAACACGGACGATACCCGTTTTTCCCCCGCCGAAGCGCTCATCCGTCGATTAAGCGAAGCGGGCTGCACGGTCGCCGCCTACGACCCGAAGGCGACGCTGACATCCCCCCTTGCCAATGTCAAACAAGTGCGGTCGGTGCACGAAGCGATCCAAGGAGCGGATGGCTTAGTCATCGCCACCGACTGGGACGAATTTTGCACGCTTGACTGGTCAGAGGTGAAAGCAGCGATGAACGGGACGCTCGTCTTTGACGGACGAAATTGTTTGGATCGCCTTGCTGTCGAACAGAGCGGTTTGCGCTACATGGGGGTGGGGCGTCCATGAACATCCTCGTCACCGGGGCGGCCGGGTTTATCGGCTCCCATTTATGTGAAAAACTGCTCGAAAACGACCGGCACCAAGTCATCGGCGTCGACGGCTTTCTCGGCCCGACACCGGCGCCGCTGAAAGCAAAAAACATCGCCCAGTTGCAAGCCCATCCGCGGTTTACATTCGTTGAGACCGATCTGCTGACCGCCGACTTGCCCGCGTTGTTAACAGATGTGGATGCCGTATACCATTTAGCCGGCATGCCCGGCGTGCGAACGAGCTGGGGAACGGACTTTGCCGCTTATGCGGTGCACAACATTTCCGTTACGCAGCGGCTGCTTGAAGCGTGCAAAGACTTGCCGCTCAAACGGTTCATCTATGCTTCAACCTCGTCCGTTTACGGCGAGCGGAGCGGCCCGCTGTCCGAAACGCTCGAACCGGTTCCGCTCTCCCCATACGGCATTACGAAACTTACCGGTGAGCATTTATGCCGCGTCTATTTCCGCGAGTTTGCTGTGCCGGTCGTCATTTTGCGCTATTTTACCGTTTACGGTCCGCGCCAGCGCCCCGATATGTCGTTCCACCGCTTTATCCGCCAACTGCTCGCCGGCCAGCCGCTCACCGTATTCGGCGACGGCACGCAGTCGCGCGACTTCACCTATATTTCCGACTGTATCAACGGGACAGCAGCCGCGCTTGAGCAGGACCGCGCAGTCGGAGAAACGATCAACATCGGCGGAAAAGAACGGGCATCCGTCAATGAGGTGATTCGCCTGCTTGAAGCGCTGACCGGGAGAAAGGCGACAATCCATTATACGCCAGCCGCCCGCGGGGAGCCGAAACAGACATGGGCCGACCTGACGAAGGCAGAGCGGCTGCTCGCATACGAACCGACGGTCACGCTTATCGATGGACTGCAAAAAGAAATCGAATACATCCGTTCATTATACGAAGGTGGTCAGACATGAACATCGCCTACGTTTGCACAGAAAAACTGCCTTCACCGGCAATAAAGGGCGGTGCGATTCAAGTGATGATTGACGGAATCGCTCCGCTCATTGCCCGCCGCCACGAACTGACCATTTTCTCTGTCGCCGATCCGCTCTTGCCGCATGAAGAGACAACTGGAAACATCCGCTACATCCGCTTTCCGAAGATGACATATGAAGCTGATGTGGCGCGTGCGCTGGCCGCAAACCGTTTCGACGTCGTCCATGTGTTCAATCGCCCTGCGCCGCTCGCTAGTTACCAGGCCGCGGCGCCGCACAGCGCCTTTGTGCTGAGCCTTCATAACGACATGTTTTCACCGCTGAAAATCACGCCGGAAGAAGCTGAGCGGGCACTGGCGGCATGCACGCGGCTGACTGCCGTCAGCGAATATATTAAACGGACGGTAACAGGCCGCTATCCGGTCGATCCAAAAAAAATCAATGTCATTTATTCCGGAGTGGACTTGCAGCAATACGTCCCGGTTTGGACGGAAGAGGGGGCGCGCATCCGCCAAGCCGAGCGCCGGGCGCATGGACTCGACGATAAAAAAGTAGTGTTATTTATCGGCCGGCTTAGCAAAACAAAAGGGCCGCATGTGCTGATTCGCTCCTTGCCGTCCTTGTTGGCCCGCCATCCTGAGACAGTGCTTGTCATCGCCGGCGGAAAATGGTTTAGCGACAACAGCCGAAGCGAATACATCGACTGGCTGCATCAGCTCGCCGCGCCGCTAAGTGACCACGTCATCTTCACGAACTACGTGCCGCACCGCCATATTCCGAAACTGCTTTTAATGGCTGACGTGTTTGTGTGCAGCTCCCAATGGCACGAGCCGCTCGCCCGCGTCCATTACGAGGCCATGGCCGCCGGCATTCCGGTTGTGACGACCAACCGCGGCGGCAACACTGAAATCGTCCGTCACGGCCAAACTGGGCTTGTCGTTGATGATTATGCGAACGAGCAGGCGTTCGCGGAAGCGATCAGCTATCTGTTTGAACAACAAACACACGCCCGGCGCATGGCTGAAACAGCGCGGGAGAGGGTGGAGGCGAACTTCCAATTTGAACACGTCGCCGGCCGCCTTGAAGCGGTCTATAACGAGGCGCTCGCCGCCCATCAGCGGCAAACCGCCGGCCTCTAGCAGCCGGGCGGCCGGAGTCATCACAAAAGGATGCCTGTGATGCGGCATCCTTCTCCTTATCCGATCGTAAATACGTTTCCTTTTTTATGCGTTCCCACCGCTTTCGGCTGGGGAATACGGGCGGAAGAAATGGCGAACGAGACGGCCATCCGTCGCTCGGACGGCTTTTCTCTTTCTTGTTCCGCCGGTTCGTGCTGTTTTGGACGGCTGACGGCAGCCGGCTTCTCCGACGGTTCCGATTGTTCGTCCCGGGCTGCCTTCGCTTGCCGTTTCGGACGTTCGCTTTGGCTTGCCTCCTCTCGCCGTTTCGAACGTTCGCTTTGGCTTGCCTCCTCTCGCCGTTTTAGACGTTTTTCTTTTTTCGGCGCGGACGAACGCGTTTCTTTTTTGTGTTCCACTATTGGCGGCAGCGGGACAGCGGCTTCTTGCCATTCCCCTTCTCCGGCCAGCTCGACAAGGACGGGCGGCACGTCAGCGTCCGTTTCCTCTTCTTCCGCTTCCACTACGCCGAGCAATAGCTGATCGAAAAACTCACCGTCTTCCATCCATCCCCACCCCATCGGTCCGGGCGGGGAAAAACGAAACGGCTGCAAGTCGAGTTTCGGAATGTGATCCAACGTTAGGCACCTCCTTCTTTACAGTAGCGATGGCAGCGGCGTACGGCGAAGCGCATCTTGTTTTGTCCGCTCGACCGTAATGGCTGTCTGCAGCTCCCACATATATTTTTCATCTGACCAATTGTCTTTTGCCCCTAAATAATACTTGCGGGCGACGGAGGCAAACAAGTGCGGAAACAACAGCTCCGCCTCAAGCAGCCTGTACTGCTCGTCGGTGAGCGGGTGGGTGCGGTGATACGCCTGAATCAGCCGCGCGGCCAATTCTTCATCCCACACCGCCATCTTTTTCATTACTTTGTGGAGCAGCACTTGAATGTCGCGCACCGGCAAGTCGATGACGACCGCTGGCAGATAGCGCATCATCATCGTCTCTTCCGTTTCGACGAGGTGTGACAAGGAAATGTCTTTATGAATAAACCCTGTCCATCGGTTCGGACCAGCTGTCCATTCGGCGTAGGCATCGCTGTCTAGCTGCTCGACCGCTTCCTCGCCCGCGTCGAGCATCGCACCGACCGTCTCGGAAAACAAGATGGAAAACGGATCATCAACGAACGAAGCCGCCATTTTCTTGTAGCCGGACAGCTCCTGCAGTTTCCACGTATACGTCTTTGGCCACTTTCCGAGCCGGTTTCGCTTTTTCGCCTTCGGGCTTGGAGAAAACTGTTGTGAGGCAACGTGGAACAAACCGAGAAATTCAAACACATGTTCAAGCTGTTCGACATCGTAATAACTCACTTCCTTGCCGCTGACGGCATCATATAGCGCGTACGCCTGCGTTCCGCCGGCGACGCACAGCCCCCCGTTTTTCGTCCGGCATAACGGGGCGATCGGAAACTGCCGCTGTTGCAAATGCCGATGCGCCTCGGCATAAAACAGCATCCGCCCCGGCACCGCCTCCCGTTGCCGCAGCATCTTCTCTCCCTCAGCTGTCGCAACCGTCCAGACCGTTTCCTTCGGCCGCACCGATTGAAGCTCTATTTGTTCAACTTGGTACGGATACAGCTCAAGCACCTTGGCAGCAATCCATGGTGACTGCAACCGCTTTACCCCCTTTCTTCCCCGTAAGCGCGCAACAGCTTTGCGGCCACCGCTTCCCAGCTGAATTCGCGTTCCGCCTTCTGCCGCCCGTATTTGCCCATTTGACTGGCAAAAGCCGGTTCGTCAAGCAGTTTGTTGATGAGTGCGGCGTACGCTTCGGGGTTGCTGAAGTCGTTGACGATGTAGCCGTTTTTGCCGTTCTCAACGACCTCGGGGTTCCCCCCGCGGTTGCTCGTAATGATCGGCAGCCCAGCCGCCATCGCTTCATAATGAACGCGCGCCAGCGGCTCTTGCCACTGGGACGGACAAACGAACAGATCAGCCATCGTGTACAGCTGCGGAATTTGCTCTGGTTTGACGAACTGAATAAACATCGCATTGTTTTCGTACAGCGCTCCGAGCGTATACAAGTAACGGACATAGCTGTTTACCTCATTAGCGCCAAACCATTTCGAGCCGACAAACACGATCACCGCTTCCGGATGCTTTTCGGTGATTGACGGCAGCGCCTCAAGAAGCAAATGGGCGCCTTTCACTTTGCTCAACCGCCCGACAAACAGCACGACTTTTTTCCCCTCGAGCCCGAGCTCGCGGCGGACAGCCGCATTGATTTTCGCTCCTTGCGCCGTCCATTTCGGCTGGAACGTCTTCCCATCGACCCCTGAATAAACAGTCGCCACTTTTCCAGCCGCCTGCGGGAAGCGGTCGCAAATGGTCGCCCCGATATAGTCGCTCACGGTTACAATTTGTTTAACCGTATTAATGCAATCGATCCCTTCGGCATACGAAATTTTATCGTCCCGGAACATTTCATTATGGACGCTCAACACAATGGCGCTGTCTGGCGAAGCTTCGCGGATGTGGCGAATCCAGCGCGGCCGGTTGCATACGTGAATGACGTCATACGCTTCCGTGCGCAAATGGGCGGCTACTTCTTGTACGTATGTCTCTTGGGCGAAGCGACGATAGGCGACCCCGTTTTTGTTCTTCTCCTCATCCGGCAGCTCACGGTCGCGAATCGACAACACCGTGACGTCGTGTTTTCGCGCCATGATCGCCGCTGTTGCATCGAGATAAATTTGTGTCGCCCCTCCCCGGATGGCTGGCACCGGCAGTTTTTCCGTTGCAATCATGGCGATTTTCATGACATTCCCCCATCTTCTCGAAAAGTTCAGGCAAAAGCTTGTTTTTATATCATACGTGTGCTCCTTCCCTACTGTGCATGCCCGTGAAGCAAACGGGCATCCGTCAAACGCCCTTCGAGGTGGAGAACAGGCTGGACGTTCACCCGTTTTTTTCGTCTCGGGATAAACGGCTATGGACAGCAGCCGGCGCCCGCCATACAGTAGAAAAAAAGAGGAAAGCAGGGACTGACGATGGCTGATCAAACCGTCTATTCCACCGCGCCGTCAGCCGCCGCTGAACGGCTCGTCCATATGGCGCGTCTGCTGTTAAAGCAGTGGGACATAGAAGCCAAAGCGATTGACGTCGTGCAAAGCGGGCAAATGGCGCTCGTCTGGAAAGTGCATACCGATGGCGGACCGAAATGCTTAAAGCGCATTCGCCGCCCGGAAAAAAAGGCGCTCTTCTCGATTTACGCGCAAGACGCTTTGGCGAAAAAGGGGCTTTATGTCCCGCGCATCATTGAGACACGCGACCACCGCCTATTTAAAAAGTACGGACCGTTTTTGTTTGTGCTGTACGACTGGATCGAAGGAACGCCGTTTGATTTGGCGATCCGCGACGATTTAACCGCCATGATCGGCGCCCTTGCCCATTTTCATGCGCAGTCGTCCGGTTACGAACCGCCGCCGGGCGTGCCGGTGTTCAGCAAACTCGGCAAATGGCCAAAGCATTACATGAAGCGCTGCCGGCAGCTCGAGGCGTGGAAACAGCTCGCCGAGTTGGATCGCGACGATCCGTTTTCCCGCTTGTATTTAGCCGAAATCGACCGCTTTATTGAAAAAGGAGAGGAAGTGTTGCAGCAGCTCCTCGATTCTCATTACGAGGCATGGGTGGAGCAGCTGAAGAAACGGCCGTCGCTTTGCCACCAAGACTATGGGAC
Organism: Geobacillus subterraneus; assembly: GCF_001618685.1. Classification (GTDB taxonomy): domain Bacteria; phylum Bacillota; class Bacilli; order Bacillales; family Anoxybacillaceae; genus Geobacillus; species Geobacillus subterraneus. The sequence goes on along the minus strand of NZ_CP014342.1, from coordinate 1,188,291 downwards.
AGGGAACTCGCTGCGCGGAGAAGACGGAAACGTCTGGATCATCGACCTCGATACAGCTGCCTTTGACTTGCCGATTCGCGATGTCCGTAAAATGATGGCTCCGTTTTTGTTTGACAGAGACCCGCAAGGGAAAACAAAAGCCGATATCGTGCTCGAAGCGTATGAGGAAGTGCGTCCGCTGACAAAAAAGGAAAAAGAAGTGCTGTTGATCGATCTGCTGTTTCCGTACGATTTGCATGAGCTGGCAGTGGAAAAATATATCCGGAACGTGCCCCTCGCCGAGACGGAACTGGCCGAGGCAATGGCATACGAACAGGCCAAATGGGGGGAAATCGAGAGACGGCTCGCTTCGTTGTAGAAAAACGGGCATTCCAGGCCGGCAGACGGCCCCAGGAACGCGGCCGACGCAAGTCGACGCGGCGGGCATGTGCAGCAGCAACCTTTGATGCCCGCCGGCTTCTTCACGTCTTCAACAATGGCAGCCGGACGAAGAGGGTCGCCTGATCGGGAAATGACTTGTTCGAAGTGCCTTTATTGCATAAACCCGATCATCGTCACAGAAAGAAGTTGTGCGCGCCCGATGGCCGTTTCGTTTCCTCGTTCATCGGCGACCGTCAACTCGGTCGCCGTGCATCGTTTCAGCACACCTTCATAGCTTTGTTCTTTCGTGGCAAACTGGCATTTAAGCGGCGGCAAATGGGCGGGCAGCCTCGTTAAAAAAGCGAGCTGCTCATCAAGCGTCATCGCCTGAAACTCCTTTTTAATGAAAAACGCCCTCTGTTCCTCCCCCTCTTCAATCTGTTCGGTGTCATCTGTCGTTTCTTTCTGTTGGGGGCGGTTCGTCCATGTAAACGTTTCTTGCATATGCGCCGCAGCCCGCATGGCCTTTGGCTGCACAATGTAAAGCAACGGCTCGGTTTCTACCACTTTTTGTTTCCGCACGCCAATCCTCCTTCCATGCTTGCCTTCCCTTATATATGTATGCCTTTGATTCCAATAATTGCCCCTCGACGGACAAAAAACAGCCGTCCCATCGGTCGGGACGGCTGCCTCATTCATTTTTAATATCCTAAAATGTGATACCCGGAATCGACGTGGATGATTTCCCCGGTGATGCCGCGCGACAGGTCACTGAACAAAAACAGCGCTGCATCGCCGACTTCTTCTTGGGTCGTCGTCCGGCGGAGCGGGGCGCGCTCCTCGATTTGCTTTAAAATCGTATTAAAGTCGCCGACCCCTTTCGCTGACAGCGTGCGGATCGGTCCGGCAGAAATGGCGTTGACGCGAATGCCGTATTTGCCTAAATCGTTTGCCAAATATTTAACGCTCGCATCGAGCGACGCTTTCGCCACACCCATGATGTTATAGTTTTGCACGACGCGCTCGCCGCCTAAGTACGTCAGAGTGACGATGCTCCCCCCCTCGGTCATGAGCTCCTTCGCCTCGCGCGCCACCGCGGTGAGGGAATAGGCGCTGATGTTATGGGCGAGCAAAAAGCCGTCGCGGCTCACTTTCATATATTCGCCGCTTAAGTCGTCCTTATTGGCATAGGCGATGCAGTGGGCGACACCGTGAATGACGCCGACCCGTTCTTTAATTTGCGCAAAGCATTGAGCGATGTCCTCGTCGTTTGCCACATCGCACGGCAACAGAAGCGAACGTTCATCTTCAAGCGTGTCGACAAGCGTCCGCACTTCCTTTTCAAAGCGCTCTCCGGCGTATGTAAACACGAGACGGGCGCCGGCGGCGTGGAGCGAGCGGGCGATGCCCCAAGCGATGCTCCGCTTGTTTGCCACTCCCATGACGACATATGTACGTCCTTCCAATGATAATGTCATTCGCTCATCCTCCTAATTGTTATTTATTATTAGCACCAGGTGTTAATTCCATTATATGATATGCGGCAGACAATGTAAATGCACCGCCGTCCTTTTGCCTCCCGCTTTCTTAACGCCGGCGGCGGTTTTTCCCACTTTGCAAAACAAGCCGAATTCGTTAATATGGTATATGGTACATTTGAATGGAGAGGATCGTTCCATGGATCATGATCGTTTTTCCCAATCGAAGCTCGATTACCATTTGTTGTTTCTTTTATTCTTAATGGCCGTCATCAGCGCCATCGCCATTCACAGTGCGGAAACGATGCTGCCAGAGAAGCTGCAAAGCGTCAACTTCGCCTCCAAGCAGCTGCAATGGTACGCCGTTGGCGCAGTCGTCATCGCCTTGACGATGATTATCGACTACGATCGGCTGTTTCAAATCGCCTGGTATTTATACGGACTCGGCATGCTGCTGTTGCTCGGGCTTGAGCTGAACGTTCCCGGAACCGTCACGATCAAAGGGGCAACCAGCTGGTACAGCCTCCCGGGCGGAAACTTCCAGCCATCCGAGTTAATGAAAATTTTTATGATTCTCGTTTTGAGCCGCATCATCGTCAACCACCGGGAAAAATACCCTGAACCGACGGTTCAAGATGATTTTAAACTGCTCGGCAAAATCGCTCTCGCGGTCCTGCCGCCCCTCTTTTTGCTCGCCAAACAGCCGGACTTGGGAATGTCGATGGTATTTACCGCCATCACCGCTACCTTGGTGCTCGTTTCCGGCATCCGCTGGCGCATTCTTTTCGGCATCGTCTTTTCCGGGGTGGCGGTCGTGGCGACGGTCGTCTTTATTTTCTTTTATTTTCCTGATTTCTTTCATCAATATATCATTAAAGAAGATTATCAGCTAAATCGGTTTTATGGCTGGCTTGCCCCGTATGAATATTCAAACGAGCAAGGCTTCCAGCTCATCCGTTCGCTTATGGCCATCGGGTCGGGGGAACTGTACGGGAAAGGGCTTGGCAATTTGCAAGTATACTTGCCTGAGGCGCATACCGACTTTATTTTCGGTGTCATCGCCGAACAGTTCGGATTTGTCGGCTCGAGCATCGTCATTTCGCTCTTTTTCCTGCTTATCTACCGCATGATCCATATTGCGCTCGAGAGCAACGATTTGTACGGCAGCTATTTATGCGCCGGCGTCGCCGGCATGATCACGTTCCAAGTGTTCCAAAACATCGGCATGACGATTGGGCTTTTGCCGATCACCGGACTGCCGCTGCCGTTTGTCAGCTACGGGGGAAGCTCGCTGGCCACTTATATGCTGGCGATTGGACTCATCTTAAACGTCCATTCACGGACAAGGAAATTTATGTTCGCCAGCGACGAATAGCCGCTTGCTGCCTGCCGGTAAGCGGCTTTGTTTTTTTGCCCGGCTGCCGATGTCTGTTTCCCCCGCCGGGCGGGTACGCTGTTAATAACTTATACGTGGTCAGAAAGGAGCGTACAAGATGCAGATCGACATCGTCGGCGATATTCACGGCTGCTGCCGTGAATTTACCGCTTTAACAGAAAAACTCGGTTACGTATGGGACGAGGGAATTCCAATCCATCCGGACGGGCGGAAGCTCGGTTTTGTCGGTGACTTGACTGACCGCGGCCCTGAGTCGCTAAAAATGATTGACATCGTCTGCACCCTTGTCGACCGCAAGCTTGCCCACTATGTGCCCGGCAACCATTGCAGTGAACTACCCCCACTTAATTTTCTAGCGAAAATTTGAAGTGGAGGCTTCCAAAGAAGTTTGACTGCTTCAAGCAATCCTTATTCTTTGAGGCGTGTCCACTTCGCCGCTAGAGCATAAGACACTCAGGTCTACAGCTTTACTTTTCTTTAAGATGTTTAATGCGCCATTGACATCAGCATTAATTAGTTTGCCAGACTTTGTTCGATACAAGCCGCGCTTAATACGTTTGCCGCTGAACTTATATTCTTTTGGATTGTCGGCATTATATTCAGGAATCTCATCGCCGTCAAAAAAGCTGGCTTGAGACGTATATGATTCTTCCTGTTTCAAGAATTCAATGCCGTAAAATTCACAAAGATATTCTAATTTTTCTTTTATGTTACCGAGAGGAATATTGACAAAGTTTTGATTTGTCTTTTTTCCTAGATTAATATTGCGTTGTAATGTTTCCGCATAGCCAATGACAAGTTTGCCAATTTGATTTTCAATACAGTAGTTAATGATGTAACGGCAAGTCTTGTTGATATAATCATTCACTTTATTATTGCGATTCATAGCAAGCAAAGCCTGTTTACGAGTGGTGCCTTTGATTTTTTGCTTATCTTTTATGCTTTGAAGTCTGGCATTTTCTTTGTTAAACCATTGATTTATACTTTTTCATCTCCGCCCATCAATGATGAATGATCTGCCGTCTGATGTGACACAAGTGGCAAAATTGTTTAATCCTAAATCAATGGCCAGTGCTTTTTGGTCATTTAATTCTCTTTGATCTTCAGGCATTTCATATTTGTACTGAATCTCAAAGAACCTGGCATGATGCTTAGGAATGATTTCAATCTGCTTAATCTTTTTGTCCAGCAACACAGGCGGAATCGTTATCGTGATAGGCTTGTGAGTCTTTTTAAATAGGCGAGAATACGGTATCGTGAATTTGTTGCCGTCTATACGAATCTGGCCAATGATCAGTGAATGAAAGCCATCTTTTTTAAGATATTTTGGAATACTGATAGCCTTGTGGTCATATTTTCCTTGTTTGGCAAGACTGATCAAACCAAAGAAAGATTTAAAGGCTTCATTAACCTTTTTTAAAATTTGCTGTGCCATGTTGCTGTTTAACAGCTTATAGTTTTCGTTAGTTTTTGCAAGATGATCGTTTTTCTCATAATTAAGAAATTCCTTGTGTTCAAAATAGTATTGTCTGACATTGTACAATCCGACGTTGTACATGTTCTTGGCAATATGGCACAGTTCTCGAAGAGTCAAGTATTCTTCTTTGGTCAAACCATTTAGCTGTTGTTTGATACAAAAATACATGTTTTCACCTCCCATCTAACTATATGATACTATATTTTACTGAATCTATCCTATTTTCAGCAAAATATAGTTAAGGCGATTCATCTCCCACTTACTCCGCTTCGCTTCGTTGAAGTGGGAGTCTTCTCGCCTAATTAAGATAAATTATACCGCTTTTTTTTAGGCCGAAATGTGCAAATCGCCCACGGTCTCGAGACGACGGTCGCCGAGTACCATGCATTGCTTCCGAGCGAACAGGAGATGATCCGCCGCAAGTTCATTCGCCTGTATGAAGGAGCGCCGCTCTATGCAGTTTTGGATGAGGGCCGCCTCGTCATCGCCCACGCCGGCATTCGCCACGATTATATCGGCCGGATGGACAAAAAAGTGAAGACGTTTGTCCTTTACGGCGACATCACGGGCGAAACGAATCCGGATGGGACGCCCGTGCGCCGCGACTGGGCGAAACGGTATCGCGGCGACGCATGGGTCGTTTACGGCCATACGCCGGTGGAAAAGCCGCGCTTTGTCGGCCAGACCGTCAACATCGACACCGGCTGTGTGTTTGGCGGTGCGCTGACCGCGCTGCGCTACCCGGAAATGGAGACAGTTTCTGTTCCATCGTCGATGCCCCACGTACCGGAAAAATTCCGCACGTTTTCTTGATCAACCGTTTATGGGCGCATCGCCTTAATGAGGCGCGCCATATCATCGGGAAGCGGAGCGGCAAACGTGTATAGGCGCTGGGCAAACGGATGAAAAAACGACAGCTGCCGGCTATGAAGCGCCTGGCGGCTGATCATCTCCCGGCGTCCGCCGTACAGCTCATCGCCGGCGAGCGGATGGCCAAGATAAGCCAAATGGACGCGGATTTGGTGCGTGCGCCCCGTCCCAAGCCGAAGCGAAACGTATGTATAGCCAGAAAGCCGCTCAAGCACGCGGAAGTGGGTGATGGCCCGCTTTCCATCCTCGCGCACTTCACGGGCGATGATGCTGTCGTTTTGCCGGCCGATCGGCGCATCAATCGTTCCTTCGTCTTCAGCGATGACGCCGTGGCAAATCGCCTCGTACGTACGTGTTACTTTTCCTTCCTGCTGCAGCGCCGACAACAAGTGATGGACGTGGCGGTGCTTGGCGACGAGCACGAGCCCGGACGTGTCGCGGTCGAGCCTTGTCACAATATGGACGGTCGAATCAAGCTGCTGCTGCCGGTAATGATGCAATAAACCGTTGGCCAGCGTCCCGCCCGGATGATGGCGCGACGGAATCGTCGCCAGCCCCGCGGGTTTGTTGACGACAAGGACGTAATCGTCTTCATAAACGATATGTAGCGGCATCGCTTCGGGAGCCATCCAGTCGCTTGCCCTCTCCGGCGGAAAGGCGACCGTGAGCATCTCGCCCGCGCGCAACACGTGGCGGACCGTGACCGGCCGGCCGTCCACATAGAGCGCCCCGCCGTGAAATTTAATATCGGTGAGCGCGGTCCGCGAAATGCCGTTCTCTTGCAAAAATTGGCGCAGCAGTTTTCCATCATGCTGTTCATCGATTAAAAATGTCAGCGTAAATGGCGGCAATGGTCGTCTACCTCTCTATTCATCGTTGCAAATTTTCATCGTTCGGCAACGGGCACATCCGCCCGCAGCGCACTAGCGGCACGCCGCCCGAGGAGGGCTGAACGCCCGCTACCGATCGGCGATAAACGAATCGCGCACCCGCCGCCAAAACGGAAACGGGCGGAAGCGGGCGAAACGCACTTTTTCATCGGCGACCCGACACTGAATCGATTTTACCTCTTTATGCAACAGCGACAAATGGTCGATCGTAATTTGAAAATCAACATGATTGACCGGCTTCAGCAGGCACGTATGGTGCGCCGGCAGCACGAGCGGCGAGCCGATCGTCCGAAAGACGCGGTTGTTGATCGACGCCATCTCCGTGACTTGAATCGCTTCAAGCGACGGATGCAAAATCGCTCCGCCGAGCGCCTTATTGTATGCCGTGCTGCCGGTCGGCGTCGAAATGCACAGCCCGTCGCCGCGAAACCGTTCAAACAAGTCGCCGCGGATCTCCACATCCATGACGAGCGTGCCGCTGACGCATTTTACCGTGCATTCATTGAGCGCCAAATACTTCGCCTCGCTTCCGCCGTTAAGATAGCGGATCGTCACCTCAAGCAGCGGGTACTCAACGACTTGGTACGGCGTTTTGGCGATGGCGATGACAAGCTTTTCAATTTCTTCCGGCACCCAGTCAGCATAAAAGCCGAGATGGCCGGTATGAACGCCGACGAACGCCGTCTTGTCCAACCGGTGGCAATAGCGGTGGAACGCGTATAAAAGCGTTCCATCCCCGCCGACGGAAACGACCAAATCAGGCGCTTCTTCATCGTAACGCAAATCGAAATCAAGCAAATACGTTTTCATCTTTTGCGCGAGGGCGTTCGACGTATCATCCCCTTTTGAGATAATGGCAAACGCCAGCGGCGCGTCCGTTCGTTTCATTGCCCTTCCCCTTTTGCTTCTTGTTTTCGTGAAAAAGCGGCTTGCGCTTCTTGAATCTCGAAGCGGATTTTCGACATTTCCTCGTCGAGGCGGTAGGCGGCCTCCGCCGCACGCTGCAGCCGTGCTTTAATATCTTCCGGAAAACGGCCGCTATATTTATAGTTCAGCGAGTGTTCAATCGTTGCCCAAAAATTCATCGCCAACGTCCGAATTTGAATTTCGGCCAAAATGTTTTTCTCCCCGTGGATCGTCTGCACCGGGTAGCGAATCACGATATGGTATGAGCGATAGCCGCTCTCTTTTTTTTGCGTGACATAATCGCGCTCCTCAACAATCGTAAAATCGTTGCGCTGGCGCAGCAGCTTGACGACGGTTTTAATGTCATCAACAAACTGGCACATAATGCGCAGCCCCGCAATATCTTGCATCTCTTCCTCGAGGCGGTCGAGCGGGATGTTTTTCTTTTGCGCTTTATCCAAAATGCTGGCAATCGGCTTCACCCGCCCGGTGACAAATTCGATCGGCGAATGCGTCTCGATCATCTCGAACTGGGCGCGAATCCCCCTTAGTTTCACCTTCAGCTCTTCGACCGCCTGTTTATACGGAGCTAAAAACAAGTCCCAATGTTTCACCATCGTATCACCTGCCTGCGTGTTTTCAGTCTGCTTCGGCCTCCGCCGCCCTCGTTGGAGCATCCACCGGCTGGTTTAGCGGCCTCCGCTCCCCCTGTTCCCCCTTTTAAAGGCAGGCCCCAGCTCGCTTATTCAGCAAAAAACACTTCTTGCACCGACCGTTCAAGCGTCTCGCCATAATTGGCGTTGCCGCGAATATTTTCAAGCAAGTAGGCTAATTCTTCGCCAAACTGTTCGAGTTCGACCGCCGTCCCCCCGCTCTCAAGCCAGATCGTCTCTTCCTTGGCAAACGCCGCTTTCAACTCCGGCCACCACTGCCTCGGGATGATGACGTAAAGAAAGCGGTCAGCCGTTTCCAAAATGTACACAAACGCCAGTCCATCCGAATCGACGAGCATATGGCGTTTTGGCGTCACGTTCGCGAGCGGAACCGGAACATCGTCAACATGCAGCCAAAGCCGGCCGTCTTTCCGCTCCGCCCGTTCAACGGTCACTTTGTTATTCATGGTTTCTCTCCTTCCGCATCAACCATCCGCCCTTTATTTTACCATATTCACCCTATGCAGACGAAATAATTGATATTCGCCGAAAAACAACTGATAATAGAAAGAGACGATGCCTTGCCCAAAGGAGAACTATCATGCGTCAAGAAGTAGAAATTGAATTCAAAAACTTGTTGACTGCAGCGGAGTTTGACGCGGTTCGTTCCGCCTTCCGCCTCGATGACGGCGCTTTCCGCCGCCAGGAAAACCATTACTTTGACACCCCTTCGTTCGCCTTGAAAGAACAGGCAGCCGCGTTGCGCATCCGGGTGAAAGAGGGGCGATTCACCTTGACATTGAAACAAACGCAAGCGGACGGATCGCTCTTAGAAACACACGAACCGCTCGCTCCGTCTGAAGCGGAGGCGTTGCTCGCCGGGGCGGCCCCGCGGGGGGCGGTCGCGTTGCTGCTTAAGGAAATGGACGTCGATCCGCGCGCTGTCCGTTGCTTCGGCTCCCTCGTCACGGACCGTGCCGAGTGGCCATATGAAGGCGGCATGCTATGCCTTGACCATAACCGTTACTTAGAAAGCGAAGATTATGAACTCGAATATGAGACAGACAACGCCAAAGCGGGCGAGGAGCGGTTTTTGCGCCTGCTCAGGACGCTCGGCATCCCGCGTCGCCCGGCGCCGAATAAAATCGCCCGCTTTTACGCCCGCAAGTATGAAATGGGGGAAAGAGGATGACCGTTTCACCGTTAAAATTGCTTGTCGAATGGCAAGCGTTGCAGACGTTCTCACCTGGACGCGCAAACTTATTACCATCGCCCGTTCCATCGCTGTTTTCCAGCCTCCTTGCCGAATACCTTGGCAGTCAAGCGGAACCAACGATCCACGAGCTTCGGAATCCGGCCCCTGCCGGCAACGGCGCCGCTAAATTAGACAGTCAGGCGGCGGCAGCTTCCGTCGCGCCGTCTTCTATTGATGCCCTCATTGCCGCTGCGGCGGAAAAATATGATGTCGATCCGCGGCTCGTCCGTGCCGTCATTCGCCACGAATCAAACTTCCGCCCGGATGCCAAAAGCCGGGCCGGGGCGCTTGGGTTGATGCAGCTCATGCCGAGCACGGCGAAAATGCTCGGCGTTGACGATCCGCTTGATCCGGCGCAGAACATCGACGGCGGGGTAAACTATTTGCGTCAGCTTCTTGACCGCTATGGCGGTGACACCGCTCTCGCCTTGGCTGCCTACAACGCCGGACCAGGCCGCGTCGACCGCTACGGCGGCGTGCCGCCGTTTGCGGAAACGAAGGCATACGTTGAGCGTGTGCTGCGAAGCTACCGCTCGTAAATCGCGGTGTTCAAGTCACTTTGTTTGAGATAAATGTCCGCTGTTGATAAAATAGCAATCAAACGACGACGAATGATTTTCAAGCAAAAGGAGCATCCGCAATGGCAGAACAATGGCAAACCCTTTATGAGGCGATCGGCGGAGAGGAAACGGTGGCGAAGCTTGTCGAAGCGTTTTACCGGCGCGTGGCCGCACACCCGGACTTGCGCCCTCTTTTCCCTGACGATTTTACGGAAATCGCCCGCAAGCAAAAACAATTTTTAACGCAATATTTGGGCGGGCCTCCGCTTTATACCGCCGAGCATGGCCACCCGATGATGCGGGCGCGCCATCTTCGGTTCGAAATTACACCGAAACGGGCAGAAGCGTGGCTTGCCTGTATGCGGGCGGCCATGGATGAAATCGGCCTGTCCGGGCCAGCGCGCGAACAATTTTATCACCGTCTTGTGCTCACCGCCCACCATATGATCAATACCCCGGATCATTTGGACAGAAAGGAGCATTCCCTTGAGTGAGAAGTTTGCTGGGAAAGCGGCGCCGCCTTGCGCCTCCTCCCAGCCGTTAGGCAACACGAACAAACCGCTTGAGTTGTATTTGTTTATCGATCCGTTATGCCCGGAATGCTGGGGGCTTGAACCGGTCATCAAAAAGCTGACGATTGAATACGGCCATTTTTTTACTATAAGATACGTATTGAGCGGAAAATGGGCGACATGGAACACGCGCAAAGGAGCGAAACCGGAAGCGATGGCGAAGGCGTGGGAATGGACAGCCAATCGTTCTGGCATGTCATGCGACGGAAGCGTCTGGCTTGAGAACCCGGTCTCGAGCCCGTTTGCCCCATCACTCGCCATTAAAGCGGCAGAAATGCAAGGAAAACGAGCCGGCCTTCGCTTTTTGCGCAAGCTGCAAGAACAGCTGTTTCTCGAAAAACAAAACGTCGCTGACTTGGCTGTACTGGCGGAATGCGCCGCCGAAGCCGGGCTGGATGTCGATGAATTCCTGCGCGACATGCATTCGCCAGGGGCCGCAAAAGCGCTTCAGTGTGATGTCAAAATCACCTCGGAAATGGATGTCGACGAAACGCCGACACTCGTGTTGTTTAATGAAAACATTGAAGACGAAGGCATTAAAATTTCCGGATGCTATCCGTATGATATTTACGTCGAACTAATCGCTGAAATGCTTGGCTTCCATCCCGAGCCGTCCCCTCCTCCTCCGCTCGAGTCATTTTTAAGCCATTTTAAATTCGTCGCCTCGAAAGAAGTTGCCGTTGTGTACAATTGGACCATCCAGGAAGCGGAAACGGAACTGAAAAAGCTGCAGCTGAAGCAAAAAGTAGAGCGGGTGCCTGTCAAACACGGAACGTTTTGGCGCTATATTGAAGACGCCCTGCCTTAGAAAACAAGAAGAAAGCCCGGCTGACGCCGGGCTTTCTTCTTGTTGTCAAGACAACAAAGGGGATGGGAGAAATTGTTCACGGTCAAACAAAGGGGTATCAGTTTTGTCTTCCGTTCACATCTTTATCTTAACAAACAGCCACACCCGTTGACAACCCGTTTGCTCGTTTGTTCACATTATTGTCATAATTCGCCTCACCTTTGGCACCTGTCATGATTACGCAGGCCATGTACATATATTCAACTAAAAGCAGACGAAAAGGAGGCGGCGTTGATGAGAAGACGAATCGGTTTATTCCTTTGGATTGCGGCCGCCGTCGCTTCGTTTTTCCTCAACCTTTTAGGGCTTATGCAGCTGATCCCGCTTTGGGTGACGATGCCGCTTTTGTTTTTCTCGTTGCTTGGGCTGGTGGCAGCCTGGAATCGCCGCCACCAGTTTAAGGGGTTTCCGTCCAAACGGATGTGGCTATAACGCCGCATCCGTTTTACTTTCCAAGCAAGCGTTCCATTTCTTCCAATTTCTCCGCAAACACTTGGCACGCTTGGCGGATCGGTTCGGCGCTTGTCATATCGACGCCCGCTTTTTTCAACACCTCGATCGGATAATCGGAGCTGCCGGCTTTTAAAAAGTCGATATACCGTTTCACCGCCGGCTCGCCTTCCTCTAAAATCTGCTTGCTGAGCGCCGTCGCTGCACTGAAGCCGGTCGCATACTGATACACGTAATAGTTGTAATAAAAATGCGGGATGCGCGCCCATTCAAGGCCAATTTCTTCATCAACCACCATATCCTCGCCGAAATACTTTTTGTTCAAGTCATAATAGAGCGACGTGAGCGTCTTTGCCGTCAGCGCTTCCCCCTCCTGCGCTTTCAGATGGATCAAATGCTCGAACTCGGCAAACATCGTCTGCCGGAAGACGGTGCCGCGGAACCCTTCAAGATAATGGTTCAACAAGTATAGCCGTTTTTTCTCATCATCGATCGTTTTCAACAAATGATCGTTCAACAGCGCCTCATTGCATGTCGACGCCACTTCAGCAACAAAAATCGAATAATGGGCGTACGGATACGGCTGTGTTTTGCGCGTATAGTAGCTATGGACCGAGTGACCGAACTCATGCACGAGCGTAAATAAGTTGTTTACGTTGTCTTGCCAGTTCAGCAAAATGTACGGATGCGTGCCGTACGCCCCTGATGAATAGGCTCCGCTTCGCTTTCCTCTATTTTCGCGCACATCGACCCAACGGTTCTCAAGCCCTTCCTTGATGATTGCTACATATTCCTCGCCAAGCGGCGCCAGCCCGTCAAGCATATATTGCTTCGCTTCGCCGTAGGTCACTTCCATTTTTACATCTTGCACGAGCGGGGTGTATAAGTCGTACATATGCAGTTCGTCGAGCCCAAGCACGTTTTTGCGCAGCCGCACATACCGGTGCAACAACGGCAAGTGCTCGTGAATCGTGGCAATCAAATTATCATAGACGCTCTCTGGAATCTTGTTCGCATCCAATGCCGCTTCCCGCGCTGAGCTGTAGCGGCGGACACGGGCGAAAAAGTTGTCTTTTTTCACCGTGCCCGCAAGCGTGTTGGCAAACGTATTCTGAAACTTCTCGTACGTATGGTATACCGCATGAAACGCATCGCGGCGGACGCGGCGGTCGGTGCTTTCCAAAAAGCGGATAAACCGGCCGTGCGTCACTTCCACCTCATCCCCATTTTCGTCGCGGATCGTCGGGAACGTTAAGTCAGCGTTGTTTAACGCACTGAATGTCGATGATGTCGCCTGCATGACCTCAGCCGCCTGTGCCAGCAGCGCTTCTTCTTCAGCTGACAAGACGTGCGGGCGCTGGCGCGTAATTTCATCTAGCGCGTGTTGATACAGCCTGAGCGGTTCGTATTGCTCCAAAAACGAACGCAACACCGCTTCATCAATGTCCAAAATTTCCGGCACGATAAACGCCATCGCGCTCGACGCTTCGCTGTACAAGCTTTTCGCCCGGTCGTTGATCCCTTGGTAAAACGCGTTCGTCGTGTCTTGGTCATAGCGCATATGGGCGTATGTATACAGCTTGCCGAGGCGCATCGACACTTCATCTTGGTATTGCAGCGCTTCATACATCACTTCCGGCGATTCGCCAAGCCGCCCTTTGTATTCGCTGATCTTCGGAATCATCGCCTTCACTTGCTGAAACTCCTGTTCCCAAGCGTCATCGGTCGGGAAAATGTCCTCGAGCCGCCACGTTTCCTCGACAGGGATTTCGCTCCGGGACGGAAGCGATTTCGTTGCCTTGTTCTCTTCCACCACTATAGTCCCTCCTTAAACAATCGATACAGGAATTATTATTCACTATTTTCCCCCTCTTTTCCTGTTTTTTGCTCATTTTTCCCTTCAGTTCCAAATTCGAGCGTCACCCGATATGTCGCCAGCGCCGGCGTCCGGTGAATTTGCTCAAGAAGAGCGGCGTCTTGGCGGATGACATCCTCGACCGTCGCTGGAAACGACAGCGGCTTGGCCAAGCAAACCCCACTCCCTCTCTCGCAGCGGAGATAGCCGAGCAAACGTAACCAATGTAAATATTCGCGGACGGCCTGCCGGTAAGTGTCCTGACCGACAAGCGGCAGGCGGCGCGGCGCGAGCCGCCCGGTGCGGATTTTCCCATCGATCCACCGAAAGAGCGCTGCCAGCGGCAGCGGCTTTCCCTGCTGGCGAAGGAGCGGCAGAAGGACGTATGTTTGCCAAATGAATGGGGCCGTCTCCCATAAATAGCCACGCAGCAATGGCCAGCCGGCTTCAGTCGGAAATAGCGACGGGACGATGCCGGCTTGATAAAAATCGGCGCAAATGCGGCGCACCGCCTTATTCGGATAAAGCGGGAACGTGCGGCGCCATTGTTTTTTCCCTTCAAGCCATTGTTCCCAAAATGTCGGCGGAAGCGGCTGCGGATGGGCGGCAGTCAAAGCGGCGAACGACAGCGAGGAAAGCGGGAGCGAATCGATGGTGGCCAACGTGCGGCGCACCGACAGCGGCAACGGTCGAGAAAGAAAGATAAAACGCTTCGTTTCCGGACTATAGTACCATACATGAGGGGCAACGGAAAACGGAACACGGCGGGCAAACAGCCATTGAAAGCGGGAGAGCGACACTTCATTCGGGCGTTTCGGCGAGCGCCGCAAGTGATGCGCCCCTAACACCCAAAGCGGCCGGATGCCGAGGCGACGGTAGCCGTCATTGCGTTCGCAAAACAGCGATTCATCGATCGGGGAACATTGGTATTCGAGGGCATACAGATGGGGGCCATAGCGGAATAACACATCAGGACGCTGCCCGATGGCGGTCAAATATGGCTCAAGCTTCGCTTCGACCCCTTGGCGGACGAGCCATGCGAACAAATCGCGCTTTCCGGTTAAATGCCGCTCCGACTCCGGTTCATGCTCGAACGGACAGACCGTCCCTTTCCGATGGGCGAAATGCGGCAGACGATGGCGGCCGGACCGCAGCACAACCTCCTTCCGGCAAGCCGGACAAAAAAACGGTTCATCGTTCCTCAATTCCACAAGCCGCTCCGGGCTCCACCTTTCCGCCCCAGCGAGCGAAATGGGCCGGCCATCGGCTGAAATGGCGACAAACAAGATGCTCCCTCCCTTTTGTTTGTTGCTGTCCTTTCGAAGACATCCCTTCTGTCTTCGTCCGCCTATCGTTTCGACAAACGCCCCTCATTTTCCTGCCGACTTTAGCCGTGTCAATAAAAAAGCCCGCCGAATCGGCGGGCTTGCATCAGAGGCGATCAAAAACACGGTTCTACAACAGCGGCGACAGCAGGCGAGAGACCGATTCAACGATCCGCACCCGGAATGGACGCTGCTGGAATTGCTCATAATCAATGAGGGAAGCATGGCGGAAATCTTCCAAAAAGTCGCGCACAAGTTTGTTTGTGCTGTCCGTATAATACAAAAATGCGTTCACTTCAAAGTTTAAATGAAAGCTGCGCATATCCATGTTTGCGGTGCCGATCGAAGCGAGCTCGCCATCGACGACGATCACCTTGCTGTGCAAAAACCCTTTTTCGTACTCGTAAATTTTCACCCCGGCTTCCAGCAGTTCTGGGAAATACGAACGCGAGGCGTAAAAGACGATTTTTTTGTCCGGGCGCTTCGGTGCCAGCAGACGGACGTCAATGCCGCTTAGCGCCGCTACTTTCAGCGCCGTTAAAATGTCTTCATCTGGCACAAAGTACGGCGAGGCGACCCAAATCGACCGTTTCGCCGATGTAATCATGGCAAAATACAACTGTTTAATCACTTCCCACTTTTGGTCCGGACCGCCGGCGATGAGCTGCACCCCGCCCTGGCCTTCTTCGACAATGAGCGGCGGTGATAAATATTCCGGCGTCAACCACCGTTCACCCGTCATATAATACCAGTCTTGCAAGAAAATGAGTTGCAGCGTCCGGACGGCCTCTCCCCGAATCAACAAATGGGTATCGCGCCAAAATCCAAAATACTCGTCTTTCCCTAAATATTCATCCCCGATGTTCAATCCGCCGACAAAACCGACGCCCCCGTCGATGACAATGATTTTCCGGTGGTTGCGGAAGTTGATTTGGTTGCTCAAAAACGGCAGACGCACCGGCGAAAACGGAATCATCTCCACCCCAGCCGCGCGCAGCTCTTCAATGTAGGCGCTCGACAGCTTCCAGCTGCCGACGGCATCATACAAAAAACGAACGCGCACGCCTTGGCGCGCCTTTTCCATCAGGACATGCTTCAGTTTTTGGCCGATTCCATCATGGCGGACGATATAGTATTCCAAATGGATATGGTGCTCCGCTTTTTCCAGCTCGTTAAAAATCGCGGCAAACGTCTCTTCGCCATTCGTCAACACCGCCGTCTGCGACGCCAATGAAACCGGATGTTGGCCGATGCGATAGGCGAGATGCAACAGCGGGCGCTGATGGGGTGCCATCGGCAGCCGCTCTATGGCGATCGGCGACGGCTCTTGAAACTTCAGCAACACCGCCTCATCAGATTCCGCCTTCTTTTTAAAGCGCCGCTGTTGCCAATAGTTGCGCCCAAACAATAAATAAAACAAAAACCCAACAAACGGAAAGCTGCCTAACACTGCCAGCCAGGCGATCGTTTGCGATGGTTTTCGGTTCTCGAGTGAAATGACAAACGCGATAAAGACGACCGAGCACGAGATGAGCACACTGAAAATGCCGAGCAGCTTCCCTCCCCAATAATCGTGCGTCAATGCCAGCAGCACGCCGACAAGAACAACGAGAATCGCCACCCTAGACGCGTTTCTCAACGAAACCCCTCCACCTGCTTTTCATGATGACTGCCCTTCCCTTTCTAACGAAGAAAACGCCGATTTCTGGCAGCGAAATCGGCGAAATGGAAACGTTATGGGGCTGGAAAATATCCTTTTACTGTTTCGAGCGCGTTGTCGCCCATAATTTCAATCCCGTATTCTTCCAGACGGTAAATCGTCAGCTGCGAATCGTTTCCGTATTCCAGAAGGAGGCTGAGCATATTGTCTACTTCATGCTCGCTATATTGTTCGTCAAATTCGACAAACAAATAGTAGCGCCCTTCAAACTGGAACAGGCGGTTCGACAAGCTGGAAAAGTCCGCGCGATGCGCCAAGGAGATCACGTCCTCGATATCTTTAAACGAAATGACAAACTGGAGGACGTCCTGCTCCCCGCTGCCTTCGGCGGCATCGCTTCGGCCAAAATGGAAATGGTGGCCAAACAGCGATTCGATCTTCTCATCGGCCGACACCGAGAACTCGCGCCATCTTTCTTCCGGAAGCGGCAGCTCAAGCTTGCTCCCGTCCTTGGACAACTGCGCTTTCGTCACGACAACTTCAAGCCCTTTTTCCAACGCCTGCACTTGAATCCAAAGCGGGCCGTCGAGCGAAAAATCGCTTTCACCATGGACTTCATCCATCATTTCCCAAAACAGTTCCTCGCTCCGTTCCCGATTGTACCAGATCTCTTCACGGTCAAAACCGCGCTCCTCTATATCAACATACGAAATATAAAATTTTACCGTATGATCATTGATGCGTTCAATTTCCATCTTCTCAACTCTCCCTTCTAAACAAAGAAATAAAAAAGGGAAGGGATCGTGCCCCTAGACATTCTCTTTATTAATGAAAACTTATATCTTGTACTTTATATTTTATGATAAAAAGCGAAGGAAGGGAAATAAAAAAACGCGTTTTTAAAAATTGGTTATGAAACCGGCCATGCCCTACTATAATGGTGATGAACACGGACGGAATGAGGGACGCCTATGGTGGATGAATATATCGTCTCGATCTTATTAATCATCGGCATCGATGTCATTCTCGGCGGGGACAATGCGGTTGTCATTGCGTTAGCGAGCCGCAATTTGCCGGAACAGAAGCGGAACATCGCCATCGTCCTCGGTACGGCGCTGGCGATCGCCGTCCGTATTTTATTGACGGCGGCCGTTGTGTGGCTGTTGACTGTTCCGTTTTTGCAGCTTGCCGGCGGCCTCATCCTCTTTTGGATCGCCTTGAAGCTGATTGGGCAAAAAGACGAAAAACCGGCCACGATTAAGGCGGAACCATCGCTCTGGAAAGCGGTGCGGACGATCGTTGCCGCCGATATCGTCATGGGCATGGACAACGTCATCGCCATCGCCGGGGCGGCCCAAGGCCATATCGGGCTTGTCGTCTTCGGCTTTCTCTGCTCCGTTCCTATCATCATTGTAGGCAGCAAAATCATTCTTTATGCCATGGAACGGTTCCCGTTTCTCATTTATATCGGCGGTGCCTTATTGGCTTACACCGCCGGAAAAATGATCGCCGCCGAAGAACAGCTGCGCCCGTTTTATGATCCGCGTTGGGAACTCCTCTTCCCGCTCTCAGCGGCCATTCTTGCCGTTGTGCTCGGCTTTGCGGCCAACCGCCGGGCGCGCACTGTCAAATGGCACTGACCGGACGCTGATAAAAAACTTCTACATGGCGTGCCATGTAGAAGTTTTTTGATCACCCGTTCACTAACCGCTGCGCTTCGCGGAGCTGATACGCCCGCACTTTGCGCGGCAGGAAGCGGCGGATTTCATCTTCGTTATAACCGACTTGAAGCCGCTTTTCATCGATGATGATCGGCCGGCGCAAAATGCCCGGATTTTTTTGAATAAGCTCGTACAAATCTTGCAGCGGTAAAGATTCAAGGTTAATGTTCAGCTTTTGGAACACTTTCGAGCGGGTCGAAATGATTTCATCCGTCCCCGTTTCCGTCATCCGTAAAATTTCTTTAATCTCCTCGACCGTCAGCGGCTCGGAGAAAATATTGCGTTCAACATAAGGAATATCATGCTTCTCGAGCCACGCCTTCGCCTTCCGGCACGACGTGCAACTCGGTGATGTGTATAGCTTGACCATTTTGATCACTCCTTTTTACAAGGAATCCCTTGCTTCCGTGCCCGTGAGCTGACGGGCTCATGCAACTATGCCTGCTTTCACACGCTTGGCGGCATAGCGATACGGCCTATCCCACCTGCCGGGCGGTCGGCCGTCTTGTTAATCATTTGCAAATTGAAATGACTTTAACATGATATATTATACAATAAATCAGTGGAGAAAGATATAGTTTTTCAACGATTAATGCAATTTTCTTCGTTCCCTCTTTCAATAGGGAGGAAAATCCTCTACAATCAAAGTAGAAGAGAAAAAGGGGAGGAAGAACTATGGCCGGCTATTTCGTTGACTTTGTCATTGCTTCAGCATTGATCGTCGGCATCACCGCCTTGATGGGGAGCATAGGCAACACGATTGGAGAACGGCTATTCGGCCGAAATAAGAGAGAGAAGCATGTTGAGGCTTCCCGCCGCATCCAACAAGGGTGGAATTTCGTCGGAGGAAAAAAATAACGCCCGGAAATGGACGCATGACATCGCGCCGTCTGCTTCTCCGTTCGCATTGAGCGTCGGTGAAGAGACGGCGCTGTCCATGCCCACCGGAACGATTCCTTCCGCCAAGCAGGCTGTTTAGGCATACATCGCCCGGTATTGCTTATACTCCTCTTCTGAACAAAGCACGAAATGACCCGGTGTAATTTCGCGAAATTCGAGCTCTTCCCCGTCTTTATAGCCGTGCTGCGCCGGGTCGTAGACGATCCGCTTGCGCGTCCGCTCCGTTTCCGGATCTGGAAGCGGAATAGCGGAGAGCAATGCCTTTGTATACGGATGGATCGGATTGCGGTACAGCTCTTCCGATTCAGCGAGCTCGACCATTTTCCCGAAATACATGACGCCGATCCGGTCGCTGATGTATTTGACCATCGACAAGTCATGGGCAATAAACAAGTACGTCAACCCTTTTTCACGCTGCAGGCGCTTCAGCAAGTTGACGACTTGCGCCTGAATGGAAACGTCCAGCGCCGAGATCGGCTCATCGGCGATGATGAATTCCGGTTCGACGGCGAGCGCCCGGGCGATGCCGATCCGCTGGCGTTGCCCGCCGGAAAACTCATGCGGATAGCGGCTCGCATGCTCGCGGTTCAACCCGACCGTCTCAAGCAGCTCATAGACGCGCTGCATCCGCTCCTCTTTCGTTTTCGCCAATCCGTGGATGTCAATGCCCTCAGCGATAATGTCGGCGACCGTCATCCGCGGATTGAGCGACGCATACGGATCTTGGAAAATCATTTGCATTTTTCGGTTTAACTCTTTCAGCTCTTTTTTTGATTTTTTGCCGTGTACGTTAACGCCGTTAAACAGTACTTCTCCGTCTGTCGCCTCATACAGCCGAATGATCGTCCGCCCCGTTGTCGACTTGCCGCAGCCCGACTCGCCGACAAGGCCGAACGTTTCCCCTTTATAAATGTCAAAGGTGACGCCGTCGACCGCTTTGACGACCTCGCCGCGGCCGGCCGGGAAGTATTGTTTTAAGTTTTTCACTTCAAGCAGCTTTTGCTTAGCCACGCGGCTTCCCTCCTTTCCGGGCGACGATGTCAGCAAACCGTTTCATCCGTTCGCGCACGATCGCCGGCGGTTCCACTTTCGGTGCCTTTTCATGCAACAGCCATGTCGCCGCATAGTGCGTATCAGACACTTGGAACATCGGCGGCTCGAGCTCATAGTCGATTTTGAGCGCATACGGATTGCGCGGCGCAAACGCATCGCCTTTTGGCGGATTTAACAAATCCGGCGGCGAGCCCGGGATCGAATACAGCTCCGTATCTTTATGATCAAGGCTCGGCATCGAGGCGAGCAATCCCCACGTGTACGGATGTTTCGGATTGTAAAAAATTTCATCCACCGTGCCGATCTCCACGATTTTCCCGGCATACATCACCGCCACTCGATCGGCCATGTTGGCGACAACCCCTAAATCATGGGTGATGAAAATAATCGACATGCCGAGCTTTTTCTGAATGTCTTTCATGAGCTCCAAAATTTGCGCCTGAATCGTCACATCCAGCGCGGTCGTCGGTTCATCGGCGATCAAAATTTTCGGATTGCACGCCAAGGCGATGGCGATGACAACACGCTGGCGCATTCCGCCGGAAAATTGGTGCGGGTATTGCTTCATGCGCAGCTCGGCGTTTTTAATGCCGACCAGCTGCAATAGTTCAATCGCCCGTTTGCGCGCTTCCTCTTTCGACAGCTTTTGATGTTTTAAAATCGATTCCATAATTTGCTTTCCGATCGTCATCGTCGGGTTGAGCGACGTCATCGGATCTTGGAAAATCATCGAAATTTTCGCCCCGCGGATCGATTGCATGTCTTTCTCCGACAGCTTGGTCAAGTCTTTTCCTTCAAATAAAATTTCCCCTTGCTTGATTCGGCTCGGCGGCGTCGGCAACAGGCGCATCAACGCCTTGGATGTCACGGATTTCCCAGACCCCGACTCGCCGACGATCGCCAGCGTTTCTCCCTTATACAAGTCGAACGTGACGCCGCGAACCGCCTGCACTTCACCGGCGTGGATGTCAAAGGAAATATGCAAATCGTTCACCTGCAAAATTTTCTCCATCGGTTTCACCCCTTCCGTCCGTTATTTGCGCATTTTCGGGTCGAGCGCATCGCGCAGCCCGTCGGCCACTAAGTTAAAGCTTAAAATGAGCAAGCTGATGACAATCGATGGGATAATAATCAAATGCGGATATGTCTGAATCGACTTAAATCCCTCGCTGACGAGCGAACCGAGCGACGCTTCCGGCGGACGGATGCCAAGACCGATAAAACTTAAAAACGCCTCGGTAAAAATCGCCGTAGGAATCGTAAACATGGTCGTAATAATGATCGGCCCCATCACGTTCGGGATTAAATGTTTAAAAATAAGCCGTGAATTAGACGCCCCGAGCGTCCGTGCGGCCAGCACATATTCCATATTTTTTAGCTTCAATATTTGCCCGCGGACAATGCGCGCCATCGTCGTCCAGCCGGTGATGACCATCGCCAGCGTGATCGAAATAATCCCCGGCTCAAAAATTAAGATAAATAAAATGACGACGATCAAATACGGAATCCCGTTTAAAATTTCGATGATCCGCTGCATCACATTGTCGACCCGGCCGCCATAATAGCCGGAAATGCCGCCATAGGCAATGCCGATGAACAAATCGATCAACGCGGCCAACAAACCGATGTACAGCGAGATGCGCGTGCCATACCATGTTCTCACCCACAGGTCGCGGCCTAAATCGTCGGTGCCAAACCAATAGTACTCTTTCACGCCGCGCTGTTTATATACATCAACGCCATTGGCGTCCTTCCCGTCTAAATTCAGCCAGCTAATATGCTCCAACACCGGAACTTTGGGCGGCAGTTTCGCATGGCTTAAGTTTTGCTCTTTATAGGAACGTTCACTTGCCATTGGGGCAAAAATCGCCAATAACGCTAAAATGATAATCATGGTCAGCCCGGCAATCGCCGCTTTGTTTTCGCGCAGGCGAAGCCAAGCGTCATGCCAAAACGTCAAACTTGGGCGGCTGATTTTTTCCTGCTCGCCGACGTTCGGCGGGGCGGGCTGAAACCATTCCGGTGAAAGCTGGTCGTATTGTTGTTTCGCCATCATTTTTTCCCTCCCGCTAAACGAATGCGTGGGTCGACAATCCCATAGAGAATATCAACGATAAAAATGACAAAAATCAATAACGCCGAATAAAACAACGTAGTGCCCATAATGACAGGGTAGTCGTTCAGCTCGATCGAACGGACAAACTGCTCGCCGAGACCGGGAACGGCAAAAATTTTCTCGATGACGAGCGTTCCCGTCATTAAGTTGACCGCCATCGGTCCGAGAATTGTGATAACTGGAATGAGCGAGTTGCGGATCGCATGCTTGATGATGACCCCCGCATTGCTAATCCCTTTCGCGCGGGCTGTTAAAATATAATCGGATGACAGCACCTCAAGCATTTCCGTACGCATAAAGCGGGCGGTGTTGGCAATGACGCCGACAGACAGCGCCAACGTCGGCATAATCGTATACTTAAACCCTTCCCAAAACGCGACCGGCAGCCATTGCAGTTTAACACCGATGAAATACTGCAGAAATCCGGCCAACACGAACGACGGAACGGAAATCCCGATGACTGCAATGACCGTGGCTGTATAATCTCCCCAACTGTTATGGCGAATAGCCGCCAAAATGCCGAGCACTAAACCGACGAGCGTGCCCAAGACGATCGCCTGGAACCCAAGCTGGGCCGACGGGCCGATCCGGTCGCCGATCAACTCTGTTACCGGCCGGTTGTCATACTGGAACGAAACACCCAAATCTCCTTTTAACAAGTTGCCTAAATATTGAACGTATTGGACAGGCACTGGTTTGTCGAGCCCATATTCTTTCAAAATGATGGCTCG
This sequence comes from Geobacillus subterraneus, assembly GCF_001618685.1. Taxonomy (GTDB): domain Bacteria; phylum Bacillota; class Bacilli; order Bacillales; family Anoxybacillaceae; genus Geobacillus; species Geobacillus subterraneus. The sequence continues at coordinate 1,165,216 of NZ_CP014342.1, read as the reverse complement.
CTGCTCTGGGGTCAATTTTTCTTGGTTTTGCAGCGGCGAACCGGGCAACAGCTTCATCAAAAAGAACGTCACGGTCGCAATAATAAACAGCGTAATCACCATATATACGAGCCGCTGAATCGTATACCGCGCCATGGCTGCACCTCCTCTGTTTATTTCCTGTTTAATACCAATGGTATTTCAATCTTCAAGTTTTTTCGACATTTTTCGCCTTGGCAGGCAAAAGGAGAGTATATGCCCTTGCATATACTCTCCTCCGCACCTCCTAGAGAACGGTTACTCGATATACGCCCATTTATAGCTATAATCTCCACCAAATGAATGAATAACAATGTCTTTTACGTATTCACGTTGCAAATACGCACGGCCGCGTTGATACAGCGGAGCAATTGGCATTTCTTCAAAGAGGATTTTTTCTGCTTTCAACATTGCGTCCCAACGGGCTTGCAAGTCGCCAAGCAGCGTCGTTTTCGCATCTTTAATCAGCTTGTCATATTCAGCATTCGACCAGCCCGTTTGGTTGTGCGGGTTATTTGTCGTCCACAGATCAAGGAACGTCATCGGGTCTTGATAGTCCGGACCCCAGCCAGAGAAGGATAGTTCATACTGCATATTGCTTTCTAGCTCAAGTTTTTGTTTGAACGGCTGTTGTTTAATGTTGACCGTAAGGCCAGGCAAGTTCTTTTCAAGCTGTTCTTTTAAGTATTCGCCGACTTTCTTCGCGACGTCGTCGTCATAGTTTAACAATTCAATAGTGAATTTATCTTTGCCAAGCTCTTTTTTCGCTTGCTCCCACAATTTTTTCGCTTCGTCCACATTGTACGACACTAAATCGCCGTTAGCGTCACGGAAGTCTTTGCCGTCCGGACCGGTGACGAAGTCTTTCGGAACCGCATAGTTGGCCACAACCGAGCCGTTGTTGAACAACGTGTTCACCATCGCCTCTTTATCGATAGCCATCGCGATCGCTTTGCGAGCGTTGACGTTGTTCAACGGTTCTTTCTTCGTGTTCATGCGCAGCCAGAAAATCGATGGTTCAAGATACGTGTGGAAATTTTTGTCGTTTTTATATTTATCAGGTTCATCACCAAAAGATGTACTTGCACCTGTCATGAAAGTATGTTAGCTGTTTCCAGCCGAACCCGCAGTGCAAAACGCTGGATATTTCGGTATCCGTATCCCCGACGTTTCATCAGCTTGATCTTGTTATTCGTTCCCTCCATCTTCCCATTCGAATAATGGGATAAAATGCACGATATCATTTCGTCTGTTCGTTTGACGAGTGATTTTGCGATGGCACGAACAACGGAACAAGGACAAAACAAATACCGATGAATCCAAGCCTTCAAGCGTCGTTTCGCCTGTTGCTCATCTTTGCTTTTGAACACATAGCGAACATGTTGGAGCGATTGGTAAACAGACTTTAAGTAATCGCTTTCATTACACCATTCTCGTATGATTTGACGTTCTTCCTCCGTCAATTTCTCTGGGCATTGGCTCAATAAACGGCAAACGTAACGAACATTTCCGTGTTTCTTGCCTCCTTTGCCCAAATATTTGCGACAACGTTCTAAAGCATCGGTAAACAGCTGAATGACATGGAAATAGTCGACGACATGTGTCGCCTCTGGGCAAACCCGTTGAATCGCTTTTTTCATCGCTGGAGCCAAGTCACTCACGACATACTGAACGGAACGAGACACATGAGCCAATGCACGCCCAATGGCTTCCTCGTTCTTTCCTGCTTCCATGGCATACACTTCTCCCGTTTCGGCATCCATGATCGCCACTCCATAGTCGTGCCCTTTTCGAAAAGCAAACTCATCGACACAAACCGCCTTTGGTTGGACGTCATTCGATAGGAAGGAAGGGGCATGGGTATAAAACCATCGTTCAACGGTCGTGTAAGGAAGCTTGAGCATACGAGCCACCGCCTGAATGGATGTTCCGATGCAAGATTGCGCGACCCATCGCTGAAAAGCATCCGTCGCCACACTTCGAGGAGAGATGGCTGGATACGACGTGCTGAACGTCACGCCACACGTGCTACAACGTCTGCGCTCGACAGGAAGTTCGATCCAAAAAATTCCGATTCGCTGAGCATAGCCATGCATCCATTGCTTCTTTTTGTCTGTCATTTTGATCGTGCGCTTCAAGCAGACAGGACATAACGGGCATTGTTCGGGTAGAGAAAGTTCGAAAATCCAACGTTCCCCTTCTTTTCGCACCTTTTGAATCAAAACATCTGGTAAATCGATGAGTTCTTTGATAAACTGAGAGTACATGCGAATTTCCCTCCATGGTTTGGTTTGGTCACCTTTACCATACAGGAAAATTCGCATTTTTTGTACCCTCTATGCACACCTACCTTAAATGATCAAGTACAACTTGTGGTGAAGAGCCATTTATCAACAAACTCCGCACTTAGGATAACGCGATCCGCTTTTTTCGTGTCGTAAAGGTTTACCATTGTTGCGGTCTCTTTTACGACTTTGACGTTGATTTTTTCCAGCTTGACCGTATCTTTATCCCAGTAGTTCGGGTTTTTCGCATACGTCCAGCCTTGCTCATGCTTCCATTCGCTTAAGACGAACGGGCCGTTGTACAGCGTCGTATTGGCTTCCAAACCGTATTTGTCGCCTTGGGCTTTAACGAATTTTTCGTTTTGCGGCATGAACGTACCGAATACCGTCAAGCTGATGAAATACGGAATCGGGTTTTCAAGCTCGACTTGGAGCGTGTAATTATCGAGAGCTTTGACGCCGAGCTGGTCAACTGGCAATTTGCCCGTATTGACTGCTGCAGCATTTTTAATGTCGTACATAATGTACGCATACTCCGCTTTCGTTTTCGGGTCAAGCACTCGTCTCCATGCGAACACGAAGTCGTGCGCCGTCACCGGATCGCCGTTTGACCATTTCGCATCTTGACGAAGCTTAAACGTATACGTTTTGCCGTCTTCGCTTACCGTGTAGCTTTCCGCTACCCCTGGCACAGGCTTATTGTCTTTCCCTAAACGGTAAAGACCTTCCATGACGTTGTTCAAAACGATGAACGATACTTGGTCCGTAGCGAGCGCCGGATCAAGCGATGGAATCTCTGATGTTTCAAGCAAGTTCAATACTTGCTCTTTCTTCTCGGCTGGCTTTTCGCCGCCTTGGGCATTATCGTCCCCGCCTCCGCCGCACGCTGCAAGGAACGTCGACAGCGCCAGAAGAAGAGCGAGGAATAAAGAAAATCGCTTCTTCACTAAAAACCCCCCTTAAAATTTATGTAGCGTATTGCAAATCTTCTGAATGATTTGATTTCAGAAGATTGCACTTACATCGCTTATTATATCCTGTATTAGTATATTTGAAAAGGATTTTTTTATTTTGTTAAATAAAAAATTTCTAATTACTTAAAACAGACAGGAAGATCGGCTTGTATTTACATCTGCATTTTACCGACTTTTGACGCTGTTGTAAATAAAAAATTTCTGTCAATATATTAGAAAACGCTTACAACATAGGTTTTTCGCCCCTCATCCCTATTGTAAAGCAAATTGTTCCTCTGTTTCCAAGATGAATACAAATTTTCTGATATAACGTTGTTAATAACATTGACAATCCTTCCTCTTACATATGTTAAAATAAAAACAACGAATTGGAAAGGCGGGAGAGACAAAATGAAACGGATCGCCGTTCGAACAGGGTGGATGGTGGCCGCTATGCTGGCGGCCAGTGCGCTTATCGTTTTCTGGCAAGGGGCATGGACGGCGGTTGCCTTTATTAACACCACCTTTTTGCTCTCTCTTGTGCCGCTTTCGGCTGGCGGGCTTTTGTTTGTTTATGAACGCGGGTTTTTCAGCGGATTTGCATACGGGTTTCGCCGATTGCGCAGAAGCAGCACGAGGGTGGAGCGGTATCTTGAGGAAGCGGCAGCAGAACATGAATCGGAGGAACAGCCCGGTCCGCGGCGTTTCGCCATCACGTACCCGCTCCTTTTTGCCGGACTCCTTTTGTTTCTCGCGATGATCGCCGCCGGATATGCCGTGCAATAAGGTTGCAACAGCTGAATGTTTTCCGTATAATATAAGGCAAGTTTAGAATAGACCGAGCGATGAGAAAGAAAAGTACATATGGCGATGCCTTCAGAGAGCTTGTGGAAGGTGCGAACAAGCGGCTAGCCATATGGAATGGGCTTTCGAGCTTCCCGCCGAACCGGCGACGCAGTAGGCGAGGACGTTCCCCGCGTTACAGGGGGCCATGCGCAAAGCATGGGCTGAGCGATTGCGCTTTTCCGCGCAATAAGTAGGGTGGCACCGCGGTCCTACCGTCCCTATCAGAGGGCTGGCAGGGCCTTTTTTATTTTTGGCTTGAGGGAGTGAAGATCGATGAAAACCATTTTTTCCGGCATTCAGCCAAGCGGCGTCATCACCATTGGCAACTATATTGGGGCGCTGCGGCAGTTTGTCGAATTGCAGCATGAATACAACTGTTATTTTTGCATCGTTGACCAACACGCCATTACCGTTCCGCAAGACCCTCACGAACTGCGGAAAAACATCCGCCGCCTTGCCGCTTTGTATTTGGCCGTCGGCATCGATCCGACAAAAGCGACGCTGTTCATCCAATCGGAAGTGCCGGCGCATGCCCAAGCGGCGTGGATGCTGCAGTGCATTGTGTATATCGGCGAGCTCGAGCGGATGACGCAGTTTAAAGACAAGTCAGCCGGCAAAGAGGCGGTCAGCGCCGGGCTGCTCACGTACCCGCCGCTGATGGCCGCTGACATTTTGCTTTATAACACCGACATCGTCCCGGTCGGCGAAGACCAAAAGCAGCATATCGAGCTGACGCGCGATCTGGCGGAACGGTTCAACAAACGGTACGGCGAGCTGTTTACGATCCCTGAGGCGCGCATTCCGAAAGTCGGCGCCCGCATCATGTCGCTTGTCGACCCGACGAAAAAAATGAGCAAATCCGATCCGAACCCAAAAGCATACATCACACTGCTTGACGATGCAAAAACGATCGAGAAGAAGATCAAAAGCGCCGTCACCGACTCGGAAGGAACGATCCGCTACGACAAAGAAGGAAAACCGGGCATTTCAAATTTGCTCAATATTTATTCGACGTTATCCGGCCAATCGATCGAGGAGCTCGAACAGCAATACGAAGGAAAAGGATACGGCGTCTTCAAAGCCGACCTGGCCCAATTGGTCATCGAAACGCTCCGGCCGATTCAAGAACGGTATCACCATTGGATGGAAAGCGAGGAGCTTGACCGCGTATTGGATGAAGGAGCGGAAAAAGCGAACCGCGTCGCCTCAGAAATGGTGCGCAAAATGGAGAAAGCGATGGGCCTCGGGCGGCGGTAAGAAGGCGCCATACAAAAAACGGGCGGGCGCATAGCGCCCTGGCCCGTTTTTTAATTCACTTTCGGCTCTTGCTCCATTTCCCAAAGCTTTTCGAAAAACGGCTGGCCTTTAATTAAGTTTTCACATAGCTGCTCGTGCCGTGCAGACCAGCCGTGTTTCGTTTCTTCGTACAGCCGTTCCCACGCTTCCTCAAACGACATTTTTTGAATATCTGCGTACTTTTCCGGGGCCCATTCTGTATACCAGTAGCGCACCTCGGCGCTGTTTTTCGTTGAATGCAGCTGGTCAAGCGCCATAAACAACAGCTGTTTCAACTGCCGCTCTTTCCGTGTCAATCCGCACATCAACTCCGGCGCCGGCGACAAAATGTGGTACTCTTTTTCGTACTTCGGCAGCGGGTAGGCCCGCTCTTCCGTCTCGGCGGCCATCTCGTACACAAGCTGCTCTTGCCGCGGAATGAGGCGGCTTTTGCGGATCGGAATATGATAGCCGATCGTATCGACGGCCAAAATGCCAGCTCCGTCGGTCACAACGAAACAATAATCGAGCTGAATCCGTTCATGGTTTTTGCGGACATAGGCTTTTTGGTACACATCGTCCAAAAGCGGCTTCGGAAGGTCGGATAAACTGTTTTCAATATATTGGAATAGAGCCGGGGACACTTTTAACAGCGGTACTTGGTCAAGCAACTCAATTTGGTCGTCTTTGCGCCATTCGTGAAAATGGCAGACGTTGTACCCGTTCTCTTCACCTTCAAACCAGTTCACCCAAATGTCGTGCAGGTAAAGCATGTGATACCCCTCACTTCCAGACGTGTTTGTCCATCAGTATAGGCAGAGGGGCAGAATTTTATTCCATTTCGCCCTCTTTTCCCCACTATGAGCCACGGCTTGGAAACGACAAGCTCGCCCACATAAGCAACAAGCCGAGCGGCAATAAATAACATTCCGCCCTTGTCGCGATATAAGCAGCGTATTCACCAAACCCGTGCTCCGGGGTGATGATGTTTAAATAGACGATCATCATCATGCCGCCGACGACCGAAAAACCAAAGCCGACCAAATAAAAAAACAGGCGGACCATCGGGCTTCCCTTCCTTCTTGTCCACGTCCTTTCTTTACGTATATGCCTGTTCGGTGGACAAGATGCCTATCATCGCCCCTGGTCCATCCCGCCTTACCCGCGGCTGTCCAGACCGGCTAAAGCAACCATTTGTTTCGCCTCCATCGCCATCAATTGAGCCAATGAATACCCCCGCTCCAAACAGCGGCGGACGATGGCATAACCGACTGCATAGCCGCCCATGTTCGGATACCACCCAAGGCCGTATAAAATGCGGGAGCTGAGTGGGTGCGAAACAGCGGCATCTTGATTGGGGGCGATGTAGCGGCGCCAAAACCGCTCGATCTCCCTGTCAGTATAATACGACGTCCAGTCGGCGCATTGTTCCGGTCCGACTGTTTCAGCGACCGCATGTTCTGCCAGCCCTTCCATAATCACCGCATCTAACAGCGTCGCCTCTTTGCCGCCATACGGCAGCTGCTTCAGCCGGCAAACATGGTTGTACTCATGCGCCACCAATGCCGCGACCTCCTCGTCGCGATGATCGGGCAGCAAAAAGAAAACGAGCTTATCGGCAAACGCCACTCCTCCTTTTCCGCGAAACTCGCGCAAAAGTTTCCGGTTTTCATCATCGGCCGGCAGCAAAAACACCGGAACGTCAGGCCCTTTCCATCTCACCCGCTGTTCGTCATATAAGCGGGCAAGCCGCTCCCAAAGGCCTTTTGCCTTCATCTCCGGCAAAAGGCGAACGGCCTGCCGGGCGCTTCGATACATGCCATATAAGCATAAATAACGATGAATGGCGCGCGCTGGTGCATCGGCAAAAAACGGCGCCAGCCGGGCGCAAACACGGAGCGGATCGCCTTCATCTTGTTCAAGCCAACGATCAGTTGGAGCCAGTCCCATCGTCTTCCCTCCCTTTTTGCTACCTTATGTCAAGGCAACCGGGACGGTGAACGAAAAAAGCCCCGTCCGGAGTGAAGCCCGGCGCCCGTCTTCCAACGGGGCCGGGTTCGTCCGGCCGAGGCTAATGGCCTTCATTGCTATCTATTGCGCATACGCTTTGAAAATCAATGTCGCGTTATGGCCGCCAAATCCAAACGAATTGCTTAACACTGCGCGCACAGTCTGCCGGCGGGCTTCGTTCGGCACATAGTCCAAGTCGCATTCCGGATCCGGCGTTTCATAGTTGATGGTCGGTGGAATGACACCATCGCGGATCGCCAACACAGAGAAAATGGCTTCCACCGCGCCGGTTGCGCCAAGCAGGTGACCGGTCATCGATTTTGTAGAACTGATCGCAAGCTTATAGGCATGGTCGCCAAACACTTCTTTAATGGCGATCGTCTCATATTTGTCATTGTACTCCGTGCTTGTGCCGTGGGCGTTAATGTAGTCGATGTCCTCCGGCTGCAAGCCGGCATCCTGCAGCGCCAGTCGCATCGCCCGCACGCCGCCTTCACCGCCCGGCGCCGGTGCAGTGATATGATATGCGTCAGCCGTCGCGCCGTAGCCGACAATTTCCGCGTAAATTTTCGCCCCGCGGCGCAACGCATGCTCCAGCTCTTCAAGCACGATAATGCCTGCCCCTTCCCCCATGACAAAGCCATCACGGTTTTTATCAAACGGGCGGCTTGCCGTTTTCGGATCCGGATTGGTCGAAAGGGCCGTATTCGCGCAAAAGCCGGCAAACGACATTTTCGTAATCGGCGCCTCCGTTCCCCCCGCGATCATCACATCCGCATCGCCGCGCTGAATGACCCGAAACGCGTCGCCGATCGAGTTTGCGCCCGTCGCGCAAGCGGTGACCGTGCATGAATTCATTCCTTTCGCCCCAAGGATGATTGAGACTTGCCCCGCAGCCATATCCGGAATCATCATCGGCACGAAAAACGGGCTCACCCGGCGATAGCCGCGCTGCTGGAAAATTTCAAACTGCTGCTCAAACGTCTCCATACCGCCGATGCCAGAGCCGATCCAAACACCGACCCGCTCGGCGTTATGCTCACCGATTTCCAAATTCGCATCTTTCACCGCCATGAGCGCCGCCGCCACGGCGTATTGCGTAAACCGGTCCATCTTCCGCGCTTCGCGGCGGTCCATAAACAACGACGGATCAAAATCTTTCACTTCTGCCGCCACTTTCGCTGGAAAATCATCTGGATTGACGCGGGTGACAATGTCGATGCCGGACTGGCCGGCGACAATGTTTTTCCACGTCGTTTCTGCGTCATTCCCCAGCGGGGTGACGGCGCCTATTCCGGTCACGACGACTCGTCTTTTTTCCATATTCCTCTGCCTCTCCTTTATTCTGGATAATGATGTTGGGATACAGAACATCAACGGCCCCAACGCAAGGCGATCGCGCCCCATGTCAGCCCGCCGCCGAACCCGACCATGACGATGAGATCACCGTCGCGAATGTTTCCTGCCTCCAGCTCCTCCACGAGCGAAATCGGAATGGAGGCCGCGGATGTGTTTCCATAGCGGCGAATCGTTGTCGAGATTTTTTCCTCCGGCAGCTCGAGCCGCTGTCTCGCCGCCTCCACAATACGGATGTTCGCTTGATGGGGAATGAGAAAATCGACATCCTCTTTTGTCAGCCCCGCTTTTTCAAGCACCCGCACACTTGACTCTCCCATCTGCCGGACGGCGAACTTGAACACTTCCCGGCCGTTCATCACGATATATTCGTCTTTGTATAAATGTTTTCCTCCTGTTCCGTCAGCGCCCAATTCAAATGATAAAATGCCCCGCCCTGGCGACACTGGGCCCATGACAACCGCACCGGCTCCATCGCCAAACAACACCGCCGTATTGCGGTCTGTCCAATCGGTGATTTTTGACAGCTTATCGGCCCCCACTACTAATATATACTTGTAAACCCCCGTGTCAATAAATTGGGCAGCCGTGACCATTCCGTACATAAATCCGGAGCAGGCGGCGCTGAGATCCATTGCCGCGGCGTTGACAGCCCCAAGCCGCTCTTGCAGCATGCAAGCAACTGATGGAAAGGAACGGTCTGGCGTTACGGTAGCAACGACAATGAGATCGATGTCTTTCGCCTCGACACCGGCATCCGCAAGCGCCTTTTCGGCAGCAAAATACGCCATATCGGACGTATCGATGTCATCTGCCGCAATGCGGCGTTCCTCAATCCCAGTGCGCGTCCGAATCCATTCGTCTGATGTATCCATCATTTTCTCCAAGTCGGCGTTGGTCAACACCTTTTCCGGCACATAGCGGCCGACCCCGATAATTCCTGCTCCCATACCATTCATCTCCTTTTTTTCTTCCAAAATAACCGAAAAGCCTCCCAAGTACAGCACAATTGTCAACGTACAATCAGTCCACATAACCAATTATTATTACTTGGTACTAATTTTAACGGAAAGAGCGCATATGCGCAATAGCAAAAGCGCGCCTTCCCGGCCGGAATCCTATTGCTTTCTTCCCGCCCGAAGGCATTTGTCCAAACCAACGTTTTACCTCCGCCATACAATACAATGACAAGCAAACGATGAGGAAAAAAGGAGGACTGATTTTATGGCGAACGTCCCATCATCCCGGCAAAGCCGTGAAGAGCGCGACCGCTTCTCCCACCTCATGTTCGGCCCCTTTCCTCCAAAACGGACCGGCCAGCGGGACGAACAAACAAAAACGGAGCCGCTCCCGCTGCCAAACATTGATTTGATGAAACTCGTCGAAAACGTCGGTACGCTGACGGACTCGTTGCAGCAGCTGAAACCGCTCATCAAAAAAATCTCCTCGCTCATCGATGGATTGAAAAAATAGCAGACGCAACAACCTCATGCGTCTGCCTTCGCTCTTTACGGGAGTTCGTTATATTGGCGAAAAAATTGCCCGATCTGCCAAGCAAGCTGGCGCCGCTTTTCCGGCAGCTGGTAGACGATGCGCACCCGGTGGTTGGTTGTTTTCATCCATTGTTCGTACTTCCGGCTATGCAATGCGGACGGGTATTCGCTCACGCCGGCGAGCTGCCAAATCATCACCGGGACATCGTGCGGGCTAAGGAAAAGAGACGGGACACCCTCCGGCACTTCCTCTTCCTTCAATCCGTAAGCGAGGGCGATTTCTTTTACCATCCGCCGATACACGAATGGGTGGCCCCGCTCGTGTTCAAGCTGGGCGCGCACATCAAGGCAAGGGTTGAGCATGGCGACGGCGCGGATTTGCCTCGGCATGACGCCAAGCAACTGCAGGGCGACGAGCGCGCCCATTCCTTCGGCGACGATATAGATGCGTCGGTTGACGATCTCGCTTTTCAATACCGAGTAGATGAGTTGGCGCGCCAGCCGGACCGCCTTCGGGCTTCCCCAATGCCGGCCGTACAAATGAGATGAAAACACCGTGTACCCTTGTTCAAGCCACTCGTCCAGCCACTGGCGCCGTCTCGGATGCTCGAGCCAAAAACTCGTCTGTTCATTCACGAAATGGTCGCCATCGCCCATTAAAAAAAGGGCAAACCCGTTTGGGCGCTCCGGCACGTGAACGATGCACCATTGTTCATCGAGTTGGAAAAACCGTCGTTGTCCTGCCATCGTTTCCATTCACCCTTGTTTGACGATACATAATTGTACAGTATACGATATGCCGGGCAGAAAAAAACGCCCGGGTATATGCCTAAACGAGCAAATTATGATATGATAGGAAAAGGAATGATGCGAAGATAGGAGGAAATGGGATGCGCTTGTTTTGGACGTTTTTTTGGACGTTTTTGCTTGTGCAAATGGCGACGTACGTCATGGGCTCGATGCAAGGCATCGGCTACAACTTCACAACCGGCGCCTTGCTCGGCGTGATCGTGACCGTTTTAGTCCTTGTCGTCGCCGCTTTGATTCCGGACGAGCCGGCTGGGGATCATCGCCATTGATCATTCTCCTCATAAGACAACGCCTTGGGTTGAAAGTCCCAAGGCGTTGTTTTTGTCATCGAGAAGCCCCATTCCAACACGTATATAGGCGTAAGTCGAGGAGGGATTCCATCTTGATGGGTGTAGGTTGGTGTTTTCTGCAGCCGGCCACGTGCCCCACAATGCTCAATGGGATGGGCTTTATGGGGGCATAAAAACGTTTGACGCTGCCAGCAAGAAGCGCGTCTCTTCCCCCGGCTATCCCCCGCCTCTTCGACTCGTTTCATGCTGACGGGCGAATGACAAGCCGGCCGTTTTCGGCATCGACCGTGACGGTGCTGTAATCTTTCACCCGCCCAGCGATCAGCTCTTTCGCAAGCGGCGTTTCGATCTGCTTTTGCATAAACCGCTTTAAGGGGCGGGCGCCGTAGACCGGATCGAAGCCCGCTTCGGCGATGTATTGCTTCGCCGCTTCGGTCAGCACGAGTTCGATATGCCGATCGGCCAAACGGGCCGACAGCTCGCGGGCGAACTTTTCGATGATGCCTTTCACCTCATTCATCGACAATGGCTTAAATAAGACGATATCGTCGATCCGGTTTAAAAATTCTGGGCGGAAATGGGCGCGCAATTGGTCAAACACTTGGCTGCGCGTCTGTTCATCGATGTCGCCGTCTTTGTGTTCCAATAACAGCGGCGAGCCGATGTTCGATGTCATAATGACGACTGTGTTTTTAAAATCGACCGTCCGCCCGTGCGAGTCGGTGAGCCGTCCGTCATCGAGCAGCTGCAGCAGGATGTTGAACACGTCCGGATGAGCTTTTTCGATTTCATCGAACAATAGAACGGAATACGGCTTGCGCCGCACTGCCTCGGTCAGCTGGCCGCCTTCCTCATAGCCGACATAGCCGGGCGGCGCCCCGATCAAACGGGAGACAGCATGTTTTTCCATGTATTCGGACATATCGAGGCGAATGAGCTGCTCCTCGCTGTCAAACAGCGCCTCGGCCAGCGCTTTGGCCAGCTCCGTTTTGCCGACGCCGGTCGGTCCAAGGAACAAAAACGAGCCGATCGGACGGTTCGGGTCTTTCATCCCGGCCCGCGCCCGCAAGATGGCGTCGGCGACGAGCTCCACCGCTTCGTCTTGGCCGATGACTCGCTTATGGAGCCATTCATGAAGCCGCAGCAGCTTTTCCCGCTCCCCTTCGACAAGGCGGGTGAGCGGAATGCCTGTCCAGCGCGACACGATTTCGGCAATCTCTTCTTCCGTCACTTCCTCGCGCAGCAATTTTCCTTCCCGTTGCTCGCTGATTTCTTGCTCGAGCTGCCTGAGCTGCTTCTCAAGCTGCGGGATCCGTCCATGACGCAGCTCGGCCGCCCTGTTTAAATCGTAGTCGTTTTCCGCGTCCTCGAGCTCACGCTTCGCCCGCTCAAGTTCCTCGCGCACGCGGCGGACACGGTCAAGCGCCTCTTTCTCTTGTTGCCATTGCGCTTTCATGGCATTCGCTTTTTCGCGCAAGTCAGCGAGTTCTTTTTGCAATGCCGCCAGCCGCTCGCGGCTCGCTTCATCCGTCTCTTTGCTTAACGCCGCCTCTTCAATTTCCAGCTGCATGACGCGGCGCATCACTTCATCAAGCTCGGACGGCATTGATTCCATTTCCGTCCGGATCGTTGCGCACGCCTCATCAACGAGATCGATCGCTTTGTCAGGCAAAAAGCGATCCGAGATGTAGCGGTCGGACAACACCGCGGCCGCGACGAGCGCCCGGTCGTGAATTTTCACGCCATGGTGCACTTCGTATCGCTCTTTCAATCCGCGCAAGATCGAAATCGTATCCTCGACGGTCGGCTCTTGGACGAGCACTTGCTGGAAGCGGCGTTCGAGCGCTGGGTCTTTTTCGATGTATTGTCGGTACTCATCAAGCGTCGTCGCCCCGATGCAGCGCAGCTCGCCGCGGGCGAGCATTGGCTTTAACATATTGCCGGCGTCGATCGCCCCTTCGGCCCGGCCGGCGCCAACGATCGTGTGCAGCTCGTCGATAAACAAGATGATGCGGCCCTCGCTTTTTTTAATTTCGTTCAATACAGCCCTCAGCCGCTCTTCAAACTCACCGCGAAACTTCGCTCCGGCGACGAGCGCGCTCATGTCAAGAGCGAAAATCGTTTTGTCTTTCAACCCGTCCGGGACGTCTTTGCGCACGATGCGCTGGGCGAGCCCCTCGACAATAGCGGTCTTCCCAACGCCCGGCTCACCGATCAGCACCGGGTTGTTTTTCGTCTTCCGCGACAAAATGCGGATGACGCGGCGAATTTCGCTGTCGCGGCCGATGACCGGGTCGATTTTTCCCGCCTTCGCCTCGGCGACAAGATCGCGCCCGTATTTGGCCAACGCTTCATAGGTTGCTTCCGGATGTGGACTCGTCACGCGTTGATTCCCCCTTACCTTTCTCACGGCTTCTACCAGTGCTTCCTCTGTCAAGCCAAACGATGCCAGTTGCCGGGCAACCGGCTCGGCGCCATGAGACAGCGCGAGCAGCACATGTTCGACCGATATGTACTCATCTTGCATTCGCTTCGCTTCGTTTTCCGCCTCCTCAAGCAGCCGCGCCAAGGCAGGCGCAACGTACATCTGTCCCTCTCCCGCTCCGTGCACTTCCGGCTTTTGGCGAAGCCGGTCTTGCAGCCAGCGGATCGCCTGAGCGCGGTCGGCGCCGCAAAGGGCAAACAGCCGCGGCGCCAAGCCATCTTCTTGCTCGAGGAGCGCCAGCAGAAGATGTTCGACATCAAGCTGTTGATGATGCCGCTCTTTGGCGATCGACTGCGCCGCCATAAGCGCCTCTTGCAGTTTTTCCGTCAAACGGCTTGCGTCCATGCCGTCCCCTCCATTTGACCTTCTTTGACCATAAATCATTATAGCGGATCGCAAAGCGCACGGCAAATGAAAAGCCACTCCATGCTTGGAATGGCTTTTGTTCTGCTTCACGGTTTGCGCAAATACGTCCAATGCCGGTTATGGTTCGACGTTTCTGGAAACGTATCGCCGGCTTTCAGTTTCAGCTTTTTCGGGTGCTTTACATTGTCTCCCGTTTCGCCGATTTCAATATACACGCCGTTGTTCGGCGCTTTATCGCCTGGTTTGAAATGGCGCGGTTGGCCCATTTGTTTCATCCCCCTTGCTTCGATTGCATTTGTTATCATGCCCGGTTTCATCGCTGTTCATAAGAAGGAAAATGATGGAAGATCGCAAACGGAACGCCAAGCTGTTCACAACGAAAAGGAGCTCTCCCCTCGAAATCCTTTTCAAAGTGAAAAAGGAACTCCCGAAACGGGAATTCCCCCTTTGCTATAAAACGGACAACAAAATCGCTTTTTGCGCATGAAGCCGGTTGCCGGCCTGCTCAAAGACGACCGAGTTCGGACCGTCCATGACGCCGGCCGTCACTTCTTCGCCGCGGTGGGCCGGCAGACAATGCAAAAAGAGATAATCCGGTTTTGCCGCTTTGACGAGCTCTTCGTTGACTTGATACGGCTGAAACACTTGTAGCCGCTCAGCACTTTCGCTTTCTTGGCCCATGCTCGTCCAGACATCCGTATAAATCGCATCCGCCCCCGCCACCGCCACAAGCGGGTCGTGCGTCACCGTGACGGCGGCGCCTGTCTGTTCACCGATCCGGCACGCCGCCTCGACATATTCTTTCCTTGGCTCATAGCCCGGCGGACAGGCGATGGCGACATCCATGCCGACTTTCGCCGCGGCCACAAGCAAGGCGTTGGCGACGTTGTTCCCGTCGCCGACATAGGCGAGCTTGACGCCTTGGAACGTTTTCTTCACTTCATAAATCGTCAGCAAATCCGCCAACGCCTGGCACGGATGATCGTCGTCCGTCAGGCCGTTGATGACCGGAACGGACGCATATTCGGCCAACTCCTCGACTTTTTGATGGGCAAATGTGCGAATCATAATGACATCGACGTATTGCGACAAGACGCGGGCCGTATCGGCGATCGTTTCGCCGCGGCCAAGCTGCAAATCGTTTCCGTTTAAATACATCGCCTGGCCGCCAAGCTGAATCATGCCGACTTCAAACGACACGCGCGTGCGCGTTGACGGCTTTTCAAAAATCATCGCCATTGTTTTCCCGGAAAGCGGCGTATACGATACACCGGCTTTTTGTTTCGCTTTTAAATCAGTTGCTAACGCCAGCAAGTCCAAAATTTCTTCTGTCGAGAAATCAAGAAGCGTTAAAAAATCTCTCCCTTTTAATGACATCACTGCATTCATGCGATCACCGCCTGTTCTGCCTGTTTTTTCTTTTCCAACCAGCCATGGATCGGCTGCACATCAAGATGATCGACATCGAGCGCCTGCAAGAAGAGCTTCAATGTCTCACGTTCCGTGAAGACGAGCAATTGTCGGGACAACGCAGTCATTCGTTTGTTCGCTTCGCCTTCCTCTTTGCCCAAGTCGATCACCGCGAGCGCCGTGTCGCGCTTCACCCAATCGGAAAACGGGACATCAGCGACGATGGTCAGCTGTTTCGCCGTCATCTCCGCCTCCAGCTCGGCGTCGATGTTGCCAATGACATAGACCTCGTTCGCGTTCGCTTTCTTTTGCAAATACGGATAAAACGCTTTATACGCCGCTTCCTCCTTCGTTGCGGCGATGCTGATGCCTTCGCCGGTCGATTTCATCTCTGGCCCAACCACCGGGTCAACCCCCGGCAGCTTATGGGTCGAAAAGACCGGATACTTTAACACGGCGTACGGCATGACCGCCAAGCCGCGCGCTTTTTCGTCCACGATGTCGACAAGCGATTTCCCAAGCAATAATTTTGTCGCAATTTGCGCCAGCGGCACGCCGGTCGTTTTGCTGACGATCGGCACCGTCCGGCTCGCGCGCGGGTTCACTTCCAGGACATATACATTGCCGTCCGCAATGACGTATTGAATGTTCATAATTCCTTTAAAGCCGAGTTTTTTCGCAATCCGGCCCGCATAGTCGATGATTTTCGCTTTTTCTTCGTCTGTGAGCGTCTGCGCCGGCAGCCAAGCATAGCTGTCACCGGAGTGGACGCCGGCTTTTTCGACGTGTTCAATGATGACCGGCAGCACGATGTCTGTTCCATCCGTCACGATGTCCGCTTCTGCCTCTTTCCCGTCCAAATACGCATCAATCAAAATCGGATAGGTCAACTCGCCTTGCTCGATCAAAGCAGCGAGCTGCGCCTCGCTATGGACGATAAACATGCCGCGGCCCCCGATGACATACGACGGACGAAGCAGCACCGGGCAGCCGATCTCAGCCGCTTTGGCGGCGAGCTCCTCGGCGTTGTTCGCCATCAAGCCCGGTACGTGCGGGATGTCAAGCTCCTCAAGCAACTGGTAAAAACGATCGCGGTCCTCGAGCTGGTCAATCATATCGTACGTGACGCCCAACAGCGGCACGCCGGCTTCTTCAAGCCCTTTGACCAAATTGATCGCCGTCTGACCGCCAAATTGAACGATGACATGCTTGATTTGTTCCGCTTCGATAACATCGAGGACGCTCTCAAGCGTCAGCGGTTCAAAGTACAGACGGTCGGCGACGGCAAAGTCGGTGCTCACCGTTTCCGGATTGTTGTTGATCATCACCGTTTCATAGCCCTCTTTTTGCAAGGCGAACACGCTATGAACAGAGCTGTAGTCGAACTCAATGCCTTGGCCGATGCGGATCGGTCCGGCTCCAATGATCAGCACTTTCTCTTTGCCGCTCGGTTGTTTTCGCTCGTCTTCGCCGAAATAAGTCGAGTAGTAATAATCCGTTTCTGAATGAAATTCGGCCGCGCACGTGTCGACCATTTTGTATGACGGCACGATGCCAAGTTCCTTCCGCTTGTTGCGCACGTCAAGCTCCGTCACGCCCCACGTTTCAGCTAAAAAGGCGTCGCTACATCCTTTTTCTTTCAAGAAACGGAACGTTTGCTCCTCAATCGTGTCCAACGTTGCAGCCGCTGCCTGTTTTTCAAGGGCGACAAGCCGCTCGAACGAGCAAAGGAAAAAGCGGTCGATTTTCGTCCATTCGTGAATGGCTTCAACCGCCACCCCGCGGCGGAGCAGTTCCAAAATCGCGAAAAAGCGGCGGTCGTCTTTGTCGACAAGCAGCTGTTTCAGCTCATCATTCGTTTTCACCGAAAGCTCCGGCAACAACAGTCCGTTGTTTTTGCCTTCGAGCGACTGCACCGCTTTTTGAAACGCCCGCTCCATGTTGCGGTCGATCGCCATCACTTCCCCGGTCGCCTTCATTTGCGTGCCGAGTTTCCGATCCGCATGCGGAAACTTGTCAAACGGCAAGCGCGGAAACTTGACGACGACATAGTCCAAGGCCGGTTCAAAGCTGGCGTACGTCGTTTTCGTCACCGGGTTGACGAGTTCCGCAAGCGTATAGCCGACCGCGAGCTTCGCCGCAATGCGGGCGATCGGGTAGCCGGTCGCCTTGGACGCCAGCGCTGACGAGCGGCTGACACGCGGGTTGACTTCAATCAAGTAATATTGTTTGCTGTTCGGGTCAAGGGCGAACTGAATGTTGCAGCCGCCGATGATCCCTAAGGCGGAAATGATCTTCACCGCCGACGAACGGAGCATTTGGTACTCCTCATCGGTCAACGTCTGCGACGGTGCGACGACGATCGAATCGCCCGTGTGGATGCCGACTGGATCGACGTTTTCCATATTGCAAACCGTGATGCACGTATTCGATTGGTCGCGCATCACTTCATATTCAATTTCCTTAAATCCGGCGACGCTCCGTTCGATCAAACATTGATGAATCGGGCTTTCGTTCAATCCTTTTTCTACGAGCGCGAGAAACTGCTCCATGTTTTCGGCAATGCCGCCGCCCGTCCCGCCGAGCGTATACGCAGGACGAATAATGATCGGAAAACCGATTTGTTCGGCGAACGCGACCGCTTCCTCGACGCTTGTAACAATTTCGCTTTCCGGCACCGGTTCGCCAAGCTCGTGCATTAACGCGCGGAACGCTTCGCGGTCCTCCCCGCGCTTAATCGCTTCAATCGGTGTTCCGAGCAGTCTCACCCCATACTTTTCAAGCACGCCGGCTTCATGCAGCTGAAACGCCAAGTTGAGCCCTGTCTGGCCGCCGAACGTGGCGAGCAGCCCGTCCGGGCGTTCTTTGGCAATAATCGCTTCGACCGCATCGACGGTGAGCGGTTCAAAATACACGGCATCGGCATGAACTTCATCGGTCATGATCGTCGCCGGATTGTTGTTCACTAAAATGACGCGATATCCTTCTTCCTTTAAGGCGATGCACGCTTGTGTGCCGGAATAATCAAACTCGGCGGCCTGGCCGATGACGATCGGCCCCGACCCGATCAGGAGAATCGACTGAAGCGAAGAATCTTTAGGCATACACGTTCTCTCCCTTGAACACGGTTTGCAAAAATTCGTCGAAAATATAGCCGGTATCGTGCGGCCCCGGATGCGCCTCCGGGTGATATTGCACCGACAAAATCGGTTTATGGCGATGGACGATGCCCTCGACCGAACCGTCGTTGACGTTGATGAAACGAATGTCAAACGGTTTGCCCACCAAACTGCCTTCTTTGACGACATAACTATGGTTTTGCGATGTCATCATCACGTTTTGTTTCACCGCGTCCCACACCGGTTGATTGGCGCCGCGATGCCCGAAGCGGAGTTTTTCCGTATCCGCCCCGTACGCCAAGGCAACGAGCTGATGGCCAAGGCAAATCGCAAGCGTCGGATACCGGTCGATCAGCTGACGGATAGCGGGAAGCTGATGGCGTAACTGTTTCGGATCGCCCGGGCCGTTCGAGAGGACAAGCCCGTCCGGTTTCAGCGCGTCAATCGCTTCCGGCGCCGTATCATGCGGCACAACCGTCACCCGGCAGCCGCGCGCAAGAAGCGACTGCAAAATCGATTTTTTATAGCCGAAATCGACGAGCACCAAATGCGGGCCGCCTTCGCCGTATGTTTCGATCGTTTTCGTTGACACCGCACGCACGGGAAATACTACTTCCTCGCCTCCAACGGCTGAAATCGGCGACAAACTTAATTCCGCCATCATCGTCCCAGCGGTGCGGATTTCTTTCACAAGGGCGCGCGTGTCCACATGCGTGAGAAGCGGAATGTTCCAATGCTGCAAGTATTCTGCCAAGCTGTATTTCGCCCCGTAATGAAATCCTGTGCCGCTCGCTTCGTAGACGACGACCGCTTCGACGTGCGGCCGCTTGCTTTCAAAATCGTCTTCATTAATGCCATAATTGCCGATCAGCGGGTACGTAAAAACGATGATTTGGTTTTTATACGACGGGTCGGTCAACACTTCTTGATAACCGGTCATGCCGGTGAAAAAAACGATCTCCCCGCTCACCTTTTCTTCAAGCGGAGCGGCGAGCTCGCCGCTGAACGTTTTTCCGCTCGCCACATGCAAGTACGCTTTCATTGGCGCCACCTCATCGTTTGAGTTTTTATAACCGTTCAAGAATTTTTATGCATGAACAGGAATAAAAATTAAGCCGTCGGCCGTCCGTTTACAAGACGGCTGAGGCGTTGGCGTTGTTCAACACGTTTATCAAAATGTCCACCGCTTCATCGATTTCCGCTTTCGTCACGACAAGCGGCGGCAACAGGCGGATCACGTTCGGCCCCGCCGAAAGGACGAGCAAGCCGTTTTCGTGAATCAATGGCAACAGCGGTGCGACGTCCGTTTGGCACTCGATTCCGACCAGCAACCCGAGCCCGCGCACGTCCTTGACGATGTCAAGCGAAGCGAGCGCGTTATGGAGGCGTGCAAGCAAATAGCGGCCTTTCTCCTGCACATCTTGCAAAAACGCCGGATCAAACACAACTTCAAGCGTCGCCTTGGCGGCGGCCATCGCGATCGGGTTGCCGCCAAACGTCGACCCGTGCACCCCAGGTCCAAACGACTCTTTCAAAAACGCTTTGCCGATCATCGCCCCAACCGGAATGCCGCTTCCAAGCCCTTTCGCTGCGGTGATGATGTCCGGCTCCACATCAAAGTGCTGGTACGCAAACGGCTTCCCGGTCCGTCCGATGCCGGTTTGCACTTCGTCGATGATCAAAAGCGCCCCGTGCTGTTGACACAGCTCCGACGCTATTTGCAAAAACGCCGGATCCACCGGGCGGACGCCGCCTTCCCCTTGGACGACCTCAAGCATCACCGCGGCCACTTCTTCGTTCATTGCCTGCTTGAGAGCGTCGACATCATTCAGCGGCAAGTGAATGAATTCCGGAAGCAGCGGACCAAAACCGCTATGCACTTTCTCCTGCCCGGTCGCCGCCATCGTCGCGAACGTGCGGCCGTGAAACGACTGGCGGAACGTAATGACTTTGTGTCTCCCAGTATGTTTGCGCGCCAGCTTCAGCGCCGCTTCGTTCGCCTCGGCTCCGCTATTGCAGAAAAAGACGCAGTCGCCGGCGCTGTGGGCGACAAGCAAGGACGCGACCTCTTCTTGAATGGGAATCGTAAACAAGTTCGATACGTGCCAATATTGATTCAGCTGCTTTTCAATCACCTTTTGGACGTGCGGATGGCGATGGCCGAGATTGCAGACGGCAATGCCGGAGACAAAGTCGAGATATTGTTTTCCATTCACATCGGTCACAACCGTCCCTTCCGCGGCTTGGACGGCGATCTTCCAACGGTTGTATGTCGGAAACAGCGCGCTCATAAATATACCCCCACTTCTTTGCGAATCGTTGTGCCGTGCCATGTTCCGTTCTGGTAAAACGTCGTTTTGCCGCTGACGATCATCACCTCGGGCAGCGCATCGGACAAGGCGGAGAGCGCTGCTTTCACTTTCGGAATCATCCCGCCCGTGATGACGCCGTCTTCGATCAGTCGTTCAATCGTTTCCGCCGTCGCCTCGGCCACGAGCGCGCCGTCTCGCAAAATGCCGGGCACGTTCGTCACAAACGCGAGCTGGCTGGCGCCGATGGCCGCTGCGACCGCCCCAGCCGCCGTGTCGGCGTTAATGTTGTATGTTTGCCCGTTTTGATCGATGCCAAGCGGGGAAATGACCGGGATGTAGCCCGCCGCAAGCAGCGTGCGCAACAGCTGGGAACGAACGGTTTTCACACGGCCGACATAGCCAAGTTTAGCAAAGTCAATCGGTTCAGCTTCGAGCAGCCCCCCGTCCACGCCGGAAACACCGACCGCGGGCAAACCGTGCTGCCTGAGCATCGCGACAAGCTGTTTGTTCACTTTGCCGGAGAGCACCATTTCCACAACGGCAAGCACCTCTTTCGTCGTTTTCCGCAAGCCGTTGACAAACTCGCTCGGCACCGCCAGTTTTTTCAACATTTGCCCGATTTCCGGCCCGCCGCCGTGGACGATGACGACATCCATCCCTTGTTCCCGCATCGTTCTGACGCTGGCAAAAAAGGCAGGGGACAGCTCATCAAGCACGCTGCCGCCGCATTTGATGACGACCGTTTTGTTCATCTTTCTCTCTCCTTACGTCCGGTAGCTGGCATTAATTTTTACATAATCGTACGTCAAGTCGCAGCCCCAAGCAATCCCAAAGCCATCGCCGATATGAAGATCGACATCGATGACGATCATTTCATTTTGCAAGTAGGCGGCCGCTTCCTCCTCCGAGAACGGCTGCGGCTCACTTCCTTTCAGCATCACGATCGGCCCGATGGCGACATCAACGTTGTCCGGGTTCACGTCGGCATCCGAATAACCGATCGCGCCGATGATCCGCCCCCAGTTGGCGTCTGCGCCGTAAACAGCCGTTTTCACTAAGTTGGAGCCAACGATTTGCTTCGCGACTTTTTTCGCCTCATCGTCCGTTTTCGCGCCGCGCACGCGCACTTCAATGAGCTTCGTCGCCCCTTCGCCGTCTTTTGCGATCTGTTTCGCCAAGTCTTCGCACGTTTTCCGCAACGCCTCATAAAAGTGTTCCCACTCCGGATGATCCGGCGTCAGTTCATCGTTTCCGGCCAAGCCGCTCGCCATGACGACGACCATATCGTTTGTCGACGTATCGCCATCGACGGTAATTTGATTGAACGATACATCGGTAATCGACCGGAGCGCATCATGCAGCACCGCCGAAGAAATGTTGGCATCGGTCGTAATGAACGCAAGCATCGTCGCCATGTTCGGATGAATCATCCCCGATCCTTTCGCCGCCCCGCCGACGGTGACCGTTTTCCCATCGACGGTCGTTTGGTAACAGGCGCGCTTCATCACCGTATCCGTCGTTAAAATCGCCGTTTGAAACGCTTCAGCATCCGCCATCGTCGCCCCTGGAACAAGCTTTTCGATGCCCGCGCGAATTTTCTCCATCGGCAAATATTCCCCGATCACGCCCGTTGAAGCGACGGCCACATGGTGCAGCGCCAGGCCAAACTGTTTCGCGCACAGCTCGCGCATTTCATAGGCGTCCTTGAGCCCTTGCGCACCGGTGCAGGCGTTCGCGCACGCGCTGTTGACGATGACCGCCTGCAATTTTTGTTCTACAGCGAGGCTCGCCTGCGTCACTTTGAGCGGCGCCGCCTGGAAATGGCTTTGGGTATACACAGCGGCGGCTGAAGCTGGCACGTCGCATAGAATAACCCCTAAATCTTTTTTCGAATAGCGCAGCCCGGCATTCACCCCGGCCGCTTGAAATCCTTTCGGCGTGACGACCGTTCCATCGGCGACCGCCGTTACTTGCCCCGTTTGTTTTGTGATCGTCATCGTTTTTCCCCTTCCCTCACGGATAGATCGGCAAGGATCGGAGGCCCGCTGCCTCATCCCACCCCATTATCAAATTGAAGTTTTGCACCGCCTGCCCGGCAGCACCTTTCATTAAGTTATCGATCACCGACACGACCGTCACCCGTCCCGTCCGTTCATCGTAGGCGAGGCCGATGTCGCAATAATTTGAGCCGTACACTTCTTTCGTCGCCGGAAATTGCCCGGCCTTGCGAACGCGGATAAACGGCGAACCTTCATAACTTGTTTTATATAAATCTACCAAGTCGTTTGGCGAAATCGGTTGTTTCGCCTTCGCATAGATCGTCGCCATAATGCCCCGTGTCATCGGAATCAAATGGGTGCTGAACGTAATCGGCTCCATCGCTTCATTCCACGTTTGCAGCGTTTGCTCAATTTCCGGAATGTGCTGATGGACGTTCACTTTATAAATTTTCACGTTTTCGTTCACTTCGGAAAAATGCGTCCCAAGCCCTGCTTTCCGCCCCGCGCCCGATACGCCCGATTTGGCGTCCACGATGATCGAGTCTTCCTTAATTAATCCTTCTTTGACAAGCGGCGCCAAGCCAAGCAGCGTCGCTGTCGGATAGCAGCCCGGATTGGATAGGAGCACGGCTCCGCGCACCGCCTCGCGGTTCCACTCGGTCAATCCGTACACCGCCCGCTCTAAATACGCAGATGGCGCCGCCTCGCGCCCATACCATTGTGCGTACACCGCGCCGTCTTTCAACCGGAAATCGCCCGATAAATCGATCACTTTCACTCCCCGATCCACGAGCGCCGGCGCCCACTCCCCCGACACCCCGGGCGGCGTGGCGAAAAAGACCGCATCGTAACGGGAAAGCGCCTCGATTTCAAGTTTATGCAACACCGCACCATCGACCGAACCGACGTGCGGGAAACTTTCCGATACATGAACCCCGTCCTGCGACGACGAGAAAACGTCGCAGCGGCTCACATGCGGATGCCCGTGCAACAAGCGGAACAACTCCGCGCCGCTGTACCCCGTCGCCCCGATGATTGCCACTTTCATGACGTTCCCCCTCACCCGTATGCCTCATGTAGTTCTCATTATAATACTGTATAAAAATAAAATCAAATGTATATTTAATAATTTTTATGGAATTTTTCTCCTTTTCCCGCTTAAAGGATCGGAAAAGGAAGGGCTCCGCAGCGGAATTGCGAGATGGATATGCCCGTCAGTTGGCACGGCCCCCATTATTGAAAAGAGCGGACGGTTGTTCGAACGAAACGTTCAACATTTTTTCAATATTTCCACTGTCCTTATATTGACTTCCCTTTTTTTTACTGTAAAATCTTTTATAACGATATATAGAAGGTTGTGATGGGATGGATCATGTATCTGTAGAACTGCGGGAGTTGCTGGCAGCGATTTACCGCACGATTTCGGTCAAAAAAGGAACGTACTTGTTTCAAGAAGGGGAAAAAGCAGACGAACTTTACTATATTCAATCAGGCAAAATTCAAATTAGCAAGACGAATATGGATGGGCAGGAGCTGACGCTGCGCATTTGCAGCCAAGGCGATTTGATCGGCGAGCTGACGCTCTTTTGCCCCGGCGCCCGCTACATGTTGACGGCGAAAGTGCTGGAAGACGGCGTCGTTTCCGCCATTCCGCGCGAAAGGCTCGAACAAGAGCTCGCCAACAACCCGAAACTGGCGATTGAGTTTATGAAATGGATGAGCCTCCATTTCCGCAAAACGCAAACGAAATTCCGCGATTTGATTTTACATGGCAAAAAAGGGGCGCTCTATTCCACGCTCATCCGCCTTTGCAACAGCTACGGCGTGATGAAAGAAGACGGCATTTTGATCGACCTGCCTCTTACGAACCAAGAGCTTGCCAACTTTTGCGGCACCGCCCGCGAAGTCGTCAACCGCATGCTCGGCGACTTGCGGAAAAAAGGCGTCATCTCCGTGCAAAAAGGAAAAATTCGCGTTCACCATTTGCAATACTTGCGCGATGAGATCGCCTGCGAAGGCTGCCCGCCCGAGCTGTGCAGCATTGACTGACGGGCAAGTGCGGCGAAAAAAAGAAGGAGGCTGTCTCGAAAGGTCGTTAAACCGACCTTTTGAGGACATCCTCTGTTTCTTTTTCTTACCATTTGGTTCCCGAGTTCGACAGTTTTAAGGCCATTTCAGGCAAATGAAACTGGCCAAAGTGCTGTTATATCAAAGATTTCGCGATGTGGATCCTAAAAAAACGCCGAATTTCATAGACACACGAATTAATAATTTAAACTTTTAAAATAGCAGAATATCGTTTGTAATGTAGGCATGTACATACGGCGGGTAACACGCAAAAACAAAGGTCTGGACGATATCGTTTCGATGTTTGTGAAACACATTGGCGATCACGGTGTCTTTCAGCCATTTCCACAAGCGTTCGATCGGGTTCAGCTGTGGCGAATAGGGAGGAAGGGAAAGAAAGTGAAAACACTGCCCTTCTTCCCGCAAAAACTCCTTGACCATGTTGGCATGGTGAATGCGGGCGTGATCCAACACCAAGACGATGAGACGGTCTGGATAGCGCTCTTTGAGCATTCTCAAGAAATTCAAGAACGTCGCGGCATTGGCAGCAGTCGTTTGATGAAGCACCGTTTCGCCATCGTGGATGTTGACCGCGCCAAACCGCGATGCGTGGGCATGATGGCCGAACGTCGGCACTTGTTTTTGGCGGCCGACTTCTGACCATGTGGACTGCAAGACATGGTAAGAGCGGATATGGGTTTCATCGATGTACAGAAGAACAGCATCTTCTGTCTCCTTGGTGATCAAGTTTTTTAATAGCCTGTGATGTTTAATTTATAAGCGAAGCGGTCCCTTGACGATGAAAAGAACGTGTGTAACTTTGATCATTAGATAATGGTGGTTGATCCTGTTTCCCAAACATCAGAAACACTTTTCTCCTCATATCTGATATGGTCTAATATCCACAGCATACAATGCTACTCGCAGAAAATCCCTAATTTTATGTTCAACTGCCGAATGTATCGGCAAACATATATACGTTGATATTAACCAAAAACGTGACTGAAGTTCAACCAACATCGGCCATTGAACTAACGAATTATTATGGTGGTATCAAATAAAAGCGCTGACCTTAGAGGAACTGAATAAATGTGTCAAACATATAATGAAGATGGCCGAAACGAAGATCCCGATATTCACCCTAGCAGCGATGGAGGTAATCGCTTTATAATTCCAAGGATATCCTAGGGTAATCAATACGCTCGCTACTACTTACCCCTTTACGAATACTTAATGAAAAGGGCAAATCGATGAAAAAATCGTTCGAATAGCTGCAGAAGAACGTTTAAGGTAGCGGATCCCAACAAAGAGCCTCTTCAGATTTTATGTATGTTACTGAAAAGATGTGCAAACTTACAACAGAACTTATTACATAATTTTTGTTATCCTTCACTAATTAGGACAATTATATGGTTGTTAGGATTTATTATTGTTAATTAACTTATTTTTACATATAATATATTTTGAACCAAAAAATTAATTTATGTAATATGCTAAAGGGAGTGGTTAAAATCAAGAAGATAAGTTGGATAGTAATTAGTTTGTGCAGCTGTGCGGTTACTATCTTATATTGGATCATTGGAATGGTGGAAATAATGCATGATCATCCTGATATATACAAATCTATTTTAATGGCGTTAATCCTTATTACATTAGGCATCGCCATAACGAGTGTATTTAAGACGAAAGGCGATTTAAAATGGGCTGCTTTATCCGTTGTTGGCTTTAACTTATTACTATTGGTTATTGGGGTTGGTTGGACAATCGGGTTTCATCAAGATAAACTTAATCCTTGGGTATTCTTCCCAGCATATTATACTGCATTAGTTGTAGCGCTCTATTTTTACATTAAATCCATTCGCCTTTTAAAGTCTTATTACAAACTTTTCCCTATTTTCATGTTACTTGCATCTATAGTCCCTACTTTATATGTAATATTGATAAATGGATTGTGGGGTAAATCCACAATTTAAGAACAAACTTCATGAAGAGCAACTTTCTCTTATAAAAAACAAGAAAAGCGGAATGCCTATTTACATAAACAATAGACACTCCGCTTTTTTGCTTCTTATCCACGAATGGAAGATATAGACGAATCAAACATGTTTGAATTAAATGCACATAACAGCTTGAATTGCCATTGATGCAACCCCGTAAGGATCAACAGCATATACACAACTACATAATATTGCGTCACAACCATCATTTGGCCAATCTTGTCCTGTTAATCCGTAGCAACAGTCATGTTCTCTGCAACAGCGGTCGGTCAAGTCCAAATGATTGTGTAAATTCCCCTTTGATAGACAACATGGACCTGATGACTTGACGTATGGTAGGTAAGTCCGGCAAGTCTCCCTGCCGGTCGCCTTTCCGGACAAATGATCATGTTGTCAAGGAACAGGTGTGTCAAGGAGTTTTCGCGGCATATCCTCGCTTCGCTCCGGTATTCCACGTTCTCCTTGACACAGCGAAGGGGTTATCCCACTCTTTTCATTTCCGAATCTTCCTGATTCACCAATCGAGCTTCTTGCTTTTTCATTTTCCGCCACTGCCAATATTCAGCCATATCCAAGTATTTGCGCCCTGACATCCATTTTTCATCGATTTCGATCAACACGGCTCTGGAACGTACCCGTCCATCTTCCCGGACTTTCGTATAAATCGCATCCACCAGTACAAACGGATACACGTGTTCATGAAGGGAACGGTAATTCCAGTCTTGAATAATCGGATCCAGCCCCTTGCACAGCGAGGAAACCATGGATTTGGAAAACGAGGTGCCGCACAACTCCTCTGTGATTTGGGTGATTTTTCGAGTAGACACCCCGTTTACCACCATTTCCATGAGTGCCAGTACCAGTGCTTGTTCGCTCCGTTGATACCGTTGGAACAGTTCCGTAGAGAACTCTCCATCTCTTGTTCGTGGAACGCGCAAGGTCAACCGTCCCGCCCGGGTCGTCAGCTGGCGTGGATACGAACCGTTTCGATAACCTTTTCGTTCTTCCGTTCGTTCATAACAGCGAGCCCCCAGCTGTTCTTCCACTTGCGCCTCGAGGATTTGGTTTAAGGCTTGTTCCAGCAGCTTCACTAATCCCTCATCTCT
Organism: Geobacillus subterraneus; assembly: GCF_001618685.1. Lineage (GTDB taxonomy): Bacteria > Bacillota > Bacilli > Bacillales > Anoxybacillaceae > Geobacillus > Geobacillus subterraneus. The sequence continues at coordinate 1,137,018 of NZ_CP014342.1, read as the reverse complement.
GGTGAATCACCCGTGCAAAAGTTCATCATTTAGGGTAATATGATATTGAGCCATGGTTGCATTCCTCCTTATGTTTGGTGTTTTTGGTCCACTATTTATTCTACCAAAGGGGAAGCAACATGGCTCTTTTTCTATTTCCCTTTTTACACAATTATATGGACTTAACTTTACTCCGGTCTTTAAATAATGTATAATGTTGGAAATCGAAGGTGGTTTCTTGTTGAATTAACGAATGGCTATAATTCAAAAAGTTATTATCAACAGAGGGGGGTTTTGTAGTGTTAGACAAGAAAAAAGCAGGAAATATATTAGGTGTCGCGTCTTTGTTGCCTGGTAACTATTCAGCCACATCATAAAGTGAGCTGAATATTTTCTTCTTTTCTTGTCTATGATGTGAATATTGATAGACAAGGAGGTGAATCGCATGTTGACGGTACAACAAGCTGTATTTACAGTTGAGAGCTTAATCGGCAAAGTTCAACAACAAAAACAGCTCATTCATCAACTCATTCAAGAAAATGAACATTTGCGTCACGAAAACAAACAACTACGCAAAGAAAATGAACAACTGAAGTACCGTGTTCAAGAGCTGGAAGCACGCACGAAAAAAAACAGCTCCAATAGCCATTTGCCCCCATCTTCTGACCGTTTTGAGAAAAAGCGTTCCTCCCGCGAGCCGTCTGGCAAAAAGCCTGGTGGGCAAGAGGGACATGAGGGGAAGACGCTCCGTCAAGTGGAACATCCACATCATCGTGTCGTCCACCGTGTGCATACGTGTCAAGGATGTGGAGCTTCTTTGCGTGAAGTCAAACCGTTCAAAGTCGATATCCGTCAAGTGTTTGATGTCCCTCCTGTGGCGATCGAGGTGACACAACATGAACGTGAAGTGAAATCGTGTCCACATTGTCGATGCGTGCAACAAGCCGAATTCCCATCCCATGTCACGAATCATGTGCAATACGGTCCACGGCTCACGGCGCTCGTTGTTTATTTACATCATATCCAATTGATCCCGTACAAGCGTTTAAGTGATACAATCGAAGCGTTATATCAACACTCGATTAGTACAGGAACCCTTGCCAATATGGTGAAACGAGGACGCGAAGCGCTGGAATCAAATATGGACATCATCGAAGACGCCTTACTTGAATCCAACATCCTGCATGTCGATGAAACGAGTTTGCGCATCAATGGGAAACTCGCATGGGTGCATGTCGCGTGTACATCGAGATATACATACTTGGCTCCTCACGCTTCTCGTGGAAAAAAAGCGACCGATGATATCGGGATTCTTCCCCGATATGAAGGGACGATGATGCACGATGCGTTCGGTACGTATCCGAAATACACACATGCCACCCATGCCCTTTGTCATGCCCACCATTTGCGTGAGTTAAAAGGATTCATCGAACAGGGGCATACGTGGGCGATGCGCATGACCACGTTTCTGTTAGCCGCCAAGCAAGCCGTCGAAGCCCATCACGGTGCACTTTCCGAAGAAGAAGCGAGACGGTGGGAACGAGTGTATGATCGCATCCTAGAAAGAGCACAACACCGATTAGAAACGATGACGCCTCTTCCGAAAAAAGCACTCGCTTTTGTTCGACGCCTTCAAAAACGAAAGGAAGAAGCGCTGCGTTTCTTACGTGAAGTACATGTTCCCTTTGATAACAACCAAGCCGAACGCGATCTTCGCATGGTCAAAGTCAAAGAGAACATTTCGGGTACGTTTCGCGAAGAAACATTCGCGCAGTCGTTTTGCATCGCAAGAAGCATCGTTTCCACACTGACGAAACACGAAAAAAACGTGTGGGATTCGTTATGTCTTCTGTTGGCAGGCGAAACGATCGATCGAGTTCTTTCCGCTACCTAGGGCATTTTCTATGACCGAAATGCCCTATTTGTGCTGGGCTTTTTTATACACTAGCACTGGGGTGAATAGTTACCCGAGAGGAATATTGACAAAGTTTTGATTTGTCTTTTTTCCTAGATTAATATTGCGTTGTAATGTTTCCGCATAGCCAATGACAAGTTTGCCAATTTGATTTTCAATACAGTAGTTAATGATGTAACGGCAAGTCTTGTTGATATAATCATTCACTTTATTATTGCGATTCATAGCAAGCAAAGCCTGTTTACGAGTGGTGCCTTTGATTTTTTGCTTATCTTTTATGCTTTGAAGTCTGGCATTTTCTTTGTTAAACCATTGATTTATACTTTTTAATCTCCGCCCATCAATGATGAATGATCTGCCGTCTGATGTGACACAAGTGGCAAGATTGTTTAATCCTAAATCAATTGCCAGTGCTTTTTGGTCATTTAATTCTCTTTGATCTTCAGGCATTTCATATTTGTACTGAATCTCAAAGAACCTGGCATGATGCTTAGGAATGATTTCAATCTGCTTAATCTTTTTGTCCAGTAACACAGGCGGAATCGTTATCGTGATAGGCTTGTGAGTCTTTTTAAATAGGCGAGAATACGGTATCGTAAATTTGTTGCCGTCTATACGAATCTGGCCAATGATCAGTGAATGAAAGCCATCTTTTTTAAGATATTTTGGAATACTGATAGCCTTGTGGTCATATTTTCCTTGTTTGGCAAGACTGATTAAACCAAAGAAAGATTTAAAGGCTTCATTGACCTTTTTTAAAATTTGCTGTGCCATGTTGCTGTTTAACAGCTTATAGTTTTCGTTAGTTTTTGCAAGATGATCGTTTTTCTCATAATTAAGAAATTCCTTGTGTTCAAAATAGTATTGTCTGACATTGTACAATCCGACGTTGTACATGTTCTTGGCAATATGGCACAGTTCTCGAAGAGTCAAGTATTCTTCTTTGGTCAAACCATTTAGCTGTTGTTTGATACAAAAATACATTTTTTCACCTCCCATCTAACTATATTATACTATATTTTACTGAATCTATCCTATTTTCAGCAAAATATAGTTAAGGCGATTCATCTCCCACTTACTCCGCTTCGCTTTGTTGAAGTGGGAGTCTTCTCGCCTAATTAAGATAAAAAGAAGTTGTTGACAATGCAATCAACAACTTCCTTCATCTATATGAAATGAAAAAAGGGGGGAGCAATGGTAAATCGCATCTCCTGTATACAATATAACGACTACAATTTTTTGGATAGCTGTTCAAATTCATCTAAAGAGATCTCTCCTTTGGCTAATCGTACTTTCAATATTTCTATCGGAGAGAGTTCTTCTTTACGATCATTGATAAAACGATATAAGAGATAAAAACCAACGGCGATTAATACAACCCAAAATAACATGATCCCAACCATCATGAAAGAACCGCCAAACATCATTGAGTTTCCCTCCTTTTCCTAACTTTAAAACCAATAAGTGATCGTATCTAATATACCAAGTAAAACCATCACGATTCCGGCTGCTTTTTGAACAATCCCCCCTACTTGTCTTCCTTTTTTCATTACAGTGCCGCTAAATCCTAAGTACCAAAGGATAAAGATAAAGAAAATAACAGGTACAGAAGTTCCAACGGCAAAGATGCTCGGTAATAGTACCCCATAAGACGTTGAATAGACGAGAGGCATGAGAGTGACAAAAAACAGCACAAACATCGTTGGACAAAAAGCTAATGAAAAGCCAAATCCCATGAAAAACGAACCGATTTTTCCTTTTCGCCATCTCTCAGGCACTTTGAACAAGGTAACGTTCCAATACATTTTAAAAAGCCCTAACAAATATAAGCCTACAAGAATGAGAATGGGACCAACGAGCTTTCTTAACCACGGAAAATACAATGTTAGCGTACTTTGAATCTCTTTCCCCATGAGCCAGACAATCAAGCCTAAACCGGAAAAAGCAACGATTTTACCGAAAATAAATAAAAGCAACTCTTTCCAAGCCATTCCTTTTTGCAAAGACTGATTACTGTATAATGTGATCGCTCCTAAATTACTAGTGAGTTGACACGGAGCCATCGCTCCCACGATGCCAAGAAGAAAGGCTGACAAAATAGGAATCGCTGTCATGCTATTTGCCATATTAAGAAACGGTTGACTTAGAAAGTTACTGATTTGACTCAAGAACGAATACACCCTTCTTCTCACCTTCTTCTCTATCTGATGTCTATATTGTAGCAATGAATTTTGCAGAAATTGTGGAGTGGTATATTTTAAGCAAAAAGACATGCCTCCGCATGTCTTTTATTAAAAATTTATTTTCCCTTTCGATGCTATCCTTGTCCAGCTTTCACCGTTATTTTTTGTCATGAAAATATCCCCGTTCATGGTGGCGATCACAATTTCCTTCTCATTTTTCGGATTAGAGGCCATATACATGATATGGTCTTTTTCATCGAGCGTAGGAACAGAAAGAACTTCCTCTTGTTTTGTGTCTAATGATTGTTTGATTAGGATAGGTTTATCGTTCTCTACAGCTGCAAATACAATGAATTTTTCTTGGAACGCAAACGTCGTCGTATTGATTTTTCGAGTAAACCGTTCAAACGTATTCCCATTATCTCTCGAAACAAAAATTCCTTCCGATGTACTAATTCCGACCATATTTTCGTCCGTTGGATGGGCAGCAATCGTTCCCGCTGCCGTTTGCGGCAGGCCGTTCAATTGACTTGGCGACCACGTTTTGCCGTCGTCTTTACTGTAAAATACCCCTTGTCCGAGCGTTTTATTTTCTTCTTGGTTCACAACATAAATGGTATGGCTTTTATAGCCAACTGTCATATAATGAAAATCAGATTCTTTATAAAATCCTAAATTCATCAATGTTTGTCCATTATCAAAACTTTTCACAAGACCAAGTGGATTTCCTAAAGATGAACCTTCTTCCGGATGCCCTGATGAATAAAAGCCGTCGTCTGTGGCAGAAAAGCCCATATAATCATGTTTATACGAAGTCGTTTCATACCACTTATTGTTTTGGTAAACGAGTAACCCCTCATGTGTAGCAAAGTAAATCGCATTTTGGTTGCCTGCATAACCGATTCCATGTAAATGCTCGATCTTTCCTTCTTTTTTTTCTTGAAAGAAAGGATTATTGGTAACAGATACGTTCGATTTTGCTTGTTCTTTGCTTGTAATAAAGGCCTGTTTTTTTTCATTGGATGATGAACAAGCGCTTAGAAGAAGAATAGCCGATGTAATCATTATCGCTTTCGTCATTTTTTTCATTGCTGATACTCCTTTTCGTGTATTAAGTAGACATAGTATATTTTATAGCAGAAAAATTTGCAGAATTTATGGAGTTTGTTTCTCTCTGGATATGATATTAACAACTTCTTTGTCACTCTTCATAAATCCCTTTCAATTTTGTTAGCTCGAGCCTTTTTTCGATTGATTTTTTTCCAAGTAAATAGGAGTAAAAAAATAGACAAAAATGTCGATATCACTTTCCCTTGCCATGTCCAATTCATCACTTGATAAACCGAATATGCCTCTAACAAAAGTGCTGGCAGCTTTCCAAGCGAGCTGGCAATGATAAAGATCAGTAAGGAGGTGTGTCCGATCGCTGCCACAAACGTCACAAGTCCCGACGGAACAAAAGGAAGAAGACGCAAAGACAAAACAAGCGAAAAGGCTTCTACCCCTTCTGCCTCAAGCAAACGTTTCACTTTCGGATAGGAAAACCATTTCGTTTCCGAAAGTTTGTGAAATCCTTTTCGATATAAAACGAAAGAAACAATCGCCCCAACAGCTTCCCCTACAAACGATAAAAAGGTGCCTTTCCAAAAACCGAATACCGCCAAGTTAGCTGCAGTGAGAAATACGCTCGGTACAACGCCTAAAATACTGATCACAATATTGATCGCAATACTAATGAGATAAGCAACGCTTTCATATGTATGAAACAATGTAATGAGCTTCTCTTCCATTTCTTTTTACCTTATCCCCCCATTTATATCCTACACCCCAAACGACAAGTCTTTCACTAACTTTTGCATATGCTCTGCTTCTTCATAAATAATGGACAAATATTTCGCTCTTTCTTCCTCCTCGATAGTTGGCCTTCTCGCGATGTCCGCATATCCTTTGACATACGTGAGCGGAGTACGAAGTTCATGAGAAATACTAGCGAGAAATTCGTTTCTTTCTTTTTTTAAGTATTCTAAATCCTTTGCCAATGTTTGAATCGCTTTTCCTAACTGTGCCAACTCATCTTCTCCTTTTACTTGCAGGCGGACAGAAAAGTCCCCCTTGCTCAGTTTTTCGGTCGCTTGTTTCATCCGAATGAGCGGAATCGTAATGACTCTTGATAAAAAAGCAATCGTCATAATGGTCAAAAAGACGGAAAGAATGCCCACGACTAGAAAATGATGTTTTAGCCTATCAATCATGTTTTGAATGGAAGCCGTATGCTGAAACATGTACACATATCCTTTGCTCTTGCCGTCAATCCGAATCGGGCTTACTGTCGAAATATACGACTCTCTTTGCCAATTTTTTTGCACAATCATTCCGCCATAGGGAATGTTTTTATTTGATTTTTTTATTACTCTTTTAGCAAATGGTAAAATATGATCTGAAAAATATAGTATCTTCCCCTTGTCATTGGTAATAACGACGTCGGTCTCCGCTTCCGACTCCATCATGGTGACATGTTCTAACGTAGAAGGGTGATAGCTTTTTTCCAATACATCACGGTGATTGTTCCCTCTCGCTAACAGCTGCTCAAATTCTTCATTAATTCTAGCGTTAACGAGTGTCACATATAACGACGCAAATAAAACCGTTTCGATTCCTAACACAAAGACAAAAAATAATAGCCCTAACTTAAACGAAATTTTTCGCACTTTTGTCCCTTCCTTATAAGAGCTCATTATTGCTTTTATGTAGAGCGCTTTTTATTTTACAACATAAATTTGCAGAATCGATGGATTTTACAGTGAAAAATACACACGAATATTGCCTTGCAAATATCATACAACAATAGGCGGACGAAAAAAACACTGTAGTTTTAAGCCTACAGTGTTTCAATAACTGATCTTTACATCATATATCCTTGTTTCATCATTTGTTGATTCGTTTTGCTATTATTCATCATATGTTCCATCATTTGATCCATATTTTTAGTATTTCGACACTGTTCATACATTTTTTGTAATTGTTCCTCTGATAAATTTGGATGCATTTGTTTCATCATTGGCAACATTTCTTTCCAATCATTATTATCATTTTTATTTGCTGCAAAAACAGCTGTAGCTAATACAAAAGCTGAAACAAGGACGAACAAACCTGAAATAAGTTTTTTCATTTTCAACACCTCCATCCTTTTCTGGTTTTAGAATAAAGGAGAATTATGGAGAAAGTGTTCATAAACATTTACAAATTTTTGTCGCGAATTATCATTATATAGGTTGTAATAAAGAAATTCCGACCTCCATGTCCGTCTTTACTTTATCACCTAACAAGCTGGCACGGTGGCAAGAAGAGCGAACAATGCCATGTAAAACAAAATTGCAACTTATATAGTAATTACAGGCGTGTTGATTATCCAATAAAATCCAAAGGGTATAGAAAAAAGAGCACCTTTCCTGTAGAATGTGAGTAACGACACAAACAAACCCAGGAGGTGCTCTCTATGAACAAGCATACCACACTCCCGAATTTGATGCAAAAACTTGTTTCGGATGAAGAGATTCAACTGATTGCCGAAGCGGTTGGGTATCGTGATTCGTCTCGAACCTTTACGTTGCGCGAGTTGATTCACTTCTTCCTGCTGGCCGCCATGCATCAATGGAAAAGCTTTCGCCACGGAGCCGATGTGGGGCCTCTGTATGGATTGCCGCGATTCCATTATTCAACTGTATCCAAGAAAGCGAAAGAAGTTCCCTATGACATCATGAAACGCTTGTTGGCGTTGATCATTTCCAAGTGCAACCGCCAAACCCGCCGTTCGCTTCGGTTTCCCAAACCGCTTCGGGTGGTGGATTCGACGACCGTCACGGTCGGGAAAAACCGCCTCCCATGGGCGCCGTATCACGGCGAACGCGCCGGAGTGAAGCTGCACGTCGCGTATTCGCCGGAATCCTCGCTGCCGGCAGACGTGGTGGAAACGACCGGACTGCGTCACGATGGCCCAGTGGGAGAACAGTTGACGAACGCTCAACAAGTGCTGGTGGAAGACCGGGCGTATTTCAAAATCGAACGCCTCGATCGATTTGTGGAGCAGCATCAGCTCTTTGTCATTCGAATGAAGGACAACATCGAACTTCATCAGAAAAAAAGCTTGAAACGCCTTTCCAGCACATCTTCATCGGTTCAAGCCGACTTCACGTGCCAGTTGGGGACGAAACAATGCCGATCGACCAAGCGTCACCGGGTAGTGATCTTTCGAGATGCAAATGGCCGCGACATTCGGGTCGTGACGAACCTCTTCCATGCGTCTGCGGAAACCATTGCCGACATGTACCAACAACGTTGGACCGTTGAAGTCTTTTTCCGTTGGGTGAAGCAATATCTGAATGTCCCGACCTTGTTTGGCACGACGGAAAATGCGGTATACAACCAACTGTTTGCGGCGTTCATCGCGTATGTGTTGCTGCGATGGCTGTATGATCAAACCAAAAAACAGACGAACGTCTCTCTTTCCTTCATTTCGTTCGTTCGCCGTTTTTTCTCTGGGCAGCTTCCTCTCGATTGGAAATCCGGGATGGCCGCTGCTTTGTTTGAGTATGCCCAAATTTATGGAAGGCGTATGTATAATTTTGGATAATCAACACTCGTGTAGTAATTAGATATTTTCAAAAATCGATTAGAATTTCTAATGGCCTAATGGCTCTGTCATCATAATCATACTTTGTTGCTTACATGTTTCTTAAACAACATGAATCATTACAAATTAGCTTGTAGAAGTTGTATGTGATGATATGCGAATAATTCAAGAACCTTTGATGTTAGTTGAATGCCATATGTTTGCATCATCATATTAACACCACAAGTTTCAAAAATAAAAAAAACAGCTTGCTCGGCTTGCAAGCTGTTTTGCGTATATAGATTTACGTGCTTCTAATGCCCTGCATGTCCTTCTCCGGTTGCGGGAATAATTTCGAGCTTTTCATCGATGATTCCTTGTGTTTGATAAGAGATGGAACGGAATGTACCAGATAAAAATGCATGGTTATACGGTCCCTCTGTTGGCTCAACAGTAAAAGTTGGTTTTAAACGAGCTAAAAATTCATATACATCCGTCGTTAATGCTCCATTCTCTAGCCATATTAAAGGTGCGTGCTTTCCTAGATGAGAAAATGGCGCAGCTGCAATCGCTAATTCAGGGGTTTTCGTTGAAATAAATGATACGCCATGCCCCGGATTATTTAGCCCCCAGCCAAATTTTGTTTTTTCATCTTTATAAGTAGCAAAAGAAACGGATTGTTGCACCGGTGTATCGCCTGCGATTCGGACAACAGTGCCAAATGATTTTAGTTCGTTTTCCACTTCTTTAGAGATTACTGATTCGGGACCTAAAAGGTATATATTTGCTTTTCCTTTTCTTTGCTGTAACGCCTCTTTCGTTGGTTGCGGAATGTCATTTGCCGTAACATACAACAACGGTTCTTCCATGTGGGCAATCCAATTGGCAGCTATAAGAGTGTACAATTTTGCCTTATCTTCCAAAGAACCAATCATCACGCTTTGCGGGGTCTTGCCGGCAATGTCGCTGTAAAATTGGTCAATTTCTTTCGCAAACGCAGCTGGATCTGTTTCACTAATTTGTTTCAGCTTAAAATTCTTTAATTTATCTAGTTCACTTTTACCAAGATTTCCCATCACCATAATTTGCGTACCGTCAGCTGTGCCTAAAGGCTGAAGGCGGTTTATTTCCTTTAAGACGGCATCTGGTATTTTCTGATCTTTTGTAAATAAAACAGGGCCGTTGCTCGGATGATGAATTAAGTCTACACTTGCCAATGCGATTTGCCAACTTTCAACGGGCACTAAAATAATTCCGCCGGGCTGGTTTTCTTTATGAGTGGCAGGCCAAACCGTTTGTGAAACCATGACGGATAACTCAATAGGATCATCCGTGTTGATACGAGTAACGTTTTTCGTCGCTGTTACGATCATGTTTTGGCTTGCTAAACGGTTGAATGAGTTTGGCGGCTTCGCGAACTCCATTTCATTTGTTTTGTTACCTTTGTCTTTATCATTGGAGGACATATCCATATCTTCATGATTCATATTTGCATGATCCATTTCTTTCGAATCATGATTCATCTGATTATGGTCATTGTTTTGATTGTTACATCCAGTAATGATAAAGACAGGTAGCACAGCTACTAGCGCTCCCCTAAGTAATTTACTGATCATATGTAATCCTCCCTGAAAGAATCTTTTCTTTATTGTATTTATCCCCATTTGTTATTACTTTTAAACTTTTCCCAAATTCCATAAAAAAAAAAAAGCCTAATAAAAGGCTTTTTATCAAAAAACAATGTGATTTTCACTTTATTTTATTTACACTCATTGATGCAGGATATCAATCTTTTTTCAATATCCTCGGCTAAGTGTTCCAATTGTTCATTATTCATCATGCTGATCAACATGGTTGGTTTTGGCATCCCAATTTTTGTCGTTTCATTTTCTTTATACACCACGATTTTGCATGGCAAAAAATAACCTGCCAATAAATTTTCAGAAAGTACACGCGCTGCCTCTTGAGGATTGCATACTTCCAAAATCACAAACGGTGTTTGAAAATCGAATCCTTTTTCTTGAAGCTTTTCCGTGACGCTAAATTTCCACAAAACTCCGAATCCTTCTCTTTTTAAACTCTCCTCCAATATTTCCATCGTTTCATTCATTTCCTTTTGTACTTCAACCGTATAATGAAACACTTTCATCAACCACCTTTCTCCAACATATTTTTGTATGCTATTCCACTTAGTTGTATGTAAAACTTAAACATAAAAGCCAAGTGTGTACTAAAAGCGAGCACTTTTAGTACACACTTCTCACCACTCATCTACTTTTTAATTGTTCCTTTAATCGTTCATTGTCTGTCTGTAATTTTGTAATCTGATCCTGTAATTCCTTGATGGAATGATGATCAGAAGAATGATGATCATGATGTTTATGATGCTTATGTCCTCTCATACAAAATAGCATCATTAAAGGACATAGTAACAATATTAAAAGATTAGCCCAATTCATCATCTTTGGCGAGGAGACCCCGACTTCTAAGCGAGAGCGAAAGTCGGGGAGGAATCGCCCTTCCTCCTTTCTTTTGTATATGATAGAATAAGAATGTGGAGAAAACCGTTGAATCAAGGCACTCCAATCCCCGTTACTCGATGTAGGGAGTTGGTTGCAGGAAACGTTGCAACCGTAAAACATCGATCGTACATCCGTCTGTTGTGCGTGGAAGTCAAGTACTGCCTACAGACATGCCGAGCCACTCGGTAGCGATATAGGCATGACCTATGTCGTTGGGTAGTCGTCAACCTGCCCCTGATGCAACCCCAAGTCAAGGAAGGAGGACGAAGTCCGTTCGCACTTCTGGGGAGTTGCAAGCCCCCGCTTCAAGCGTTAGCTAAGTGGGGGTAGTTGACTCCGTCTCTCTCCTCTTCCGCTTAGTTTACAGCTTTTATGAAAAAACCACTATGTCATCTTTTAATCCTGGACAACTACTTTCCCGCGATACATCCCCATTTGACATTGAAACGAATATTCTCCGCTTTCTTTTGGCAGAAATTCAACCGTCACCTTTTCCCCAACAGGGAGAGCCGCACTTTTATTGAATTCAGGAAATACAACCATTTCCGAACAAGAGTTTTCCTCTTTGCGAATAAATTGAAACTTCACCGGCTTTCCTTTTTTTACTATAACAATGTGTGGAGTATAGCCACCTTTGACGATTATTTCTGCTTCTTGATATCCAGATGGGGTGAAGGTAGCTTTGTATCCGCCCTTTTTAGGCCCCCAGAAAAACCAAGCAACGAAAACAATAAGGAGCAGCCCACTCACATTAACGATCATTTGAGTCATATCCATCAATCATACCTCCTTTGGTTTAAAACGTTTCAGGCGATTGGCGTTTGCCACAACTGTAACAGAGCTAAACGCCATTGCCGCTGCGGCTACAAGCGGAGACAATAATGAACCGGTCAATGGATAGAGCGCGCCAAGAGCGATTGGGATGCCTAGTGTATTATAAATGAACGCACCAAATAAATTTTGATATACATTTCTCATCGTTGCCCGACTAATTTGAATCGCCTGCACTACCGATTTTAAACTTCCTTTAACAAGGGTAATATCACTCGCTTCAATCGCTACATCCGTACCGGTTCCAATTGCCATTCCAATATCTGCCTGCGTAAGTGCCGGGGCATCATTGATTCCGTCTCCCACCATCGCTACTTTTTTTCCATCTGCTTGCAGTTTCCGGACAATTTCTGCTTTATTCTGCGGAAGCACATCGGAGATGACATTGGTAATCCCTACTTTTTTCGCGATTGCACGCGCCGTTCGCTCATTATCCCCCGTAACCATGATCACCTCTAATCCGATGTTTTTCATTGCCGTAATTGCCTCTAAAGAATCTTGTTTCACCGCATCCGCTACGGAGATGACTCCTTCCGGTTTTCCATCAACCGCCAAAAACATAGGTGTTTTTCCTTCGTCCGCCAATCTTTCGGCATGTTGTATATAGGCTTCTGTTGCAATGTTGCCTTTCTTCATGAGTTTTAAGTTTCCGAATAGAACATGGTGGCCATCAATCCATCCTTGCACGCCATGCCCCGGTATAGCTTCAAAATTCTCGGTTTTTCCCAGCAATATATTTTTCTCTTTAGCTGCTTCAAGTATTGCACCTGCTAACGGATGTTCCGATCCTTGTTCGAGCGTTGCTGCGAAATAAATTAATTCTTTTTCTTTGAGGGAACCAACGGCGATCACATCGGTTAATGAAGGTTTGCCCATGGTGATCGTCCCCGTCTTATCTAAAACGATGGTCGTTAATTTCTGGGCGATTTGCAGCGCTTCGCCGGAACGGATGAGAATCCCGTTTTCCGCTCCTTTGCCTATCCCGGTTGTTAAAGACATAGGAGTGGCCATTCCTAATGCACAAGGACAGGCAATAATGAGCGTCGTCACTAAAACAATTAGAGCATACATACTTGAAGGTGAAGGACCGAAATTAAACCAAATTAAGTACCCAATGATAGCTAAAATGATTACACTCGGAGTAAAAATCGCAGAAACTTTATCAACAATTCGTTGAACAGGGATACGGGAGCCTTGAGCTTGCTTCACCATGTTGATGATATTAGATAATGCGGTATCATCCGGTGACTTTGTCACCTGAAATGTAAAGCTCCCTGTTTTATTCATCGTGCCGCCAAATACTTCGTCTCCTTGAACTTTCTGTACAGGCAACGATTCGCCGGTCAACATCGATTCATCAACAGTTGAACTTCCGTCAAGAATCATCCCGTCCACCGGTATCTTTTCACCGGGCCGTACAACAACGATATCCCCGATCTGAATTCGCGATATAGGAATTTCTGTTTCGACTCCTTCTTTTAACACCCGAGCCGTCTTAGGTTGTAAACCAATGAGTCTTTTAATCGCTTCAGATGATTTGCCCTTCGCTTTTTCTTCCATCGCCATTCCTAATACAACTAACGCCGTGACAACCGTTGAAACATCGTAATACACTTCCGCCATCGATGGATCTGGAAATAAGTCCGGCCAAAGCAAGGCGACAACCGAATAAATCCATGCCGCACTGATCCCGATGGCAATCAGTGTATGCATATTGGCTGAACGTTGTTTTAATCCTTCCCATGCCCCAATGAAAAACTGGCTTCCGCTATAAATCATCACAATTAAGGCTACTACTGCCATGAGCAGTCTGCTAAACCAGAGTTGACTGCTTCCCATAGGCAACAAATCTCTTATGATTGGAAAAAAATCTGGATAAGATACCAATATAATAGGAACCGACAATATTCCGGCAAACCACCATTTTTTCATTAGTTTTCGATACAATTGTTCATGTTCATCATCTTCGTGTTTTTCTCTCTCTTCTGTTTGATGTGAGGTATCCGAGTGTATCGAGCTAGAACTGAAAGTGTTGGATTCGTGATGACATGAATGTTTCTCTTGATGGTGAGCGTGATGATGACCATGATCATGATGATGGTGGTCATGGTGATGATTTTTGTTATGGGTGCTAGAAATATGTTTATTCCTCTTCATAATAAATTCCCCTCCGTGAACAAATTTTCTTTCTTTATTATGATCATGTTAAAAATAAAATATGTAGATTCTATGGAGAAATTCAGAAAATTAGGTGACACCTGAATCCTGATGAACGCATTTAACTGTAAAAAAGATGATTGTTTTCATCACGGTTTTGATTTGTCGACGCCGCACACGGCTCCATAGTGGACTGTCGTTTCGCTTCATGCTTCTTGTTGACCAGTAACCAGTCAACTTCCCCCACTTAGCTAACGCTTGAAGTGGGGGCTTGCAACTCCCCAGAAGTACGAGCGGACTTCGTCCTCCTTCCTTGACTTGGGGTTGCATCAGGGGCAGGTTGACGACTACCCAACGGCGCAGGTCATGCCTGTGTCGTTCCTTCAACGATGTACTCTATTCCTTTTCGTTGAAGGTTCATGGCACCAATGCGGTCATCGTTTGAGGTGTATCCACATGTTCGGCAACAAAAGGTGTGTGTACGTTTCTTTCGATTGGCTTTTTCCGTATGCCCGCACTTTGGACATGTCAAAGAGGTGTAATGCGGAGCAACCACCATCACTTTTGCCCCATGCAAACGTGCCTTATACTCTAACATGTGACGGAACTGATAAAAAGCCCACGATACGGTTTCATATCGGTCATGGATACGTACACGTTCTGTTTTTTCACGAATGCCTGTTAAATCTTCTAATACAAAAAGGGTACGTTCTCCATATTGACGAACGAGTGCCTTCGTGATCGTATGGTTCACATCCGTCATCCAACGGTTTTCTCGTTGTCCGATTGTTTTCAACTTCCGACGCGCAGAAGCCGTCCCTTTTTGTTGGAGGGTTTTTCGCATTCGTTTGTACTTCGCACGCATATGCTTGATTTTTCGTCCGTTAAAAAAGGTGGTTTTCCCTTGCGAATCATAAGCTACTGCAAGAAAGTTAACCCCTACATCGACACCGACCACTTGGCGAATGTTGTGTTCATCTACGGTTGGAATCGTTTTGGTCATAGGGATGTGCAAAAAGAATTGGTTATGCTTATAGACGAGTTTGGCTGTACCAAACGTCCATGAGCCATCAAAATATTGTTCCATGCCTTTTGGTTCGAACGGCACTTTAATCCGTCCTTCTAGTGTATTGACAGAAAATAATCCTTGAACAAGCGAATAATCTCGATTCCAAACGAGATCATATTCAGGTTTTTTAAAGCGAACCAATGTCCATTCATGACCATTGCTTTTTAGGGAACGGTATCTAGCGATCACCGTTTTAATCACAGATTGCGCCATTTGCGAACGCAACGCGTAGTTTGATCGAAGTAGACGATAGGTCATGTCGTGTAACTTGGCTTGTGCAAGCACTTTTGTGTCAAAAATCACAACAGACACAGCGTTGCACGCTTGTCGATAAGCGGAAAGGGTGGCTTTCAATACTTCTGCTTGTTCCGCTGTTGGGTAAATTTTGATTTTGGCTGTTAACGTCATGTCCATTTGTCTCACCTCTCTTTCACTAAATATATTATATCAGGCGTGTTGATTATCCAATAAAATCCAAAGGGTATAGAAAAAAGAGCACCTTTCCTGTAGAATGTGAGTAGCGACACAAACAAACCCAGGAGGTGCTCTCTATGAACAAGCATACCACACTCCCGAATTTGATGCAAAAACTTGTTTCGGATGAAGAGATTCAACTGATTGCCGAAGCGGTTGGGTATCGTGATTCGTCTCGAACCTTTACGTTGCGCGAGTGGATTCACTTCTTCCTGCTGGCCGCCATGCATCAATGGAAAAGCTTTCGCCACGGAGCCGATGTGGGGCCTCTGTATGGATTGCCGCGATTCCATTATTCCACAGTATCCAAGAAAGCGAAAGAAGTTCCCTATGACATCATGAAACGCTTGTTGGCGTTGATCATTTCCAAGTGCAACCGCCAAACCCGCCGTTCGCTTCGGTTTCCCAAACCGCTTCGGGTGGTGGATTCGACGACCGTCACGGTCGGGAAAAACCGCCTGCCATGGGCGCCGTATCACGGCGAACGCGCCGGAGTGAAGCTGCACGTCGCGTATTCGCCGGAATCCTCGCTGCCGGCAGACGTGGTGGAAACCATCGGACTGCGTCATGATGGCCCAGTGGGAGAACAGTTGACGAACGCTCAACAAGTGCTGGTGGAAGACCGGGCGTATGTCAAAATCGAACGCCTCGATCGATTTGTGGAGCAGCATCAGCTCTTTGTCATTCGAATGAAGGACAACATCGAACTTCATCAGAAAAAAAGCTTGAAACGCCTTTCCAGCACATCCTCATCGGTTCAAGCCGACTTCACGTGCCAGTTGGGGACGAAACAATGCCGCTCCACCAAGCGTCACCGGGTGGTGATCTTTCGAGATGCAAATGGCCGCGACATTCGGGTCGTGACGAATCTCTTCCATGCGTCTGCGGAAACCATTGCCGACATGTACCAACAACGTTGGACCGTTGAAGTCTTTTTCCGCTGGGTAAAGCAATATCTGAATGTCCCAACCTTGTTTGGCACGACGGAAAATGCGGTATACAATCAGCTGTTTGGGGCGTTCATTGCGTATGTGTTGCTGCGATGGCTGTATGATCAAACCAAAAAACGGACGAACGTCTCTCTTTCCTTCATTTCGTTTGTTCGCCGTTTTTTCTCTGGGCAGCTTCCTCTCGATTGGAAATCCGGGATGGCCGCTGCTTTGTTTGAGTATGCCCAAATTTATGGAAGGCGTATGTATAATTTTGGATAATCAACACTCGTGAAATTAAAACATAGTGTGTTAGCGGCAAGAGCAAGTATTTGTTTAGCTTATCACAGACAGGATTTTTGGCTACAAGTTTTTTATTAATTAGATACACAGGATTAAAAAGAGGCTATCGATCTTTTTTCGATAGCCTAAAAAACAGTTTAATCTAATCTTTATACCTAGCCGTCAAACCTTTTCTAGTTCGTCTGTATAATATAAGAACTGTGCTTGTAATCACTAAAACAACAGATAAAACTTGAGCCATTTTTAAATTGTCTGTTAGCATTAAACTATCTGTTCTCATCCCTTCAATAAAGAATCTACCAATCGAATACCATATAACATAAGTCAAGAATACTTCTCCACGTTTTAAGTTTAAACGTTGTAATATCAATAAAATCAGAAACCCTATCAAGTCCCATAGAGACTCATACAAAAATGTTGGATGATAATAACTTCCTTCAATGTACATTTGATTAATGATAAAATCGGGTAGGTGAAGGCTTTCTAAAAACTCTCTTGAAACGGGTCCTCCATGTGCTTCCTGATTCATAAAGTTTCCCCAACGTCCAATTGCTTGCCCCAGTATAATGCTTGGTGCTGCGATATCTGCCAATTTCCAAAAACTCAAATTCTTTTTCTTTGCAAAAACGACAGTTGTGACAATAGCACCTATTAAAGCCCCGTGAATGGCGATTCCGCCTTTCCATATAGCTATAATCTCATTGGGGTGTTGCGAATAATACGACCAATTAAAGATGACATAATAAATTCTGGCACATATCAAAGCTATAGGGACAGCCCATAATACAAGGTCGGTAAATACCTCTTTTTGTAATCCCCTTTTTACTGCTTCATTAGTAGCAATATACAATCCTAACAAGAGCCCTGTACCAATAATAATTCCGTACCAATGAATACTTAAAGGACCTAATTCCAGTGCAATTGGATTTAGAGGTTTAATGGTTTCCATTTACTTACTAAAGTCTCCTTTCCATTCTTTTTCTCTGAATTTTCTAACATATAAGCTAATATAGCTAATCTTGATTTCGTAATTTCTGCTGGTATGCCTCTCGCTCTAAGACGATTTACGATTTGAAAAACTTGCTTTTCCTTGTCATTCTATTCTAACCCCATTGACAAAGTTATTTACTAATATATTGAGTTTAGCGGCTAAATGATTGATTTAATTCCTGTACTTCTTCTGTTAGACTTTTGACTCTTACAGTTTTCATACAATCCTCCTGAATCAATAGTTCTTAATAATTTGATGAATGTATTTTAATAAATAAATTTGCAGAAGTTATGTAGAAGGAGTAACAAAATAATAAAAATGACTCATTTTACTTAATCGGTTTACCTCAAGTGTCAAGAAAACGTTCAGTGTATATCAATATATGAACTAGTTGAATACGTACAAGCAGCGTTGTACGAGAAAATAATTAAAGTACAATTAGATATAACAAAAAACGTCAGTTTATTAAGTCGGCTCATCTTGTCAACAAAGTCGACAAGCTGTTTTATTATGAAGGCAGGACGAAGGAGAAATGGAGGGAAAGAACGATGCTTCTGCCACACCATGAACTTTCATTATCTTTTTCGGTCTATATAAGTTGCAATTTTGTTTTACATGGCATTGTTCGCTCTTCTTGCCACCGTGCCAGCTTGTTAGGTGATAAAGTAAAGACGGACATGGAGGTCGGAATTTCTTTATTACAACCTATATAGTTGTAAATTATCATTTTATTTCAGCACAAAACACCCATTTTTTTGCACATTCTTTCAGAAAGCCCTCTCCCCTTTTCTGAAGGAATGTGCTAATTTTTTTGTGAATTGTTTCGGACGAAGATTTCCATTCGTTTCAAGGAGAGGGGGAAGGAAGTGTGATCCAGTTTCACGACTTTGGCATTGACATTCAAACGTATACGGATCGTGGGAAAGGGAACGATTTTCCCGACGTGAACCAATGCCCCCACTGTCCATCCCGCCGCCCCTTGCATCGTCACGGATACTACCAACGCTATGCGTTGACGGCAGAGGGGGAGTATCACCTTTGGATCGCACGATACGCTCGCGAGAGTGTCGCAAAACCGTGAGTGTGCTGCCTTCTTTTCTCCTCCCGTATGTTCAATATACACGATCGGTTATTTGGCAAGCGGTCAAAGCATGGTTCGAAACGCCAAGGCAAGGAGCGAAGACCAAACAGGTTGTTTTTCCCACCAAGGAGGTCATCTTGTTTTATGTCCGACGATTTTTACGGAATCTCTCTCGCTTGCATCACGCGGCGGCGAGAAGGTGGGGGATCATCGGCCCTGTAGGGAACGCAAGAACAGAACGGGCGGTTTGGTGGATGCAGACCTTGGAGGGACGGGGGGTGGGCTCGATCATCCAAGACCTGTGGACAAACGAGAGGTGGCATCCGTTTGCGGATCAAATTACTTCCTGATTTTCTACTTAACACCAGAAATGGAGATGGTTGATGTTCCCACAAACCCTTCCTCTCGACGAATCTCGAGCCGTTTCGTAAGATAGGAGGCAGAGGGACTGGAACGGTCCAACATCACAGGGAGACAGGGAGGAGATCCGGATGGATGAATCGATGAGACACGACATCGCGCTGTTTCGGTACGGGCTGATCGCTCCGTTGGTGAATGGCCAGGTGGAGCCCAAGGCGTATTTGAATGAGGTGGGCGGGCGAGTGCATTCGATTCCTCATCAAGGGGACAAACCCATTGCGGCGAAGACGATTCTGGATTGGTGCGCCCGATACAAAAAAGGGGGCTTCGACGCCTTGAAGCCGAAGCGCCGTTCGGACCGCGGCCGCTCCAGACGTCTGTCCCCCGATGATGAGGATCATATTCTAGCATTGAGGAAGGAACATCCCACCATGCCCGTGACCCTATTCTACGAACAACTCACCAAGCAGGGGGACATTCCCACCACCCTCTCATACTTTACTATATACCGACTGTTGAAAAAACACAACCTGGTGGGGAAAGAAATCTTGCCGATGCCAGAGCGAAAACGCTTTGCGTATGACCAGATCAATGAGTTATGGCAAGGGGACTTATCCCATGGACCCACGATTCGCGTCCATGGGAAAGCCCAGAAAACGTTTTTGATCGCGTATATCGATGACTGCTCGCGGTTGGTGCCGTACGCCCAATTTTTCCCTTCGGAGAAATTTGACGGGCTGCGGATCGTCACAAAGGAAGCGGTGCTTCGTTGCGGGAAGCCGAAACGCATTTACTCGGACAACGGGAACATTGATCGGTCCGAGGTGCTGCAGTATGCGTGCGCCGAGATGGGGATTACGCTCATCCACACTCAGCCGTATGACCCGCAAAGCAAAGGGAAAATCGAACGGTTCTTCCGCACCGTACAGACACGGTTTTATCCGCTGTTGGAGCTGAATCCGCCGAAGTCGCTTGATGAGTTGAACGAGCGTTTTTGGAAGTGGCTTGAAGAAGAGTATCATCGAAAACCTCACGCCTCGCTTGATGGGAAAACGCCGCATGAGGTGTTTCAGTCTCAGGTGGAACAGGTGATGTGGATCGAAGACATCGATTGGCTGGACGCGATTTTTCTGAAACGGGAACACCGCAAGGTGAAAACCGATGGCACGATCACCCTGAATAAGCAGCTATACGAAGTGCCGCCTCGGTTCATTGGGCAATCGATTGAGCTCCGCTATGACGAACGAGGCGTCTATGTGTACGAAGAGGGCAAACGGGTGGCGGAAGCCATTCGGGTGCGTATGGAGGACAACGCCTATGTAAAGCGCCATCGGTCCCCGTTTGCGGCGATTCCGGCGAAGGAGGGAGAACACGGTGTATAAATCGTTTTACTCCCTTTCGCGGGAGCCGTTTGCGAAAGAAACAGACCCGTCCGAGGCGTATCAAGGGGCGTCATTTCAGGAAGCGTTGCGGGCGCTGGAGTACGTGAAACGAACCCGGGGGATCGGGCTGTTGATCGGAGAGCCGGGGGCGGGCAAGACGTTCGCCCTTCGGGCGTGGAAGGAATCGTTGTCCCCTTCGTTGTATCATGTGGTCTACTTCCCGTTATCGACCGGAGGCGTGATGGATTTTTACCGTGGACTGGCCTTGGGATTAGGAGAGGAACCGAAGTACCGCAAGGTAGATCTCTTCCGCCAAATCCAGAAGGCGATCGAGCGATTGTATCATGAACGACGGATCACGCCGGTGTTCATTTTGGACGAGATGCATTTAGCAAAGGATGCATTTTTACAGGACATCGCCATCTTGTTCAACTTTGAGATGGATTCGACCAACCCATTTGTCTTGATTTTGGCCGGGCTGCCCCATTTACAGGGGAAGCTGCGGCTCAATCAGCACCACCCTCTCGACCAACGGATCATCATGCGATGCCGGATGGGGCCGCTCGAGAAGGAAGAGGTGGCGGGCTACATCGAGCATCGGATGAAACAGGCCGGGGCGAAGCACCCGATCTTCACCCCATCGGCATTAGAGGCGATTGCCCTGCAGTCGCGGGGATGGCCTCGGGTGATCAACACGTTGGCCACGACATGCTTGCTGTACGGGCATCAGCTGAAAAAGGACGTCATTGACGAGGATGTGGTGCGCATGGCCGCAGAGGAAATGGGGTATTAGCACGAAAGGGGCCGAAATCGGCCCCTTTGGCGTCCCGTTTTTCCCTTTTTTGTTTTTCTTTTTCTGTTTCATTCACCGGATCAGGAACTGGAAAACGCCATCCGAAAGAATGTGCAAACGTTCTGAAATAAACTGCAAAATCCGAAATAATTCACAAAAATTTTGCACATTATTTCGGAATCCGTCTGAAATAATTTGAAAAAGGGGTTCCGAAATAATGTGCTAATTTACATCTTTGACCCGCTCTTTTTCGAGCGTTTTTCCTTTGCGCTGGTCGAGTGCGCTCGATTCGACGACGATCAGCCGAACGGGGTGGCCTTCATACGTCGAGGCCGTTTCCCATACCCGGTACGCCGCGCCGTTTTTCTCGGCCAACGAAAAGGAGTCGCTCCACGCTGGATCGGGTTGGACATCCGCTTCCGCCAGAGCAGCTTTGACGATTCGGAGCGACGATGGGCCTCTCGTGATCAAAAAGGCGTTGGCGTCTTTCGTCTACGCCAGAGTGTCTTTCGTCATGGCGGCGGAATCGGCCACGTAAATCCATTCGTCTTCAATCTTGGCTTGTTTGAGCTGTTCGTGGACACGGGACAGCACCTCCGGATTCCACGTTTTGTCCGGCAGGTTGCCGTCGTGCACATCGCCGTAAAACGGGATGCCATCCTCGTTGCCGATCAGCCCGAAACCGATCTGTTTTTGCCAGCGATGATGCCGGTTGTAGCCATGCGTGATCCGCAGGGCCTCTGACGAGACCGATTCATACGCGCCGTAAACGGTCTTGTCCGTCGTATCGGCGTGGAAGGCCTGGAGAGGAAGGCCTTCTTTCCGATAAATGTGAATCAAGCAAGTGCTGATCACCTTGTGAATATCCGCCTCATACAGGCGGTCGAGATGACGAGCCAACGCATCATCATTGAACCAAGAAGGCTTCAGCCCCGGCCGGATCAGCTTCGACAAATCGATCTCATGCGCCCATCGCTCCAAATGGACGAGTGCTTGTCGTCCGCTCAAGATATCCAGAAGGATCAGCTTGACCGCATCGCTGGTTCGGGTTTGGCATTGGGGATCCACCGGAACCAGCCGATCGATGAGCTGGGGAAGGTCAAGATCTTGGAAAAGGGCACTTATTATATTCAAATAGGAACTGTCATAAATCTCACAAATTTGAACATCCATGGTGGACAAACTCCTTTGCATTCCTTGTGTGTCAAGGATTCATTCCACATCGATGCAAAAAAATCCTCCCGATTTTCGTCGGAAGGGTGCGAAATGTGAGTCTCATGCCGGGCACACAAACAAAAAGGGAGCAATTCCTTCGCTCCCTTAATTCACAATTATTCTTTTTGCACCTAGATAGCGCTTAGACCAATATGTATTCTTCATAGAACTAATGCTAACTCCTTTAGAAGAAGAACTATGGATAAACTCATTATTTCCAATATAAATTCCTGCATGAGAAGCTCCAGGCTTATAAGTTTCAAAAAACACTAAATCTCCTACTTGAGGAGAAGAAACTTTCACACCTTTAGCATAGATGCCAGCAACCGTTCTTGGTAAGCTAATTCCAACACTCTCCTTGAATACATAATTCAAAAAGCCACTACAATCGAATCCTTTAGGTGTACTTCCTCCCCATACATACGGGACATTCAAATATTTTTTAGCATTTTGAACCAGCCTTGTTGGGTTATAAGATGAAACTCCTTCCACTTGCGTAGTTTTAGTCTTAGCGTTTTTTATGCCTAATGCTTTGAATGTACTAGGACCTACAATTCCATCAGCAGTTAAGCCCTTTGATTTCTGAAACTTTATAACAGCACTTTTGGTAATAGGACCAAAATATGTAGTAGTTGTTTTATATGTAAAGTAACCTTTATTTTTTAATATTTGTTGTAATTCTTTAACATCTTGGTGTGTCATTCCAATTTTTAATGTTTGATCCCCAAGAGCCGCACTACTTACGATTGGACTACTCAATAAAACACCTGCCATTGCAAAAGATGCTACTAACCTTTTCAATCCTGTTTTCCCCCTATAACTCTTTTCGTATTTTTGAGCAAATTCTATCATGTTAAAATAACATTAATGTTTCGATGGATTTACAGTTTAATTACAAAATTGTGCAGAATGTGTGAAAAGCCGACAAAAAAATACATAAAATACCGTCAATTTATTACATAAAAAGACATAAAGCTTGCGGTTAAATCAATTTTAATTGCAAAAAATATCAATCATTATATTAAGAGAGATTTATAATTAAAGAAGATAAGGGGAATGCCTTTAGATTCCCCCTCTATATCTAATAGGATTCTCTTTTTACTTTGTTTAACCATTGATCATCGTAAACTAAATCTAAATAACGATCACCACGGTCTGGAAAGATGGTAACGATGTTCGTTTCTTTTGTCAATGAAGGTATTAGTTTTTTAATAGCACTAACAACAGATCCCGAGGATCCTCCCGAAAATATCCCTTCCTTCTGTTTTGAATCTAATGATTGTTTGATAAGTACAGGCGTCCGTTGGGTGGGCAGCAATCGTTCCTGCAGCAGTTTGCGGCAGGCCGTTTAATTGACTTTGTAACCACGTTTTGCCATCATCTTTACTGTAAAATCCCCCTTGTCCTAGTGTTTTATTTTCTTCTTGGTTCACCACATAAATCGTATGACCTTTATAGCCAACTGTCATATAATGAAAATCAGATTCTTTATAAAATCCTAGATTCATCAATGAGACAATGGCTTTGAATGCTTCCCCTGCAAAAGATAAAAAGGTGCCTTTCCAAAACCCGAACACGGCCAAATTGGCAGCCGTGAGAAAAACGCTTGGTACAAGTCCTAAAATACTAATTATAATATTTATCACAATGCTGATGAGATAAGCAGCATTTTCATAGGTGTTGAGTAGTGCAATGATTTGCTCTTTCATCCTCTTCTTGCCTTATGCCTCCCATTTATATCCTACCCCCCAAACAGTTTGCAGAAATTGATCGATCGGAAAACCAACTTGTCTAAGCTTTTCTCTAATATTTTTGACATGAGAGTCGATGGTACGCTCTTCTGTATTTGCGTTATAGCCCCATAAGGACACGATGATTTGTTCTCTACTAAACACTCTGTTTGGGTGCTTCAAAAACAGACCCAATATGGCAAACTCTTTCGGCGTTAGAAAAATCGGTTTGTTTTGATAGTGGACTTTATGTTCGTCTTCATCCCACACTAAACCTTGAAACTCCATTTTCGAATGTTTTCCTACTGAACGGCGTAGTACAGCCTCGATGCGCGCCAGCAGTTCGGATTCGTCAAACGGCTTCGTAATATAGTCATCCGCTCCGATTTTCAGTCCTTGGACGATATCCGTTGTTTGATCTCGGGCCGTTACCATGATGATCGGGACGTTAGAAAATTCCCGAATTCGCTTGCACGTTTCCCAACCATCCATCTCTGGCATCATAATATCCAGCAAAACTAAATCCACTTTGTTATTTTCTAAGTACTGTATCGCAGCTAAACCGGACTCACACTTTACGCAATGATATCCTTTAGGCGAAAGATAAAGATCAAGTAAATCTAACATTCGTTTTTCATCGTCAACCAGTAAAATCGTGTACATGCTATGCTCATCCCTCCGGCAAGGTAATGATCATGTTTGTTCCTTTTCCATATTCACTTGCGGCGTAAATCGATCCTCCGTGCGCTTCCACAATTTCCTTGACGATGGCTAGTCCTAATCCTGTTCCGCCGCTGTTTCTTGATCTTGATTTATCCACTCGGTAAAACCGCTCAAAAATATGCGGCAAATCCTCTTCAGGGATCCCTCTGCCTTCGTCTGAAACGATAATCACAATGTTGTTTTTCTCCGCTCTTGCATCAATAGAGACGGTAGAGCCTTGATCTGAATATTTTAAAGCATTGTCTAACAGATTTATCATCACTTGCTCAAAACGTTTTTGGTCTATATGGACGGTAATGTTTCCATCGCAGTAATATACAAGAGACATTTTTTTAGCTTGAAACGCAGGATGCATTTTGTCATGCAATTTTTTTAAGAAAGAACATAAGTTTGTAGGTTCCTTATGGATTTGAAAGGAATGTTGTTCCATCTTCGCTAATTCAAAAAGATCCTTCACCAATTTTTGCATATGTTCTGCTTCTTCGTAGATAATGGACAAATATCGATTTCTCTCTTCTTCCTCCATGTTTGGTCTCCTAGCTATATCCGCATACCCTTTTACATAAGTGAGTGGGGTGCGAAGTTCATGAGAAATACTGGCGAGAAATTCATTTCTTTCTTTTTTTAAGTATTCTAAATCCCTCGCCAATGTTTGAATGGCTTTCCCTAATTCCGTCAATTCGTCCCCCCCTTTTACTTGCAAACGAACAGAAAAATCACCTTTGCTCAATTTTTCGGTCGCTTGTTTCATGCGAATGAGAGGAATGGTAATGATTCTTGACAAGAAAGCAATCGTAATAATCGTTAAAAATACGGAAAGAATTCCAACCATAAGGAAATGATGCTTTAACTTATAAATCATGTTTTGAATAGAATCCGTATTTTGAAACATATAGACATACCCTTTGATCTTGCCGTCAATCCGAATCGGGCTTACTGTTGAAATGTGCGACTCTTTCTGCCAATTTTTTTGCACAATCATCCCGCCATAGGGAATGTTTTTATTTGCTTTTTTTATGATTCTTTTTGCAAATGGCAAAATATGATCTGAAAAATACAATATCTTCCCATTTTCATTTGTAATAACGACATCCGTTTCCGCTTCAGACTCCATCATGGTGACATGTTCTAACGTAGAAGGATCATAATTTTTTTCTAACACATCGCGGTGGTTGTTCCCTCTTGCCAACAGCTGCTCAAATTCCTCATTAATTCGAGAATGAACCAAAGTAACATATAGTGACACAAATAAAACCGTCTCTATTCCTAATACGAATACAAAAAATAATAGTCCTAATTTAAATGAAATTTTTCGCACTTTTGTCCCTTCCTTATCAGCTTATTCCCCTCCATATAATAACCAACAAATGTGGAGAAAATGTGCAGAAAAAATTAGCTGTATTTTTATCATTTTCGAATCCTTATAAATTAAGAGGAACTGATAAGAAATTCATCGGTTCACGATTAGTTTCTATCAGTTCCTTTCCCCTATTCATGGAGTACTTTTTTATCATAGTTATTTTCCAATTTTTCGTTTCAGCCAAGTAAAACGTTTAGATACTTATCCAACATTTCTTGAAATTTTGTCTAAAACACCTATGTCAGTCCCAAATTTGCACATCGCATCACAATCACATCGGAGTTCAGAAAATAAAATGTAAGAAATTTGACAGGCATTTGAATGTCGAATGGACGGCCTTAAAAGTTGTGCTTTAATTTCTTTCTCGCGTTTATCCGGAGCAACTAAATAAAACTTAGTTTGATTTTCACTCATAGTTAAAGCCAAGTCATAGAGTCTTAAAATCCCAGAATAGATAGATGTACTTTTTTCAACCTCAAATGCACCAACAATTCTTTCTTTTTTGTCCAACCAAATGACATCAATGAGAGCAATGGTTTCCTTTATTGACTGAGAGATATTGGGCAAATTTAAGCGTTTTAAGGAAAATTCCCCTAACTTTTGATTATTCCACTCTCTCTTATGATCATTTTGAGCAATCCATACATCATAACCAAGCGCTTTCCCTAATCTTGCTAAATGATATTGCATTTCCGAGTGGTCATTTTCCTCGATAGCATCATTTATCACTTCAGAATGACGTTTCATTTTTGCTTTTGTTTGCTTTTCCATATTTTCTAATGTGATTTCATAGTTTTCACTAATGACTAATCTTCCCGTTCCAATTTCAAACAGGAGTCCTCCTACCGCACCAAGGTCCTTTGATAGTAAGTTTCTATATTTCTCATTAAAATCTAAAATGATTTCTCTCATCTTTAAATATTCTTGCCACGAACCAAGTTTAATTTTTTGATCAAATAAAAGATTAAAACCTTTTACAATAGCTGTATTAAAAGGTGGAAAAACAGTTGGGTGAAGAAAATAGAGAATATTAGCTACAGCTGGTCCAAGTCCCTTAATTTGTAATTGATCTAGTTTAACAATTTCTTCTATAAGTTGCTTTTCCGTTGTTGCTTGAAGACATGATTTTAAAAATCTCCCAAAAGCCTTTTTATTACGTTCATTTTCGTAAATATCCGGTATTCGAAGTTTCGGCTTCCAATAAAACGCGTGGGCAGCTCCTTCAAAAACTTGTTTTTGTTCTGCAATGGCTGTAACTACAATTTCTAATGAGGACCCCTTAAAGTCGTTTCCAAATGTATTGTTGTCTATATCCTTAATTACCTCTATAACACCGTTTCGGATAGTACGGAATGCTTTTAATCTTTGGTCATTATCGATAAACCAAGTTTGATAGACTGATTCCATGTCACCTCGATACTCTTGAATCATTCTTTCGAAGTTCGCTTTCACAACAGTTCCTCCTCTTATTGAAAACATCCTTTAAAAACTAAAATATTTTTTATTTTACAGGATAAATTTGCAGAATTTATGGATTTCAATAAATTGTAACGGTTAGGAATAATTTTATTTTTATTGTGAAATTCGTCACAGCGATTAATTATTTTTGTTAATATCATGTCTTTAGACTCGATAAAGTAAAGGGAGGAAATATTTGATGCGTAAAACGATCATTGCGTTGTTAACCTTATTGACGATGTTTATGTTTGTTTTAGGAGGTTGCGGAGCGAATTCTCAAAAAAACAACACTACTTTAGGTGAAAACAAACAGGCCGCAGCCACCAAAAAAGAGCAAAGAAAAGAAACGAAAAAATATTACTTCATTGCTAATGAAGGCGGAAGTATTTCAAAAATTGATGTAGAAACGAATCAAGTGGTCGCAACAATCAAAGTAGACGGTGCGATTCATAACGTCCAAGTTTCTCCTGACGGGAAAATTCTCGGCGCTACTTTAGTTCCGGAAATGCAACATGGAAATGATCAATCAATGGATATGAAAGGAATGGCGTTGTTTTATAATACAGAAACAGACGAATTAATAAAGAAAGTGGAAGTGGGGAATCACCCTGCTCATATCGTTTTCACCGAAAATGGAAAGTACGCTCTCGTTACCAATAATGAAGACAATAACGTTTCAGTCATTGATATGGCGAGCTACTCAGTCATCCAAACAATTCCAACTGGAAAAGGTCCGCATGGTTTCCGGATCTCTAAAGATAGCCGTTATGCGTATATTGCCAACATGGGAGAAGATAGCGTCAGTATCCTCAATTTAGAAACGATGAAAGAAGAAAAGAAAATAAAAGTAGGATCTACTCCTGTAACAACCGGTATTACTTCGGACGGTAAAACATTAGCCGTAACGTTAAATGCAGAGAATGCCCTCGCCATTGTTGACTTAGCAAGCGGTAAAGTAGAAAAAGTTCCGGTCGGTCGGGGACCAGCCCAAGTGTACATGGATCCTGACGATACATTTGCTTATGTAGCCAATCAAGGGACGAAAGATGCACCGTCTCATTCCGTAAGCAAAATAAACATAAAAACGAAACAAGTAGTTGCCACAATTGAAACAGGCAAAGGAGCGCACGGAGTTGTCACGAATCAAAAATATGTTTTCGTCACCAATATGTTTGACAACACGGTGAGTGTCATTGATAAAGAGCAAAGCAAAGTAATCAAAACGATTCAAGTAGGTGAAATTCCGAACGGGATCAGCGTCATGCCGTAAATATAAATAAACAGCAGGTTGAGTTTTTAAACCTGCTGTTTTTCTTTTCTATTTGCTGAAATTTACGCATAAAAAAGCACCGTAGTTTTAAGCCTACAGTGCTTAAATATATTTGATTAAACCTTGCTACATCATATGATTGTTCATATGTCCTTGTTTCATCATTTGTTGATTCGTTTTGCTATTATTCATCATATGTTCCATCATTTGATCCATATTTTTAGTATTTCGACACTGTTCGTACATTTTTTGTAATTGTTCCTCTGAGAAGTTTGGATGCATTTGTTTCATCATTGGCAACATTTCTTTCCAATCATTATTATCATTTTTATTTGCTGCAAAAACAGCTGTAGCTAATACAAAAGCTGAAACAAGGACGAACAAACCTGAAATAAGTTTTTTCATTTTCAACACCTCCATCCTTTTCTGGTTTTAGAATAAAGGAAAAGTATGGAGAAAGTGTTCATAAAAATTTACAATTTCTTGTCTTGGATTATTATTTGTTAATTGGATATTTTCGAAAAATGGACTAAACTCCTCCCAAATTTTACATAAAAGAGAAAAAGCCTAATAAAGGCTTTTTCTCGAAGGTTTAGACAATGTTATTTTCGGTTCATTTAACAGCTATTTATCTGCATTCATCAATACAGGATATTAATCTCTTTTCAATGTCTTCCGCTAGTTTTTTCAGTTCTTCATGATTCATCATGCTGATTAACATGGTTGGTTTTGGCATACCAATTTTTGTTGTTTCATTTTCTTTATACACCACGATTTTGCACGGAAGAAAATAACCTGCTAATAAGTTTTCAGAAAGCACACGCGCTGCTTCTTGCGGATTACATACTTCCAAAATCACAAATGGTATTGGAAAATCGAATCCTTTTCCGTGAAAATCCCCACCACTTGGTGAGTGCGGTATACGCTCCTGATCCGTGAGGGTATACTGAAAATGGCCAAAAAAGGCAATAGGAAAGCAGAGGTGCCCGATTTTAGGCATCTCGTATAACCTGTCTGCCTTTTGGCTAGACTAAATAAGTTGTGGTTGGCGGAACGGCTCTTTGCGGGAGATCATGCAAAAGATGATCACCAACATCCGCCGAGCAATGGCGATGAGGGCTTTTTTCTTCCCGCACCGGGCCGCCAACGACCAAAACTTTCGGGACAAGGGATGCGTCTTGGATCGAGCTGCTGACCATGCCGCCTCGCATAACGCCGATCGGAGATGGGGATTGCCTTTTGTCGTGCGCGTGCTCTTTCGCTTTCCGGCGCTTTCATGGTTGCCGGGGGACAATCCAGTCCATGAAGCCGCCCGTTCCGGCGTTTCAAAGACGCTCATGTCGGTTCCCATCTCGGCTATGATGACGGCGGCGGTTTGTTTTTTCACTCCGGGCATGGTCATCAGCAGGTTCACTTCCTCGCGATACGGCTCGAGCAGGCGGTCGATGTGCTGGTCGACTTCTTCGATTAACTGCTCCAATTCCTCAACGTGTTTCCACAAGAGGCGAAGGAGACGGAGCTCGTGTTCGGTCAAGGTGCCGAGCAGCGAATCGTACACCGCTTGCTTTTTCTTTTTGAGCCTTCCGCGCAGGCATTGATCCAACTCGTCCTTGTCCACGTATCCCTTCTCAAGCAGCCGGGCGAGGATGTCTTTTCCGGAAACGCCGAAGAGATCGGAGAGGACCGAGCCGAGTTTGACATTGGAAGACTCGAGCACTTTTTGAATCCGGTTTTTCTCCGAAGTCAGCTGTCCGACCCACTTTTTGCGGAGGCGGGTAAAATCCCGCAATTCGCGAATATCCGCTGGGGGGACGAAACTTTTTTCAACGAGTCCATGGCGGAGCAGCTTGGCGATCCACTCGGCGTCCGAGACATCGGTTTTTCTTCCCGGGACATTTTTGATCCGCTGCGGATTGGCCAGTGTCAAGTCGACATAGCCCTCGAGGAAGGCGAAGACCGGTTTCCAATACACGCCGGTGGATTCCATGGCGACATGGGTGACGCCATGTTCTTCGAGCCACTCAAGCAGGTCGCCAAGTCCCTTCGAGAACGTGGAGAAGGTTTGAATGTCCTTTTGAATGTGTCCATCTTCTTCCCATAGCGCGCAGGCGACGATGGTTTCGGCATGAACATCCAATCCTGCGCAGCGAGGATAGATGACATCCATGATGAAAATCCTCCCTCTAGAAATGTTGATCTATCAAGGCTTTTCGGCCTCTCAGGGGTGTCCAAAAAATATTTTTCGACAAAATCCCTTACATCCTTTTTCAGTTTTGTGGATATCTTACAGACCTAGGGTGCGCTTCGCGGCCACGGCTGGTTATATTTTCCTGCCGCGGGGGGAAGCATATTCGATGCACCCTTTGGATCTCCGCGTCGCTGATGAGGACGAACCCTCCCATGTCTCCGGGCGTCTTCGCGCCAACATTCCCTCGTTCGGTCTCGTCATCAGGCGGAGGCCGGCCAAGCTCCTTTAGGGACTCAAGGTCGAATGGATGAAATCACGCCAGCTTCTCCGGTGTCATCTCGTTGTCCAACGATTCTTCCGTTCGCAGGGGGGAGGCCTTAGGCCGCCCGTTGCACCTGGGACAAGACGTCCTGTTTCATTCGCTCCGCGTCAAACGCTTGTTTCTTCGTACAAATCGCAAACAGCACATTCAACAGCTTCCGGCACAAGGCGACGATGGACTGCTTTCCGGTCAGCGGATTGACGGATCGGGTCGTATAATACTCATGCAGCTCGCGAAACGCCTCGTTATGCCGAATCAGCGGAATCATCGCCCGAAACAGCACCGAGCGCAACCGTTTCCGTCCCCGTTTGGAGATGTGCTTTTGCCCTTTGCGCTGGCCGGAGGAGTTCTCCTTGAGCGTCAGGCCCGCCAACTTCACCAATTGGCGCGGGTCCCGATAATGGGCGAAGCTGCCGATCTCCGCCAGCAGATCGATGATCGTGGCGTCTCCCAACCCGTCGACCGTTTTCAACCATTGGTACTCCATCGTCGTTTGAACCAATGCCTTCAACTCGGCGTCCAGTGCAGCGATCTCCGCCTCCAATTGGCGGTATCGGCGGACGAGCGCGGCGATCTCAAACCGGGCCATCGCTGTCCCTTCCGTCACCCCAATCGAGTCCTTCGCGGTGTTGATCAACGCCTGAATTTTGGCCTTCTGCGGGCATTTCATCCCTTCGCTTTGCCGGTACACCTCAAGAAGCTCCTCCACCGTCCGGCCGGCCATATCAGCCGGAAGCGGCGTCCACTCCAACACCGAAAGCGCCGTTTTCCCCAAGTCACGAAACACGGTCCAAAACTCTGGAAAATACCGATCCGTCCAGCGGACGATCGCGTTTTTCACCGCCGTCTGTTCCTTGCGGAGCTTCTCTTTGAGCGTGCTCCCCACGCGCAAATCGGCTTCAATCTCGTGCAGCAGCCGGGGAACGAGGAATCGTCCGTCTTTTGCCAGTCTGGCAATGACCAGGGCGTCTTTGGCGTCGTGTTTCGTCGGCAGGTTGTCATCAAGTTCTTTCGACCGGCACACATGCGCCGGGTTGACCATGACCAACGGGATCCCGTGCTCCTCGAGGAAGTAGGCCAGGTTCAACCAGTAGTGCCCGGTCGGCTCCACGGCGACGATCACCTCTGACTTCCCGAACGCTTGCATCGCCCCCTGAATCGCTTTATACAGCTGTTGAAACCCCTCTTTCGACTGGAAGATCGGGAACGATTTGCGAAGCACGCGCCCCCGGTCATCCACGAAGCAGGCGTAGTGGGTTCGTTTCGCGATATCAATACCCACGACAAGCGTTTGTTCGGTTACTTGATCAATTTTATAGTTTTGTGTACAATTCATCTGAAGTCCTCCTTGGTATGGTGAGTGATGTGGTTGATACCCCTGCATCATACCAAGAGGGCTTTTTTTGATCAAGTCCCCGGAAAAGCTCCTAACGGGAATGCTCCTTTTCGATGATCGAGTGCGCAAACAGCGAATCCACGGGAGAAATGCGGCAGTTTTCCGTTCGTCGTCACCTTTCCTCCGCATCGGGAAAGGGCGGACAATGGGTGGTGCACCCAGTGGATTCAAACACTTTTCCGTACAGGGTCTAAGCCACCATTAAGCATAACGTCCTGTTGAACTGTTTGCGCCTACTCTTCATTATGGGAAGAAAAGGGAGATTTTCATGCCCGGGTGGAGAGCAAAAATTGCTCATGGAACTTTTCCTGCAGTTTTTCCGTTACACTAAATTTCCACAAAACTCCAAATCCTTCTTTTTTCAAGCTTTCTTCCAACATCTTTATCGTTTCGTTCATTCCCCTTTGTACTTCAATCGTATAATGAAACACCTTCATCATCTTTGGCGAGGAGACCCCGACTTCTAAGCGAGAGCGAAAGTCGGGGAGGAATCGCCCTTCCTCCTTTCTTTTGTATATGATAGAATAAGAATGTGGAGAAAACCGTTGAATCAAGGCACTCCAATCCCCGTTACTCGATGTAGGGAGTTGGTTGCAGGAAACGTTGCAACCGTAAAACATCGAGCGTACATCCGTCTGTTGTGCGTGGAAGTCAAGTACTGCCTACAGACATGCCGAGCCACTCGGTAGCGATATAGGCATGACCTATGTCGTTGGGTAGTCGTCAACCTGCCCCTGATGCAACCCCAAGTCAAGGAAGGAGGACGAAGTCCGTTCGCACTTCTGGGGAGTTGCAAGCCCCCGCTTCAAGCGTTAGCTAAGTGGGGGTAGTTGACTCAACCGCCCTTCTCCAACATATTGCATGTTATTTCACTTTAGTTGTATGTAAAACTAAACAATAATATAAATGAAAAAAGCCGAGCATTGTCTCGGCAGCTACTTCACTTTGTTAAGAAACTTCAACGAATCCAACCATACCAGATTCTTTATGTCCGGGAACCGTGCAATAAAAGCGAAAAACACCGCTTTCGACCGGTATGAACCTGATTTCGGCTGTTTTTCCTGGCAAAGAATGAATATGGACTGTTTGATTTTTTGAATGATTCCCATGATGACTTTGTTGTAAAAGAGATACTTTCATATTTTCGAATTCGATATCATGTTCAACTTCACCGCTATTTTTGAAAATTAAGGTTACGGGTTGTCCTGCAGAAAGTTTGAAATCTTTAGGGAAGTAAGCAAATTCGGTTGCTTCAATGACTACTTTTTTCGCCTTTGTACTGGAATTCAACGGAGAGCCAGACGACTTATTATGGGTCATCGATTGACTCATATGGGAATTTTTTATGGGCACGTTATGGTCTTGAGCGAGTTCATTGTATAAGTGGTTATAGGTGTAGAAAAACAGCAGAAAGACGATTGATAATAACAATGGATTATGGAATATTTTGTTGATGAAAGAGAAACGGTTAAAACCAGTTTCTTGCTGAAGCATGTATAAAACAATACCAATCATCCCAACAAATATGACGAGCATTACACGAATCATTGAATTTTGGTGTTCCGGCGAAATCATTTCTCCTAACATCGCTCCCATCATTCCGCCCATTATTCCTGACAAAACGCCATCTATGATGGCCATGACACTAATCGGCAGCCCGGTCAAAAAACCGGATAAAAACCCAAAACCCATTCCTAAAAGGGTTGAGAAAAAGAGGTTACCGCTATACAAAATCCCGACCAGCAAGCCACCTGTTAGCCCGACCAACATTCCTAAAGCCATCGCCACCATCATTCCGATCATGCATGTGATTTTCTTTCTTTTTATGAATACGAAAACAATAACAATTAAAGATAAAATCGTTACAATGATTCCGGTTAATAAAATCGACAATGAATGATCCCTCCCTGTAAGTTTTTATTTGTACACATATATGTGGGCAAGCGGTTAGTTAGTCCTTTTTAAATTTATTAAATTAACCCGTGGTGCTAGATAAAATCGAGTAAGCATAAAAATAGCCCTTGCTTGTGGATCTCCTGTAGAATGAAAGTGTTATCCAACATTCGAAAGGAGAATCCCCATGCAAGAGCACTTTCATTTTACTACAGATCAAGCAAAGATTCAAAAACAATATGCAGTCATTTTCTTTTTTGTTTCTGCCCAGCTGTCACAAATTCAATTCTATCTTCAACGTCGCAATCGTCATTTGGTGAAACAAGAAGATACGGTGATCATTGCTATTCATCTTTTAGGTGTAAATTAGCACATTATTTCAGAATCCCTTTTTCAAATTATTTCAGGCGGATTCCGAAATAATGTGCAAAATTTTTGCGGATTGTTCCGGATTTTGCACATTCTTTCGGAACGTTTGCACGCTCTTTCAGATGAAGATTTCCAGCGCGCCTGGTGGACCGATGGAAAAGAGAAAGCACAAAAGAGGCCGATTCGGCCCCTTTCGTGCTAATACCCCATTTCCTCTGTGGCCATGCGTACCACTTCTTCGTCAATGACGTCCTTTTTCAGCTGATGCCCGTACAGCAGGCATGTCGTAGCCAACGTGTTGATCACCCGAGGCCATCCCCGCGACTGCAGGGCAATCGCCTCTAACGCCGATGGAGTGAAGATCGGATGCTTCGCCCCGGCCTGTTTCATCCGATGCTCGATGTAGCCCGCCACCTCCTCCTTCTCGAGCGGCCCCATCCGGCATCGCATGATGATCCGCTGATCGAGAGGGCGGTGCTGATTGAGCCGCAGCTTCCCCTGTAAATGGGGCAGCCCAGCTAACATCAAGACAAAGGGGTTGGTTGAATCCATCTCAAAGTTGAACAAGATGGCGATGTCCTGTAAAAAGGCATCCTTCGCTAAATGCATCTCGTCCAATATCAACACCGGTGTGATCCGCCGTTCATGATACAACCGCTCAATGGCCTGCTGGATTTGGCGGAAGAGATCCACCTTGCGGTATTTCGGTTCTTCCCCCAACCCAAGGGCCAGCCCGCGGTAAAAATCCATCACGCCTCCGGTCGATAACGGGAAGTAGACTACGTGATACAAAGAAGGGGACAACGATTCTTTCCACGCCCGAAGGGCGAATGTCTTGCCCGCCCCCGGTTCTCCGGTCAACAGCCCGATTCCCCGGGTTCGTTTCACGTACTCCAGCGCCCGCAGCGCTTCTTGAAACGCTGCCCCTTGATACGCCTCGGACGGGGCGGTTTCTTTCGCAAACGGCTCCCGCGAAAGAGAGTAGAACGATTTATACACCGTGTTCTCCCTCCTTCGCTGGAACTGCCGCAAACGGCGACCGGTGACGCTTCACATGGGCGTTATCCTCCAAACGCACCCGAATGGCTTCCGCTACTCGTTTGCCGTCTTCGTACACATAGACGCCTCGTTCGTCATAGCGGAGCTCAATCGATTGCCCAATGAACCGAGGCGGCACTTCGTATAGCTGTTTATTCAGGGTGATCGTGCCATCGGCTTTCACCTTGCGGTGCTCCCGTTTCAGAAAAATCGCATCCAGCCAGTCGATGTCTTCGATCCACACCACTCGTTCCACTTGGGACTGAAACACCTCATGCGGCGTTTTTCCGTCCAGTGAGGCGTGTGGTTTTCGGTGATACTCTTCTTCAAGCCACTTCCCAAACCGCTCGTTCAACTCGTCAAGCGACTTTGGCGGATTCAGCTCCAACAGCGGATAAAACCGCGTCTGTACGGTGCGGAAGAACCGTTCGATTTTCCCTTTGCTTTGCGGGTCATACGGCTGGGTGTGGATGAGCGTAATCCCCATCTCGGCGCACGCATACTGCAGCACCTCGGATCGATAAATTTTCCCGTTGTCCGAGTAAATGCGTTTCGGCTTCCCGCAACGAATCACCGCTTCCTTTGTGACGACCCGCAGCCCGTCAAACTTCTCCGAAGGGAAAAACTGCGCGTACGGCACCAACCGCGAGCAGTCATCGATATAAGCGATCAGAAACGTTTTCTGGGCTTTCCCATGGACGCGAATCGTGGGTCCATGGGATAAGTCTCCTTGCCATAGCTCATTGATCTGGTCATACGCAAAACGCTTTCTCTCCGGCATCGGCAAGATTTCTTTTCCCACTAGGTTGTGTTTTTTCAACAGTCGATATATAGTAAAATATGAGAGGGTGGTAGGAATGTCCCCCTGCTTGGTGAGTTGTTCATAGAAAACGGTAACGGGCATGGTGGGATGTTCCTTCCTCAATGCTAGAATATGATCCTCATCATCGGGCGACAGACGTCTGGAGCGGCCGCGGTCCGAACGGCGCTTCGGCTTCAAGGCGTCGAAGCCCCCTTTTTTGTATCGAGCACACCAATCCAGAATCGTCTTCGTCGCAATGAGTTTGTCCCCTTGATGAGGAATCGAGTGCACTCGCCCGCCCACCTCATTCAAATACGCTTTGGGTTCCACCTGCCCATTCACCAACGGAGCGATCAGCCCGTACCGAAACAGGGCGATATCGTGTCTCATCGATTCATCCATCCGGATCTCCTCCTTGCCTCTCTGTGATTTTGGACCGTCCCGGTCCCTCTGCCCCCTATCTTACGAAACGGCTCGAGATTCGTCGAGAGGAAGGGTTTGTGGAAACATCAACAGTCCCCTTTTTTGGTTTTTAATGTAAAATTGGGAAACGGTTTAATCTGCAAACAGATGCCATCTCTCGTTGGCCCACAGGTCTTGGATGATCGAGCCCACCCCCCGTCCCTCCAAGATCTGCATCCACCAGACCGCCCGTTCGGTTCTTGCGTTCCCCACAGGGCCGATGATCCCCCATCTCCTCGCCGCCACGTGATGCAAGCGGGGGAGATTCCGGAAAAATCGTCGGACATAAAACAAAATGACCCCCTTGGTGGGAAAACCAACCTGTTTGGTCTTCGCTCCTCGTCTTGGCGTTTCGAGCCATGCTTTGACCGCTTGCCAGATGACGGATGGGGTATATTGAACATACGGGAGGAGGAACGAAGGCAGCACACTCACGGTTTTGCGGCATTCTTGGCAGCGGTACCGCGCGATCCAAAGGCGATACTCCCCCTCTGCCGTCAACGCATAGCGTTGGTAATATCCGTGACGGTGCAAGGGGCGGCGGGATAGACAGTGGGGACATTGGTTTACATCTCACATTTCGCACCCTCCCAACGAAAATCGGGAGGATTTTTTCGTTCCGATGTCGAATGAATCCTTGACACACAAGGAAAGTGAAGGAGTTTTTCTCTCATGAACGTTCAAGTCAAAAAGGTCTATCGTAATGATTATTTGAATATAATAAGTGCCCTATTCAAGAAACTGGGCCTGCCCCAATTGATTGACCATCTCGTTCCCGTTGATCCACAGTGCCAGACTCGAGTCAGCGATGCCGTTCAGGCCATCATCTACAATCTGTTTGACGGCCGGCAAGCCCTCGTTCACGTGGAACGATGGGCTCAGGAGGTCGATTGTGAGAAACTCATCCGTCCCGGTCTCCATCCTTCCTGGTTGAACGACGATGCCTTGGCTCGTCATCTCGACCGCTTGTATGAGGCCGACATTCACAAGGTGATCAGCACTTGCTTGATTCACATTTATCGCAAAGAAGGCCTTTCCCTCCGAGCCTTTCACGCCGATACGACGGACAAGACGGTTTACGGCGCGTATGAATCGGCCTCATTAGAGGCTTTGCAGATCACACATGGCTATAACCGCCATCATCGTTGGCAAAAACAGATCGGCTTCGGACTGGTCGGCAACGAGGACGGCATCCCGTTTTACGGCGATGTGCACGACGGCAACCTGCCTGACAAAACGTGGAATCCGGAGGTGCTGTCCCGTGTCCACGAACAGCTCAAACAAGCCAAGATGGAAGACGAATGGATTTACGTGGCCGATTCCGCCGCGATGACAAAAGACACTCTGGCGCAAACCAAAGCGGCCAACGCCTTTTTGATCACCCGAGGCCCTTCGTCGCTTCGGATCGTGAAACGGGCATTAGCGGAGGCCGATTCGGCCCACATCCCGTGGAGCGACCCCTTTACCCTGGCGGAGAGAAACGGCGCCACGTACCGGGTATGGGAAACATCCTCCACCTATGAAGGCCACCCCGTTCGGCTGATCGTCGTCGAATCGAGTGCGCTCGACCAGCGAAAAGGAAAGACGCTCGAAAAAGAACGAACCAAAGAAGCGGAGCTTCTTCGCGAGGAACAAGCCCATTGGGAGCGCCACCCTTTCTCGTGCCGGGAAGACGCTGAACAAGCCTTGGCGTCCCTCAAGACGTCCCTTCGCCCACGGTTTCATCAGGTCAAGGCCGCGGTCGAAGAGATCGTACGCCCGAAAAAACGGCGCGGACGGCCGAAAAAAGGGGCGGAACCCGAGATGGAGACGCGGTATCTCTTGCGCCTTGACGTCGAATTCGACCAAAACGCGTGGGAACAGGCAAGACGGAAAGCGTCCCGGTTTGTCCTCGTCACGACCGTTCCGGAGGAATGGAAGGGCCAACAAATGGATGCCCAAGAGATCTTGAAGCTATATAAAGGGCAGATCTCGGTGGAAATGAACTTCGCTTTTTTGAAAGACCCTTTTTTCACGGATGAGATCTATGTCAAAAAGCCAGAACGAGTTGCGGTATTGGGCTATTTGTTTCTCTTGGCCTTGGCCATTTACCGCGTCTTTCAGCGCCGGGTGCGCCAGTTCATCACACCCGAACACCCATTAAAGGGCGCCGGAGGCCGCAAGCTGACCCGACCGACGGGGCAGGCGATTTTCCAGCTGTTTCAATATGTGAACGTCGTCCTCCTGGAGCTGCCGGATGGACGCATCCAACGCTCACTGGATCGCTCCCTCACCCCTGAACAACGAAGGATTCTGCAGGGGTTGGGGCTGGATGAGAGCATTTACGTGTAACGTCATACGGAACGACCAGCGATGGTAAAAAAAGGATAGCCATCGCTCGTCGTGTTGGTCAAAAAGTTATTCTGAAAAACTAAATAAAAAATCCTTTGTTTTGACCTTGTTAGGGTGCGAAATGTGAGTTACATCAGGAAAATCGTTCTCTTTCCCACGATCCGTATACGTTTGAATGTCAATGCCAAAGTCGTGAAACTGGATCACACTTCCTCCCCCCCTTGAAACGAATGGCAATCTTCGTCCGAAACAATTCACAAAAAAATTAGCACATTCCTTCAGAAAAGGGGAGAGGGCTTTCTGAAGAAATGTGCAAAAAAATGCTTCTTTTATTCCAAAATAAAGTGATAATTTACATTTTAGGAAAGCTGCTTGGCTTCTCTTCCGAACGTGCATGGCATCGCTTTGTCACCGGAAATTTGTTCACAAACGGGCAGTTTCTCGAACGTTCCCGATACAATCGCCGTTGCCGGGCGCTGCGCTGGGCGATGAAATGGATCCGCCATGAACTGGCGAAACGCGGCCAACATCATGCCTATGCCGTGGTCGATAGCTTGCCGTTAGAGTTGTGCCATGCTGCGAGAATGCATCGTGTCAAACGGTTTCAAGGGATCGCCGACATCGGGTATTGCGCTTCAAAAAAGCAATGGTACTACGGGTTGAAACTGCACCTTCAAGTGACCGATCAAGGTTTGCCAATGGGATATGTGGTGACGGAAGCATCCTGCCACGATCGAATCGCAGCCGAAAGCGTGATGACCCAAATTCCTCATCCCTATAACCTCGGGGACAAAGGGTTCATTAGCCGTGACTTGCAAAAAAGGCTGTACGAAGAATACCAAATGGCGCTTTGGACTCCGTCTCGAAAAAACCAGAAACATCGCCCGTCCGAGGCATGGGAGAAGTGGATCCAACAAAAACGCAAAGTGATCGAGACGGTGTTCTCGGTTCTGGTTGACCAATACCGGATCACAGAGATTCGAGCGAATTCCATGATCGGATTTGAAGTAGCGCTCGACGGCATATTGTTAGCCTATTCGCTGGTCACACTAGGGCTAGTTGAGTTCTAACGCTCAACTAGCACCACGGGTATATAGGTGAATGATTATCGTTGTCGTAATGTAATATTAATTAGTTGAAAAACCAAGTTTGATTTATATAGCACCACGGGTTTTATGTTAGTAAATTTGCTCAAGTACAGATACGTAGGGAATTATCAATCAGAACTTTAATCTCTTTTGTTCTTTTCATTTAAAATTTTATCTATTTTTTCAGTTAATCTAGAGCTATCTATAGCTCTTCTAACTGCTGTTTCAATTATTACATATAAAATTAACCCTGAAAGAAGACACCAAAATATTAGTAACCCCAAAGATACTTTCACAATCTTCCCCCCAAAACAGATGTTTATCCACGAGTGTTGATTATCCAAAATTATACATACGCCTTCCATAAATTTGGGCATACTCAAACAAAGCAGCGGCCATCCCGGATTTCCAATCGAGAGGAAGCTGCCCAGAGAAAAAACGGCGAACGAACGAAATGAAGGAAAGAGAGACGTTCGTCTGTTTTTTGGTTTGATCATACAGCCATCGCAGCAACACATACGCGATGAACGCCGCAAACAGTTGGTTGTATACCGCATTTTCCGTCGTGCCAAACAAGGTCGGGACATTCAGATATTGCTTCACCCAACGGAAAAAGACCTCAACAGTCCAACGTTGTTGGTACATGTCGGCAATGGTTTCCGCAGACGCATGGAAGAGATTCGTCACGACCCGAATGTCGCGGCCATTTGCATCTCGAAAGATCACTACCCGGTGACGCTTGGTGGAGCGGCATTGTTTCGTCCCCAACTGGCACGTGAAGTCGGCTTGAACCGATGAAGATGTGCTGGAAAGGCGTTTCAAGCTTTTTTTCTGATGAAGTTCGATGTTGTCCTTCATTCGAATGACAAAGAGCTGATGCTGCTCCACAAATCGATCGAGGCGTTCGATTTTGAAATACGCCCGGTCTTCCACCAGCACTTGTTGAGCGTTCGTCAACTGTTCTCCCACTGGGCCATCGTGACGCAGTCCGGTCGTTTCCACCACGTCTGCCGGCAGCGAGGATTCCGGCGAATACGCGACGTGCAGCTTCACTCCGGCGCGTTCGCCGTGATACGGCGCCCATGGCAGGCGGTTTTTCCCGACCGTGACGGTCGTCGAATCCACCACCCGAAGCGGTTTGGGAAACCGAAGCGAACGGCGGGTTTGGCGGTTGCACTTGGAAATGATCAACGCCAACAAGCGTTTCATGATGTCATAGGGAACTTCTTTCGCTTTCTTGGATACTGTGGAATAATGGAATCGCGGCAATCCATACAGAGGCCCCACATCGGCTCCGTGGCGAAAGCTTTTCCATTGATGCATGGCGGCCAGCAGGAAGAAGTGAATCCACTCGCGCAACGTAAAGGTTCGAGACGAATCACGATCCCCAACCGCTTCGGCAATCCGTTGAATCTCTTCATCCGAAACAAGTTTTTGCATCAAATTCGGGAGTGTGGTATGCTTGTTCATAGAGAGCACCTCCTGGGTTTGTTTGTGTCGTTACTCACATTCTACAGGAAAGGTGCTCTTTTTTCTATACCCTTTGGATTTTATTGGATAATCAACACACCTGACTTTTTTTACCTTTTTACCGTTCTGTTTCTGAATTTCTTATCTTCTTTTTCTTTAGAAGTTTTAAAATCTTGCCACCGCCATAAAAAATGGCAGCGAACACGATACCACTACTTGATAGTAATGTTTAAGTTCTGCCTATTATATATTTTAAGTAAATAAATAGAAATAATTGAGAAAGTTCCACCTAAGATAATGATAATTGATAAAGCAAGATAAATAAAACGTATATTTATCATATCTCCTAAATATCCAACTAACAAATATGAAGTAAAACTTATATAAGAAATTGCCATTGATATTGTGCTTTTTACCCTACCTTGGAAATTTGTTTTTACATTAGATTGGATTAGTGTATCAGAATTAATCCGTGTACTAACAAAAAATAATCCCATCAAAAAATAACCTATTACTGCTTGGATTAAACCATTAGAGTTAGAAAATATAATAATAGAACCGGCTAAACAAAACATGCCTATACTTAAGAATTTGTGTTCATCTATTTTACTAGTAATTTTTAATAATAGAAACCCTCCTACAATAGCACCAGCAGCCCATGCAGAATCTATTATTCCAAACTCTTTTGCACCAAGTTTCAAAATTTCCCCAGTGAATGACGGTAACAGTACATTAGAAGTATAAAGAGCAATATAAAGAATTAACTGAATAACTGCTATACATAGTACTAATTTATTGTATTTTAGATATTGAACTCCTTCTAAGAATCTACTAAAAAAATTAGAG
This sequence comes from Geobacillus subterraneus, assembly GCF_001618685.1. Lineage (GTDB taxonomy): Bacteria > Bacillota > Bacilli > Bacillales > Anoxybacillaceae > Geobacillus > Geobacillus subterraneus. The sequence continues at coordinate 1,093,479 of NZ_CP014342.1, read as the reverse complement.
GATTTTTTAGAATCATTATTAGGTAGTACTATATTATTTCTAACCAAAAAGGTAAAAAAGGCTGACACATAAAATGATACAGCATTTAATAACATTACAAAAACCGGACTAAAATGCATCATAATAATCCCACTAATACTTGTTCCTATTAGTAGACCCAATTGATTAAACATACTACTCAGGGAATTAGCAGAAAGTAGATTAGTTTTAGGAACTATCTCACGAACTAATCCTCCGGAGGCCGGTAAGTAAAATCGATCTCCTATTGACATCAAAAAAACAATTAAATAAACTTGCCAGATTAATAAAACATCTAAGTAGTACAATATAGGTATAATTAATACTATTGTCCCTCGAAAGCAGTCTGCAATTATACATACTACTCTTCTATCCCATTTATCAATTAATACACCTATCCATGGGGAAAATAGGATGCCCGATAAGCTTGAAGTAGCAAGCAACCATCCCATTGAAGACGAACTACCAGTAAGTTTATAAAGAAACCATGCTATCCCTATAAATTGCATTCCATTTCCAATAGAAGAAATAGTTGTACCTATAAAATATTTTCGAAAAGCAGTATTAACTAAAACAGATTGTGATAATCGAAGCAATTTGTTCACTCCACTTCAATGGATAGTTTACCCAATGCAGCCTCAATGTTTTCCAACACCTCTTTTTTTGTTCTACCTTCAGCTATAATATACCCATATCTTTCAGAAGAGTTTGTAAATGGTTTGATCTCTGCTCCTACCTCTAAATCAATTTGACACTTTTTGATTCCTGGGCTTTTCCTAACTTCTTCTATACCCTCAATTTTTGTAATTTTCCCCGGAGCAAAATTAAAATACTGAATTGCAGCTGCGCCACGATCTTCTTTTAGCTTAACCTTTGGAATTTTTCCTGCTAATCCTTCAAATAAAAGAGTAAACATGTCAACCCCATATACCATTTCTACTAAATCATATATAAAATCCCCACCAGCACGAGTGTGAGATTCAATAATGTATGGACCATCATCTGTAATAATAATTTCAGTATGAGAAGGTCCCATCCAATGGTTAATACTTTTTAGAAATTCTATTGTTAAATATTTGATTTCTAAAATTGTCTTTTCAGGTAATGAACTAGGAATACAATGTCCAGTTTCAACAAAATAAGGACTGCCCGTAGTCATTTTATCTGTAACGGCTATTATTGTATGTTTGCCATCCCAAGTAAAAGACTCTACACTAACTTCAACTCCATCCATAAATTTTTCCGCTAAGACGACATTCGAATCGTATTCTTTTTGAATAGAAGATAAGGCTTCTTGGATTTGATCTAAATCGGTTATTTTATGTATTTGTCTACTACCTGTTCCATAAACCGGTTTTAAAATGATTGGAAATCCGACTCTGTTAATAAATTCAACTACATCTTCCACTTTGGTAATAGCTTTAAAAGGAACAGATTTTAGACCATGCTTAACTAAATGTTCTCTCATTCTTACCTTATCTTTTGTAAGAAGTACAGGATCTATTGGGTTACCTTTAATTTGTAGCATATCTTGAATATACGCTGCCGTTAAAAGTCCTTTCTCTTGCATGGATACAACACAATCAAAGGGTTGTTTTTGGTGTAATATGCGTATTACATCTAAAACGTTAAGATCATCTATTGAAAAAGTGATAAGCTGTTCTATATAATTAAAATCCTCGAGTTTAATTTTATCTTTTTCTTGAACTACGGTTAATTCAAACCCACATTGGACAGCTTTACGGTATAACCGGGTCCAACCTCCAATCATAATCATTCTTTTTCTTTTCATTGCATTAAATTCCATTAATGAACACCCCTTGTATAATAAGTTTAGAAATAATTTTTAAGCAAATTTCCAGTTCCATTGCTGTTCCTTGACAACTTCATTTATTGAGGGGAGGGGGGGACGAGGCTCCCCTCCCCATAGAAGAAATACGGGGGGCGGACTTTTCGCGATACTCTCGGATAATGATCTCGAGGATCATCGGGGAACCTCTTCTCTCCCCCTGTAGCTTTGACTACTTGTTAAGTCTGTTTCCCCGGCTCCTGTTTGAACTTCCAACCAGTAGGTTGTTCCCGTTGGCACCCCATGCTGGAAGTGGCGACTTCCAGGGCTGCCCATAGCCCAACGTGAGTTCTTATTCGCGAGGGCGACTGGTCAACAGACTCAGCCATCCGAAATTCTTATCTGCATGGAAGCCACTTCGTCCTTAGTTGGTATCCGGCTATGTTCTTCCATCAACAGGAGTCCATACAGGCTTGGAATTTCAAGGTGTTTACGATCAATCCCAAGCTGATTCGCAAATTTAAAGATGCTTATGTCGACTTGGATAAAACCGATGACCTCGATGCTTGAGTCATTGTCGATCGGCCCCGTTTTGGCCACCTCAAGATGACGACAGTCATGGAGGAGCAATTATCGTTCTCCTGCGCCTCACCCGCATGCGCTGCTATCTCGTACACCATCTGACACGAGAAAATACCGCAGGACTTTAAAATTAAGGAATGTTTTATCGACTTGATGATACAATAATGTTTAATTTTGACCGTGCTTCATAAAGATGCTTCATGATTTCCTCTTTGTCTTCCCCAAAAGCTGATATTACTCCTAGCCCATCAGCTAATCCTTTAGGATTATGAGAAACTAAATCTCCTAATTCATGTTCTAAATAAATATTTTTTATTCCTGGTACTTGATATGCTAAGTCTATACCTTCTATGTTTTTTAAAATCCCAGTTTTATCCGAAAAAATACGTAAATATGCTCCTATGCCTCTTCTTTTACTTTCAAAGGAAAACGGCATCCCCATATACATTTTTATAATTTCTTCATGTATGCTTCTTCCAAAAGACCAATTCATCATTAAAGATATGGATCCTCCAGCTAATCTTGGATTAATTTCGACGATTCTAGGACCATCCTCTGTAATAATAACTTCGGTATGTGCTGGTCCAAAGTCAAAGTTGATAGCTTGTAATGCATCTATTACCATTTGTATAACTTCGTGTTCGTTATCAATTTTGGCCGGAAAAGAAGCTGTTTCAGCAACAAAATACGGGGGTTTCCCTACTGTACGATCAGTAATACCTAGTACATAAACTTCATTTTGATAGGATATAGTTTCTACACTAACTAAAGGACCTTCTAGATATTCTTCTACTAACAACTTAGGATATTTTTTAACCCCTCTATAATAAATTGGATTATTCCGATGAAATTCAATTGGTTCTTTAAATCCTTCTGGACTCGTAATAAGTACTACATTGTCACTTCCCTGACCATCAACAGGCTTTAAAATGCATGGGTATCCTATTTTGTTTCCAAACTCAATTGCTTCTTCTAAACCATTTACAAGAGCAAATTTAGGAACTTTAATATTACTTTCATATAACGCTTTTCTTGTGAGAAATTTGTTTCTTGAAATCTCTACAGCTAATGGATTTGTTCCAATTAATCCAAGGTTTTTAGCTAATAAAGAAGCCTGCAACATCTCTAAATCGTAAGTTCCTATTACCCCATCTATTTTATAAATGTTATTATACTCAATAATTGTGTCTATTAACTTGTTAATATTATGATGGGTATCAATGACTAGAATATTATCTACGTATTCAAGAATGGAGGAACCAAGTTGTTTCTCCATTTTGAGATAGTGCGTAGGTTTAAATGAAACCAATGTCACGAATATTCCTAATTTTTTTGCCGCCTTTAAATATTCTATACCTGATGGACCACGATTTAATTCAAGCATTAATAAATGTTTTTTCATAATTAATCCCCTACTTCGGTTTATTTTTTGATTTTGTTTTATCTTTGTAAAAAACAAAATGCTTTTAGATTTAAAATTAAATGAAAAGTATATTTTGTAGGATTCACAGAACCAGACTAAGTGGAGGTAAAATTAATTTTGCACGTTTATTTGTTATTACCACAGTACAGCCTTCTTTATTATATAAATTGAAATAAAGGTTTTCTCCCGTTCCACGGCGAATAAATACAAAGAGAAAATAGGGGAACGGAGAGAAAATATGATGCCAAATCACAAAGACGAGATCGAAAAGTTGTCCACTGCCATGAAAGAAGCAAAAAGTAAACGAGCATATGAACGCTACCAAGCGATTTATCTTCATTTGCAGGGATATACCAAAGGAGAAATCGCAACGATTATTGGTCGATCCAAGAAAACTATTTATAACTATATTCATGCCTACGCCCAGCGCGGTCTTGATGGACTGGAGATGAAATACTCACCTGGCGCCCCACGTCGATTGACCCCTGAGCAGGAAAAAGAGCTGGCTTTGATCATTGAACATCAGCTCCCCGTAGATGTGGGATTCGAAGCAAAATATAATTGGACGCTTGCGATAATCGCTGAACTCATTCAACAAAAGTGGGGGCCAACATACACGCTTCGCGGAACAAGTGACATTCTGCATCGGTTAGGGCTAAGCTATACGAAACCGACCTATACACTAGCCAATGCCGATGAAGAGAAACAAAAAGAATTCGTCGAAATCACCTTCCCTGAAGTAAAAAAAAACTGGTAGATGGGAACATCGCCCATGTCCTCTTTCAAGATGAGTCGATGATTCGTGATTACCAAGCGATTCAAAAAACATGGTTTGTCAAAGGAAAACAACGAATCATTCCGACGTTTGGAAAACATCAAGGGCTGAAGTTGATTGGCACGTTGAACTACGAAACAGGGGAAGTGTTTTGCATCGAAGAAGAACGCTATGACGCGGAAACATTTCTTCGATTTCTTCAACTTGTGTTAGAACGCTATCCCACAGGCAAAATAGTGATGATTTTAGATAACGCTCGAATTCACCATGCCAAACTCATTCAGCCATTTTTAAAAGAACACGAAGATCGGTTAGAGCTCGTCTTTTTGCCACCATACAGTCCGCAATTGAACTTGATTGAAGGGCTATGGAAATGGCTGGAATCAGACGTGATTTACAACGTGTTCTATTCGAGTGTGCAAGAAATTAGAAAGAATGTCCAAGCCTTTATTCAGCGAATCAACCAGAAACCAGAACAAACGATCGATCGTTTGTGTGTTCAGTTGTAAATCTTTAATTCAACTTATATAACATCTAAATATACTGTCTCAGAAAGAGACATAGTACGAGATACTATATCACGTGTTTCAAGTTCTTTGGCAGGATATTTATCCATTATTCTTTCGCCATTTTTATTTCTCATTACAGCTCCTAGAGAAAAGAGCTTAGTACCGATATCAAAACTTCTAGGATGTACTAACCAGTAAGGATAAAATTGTACAAATTCCATATCAATTAAAGTTGCTCCATGTTTCCATGCCATAAAAATACCTTCGCCTTTTACATCCGAAGGATTATCAGTATAACGATATAAAAAACCTAGACCCCCAGTTGCTAAAATAGTTTTACCAGCGATTAAAGCAATGTTGTTATTCTTATGTTCAGCGTTTTAATTCAGGATGTTCGACTGCCAATTTTTCCAAATGTTCATTATACTCTTTTAAATCTGTTTTCCAGTGAAGATTTTCCGACTCATCATGTTGCTTACTACCAATAGTAACAATTATCGCTCCAGCAATTACAAAAATAATAAGAAGAACCATCATTACCTGATTTGATCTTTGAAGATAGAGTTTCATATTTTCATTTCTAACTAAATTAATAAAATTGTACAAATTACTCAATAGTACCATCTCCCGTCATTTGAAGAAATTTATCTTCTAGTGTGGCCGAAGCTATATTAACATTATATACATCGATTCCGTGCTCCACGAGGGCATTAACAATTAAAGGTACGTTTTCCTTATTAGTTTGAACAAATATATTATTTTCACCCGTGGTGCTAGTTGAGCGTCAGCGCTCAACCAGCCCTAGTGTGACCAAGGAATAAGCCAACAAGATGCCATCGAGTGCCACTTCAAACCCGGCCATGGAATTCGCTCGAATGTCGGTGATCCGGTATTGGTCTACGAGAATCGAAAACACCGTCTCGATGACTTTGCGTTTTTTTTTGGATCCATTCTTCCCATGCCTTGGATGGGCCGTGCTTTTGATTGTGTCGAGACGGTGTCCAGAACGCGACTTGGTGTTCTTCGTACAGCTTTTCTCGAAGAGCGTGGCTGATGTACCCTTTGTCCCCAAAGTTGTAGGGATGAGGGATTTGAGTCATCACCGTTTCAGCGGCTTTGACGTCGTGGCAGGACGCTTCCGTCACGACATAGCCCATGGCCAGCCCTTGATTGGTCACTTGAAGATGCAGCTTGAAACCGTAGTACCATTGCTTTTTGGAAGCACAATACCCCATATCTGCGATCCCTCGAAATCGCTTGACGCGCTGCATTCTCACGGGATGGCACAACGGAAGAGGCAAGCTGTCGACGACCGCATAAGCATGGTGTTGGCCACGTTTCGCCAGCTCATGACGGATCCATTTGATGGCGAAACCAAGCGCTCGGCAGCGGCGGTTGTATCGGGAGCGTTCAAGAAACGAGCCGTTTGTGAACAAATTTCCCGTGACAAAACGATGCCAGGCTCGTTCGGAAGAAAAGCCCAGCAGCTTCCCCAAAAGGTGAACCGCCATGACCACTTCGTCTTCTTGCTTGACCAAGTGACGGTTGCGGCGATGAAGATCCATTTGAATCAACGACAGTTGGGCAGAAACAAAACAGAAAATAGCGGCATATTGTTTTTGAAGTTTGGCTGGATCTGTAGTAAAATGAAAGTGCTCTTGCATGGGGGATCTCTCCTTTCGAATGTTGGGTGACACTTTCATTCTACTGGAGATCCGCCAGCAAGGGCTATTTTTATGCTTGTCTGAGTTTTATCTAGCACCACGGGTTATTTTCGTTAACTATAGCAGATAAATTGAACTTTTGTTCCAAGACCCGTAAAGCTTCATCAATTGGTTGCAACTGTAGCTTTATTTTAGTTTCGTTTCCTGCATTTACAAAGTTATTTATGTAGTCAACACTAATTAACTCACCATTTTTTATAATACCAACACGGTCACACAATATTTCTACCTCTGAAAGGAGATGACTTGAAATAAATATTGTTAATCCCTTTTCCCGAGCTAAATTTCTTAGATAACTTCTAATTTCATAAATTCCCGAAGGATCTAGTCCATTGGTAGGTTCATCCAGTATGAGTACTGATGGCTCGTGCAATAGAGCCTGTGCTAATCCTAGACGTTGACGCATTCCTAGCGAATAAGTTTTGACTTTTTTATGTATTACATTTTCTAATCCAGTTAAATGTACAATTTCCTCAATTTTATCTTGATTTACTCCCCCTGGTGTCATGCGAGCATAGTGAAGTAAATTTTTCCAACCGCTCATAAATTTGTACATTTCCGGATTCTCAACAATTGCCCCAACTTGAGCAATAGCTTCCTTAAACTGTTTTTTAATGCTTTTTCCGTAAATTATCACATCACCCTCGGTTATCTTCGTTAACCCAACCATCATACGTATAGTTGTTGTTTTGCCAGCACCATTTGGTCCCAAAAAACCAAAAATTTCACCTGGATATATTTCAAAGTCAAGCCCTTTGATTATTGTTTTACTTCCAATTCTTTTTGTTAAATTTTTGACTTCTACTGCTGCTTCACACATATAATCCCTCCGAGAGTATTAAATAATTACACGAATAAATTTATTAACATAAATTAACAAAAAAGAGAGACATGAACCGATTCCTTGATTAGAATAGATGTTGCGACTAAACTACACAAAATTACCATAACAGGTGAAAATAACACCTCTAAAGAAGAAGCCATTCATTAGATAATGCTTCAATTGCTTAACTTGAAGATTCGGCTTCTAACCGGGTAACTATTCAGCCACATCATAAAGTGAGCTGAATATTTTTTGCTTTTCCTGTCTATGATGTGAATATTGATAGACAAGGAGGTGAATCACATGTTGACGGTACAACAAGCTGTATTTACAGTTGAGAGCTTAATCGGCAAAGTTCAACAACAAAAACAGCTCATTCATCAACTCATTCAAGAAAATGAACATTTGCGTCACGAAAACAAACAGCTACGCAAAGAAAATGAACAACTGAAGTACCGTGTTCAAGAGCTGGAAGCACGCACGAAAAAAAACAGCTCCAATAGCCATTTGCCCCCATCTTCTGACCGTTTTGAGAAAAAGCGTTCCTCCCGCGAGCCGTCTGGCAAAAAGCCTGGTGGGCAAGAGGGACATGAGGGGAAGACGCTCCGTCAAGTGGAACATCCACATCATCGTGTCGTCCACCGTGTGCATACGTGTCAAGGATGTGGGGCTTCTTTGCGTGAAGTCAAACCGTTCAAAGTCGATATCCGTCAAGTGTTTGATGTCCCTCCTGTGGCGATCGAGGTGACACAACATGAACGTGAAGTGAAATCGTGTCCACATTGTCGATGTGTTCAACAAGCCGAATTCCCATCACATGTCACGAATCATGTGCAATACGGTCCACGTCTCACGGCGCTCGTTGTTTATTTACATCATATCCAATTGATCCCGTACAAGCGTTTAAGTGATACAATCGAAGCGTTATATCAACACTCGATTAGTACGGGAACTCTTGCCAATATGGTGAAACGAGGACGCGAATCGCTGGAATCAAATATGGACATCATCGAAGACGCCTTACTTGAATCCAACATCCTGCATGTCGATGAAACGAGTTTGCGCATCAATGGGAAACTCGCATGGGTGCATGTCGCGTGTACATCGGGATATACATACTTGGCTTCTCACGCTTCTCGTGGAAAAAAAGCGACCGATGATATCGGGATTCTTCCCCGATATGAAGGGACGATGATGCACGATGCGTTCGGTACATATCCGAAATACACACATGCCACCCATGCCCTTTGTCATGCCCACCATTTGCGTGAGTTAAAAGGATTCATCGAACAAGGGCATACGTGGGCGATGCGCATGACCACGTTTCTGTTAGCCGCCAAGCAAGCCGTCGAAGCCCATCACGGTGCACTTTCCGAAGAAGAAGCGAGACGGTGGGAACGAGTGTATGATCGCATCCTAGAAAGAGCACAACATCGATTGGAAGCGAAGACGCCTCTTCCGAAAAAAGCACTCGCTTTTGTTCGACGCCTTCAAAAACGAAAGGAAGAAGCGCTGCGTTTCTTACGTGAAGTACATGTTCCCTTTGATAACAACCAAGCCGAACGCGATCTTCGCATGGTCAAAGTCAAAGAGAACATTTCGGGTACGTTTCGCGAAGAAACATTCGCCCAGTCTTTTTGTATCACAAGAAGCATCGTTTCCACACTGACGAAACACGAAAAAAACGTGTGGGATTCGTTATGTCTTCTGTTGGCAGGCGAAACGATCGATCGAGTTCTTTCCGCTACCTAGGGCATTTTCTATGACCGAAATGCCCTATTTGTGCTGGGCTTTTTTATACACTAGCACTGGGGTGAATAGTTACCTAACCGGTCATAAATCTGTTATAAGTTTTTTCGACTGACGGAGACAAGTCTATGACTTGCTTCCGTCAGTCGAAAAACAACTTGGTCCTTTGATGAAAAATTCGAAAAGATGAAACATCAAATTCAATTTATTTAAATTTATATAATAAATTGAAAATTATAATAGTTCCTGCTCCTTGGAAACTTTTTTGGTCACTCTCTATGATTTACAAGATGGTAGGCTTTTTATATGTGCATTTATGCATTCATAACAAGTTTTTAACTAATTGAACAATGCGTCATATAATTCATCTACTGTTGGTCGTTTTGTTTCAGGAGATATGATTATCATTTTTTCGTTTTTATTTTTCCAACTAACAGGCGGCGCATTATAAACCACTTGTAAATAAAAAGTTGTATTTTTTAACTGCAAGTCTTTTTTTTCCGTCATAACCACTAATTCTTTATAGTAGTTCTCTACAAGATCATGAGAAAATATATCACACATATGTTTACCAATTCCCCAGTACCAAGACTCGAAGGATTTTTTAATATCTTCATAAAGTTTCATTCCTGCATGATCAATTTTAAATAAATCATAGTAATGAAACTTATTATTAATCCACCATTCTAAGTCCACTCTATCATTCATATCATAAGAATCAAAGATAGCTGTCCATAAATTCCGAGCTTTCATATTCATTTCGTTATAATCCAATAGCGCAGTTTCTTTCAACGGTAACCAAGGAAATTTAGAAGTTTTATGTGATTTATGATAGTTTTCGTATAGATTATGTATATAAATTAAGAAATTTAAATTGATCGAGCAGGAATTTTGTAAAAAAAAGTTATTCATTTTTTACCTACCTTTCCATCATTTTTTCAACAAACTTTTCACCTTTTAAGGCTTGATTTACTACATTTAACATTTTATCAATATTAATTTCTTCTTTATAACCTTTTCCATATATTTTACCACTATTACCAATATAGGCAAAACTATACCCCTTTTGTTTTCTAAATTTTTCGTATGTCTCATCATCAAAATTTGGAATATATTGTTCATCTGTAAATACTAACTTTTTAAAATAAACGTATGTAGGATTTCCATACCCCACTACTATGATGGGGTAGTTTTTTTGTTTGTAACTATTCAGCCACATCATAAAGTGAGCTGAATATTTTCTTCTTTCCTTGTCTATGATGTGAATATTGATAGACAAGGAGGTGAATCGCATGTTGATGGTACAACAAGCTGTATTTACAGTTGAGAGCTTAATCGGCAAAGTTCAACAACAAAAACAGCTCATTCATCAACTCATTCAAGAAAATGAACATTTGCGTCACGAAAACAAACAACTACGCAAAGAAAATGAACAACTGAAGTACCGTGTTCAAGAGCTGGAAGCACGCACGAAAAAAAACAGCTCTAATAGCCATTTGCCCCCATCTTCTGACCGTTTTGCCAACACACGTTCTTCTCGTCAACCATCTGGCAACAAGCCAGGCGGACAAGAAGGACATCAAGGAACGACGCTCCGTCAAGTGGAACATCCACATCATCGTGTCGTCCACCGTGTGCATACGTGTCAAGGATGTGGAGCTTCTTTGCGTGAAGTCAAACCGTTCAAAGTCGATATCCGTCAAGTGTTTGATGTCCCTCCTGTGGCGATCGAGGTGACACAACATGAACGTGAAGTGAAATCGTGTCCACATTGTCGATGCGTGCAACAAGCCGAATTCCCATCCCATGTCACGAATCATGTGCAATACGGTCCACGGCTCACGGCGCTCGTTGTTTATTTACATCATATCCAATTGATCCCGTACAAGCGTTTAAGTGATACAATCGAAGCGTTATATCAACACTCGATTAGTACAGGAACCCTTGCCAATATGGTGAAACGAGGACGCGAAGCGCTGGAATCAAATATGGACATCATCGAAGACGCCTTACTTGAATCCAACATCCTGCATGTCGATGAAACGAGTTTGCGCATCAATGGGAAACTCGCATGGGTGCATGTCGCGTGTACATCGAGATATACATACTTGGCTCCTCACGCTTCTCGTGGAAAAAAAGCGACCGATGATATCGGGATTCTTCCCCGATATGAAGGGACGATGATGCACGATGCGTTCGGTACGTATCCGAAATACACACATGCCACCCATGCCCTTTGTCATGCCCACCATTTGCGTGAGTTAAAAGGATTCATCGAACAGGGGCATACGTGGGCGATGCGCATGACCACGTTTCTGTTAGCCGCCAAGCAAGCCGTCGAAGCCCATCACGGTGCACTTTCCGAAGAAGAAGCGAGACGGTGGGAACGAGTGTATGATCGCATCCTAGAAAGAGCACAACACCGATTAGAAACGATGACGCCTCTTCCGAAAAAAGCACTCGCTTTTGTTCGACGCCTTCAAAAACGAAAGGAAGAAGCGCTGCGTTTCTTACGTGAAGTACATGTTCCCTTTGATAACAACCAAGCCGAACGCGATCTTCGCATGGTCAAAGTCAAAGAGAACATTTCGGGTACGTTTCGCGAAGAAACATTCGCGCAGTCGTTTTGCATCGCAAGAAGCATCGTTTCCACACTGACGAAACACGAAAAAAACGTGTGGGATTCGTTATGTCTTCTGTTGGCAGGCGAAACGATCGATCGAGTTCTTTCCGCTACCTAGGGCATTTTCTATGACCGAAATGCCCTATTTGTGCTGGGCTTTTTTATACACTAGCACTGGGGTGAATAGTTACCAACATGGTCAACGACAATATTAAGCTAGAGAATGGTTATATCAAACTGCCAAAAATCAAAAAGCCAATAAGAGTGAAACAGCATAGAGAAATACCTGCTGATTACAAAATCAAATCTTGTACAATTTCTAAAACAAAGACAGGTAAATACTATATTTCGATTTTGACAGAATATGAGAAAAATATCAGTTCAGTAAAGATTCAGAAAGTAGTTGGTTTAGATTTTGCGATGGATGGTCTATATGTCGATAGTGAACGAGGTGAGAAAGCCAATTACCCACGTTACTATCGTCAAGCCTTAGACAAATTAGCAAAAGCACAACGAATACTTTCCCGAAGAAAGAAAGGTTCTACAAGATGGGAAAAACAACGTCTGAAAGTAGCTAAGCTGTATGAAAAGACAGCTAATCAGCGCAGAAACTTTCTTCATCACAAGTCAAAAGAATTAGCCGCAAACTATGACGCTGTGATTATTGAGGACTTAGACATGAAAAGCATGTCTCAAGCCCTCAACTTTGGAAAAAGCGTTCATGATAACGGCTGGGGTATGTTCACCACTTTCTTGGAATACAAGTTAAAAGAACAAGGAAAACAGCTTGTAAAAATAGGTAACTGTAGATGAGCAAATTCACTAACATAAATTGACAACCAAACAAAAAAGGAGACATGAACCCGACTCCTTGGTTAAAATAGATGTGCTAACCAACCATTCACAAGGAGGTTCATGTCTCATGAATAGATTAGCACATCATCAAGGAATCCACAAGTTTTTCTTCGCATTGGAGTCAGTCAAGACTTTGTGGAGAACATTTTTTCGGTTCACTACGGGCGTTGTCAATCACTAGTTAGCGAACCATTTTCAGGAATTAATATCGTAAGCGCTTTCGGACTCTCATCCCTCATCTTGAGGTGATGATATTGTATTCCATTTTTTTACACCCAACCACCATCCCGGAGCGCCGACAACGCTTGATGGATCGGCGTCCCGGATGACCGCTGCAGACACGGTAGATTCTGACGCACCACATCTGCCCATAACCGTCCGGCCTTCCGTTTGGCCTGTTCGATCCGCTTGGACTTTGTTGAGGCCGAGGCTGCCGTTCGGGTCTCTTCTTCCTCCACCAACTGCCCATTTCTCCGCCAAATCCCGTCGATTCGGGCTGCCATCGCCCTCAGAAACGCCCGAAGCCCTTGGTCTTTCCAGCTGCGGCGGGATTTCACCCGATGCGCAAACCGGCTCATCACGCTCTCGGCGTGGCCCATCGGACGCATGCCGGTCGTCTCCACCCCTTGCTCCGACAGCCACTCCCGGTAGTCCCGGATGCATCCCGGCATCGACTCGATCCGGCGAATCAAGGCGGCCAGCTGTTGTTCTTTGCCTTCGTCCCCCAACGTGCCGACCGCGCTGTTCAGCTCGACCAAAAGTCCTTCTTCGTCTTGTTTCGCCAGCTTCCTCCGCACCTCCCGCCAACGCGGATGGCCGGACAGACACTGACGCAGCTCCCGCGCCACATGAAATCGATCCAGCTGAAAGCACGCCCGCTTCCCAAAATACTCCCGGCAGGCCGTGATCCACGACGCCGCGTCGCCGTTGATGATCAAAAGGTCCCGGCACGGATCATAGGCATATTCGTTCATCAGCCACTCTTCAAACCGTTCCCACACGTCTCCCGCCCCTTCATGGAGGTAGTGGCGCCGGTTCACGAGCTCGAGCTGCGAACCGTTTCGTTTCCATCCCTCGTGAATCGCCAGGATTTTCTCTTCTTTCGCCCGTTTCCCTTTCCCCTGGCGGGAAATGAACAGCCCATCCGCCTCCACAAACAGCACTCGGCCGTGCCGTTGGGAAACAGGGTGGTGCAGCGAGACAGGGGCCTCCAGCACCAGTTGGCGAATCGCCTCGTGGCTTAGGACCGCATACCCCACGATCGACTCCAACGTACGGGCCGCTTTGCGGTAGGAAGAGCACTCTACGGCCAACTCGACCGCCGTTTCCTCGAGGCAAGGGCTGATCGACTGCGCTCCATCAAAGCCCAGTTCGGCATCCAGCAAGAAGGTATACGCCCCCGCCTGCCGATCATAGTAGTAGTTCCGTCGAAACGTCACTTCTCCAAACAGCGTTTGGATCGTGGTCGGCCGTTTGTCTTTCAGCTGATACCGGCGCTTGTCCCGCGCTTCCGCCAGTTGTTGATCAATCTCCTCCAAAAGGGCCGCCAACAAGACAGCGAACACCTTTTGAAGAGTTCTGACTAATTGTTCCTCCAGCTCTTTTAATAAAGGCCATTCTGTGGTAAGATGTTTCATGGACTCTCTCCCTCCTGTTTTATGGATGTTGGTCATCACCATCATAGCAGGGAGAGAGTCCTTTTTGCATGACATTTGCTTTTTTCTACCGCGCTTCGCTTGGTGGCCCCGACGAGCGTCGCGAACAAAAGTTCGCAACCCTCGTCGGGGAATCATTCCTGAATGTCACCCACAAATATTTTACTCACACTAGTCTAAAAAGTGGACACGGAGAACAGAGAGATTATAATAAACTTAATTACAATAGGTTCGAGGTGTCCAATCATGAAAAAGAGAGCATTTGATAAAGAGTACAAGATTCAAGCGGTTGAGTTATGCTTGGAGGGGGACAAGTCCATCGCTCAAGTGGCAAAAGAGTTAGGTTTGGCTTACAACACTCTTCACCGTTGGGTTAAAGAATACAAAGAAAGCGACGGAAAGAGTTTTGTGGGTTCAGGCCATATCAAGCCGCAAAATCAAGAAATCATTGAATTACGCCGTCGTAATCAAGAATTGGAGGAGGAATTAGCGATCCTAAAAAAGGCGCTAGGCATCTTCACCAGAAACCAGAAGTAATTTACGCGTTCATTTTTCAACATCGAAATGAATTTCTTGTTGTGAAGATGTGTCAAGTGCTCGGTGTTTCAAGAAGTGGGTATTACGATTGGCTCAAGCGCGCGAAAAGTAAACAGAAAGAACGAAAAGAACAACTAACTCAACAGATTCGAAATGAGTATCTAAAGTCCCGTAAGATTTACGGAAGCCCAAAAATTACGCAAGAACTGCGCAAACAAGGGATTCGTGTGTCTCAAAAGACGGTCGCTCGCATCATGAGCGAAGAAGGATTGAGATCCATTACCGTCCGTAAATTCAAAGCCACTACGAACATCAACCATCCTTACAACGTATATGACAATCTATTGAAACAAAACTTCCAAGCAACGGCTCCGAATGAAGTATGGATGGCGGATATTACGTACATTCCTACCGACGAAGGTTGGTTGTATTTAGCGAGCATCATGGATTTATATACTCGCAAGATTGTAGGATGGTATATCGATACACGAATGACGAAAGAATTAGTCATCAAAGCGTTACAACGAGCGTTAAACAACGAGAAACCAACAGGGAGAGTCCTTCATCACTCGGATCGTGGGAGCCAATATGCTTCGAATGACTATCAACAGCTCTTACAGGAACATCATTTTCAAGTGAGCATGTCGAGACGTGGAAACTGTTACGACAACGCTTGTATCGAGTCATTTCATAGCCTCATCAAGAAAGAGTGTATTTATCTGAATCGATTCCGCACGCGAAAAGAAGCGAAACAAGCCATTTTTGAGTACATCGAATGCTTCTACAACCGTAAAAGAAGTCATTCCGCCCTTGGCTATGTATCGCCATGTGAATTGGAGGCTGCTTACTACGCTAATCAGAGAAAAGTAGCTGCCTAAGTTCAGCTATTTCTCTCTGTTTAATGTGTCCGTTTTCTTGACATAACACCACATTTTTATCATACAACTTCTTGTTCATCAAAACAAAAAGCCCCATCACCAAAATGGGCGCAGCTTGATTTTCACTTTTAGTTTTCGCTAAAATACGATAGAGTTTGTCTGGATCTCACATTTCGCACCCTAACAAGGTCAAAACAAAGGATTTTTTATTTAGTTTTTCAGAATAACTTTTTGACCAACACAACGAGCGATGGCAATCCTTTTTTTACCATCGCTGGTCGTTCCGTATCACGTTACACGTAGATGCTCTCATCCATGCCCAATCCCTGCAGAATCCTTCGCTGATCAGGGGTAAGGGAGCGATCCAGTGAGCGTTGGATGCGCCCATCCGGCAGCTTGAACAGGACGACGTTCACATATTGAAACAGCTGAAAAATCGCCTGTCCCGTCGGCCGGGTCAGCTTGCGGCCTCCAGGACCCTTCAACGGGTGTTCTGGAGTAATAAACTGACGCACTCGGCGCTGAAAAACGCGGTAAATCGCCAAGGCCAACAGAAACAAATAGCCTAATACTGCGACCCGTTCTGGTTTTTTGACGTAAATCTCATCCGTGAAAAACGGATCTTTCAAAAAAGCGAAGTTCATTTCCACCGAGATCTGCCCTTTATACAGCTTCAAGATCTCTTGGGCATCCATGGGTTGGCCCTTCCATTCCTTCGGAACGGTCGTGACAAGGACAAACCGGGACGCTTTCCGTCTTGCCTGTTCCCACGCGTCTTGGTCGAATTCGACGTCAAGGTGCAAGAAATACAGCGTCTCCACCTCGGGTTCCGCCCCTTTTTTCGGCCGTCCGCGCCGTTTTTTCAGGCGTACGGTCTCTTCGACCGCGGCCTCAACCCGATGAAACCGGGGGCGAAGGGACGCCTTGAGGGACGCCAAGGCTTGTTCGGCATCTTCCCGGCAGGAGAAGGGGTGGCGTTCCCAACGGGCTTGTTCCTCGCGAAGAAGCTCCGCTTCTTTGGTTCGTTCTTTTTCAAGCGTCTTTCCTTTTCGCTGGTCGAGCGCGCTCGATTCAACAACGATCAGCCGAACGGGGTGGCCTTCATAGGTCGAGGCCGTTTCCCATACCCGGTACGTGGCGCCGTTTCTCTCCGCCAACGTAAAGGGATCGCTCCACGTCGTGTCCTCAGCATCCGCTTCGGCCAGCGCGGTTTTCACGATCCGGAGCGACGAAGGGCCTCTGGTGATCAAAAAGGCGTTGGCCGCTTTGGTTTGCGCCAGGGTCTCTTTCGTCATCGCGGCAGAATCGGCCACGTAAATCCATTCGTCTTCGATTTTGGCCTGCTTCAGCTGTTCATGGACACGAGACAGCACCTCGGGATTCCATGTTTTATCGGGCAGGTTGCCATCGTGCACATCGCCGTAAAACGGGATGCCGTCCTCGTTGCCGACCAGTCCGAAACCGATCTGTTTTTGCCAACGATGATGGCGGTTGTAGCCATGTGTGATTTGTAAGGCCTCTAACGAGGCCGATTCATACGCGCCGTAAACGGTCTTGTCCGTCGTATCGGCGTGGAAGGCTCGGAGGGAAAGGCCTTCTTTGCGATAAATATGAATCAAGCAAGTGCTGATGACGTTGTGAATGCCAGCCTCATACAGGCGATCGAGATGACGGGCCAACGCATCGTCGTTCAACCAGGAAGGATGGAGATCGGGACGGATGAGTTTCTCACAATCGACCTCCTGAGCCCAATGTTCCAAGTGAACAAGGGCTTGCCGGCCGTCAAACACATTGTAGAGGATGGCCTGAACGGCATCGCTGACTCGCGTTTGGCACTGCGGATCGACGGGCACGAGATGGTCAATCAATTGAGGCAGACCCAGTTTCTTGAATAGGGCACTTATTATATTCAAATAAGAATTGCGATAGACCTTTTTGACTTGAACGTTCATAAGAGAAAAACTCCTTTACGTTCCTTGTGTGTCAAGGATTCATTCGACATCGGAACGAAAAAATCCTCCCGATTTTCGTCGAGAGGGTGCGAAATGTGAGCTGGATAATGCTTTTGACCTTTATTTATTCAGCAAAATATACCGATAAAAGAATAGGGAACATATAGATAAACCCGTGGTGCTAGATAAAATCTCAAGACATAAAAACAGCCCTTGCATGAGGATCTCCTTTAAAATGAAAGTGCGAACAAACATCCAAAAGGAGAAGTCCCATGCAAGAGCACTTTCATTTTACAATAGACCAAGCAAAAATTCAAAAGCAATATGCCGCGATCTTATTCTTTGTATCAGAACAATTGCCTTGTATCCAGATGTATTTACAACGTCGAAATTGTCATTTGTTGAAGCAAGAGGATGAGGTCATCATCGCCATTCACATTCTTGGAAAATTGCTGGGGTTTACTTCGGAACGGGCTTGGCATCGATTTGTCATTGGAAACCTGTTCACAAAGGAAATGTTCCCAGAGCGCTCTCGATACAACCGTCGATGCCGGTCGTTGCGTTGGGCGATCAAATGGATTCGTCACCAACTCGCCAAACGTGGACAACATCACGCTTATGCGGTGGTGGATAGCTTACCCATTGAACTCTGCCACCACGCACGAATGTATCGCGTCAAACGATTTCAAGGAATCGCAGATATTGGGTATTGTGCATCCAAAAAGATGGCTTACTATGGATTTAAGCTTCATCTTCAGATTACCGACCAAGCGCTTCCGATGGGATATGTCCTGACCGAAGCATCCTGCCACGACCGGACAGCTGCGGAAACCGTGATGGCCCAACTTCCTCATCCGTATACACTTGGCGACAAAGGATATGTGAGCCAAGCCTTGCAAAAGAAACTATACGATGAATACAAAATCGCTTTTTGGACGCCTGCTCGGAAAAATCAACGAGTTGCGCAATCAAAAAAATGGAAACAATGGATGAAGCAAAAACGCAAAATCGTCGAAACTGCGTTCTCGGTTTTAGTGGATTCATTTCGGATTACGGAAATTCGTGCCAATTCGGTTTCTGGATTTGAAACAGCGCTTGATGGCATTTTATTGGCCCATTCTCTCGTTGTTCTTGGGCTAGTGGAGCGTTGACGCTCAACTAGCACCACGGGTTAATTATTCAATGATTCTTCAAAATGCAAAAATCAGGCCCACTAAAAAATCCCCTGCCAAAATGTAGAGGCAGGGGATTCATTATACAAACAACTCTGTGAACAGCGGGAGATACTTCAAACCATCATGCTCGATACTCGTCTATAAAAGATTCAATTCCCTTGGCTTTCAATTCCTTTACCCGTCGTTCGGCGTTCTCTCGCTCCACAAAACTTCCGGCCACAACGCGGTAAAAGACTTTCCCACCTACCGACGGTCGAGAAGGTTTTTTGTTTGCTTTCGGTTTCCACCCATGCGCTTTGGCTAGTCCATGCGCATGCGCCAATGCAATTTTCCGCAGGTTGGCATCCGACTTCAGAAAATCGGCATCGTCCTTGTTGTCGATAAACCCGTTTTCCGTTAGAACGGCAGGCATTTTCGTCTCGCGAAGGACGGCATAATCCGCTTCTTTCTTCCCTCGGTTCTTGAATTTCGTTTCGGCGACAATGGTATCATGCAACACATTTCGCAACGCCTGTGTTTTTGACTTACTAGAATACGAACCGCGGTAAATATACGACTCGAATCCCTCGCCGCCTCCGGCGTTGATGTGAATACTGCAAAAATGATCCGCGTTTAGGCGGTTGGCAAAGGCGGCGCGCTCGCTCAAGCTGACAAAGACGTCTTTTTCGCGCGTGAGGTAGACTTTGACGCCTTCATACAGCTCATAAATGTAGTCGCGCGTATAGAGCGCAATTTTCAGCGTCAAATCCTTTTCGCGAAGTCCGTTCGCCGTTGCGCCGGGATCATAGCCCCCGTGCCCCGGATCGATCACTTGGATGAAGTCAGACATATTCACCCCTCCCTCCTTTCTTAAGTTAACCTCTTGTTAACTACATTATAGATTAACTTATAGTTAACTGTCAATAAAAAATTTCTAATTTGTTAACAAGATTTACGTTAGCTTTTTGTTAACTTATAATATCTGTAGAGTTATTAAATTAACGGGAGGTTTACAAATGAGTTTCCCTCAAAGACTAAGAATGTTAAGAAAAGCAAAAGGTTTAACACAAGAAGAACTGGGACGAAAGGTTAATGTTACTAAAGTATCAATTTCGGGATATGAGAGTGGAAATAGAACACCAGACATGGATACTTTAAAAGCTTTGGCTGATGCATTGGATGTAAGTATTGACTACCTATTAGGACGGGATAATACCCAACCCACCGACACCAAGCTCCCCGCCCTCACCGAGAAAGACGAGCGCGACATCCAAAAGGAGCTGGAAAAGATCATCAAAGGACTCAAAACAGGAAGCGGTTTCGCCGCATTCGGCGGAGTGGACATCGACGAACTCGACGAAGAGGATCGGGAGCTACTGATCGCATCTCTGGAAAACTCGCTCCGCCTCGCCAAGCGCATCGCAAAGCAAAAATTCACGCCGAAGAAATATCGAAAAGAATAACCATCTCCAGGGGGTTCGCTATGGCTGAAAAGATCAAACAAATTGTAGAGAAGATGATCCGAAAGCACGGCACGAACAACCCCTTTGAGATCGCATCACAGAAAGGCATTGTGCTGTTGTTTGAGCCGCTGGGCGGGATATACGGGTATCATCATACGTTCCGTCGGATTCAAATTATCCATATTAACGATGAGTTGGACGAGCCAACGCAACGCTTCGTTTGCGCGCACGAGCTGGGGCATGCGGTTTTGCATCCCGAACTTAGCACTTCATTTTTGCGAAAAAACACACTTTTCTGTATGGACAAAGTGGAAAGGGAAGTGAATGAGTTTGCGGTGGAATTGCTTCTGTCCGATGATGTTCTCTATACATACCGCGGCACTGATGCAACCATTTACGAGGCCGCGGCGGCGTACGGCATCCCCAAGGAGGTGGTGCATCTAAAAAATTTTGACCACTGAACCAAACATATATTCTACACTTTTGCAAGGGGAGGAGATGACATGGCTAGCATTCAAAAAACCAAGAGCGGCTGGCGCTATCGTGTTTCCTACAAAGAAAATGGGAAATACAAAACGAAAACGAAAGGAGGTTTTCGGACGAAGAAAGAAGCGGAGCTTGCGGCTGCTGAATTAGAGAAACAACTGCACAAGGGATACGACATCAACGCAGGGGATCAACTCTTCTCTGAATATATGCGGAATTGGTTCGAGTTGTATAAAAAGGGGAAATACAGCTTAGCGCACGAAAGAAACATTGAGTTATCTGTTCAATTGGTTGAAGAATATTTCGCTGGGGTTAAATTGAAAGATTTGACGCGCGACATGTACCAAAAGTTCATCAACGAAATCGGCAAAAACCATACGACAGCGACAGTACGAAAACGACACACATATATTAAGTCGTGCCTCCGTGATGCGATTGAAGAAGGAATTATCACCCGTGATCCCACGTATAAAGTGGTCATAAAGGGAGAAGTAGAAGCAAAATCGGAAGAATTGAAATATCTCAATTTTGACGAAGTGAAGAAGTTGATAGCAGAAATAAAAAAGGACATGAAACCTAAATATATCTCTCGATACATCATTTTATTTGCAATCGCCACTGGTGCTCGTTTCTCGGAAATCATGGGCCTGACATGGGATTGCGTTGATTTCAAAAACAAAACAATCACGATTAATAAGACTTGGGACTTTAAAGGGGCAAATGACTTTAGCGATACAAAGACGTTCGATTCAAAACGAACCATTACGGTCGATAACGAGACGTTAAATATGCTCAAAGAACTGCGAAAGTATCAAAATGAATTAGCTATGAAAACAGGATTACGAAACACGAAAAATTTAGTGTTTATCAACTCAAAAATGGAAATTGTGACAAATAACGCAGTCAATAAAACGTTGCGATCATTATGCAAAAAAATCGGGATTAAAACGATCACTTGCCACGGGCTCCGTCATACTCACGCATCCATGCTCTTGTATAAAGGAGTAAATATCAAATACGTTTCTCGACGACTGGGCCATAAAGATATTGTAACCACTTTACAAACGTACTCGCATATTTTAGATGAGATGGAGCAAAAAGAGTCTCGGCAAGTTGATCTCGCGATGGAGGAGCTGTATCATGCCAAATAGCCGTGCAAAATTCGTGCAAAATTTTTTCGGATTCTATCGTTTTTTTCGGGATTCCCAAAAAATGAAAAATGACCGCAAATGCGGTCATATCAAGGGGTTCAGCAACTTCAACCCGAACGAATCGTATGTAGATGGCGTCCCAGGAGAGATTCGAACTCCCGACCGACGGCTTAGAAGGCCGCTGCTCTATCCTGCTGAGCTACTGGGACATAATCAACATGACACTCTAATGTTCTCGATGCCTCTTCCTCTGCCAGCCAGCTCCAAGAAGCTTGATGCGTCGGGGCAACTTGAAGCCCATTCGACGATGTCTCCCTCGTTGCTCTATCCTGCTGAGCTACTGGGATGTAATACAGATGATGCCCGAACATCCCTCACCGTTTCTCTAAATAAAGAAAAGCGGGTGATGGGAATCGAACCCACGACTTCAGCTTGGGAAGCTGAGGTTTTACCATTAAACTACACCCGCATGATTGATTAACTTGTCCTTACAACCAAGAGGAACGGTTGCAATAAAAAATATAATCATTAACCGTTTTTTTGTCAATACTTTTTTACAAAATTGATTGGACGCGCTCGAGAGGATTCGAACCCCTAACCTTCTGATCCGTAGTCAGATGCTCTATCCAATTGAGCTACGAGCGCATGACAGAGAGCGGAAGACGGGACTCGAACCCGCGACCCCCACCTTGGCAAGGTGGTGTTCTACCACTGAACTACTTCCGCATTATGAAGGAAGTTCATTCCTTCAAAACTAGATAACCGTGTGGGGGAAGAAGCCGCGGCGCTTCCGCTTTTTGTCTAGCTCCGGCCGCCATCGGCTCGCGACGCTTCGGTCCTGCTGCGGCGGCGACAGCCTCCTCGCAGGCCCTCCAGCGCGTTTCGCCGATAGGCAGGCGGCCTCTGCTTTTCGTACTGTCTAGCTCCGGCTCGCCGCCGCTCGGGGTCAAATAACCTTCTCCCTCGGGGTGCAAGCACCCCTGCGGGCGAAGAACATTTGCCCGTCGCGGCGAACCGCTCGCCTCCGCTTTTCTAGGTTAAGCCCTCGATCGATTAGTATCCGTCAGCTCCACGTGTCGCCACGCTTCCACCTCGGACCTATCGACCTCGTCATCTTCGAGGGATCTTACTCGCCTAACGCGATGGGAAATCTCATCTTGAGGGGGGCTTCACGCTTAGATGCTTTCAGCGCTTATCCCGTCCGCACATAGCTACCCAGCGGTGCCCCTGGCGGGACAACTGGTACACCAGCGGTGCGTCCATCCCGGTCCTCTCGTACTAAGGACAGCTCCTCTCAAATTTCCTGCGCCCGCGACGGATAGGGACCGAACTGTCTCACGACGTTCTGAACCCAGCTCGCGTACCGCTTTAATGGGCGAACAGCCCAACCCTTGGGACCGACTACAGCCCCAGGATGCGATGAGCCGACATCGAGGTGCCAAACCTCCCTGTCGATGTGGACTCTTGGGGGAGATCAGCCTGTTATCCCCGGGGTAGCTTTTATCCGTTGAGCGATGGCCCTTCCATGCGGAACCACCGGATCACTAAGCCCGACTTTCGTCCCTGCTCGACCTGTCCGTCTCGCAGTCAAGCTCCCTTGTGCCTTTGCACTCTCCGAATGATTTCCAACCATTCTGAGGGAACCTTTGGGCGCCTCCGTTACCTTTTGGGAGGCGACCGCCCCAGTCAAACTGCCCACCTGACACTGTCTCCCACCCCGCTAAGGGGTGCGGGTTAGAATTTCAATACCGCCAGGGTGGTATCCCACCGACGCCTCCACCGAAGCTGGCGCTCCGGTTTCTCAGGCTCCCACCTATCCTGTACAAGCGATACCAAAATTCCATATCAGGCTGCAGTAAAGCTCCACGGGGTCTTTCCGTCCTGTCGCGGGTAACCTGCATCTTCACAGGTAGTATAATTTCACCGGGTCTCTCGTTGAGACAGTGCCCAAGTCGTTACACCTTTCGTGCGGGTCGGAACTTACCCGACAAGGAATTTCGCTACCTTAGGACCGTTATAGTTACGGCCGCCGTTTACTGGGGCTTCGGTTCGCACCTTCGCTTGCGCTAAGCGCTCCCCTTAACCTTCCAGCACCGGGCAGGTGTCAGCCCCTATACTTCGCCTTTCGGCTTCGCAGAGACCTGTGTTTTTGATAAACAGTCGCTTGGGCCTTTTCACTGCGGCTCTTCCAGGCTCTTCACCCGAAAGAGCACCCCTTCTCCCGAAGTTACGGGGTCATTTTGCCGAGTTCCTTAACGAGAGTTCTCCCGCGCGCCTTAGGATTCTCTCCTCGCCTACCTGTGTCGGTTTGCGGTACGGGCACCTCTTCCCTCGCTAGAGGCTTTTCTTGGCAGTGTGGAATCAGGGACTTCCGGATCGAATCCGTCGCCATCACAGCTTAGCCTTACGGCCAGCGGATTTGCCTACTGGCCAGCCTCACTGCTTGGACAGGCTCTTCCAGCCGCCTGCTCACCCTATCCTCCTGCGTCCCCCCATCGCTCAAACGGGAAGGAGGTGGTACAGGAATCTCAACCTGTTGTCCATCACCTACGCCTTTCGGCCTCGGCTTAGGTCCCGACTAACCCTGAGCGGACGAACCTTCCTCAGGAACCCTTAGGCTTTCGGCGCAGAGGATTCTCACCTCTGTTTTCGCTACTCATACCGGCATTCTCACTTCTAAGCGCTCCACCAGTCCTTCCGGTCTGGCTTCTCTGCCCTTAGAACGCTCCCCTACCGATGACCAACGGTCATCCCGCAGCTTCGGCGGCACGTTTAGCCCCGGTACATTTTCGGCGCAGAGTCACTCGACCAGTGAGCTATTACGCACTCTTTAAATGGTGGCTGCTTCTAAGCCAACATCCTGGTTGTCTTCGCAACTCCACATCCTTTTCCACTGAACGTGCACTTAGGGGCCTTAGCTGGCGATCTGGGCTGTTTCCCTCTTGACCACGGATCTTATCACTCGCAGTCTGACTCCCAAGGATAAGTCATTGGCATTCGGAGTTTGACTGGGTTCGGTAACCCGATGAGGGCCCCTAGCCCAATCAGTGCTCTACCTCCAACACTCTTGCCTTGAGGCTAGCCCTAAAGCTATTTCGGGGAGAACCAGCTATCTCCAAGTTCGATTGGCATTTCACCCCTACCCACACCTCATCCCCGCACTTTTCAACGTGCGTGGGTTCGGGCCTCCAGCCGGTGTTACCCGGCCTTCACCCTGGACATGGGTAGATCACCTGGTTTCGGGTCGACGACGACGTACTCATGCGCCCTGTTCAGACTCGCTTTCGCTGCGGCTCCGCCTTCCTGGCTTAACCTCGCACGCCATCGTCACTCGCCGGTTCATTCTACAAAAGGCACGCCATCACCCATGAACGGGCTCTGACTACTTGTAGGCACACGGTTTCAGGTTCTCTTTCACTCCCCTTCCGGGGTGCTTTTCACCTTTCCCTCACGGTACTGGTTCACTATCGGTCACTAGGGAGTATTTAGCCTTGGGAGATGGTCCTCCCTGCTTCCGACGGGATTTCCCGTGTCCCGCCGTACTCAGGAGCCGCTCGGGAGGGAACGAAGTTTGGACTACAGGGCTCTCACCTTCTCTGGCCGGCCGTTCCAGACCGGTTCGTCTACCCCGTTCCTTTCTCACTCCCATATGAGCGGTCCTACAACCCCAAGAGGCACGCCTCTTGGTTTGGGCTGTTCCCGTTTCGCTCGCCGCTACTCAGGGAATCGCGTTTGCTTTCTTCTCCTCCGGGTACTAAGATGTTTCAGTTCCCCGGGTGTGCCCTCCATGCCCTATGGATTCAGGCATGGATCCTGTCCCATTACGGACAGGGGGTTCCCCCATTCGGACATCTCCGGATCAACGCTTGCTTACAGCTCCCCGGAGCGTTTCGGCGTTTGCCCCGTCCTTCATCGGCTCCTAGTGCCAAGGCATCCACCGTGCGCCCTTTCTAGCTTAACCTAAAGCGTCTCGGCTTCTTCCTTATTGTCTAGCTTCGGCGCCTAGCTCTCTTCTGCCAAACAACCTCCTCCCTTGGGATGTAAGCATCCCTGCGGGTGAAGAACATTTGGCTTCGAGATCGCCAGGATGGCGATATTTCGCCGTTGCCCGCAGGACGCGGGCGGCCTTTAGGCGAAATTTCGGCGCCTCAGCTTTTCCGGTTATCTAGTTTTCAAGGAACGAAGTCGCTCCATTGAGCTTGCTTCTTCGCTGGTTTGCGTCGAGGAATCTGGCTCCTCTGAACCTGCTTGTAGACGCAGACGCAAACGAGAAGGAATTCTCATTCCTTCAAAACTGAACGAAACGAAAGCGCGATTTGTTAATGGTCGGTCGTTCGCGGCCTTCCCTTTTCGTATTGTCTAGCTCCAGCGCCTGGCTCTCTTCTGCCAAATAACCTTCCCCCTCGGGGTGCAAGCACCCCTGCGGGTGAAGAACATTTGGCTTCGAGAGCCGATCGCGGCGCTTCCGCTTTTCGTACTGTCTAGCTCCGGCCGCCATCGGCTTGCGACGCTTCGGCCCTGCTGCGGCGGCATAGCCTCCTCGCAGGCCCTCCAGCGCGTTTCGCCGATAGGCGGGCGGCCTTCGCTTTTCCCCTTAGAAAGGAGGTGATCCAGCCGCACCTTCCGGTACGGCTACCTTGTTACGACTTCACCCCAATCACTTGCCCCACCTTCGGCGGCTGGCTCCCGTAAGGGTTACCTCACCGACTTCGGGTGTTGCAAGCTCTCGTGGTGTGACGGGCGGTGTGTACAAGGCCCGGGAACGTATTCACCGCGGCATGCTGATCCGCGATTACTAGCGATTCCGGCTTCATGCAGGCGAGTTGCAGCCTGCAATCCGAACTGAGAGCGGCTTTTTGGGATTCGCTCCCCCTCGCGGGTTCGCAGCCCTTTGTACCGCCCATTGTAGCACGTGTGTAGCCCAGGTCATAAGGGGCATGATGATTTGACGTCATCCCCACCTTCCTCCGACTTTTCGCCGGCAGTCCCTCTAGAGTGCCCAACTGAATGCTGGCAACTAGAGGCAAGGGTTGCGCTCGTTGCGGGACTTAACCCAACATCTCACGACACGAGCTGACGACAACCATGCACCACCTGTCACCCTGTCCCCCGAAGGGGGAACGCCCAATCTCTTGGGTTGTCAGGGGATGTCAAGACCTGGTAAGGTTCTTCGCGTTGCTTCGAATTAAACCACATGCTCCACCGCTTGTGCGGGCCCCCGTCAATTCCTTTGAGTTTCAGCCTTGCGGCCGTACTCCCCAGGCGGAGTGCTTATCGCGTTAGCTGCAGCACTAAAGGGTGTGACCCCTCTAACACTTAGCACTCATCGTTTACGGCGTGGACTACCAGGGTATCTAATCCTGTTTGCTCCCCACGCTTTCGCGCCTCAGCGTCAGTTACAGGCCAGAGAGCCGCCTTCGCCACTGGTGTTCCTCCACATCTCTACGCATTTCACCGCTACACGTGGAATTCCGCTCTCCTCTCCTGCACTCAAGTCCCCCAGTTTCCAATGACCCTCCACGGTTGAGCCGTGGGCTTTCACATCAGACTTAAGGAACCGCCTGCGCGCGCTTTACGCCCAATAATTCCGGACAACGCTCGCCCCCTACGTATTACCGCGGCTGCTGGCACGTAGTTAGCCGGGGCTTTCTCGTGAGGTACCGTCACCGCGCCGCCTTGTTCAAACGGCGCTCCTTCGTCCCTCACAACAGAGCTTTACGACCCGAAGGCCTTCTTCGCTCACGCGGCGTCGCTCCGTCAGACTTTCGTCCATTGCGGAAGATTCCCTACTGCTGCCTCCCGTAGGAGTCTGGGCCGTGTCTCAGTCCCAGTGTGGCCGGTCACCCTCTCAGGCCGGCTACGCATCGTCGCCTTGGTGAGCCGTTACCTCACCAACTAGCTAATGCGCCGCGGGCCCATCCGCAAGTGACAGCCAAAGGCCACCTTTCAACCGAAGACCATGCGGTCTTCGGTGTTATCCGGTATTAGCTCCGGTTTCCCGGAGTTATCCCGGTCTTGCGGGCAGGTTGCCCACGTGTTACTCACCCG
Organism: Geobacillus subterraneus; assembly: GCF_001618685.1. Classification (GTDB taxonomy): domain Bacteria; phylum Bacillota; class Bacilli; order Bacillales; family Anoxybacillaceae; genus Geobacillus; species Geobacillus subterraneus. The sequence continues at coordinate 1,065,285 of NZ_CP014342.1, read as the reverse complement.
TCCGCCGCTGACCAAACAAGAGCAAGCTCTCATTCGGTCCGCTCGACTTGCATGTATTAGGCACGCCGCCAGCGTTCGTCCTGAGCCAGGATCAAACTCTCCAAAAGAAAGTTGATTGGCTTTGTAAGCTTCGGCGCCGACACCAAACGTGTCAAGCGGCCTCCACTTTTCGAATTGTCTAGCTTCGGCCGCCATCGGCTCGCGACGCTTCGGTCCTGCTGCGGCGGCGATAACCTCCTCGCAGGCCCTCCAGCGCGTTTCGCCGATAGGCGGGCGGCCTCAGCTTTTCGTTGCGCTTCGTTTCGTTCAGTTTTCAAGGAACAAGGAATGCAACCTTATCACGACATTTATTATTATAAACCATTCTCTCAAAATGTCAACTGCTGTTTTATTGTTGTTTTGTGTATGGCTCTTTTCATTGCCGCGCTTGTTCCGTCGCGGCAATTATTTATTATACTCAATCTTTATTATTTGTCAATAACTTTTTTTGTAGTCTCTCTGTTTCACAGCCATTTGATCATCGCTTCTCGGCATCGATCGAAACGACGTTTTTTATTATATATACGATTCGATTTTATGTCAACTACTTTTTTAATAAAGCGGAGATCCGTTTCGTACCTGGAAATAACGGTTAAAACCATATGCAAACCTCTCCGGCTGACGAGCAGCCATCCGCGTATGATAAAGATGGCGTTTTACAGCCACGACTCCCTGTCTTTCCCCTATAGATCAGGAAACGGAATTTGTTCATGAACCTTTTTGCAGGCAAGCGCCGCTCTTTTTACGCTTAAAGTTCGCAGGCATCGCCTCGACCGCCGTATGATATAATAAGGAAAGAATTTCGGCAAATCATGAATGACCGACAGCGAACAACTGCGCTAAGGAGGAAAAAGATCACGATGGATCATCCGTTTTCTGTACTGCTTGACGCCTATCGCCGCCTTTGGCCGAACCGGTCACTGACGTCGGAATCGCTCGATGAGGAGGAAAGCAAGTCTCTTCTATATGAAATGATCACCCGAGAGCTGCGCGATGAGTGGACGCATCCGCGCGTACGGCAGACGCCCGAGGTGAAGTTTTATTACGCCGTTAAACGAGTAGCCTCCTCTGACTTGCCGAATGACATGAAAATTGCGCTGATTCAAGCGTATTTGACGGCAATGGAACAATGACAAGCCAATCATACATAAATCAAGGAAATACAGCTCACACTACTGAACGGAAAACCATTTCATGTTTAAGGAGGAAAGCAGCTATGGCGTTAATTCCGTATGACCCGTTCCGCCATTTGGAATCGATCCGCCGCGATATGAACCGCTTTTTTACAAGCGATTTTCCGTCGCTGTTTGCCCATATGGACGAACAGCACTGGATGCCGCGCATGGACATGCATGAAACGGCCAACGAGTACGTCGTTTCATGCGATTTGCCGGGGCTTGAGCGAAAAGAAGATGTGCATATTGACGTAAACAACAATATGTTAACGATCAGCGGCACGATTCAACGCCATCATGATGTCAAAGAGGAACAAATGCACCGGCGCGAACGCTTCTTTGGCCGCTTCCAGCGCTCGATCGCGCTGCCAGCCGATGCGGCGACGGAAAACATTCGCGCGACATACAAAAACGGCGTGCTCGATATCCATATCCCGAAAACGACGGCGGGAACGAAAAAGCGCGTCGACATTGAATTTCATTAATGACAAAAGGGAGACAGTCATTGTCTCCCTTTTCCATTTGCCTCGCTGCTGGCGCGGATGATCAGTTCGGTCGGCACGACAACTTTCTTGCAAATCGTTCGCTTCGTCGTCAACCGTTCGATTAGCAATTCAACGGCTGTCTCCCCCATAAACTCGGTATACACTTTCACCGACGAAAGCGGGGGATGGAGAAAGGCCGCGGTCGGAAGGTCATTGAACCCGACGATCGCTACGTCTTCAGGAACGGCAATCTCCGCCTCATGCAACGCACGCAAGGCGCCGATGGCCATCGAATCGCTGGCGATGAAAAACGCCGTCGGCAAGTCCCCTTTGGCAATCGCCTCTTTCATCAGCCGATAGCCATCTTCGGCGGTAAAGGCGCCAATCCGTACATCACGCGAATCGTACATCCCTTTCAAATATAAATATTCGTAAAACGCTGTTTCGCGCTCATCGCGAATTGGCGTTTCCCCGTCGACATATTCACGGCCGCCGATATACCCGATTTTCGTGTGCCCCAACTGAAGCAAGTAGTCCAACACCGCAATCGTCGCTTGGCGCAAGTCGATGACGACCGAATCAAACCGACGTTCATCAGGCGAGCAGTCAACGAACACGATTTGCTTCGCCCCTCGGGCAAAGGCGCTCACTTCGTTCGGCCCGAATTTCCCGACCGCGATGATGCCATCAAGCGCCTCCATCCGTTCAATCGGGTAAGCGCCATGCTGCTTAAACAGTTTCACTAATTCAATGCCGCGCTCAAAACATTCTTTTTCTACTCCAAGGCGAATCGCCATATAATACGGGTCATCGATTTCCTGGCGTTCGGAATACCAGTGAATGAGTCCGAAGCGAAACGATTCCCGCGCCTGCTGGCTTCGCTCCCGCAATGTTTTGTAGTTCAGCTCTTGGGCAACTTCAAAAATGCGTTTTCTCGTCTCATCCGAGACGGATAGCGTTGTATCGTAGTTAAGCACACGCGACACGGTCGCGACCGAGACGCCGACTTTTTCGGCAATTTCTTTTAACGTGGCCATAGTCTGTTTGCGGTCCCTTCCTTATGTTTCATATGAAACGCGTTTTTTCGCCGCGTTTATACAAAGGACGACATGCTTTCGGCCGCATGGCTGAGAAAGCGACGGAACGCTCCTTTCCCTCGCTCGTCCCGTTTAAATACTCCCGCATGCTCCAAAACAGTCACAAATCGCTGCCCGACTTCATACCGTAAAATGTCGCGGACATTGCTTGTGGTAATATCCGGATGTGCTGCACGAATGGCTTCGCACCAATCCCAATGTTTAAGCATCGTCTCATCCCAATCTTCTTTTTTCGTCCGATGTACAAGGTAGTCGGCCAACATCTCGAGCTCCGCGGCAAGTCGGCCGGGCAGCACCGCCAACCCCATCACTTCGATCAAGCCGATATTTTCTTTTTTGATATGATGCAGTTCCTCATGCGGATGGAAAATGCCGTACGGATGTTCCACCGACGTCCGATTGTTGCGCAAAACGATGTCCAACTCAAACGAATGGCCGCGGCGGCGGGCGATCGGGGTGATCGTGTTGTGCGGAACATCGCCGCTGCAAGCGATAATCTCGACACTTGGATCGCTGTACGCCTGCCACGCCTCATACAGGCGCACCGCCGCCTCTAGCACGTCCTCTTTCGCCCCTGTTAAACGGATCACCGACATCGGCCAGCGGACGATCCCCGCCGTCAGTGACGGAAACGAAGGAAGGGAAATGTAGTCCTCGATCTCCGCTTTTTCCATCGCAAACGGATAGCGCCCGCCTTGAAAATGATCGTGTGTTAAAATCGAGCCGCCGACAATCGGCAAGTCGGCGTTCGAGCCGATGAAATAGTGCGGAAACTGTTCCACGAAGTCAAGCAAACGCTCAAGCGTCTTCCGCTCCATTTTCATCGGCACATGCTCGGCGTGGAAGACGATGCAATGTTCATTGTAATACACATAAGGGGAATATTGAAAATACCACTGCTCGCCCAATAACGTGATCGGGATGACGCGATGATTGGAGCGGGCAGGATGGCCCCACGTTCCTTCATACCCTTCGTTTTCTTTGCACAACACACATTTCGGGTACGAGGATGACGGTGCTTCTTTCATTTTGGCGATTTCCTTCGGGTCTTTTTCCGGTTTCGCCACATTAATGGTGATATCCAATTCGCCGTAGATGGTCGGCACTTTCCATTGCTGGTTTTGAGCGATGCGCGCCGTTTGGATGTAGTTGGACGATTGGCTCAACGAATAAAACCAGTCGGTCGCCTCTTGCGGATCGCGCTGATACCGCTCGTAAAAGGCGCGAATCACTTCCGACGGCCGCGGCATGACGCAATCCATCAGCTTTGCATCCCATCTATCGCGCTCGGTCGTTGTATTCGTTTCCAACAATCCTTGCTCATGCGCCCAATCGATGATGACATCCAGCACTGGAGCCGGCGAGGCCAAGGGAGTATCCTTGACCTCGACAGGCTGCCATTCGGTGAGTCGAAGCGTTGCCAGCAGGCGGTTGCGCGCGTACACCGCATCTTCCGGCGCTAACAGACCTCGCTGCTTGGCATAATGAATCAGTTGTTCAATGGCCGCAAAAATCGTTTCCATTGTCACACACCCCGATAGCCGTTTGGCCGCGCTTTATGCCATTCCCATGCCGACGCGACAATGTCCGTAATGGACGGACAGTTGGGCTCCCAGCCAAGCTCGCGCTTTGCTTTTTCCGATGACGCGACAAGTCTCGCAGGGTCACCCGGACGCCGTGCCATGACGCGGGCCGGGATCGGATGCCCAGTCACTTGCCGTGCCGCTTCAATCACTTCTTTGACGCTAAACCCGTTGCCGTTGCCTAAATTGTACACGTCGCTGGCCGCTCCGTTCCGCAGTTTATGAAGCGCCAAAACGTGGGCATCGACAAGATCGAGCACATGAATGTAATCGCGGATGCACGTGCCGTCTGGCGTATCATAATCATCACCAAAAATGGAAATGTCCTCGCGCTGGCCGAGCGGCACTTTCAAGATCAACGGAATCAGATGCGTCTCCGGATGGTGATCCTCACCGATCACTGTGCCATACGCCCCGGCAACGTTAAAATACCGAAGCGAAATCGAACGAATGCCGTAGGCACGATCCGCCCATTTCATCATTTTTTCCATCGCCAGTTTCGTTTCCCCGTACGCATTCGTCGGTTCTGTCGGATCGGTTTCGACGATCGGGATTTGTTTCGGCTCCCCATACACCGCGGCAGTGGAAGAAAAAACAATTTGTTTGACATCAAACTCCTTCATCACTTCAAGCAGCACTTGTGTGCCGTACACATTGTTGTCGTAATATTTCAGCGGTTCTTCCATGCTTTCGCCAACTAATGAATTGGCCGCAAAATGGATGACCGCCTCAATGTCGTGCTGGCGAAACACCTCGCGCAAAAAGCCGCGGTCGCGAATATCCCCTTGGCAAAACCGTGCATCCGGATGCACCGCTTCTTTGTGCCCCGTCTGCAAGTTATCGACAACAACGACCTCTTCCCCTTTTTCAAGCAAACGGTACACGGCATGGCTGCCGATATAGCCTGCCCCGCCGCAAATCAAAATCATCGGCACATCTCCTCCATTTCTGTCAGTTCGCGCGCCCCGTCACCAACGTCAACGACATAAAAGCTCGCTTCATAGCCGATTTTTTCAGCGTACGTCGTTCCGACTTGTTCAATGAAATCTTGAACGGATGTTTTTTTCACCACGTTCACCGTACAGCCGCCAAACCCGGCTCCGGTCATGCGCGCCCCGATCGTTCCTTCGTGCGCCCATGCCGCTTCGACAAGCGTATCGAGTTCGATGCCCGTCACTTCATAGTCATCGCGCAGCGACACGTGCGACTGCTTCATCAGCTCGCCAAAGCGACCGAGGTCTCCCCGCTCAAGCGCCGCAGCCGCCGCAAGCGTCCGCTCGTTTTCCGTCACCGCATGGCGGGCCCGTTTTTGTTCGAGCGGGGAAAGAAGATGAGCATATCGATCGAGCTCTGCGCTCGTCAGCTCACCGAGCGAGGCGATGTTGCGCACGCTTTGCAACTTGGCAAGCGCTGCTTCGCACGTCGCCCGCCGCTCGTTGTACGCCGAGTCCGCCAGGCCGCGTTTTTTGTTCGTGTTCGCGATGACGATGGCACAGTCGTCAAGCACCAATGGCAAATAGCGGTACTCAAGCGTTTGGCAGTTTAATAAGATCGCCGAGTTTTGTTTCCCCATGCCGACGGCAAACTGATCCATAATGCCGCAATGGACGCCAACATAGTTATTTTCTACGTTCTGGCTCATTTTCACAAGCTCCAATTGGCCAAGCTGCCGCGCAAACAAGATGTTTAAGGCGACGGCCGTCACAAGCTCGATCGACGCCGACGACGACAACCCCGCACCGTTGGGGATCGTGCCTTCATACAAAATGTCCAATCCGGCCTCCAGCGGGCCGAGCGCTTGAAACGCGGCGATGATCCCTTTCGGGTAGTTCGCCCAGCTATGCTCGTGCCGATATGACAAGTCATCATACGAGACAGTAATGACGCCGGTTTCCGGAAAGTTTGTTGAGTACAGCCGCACAAGCGGCTCTTTCGTTTGCCGGACAAGCGCATACGTGCCGATCTCGAGCGCGCACGGCAGCACATGCCCGCCGTTGTAATCCGTATGCTCGCCGATCAAATTGACGCGGCCGGGGGCGAAAAACAGGCGGATATCTTCGCCTAGCCCGCCGAAACGTTCGATAAATTGCTGTTTTAACGTGGAGATCATGAAAGGGGCCTCCTTGTTAAAGTAAAATTAGGTCATTACTCCCTTGGTAAATATTTTAGTAAATATTTTATTAAAAATCAATCGTGAAACACAATCTTTTTTAATACGTATAATCATTCGAGTATTTATTCACCTTATATAAAAAGGAGGCGGAGCGGAATGGAAGCTCGACAAACGCTGAAACAAGAACTTGATGCCATCACCGCTTGGGAACACTCCCAAAAAGACCTCTGGTTTTGGGAAAAGCTCGGGCGCTTGCCGTTTCAAGTGCTCGACAAGCTGACGCCGAAAATTGTTCATCGAAAGCTCGGGCAGCTGCTTGACGAGTTGGGAGGCTATATTCAAAACGGCGGGAAATACTTAGTGAAGAAAGAGCGCGTATTGGAACGTCTTGGTGTCACGTCGCTCGAGGAAGTGCCGTATTTGCCGCTTGCGACGATGGATCGCGCCTGCGACGAGTTGATCGATGCGCGCGTTACGTTCGCCCAGCTGCAAGGAGCGGCGACCGGGATTGGCGGGGCGCTGACGCTGGCGGTGGACATCCCTGCTTTGCTCGGGCTGGCGTTGAAAACGCTGCAGGAGATCGCCATCATCTATGGATACGACCCGAACGAAAAACAAGAACGCATTTTTGTTGTCAAATGCTTACAGTTTGTCGCGGCGGACATCGTCGGGAAAAAGGCGATTTTGGACGAGATTTCTTCCTTTTCCAGCCAGCGCGGGCATGTCTTTTCCGAGCTGCAAGGCTGGCGCGAAGTAATCATGACGTTCCGCGACCAATACGGGTGGAAAAAGCTATTTCAGGCCGTGCCGATCATCGGCGTGATTTTCGGTTCGCTGTTTAACAAATCGTTTATGGAAGAGATCGCCGAAGCCGGGAAAATGTTATACCGGAAACGGCGCATCATCGAAAAGCTGAAACAGTTCGAACCCGATGTCTAGACGACACCGGGTTCAATTGATTTTGTAAATATGGTGCGTTGTGTGGCACGAATCGGTCACCGTCGAACCATTCTCAAGCTGCACTTGATACGCCGGAGCGCGAAAATCGGTGTTGCCGCAGGCTGGATATTCTTGGGGCAGCGTATCGAGCGAAAACGTACGATCGGATGGATTGGGGTTGGGAGAAAAGGCGCGGTTTAGCCGCGGAAATACCCGCGCAACGTGCCAATCGCGCACCGCTTTTCCCCAATACACGTGCGCCAAATAGCCAGAGCGGAAAAGGCGCATGATATAGCTTGCTTTGCTCGCTTGCAAATGAAACAGCTTCGTTTACGGATTATAGGTAATCGCCATCCACTTCCCCCGCCTTTATCTTTTCTTCATTTTACGAAAATTTTACGTAAAAATCTAGCAAAAAGCGCCCGTGTTCGTACGCTAGTTGATATGAAGCACCTCTTTAGCGGACGCCTGTCTCTTCCCTTCCTTCTATTTATTCACAATCCTCCGATCATCACCTTCTTCTGCCAACACCGCTTGGCGCAGCGCTTGTTCCAGTTCTTTCGCATACGTTGCCGTCTGTTCCCCTGTCCAGCGCAAATAGCGGGCCATGAACGCGATGACCGCTTCTTTTTCCCGGCGAACCGAATCGATGTCAAACAACAGCGCACCGGTGCGGCGGATGAAGTAGTCGGTCGGTTTGACGGCCATTTCTTCCTCGATCGCGTAAACGAGGCGGATAAACGTCTCCCGCGTTAAGCCGGCCGAGCGGTCGTATTGCCTGTTTAAAACAAACAGTCGGTCCACGTTCGTGCCGTATTGTTTCGCGAGCCGCGCCCCTTCTTCTTTTGTCAGCCCGTAACGCACTGCTTCCTCCGCTTTTTTGGCAATGAACGCTGGCAATCGGTGCGAGCCGCCGACATCGCCGCCGGAGATCGGCAGCTGTTTCGTCTGGCACGACCGGAACGTTTTTCCCTCTTCTTTGGCTAGTTGCTCGGCGATAAGATCGACGACCGTTTCCGCCATTTTCCGGTAGCCGGTCAGCTTGCCGCCGGCGATCGTAATGAGCCCGGACGGCGATGTCCAAATTTCGTCTTTCCGGGAAATTTCCGACGGATCTTTCCCCTCTTCATAAATGAGCGGGCGGACGCCGGCCCAGCTTGATTCGACATCGGCGGCGGTGATGCCGACCGATGGGAACATATACTCGATGGCTTTCAATAAATAATCGCGGTCTTCTTCCGTCATCGTCGGATGGGCGGGGTCACCGTCGTAAAACGTATCGGTCGTGCCGACATACGTTTTTCCATCGCGCGGAATGGCAAACACCATGCGGCCGTCCGGTGTGTCAAAATAAATCGCCTGTTTGAGCGGAAACCGTTTTTGGTCGATGACAAGGTGGACGCCTTTTGTGAGCTGGAGCCGCTTATTTGTTTTCGAGCCGTCTTTGTCGCGCAATGTATCGACCCAGGGCCCGGCGGCGTTGACGACGGTTTTGGCGCGGATGTCATACGTCCGCCCGCTCAGCATGTCGCGGCAACGGACGCCAGTGATGCGGCCGCGGTCATCGTATAAAAACTGTTCTGCTTTCGTATAGTTGACAGCGTCGGCGCCAAGCTCGACTGCTTTTTTGATCACTTCAATCGTCAGGCGGGCGTCATCGGTCCGGTATTCGACGTAATAGCCGCCGCCAAGGAGCCCATCGCGCTTTAAGAGCGGTTCTTTTTCCAACGTCTGACTAGCGTTAAGCATCGTCCGCCGCTCGCTCCGCTTCACGCCGGCCAGCCGGTCGTACAACCAAAGGCCGACCGATGTGCTCCATTTGCCGAACGTCCCGCCGCGGTAAATCGGCAGCAACATCCATTCCGGCGTCGTAACGTGCGGGCCGTTTTCGTAAACGACCGCCCGTTCGCGCCCGACTTCGGCGACCATTTTCACTTCGAATTGTTTTAAATAGCGCAAGCCTCCGTGAACGAGCTTCGTCGAGCGGCTCGACGTCCCGGCGGCGAAATCTTGCATTTCGACAAGCGCTGTTTGCATGCCGCGCGAAACGGCATCAAGAGCGATGCCGCCGCCAGTGATTCCCCCGCCGATGACAAGCACATCGTACGTTTTTTCACCCATGGCGTTCAACAACTCACTCCGCCGTCTGCTTGAAAACATCATTGATCGCTCCCTCCAGTTGAAAAAAGACAAAAAGAGACCATGACAAACACGATAAGCGTTCTGCCTACCATGTATGCATGGTCTCTCCATGTCTCCTGACTGATAATTAACTTGTTGGTTTTATTATAACAGATCGTCGCCCGTTTGGCTAGCGCAACGCATCAACGATTTCCATCGTCTTACCCGTCGCGGTGCCGGTCGTAGTGGCGCCAGAGCGCTTCGTTTGACGTCGTCACCGCCGCGGCGCCGGCTTCTAGCGCCTGCTTGACATCGTCCGGGGTGCGAATGAGCCCGCCGGCGTAAATCGGCTTCCCGGTCCGCTCCTTCACCTCGCGGATGATGTGGGGCATTGCGCCCGGGATGACTTCAATATAGTCGGGATTTGTTTTGGCAATCAGCTGGTAGCTTTTCTCTAAAGCGTGCGAATCAAGCAAAAAGATGCGTTGCACGGCGAGGACGTGCTTTTGCCGGGCCTTCATAATGACGCTCGCCTTCGTCGAAATGAGGCCATGCGGGCGAAACTCTTGGCAAAGGTATTCCGCCGCATGTTCATCATGGCTCAGCCCTTGCACTAAATCGGCGTGGATGATGAGCCGCTTGCCGTGCCGGCGCGCATAATCGAAGATGCTTTTTAGCTGGGCGATATGTACTTCGAGCAGCACCCCGATTTCGTAGCCGCTCGCCAAAAAGGCATCAAACTGCTTCATCGTTTTCATAGCCGGAACAATTGGTTGTCTTATTTCCATGGCGTTCTCCCCAGTCTATCCTCTCATTTTATCGACCTCGTCTAAGCACGACAGCGACATCATTGTCCGCGGTTTGCATGTCGCAATTTTCACCCCGCGCTTGCGGAACTTCTCGACGACATGATGAATGGCTTTTTTGCCTGCCGCCTCTTCTTCGTGAAGATGCCCCATTGTCTCAACTCCTCTCCTATTCCGCTTTCGGAATGGCGAGCTTAACCGTTGTTCCTCGGCCGACTTCGCTTTCCATCGTAATTTGCCCGCCGTATTTATCGATCATTTCCTTGGCGATCGAAAGACCGAGCCCGGCGCCGCCCTGTTCGCGGCTGCGCGCCTTGTCGACGCGATAAAAACGCAAAAAGACGTTTTTCAGTTCTTCCTGCGGGATACCGATGCCATAATCGCGGATGGCCACCGTGACAAACGATCCTTCCTCGCGCAGCGAAAGAGCGATTTTTTTGACCCGTTGAGAATATTTTACCGCATTGTCAAGCAAAATGAACAGCAATTGTTCAAAATGATGTTTTGCGATCGCCACACGCGCCAGCGGTTTCTCCGGTTGGTCAACAATAAATTGAAAATCCGGATGCAAGACGCGGAAATTTTTCACGATTTGCCCGATGACCGCGGCGGCATCAATGGGCGCGATCTCTTTTGGCACTTCCATCGCCTCGGCGCGCGATAGGTCAAGCAGCTCAAGAACGAGGCGCTTCAACCGTTCCGCCTCTTTCACCGCCGCCTCAAGCGATTCTTCCAAAATCTCTGGATTGTGCTTGCCCCATCGCTGCAACAAAGAAAGATGGCCCTGCAAAATGGCGAGCGGCGTCCGCAATTCATGAGACGCATCCCCAACAAACTGCCGCTGCAAGGCAAATGAACGTTCAATTTCGTCCATCATGCTGTTGAACATCTGCATGAGCTCGGCGATCTCGTCGCGCGCTGAAGGCACATCGATGCGCTGCTTCAGCCCGTTGTTTTTGATGTCGGCCATCGTTTTTGCCAACGTTTTCAACGGCTGAATGAAGCTTTGCGCCACAAGCCGTCCGGCGAGCGCGCTCGCTGCCATGGCTGCCAAGCCGATCACCGTCATGATGACAAACATCGTGTTCGTCACTTGTTGGAATTTCGTCAGCCGACGGGCAATTTCAATCGTCCCGGACAAGTTTCCGACATGAAGCGGTTGGCGAAGCAGCAAAAACTGCTCATTGTTGATGAAGTGTTCATCCATTTTCAGCTTGTCAGGCACGCCGCCCGGCCACAGCGACACCGCTGCGCTGTTGGAAACCGAGACGATGATGTTGCCGTCGCGGTCGGTGACGCGAATGAGCTGATAGCGCTCGTTCAGTTTTTCGAGAAACGAACGGCTGCGGCGAATATCTTCCCATGATACATTACGTTTTTCGGCGTAATAAGTTTCAATTTCCGCCACCGTTTGTTCCATCGCTTTTTCTTCTTCATTGAGCAGCCATTGCCGCACAATATGGTATTGCAAAAACGTAAAAACAAAATACGTGATAAAAATCGCCCCAGCGGATAAAACGGTCAGCTTCCCTTTCAACGACAGACGATGGAGGCGAAGCCGCTTCATGGCCGCATCACATATCCTGCCCCGCGCACCGTTTGGATGTACCGCTCTTTATCATGTTCGTCAAGCTTTTGCCGCAAATAGCGGACATAGACGTCGACAACGTTCGTCTCCACTTCGGTGTCAAACCCCCATACTTTCTCAAGCAGCACGTCGCGCGTCAACACGACATTGATATTTTGCATAAAGGCGACGAGCAAATCGTATTCCCGTTTCGTCAACTCAATAAACGCATCCCCTTTTTTGACCGTGCGCGCCTGCACATCAACGGTTAAGTCTTTAAACGCCAACACTTGTCCGCCCGGTTCAGGGTGAACGCGGCGAAACAAAGCGCGAATGCGGGCGAGCAGCTCTTCAATGGCAAACGGCTTGATGATATAGTCATCCGCTCCGTTATCCAACCCCATGACGCGGTCAAATACGCTGTCGCGCGCCGTGATCATAATGATCGGCGTCGATTTCGCCGCCCGAACGCGGCGGCAAACTTCCATGCCGTTTAAACTCGGCAGCATGACATCAAGCAAAATGAGATCCCACGGTTCCGAAAGAGCGAGTTCAAGCCCTTCGCGCCCATCGCCGCACACATGTACATCGAATCCTTCATGTGTCAAGTCAAGCTCCAAAAATCGGGCCAATCCCGCTTCATCTTCCATCAGCAAGATCCGTCCGTTCATCGTCCGTTCCTCCTCTCCTGCGTCTATTTCTTTTCCCTGCGCCGGCCTTACATTCATTTTACTACAAAACAGCCCGTCGTCGGCGGCAATCGGCTGTCGAAATGAAACAGGCGGCTGTTTTGGCCGCCTCGCTTCGGGCGGGTTCTCAAACAGCCGCCCGCCTTCGCATGCCTTTTGCCAAACTAGGCCGGGCGCACGCTTCAACCGCTGTCCAGATGGAGATTCCGGCTACGAGTGGCGGTCAACAAACCAATCAACGATGGCTTGAACGATTTCAAACGCTTGATAGGAAAGAAGCGACACGGCAGTTCCGGAGAAAAACAATGTCAAAAGCCAGTGAATCCAATGCATGGCACTGCTCCCTCCCTCATCGGCAGTGGAGTCATTATATCCGCTGCAAATGAAATCCACATGAAAAAACGCTAAAAAACGCGGAGTGACTTTTTTGTTTTCCGTACATACATTGAAAGTGAATCGCATTGCCGATCAATGGCTGCCAACTGTCGGAGCGGTACGGCCGAACAGGACCGCCCGGACGCGGCGAGTCGGCCACTTCAAAAAAAGGAAAGAGAGGGGAGCGCGATGAATGAACCGTTTCAACCGCCGGCCGGCGGGGGAGGGGATCACCCGTTCCACCATTTGCGGAAAATGGTGAACCAATGGTTTGATGAACGGCCGCTGCAAAAATTGCTTGAAACGCTTGATGACTACTTCGCGCAAACATTTGCCGAAGCGTACATCCCGATCGAGGTGAAAGAAACGAAACGCGATTACCAAATCATCGTCCGGCTGCCCGAAATCAAGCGGGAGCAAATGAGCCTCCAATGGCACGAAGATGGACTGCAGCTCGTCATCGATCATCAGGAAACGATTGAATCGGCCGACGACAACGGCCATGTATACGAGCGGCGGCAGGCGCGGCGGCGTGTCACAAGGATGATTCCGTTTCCGTATCCGGTTGCCGAACATGAGGTGAAAGCGTCGTTCCAAAACGGCACGCTCATCATCCGGCTGCCGCAAAAGCGAAAATACATTGACATTGAGTGAAAACTTGAAGGCTGTGCAACCAACGCGTTGGGCTGGGAAAATGAGCGAAGGAACGGTCCAACTATAGATCCTGCAGACAGCCGGGCCGGCAAAACGCCTTATGCAGCCTCCTCACTTCGAGGCGCTGCAAAAACGCGCTGTCGGCCTAGAAGGCTGGTGATGAAAGGAACAGGTGGCTTCACCACCTTGTTTCTCAAATTGAGAAACTCTGTGGTATCAGCTTCTCGTTTCACGTCATCTGACGTCAACTACGGGCGATCGCTGTTTTTCACCAACCTTCTAGTCGGGCCCTAAAAAAGCCGTCCCCAATATCGGGAGCGGCTTTTTTGTATTCGGCTTCTATTGTTTATGCGACGGACTTCCGTACCGGTTGTTGTTCTCCGGTGTCGGATCTTTTTGGATGTCCCATTCTTTGGCAATTTCTTCGCGATTGTTTGGGTATTTATTTTTCCGTTTCCGATTGTCGTTTCGGTTCGTCACCGTCTGTCACCCCCTTGCCGTTTGCCATTAGCTTGCTCGTTTTTCGGCCGCATAAACGAGGCATACATACTTTCGCCGTTAGTAAGCTACGCTACTTGGTAGGAGGTGTAAAACGAATGGCGAAACTGCCCGATTTTAAACAGCTGAACGACCGGTTGATCAATGAGCCGTCCGATGAGCCGATGCTGGTGATTAAAACGAACCTTGATCCGGATCGCGTCACGGAAGAGAATCCGTATGCGGAAGGCAAAACGAACGTCAGTCGGACGTTTGCTTCTTTTTTTGAAGGGGGCGAACCTTGATGGAACAAACGCTCGCCTATTTGCGGGAAATTTTGTCTAACTACTTGGATAGCCACGATGACACACCAAAACGCATCTACAAAAAGCTAATCAGCAAACCGTACCGGGGCGAGGGGGAGTTTGTCCGCGACTTGACGCAAGAGGAGAGCGCCTTTTTGGATCGCATTTTGCCCCATGAAATCCGCTACGCGATGGATGAGCGCGATTATGAGCGCGTCTATCAGCTGAATGAAGTGTACGAGCTGCTTATTTAACGGCGTGAAAGCCGCCCCCGACCGCGCAGGGGAGCGGCTTTCTCATTTTTTAAACGTGCTGAGCAGCCCTTTTAACATGCCGTTCACTTGGTTGACCGTATTGATCATCTGCCCCATCGTACTCATCATTTTGTTAATATCATACGTCCCGTCGTTGTTTTTAAACTGGGCAAGAAAAGACGGGCGCGGCGGCGGCAGCAGCGGCCCCGGCTTCGGGTACGGCGTCGGGTGCGAAGGCATAGCGGCATGGAATGGCGAAGCGTAGGACCAGTGAGCGGTCGCGGACGGAATGTATGAAGGCCAATGGTCGTAATAAGGCCAATGACCGCCTAGACTGTATGGCCCATGAACGGGCGGCGGCGAAACCGGGCGCGGATAGCGGTACATGTTCGTTCTCCCCCATTTTTGATCGTCGATTTCCCCCTCGTAGGCAAAGGGGGTAGGCTGCCACTAGTATATGTGCCAATACCTAGCGGCGTGCGCGTGGACATGTCATCTCTTGTCGGAAGTTTTAATTTTCGGAAATCGCTTTTCCCCCGTATTTTCATGGTACGATGTAAAAAAGGGGAAGGGGGAAAAGCATCGATGAGCATTGCTGAATTGAAACATAAGTTCATGGCGGTCAAACATTGCGAACCGGCTGAGGCGAACGAACTGCTCGATTTTGCCCGCCGCCTTTATTTGCGCGGGGAGATTTCGCTCGCCGAGTACCGCGACTTAGTGCGCGAATTGGAAAAGGCCGGCGCCTGTCAGCCGGATGAAGCAGGAGAATACGCCGGACTTTAGGCCTCGAGGGAGCTTTTCCCTTCTTTTTTTTGCATATTTCCCGCCCAAACGCCCCATCGTAATATAAAGGGGGTGTTGTGCAATGGGCCGAGGCGTGCATTTTAACCATAAGCTGAAAGGCCATGACCACGAAAAACCGAAACATGGAGAACCGGTACCGCCGAAACATACCGAACGGGTCGAATATGAAATCAACACCGTCGCCACCGCTGAGAGCGGCCCTGTTTCGATCACAACCGGAAAAGACACATAAGGCAAAAAAGCTGTCTCCCTCAGCAAAGGAGACAGCTTTTTGATTATCGGGTCAAAACACCGCTCTTTTTCGCCCTAGCTTGTTTCGCCAAGCCGCTTCTTGACAAGGGCGAGCGTGTACGCAACGGCCTGGCTGTACTGTTTGATGCGGTGCTCTGGGACGGACGGATAAAATGCCTCCACGCTCCATTTTGCCATCTGATCGACCGCCGCTTCAATTTGCCGCTCGTGAACGTATTTCGGCTGCGCTTGGCGAATCCAGCGGAAAGCGGCCGCTTTCCACCGTTCGGCGACCGCCTGCACTTCCTCCGCGAACGGTTTGACTTCGGCAAAAAAGTCGGGCTCTTGATTCCGCGCGCGGGCGCGCCGGGCGATCGCCGGCAGCCGTTCATTGTACTCATGAAGCTGTTCCGTCAGCGCTTTCAGCTCTTCTTCCATGACGGCCTCCTTGCGTATAGCGATGAACTTAGTTTCGTGTAAGCGCAGGTCTGAAATGCCCGTGAGCGGTTTGACGCCGTTTGTCTATGTTTCATCATATCATAGCGGCATGCTTACGCCAAATACAGTTTCGATGAAAGCCGCAGCTCGGCTTCCCCTCTCCTCCCGTCAAGCCGCTGTTCTACACCGGCGATTCGCCCTTCGAGCTGCCCGAGCTGCTCTTTATTTTGCGCATAACGTTCTTCAATCACATCAGCAATGACTTTTTCCATTTTGGCATCCACTTGCTCAATGAGCGCGACAATTTCCTCAAGCTGCTTTTCAATTTCTTCTTTTTTGACCAGCCGTTTTCCCATTCCTTCTCCCCCATTTCTGGCATGATGATATTCCATTCGCGGCGGGAAGAACAACTCCCTGCCGCAGCGACAAAAGTAGAACAGATTCGGCAAAGAAAGCGGGAAGCGGCCGCCATTCGACAACGATGGCAGCGGGCGTCCCGTTGGAAAAGAAAAAGGGCGCATATTGCTTGGGCGTATGGTATAATAAAAACCATTCAAAGGAGATGAACGCGATGGCACTCAAATACCCGGGCGGAAAAGAGTATCGCGGAAACAAGCCGAGCGCGGCGCGCCAGCCGATGGCGGCCGATTACGCCAACCGCGGCATGACGCTCGAAGAAGACTTAAACGCGACGAATGAATATTACCGGGAGCACGGCATCGCCGTCATCCATAAAAAACCGACCCCGGTGCAAATCGTCCGCGTCGACTACCCGAAACGGAGCGCCGCTGTCATTAAAGAGGCGTACTTCCGACAGGCGTCAACGACCGACTACAACGGCGTCTACCGCGGCAAATACATCGACTTTGAAGCGAAGGAAACAAGGAACAAAACGGCGTTTCCGCTGAAAAATTTCCATGCCCACCAAATCCGCCATATGGAACAAGTCATTGCCCATGGCGGCATTTGCTTTGCCATTTTGCGCTTTTCTGCGCTGAATGAAACGTACTTGCTTGATGCCTCCCATTTAATCGCCTGCTGGAACGAACAAGAAGCCGGCGGGCGGAAGTCGATTCCGAAACGGGAGATCGAGCGGTGCGGGCATTACATCCCGCTTGGCTACCAGCCGAGAATTGATTATATTAGTGTAGTAGAAAACGTGTACTTCACCGTGCAAGGTGAAAACTTGTAAGAAAGGCAGGATTTGCTTATGTCTGGTGAATATCGTTCTCGTTTGGAACGAAAGCAGGCAGCGAAACAGGCGAAACAAAAGAAAGCGAAAAAGAAAAAAGGAGCATCGTGGTTGAAAACGATCGCCATTGCCATATTGCTTATGATCGCCATCGGAGCAGCGGGCGGCGTAGCGGCGTTCGCCTACTTCGTCAAGGACGCCCCCCCGCTCGATGAAGCAAAGATTAAAGACCCGCTCTCTTCAACCGTATACGATATGAACAGGAAAAAAGTCGCCGAACTTGGCGGTTACAAGCGAACGTACATTTCATATAAAGACGTGCCGAAAGTGCTCGAAAACGCGGTGTTGGCAACAGAAGACGCCCGCTTTTACGAACATCACGGCATCGATATCGTCCGCTTGGCTGGCGCTGTCGTCGCCAATATTCAAGAAGGATTCGGGGCGGAAGGCGGCAGCACGATCACCCAGCAGGTGGTGAAAATGACGTTCCTGTCATCGAAAAAAACGCTAGAACGGAAAGCGCAAGAAGCGTGGCTCGCCCTGCAGCTTGAGCAAAAATATTCCAAGCATGAAATTTTAGAAATGTACTTGAACAAAATTTATTATTCGGACGGCATTTACGGCGTCGCTCGGGCAGCGGAATATTACTTCGGCAAGACGAATTTAAAAGAGTTGACGCTCCCGGAAGCGGCGCTCTTAGCCGGCATGCCGCAAAGCCCGAACCGATACAATCCGTACGATCAACCGGAGGCGGCGAAAAAACGGCGCGATACCGTTTTATCGCTCATGGCGAAACACGGCTTCATCAGCCAAGAAGAGGCGGAGAAGGCGAAACAAGTGCCGATCAAATCGATGCTTGCTGAACGGAAAAAACCGCAAAGCTCCGTGCCGTATGACGCCTTTATTGACGAAGTGATCAAAGAAGTGACCGACAAAGCGAACGTCAACGTCTTTGAAGACGGATTGAAAATTTACACAACGCTTGATCAAGAGGCACAGTCGTACGTCGAAAACTTATTAAACTCGAAGCAATACTTTACTAATAAAAAAGACTTGCAGTCGGCCATCGCCCTCGTCGATACGAAAACAGGCGCCATTCGCGCCTTAGGCGGCGGGCGCAACCGCGATGACGTCGAGTTCGGCTTCAACTATGCCATTCAGCCGGTCGGCCAGCCCGGCTCGGCGATTAAACCGATTTTGGATTACGGTCCAGCGATCGAATATTTAAAATGGTCAACAGCGCACATTCTTGTTGACGAGCCGTATACGTATTCGGACGGCACGCCGATCCGCAACGCCGGCGGGGGATATATGGGGCCGATCACCTTGCGGACGGCACTGGCAAAATCACGCAACATCCCGGCGTTAAAAACGTTCCAAGCCGTCGGCAAAGAACGGGCGATGGAGTTTGCCAATCGTCTTGGGATGGGCTTTAGTGAAGTATATGAGCCATATGCGATCGGGGGAGTATCCAACTATGTGTCACCGTTGCAAATGGCCGGGGCCTACACCGCCTTTGGCAACAACGGGATTTACACAAAGCCGTATGCCGTGACGAAAATCGTCTTCCCAGACGGCACGGAAATGGATTTGCAGCCAAAGCCGAAACGGGTGATGCACGACTATACCGCTTATATGATCACCGATGTGCTGAAAACGGTCATCCGCTCCGGAACCGGCGTGTTGGCTAATGTCCCAGGGCTTGAGCTCGCGGGCAAAACAGGAACGACAAACTACGGCGAAGACGGCGCCAAATTTGGCCTCCAAAGAGACGATGTGCCGGACAGCTGGATTGTCGGCTATACGCCAAACTATACGGCGGCCATTTGGGTCGGCTTCAGCAAGCGAAGCAGCACGGCAAAGCTTAGTATAGAGGAACAAAAAATCCCGAAATACTTGTTGAAAAACTTAATGTCCCATATCGATGACGGCAGCGGAAGCTTCAAGCAGCCGGAGAGCGTCGTCAGACTGCCGATTAAAAAAGGCACAAATCCGCCGAAACTTGCCGGCAAATACACGCCGGAAAGCGAAATTACGTATGAATTGTTCGTGCGCGGCACTGAGCCGACGGAGACGGCGAACGACGCGCCGGAAGAACTGCCGGCGGTGAAAGGGTTGACCGCTGTGTACGACCAAGCGGCGAACGCCATCGCGGTTTCGTGGTCATACGATGAGCAAACCGATGAGACGATCTTCGAGGTGCGCGTCAAAGATGGCCAAGGTCAAACGAATACGATCACCACAAAAGACCGTTCGATCACGATTTCCAATCCGACGCCAGGATGGACGTACACAATCGCCGTGTACGCAAAAGACGGCGAACGAATGAGCAAACCGGCCATAGCCAGCGTTCATGTCCCCGGCGGAGAAGATCAAACTCCCGCGCCACAACAACCGGGGGATGACAGCCAAGGCAGCGGCGGGCAAAACGGCGGCACCGATCAAGGCAACAGCGGGAATAACGGAAACGAAAACGGTCAGGGAAACAACAATGAACAAAACGGCGGCGCAAGCGGCGGACAAGAAAATGGCAACAGCGGCGGGGCCAACCAAAACAATGGCCAAACGGATGGAACAAACAACCAAGGAACGAACAACAGCGGCCAAACGAACGGAACGAACGGCGGAACAGGTGCAAACAGCGGAACGCCGCCTGTCTCCCCGCCGTAAAAAAACGGATCCGGAGCGGGTCTTGGCACCCGTCCATAACAGCTGCATTCCTAAAAAACGGATGGCTTTTGCGCCATCCG
Organism: Geobacillus subterraneus; assembly: GCF_001618685.1. Taxonomy (GTDB): domain Bacteria; phylum Bacillota; class Bacilli; order Bacillales; family Anoxybacillaceae; genus Geobacillus; species Geobacillus subterraneus. Next base: position 1,045,188 of record NZ_CP014342.1, on the reverse strand, counting down.
TTTTTTCATGACCGACCGGCATGCTGCTGGCCCTTCTTCACCAAGCCCTTTCGCGGTTCCGTTCACTTCTGATTTGCCGCTTTTTCCTCCCGTTTTCGCATCCGTTTTTTTCCTTCACGGCATAAATGAAGAAGAGGACATGACGGACATTGCGGAGACTGCGCCTTGCAATGGTAGCGGCCGAAAAAAATCATCCGATGGTGGGTGATCGACCATTCCTCTTTCGGAATTTTTTTCATCAGCGTTTGTTCGACTTCGAGAACGGAGTCGTTCCAGCGGCAAAAACCAAGCCGTTTGCTGACGCGCTCGACGTGCGTGTCAACGGCAATGGCCGGCACGCCAAACGCCACAGACACAACGACGTTCGCCGTCTTCCGCCCGACGCCGGGCAGCTTCATCAATTCGTCGCGGTCGCGCGGCACTTCGCCGTCATACTCCTCAATTAACATCGCGCACAGCTTTTGAATGTTTTTCGCTTTGTTCCGGTACAGGCCGATCGAACGGATGTCCTGCTCCAGCTCTTCCAGCGGCACGGCGATGTAGTCGTAAGGCGTTCGGTATTTTTCAAACAGCCGCTTCGTCACTTTATTGACGAGCGCATCGGTGCATTGCGCCGATAGGACGACCGCGATCAACAGTTCAAACGGGTTGCGGTGCACGAGCTCACAATGGGCATTCGGAAACATGTTGGCCATCTCATCCAAACAGTAGCGGATTTGCTGCTTCGTCAACACCGGCCTCCTCCTCCTTTCACAACGCTTGGTCAACTGATCGTTGGCCAAACAAAAACGAGAGACAGCGCCTCTCGTCTATGAGTCAAGCCAGTTAAAAAACGGAATCGTCTGCTGAAATTCCCCTGTCGCCTGTTTCTCCGGGCGCGCGGGCGGTTTCGGCTTGCGGAATTTTTTGCCGTAATCGTGCGCCTGTTCGATCGTCCGGATGCCGTTTTTTTTCCACTCGAACAAAATGCGGTCGATGTAGCGGAAATTCAATTTCCCTGACAGCACCGCCTCGCGCAGCGCCGCCTTAATGATGGCCGGCTCATGGCCGTCTTGGTCGATCCACATCGAGAGCGTTTCGCACTCAAATGGGGAAAGCGGACGGCCAAATTCCTGCTCAAATATCGTATACAAGCTTTCCTCTTCTTCCTGCTGGCCGATCTGCCCGTCCTTGGCGGCCTGTGCATACAAATGGTGCACCAATTGCTCCCAAAGCGGCTCCAGCGTATATTTTTCGCCGCGAACGCCGCGTTCGTCCGTATGCTCCTCGATGCCGACCATTCCTTTTTGCAGCAGCCGGCGCACCATCTCCATGCATTCCGCTGCCGGAACGGTCATTTTCTCAGCCAGCTCGGCCGGTGTCGGGAAGACGACGCCTTCTTCAAAAAACGATTGCATGTGCAAAAGCAAGACGAGCTCCCCTTCACTCAAACCGAGCCGCTTGTAATGGTTCAGCAACAGTTTCGGGACGACAACGCTTCCTTGCGCCAGCCATTCGGCCACCTTTTTCTTTTCCATGCCGATGCACCTCAACTATAGTATAACATGACACTGGCGAAAAAACCCCCTTTTTGCAGGGGGGTTTTTACGGATAGAGACGGTTGAGCAACCGCGGGAACGGGATCGTTTCGCGCACATGCTCAACGCCGCAAATCCAAGCGACGGTGCGCTCGAGGCCGAGCCCGAACCCGGAGTGAGGCACGGAACCGTATTTGCGCAAATCTAAATACCATTTATATGCTTCAAGCGGCAAATGATGCTCCTCAAGGCGCTGCTTTAGCAGCTCATAATCGTGAATGCGCTCGGAGCCGCCGATAATTTCCCCGTATCCTTCCGGCGCGATTAAATCGGCGCACAATACGACATCCGGGCGGTTCGGATCCGGCTGCATGTAAAACGGCTTTAACGATGTCGGGTAGTGAGTGATAAACACCGGCTTGTCGAAGCTTTCAGCAATGGCCGTCTCATGCGGCGCGCCGAAGTCATCGCCCCATTCGATGTCGGTAAACCCTTTGTCATGCAGCAGCTTGATCGCCTCGTCATACATCAGGCGCGGAAACGGCGGCTTAACAAGCTCGAGTTTGGCGGCATCGCGGTCAAGACGGCCAAGCTCGAGCCGGCAGCGGCTAAGCACCGACTGGACGAGATAGGAGACATACTCTTCTTGCAGCCGCAAATTGTCTTCAAATTGATAAAACGCCATTTCGGGCTCGACCATCCAAAATTCGATCAAATGGCGGCGCGTTTTCGACTTTTCGGCGCGGAACGTCGGGCCGAACGAAAACACTTTGCCGAGCGCCATGGCTGCTGCTTCCATATATAGCTGGCCGCTTTGCGATAAATACGCATCCTCATCAAAGTATTTCGTATGGAACAGCTCGGTCGTTCCTTCCGGGGCGCTGCCGGTCAAAATCGGTGCATCGACTTTGACGAAGCCGCGGTCGTTAAAAAACTCATACGTCGCCCGAATCAGCTCGTTGCGGATTTTCATGATCGCATGCTGGCGCCGCGAACGGAGCCAAAGGTGGCGATGATCCATTAAAAATTCAACACCGTGCTCTTTTGGCGTAATCGGATAATCGACCGCTTCATCGATCACCTCTAAATTCGTCACCGACAGCTCATAACCGAACGGCGAACGCTCATCGACGCGCACCGTGCCGGTCACATAAAGCGATGTTTCTTGCGTCAGCGTTTTCGCACGTTGAAACACCTCTTCTGAGACGTTCGCTTTTTCAACTACACCTTGAATAAAGCCCGTCCCATCACGCAGCTGTAAAAAGGCGATTTTTCCGCTCGAGCGCTTGTTCGCCAACCAAGCGCCGATCGTCACTTCTTGATCTACATATTGGTTCACTTCAGCAATCGTCGTTTTCACGTACCCATTCCCTCCAATAATCGACACGTCCATCATTCGCTATTATACCGTTCTGCCGAAACAGCGGCAACGGCCATGCCCCTCTTAACCGGCTCGGCACAACGATAGAAAACGGTGCGCAGCGGCCGCCGGTGAAACCCGCACACCTAGCTGTGCCTCGCGAAATACAGCGGGCGCGGAAAAAGCGGCTTTGCTTGAGGCAAAGCCGCCGCCTGTTAAGCGCGCGCTTCCATAAACCGGCGGATGCGTTCGACCGCAGTTTCGAGTGCATCGAGCGATGTCGCATATGACAAGCGAACGTTATCCGGCGCCCCAAATCCAGAGCCGGGCACAAGGGCGACTTTCGCCTCTTCGAGCAAGGCGGCGACAAACTCGTCGACCGTGCGGCAGCCGGCCATCGCGGCCGCTTTGCGCGCGTTCGGGAACAAGTAAAACGCCCCTTGCGGCTTGACGCACGTGAACCCCGGAACTTGCACGAGCTTATCGTAAATGATGTTCAGCCGCTGTTCAAACGCCTGGCGCATTTGTTCCACCGGCTCCTGCGGCCCGCTGTAAGCGGCAATGGCCGCATATTGGGCGATCGACGTCGGGTTGGACGTGCTATGGCTCGCCAAATCAGTCATCGCCTTAATGACGTCTTTCGGCCCCGCCGCATAGCCGATGCGCCAGCCCGTCATCGAATGCGACTTCGACACGCCGTTGATGATGACCGTCTGCGCCTTCAGCTCCGGCGACAACTCGGCGATTGACACATGTTTCGCCCCGCCGTAAATCAATTTTTCATAAATTTCGTCGGAAACGATCAGTACGCCATGCGTCAGGCACACCTCACCAAGCGCCTTCAACTCTTCGGCCGTGTAAATCATGCCGGTCGGGTTGCTCGGCGAGTTGATGATGACCGCCTTCGTCCGCGGCGTGATCGCCTGTTTCAGCTGCTCCGGCGTAATTTTAAAATCGTTTTGTTCAAGCCCTTCGACATAAACCGGAACGCCGCCCGCCAGCTTCACTTGTTCCGGGTAGCTCACCCAATACGGCGTCGGAATGATCACTTCGTCGCCTTCATCAAGCAACACTTGAAACAGCGTGTAAAGGGCGTGCTTCGCCCCGACACACACAATCACTTCAGCCGGCTCATAATCCAAACCTTGGTCGCGAGCGAATTTTTTGATAATTTCCGCCTTTAACGTCGGCAACCCGCCCGATGGCGTATATTTCGTATGCCCTTCGTTCATCGCCTTGATGGCGGCCTCCAGAATGTGCTGCGGCGTATTGAAATCCGGTTCACCGGCTCCGAGGCCAATCACGTCATGTCCGGCCGCTTTCAGTTCTTTTGCTTTTGCCGTAATGGCCAATGTCGCCGATGGGGTCAGCGACGCCACCCGTTTTGCCAATTTCATCGTTTCTTCCCCCTCGTATGCTCAACGTTGAAAACTATACCTCTTCAGAAACGCGCCATCCGCAAAATGGAGGTAATAAAACGAATACCTTCCTTCTGCATCAATATATGTCAACTCCCAAAGAGGCACGCCTTTTTCCATGCCAAGCGTCGCGTCAATCACTTGCCGCGGATGTCGGTCGCGCTGTAAAATGGCGCGCGCTTCCGCCTCGCTAATGCCGCTGTCCGCTCTCTTGACGACGATATCCCCCTCTTTTTCCGGCACCCAAACAACGGTGTCCGTTTCCCCCTGCTTCGTCCGGCCGATGAATACGGTGCATGCTTCCTCCCCATAATATGTATAGACTTTCTTCACGTCGACGAGTCCGGCTGCTTCCTTCGCTCGCGCGAGCGCTTTTTCCACCATGGATCGTTTTGGCGCCATCGCCTCACCGTAAATCGACCATGCCTGCCAAGTGAGAAAACTAAAAACAATGAGAGCGAACCATCCCCACTTTTTCATGGCGATCACGTCCGATAAATCGTAAAGACCGCTTGGCGTTTGTCGTTTTCATCCAAAGCAAGGCCAAACATCAAATTGTCGCGCTTCAGCGTTCGGTTCAAGCAGTCAACGATTTTGTACAAATCGTCCGAGTGCTGGATTTTGACGGTGGCGAGCACTTCAATTTTGCTTTCCATTTTCGTTGTTTCCTCCTGTGCGGCGCAAATTTTGTTACTTATACACGCCGGCGGCTCCGGCAACAATACAAATACAGTAAGATGATGATCACAGTTGCGCTTCTTCACGCCTCTGCGGCCGAGCCGGCGAAGCCAAACAGCGAGGCCGCAAGCTGCCATCGCAGTTGTGCTTCTTCCCTATTATAGCAGGTTTATCCGACCATTTCATAACAAATTTGCCCGCCTACACCACCAACGCAAATTTGCCTCTTTCCCGCCCCGCCGCGCGCGGGGCGTTTTTTGCCGACCGCCATCTTTAGATTGCACCGTTTCATTTCACTTTATGAGGACAAAACCGCTGCTTGGTGAAAGCGAACTTCCCCTTGTGCAGTCATCCCCCCTGCCCGTTTCTAAAAACGAAGCCGGTGGCTTAGCCATCCGCCTTGCTTGTGTGATCAAAGCGAAACTCCCGTCATCGAGCGCCGCCTTTTCGCCTTCCGAAAACTAGCCCGCCGTTCACCTAGCTTGTCTCATAAAAGCCAGTCGCTTGCTTTATCAAGCAGCTCGGAAAGCGCCCCCTCATATACCGAAAGCGGCGGCAGTGAAGCGAGAAAATCGGTCCCGTACGAAGCGGCGGTCAGCCGGCGATCGAGCACAAATACGGCTCCTTTGTCGCGCTCGGTGCGGATGAGGCGGCCAAATCCTTGCTTAAAGCGGAGCACCGCCTCGGGAAGTGACAACTCGTAAAACGGATCGCCGCCGGCGGCGCGAATCCGCTCACTTTTCGCCTCCATCACCGGATCGTCCGGAGGCGCAAACGGCAAGCGGGCGATAATGAGGGCATCGAGCGCTGAGTCCGGCAAATCAATCCCTTCCCAAAAGCCGCTCGTCCCAAACAGCACGGCGTGATCAAACTGCAAAAATGTCCGCAAAAGCTTTGCCGGGCTGCCGCTTTGTATCCCTTGGGCAATCAACACGAACGGCTCATCCGCTTCTTCCGTTTTCAGCGCCTCAGCCGTCATTTTCAACAGCTCATACGATGGGAACAACACAAGCGTCCGCCGGCCGACGCGCCGGGCGATCGAGAGCACGGCCGCGGCCGCCGCTTCAGCGTACGCCTCAAGCGGCACGGCGGAAACGAGCGGCAGATCCGTCGGCACAAAGAGCGCGGCTTGCTCCTCATAGCGAAATGGCGCCGGAAACGAGCGGCAGAGCGGGTAAAAATCGTCCAGGCCGAGGCGCGCCGCCATATAAGCGAACCGGCCGCGAACGGCGAGCGTCGCTGACGTCAAAATCACGCTCCGTTTTTTCATAAACAGCCGCTCAGCGAAAAAATCAGCAAGATCGACGGGCTGCGAATAAAGCCGGACCGCGTTCGCCGCTCCTTTTTCATCGGCTTCGATCCAGCGGACGGTCCCCGGCTCTGCTTCAGTCAGCAGCCGAACGAGGACATCCATTTGCCGGTTTAGCGCCACAAGGTCGGCTGCGAGCGAGGCGGACGGTGTTCCATCGTCGGTTGCAGCGGATGCCAGAAGCGGTTTTGCCTCCCCAAGCAGCGCCGCCGTCAGATCACGCAGACGCCAACATAGCTCAACGGCCGCCTGCCACGTCCGCCCGTGCTCGTCCGCCGGCGAAAAACGGCAGCGACAACGCCCGGCCCGCGCCGGCTTTTTCCGTAGCGCATAGCGGCGCAGCAAGCGAAACAGCTCGTCCCCTTCAAATTGCAGCCCTTCAAGGCGCCGCTGGCAGCGGGCGAGAACGTCTCTCGTTTCGCCTTGCTCCGCTTCCAGCCATTTCGTGATCGTTTGCGCCATTTTAGCGGTTGACAGCCGAAAGGACACATAGTCGATCCGCTCACCAAAATAACGGGCAGCGATCTCCTCAAGCCGATGCGCCTCATCAATGACGAGATAACGAAACGGCGGCAAAAGCGGCGTTGAAGCAGTCAAGTCATGAAGCAAAAACGCATGGTTCGTAATGACGAGATCGGCCTGTTCGGCCCGCCGTTTCGCCTGCGCGAAAAAATGATGCCGCCCGCCGTCCTCCTCCTCGCCGATGGCGAGCGCTGACAGCGAGAGACGGGCGCCGGACGATACGTTCAACTCATCCAAATCGCCGCTGTCTGTCTCAAGCAGCCAGACAAGCAGCTGGCATTTCAAAAGCGCCGCATCGTACGTGTCGTTCGGCTCAGGCAAAAACGAAGCGAACTTGTCAAGGGAAAGGTAGTTTTGCTTCCCTTTCAAGACGGCGACGCGGAGCGGGGCCGGCACAACTTGCCGCAGCACCGGCCAATCGCGGCGGATGAGCTGCTCTTGCAGCTGGAGCGTATGTGTGCTGATGACGACCCGTTCTTGCCGCTCGCAGGCAAAAAAGGCGGCCGGGATGAAATAGGCGAGCGACTTTCCAAGCCCGGTTCCCGCCTCAATGAGCGCATGCTGGGACGTGGATAACGCCTCATAGATGAGCTGCATCATTTCCCATTGCCCTTCACGCCGCTTGTAGCCGGGAAGCGGAAGGGGCGGCGCTTGCTCGTAAAAAGCGGCAAACGAAACCGAAGCGGGGCGCTCCTCGCCATTATCCTGCTCCGGTTTTCCGCCGCCCGGTTTTTTTAGCGCGATGCCGCGGTAGAGGGCGACCGTATTGTCCGTTGGCGCTTCTTTCTGTTTTTTAGCGATGACGACATCAAGAAGCGAGTAAATATCGCTTTTCAAATGGCGGGCAAGGCGCCGCAGCTGTTCGAGCGTCACAAGCGGAAGGCGGCTAAGTCGCCTAAGCAAAGCGATGAACAACTTGGCCGTCACTTCCGCATCGCTGTCCGCTTGATGCGGACGGTCATGGCGGAGGCCAAGCTGTTTCGCCAAGTCGCCGAGCTTATAGCTTTCCGCTGTCGGCAGCACGATGCGGGCAAGCTCGACCGTATCGATCGTCGGACCGGCAAACGGCGGCCGTCCGGCCCGTTCGAGTTCGGCTTGCAAAAACGGCAAATCAAAATCGACGTTATGGGCGACAAAATACGCGCCATCCATCATCGCTGCGATCTCCGCCGCCTTGTCGGCAAACAGCGGCGCTCCTTCCACCGTCTCTTCGTCGATGTTCGTCAGCTGTTGGATGAACAGCGGAATCGGTTGTTCCGGGTTAAAGAAGCTGGCAAATCGCTCGACGATCGAGCCGTCTTCAACGACCGCCATGCCGAGCTGGATGATCCGGTCGCCTTTTTTCGGTCCGTTTCCGGTTGTCTCTAAGTCGATAATGACAAAGCGCATTGCCATAAACGATCACCTCAAAACGAAAAGGGGCGGAAAGCCCCTTTTTGCCCCGTTATAAAATCGTATGCGCCGGCTCTTCGGCGATGAGCTGCGCGATGCGGTTGTTTTCGTCCATAATGGCGATTTTCGGCCGGTGTGCGGCGATTTTTTCTTCCGGAACGAGCGCATACGAAATGACGATAATGATGTCCCCCTTTTGCACGAGGCGGGCGGCGGCGCCGTTTAGGCAAAAGACGCCGCTGCCGCGCTCGCCCGGGATGATGTACGTTTCAAAGCGGGCCCCGTTATTATTGTTGACGACTTGCACTTTTTCATTAGCCACCATGCCGACCGTATCTAAAATATCTTCGTCGATCGTAATGCTGCCGACATAATCTAAGTTCGCTTCCGTTACGCGGGCGCGGTGAATTTTCGCGTTCATGAGTGTACGAAACATGGGCGATCCCCCCTTACTCCTCTTGTCTTGGCGCCTCGGGCAGCCTAAGGATGACATTGTCGATCAAGCGGGCGCTCGTAAACCGGACGGCAACCGCGACGAGCACCGTTCCGTGAAGCGTTTCAAGCGGCGTCAAATCCGGGTACGAGCACACTTCGACATAATCGATCTCGGCATGCGTATGCGCTTCAATATGCTCTTTGACGAGACGGCGAAGAGCATCACCGCTCCGCTCCCCTTCCTCAACGGCCGCCGCTGCCGCCTGCAGCGCTTGATAGAGCGCCGGCGCCTCCTTCCGTTCTTGCGACGATAAATAGACGTTGCGCGAGCTTTTCGCCAGCCCGTCGGCCTCACGGACCGTCGGCACCGGCACGAGCTCAATCGGAAAATTGAAATCGCGAATCAAGCCGTCAACAACAGCCACTTGCTGAGCATCTTTCATGCCGAAATAGGCGCGGTCAGGCATAACGATGTGAAACAGCTTAATGAGCACCGTCGCTACGCCGTCGAAATGGCCGGGCCGCGACCGTCCGCACAATACATCGGTGCGCGCTTTGACGACCGCTTGCACCGTGAGCGGCCCCGGGTACATCTCGCCTGCTTCCGGATGAAACAGCACGTCGACTCCGCGCTGTTCGGCGATGTGCCGGTCGCGGGCGAAATCGCGCGGATAACGGGCAAAATCTTCGTTCGGTCCAAACTGAAGCGGATTGACAAAAATGCTGACGACGACCATGTCGTTCTCTTCGCGCGCCCGATCGATGAGAGCGGCATGCCCTTCGTGCAAATAGCCCATCGTCGGGACGAACCCGATCGTTTTTCCTTCACGGCGGCATTGGCGCATCAGCGCCTGCATTTCACTAATCCGATCGACGATGATCATGATTGGTTTCCTCCGTATAAGGCCACCCATTCCTCTTCCTTCATCGTAAACGTGTACGCCGGCTCCGGAAACTGGCGCAGCCTGACATCAGCGACATAGTTCGCCAGCGCCTCGACGATCGTCTCTTGAACGGCGGCGTATTGTTTGACAAACTTCGGCACGCGGCTGACGCCGTAGCCAAGCAAGTCGTGATAGACGAGCACTTGGCCGTCGACTTCCGCCCCCGCGCCGATGCCGATGACGGGAATGGTGAGCGCTTGAGCCACAGCCGCCCCGAGCTGCTTCGGCACGCACTCCAAGACGAGCGCCATCGCTCCTGCCTGCTCGCACTGTTTTGCATCATCAAGCAGCTTTTTGGCGCTTTCCGCATCTTTGCCTTGCACTTTATAGCCGCCAAGCACGCCGACGGACTGCGGCGTCAGCCCGAGGTGGGCGACGACCGGCACCCCGGCTTTCGTCAGTGCGGCGATCACCTTAACGACGTCATCCGCCCCCTCGACTTTGACGGCGTTCGCCCCCGACTGCTGCATGATGCGCCGGGCGTTTTGCAGCGCCTCTTCTTTGGACGCATGGTACGACATAAACGGCATGTCCGTAACGATAAACGTATTCGGCGCACCGCGGCGGACCGCCTTCGTATGATGGATCATGTCATCGACCGTCACCGGGATCGTCGAGTCGTAGCCGAGCACGACCATGCCGAGCGAATCGCCGACTAAAATCATATCCACCCCGGCCTGTTCGGCCAGCTTCGCCGACGGAAAGTCGTAAGCGGTCACCATCACGATCGGCTCATCCGCCTGCTTCATGCGAAAAAAATCGGCTTTCGTCTTCACTTTTGTTCCCTCCTCTTTCATTGCAGAGGAGATGACGCGACCGAAACAAAACGTCCCTCTTTCCCGCCTTGAGAAAGAAGGACGCCATGAACCGCCGTCGGTTTCGTTCACCCCTCTGTCCCAGTCCTTCTGCAAGGATCAAGGCAGATCATCTTTATTCTTTCGTATTGTCGGCTCGGTGCAGTTCTTTTCGACAAAGATACTGCCCTTTTCCTCGCCTTGTATTTTAACAAAATTGTCACAATTTTTCTAGTGGGAATTTACAGTTGAATATCCGCTGAATGAATATAATGGAGTTGGTTTTGCTCATCCTCAAGGATCAGCAGCCCATCATCGGTAATGCCGCGGGCAATGCCGCGCATCACCCCGTCCAGCGTCCTTGCCGTCACCGGTTTGCCGATCGAAACGGCGTACCCTTCCCAAAGAAGCTTAATCGGACGGAAACCGTGCTCCAAATATTGCTTATATAACCGCTCGAGCTGAAGTAAAATTTCTTGAATGAGCGGCGCACGCTTCATGCGCTCCCCTTTTTCAATGGCGAGCGATGTGGCAATGGCGCGAATGTCCTCCGGAAATTGCGTGCTTGTCTGGTTCACGTTCATGCCGATGCCGATGATGACCGAACGGACGCGGTCGGGGTCGGCCTGCAGCTCCGTTAAAATGCCGGCGCATTTTTTGCCGTGAAGCAAAATGTCGTTCGGCCATTTAATATCCGGAACGAGCCCGGTCACTTCTTGAATGGCTTGGCTGACCGCCACGGCAACGAGCAGCGTCAACTGCGGCGCCTGCTGCGGCGGGATGGGCGGCCGCAAAATCAGGCTCATCCAAATGCCGGTTCCTTGCGGGGAAAACCATTTCCGGTCCAGGCGCCCGCGCCCGGCTTTCTGCTCTTCGGCGACGACAAGCGTCCCTTCCGGCGCCCCTTCATACGCCAGCTTCGCCGCGATGCGCTGCGTCGAATCGACTTCCTCAAAAAAATGGATCATATGGCCGAGCGTTTCGGTTTTCAAGCCAAGCTGGATTTCGTTTGCCGTCACCTTATCGGGCGTGCTCACGATCCGGTAGCCGAGGCGGCGCACCGCTTCGAGTTCAAACCCTTCTTTGCGCAGCTCCTCGATATGTTTCCATACGGCCGCCCGCGAACAGCCGAGCTGCTCGCTGATCTTTTGTCCGGACAGAAACTCGCCGTTTGCCTCGGCAAACAGTTCTAACAGTTTTTTTCTTGTGTCCGACTGCGCTCCATGAGCCATGCGTAAATCCGCTCCTTCTCGTTTTCAACTTCATCGTTGACAACCGCCCGCCATATGGCGTCCAGCGTCTCTTTCACCCACGGGCCGGCCGGTTTCCCGATCCATTCAATGACCTCTTTTCCGTTGACCGCAAGCTCGCCTTTCGTTTTGATCGGCAAGGCGGCAAAACGGCGGCGCAGCGTTTCATGCTGCGGCTCAGGCGGCTTTCCGATCAACGCGGCGCGCACCATTTCAACCGAGAGCGCCCGCTTGAGGCCGGCCAAAAACAGCTGCTCGTTCGTCCACGCGGCCGGTTCGGGGACGGCAGCGAGCGCCGCCAATATGGCTCCAGCTTCATCGATCACCTTGTTCGGCAGCTTCCATGCGCGCAAAAACGGCCGGCTTTCCGTGATGCCAAGCGCCTGGCACAAAAGCGCCCACCGCTCTTCGCGCGATGTGAGCCACGGCCAGCGGTACGCAGCTGCCCGCCGCAGCTGCCCGTCTTTTTCGGCCAGCCCCGGCAAGTAGGCGGACAGCCTTGTTTCGGCCAAAAGCGGCAGCGCTTCGGCAGCAAACGGGCCGGCAAGCAGCTTTTCCATCTCCATCGTCATCCGCTCAACCGAAATATGGGCGAGAAGCGGCGCGTTGGCGATGATCGCCCGCTTCGTAGCGACAGCGAGCGAAAATCCAAGTTGACTGACGAAACGGACGGCCCGCATCATGCGGAGCGCATCTTCCCGAAACCGCGCGTCCGCTTCTCCGACGGTGCAAATGAGCCGCTTTTCGATCGCCTCTTGCCCGCCGAACGGGTCAATGACCGTCCCGTGCTCGTCCATGGCGATCGCATTCATTGTAAAATCGCGCCGCTTCAAGTCTTCTTCAAGCGAGCGGACGAACGTCACCGACTCAGGACGGCGGTGGTCTTCATAGTCGCCATCGGTGCGGAACGTCGTCACTTCGTACGCCGTTCCTTCGTGCACGACGACGACCGTGCCGTGCCTTGAACCGACATCGATCGTTTTCGGGAAAATCGCCATCACTTCATCCGGCAAGGCGCTCGTCGCAATGTCGACGTCGCCGATCGGGCGCCCAAGCAGCAAGTCGCGCACCGCGCCGCCGACAAAATACGCCTCATGGCCATGCCGCTTCAGCTGCCGGACGATGCCAAGCGCCTGTTGGAACGGCGGTTTCATCCTCTCACCTTCCTTGCCGCCAGTGAAGCATACAGCTGTTCATACTGCCCGACGATATCGGACGAGCAGAACTTTCGATGAACGGTTTGCACCGCCTCTTTTGCCATTTCGTCATGCAGGCGGCGGTCGGTCAGCAGCGCGAGCGCTTTTTGAGCCGCTTCCTCGACATCGCCAAGCGCACATAAAAAGCCGCTTTTTCCGTCTTCAATCACTTCCGGGATGCCACCGATCGCCGTACCGATGCACGGGACGCCGCACGCCATCGCCTCGAGCAGGACAAGCCCGAAACTTTCTTTTTCCGACAGTAGCATCATCACATCGCTGATCGAATACAGCTCTTCAAGCTTGTCCTGTTTTCCTAAAAACCGGACGTCGCCGCTAAGTCCGAGCTCTTTGACGAGCCGGCAGACGACGGTCATTTCCGGGCCGTCGCCGACAAGCAAGAGCTTGGCCGGCACGTGCCGGCGCACGATGGCAAACGCGCGCACCACATCGGGCACGCGCTTCACTTTCCGGAAATTAGAAACGTGAATGATGACGTTGTCCGTTTCACCGATGCCGTACTCCCGCCGCAAATGGCTTGCCTCCCGGCGGCGGTAGACGCGTTCGTCAACAAAGTTGTAAACCGTGTGGATCGGCTTTTGCACCTCAAGAAGCTCGTACGTCTGCCGGACGAGGGCGTTAGACACCGCCGTGACGATGTCGGACTGCTCGATGCCGAACTTAATCATATCGGAAAGCGACGGGTCGTAGCCCAACACCGTGATGTCGGTGCCGTGCAGCGTCGTGACGATCGGCAGTTCGCCGACCATTTGGCGCGCCAGCGCGGCGCAGACAGCGTGCGGCACGGCGTAATGGGCATGAAGCACATCAAGCTGTTCCCGCTTCGCCACCTCGGCGATTTTGCTTGCCAACGCCAAATCATACGGCGGGTATTGAAAGACAGAGTATTGATTGACGCTCACTTCATGGTAATAAATGTTTCCGTATACTTTGTTCAGCCGAAACGGCATGCTTGACGAAATAAAATGAATCTCATGCCCTTTTTCGGCAAGCAGTTTGCCAAGCTCGGTGGCGACGACTCCTGAGCCTCCGACCGTCGGATAACAGACAATTCCTATTTTCAGCTTCATCGCGCTCCCTCAAATAAGTCGAAAAGATGAATCGGTGTTTTTGTCAAAAACCCTTCGGCATATGCCGCGCCGATTTGCTGGCCGAACCAGCGCTCGCGGCTTTCGATCATCTCAATGTAGTTGTTTGTCAGCGGCGTCTCAACCGATCCGGGCCGCTTTTCAAACTGGCTTTCATAGGCGCGCAAGCTCGCCAGCTTGTCATGCACCGTTTCGCTAATATCGATAAGAACATGCGGGCGGCAAAAGGCATTGATCATATAGTAATACACCGAGCGGACGCGGTGGGCGTCACCAAGCTCCCCCGCACCGTAACGGCGGATGCCGGCGGAAAAGACCGCCTCCTCGACAAGGCGGGCGCATTGCCCGTGATCCGGATGGCGGTCCTCCCAGTACGGAGCGAATACAACCCGCGGCCGATAGCGGCGAATGACTGCAACGATGCGGCGAATCGCCTCCTCTTCAACAGAAAGGCCGCGGTCGGGGAGTTCGAGATTCAGCCGTTCCGATACGCCAAGCCGGCGAGCCGCTTCGGCCGCCTCTTTCTGCCGTTCATCGACCGTTCCGTTGGACGACAGCTCCGCCTTCGTCAAATCGCAAATGACAGCGCGATACCCGCGCCGCACATATTTGGCAATCGTCCCCCCCATGCCGATTTCGACATCATCCGGATGGGCGCCAAACGCCAATAGATCACATGTTTCCACCATCGCTGTCACCTTTCTGTTTCCTCTTCCTCCCCGCTTTTCGCCCGGCCGCGGACGATGTTGCGCCATGCCAAATCGCCGCGCTCCAACCCGCGAATGAGCAGCTCCGCCGTCCCGATGTTCGTCGCGAGCGGCACCGCATAGACGTCGCAAAGGCGCATGAGGGCGCTGATGTCCGGTTCATGCGGCTGGGCGGTGAGCGGGTCGCGGAAAAAAATGACGAGGTCCATCTCGTTGCGGGCGATCATCGCTCCGATTTCCTGATCGCCCCCGTACGGTCCGGACTGGAAGCGGTGGACGGCGAGGCCGGTCGCCTCCTGAATGCGCAAGCCGGTCGTGCCGGTGGCGTACAGTTCATGGTTTGCCAAAACAGGCGCGTAGGCGGTCGCAAACGCGACCATCTCCGCCTTTTTTTCGTCATGGGCAATTAACGCGATTTTCATCTTGTTCTCTCCCCCGTTTGCGCAGTCCGCGCTATTCTAAAATATGTTCAAGCCCGTAGACGAGCGTATGTAAATGCATGACCGTTTCCACCGCCAGCTTCACGCCGGACATGAATGAGCGGCGGTCAAGCGAATCGTGGCGGATCGTCAGCGTCTGTCCATCGCCGCCGAAAATGACTTCCTGATGGGCGACAAACCCCGGCAGACGGACGCTATGGATCGGAATGCCGTCGTACGCGGCGCCGCGCGCGCCCGCGAGCGTTTCTTTTTCATCCGGATGGCCTTGTTTTTTCGATGGGCGCACTTCAGCGATGAGCTGCGCCGTTTTCAGCGCCGTTCCGGATGGAGCGTCAAGCTTTTGGTCATGATGCAGTTCGATAATTTCCACATCAGTGAAATATTTTGCCGCCATGCGGGCAAACTTCATCATCAACACCGCGCCGACAGCAAAGTTGGGCGCGATGATGGCGCCGAGCTCTTTTTCCTCGGCCAGCTCGGTCAGCCGCTCGATCTCTTCCGGCGTAAACCCGGTCGTGCCGACGACGGGGCGGACGCCATGGCGCAGCGCCAGCTCCGCATGCCGTTTTCCCACTTCCGGTGTCGTTAAATCGATGAGCACATCCGGCTTCACCTCGGCAAAACAGCGGGCGGCATCGGTATAAATCGGGGCGTCGGCACCGGCAAACCCGCCGATGTCAGCCAAACGTTGCCCGTCATAGCGGCGGTCAATGACCGCGGCCAGTTCAAAATGCTCGGTTTTTTGCACAAGCGCCACCGCTTCGCGGCCCATGCGGCCGCGCGGTCCGGCAATGACGATGCGGATCGTCATTCAGCACCCTCCTTCCGTGTCCAGCGGTCGCGGTCGCGGGTCCGGAACTTGTCCATCACCCGGTCGTGCGCCGCCTGCAAATCAATGCCGAGCGAATTGGCGAAACAAATGAGCACAAACAACAGATCGCCCAGCTCTTCTTCCACTGTGTTTTCTTTTTCCGTCGCCTTTTTCGGCTTTTCCCCGTAATAATGGTTCACCTCGCGCGCCAGTTCGCCGAGCTCTTCCGTCAACCGCGCAAGCATGGCGAGCGGGCTGAAATAGCCTTCTTTAAACTGTCCGATATATTCGTCCACTTCGCGTTGCATCTGCTTCATCGTTTTCTCCTGCATGGCCATCACCTCGCCTGTTTCCATGTTAGCGAAAAGCGGCGCATTTGACAAATGTTTTCGTCGGCCGCCAATTCCGTCCGTTTTCGCCCATCATTGCCTGCGCAGACAAGTTCCTCTATAATTAAGGACGCCGACTATTTTTGCGGACGGAGGGACGATATGATTTTCGGCTTAAAGGTGAAAAACAGTTTGTTTATTTTGCTCGGCGCCGCTATTTTTGCCTTCGGGCTCGTTCATTTCAATATGCAAAACAATTTGGCAGAAGGCGGCTTTACCGGCATTACACTTCTTCTTTATTTTTTGTTCGGTTTTGATCCGGCCATCACCAACCTGGCCCTTAACATCCCGCTCTTTTTTATCGGCTGGAAGCTGCTCGGCCGCCAGACGTTTCTTTATACCGTACTCGGCACGGTCGCTGTTTCGATGTTTTTATCCATTTTTCAACGCTATATGATTCATATGCCGCTGCGGCATGATATGACGCTCGCGGCGCTGTTCGCCGGCGTTTTCATCGGCGTCGGCCTCGGCATCATTTTCCGCTACGGCGGCACGACCGGGGGCGTCGACATTATCGCCCGTCTCGTCTATAAATATAAAAGCATCAGCATGGGCAAAACGATGTTTGCCTTTGATGCCGCCGTCATTACACTGTCTCTTCTTCTTTACCTTTCGTATCGCGAGGCGATGTATACGTTAGTCGCCGTCTTTATCGCCGCGCGGGTTATTGATTTTATGCAGGAAGGCGGTTATGCAGCGAAAGGGGCGACGATCATCTCTGAACAAAGCGAAGAAATCGCCAACCGCATTTTAACAGAAATGGAACGGGGCGTCACCGTGTTAAAAGGACGCGGTTCGTATACGAAGCGCGACCGCGATGTCTTATATTGCGTCGTCGCCAAAAACGAGCTGCCGCGCTTAAAAAACGTCATTATGTCCGTCGACCCGCACGCCTTTGTCGCGGTCACCGATGTGCACGATGTGCTTGGAGAAGGGTTTACGCTTGATGAACAAAAGCGGCCGCTTGAGCCATAGCTGCCAACGATGCCCGCACGGGCGGCGCATGTCCGGTTTACCTAATGCCATTCAGCCGGACAATAAAAAGGAGGGGGAAACCCGTCCCCCCTCCAAAGGCGAGGCGGCGCCTATTCTTCCGGCTGCCGCGCCCGTTTTTCTTCTTTTTCCCCTTTGTATTTCCGCCAGCCGACGTATGTCAGCGTCAACACGATCACTCCGCCGGTCGAAATCATCACCCAAATGAGCGACGGATCGGCTTCATCTTTTTTCACTCCATCAAACAGCGCTTCGACATCGCGGCGAGCGGCGGCGAGCTGCTCGCGTCGCTCGCTTTTGGCCAGCTGCCAAAACGAGGCGGCCTGCAGCGCTTCAAGATGGCTGTCGGCCTTTTTGGCCGCTTTTGGCGGCACATCGATCTTCAAGCTCGGCTCAATTAACGTATAGCGCTCAATAAACTGGCGAAGGGCAGCGTCATACGCCTCTCTCTCCCCGCGTTCCGCCGCCTTTTCCATCGCGGCGAGCGCTTCCATGACAGCCGGCTCCATCTCCGTCCAAAGCGGTTGGTGCGTCGATTGGACGGCGTCAACGACAAGACGGAATTGCGCGAGAGCAGCGATTTTGTCTTCCACGGGAATCGATGCCGTCATGGCCTTTACGGCCTGCTCGTGCGTCACCGTCACCGCTCTCAGCTCGTCAGCCGATTTCAACCGTTCTCTCGCCCCAAGGGCAAAAAACCGCTCGGAAAAATAAAGAAGCACTTCTTTTGCCTCGGCAAACCGCTCATTTTTCGCCAATTGCAGCGCTTCGTCGGAAATGTCGTCAAGCTGTTTCCAATCATCCGTTTGTCCGGCCGCGCCAACGAGCGCTGGCCATAAAAAGGCGAGCGATAACAACATGGCCAGCCCGATTCGTTTCATCATCGTCCCTCCCTCACTCACTATTACAATGTATGAAGGAGTGGACAAGAGTAGACCAAGCAACTGCTATATAGACTCCCATGACAAAAAGATTTCGTCACCATCGAAGGGATGAAAATGCCGCTATGTCGAACTCTGAAACCTTGCACATTTTGAAGTTCGGGTATTTTCAGGATAGATGCAATTCGAAGCTTTACCATTTGCAGCTTTTACCGAGTATCTGATCGACTGTCGGGGGACCGAACAACGCCGCTTAAAGACCCATATATGGGTCTTTAGGGCAGGCGGTTGTTCGGTCTTCCGTCACGCCTTGGCGTGACGGAGGCAAGCCTGTGGCTTGCCTTCGACAGTCGAAAATGGACAAACCGCTTTTCCGTCAAGGATATGTTAAACTTCTTCGTTGCATCTATAATAGAAAGCTGCCGCCCAACGTTCCTCCTTGTGTTCAACGCTCTACTCTGATGCCTGCCGGAAAGACATGCCGCCCGGCAGAAGCGGCTGGCGCCGGAGGCGGACGCCAAGCTGATACGCAGCGGCAATCGATGCGATGCTCAACCAAAACGTAAAATAGCCGATTTCGTTGACGTAGTCAGCCAGCACACTATAGCGCGGCATCATGCCAAAAACGTAGTCGATGACATCGTTATGCAGCGTCCACACGGCCGCCAGCATAAGGTGAAGGAAGCGGAATCGATAAAACCGGGCGTACAGCATTCCTTCGATCGCCATCGCCCCGTGCGAAACGATCAGCATCCACCCGGCCCAATCGAGCGTGCCGGTGACGCGCCAAACGAGCACATTCATAACGACCGCCCAAATTCCATACTTAACAAGCGTCACCAAAGCCAACGCTTCAAAAAGCGGCGCCGACCTGCCGAAAAGCCATGCCACAAGGACGACAAGAAAAAAAAGGCTCGCCGTCGGGCTGTCGGGAACAAACGGCAAAAAGACGGGCGGCGTATCGGCAAGTTGATAACGATACCAATAATATCCATAGATGGTGCCGGCCGCGTTGACGAACAAGAGCAGCCAAACAACCGGCCGGGAAGCCAACAGCGCATAAAGCCATGCCATCATCTGCACCTCGCCTCGGTTTCATGTTGGCACGAAAAAAGCTGACTAACGCGAGTCAGCTTTTCCGTGCCGAACGAATTATTCCGCTTTTAAGCCGGCGATGAATTCCGCCATTTTTTTCAGCTCTTCATCCGTGCCTTTAAAAATGCCACCTGGCATGCTGCCTTTCCCTTCTTTGGCGATCTTCGCGATCTCTTCCGGCGTCAAGCCGGTGCCGATGAGCGACGGGCCGGCGCCGCCGGACAAGTTTTGTCCGTGACACGATATACATGTGTTCGCTTGGGCGATTTTATAGCCTTCCGCGTTCGTATCAATTTCCACTTCCGCACGAATTTTCCCTTGCTCAGCTGCTTTTTTCCAGTCGTGTGTGACGACCGCTTCCCATGTCAAATAAACAATAGAAGCGAGCGCCAACAACATCATGCCGGTTGCCACCGGGCGCTTCCACGGACGGCGCTCCGGACCGCGATCCAAAAACGGCGCCAGCAGCAAAGCAGCAAACGCCAGCCCCGGCATGACGATCGCACCGATGACCGTATACGGACCGGATGCATACGAATATTTGAGCAATTGGTATAAGAACAAGAAATACCAGTCAGGCAGCGGTATATACGTCGTGTCCGTCGGGTCGGCGATCCGCTCAAGCGGCGACGGGTGGGCGACCGTCAAGCTTAAAAAACCGACGAGAAAGACCGAACCGACAAGCCATTCCTTCAAGAGGAAGTTCGGCCAAAACACTTCCGTTTTCCCGGGGTACTCTGAATAGTCCTTCGGAATATTCGGTTTTCTTACCGCGGGAATACGGGAATCGCCGACAAATTTCATTCCTTTTCCGCGATGCATTGCGTGATTCCCTCCTTTTTTCTATCGCCTCAGAACGTCCAGCCGACCGATCATAGCGGACCGGAAATGCCTTGTCTGCGAATCATTAAAAAGTGCGCTGCCATTAAGCCGAGCAAAGCCGCCGGCAAGAAGAAGACGTGAATCGCAAAGAAACGCGCCAGCGTTTGAGCGCCGACAATTTCCGGATCCCCGGCCAACAGCGTTTTGATCGCCGGTCCGATAAGCGGCGTCGCTTCAGCGATTTGCAGACCGACTTTTGTCGCAAACAGCGCTTTCATATCCCAAGGCAATAAATAGCCGGTAAAGCCAAGCCCCATCATGACCATGAAGATCAATACGCCGACGATCCAGTTCATCTCGCGCGGCTTTTTATACGCCCCTTGGAAAAAGACGCGCAGCGTATGTAAAAACATCATGACGATGACTAAGCTTGCCCCCCAGTGGTGCATGCCGCGCACGATTTGGCCGAACGCCACTTCGTTTTGCAAGTAATAAACCGATTCCCACGCGTTTTTAATGTCCGGGACGTAGTACATCGTTAAAAACATGCCCGACAAGATTTGAATGACCGTGACAAAAAACGTCAGCCCGCCGAAACAATAGACAAAGGCGGAAAAATGGTGGGCCGGGTTGACGTGCTCCGGAACTTCGTGATCGGCGATATCCCGCCATAAAGGCGTAATATCTAAGCGTTCATCGACCCAGTCATACAGCTTGTTTAACACGCATTACGCCTCCCCTCGTGGTTTCGCCTTGCCTAAGTACAGCTTTCCGTCTTTCACTTCCAATTCGTAGCGGTCAAGCGGAGCTGGCGGCGGCGTCCCCGGAACGTTCGTGCCGTCTTTCGTATAAAGCCCGTAGTGGCACGGACAGAAGAAATGATTCG
Organism: Geobacillus subterraneus; assembly: GCF_001618685.1. Lineage (GTDB taxonomy): Bacteria > Bacillota > Bacilli > Bacillales > Anoxybacillaceae > Geobacillus > Geobacillus subterraneus. The sequence continues at coordinate 1,024,240 of NZ_CP014342.1, read as the reverse complement.
GATTGTTTTTGTCCGTATTCCAGTCGACCGTACAGCCAAGGTGTTTACAAACCGGTGACAGGGCGATAATGTCCCCTTTTTCATCCTTGTACACCCAAGCTGATCTCGGTTCTTCCGACTCGTACCAAGCGTCTTTCACCTTCACTTTAAAGTCGAAGCGCTTCGGTTCGGTCGTGATTTCTTTGACGTCCGCCACCGCGACCATCTCTGTGCCCGCCGTCTCTCTCAAGATCGGGTCAAAGGCGAAGCGGAGCATCGGCATAAGCATTCCTGCTGCCATAAAGCCGCCGACCCCGGTCAGCGTGTAGTTTAAAAATTGACGTCTCGTTACGCGATGTTTGTTGTCGCTCATCGTCTTCCCCCCTCTATGCAAAGTCAAGTCCACACCGGACAGTTGTATGTATAACACATATGGAAAACTAGGACATTCTAATGATAGCTCAATTGCTGGACAAGGTCAATATCACAAAACGGCAAAACGCGAGACTTTGCTTTGCCTATCCTTTCGTCCAGCGGCTGACAAAAAAGCGGAGAAGCTCAGCAGCCTGCTCGCGAACGAGCTCATGCTTGTACGGCTCGCCCATGCTCTCGAGCGGAACGGCCGGAACGAGCCAAATGCGGCTGGCCTCCGTCTCCTCTTGCCACGCGCGATCGCACGTCACATAAAACACATGGTCCATCCCTTCCTGCCTGAGGCGGTTTGTCCAATTCGTCAGCCTTTCTAGCAACTGGCTCCGCCCTTCATCCGCAAAATAAACAAATGGCGGCAACAAAAACACGCGCCCCCTCAGCTGGCGCTCGACCTCAGCGGCGACGAGCCCGACGAGCTCTCCTCCAGAAGCGAGCCGCCTCGCGCCTTGGCCGATGGCCACCGGCAAAAGCGGAATGAGTGCCGTATCAATGTAGTCGCGCTCTTTTTCATAGGTGGCGACGTCCCCGCTTGTCCATTTCATCGTTACTCCCCTTTGCCATAAAGTTCGTTCCTTATCACGATACCATATTTTTCGGCAAAAGAAAAACCTTGCCTGCGGGCAAGGTGTTACAATTTGTTTAATTCATCGGTCAGCCGGCGAAACGCCTCTTCATCGTGGCGGTCGAGCGCCTCGTCGATCAGCTTCATCAGCCGCCCGCGCCGGAACTCGTAAATGGACCGTTCCAAAAATTGCTCGGCAAGGCGCTGGTCGTTTTCGCTTACTTGCGCCTGCTTCGGTGCGTACGGGTTTTCCTCAAGCACAGCAACATATTGCGGCGAGTGAAAAGAAGCGCGGAAATTGAGTTGAATGTAAATATCTTCGTCGCGGTTCAAGCGGATGTCATGGAACGATTTCTCCGCATCGGTCGTCATCACATTCCCTTTGTAAAAACGGAACGGCACATCATCCACGCAGTGGGTCGACATGACGATGCCGCGCGGGCAATATTGGGCGTTCTCGACAAAATGCACCTTCTGCATCAGCTGATCATGGCTCATCAAATAATTTAAAATCCACACACATTCGCGTCGCTTCAACTGATAATGGCTTAAAAACCAACGGATGAACTCTTTTTTTTCATTGACGGATACGTGCGTCATCATGCGCTTCCCCCTCGATCGGTTTCCAAGAAAGAGGTTCGGTCACCGCGTCTCCCCTACTCCTCGAGCTCAAGCAGCATCTCGGCCGCCTCCGTATGGCTCGGGTCCAGACCGACGATTTGTTGAAATATTTCTCTTGCTGCCGCCCGATTTCCTTCCTCGATGAGAAAATATCCGTACTCTTCGAGAAAATCGACGTTATTCTTAAAGAAATTATATGCCTCAGCGTAATGATTTAATGCATCACCATACATCTCAAGCCGATGTTTGGCGCGCCCTAAATCCCATTCAAACTGCGGATCGTATTCACCGTCAGCCATCGCCTGTTCCAAAAGCGCCACCACGTCGTCATAGCGCTGCTCGTGAAGCCAAAGCGCTGATAAAACGGTAAGTGCCTCAATGTAGCCGCCATCGATCTCGAGCGCCTTTTTCAGCTGCTCTTCCGCTTCGGCCGGTTTGTTCAGCTTTAATGCCAATTTGCCGGCATAAAGGCGGAGCTCTTTATTCCACTCATCGATTTTCATCCCTTCGAGCACCGTTTCGTAGCTTTTTCGGAGCTGTCCTTCCTGCTCATAGGCTTTTGCCAAATATAAGTAAAGGGGGGCGTAATCCGGATCGAGCTCTTTTAAGGCGCTGAGCTTGTCGATGGCCGTTTGCGTGTAGCCGGCCTGCAAGGCTGTGAATCCGTAGGCGAACAATGTCCGGCTGTCCGTTTTTTCGTTGAGCGCTTCCTCATAATATGGAAGTGCCGCCTCAAACTCCCCGGAGCGGCTGAGCGCCTCGGCCAGCCGCTCCACCACGAGGACGCCGGCCAGCTCGCGCGCATTCTTTTGCACTTGTTCATAAAACGGCACGCTTTTTGCATATTCGCCGAGCGAAAAATACAATTCCGCTAAGGCGAATTGGACGATCGGCTCATCCGGCGCTTTTTTATACGCCTGACGCAGCTTTCGCTCGCTCACTTCCGTCAGTCCTTGCATTTCGTATAAATCGGCGGCGAGCAGGCACGCCCGGACAAACTGCGGATCATCCTCCCCGACCTCGGCTAAAAGGGCAAGCGCTTCGTCTTCAGCCTCAAGTTCCGTATACACTTCGGCTAAAAACAGGCGGATGTCGCCATCGTCCGGATAGCGGGCGGCAAGCTCCTCAAGCATCCCTTTTGCCTCCTCCGGCATCCCCCATGCGTACAAACAGTCCGCAAGCGCATATTTCTCTTCGTCGCTTCCATATTTTTTTACTTTCGGCACGAGCGCCAACGCTTTGTCAACATTTCCGTTTTCTACTAGACGAATGATTTGTTCAACACGTGTCATGTCCGTGAACCTCTCTTATCGCGACAGATCGTTCCTAGTTAGGGCGGGGACATCCGCCCTCACTGTCTGAATAGTTATGTACTGCTGCAGCGGGAACATGATTAATCATAATCGACAATGGCCGTTTCAGCAACCGAACCGCTCGCCGCCCGACAGCGTGCCGTCCCACAACAGATGTATCCGCTTTCAAAAGGAATGGAAAAGCCTTTCCTCTTATTGACAACATATGAATGAACAAAGCGAAATATAACCACCCGCCCGCTTGGGGCGGGGGCGTTTTTCAGCTACAGCAAAGAACGAAGATCGGCAAAAAAGCCCGGATAGGAGACCGCGACCGCTTCCGGACGCTCAAGGCGGACCGTTCCTTTCGCGCAGCAGGCGGCGATAGCGAGCATCATGCCGATCCGGTGATCCCCATGGCTGTCGACGACAATCGCGTCGGCATAAAGCGCCGTTTTGCCGCGAATGACCATGCCGTCATCGGTCGCTTCAATATCGGCGCCAAATTTTTTCAGCTCCGTGACGACCGTATCGATTCGGTTCGTTTCTTTTACTTTCAACTCACTGGCATCTTTAATGACGGTCGTCCCTTCGGCCTGCGTCGCCAGCAAGGCGATGATCGGAATTTCATCGATCAACCTTGGAATGAGATCGCCGCCAATTTCGACCGCTTGAAGCGCCGATGTGCGAATCGTGATATCGCCGATCGGCTCCGTTTCCTCATTGCGGACATGGTCAACCGCAATGTCGGCTCCCATTTGTTCGAGCACATCGATAATCCCGGTTCTCGTCGGATTTAAGCCAACGTTTTTCAGCGTAATTTCGCTGTTCGGCACAATGGCGCCGGCGACGAGGAAAAAGGCGGCCGATGAAATATCGCCGGGAACGTAAATGTGCGTCCCGCGCAAGGACTGCGGGCCGGCAATTGAGACGGTTGGGCCGTCGACGTTCACCTCACCGCCAAACAGCCGGATCATTCGTTCTGTATGGTCGCGCGAACGGTGCGGCTCAGTGACGGACGTTGCGCCATCGGCAAACAAACCGGCGAGCAAAATGGCCGACTTCACTTGGGCGCTCGCCACCGGCGAGTTGTAGCGGAGCGGGCGGAGCGCGCCGCCGCGGACCGCAAGCGGCGTATAATTGCCGCCCTCACGCCCGTCAATATGCGCTCCCATCTCGCGAAGCGGCTTCGTCACCCGCGCCATCGGCCGTTTGGCAATCGACTCGTCGCCAACAAGGCAAGCGTGAAACGGCTGACCGGCCAAAATGCCGAGCAAAAGGCGCGCCGTCGTGCCGGAATTGCCGACATCAAGCACGGCGGCCGGCTCGCGAAGTCCGCTGGGCCCCGCCCCTTCGACAATGACATTCATCCCGTCTTGGCGAATGTCGACACCGAGCTTGCGGAAGCAGTCGATCGTGCTTAAACAATCTGCGCCAGGCAAAAAATGATCGATCACCGTCCGTCCGGAAGCGAGCGCCCCGAGCATGACAGCGCGATGGGAAATCGATTTGTCGCCGGGCACTTCAATCGTTCCCCGAAGCGATGATACGTTCGTTGGCAGCTGCATGCAACATCCCTCCACTGTTTTTCGTTGCTACCCTTCATATGTCGCATAGTTCGTATGTTTGGCGAGGCACGCTTTCGCCCGCGCCCGGTCATCTTCGCTTTGGAAGCTGAGGCGGAGCACCCCGTAAATTTCCTCGCGCGTCTCGATAATGCGGATGTTTGTAATGCTGATCTTTTCCTGGGCCAAATAGCCGGTGACCTCGGAAATGACGCCCGGATAGTCGGGCACGTCGACATACAAATCGTAAAACGACGGAATCGCCCCCTTTGTCCGCACCGGCAGCCCGTCGCGAAACTGTTTCGCTTCAAGAAAATAATGGTAAATCGCGATGCTGTTTTCTTCCTCGACAAACGAGCGGAGCCGTTCCATTTCGGCGATCCAACGCTCAAAAAGGGCGAGCAGCTCGCGCTTATTATGGATAAAAATGTCGCGCCACATTTCCGGATTGCTCGACGCAATGCGGGTAATATCGCGGAAACCGCCGGCCGCCAGCCGGCTGACGAGGGCGTTTTCGTTTTCATACTCGCGCGCCTGATGGACGAGGCTTGCCGCAATCAAGTGCGGAAAATGGCTGATCACCCCAGTGATGCGGTCATGTTCTTCCGGCGTTAAGACGACAAACTGCGCTCTTGTTCCGGACAGCCATTGTTTCAACTTCTCGACCTGCTGTGGCGGCACGCCGTCTGTTGGCGTCAAAACGTAAAAGGCATTTTCAAACAAATGCGCCCGCGCCGCAGCCACACCGCTTTTGTGCGACCCGGCCATCGGATGGCCGCCGATAAACGCCACGCCGTGATCCAACAGGCGGCGCGCGCCTTGAACGATGCGCTGCTTCGTGCTGCCGACGTCCGTGACGATGACGCCGCGCTTCAGCCGCTCAAGCGGCATGGACGAAAGCAGCGCTTCCGTCTGCATGACCGGAGTGGCGAGAACAATCAAATCCGCTTGCCTAAACCCGTCTTCTACAGAATGGACGGCTTCGTCGATCACTTTCAGCGAGCGCGCCAAACCGAGCTGATGATCGTTGACGTCATAGCCGATGATCACTGCCTCAGGATGCGCCTTTTTAACAGCTAAAGCAATCGATCCGCCGATCAAGCCGAGACCGACAATAAACACGTTTCCTTCCAACCCAACCCACCTTCTTTATGTAAAAATGCGCCCGCTGCTTGCTGCAAGCAACGGGCTGGCCTTCCTGTCCGGTTCGTTGCCAAACCGGTCAGACGAGCTGTTTTTCGCGAAGCATGTGCAAAACCGTTTCAAACACCCGGTCATTCTGCTCTTTCGTGCCGATGGTGATGCGCACGCCGGTCGGCAAGCCGAGCGCCTTGCCGGAGCGGACGATAATGCCCCGCTCGAGCAAATATTGAAACACTTCATTGCCGTCTATGCCGAAGTCGATGAACAAAAAGTTCGTTTGCGACGGGTAATACTTCAGGCCGTGTTCTTCGCAAAAGCGGTAATACCGTTCAAGCTCGGCGCGGTTTTGCTCGACGCAGGCGCGGATGAACGCCTGGTCATCAAGCGCGGCCGCTGCGGCCGCTTGGGCGACGGTCGACGTATTAAACGGCTCGCGCGCCGGTTCGACGGCGCGAATGATGGCCTCGCTGGCAATGCCGTAGCCAACGCGGAGCGCAGCAAGCCCGTACGCTTTCGAGAACGTGCGCATAATGACAAGCTGTTCATATTCCCGTAACAGCGGCACCGTTTGCGGATAATCAGCCGCCGTTGCGTATTCGTAATACGCTTCATCCAAGACGACAAGCACGTGCGGCGGCACGCGATCCAAAAAGGCGCGCAACTCCGTTTCGTTCACATACGTGCCGGTCGGGTTGTTCGGATTGCAAATCCAGACGATGCGCGTATTCCCGTCGATGGCGTTAAGCATCGCCTCTAAATCATGGCGCCCGTCAGCAAGCGGCACTTCGCGCACTTCGGCCCGCTCGATGACCGCGTTATGGCGGTATTGCGGAAACGTTGGCGCCGCCATCACCGTATTCGTGCCCGGCTCTAAAAAGGCGCGGCAAAACATTTGCACGACTTCATCCGAGCCGTTGCCAAACAACAGCTGCGTTTCCTTAACGCCAAGATGGGTAGCTGCTTTTTCGCGCAACACGCGGGCATAGCCATCCGGGTAGACGGCAAGGCGGTCAAGCTCAGCGGCGATGGCAGATTTCGCCGCCGGTGACGAACCGTATGGATTTTCGTTGGAAGCTAGTTTAATAATATCGGAAAGGCCGTATTCCCGCTTCACTTCCTCGATCGATTTTCCCGGCTGGTACGGGGGAAGCCCCCGAAGTTGTTCCTTCACTTGCATGGATATTGCCAACTCCTTTAGATCGGAACTTTTAGCGCGAAGAACACGGCGCGTGAAGCGGCGCGGCGAGCGAGCGGGCGTAGGCGGCAAACTCGGCGATGGCCGCTTCCTTTTCCGTCGGGGTCTGCAGGCGCTCAAGCAGCTGTTCCACTTTTTGCACGAGCGCGCTGCCGACGACGACGCCATCGCAGACGCCTTTGAGCATCGCCACTTGTTCCGGCGTCGAAATGCCGAACCCGACAGCGACCGGAACGCGGCTATGCCGTTTTACTTCGCCCAAGAAGCCGCCAAGCGACTCCGGCAGCGTCTCGCGCACACCGGTGACGCCAAGCGAGGAGACGCAGTACAAAAACCCTTCAGCCGCGGAAGCGATCCGCTCGATTCGCTGCTTTGACGTCGGGGCGACGAGCGAAATGAGCGGAAGGCCGAACCGCTCACCGAGCTCGCGGAGCGGGCCGCTCTCTTCAAACGGCAAATCGGGAATGAGCACGCCGTTGGCGCCATTTTCTCGCGCTAAAGCAAAAAAGGATTCTTCTCCTAATTGTAACACAGGATTATAATACGTAAAGATGATAATCGGAATTTTTACACCTTTTTTTCGCATTGCGGCGACAAGCTGAACGGCTTTCGGCAGCGTCATTTGCCCGGCGAGCGCCCGGGCGGCGGCGCGCTGAATCGTCGGCCCGTCGGCGAGCGGGTCAGAGTACGGCACGCCAAGCTCCAATACATCAGCGCCGGCGTCTTGCAGCGCCAAAGCGAGGTCGACGGTCAAGTCGGCAGACGGGTCGCCGGCGACGATAAACGGAATAAACAGCGGTTGATTAGCGGGCAGACGCAACGTCTTCACCTTCTTTCATCCCAAGATGGCGCATCATCGCTTGCACATCTTTATCGCCGCGGCCGGACAGACAAATGAGCACCGTCTCATCCGGCTCCATCCGGCGGGCCAGCTCGACGGCTTTCGCCACCGCATGGGCCGATTCGATGGCCGGAATGATGCCTTCGGTTTGCGATAGCAGCTGAAATGCAGCGACCGCTTCCTCATCGGTCACACTCTCATAACGGACGCGGCCGATGCTCGCCAAATACGCGTGTTCCGGACCGACGCCGGGGTAATCGAGACCGGCGGAAATCGAATACGGTTCAATGATTTGCCCGTATTCATCTTGCAGCAAATATGTCATCGCCCCGTGGATGACTCCTTTCGTCCCTTTCGCAATCGTCGCCGCATGGTGCGGAGTATCGATTCCTTTGCCGGCTGCTTCTACGCCGACGAGACGAACGTCGTCTTGCAAAAACGGGTAAAACATGCCGATGGCGTTGCTGCCGCCGCCGACACAGGCGACAATCACATCCGGCAGCTTCCCTTCGCGGGCGAGAAACTGTTCCTTCGCTTCATCACCGATGATCCGCTGAAACTCGCGCACCATTTTCGGGTACGGGTGCGGACCGACGACCGAACCGATCATATAAAAGTGGTCGTCACAATGGGCGACCCAATAACGAATCGCCTCGTTCGTCGCGTCTTTTAACGTCCGATTGCCGCTTGACACCGGCACGACTTCGGCGCCTAACAGCCTCATGCGAAACACGTTCAGTTCTTGCCGTTTCATGTCTTCCTCGCCCATAAAGACGATGCAGTCCATGCCGAAATGGGCAGCCACCGTTGCCGCTGCAACCCCATGCTGCCCGGCGCCGGTTTCGGCGATCAACTTTTTCTTGCCCATCCGTTTCGCCAAGAGCGCCTGGCCGATGGCGTTGTTGATTTTATGGGCGCCGGTATGGTTTAAATCTTCACGCTTTAAATACATTTTCGCGCCGCCAACCTGCCTTGTCAAATTGGGGGCGAACGTCAGCGGGGTCGGCCGCCCGGAGTAGTGCTGCAAAATACGGATATATTCTTGCTTGAACGACTCATCGGCAAGCGCTTTGTCGAGTTCCACTTCAATTTCCTCAAGCGGAAGCATGAGCGTCTCCGGGACAAACTTGCCGCCGAAATCGCCAAATCGCCCGTGTTCATTCGGAATCTGTTCGATCATCAAAGCCACCTTCTTTTTCCCCAAGATTAAATGACGGATTTCGTGTGAAAAAGCATCCGCCTGCGCCCATTCCAATACCGGATCGGCGCGAACGATCTTTGCACGTCCTTTTCTATTTGAAATATTGTTGTACTTTTTCTTCTATCTGCTTCATCTTGGCCGGGTCTTTGCGCCCGTCTGTTTCAATGCCGCTGCTTATGTCGATGCCGTCGGGACGATAGGCAAGCAGCCGTTCGACATTGTCCGGGGTGATGCCGCCGGCGATGAAGCACGGCACGCCTTGGCGTGCGGCCTCTTCCAAATAGCGCGGCACCGCCTCCCAGTCAAAGGAGACCCCTGTTCCACCCCACGCGCCGGCGACGCGGCTGTCGACAACGTAGCCGTCAGCCACCCCGGCGTATTGCTTCATCGCCTCAAGCGCCCCATCGCCGTGATGGATCGCCTTCCAAACGGCGCGCTGTGCCGCCTCTTTCACAGCGGCCAGCTCAGCCGGCGTCTCGCGGCCATGGCATTGGATGACATGAAGCGGCAGCTGCAAGGCAACAGCAGCGATCCGATCAACAGAGGCGTTGACAAAGACGCCAACGAGCTGCTTATCGCCGAGTGACGCCGGCGCCAACCATCGTTTCACCTCCTCAGGTGAAACGTTCCGCCTGCTTGCAGCGAAAATAAAGCCGAGATAATCCGCCCCGCTCGCGAGCGCAGCTTGCACATCGCCCGCCGAACGGTTGCCGCAATATTTAAGCCGGACCACCGCTGTCACCCTCTCCAAACAGCCGGTAGACCGCCCGCTCGACATCGGCTTGGCGCATGAGCGACTCACCGACAAGCATCGCCTGCGCCCCGTATGAACGGACCGCCTGCACATCGCGGTAGGAGCCGATCCCGCTTTCGCTGACGATGACGCACGACGGCGGAATGAGGGACGCGAGCGTTTTGGTCGCCTCAAGCGTCGTCACAAACGTACGCAAATCGCGGTTGTTAATGCCGACTACTTCGGGCGTAAACCGGTCCAAAATCCGCTCCAGCGTCTCTTTCGCGTGCACTTCCACTAAACATTCGAGTCCGATGCTGTACGCTTCGTGATAGAGCGTCTCGAGCGTTTCCGGGGGCAGCGCTTCGCCGATCAATAAAATCGCATCCGCCCCGATCCGGGCGCTTTCTTCTACTTGCCGGCGGTCGATGATGAAATCTTTGCGCAGCACCGGGATGTCGATCGCCTCTTTCACCGCCTGCAAATAGCGGCGGTGCCCTTGGAAATAGCGCTCATCCGTCAGCACGCTGATCGCATCCGCCCCCGCGCGCTCATACGCTTTGGCGACGGCGACCGGATCAAAATCCGGGCGGATGACGCCTTTAGACGGAGACGCTTTTTTCACTTCAGCGATTAACCCGAGCGCCCGCCGCGGCCGGCGGAGCGCCGCGGCGAACGGACGGCGCTTTGGCTCCGGCAGCGGTTCCGGCAACGTCAACGCCTCAAGTTCCTCACGTTTTGTCGCTAAAATTTGTTCAAGCATCGTGGACCACTTCCTTTACACGCAGGCGTTGCAGCTGTCTGTAAGCAGCGTTGGACAAAATGGCGTCTTTCGCCATCGCTACCCCATCGGCGATCGTTTCCGTCTTGCCGGCGGCGTACAAGGCGACGCCGGCGTTCAGCGCGACGATGTTGATGGCGCTCTCCGGCGCCGACGCGATCATGACCGCTTCAAGCAACGCAGCGCTTTCTTCCGGATCGCTCACTTGTACCTCGGCGAGCTCGCCACGCGGCAAGCCGACTTGTTCCGGGGTGATAACAAAGCGGCGGATCGCTCCATCTTTCAGCTCAACAACATCGGTTTCGGCGGCGATGCTGCACTCGTCGAGCCCGTCGCGGCCGGTGACAAACAGCACGTGCTCCGAACCGAGGCGGCGCATCGTCTCCGCCAGTTTCTCGGCGTAGCGGGTCGAATAGACGCCGATGACTTGCCGCTTGCAGCGCGTCGGGTTGGCGAGCGGGCCGATCAAGTTAAAAACGGTGCGGAAGCCGATTTCCTTCCGCGGCCCGGCGGCATGTTTCATGGCCGCGTGGTACAAGGGGGCGAACAAAAACGTTAACCCTTTCGTTTCCAATGCCTGCTTGGCGGCGTCCGGCGATGATTGAATATCGATGCCAAGCCGCTCGAGCACGTCCGCGCTGCCGCTTTTTGATGAAACAGCGCGGTTGCCGTGTTTGGCCACTTTGACGCCAAGCGAAGAAATAACGATGGCCGCTGCTGTTGAAACGTTAAACGTCGCCGCTCCGTCCCCGCCTGTGCCGCACGTGTCGATCACATCGTCACCGGCATCAATCGCCGTCATCCGGTCGCGCATCGCCCGCACAAACCCGGCCAATTCATCGACCGTCTCCCCGCGCAGACGCAGCATCGACAACAAACTCGCGATTTGGCTGTCTGTCGCCGCCCCGTCCATGACGGCAGCCATCGCTTCATATGCTTCTTCTTCTCCTAACGTTTTTCCTTCCGCACATTTGGAAAGCAGCTGCTTTAACATACGATCCTCTCCCCTTTGGCAAATAGTCGTTCCGCTTGTTCAATGGCGTTCAGTAAGGCGCTTGCTTTATTGCGCGTTTCTTTCCACTCAAGTTCCGGGACGGAGTCGGCGACGATGCCGGCGCCGGCCTGTACATATGCATACCCCTCTTTGATGACCGCCGTCCGGATGGCGATGCACGAGTCGATATTGCCGTCAAAGCCGATGTAGGCGATCGCTCCGGCGTACAATCCGCGGGCTGTCGGCTCGAGCTCTTGCAAAATTTGCATCGCCCGCACTTTCGGCGCACCGCTCACCGTCCCAGCCGGGAAGGCGGCAAGCAGCGCATCGATCGGGTGGACATCGTCATTCAGCTCGCCGACGACTTTCGAAATGAGGTGCATCACGTGGGAAAACTTGCCGATTTCCATCAAGACCGGTGCTTTGACCGTTCCGTATTTCGCCACCCGGCCGATATCGTTGCGCGCCAGGTCAACGAGCATATAATGCTCGGCCCGCTCCTTCGGGTCGTTGTACAGCTCATCGGCGAGCCTCGCATCCTCTTCCGGCGAGCGCCCGCGCCGTCTCGTTCCGGCGATCGGATCGATTTCCACGCGCCGATGGCGCACTTGGATCAGCTTTTCCGGCGAGCTCCCGACAATTTCCATATCATCCAGCCGAAAATAAAACATGTACGGCGACGGATTGATGTGGCGGAGCAGCCGATAAACGACAAAACCGCCCGCGCGAACCGGCACGCAAAAGCGCTGCGACAAGACAGCTTGAAACACATCGCCGGCCGCAATATACTGTTTGACCGTTTCCACGTCGCGCAAAAACTGTTCTTTTTCATAATTGGATGTAGTGTCGGCAAACGAAACGGTACGCCCCGTTTCGCCCTCTGCCGGCAGCAGCGGCTGCTCGGTACGGACGTGCGCCGCTTTCGCTGCCAACACGGCGATGCGCTGCTCGGCAGCGCGATACTTCTCGATTTTCTCATCTTCTGTCTCGCTGCCGTCTAAACGGATGTAGTGAATGAGCAACAGCTCCCGCCTTTGATGGTCAAAAGCAAACAGCGATTCACAAAATACGAAATAGCCGGCTTTCATGGCTAGGTCGCGATTTTCGTGGCGCGGCACGTTTTCGATGGCGGAAATGAAATCGTACCCTAAAAATCCAACCGCACCGCCTGTAAACGGCACCGCTTCGGCCAACGGCCGGACAGCGAGCGCCCGCTCGGCCCATTGAAACGCCTCTTTCAACGTTGGCACCGCAGCCTGTTCGTTTCCGTTTTCATCTTTCACGGAAAACATCTCGCCTGTTTCACTTTCGAGCGTTAAAAACGGCGCGACGCCGATAAACGAATAGCGCGCCCACGGCGATTCATCGTCTTTGCTTTCGAGCAGAAACACCGCTTCATCGCGCAAATTGCTAAATACTCTAAGCGGTTCAATGACATCGGCTAAAAATTTGCGCACGATCGGGATGGTGCGAAACTTGTTGGCATCCGCCAAAAAAGCGGCCAGCCTCTCAGTGGACATCCCTTCTCCTCCCTTCATGATCGGCGGGCGGAGAATGAGGGTTTATGAGGCGAAAAGAAAAAAGGGGAAAGAAAACGCCCAAAGACGACCGTCTTTGGGCAGATGTCAGCGAATAGAAAACAAACGCTCACCTCAGCTAAACTCGCTCATTCTCATCTACCCTACACTCGTTCTCAACTCTCGCTCCGCTTCTTTTGACAGCCCGCCATTCGGCGGGCAAAGAAGTTATTTTAACTATATTACATTTCTGTTTTTTTTGTCAATGACAAATCCGGGCGCAGCACGGCCGCATCCTTTAAGTACACATGGCAAATTTCATCTTGCTTTTTCTCCGTCGCCACCGTCATCATGACGCGGATGCACCGCGGCAATGAGCCGGGCACCGGAATTTCCCTTGTGCACATGACCGGCACGTACGTCCAGCCGTCAATCCGGCGCAGCGCCTGCGCCGGAAACGCGGCCGTGATGTCGTCGGTGACAGAAATAAGCACAAACGAAACGTCATCGGCGACAACCCCGTTCGCTCGGATCATTTCCCGAAGCAGCGTTTCGGTTGCGGCCACGATTTCTTCGGCCTCATTTCGTTCAACGGTAATCGCTCCGCGAATGCCTCGAATCATCGTCCTCCCCCCTGTCCGGCGAACTCGCCCAGCCAGGCGAGCAGCTTGTCATCTTCTAATTCCACGACTTCGACGTCGCCGATCTCGCGCAAGAGCACCATGCGCACCGTCCCGGCGTACGCTTTTTTGTCGCCTTTCATTTTCTCGAGCAATCGGTCGGCCTCCACCGCTGCCGGCAGCGATACCGGAAAACCGTATCCGGCAAACCATTCGGCGAAACGGTGCTCGGCAAACGAGCGGCCGTAAAGCCGTTCGCTGACAAACACCGCAAACAGCATGCCGAGCGCGACCGCCTCGCCGTGCGTAAGCGTGCCGTAGCCGAGTTCGCTTTCAAGCGCATGGCCGAGCGTATGGCCGAAATTTAAATGGGCGCGCACCCCGGTTTCTTTTTCATCTTCACGTACGACGGACGCCTTAATATCGATGCCCTTTTCAATACAATAGGCGAGCGTTTCGCCGCGCAAATCGGCGAGCGTCTTCACTTCCGCGCGCAGCCATTCGTAAAAGCGGCAGTCGCGGATGAGCGCATGCTTGATCACCTCAGCGAACCCTGAGCGAAGCTCGCGCTCAGGCAATGTGCGCAAAAAGGCCGTATCATACACAACCGCTTCCGGCTGGTGGAAGGCGCCGATCATATTTTTGCCAAGCGGATGATTGATTGCCACTTTGCCGCCGACGGCGCTGTCATGAGCCAAAAGCGTCGTCGGCATTTGAATGTAGCGGATGCCGCGCATATAAGTGGCCGCGACGAATCCGGCTAAATCGCCGACGACGCCGCCGCCAAGCGCGATCATGACCGAGCGGCGGTCTAAGCCGCACTGAAGCGCCGCCGTTTGGCAGGCGTAATAGTTGTCAAACGACTTGGCCGCCTCCCCGCTCGGGATGATATAAGCGTAGACGTCATACTCAGCGGCGGCAAGCATGGCGCGCACCTCATCCAAATAAAGGGGCGCCACCGCATCGTCAGTAATGATAAACAACTTGGTTCCCGGCGGGCAGGCAAGCGCCCGGAGCAGGCGCGGCAATGCGCGCGCCGCCCCATCGCCCAGCAGGAGCGGGTATCGTTTCGTCGCCGTTTCGATCGTCCGTTCGATCATCGTTAAAACTCCCTTGCATAGCGGCGGGCGCGCTCAATGTTTTCTTTGATCAGATCGATCCGGTCTTGACCGAACTGCTCGACGATCGCCGCCGCCACTTCCCAGGCGACGACCGCCTCGGCGACGACGCTCGCCGCCGGCACAGCGCAGCTGTCCGAGCGCTCAATGCTCGCCGTAAACGGCTCTTTCGTATCGATATCGACACTTTGAAGCGGCTTGTACAACGTCGGAATCGGCTTCATCACCCCGCGCACAACGATTGGCATCCCGGTCGTCATCCCGCCTTCAAAGCCGCCGGCTCGGTTCGTCCGGCGCGAAAATCCTTGTTCCGGACTCCAAATGATTTCGTCATGCACTTCGCTTCCCGGGCGGCGCGCCGCCTCAAACCCGATGCCGAACTCGACGCCTTTAAAAGCGTTAATGCTGACGATGGCGGCAGCGATTTTCGCATCGAGCTTCCGGTCGTAATGAACATAACTGCCAACTCCGGCCGGGACGCCTTCGACGATCACTTCGACGATGCCGCCGATCGAATCGCCGTTTTTCTTCGCCAAATCGATCGCTTCCATCATTTTTTGCCCGGCTTCCGAGTCAAAGCAGCGCACCGGGGATGCTTCCGTCACTTCTTGCAATTCTTCAAGCGAGCGGTAATCGAGGTTTTCGGCGCGCACACCGCCGATTTCCAGCACGTGCCCGGCGACGCGGATGCCGACCTCTTCCAGGAGGCGTTTCGCCACCGCCCCGGCAGCTACACGCACAGTCGTTTCCCTTGCGGATGAGCGCTCGAGCACGTTGCGCATATCGCGATGCCCATACTTCAAGGCGCCGTTTAAATCAGCATGGCCCGGGCGCGGACGCGTTACTTTCCGCTTGACTTCGCTCTCATCATCAATCGGCTCAACAGCCATAATCGTTTGCCAATGTTGAAAATCGCGGTTCTCAACAACGAGCGCAATCGGCGAGCCGAGCGTTTTGCCATGGCGGACGCCGCCGACGATTTTCACCTCGTCTTTTTCAATTTGCATGCGCCGGCCGCGCCCATACCCTTTTTGCCGGCGCGCCAGCTCTTTATTAATGTGCTCGGCACGCAGCTCCAGCCCCGCCGGCACTCCTTCCAAAATCGCCGTCAGTTGCGGCCCGTGCGACTCCCCTGCTGTCAAATAACGCATATGTGTCTCTCCCTTCAGCTCTTTAACGCGTTTATGTAAAAATATATCATAAATTTGAAAAATGAAAATAGTTTCCGGAAAAAAAGAAGCCGGCACCGGCTATCTTTTTCGGTAAAAAAACGTTTCCTCCATTTCAAATCCGTATAAGCCGGGATTGAAAATTTGCTCGGTGCTGCCGACAAACAGCACACCGCCCGGCCGAAGCGCATCATGGAATTTCCGGTACAAAATCTGTTTCGCCTCTTCGGTGAAGTAAATGAGCACATTGCGGCAGACGATCAAATCAAACGGCCCTGGAAACGGGTCGGCGAGCAAATTATGTTTTTGAAACGTGACCGCCTGTTTCACCTTTTCGTCTATTTTATAATACTCGCCGTCTTTCGTAAAAAACTTTTTTTTCATTTCCTCCGGCAGCTCGGCGAGCGACCGTTCGCTGTACAGCCCGAGACGCGCGCGGGCGAGCGCGTTTTCGTCAATGTCGGTCGCCAGCACCGACACGCGGTGAAGCGGCATATGTTTTAGAAGCACCAGCGCGAGCGTATACGGCTCCTCGCCCGTAGAGCAGGCGGCGCTCCATACTTTTGGACGCGGATTTTCCGCCAACAGCCGCGGCAAAATGGTGCGCTCAAGCACGTCCCACCGCTTCGCGTTCCGGTAAAACTCAGACACGTTGATCGTCATCCGGTCTAAACACTCATTCCATAACGCCGGGTTTTTTTCCATTGCCGCAAACAGCTCGGCAAAGCTGTTCAGCCCTTTTTTCATGTACAAAGATGCCAGCCGCCGCTTCATTTGCGCCTCTTTGTACAGCGAAAGATCAATGCCGGTTTTTCGTTTCACTTTCGCGATAAATTGCGCGTAATCATCCATTGCCCCGATCCCTCTCCTTGTCTCACCTTCATAAAACGGCAAAGACCGACCACGTTGTGGCCGGTCTTTGCCTGAACATTAATATAGCCATTCGTTCATCAGTTTCGTATAAGCAACGAGCTCTTCTTCTTTGAAGAACAAGTTGATTTCGCGTTCCGCGCTTTGCGGCGAATCGGAACCGTGAATGACGTTTTTGCCGACCGTCAAGCCGAAATCGCCGCGAATCGTGCCCGGTGCGGCGTCTTGCGGATTCGTTTTCCCCATCATTTGCCGGGCGGCGGCGATCACGTTTTCACCTTCCCACACCATCGCAAACACCGGTCCGGACGTAATGAAATCAACAAGCTCGCCGAAAAACGGACGCTCTTTATGTTCGGCGTAGTGCTGTTCAGCCAGCTCGCGCGATACTTGCATCAGCTTCGCGCCGACAAGCTGGAACCCTTTTTTTTCAAAGCGGGAGACAATTTCGCCGATCAAATTGCGCTGAACCCCGTCTGGCTTTACCATTAAAAATGTCCGTTCTGTCATTGACTCTCCACCCCTACTGTCGTATGTACTAGGAAACGGGTTCCCCTCCATCATAGTATCATTGTTTCGCGCCATTGGCAACAATGTCCTTGAAAGCGTTAATAATCCCTTTTCCCGATGTAGAGGGCGAGGTCATGCAGCAAAGCGCGCGCCTGATTGGCGGGCAATTCGCCGAGCAGACGGAGCGCTTTTTCGAGATAGCGGTCGCTTAATGCGTATGACTGGCCGATGGCATCCGTTCGTTTAATGGCGGAAATGACGGCCGCCATCTCATCGGCGTTTGTTTCTGGACCGACCGCGGCGATCGCCGCTTTCATTCGTTCGTCACGAAGCGCGTACAGCACCGGGAGGGTGATGTTTCCCTGCTGCAAGTCGCTTCCCGCCGGCTTGCCAAGCTGCTCTTCCGTGCCCGTAAAATCGAGGATGTCATCCGTAATTTGAAACGACATGCCGACATAATGGCCAAACCAATACAGCCGTTTGGCCACCGATTCCGGAGCGCCGGCGGCGAGAGCGCCAAGCTGACAGCTGGCAGCGATCAACAGCGCCGTTTTCCGGCGGATGCGCCGCAAATATGTGCGGAGCGGCTGGTCAAACCGGTATTTGTCTTTGATTTGCTCAATTTCTCCGCGGCACACTTCGACAATCGTTTTCGCAAGCACTTGATGGGCGCGCGGGTCGTCAAGTTTCGCCATCCGTTCGAGCGAACGGGCAAACAAATAATCGCCCGTATACATGGCAAACCGGTTGCTCCATTTCGCTTTGATCGTTGGCCGGCCGCGGCGCAAGTCGGCATCGTCGATCACATCGTCGTGGACGAGCGATGCCATATGAATGAGTTCGAGCGCCACAGCAACATGCTTGATCCGCTCGAGATCATAATGGCCGAAACGGGCGGCGAGCAAGACAAAAACGGGACGGATCCGCTTTCCGCCCGCTTGCAACAAATGCAGCGCCGCTTCCCCAAGCGGCCCATATTCCGACCGGACCGTCCGCTCGAGCTCCTGTTCGACCGCCGCCAAATCATCGCCTAAAAACGAATACATCGCCTTTAACTTCATGATGTTCACCTTAACTCATCGTTTATAGCCTAAATGCATCGCCGCCACGCCGAACGTGTACGGTTTGACCTCGACATCGACAAAGCCAGCGGCGCGAAACATTTCCGCCAGCTCATCCCGCCCCGGGAACTCGCGCGCTGACTCTTGCAGCCATGAATACTCCTCATAGCTTTTCGCCAACAGCTTGCCGAACAGCGGCATCATAAACCGGAAATAAACATAGTAAAGCTGACGGAAACCAAACATCGTCGGCTGCGACGTTTCCAAACAGACGGTCATGCCGCCCGGCTTGGTGACGCGGTGCATTTCTTTCAGCACCGTCATATAATCGGGGACGTTGCGCAAACCGAAGCCAATGGTCACGTAATCGAACGAATTGTCCGGAAACGGAAGCTGCATGGCGTTGCCATGGATGAGCTTCACGTTGCACAAGCCGCGCGCTTTCACCTTTTGTTCGCCGACTTTTAACATGTTTTCGCTAAAATCAAGGCCGTACACTTCCCCTTCCGGCCCGACCGCCTCGGCTAAAGCGATCGCCCAATCGGCCGTCCCGCAGCAAACGTCAAGCGCTTTTTTTCCTTTTTGCACATTCATCCGTCGCATCACGTCTTCGCGCCATTTTAAATGGCGGCGGAAGCTGATGACAGAGTTCATCCGGTCATAATGAGCAGAAATTTTTTCAAATACACGATGGACTCGTTCTTCTTTCGACTGATGCATCATTCTACCCTTCTTCCACCGTCTTTTTGGCGATGGCTGAAAATCCGCCGGAGAGCTCGGTCACGCGGAGCATCAGCAGGCCGGCCGGCGGCAATTCCGCCGCGAACAGCGCTTCTTTGCAATGGTCGATATAGCGATCGCAAAGGCGAAGCAAATACCGCCGCTGTTCGTTCGTCAGCCCCTTCGCCCGCGGGAACGCGATATGCGCCATTTGCTCAAAGAGCATCGACGTCCCGGTGCGGGCGAATGCTTCCCGCTCGGAGAGCAGGCGCCGCAGCAGCAAGTAATGGTAGGCAAACTGCCCCCATTGCGGCACCGCCATGCGGTCGGCAAGCTTGGCAAGCAGCGCCGATTCGATCGTGCCCATCGCCGCAAACAGCGCATCGATCCGCTCCGCCTTTTTTTCATAAAGACGCACTTTTTGTTCGTTAATGTCGCGGATCGCTTCGGCGAACAAACGGATGAGCGCGATATCGCCCGAACGCGCCAGCACATCGTAATACAGTCCGCTGTATAAGTCGCCGGCGAGGACGACAAGCTGCCGCGTCCGCAAGTCATCGCCGCCATCCGTCACCTCATCATGGGTATCAAGGGCGATCTGCACGAGCATCATGGCGATGATGTACCGATCCGTCTCATTTGGCGCCGCCGGAGCGTCAGCAACCATCGACAGCGCCAACAGCAGCCGGTCCTCGTCAACAACCGGCGTCGGCACATGCTCGCGCAAATACGGATGGTCAATCAGCTGTTCGATTTGTTCCTTCAATGACGCCAATTTCACCATGATGTCATTCACACGAATCACCCTTGTCCCCGAAAAATATCCGCACCGCAATGACGGACTCATTATAACATAATTTTGTCGAAAACGCTCTAGTTTGCTAGAAATTTGCCGGGTTACTTTTTCCCTTCCGACTCGATGGAGCCATGGCGCGTTTGAATATACGCCTTGCCTCTCACCTTAATCGCCGATGTATGTTCCGTGAACTGGGCGATTAGCACTTCGCCTTTATCGAGCTTTTCGGAATGATGGAATCTTGTGTCCGCGCCGCGCGTCAGCCCGATGACGTTCACTCCGTCTTCGAGCGCCTTAATGACGACAAAATCGCTGTTCGTGTTCATCGTTTGCCCTCCTTACGCTTTAATTAACGAAAACACTTCGGACCGGGCGTTGGCGTCCGTTTCAAACACGCCGCGCACCGCTGTTGTGACCGTTTTCGCCCCCGGTTTTTTTACGCCACGCATCGTCATGCACATATGCTCCGCCTCAACAACGACCATAACCCCGTGCGGTTCGAGCGCCTCGACGATCGAATCAGCGACCGTCGCCGTGATGCGCTCTTGCAATTGCGGACGGCGCGCCACCGCTTCGACAGCTCGGGCGAGCTTGCTTAACCCGGTCACTTTCCCTTCCCGCGGAATATAGGCGACGTGGGCGACGCCGAAAAACGGCACTAAATGGTGTTCGCACATCGAATAAAACGGAATATCTTTGACAAGCACGAGCTCCTCGTGCTCCTCGCTAAATACCGTTTGAAAATGCTGCTTCGGGTCCTCCTTTAGCCCGGCGAACACCTCGGCGTACATTTTTGCCACCCGCTTTGGTGTATCGATGAGCCCTTCGCGGTTCGGATCTTCACCGATCGCTTCCAGGATGAGGCGGACCGCATATTCAATTTGCTCAACATTGATCTCTGGCATACAAACAACATCCTCCTGCGTCATAAAAGCTGCATGTAATCCGATTCTAGCATAGGGAGCGAAAAAAAACAAAAAAGAAGGGCGGTGGATTACCTGCCCTTCCCTCCTAAGCTCCTGCTTCGGCTATGTAGGCTTATTTCACAGCATCTTTTAATGCTTTGCCCGGTTTGAATGCAGGAACTTTGCTTGCCGGAATTTCCATTTCTTCGCCCGTTTGCGGGTTGCGTCCTTTCCGGGCAGCGCGCTCGCGCACTTCAAAGTTCCCAAAGCCGATTAATTGCACTTTATCGCCTTTTCGCAGCGCTTCTGTAATCGAGTCAAATACCGCGTCAACGGCTTTTGTTGCATCTTTCTTGGAAAGACCGCTTGTTTCGGCTACTGCGTTGATCAATTCCGTCTTGTTCATGCCATTCACCTCCTCCCAAGGGAGCTCATCTTGTTTACTACCATTTGTGCACACTTTTCTGCTTTTCTATACATAGATATTGACGGCTCTTGGCGGCGAAAAGGCTGGCGCACGAAGGGCAAGCGCTGCATCGGCGCAGCCGCTGATTGTACTTTCGTTCAGCAAGACTGACAGGAAATGCGCCCGCGCCGCCGAGCGGGGCGCTCCCTTGACAGTTCAAGCGCCGCCCGCCCCTTCAAGACGAAGGAAGGGGCGGCAAACTGCCTTCGCTTCGCCAAGATGCGGTGACATGCCTAATCTTAACCAATTTATCGCGATAATTCAACATCTTTTTCGCCAAAACGGCCAATTTTAGGCATATTTCACCAAAACAACGATTTCAGATAAAAGATTACCATAACGCCGTGCGCATAATCAAGTGCCAATCCTTATTTCTCAAGGGTTTCAGCGATTTTTTCTCTTTTGAAAGATCAACAGTCAAAAAAAAAGCCCCCGAATTGGGAGCTGAGCGCACGGCCTTTAGGGGCAAGCACCCCTGCAGGCGAAGAACAATTGTCCGTCGCGGCGATCCGCGAGCCTCCGCTTTTCTATAAAATAATGGCGATGAGGCCGCCGGAGCCTTCGTTGATGATGCGTTCGAGCGTTTCTTTCAGCTTGTAGCGGGCGTTTTCCGGCATGAGCGCGAGTTTGGCTTGGATGCCTTCGCGGACGATCGAGCTGAGCGAGCGGCCGAAAATATCGGAGTTCCAAATCGACAGCGGATCGTCTTCAAAATCTTGCATTAAATAGCGGACGAGTTCTTCGCTCTGTTTTTCCGTACCGATAATCGGCGCGAATTCCGATTCGACGTCGACTTTAATCATATGAATGGACGGAGCGACCGCTTTTAAACGAACGCCAAAGCGTGATCCTTGGCGGATGATTTCCGGTTCGTCGAGGCTCATGTCGGACAAAGCGGGCGCAGCGATGCCATAACCTGTTTGTTTCACCATTTTTAGCGCATCAGCGATTTGGTCGTACTCGGCTTTTGCATGGGCAAAGTCTTGCATGAGCTGAAGGAGATGGTCTTTGCCGCGAATTTCAACGCCGACGATTTCTTTTAAAATTTGGTCGTACAGCTCATCGGGCGCATACAAATCAATTTCAGCGATCCCTTGCCCCATTTCGATGCCGGCGAGCCGCGCTTTTTCGATGAAATCGTACTCGGCAAACTGCTGTACGACCCGATCCACATCACGCAGCCGCTTAATGTCTTTCACCGTGTCGCGCACCGCTTCTTGGTAGCTTTCACGCAGCCAATGGTCCTCGCGCAGCACCATCACCCAACTCGGCAAGTTGACGTTCACTTCGAGCACCGGGAATTCATATAATGCCTCACGGAGCACGTTATACACATCGGTCTCACGCATGCTTTCCACACTCATGGCGAGCACCGGGATGTCGTACTTTTCAGCAAGCTCGCGGCGGAGCGCTTCCGTTTCCGGATGATGCGGCCGAACGGTGTTGACGATCATAATAAACGGCTTGCCGACTTCTTTCAGCTCGCCAATGACCCGCTCCTCGGCTTCTACGTAGTCATGGCGCGGAATCTCTCCGATCGAGCCGTCCGTCGTAATGACGACTCCGATCGTCGAATGTTCTTGAATGACTTTCCTTGTCCCGATTTCCGCCGCCTCTTGAAACGGAATCGGCTCTTCGTACCAAGGGGTGTGAATCATCCGCGGGCCGTTTTCGTCTTCATACCCTTTCGCGCCAGGCACGGCATAGCCGACGCAATCAACGAGGCGAATATTGACTTCGAGACCGTCATCGACTTTTACCGTCACGGCTTGGTTTGGCACGAATTTCGGTTCCGTCGTCATGATCGTTTTGCCCGCGGCGCTTTGCGGCAGTTCGTCTTGAGCCCGCGCTTTGTCAGCTTCGTTTTTAATGTTCGGAATGACAACGAGCTCCATAAACCGTTTAATAAACGTCGACTTTCCGGTGCGGACAGCGCCGACAACCCCTAAATAAATGTCACCGCCAGTCCGCTCGGCGATATCTTTAAAAAGATCGACCTTTTCCAAATGACTCCCCTCCAGTCCTTCGGTCGTTATGAGAAGCAACGGAATCAACTAGTATGATACGACACTATATGCATATGATGTTGTCCCATTCGGTTATGACTAAAAAGCGATGAAAAAATCCCTTCTCTAGAATGTATTTTCCTAGAGAAGGGATGATGACTTATTTCGTGAAAAAAATCGGTTCATTCGTTTTGGCATCGATCGTATACGGAAGGGAGTACGCCGGCACAAAGAGCGAGTGATCCGTCAAAAGAGCACGGATATCATCCCCTGGCTTGTAGCGGTGCGGATATTTTTTCAAGGCGGCGTATAGATCGGAACGGTAGTCAATGTAAATTTCACCGCTGCCATCGATGACAAACGGCAAGTTGTTGCCGGAAAACGGGCTGACCGCATACGGCGGCTCTTTGTAGCCGAGTTTTTTGTAATCGAGTGTAAACACACCGGGCGCAACGACGTCTTTAAACGGCGGATAACGGTGCTCGTCCGTATACATTCTCAGCCGCAGCTTCAGGTCACGGACGCCCTCGGCTAAGCGCAAATCAAGGAGCTTGACCGTCGGGTTCGTTTCCGCATCAATAATCATATATTGAAAGACGCCCCCGCTTTCATAGGCGTTTCCTGGCGGTTCCTGCATGTAGCGCGGAACGAGTTTTTGAAAATCAATCGGGTACTTTAAGTAAACCGGCGTTTTCATATCGCGGGTCTTAATCGGCAACAGTCCGCCGGTCGCCTTCCGGTACTCGTCGACCGCCGATTGGACGGCCGCCACTTGATCTTTGTAAGGAATTTGGTTTTGTTTTAGCCGCTCTTGCGGATATAAACACCCGGAAAGCGGCACGAGAAACAAGCAGGCTAAAAGCAAGCGAGCGATCTGTTTCATAGGTTCCTCCATCCTTTGCCTATTGCGGCGTCGGTCCGCTGAACACGACGAAAACGATGATGATGCCGGCTAAAACTAACAGAATATAGGCGATGGACGCCAAAAGAAAGCGTAACCATTTGATCTTGATCTTATAACGGCTCAAATAAATGAAGCCGACCGAAATAAACATAAATACCATTGAGGCGATGGCGATCCACATTTTCGCTAAAGCCGTTGACATAGTCGTTCCTCCTTTTTCGACAACTACTATTATAGCACCGCCATAAAAAAAGCTGAAGTAAAGCGGGGCTTTCTTTACTTCAGCATCGCCTTATACCCTTCCGGAAGCTCAAGCCGATGATGGTTCGTCATATTGTATGCAAAACGAAGACAACTTGTACCGCCATCCGCCTATTTTCGGCGTTACTGTTCGGCAAAAATGTTCATTAAATCGTCCATTTCCTGCTTTTTTCCGCGCGCCATAAGCGAATCGACCGCTTCTTTCGGATCCTTTCCGGCAAACAGCACTTCATAGAGCACTTCGGTAATCGGCATTTTCACGCCAAGCTCTTTCGCCAGCTCATAGGCGGCTTTTGTCGTTCGCACCCCTTCCACAGCCATCCCCATGCTTTCTAGCACATCATCGAGCTTTTTTCCTTGGCCAAGCATATGGCCGGCCCGCCAGTTGCGGGAATGGACGCTTGTGCACGTGACGATCAAGTCGCCGACCCCGGCCAGCCCGGAAAACGTCAACGGATTAGCGCCGAGCGCACGGCCGAGACGGGCAATCTCAGCCAATCCCCGCGTAATCAGAGCTGCCTTTGCGTTATCTCCATAGCCGAGCCCATCGCTGATGCCAGCGGCCAACGCGATAATGTTTTTCAGCGCCCCGCCGACTTCGACACCGACTAAATCCGGGTTCGTATACACGCGGAAATAGTGATGGTTCATAAATAGATCTTGAATGCGCCGTGCTGCTTCCATGTTCGGCGATGACACCGCCACTGTCGTCGGATGGCGGAGCACCACTTCTTCCGCATGGCTCGGCCCGGAAAGAACGACGACATCTTCTAGCCACTCACCCATTTCTTCAGCGACAATTTCCGACACGCGCTTATGCGTCCCCGGTTCGATTCCTTTGCTGACGGCAACGATCGTGATCGGCGCAGCCAAACATGTGCGCGCCCTTTTCAGCACGTCCCGGATCGCCTTCGTCGGCACAGCCAGCACGGCAATGGAAATGCCATCAAGCGCGGCGCAAAGGTCGTCGCAACCGATAATCCCCTCCGGCAGGCGGACGCCCGGCAAATATTTTTCGTTCGTCCGCCGCCCGTTGATCTCTCTTACTTGTTCAGCCCGGTGGCTCCAAAGCCGGACACGATGTCCATTGTCAGCTAAAACGAGCGCCAATGCCGTTCCCCAGCTTCCTGCCCCCAGTACGGTGACATTCTCCATCGTTCCCACTTCCTTTGTCCGATTGTCGCTTTCCTGAAAAACGCCCGGCGCGCCCCCGCTCGAGGCCAATCCCCTTCGCTTTCGGACCGCCAATCTCGGCAAGCAAAGAACATTTTGCCCGTTGCGGCGCCTCCGCTTCTCTTATTTCCGCGGGCGGGCGATGATTTTGATCGGCGTACCCTCGAAGCCGAACGCGTCGCGAATGCGGTTTTCCAAAAACCGTTCGTACGAAAAATGCATGAGCTCCGGATCGTTGACAAAAGCGACGAACGTCGGTGGTTTGACGGCTACTTGCGTCATGTAATAAATTTTCAGGCGCCGCCCGTTATGCGTCGGCGTCGGGTTCATCGCCACCGCGTCCATAATGACTTCATTGAGCACATTCGTCTGAACGCGCATCGCGTGGTTGTCGCTGACGAGTTGCACAAGCGGCAACAGCTTATGAAGCCGCTGCTTCGTCTTCGCTGACACAAATAAAATCGGCGCATAGTCTAAAAACGGGAAATGATCGCGAATCTTCCGTTCAAATTCCACCATCGTTTTATCGTCTTTTTCGATGGCATCCCATTTATTGACGATGAGAATGACGCCGCGCCCCGCCTCATGCGCATACCCGGCGATTTTTTTATCCTGTTCGATAATCCCTTCCTCCGCGTTTAAAACGACAAGCACGACATCGGAGCGCTCAATGGCTCTTAGCGCGCGCAACACGCTGTATTTTTCCGTGCTTTCGTAAATTTTTCCCCGTTTGCGCATTCCTGCCGTATCAATAATAACATATTTCTGGCCTTCGCGGACAAACGAAGTGTCTACAGCGTCTCTCGTCGTGCCGGCGATATCGCTGACAATCACCCGTTCTTCCCCTAAAATGGCGTTGACAAGCGACGATTTGCCGACGTTCGGCCGGCCGATGAGGCAAAATTTAATGACATCTTCCTCGTATTCTTGCCCGCCGTCTTTCGGAAAATGGCGGACGACAGCGTCAAGCAAATCGCCAAGTCCTGTCCCGTGCGCTCCGGAAATCGGGTACGGATCGCCGAAACCAAGCGTGTAAAAATCGTAAATCAGCTCGCGCATCTCCGGATTGTCGATTTTGTTGACGGCGAGCACGACTGGCTTATTCGACCGGCGCAGCAGTTTCGCCACTTCTTCATCAGCGGACGTCACGCCGTCGCGGCCGTTCGTCATAAAGATGATGACATCCGCCTCATCGATGGCGATTTCCGCCTGCTGGCGAATTTGCACAAGCAGCGGCTCATCGCCGATGTCAATGCCCCCGGTGTCAATCAAGTAAAATGAATGGTTCAGCCATTCGGCGCTGCTGTAAATGCGGTCGCGCGTCACCCCGGGCACATCTTCGACGATGGAAATGCGCTCCCCGACGATGCGGTTGAAAATGGTTGATTTCCCCACATTCGGACGACCGACAATGGCCACGACTGGATTTGCCATGCTACCACCCTTTATCCTCATTTTTGCCTCGCTTTGCTCTTGAAAAAAACGCCCTTCTCCTAGGGCATCGGTTCATCACCGCAAAGTGCACTTGACGGTCTATTTCTTTTACGGTTAAAGCTACGGGGGCAAACTCCCTCGTTCTTTTGCGCGTTTTGTCCATTGAAGGGGCATGAACGTGCCTCGTTTTACACATCAAGGATAACTTTTGGCGATGAACCAGGACATGCTACAACTGCTTTATTTTATCAAAAAGCGAAACGTCCAACAACCGCTTTAATGCTTGACGATCACAAGCAGCCCGTCGCTCAGTTCATGGGCGATGCCGTCTAAAATGGCCTCTAAATTGGCAGCGATCCGCTCCATTTCCTCCCTTGTGCGGCAAATAAAAATCGGGGCGCCGCCGGCAACGTTTTCGCCGTTGGTCGTAATGATGGCCAAAATCATTTTTTCATGCGTCATCACCGCCGCCCCCTCTCCGTTTCCACCGCCGTTTCGCCGGCATGCGAATGGCGCTCTCAAGCACCGGGACGTTTTCAATGACCGCCTTCGCCTTCTCGACATCCTCAACTTGCGGCAAAATAAAAATGCCGACGCGTCCATCGTTTAAATCGCGCTTGGCAAGCGGCACGAGCGCCGGCGTTCCCGAGTCCCGATAAATGCCGAGCGCTGTCGATACATCGTGCAAAATCGCTTGCCGCTGCCCGAGGTTGGCGATCGTTGTTCGGGCGTTGAAGTTTTTCGGCGTCAAAATAAAGCCCATCCCGTAGCGCAAAATTTCTTCCCTCCGCGCCGGCAAGCCGATGTTCATAATGTAGATGTTGTCGACATACAGCCCTGCCCCCTCAAAATGGGGTTTGACATATTTCACATCGGCGATATCTTTCAGCCGGCTTCCGCTCATAAACCGCCGCGCCACCATCATGCCGATGGCGCTGGCCACGAGCGCAGCCCAAACGTTCCAGACTAAATAAAAGAGCGTGGATAAAAAGGAAACGAAAATGACTAAATAGTTCCGCCCTTCAAAGACAATCGCAATGCCTTCAATATACGTTTTTCCGCGCGGCACTAGTTCATACTGATCCAGCTCATTCAGCGTGTTGCGCTCCATGTTGCGCACATCGCGAAACTGCGAAGCCGCCAACGCCAAAAACGTAATGGCCGCAAATTCTTTTTCCATAATCGCCGGCACGGCGACCGTGCCTAAGCCGGCGGCGATGACCCCCAACGCGATATGGATCGTCCGGCCGTGCAAGTATGTCGGGTATTGCCGGTAATCAGTGCGCAACAAATAAAGGCGTGTCAACACCCCGGCGGCGACGCCGTATAAAATTGGAAACGTATATTCGTTCACGGCTGCCTCGTCCCTCCTACAGGCCGTTTTTCCTCAAGTT
Source organism: Geobacillus subterraneus (assembly GCF_001618685.1). Lineage (GTDB taxonomy): Bacteria > Bacillota > Bacilli > Bacillales > Anoxybacillaceae > Geobacillus > Geobacillus subterraneus. The sequence goes on along the minus strand of NZ_CP014342.1, from coordinate 995,977 downwards.
GAAGCGCGAAGAAGCGAATCGTTTCCCAAGCGAGCAAACATGACGCACCGATTGCCGTCGCGTCTAAAAACGAAAACGAACCGAGCACATAGTCGGGCGCCATCCGGTGAATGGCCGCGGCGTACACCGCTTCCCCTTGACAGCTGCCGAGCGCCAAACAAAGAAGGCGGGCGGCAAGGCGGCGGTGGAACAGACAACTGACGAGAGCGAGCCACCAGGCGAGCATCCACCGGCCATCGAGCCAAATCCAAACCGGATCGAACAAGGCGAGCAAACGGAAGGCGGCGTAAGCAAACGCCAAGCCGGACGCCGATAACGCCATCAGCAGCGGGCGGCATGGCTTCTGCTCGACCGCCGTATAACAAGAAAAGAAAAAAAGCACAAAAAAGGACAACGCCATATGAATGCGGCCAACTTCCGCTGTCAGCGAGGCCGAACTGATCATGACAAGCGCGAACACCGCCAGCTTCGTTCGGGCGGCGGTCTTTTTCATAAAAAACGTTGCCACAAGCCATAACGACCAAAAAAAGAAATAAAAATACATCCCTTCCATCTTTTCCACTCCTTATTATGTTCATTATGCCATGTTTTATCCTCTTCTAATCGGGAACGCCTTCCAGGCTGGTGAAAAACAACAGATTCGCTTGACTGGTGAGAAATCACAACGAACGAAAGGATGACGTTGCAAGGTTTTTCCGTTTGAGAAACACTGTTGGAGAGCAGTATTTCTCCTTAAATCACGATCCTCCCTTATTTCAGGACGAAAGCAGGCGATGAATCGGCGTTTTCCATTGTCGAAACATGCATAGAAAAAACCGCGCCCAGCCATAGTAACAAATGATACTCACATAGAAAGGAGCGGGGTTTGGTGGGAAAAGACCGGCAGGAGAAAAAGCTGAAACAGTCGCGGCAAGTTCAGTCAGACCGTGACCAGTCGTTCTCCTATAAAGGGGCAAGCCGGCTCGATACGCCGGAAGAAGCGCGCGAACGGAACGGATTTTAACGTAATTTCCGACAGAAGTCTCCCTCCTCAAGGAATGTGCAGGGCAAAGCCCAATGAGTAGATGGGAGATGAATGTCGGTTGGCGATCGCCAACTGATGTGGTCATCTATGGTTAGAACGGACGCCTTCGGAGCGAAGGAAAGCGTAAAGGGTTCTTGTGTGTGGCTTACCGTTCGGCGAACACGCACAAGTCGCTTGAAGCCTCCACCTCCAAGCGAAGCGTAGGTGGCGGGTAGTTCACCAACAAAGGTGTCCCAAAACGGCAGGGACACCTTCGTTATTTCCCATTTTGTCTTGAAAAAACCGCCCGTTTTTGCCATTTCGCAATCAATAGAAGAAGCAATGGGACAAAATGATAATGGCCGCTTCAAACTAGATTAGCCTCTCTTACTTTCATTTTGTTTGGAGACAGGGCGGCTCGGCCATGTTGCTAGAAAGTCATTGATCTTTGCTAGTGTTGGACGGGCAAAACAAAAAACCCCATTTTGATGGCAAGTGCCACCAAAATGGGGTTGACTGACGATGGATTATTTTAATTTTTTCAGCTGCTCGCCGATGACTTCGCCGAGCTGGAAGCCGCGCGTTTCCGCCGTTTTCGTATATTGGCTGTAATCTTCCGCCGGAGCGGCCGTTTCCTCCTCGAGCAGTGCGCGGATGCTTAAGGAAATGCGATGCTCGGATTCGTTCACATCGAGCACTTTCGCTTTCACTTCATCGCCTTCTTTCAGCACTTCATGCGGTGAGCCGATGCGGCGGTTGGCGATTTGCGACACATGAACCAACCCTTCGACACCCGGGAAGATTTCCACAAACGCGCCGAATGAAGCGAGCCGCTTCACCGTACCCTTGACGACATCGCCCGGTCTTACCTTCTCGCTGATGCCTTCCCACGGACCCGGCAACGCTTCTTTAATTGACAGCGACAGGCGGCCTTGTTCCGGGTCGACAGCCAACACTTTCACTTTTACCGCATCGCCTTCTTTCACCGCCTCGGACGGATGGGCGACACGCGTATGAGAAAGCTGGGAAATATGTACGAGTCCGTCAAACCCGCCGACATCGACAAAGACGCCGAAATCGGCAATGCGGCGGACGACGCCATCCAGCACTTGCCCCGGCTCAAGACGGGAAAGCAGTTCTTTTTGCTGGCGCTCTTGCTCTTCCTCAACGACCGCCCGGTGCGATAAGATGACGCGGTTTTTCTCGCGGTCGAGTTCAACGACTTTGACAGCGAGCGTTTTTCCTTTGTAGTCGGAAAAATCCTCGACATAATGCGGTTCGACAAGCGAGGCCGGGATAAAGCCACGCACGCCGACATCGGCGACAAGCCCGCCTTTGACGATGTCTTTAATGACCGTTTCAAACGTTTCGCCGCTTGCGAACTTGCGCTCAAGCTCCTCCCATGCCTGCTCGGCGTCGACGGCTTTTTTTGATAAAATGAGCAGCCCTTCTTCCCCGTCTTTGCCTTCTTCCACTTTTTTCACTTTGGCCGTCACTTCATCGCCGACGGCGACCGCATCGCTCGGCTTCTCGATATGCAAGTTGGACAGCTCGCTGATCGGAATGATGCCGCTTTGCTTGCTGTTTTCCACCTCAACAAGCACTTGCTTGTCTTCGAGCTTCACCACTTTGCCGCGGACGATGTCGCCCACCTCATACACATTCACTTGCACATTCATCTCTTCTGTCATCGTAAAAACCCCTCCTTCATCGACTGACGATCCTGCAAAAGCGCGCCTCGCGCCGAGGCCGCGGCCGGCTGTCGGCAAAAATAAGGACGCTTTTCTAATTAGTATACCATATTTTCTCAATCAACATGTACTATAATGCTTACTGATGCTGCTCAAGCAGGCGGCGAATATGCTCCATAATGCAATCGGCCGCTTCTTCCGGGCTGGCCTTCCGCTCACGCAGCGGCGCCATATCAATCGGCGCCCCGTAGACGACGTTGAGCGGCACAAACGGCCGATATGGGCCGATAATGGCGCACGGGACGACAGCCGCATCAGTGCGCAAGGCGAAAAAACCGACGCCGGGCAGCGCCCGTTTCAGCCGGCCGTCCTTGCTGCGCGTCCCTTCGGGAAAAATGCCGAGCACTTCGCCTTGTTTCAGCACCTCAAGCCCTGTGCGCAGCGCTTGGCGGTCGTTCATGCCGCGCTTCACTGGAAACGCGCGCAAGTTTTTGACGAGCGTTTTCACCACCGGGGTGCGAAACAATTCTTCTTTCGCCATAAACCGGACCGGCCGCGGCGCCGTAATGCCGACGACCGGCGGATCTAAGTTGCTGATATGGTTGGCGCAAAGAAGCACCGCGCCTTCTTTTGGAAATTGCTCAAGCCCTGTGACTTGAATGCGGTACAAAGGAGTCAATATGCTTTTTACCGCTCCTTTAGCCACCGAATAAAAATCCACCCTCATCCAATCCTTTCGTTGACAATTTCCATAATGCGCGCCGCCACTTCCTCGACCGTCAGCGACGTCGTGTCAATTTCCACCGCGTCCGGCGCCTTGCGAAGCGGCGCCGTTTCCCGCTCTGAATCGATCCGGTCGCGGCGGGCGATCTCTTCTTTCAGCTTTTCGAGGTCAGATGGAAAGCCGCGGGCGATATTTTCTTCGTGCCGACGCCGCGCCCGCTCCTCGACCGAGGCTTTTAAGAAAATTTTCACCTCGGCATTCGGAAGCACGTTCGTCCCGATATCGCGCCCGTCCATTACAACGCCTCCCCCTTCGGCCAGGGCGCGCTGGCGGGCGACCATCTCCGCGCGCACAAGCGGGTGTTTCGCGACGAACGATACCGCATTTGTCACCGCCTCTCCGCGAATGATATCGGTGACGTCCTCGCCGTTGACAAACACCAATTGCCCGTGCGGCGACGGCTTCAGTTCAATCGATGTATCACGGAGCAATGACAACAGCGCCTGTTCATCATGGATGTCGACGCCGCATTGAAGCGCCCGGTGCGTTAACGCGCGGTACATCGCACCGGTATCGATGTATACATACGAAAGGCGGTTGGCAATGAGTTTGGCGACCGTGCTTTTCCCTGCTGCCGCAGGTCCATCGATCGCGATGTTAATTCGTCGTTCCATAACTCCTCCTGCTTCATCGAATCATGTAATGGCTGCACAAAGAAAAATGCAGGAAAACCCTGCATGTTCTCATGTTCATTGTACCATATTTGCCGTCAACGGTCGACGGCCGTCTCAATCGTTTCTGTTTTTTCCGGCTTGGCTACCCCTTCATACTCGTACACTTTGCCGATATAAAACGCCACCGGCGTATACAACACGAGCCATTGAGCGATCAGCAAACAAATCGCTTGGATCACAACGAGCTTCCATAACAGCTGCTCGATCCGCTTCATGGCACAAACATCCTGCCTTCCGTTTTTTCTAGCAGTATTCCACACGCCCCGCTCATTTATTCTCTTCGTTTTCCCTTTTCTTTTCGTCAAGCTGCCGCTCGAAACTGTAGCGGATGAGCCGGGCGCGGTCTTGGGGAAGGAGCATTCCCGTTAGGAGCTTTTCCGGGGACTTGATCAAAAAAAGCCCTCTTGGTATGATGCAGGGGTATCAACCACATCACTCACCATACCAAGGAGGACTTCAGATGAATTGTACACAAAACTATAAAATTGATCAAGTAACCGAACAAACGCTTGTCGTGGGTATTGATATCGCGAAACGAACCCACTACGCCTGCTTCGTGGATGACCGGGGGCGCGTGCTTCGCAAATCGTTCCCGATCTTCCAGTCGAAAGAGGGGTTTCAACAGCTGTATAAAGCGATTCAGGGGGCGATGCAAGCGTTCGGGAAGTCAGAGGTGATCGTCGCCGTGGAGCCGACCGGGCACTACTGGTTGAACCTGGCCTACTTCCTCGAGGAGCACGGGATCCCGTTGGTCATGGTCAACCCGGCGCATGTGTGCCGGTCGAAAGAACTTGATGACAACCTGCCGACGAAACACGACGCCAAAGACGCCCTGGTCATTGCCAGACTGGCAAAAGACGGACGATTCCTCGTTCCCCGGCTGCTGCACGAGATTGAAGCCGATTTGCGCGTGGGGAGCACGCTCAAAGAGAAGCTCCGCAAGGAACAGACGGCGGTGAAAAACGCGATCGTCCGCTGGACGGATCGGTATTTTCCAGAGTTTTGGACCGTGTTTCGTGACTTGGGGAAAACGGCGCTTTCGGTGTTGGAGTGGACGCCGCTTCCGGCTGATATGGCCGGCCGGACGGTGGAGGAGCTTCTTGAGGTGTACCGGCAAAGCGAAGGGATGAAATGCCCGCAGAAGGCCAAAATTCAGGCGTTGATCAACACCGCGAAGGACTCGATTGGGGTGACGGAAGGGACAGCGATGGCCCGGTTTGAGATCGCCGCGCTCGTCCGCCGATACCGCCAATTGGAGGCGGAGATCGCTGCACTGGACGCCGAGTTGAAGGCATTGGTTCAAACGACGATGGAGTACCAATGGTTGAAAACGGTCGACGGGTTGGGAGACGCCACGATCATCGATCTGCTGGCGGAGATCGGCAGCTTCGCCCATTATCGGGACCCGCGCCAATTGGTGAAGTTGGCGGGCCTGACGCTCAAGGAGAACTCCTCCGGCCAGCGCAAAGGGCAAAAGCACATCTCCAAACGGGGACGGAAACGGTTGCGCTCGGTGCTGTTTCGGGCGATGATTCCGCTGATTCGGCATAACGAGGCGTTTCGCGAGCTGCATGAGTATTATACGACCCGATCCGTCAATCCGCTGACCGGAAAGCAGTCCATCGTCGCCTTGTGCCGGAAGCTGTTGAATGTGCTGTTTGCGATTTGTACGAAGAAACAAGCGTTTGACGCGGAGCGAATGAAACAGGACGTCTTGTCCCAGGTGCAACGGGCGGCCTAAGGCCTCCCCCCTGCGAACGGAAGAATCGTTGGACAACGAGATGACACCGGAGAAGCTGGCGTGATTTCATCCATTCGACCTTGAGTCCCTAAAGGAGCTTGGCCGGCCTCCGCCTGATGACGAGACCGAACGAGGGAATGTTGGCGCGAAGACGCCCGGAGACATGGGAGGGTTCGTCCTCATCAGCGACGCGGAGATCCAAAGGGTGCATCGAATATGCTTCCCCCCGCGGCAGGAAAATATAACCAGCCGTGGCCGCGAAGCGCACCCTAGGTCTGTAAGATATCCACAAAACTGAAAAAGGATGTAAGGGATTTTGTCGAAAAATATTTTTTGGACACCCCTGAGAGGCCGAAAAGCCTTGATAGATCAACATTTCTAGAGGGAGGTCGGTGAATTCAACCGACATTTTCGCAATGCCGCGCTCATCAGTAGTCATGCGGACGATCGTCGCTTTCGTTTTCATATAGTAATATTCACCGGAGCGCATGGTTAGCACAAGCCAAAGCTCAACCGCCATGCCGGGGTGAAGAAGCGAAGCGCATGCCGGCGGGATGAGAAGCGCAGCTCCGCCGGCGCTCATATCGACCGTCATCGTCACAAACGGAGCGAATCCACCGTCAAGCGGATGGACAGCCGCATCGACGTTTGCCTTCACCCGCACATATCGGCGGCGCTGGATGCGTATGACATCTTCGTCGCCCGGATAAGCCAAGACGACCATCGGCAACGGGTCGCGCACTTTCCCTTTCACTTCCGTATCAAACATGTATAATCCCCCGTCCTGGCCGACAAAGCTCGCCTTAAATTGCATGCCGTTTAACAAATACACGGTTTTTCCGCTCTGTTCGTCGACAGGATAACTAATATGGATCGCCCCGTCAACGATGGCGAGCGTTTTGCTTCGGTATTGCCGCGTCGAACCGTCGAGCGGCTCGAGGCGAACCCGATCCCCGATCTTCATCATCATCTTGCTTTTCCCCTTTTCGGCCAGCTGGCGAATCATCTATGCTTGCCGCTGGCCCGTATCGTTTCACACGGCTATTATACCATACAACCCACGCTCCAGACCGGTGGGAATGAAAAAGGAGGAAAAGCCCTATCCTTGGCTTTCCCTCCTTTCCTCTCACCCGTAGTTCGGCTCGACACTTTCGAGCCTTTCCACTTTTTCCTCGAGGCCGGTCGACGCGTTAATAAACAGCTGGTACGTCTCGTCGCCAAGCGTTCCTAAAAACTCGTAACAAAGCACCGGTTTTTGCAAGTCGTTCATAATGATGGCCTGACGCTGCTCCATTACTTTCAACTGCGGATTGACCTTTTTCTTCGCTGCTTCGACGGTGAGTTTCGGTTTTGGCAGCGGGCGCGGGACTGACGATGACAAATAATCGCGCGCCGTAAAACCGACGACACGGCCGTTATCGAGCGCCACTTTCATTTGGATGGCTTCTGGGTAAATGCGAACGCCGTTTTCACTTTTGACAAACGTAAGCACGGCGACATTATCGTATTGCGTGCTGTCGTACAGCTCAAACCCGGTAAATTGATGCCGTTTTAAAAATGCCATCCCGCGGCTGGCCGCTTCATGCAAGCTGATCTTCGGCTTGCCGACAGGCCGGCTGTTGAGCGCCCAAATCGGGTAGCCGCCCTTTTTCGTAATGTCCATATAAATGTCGCCCTTTGTTTTCGGATCGTGAATCGTCAAACTGTAAAAGCGGTCGTCCGCTCCTTTGCCGCTTTCCGTCACCTTGATCTCCTCCGTCCCCTTTAGACCGAGGAAATCGCGGGCAATTCGTTTCGCTTCCGCCTTGGTAATCGATTGGCCTTGCGCGCGGACAAACCCTTTTTCTTCATTGGCAAGGCCGATGAACGACGGGCCGAACTCCGACGAACTCGAGAACGTATCGATATTTTTTTCGACCGCTTTAAAGCCGTCAATAATAATGTTGTCGCCTTTTTGGTCGTTCGTTGCCAGCGCCAGCTCAACATCCATCCAGCGCAAGTTGTTTTCAAGCACTAAATGTTGCACATTGCGCAGCTCTTGGCGAATCGCTCCGGCATTTTTGTACAGCGCCTGCAGCGTCTTGTACTCTTCCTTTGTCAACGGTTCCTCTTCTAAATCGCGCACCGCCGTTCGATAGCTGAACTCGCCGATTTGCGATAAAAACTCTTGCGTCTTGTTAAACGGCAAGAGCGACAGCGGCAGCTGTCCGACGTCCGAGTGGGCTTCGGACGCAATTTTCCACACTTCAGCCAGCGCCGGCGACAATGACGCATGCGAGTTCATCGCCAGCGTGGCGCCGAGCTTGTCATGAAGCAAGTCGATTTGGTAGGCCAAATCGTGGAACGCGCGCTGGTAGTTGTTTTCCGCTTGGATTAAAATCGCGTTTTTTTCCAAGTGCTCGCGGTAGCCCCAATAGCCGGTGCCGATGACAGCGAGCGCGAGCGCCGCGAGCAATATGTTTCGCACCATTCCGTCTCCCTCCTTTTATTTGCAGAAAATATGCTGCCCGATCCGCTTAATTTGCGGCCGGCTCCAAATCCAAGCGCTCGTCGCCGTCGCCGGGTTGAAATAGTAAATGGCCCCGCCGCTCGGATCCCAGCCGTTGATGGCATCAAGCACCGCCTTTCGCGCTGTTTCGTTTGGCGTCAGCCAAATTTGTCCGTCAGCGACCGCGGTGAACGCACCCGGTTGAAAAATAACTCCAGCGACCGTATCCGGGAACGACGGATGTTCGAGCCGGTTTAAAATGACGGCGGCCACGGCCACCTGTCCGATGTACGGTTCGCCGCGCGCTTCACCATACACTGCGTTCGCCATCAGCTGAATATCGTTTTGCGAAAACCCTTTTGGCACGTTCGACGCCGTCGTTTTCGCCGTTCCCCCTCCTCCTCCGCCGCGCTTTTTCACTTGCTGGCTGAGCGGAATGCCGCCGTAATGGGTGAAATCATTCCCTTGGCGGATTTGTCTTTTGACAAACTCCTCGTAGTATTTCGAGGCGTTCACTAACTTTTGCTTCGTTTCTGCCCCGGCCAGCCCATCGACTGGCAGGCCGTATTCGTATTGGAAATTGCGCAGCGCCCAATACGTGCGCCAACCGAATACGCCGTCAATTTTGCCGTTGTAAAAACCGAGATATTGCAGCCGCGCCTGCAGTTCAATGACATCATCCCCAACCGCCCCCCGCTGGATCACTTGCGGGGAAAAGGCGGCAGCATGGCTTGCTGGATGCAGGCATATCCACGCGCCGATTAAGGTGAACATGATGAGTTTCCTTACCATATGCAAACCTCCCGTCGACCATCGCCGTTTTTATCCTTATTTTCCTCCTGTTTTCCCTCTTTATGCAGAAAAAAGAAAAAAGGGCCGTCCGGAAAGCCGCGTGTTCGGCTTTCGGATGCCCCTTTTCGCGTTTCAACGCCTTGCAGCAGCCACAATCGCACCTTTTTAAGGAAGTTCTACTTTTCGAACGACCGCTTTCGCTGACGGCGTCACTTGACAGCGGGCGTACCCTTTTGCTTGCTTCACTTTGCGCAGCGCCACCCACCATAAAGCGAGCATAAACGGCCCCATGTAATAGCCCCATTGCTTGTTGGCCAGCAAAATCCAGTCATAGATGCCGTGGAGAAAAAACGGCAGCAAAAACGACGCCCATAAATAATAGCGGCGCTTTCGGCCGGCAAATTTCGCCTTGCCGAAATAAAACCCCATAATGACGGCAAACAGCGCATGGCTTGACACCGGCAACAGCGCCCGGGCGACGGCTGTCTCCACCCCGTTGGCCAGCAAGTATAAAATGTTTTCGAGCGTCGCAAAGCCCAGCGAGACGCTGGCGCTGTACACAATGCCGTCGTACGGCTCATCAAATTCATCGTGGTCGTACACAAAAAAATAGATGATAAACCATTTGACAAACTCTTCAAGCAGCGCCGCAGATAGGAACGCTTCAGCCGCCGGCGATGAAATGATGTTTTCCTCCGCTAACACGTATTGAATGAACATGATCGGAAAAACGAGGAGGACGCCGAAAAAAAACATGCGCAACACAAAGGACAGCGGTTCAGCCTCATACTCGTCCTTTAAGTAAAAATAGCTGAGCAGCGCCACCCCGGGGGCGACGCCGGCAGAAATGAGCGAAAACATACCGATCCCCGTTTCTCTGTCGTTTTACCTCTATCGTACCACGAAACTAGGAAGCGAAAAAGAGAAATTGCCGGACAGCTCCTCGCCTAATAGGCAAACAAGCCGTCGAGGGCCGCGCCGGAAGCAAGGGCGACGGCGAGTTTGATGCGCGCTTTTTTCGCATCGTAGTCGCTGCCGAGAATCACGCCTTTTTTATGCAAATCATAGGCGCTCCCTAAATAATCGTACGTCGTGTACACCGCTCCTTCCTCGGCGCTCGTCGTCACGACGACTTTTATGCCGGCTTCGATGGCCTTGACGATTTCACTGACCATGTTCGGCGCCACTTGTCCGCGGCCGACTCCTTCGAGCACAATGCCGGCAACGCCGCTTTCACGGGCCGCTTTAATAAACTTTCCGTCCGCTTCCAAATAACATTTCACAATGTCGACGGGCGGAAGCGGGCGCACGAGTTCGTAATATTCACGCCGGATCGGCTTTTGGTACACATGCACTTCATCGTTGTCAATAATGCCTAAATAGCCGAAGCCAAACGCATTAAACCCTTGAATGTTCGAGGCGTGCTCTTTTTTCACGTATTTCGCGGCAAAAATGCGCTCGTTGAACACGACGACCGTCCCCGCTCCGCGCAACGGCTCCGCGCACGCAGCGTAAATGGCATGGCGGATGTTGATATACACATCGCTTCCTAAATCGGCCGGCGCCCGCTGCGAGCCGGTGACGACGATTGCGCGCGGGTCATTCACCGTCAAATCAAGAAAGTACGCCGTCTCCTCAAGCGCATCGGTCCCATGGGTGACGACGATGCCATCAACAGACGGGTCGGCAAAATGCGCCTCAATCCGCTTTTTTAACTCCATCCAATGCGCGAACGTCAAATGCATGCTCGGCAGCTGGAACACGCTCTCAACTTTGACTTCGATCTCTTCCGGCAAATGGCACATCGCAGCGAGCTCTTCGCCGCTTAACGCCCCGGCGTTCAAGCGGCCGGACCGTTCATTCCGTTTGCTGGCGATCGTGCCGCCGGTCGTCAGCAGCACTACCTTCCGTTTCGTCACATCCGTCACCTTCGCTTTTCGATTTCAAACATGATGCCCATCTGATTTTGCCGCGCCTAGACGGGGGTTACAACGGCTTCCGGGCCGATGCTTCCCGCTCGCGTTCGGCGATGCAGGCAGCGATATGATCTCCGTGAAAACGGCCGTTTTCGATAAAAATTTCATTGGCATCATTGCCAGCGGCGATCACCCCGGCGATAAACACCCCTGGCACATTCGTCTCCATCGTGTCCGGGTCATAATGCGGCCGGCCGCTTTCCGGATCAACGTGAACGCCGATGCTCGTTAAAAAGCGATGGTCAGGATGATAGCCGGTCATCGCGAACACAAAATCGTTTTTGATCGTTTTCGTTTCCCCGTTTACTTCGTAAACGACGGCATCTTCCGTAATTTCTTTCACATGGGCGTGAAATTCCATGCGGATGACGCCTTTGCGCACCAATGCATCAAACTCCGGCAAAATCCATGGTTTGATGCTTTTTGAATACCCGCCGCCGCGGTATAGCACCGTGACGCGCGCCCCGGCTTTGACAAGCTCCATCGCCGCGTCGACGCTCGAATTTTTCCCGCCGATGACAACGCAGTCGGTGTTGAAGTACGGGTGCGCTTCTTTAAAATAATGCATCACTTTCGGCAGCTCTTCCCCCGGCACGTTCATATCGTTGGGATGGTCGTAATACCCGGTGGCAACCACGACGTATTGGGCACGATACGTGTCTTTTGACGTTTCAACCAAAAACGCCCCGTCTTGTTGCCGCTTGATCGTTTTCACTTCTTCAAACGTATTGACGCGCACTTGTTTACGGACGACGACTTCGCGGTAATAGGCGAGCGCCTGGCTCCTCGTCGGCTTCCGATTTTCTGTAATAAACGGCACACCGCCGATTTCGAGCCGATCGCTCGTGCTGAAAAACGTTTGATGCGTCGGGAAGCGATAAATCGCATGGACGATGTTTCCTTTTTCGATCACAAGCGGCGAAAACCCGGCATCCTGTAAAGCGATCGCCGCCGCCAGTCCACATGGTCCGCCGCCGACGATGATGATGGTTTCTTCCCTCATGTTTTTGTCACCTCGCACGAAGCAAAAAATCCCCTATCTTATGATAGGGGATTTCGCGAAAGCTTGCAAACGTCAGCGCTCGCCGCGTTCACACCCAGCCGCGGAATCGGCACGCTTCCGCCATTTTACGGACGCCGACCATGTAGGCGGCAAGGCGCATGTCAACGCGGCGCGTTTGCGCCATGTCATAGACATTGTTAAACGCCTTGACCATCACTTTCTCAAGCCGCTGTTCAACTTCTTCTTCCGTCCAATAATAGCCTTGGTTGTTTTGCACCCATTCGAAATACGACACCGTCACGCCGCCGGCGCTGGCGAGCACATCCGGGACAAGCAAAATGCCGCGTTGTGTCAAAATTTCTGTCGCCTCGAGCGTCGTCGGGCCGTTCGCCGCCTCGACAACGATGCCCGCCTTAATGCGCGGGGCGTTTTCGGCCGTAATCTGGTTTTCGATGGCCGCCGGCACTAAAATGTCGCAATCGAGCTCAAGCAGCTCTTTATTCGAAATCGTGTTTTTAAACAGCTTCGTCACCGTACCGAAGCTGTCGCGCCGCTCGAGCAAATAATCGATATCGAGCCCGTTCGGGTCGTACAGCGCGCCGTATACGTCGGAAATGCCGACGACTTTCGCCCCGGCGTCATGCATAAACTTCGCCAAATAGCTGCCGGCGTTGCCGAATCCTTGAACGACGACGCGCGCTCCTTCAAGCGACAAACCGCGTTTTTTCGCCGCCTCGCGGATGCAAATCGTCACCCCTTTGGCCGTCGCTGTTTCCCGGCCGTGCGAACCGCCGAGCACAAGCGGCTTTCCGGTAATAAAGCCCGGCGAATCGAATTCGCGGATGCGGCTGTACTCATCCATCATCCATGCCATAATTTGCGAGTTCGTAAACACGTCAGGCGCCGGGATGTCTTTGGACGGTCCGACGATTTGGCTGATGGCGCGTACATACCCGCGGCTTAACCGCTCAAGCTCGCGGAACGACATCGTGCGCGGGTCGCAGACGATGCCGCCTTTGCCGCCGCCATACGGCAAATCGACGATGCCGCATTTTAAGCTCATCCAGATCGACAGCGCTTTCACCTCACGCTCGGTGACATCAGGATGAAAGCGCACGCCGCCCTTCGTCGGGCCGACTGCATCGTTATGCTGCGCCCGATAGCCGGTAAAAATTTTCACCGATCCGTCGTCCATGCGCACCGGAATGCGGACGGTCAGCACGCGGATCGGCTCTTTCAAGAGCTCGTACACTTCTTCCGGGTAGCCGAGCTTTTCCAATGCTCTATGTATAACAATTTGCGTCGACGCCAGCACGTCGTATTGTTGTTCCTTGTCTTCCGTATGCTTATCGGCTGCCATACGTAAACCTCCTATAAGCTCGCTATAATAGTTTGTCGCCTTCCATGTCATAGTATACACCTTCTCTTGGCGTCTGCAAAGGAAAAATGGTGAAACGGGCCGAACGCTCCAGGCGGCGTTTCACCCGAAAAAATAGACTCCTTGTCCATATAAAGGAGTCTAGTTATGCTTAGTCGGCCCGGAAATAATGAACGAGTTGCTCAATGGCGCGGCGTTCCATTAATCGTTTTCCATATTCTTGCACACGGTGTATCGTTATCGTAGCCGGGTTGCCGAACTCGGCCAGCAAGGCGACGAAGTTGTCGAGCGGAATCGGTGGTTCTTCGGCAACATGCAAGTAAAAGCGGCCTTGGTACGAATAGAGTGTGCCATCAAGGCATCCGACCGCACACAAACGATGGGCGAGCTGAATGACATCTTCGAACGTTTGGAATTCGTAAAATATGTCATCACTCTCATCGAGCGTTACTTGCATTTCAATGTAATCATCGGCAAATTCTTCTTCGATGTCGTCGTAGTCGCCTTCGTTCGTGACGATAACGACCATGCCCTGTGCCGGTAAAGAGTACACTTCGACCGCGATCGATCCGTTCACTTCGAAGCCGAGCTCTTCGCTTGCTTCCTCAATCATATCGCGGAACAACTGATGGACTTTAAACGTGTCTTTCCATAAATCGTCTTTTGTCAATCCGCGATCAAGCAAATCATCGAATGTCAGGAAGATTTTAATTTTGTTGTGGGTCAAGCGCTCAAGACGCATCGGCACCCCTCCTTACCTACAGAGCCATCTCTTACCGTTATTGTATGTTGCAACTCGCAATTGGTTCATTTGTTATTATTAATGAGTTTACATCGTTTCTCCGGTTTTAGACAAGCATTTTTTCTCGGTTGTCGTTTTTCCGGGCACAATCGTGATGAGATGAGTCTCTGCCGGCGCTCCGAGGCGAAGCGGCACCCCGGTCGTCCCGTAGCCATTACTCGTAAACAACGCAGTGTTTCCGTGCCATTTGAGCCCTCCTTTCTCATACAATCCAAGCGAAAACAACCGGATTTGCCCGCCATGTGTATGGCCGCTCAACACGAGCGAAATGCGCTGTTCATCTCTCAGGCGGCCGATGATCGCCGGATTATGACAAGCTAAAATCCGAAATGATTGGGGTGGAGCACATTCGAGCGCTCGATCGATATCCGCCTCCTTCCGGCTTACATCGCCGACGCCGATGAGCGCGACCGGCACACCGCCGTGCTCCCATACTTTCGCTTTGTTTTTGAGCACATGGACGCGCTCTTCCTCGAGCAATGATTGAAGATCGTAATCGACTTCGTCATCATTGTTTCCCCAGACGAAATAAACGGGAGCGACCGCTTGCAACCGGCGTACATTTTCGCGGACGCGCGCTTCGGGTACCCCTCTTTCGGCCAAATCTCCGCCAATCACGACGAGATCAGCCTTTCCTTTCACGTTCTCAAGCATGCGTGACGAAACGATCCGCCGATGAATATCAGAAATAAAAAAAATGGTAAGCGGCGGCCAGTGAATGGGAAAATGAGGAAACGACAACGTCACGTGACGAACCCGATTGCTGTGCGCTTCTTTCCACATATAGCCAAGCAAAAACAGAACGCTCGTGATCATTCCCCCGATGACCATACTTCCTCCTGCTAAAGCCGGCCGCCTTCTTTCAGCCGGCGTTCTCTCATCGTCATCATACCATAACAGAAGGAAAAAACGAAAAAAAGCGCCGCTGTTTGCCAATGAAACTGAAACGCCCAATAAAAATGGCTGAGCGCCGCCATGCTCATCAACCATTCACCAACACGGAACCGCCGTCCGGACAGCAGACGCCCGCTCCCGATGATCGCCGTACGGATAAGCGCCCCATTGGCAGCAGCGCCAAGCAAAAAACAAGCGAACGCAAGCCATGTCCGAAGCGGGGAAAACAGCAGCCCCGTCAAAAACTGCGCAAAGGAAAACGGTTCAAGCGGCGGCAGCCAGCGAAAAAACAAGTAAGTGCACAAAACAGCGGCCATGGCTGTCATCGATAGGCGGCCCATGTTTTCCTCCTTAATTTTATTCCTATCATTCGTCGTGGCAAACAGGCATGAACGATACCGCTCTATCATACATATAGACTGAACTTTGCCAAAAAAGGGGGGGTTTGATGTTTACGACACGAAAACAGTACGAACCGTATATTAGTCCGTTTGACCCGTGCCCGCCGATCCGTGTCAAAACGTACGTCACCGCGCCGAACTTGTACGTCGGATTCCAACCGCCAAACTTGCCGCAATTTCCGCTTCGCGAAGCATTAATGAAAGGAACGCTTTGGCAAGTGTTTTACGACCCCTATTACAGCCCTTACGAAACGAAAACAAAAGGTGATGGCTCATGAAACAAATGCCAAAGGAGTATTATGAGCAGCTCGAAGAGCTGCAGGCTGTCGACTTTGCCCTCGTTGAGCTCACGCTTTATTTAGACACTCATCCAACCGATTACCAGGCGATTCAACAATTTAACCAACTCGCCCAAAAGCGGAAGCAGCTGAAAAAGCAGTTTGAAGCCGCCTACGGCCCGCTCGAGCAGTTTGGCCATAGCTATTCCAACTATCCGTGGAACTGGGACGACACGCCATGGCCTTGGCAAGTGTAGCTGATCCATCACGAGCGCAAGGAGGAACGGATCATGTGGATTTATGAAAAAAAATTGCAATACCCGGTCCGCGTCAGCACGTGCAACCCGAGGCTGGCAAAATATTTGATCGAACAGTACGGGGGAGCGGACGGGGAGCTCGCCGCGGCGCTCCGTTACTTAAACCAACGCTATACGCTGCCATCGAAAGTGATCGGATTGCTAAACGACATCGGCACAGAAGAGCTCGCCCATCTCGAAATGATCGCCACCATGGTATACAAACTAACGAAAGACGCGACGCCGGAACAGCTGAAAGAAGTCGGGCTTGAGCCGCATTACGTCGACCATGAGCGCGCCCTCTTTTACCATAACGCCGCCGGCAATCCGTTTACGGCGACGTACATTCAGGCGAAAGGCGATCCGATCACTGACTTGTACGAAGACATCGCCGCTGAAGAGAAGGCGCGCGCCACGTATCAATGGATCATCAACATGAGCGACGATCCGGACTTAAACGACGGGCTCCGCTTTTTGCGCGAGCGGGAAATCGTTCACGCGCAGCGGTTCCGCGAAGCGGTCGAGATTTTAAAAGAAGAGCGCAACCATAAAAAAGTCTTTTAATTTTCATCTAAACACATCCCCCGCTTTGCAAAGCAGAAGAAAAGCGGGGGATAACCATGACTGCGGATTCGATCTTTCCTTCAAAACGGAAGGAAGCACAAAAGTTTCCCCGCGCACGGCTGCAACAAGCCGCCTGAGGCGTCCATCTGGAAGCATAGACAGGCCGCTTACGCGAACGCTACGGAATGGAAAACCCATTCAGCTATGCTCATAATATAGGTTAATGTCGTATTCCCGCTTCAGCCACTCAAACAGCCGGTGACGCCCGTTCCACTGCTCTTCGTCTTTCCATAAATCGATGCTTTTTTGAATAATTTCGCAACGGAGGGCGTGAAAATCATCTTCCGCCTTTTCACTTTTTCCTTTGTAATAGACAGCGGCCCAATAAACGGTGCACAAAAGAAGCAGGATAAGAATGTGGACAGGCGCGGCAAAAAACCAGGCAAACCGCCCGCTCCACGTCGCCACGACCGCCGCGTTGGCAATCACATAAAGAAGGAAAGCCGCCAAGCCGACAAATGAGGCGGCTTGCAAAACGGTCGTCCGCTTTTCGAGCCGCTCCCATTTTTTCTTTTTTTCAATAACCGCAAGCAACATTTCTTTTGTCACTTCATCGAGGGAAAATTCGCTCGGAAAATAGGCCATCGTGCTCTCCCCCTTGTCCTTTTCTATTGTCCATCATATGCCGCGTTAAGCGGCGTTAGAACAAAGGGAAAAACACCGGCCGCCAGTTTTTTGGCGGCGAGGCCAGACGGACTCAACGTTCTTCATGAAGCGGGATGCGCAGCGTTTGCCCCGGCTCAAGCCGGCTCGTTGCCAAGCCGTTTTCCTTTTTGATAAGCTCCATAGCGCTTGACGTGCCGTAATATTTCATGGCGATGCTGTATAGCGTTTCGTTCGCCGCGACAACGTGGGTGATGATCTTGTCGTCCGTTTCATCAACCGCCTTTCGGTCCGCCGGCCGCTCCCGTTTCGCTGTTTCACTAGCTGCCTTGACGTCGTCGACCTGAATGATACGCACAGTCTCGCGGCTGCTGTTTTCCTCATGGCGGACGACTGTAACCGTTCCCGACTCCGACCGGACGTGGTGGATAGCCAGTACCGCCGCCGGCAGCGCCAAAAACAAAAACGCCAGCAGGCGGGCCGGGATGTATTTTCGCTTTTGCTCTTCTTTTTGCCGTCGTCTTTTTAGGCGTGACGACGGCGCATTGGCGCCCGACGCCAACCGTTGTTTCCGCGCCAGGCGTCCCGATGCTCCTTCCATCGCTTCACTTCCCTTCCTCCTCTGTCTCTCCGCCTAGACGAATATGTAAAGCAAGCACAAAATCGATCAAAAAATGGGCGGTGACCGTCACCCATAAGCTGCCAGTCCGTTCGTACAGCACGCCTAGAAACAAACTAAGCACGATGACCATGAGGAATAAAAACCACTTTTCCAAATACCGGACGTGCAGCACGGCGAAAATCGCACTCGCGGCCCAAAGCCCCCAATGTGTCTGCACGATGCCGCGAAACAGCCATTCTTCGGTGACGGCAATCAGCCCGCATAAAAAAAAGAGATGCAAAATGGAGCGACCGCGGAAAATTTTTTCATTCACCCCGCCGTCATCATGCCAGTCTTCCGGCAAATAGCGCATCGCCAAAAAATCAGCCGCCAACACGAGCGCCGCCGCGCCCACCCCGTATAACAGCACATCGGACAGATCGAGCCGCCAAAGCCGACGCCACTCGGCCCAATCGAACAAAAATAGCGAGGCGACGCCGGCAACGGCAAGCAGCAGCCCTTGCGTCAAATAAAGATGAAAAAGCACTTCGCGGTCCGTCATATGTTGAATTTGTTCACTTTGCCGCCTCATCTTGCCGCCCCCCGCTGAAAAACATCCGCCATAGCTCTTCGCGCCAGTGGCCGATCGGCGCCGCAGCCGGATGGCGGGCGGCGCGCATATAGGCATCAAGCCGCAGCCCGCAACCATCGCAGCACACATCCGGCTTGTCCGTCAGCTCCTCCCCGAACGCGCGGACGATCGCCGCACGCCGGCAGGAAGAGGTGTGCACCCAGTCATCCATTTCCTGCAGCTTTTTTCGCTTCCAGCGCCGCCGCGCCTCCATGGCCGCGGCCATTCTTTCATACAGTTGCTCCTTCGCCTCAGCCGTGATCCGTTCGGACGCCGCTGTTTGTCCCCATTCTAAACAGTACGCCACAAGCCGTTTTTGTATGTCCGTAAATCCGCTCGCTTCGATGGCAGCCTTCCATTGATCGGCAGCGGCGTCTTCTGGCAGCCGCCGGCACCATTCGCGCAGCTCGTGCGGATCGGGAAGCTCGGCTTCGGCCACCGCCTGGGCGATGGCCCGGTCGCCATCAGCGTAAAACAGCACGGCTAGACTCGGCGCCCCGTCGCGTCCGGCGCGCCCGATTTCCTGCACATACGCCTCGAGCTGAGCCGGCATATGAAAATGGAGCACGAACCGGACGTTTTCTTTGTTCACGCCCATGCCAAACGCGCTCGTACAGCAAACGATATCGAGCTGGCCGTATAAAAATTGCTGCTGCACGAGCAGCCGCTGCTCCCCATCCATGCCGGCATGGTAGTACGCCACCCGCCCCGCCCCGCTTCCCTCAAGGCGGCGGGCCATTTCTTCCGCCCATTGACGGCTTGAAAAGTAAACGATTCCCGGCCCTTCAAGCCGCCCCGCATATTCAACTAAGCGCGCTGCTTTTTCTTCAGCCGATAAGCAATGCTCGACCTTTAAGGCGATGTTCGGGCGATCAACAGAATAAATATGAAGGCGGGCGCGCTCCATCCCGAGCGTGCGGACGATATCATCGCGCACCTCCGGCGGCGCCGTCGCCGTCAGCGCCAGGCACGGCGGAGAACCGAGCGCGCGCCGGACCGCCCCGAGTTTTAAAAAGTCGGGGCGGAAATCATACCCCCATTGGGAAATGCAATGCGCTTCATCAACAACAAATAAGGAAATGCGCGCGCGCCCGAGCGCCGCCAAAAATTTAGCCGATTGCAGCATTTCCGGCGAAGCGTAAATGAAACGAAAATCGGGCAGCGAGGCGAGCGCCTGCCATTTTTCTTCCGCATCGAGCAAGCTATGGAAAGCAATCACCCGCTTTTCCCCGCGTCGGCGCAGCTGTTCGACTTGATCTTCCATGAGCGAGACAAGCGGCGAAACGATAAGCACGCTTCCGGGGAGCAAATACACCGGCAGCTGGTAGCAAAGCGACTTGCCGCTTCCGGTCGGCAACATCGCCAACACGTCGCGTCCGGCGAGCACGTCTTCGACCACTTCCCGCTGCCCTGGGCGGAATGAGGCATGTCCAAACCGCGCATGCAAGATTTTTATTAATTCATCCAACGTCCCACTTCCTTTGCTAACACGAGGCGAATTTCAAAATAACTCGCCGCGCCGCCGAGCGTGTCGCGAATATGCTTTAACTTGCGCGTTCCGAGCGCCCGCGCCGCCGCTTGAATCGAAGCCGCCTTCTCGTCCGCCACAAACGGAGCGATCGAAAAGCCGGGCACGTTGGCGGCGATTTCGACAATATGATCCTCAATCGTGCTCCGCTTTAGACGGCGAAGGGCGGCGATTTCTTCGATCGTTTTTCCTTTCTTCAGCCATTCGTACGTTTTTTGCGCCGATTGCGTCAGCTGCACCGGCACGAGCCCAGCCATCATCTCCGCCATCAGCGGAGCGCGTCCGGCTTCGGCCTCCGCCATCATATAATGAAGAACGTTGCGAAATTGAAACTGCACATAAAGCGCATCCGTTTGCAAATAGGCGGCGATTTGCTCCGCCGTCCAGCCGATGCGCGCAGCGCTTGTGAGCCGCAATGTAAACACCGTCGCTTCCTCCTCGGAGACAGCCCGAAGCAGCCGGATGAACTCGTTATAAAACGCGGCAGCGAGCGCTTGTCGTGAGCCGTTGGCGAGCACATATTGCTTCACCCATAGGAGCGTTCGCTCATCGCGGCAAATCGGTGCAAAGCGCTGCCCGTAAACGAGGTTGGATAACGTTTGGCCAACGAGAGAGAGGCGCTGCCAAAACAGCTGATCGATCTCATGATAACGCCAGCCGTTCAAATGGCGGGGAAGCAGCATTTCCTGTCCGTCAAGCCAGCGCTCCCCGGCCTCTGTCAACCTGTACGTTCGGTTGTCCCCGGGCGCGGCCAACCGCTGTTCGGCGAGCACCTGTGCAGCCGTGTCAAGCTCGGCCACCGTCACATCTTTCCACGTGCCAAAAAACGGCTCGAGCCGAAACCATTTGCTGTCTTGCAACGTTTGCGCCGACTTTTTCCCAGAAAATAAATGGTATACCGCTGCCAGCGTCCGTTCGCCGTTGAAGCGGCGCAAGCAGTGGGCAAGCAAAAACGAGGCATAACCATGCCGCATCACTTGTTCCTCCCTCGCCTCTATTGTAACAAAAATCGCCCAGTTGGTCGGCATGAAAAATAGGCAATTTGGCATCGAAACGGCTGGCGAACACTGGCCGGTTTCTTTCTCCATCAGTTCTTAAACGTAGTGAGGGCTCTTATTTGAAAAAACACCTCCTTTGCCCCATATCGGCTGCGAAATCATCGTTCCCCTACCTAGAGGGATGGTGAAAAACAGCGGATTTGCTCGATTTGCGAGAAATGGAAAGGAATAAAGTTGCGTCGCCGCAAGATTTCTCAATTTGAAAAAAACTGTGTGAGAGCAGTCTCTCCTCTGAAATCATCGGTCTTTTAGGTAACGAAAATAAACGACATGCATATGTGTAAAAATACAGGGGAGCAATTTTTTTATTGAAATGCGGGACGAACGGTCTTATTATAAAAGTGAAAGTTCATTTCCGAGCAGGCAACACGGAGATGGCCCGTCCGTTTCCAATAAACTTGGGGAGGTTAGATCTTTATGCCAAAGTATACGATCGTCGATAAAGAAACATGTATTGCCTGCGGCGCATGCGGCGCAGCAGCTCCGGACATTTACGACTACGACGAAGACGGCATCGCCTACGTCACCCTTGATGACAACCAAGGAATCGTCGAAGTGCCGGATATTTTAATTGACGATATGATGGACGCGTTTGAAGGCTGTCCGACTGAGTCGATCAAAGTCGCTGATGAGCCGTTTGACGGCGATCCGAATAAATTCGACTGAAATCCCCCCTCTTGCCGATTGGCAAGAGGGTTTTTTAGCAACGGCGCGAAAAATGCCATTCCATAAGTAGCGCATCTTGGGCGAACATGCTAAAATAAGATTGTCTTGTCCGCCGCCGACCGGCGGACAAGTTTTCGTGCATACATAACGAGCAAAAAAGGAGGAACGGGTTATGGCATTCGAAAATAAAATTGTCGAAGCGTTTATCGAAATTCCGACCGGCAGCCAAAACAAATACGAGTTCGACAAAGAGCGGGGCATTTTCAAGCTCGACCGCGTCTTGTACTCGCCGATGTTTTACCCGGCGGAATACGGCTACTTGCAAAACACACTGGCGCTTGATGGCGACCCGCTCGACATTTTAGTCATTACGACGAACCCAACGTTCCCGGGCTGCGTCATTGATACGCGCGTCATCGGCTTTTTAAACATGATCGACAGCGGCGAAGAGGATGCGAAACTCATCGGCGTACCGGTTGAAGATCCTCGTTTTGATGAAGTTCGCTCAATCGAAGACTTGCCGCAGCATAAACTGAAAGAAATCGCCCACTTCTTTGAACGCTATAAAGATTTGCAAGGCAAACGGACGGAAATCGGCACATGGGAAGGGCCGGAAGCCGCCGCGAAGCTGATCGACGAGTGCATCGCCCGCTACAATGAGAAAAAAAGTGAGTAATCCGCACTAGACGCCAAACAGGACGGAGACGGCGAATCCCCGTTTATTTCCGAACTATCTCGCTCATATCTTTTGATATGGGCGTTTTTCTTTTTCTAAATCCGAACATTCCTTTATAAAAAAACGTTTTCATTTGTATAACTTCTTCAGATCCCATTGACAGAAACCGTTTTAGTATGTTAAATTATCAGAAATTTAACATCTTCGAAAAAGAAAGGGGCACCGACTGTGTTTCGCGTACTCGTTTCCGACGCCATTAGTGAAGAAGGCTTGACGCCGCTGCGCACATCAGCAAACATTGACATCGTGCAAAAAAAGGTTGGCGAAGTTGAAGACGAATTACACACGTTTGACGCCTTGCTCGTACGCAGCGCGACGAAAGTGACAGAAGAATTATTGGAGAAAATGACGAAGTTGAAAATTGTCGGCCGCGCCGGTGTCGGCGTTGACAACATTGATGTCGACGCGGCGACAAAACGCGGGATCGTCGTTATTAATGCGCCAAACGGCAATACGATTTCCGCTGCTGAACATACATTCGCGATGATGGCAGCGCTTGTCCGCCGCATTCCGCAGGCGCACATTTCCGTCAAATCGCGGGAATGGAACCGCTCAGCGTTTGTCGGCAACGAGCTGTTCGGCAAAAAACTCGGCGTGATCGGCTTCGGCCGCATCGGATCGGAAGTCGCCAAACGGGCGCGCGCGTTTGGCATGACCGTGCACGTGTATGACCCGTTTTTAACGAAAGAGCGGGCCGAAAAACTCGGCGTCTCCATCCATTCGCTCGATGAAGTGCTGGCTTCCGCCGACATCATCACCGTCCATACGCCGCTGACAAAAGAAACGCGGGGGCTCCTTGGCACGGAAAACTTGGCGAAAACGAAAAAAGGGGTCTATTTAGTCAACTGTGCCCGCGGCGGCATCATCGACGAACAGGCGCTCATCCCATTTTTAGAAAGCGGCCATGTCGCTGGCGTTGCCCTTGACGTCTTTGAACAAGAACCGCCGGGCGATCACCCACTTTTGGCGTTTGACAATGTCATCACGACGCCGCACTTAGGGGCATCGACGGTTGAGGCGCAATTGAACGTCGCCACTCAAGTCGCTGAAGAGTTGCTCCACTTTTTCGAAGGGCAGCCGGTCACGTCGTCGATCAACTTGCCGGCCTTGTCAAAAGACGTCTATGAAAAAATTCAATCATTCTATCATTTAGGCCGGAAGCTTGGCTTGATCGCGTCGCAGTTTATGAACATCCCGGTGCAAGAGCTGTCCGTCACCTATGCCGGCACGGTCGCTGATTTGGAAACGACGTACATTACGCGCAGCTTGCTCGCCGGCTTCCTGCGGCCGCGCGTCGCCTCTACGGTCAACGAGGTGAACGCCGCCATGGTCGCTAAAGAACGCGGCATTACGTACGGGGAAAAATTTTCCGATGAAACGCACGGATATGCAAACTGCATTTCCCTCACTGTCCATGGCGAGAACAAAACGTTCACGATCAAAGGAACGCACGTGCCGAACTACGGCGACCGCATCGTCCACTTCAACGGCGTCGCCATCGACTTCGCCCCGGAAGGACATCTGTTGTACATTCAGCACCAAGACCGGCCGGGAATGATCGGCAAAGTCGGGAACGTGTTGGGGGCGCACGATGTCAACATCGCCACGATGCAAGTCGGGCGGCAGGAGGCGGGGGGGAAAGCGATGATGATCCTCTCGCTTGACAAACCGGTGGATGATGCGGTGTTAAACGCACTGGCGCAAATTGATGATATTGAGACCGTCAAACGGCTTGAGGCGTAGTCATAAAAAACGCAGGCTTCAAAATCGGAAGCCTGCGTTTTTTGTTCGTTCGCAGCATTAACCGGTGAAAAATGGGTGCCTCCCTTGCATAGGCAGGCCGCGGTTTAGTCCGCTTGGCCCTAAAAACTATGCAGGCTTCGCCGATCGGAAACCTGCATGGTTTTCGTTCGTTATCTCATTCCGTTCAACCGAGCGGCACCGCTTTCCGTTCTCCTTTCGAGAACGTCATCAGCTCGGTGTAGCCGACGCTGCGGGCGAGTTCGATCGCCTTGTCAAAGTCGGCGCCGACATGTTCCGGCACGTGCGCGTCGGAGGAAAAGACGATCGGAATGCCCTTTTCATAGCACATTTTCAGCAGGCGCGGGTCCGGGTACAGCTCGCCGACCGGCTTGCGCAGTCCGGCCGTGCTGATTTCGACGCACGTTTTCGAATTGGCGAGCGCCGTTGTCGCCCGGTCGTATTGTTCAAGCAAAAACTCTTCATCTTCTGGAACATATTTAAAAATTTTCACCAAATCGAGGTGGCCGATAATGTCAAATAAGTCCGATTCGGCAAGCGTCACGACTTGATCAAAATATTTGCGGTATGTATCGTACAAATCACGTCGCTCCCACTCGCGGCGATATTCGACTAAGTCGATGCCGAAATCGTCAACCCAATGAATGGAGCCGATGACATAGTCAAAATCGTACGCGCGGATGAACGCCGCCATCTCCTCATGCTTGCCTGGCGTATAGTCCATTTCGATCGACATTTTCACATCGATGCCGGCATCCCACGCTTCGTGGAACAGCCGGACGTAATCGTCCATATCGTAGCAGCGGCGCGCTTCCACCCACGGGTTGGACAAAATGTTCTTCGTTTGGTAAAAATGATAGGCGTGTTCAGAAATGCCAAAATGCTCAATCCCTTTTTTCGCCGCCTCATCCGTAAATTGGCGCAAATAACCAAGCGTCAGCGTCCCCCGCTCGAGATGGTTATGGTAGTCGGTCAACATCTGCCGTTCTCCTCTCCTGATGTTTTTCTCATTATAACGCATCACCGCGAAAGAGGACAACCGTTTTGCGAATATTCATCCAATCATCCGTTAGCGCCGACAAGAAACAACAGCCCGACGCATACCGCCACACCGGCGACCGCTAAAATCCGTCTCATGACATCATCCATTCTCATCCCTCCTTCCCTTCTTCGTGCCATATATGTCTTATGTCAAAACGATCATCGATAGAACAACACTGCGACGACATTAACAAAACTGTAACAAAATGACATCGTCGGAAAGTAGCCAGGAGGCGGCACCGGCCGCTATCGCCTGCCTGCTGTCAACAGTTCCGCGTTCGGACCGGCCGGCACCTTGATCCGCTCCCCAAGCGGATACGGGCCGATGGCCGAGCGGCCATTGGCCGCCAACGTCACCTCTCGCAAGCCGAACTCTTTTGCCGTCAACAAAATCGCTTCTGCCATGCGCGTCTCATCCGCTATGTCCACCAAGGCGGAAAAGCGAAGCGAGACGGCGGCATGGCGCCCGTTGACGTCGACTCGGTCGATCTCCACTTCCGGCGGAATGGCCGGCTCAAATCCGCGGCCGCCCGGCTTTTTCATCCGCTCCACCGCCTCGGGAAACGAGCGGGCGTCGCTCGGGGCCGAAACCAGCACCGCATGGCCGAACGAAGAGAGGCGGTTCATATAATAAATTCGTTTTTGCCGATTTACTTTTGTCGTTTTCAGCTGCCCGGACGCCGACAGCTCAAGGCCTTCTTCCGCTCCGGTGAAAAAGCGGATATACCGCCCGCCCATTTGCCGCACGGTTTCCACCACCGCCACTAAAAACAGCCGCTGCTCCTCACGGTTGGCGGCAAATATGCGATGACGGGCCGGAACGTGCACCGTCCAGACGCGCCCGTCGCCCGCTTCCGGCGCCATCGTTACGCCGTCAAGCCATTGGGCTGAGCCCCACAGCGGAGAGCGGTCAAGCTCATCGAGCGCGGCCGCCACCTGTTCTTTCGGGGCAAAACGGCCGAAAAGCGGGACGGTCACCGGCACCACCATGCCGATTTTCGGGTCAGGCAAGGCGATGACCGCTGCGGCGGCTGCTTCATTCGCCACGGGCGGCGCCACATCAGCCGCCATCATCACTTCTGGGCTTGCTTCGGAGCGGAATGAAGCGTCCTTTTCCCGCGGCATCTTTGCGGCAGATAAAGTGGCTTCCTGTTTGTCCGCCCGTTCCGGAGTGATTAGGCGGGGGCCGGCAACCGCAGCTGCAGCAAGCACCACTGCCGACGCGACCGCCGGAAGCCAGCGCCGCTTCCAACGCGCCGCCCGCCGCGCGCGCTCTAGCCGCTCGTAAACATCCTCTTTCGCGCGGCGGTCTTTGACGACGGGCAGCTGTTCAAGGCCGTGCTGGATGCACCGCTCATTCCAGTTGAGCTTTTTCATGTTGCCACCCCTCCCGTTTTGCCTCTTCCTCCATATATTGCTTCAGCGCCTTTAACGCACGGTGTTGCGTCGTTTTCACTTTGCTCTCCGTCCAGCCGAGCGCCGCCGCCGTTTCCGCGATCGACAGCGACTGGATGAACCGAAGGACGAGCACAAGCTGCTGATCGACCGTACAGCGCGCCAAACAGCGATACATGAGCTGAATTTCCTCCTTTTGAATGGCGACCTCCTCCGGCATCGGTTCATCGGCGCCGATCGACTCCTCGCTCCATTCCGGCGGACCGGCCCATTTGCGCCGATGCTTTTGCCGGCGGAAAAAATCGATCGCCACATGGCGCGCAATGGACAGCAGCCACGTTTTTTCGCTGCATTGCCCTTTAAACCGCTTATACGAACGCAGCACTTTCACGTATACTTCTTGGACTAAATCTTCGGCATGCTCTCGATTCCGCACCATGTAAAACAAAAAATTAAACAAATCGTCGTGATACTTTTCATACAACTGTTCAAAGACGGGGTCCATCGTCCCTCTCCCCCTATTCTTTCCGCGGACCGCAGCCAAAAAAATCCCATTATCTTCATGATAACGGGTAAAAAGCGAAAAGGAAACTGTTTTTTTAGCCAAAAACAACAGGCGGTTACGGCTCGGCAAACAGCGGAAAAAAGAGACGGCCAGCCATCCTTCTTAATACTTGCTCCCCGGCTGGATCATAACTGATAAGCAAAGAGGTCGCCGGACCGCCGGAAGCAAAAAGCGGCAGCGGGCATGCGCAGGCGCGCCACCGGCGACCGTTGGCGGCCAACAGCTGCGTCCATTCATAATAAATACCTTTTGAGCCGATAGGAATCAACTCGTAAACATACGGGGAGGCCAGAAGCTCGGCAACGAGTGAAAGCGGCGCAATCCATTCCGGGTGCGCCAACACGGCTGGGCCGACGAGCGGGCGGCCGACCACGGCAAACTGGGCCGCCTCCGGCGTGATGCCGATTCTCTTTTGTCCGCTCGCCACCGTTCCGATCGCCGTCACCCCAAGCGCTGACTGCACGGTGGCAAAATTCGATTCACTGCTGCCCGTAATCGGAAGATTAAGCCCCAGCTCGTCGCCCGCCCGCTTGATGCCGCGGCAAAGCACTTCCCAATATTCATCGGCGATAAAGTTTTGCAGCACAACCGCCTTCGCTTCCGCCCCAACCCCCGCTAACTCCATCAAGGCGACGCGGGCGGCAAAATAGGCCGTTGTCTCGGCCGGAGCAAAAACAGCGTCGCCCGGTTTTTCCCCGACCGCCGCTGAACCGTCGGCGGCGATCGCTAGTTCAACGCCATCGTCAAACGGGAGAAAGAGCACATCACGCATGCGGCGCCCTCACCCCCGCTTTCGCCGCCAAGCGGACGACAGACGGCATCACCGTCATGGCGATCAACACATTGACGGCCGCAGCCGCCGACAGCGGCGGAATGATTGCCACAACGAACGGCCAGCCGAACGAAATGACAAGCGGCAGCGGCGCCAAGAACACATTGCCGACAAAAAAGGCAGCGGCTCCGCTGAAGCGCCAGCCCCGCCCATACAGTGCGGCAAACAAGGCGCTAAGCCCCGCCATTTCACAAGCGACAATCCAATGGAACGGGCCGAGCGGCCAGCCGCCGACGTAGGCGGAAACGAAGTGGCCAAGCCCGGCGACTGTTGCTCCGGCGCGCGGGCCGAGAACAGCGGCGGCAACAAGCGCCGGCGCGCTGTCTAAAGCGATGCTGCCGACAAACGTCGGCAGCTTGATGAACGATCCGATGACAGAAAGGGCCAGGCAAACAGCCAGCCAGGCAAAGCGGCGGTTCATTGCCCTTCCTCCTTGTCGCGGAACACAATGGCGCTCCGCTCATACTCGACGTCGCCCACTCCTAAGCGTGCATTCACGACCCGGGCGGCGGCGAACAAATAATCCGACAAGCGGTTCATATATTTGAGCACAACATCATTGATCGGTTCCGCTTTTTGCAAGGAAACGATGCACCGTTCCGCCCGCCTTGTCACCGTGCGCGCCATATGAAGCGCAGCCGCCGCCTTTGAACCGCCCGGCAAAATGAACTTCTGCAGCGGCGGCGCCTCTTGCACGTACGCGTCAATGCGCTGTTCTAAAAACGCGACCATCTCCTCGGTCGCTTTATACGGCAGCTTGCCGTTGACGATGGCCAAATCCCCGCCGCAGTCAAACAGCTCGTGCTGGATTTTTTGCAGCTCACCGCAAAGATCGTGAAAACGCGCATCATCCACCAATAAGGCAAGCGCCCAGCCGATGAACGAATTCGCCTCATCAATCGTTCCGTACGCCTCGACGCGCAAATGATCTTTATCGACGCGCCCGCCGACTAAACTCGTTTTTCCTTGATCTCCCGTTCGCGTGTACAGCTTCATGCGTCCTCTCCCCCTTATTTTAATCGTTCTGCCAGCCCGCACCAAATTCGGTCGACGCGGCAGCATATGGCGGCCAGCCGCTGATAGCATATCCCGACCGCGTCGCGCCAACGCCGATCCTCTCGAGCGGTCGGAACGACGCCTTGCGTTACGTCTGTCCCGACCCAGACAACCGTGCGGCCGGCCACTTCGTCTTCCCATTGCTTCCAAGCGCAGAAAAATCGCTCCCATTCTTCGGCATCCGGGAAGCGGCGAATGGCGGCTTCGAGCCCATCAAAGACGACTGTTTTCGCCGTCTTGATGCCGTCCGGCAGCCCGTATGGCTCTTGATAGCCGTCATGCCATACCATATGAACACCATCGCTTATTCCGTACCGTTCCCGCACCCATTTTCGTTTTCCTTGAAACGCACCGCCGACAACGAAATGCATCGCTCTCCCCCTTTCCAGCGCTCGAGCGTGGAATCGAGCGTATACCCGCCGGCAAACGGCACATCCCATTCCCAAAACGGACGCGAAACCGGCGCATATTGCTCGAGCATGAAGCGAATTGGGCCGCCGTGGGTGATGACGGCGATATGGCGGGCGCCGCTTCGCTCAGCCAAAGCGATCGTCTCCGCGAGCGCCTGTGTGATGCGCGCCTGAAAACCGGCATAGCTTTCCCCGCCGGGCGGCGCTATGGAAAACGGCGCCTCAAGCCATTGGCGGTACGCCGGTTCTTCAGCCAATTCGGCAAACGTTTTTCCTTCCCAAACGCCAAACGACAGCTCGCGCCACCCGCTTGTCCACCAGTCCGCCGGGCGGCCGCCGAACAACAAAACCGCCGTCTCCTGGCAGCGGCAAAGATCGCTTGAAACAACCCGGTCAACCGCCATAGGCAGCTTTGGCTTTAGGTGGCGGAGCCGAACGCGCTCAGCGGCAGCCAGCGGCGCATCCGTCCAGCCGATATACGCCCGTTGGCGGTTCAACTCTGTCATCCCATGACGGATGAGTGTAATAGCCAAACGACGCCCCATAACAGCGTCTCCCCTCCTTCAATGAGCGCTCCGAGCACATCACCGGTGACGCCGCCGAACTGTTTTTCCGCCCATGGCCTGGTCGCTAGCGCCAAAAGCGCCATTGCCATAACGAGCGCAGCACTGATCCATACGGGGACGCCCCCGATCGACGAAAGAAGCGAAAGGGAGAAGAATGCGAGCACAAGCGACCAGACGGCATCGCGCCATGAACTATATTCGCGCACCGATGCCGCCATTCCTGTCGGTTTCACCAGCTTGCCGACGCAAAGCAACCAGGCGGCCCCTGTCCGCGACAACAGCGGCACGGCAACAAACAACATCGGCGGAATCCCCGCCGCAATCGCCTCATACAAAAACAGCCAACGAAACGACAATAAACAGACGAGCGACAAGACGGCAAAGGCGCCGACGCGCGAATCGGACATAATCTCCTGCCGCCGTTTGGCGTCGCGATACGAGAAAAAGGCGTCGCTCACATCCATCCAACCGTCGGCGTGCAGCCCGCCGGCCATCCAAATGCCAAGCCAAAGAATGAGAAGCGCCAGAAAAGCCGGCGAGCCGAACGAAAATAGAAAACATAAAGCATATGCTCCCGCAGCCAGCGCCCCGATCGCCGCCCCCGCAAGCGGCATGAAGCGCACAAGCCAACGGACATGAAGGGCATTCCATTCAATAGAGCGCCGAATCGGAATGACGGTAAACAGCTGCAGCGCCAACAGCCAACCGTTCCACATCTGCTTCATTGCGGCCACCGCCCTTTTCTCACCCGAACGAGGCCGCATTCAACGACTGCGGCGGCTGCCGCTTCCGCGACCAGCTGTTGATGAAGCCACCCGAGCGTTTTCATATAGTGAAACGTGCCAGGATCAGCCGGTACGCCGCCGGAAAACAGCTCGTTTGAAACGATGACAACGGCTCGGCAGGCATCCGCTAAGCGCCGCACGTCATCGAGCAGCCGGCGGGCGATGGCGAATGACGTCTCCTCCGTTCGCCAGCTGTCGCCGCTAAACAGCTCGTTCGCCAGCCACACGGTTAAGCAATCGATGAGCGCAACGTCGGAAGGATGAAGCGACCGGGCAAGTCGGCCGAGGCGTGCCGGCGCTTCCCACACCGTCCAATGCGTTCCGCTGGCAGTGCGCCGCTCTTGATGGCGGCGGATGCGCGCCGCCATTTCTGCATCCGCCGCCCGTGCAGTAGCGAGATAATGGAGCCGGCCGCCGTGGGCGAGACACCTAGCGCACGCTTCCGCCGCTTCGCTTTTGCCGCTGCGCACCGCACCGCTCACAAACACGATCATCCATCCCACCCCATCAAGGCTTCGAGAAGCCGGTCGTTTTCGGTCTGTGTTTTGACCGCCAGCCGCACGTAGCGGCCGTCAAGCCCTGGGAAATTCATCGTATGCCGGGGTACAATCCCTTTCTTTAATAAATGGAAGAGCAGCGCCTCCGTCCGCCCTGACCGCGGACGAAGCAAGTAAAAGTTGACGACCGACGGCGAGACGTCATACCGTCCGGCAGGAAGCATACGAAACACCCGCTCCCGCTCGGCAGCCAGCCGCTCTTTTGTCCACTCTACAAACGGCTCCATTTGCAAAAAGCGGATTGCCAGCTGCTGGGCGACTTGGCTTGCGCTCCATGGCGGTTGCCGCGTTTTTAACGCGGCAACGATCTCCTCATTGGCAACGACATAGCCGAGGCGCACCCCTGCTAAATGATGGATTTTCGTCAATGATCGGAGCACAATGAGACGCGGGTGGCGGTCCAGCCAGCGCACGGCGGTAAACCCGCCGCACCAAAACGGATAAAACGCTTCATCGACAACGATATACGTACCGGCTTGGCCGGCCGCATCAATAAACGACCGAAGTGCATGCTCCGGCACCGCCGTCCCGGTCGGATTGTTCGGATGGCATAAAAACACGATGTCCCGCCCCGCCGCCCACGCTGCCGCCTCTTCCATATCATAGGAGAAGCCGCGTTCTTCCGCGGCCATAAACGCCGCTACCTCGCAACCGTAGGCGAGGCAGGCGCGCCGATACTCAGAAAACGTCGGCTCCAACACGCCGACCCGCCGGCCGGCAAACAAGGCCGCCAACAAATAAATCGCCTCAGCCGCTCCATTCGTCATGAGCACTTGCCCACGCTCAATCCCTTCCTGCCTGGCGATCAGCGCCACGAGCGCTTCCGCTTCTAAGTCAGGATACTCACTAGCCCAGCGGATCCACTCTTTGCTGTTCGGCCAGGCGGAAGGCGGCAGCCGGTACGGGTTCGTATTGACGCTGAAATCAATGTACTCAGCTGGAGGCGTAAGTCCGCACCGCTTATAAAGCGCGTGTGGATTCGCCCCATGCGCCGGCCAATGCAATGATCATCCCCCCGATCCATAGCAGCAGCGTAAAAGCGAGCACCGTCCCGGCCATGATGCCGACCGCTCGGCGAATATGAACAGAGCGAAGCGAGACGTCCGGGTCTCCGAGCGTCGGCCGCTCGGAGACGATGCCGCCGTATGTGTTTGTCCCGCCCAGCTGAACACCGAGCAATCCAGCCATCGCAGCCTCAAGCCAGCCGCTGTTGGGGCTCGGATGGCGCCGGGCGTCGCGAAATAACACGGCCAAAGAGCGGCGGAGGCGGCGGCCGCCGTAGGCAAAAACCATTACGAGTGCCGTCAGCCGCGCCGGAATATAGTTCAGCACATCGTCGAGCCGGGCGGCCGCCCAGCCAAATTCGCGATACTTCTCGTTTTTGTAGCCGATCATCGAATCGCACGTGTTCACCGCCCGATACAATAAGGCGAGCGGGGCGCCGCCAATGGCTGCGTAAAAGAGCGGGGCGGTAATGCCGTCGCTCGTGTTTTCCGCCACCGTCTCCACGCAGGCGCGGGTGATGCCGGCTTCATCGAGCCGTTCGGTATCGCGGCCAACGATCATCGACAGCGCGCGGCGCGCCTCCGGAAGATCGCCCGCTTCAAGCGGCCGGCGCACATCCTCAGCCGCCTCAGCAAGGCTTTTTGTCGCAATGGCTGTAAAAATCAGCACTGCTTCGACCGCTGCGCCAATGTATACTGATAAGGCGTAGCCGATATGAACGATGAGCGCAGACAATCCATAGACGACAGCCAGCACGGCGGCCACGGCCGCCACTCCTTTAGCCCGGCGGCCGCCTCCTTGATTCCAACGCCGATCAAAATAGGCGATGAGCGCTCCCATCCCGCGCACCGGATGCGGCAGCCAGCGCGGGTCGCCAAACAGCGCATCAAGAAACAATGCCAACGTCAACGCCGCCAGATGGGTCATCGTTTTCCCCTCCGCCACTCATAGCGGTCGAGCGCCTCGGCCGTCGCCTCATACACAAGCCGGCCGAGCGCGCGGCCAAGCTCGGTCGCCGTCCCGGCATAAGCGAACGTCCGTCCGGTTTGCGTCGCCGCCACTGCGAGCGAATCAGTCGACGTTCCGGTGGCGGCCGTTCCCGTTTCCGGGTCGTACACCGAGCGGTCGGCCAGCGCTTTCGTCTTCGCCTCCGTCGCTGTCATCACCGCCTGAACGAACGCCGCCTCAGTCAGCGTCCCGTCGATGACGACGACCATATTGATCGTCCCCGGCTTCGCCACAATCGGCTGATGCTGCCACGCCCGGGCGGCGTCAACCGCATTGCCGACGCCGGCCGTCACCATGACCGCAACCGAAAACGCTTCCCCATCTTTCTGACGCCAGACGGCATCGCGCACATCGACGGCGGTCATCATGCCGATCGTCCGGGCAACGGGAAATCCGTGCTGTTCCAAATAACGCCGCATGTCTCCTTCCGCATCGCGGCAATCGTAGTCCAAGCCGACATGGCGGTTGACGAAATGGGTCGCCCATTGAAACCCGCCACCGACAAGCGCTGAGGATAACACGCGCAGGGGGGTGCGAGCGGCGAGAACGACAGCGTCATCGAGAAAAGACGGGCGCATCCCGCCGATGGACGGCGCTTTCTCGCGTTGATGTTGCGGCACAAACGAAAACATCGGCTTCGCTGCCGCCGGGTGTGCTTGGCGCACGACCGGGGCGGCAAACACGTCATTCAGCAGCTCCGGCGTCATGACGTCCGCCGGCGCGCCGAGCGCGGCTGTTTTTCCTTCTTTTAAAACGAGCACTCGATCGCAATACAGGCTGGCAACGCTCATGTCGTGAAAGACAGCGACCACCGTCAAGCCGCGTGCGCGCGCGGCTTGGGCGAGCTGGTCAAGAAGACGAACTTGCCCGCTTATATCCATATGGTTGGTCGGCTCATCCAACAAGAGCAGCTGCGGCTCTTGGGCAAGCGCCCGAGCCAAATAAGCCCGCTGCCGCTCGCCGCCGCTTAACCGCTCGAGCGGCACATCGATTTTGCCGGCCAAACCGACAGCGGCAAGCGCCTCTTGAACGGCGGTTTCATCCTCTGCCGTCCACGTCGGAAACAAGCCATGCTGATGGGCGTAGCGGCCGAGCGCCACCGTTTCTCTCACCATATAGCCGTGCGCCGTTTCCGCCGTTTGCGGCAAAACGGCGGCCAACCGCGCCCATTGCTTGGCCGACAGCTCGGAAAGCGGCCGACCGCTTATGGCAATCTCGCCGCTTGCAAGCGGAAGCTCTTTGCTGATCAATTTGAGCAGTGTCGTCTTCCCGCTCCCGTTCGGCCCCAAAATGCCGAACAGCTCCCCTTTTTCAACGGAAAACGTCACGCCGTCAAGCACTTGTTTCTGTCCGTACCGATGCGATACGGCACGCACGTCGAGCATGGTCATCCCATCTTTCGTTTCGTTTTTCGGAAAAATAGGGCGGCAAACAGCGGGGCGCCGATGAGCGATGTAATGACGCCGATCGGCAGCTCGCGCGGCTCAATGATCGTCCGTGCCGCCACATCGGCAAGCACAAGAAACGCTCCGCCGTACAAGAGCGACAGCGGCAAAAGCACCCGATAGTTCGGCCCGCACACAAGCCGGACCATGTGTGGAACGACAAGCCCGACAAAGCCGATCGTTCCCGACACCGACACTGCCGCGCCGGTGAGCAGCGCGGCCGCCGTTAAAATGATGATTTTGCGGCGTGTCACATCGACGCCGACGTGAAGCGCCGCCGCCTCGCCGAACGCGAACGCGTTCAGTTCGCGGCCGTTGGCGATAAGCGTTGCCGCACCAACGAGAAAAAACGGCAACAATAGCCCGCTATACTTCCATCCGCGCATCGCCACGCTCCCCATCAGCCAGGAGATGATTTGCCGCAGCTCCTCGCCCGTCAAGGCGATCATGAGCGAAATGAAGGCGCTGAAAAAGGCGCCGAAAATAATGCCGGCTAAAATGATCGTCTCGACCGACATTCGTCGTTCAACCATGCGGGTGAACGTCAAGACAGCGGCAAGTGTCGCCATGCCGCATAAAACGCTCACGATCGGCAGCGTAAACGTGCCGAGCAGCGGCCATTGCCAGCCGAGAAAAATAACGAGCACCGCCCCGACGGACGCGCCGGACGAGACGCCGAGCGTATACGGGTCGGCGAGCGCGTTTTTCAACAATCCTTGAAACGCCGCTCCGGCCAGCGCCAAGGAAGCCCCGACCAAAAAGGCAAGCACCACGCGCGGCAGGCGAATCGCCATCACAATCGGCACCCAATCCGCCGGAATGCCGGCTGGAAGCGGCATCCCGAACCATTCGGCGGCGAGAATGCCGATAATAGAAGAAAAGGGAATCGACAGCGACCCGGTCGATATCCCCACGAGCAGTGAAAAGACAGCCGCAGCAGCGGCCACGATATATATCCACGTTTTACTTAAACACATCCGGGTAAATGGCTTTGGCAAGTTCCTCGACCCCTTCGACAAGACGCGGACCCGGCCGGCTCACTAGGTCGGTGTTGACATCATACACCCGCTTGTTTTTCACGGCCAGCACGTCCTTCCAAGCGGCGCGCTCAAGCACTTGTTTCGCCCCGCCGTATGTCGTGATGATGACATCCGGCTTGTATGCGACCGCTTGTTCCTCGGTCACCATCGGCCAGCCTTCTAAGCTGCCGGCAACATTTTTAGCAGAAATTACCTTTAGCATCTCGTCCATAAACGTTCCTTTGCCGGTCGTATACAGTTGCGGCGGCGGCGACACTTCAATCCAGACATTCGCCTGCTTGTCAGCCGGAATTTGTTTGGCTTTTTCCTTCACCTCCGCCAGTTTCGCCTTCATGTCATTGATGACTTGCTCCGCTTTGTCCGCCGTTCCGGTCGCCTTGCCGATGAGTTCAATCGACGCATACACATCGTTAAACGACGCGGCGTTATGGACAACGAGCACGGTGATGCCGGCGTCTTTCAATTGCTGCAGGCCGTCCTTCGAGTTATGGGCGCTTGATGCGTGAGCGAGAACAAGATCCGGCTTCAGAGAAATAATTTTCTCGACGTTAAATTCCATGCCGCCGATTTTCGTTTTCGTTTTCACATCCTCTGGATAATTGTCAAAATCGCTGACGCCGACGATTTTCTCGCCAAGTCCCAACGCGTAGGCGATTTCCGTATTGCTTGGAATGAGCGAGACGATTTTTTGCGGTTCTGCTTTGATCGTCACCTCTTCCCCAAGCCCGTCTTTCACCGTCACCGGAAACGCCGTTTGTTCCGTTTTCGGTTCTTCTTTTTTCGCAGGCTCGGTGCTGCCATTCGCCCCGCCGCAGCCGACGAGCACGGCGGCCAAAAGGAAGAACACCGCCACCACCGCCGGCCATGTCCAACGTTTCATCCGTCATTCCCCCTTCAGTGATGTATGTACAATAAAAAACGCCCATTCCGCCTAAATCTGGGAATGAGCGCGAAACAGACCGCCAATGGGCACAACAATGCCCTGTACGACTGTTTCCGCGTCTCACCCCCCGAAGATTCGGAAACTGCGGCAAGCAAGGCAGGTCTACTGGCTCATGCTTCATCCTACTCTGAAGCCTTCCCGTACGGAAAACAGCGCAAGCCATCTGTCCGTACAGTGGCGATTTCATTTCGTCCGCATTGACAGTTGCGGGGACAGCTCCGGATTCCCACCGGATTCCCTATTAAGCCGTTTCGGCACCTTGCTGCGAGTTGATGAATTTGTCGGATATGGACATTTTTATAATAATGCAGCGTTTAGCATTTGACAACTATGAATTTACAGCAGGTTGGAGGGAAGTCGTCACCTTCCCACTCTTGCAGACAATCGAGATGGATTCATAACCCATGTTTCATACGGAACAGAGCATTCCCTTTTCATCGCATCGAGCACCCGCGATTTCAAATGCGGCCATGTCACATATTCATCAATATTCGACTCATCGATCAACACAAACTTCGCCTTTTGAATTTCCTCAGGCTGGGGAGAAACGTTTCCTTTCACATATGTCGCTTTAAATACAATGTTTATGATATTTTTAGTTTCATTGTAATACACGCCGCTGACCCCGATGAGACGGATGTCAACGCCAGTCTCTTCATACACCTCGCGATGAACGGCCCGATCGAGCGGCTCGCCTGGTTCAACTTGTCCGCCCGGCATTTCCCACGTATCGGAGCGGTCATAGCTTTTAACAAGTAAAACCTCTCCCGTGTCATTCGTAATATAGGCTGAAACGGTGATAATGGCTTGTTGGTGTTTATCCATCAAGCTCTCCTCCTACATCGCGGAATGATCCTAGCCCTCTCCTGCAGAAAAAAAGCAGCTGCCCCATCTATACTGCCATCTTGAAAAAAATAAGGAAAATCCGTGGTGCTAGTTGAACATTAACGCCTCACGTGATGACACAGCGCAAGAGGGACAAGATCTCCACAACAGCATAGGCATGATGTTGTCCGTGCCTCGCTAGTTGGTGACGGATCTATTAGAAAAACTCTATTTAACGGAAAAACGGAGCAACCGACAACAACAGTTATATCGAGAGCGTTCAGGGAACATCTCCCTAGTGAATAAGTTTCCAATGACATACTGATACCCTGCTCGTTCCGAAGTAAAACAAAACAACTTTCCAAGAATATGAATGGCGATTATGACCCATTTCCTTGCTTTAACAAATGACGATTTCAGCGCTACAATACATTTAGAGCCGCCAGACAGTTGCGCTGATACCAAGAACAAGATCGCCGTATATTGCTTTTGAATTTCCGCTTGATCCGTTGTAAAATGAAGACGCTCTTGTATGGGATTTCTCCTTTCTAATGTTAGGTGAGCACTTTCATTTTAAAAGGAGATTTTCATACAAGGACTATTTTTATGCTCGTCTGATTTTATCTAGCACCACGGGTAATGCCGTAGTTTAAGAAAAAGTCAATCGCCCCGGCCGAGAACGTAAACCCGTGGTGGATGTCAAGCATTGTCGCCACTGCGAGCGACAAGCCGGTCAACACGGCATGGACAACGTAGAGCAATGGCGATAAAAACATGAATAGAAACTCAATTGGCTCCGTAATCCCGGTTAAAAACGACGTCAACGCCACGCCAAGGAGCGCGCCGGCGACCGCTTTGCGACGCTCTTTTTTCGCCGCCGCGATCATCGCCAGCGCTGCCGCGGGCAGGCCAAACATCATGATCGGGAAGAAGCCGGCCGTGAACTACCCCCATTTAATTTTCTAGCGAAAATTTGAAGTGGGGGCTTCCAAAGAAGTTTGACTGCTTCAAGCAATCCTTATTCTTTGAGGCGTGTCCACTTCGCCGCTAGAGCATAAGACACTCAGGTCTACAGCTTTACTTTTCTTTAAGATGTTTAATGCGCCATTGACATCCGCATTAATTAGTTTGCCAGACTTTGTTCGATACAAGCCGCGCTTAATACGTTTGCCGCTGAACTTATATTCTTTTGGATTGTCGGCATTATATTCAGGAATCTCATCGCCGTCAAAAAAGCTGGCTTGAGACGTATATGATTCTTCCTGTTTCAAGAATTCAATGCCGTAAAATTCACAAAGATATTCTAGTTTTTCTTTTATGTTACCGAGAGGAATATTGACAAAGTTTTGATTTGTCTTTTTTCCTAGATTAATATTGCGTTGTAATGTTTCCGCATAGCCAATGACAAGTTTGCCAATTTGATTTTCAATACAGTAGTTAATGATGTAACGGCAAGTCTTGTTGATATAATCATTCACTTTATTATTGCGATTCATAGCAAGCAACGCCTGTTTACGAGTCGTGCCTTTGATTTTTTGCTTATCTTTCATGCTTTGAAGTCTGGCATTTTCTTTGTTAAACCATTGATTTATACTTTTTAATCTCCGCCCATCAATGATGAATGATCTGCCGTCTGATGTGACACAAGTGGCAAGATTGTTTAATCCTAAATCAATGGCCAGTGCTTTTTGGTCATTTAATTCTCTTTGATCTTCAGGCATTTCATATTTGTACTGAATCTCAAAGAACCTGGCATGATGCTTAGGAATGATTTCAATCTGCTTAATCTTTTTGTCCAGTAACACAGGCGGAATCGTTATCGTGATAGGCTTGTGAGTCTTTTTAAATAGGCGAGAATACGGTATCGTGAATTTGTTGCCGTCTATACGAATCTGGCCAATGATCAGTGAATGAAAGCCATCTTTTTTAAGATATTTTGGAATACTGATAGCCTTGTGGTCATATTTTCCTTGTTTGGCAAGACTGATCAAACCAAAGAAAGATTTAAAGGCTTCATTGACCTTTTTTAAAATTTGCTGTGCCATGTTGCTGTTTAACAGCTTATAGTTTTCGTTAGTTTTTGCAAGATGATCGTTTTTCTCATAATTAAGAAATTCCTTGTGTTCAAAATAGTATTGTCTGACATTGTACAATCCGACGTTGTACATGTTCTTGGCAATATGGCACAGTTCTCGAAGAGTCAAGTATTCTTCTTTGGTCAAACCATTTAGCTGTTGTTTGATACAAAAATACATGTTTTCACCTCCCATCTAACTATATGATACTATATTTTACTGAATCTATCCTATTTTCAGCAAAATATAGTTAAGGCGATTCATCTCCCACTTACTCCGCTTCGCTTCGTTGAAGTGGGAGTCTTCTCGCCTAATTAAGATAAATCAGGCTGGCCGAGCCGAAGCAACAATCCAGCCGCCGGCAAAACAGCAATCGGCAGCATTAACGCTTTTCCGAGACGCTGCAAAAATCCTAACATAACCATTCATTCCTCCCTTTTTATTTTCGCCGTTCCATTTCAACAATGAATTTGTACCGATCACCGCGGTACACCGATTTGACGACTTCGAGCGGCCGGCCGTCATCAAGGTATGTGCGGCGCTCAAGCAGCAGCACCGGCGCCCCTTCTTTCACCTGCAAATGCTCGGCTTCCAGCTTGCGGGCGACAGATGCTTCCAGTGTTTGAACAGCAGAACCGATGATCATCCCTTTTTCTTTTTCGATAAATTCATAGACGGAACCGCTTACAACATCACGCGTCAGCCCGAGAACAAGATGGACGGGAATGTAGAGCGTCTCCAGCGCCATCGGCGAACCGTCGGCTAAACGGAGGCGGCGAATTTCGTAAAGAGCGTCCCCTTCCTTAACAGCGAGCCATTCAGCCAGTTTCCCGGAAGCCGGCACCGTTTCAAAGCCAAGAACGATGGTGTCCGGCTCCATGCCGCGCGCCCGCATATCTTCGGAAAAGCTCGTCAGTCCTTTCAACGGCTGCTCGATTTTTTCCGCCGCGACAAACGTCCCTTTTCCGCGCCGGCGAATGAGGTAGCCGTCGTTGACCAAATTGTTGACCGCCTGGCGAACGGTCATCCGGCTAATATGATACGTTTCCGCCAACTCGCGCTCCGACGGGATCATCTCCCCCGGCTGCCACTCCCCTTTTTCAATTTTCTCCTTCATATACTGCTCGAGCTGGTAGTAGATTGGTACAGGGGATTGTTTATCAATCATGGAACATCCACCTGCCGTTGTTCCTTCGGAATGAGTGACAGCGCCTTTTGGTCGGCGATGATCGTCACGTCCGGATGGAGGTGAAGCGCCGAAGCCGGCAGCTCGGGCGAAACGATGCCTTCGAACAGCCGAGCGAGCGCCGCAGCTTTTTCCTCCCCTGATGCCAACAGCACGATGCGGCGGCTCCGCAAAATGGTCGCGATCCCCATCGTAATGGCGTAATGCGGCACGTCATCCAGCGACGGGAAAAAGCGGGCGTTCGCTTCGCGCGTCGAGGCGGCCAGTTCAACGACATGGGTCGTCGACGAAAACGGCGTCCCCGGCTCGTTAAAGCCGATATGGCCGTTGCGGCCGATGCCTAAGAGCTGTAAATCAATGCCGCCTAGCGCATCAATCAGCTGCTCATAGCGCCGGCACTCCTCACCTAAATCAGCGGCCAAGCCGTCCGGCACGTGCGTCTCGTGAAGCGGGATGTCCAATTGGGCAAACAAGTGGTGATTCATATAATGGCGATAGCTGTTCGGATGATCTGGGCCGAGCCCGACATACTCATCTAAATTCACCGTGCGCACGAGCCGGTACGATGTTCCGTGCTGCCGATGATCGGCAGCAAGTTCACGGTACACGCCAAGCACCGTCGAACCGGTTGCTAACCCGAGAACCGCCGTCGGTTTTTCCTTGACTTGTTCGATAATCATTCTCGCCGCCTGGCGGCTCATGTCCGCATAATCCGCAGCCTCAATGAGCTTCATGGCCGTCCCTCCCTGCCCCTTGTGTTTTCCTTTGTTTCCGGTAAGCGAGCGCGCCGCGACAAAACGTCATCGCTACCTCGTATTGTTCGTCAAGCACGACGACATCGGCGTCTTTGCCCGGCCGCAGACTCCCTTTCCGGTCAAGGACGCAGAGTTGTTTCGCCGGATTCCAACTCGCCATGCGGATCACTTCTTCGAGGGTGCAGCCGGTGCAGTCGATCACACGGCGAAGGGCATCAGCAAGCTTTAACACACTTCCCGCCAACGTGCCGTCGGCAAGCCGCGCCTCCCCGCCGCAGACTTCCACCTCTTGGCCGCCGAGATCATACTTCCCATCGCCGAGACATTTCGCCCGCATGGCGTCGGTGATTAAGATAAGCCCCTCGCTTCCTTTATTCCGGTAAGCGAAGCGAACCATCGGCGGCGCAACGTGCAACCCGTCGGCGATCAGCTCGCACATCACTTCTTCAAACATAAGCACCGCACCGGCGACACCCGGTTCACGGTGATGGATGCCGCGCATCCCATTGAACAGGTGGGTCGCATGCGTCACCCCTGCATGGACCGCCGCTTTCACCTCGTCGTAAACGGCGTCGGAATGGCCGATCGAGGCGACGACCCCCGTTTTCTTTAAATAAGCGACAAGATCAAGCCCCCCGTCCCGCTCCGGGGCGAGCGTCACAAGGCGGATATGGCCACGGGCAGCTTCTTGCCAACGCCGAAACAGCGAAACGTCCGGGTCGGCGAGATGACGCGGGTGCTGCGCCCCGGCGCGCTTTGGCGACAAAAACGGCCCTTCCAAATGAACGCCGAGCACTTCAGCCGCCCCCGGGCCGTTCGCCTGCTCCATATAGCGCGCTACGTTC
The DNA here is from genome assembly GCF_001618685.1 of Geobacillus subterraneus. Taxonomy (GTDB): domain Bacteria; phylum Bacillota; class Bacilli; order Bacillales; family Anoxybacillaceae; genus Geobacillus; species Geobacillus subterraneus. Next base: position 953,234 of record NZ_CP014342.1, on the reverse strand, counting down.
ATAAGCGCCGCTTCGATTTGTTCGCTTGGCGCCGTCATTGTCGTCGCCAGGAAGCTTGTTGTTCCTTCCGCCGGCAAGGCGTTAGCCATCGCATGGAGCGCTGACGGCGTCGCATCCATCACATCCGCCCCGGCTGCTCCGTGAATGTGAACATCAATTAATCCTGGTATGACGGAAAATCGTGAAGAAAGCTCGATCACTTCCGCCTCAATATCGGTTGGACATCGTGACATCGGACCGATATCAGCCACTTTCTCTCCTTCGATCAACACATATCCTTGGTCCATTTTCCTTGTTTCCGCATACACGACAGCGTTTTTTAACAGCCGCCGTTTCATAGCCATCCCTCTCTTTCTATGATGATCATAACATCATATGTTCTAGTTGTCTAGACCACTAAAAATGAGAAGTATCAAAAAAAAAAAGAGGCGTCCATCCGCCCCCCCTGAACGGCGCTACGCCCTTTTCGGTTCGCGGGCCGGCAAATAAAACGAAAATGTCGTTCCTTCGTTCCGTTTGCTATGAACGGTAATGAGCCCTTTATGCGCTTCAACGATGTTTTTAGCGATAGCCAAGCCGAGTCCGGTGCCTGAGCGGCCGCGCGTCCGCGCTTTATCGGCTTTGTAAAACCGTTCAAACACAAACGGCAAATCTTCCTCCGGAATGCCGGAACCGGAGTCTTGGACGTGAATCGTTACGCCGTCGCCGCTTCGCTCGATAATCAGACGGACCGTGCCGCCCGCCTCCGTATGGCGAATGGCGTTATCGATCAAGTTCGTTAACACCTGTTCGATCCGGTCTGGATCGATTGCGATTTCGATGTTCTCGTCGCGAAACTCGGCCGTCAGCTCGATTTGCTTTTCTTTCGCCAGCCCGTAAAACTTGCGGATCACCCGCTCCACGTAAGGGACAAGCTCGACCCGCTCATATTGCAGCTCGATATGGCCCGCCTCCATGCGGGCGAGGTCCAACAAATCGTTAACAAGGCGGCCCATGCGCAGCGACTCGTCGTAAATGACTTTCGCCATCTCTTTCTTCTCTTCCTCACTGGCGGCGATGTCGTCGATGATCGCCTCGCTGTAGCCTTGCAGCATGGCGATCGGCGTGCGCAGCTCGTGCGAGACGTTGGCAATGAAATCTTTGCGCAGCTTATCAAGCCGCCGCTCTTCGGTCATGTCGCGCAAAACGGCGACCGCGCCGCGCACCATCGTTTTTCCGTATAATGGCGTCATTAAAATGACCCATGTCCGCCCTTGCATCGTCACCTCGGTCGATTGCTCCTTTTCCTCGCGGACGACGCGGGCGAACAGTTCTTTTACCTGCGGCGGCAGCGGCGCTATCGTTTCCGCGTCGTTTCCTTGCTCGAAATACCACGCCTGCAAAAACCGCTCCGCCGGCGGGTTCGTAATTAAAATTTCCCCGTCGCGGCTAAACGTAATCACGCCGTCGGCCATGCTGCTTAAAATGCTGGCGAGCTGTTCTTTTTCCTGGTTTAAGGCGTTGATGTTAAACTGCAGACGCCGTCCCATTTGGTTGAACGCCATCGCCAGCCCACCGATCTCATCGTTCGTTAAAATCGGCACTTTCATATCGAAATGGCCCCGCGCCATTTCGAACGCGGCTTGGCGCATTTTCCGGAGCGGAGCGGTGATGCGCGTCGACAAGAAAAAGGCAAAAAACGTCGTCATGACAATGGCGATAAACGCGGCGAGAAAAATTAACTCTTTCGTCCGCTCCGTCGCGTCGGCGATCGCCTCGAGCGACTGATAGATAAACACAGCTCCTCGGCTGCCATCCGGCATCGACATCGGCACGCCGACAATGATCATATCACGGGGCAGCTTTTCTTTTGGATGCCGCTCCAGCATATACAAACGCTTTTTCACCGTTTTCCCATCTGTCAGCACACGCCGCAAGTCCCGATCTTGGCGGATCGACGACAGTGGCATATTATCCAAACCAGCATCGCCAGGCGAATACCAATAGTGCGACTCATCGGCGACGATGACGGCTTTCGTTCGATTGTCCACAAGCGTCCAAGCGATCGAGCGGGCAAGCTGCTCATCGCGGTAATCGTGCATCACCTCGGCCACTTTTGTCGCCAGGCGGGTCAAGTCGTTTTCCGCTTCCTGCACATAATAATCTTCCAAAAATTTAATAAGCAAAATGCTTAAAATAAACAGCACGCACGAAACGAGCAGCAAAATCGTAAACCATAGCTTCCCGACGACACTGCGAAACAGCCACATCAGTCGCTCACTGCCTCAAACTTGTAGCCGACGCCCCAGACGGTGACGATCATTTTTCCCGCCTGCGGCGACGCTTTATTCAACTTTTCGCGCAACCGTTTAATGTGGGTGTCGACCGTGCGCAAGTCGCCGAAAAATTCGTAATGCCATACTTCCTTCAACAGCTGTTCGCGGTCGAACACTTTGTCGGGCGAGCGGGCCAGAAAGAGAAGCAGCTCATATTCTTTCGGCGTTAAGCTGACTTCCTTGCCGTCGACCGTCACCCGGTGGGCATCGTTGTCAATCGTCAAATGCGGAAACACAAGCACGTCTTTCGCCGTCGTCTCCACCGGCGCGTAGGCGGCATTCGCTGCGCGGCGCAACAGCGCTTTTACGCGCAGCACGACTTCGCGCGGACTGAACGGCTTGACGATATAATCATCGGTGCCGACTTCAAACCCTTGAACGCGGTTTGATTCTTCGCCTTTCGCCGTCAGCATCATAATCGGCGTCGCTTTTTGCTCGCGAATTTCTTTGCACACCTCAATTCCATCTTTGCCCGGCAGCATTAAATCGAGCAAAATGACGTCGTAGTCGTTCGCCAGCGCTTTCTCAAGCGCTTCATTGCCATCGCCGGCTTCGTCGATCGCATAGTTTTCCCGTTCCAAGTACATTTTCAAGAGTCGACGGATGCGTTCTTCATCATCGACCACTAAAATGCGGATCGGCTTTTCTTGTTTTTCCATGCCAAATACCCTCCCTTACAAGATGGAAACAGTCTCCACTTTCTAGTTTACTGAAAAAACGGATGCCCGCCAATAGGGCATCCGTTTGCCTTGCGATCATGTCCCGGCATATGAGTGCAGCCCCGCGATGACGAGGTTGACCGCCACTAAGTTAAACATAATAATGGCAAAGCCGATGACGGCGAGCCATGCCGACTTTTCACCATGCCAGCCTTTTGACAAACGAAGGTGCAAAAAGGCGGCGTAAAACAGCCAGGTGATGAGCGCCCATACTTCTTTCGGATCCCAGCCCCAAAAACGCGTCCAAGCAATTTGCGCCCAAATCATGGCAAAAATGAGCGCCCCGAGCGTAAACACCGGGAATCCGATCGCTACAGCTCGATAGCAAATTTCATCGGTTAAATCCAAATTGACGTTTTTCACAAGCGGCTGCAGCGCCGCTGCGATGCGTTTGCGCAATGCGAGGCGAAGCGCGATGTACAAGACCGCCCCCGCCATCAACGACCAAATGACGGTATTCAACTTTTTCGCGTTAATGATCGCCGGCATCTCAACAAGCGGCTTCATGCGGCCGGCGCTGTCTTTGGCGAGCTCGCCCTCATGCGGCCCGACGAGCGCCGGCATATGGTACTCGACTTCCGCTGGTTGATCGTTCTTGTCAATCCACGAAAATTTCGCCTCATACCCAGAAAGCCCGAACGCTGTCGAAACGATGACGAAACCGAGCGTGGTTACTAAGCAAAACATGACGGCTTCGAGCCAAAACGTGCGCTTCGACGGTTTCGACTGGTCGACGACACGGATCAAATAAATGAGTCCGGCGACAAAGCTGATGGCCAAAATCGCCTCCCCGGCCGCCGCAGTCGTGACGTGGATGTGCAGCCAATCGCTTTGCAAGGCGGGAATGAGCGGCGAAATTTCCCGCGGAAACATGCTCGCATAGGCGATAAGGAGCAACGCGACCGGCAGCGCAAACAGGCCGAGCACGCTCAACCGGTAAATGAAATAAACAATGATAAAAGCAGCGACAAGCATCATGCCGAAAAACGTTATAAACTCGAACAAATTGCTCACCGGAGCATGCCCGGCAGCGATCCAGCGCGTGATGAAATACCCGACCTGGGTGAGAAAACCGATGATCGTCACGGCAATGCCAAGCTGCGACCAGCGGTCTTTTCCTTGCCGCTCCTTCCGTTTGTCGCGAATGGCGCCGCCGAAAAGAAACGTGCCAATCAAATAGAAAACGAACGAAATATATAGCAATGTGCTGCTAAGCTGTGCCATGCGCTTGTCCTCCTTGTCCGGCTTTTTTCTCTTCCTCGAGCCGATCGGCCGGCATCGTTAAGCCGGTGCCGTCAAGCAGGCGGCGCAGCTCGTTTTTCAAGCCGAACCAGTTTTTATTCGTATGTGCGGCGATCCATAATTCGCCGTTCACCCGCTGCACCCAAATACGGCGGTGATTCCAATACATTCCTTGGATGAGCCCGATCATGAAAATCGCGCCGCCCACCCCTAAAATCCAAAGCGTGAAATCGCGGCGGACGGTCAAGCCAGAGACGTTGCGCGTCTCAAGCCCCGCAAACGCCATTTTATATTTGTTGTCGCCAAACGGTTCGATCGTTTGTTGGATGGCGACGAAACTGACTTCCCCTTCCGGTCGATCCGGCGCATACATTTTAAAGACGAACGCCGGATTGTTCGGCACGCGCGATTTTGTCGACGGGTTGCCGTCTTCGTCAAACTCAAAGTCAGGAAAATAGCTTAATAGCTCGACGCGATACCCCCGTCCGAGGTCGTACGTTTCTTTTGGATCGTACAAGTCGATCGCTACCGTGCCGAACGTTTTTCCCGACTGTTTATCCGCCAGTTGGAACGACATCGTTTTCGGCTCGTTCAGCCGGAAATCGACTTGATAGAGTGCGTAATGGTTGAATTTCAGCGGTTCGTTGACGCGAATCGAATATTCTTTCACCTTTTCGAGCTTCGGTTTGGCGCCGGCGACTGTCGGGTCGACGCGCTTATACAAGACGACATTTGTCTGATAGTTTTCCGCAATCATGCCATCGCCGACACGGTCGATGGCGGCATTAAACACTTCATTGTCTTCGCCTTTTTTGTACGTGTCAAAAATAAACTTTTCACTTTTTAAAAAGTACTGGCCGTCAGTCCCTGGGATTTCTTTCGTTTCCCCTTCGCGAATCCACATCACCTCATCAATGTACATGCCCGGCACCGAGCGAAGCATGGCCCCGATTAAGAAGATGATCAGGCCAACATGGTTCACATACGGTCCCCAGCGGGAAAAGCGCCCTTTTTCGGCGAGCAGATGGCCGCCTTCTTCGCGGATGCGGTATCGTTGCTTGGCGAGCCGCTCTTTCAGCAGAGCGACCGCCTTGTCCATATCGCCGACGCGCGAAACGCCAAACAGCCGCTGCCGCTCTAAAAAGCGCGGATGGCGCTTCACCCCTTGCCGCTTCAAGGCGCGGTAAAGTGGAACGACCCGGTCCAAGCTGCAAATGACAAGCGAAACGCCGATTAAGGCGATGAGCAAAATGTACCACCATGAGCCGTACAAGTTGTTAAAGCCGAGCTCATAATACAGCTTCCCTGCCCAACCGTACTGCTCTTCGTAGTATTCAGCCGGATTCACGTTCGGCGGGATATACATTTCTTGCGGAAAAATCGTACCGACGGCCGAAGCGATGAGCGTGATGACGATGAGCGCCACCCCGACTTTGACCGACGAGAAAAACGCCCAAATTTGGTCGACGATCGTTCGGTTGTACGTTTGTGACCGGCGCGCGCTTCCTTCGTAGCGCATGTCCAAAATCAGTTTTTCTCCCAAATCGGCAAGCGGCTTGCCGCACGACTCACAAAACGCCGTGCCGTGCGGATTGACATGGCCGCATTCGCATTTGACGTGTTCCATGGCGCAAAACTCCTTACGGTTTGATGCTTTCCAAATGGCGCTGAATGTCTGCTTTTGTCATCGCGCCGGTGATGATTTTCTTCACTTCGCCGTTTTTGTCAATCAAAAACGTGGTTGGCAGCGGCCCGACGTTATAGGCGTTCAACACTTGATCTTGACGGTCGATCACAATCGGAAATGTCAGGCCGAACCGTTCCGCGAACTTTTCAACGCTCAACTTCGGTTCACCGACATTGACAGCCAAAATTTCAACCCCTTGTTTTTTGTAAACCGGGTACAGCTCGTTCATATACGGCATCTCCCGCTCGCACGGCTTGCACCACGTTCCCCAAAAGTTCAAAAAAACGCCTTTGCCGCGATAGTCTGAGAGACGGTGTTCACGCCCTTTTAAGTCAGCGAGCACAAAATCGGGCGCTGTGGAGCCGACAGCGACCGCCTTTTTCTCGGTGAAAAAATTGGCGTAAATCGTATAGCCGAGCGCAGCCAGCAGCACGAGCAAAATCGCTGTCCTCATCACTAAGCGCTGTTGTTTTTTCATCGCTCAACCCCCTTCAGTTTCTCTTCCCCCTGCGGCCGATGCCGCAGGGGCCGACGTGGCAGTTCATAATCTCCCATTTTCCATTATAGCAAAGTCCCTCGCTCGTTTATGCGCAAGGATATGAACGTTATGTGACAATCTTCGTCATTTTCTTCCCCCGGATTGGGCGATCGCGCGCAGCAGCTTCACTTCATGCGGCGTCAGCTCGCGGTATTCGCCGGGGCGCAGCCCTTTCAAATCGAGAAACGCGTACCGCTCCCGCTTCAGCTTCAGCACCTCGCAGCCGATCGCCTCAAACATGCGGCGCACTTGCCGATTGCGCCCTTCATGAATGCGGATTTCGACAATCGCCGTCCGCTTTTTCCGATCAGCTGAGAGCAGTTTCACTTTTGCTGGCGCCGTCATGCCGTCTTCCAACAGCACCCCTTTCTCGAGCTGTTTCAGCTGCTCGCGCGTCGGGATGCCTTTCACTTTAGCGACGTACACCTTCTCGATCTCATAGCGCGGATGCATCAGCAAATTGGCAAAATCGCCGTCATTCGTCAACAAGAGCAGGCCGGACGTATCGTAGTCAAGCCGCCCGACCGGGTAAATGCGCTGGTGGAGATCCTTAAAAAAGTCGGTCACCACTTTGCGCCCTTTCTCATCTTTGACGCTCGAGATGACGCCGCGCGGCTTATAGAGCAAATAATAGACCGGCTCCTCGCGCTCGACCGGGATGCCGTCGACTTCCACATCGTCGCTCGGTCCGACTTTGACGCCGAGTTCGGTGACGACGCGGCCATTGACTTTCACCCGCCCTTGCAAAATCATTTCTTCCGCCTTGCGCCTTGATGCGATGCCGGCGCGGGCAATCACTTTTTGCAACCGTTCCATTTGCTTCTCACCTCTTTCATCATCTTACCCTTTCCGTTAGACAGATACAAGCATGCCGCTTTTATTTTTATCATCTCGAGCCGGACATCCCCCCATTTCCAAGCGCGAGCACAGGCCGGGAACGCTCAACGGATCGGCAAGCGTCTCTCAAACAAAAACCCGCCGGATGGCGGGAAAACAAAAAAAGGACGCGGTCAGCGCCCGAATACAAGCAAGACGATGAAAAAGGAGACGATAAAGCTAAGAATGTCCGCCAAAACGCCGACTTTTAACGCGTCGCCCATTTTTTTGACGCCGACGGCGCCAAAATAGACGGTGAGCACATAAAGCGTCGTCTCGGTGCTGCCTTGGATTGTGGAAGCGAGGCGTCCGATAAACGAGTCGGGGCCGTATGTGGCAATTAAATCGGTCGTCATGCCGAGCGCAGCCGTGCCGGAAATCGTGCGAATCGCGGCGAGCGGAACGACTTCGGCCGGCAGCCCGATGGCCGCAGCGAGCGGCTTGATCGTCGCCATCAGCGCCTCAAGCGCCCCGGATGCACGAAAAATGGCGACTGATACTAACATGCCGACTAAATATGGAATGAGCGAAAACGCAATTTCGATCCCTTCTTTGCCGCCTTCGACAAACGCCTCGTACGTCGGCACTTTTTTCACCGTGCCATAGAGCAAAATCAAGGCGATGAGCCCCGGAATGAGCCAAACTGAAAGAAGCTGGACGATGGCCATCATGGCTTCCTGCCTTTCCGCATCCGTTTCCAATAATAATACCGGTCAATCAATACCGCCCCGATCGTCGAAACCGTCGAGGCGACGACTGTCGTGCCGATAATTTCGCCTGGCGACGCCGAACCGTACGTCATCCGAATCGAGATGACCGTCGCCGGAATGAGGGTAATGCTTGACGTATTAATGGCTAAAAACGTCACCATCGACCGGCTCGCCTCGTCGCTGTCGCCGTTGAGCCGCTTCAGCTGCTCCATCGCTTTAATGCCCATCGGCGTCGCTGCATTGCCAAGGCCGAACATATTGGCGACCATATTCGAGACGATGTAGCCGAGCGCCGGATGGCCGGGCGGCACTTCCGGGAACAGGCGGCGCACAATGGGCATGAACAGGCGCGCGACTTTATGAAGCAAGCCAGCCCGCTCAGCGATCGCCATCAATCCAAGCCAAAATACTAAAATGCTGATCATGCCGATGCTGATCGTCACCGCTTCTTTGGCGCTTTCGAACACCGCCTTGTTCACTTCCTCCATCGTGCCGTTGGCCGCAGCAAAGGCGATGCCGATGACCGCCATCATCACCCAAATGAGGTTAACCATCGCCTCTCACACCTAAAAACCGAAATACTTGCCAAAAGAACCCCCGGCTGCTTTTGCCTTTCTCCGGCTCATAAAAAATCGGCACTTCATCAACCGCCTGTTTGTTCAAATAAAGCACCGCTTTTCCAACTACGGTCGGCGCGCGGCTTGGGGTTTCCTTCCATTCAGCGCGCGGCTTCAACAAATATACTTTCACCCGCAGCTCTCCCGTCTCCTGTTCGGTCACCGGATATTGCAAATCGCGGGCTGCCCGCAGCCGCCCCCTGTAAAACGGGTCGGAAATTTTCTTCACGACCCGCTCGCCGCGGACTTTTGCGATATGGTAGTTGGAAAACCCGTACTCATACATGGCGATATGATCGTTCCAGTCGTCCGGAGCGTCCAACGTCACCGCGATCAAATCGACCCCATCTTTCGACGCCGTTGTCACAAGCGTGCGGTGCGCCCGCTTCGTATAGCCGGTTTTGCCGCCGGTGCAATATTCGTAAAGGCTTGTTAGCAGCTTATTTTTATTCCGCCATACACGCGCCCCGTCTTCACCAGGCGGGGCAGGAGCGCGGTATACTTTTGTTCCGGAAATGCGGCGAAACTCTTCATTTTTCATCGCATATTGCATCAACAGCGCCATGTCGTAAGCGGTCGAATAATGGTTTTCCGCATCATCCAACCCGTGCGGATTGGCAAATTCCGTATCGCGCATCCCAATTTCAGCCGCCTTTTCGTTCATTAAAAACACAAACCCCTCGACACTGCCGCCGACGTGTTCAGCGATGGCGACCGCGGCGTCATTGCCGGAACGAAGCATCAGTCCGTACACGAGATCGCGCAGCTTCATTTTCTCCCCTTGGCGCAAGTAAATTGACGACCCTTCCGTCCGGACGGCGCGGGCGCTGACCGTCACTGTATCATCAAGCTTCCCGGACTCAATCGCCAAAATGGCGGTCATAATTTTCGTAATGCTGGCGATACGCCGTTTTGTATAGGCGTCTTTTGCAAACAAAATCCGCCCGGAATGTTGCTCTATTAAAATCGCGCTTTTCGCGCTCACCCCGTCCATGGCGTGCAGCTGCCCCGGAACACAGAATGTGATCCCCGCAATGAGCGCAATGAGCCAAACGAGCCGCTTCCACCTCTTCATCCGATATCGGCGAGGATCCCCCTCCTTCGGCAAACAGGGAGGAATCGCCTGTTCCTCCTTTCCAATTAGGCTGAAATGAGCGCAGCAGAGGAAACTCCGCAACGGAAACAGGCTGGGCATGGGAACCATGCTTTGTACAAGTGTATGCGCCGCTCGGACAAATATGATGAAAAAATATGGCCGTAGAAGCGTTCGCAGGCTTCCGCCAGATGAAGGATGGGACTACACGTGCAACACCTAGAGCAAACCGCATCGCGTTTTCGGCAAAAACGCCCTCCTAGACAAGGAGCCGGCTTTTACCCCTCAAAAAAACAGGCGGGGGTCCCCCCGCCTGTTTAAAATGGCTGCCAGCGCAGCTTCCGCGCTTCATTGAAGCGCGCTTCAACGTTGCGCCAATTGACGACGTTCCACCAATGTTCGATATACGCCGCCCGATCGTTTTTATATTGCAAGTAGTACGCATGCTCCCATACATCCAGCACAAGAAGCGGAATCGTATCCCATTGCGTCATGAGCTGGTGTTTTTCCGCCTGCAAAATTTCGAGCCGATGCGCCCGCGGCGCCCAAACGAGCAGCGCCCAGCCAACCCCTTCGGCGCTTTTCGCCGCTTCGGTGAAGTGGCGCCGGAATGCGGCAAAGCTGCCGAAGTCGCGTTCTATTTGCGCCCGTAGCTCCCCGCGCGGCTCGCCGCCGCCTTCCGGGTGCATGTTATACCAAAAAATGGTGTGCAAATAGTGGCCGGAACCGTTGAATGCCGCCTCCCGCTCCCAATGTTTCAACAGTTCAAAATTGTTCGTACGGCGCGCCTCAGCCATCATGCGCTCCGCCTTGTTCAGGCCGTCGACGTAGCTTTGATGATGCTTCGTATGGTGGAGACGCATAATTTCTTCGGAAATATGAGGCTCAAGCGCATTGTAGCTGTACGGCAGCGGCGGCAGCACATGCTTGCCAGGCGGGATCGGCCGCTGCCGTTCACCATCGGCCTCGCCTTCCTCTTGCCGCTGCTCTTCGTCAATCGTCTTTTCCTTGTGCAACTGCCCGCCATCAGCGGAATCCGCCGATGAGGATGCAATCGGCTCCGCCCGTTCCGCCGCCGCGGCCGGCTCTTGTTCGGTATCTCCCCCGTGTGTGACGATCTCCTCGACGCTTGGTTCTCCGCCGCCTTCCTGCTCAAGCAAAACGGCTGCTTCTTCCCGCCGCGGCGAGTTTTCCTCCTGTCCGCCGGCTACTGGTTCGACAAGGCGAACGGCTCGAACATACACATCGTCAACAAGGCGTTGCAGTTGACCAATCTCCTCCTCCGTCCACTCGCCGTCGTGTTCTTCAATGCGCGCCAACAAAGAAGAAAGGCCGATGTCATCCGCCGCTCCGCGCGCGGATAGGGCGTGCTCCATTTGTCTCCCCCACTCAGCCGCTTCGATGGCATAATGGCGAAGCGCAGCGGCGTACACGTCATCCACAAGGCGCGTGAGTTCGCGGATTGCCTCTTCCGTCCACGCTCCGTCATGTTCGGCGATAAACTTCAGCAGCGCCGAAGCGCCATCAGTGCTTGCCCCGCGCAGCGCCAGCACCTGCTTGACCTGTTCTCCCCATTCGTTCACCTCAGCCGCATACCGGGCGAATAACGTTTGGTCGTCCATTTGGTAAAAACCTCCTCCTGCTTTTTTCGCCATATCGTATGCCGGCCTGGGAAAATCGTTCTTGTCCGCATTCACCCAAATTCCTAACCGCACATACATATAGGAGCGAGATGATCAACATAGGCAAAACATAGCAAGGAGGGAAAAGCAGAATCGTCGCATTCCCCTGTGCGACGCGCTCTGCGAAAAAACGAATGAGCCAACCGATTGAGCAAGAAGCGCTTTTTGAACTCCGTTTTTGGATGCAAATTCTTGGCGACCATTGCCGGTTTATTGTTGAAGCGCTCGCCGAAAGCGAGCGGGCAGAAATCAATGAAGCGAAACAGCTGCAGCGCCTGTTTGACGACTTGCTCGCCGAAGCGCGCCGGCCGGAAGCCGCCGCGGCGTGGTCCGCGCTTATCATCCGCGGAAAAGAAGCGGGTGAACGGCTGCGGGCGTTCAAACTCCACTTGCTGCGGCGCCATGTAACCGAGTCGTTTCGCTTTTCATTGCCGCCGACGTTTTTGAACCATATGGTGAACGAACTTGATGAATGGTTGCGCCTCGCTGACTGCTATGCCCAAGGAAAGCGGCCGCCGCGCGTTCATCCGCTTCATCACGATTTGCTTTGGCTGCTTGACGCCGCCGGCCATGCCGGGGCCATTCACGACCGGCTCGACCATACGGAAAAGCAGCTGAAGCAGCAAAGCCATACGTTCACGAAGGAATGGGAAGCCTTTTATCTGAAAGCCATTGAGATGGCCGGCTACTTGCGGGCTAACGTTCATCAGTTTCCGGCGCTTTCCCGCTTCCACCGTCAAATCGAGCTGGAAATGGCCATTTTCCAAAGCTTTTTGCACGAACTCGAGGAGATGGAATTAAACAATGAAGTGCTTGGTGTGCTGTCGCCGCTCATGGCCGACCATATGGCGCGCGAAGAATGTTACTATTTGCAAAAGCTGGCCGAGACTACCGGCGAGGTGAAGCCACCGGCGTGCGACCCGACCAAGCCGCGGACGGAATAGCCGGCATGAGAAAAAGCGGTTCGCCCGAAGGAACCGCTTTTCCGCAAAATCACTGATCGCGCCCGGCGACTGGCAAACAACGCCCGGCGGCCGCGTTCTGTCGAAGTGTAAAAAACTATGCCCCGCACCCGTCTTCTGTTACGATGGCAGCGGCAGGCGGCAAGCGCCAGTGGCCGCCCATTCGCTCACCAACGCCTGCAACGTTTGGCCATCAACGGCGGCAAAATAGCGGCGCAGCTCATCCTCGTCATGAATATAGACGCGCCGGCGCTGCCGATAGGCCGGATTTTGCCATAAACAGACGAGGGCGACGATGTCGCGTAAATGAATGTCGCGTCCGGCAACCGTAAACAGCGGATCGCCTTCGTATGGCAGCACATCAAGCAGCGTCGCCTCAAAATGGCGCAAATACAACACGGACAGCGTCCGCTCTTCACCGCCGTCACGATAGGTGACTTCTGAGCGGTTAAAATAGTCTTCAAACGTATTCGACTGCGATTTTTGCAGCTCTTCGCCGTACAAGCGGCAAACGTTCATGAGCGCCCCCCTTCCCGATCAGCCGTTTTTTCTTTAGTTTACCATATTACGGCTTTTCGTCGCTCAAATTTTCCGCCAATTTTTCAAAAAATAAATCTGCCTCCCGCTCGAGCTCGCCATCATCCGCCCATTCAGGCAGCGGCGGCAGCTCCTCGAGCGTTTTCAGCCCAAAATAGTCAAGAAATTCCGCTGTTGTGCCATACAAAATCGGGCGCCCGGTTCCTTCGGCGCGCCCAACCTCTTTGATGAGCGCCCGGGCCATTAGTGTCTGGAGCGGCTTGTCGCTTTTCACGCCGCGAATTTCCTCAATCTCAGCGCGTGTAATCGGCTGGCGGTAGGCGATGATGGCCAGCGTCTCAAGCGCCGCCTGCGACAGCGACGACGCCCCTGGCGCCTCAACGAGCTTTTTTAAATACGGGGCGTGCTCTTTTTTCGTCGCCAGCAAAAACACGCCAGCCAGCTCTATGAGCTGAATGCCGCGCTCCTCCCGGCTGTAGTCTTCCCGCAGCGCCGCAACGACCGCTTTCGCCTCCGATTCGTCGACATCGAGCACAGCGGCGATTTGGGCGAGCGACAGCCCCTCGTCGCCGGCAGCAAACAGCAGCGCTTCAACGATCGCCTTCGCCGGGCGCCCCGCGCCGGCACCGTCTTTTTTTACCGTTTCCTGTTGTTCCATCGCGCTTCGCCGCGCCAAGCGTTCCTAGCTGGCGCAACAGTCCCCCTTTCTGTCCGTTTCCGTTGGCCGCCAAGACGGCAGCCGTTCTACGCGGGCGGCGCGCACCGCCTGTCCACTATGCCAGCAGAACATTGTTTGCGCTATTTACCCAATCGGCGGCGCCGCAAAAGGAAAGCGGCCCGCTGCCGCGAACCGCCGCAGCCAAACCGGTGCGCCCTAAACGGCCGGGTGTTTGGCCGCAATAAACAAATCACTGAAATTCCGCTCTTGTTCAATGATAATTTTATTTTGCTTCATCAATTCCAAAATGGCTAAAAAAGTGACGACGATAGACGAACGGTCATAAGCCGGAAACAGCTCATAAAAGTGTTTCCGCCTGTTTGTTTGTCTCAACTCATGCAAAATTTCCGCCATCCGCTTTTCGACGGAAATGTCTTGCCGGGTGATCTTCGTCCGCACCGGTTTTTGCAGCTTTTTGCGGCGCAGCAGTTTCGACAAGGCGCCCAGCATATCGTATACGTTGACGTCAAGCGGCACTGCCGCCTTTTTTTCATCGGCATACGCGCTCAAGTCGCTTGGCGGCTTTGTAAATAAAAGCGCCCGCTCTTCTTCGCGCTGTTTCAGCTCTCGCGCCGCTTCTTTAAACTTTTTGTATTCGAGCAGCCGCTGCATCAGCTCTTCGCGCGGATCGTCCGCCTCGACAAACTCGATGTCGCCGTCGGCCTCTTCCTCCGGCGCCGGCAGCAGCATTTTGCTTTTGATCGCCAGCAGTGTGGCCGCCATCACTAAATATTCGCTGGCGATATCCAACTCGAGCTCTTGCATGGCGTGAATGTACGCCATATACTGTTCCGTAATTTGCGCTACCGGAATATTGTAAATATCAATCTCATAGCGATTGATTAAATGCAAAAGCAAATCAAGCGGCCCTTCAAACGCTTCAATTTTGACACTGTACGGCAATTGCACATCCATCCCACCATTTTTTCCACAGCCATCGTCCGTGCGTCCCGTCCTCGGTTGCGGTACATTTATTGTACCATAATCAAACGATGAAGCGAACGGAAAGCGGCCGCTTTTTTGCCCTTGGGGCCGCGGCGGCGTATAATGAAGAAGGAAGCTTTCCCTTCGGCATGCCAGCCGCTGCCGTCAGGCAGGGAACAAGGCGGCGTCAACTTCACCCCGCCGGCGGGGCCGCTTTCAAGCTAGTCAGGCCTTTGCGAAAGGAACGATGGCTGATGTATCCGAAGGCGTATATTGATTATTTAGTCCATTTCCATGGCGACCGCGACTATTTTGAATGCCATGAAATTTTAGAGGAACAGTGGAAACGAGACGGCCGAACAATGGAATGGCTTGTGCTGATCCAAATCGCGGTCGCCTTCTACCATTATCGGCGCGGCAACACCTCTGGGGCGCTGCGCCTTGTGAAACGGGCGCGGGTGCTGCTTGAGGGTGCGCGCGGGATGATTCGCCGACTCGGCCTCGATGATCGGGCGCTCGCCGCCCTGCTCGATGATACAGCCAGGCGCATCGCCCATGGCGAACCGTATGAAAGCATCGAACTGCCGATTGCTGACCGCTCGCTCTATGAGCAATGTCAGGCCGCCTGTGCCGAGCGGCAGCTCGTTTGGGGGCAGGCAAGCGACACCGCCAATATGGACGTGATCGACAAACACCGGCGGCGCGACCGCACCGACATCATCGCCGCCCGCGAACAAAAAAAGCGGGCCAAAGCGGAGGGGAAATAAGCTCCCCCCTCCGCCGCCCGCAAAAGCGCGGCGCCGCGCCGAGTTTTTATTCAGCTAGCACGTTTGGCATTTATCGAAAAACGAGGCAGTCCACTCATTGGCGCACAGCCGGCGGTCAGGGTACGCCTCTTTTAACGCCTTGACCATCTGTTTCCCGATCCCTTGGTGGCGGTGTGACGGGTTGACGCTGATGTGTTGGATTTGCACAACATCGGGAGCGCGCAGCAGGACACCGATAATGCCGACGATGTCATCCCCTTCTTTCCATAAAAACAGTTGCCAATCGCTGTTCGTTTCATATTGTTTGATCGTCTGCTGCAGCCGTTTCAAGTCTTTTTCCGTCGGCATAAACGACAGCAGTCCCATGGCAATTTTCTCATAGTTTTTTCGGTAACGGATCAACATAAAAATCCCTCATTATCGACAAGCGCTTTTCCGAAAAGGAAAAGTGTTTGTCATTTTCTCTATACGTATTATAAACATTCTCACCGATATTGTGAACCATTTCATGCCTTTTTACGCAAATTACGCAAGCGTCCGCAAGACATTCGCCATTTCGATCGCGGAAACAGCAGCCTCCCATCCTTTATTGCCCGCTTTTGTGCCGGCCCGCTCGATCGCCTGCTCGATCGTATCGGTTGTCAAAACGCCGAAAATGACCGGAACGCCGCTTGCAAGCGCCGCGTGGGAGACGCCTTTGGCCGCCTCGCTGCACACGTAGTCAAAATGGCTCGTCGCGCCGCGGATGACGGCGCCAAGCGTAATGACAGCGTCAAATTGCTTCGATTCGGCCATTTTTTTCGCCACAAGCGGAATTTCAAACGCGCCCGGCACCCACGCGACCGTGATGTCGCTGTCGCTGACGCCATGCCGCGTCAAGCCGTCAATGGCCCCGGACAACAGCTTGCCGGTGATGAATTCGTTAAAGCGGGCGACGACGATGCCGATTTTCAGCCCGGTGCCGACGAAATTTCCTTCGATGACGTTCATGGTTCGTTCCCCTTTCATCAAAAATGAAGCATATGCCCTAATTTTTCATATTTCGTGCGCAAATACTTTTCGTTTTCCTTTTTCGGCGGCATTTGAAGCGGAACGCGTTCGACGACTTCGAGTCCGTGCCCTTTTAAGCCGGCGATTTTGCGCGGATTGTTCGTCAGCAGGCGCATTTTCGTCACGCCGAGATCTTTTAAAATTTGCGCCCCGATGCCATAGTCGCGCAAATCGGCCGGAAAGCCGAGCTTCTCGTTCGCCTCGACGGTATCATACCCTTGCTCCTGCAGCTTGTAGGCGCGCAGCTTGTTCATGAGGCCAATGCCGCGCCCTTCCTGGCGCATGTAAAGCAGCACCCCGCTCCCTTCCGCTTCAATTTGCCGCAGTGCCGCATGCAGCTGCGGGCCGCAATCGCACCGATACGAACCGAACACATCGCCGGTTAAACATTCCGAATGGACGCGCACGAGCGTCGCTTTGTCCGGAACGATCTCGCCTTTCACGAGGGCGACGTGCTCTTTTCCATCTAAAACATTCGTATAGCCGATGGCGCGAAACTCGCCGAACTCGGTCGGCAGTGAAATTTCCACTTCGCGTTTCACTAGTTTTTCCCGCTGGCTTCGGTACGCGATTAAATCTTTAATCGTAATCATTTTTAGTCCGAACTGATCGGCAATATCCCGCAAATCAGGAACGCGCGCCATCGTCCCGTCTTCTTTAATAATCTCGCAGATGACGCCGGCCGGCTTCGCTCCGCATAAGCGGGCCAAATCGACCGCCGCCTCCGTATGGCCGGCGCGCCGCAGGACTCCTCCTTTTTTTGCTATTAACGGAAAAATATGCCCTGGCCGTTTGAAATCGCTCGCCTTTACGTCCGGATCAAGCAGCGCCTGGATCGTCGCCGCCCGCTCGTAAGCACTGATCCCGGTCGTCGTCGTTTTGTAGTCGACGCTTACCGTAAACGCCGTGCCGTGTGCATCGGTATTATGAGTGACCATCGGCTCAAGCCCGAGACGCGCCGCCAATTCTTCCGTAATCGGGACGCAGACGAGCCCGCGGCCGTGCGTAATCATAAAATTAATGACGTCCGGCGTCGCTTTTTCGGCCAGCGCGACAAAATCCCCTTCATTCTCCCGGTCTTCGTCATCGCAAACGATGATCACTTCACCGTTTTTCAGCGCGGCAAGCGCCGCTTCGATCGCATCAAACATGGTCATTTACCCCCTTTTCCCACTCATTTATAGCCGTGCTGCTCCAAAAACCCAATCGTCAATCCGGAAGGCGGCGTTTCTTTCGCTGCGAGAAAGGCGGCGACGTATTTGCCGATCATATCGCACTCAATATTGACGAGGTCGCCGGGCCGTTTTTCGCCTAAAATCGTCGCCTCCCGCGTATGCGGAATGAGCGAAATGGTAAACGTGCGCTCGCTCAAGCCGAAAATCGTCAGGCTCGTCCCATCGACGGCCACCGACCCTTTCTCAATCATATATGAACGCAGTGAGGGCGGGACTTCGATTTCATAATAGACGGCGTTCGCCTTCGGCCATTGCCGGACGATGCGTCCGACGCCATCGACATGTCCGGTAACGAAATGGCCACCAAACCGACCGCCGGCCGCCATCGCCCGCTCTAGGTTCACCTTCGCCCCCGGCTTTAATGTGCACAACGCTGTTGCCTTCACTGTCTCCGGCATGACATCAACCGTAAACTGCCGATCCGTAAATGAAGTGACGGTCAGGCAGACGCCGTTGACGGCGATGCTATCGCCGAGCTGGACGTCTTCAAGCACCCGCCTGGCGCCAATCGTCATCACAATGGCGTCGCCCGTTTGCCTCATTTGTTCAATCGCGCCGATTTCTTCAATAATACCGGTAAACATCATGCTCTCCCCCTTCTTTTCGGTACAGCGACGATTTTGATATCCGGACCGACCGTTTCCACCCGCCGGATGTCAAGCTCCATCGCCTCGGCGAGACGCGAGAAGCCAAAACCGCCGATGGGCGTTGGCGCTTCGCGGCCGCCGATGAGTTTCGGAGCCATATAGGCGACGACTTCATTGACCGCCCCAGTGCGAAGAAAGCTGTCATGAACCCGCGAGCCGCCCTCGACAAACAATGACGTGACGCGCTGCTCGCCAAGCAGGCGGAGCACATCGCCCACATCAACGCGCGCGCTCGCCATCGGCACGATGCGCACCCCAAGCCGCTCATACGCCTTCATCTTTTCCCGGCCGACGCCGTTGCCGGTGATGATCCACGTTTCCGCTTCCTTGTCGGCAACAACATGGGCATCAAGCGGCGTATGCAAGTTTGTATCCAAAATGATCCGCAGCGGGTTTTTCCGCTGTTCCCCGATGCGAACGGTGAGCTTCGGGTTGTCGGCCATCACGGTGTTGACGCCGACTAAAATGGCGTCATGCTGGGCGCGGAGACGATGGACATCCTCACGCGCCGCGTTCGATGTGATCCATTTGCTTTCCCCTGTCGCCGTCGCAATTTTGCCGTCGAGGCTGCACGCATACTTGATCGTCACAAATGGCGTTTTCGTCACAATATAATGGAAAAACATGCGGTTTAACTCATCCGCTTCTTCTTTTAATATTCCGACATCCACGTCAATGCCCGCCCGGCGCAGCTTGTCAATTCCTTTTCCGGCGACAAGCGGATTCGGGTCGGTCGTCGCCACGACGACGCGGCGGACGCCGGCTTCGATGAGCAAATCGGCGCATGGCGGCGTTTTGCCGTAATGGCTGCACGGCTCAAGCGTCACATATACTGTGGCCCCGCGCGCCTTTTCGCCGGCCATGCGAATCGCATGCACCTCGGCGTGCGGCTCCCCCGCCTTTAAGTGGGCGCCGAGTCCGACAATCATGCCGCCGTTCACGACGACAGCGCCGACAGCAGGATTGGGGGACGTTTGACCAATCCCAGCCTTAGCTACATCAAGCGCCAACCGCATGTAATATTCATCGTTGTACACCATACCCACCTTTCCTCTATAAAATAAAAAACCCCGGAGACGCTCCGGGGCTTTGAGACGTGAGAGAATGATCCATGATGCGCATAACAGCAAACAAGAACA
Organism: Geobacillus subterraneus; assembly: GCF_001618685.1. Taxonomy (GTDB): domain Bacteria; phylum Bacillota; class Bacilli; order Bacillales; family Anoxybacillaceae; genus Geobacillus; species Geobacillus subterraneus. The sequence continues at coordinate 933,776 of NZ_CP014342.1, read as the reverse complement.
TTCGTTCGTTAATCAAGGTTGTGTTTGCCGTACGGAAACGGAGGCTGTTGCCATGCGGGCCGGACGGCAGACGCCTCCTCTGCCGGCACCGCTCGGCTTAAAACAGCCGTGCGCACATTCTCATCCTTCTCCCATCCAGACTATACTGTCGGCTCCGGAATCGCACCGGATCGTGCCTATACGGCTCGCGGGCTGAGAGGCATCGGCCTCATCACCGCCGGTCGGGAATTTCACCCTGCCCCGAAGGATGCATAGCGATATGATTATGTTCTATTATACCACATTGGCAGCCTTGCATCATCACTTGGCGATCCAAAGCCAATATGCTGCTCCCCATAACAAGCTGACCGCCAGCAGGAAGAAAAACAACCGCCAATTGTTTCGGCTTGTCCGCTCGTCATCTTCCGTCCGCTGCTTACGGTTCGTCAACCACTTTCACTTCCTTCATCACATCGCCGTTTTTCATCGCCTTGACGATGTCCATCCCGGACGTTACTTGGCCAAAGACGGTATGCACCCCATCTAGGTGCGGCTGTGGTTCATGGACGATGAAAAACTGGCAGCTGCCGGTATCGCGGCCGCGGTGCGCCATCGAAATCGCCCCGGTGACATGCCGGTGCGGATTGTTGTCCGTCTCGCACGGAATCGTATAGCCGGCATCGCCCGTACCGTTGCCGCGCGGGCAGCCGCCTTGGCTGACAAACCCGGGGATGACACGGTGGAACGTCAGCCCGTTATAAAATCCTTCGTTCGCTAATTTTTCAAAGTTAGCCACCGTCACCGGCGCCTCATTCGGAAACAGTTCAAATTCAATTTTCCCGCCATTTTCCATCAAAATATAACCTTTTTTCGCCATCACGCTTCATCTCCTTTGTCACGCTTGAACCGTCTTTATCATACCATGATTGTCCAACGGAAAGAAAGCAAAAATGCCTGTTCACCCACACATCCAATGTTTTTTTAATATAATATATTGATATGAAGCACAAATGGGCATACTAGTGATAATAATAGGCGGGGTTGAACGATCAAGGGGGGCTTCCGGTGATGTTGTTGATGGCGGTAACCGTGATTGTATTTCTCGTTTTGTTTATCATCATGCCAAAACAGCTTTCAGTGCTTGAAATGTACACGACCTCGCTGTTTGCCATCTGTCTCGGCCTCTCTGCCGATTTATTTCTCGATCTCAAATACCATTTATACGGCTATTTTTATCCCGGGGTTGACGGGCTGGCATATTTGTTTATGACTTTTGTTTACGCCATCGTCAATCTTCTGTTTTTAAACGTTTACCCGCTGCGGCAGCCGGTTTGGAAGCAAGCCGCCTATATCGGCGGGTGGTCGCTCTTTTCCGTTCTCTATGAAATTGCCGCGCTGCGGACGGGGCTGCTGTACTACCGCGGCTGGAAGCTTTCCTACTCAGCGGCTTTGTACCCGCTTTTGTTCCTTATTTTGCGGATTCACTTTCTCCTTGTGCGCCGTCTGGCGGCGAAGGCGGAACGCCGTTTCGATAGAAAAACAGGCGGGCGTACGGTATAATGATAGTGCACTTTTTATGAACAGGGGGGAGCTGCGTGAAACGAACGATCGCTTCATCGCTGCTGGCGGTCATGCTGCTGGCATTTCCGGCCATGGCGACGGCCGATGCCGCACCGGGCGACGTCATTGTAACGCTCGGGGAAAACTTGACAGACGAGCAAAAGCAAAAAGTGCTCGAAGAAATGAAAGCGCCGGACGGGGCACAGACGGTTACCGTCTCAAACGCTGAAGAGCATAAATATTTGGATGGGCTCATCCCGAAAGCGCAAATCGGTACGCGCGCCATCTCATCGTCGATGATTACGATCGGCGAACCGGGCTCCGGACTGAATGTCGAGACGCATAACATCACATGGGTGACGAAAGAAATGTATACGAACGCCTTAATTACCGCCGGGGTGAAAGACGCCGACATTTACGTCACCGCCCCGTTCCCGGTGTCGGGCACCGCCGCGCTGACCGGGCTAATGAAGGCGTACGAAATTTCCTCTGACCAAGCCATTCCGGATGCTGTGAAAAAAGTGGCGAACGAAGAAATGGTGCAAACGGCGAAGCTGGCCGACTCGATCGGTCCGGACAAGGCGGTCGCCTTGCTGGCGAAAATCAAAGAAGAAATCGCCAACAATCCGCCGCAAACGGACGCCGATTTGCGCGCCTTGATTGAACGAATCGCCAACGACCTTGGCATTACGCTAAGCGAAAACGAAATCAACAGCCTCATTTCCCTCTTCCACAAAATGCAAAACGTGGATATCAACTGGGATCAAGTCAATGACCAGCTCAGCAAAGCAAAAGAACAACTGTCGGCATTTTTGCAGTCGGAAGAAGGAAAAACGTTCATCCAACATGTTGTTGACATTCTAAAAGAGATTTGGAATGCCATCAAATCAGCGTTCTCCTCGAGCCAATAAAAAAGCCCGCTTCACGCGGGCTTTTTTATTTTCTCACCTTCGCCTTGAACGGCAAATCGTGCTGGATTAAATCTTCATATGTTTCCCGTTTGACAACGAGCTGGGCGTCGCCATTTTCGACAAAGACAACTGCCGGGCGCGGCAGACGGTTGTAGTTGTTCGCCATCGAATAGCCGTAGGCGCCGGTGCAAAAGACGGCCAAATAATCGCCTGGCTTCGCCTCGGGCAGCGCGAGATCCCAAATGAGCATATCGCCCGACTCGCAGCACTTCCCGGCGATTGACACGGTTTCTGTTCGCTCGCCTAGCACCCGGTTGGCGATCACCGCTTCGTATTTCGCCCCGTACAGCGCTGGACGAATGTTGTCGCTCATTCCACCGTCGACCGCGATATATGTGCGGACATTCGGCACGTCTTTGCGAGAGCCGATCGTATAAATCGTCGTCCCCGCATCGCCGACGAGCGAACGGCCCGGCTCGATCCAAATTTCCGGCAGCGGAAGCCGATGCGCTTCAGCCTGCTTTTTCACTTCCTCGACGATGCAATCGACGTACGCTGACACCGGAATAGGATCGTCCTCCTCCGTATAGCGGATGCCAAAGCCGCCGCCAAGGTTGATGACCGAAGGGACAAACCCGTGCTCCTTGTTCCATTCCGCCATCTTTGTGAACACTTTTTGTGCAGCAAGCACAAAACCGGCCGTTTCAAAAATTTGCGAACCGATATGGCAGTGAACGCCAAGCAGCTGAAACGCCGGCGATCCCATCACACGGCGGAACGCCTCATCCGCCTGGCCGTTGTTTAAGTCAAAGCCAAACTTTGAGTCTTCCTGACCCGTTAAAATATAATCGTGCGTATGCGCCTCGACGCCCGGCGTGACGCGGAGCAACACCGGGACCGCCCGGCCGGAAGGAACGGCCAGTTGTTCAATGAGCTCGAGCTCGTAAAAGTTGTCAGCGACGATGCAGCCGACGCCATGTTTGAGCGCCATCTCCAGCTCGTCCCGGCTTTTATTGTTGCCATGGAAATGGATGCGCTCCGACGGAAATCCGGCAGCGATCGCCGTATACAGCTCCCCGCCCGACACGACGTCAAGCGACAGCCCTTCCTCAGCGGCGAGCTGCACTATGGCAATCGAAGAAAACGCCTTGCTCGCGTAAGCCACTTGCGCCCGCACGCCATGGCGGCGGAACGCTTCTTTAAACGCGCGCGCCCGCGCGCGGATCAACGCAACGTCATAAATATAAAGCGGCGTGCCGTACATCTCGGCCAACTCGACCGTGTCGACGCCGCCGATTTCCAAATGCCCTTTTTCATTGACGCGGCTCGTCCCATGAAAAAACATGAAAATCCCTCATTCCTCATCAAAATGGCGCAAAAAAGCAAAAAGACAGTTCGCGATCGGCAACTGCCTTGAAAGAACAAAGCCGCAGAGCGATCGGTTCTGCCACGCAACGGGCCGCTCTATACAGCCATGCACCCGGGCGCGTCCGAACGGAGCGGGCGGCCCGCCCATCCCGCACTTTCTAAGGTGCGGAACATCAAATATAACTTATCATAATTATATACAAGTTGCAATAGCGCCATCACGAGAAAAGCGGCCGTCAACATATGCCAACGGAAACGGCCGCATGAGCTGCCCACCGCCTGCGCTTCGCTTAGGGGTGGGGGCTTCAAGTAACTTGTGCGTGTTCGTTGAACGGTAAGCCACTCACAAGAACTATTTACGCTTCCCTTCGTTCCGAAGGTGTCCGTTCGAACCATCAACGATCCAATTTGTTGGCGATGGCCCACCGACATTTCTTTCCTTCCTGCTCATTGGGCGTCCGCCCTGCACATTCCTTGAGGAGGGAGACTTCTTTCGAGAATGACGTTAAACGTTGAAAAGGAAAACGGGAGCGATTCGCGTCACGATGGCTGCTTTTGCCGGTCTTGCGGATGGACGATGCTCGGGCGCACTTTCGCTCCAGCGGCCGAACGGCGGACGACAATTTGCATAAATGCCGCCGGATCAAAGGGAATAAATGGCCATAAGTACGGCGTGTTCAGCGAGCGGATGCTCGCTAACCAAAGCAAATAAACGGTCGTGCCGATCACGAGCCCTGGCACTTTAAATAAGGCGACCAATATGACAAGCGCCAAGCGGGAAATCTTATTGGCTATACTGAGCTCATAGCTCGGTGTCGCAAATGAGCCAATCGCCGCCACCGCGACGTACAAAATGACTTCCGGTACAAACAACCCGACATCGATGGCGATTTGCCCGATCAAAACAGCAGCGATTAAGCCCATGGCCGTCGACAGCGGCGTCGGCGTATGAATCGCTGCCATCCGCAGAAACTCAATCCCGAAGTCGGCGAGCAAAATTTGCATGACAATCGGAATGTTCGTCTGTTTGTTCGGCCCGATAAACGCCCACGATTCCGGCAAGAGCGACGGCTCGAGCACAAACAGCACCCAAAGCGGCAGCAAAAACAGCGACGACAAAATGCCTAAAAACCGCACCCAGCGGACGAACGTTCCGACCCCCGGCGACTGCCGGTACTCTTCTGCGTGCTGGACATGGTGGAAGAACGTCGTTGGCGTAATAATGACGCTTGGCGACGTGTCGACCATAATGAGCACATGCCCTTCAAGCAAATGCGTCGCCGCAACGTCCGGCCGCTCCGTGTAGCGGACGAGCGGGTACGGGTTATACCCTTGCTTGACTAAAAACTCCTCCACTGTTTTGTCACCCATCGTCAGCCCGTCAACATTAATTTGTTTCAACTCCTTTTTGACAAGCTCGACAAGCCCCGGGTCGGCGACATCTTTAATATAGGCGATGCATATATCGGTTTTCGATCGTTCCCCGACTTGCAAAATTTCAAGACGCAGCCGTTCATCACGGATGCGGCGCCGGGTCAACGCCGTATTGACGATAATGTTTTCAACATACCCGTCGCGGGCGCCGCGCACGACTTTTTCCGTATCCGGTTCTTGCGGCTGCCGGCCCGGGTAGCTGCGGACGTCGACGGCAAACCCGGTTGATTCGCCTTCGATCAAGACGATGATCAACCCGGACAGCAGCTTATCGACTGCCTCGTCAAGGCTTGTCACCGGACTCACTTGCTGGTGGACGAGCCGGTTCTCAATAATTTGCCGCGCTTGGGCGACTTGGCGCTCATCGTCATTGACGCGCACGATTTGTTTTAACAATTCGATAATATATTGGGTGTCGCATAAACCGTTGCAGTAATAAATATGTACTTCCCGGTTTAGCACGTGAACTTTCCGCACACCTAAATCAAAGCTTGTGCCGACGCCGATTCGTTTTTGTAAAAACTTGGCGTTGTCAACGAGTTTCTCCGCGATCGGCACTGTTTCCTTTTTCCCTTTTTCCGGCATGGCCATCACTCCTTTCAAGAATCAACTCGACCGCCTTGCGCGTAATGGGCGCCCCGTTTTTCGCATGGTCGCGGTATCCCATTTTGCCGATGTCGCCGATGCCGACGACAAGGGGTATGTTGAGCCGGTCAAGACAGTAGACGGTGTCGCCGTTAATCCGTCCGACGTCGAGATCGCGGACGCCTTCTTTATCGACTCCGTATTCTGTAATCAAGCCGTCACGGTCGATGCTGACGTGCACTTTTGTCCATTCGTGCTGGTGCGTATTGGAAGCAACCGCCAGCGCTCCGAGCACTTCAATTTGCTCATGCGTTGCTACGTAACGGAGCGCCTCTTCGCCCGATCCCTCCCCGATGGCGCCGCAATCGTCAAACATGACAAACACCGGGTCATGCGGCGTTTGCAAAATAAGCTCCACAAGCTGTTCGCCGCTTAGTTTCGTCGGATTGCCTTGCGAACGGGAGATGCAGCGGCCGCCAAGATCGGCGGCCACCCGCTCGATCGCCCGGCACGCGAATTCGTCCCCATCGGTCACTAGAATCACCCGTCGTTTTTTCATGATCTCTACCCTTTCGGTTTGCAAATGAGCGCAGCGAAAAACGAGCCAGCCACGATAAAGGCGAATAGAGCACCGGCAAAGCGAAACACTGCCGCTCCGGTCTCGACTAGGCCGTCCGGCCGCGGTTCGACAATCACGCCTTTCGCCAAAAAATAGCCAAATCCGCTCAGCGGCATCGTCGCCCCTGCGCCAGCCCAAGCGGCAAACCGGTCGTATACGCCGCTAAACCCAAGGAGGACGCCCAAGATGACAAGCGCGCTGGCGACGCCGGCCGGCGTCCATTTGCCGCGGTCGATGGCAAGCTGGGCGAGGGCGCATAGCAGCCCGCCGGCCAAAAAGGCACGGACGTATTCCATCATTGCATTCCCCCTTGCTCAGGCACGAAAGCCTTTTTATGGCAGCGAACCCGGCTCACGTTTGGCCGCTTCAATGACGACGCCGTGGGCGACGGCCGGAATCGATTGTTTTTGCTGGACCATCGTTTGGCTAAGAAGCGCCCCGGTGGCGACGACAAACAGCCGGCGAAACGTGCCGCGGTCAAGCTCGTTGAGCAAATAGCCGTACGTAACGACCGCCGAACAGGCGCAGCCGCTGCCGCCGGCAAACACCTTTTGATCCGGGCGGTAAATCATCAATCCGCAGTCGTTATAGACGTCGCTTATATCATAGCCGGATTCAGCCAGCAGCTCGCGGACGATCACACTGCCGACGCGTGATAGGTCGCCGGTGACAATCAAGTCATAATCGCGCGGCGATGCACCTAAATCGCGGAAATGCCGCTCGATCGTATCCGCCGCTGCCGGAGCCATCGCCGCCCCCATATCGAGCGGATTCGTCACCCCGGCGTCGATCACTTTGCCGATCGTCGCCGCCCGGATGCGCCATCGCCCCGGGGTGCGGCCGACGAGCGCAGCGCCGGCTCCCGTGACGGTAAAGGTTGCCGTTTTCGGCTTTTGCACCCCAAGTTCGGTCGGATAACGAAATTGCCGCTCTGCGGTCGCGTTATGGCTGCTCGTCGCCACAAGCGCCGTATCGGCGAGCCCGCCGCCGACCAAAGCGGCCGCTGCCGCCAGCGTCTGCATCGACGTCGAGCAGGCGCCGAACAGGCATAAAAACGGAATCGGCAGCCCGCGCGCGACATAGTTGGACGTCGCATTTTGGTTCAATAAATCGCCGGCTAAAAACAAATCCACATCGCGGGCAGAGATGCCGGCCTTTTGCAGACAGCGGGCAACCGCCTCGCTCATCAACCGCCGCTCGGCCAGCTCCCACGTCTCTTCGCCGCAATATAAGTCGCGATAGGAAATGTCAAAATAGCGGCCAAGCGGCCCATCGGCCTCGAGCGGACCGACAGCGGTGGCAGCGGCCCTGATGTAAATCTCCTCATCAAACACCCACGTCTGCTTCCCGACACGCTTCATGTCCTTCCCTCTTTTCGTTATGGCCAAAAGAGGCCGAGCACGTAAGCAACGATCACGCCGTAAATGATGGTTGCCCCCCCGGCTTTCAACATCTGCCCGGCCACTCCCGCCGTCCATCCTTCGCTCCGGTGCTCGATCGCCGCGCTGGCCAGGGCGTTGGCCAGCCCCGTCATGAGCATCGTCGCCCCCGCACCAGCGAACTGGCTGAAATCGTCATATCTACCGACGGCTGTCAGCGCGATCGCCAATCCGGCCATCACCGTCACCGCCCATAATTGAGCGGCAAACGGCGAAGCGGCAAACAGGCGGCCATGCCACTCAGCAAGCCATTGGGCCAGCGCGCAAAGCGCCCCGCCGGCAAAAAACGCCTTGGCCGCGTTGGCGGCGTATGGGGGGGAAGGCTGAAACGCCTTCACCTCACGGAGATAATCGGCTTTTAATCCCACGTTTTCGTCCCCCTTTTTCAGTGAAAGTAATCGGCAAAATAAAGCCAATGGAACAATGAGCCTGCTACTTTGCCGAAGGCGATCGCCATCAATAAAATGACAATTTTATCGTCAACACCGATGCGTTTCGCTAAAATCGGCCAAACGTTCAATACTTCCGTCAGCGCCGCAGCGAGCATCCCAATAAAGATGCCATGCAACAATCCGATCGGCGCCAGCCAATATTTCGACAAGTGCCAGACAGAATGGCGCAAACTCATCCATCCGCCGACGATGGCGCCGGCGACGGCACTCCACTCGTACGCGTGGATGCATTTCACCGTTTTCGTCAGCTGCGTCAACCGCGGAATGACGCCAAGCACGACTAAAAAAGCGACAAATCCGGTTCCGACCGCCAGCCCTCCAGCGAAGCCGACGAACACTACCAGCAAAATCTCAAGCGTCGTCAAGATGTCTCATGCTTTCTTTGTTTTCATGCAAAATCACGTACTGGTCAATGGCCTGCTGGTAGTTGAACATTTCGACTTCAAGAGGGCTGGGCTCTTCATTAATCCGCTTGCGGAACCAATGGTTGAAAAATAACACCATCCCGATGCCAAGCCCGAGCGAATACGGAATTTGCAAAAGCAGCGGCTTGTCGACCGATTGGCCGGTCATCATTTCATACAGATGGCGATGCACTTGCTGCATGCTTACATCTTCGTGAAAGTTCATGATGGCCATCGCCGAACCGACGAACAAAAGAAGCCAAACAAGAATAAAAGAAGCCGTCGAAAACCGCCGTTTTTCATACACAACTTCGACGATCGTCTGCGACGGGCCAACCATCTGCACATCGAGCGACTCGTCGACATCGAGCACAGCCCGGACGATGTGCATCATATCGATAATGACGATATTTTTGTCGCTCGGTTGAATGCGATAAAGCGGAATCGCCTTCAGCCGCCGAATGAGCCGGCCATCCATCGCGGCGATTTGCGCCACCTGCCCCAACGTGACGAGCGCCTCCGGCTTTACTTGCACGCGATGGCGCGGCTTAATGAACACGGTGTTTGCCATCTGTCCCACACCTTTATCCCCATTTTGTTTTTCTTTAGTTTGTTTGGCTGAAAAAAGGATCATGCAGCTTGTCGGCATTCACCATCAATTTCATAAAAATAGAAAAGAATGGGCCGAACAATCCCCATTCTTTTGACGGAAATTTTTTCAGTTGTTGCATGATGCGGAAAAAATGGACTACCCGTCCCCTTTTTCCCGCCCAATGCGGAAAAAATGGACTACCCGTCCCCTTTTTCCCGCCCAATGCGGAAAAAATGGACTACCCGTCCATTTTTTCCTTTATGTGCTGCAATATTTTCTTTTCCAGCCGGGATACTTGCACTTGAGAGATGCCGAGTCTTGATGCCACTTCGGACTGGGTTTGGTCTTTGTAATAGCGCAAATAGACGATGAGCCTTTCGCGCTCGTCGAGCTCTTCGATCGCTTTTTTTAAGGCGATTTTGTCAAACCATGACGCCTCGTCGGCATCGGCGATTTGATCGAGCAGCGTGATCGGATCGCCGTCGTTTTCGTACACCGTTTCATGGATCGACGCCGGCGAGCGGACTGCCTCTTGGGCGAGAACGACCTCTTCCGGTGAAATGCCCAAATAGTCGGCAATTTCGGTGACCGTCGGCGCCCGCCCGCGCGTTTTTGACAGCTCGTCTTTCGCTTTGCGGATTTTATTGCCCATCTCTTTCAGTGAACGGCTGACTTTCACCGTACCGTCATCGCGGAGAAATCGCTGGATCTCCCCGATGATCATCGGTACGGCGTACGTCGAAAACTTGACGTCATACGATAAGTCAAACTTGTCGACCGATTTTAACAGGCCGATGCAGCCGATTTGGAACAAGTCGTCCGGTTCGTAGCCGCGATTTAAGAAACGCTGGACGACCGACCAGACGAGGCGCATATTTTTTTCGATAATTTCATCGCGTGCTTCTTGGTCGCCTTCCTGGCTGCGGCGGATCAGCTCCTTCATCTCCTGGTCTTTGATTGGCGACTGATCTTGCTTGACATCGACATCCATAGGCATGTCTCCCTCAGTTACATAACGCTTTGCTTTTGGCAATATGCTTTTTCAAATAAACGGTCGTCCCTTTGTTCACTTCCGACTCGACAACGACTTCATCCATGAAGTTTTCCATAATCGTAAAGCCCATGCCTGACCGTTCGAGCTCCGGCTTTGTCGTAAACAGCGGCTGGCGCGCTTCATCGATGTTGGCGATGCCGACCCCTTCATCTCTCACCGTCAAATGGATGACACCGTCTTCGATGATGACGGAAATGGAGACGATGCCGTTCGGATCATTGTTGTAGCCGTGAATGATGGCGTTTGTCACCGCCTCCGAGACGACTGTTTTGATTTCCGTCAGCTCATCCATCGTCGGGTCGAGCTGGGCGACAAACGCCGCCACCGTCACGCGGGCAAACGACTCGTTTTCACTGCGGGCGGAAAATTGGAGGTGCATTTCATTGCGCATTTACGCCACCCCCAATGCCTGCAAAGCAAATTGTTCATCCGCTTCAAAGCGGATGATTTTAAACAGCCCCGACATGTCAAACAGGCGCTTGACCGTCGGCGACACAGCGCAAACGACCATTTGCCCGCCGACGTTTTTAATTTGCTTATAGCGCCCTAAAATGACGCCGAGACCGGAACTGTCCATAAATGTCAACTGTCCTAAATTAAGCACAATATGGCGGACTGTCCGGTTTTCGAGCACGTCCGTCACTTGCTCGCGCAATTCCTCCGCTGTATGGTGGTCAAGCTCTCCAGAGAGGCGAACGATGAGCACGTCTTGCTTCACTTCCAGGTTGATCGCGAGACTCACAGCGTGTTCCTCCTTGTCCATTTCAGGATACGGAGAAGTTTCGCTGCCGCCCGCCGGAAATCCTGCCGCCCGACAAAACTAGTGGCCGTTCGCCAAAGAGAGTGGAAAGGCAGCAAAAATTGACATTACCCCGCCTGAACGAAACGGCCGAACACACGCTTGAACAAATCCCAAAAACTAGCCTCTGCCACCGTTTGTTTGGCGACGATCGGGCTGCGCAAAATCTCTTTTCCATCCTGCTTCAAAATAAGGACGCCAAGCTCATCGCCTTTTCGAATCGGCGCTTTCACGCGATCTTTCACTTTAATCACTTTTTCGATTTGCTCGATCGACTGTCCTTTTTTCGTCAGCACCGACACCGGCTCCGACGTCACGGCTGCGACCGACGTTTGCTTCCCTTTGCTGACATCGACGCGGGCGACTGTTTCGTTGCGCTTATACACCGGATGGGCTTGATATTGGTGAAACGCGTAATCGAGCATTTTTGTAATTTGCGCGTTGCGCGATTTCGGCGTCGGCGCTCCAAAAACGACGGCAATGACGCGCATGCCGTTCTTTTTCGCTGTCGCCGTCAAACAATATCCCGCTTCGCTCGTAAAGCCGGTTTTCAGCCCGTCAACACCCGGATAAAACTTGACAAGCCGGTTGGTGTTCACAAGCCAAAACTTTTTATCCGTATTTTCGCGCAAATAGTCTTCGTATTTGCTCGTATAGTTTGTAATGTCCTCATATTTCAATAGTTCACGCGCCATCATCGCCATGTCATAGGCGCTGCTGTAATGTTCCTCAGCCGGCAGACCGGTCGTATTGACGAAATTTGTATCCTTTAAGCCTAGTTCTTTCGCTTTTTCGTTCATCATCTCCACAAACGCTTCTTCCGACCCGGCAATCCGCTCGGCCATGGCGACAGAAGCGTCATTGGCCGAACCGATGGCGATCGCCCGCAGCAGTTCATCGACCGTCATTTCCTCGCCTGGCTCAAGAAAAATTTGCGATCCGCCCATCGAAGCGGCATACTCGCTTGCCCGCACTTTCTCATCGTAGGAGAGCTTTCCTTCGTCGATCGCCTCCATGATCAGCAACATCGTCATAATTTTTGTCATGCTCGCCGGCGGCAGTTTTTCATGGGGATTCTTTTCATATAGGATCTTGCCGGTGTCGCGTTCAATTAGGATGGCCGACTTCGCCTCGTCAGCCAATTCAGCCTTTGCCCCCTTCGGTTCTTTCTCCTCAGCATACACGGAAAGGGGAAGGAAAAGAAGCAGCGGCAATAAAAGCAGACGGATGACTATCGTTTTCATCTCCCAAACCTCCATTCTTTATACATGACATTTTTTCCAACAGAGATATTTTTATACAAACGGGCTAAAATAAAAAACGCCCGAAACAAACGTTTCGAGCGTTTTTCCATGAGCGACGGCGTCTTTTCTTGTACATCGCAACGACCTTTTTTTACACGATCGTCTCGTAAATGAGCGGCGGCGGAGCGACCGGCTGCGGCGAGAGCCGAATGGCGGCGGCAAGCTTTTCTTCGACGTTGCGCACGTCCGGCCGATTGCTGTGGATCGTGGCGAGCGCTTCCCCTTTCTGCACACGATCGCCCACTTTCTTATGGAGCACGACGCCGACCGCCAAGTCGATGGCGTCCTCTTTTTTCGCCCGACCAGCGCCGAGCCACATGGCGGCGGTGCCGACTTCATCCGCAACGATCTCGGCAACATAACCGTCCTCGCTAGCGGCAACGGCAAACGTATACGCCGCTTGCGGCAGCTTGCCCGGATCGTCGACGACCGACGGATCGCCGCCTTGGGCCGCCAAAAACGTTTTGAACGCCGCGATGGCGGCCCCATCGCGGATCGCCTCTTCAAGCAGGCGGCGCGCCTCATCGAGCGACGGCGCCTTCCTTGCCAAGTAAACCATATGGCTGCCAAGCGTCAAACAAAGCTCCGTCAAATCACGCGGCCCGTTCCCTTTCAGCGTAGCGATCGCCTCTTTCACTTCCAGGGCGTTGCCAACCGCATAACCGAGCGGCTGGCTCATATCGGAAATGACAGCCATCGTCTGCCGCCCAACACGCTTGCCGATATCGACCATCGCCCGGGCCAGTTCGCGCGCCCTGTCGAGTTCTTTCATAAACGCCCCGGCGCCCGTTTTTACATCCAAGACGATGGCGTCAGCCCCGGCGGCGATTTTTTTGCTCATGATCGAGGAAGCGATCAGCGGAATGCTGTTGACAGTCGCGGTCACATCGCGGAGCGCGTACAACTTCTTGTCCGCCGGCGTCAAGTCGCCGGTTTGGCCGATAATGGCGATCTTATTGTCATTGACGAGCCGGAGAAATTCGTCTTTGCTCATTTCCACATGAAATCCGGGCACGGACTCGAGCTTGTCGATCGTGCCGCCCGTATGGCCGAGACCGCGCCCGGACATTTTCGCCACCGGCACGCCGACGGAGGCGACAAGCGGGCCTAACACGAGCGTTGTCGTATCACCAACGCCGCCTGTTGAATGTTTGTCGACTTTCACGCCGCGAATGCCTGACAAATCGATGACCTCGCCGGAGTGCACGATCGCCATCGTCAACGCCGCTGTCTCTTCATCGGTCATGCCGCGAAAATAAATGGCCATCGCCAACGCGCTCATTTGATAGTCGGGAATATCCCCGTTCGTATAGCCGCGGATGATCCATTCAATTTCTTCGTTCGTCAGCGCCTGCCCATCGCGCTTTTTGGCAATCAAATCGACCATTCTCATCCCGATCACCTTTTCTTCTTATTTCGCCAGCTCGGCGACAACCGCTTTAATGAGCCGCAAAAAGTCGGCTTTCACCCGCTCGGCTGTTTCGACGACTTCGTCATGATGGAGAGGAGCATCAGTCATGCCAGCCGCTAAGTTGGAAATGCACGAAATGCCGAGCACCTCCATGCCGGCATGGCGGGCGACAATCACTTCCGGGACGGTGGACATGCCAACCGCATCGCCGCCGAGCACACGGATCATACGAATTTCTGCCGGCGTTTCGTACGACGGGCCGATGTTGGCGACATACACCCCTTCGTGCAAACGAATGCCGAGCCTTGCCGCCGCGTCTTTGGCGAGCTGGCGCAGGCGCCGGCTGTACGCTTCGGTCATGTCCGGGAAGCGCGGACCAAGCTCCGGGTCGTTCGGGCCGATGAGCGGATTTGTGCCAAGCAAATTGATATGGTCGGAGATCATCATCAAATCGCCGGGGCGGAACTGCTCGTTCACACCGCCGGCGGCGTTCGTTACGATCAGTTCGCGGACGCCGAGCGCCTTCATCACCCGGACGGGGAACGTCACTTCGCGAAGCGAGTATCCTTCATAATAATGAAACCGTCCTTGCATCGCGACGACCGACGCCCCTTCAAGCCGGCCGCACACGAGCCGGCCGGCGTGCCCTTCGACCGTTGATACCGGAAATCCAGGAATTTCCTCATATGGAATGCGAACCGCCTCCTCGATTTCGTCGGCGAGCACGCCGAGTCCCGAACCGAGAATCAAGCCGATGGCGGGCGGTGCCGGCATACGCTGGCGCAAAACATCAGCTGCTTTTTCAATCGCTTGTCGATCCATTCCTTGTTCCCCCTCACATCCTGTTCTCATCATGCCATGGCGGCGGTTACAATTGTGCCAATTCCGCTAAAAAACTTGTTCCATAAGGCGGCATACGGACGTGAAAATTATCGGCGATCGTCGCCCCGACATCGGCGAACGTTTCGCGGATCGGGAGCGGCTTTCCGCCTTGAAAGCGCGGGCTGTACACCAAAAGCGGCACATATTCGCGTGTATGGTCCGTCCCGTGGTGCACCGGATCGTTGCCGTGATCGGCCGTGATGATGAGCAAATCATCCGCCGTCAGCCGCGGCAGCACATCGTTAAGCCGGGCGTCAAACTCTTCGAGCGCATCGCCGTATCCTTGCGGGTCGCGGCGATGGCCGTATTTGGCGTCAAAGTCAACGAGATTGACAAAACTGAGCCCGGTAAAATCCATGCCGAGCGTGTCGACGAGCTTATCCATGCCGTCCATATTCGACGCTGTCCGCAGCGACTGTGTCACCCCTTCATTGTCGTAAATATCGGCAATTTTCCCGATGGCGATGACATCATACCCCGCGTCTTTCAGTTCGTTCATCACCGTGCGGCCGAACGGCTTGAGCGCATAGTCGTGCCGATTCGGCGTCCGTTCAAAGCGGCCCGGCGTCCCGATGAACGGACGAGCGATGACGCGCCCGACCATGTACGGCTCATCGCGCGTCAGCTCGCGGGCGATTTCGCAAATGCGGTACAGCTCGTCAAGCGGCACGACCTGTTCGTGGGCGGCGATTTGCAAGACGGAGTCGGCTGATGTATAGACGATGATCGCCCCCGTTTTCATATGCTCCTCACCGAGTTCTTCGATGATCGCCGTCCCGCTCGCCGGCTTGTTGCCGATCACTTTCCGCCCGGTGCGCCGCTCGAGTTCGGCAATGAGTTCGTCCGGAAACCCATCCGGAAAAACGCGAAACGGCTTGTCGATGCGAAGACCCATCAGCTCCCAATGGCCGGTCATCGTGTCTTTGCCGGCAGATGCCTCTTTCATTTTGGTATAGTAGGCGAGCGGATGGTCAACTTTCGGCACCCCTTGAATCTCGCGGATATGACTCAGGCCAAGCTTGGCCATATTCGGCATGTGCAAGCCGCCGCGATGTTCGGCGATATGGCCGAGCGTGTCCGCCCCTTTGTCGTTATATTTCTCGGCATCAGGCGCTTCGCCAATGCCGACCGAATCGAGCACAATTAAAAATACGCGCCGGTATGGTGCTTTCACATTCATTCCTCCCGCTTCCAATAAAAATCGTGTCTCTTTCCTATCGTTCCCCTATTTCCGGCAAAACACGCCTTCATTACATTGGTCAGAAGTCTGACAACTAGATCCATAGGAGCGCGCCTAGCGTACAGCGACCGCCGTGGCTAGGCGCGCGGATGATACTGTTTATACACGTCCTTGAGGCGCGTTTTCGTCACGTGTGTATACATTTGTGTCGTTGAAATGTCAGCATGCCCAAGCAGCTCCTGAACGGCGCGCAAGTCAGCCCCATTCTCAAGCAGATGAGTCGCAAACGAGTGTCGGAGCGTATGAGGCGTCAGCTCTTTTTCAATGCCCGCTTCTTTGGCAAGCCGTTTTAAAATTTTCCAAAACCCTTGCCTTGTTAAGCGCTGGCCGTAATGGTTCAAAAACAGCGCCTCCGTCGCCCGCTTGTGCGGGTTCACAAGCTGCGGGCGCCCGTGCTCCAAATAGCGGGTAAGCGCTTCAATGGCCATCCGGCCGATCGGCACGATCCGCTCTTTCCGCCCTTTCCCGTAACAGCGGACAAACCCCATCGTCAAATGCACGTCGCCGAGGTTGAGTTGCACCAACTCGCTGACGCGCATGCCGGTCGCATACAGCAGCTCCAGCATCGCCTTGTCGCGCAAACCGAACGGCGTATTCGTCTGCGGCGCCGCCATAAGCGCTTCGATTTCTTCTACGGACAGCACTTTGGGCAGCGTTCGCTCAAACTGCGGCGTTTCGATATGGACGGTCGGGTCTTGCGCCGCCATTTTCTCCCGCAGCAAAAACTGGTGGAACGAACGGATCGACGCCAAATAGCGGGCAATCGTCCTCGCTGACTGCCCTTGCTCGCTTAAAAACTTTAAAAAATGGAGAATATGCAGGCGTCCGACTTCGCCCAGCGCCTCAAGCTGCTCGACGTGGCGCAAGTAGCGGACATATTTCTTTAAATCCCGCTCATACGAAATGATCGTATTGTGCGCCAAGTTCCGCTCTACCGTCAAATAGTGCAGAAAATCCTTTAATTCATGTTCCAATGTTCTCTACTCCCCGTCGCGATAAAAAAATAATAGCCGGTTGAGCCAGTCCGGAGGCGCGCTTTCGGTCGTCGATACTTTCACCGCCGATCCTCCCGGTTCATCGTATCGGTGATAATATTCGTACTCGCGATGAAACCATACAAGACTATAATAAAATAAAATGGTGCATCCCGTAAACAAAAGAAATACTTTCACCATTTGCCAAACCGTTTTCATGGCACCCTCCCCATCGGCTGCTTGCCCACTTGCTAGTATGAGGATATGCCATTTGTTTCCCTATTTATACGCAAAAAAACCTTTCCCACTGGAAAAGGTTTTATTTTTCTTCATGTTTTTGCTGGCAGCGGTGGCAAATGCCATGAAACGTCAAGCGGTGGTCTTTAATTTTAAACTTCCATTCCCGTTCGACAATGGCTTCGACGTCCTCAAGCAAATCTTCCTGAATTTCCGCCACCGAGCCGCATTCGAGGCAAACAAGATGGTGATGGAAATGCGCCGCCCCTTCCTTGCGGAGGTCATAACGTGATACCCCGTCCCCGAAATTGATTTTATCGACAATTTTCAGCTCGGTTAGCAGCTCAAGCGTCCGATAAACAGTCGCCAAGCCGATCTCTGGGGATTTTTCTTTTACGAGGAGGTAGACGTCTTCGGCGCTTAAATGATCCTCTTCATGTTCGAGCAGGACCCTTACCGTCGCTTCCCGCTGCGGCGTCAGCTTATAGCCAGCCGAGTGCAGCTGCTTCTTAATCCGTTCCAAACGATCTTCCATGTTTTCATTCCTCCCTCGCCATTCACCTCCCATTATAACAAATGTACGAGGGAAGTATCAAAGTAAAATAACTATTACAAGAGAACAATAATGATTATTATATAATAATTGTTATTAAGTTGATCACCCATTTGACCGTCTGCTTCATCAATACCGGCGAAAGGTACGCTTCCACCGCCGAAGAGACAAGCAGCCCGAAGGCGGCCGCGGCCATCGCCGCGGCATAGCGCATCACCATCGGGAACACTGGCTCGTGCGGCCGTTTCATAAACTGATTGCGCACCATCCGCAAGGAAAACGATATCGACATCACGCCCATCACGAGCATGAGCGGAATGACGATCAAGTTTTGCGGCATGACGGATACAAACGACAATACAAATCCTTGCCAGCTCATTTGGTTGACCAAAAAGCCGACGGTGAAGCCGACGACAATGCCTTTTAAAAACAGTAAAACCAAAATGACCGGCAGTCCGATGACGGAAATGCCGAGCACCCACATGAGGGCGATGTATTTGACGTTATGCATATAGCTTTGACGGAACATATCATGGGCGCTCGCCAAATTGTCTTTCGATACTTGTCCAAAAAATTGCGTCAAGTAATAGTACAAGTCTTGCTTTTGGCTGAAGCCGAGGCTGTTGACGACAATAGCGCCGAAAATAACGCCCATTAAAAACAGGACGATCACAAACACGTATAGTGAGGCGTGTTCGCGCAAGTGAATGGCGATGGCCGATTTCAACGGATGGGTTCTCATCGTGCTTCGTCCTCCCATTTGTCTCTTAGTAGATTGTATGTCCATCCGCTTCGTATATGACTGTTTTTCAAAAAAGCGGGATTGCCCGCTGGCAATCCCGCTTTTCATCACCATCGCTCCGCCTGCGCACGGCAAACGGCCGCTCGTTTGTCGAGCAGGGTCTTCCCCGCGGCGTTTTCTCCGCGCTCATTTCTCCTGCACTTTTCCGTATTTCCCGCCGCCGCCGGCTTCGATGGCGAGCGCGCCGCTGCGGGCGAGCACGATCAGCCGGGCGAGCTTTTCCCCGACCGTATCGGCGAGCTCTTCCTCCGCCGCCTCATGCAGCACGCGCATTTCCGTACCGAAACGGCCGAGCAGCTTTTCGTACACCTTCGGGCCGAGCCCGGGGATAAATTCAAGCGGCACTTGATATATGTAAGGCGGCCGCTTCGGTCCGTGCTCCGCCGTTTTCAACTCCTCGAGCCGGTCTGATACCCCTTTAATGAAGCGATGGTGGCCGCACGCCGGACAGCGCTCGGCCTCAGGCGGGACCGGCGTCAGGCAGCGTTCGCACACCGTCCGGTGGTATTTGCCAAGCTTTGGATTCAAGCCGTAATTGGCGACGATCGCGCGCCCGTCCTCGCCCCGAAACGCTTTTTCCAGCTCGGCAAACGTCGGGGCGGCCAGCCGCACTTGTTCATATTCGCGGGCGATTTTTCGCAATGAGTGGGCATCAGAGTTCGTCAAATACGGATAACGGTGCAGCTCGGCGATTTGGTCAGCCATCGCCGTATCAGCGCTCAATCCCAGCTCGACAGCGTCAATTTGATCGGGGTCGAACACTTCCGTTAAGCTCCGTTCGACCCCTTTTCCGTACAAACTTTTAAACGGGGTGAACGCATGCGCCGGAATAAACCAGCCGCCCTGTTCCTTCACCGTCGCTTGCAGCTCGCGTCCTGAAGCGTAAATGCGCTGCGAACTGAGCGATACGTTTTTCACCCGTTCGCCAAGCCAAGTGGAAAAGGCGCGCATCGCTTGAACGGTCGGCAAAAAAACGAGGACGTGGATCGGTCCGTGGCAACGGTCGTCGTACACTTCGATTTCGCTGCCTAACAGCAAGGTCACGTTCCCGGCGTCAATGCCGCCCCCGTGATGTTCCCGCCATCCGTGTCCGTCCATTGCTCGTTCGAGCTCATCGAGCACTTCCGGCACATGACTGTCAATGACGCCGACCAAATCAATTCCTTTCACGTGCGCCGCTTCATGCAAAATGTTGGCGAGCGTCAACGTCCGCGCCCCCGTAATTTTCACCGGGCGGCCGGAGGCGGTGCGGCCGATATGAATATGTAGATCAGCGTAATAGCGGCCGAGGCCGCCATCGGTTTTTTCGTTAAGCATGCCGTTCCCCGAGCGCGCGGCGCAGCTGCAAATATTGCAAGGCGTACGCCGTTTTCGCATCGTAAATATCGCGTCGTTCAAGCATATCCAACGCCTCCTCTAACGTCACTTCCAACAGTTCGACAAATTCATCTTCATCCAAACCGGCGCCATCTTCGACTTGTTCGAGCCCTTCAGCGACGTACAAATGGATGAGCTCATCGGCAAATCCGGGCGATGTATAAAACGAAATGAGATGGCGCATCGATTGGGCACGGTAGCCGGTCTCTTCTTCGAGTTCGCGGCGCGCGGAAGCGAGCGGCTCTTCCCCATGTTCTAGCTTGCCCGCCGGAATTTCAACCAATGCGCGCTCGAGCGCTTTTCGATACTGGCGGACAAGGACGATCTTTCCATCGGGCAAGAGCGGCAATACTGCCACCGCCCCCGGATGTTTAATCACCTCGCGCTGGCTTGTTTTCCCGTTTGGCAGCTCCACGTCTTCAACATACAGTTCGATGATGCGGCCGCTGAACAGTTTTTCCCGGCGGACGGTTTTTTCGTACAACTGATCCATTGTTCTTCTCCCCTATCGTTTGATCAATTCTTTTCCATTGTACTACATACTTGGCCATTTTTTCGCCCCTGTTGTACAATGAAGATGCAGGAAGGGAGCGGAATGCAATGAACAAACGACGCATCGGCACATCGGATTTGTATGTGAGCGAAATCGGGCTCGGCTGCATGTCGCTTGGTACCGACGAACGCGAGGCGATCCGCCTCATTCACGAAGCGCTGGAGCGCGGCATCAACTACTTGGATACAGCGGATTTATACGACCGCGGCTTGAACGAGGAATTTGTCGGCAAAGCCGTGAAAGGAAAACGCGATCAAGTGATCATCGCGACCAAAGTCGGCAACCGTTGGCGCGCAGACGGAAGCGGCTGGGATTGGGATCCGTCCAAATCACATATCAAACAAGCGGTCAAAGACAGCCTGCGCCGCCTGCAAACGGACTACATTGATTTATACCAGCTCCACGGCGGCACGATCGACGATCCGATCGACGAGACGATTGCAGCGTTTGAGGAGTTAAAACAAGAAGGCGTCATCCGCTGGTACGGCATTTCCTCGATCCGCCCGAACGTCATTCGCGAATATGTGAAACGTTCGAACATCGTCAGCGTCATGATGCAATACAGCCTGCTTGACCGCCGCCCGGAAGAGTGGTTCCCGCTCTTGCGCGAACATAACATCAGCGTCATCGCCCGCGGCCCGGTCGCTAAAGGCTTGCTTACCGACCGCCCAATCGAAGCGGCGCAGGCGGCGGTGAAAGAACACGGCTATCTCGATTACTCGTACAGCGAACTGCAAACACTCATCCCGAAGCTGAAAGAGAAAACGGGCAGCCACCGTTCCATGACCGCAACCGCCCTTCAGTTTTGTCTGTATGATCCCATCGTCGCCGCCGCCATTCCGGGGGCGAGCCGGCTCGAGCAGCTTGAGGAAAACATCGCCGCCGCATCCGCGCCGCCGCTTGACGCTGACGAATACGAATGGTTAAAACGAGTGACGAAGCGCTCGATCTATGAAATGCACCGGTAAAGAAAAGGGCCCACAGCGCCAACATGGCCGCTTGCGGGCTCTTTTTTCATCATTTTTTCCCTTCTCGTCAGGCAACCTCATCATCTACATACTTGTCCCTTGCTGCCCCCAAGCCAAACACCATCATGGCCGCGCAAACGATTAGCAATAAAACGAGGGGAGGGATGAAATGACCGGCTGCATCATACAACGCGCCAAACAGCGGCGGGCCGGCCGCCGACAGCAAATAGCCGACAGACTGAGCCATAGCAGAAAGCTGAGCGGCCTCGAGCGGGCGGCGCGTCCGCAGCGTAAACAGCATCATGGCGAGGGAAAACGACATGCCGGCACCGACACCGGCAAAGAACGCCCCCGCCCATAGCCACCATCCTCGACCGACCAATAAAGCGGCCGTCCCCGCCACTTTCAACAGCACTGATGAGGCGATCAACACTTTCTGATCTTTCATCCGCTCAGCCAACAGCGGAGACAAGAACATCATCGGTAGCTGGGCGAACTGAAAGAAAAACAACAGCCAGCCGGCTGTATCGGCTGCCATTCCTTTTCCTTGCCCAAGCTCTGGCAGCCATGTAATGACGCAATAAAAGAAAAATGATTGCAGCCCCATAAACAGCGTCACTTGCCAGGCGAGCCATGAACGCCAAAATGACGAGCGCCGACTTCCTGATGGAGCAGCAGCGGATTTCCGGCGCTGGATTTGCGGCAACCAAATGACAATGGCGATGAGAGCAAGCAACGCCCAAAAGCGAAACGCTCCTTCCCAGCCGATCCCCCACTCATCAGCGAGCGGAACAGCAAGACCGGAAGCAAAAGCGGCGCTGACGTTCATCGTCACCGTATAGACCCCCATCATTAAGCCGACCCGCCCAGGAAACGCGTCTTTGACAAGCGCCGGCATAAGGACGTTGTTGACAGCGATCGCCGCACCGATCAGCGCTGTGCCGATAAACAGCCAAGAGCTGCCTGCGAGCGGGCGGATGAGTTCACCAACAAGCAAGACGACGAGCGAATAAAATAGCGTCCGCTCCATCCCGATCCGGCGGGCAAACAGAGCGGCCGATGGCGCCAGTAAAGCAAACGCCAACAGCGGAATCGTCGTCAGCGCTCCGGCGGCGGCATAGGAAAGGCCGAGCTCCCGCTGCAGTTCAGGCACAAGCGGGCCGACCGTGGTGATCGGTGCGCGCAAATTGGCAGCCAAGGCGACGACCGCGGCTGTCATGAATAACGAAGAAGTCGCTGTACTCGCCGCCGCAGTTTTTTGCCTCATCCATCGTTTCCCCCTTTATTTAAACTTGCGCCAGTCAAGCTCACTTTCTTCGAGCAGCTCGGCAAACGACTTCCGCTCGTCGCGCCGGCGCGCTTCCTCGCGGCGCCGCGCTTCTTCTGCCGCCCGGCGCCGCTGTTGTTCCTCGGCAAGCGCCCGCTTTTTCGCAAGCAGCTTCGCTTCGATGTCGGCGCCAAGCCGGTCAGCGAGCGTCACCGTCGACTGCTCTCGCTCTTTTTTCCGCCCCGCATATGTTTTCACCATTTTTACCTCCTTGCATAACAGCCGCTTATTTGTCAAACGATACAACTAAACGATATGGAAAAGGAGAGATGACCGATGGCTAAAAACCGCGCTCAAAAAGGAAAACCGTCCGCCGATACGGTCAAACCGGTAATCGCCAAAGAAGAGCTGGAAAAAGCGATCCATCCGACAAAGCGGCAAAACAGCCCGCAATAAGGAAGATAATAGAAAAACCGTAACCGGCCCGGTTACGGTTTTTACAGCACCTCGGTAATGTGCGGCATATGCTCGCCGAGCCAGGTGATCGCGTCATCAAGCGTCGCAAACTCTTTCGTTTCAAACGTCATCTCATTTTGCAAAAGCCACACGTCCTTTTTGTCTTGGTACGGACCGGCGACCGACCAATGCAGCAAGCTGTACGGGTCGTTTTCATGGGTGAATGACACCCAAGTTTTTTGCTTCGCCGTCTCCGCAAGCTGCCGAAGTTTACCGTTCATCGTCCGATCCCACCTTCACAAGCGGCATATGCCCGTTTAACATTTGCCCGGGGCTTTTTAGCTGAAAGGCGGCCGTACCCGGCTTGACATCGATCGTCATCGTCTCATCAAAAAAGATGAGCCGCGACCGCTCTAAAAGCACCGGAACGAAGTTTGTCTCAACGACAAGGTCGTCCTCATCGGCCTCGTCAACGAGCCATAGCGCCGGCACGCCGTCGACTAAACAGCCGCAGCCGTCGGTGTCATATTTGAGCTTTAACTGCCGCCCCGATTGGGCTACAATAGGGGTAAGCTTTTCTTTTGCTGCGTCAGTAAACGTGATGTTCACGCTCATCGTTGCTCCTTTTTCCGTTTGTTTCTTTATTATTCTACCTGTTGGCACGCAAGACTGTCAAAACGAAAGGGAGGAAAACTCGATGGCAAAAGTGCAAATCAAAGTCAACGACAACGGTTCGCTCCGCGTCACTGGCGATGTGGAGCTTTTGGACGGCGAAGGAAAGCCATTTGTAACGAAGCAAACGTTTTCCCTCTGCCGCTGTGGGCTGTCGAACAACAAGCCGTTTTGCGACGGCTCGCATAAAGGCCGTTTTCAGTCGGTCGTCCGCGCTCCGTCCCCGGAAACGGATGAACAGTGACAAGCGGCGTCCCTGCCCACATCAAAACCTTGCCCAAGTTTCACAACGGACGGTGGAACCGATGGATGAACGATGGCTGCAAAAACAAGTGCGCAACTGCTTGCGCCACTATGGCTACGACGATGAGATGATGCCGCTTGGCAAGGACGAATGGCGCGACCTTTGCGCCCATATCGCCGCCGCCAAAGAAAAGCATCGAGACGCCGACATGTATGAGCTCGTCCATGATGCCGTTTACCGGTTTATTACGAGCGCTTGATTGATATCTCTTTCACCGAAAAGGTCCATAGGCAGCGTGTTGCCCGCGACCCGAGGATGAAAATCACCGCTCACCGGCACAGGATTTTCATGGAAATGAAACGGCTGGCCCTGCACTAAGGCCAGCCGTTTACTTTTGGAAAAACGCTCGTTTCGCCACTTTTTCCACAAGCCCCGGGGCGAGCCGGTACAACCGGCTGCCCATATCCATCCAGCCCGGCATGTTCACTTCGCGCGTTGGGGTCATCATCGCCGCTACGACGCGCTTGGCCACCGCCTCCGGCCGAAGCATCCAGCGCGAGACGTTGCGCACATAGTCGCCCGCTTCATCCGCTAGATCAAAGAATCGGGTTTCAACCGGACCGGGATTGACAGCGGTGACAAACACGCCAAACCGGCTCGCCTCGAGGCGCAAACTGTCGGTAAATCCGATGACCGCATGTTTTGTCGCCGAGTAGACGCCGGACTTTGGCGTCGCGATTTTGCCGGCTTGCGAGGCGATGTTGATAATGTGGCCGCTCCCCCGTTCTTTCATATGAGAATACACCGCCTTCGTGCAAGCAATCAAGCCGAAGACATTGACGGCAAACATTCGTTCCATTTCCGCCAAGTCGATGTCCTCGACATAGCGAAAGACGCCAAACCCTGCGTTATTGACCAACACATCAACCGTTTCCAACTCCGCAATCAACCGGGAAAAAACGGTCTCAACCATTTCCCGATCGCCGACATCTAGCCGCGCATACCGGGGGCGAATGCCGGTCTGTGCCTCAATCCGCACGCTGATTTCTTTCAGTTTTTCTTCACTGCGCGCCAACAGCACCGGCATTGCCCCTTGCCGCGCCGCTTCGTAAGCGATTTGCTCGCCGATGCCGCCAGATGCCCCGGTAATGGCGACACGGCACCCCTTTAACCGCACACCGACACCCCCGCCGCTTCATAAATGTAATGACCGTCTTCCTGCTTTTTCCTCACGTACCCATTCGCTTCCAAATAGTCCAGTTGGCCGATCGTCTCGGACATCGTCAGCATCAGCTCTTGTTCGTACGCGGTCGGAAACAGCTTTTGGCACACGGCAAACACCGTATGAGGGCGTTCTTTCACCATGTCGAGCACCCGCTCGGCGCGCTGGCGCTGCTTGGCCAGCCGCTCACGAACGAGCGCCGGAATGTCAGTCGCATCGTCGCCATGGCCGTTTAACGAGCGGGCGATGTCATACTGCAACATTTTTTCGAGCGATTCGTTATATTGCAGCAGCGGTTTCGGCCGCTCGGTTTCCCCTTCAGCCGGCGGTTCCATCATCGGGTTCGGGGAGATGTGCAAAAGCAAATGGTCGCCGCCGATCAACAGCCCGTCGTCCTCGCGATAAAGCGCAATATGGCTTTGCGCATGCCCCGGCGTTTCGATGACGCGCCAGCGCGGTAATCCCGGCACTGCATCCCCTTCCGTGACGGCGATATCGATCGCTCTCCGGCTCGCGTAACGAAGCGATCTTCCTTCTTTAGACAACTGGCTGAACAAGCGGCGGTCGACGCCACATTCGGAAAAAAATTCCTCAAAAAATCGAACGTACTTGTCCATAAACGAGCGGTCGCGGCGCAAAAACGGATCGGCTTTCGGATGACCGATGATCGGCGCATGCGGAAAATAATCAAGCAAACCGACGTGATCCGGATGATGATGGGTAATGACGATTTGTTCGATATCTTCCGGCCGATAACCGATCTCGCCAAGACGTTGTATACACTGCTGCCATGCTTCCTCTGTTTTCACTCCGGCATCGACCAACGTCAGCCGATCGCCGGCGATCACATACATATGCACATCCCCGACCGGAAACGGCGTCGGCACCGTGATCCGATGCACTCGTTCCTTGTTCATCCCATTCCCTTCTTTCCCTTAAGTTCATCAACCATCCCGTTCAAACCGTTGGAGCGAAATGAATGGTCATTCATTATATTGTATTTTACAGTTTACAACGATTTCATCCATTTGTCATGCCTTTTTCTTCCGTGCGCTTGAAATTGCAAAAAAATTCGTGCTCCTCTCTTGACAATCACACTTGTCCCGCGGCATAATGACAAATAAAATCACGATACGGCAAAAACGGCGATGAACAGGGCCAGTAAACCGGAAACGGCAGCCAGAGAGCGAAGCCCGCGGCTGGAAGGCTTCGCTGCCCTCTTTGCGGTTGAACCTACCCTAGGAGCTGTTAGGCCAACCTAAACGCCTCCCCGGCGTTATCGGGGCAGAGTCGGGTTCGTTCGGCTGAGGCCAAACGAGCCAAAAAAGGTGGTACCGCGGAAACGAAGGTTTTCCGTCCTTTTGCAGGACGGGAAACCTTTTTCTTTTGCCCCATAACAAGAAAAAGGAGTGAATGCGATGACAACAGCACGGTCCATTGCCTTCATCGGCGCCGGCTCGATGGCGGAAGCGCTCATCGCCGGCATGACGAAAACGTTTTGCCATCCGGCGCAAATCGTCGTGACAAACCGCCAAAACCGCGCCCGGCTTGAAGAGCTTGAGCGCACGTACGGCGTTCGCGCCGCCCAAGACGCACGCCGCGCTGCCGAACAGGCAGACATCGTTATTTTGGCCATGAAACCGAAAGATGTCGCCGAAGCGATGGCGACGATTGCACCGGCCATTCGCCCGAACCAGCTCATTTTGTCGTTGCTTGCCGGCGTTACAACCGAGACGATCGAACGGCTCGCCGGACGCGATATCGCCGTTGTGCGCGCCATGCCAAACACCTCCGCAGCCGTCGGCTTATCGGCGACAGCGATCGCCGGCGGACGTTTCGCTTCGAAGCAGCATCTTGAAACGGCGAAGCAGCTGTTTGAAACGGTCGGCATTGTCACTATCGTGCCGGAGCGCGATTTGCATGCGGTCACCGGCCTGTCGGGAAGCGGCCCGGCATACGTCTATTACTTGGTCGAGGCGATGGAAAAGGCGGCCGCCGACATCGGCCTTGAGCGCGATGTGGCGAAAACGCTCATTTTGCAGACGATCATCGGCGCAGCGGAAATGTTAAAAGCGTCCGACAAGCACCCGTCCGTCCTGCGCCGCGAAGTCACAAGCCCGGGCGGCACGACCGAAGCCGGCATTAAAGTACTTGAGCAATACCGATTTCAAGAGGCTGTCGCCGCCTGCATCCGCCGGGCGACCGTCCGCTCCGAAGAGCTCGGCAGCGCCCTGCTCGCTGCGATCGCCGAATCATAACCGGCTGTGAAAGCGCACCGCCAAACGCCGCAGCCGCTTGCACCGGGCCGCACAAGGCGGCAGTCCGTTTCATTTTGTTTTTGGCAAACAGCATGTTATCATTCAGTCATGAACCATTCATTGGCATGGAAAGGAGCTGTTTGCCATGAACACGGTATTGTTTTCGCCGTATACCATCCGCGGGCTGACGCTGAAAAACCGGATCGTTATGTCGCCGATGTGCATGTACTCGTGCGAGACGAAAGACGGCACGGTGCGCACATGGCATAAAATCCACTACCCGGCGCGCGCCGTCGGCCAAGTTGGTCTCATCATTGTCGAGGCGACCGGCGTCACGCCGCAAGGCCGCATTTCCGAACAAGACTTGGGCATTTGGAGCGATGATCATATCGATGGGCTTCGCGAACTCGCTGGGCTCGTGAAAGAGCATGGAGCTGCGATCGGCATCCAGCTCGCCCACGCCGGGAGAAAGTCGCAAGTGCCGGGAGAAATCATCGCTCCGTCCGCCATTCCGTTCAATGAGTCGTCGCCGATGCCGAAAGAAATGACGAAAGCCGATATCGAAGAGACGGTGCAGGCGTTCCAAGACGGTGCGCGGCGGGCAAAACAAGCCGGCTTTGACGTCATCGAAATCCACGCGGCCCACGGCTACCTCATTAATGAGTTTTTATCGCCGCTCTCTAACCATCGTCAAGATGAATACGGCGGCGCGCCGGAAAACCGGTACCGCTTTTTGGGCGAGGTGATCAGCGCGGTTCGCGAAGTGTGGGACGGCCCGCTGTTCGTCCGCATTTCGGCGTCCGACTACCATCCGGACGGGTTGACAGCAAAAGACTATGTCCCGTACGCCAAACGGATGAAAGAACAAGGGGTTGACCTTGTCGATGTCAGCTCCGGCGCCGTTGTGCCGGCGCACATTGACGCCTACCCCGGCTACCAAGTGCCGTTTGCCGAACTCATTCGCCGCGAAGCGGACATCCCGACCGGCGCTGTCGGCTTGATCACCTCCGGCTGGCAAGCCGAAGAAGTGCTGCATAACGGCCGGGCCGATCTTGTCTTTTTGGCGCGGGAGCTGCTGCGCAACCCGTATTGGCCGTACGCTGCCGCGAAAGAGCTTGGCGTAAAAATCGAAGCGCCGGTGCAATACGAGCGCGGCTGGCGGTTTTAACGCGGAACCGAAAACGAAGCGAAATCGGCGGCAAGCTCGGTGTTCGGAAACACGCGGCGCGCCTCGTCCAATAATTGGAGCGCCGCTTCGCCCTGATAGCGCGAGCTGATGTGGGTTAAAATGAGCCGCTTCGCCCCGGCTCGTTTCGCCACTTCAGCCGCGTCGGTTGTTGTCGAATGGAAATAATCGCGGGCAAGCCGCTGCTCTGCCGCGGCGAACGTCGCCTCATGGATGACGACATCGGCCTCACGCGCCAGCTCAATCGCCGCCTCGCAAAAACGGGTGTCACCTAAAACGGCGACGATCCGCCCCTTTTGCGGCGGCCCGACAAACTCGCGCCCGTCAAGCACGGTGCCGTCCTCGAGTACGACCGTTTTCCCTTGCTTAATTTGTTGATAAATCGGGCCGGGGCGGACGCCAAGCGCTTTCAGACGATCGACTAACAGCGGACCGGGCAAATCTTTTTCCACGACGCGAAAGCCATATGACGGCATGCCGTGGTCAAGCCGCTTGGCGATGACGGAAAACCGCTCATCATCAAAAATGACGCCTTCGTCGATCTCAACGATGTTCAGTTCATATCGAAGCCTTGTCCCGCTGACGGTAAGCGCCGTTTCAACAAATAGGCGGACGCCTTTTGGGCCGAAGACGGTCAGCGGCGTCTCGCCGCTTTGAAACGAGCGGCTGCCAAGCAGGCCGGGCAATCCGAATAAATGATCGCCATGCAAATGGGTAATGAAAATATGCTCGATGCGGCGCGGGCGAATGGCCGTATGCAAAATTTGGTGCTGCGTCGCTTCGCCACAGTCAAACAGCCATGTCGCCCCCCGTTCTTCGAGCAGCTGCAAAGCGACGGACGACACGTTGCGCTCTTTTGCCGGCACGCCGGCGCCGGTGCCTAAAAACAGCAATTCCAAGCTCATTCACTCCTTGTCTCGGTCATCATTGCCTGTTGTTAGCGTACAATGTTGCCGAGTGCTTTTCAACTTTCTTTTGCGCCAAAAAGCGGTAAAATGTTTGCGTTCCGGCCGGCAAATCTCTACAATGATTTAGTTGAAGAGACAAATTTGGCTAAAGCGAGGTACATACGGTGGACAACATGAACCCGAAATCGATCATCGTCATTTTTGGGGCGACGGGAGATTTGGCAAAACGGAAGCTGTTTCCGTCCCTTTACCGCCTGTATGAAAAAGGGCATTTGAACGAGCGGTTTGCCGTCGTCGGCGTCGCGCGCCGCCCGTTATCGGCCGATGAGTTCCGCCATTACGTGCGCGACTCCGTCGAAACAGCGCTCAACCAAGAGCTTGCAGACGGCAAGTTCGCCTCCCATTTTTATTATCACCCGTTTGATGTGACGGAAGCTGAGTCCTATCAGCGCTTAAAAGCGCTGCTTGAACAGCTCGATGAGACATATCAAACAGAGGGGAACCGCATCTTTTATTTGGCGATGGCGCCGGAATTTTTCGGCACGGTGACATCGCGCCTGCAGTCGGAGCGGCTGACCGATACGCGCGGCTTTAAACGGCTTGTCATTGAAAAGCCGTTCGGCCATGACTTAGCGAGCGCCCAAAAGCTGAACAGAGAAATCCGCCGCGTTTTTTCCGAGCGGGAAATTTACCGGATCGACCATTACCTTGGCAAAGAAATGGTGCAAAACATCGAAGTGATCCGCTTCTCGAACGCCATTTTCGAGCCGCTTTGGAACAACCGCTTTATTTCGAACATTCAAATTACCTCAAGTGAAACGCTCGGTGTTGAGGACCGCGGCCGCTATTACGACCATTCGGGGGCGCTGCGCGACATGGTGCAAAACCATATGCTGCAAATGGTCGCCTTGTTGGCCATGGAGCCGCCGATTCGGCTTACGACCGATGACATCCGTCATGAAAAAGTGAAAGTGTTGCGCGCGCTGCGTCCGATTGCGCACAACGAAGTCGATCAATACTTCGTGCGCGGCCAATATGGGCGTGGGATGATCCGCGGGAAAGATGTGCCGGCGTACCGCGAGGAGCCGAACGTCGACCCGGATTCGAATACCGAAACGTTCGTCGCTGGGAAACTCCTGATCGACAACTTCCGCTGGGCCGGCGTGCCGTTTTACATCCGCACCGGCAAACGAATGGCGGAAAAATCGACGAAAATCGTCGTCCAGTTTAAAGACGTGCCGATGAACTTATATTACCGGACGAATGAGACGATCGCCCCGAACTTGCTCGTCATCCACATTCAGCCCGATGAAGGCATCACCCTTCATTTAAACGGCAAAAAAACCGGGGAATCGACGACAACGACGGCCCCGTTTCAACTCGATTATTGCAACAACTGCATCGATGGCATCAACACGCCGGAAGCGTATGAAAAGCTGCTGTATGACTGCATGCGCGGCGATGCGACGAACTTCACCCACTGGGATGAAGTGGCGGCGTCATGGCAGTTTGTCGATGTGATTTCCGATGTTTGGGCGAACACAAAAGCCGCCGACTTCCCGAACTACGAAGCCGGCTCGATGGGCCCGGCGGCGGCCGACGAACTGCTTAAAAAAGACGGCTTCCATTGGTGGCCGATTGAGCATCCGAAACCGTAATAAACGAGTCGGCGCCAACCATCGATTTCCTTTTTCCACTGCCTGACACTTGATAGCCAATTACTTGCGGGGCCGAATCGGCCCCCCTCTATTCTTAAGCGAAAAGGAGCGAAAAAACAATGAACATGTACGATGTCACCGCCCCGATTTACGAAGGGATGCCGGTTTACAAAAACAAACCGGAAAAACAGCCGAAGCGCACAACGGTGACGAACGGCTATGTAACGGAATCGCGCATTGACATGGACGTGCACACCGGCACGCACATTGACGCCCCTCTTCATATGGTTGAAGGCGGCGCGACATTTGAAACGATTCCGCTTGACCGCCTCGTCGGCCCGTGCAAACTGTTTGATTTGACGCATGTCAACGACCGAATCACGAAAGACGACATCGCCCATCTGGACATTCAGGAAGGCGACTTCGTTTTGTTCAAAACGAAAAATTCGTTTGAGGATGCGTTCAATTTCGAGTTTATTTTCGTCGCCGAAGACGCGGCCCGCTATTTGGCCGCCAAACCAATCCGCGGCGTCGGCATCGACGCGCTCGGCATCGAACGGGCGCAAGAAGGCCACCCGACCCATAAAACACTGTTTTCGGCCGGCGTCATCGTCATCGAAGGGCTGCGCTTAAAAGACGTCCCGCCAGGCTCGTACTTCATGGTCGCCGCCCCGCTCAAACTCGTCGGCACCGATGCCGCCCCGGCGCGCGTCTTGCTGTTTGACCGCGAGCCGTAAAAACAGCCGGCCCCTTGATGGGACCGGCTGTTTGATTATTCCAAATCGAGAAGCCCCCTCTTCCACGCATGAGCGTAGGTAGAAGAGCGTTCAACATTCATTCTCATCATTGTTGTTGTCCCCCTCACAATTTCTTACTACACCAAAAATAATATGATTTTCAATGATTGATTAAGCATACAAATAAGACGTATAATAAAAGTAAGTATGAAAAGGGTTTAGGAAGGAGCGAAACGCACCAATGGAGAAAATGAATGTTTCGGATCAACCATCGCCGGTCGTCATGAAAGCGACAAGCAAGCTGTCCAGCCGAGGGCAAGTGGTCATTCCTGCTGAAATCCGGAAAACATTGGGCCTCACCGAAGGCGATGATCTGACGTTTATTGTCAACCAAGATGGAGAAATAAAAGTGGAAGTCACGAAGAAATATCGCTTGTCACAATTAATCGGCATTCTCAAAACCAATCAGCCGTTCCGCCCCGTTGAGGAAATCCGAAATGAAGTATATCGTACGATGGGAGCAAAAGAATTGAAAGACGGGGAGGAAAACTAAGTGGCTCGCAAGCTGTGGATTGACACAAATGTCGTGATTCGAATCATGACCGGCCATCCCCAAGAGCTTGCGGAAGAAGTTG
Organism: Geobacillus subterraneus; assembly: GCF_001618685.1. Lineage (GTDB taxonomy): Bacteria > Bacillota > Bacilli > Bacillales > Anoxybacillaceae > Geobacillus > Geobacillus subterraneus. The sequence continues at coordinate 901,036 of NZ_CP014342.1, read as the reverse complement.
GGGACATGTTGCAGAAAGTAGAAGCAGGGGAATTGATTTTGCGCCTGAATCCACTCGTCGTCGCAGAATGTTGCTGGGTGCTGGCCTCCGTCTATCAAGCATCGCCGTCCGACATTTCCGCCGCCTTATTAAAGTTTACCAACGGGATCGGGATCGAAACAGAGGAAAAAGATGTTGTGCAACAGGCGCTTCGAGATTATGGCGAGAAAAAGGTAGATTTCATTGACGCGTATATCGCCGCTCATGCAAAAGCGAATCCCCCAGAAGATGTTGTGACTTGGGACAAACATTTTAAACGGTTGCACATTCGCCACGGCCGCCCTAAAGACTGGTAAAAAGGCGGGGGCTTCCCCGCCTCTTTTTACAGCTCTTCCCCGTTCGTGCGAATGACGCGCTGGAACCAATAAAAACTTTTTTTCTTATAGCGCTTCAAATCGCGCAAGTTTTGATCATCGCGATTGACGAAAATGACGCCGTAGCGCTTGCGCATCTCGCCTTGCGAGCTTAACAAGTCGGTTGCCCCCCACATTAAATAGCCGATCACCTCGACCCCTTCTTCGATCGCCAGCTTCATTTGTTCGATATGGCGGCGCATATAGTCGATCCGCTCATCATCTTCGATCATGCCGTCCTCATTCAGCTCCTCTTCAAGCCCGATGCCGTTTTCGGTGATGAAAATCGGCATTTCGTAACGGGCGTACACGTCTTTTAAGGCAATCCGCAAACCGATCGGATCGATCGCCCAGCCCCATTTCGTCTTCGGCAAGTGGGGGTTCGGCGCAAGACCTTTGATGATCCGCTCATCCTGTTCCTGATGGCGGACGATTTGGCTTTGATAGTAGCTGAATGACAAAAAGTCGACCGTCTGCGTGCGCAGCAATTCCTCATCGCCTGCCTCAAGCGGCAAGCGGATCCCCTTTTTCTCTAGCCGCCTCGTCACATAACGCGGATAAACGCCGCGGGCGAACACATCAAAGAAGAAATCAATGAACAGCTCTTTCGCCTGCACGTTCGCCAAAGCGTCTTCCGGTCGGCATGTTGCCGGATACGTTGTCAAATACGTCGCCATTCCGCCGATCTTCGCCTCGGGAGCGATCTCGCGCAGCGCCTTCACCGCCTTGGCGTGGGCGAGAAAGACGTGATGGCAGACGCGGTAGGCAAACGCTTCCGGGTCTTCATCATCCGGGCAGATCGCCCCCCATAAATGCGGTTGTTCGAGCACTAAGTTTTGTTCGTTGAACGTCAGCCAATAGTTTACTTTTCCGCGGTAGCGCGCAAACACGGTGCGTGCGTACCGTTCAAACAAATCGACGACCTTCCGCGAGGCAAAACCGTTGTATTTCTTCGCCAACGCCAGCGGCAAATCAAAATGGTACAGCGTAATAACCGGTTCGATGCCGTTCGCTTTCAGCTCGTCAAACACGGCATCATAAAACGCCAAGCCCGCTTCATTCGGCTCCCCTTCCCCGTCCGGAAAAATGCGCGTCCAGGCGATGCTCGTCCGGTAGGCGGTAAAACCGAGCTCCTTGAACAAAGCGATGTCTTCTTTGTAGCGATGGTAAAAGTCGACCGCCACTTTCCAATCGGAATGGCCTTCCGGAATCGGGCGCGCATCGACGATCGACAGCCCTTTGCCGCCTTCGTTCCACGCCCCTTCCGTCTGGAACGACGTCACCGCCCCGCCCCATAAAAAGCCGTCGGGAATGATCGATTTGCGTTGTGATGGCATGACAAATCCCTCCACGTGTAAACAAACAATAATCGTGCGCCTTATGTTCAGGCGCCATGATGACACAGTTACCTTTTGTCAGAACAAGACAGGAAAAGGGGCAAGATCGGTCAAAACATCAACGTCTTCGATACGAAAAAGATCGAGGTTAGAAAGCAATTGAGAAACTGTCCGCTTGGCACTTTCTCTGTAAAAAAAACGGATCTATACATCCTGCTTTCTCGGCAACTTGTAATGATAATTGTGCCGTTTGTTTTCGATAACTAGTTCCCCCATTTTGCTGAACACGTAACTCTTGACGTAGCTCTTCGAGAAATTCCGGAAAAGACACTGCAGGTTCCTCTCTTGTCCTGTTATTCATGATAGTTGCCCCCTTTCCTTCGCAACTTATTTTTACCTAATATTTTATCACATTCTCTCTAAGGACCAGGGAGAAAAGGATCAGGTTGTCTCCCTTCCTTGATCATGTGCTCATCGATCCATGAGGCATGGACCTCCATGTCGGCAGGTGAGAGGGCATCGACTCCACCCATGGAGTCCGGTTCATGTCTCTTTTTTGTTTGGTTGTCAATGTATCGAATTCGCTTATCTACAGGTTGAAAAGTGGGAATAAAGGCTCTTGTTTTTTGAAAATTTTTTAATAAAAATTCATTGTAAATATATTAAAGGGAAATAGCGGGAGAACTTCTCTTCATGAATCGAAAAAAACGATTTGCCTTATTTCTCGCCGTGCTGATGGTCATATTCTTTTTCATCTACATGTTTGAAGAACAAGTGCTGCGCTTTTTAGACTACAAAGCGGTCAAATTGACGATGCTGATCTCTTTAATCACGATTATTGTCGGCGATGCCATTTATCGCCGCGCGTAATCAGATGCCTAGCGTGAACGGAAAGGTCCGCCGGGCGATAATGTCGGGCGACTTCCATGCGATGGAAACGGTTGAGACGAAGTTTCACCAAGCGCCAAAAACCCTTAGAACCTTATGCGGCTCTAAGGGTTTTTTGCTTACTTCAACCATTCCGTATGGAAAATGCCTTCCTTATCGACGCGTTCGTACGTGTGGGCGCCGAAGTAGTCGCGCTGCGCTTGGATCAAGTTGGCCGGCAGCACCGCGGTGCGGTAGCTGTCATAGTACGCGAGGGCGCTGGCGAATCCTGGCACCGGAATGCCGCGCATCGCTGCGGTGGCGACGATTTCGCGGAGCGCATCTTGATAGCGTTCGACGATGTTTTTGAAGTACGGATCCAAGAGCAAGTTCGGCAGCGCCGGATCGCGGTCGTACGCCTCTTTAATTTTTTGCAAAAATTGCGCGCGGATGATGCAGCCGCCGCGGAAAATCATGGCGATGTCGCCGTAGCGCAAATTCCAGTCGTATTCGTCAGATGCGGCTTTCATTTGCGCAAACCCTTGGGCGTATGAGCAAATTTTGCTCATATAAAGCGCGCGGCGCACCGCTTCGATGAAGTGGGCGCGGTCGCCTTCAAACGGCTTCACCGCTGGGCCTGCCAGCACTTTGCTTGCTTTCACGCGCTCGTCTTTCATCGCCGAGATGAAGCGGGCGAATACCGATTCGGTGATGATCGGCAGCGGCACGCCTAAATCGAGCGCGTTTTGGCTCGTCCATTTGCCCGTCCCTTTTTGCCCGGCCTTGTCCAAAATGACATCAACCAACGGCTTGCCCGTCTCTTCATCGATTTTTGTGAAAATGTCAGCGGTGATTTCGATTAAGTAGCTGTTCAGCTCGCCTTTGTTCCAGTCAGCGAACACTTCATGCAGTTCATTGGCATCCATGCCGAGCACGTGTTTGAGCAGGAAGTACGCTTCGGCGATCAGCTGCATGTCGCCGTATTCGATGCCGTTATGCACCATTTTCACGTAATGGCCGGCGCCGTCCGGACCGATGTACGTCGTGCACGGCTCGCCGTCAACTTTGGCGGCGATGGCTTCAAAAATTGGGCGCACGAGCTCATGCGCTTCTTTTTGTCCCCCCGGCATGATCGATGGGCCTTTCAGCGCCCCTTCCTCACCGCCGGACACACCCGTGCCGATAAAGTGGATGCCGAGTTCAGCGAGCTCTTTGTTGCGGCGCTGCGTATCCTTAAAATACGTGTTGCCGCCGTCGATTAAAATATCGCCTTTTTCCAGATGCGGCTTCAGCTGTTCGATCGTCGCGTCCGTCGGCGCTCCCGCTTTCACCATCAGCAAAATTTTCCGCGGTTTTTCCAAGGCGTTGACGAACTCCTCAATGCTGTATGTACCGACAACGTTTTTTCCTTTCGCTTCTTCTAAAAATTCATCCGTTTTTTCGTGCGAACGGTTGTACACCGCCACCGAATAGCCTCTGCTTTCGATGTTGAGCGCCAAGTTTTTCCCCATGACCGCCAGTCCGATGACGCCGATTTGCTGTTTCGCCATTGCCAACGTTCCTTTCTATTTTTGTTTGTTCACCAAACAACATATCATAATGGGCCGCTTGCCTGCAAGTTTTTCTAAACCGATTTATGAATGATCGGTAAACGCCTCCTGCCATTTTCATGCAAAAGAAGGGGCTTGGCGCCCCTCTGTGCTTAATAACCTCCGTAATGCGGGAAGCCGTACGGCGAAAACGGATAATAGCCGTAATGCATGCCATACGGGAAGTGGTGGTAGCCGTCATATCCCCCGTGCCAATGATGATGATGGTGATAGCCGTACGGGTGGTAGCCGTAGCCGCCGACGTACGGCGGGTAAAAGCCGCCCATATATGGGCCGAACGGTCGAACCATGGAAACCCCTCCTCCTTGGTGTGTCAGCTTGCTTCCATGGTTAGGATATGCGCGGAAAACAAAACGGTATAGGCAAACACCTATACCGCTTCATCGGGCTGGACAGCAGCCACTTGCTCTCGAATCTCTTCCGCCTCCTCCAAATGGTTGAACAACACGCGCGGATCGAGCACGGTCAACAATCGATCAGGCAACGTCGCCATTCCAACTAAATATGGCGTCCGCTCAGAGGACATCAACTGAAGTGGTTGAATGCCTTCCTGTCCGATATCGGCGATCTCCTTCGCCTCGTCGACGATAAAGGCGACGGACAAACCGTCCACCGCCGCGACAATGAGGCGCGTCTGATCCGTTTCCTCAATGGCGCGGCCGTACAGCAGCTTCCGCATGTCCAACACCGGCACAAGCTCGCCGCGAATGCGCACGACGCCAGCCATATAGTCCGGCATGTGCGGCACTGCCGTTGGCGCCGTCACTTTTTCAATCGAGACGACATAGGCAATCGAAATGGCGTACTGTTCGCGCTCGACGCGAAAGACCACATATTTATCCATTCCCCGGCTCCTCCCTTTCTGAAAAAGTCGAAATAGGTTGCCCCCATCTCAACACGTTTCTACTTTATTTATCGGCATTTGGCGCTGAATGTTTACGGCAGCCAAAAGAAAAGAGCACCCGTTTGCGGGATGCTCACTCGGCATTGGCCACTTCTTCGACAATGGCGACGACCATTTCCGTCAGTTTCACCAGCTCTTCAATCGGCATCCGTTCGTTCGTTGTATGAATCTCTTCATAGCCGACAGCAAGATTGACGGTCGGAATACCGAAACCGGCAATGACGTTGGCATCGCTGCCGCCGCCGCTTTTCTCCAGCTTGCACGGCCGTCCGATGTTCGCCGCCGCCCGTTTGGCGACCTCGACGACATGGTCGCCGTCGCTGAACTTAAAGCCCGGGTACATCACTTCCACTTCGACATCGGCGCGCCCCCCCATTTCCGCGGCAACCGTTTCAAACGCCTCTTTCATTTTCGCCACTTGCGCTTCCATTTTTTCCGGAACGAGGGAACGGGCTTCCGCTAAAATATCAACGCGGTCGCAGACGATGTTCGTTTGCGTGCCGCCCTCAAAGCGGCCGATGTTCGCTGTCGTCTCCTCGTCGATGCGGCCGAGCGGCATTTTCGCGATCGCCTTCGCCGCAATCGTAATGGCAGACACTCCTTTTTCCGGCGCCACGCCGGCATGGGCGGTTTTGCCGTGCACAACGACTTTCAGCTTCGCCTGCGTCGGGGCGGCGACGACGATGTTGCCGACTTTGCCGTCGCTGTCCAAGGCATAGCCGTATTTCGCTTGAATGAGCGACGGGTCAAGCGCCTTCGCCCCGACAAGCCCCGACTCTTCGCCGACGGTGATGATAAACTGGATTACGCCATGCGGGATGTTTTGTTCTTTCAACACGCGAATCGCTTCCAACATGGCCGCCAAGCCCGCCTTGTCGTCCGCCCCTAAAATCGTCGTCCCGTCGGTGACGACATACCCATCGCGAATCGACGGCTTCACTCCTTTGCCCGGCACGACCGTATCCATATGCGACGTGAAGTAAATCGGGTCGATCCCGTCTTTCGTCGCCGCGAGCGTGCAAATCAAGTTGCCGGCGCCATGCCCTGTTTTCGCGGCGGCATCGTCTTCGATGACCTCAAGGCCGAGCGCTTCAAACTTTTGTTTCAGCACCTTGGCGATCTCACCTTCATGCTTCGTTTCCGAATCGATTTGCACAAGTTCCAAAAATTCGTCGACAAGACGCTGTTCATTCACCATCCGTTTCTTCCTCCTATGTATAGATTCCACTTCAAGTATACCGGAAGTTTCCACTCAACGCCAAACCGGACGCCGGAACGATCGGCACGCACAGCGCTGACAGCCGCGTTCGCAATGCGCGGGCGCGAGCTCCCGGGTTCGACAGACGAAAAAAATCCGTGAGCAATGGGAAGGCGCAGCAGCGGAATGAGCCTGATGGACGCCAATCCGTATGCGAAAATGGAGGCCAAGCAACAAAACGGGGCCCCTTGACCCCGTTTTTACAGCGGAATGTTGCCATGCTTTTTCTTCGGCCGCTCTTCATGCTTATGGCGAAGCATCTCGAGCGCCTGGATGAGCTTGATTCTCGTGTCGCGCGGGTCGATGACGTCATCGATCATCCCGTATTTGGCGGCGACGTACGGGTTGGCGAAGGTTTCCCGGTATTCTTCAATCTTTTGCGCCCGCGTCGCTTCCGGGTTCGGGCTGTTTTCGATTTCACTGGCGAAAATAATGTTCGCCGCCCCTTGAGGCCCCATGACGGCCACTTCGGCGTTCGGCCACGCATAGACGACATCGGCGCCGATCGATTTGCTGTTTAAGGCGACGTACGCGCCGCCGTACGCTTTCCGCAAAATGACCGTAATTTTCGGCACCGTTGCTTCCGAGTAGGCGTACAAAATTTTCGCCCCATGGCGGATGATGCCGCCGTGCTCCTGCTTGACGCCCGGGAAAAAGCCGGTGACGTCCTCAAACGTAATGATCGGGATGTTGAACGAATCGCAAAAGCGGATGAACCGCGCCGCTTTGTCGGACGAATCGATGTCAAGGCCGCCAGCCATAAACTTCGGCTGGTTGCACACAAGCCCCACCACTTCACCTTTGATGCGGGCAAAACCGACCACGATGTTTTTCGCAAAATCTTTTTGCACTTCCAGAAACGAACCGTCATCGACGACGTGGGCGATCACATGGCGCACATCGTACGGGCGAACGGCGTCAATCGGCACGACGTCGGCCAAATCGGGCCGGTAGTCGTCCCCGTCCGGAATCGGGCCAAACGGCGGCTTTTCGTGATTGTTTGACGGCAAATAGCCAAGCAGCCGCCGCACCTCGGCGAGCGCCTCCTTCTCATTCGCCGCCGCAAAATGGGCGTTGCCGCTGATCGTGTTGTGCACGCGGGCGCCGCCTAAATCTTCGGCGCTGATTTTCTCCCCGGTCACCGCTTCAATCACTTTCGGGCCAGTGATGAACATTTGGCTCGTTTTTTCGACCATGAACACAAAATCGGTGATAGCCGGCGAATAGACGGCCCCGCCGGCGCACGGCCCCATGATGACGGAAATTTGCGGAATGACGCCGGAGTAAATGGCGTTGCGGTAAAAAATGTGCCCGTACCCGTCCAGCGACAAGACCCCTTCTTGAATGCGGGCGCCGCCCGAATCATTCAAACCGATGATCGGCGCCCCGGTTTTCGCCGCCAAATCCATGATGTTCGTAATTTTTTTCGCGTGCATTTCCCCAAGGGCGCCGCCGAAAACGGTGAAATCTTGCGAAAACACAAACACCGTGCGGCCGTTGATTTTCCCGTAGCCGGTGACCACCCCATCGCCCGGCCCTTTTTTTTCGCCGAGACCAAAGTCGGTGCAGCGATGCTCGATGAACGGATTCAGTTCGACAAACGTTCCTTCGTCCAAAAGCAAGTCAATCCGCTCGCGCGCGGTCAGCTTCCCTTTCGCGTGCTGCTGTTCGATTTTCTCGTCGCCGCCGCCCAGTTCAATCTCACGTCGGCGGTCATATAATTCATTGATTTTATCGTACATGTCGCTCATTGATGTCCCTCCGTTTTCGGCCGTTCGCAAAGTTCATACAACACGCCGCCGGTCGATTTCGGATGCATGAACGCCACCCATGCCCCGCCGGCGCCGCGTTTTGGCGTTTCTTGAATCATACGGATGCCGTGCTCCTTCAACTCGCGGATGCGTTCGGTGATGTCATCGACGCCAAGTGCTACATGGTGGATCCCTTCGCCGCGCTTTTCGATGAATGTCGCGACCGCGCTCTCCGGCGACAGCGGCTCAAGCAGTTCAATTTTCGCTTCTCCCGCTTGCAAAAACGCCACTTTCACCTGCTCCGACCCGACTTCTTCGATGCCGAGAAACGGCAGCCCGAGCACATCCGTATAAAACGGAAGCGCTTTCTCGATCGAGCGGACGGCAATGCCGATATGATCGACTTTTTTTACGTGCATCGTTTCGTCCCCTTTGCTGCGAAATAATCGGAACCGTTATGTATATTCGCCGTTTCGACAAAAAATCCTTCTTTTTGTTTTTTCTTGTCCGCTCCGCTGCGTACGGTTACAATAAAAACAGAACGGCGGGCGGAAGGAGGAAAAACCGTTGTCGCGCAAAACGCAAAAATTCGTCGTTTACTTAATGCTCATTTGCATGCTGCTGACGACGCTCCTTGCCGGCATCAGCATGTGGTTTTAACCTCTCTTTAGCGAAAAAACGCAAGCTTCGAAACAGAAAGCTTGCGTTTCTTCATTGGAGGACGCCGTAGCGCTTGGCAATGGCGGAAAACGACTCGTTGCTGCGGAGAATGAGCACGCGGGCGCCGATCGGTACCCGTTCGTACAAATGCTCGACATCGCGGTTGTGCATGCGCACGCACCCTTGCGAAACGTAGCCGCCGATCGACGCTGGGTTGTTTGTCCCATGAACGCCGTAAATGCGCCCGTCCGTCCCGCGCGCATCAAAACCGATCCATCTCGTGCCAAGCGGATTGTTCGGCGCTCCGCCCGGAATGTCTTTTTTCCGATAGTACGGATTTTCCGCCTTCACCGTCACGGTAAACAGCCCTTCCGGCGTCAGTTCGGCATTCACCCCCGTCGCCACCGGATAAACGGCCTCAATGCGACCGTCGCGGACGAGCGCAAGTTTGTTGATCGCTTTGTTCACAATCACAAGCGGCTTTATCTCCGCCGCCGTCTGAAACGGCGCAACCAACAGCACACTAAGCAGCAGGCAGAGTGCTAACGATTTACGCATATCAAGTATCAAGCCCCCCACCATTTGCTGACGTTTAGCTTTAGTGTGCGCCGACAAAGACGGGGGTATGCACATCGCTTCGTTCAGCCAAGCGGCAACAAACGACGCCTTTTGTCTGGTTCATTTCCGGGCTGGAACCCACTTTTAATGATTAAATATTGCTCCAATTCGCGCACCAAATGAAACAGCGCCGCCCGCTCTTCAAACTGTTCGCGCGTCGTTGGCAGCGGCATTTCCTTAAATTCCTCGCGCATCGCCGAAAGACGCCGCAAAAACCGATCGGCTGTATTTCCCGGGTGAATGGCATCGCTTAGTTCGTCGATAAAATCAGCGATCATCATCCGCTGCTCAACCGTGTACGTCAGCGACGTCACAAGCGGAAGCATATGCTCGATGATTTCCAGCTGCCGCTCGCGCATCCGGAAGTAGCGGACGTACTCGTCTTCGTTCCGCCATAGCTGGTTGTCGGCGTGGCGCATCGCGAGCGTTTTCGCCTGCTCAAGTATCGTCGCCGCCAGCGGCAGCTCCTTCCCATCCCAATCGAGCTCATTCGTGCGCAAATAGCGCACGATTTCTTTTAAAATGATGCGAAACAAATCCTCGACAATGCGCTGGTACTCTTTAAGCTGCTTCTCGGCGCTCGGCATGTACATGTTGACGATGAGCGCCACCCCGATGCCGACAGCGACCAACAGCAGCTCATTGACGACCCATTCCCATGTGATCTCCTTGGCCGCATACAAATGCAAAATGATCACCGAACTGGTCGCAATGCCTTCGTTGACTTTCAGCCGAACCGTCACCGGAATAAACACTAACAGCAGCAGCCCGATCGTCCACGGATGGTAGCCGAAGACGGCAAAAAACAACGCCGCAAACCCGATCGCGACAACGCACGCCGCCAAACGGGCTCGCGCGGTCTCCAGCGACCGCTTTTTCGTCACTTGAACGCACAAAATGACGATAATGCCGGCAGAAGCGAAGTTGTGAAGGCCGATCAACTGAGCGATGGCGATCGCCAGCGCCGCCCCGACCGCCGTTTTCAACGTCCGATAGCCGATTTTCATCGCGCCGTCTCCTTTGCCAATGTTTGCCGACTTCATTGTACCGATGACGGCGCTTTCGATGCAAGGAAAAACGAGCCACCTCAGCTCACGCGCCCTCAATCGCCAAGCCCCTGCCCCACCGCCGCGGAAGGGCAAAAAAAGACGGCTGTCCGCTCAGGCGGGACAAACCGATCTAGACAAAAAAAAGTACAGTGAACAGCCGTTCCATCCATCGTCTTCTGCCCGCACTCGATTGCCCGACCAATCGCTTCGTCAACGCGGCGAAAACAGTGCGGGGCATGAGTAAACGCCGACGATCTCGTCAATCTCCTCGTTGATTTTCCCCTTTTGTTTGCCGGTATAATCAATGCACAAATCAATGGCGGAGTTGCGGCGGCCGTGCCGCGCGCCCGCGAGCCGAACAAAACGGCTTTTTGAATGTCCTCTTCACCGGCGAAATACGCCATCAGCCGTTCAAACACGGTCAGGCTCATTCCATCGGTCACGGTCGATTATTTCTTTTTTGATATATTTCAGCCTCGCTTCGATTTTGTGGATGTATTCATTCTGAAAAAACCATTTCAAAAACAGCGAGAACAACCTAAGTCACTTGTAACGCTACTTGATGCAACATATCAAGACCTTGCGTCTGACAAGACATGGGAAGTACGCCGTAGACATTTATATTTACTTTACGCTGAGGAAAAGCTTTAACATGAATTGATTCAATTCTCGCCGTATAACATCCGTTGTTTTGAATAAGGTTAAACATGAACTCGCTATAGAAAGCAGGAATATATCCTAGCTTACACCCCTTATCTGTTAACACTTCTACCGCTTTAGCATCCCGCCTATTCTCCGGCTCTAACCGAAAATGCACTTTATCTCCCACTTTAAGATCTTGAATCACTTGATCTCCCTCGTAATACCTCCAACCGGCGACATAAAAATCAAAATCGAAATGATTTCCCAATACATAAATTGGTGCTACAAATTCATAAGAATCTGTCGCAAGTTTACCACCCGTTGCTCGTAACAAATCCATATCTGTACAATCATGTGGCAAACCATATGTGCGCAAAATTTCCAAAAAATCCGGGCGACGTCGGTCAGGCAAACGTCGCTCAAACGGTCCAAATAATCTGTCTGAAACATATTTTCTTTCCATATCCCGAAAGGCTAAATGGGGCTTATAACCGTTTTCCAGCGCCTCGAATAATCCTCTTCTTTTCCTGCTGTGTTCGTAATAAAATACATACTTTGTTCCATCATGCACTAAATTTCCAACATGATATCGCTGACGAGTACATTCATTTTGCCAAATTAACCATAGTACAAAAGGGCGCACCACCTTATCTCACCTCCATATACCAATTTAAAAGCCATTCCTTTCGCTGCTGTAGTAATTTTGATACCCATTCTTTGTAAATTTTACTCATGATGTTGTCTGAAATGCCATCGAAAACAGTTATGATTTCTTGTATATTTATTTGACTAATACGCTCAATTTCCCTCTTCACTTCCTTTGGATATAATTCATAAATGAAACTTAGTAATTCTTTATATTTAGGCTTCCTTTTGTGCGGAAGTCCGATTAAAGAGAAGCTCCGATTTGTAAAAGCATCAAACATTCTTTGATCTTGAAACATTTTTAGAATGCGTTCTTCCTTCAATTGATACCCTAGCGACGCTCCATTATCATATATAGGTGCAAGCTTGTAACCATTGTGGTGAACAATAACCCCCCAGTTATCACAGTGACGATCTTGATTTGCAATTAATGCGTCAAATATAGGAATTTGGACAAACTCTTTTTCAAGGTGAAATTCAGACAACACCTTTATTATATTAAGAAAATGATAATGTTTTAGATTGTAGCGATCAAAGTCTTCCGCAATTGTAAAGAATAAATCACCGCCTTCATAAAACTCTGCATCATCAAAAACAAAATTTCTTGACAAAACCCCTACTATTCCATCGTAAACGGCTAAATCGGCCTCCATCATATTTAACCCTATCCTTTGACCAATTTTTGATGCGACAACCTCCGCCCACGCTTCTCCGGTATTTCCCTTAGGAATTTTAAATAAATACCGATGGGTATTATCTGGATGGATCAACCAGAACTTCTCTCTTGTACCAGAGGCTTGCCGCTCTTCATCTTTTGTCCAATCGCTAACATCACATAATCCCATAATAATGATCCTTTTTTCTAGTTTTTAAAAAATTGATCACAAAAAAACCCCATTTTAAAGTTATTATACCATATGCATTGCTATTTGCCTTTATCCAAGTCTTCATATACATGATCACAAACAATCATGACGATGAAAAACCCCCGACGCCTTTTTTGGCTTCGGGGGTTTGTATTCACACTTCCTCACAATATTCGTCAAACAGCGCCTGCAGCTTTTGCACGACCGCCACCGGCTCGTGCCCTTCGATGTCGTGGCGGTGGAGCATGGCGCACAATTTCCCGTCTTTTAGCAGAGCGAACGACGGCGAGGACGGCGGCTCGCCGACAAAGTATTCGCGCGCGCGGGCCGTTGCTTCTTTGTCTTGGCCGGCAAAGACGGTCACTAAATGATCCGGACGCTTGTCGTAGTGAACGGCGTGGGCCGCTGCCGGGCGAGCGATGCCGCCGGCGCAGCCGCACACGGAGTTGATGAGAACAAGCGTTGTGCCCGGACGGCGAAACGCGGCGTCGACGTCTTCCGGCGTGCGCAGCTCTTCAAATCCGGCTTCGACTGCTTCACGGCGGGATTGTTCTACAAAATCATTGTACAGTGGAAATTGAAATTGGAACATCATGACACCTCCTTCGCTTTCCCTTTATCATATCATAGTTCACTGTCTCGCTTCCGCTCATACGCCTCGATCAGCTCTTTGACGGCGGCGGTGACCGGCTTGGCGCCGGAAATGACGCTGTTTTCGAGCATCGGGAGCTTTTCTTTCACGACCGGGTCGGCGAAAAAGCGCGTTTCAATATATTCTTTGATCATGGCGTGCATCCAGTCTTTTTGTTGCTGGCGGCGGCGATCGAAAAAGACGCCGGATCGCTTCGTCGTCTCGACGAACGTTTGGATGACGCGCCACATGTCGGCGATTCCTTCGCCCAGCAGCGCCGAGCACGTGTACGCTTTCGTCTCCCAGCCAGGCGTGGCCGGGCGAAGGTAATGGAGAAACTGGTTGTATTCTTTTTGCGCCGCTTTCGCTTTTTCTTTATTATCACCGTCCGCCTTGTTGATGACGATGGCGTCCACAAGCTCCATGATGCCGCGCTTCATCCCTTGCAGCTCGTCGCCGGCGCCGGTTAACGCCAGCAGGAGGAAAAAGTCGACCATCCCGCGGACGACAAACTCGCTTTGCCCGACGCCGACCGTCTCGACGAGGATGATGTCATAGCCGGCCGCTTCGCACAGCATCATCGTCTCGCGCGTTTTCCGGTGCACGCCGCCAAGCGCCCCGCCCGATGGCGACGGACGGATGAACGCAAGCGGATGTCGGGCGAGCGTCTCCATCCGCGTTTTGTCGCCGAGGATGCTGCCGCCGGTCAACGAGCTCGTCGGGTCGACGGCCAAGACGGCGACCCGGTGCCCTTGTTCGCACAAAAACGTCCCGAACGCTTCAATGAACGTGCTTTTCCCCGCCCCCGGCACCCCGGTGATGCCGATGCGGATCGAGCGGCCGACGTGCGGAAGGAGGGCATGAAGCACGTGCTGAGCAAGATCGATATGACGAGCCGCATTGCTTTCAACCAACGTAATCGCCTGCGCCAACATCGTGCGGTCGCCGGCGAGCACCCCTTGGACGTACTCGTCCACCGACCGCTCTTTCCGCCTCACGATCCGCTTTGGCGCCGGCGGGCGTTCGGCGTGCACGTAGGATGACGCGCTCTCGCCGTCCGCCCATTCCGGGCGGCGCGGCGGCCCATCTGAAGCCGCGCTCTGGGCGCTTGTCTGTTCCCATCGTTTCTCTTCGCCGTTCATTCGCTCACGTCCTCATAGCCGAGCCGGGCGTAAATTTCATCGAGCACTTTGTCCGCCGCTTCCGGGATGACCGTGCCTGGCCCAAAGACGGCGGCGGCGCCGTGTTCATACAGGAACGCGTAATCTTGCGGCGGGATGACGCCGCCGACGATGACTAAAATATCGTCGCGGCCGAGTTTTTCGAGCTCGGACACAAGCTGCGGCACGAGCGTCTTATGGCCGCCGGCGAGCGAGCTGATGCCGACGGCGTGCACGTCGTTTTCGACCGCCTGGCGCGCCGTTTCTTCCGGCGTCTGGAAGAGCGGGCCGATATCGACGTCAAACCCTAAATCGGCAAACGCGGTCGCGATCACTTTCGCCCCGCGGTCATGGCCGTCCTGCCCCATTTTCGCAATCAAGATGCGCGGACGGCGCCCTTCGAGTTCGGCGAATTGCTCCACCCGTCGCTTCACCCGTTCGAGCTGCGCTTCGTTTTTGTATTCCGAACTGTAGACGCCGCTGATCGAGCGGATGGCGGCGCGATGGCGCTTCGCCACTTTTTCAATGGCGTACGAAATTTCCCCAAGGGTGGCCCGGACGCGCGCGGCCTGGACGGCGAGCTCAAGCAAGTTCCCTTCGCCCGTTTCCGCCGCTTTCGTAATCGCCTCTAGCGCCGCTTCGACCTGCTCGTTGTCGCGGGTCGCCTTCAGCTCGTTCAGCCGCTCAATTTGCCGCTTTCGCACAGCGGTGTTGTCCACTTCCAAAATGTCAATCGGCTCTTCTTTTTCCGGACGGTATTTGTTCACGCCGATGATCGTTTCCGCCCCTGAATCGATGCGCGCTTGGCGGCGGGCCGCCGCTTCTTCGATGCGCATTTTCGGAATGCCGGTTTCGATCGCTTTTGCCATCCCGCCTAAGCTTTCGATTTCTTCAATATGCGCCCACGCCCGCTTCATCAGTTCGTTCGTCAACGTCTCGACGTAATACGAACCGGCCCACGGATCGATCGTGCGGCAAATGCCCGTTTCTTCCTGCAAGTACAGCTGCGTATTGCGGGCGATGCGCGCCGAAAAATCGGTCGGCAAGGCAATCGCCTCATCGAGCGCGTTCGTATGGAGCGACTGCGTATGCCCCATCGCCGCCGCGTGCGCTTCAATGAGCGTGCGCACGACGTTGTTGAACGGATCTTGCTCGGTCAAGCTCCAGCCTGACGTTTGCGAATGGGTCCGTAATGCGAGCGATTTCGGATTTTTCGGGTTGAACGTTTTCATCATTTTCGCCCACATGAGACGCGCCGCCCGCATTTTCGCCACTTCCATAAAGTAGTTCATGCCGATCGCCCAGAAAAACGACAGCCTCGGGGCGAACGAATCGATGTCAATGCCCGCTTTCAAGCCGGTGCGCACGTACTCAAGCCCGTCCGCGAGCGTATACGCCAGCTCCAAATCAGCCGGCGCCCCGGCTTCTTGCATATGGTAGCCGGAAATGCTGATGCTGTTGAATTTCGGCATGTATTTGGCCGTATAAGCGAAAATGTCGGCGATGATGCGCATCGACATCTCCGGCGGGTAAATGTACGTGTTGCGCACCATATATTCTTTCAAAATATCGTTTTGGATCGTGCCCGACAATTTGTCTTGCGTCACCCCTTGCTCTTCGGCGGTGACGATGTAAAACGCCATGATCGGGAGCACCGCCCCGTTCATCGTCATCGACACCGACATTTGGTCGAGCGGAATGCCGTCAAACAAAATTTTCATATCGAGCACCGAATCGATGGCGACCCCTGCTTTGCCGACGTCACCGACGACGCGCGGATGGTCGGAGTCATAGCCGCGGTGCGTCGCCAAGTCAAAGGCGACCGACAGCCCTTTTTGCCCCATCGCCAAGTTGCGCCGGTAAAACGCGTTGCTTTCCTCCGCCGTCGAAAAACCGGCGTATTGGCGGATCGTCCACGGCCGCACGACATACATCGTCGGGTACGGCCCGCGCAAGTACGGCGGCAGCCCGGGCAAGTAATCGAGAAAATCGAGCCCATCGATGTCATTTTTTGTATAAAGCGGCTTCACGGCAATGTGTTCGTTCGTCTGAAACAACAGCTCACCGATCGACGCTTGCACGCGCCGCTCCACCGCGTCTCTCCACTGTTTCTCCTCCACATCAGCCGCTGCCGCGGAAAGCGTCATCTTGGTAAAATCAACGTCCTTCGCCATCCAACGCCACCCCTCTTTCCGTGAAAAACGCCACGATCACATCGTACGCGTTCGAACCGAGATGGATCGCCCCGTCCACGCCCGCATCCGCGTACGTGTTCTCGAGCTCTTCCGGCGGTTTTCCGGCGACATACAGCTTCGCGTTCGGCTTGGCTTGCTTGAACGCCTCGGCCAACGCCGGAACGAACCCCGGGTAGTCGTCATCCGCGCCGCACACGATATAATGCGTCCCATTCGTGTTCCGCACCCATTCGATCGCTTCCTCGACCGAGGCAAAGCCATCGCTTCGCTCAGCCGCCACCCCGCCGGCCGCAAACAGCCCGGCGATGAAATCGGCGCGCGCCTGATGGCGGACAAGCGGCCCGAGATTGATCAAGTGAACGGAAAGCCGGCTTCCCGTGCGCTCCGCATGCTCCTCGGCCGCCTTCCGCAGCCGTTCAAACGGCTCAGCCAAACGCCGTGTGTGAATCGGCGCGATGGCCGCCACCTCGTTCCCATCGACCAGCGCCGCGGCCATTTCCCGAGCGGTTGCTCGACGGCGGGCCGCACGAATCATCGTTTCCATCCACTTTCCGCCGACAAGCGTGCGGCGAATGTCGGCCGCCCGCTGTTCATCCAACGGCAGCACCATGTTCACTGCGGTTTGCTTCGGCTTTTCGATCGGCGTTTCCTCCAAATTGGCGTACACGTTCGTGCCGACGATTTTTTCTTTCCGCTGTTTGACGCGCTCGAGCCGCCGCTTGGCAACCGCCCCCACTTCCGACTGCACGAAGCCGTCCTGAAGCGCTTGTTTCATGCCGCCTTTTTCCTCGACTTGCTGAAACAGCTTCCACGCTGCTTCGGCAAGGTTCGCCGTCAATGTCTCCACATAATACGAGCCGCCCGCCGGATCGATGACTTGAGAGAGATGCGCCTCTTCAAGCAAAATGAGCTGCGTGTTGCGGGCGATGCGCCGCGAAAACGCATCAGCGAGCCCGATCGCTTCGTCAAACGGCGACACGTGCACGCCATCGGCGCCGCCGACAACGGCCGCAAACGCTTCCGCTCCGGCGCGAAGCATGTTCACATACGGGTCGTACACCGTTTTTGTAAAGGGCGACGTGCGCACATGCAGTTCGATGCGCCGTGATGATTCGCTGCCGCCAAACGCTTCGATCACTTGCGCAAACAACCGCCGCGCCGCCCGCAGCTTGGCGATTTCCATGAAAAAGTCGGCTCCGACCGCCAGCGACACTTGCATCCTTGTCGCGATGTCATCAATCGTCAAGCCCCGATCCAGCCCGGCGCGGATGTACTCGACGGCCGACGCCAACGAAAACGCGAGCTCCTGCACGGCGTTCGCCCCGCCGTTATGGTACGGCTCGCCGCGCACGAAAATCGTGCGAACGGCCGGCATTTGTTCCATCGCCCACTTCGTCACTTCCGCCATTTCATCAGCCAGCCGCTCAAGCGAACACGGGAGCGTCCCCTGTTCCGCCCAGGCGCCGAGCGGATCCATGCCAATGGCGCCGCGCACGCTCGAGAGCAAGACGCCTCGTTCCTTGAAATAAGCGGCCAAAAGCGCCAAAAACGGAAGCGACCGCGCCCCGGCGTCCACACGGAGCGAGTAGCGGTGAAGCGGCACGCCATCCAACATCGCGGCCACATCCTCCACCGACTCGACGGCAAACGGCAGCCGCCCGAGAGCGAAATGGATTTCCGTCTGTCCCCGCGCTAAGTCATGCTTCACCGCCTCGTTCCAGTCGGACGGGCTTGCCGCCGAAATCTCTTGGCTCACCTTCCACGGCTCGCCCCGATACCCTTCCGGCCGCGCCCCGCGCACGTAATGACCAAAGCCCGGATACTGCTCCAGCGGGCCGAGCGCCTCTACATCGCGGCGCGTATAAAGCGGTTTCACCGCTATGTTTTCGTACGTCATCGTCACCAACCGCTCGAGCGGCTTGCCTTTCAGCGACCGTTCCGCTTCTTGCTCCCACTCCTCCATCGGCGGAGCCGGAAACGCCGCTTCCTTCATCTTCGCGACATCGCTCATTCCCCATCCCCCTTTGCGTCTTTCTGCCAAAAAGAAACCGCTTTCGTTTTTTCGCCTGAAAACGAGCCGCACCCGATGGCGCCTCACGCCAACCGAATGAAGCCGCGCTTTGGTGGGAAAAAACGGGTTCTATGTTTATTGTAGTACATCGACCGCGTTTGGGCAATGAACAAAACACCTTGTTTCTGGCTGTTGGCAAAGGAGAGCTGCGCACCAAACCGCGACGGTGCGCTTTTGTTTCCGACTACATGATTCAACCGAAGAGTCGTTCCCTGAACGTTCCCCATCAACCGGCAATGCCGCGTTCGTTGCGCTAGGCCGTCGAATGAATGCGACGATTAGCGCTATCAAAATCAAGCAGCGTTTGTTCCGCGTTCGTTGCGTTAAGCCGTCCAATGAATGCGACATCGGCTGGTGAAACCTAGAAGGCTGGTGATTTAATCTTGGATCCAGCTTTGCAATGTCATTTCTCAACTAGAAAAACCTTGGTGCATCGGTCCTGCCTTTCACGTGTTCTCCCATTGATGAAGGAACTCAGCCGTTTTTCACCGGCCTTCTAGGAGACTGGTGATTTCGTGCAAAATGCTACTGATTCCATCCATTTCTCAATTAGAGAAACTTTGCAGAACCAGCTTTCTTTTTTGAATGAAAATGCCGCCGATTGGTGTGCGACAGCGGTTTTTCACTAGCCTTCTAGGCAACATCACCGCCTAGCGGAAAGGTCAACCCGTTTGTTCATTGGAAAATGTTTCGCAAATCGATGAACAAATCCTCCCATCCATGAACGGGAACGGTGTCATCGCGGCTGTACACTCCGCGAAGTTCGAACTTCCCTGTTTTCTCACGCAAATACACTTCCACGACTTGATTCGCCGGGTCAACGATCCAATATTCCTTCACCCCAGCCCGCTCGTACGCGATCCGTTTGTCCATCCGGTCGATTTTGGCCGTAGCGGGAGACAAGATCTCGATGACCAAATCTGGAGCACCGACAATGCGGTTTTTTTGAATTTTGTTTTTGTCACAGATGACCACAAGATCGGGACATACCCAATTTCGGACGTTTTCATCCATCCATCCCTTGCGATGATCTTCAAAAAGGTACACGTCGATCGGGGCGGCCAACACGCGACAATCCTTTCCTCTGAAATACATCCCGAATTCGACCGAAAGCTGGAGCGAAATCGATTGGTGTTCCGGTGTTGGCGACGGCGCCATGCTGATGATATTCCCGTCCAACACCTCACACCGTTTTCCTTCCGGCCATGTCGCATACTCTTTGTAGGTCATCGGGGCCTGTTCCTTTTCCCTTGAACCCATTTCCTCCACCTGCCTCCGAATTTTTATATTGATGATACACCATCCGTTCCTTTGTCTTGAACGTATGTTTCTTCCCCTTCCCTAACGAGCGGCAGGCGGACAGATACCGTCGTCCCGCGGCCAAGGTCGCTGTCGAACTGAATGGCGCCGCCATGAAGGGCGACGATTTGCTTGACGATGGCCAGCCCTAAGCCGGTGCCGCCTTCTTTGCGAGTGCGGGCGCGGTCGACGCGGAAAAAGCGCTGGCCGAGAAGCGGGAGCTGGTCTTTCGGGATGCCTTTTCCCGTGTCTTCGATCACGAGTTCTCCTTCTGCTTCCGACGGGCGGGAAAGCCGCACCGTCACCGCGCCGCCTTCCGGAGTGTAGCGGATGGCGTTGTCAAGCAAGTTGCGCATGACTTGTTCGAGCCGATCGGCGTCGCCGTTGACGATGACGTCATAGTCCAAATCGCATGACAGTTTGATCCGCTTTTGCGCGGCGATCGGTTCGTACATGGCGATGACATCTTCGATCACTTGGGCGAACGCCACCGGCGCGCGCTCGAGCGGCACGCTTTGCCCTTCAAGGCGCGCCAAATCGAGCAAGTCGCCAACAAGCCGCTCCATCCGTTCCGTTTCGCGGTGGATGAGGCGAAGGTACGCCTTTTCTTCTTCTTTCGTTTTCGCAAGGCCAGCCAGGAGCGCTTCGCTGTACCCTTTCATATAGCTGAGCGGCGTGCGCAATTCATGCGAAACGTTCGCTAAAAACTCGCGCTTTTGCTCGTCTTCTTTGGCAATGGCGTCGGCCATTTGGTTGAACGCCTTCGCCAGGCGGCCGATTTCATCATCACTCCGCACGGGGATGCCCGCTTCGTAGCGCCCTTCCGCCATGCGCTCAGCAGCCCGTTCCATCGCCTGCAACGGTTCGACCAGTTGCCGCACCATCCGTCGGCCGACAACCAAAAGCGCGGCGGCGAATACGGCGGCCAACGGCCAAAACGCGGCGGCTGCCCGTTTGGTTGCTGCTTGGACGTCGGCGAGCGGCATATACAAATAAATCGCTCCCATAAGCCGCTTGTCATCAAGAAGCGGAACGGCGACCGCCATCACGCGGCGGCCAAACCGCTTTTCGTAGCCGGTTTTGACAACCGGCTTCCCGGCTAGCAGCGTTTCCCGGTCGCGGCCGCTGACTAACGCGTCATAGTGGACCGGAAACGGAAAGCAGGCGCTCAGTTCGCGCGGGTTGTCGATCAATAGGATGGTGGCCGTCGATTTTTCGTCATACCATTCGATTTGCTGGCGGAATTCCCGAGCGATCGCCCCGCCCCGATAGTCGCGGGCGAGGTTCGTCCCTTCCGCGATCAACGTCCGCTCGACTTCTTTCATGTACACCGTTCGGTAAAAATAATTGAGAAGGCCAAAGGAAAACGCCAGCGTCACCACGACCGCGGCGCCGATCGCCAGCCATACTTTTTGTCCTAAGCGGAGCCGTTTCATTTCTCATCCCTCAAATTTGTAGCCGATGCCCCAGACGGTTTGAATGTGGCGGCCGGCGTCTTTCATCTTCATGCGCAATGTTTTCACATGAGTGTCAACGGTGCGGGCGTTTCCGGTGTAATCATACCCCCACACATGGACGAGCAAGTCGTCGCGGCTGAACGCTTGCCCGCGGTGTTTCGCCAAAAACAGCAACAGCTCAAACTCTTTCAACGTCAGTTTCACTGGTTCGCCGCCAACGGTCACGGTTCGTCCTTTTTCGTTGATAACGAGGTCGCCAAACTGCAACCGCCCATCGTTCTCGCGCCCGCGCTGCACCCGGCGCAGCACCGCCTCGAGGCGGGCGATGAGCTCTCCCGGGCTGAACGGTTTGACGATGTAATCGTCGCCGCCTAGCTTGAATCCTTTCACTTTATCCCATTCTTCGCCGAGCGCAGTCAAAAACAACACCGGCACGTCCGACTGCTCGCGGATGCGGGCGCAGACGGCGAATCCGTCCTGTTTGGGCATCATGACGTCCAATAGCACGGCATCGACCGAATGTTGGGAAAGCAGCGCCAGCGCCTCCTCCCCGTCTTCCGCTTCCAAGCAGCGAAAGCCGGCGTTTTCTAAATACATGCTGACCAACAGACGCATTTCTTCTTCATCATCGACGATCAAAACGGTTCGTTCGCTCATGTTCGTCCCTCCCGAATGAGCAGCTGCAGCGGGCCGTCGCCCGTCTTCCAGCGGGCGAGCGGCCGCAGCGTCCCTTCATCGACCACGATCATTTCATCGCTGTCATAGCTCGCGATATACAAACGGCCTCCTGCCGCTTCCATGGCAAACGGGTTGGCGCCGACAGAGACAGAGTCAAGCCGCTTCCCGCTTGGCAAAACCCGATAAACCGTATTCGAGCCATGGCTTAGCACAAACACGCCGCGATCTGTTTCAACAAAATCGACCGGCATGACCGGCGCGGCGATCGTCCGAAGCAAGCGGCCGTCTTGCAGCGAGTAAACATGAATATTCGTTTCCACACGGCTTCCGCTGCCGTGCCCGCCGACCCACAGCTCCCCTTGCTTCTCGCGCACCACTCCGCCTAAGGCAAACTTCGGCACGGCAAACGAACGGATGACGCGGCGGCGGTCCACATCGATGACCCTCGCCCGTTCGTCTTGAAAATCGATCACATACAACCTCGTTCCAGCGCGATTGACAAGCAGTGTCATCGGAGAGCGTCCGACCGAAAGGCGGGCGATCTCTTCCCCGTCCCGGCTCACAACGCGCACCGCGTGATGTTCGCTGTCGCCAAAAAACCACGTGCGGCCATCCGGGGATGGAGCAGCACTCACAATGCCGCTCCCCGTTTTCCACTCAGCCAGCGGCTTCCCGGTCGCGAGGTCGTACCGGTAAACGCCGTCAAGATCCCGCCCGTACAAAAGCAGCGTCCGGCCGTCCGCGCTCAACGCCCCGCCTTGAAACGGTTCGTTGATGTTCCAACGGGCGATCTTGCCGCCATTTTTCGCGTTCAAAAAGGTGACCGTTTCCCCTTTGACATCGAGGCTGATGACAACGGAAAGCGAATCAGCCACCGGGGGAAACGACGGATGGGCACAGCCGCTTAGCAGAAAGAAGCAACCTAACAGCATCCACACGCTCGCTCGTTTCATCTCGTTTTTCTCCTCCGCACGTTCGTTTCTGCCCTCATTATACCTCACATTTGTGAAAGAAGTTTGAAATCACGCCATGCAAAAACCCCCACCGCCAACCGATGGCGATGGGGGAAGCGTTAATAAATCGGCGTGTTGTCTTTGTTCATGTTTTCCAAAATCGCTTTGACGCGGGCGAGGAAGCGGCCGCAAATGAGGCCGTCCAAGACGCGGTGGTCAAGCGACAAGCATAAGTTGACCATGTCGCGGATGGCGATCATGCCGTTTTTCACGACCGGACGTTTGACGATCGTTTCCACTTGCAAAATGGCCGCTTGCGGGTAGTTGATAATGCCCATCGACTGCACGGAGCCGAACGCGCCGGTGTTGTTGACGGTGAACGTACCGCCTTGCATGTCTTCCGGACGAAGTTTGCCGGCGCGCGTTTTCGCCGCCAGTTCGGCGATTTCGCGGGCGATGCCTTTGATCGTTTTTTCGTCGGCGTGCTTGATGACCGGAACGAACAAAGCGTCATCGGTCGCGACGGCGATCGAGATGTTGATGTCTTTGCGCTGAATGATTTTATCGCCGGCCCAAACAGAGTTCAGCTGCGGGAATTCTTTCAGCGCTTGGGCGACCGCTTTGACGAAGAAGGCGAAATACGTCAAATTGAAGCCTTCACGCCGCTTGAACTCGTCTTTGATGGCATCGCGGTAGGCGACAAGGTCGGTGACGTCGACTTCGACCATCGTCCACGCGTGCGGCGCTTCGTGTTTGCTGCGGAGCATGTTGGCGGCGATCGCTTTGCGCACCGGGGTGACCGGAATTTCGATGTCGCCCGCTCCCGCTTCGATCGTTGGCGGCGCTGGCTTCGGCGGCGCTGTCACTGGTGCGGTTTGTGCGGCCGCGGCAGACGGTTGAACGGTTGCGGCGGCCGGAGTCGGCTGTTCCGCTCGCGGCTCGGCTTTTGGCGCCGCTTGTTCCGCCGCCGGTGCCGCTCCCGCTTTCGGAATTTGGCCGGACTCAATCAGCTTCAGCAAATCTTTGCGCGTCACCCGCCCGCCAAGGCCGGTGCCTTCGACTTGTTCGAGATCAATGCCGTGTTCTTGCGCCAAGCGGAGCACGGCCGGCGAATAGCGGCCGTTGTTGGCCCGGCCGGCCTTTTTCGGCGCCGCTGGCTTCGCGTTGTCTTCCGCTTTCGGCGCTTCCTCCGCCGGCTTCGCTTCCGAGCTTGGTGCGGCGACTTCGCCTTCGACTTCGATCGTGCAAATCGGCGCGCCGACCGGAAGCGTTTCTCCTTCGTTGGCGATCAATTCGCGAATGACGCCGGCAAACGACGACGGAATTTCCGCGCTCACTTTATCGGTGATCACTTCGGCGACCGGATCGTATTTGTTCACTTTGTCGCCCGGGGAAACGAGCCATTTGCTGATCGTGCCTTCGGTGACGCTCTCCCCGAGCTGAGGCATCGTCAATTGTTCGATGGCCACATCGATACCCTCCTATCTCTGTTGCAATGTCTTTGCCGTGACGTCCCCAGCCGCCTACGGTTGGCTTCGGGCCATTTTAGCGGGATGCACCTTGGCCGACATCCCGCGCTTTCCCGCTGCCGAAGGGCCGGAGACGCCTTTTGTTCGTCTGTTAAAACGCCGCCAGTTCACGCATCGCTTTTTCTACTTTTTCCGGGTTGACCATAAAGAACTTTTCCATCGTCGGCGCGTACGGCATCGCCGGAACGTCCGGGCCAGCGAGGCGCATAATCGGCGCATCGAGGTCAAACAGGCAATGTTCCGCAATAATGGCGGCGACTTCGCTCATGACGCTTCCTTCTTTGTTGTCTTCGGTAATGAGCAGCACTTTTCCGGTTTTGCTCGCCGCTTCGATGATCGCTTCTTTATCGAGCGGATAGACGGTGCGCAAATCGAGCAAATGGACGGAAATGCCGTCTTGGGCGACGCGTTCGGCCGTCTGCAAGGCGAAATGGACGCACAGCCCGTACGTGATGACGGTGATGTCCTCGCCTTCGCGCTTGACGTCCGCCTTGCCGATCGGCAGCACATAATCATCCTCCGGCACTTCCCCTTTAATGAGGCGGTAGGCGCGTTTATGCTCGAAAAAGAGTACCGGATCTTCGTCGCGAATGGCCGCTTTGAGCAGCCCTTTCACATCGTACGGCGTCGACGGCATGACGATTTTCAGCCCCGGCTGATTGGCAAAAATCGCTTCCACCGACTGCGAGTGGTACAGGGCGCCATGCACCCCGCCGCCGTACGGGGCGCGGATGACAATCGGGCAGTTCCAGTCGTTGTTCGAGCGGTAGCGGATGCGCGCCGCTTCAGAAATAATTTGGTTGACCGCCGGCATGATAAAATCGGCAAACTGAATTTCGGCAATCGGACGCAGGCCGTACATCGCCGCACCGATGCCAACGCCGACGATCGCCGATTCGGCGAGCGGCGTGTCGATAACGCGCTCTTCGCCGAACTGCTCGTACAATCCTTGCGTCGCTTTGAACACCCCGCCTTTCCGGCCGACGTCTTCCCCTAATACAAACACGCGCGGGTCGCGTTCCATTTCTTCACGAATCGCCATCGTCACGGCATCAATATACGAAATCACAGGCATCGTCCATTCCCCCTTACTCCTCGGCATACACGTAGCGAAGCGCATGTTCCGGCTCGGCGTACGGCGCTTTTTCTGCGTAGTCGGTCGCTTCGTTTACTTGTTTCATCACGCGCGCTTGAATGTCTTCTTCCAACGCATCCGTTAAGATACCCGTTTCTTTTAAATAGTTGGCAAACGAGACGATCGGGTCTTTGGCGCGCGCTTCGGCAAGCTCTTCTTCCGTCCGGTAGACGCGGTGGTCGTCGTCCGATGAGTGCGACGTCAGGCGGTATGTCACCGCTTCGACGAGCGTCGGCCCTTCGCCGCGGCGGGCGCGGTCGGCCGCTTCCTTGACGACGCGGTACACTTCGAGCGGATCGGTGCCGTCAACCGTATAGCCCGGCATGCCGTAGCCAACGGCACGGTCCGATACGTTTTCGCACGCCAATTGTTTGGAAATGGGCACGGAAATGGCGTACTTGTTGTTTTCGCACATAAAGATGACCGGGAGTTTATGAACGCCGGCAAAGTTCGCCCCTTCATGGAAATCGCCTTGGTTCGACGATCCTTCGCCGAACGTGACGAAGGCGACAAAATCTTTCTTTTCCATTTTCGCCGCCAAGGCAAAGCCGACGGCGTGCGGCACTTGCGTTGTGACAGGCGAGGAGCCGGTGACGATCCGGTTTTTCTTTTGCCCGAAATGGCCTGGCATTTGCCGGCCGCCGGAGTTCGGGTCTTCCGCTTTGGCAAACGCGGCCAGCATCAATTCCGTCGGCGTCATGCCGAACGTCAACACGACGCCCATATCGCGATAGTACGGCAGGACGTAATCTTTCGTCCGGTCAAGAGCGAACGCCGCGCCGACTTGCGCCGCTTCCTGCCCTTGGCACGAGATGACGAACGGAATTTTCCCGGCGCGGTTTAACAGCCACATCCGCTCATCGAGTTTGCGGGCGAGAAGCATCGTTTCGTACATTTGCAACACAGTGTCATCGCTTAATCCGAGCGCTTGATGACGATTTTGCGCCATCGGAACAACCTCCTTTAATGAAAAATGCATTGCAGCTTGTCATGTAAGCTGCTTGTTGCCAATCTTTCACTCTCACGCGGTGAGATTAAAAGTGAATCGCCCGGCCATCGACGGCCAGCGCCGCTTCCGCCAAGGCTTCTGAAAGCGTCGGGTGCGGATGGATCGCATGGGCCACTTCCCACGGGGCGGCGTCGAGCACGCGGGCGAGCCCGGCTTCGGAAATCAAATCGGTCACGTGCGGTCCGACCATATGGACGCCAAGCAAGTCGTCGGTGTTCCGGTCGGCGACGAATTTGACAAACCCTTCCGCTTCGCCGAACACCAGCGCCTTGCCGATCGCTTTAAACGGAAACTTGCCGACTTTGACGTCATAGCCTTTCGCTTTCGCTTCTTGCTCGGTTAAGCCGACCGCCGCCGCTTCCGGACGGGTGTAAATGCAGCGCGGCACCATCGTATAGTCAATCGGCGCCGGGATGTGCCCGGCTAAATGTTCAATGGCGACGATCCCTTCATGGGCGGCGACATGGGCGAGCTGCAAGCCGCCGATGACATCGCCGATCGCGTAAATGTGCGATTCTTTCGTTTGGCCGAACACGTTCGTTTGAATATACCCCTTCTCCACGACAATGTCGGTGTTTTCCAGGCCGATTCCTTCAATGTTTGCCTGACGCCCAACGGAAACAAGCATCTTGTCAGCCGCAAACGTTTTTCGCTCGCCGCTATGTTCCGCCTGGATGGTCACTCCGTTTCCTTTTTCCAATGTTTCCGGCAGCACTTTTGCCCCGGTGATGATCGTAACGCCGCGGCGGCGGAGCAGTTTTTCCATTTCTTTTGACACATCTTCATCTTCCGTCGGCAAAATGCGGTCCGCATATTCTAACACCGTGACGTCAACACCAAAATCATTCAGCATCGACGCCCATTCCATGCCGATCACCCCGCCGCCGACGATCAAGATGGACGACGGGAGTGTCTCCATTTGCAGCGCTTCGTCTGATGTCATCACGAATTCCCCGTCCGGCTCGAGCCCCGGCAATGTGCGCGGCCGCGAACCGGTGGCGATGACGACAAATTTTGGGACGAGCATTTCGTTTTCGCTGCCGTCGTTCATTTCCACCGACACCGTCCCAGCGAGCGGCGAGAAAATGGATGGGCCGAGCAGGCGGCCGGTGCCGGCGTATACATCGATTTTCCCTTTTTTCATCAGATGCTGCACACCTTTGTGGAGCTGCTCAACAATCGCCGCCTTGCGCGCCTGCACTTTGGCGAAATCGAGGCGCACGTCGCCGGCAATGACGCCAAACGCCTCACTTTGTTTCGTTTGCGCGTACACTTCGGCGCTCCGGAGCAGCGCTTTCGATGGAATGCAGCCGGCGTGCAGGCACGTGCCGCCGAGCTTCCCTTTTTCGACGACCGCCGTTTTCAAGCCGAGCTGCGACGCGCGAATGGCTGCCACATAGCCGCCTGTGCCGCCGCCAAGAATGACGACATCGTATTCCTTTGCCATCTTGCCTTCCCCTTTCTGTCCGTTGCCGCATCAACGCCGGACTGAAACCGGCGCAGCCGCTTCACCTAGATATGTTTTTTCCTCTTCCTCGCCGCGCAAGACGCGAAGCGCGCCTTCCGCCAACGCCTGCAGTTCATTTTCGCCCGGGTGGACGATGACATCGGCAATCCATTGGACGCGGCGGGTGATTTGTTCGACGAACGATTTGCCGTACGCCAGGCCGCCGGTTAAAATGATGGCGTCGACTTTGCCGGAAAGCACGGCGCTTGCCGCGCCGATTTCTTTCGCCACTTGGTATGCCATCGCCTCATACACGAGTTTCGCCTGTTCGTTCCCGGCTTCAATCATTTTTTCCACTTTTACCGCATCGTTCGTGCCAAGATGCCCGACAAGACCGCCGCGGCCGACAAGCATGTTCATGATCTCATCACGGTAGTATTCACCTGAAAAACATAAAGCGACCAAATCGCCGGCCGGCACCGTTCCGGCGCGCTCCGGGCTGAACGGGCCTTCGCCGTCAAGGCCGTTATTGACATCGACGACCCGCCCCCGCTTGTGGGCGCCGACGGTAATGCCGCCGCCCATATGGGCGACGATGAAATTCAACTCGTCATACCGCTTGCCAAGCTGCCGAGCGACGCGGCGCGCGACCGCTTTTTGGTTCAACGCATGGAAAATGCTGCGCCGCTCGATCAGCGGAAACCCGCTAATCCGAGCGATCGGCTCAAGCTCATCGACGACGACCGGGTCGACAATAAACGCCGGGATATTTAACGCTGAAGCGATTTCATGCGCCAAAATGCCGCCGAGGTTGGAGGCGTGCTGGCCGGAGTAGCCGCGGCGCAAATCGTCAAGCATCGCCTCATTGACCCGGTACGTTCCGCCTTCGATCGGGCGGAGAAGCCCCCCGCGGCCGCAGACGGCGCTTAGCTTCGATAAGTTGATTCCTTCCTCATCTAAAGCGGCTAAAATCGTCTGTTTGCGAAATTCATATTGGTCGATAATCGTCGCGTATTGCCGCAGCACATCCGCATCATGGCGGATCGTTTTTTCCAACAGTGGCCGTTCATTTTCAAACACGCCAATTTTCGTCGAGGTCGAACCTGGATTGATCGTTAAAATACGGAACTTCTGCTCTTGCATCGTTGTCGTCCCTCCGTATGCCGCCAGCGGGGCGGAGGACCGCCCCTGGCCGCCGTTAACGGCCGCGGCGGCGGCTTAAAATATGATGACCGTTTTGCAAAAATTGGCTGCGCGCCTTGCGCATCGTTTCGATCCGCTCTTCCGCCATCCGATCGGCCGCAACGTACGTCGGAATGTTGTCGCGCTTGGCGATCGCAAACACTTTTTCAATGTTATCGTAAATTTGCTCGACTTTTTTCATCGCCCGTTCACGGTTGTAGCCGTACAATTCATCAGCGACATTGATGACGCCGCCAGCGTTGATTACGTAATCCGGGGCATACACGATGCCCATTTCGTGAATGATATCGCCATGCCGCGCCTCGCGCAGCTGGTTGTTCGCCGAGCCGGCGATCACTTTCGCTTTCAGCTGCGGGATCGTCTGGTCATTGATGATGCCGCCGAGCGCGCACGGGGCAAAAATGTCGCACTCAACGCCGTAAATGTCGTTCGGGTCGACCGCTTTCGCGCCAAATTCCTCGACCGCGCGGGCCACCGCTTCTTTGTTAATGTCGGTGACTACAAGCTTAGCTCCTTCTTCATGCAAATGGCGGCATAAATGGTAAGCGACATTGCCGACGCCTTGGACGGCGATGACTTTTCCTTCGAGCGAGTCGCTGCCGAACGCTTCTTTCGCCGCCGCCTTCATCCCGCGGTAGACACCGTAGGCTGTCATCGGCGACGGGTTGCCGGACGAGCCGAACTCCGGGGAAATGCCGGTCACATAGTCGGTCTCTTGGTAAATGATATCCATATCAGCAACCGTCGTCCCGACGTCCTCGGCCGTGATATAGCGGCCGTTCAATCCTTGGATGAAGCGGCCGAAGGCGCGGAACATCGCCTCGTTTTTATCTTTGCGCGGGTCGCCGATGATGACCGTTTTGCCTCCGCCTAAGTTGAGGCCAGCCGCCGCGTTTTTATACGTCATGCCGCGGGCGAGGCGCAACGCGTCTTCGAGCGCTTCTTCTTCCGAATTGTACATCCACATGCGCGTGCCGCCCAACGCCGGGCCGAGCGTTGTATCATGAATGGCGATGATCGCCTTTAAGCCCGATTCTTTGTCTTGACAAAACAACACTTGTTCGTAATCATACGTTTCCATATATTTAAACAGTTCCATCTTCGATGGCCTCCTTCTTTTCATTTCGCTGCCGAACAGATCGCAAGGGCGAGCGAATACAATTTGCTTTCCGCCGAGTCGGCGCGCGATGTTAAAACGATGGGCGCCTTCGCTCCGGCAATGACCGCGCCAACGCGAGCGTTCGCAAAATAGACGAGCGATTTGTACAACATATTGCCGGATTCAATGTCGGGAACGAGCAAAATATCAGCGCAACCGGCGACTTCACTCTCAATCCGCTTATGCTTCGCCGCCGTCATGGACACGGCGTTGTCCAAGGCAAGCGGCCCATCAAGCAGGCAGCCGCTGATTTGGCCCCGCTTTTGCATTATGGCGAGCGCGGCGGCATCAAGTGTTGCCGGCATGGCCGGATTGACTGTTTCCACTGCCGCCAAGGCCGCCACTTTCGGCTGCTCAATGCCGATCGACCGCGCCACGCTGACGGCGTTATTCACAATTTGCACTTTTTGTTCCAAATCGGGCGCGATGTTCATCGCCGCATCCGTCACGATGATGGGCCGATCCGCCCCCGGCACGTCAAAGACGGCGACATGGGAAAGAACTCTCCCGGCGCGCAGCCCGTACTCTTTATTGAGCACCGCCTTTAAGAGCGTCGCGGTCGACACATGCCCTTTCATCAGCGCGTCAGCCTCGTTCAAGTGAACGGCGCGCACGGCGAGCTCCGCTGCCTGCCCGACCGAGTTCGCATGAACGATCTCAACATCGGAAAAGCGCGTGCAGCCCTTTTCTTTCAGCAATCGGCCGACCCGCTCGCGATCCCCGTACAGCACGAACCGTCCGAGGCGATGTTTGAGTGCCATCGCCACTGCCTCGATGACTTCTTCGTCTTCCGCCGCCGCCACTGCCACCGTCCGGCCCTGGCATTGGCTTGCCTCTTCGATTAGCGATTTTAGCTTCATCGTCTGCACCAACCTTTTCTGCAAATCGTGCGGCACTTTTTATACGCAAAAACTGTGCCAACCATAAAATGATGAAAGCGCTTTAAAACAGCCGTTGGATACGGGCAAGATTGTGCAATCTTTTTCGCTATATGAAAATTACTGCATGCTTTTTTTGTCAAGCCCGTATTTCTCCAATTTATAGTACAAGTTGCGCACTGAAATGCCGAGCGCCCGGGCAGTCGCTGTTTTATTGCCATGATAACGGCGGAGCGCCCGCTCTAACAAACGCGCCTCATACTCCCCGACCATCTCATCAAGCGGGCGGAGCGGCTCCTCCGCTTCAATGCGGAGTGCCGGTGCCGGCGATGGGGTGGCGAGCGGCGGCAAATGCGTAACGTCGATCATCACCTCATGAAATTTCATGAAAATCATCGCCCGTCCGAGCACGTTTTCAAGTTCGCGGACGTTCCCCGGCCAATCATAAGCGAAAAGCCGCGCCATTGCTTCGTTTGTCACCCCTTCGACGTTGCGCCCGTAATCTTGGTTCAGCTTTTGGATCAAATGCCGGCAAAGGGCCGGAATGTCTTCTTTGCGGGCGCGCAGCGGCGGGATGTAAATGGGCATCCGGTTGAGCCGGTAATATAAGTCTTCACGAAACGTGCCGTCGGCAATCGCTTTTTCCAGATTGACATTCGTTGCAGCAATGACGCGGACGTTAATCGGGATCGGTTTCGTTCCGCCGACGCGGACGATCTCCCTCTCTTGCAGGACGCGAAGCAGCTTCGCTTGCGTGCTCGCTGACAGTTCGCCAATTTCGTCAAGGAAAATGCTTCCGTTGTTCGCCTCTTCAAACAACCCGCGCTTGCCACCGCGCCGTGCGCCGGAAAACGCCCCTTCTTCATAACCGAATAGCTCGCTTTCTAATAATGTTTCCGGAATGGCCGCACAGTTGACGCGGATAAACTTGTTATACTTCCGGTCGCTGGCGTTATGAATGGCGTGGGCAAACAGTTCTTTTCCCGTTCCTGATTCGCCGCGCAGCAAAATCGTCGCCGGCGTTTTCGCCGCTAGTTTCGCTTGCTCAATCGCAACTTTCATCTCTTCCGATTCACCGATAATATCGGCAAACGAATATTTCGCCTCGAGCGTGCGAATAATTTGCCGCGCCCGGTTGAGCTCCGCCGTCAGCCGTTGGATTTCCGACACGTCGTGAATGACGCCGACGCTCCCTTTTAATACACCGTCCACAATGATCGGAGCGACATTGACGATGACATCGCGGTTTTTCGGGCCGACTTTCATGCGCGCGCCGCGCACCGGGCGGCGCGTTTTCAACACTTGCATATGCATGCTTTCCCCCTCGGCGATGTCGGCGGTCGCCGGCTTGCCGATCACCTCCTCTTTCGTCAGACCGGTGAGACGGGTATACGCCGGGTTGATCAAAATGCCGTTCCCGTTTTCATCCACGACCGAGATCGCTTCTTCTGATGAGTAGATAATTGCTTCAAGCATCATGCGCACTTCTTTTAAGTCCGTAATTTCTTCCGCCAAATCGACAAGTTCGGTGATATCTTTAAATACCGCAAGCGCTCCGAACAACTGGCCGCTCTCGTCGATGATCGGGATGCGGGTGGTAATCAACTTTTTCCCATTCGCCAACTCCACTTCTTGGTGAAACTCTGTCTGCCTCGTTTTCAGCACGCGCGGCAAGCCGCTCGATGGCAAGACGGCTAAAATATGCTCGCCGATGACTTTGTCCTTGTCCACCTCGAGCAGCTCTGCGGCGCTTTCATTCATATCGGTAATGTAAGCATATTCATCAACGACAATCATGCCATCGTGGGACGAGTGAAAAATGAGCGCGCGCCGAGCCGCCTCGCTTTTCAGTTCCGCGATCAACGCTTCTTTCTCTTCTACAAGCTCAGCCATCATTCTCGCGACCGCACTCGGGACGATGTTTGCCCCTTTAGGCGCCAGCTGGCGGATCTCTTTAAGGACGTCCGCCTTGCCGGTCGTTTCGATAATCAAATCAAGCGGTTTGTCCATCCATGGGCGCCAGTCGTTGGCAGCAGCGATGCCCCATTTTCGCGCCAGCTGCAGACCTGGGGCGTCGTCATCGACATCAATGACTGCCATGACGGCAAACCCCGACGCCTCGTGAAGCAGTTTGAGCAGCAACGTCCCCCGCGCATCGGCGCCGATTATGATCACTTTTTTCATTATGGTTCACCACGCTTTGTTTCATGCCAAATTTTGCAGGCATTTTTATCATACTCGTTTTTTCCTTCCTTGACAAATGGCCGATAACCGCTATGATAGTCGATGAAGTCACTTCTTTTTGGAAAGGAACGCGATCGCGATGGGACGAATGATTGCGCTGTTCATTTTAGTCGTTCCCGGCTTGGCGGCAGCGCTCGGCATTAAATGGATGCGCGATGCGCTATTTGGCGTGATGGATCCGCCGTTTGCCGCCTTATGGCTGCAATTTCTCGGCGGGCTCGCACTGTTTGTTGCCGGTCTGGCGTTTATCGGCGGATTTTTGTTGCACCGCGACCGGAAACGAAACAAAGTGCAGGCGCGCTTTCAACGCAAACGAAAAACGCCTTAACGGTCAATTCGTTAAGGCGTTTTTTCTTTCCATTCCTTTGCCCGGCGAGGATGGTCGGTAAAAATGGCATCAACCCCGTAGGCAAACATTGTTTTCATCGCTTCCGGCTTATTGATCGTAAACGGCCGAACAGCCAGCCCGCGACGTTGCGCATTCGCAACAAATGTAGCCGTCACTGTCCGATAGTACGGATGCAACCCGTCTGCTTTCATCACCTTGACATACGTCCACGGGTCGTGGAGCGGCTCCATATAGAGAAGCGCCGTTTCGATCTCCGGGGCAACCGTTCGGCAGAAACGCATGCTGTTATGGTTGAACGACGAAAAAATTGTCCGTTTCTCAAGCCCATAGCGGCGAACAAGGGCGATCGTTTTTTGTTCGAGCATTTCATAGGGAATGCGGTTATTTTTCAACTCAATGTTAATGAAAAGCTTTGTCGGTTCGAGCCAAGCGAGCACTTCTTCCAAATGAGGAATTGGGCAATGTCCGTATCGGCCTCCCCATTTCGCCGCTGCGTTCAACTTGCGCAAATCGCGGTACGTCATGTCATGCACCCAGCCACTTCCGTCGGTCGTCCGATCGACTGTCTCGTCATGAATAACGACGATTTCACCGTCTTTGGTGAGCTGTACATCCAATTCAATGCCGTCAGCCCCTACTCTTTCCGCTTCGCGAAACGCCACCATCGTGTTTTCCGGGTGAGTTCCGGCCGCGCCACGATGGGCAAAAATCAGTGTCATTCGTCTTCTCCCTTTCGTGTATAATGACCGTTCGGCCAACAGGACTAGCCGACGCCGACGATCATTCGTTATACTAAAACTAATGTATGATGAAATGAGGTGAACATGATGCAACCGCTGAAAATTTCATTGGAAACGGCGCAAAAACTAGCTAAAGCGCTCGGAATCC
The DNA here is from genome assembly GCF_001618685.1 of Geobacillus subterraneus. Classification (GTDB taxonomy): domain Bacteria; phylum Bacillota; class Bacilli; order Bacillales; family Anoxybacillaceae; genus Geobacillus; species Geobacillus subterraneus. Next base: position 866,152 of record NZ_CP014342.1, on the reverse strand, counting down.
CGATTGAACGGGTGATGCATATGCCCCCGCACATTTTGATGCAAAAACTGCTCGAACTCGAGAAAAAGGAAAAAGAACATGACCCATCCTAACCATTTGGCATCCCAATGTGAAAAACTCGAGTGCCATCACCGTTGTGTTTAAACTTTTCCACTCTTTTCCGATGAGCAGCGTGATGGAACAGTTATGCTCTTTACTGTAGATGAGCAAATTAGCTAACATAAATTTACAACCAAACAAAAAAGGAGACATGAACCCGACTCCTTGAGTAAAGTAGATGTGCTCAAAACCCATTCACCCAAGGACATGGAGATTATTGTAATGAAAAATGCTCATCTACAGCTCTTTACATATTTGGGGAATATAAACCATGGGGTGATGATAGATGAAAAAACATCTTCTCATGGTTTATTTTTTGATATTGTCGTTTGTTTCAATCTTGTTCTATGCCTATCCGACGCACTCCTATGCAGGCGAACAGTGTCCCAATGCTTCGGAACTCGCGCCCGTTTCTTCGGCAGACAAACCGGAACTTCTTCACGCATTAAAAACGATAATCCCTTCGCTTTATCCGGGGAAAGAGTACAGTGAATGGGAAGTGGAAAAAGCGCTGATGCTCGCTGAATCAAAAACCCCTTATGTTCAAATGGCCGAATCGTTATGCGGCAAACCAATCGCCCAACATTCATGGGTCGTCAAACTCCGTTTCCCTAAATTGCTGCCTAGTGCAAGTTTGTCGGAAGGAGTCATCTTTGTAGCCAAACATCAAGAAAAGGGCTGGATCGCTTGGTATAAATACAAATAAGAGAAGGCAAAACGAAACGCCTTTGGCACACTAGGCGAATCGCCGGCCTTGAACCGCATTGTGCATCATCAACAGGAAAAGGTGTCCCATCCATGGGACACCTGACGTCATGCCATGATTTTCTCTCATCGTTACGACGCCTTATGTTCCAATCTTAGCTTGTCGGCTACCATCGCGATAAATTCGGAATTCGTCGGCTTCGCTTTCGAGACGCTGACCGTGTAGCCGAACAGCGAGGAAATCGATTCAAGGTTGCCTCGGCTCCAGGCGACTTCAATCGCATGACGGATGGCCCGCTCGACGCGGCTGGCGGTCGTGTTGTATTTTTTAGCGATATCAGGATACAGCACTTTTGTGATCGAACCGAGCAATTCGATGTCGTGATATACCATGGCGATCGCCTCGCGCAAATACAAATACCCTTTAATATGCGCCGGGACGCCGATTTCATGAATAATGCTCGTGATGCTTGCATCCAAGTTTTTCGGCTTATTGTCGCGCGTCTGGTACGCCGGAGCGACTTTTCTGGCGATCGGCGCAGTTTTTCCGTAAATTTGCCGAATATGATGGACTAAATTTTCCATGTCAAACGGTTTTAAAATGAAATAGGAGGCGCCGAGTTCGACCGCCTTTTTCGTCACATCTTCCTGACCGAACGCCGTCAGCATAATGACGTTCGGCTGGTGCTCAAAGCCGGTGCGGACTTTCTCAAGCACGGCCAACCCGTCCAAATGCGGCATAATGATATCCAAAAGCAAAATGTCCGGCTCCTTCTCTTCAAGCATGTGCAAGCAGTCTTGCCCGTTATATGCCGTGCCGATCACTTCCATGTCCGGCTGGCTCGAAATATATTCATCAAGCAATGTCACCAATTCGCGGTTATCATCGGCAATGCACACTTTAATGCTCAAAATGATCGTCCTCCCCCACTTTTTCTTGCTATGTAGCATTCCGTTAACGTACATTCGACAGCAGTGGCAAAAAATCCTTTTATTTTTCACAAGTTAGCGAAAAATAAAAATTATAACAAAAATCGTGTTCGTTAGACAATATTCGCTTTCAAAAAATGTGTGTTTGTCGAAAAATCTTTACATGTTCCATTTTAACGGATGTTTCACCAAATATCTATGCCAAACCGGCAAAAATTTTGCCGCCTTTTTTGAAAAAAATTTGCCGGCAGCCAAAAAGCGAGCTGACCGAATCAGCTCGCTTTCTTTTGTTTGCCATATAAGTCGATTCCTGCTTCTTGCAGCATCCACTCGATATGGACGCCATAGCCGGACGTCGGATCGTTGACGAAAACATGCGTCACCGCGCCAACAAGCTTTCCGTCTTGAACGATTGGGCTGCCGCTCATCCCTTGGACAATGCCGCCCGTTTTCTTCAGCAGGCGCGGGTCGGTAACGCGAATGACGAGCCCTTTTGTCGCTGGGAACTTTTGCGGAATGGTGCTGACAATTTCCACATCAAATTGCTCGACTTTGTCGTTTTCCACCACCGTCAGCATTTTCGCCGGCCCCTCTTTCACCTGGCTCGCCAAAGCGACCGGAATCGGCTTCGTAATCGGGCCGTCTAGGAGCGGTTTTGTCAGCTTGCCGAAAATGCCAAACGGGCTGTTATTTGTAATGGTGCCGATCACTTCCTCGCCGTCGGAAAAGCGGGCCAGTTTTTCGCCCGGATTGCCGCTCGTCCCCTTTTCAATCGACGTGACGGTCGAACGCATAATTTGCCCGTTTTGGACGACAATCGGCTTTTTTGTATCCATATCAGAAATGACGTGGCCGAGCGCACCGTATTTTTTCGACTTCGGGTCATAAAAAGTCATCGTCCCGATGCCAGCGGCGGAATCGCGGATGTATAAGCCAATGCGGTACACATCGTCATGCTTGTCTTTCAGCGGAATGAGCTTCGTCGTCATGGAGCGCTGGTCGCGCAAAATTTGCAGATGAAGCGGTTTTCCTGTTTTGCCAGCTTCCTCAATGAAAGGGGAAAGATCGCTCATATTTTCAATTTTTTGGCCGTTAATGCCGATAATGATATCGCCGACTTGGATGCCGGCCGCTTCCCCCGGCGATTTTTTGCCATTGTCTGTTTCCACGAGATGGTAACCAACGACGAGAACGCCCACCGTGTTGAGCTTCACGCCGATCGATTGACCGCCGGGAATGACTTTCAGCGTCGGCAATACTTTGACATCCACTTGCTTAATCGGCATTCCCGCAACCTGCAGCACCATTGTTTTATGTCCATGCTCTTTCGCCTTCACAGACAGTGAACCGTTTTTTCGCTCAACTTGGAGCATTTCGGGAGCGTTTCGGTCATTAGCGGCCGCTTGCACCGGAAGGGAGGCGGCTTCAAACTTGACCGCGTCGCCCTCAAACAATACAAGCTGCTTTGGAATTTGCCAATATTCCTTCATCGGCTTAGAAACACCGATCGCCATCAATATGCCAAGGAGAAGCACTCCTGCGATTTTTCGCGCCGTTTCTTTATTCAATGTCGTTCACTCTCCTCGCTCCCGCCTACACCATGCAAAAACGGTTACAGTTTTAATTTTGCCTGAACAGGGGAAAATATAATCGCGGCACTTATAAAAAAAGCTGCCCGGAATGGATAGCCTTGCATCCGGGCAGCACAGGAAACGCCTGCCGTCGGATCAGACGGCCTGGCGGGGGAAACGCCCATCGTCAGGTGGAGCGGCATCGCGTTGAACGAACTGTTATTGTTTCATTTTGGCCGCCAGTTCCAACAGCTCTTTGGCGTGCTGTTTTGTCAGCTCCGTCATTTCGACGCCGGAAATCATCCGTCCGATTTCTTTCACCTTCTCTTCCTCATCCAACTTTTTCACCACTGTCTTCGTCCGCGTTCCGTCCGTTTCTTTGGCGATCAATAAATGGGTGTCCGCCATAGCGGCCACTTGCGGCAGATGAGAAATGCAAAGCACTTGTGAACCGCTGGCAATGCGGTAAATTTTTTCGGCGATCGCTTGGGCGACGCGGCCGCTGACGCCCGTATCCACCTCGTCGAAAATAATCGACGTCACCCCTTGGTGTTTGGAAAAAATCGTTTTCAACGCCAGCATGATCCGTGACAATTCACCGCCCGAAGCCACTTTCGCGAGCGGCTTCAACGGCTCACCGACGTTCGTCGAAATGTAAAACTCGACGACGTCGATGCCATCTTCGTGAAACTTGACTGGCACGCCGTCGACTAACGGGGCATCGAGCGGTCCTTCACGCTTCGCAAAAATGATGTCGAACTGCGTTTTCTCCATGTACAAATCTTTCAACTCTTGGTGAATGCGCTCGATCAGCTCCCGAGCGTACGTCTGCCGGACGTTGGTTACGCGTTTCGCCTCAATCAGCAAATCGCCCGTCACCGCCGCAAGCTGCCGCTCAAGTTCATGCACATGCGTCTCGCGGTTTTCAATCGTCTCGATTTCCTCAGCAATCGCCTCAGCATATTGCAAAATATCAGCGATCGTTGCACCGTATTTCCGTTTTAACTGCTGAATTTCGGCGAGGCGGCTTTCGATGGCGTCAAGCCGCGCCGGGTCGTATTCAAGTTCCTCGAGCTGGTCGCGCAGCTTGTACATCACTTCTTCAAGCAAGTAGTAGCTGTTGGCGACTGTTTCGTGCGCTTCCTTCAGCGCAGCATCCATCGCAGCGACATCATCGAGGTGGCTCATCGCCTCTCGAATCGAGTCAAGGCCGCGCCCTTCGCCGGCAAGCGCCCCATAGCTTTTCTGGATGGCTTCATATATCTTTTGAAAATTGACAATGCGTACTTTTTCTTCCATCAGCCGCTCGTCTTCTCCCGGCTCGAGTGCCGCCTGTTCGATTTCGCGCAACTGAAATGTCAATAGATCGAGCCGATGCGCCATTTGCTGCTCATTTTCACTCAGCTTTTTCAACTTTTTCGCCAGCGCTTCATGCTGTTCATACACAGCGCGGTAGCGTGCGAGCGCTTCAGCCGCCTCCGCGCCGCCGAATTCATCAAGAAGCGGCAAGTGGCGGGACGGATCCATCAGCTCTTGATGTTCATGCTGGCCGTGAATATCGACAAGCGTCGCTCCAATTTCGCGCAGTACGGCGGTCGTCACCAGCTTGCCGTTAATGCGGCAGACGCTTTTGCCGTTAGCCAAAATGTCGCGGCGCAAAACGACCATCCCTTCGCTCGCATCGATGCCGACCTCGGCGCATTTTTGGCAACATGGATGACGCTCATCGTCAAGCAAAAACAGCCCTTCGATTTCCGCCTTTTCCGCGCCGAAACGGACAAATTCGGCGGAACCGCGCCCGCCGATCAACAGATGAATCGCGTCGATGATGATCGATTTGCCCGCCCCTGTTTCGCCGGTTAACACTGTCAGCCCTTTGTCAAAGGACAACGATAACGATTCAATAATCGCGAAATTTTTAATCGACAGCTCGGCGAGCATTCCATCACCCCTTGAACGTTCGAATGGCGCATGCCTTGTCCATCGCAATCTTTATTATAGCACATACGTTCGAATTGACAACTAAGGACCGTTCCCGTTTTCCCTCTCCCTAGCACGGGCGGAACGTCGGGCCGGTCCTCGGTTAGAGCATGGACAGCAGCTGGTTGGACACTTTTTTTGCGTCTTTCGGCGTTCGGCAAATAATCAGGCACGTATCATCGCCGCAAATCGTGCCGACGATTTCGTTCCAATCCAAATTGTCGAGCAAAACACCGATGGCGTGGGCGTTGCCCGGCAACGTCCGCAGCACGAGCAAGTTGCCGGTTCCGTCCAACTTAATGAACACGTCGACAAGCGCCCGCTTCAGCTTCTGCAGCGGATTGAAGCGCTGGTCGGACGGAAGGCTGTATTTGTAGCGGCCGTTGGCCATCGGCACTTTGACGAGCTGCATCTCTTTAATGTCGCGTGAGACGGTCGCTTGGGTAACGTTAAAGCCGGCTTCTTTCAGCCGGTCGACGAGCTCGTCTTGCGTTTCGATGTCGTTGTTCATAATGATTTCGCGAATTTTAATATGCCTTTGTCCTTTGTTCAAATCGGGCCACCTCCTCGCTTTCAAAGATGCCGGTTTTCTGGCCGTTCCGGCCTGTGGGGTTCCGTCCGTTTCCGCGGAAGATATTATTCAGCATCTGGTTCCCGTTCCCCATTCCGCAAGCGATCGTGCGCCTCGTTCACGATGCGCGCGATCGGCGCTGAAAGACGGTTTTCGCCTTCCCGATCTCCCCCGGGATAGACGGCATGAAGCAAAAACTCAATGTTGCCGTCGCCGCCGGTGATCGGCGAATAAGATAAATGGAGGACATCGAACCCTTCGGCGCAGGCGAATTGAATGATCGACTCAAGCACTTCCCGGTGGACGTCCGGATCGCGGACGATCCCTTTTTTGCCGACGTTTTCCTTGCCGGCTTCAAACTGTGGCTTGACAAGGGCAATCACATCGCCGCCCGGCACGATCACCGTCTTGACGACAGGCAAAATGAGCCGAAGCGAAATGAACGACACGTCAATGACCGCCACTTCCGGCAGCCCCTTCGCGAACAAATCCGGCGTCACGTAACGGAAGTTTGTCCGCTCCATCACCACAACACGCTCGTCTTGGCGCAGCTTCCAAGCGAGCTGGTTGTAGCCGACGTCAACGGCGTACGACAGCCTCGCCCCGTGCTGCAGCGCGCAGTCCGTAAATCCGCCAGTCGACGCGCCGATATCAAGCACAATTTTATCTTTGACGCTAATGTGAAACTCGCGCAGCGCTTTTTCCAGTTTCAAACCGCCGCGGCTGACATATGGAAGCGGGTTGCCTTTCACTTGAAGCGGGATATCAGCCGGCACTTTTTCCCCGGGCTTCTCGAGCCGGACATCGTTGGAATAGACGAGTCCGGCCATGATTGCCCGCTTCGCCTTCTCCCGCGTTTCCGCCAACCCGCGTTCGACAAGCAGCACATCGAGCCGTTCTTTCTTTCCTTTCATCTGTCTCAAGCCCTTTTCTGTTTTCTTGGCATGATCGTTTTAATGCGGTCAGCGACATGGGCGGCCGTCAGCCCGATTTCGCGCAGCAGCTCGCTGACGCTTCCGTGCTCGATAAAGCGGTCCGGAATGCCCATCCGTTCAATGACCGCCTGGTGGTAGCCATGGTCATGGGCAAATTCAAGCACGGCGCTGCCGAAACCGCCTTGCAATACCGCCTCTTCGATTGTTAAGATCGGAAGACGGCTCGCGAGCAGTTCGTGAAGCATCGCTTCATCCATCGGCTTCAGAAAACGGGCGTTGACGACTTTCACCGACACGCCGTCTCTCGCCAGCTGTTCAGCCGCCTCAAGCGCCATCGAAATCGTCGTCCCAAACGTCAAAATCACTGCATCGCTGCCGTCGCGCAGCACTTCCCATGTGCCGATCGAAATTTCTTTTAGCTCCTCGTCAAGCGGAACGCCAAGCCCGTTGCCGCGCGGGAAACGCATGGCGATCGGCCCGCCGTCATAGCGGATGGCCGTGTATACCATATGCTGGCCTTCGTTTTCGTCCTTCGGCATCATCAAAACAAGGTTCGGCACATGACGCAAAAAGGCGATGTCAAACACCCCTTGATGCGTTTCGCCGTCAGCACCGACAAGTCCGGCGCGGTCGATGGCGAAAAAGACGTTTAAGTTTTGCCGGCATACGTCATGGACGACTTGGTCATAGGCGCGCTGCAAAAACGTCGAGTAAATGGCCAAAAACGGTTTCATTCCTTGCGTTGCCAGCCCGGCCGCGAGCGTCGTCGCATGCTGTTCGGCGATGCCGACATCAAACATCCGATCCGGAAATTCGCTTGCAAACCCTTCCAGCTTCGAGCCGACGGGCATCGCCGGTGTAATGGCGACAATGCGCGGGTCGGTGCGGGCGAGCCGGCGAACGGTTTCACTGACTAACGCGCTCCATGACGGTCCTGCTTCTTTCGTTTTGACAAAGGTTCCGGTTTCGATTTTGTATGGCCCTGTGCCGTGCCACGTGCCGACTTTGTCGTTCTCCGCCGGGCTGTAGCCTTTTCCTTTTTTCGTAATCACGTGCACAAGAACCGGGCCTTTCATCTTCTTCGCGTAGCGCAAGTTTTCGAATAAATCATCAAAATCATGGCCGTCAACCGGGCCTAAATACGTAAACCCGAGCTCTTCAAAAAACACCCCGGAAACGAGCAAATACTTTAAGCTGTCCTTCAGCCGCTCAGCCGTTGCCGCCAGCTTGCCGCCGACCGCCGGAATGCGTTTGAGCAGCAGCTCGAGCTCGTCTTTCACCCATTGGTATTTGCCGGCGGTGCGCAGACGGCCGAGAATGTTGTGCAACGCCCCCACGTTCGGAGCGATCGACATTTCATTATCGTTTAAGATCACGATCATATCCGTTTTTTCATGGCCGATATGGTTGAGCGCCTCAAGCGCCATCCCGCCAGTTAACGCCCCATCGCCGATGATCGGCACAATGTACTCGTCCGTCCCTTTCAAATCGCGGGCGATCGCCATCCCCATCGCTGCCGACAGCGATGTCGAGCTATGGCCCGTTTCCCAGACGTCATGCTCGCTTTCGCTCCGCTTCGGAAACCCGGACAGCCCTTTATATTGGCGAAGCGTATCAAACTCGGCGGCGCGCCCGGTCAAAATTTTATGCACGTACGACTGATGTCCGACGTCCCAAATGAGCTTGTCTTTCGGGCTATCAAACTCCCGATGGAGGGCGATCGTCAGTTCGACGACCCCTAAATTCGGGCCGATATGTCCGCCCGTTTTCGACAGCTTCTCAATTAAAAATCGCCGAATGTCGGCGCTTAACTGTTTCAACTGGGGAATCGACATCGTTTTTACCACGCGCGGATGTTCAATTTTCGTTAAGTCCAACGAAGATCACTCGCTTTCATTTGGTCGTTCTCCGAGCCGGTTCTCCTATCGTACAGGTAAGTATTATTATACATGATTCATCGCGAAAAATCGACTTTTCCCGCAAAGGAGAGCGTGTGCGCCCGTTTTGTTGAGGATCACAAAGATAAGAGGAAAGGCAAGTACACGAGAAAAGGACGATGGTCTTTGCTCGTTGAACGGAAAACAAAAAAACCGCCCCAGTTCCGAATCGAAACAACTACGGAACGAAGGCGGCCGCCTTCCGGTTAATGGTCGCGGGCAGCGACAAGTTCGCAAATATAGGCGAGCACAGCGTCGTCAACGCCGGCTTGCTGCAAATGGCGCTTCGCCGCATCGATATGGAACGACAGTTTTTCTTTTGCGCCGGCAAGCGACAACAGCGCCGGGTAAGTAGCCTTGTGATGTTCGCGGTCGCTGCCGACCCGCTTGCCGATTTTTTCTTCCGTCCCTTCCACATCGAGAATATCATCACGAATTTGAAAGGCGAGTCCTAAATGGGCGGCAAATTCGTCGAGCTCGCGCCTTTGCCGGGCGTCGGCGCCGCCAAGCAGCGCGCCGGCACGCACGCTATATTGCAGCATTTTCCCGGTTTTGTGACGGTGGATGTATTCCAGTTCGGGGAGCGCCAATGGTTTTCCTTCCCCTTCCATATCGGCCACTTGTCCGGCTACCATGCCTTCTGGGCCGGCCGCTTTCGCCAGCTCTGCAATCAACTGCAGCCGAACGACAAGGGGCACGCGTTCATCATCGATCTCGGCGATCAATTGAAACGCGTACGTCAACAGCCCATCCCCGGCTAAAATGGCGATCGCCTCGCCGAACACTTTATGGTTTGTCGGCTTGCCGCGCCGTAAATCATCATTGTCCATGCTCGGCAAATCATCATGGATAAGCGAATACGTATGGATCATTTCAATAGCGCAAGCCACCGGCAGGCCAAGCGCCGGAGGTTGGCCGAGCGACTGAATCGTTGCCAGCAACAGCAGCGGGCGGATGCGCTTGCCGCCGGCTTCAAGCGAATAGGCCATCGCTTTTTTCAGCGTCTCCGGGCCGTCAAGCTGCGCCACGTAGTGGGACAACGCCGCCTCGACAGCCCGTTTTTGCTCGTTTAAAAACCGTTCCATCTCAAGCTGCTCCACCTGTCATGCCTCCTCTGGCGAAAAAGGGACAAGTTCGCCGTCTTCGCGCAACATATACTCGAGCTGTTTTTCCACATGCTGCAGTTTATCATGGCAAAGCTTCGACAGTTTCATCCCTTCTTGGAAAAAGGCGATTGCCTCTTCAAGCGGTACGTTTCCTTCTTCCAGCTTTTCAACGATCGCTTCCAACTGTTTCATTGCCTCTTCAAACGTCATTTCTTTTTCTTCACTCATGTCGGTTTTTCCTCCACTCCCGTCACTTGACAATCGACTTGTCCGTCTTGAACCCGGATGGACAGGCGCTCGCCAACCTGGAGCTGGCCGACTTGTTTCACAAGCTCTTGCCGCTCATTGTACACCAAGCTGTAGCCGCGCTCCATGATACGGAGCGGACTGAGCGCCTCAAGCCGCGCGATATGGGAACGAAAGCGGAACGCATGGCGCTCTAAGGCGGTGCGCATCGCTTTTTCAAGCGCGCCGGCAGCCGCTTTTTGCCGCTCTTTCATCCGCTCGAGCTTCGTCTCCGGGTGATGGCGCCATAGTCTCAGATGCAGCTCGCGCAGCCGCTGGCGCTTTTGATCCACCAGCCGTTCGCGCTGGCGGGCGAGCCGCTCAAGCAGCGCGTCGAGCTGCTGTTCTTTTTGTTCATACAGCCGCTTCGGATAGCGGAATGCGTACGACGCCTGCAGCCGGGCGAGCCGCTCTTGGCTGGCGGCAAGCCGCTCCTTCATGGCGCGGATGAGCCGCCATTTCCGCTCGGCAAGCCGCTCAGCCAGCTCCCCGATGTGGGGCACCGCCAGCTCGGCCGCCGCGGTCGGCGTCGGCGCCCGCAAATCCGCGACAAAATCGGCGATCGTAAAATCGGTCTCATGGCCGACGGCGGAAATGACCGGCACGCGGGAGGCAAAAATCGCACGGGCAACAATTTCCTCGTTAAACGCCCACAATTCTTCAATCGAACCGCCGCCGCGGCCGACAATGAGCACATCAACTTCCGTAAAAGCGTTCGCCCGCTCAATGGCGCGCACGATCGACGGCGCTGCCCCTTCCCCTTGCACGAGCGCCGGGAATAAAATGACTTTGGCGAGCGGGTAGCGGCGGCGAATCGTCGTCATAATATCGCGCACCGCCGCCCCGGTCGGCGACGTGACGACGCCGACGCAGCGCGGAAACGCCGGCAGCGGCTTTTTGTAAGCCGGCGAAAACAGCCCTTCCGCTTCAAGCCGCTGCTTCAGCTGTTCGTACGCCAAATATAGGCGGCCGACGCCTTCCGGCTGCATTTCTTTCACATACAGTTGATAGTTGCCGTTCGGTTCATAGACGGAAATTTCCCCGCGTACGAGCACATTCATCCCGTCTTCGGGGCGGAACGGCAAATGCTGGTTGTAGCCGGCGAACATGACAGCTTGAATGCGCGCCTGGCTGTCTTTTAACGTAAAATACATATGGCCGCGCGAATGCTGCTTGAAGTTTGAAATCTCGCCCTTTATCCATAAATCGCGCAAATGTGGGTCGACGTCAAATTTGCGCTTAATGTATTTGGTCAGCGCCCCGACGGTCACATATTTTACTTCCACGAAAACCTCCCTCACTTCGCGACGAGCTGCCGAGCCGCTTCCATCGTATTGTGCAGCAGCATCGTAATCGTCATCGGCCCGACCCCTCCCGGCACCGGCGTGATGTAGCCGACCGCTTCTTTTACGGCCTCAAAATCGACATCGCCGCACAATTTGCCGCTCTCAAGCCGGTTGACGCCGACATCAATGACGGCCGCTCCCGGCTTGACGTGCTCCGGACCGATGAGGCGCGCCTTGCCGACGGCGACGATTAAAATGTCGGCTTGCCGGGTGATGGCGGCCAAATCGGGCGTTTTCGAGTGGGCGTAGGTGACGGTCGCATGCTCACGCAAAAACAGCTGACCGACCGGCTTGCCGACGATGTTGCTGCGGCCGACGACAACAACGTGCTTTCCGGCGATGTCGATGCCAGCGGACTTAACCATCACCAGCACGCCGTGCGGGGTGCACGGGAGGAACGCCGGCTGGCCGATCATCATTTTTCCGACGTTGATCGGGTGAAACCCGTCGACATCTTTTTCTGGGGCGATCGTTTCAATCACCGACCATTCGCGAATATGATTAGGCAGCGGCAGCTGCACTAAAATGCCGTGCACTGTCGGATCGGCGTTCAGCTCGCGGATTTTAGCGAGCAGCTCTTCCTCGCTGACCGTAGCCGGAAACGTGTAAAGGAGGGAACGAATGCCGACTTCGGCGCACGCTTTTTGTTTTCCTTTCACATATGAGTGCGACGCAGGGTCGTCGCCGACAAGGATGACGGCCAGCCCCGGCTCGATGCCGTTTGCCTTTAACGTTGCTGCTTCATTCGCTAATTCAGCGCGGATCGTTTTTGCCAATTCCGTTCCGCTAATGATTTGTGCTGTCATTGTGTCTTGCTCCCCTCTCCTCGTTCATCGGTCGATACGAATTCGCCCGGGCCTAGGTGAACGTAAGCTTCGTTTCACTGCTTGCCGGCGTTATTTTTGCAACGCCGCTTTCACTTTTGAAAGCACACCGTTGACAAAGCTCCCGGATTTCCAATCGCCGAATTTTTTCGCCAGCTCAACCGCCTCATCGATACTGACGCTCACTGGCACCTCATCGATATATTTCATTTCATACGTCGCCATGCGCAAAATGACCCGGTCAACATTAGCGACCCGTTCGAGCGTCCATTTTTCCAAATTTGCGCGCAACAGCTCGTCAATTTCCTCTTGGTGCTCGACGACGCCGAATACGAGCTGGCGCAAAAACGGGTCCACTTCGCCGCTACCTGCCACATTGCCGAGCGCCTCATCAGGAGGAATGTGACCTACATCGATTTGGAATAGCACCTGCAACGCCTTTTCTCGCGCTTCATGCCGCTTCATTACCTTCCCCCTTCCTAAACACGAACATTTATACTGAAATCATATCATATTTTTCGGAAAAAGCCAGCCCTTTCCCACAAATCATTAGCGATGCCGGTTCGCTGCCGCTAGCCATGCCAACGGCCTCGTTCATTACAATAACAAACTTTGGCGAAAAAAACAAAAGGCGGCTGCTTCGAAAGCAGCTGCCTTTTGTTGCGTTACCGTTGCTCCACCGCATCTTGCTCCGGTTTTCCGGTCTCAAACTGGATGCCGACGATGTGGACGTTCACTTCGCTCGTTTCCAAGCCGGTCATGTTCCAAAGCGCTTGGCGCACGTTTTCTTGCACTTTTTTCGCCACGTTCGGAATCGACGCGCCGAATTGGACGAGACAGTAAAGATCAATCGCGACACCGTCGTCGCGCAAGTCGACTTTGACGCCTTTGCCATGATGCTTTTTGCCGAACCGTTCCGCGACACCGGCGGCGAAATTGCCGCGCATTTGCGCGATGCCGTCGACTTCGCTCGCCGCGATGCCGGCGATCACTTCAATCACCTCCGGCGCGATTTCGACTTTGCCAAGGCCCGCATACTCTTGGCCGGGGTCAAACACATGCTCAGACATAGGGCACCTCCTATTCCGCCTTCATAATATCATATAACTCCAAAAACTTCGTATTAAACTCACCGCTTTGAAATTTCTCATGTTCCATTAATTTTATGTGAAACGGGATCGTCGTATGAATGCCTTCGATGACAAACTCGCCGAGCGCCCGTCTCATGCGAGCGATCGCTTCTTCGCGCGTCGGCGCGTGGACGATCAATTTGGCGATCATCGAGTCGTAATACGGCGGAATCGTGTAGCCCGGGTAGGCAGCCGAATCGACGCGCACACCCGGTCCGCCCGGCGGCAAGTACATGGCGATTTTCCCCGGCGATGGCATGAAGTTTTTCGCCGGATTTTCTGCGTTGATGCGGCATTCGATCGCCCAGCCGTTAAAGGCGACGTCCTCTTGGGTGAGCGACAGCTTTTCGCCGGACGCGATGCGGATTTGCTCTTTCACTAAATCGACGCCAGTAATCAACTCGGTGACTGGATGCTCAACTTGAATGCGCGTATTCATCTCCATGAAATAAAACTCGTTGTTTCGATGGTCGAAAATAAATTCAACCGTACCAGCGCCGGTATAGTTGACCGCTTTCGCCGCCTTGACCGCTGCTTCGCCCATCTTTTGGCGCATCTCGTCATCGAGCGCCGGCGACGGCGCTTCTTCCACAAGTTTTTGCAGCCGGCGCTGAATCGAGCAGTCGCGCTCGCCAAGATGGATCGTATTGCCGTACGAATCGGCCAGCACTTGAATTTCAACATGGCGAAAATCTTCAATATACTTTTCAATATAAACGCCCGGATTGCCGAACGCCGTTGCCGCCTCCTGCTGGGTGATGTTGATGCCTTTGACGAGCTCCTCCTCGTTGCGGGCGACGCGAATTCCTTTCCCGCCGCCGCCGGCCGTCGCTTTAATGATGACCGGGTAGCCGATCTCTGCAGCGATGGCCCGCGCTTCATCGAGGCTTTCGATAATGCCGCGCGATCCGGGCACGATCGGCACGCCGGCTTCGCGCATCGTCTCGCGGGCGATGTCTTTAATGCCCATTTTTGTAATCGCTTCCGGACTCGGGCCGATAAACGTGACATTGCATTCACGGCACAGCTCAGCAAACGCCTCATTCTCGGCCAAAAACCCGTAGCCCGGATGGATGGCGTCGCAGCCGGTCAGCGTGGCCACGCTCATGATGTTCGTGAAATTTAAATAGCTGTCTTTGGAAGCGGTCGGCCCGATGCAGTACGCCTCATCCGCGAGCTGCACGTGCAAGGCGTCGCGGTCGGCTTGCGAAAAAACGGCGACCGTCTCAATGCCGAGCTCGCGGCAAGCGCGGATAATGCGGACGGCAATTTCCCCGCGGTTTGCCACTAACACTTTTTTGATCATTGTCCGTTCTCTCCCTTATTCAGGCTTGACCAAAAATAGCGGCTGGCCGTATTCGACGAGCTGGCCGTTTTGCACGAGCACCTCGACAATTTCGCCATCGACTTCCGCTTCGATTTCGTTAAACAGCTTCATCGCTTCAATAATGCAAACGACGGTGTCTTTTTTCACTTGATCGCCCGGCTTCACATACGGCGGCTTGTCCGGGGCCGGAGCGGCGTAAAACGTGCCGACCATCGGCGATGTAATTTGGTGCAAGTTGCCTTCTGACGCTTGCTTGACTTCCGGAGCGGCCGGTTTTTCCGTTTCCGGCGCCGGCGCTTCCGGAGCGGCTGTTTGGACCGGAGGAGCCGCCGGCATCGGTTCGGCAGCCGCCGGTGCAGCAGGCGCCGCCTGTACGGCTACCGTCGGCGCGGCTACAGCGGCCGCCGCAGCTTTTTTCATATGTACTTTCGTTTCGCCTTGCTCGTATACAAATTCGTCGATCGAGGATTGGTCAACCAACCGAATCAATTCACGGATTTCTTGAATTTTCATCGATCTCACACCTTTCTTCAATTGTCAGGCAACCCGTTTTTAGCGGACGGTAATAAAACGTGCTCATAACGATTATACACACAACCGCAGAACAAACAAAAGATTTTTATACAAAAAAGAAGCTGCTCCCATACAGAGCAGCGCGTTCATCCGGCCGGCTGAAACTCAACGGTCACATATTCGGCGTCCGGAATTTCTTTTTTCACCATATGAATGACTTCGTTTGCCGATTTGGCCGAGCTTTCTTTCGCTCTAATCGTCACGCGCACTTGGTCGTCATCGGCCCGCACGAGCACATCTTCATAGCCGCCTTTTGATTTAATGAGCGTCTCCAACGTCGCTTCTTTTTCAGACAGCGCTTGCAGCTGTTCAATTTTATCCAACGCCTCATTTTTCTCTTCCGCCGTCGCATTCGCCGAGGCGACAATAGCGTTCAGCTCATCGCGCAGCCGGCTTCGTTCATCTTCAATTTTCATGCGCAGCGCCATAAACAAATCATCGCCTGTTTCGCCGGCTGTGGATGGCTTGTCTTTCGCCCCCGCTTCTTCGACGGCGACGCTTGGCTGTTCTTTTGTTTTATCGGTTTTCTCATTGGTGGTAAACGCCGGGCTGTCCCCCATTTCTTTCGGCGCCGTCACGTAATAGACCGACAGCACGACCACCAAACTTAACATCGTCAACAGCCACACGGTTTGTTTTTTCAACATGCCGATCTCCTCCCCTTACCCGGTCATTTTTTCGGCAAGACAGCGACGCGATAGCTTGGGACGTTTAACACGCGCGTCACAGCCTCGACAATCCATTTTTTAATTTGCAAATTGTCTGCCCCTTTGGCGACGACAAGCACGCCGCGGATGTCCGGCTTTTTCGTGGCGACAACAAGCGGCGTTTCTTCGTCGCCGTTGCGAATAATGATCACTTCTTCATTTGTTGACTCGTTTTTAATCGTCCGTTTTCCGCCTTCCTTGTCGCTCTCCTCTGTTGTTTGTTGCTGGGTGGAGCGCTTTTTCTCGAACAATTTGAGCTCTGTTGAATCGAGATTGACGACGACAGTGACGTCATCGACCCCCTCGATCGTTTCGAGCGCAGCTTTCAGTTCTTTTTCGTATCGTTCCTCATAGGCGGCGATCACTTTTTCTTTCGTCTCTTTGCTTGACAAAAACGCCGGCTCGGACGGAGCGTCTGACTGCCCGGCGGAAGGCGCTGCCGGAACATCTTCCTCGCTTTTTGTAAAGTGGCTGACCGCCATCAGCGCAACGCCGGCCAACAACAGTGCGACAACATAGGAAAACGGCATTTTTTTTCGGGCTCCTTCCCCGTCCCCTTCTTTTGACGGCGAAGAAAAGAGCCGTTTCATAAATTGGAGCATCCCCCCTATTCCCTCCCCTTAAACTGTACGGCAATTTTATTTTCATCGACTTCCCATTTGCCGGCGAGAAAGGTGCGCACCTCTTCGGCCAGCGAAGCATCGCCCTCAGGCGGAACCGGCGGCTTCGTCGTATCGATGATGA
Source organism: Geobacillus subterraneus (assembly GCF_001618685.1). Lineage (GTDB taxonomy): Bacteria > Bacillota > Bacilli > Bacillales > Anoxybacillaceae > Geobacillus > Geobacillus subterraneus. The sequence goes on along the minus strand of NZ_CP014342.1, from coordinate 849,382 downwards.
CCGGCTCCACCGCCCCGGCAGGCTGTTGTTTAGAAAGTACGACTTCGATCGTCTTGATGTCATCCGGCATGCGCCAACCTTCTTTGTTATCGGCGTAAACATTGACATCAGCCTTCAATCCATACTTCCCCATCAACTCCTCGTTTGCGTCGTTTTCCAGCTGGACAGCCATTTGTTCTAAAATATATGCGCGTTGCGAAGCTTGTATTTCTTTTTTCTGCTGCTCGATTTGATTTTTTATCGCTTCATCGCCGGTTTGGCCATCGGAAAAACGGGCGAGTGCCGAAGCGACGAGCTGTTCCGGGTCAATCGAGGCGAGCCGGAGCACCGGCCCGAGCATCACAAGCAGCAGCATGAGTCCGATGGCCATTTTGACATATTTTTGCATCGTCCCGGACGGCAGCAAAAAGTCGATGATAATGGCAAACAGCAAAAACAAAATGATGTTCGTAACCCATTCAATGACAAACTGCATACCGTCTCCCCCTAGCGGACCATCATCGTAATGTTCCCGGCCATGACCATGACCGTTAGGCTGAGGAAAAACATGAGCGATACGATGAGCAGCGCCGCCAACACATAGGCGATGCTTTTGCTGATGATGTTAAGGCACGAAAGCACCGGCCCGCCGCCAAGCGGCTGCAATAAGGCGGCCGATAGTTTGTAGACGATGACGATCGCGAAAATTTTCACCGCTGGAAAGAGGGCAATCATTAACAAAATCGCTACCCCGACTAGCCCAACGGCGTTTTTCAGCAACATGGAGGCGGCGACGACCGTATCGGCGGCATCGGTAAACAGTTTGCCGACGACCGGGATGAAATTGCCGGTGACAAATTTCGCCGCTCTTAAAGCGACGCCATCCGCCACCGCCGCCGTCGTCCCGCGCACTGACATGACGCCAAGAAAAACCGTTAAAATGATGCCGAGCAAACCAAGCGCGACTTTGTTCAGCAAATCGGCGAGCTGGGTCGCCTTGTACCGGTCGCTGAGCGTACTGACAACGGAAAGCAGCGCCGCCAGCAACAAAAGAGGCAATGTGACATATTCGATGACCGTGCCGGTCGTGTTCATTAAAAACAAAATGATCGGGTGAAAAAACGCCGCCGATACGATCCCGCCGGAGGAAGCAAGCAGCGCGAGCAGCAGCGGGATGAGGGCGATGATGAAATGGCTCATCGTCTGCACCGCTTCAAGCGCATAGCTGGCTGCGAGGCGGAAGCTGTTTAAGGCGATCAACAACAACACCATATACACGACCGCGTGGGCGATTTTGCTCACTTCCTGTTGGGCGAACGCATTTTGCAACGATTGCAGCACGGTGCTGAACACAGCAAGCAAAATGAGCGTGCCGAGCAGCTTGCCGTTTACTTGCAGTTCGTAAAACAAGTAGCGGGCGAGCGCCTTCAGCCATTCGACCGGTGACCATTGCTTATCGCCGCTTAAAAAATCGGTGATCGGTCCTTTTTCGCTTTCCGGCAAAAAGCCGCCGTATTCGTTGACGATCGTTTCCCAATAGCGGCGGATGTCGCTCACGTCGAGCCGGGCGAGCTGCTCGCTGACGGACGGCTCGTAACTTGCGGCTTGTACGACCAACGGGCAAAAAAAGAGAAACAGCAGCCCGGCAATGAGGAACGCTGTCCGCTTCAATTCGTCCCCTCCTTATCGCGCTGCCGGAATCAGGCTAATGACCGCTTCAATAATGGCGGTCAAAATCGGAACGGCAAGCGCCAAAATGACGATTTTGCCGCCGAGCTCAATTTTGGCGGCGATCGCTCCTTGGCCGGCGTCCTTGGAAATTTGTGCGGCAAACTCGGCAATGTAGGCAATGCCGATAATTTTCAACATCGTTTCCAAGTACACCATTTGGATATGGGCGCCTTCCGCCATTTCCCGCAGCATCAGCAAAATTTCACTAATCTGGTCGACAAGCAGCAAAAAAATGGTGCAACCGACAAAAACGGTCAATAAAAAAGCGAGGTTCGATTTTTGCTCCTGCAGCAATACCACCAAAAACGTCGCAATCAACCCGAGACCGACAATTTGCAAAATGTCAATGGCCGATCCCCCCTACCCGCGGAACAAAAAGACGTCTTTAATTTTTTGAAACAAATCGCTCACAATCGAGGCGACCATAAACAAGATGTAAATAAAGCCGAGCAGTGTCACCCATTGGGCGTATTCTTTCCGCCCCATCTGATCGAGCACCGTATGCAAAAACGCGATGACGATGCCGACGCCGGCGATTTTTAAAATGATATCGACATCGATGCCCATTCGTCCTGCCTCCTGTCTACATGAGTAAAATGACGAGCAGTAGCCCGGCCAACACGCCTAAACTTTTCGCCATTTTGGCGTAGCGCGCCTGGTTGTCGAGCGCTTCTGCTTCCTCCCGCTCCAGATGGGCGAGCGCCAAGGCGATTTGTTTTTGCTGCGTGAGCCGGTCATACTGGCCGAGCGTGGCGCCAAATTGCTTCATCACTTCCAACTCTCCTTGTTTTAGCGCCGTTTTCCCCCATAGGGCTTGCAAGCTTTTTTCCCATGCCTCCACCACGCTCGTCTCCTCGGTGCGCAGCGCCTCGGCGAACCGAAAAAACAGCTCGCACATCGGAGCAGCCGTTTGCCGGGCGATATGCACCGACGCTTCAGCGAGCGGCGTATGCCCGTACATCACTTCCGCCTCGAGCGCCCTAAGCGCTGCTTTCAGCTGGCGGAGCTGGCGCGGCCGCTCATACAACATGCGGGCGGCGGCAAATCCCGTCCATGTCGAAGCGGCAAGAATCAACAAGGCACCGAGCCATTTCATCGGCTCACCACCGCCCGTTCATACAGCACCGCCCCGCTGGCATCGAGAATGCGCCGGATCGCGCCGGGACGAGGGATGTTCGTCAGTTCAATAAACCGTTCAAATACTTTTTGTTCCATCACCGGGCCGAGCGTCGGCCGCTGCCAGACGTCTTTGACGCTGCGGCCGTGCACGGTCGTCCATACAGAGACGCCGGCGTTCGCCGCCTCGAGCACCGCTTCGCTGTCTTCTTCGCGCCCGATTTCATCGACGATGATGACATCCGGGCTCATCGAGCGGATCATCATCATCATCCCTTCCGCTTTCGGACACGCGTCCAACACATCAAGGCGCGGACCGAATGAAAACTGCGGAATTCCTTTCACACAGCCGGCGATTTCCGAACGCTCGTCAACGATCGCCACCTTTTGCGCCGGGATGCGCTCTGTTCCGCTGCTGATGAGGCGCGCTGCATCGCGCAGCAGCGTCGTTTTTCCGGTTTGCGGTGAACCGATGATCATCGTGTGGCGCCAGCGCCCTTCATATACGTACGGAATCAATGGATTGGCGATGCCGACCTGCTCTTTGGCGATGCGGATATTAAAAGAGGCGACATCGCGAATGGCCTTCACCTTGCCGCCTTCCGTGACGACCTTGCCGGCGAGCCCGACGCGATGTCCCCCTTCGATCGTCATAAACCCGCGTTTGAGCTCCTCTTCGACGGCATAAATCGAATAACGGCTCAATTTATTCAGCAACTGTACGCCATCTTCTTTCGTCACTTCATACGGCAATAAGCGGGCCGTTCCGTTGGCGATCACCTCAAGCGGACGGGAAACGCGGATGCGGATTTCTTCGATGCCGTGACGCCATGAAGGGAGCTGCTGCACCGCTGCAGCGATCGTTTTCGGCAAAATTCCCCATACCGCTTCCATGGCCCTCCCCCTTTTCCTGTGGACTAGTTCATATGTATGGGCGGAATATGCCGTTTATTCCTTACTTGTAAATGGCAAACAAAATGATCGCCACCCCAAGCACGACGAGCCCAAGCCGGGAAAACGAAAGCTCGTCCGCGAGCGAAAGCAGTCCGATCGCCATCGTCACGATCATGACGGTCGGACCGACGACAGCGAGCGCAGCGTTAATGGCGAGCGCTTTTTTGACGTCGTTGAACGCCAGCATCAACAGCGCCGCACTGAGTTCAACGAGCGCCGACAACATCCGCATGCCGGCCATCGCCAAGACGGATGGATCGATCGATCGCAGCCAATGTTTCATGTGTCCCTCCTGTTTTGAAATGGGATTGATTAGTACAAACGTATGCGGGAACAAGCCGTTTCAGAAGAAGTTTTTGGCGGTGAAAATGAGGACGGACAGCGAAGCGGTAGCCATTTCACGCATAAAAAACAGCACCCGTCCGGAAAGTTCCGGAGAGGTGCTGTCCCTTCTCAGCCGCTTACGCCCGCGAAACGTACGTGCCATCAGCTGTGTTAATGATGAGCGTGTCGCCTTCATTGACGAAAAACGGCACTTGAACGACAAGGCCGGTTTCGAGCTTGGCCGGTTTCGAACCGCCGGAAGCTGTGTCGCCTTTGATGCCCGGTTCTGTTTCAACGACTTTCAATTCGACGGTGTTCGGCAGCTCGACGCCGATCGTTTCGCCTTGATACATCATGATAAACACTTCCATGTTTTCTTTCAAAAACTTCAACTCATGCTCGATTTGTTTCGCCGGCAGCTCGATTTGTTCGTACGTTTCCATATCCATAAAGACGTGCTGGTCGCCGTTGGCGTACAAATATTGCATTTTGCGCGTATCAATTTGCGCCCGGTTTACTTTTTCACCGGCGCGGAACGTCCGCTCTTGAATGGCGCCGGTGCGCAAATTGCGCAGCTTCGAACGGACGAACGCCGCCCCTTTGCCCGGCTTGACATGCTGGAACTCAAGGACGCGCCAAATTTCGCCGTCGACCTCGATCGTAAGCCCTGTGCGAAAATCGTTCACTGAAATCATTGACCGAAATCCTCCTCACGCAATCCATTATAAAATGATTAGTTCTTTTGGCGAATGAGTGAGCGCCTCGTTCCCGTCAGCGGTGATGACCGCATCGTCTTCAATGCGCACCCCGCCAAGCCCCGGGATGTAAATGCCCGGCTCGACAGTGACGACCATGCCTGGCTCAAGCACGACATCCGAACGGAACGAAAGCGCCGGCCCTTCGTGAATCTCAAGGCCGATGCCATGGCCGGTCGAATGGCCGAAATAATCGCCATACCCTTTTTCACGGATGTAATCGCGCGTTAACGCATCCGCCTCTTTGCCGGTCATGCCTGCCTTAAGACCGCTCATGCCGCGCCGCTGCGCCTCAAGGACGATATCATACATCGTTTTCAGTTCGGCGCTGATGTCGCCGACGGCGACCGTCCTTGTGAGATCGGAGCAATATCCTTTGTAGTAAGCCCCGAAATCAAGCGTGACAAGCTCACCGCGCTCAATCGTTTTCTCTGACGCCACCCCGTGCGGCAGCGCCGAGCGGTAGCCGGACGCGACGATCGTATCAAAGGAAGAAGAAGACGCTCCTTGCTTGCGCATAAAAAACTCGAGCTCATTCGCCACTTCGATTTCTTTGACGCCCGGACGGATGAACGACAAAATATGGGCAAATGCCGCATCGGCGATTTCTGCTGCTTCCTTTAATATCTTAATCTCTGCTTCCGACTTAATCAAGCGCAACGTTTCCACTACGTTCGACGTCGGCACAAGCTCGGCGCTGACCGCCTCCTCATACGCTTTGTATGCTGCGTACGTGACGTCTTGCTGCTCAAATCCAAGTTTGCCGATGCCAAGCCGCTTTACTTGTTTCGCGATTTCTTCAACGATCGGCCCGCTATGTTGCACAATCTCAAAGCCCTCGACTTGTTTGGATGCTTGCTCGACATAGCGGAAGTCGGTAATAAACACCGCCCCTTCGCGGCTGACAAGCGCGACGCCAGCCGTGCCGGTAAACCCCGTGATGTAGCGGCGGTTGTAGCTGTTTGTCACTAAAAGACCATCAATATGCCGCTCCTCAAGAAGCGTTCGAAGTTTTTCCAGCTTTTCCATCCCTCATTCTCCTCTTCCCATGGAATTTGCCCCCGCCTGTCGGTTGGCCATGAAGGGGGCTTTTCGGCCGCGACCGCGCCAAAGGCGGCACGATGCGCCGGTTTCATACGGCCGCTTGTCACCAGCCATCACGCAATACCAAACCTTGTGAAAACCTTCTTTATTTTACCATAGAGAGGAAAGTTTCGCTATACGTCGGTTTGACAGAGAGGCGCGCCCTTTGCTCAAACAACATAGGGACGCTTCGTCAGCTTCCTTCCTTCGCCGCCTCTTTCCCGGCGCTTTGGGATGGCCGGTTCATTTCCTGCGTCTCAAAGGAAATCGAATAGCCGACGAACACGCCGTATAAAATGTATAGGCAAAGCGTCGTAATCACTGTATTCGGCTCTAAATCAGCGACCGGCTGAACATTCGGAAACAACGGATTGAACAAATAGAAAACAACCGCCCACAGCGCCGCACCGTATAAAATGCCCGCCCACATGCCGCGAATGTTCCGCAGCAACGCGTAGTAAAGGAGCGCCGCCGCAATGGAAATGACACCGATCAACGCGATGGCTACATAGTTGCCTGTTTTTCCGTATTTCCAGTCGCCGGCCACCCAAGGAATCAAAACCATGTTTGGACTGATTTCGCTAAAGTTGAAAAAGTACGCCAAATAGCCGATTAAGCTCCAAAACACCCCGCCGACAAACCCGATAATGAGCGTTTTTTGCAAGAGCGTCATGGGCCGCTCTCTTTTCTCCTGCTCGAGCTTTCCTTTTTGTTCCGCCATCATGCTGCACCTCCTTGTCCGTTAGTATGACCTACAGCCGGCCACCCCATGAATCAAGCGAAAAAAATGATTACTTCCGTGTAAATAATGGATTTTTTGGAAATCATAACAGTAACATCAACCTAGAGGTTTCCGAACGTTTCTTGTAGAATAAAATAATAAACATAAAAATAGGTTGGTGTTTGCTTGATGAAAACAATGGATAAACCGTTATACGGCGGCCAGGCGGTCGTTGAAGGAGTGATGTTTGCCGGCAAAACGCACTCTGTCACCGCCGTTCGCCGCAATGATGGAACGATTGAATACTTTTCCTTGCCGCGCCGCGCCAATCCGACGCTGGCCGCCTTTAAGAAAATCCCGTTTGTCCGCGGCATCATCGCCATTATCGAAGCGAGCGCGAACGGGGCAAAACATTTACAGTTTGCGAGCGAACGGTATGAGGTGGCTCCAGGGGAGGAGCAGGCGGATGAGGAGCGCAGCTCCAAACTGACGCTTATTCTCGGCGCCGCAGCCATCGGTGTGCTGTCGTTTTTGTTCGCCAAAACGATTTTTACGCTCGTCCCGGCGCTCGCCGCCGCCTCGTTCAAACCGCTCGTTCCTGGGAGGATAGGGCAAATTTTGCTTGAAGGGGTTTTTAAGCTGGCTCTATTGCTCGGCTATATTTACTTTATTTCGTTAACGCCGCTTGTGAAGCGCGTTTTCCAATATCACGGCGCGGAACATAAAGTGATCAACGCTTATGAAGCAGGCTGGCCGCTGACCGTCGAGCACGTCCAGCGCGCCTCGCGCCTTCACTATCGGTGCGGCAGCAGCTTTATTTTATTTACCGTCATCGTCGGCTTGTTCCTTTATTTGTTCGTGCCGACCGATCCGCTTTGGCTGCGGATGGTTAACCGGCTCGCTTTAATTCCGGTCGTGCTTGGCGTTTCGTTTGAAGTATTGCAGTTTACAAATAAATTGAGGGATGTTCCGCTGCTGCGCTGGCTCGGCTACCCCGGGCTATGGCTGCAGCGGCTGACGACAAAAGAACCGGACGATGATCAAGTGGAAGTGGCCATCGCCTCATTTCAGCGGCTTCTTCATTTGGAAGCGGAAGCCGAAGCGAAAAAAGCAGTGCAGTAATTGATTCAAGGGGGTGGATTCATTGCGGCGCAGGGCCATTCACCCGCTCGTCGGGCTCATGATCTTGCTTGGAACGCTCGGCATTGTCTATACTCTTTTCGCCCATCCGACGGTGCTGTTCCGTCAGCTGTTGTTTGTTGCGCTGTTTGTAGCCGCGATTTATCTCTTTTACCGTTTCGTGTACCAACGCCGCACCGATAAAGAACGGTGGTCGTACTTAAAAGCGGTGCGGCAGTCGAAAAAGCTCCATCCCCGCTCCGGGCGCAAGCAGCCAAAGCCGGCAAAACTGAAACGGCCGCTGAAAAAGCGGACCGCGACCCCGCATTTAACCGTGATTGACGGAAAAAAAGGCAAAAAAAAGAATCGAGCTTCGTTTTAGCTTGATTCTTTTTTGTTTGCCGCCGTCCGCGTGAGGCAGGCGGCGCTCCTTGACGCGCATTATTCGCTTTTTCGCACCGCAAGTGCTGCAGCCTTCGCCGCTCCCTGCCTAGTACGCCCATTGCCGCAAAAACTGCCGCGTCCGCTCGCGCCCGTAATCGATGAGGCGCCGGCGCGCCTCGAGGTCGACGGAAAACTCGGTCGACATCACGTTTTCCACCGGTAAAAAGACAATGTTTTTTTCATGGCGGCGCGAAATGTAGCGGGCATCATGCGCCTCTTTCATCGCCGCAAACAGCGCCTCATACAAATCTAACGCATTGGTGATTTTTCGTTTCGGCCGCTCGCCCGGCTTGGCGCTCAGCTGGATCCCGAGCACCGGCCGCTTTTTCGTTTTCTTTTCCTCATCAAAGAGAAAAAGCGGAAAGTTGCTGAGCACCCCCCCGTCGACGATGAGAGACGTGCCGTTTTGCCCGCGGAGGCGAACCGGTTCGAAAAAGTACGGGATGCTAACGCTCATCCGCACCGCCTTGGCGACCGAAAATGAGCTCGGGTCAATGCCGTACGCGTTCAAATCGTCCGGCAGCACGACGATGCGCCCGTTTGTGACGTCGGAAGCGACGATATACAAACTGCCGGCCGGCACATCTTGAAACGTCCGCACCCCGCGGGCAGCAAGCACCGACTCAAGCCACCGTTCAAGCGCTTTTCCTTGATAGAGGCCAAGGTGCCAGTAGAGGCGCACCCACTTCCAGACCGGGAAAGGAATCCATGACGCCCGTTCATCCAACAACCGCTCAAATTCCAACTCCTCAAGCAAGTGCATAACCTCGCGGGCGCTGTAGCCTGCCGCGAGCAGCGCCGCCAGCAGCGACCCCGCACTCGTCCCAGCAAGCCGCTTCCAGCGCAGCCCTTTTTCCTCAATGGCTTCGTACGCGCCAAGCAAGGCAAATCCTTTCACCCCACCGCCGGAAAAGACGATGTCAATGTCCACCGCTGCCTCTCCTTTCTCGCCGTTTATACATATGTAAGAAGAACGAGAGGCGTTTAGTACGGAAAACAAAAAAGAGCAAGCAGCGGCTTACTCTCCTTGCTCATTGCGCTTTTGGACATTGCGGAGCGCTTCCACCCGGCGTTCGTCCTCTTGAAAATATTGCACTAAATCGCCGATCCGGTCAATGGCGTTCCAGCTCAAATGATGTTCAATCCCTTCCACGTCGCGGTAAATGTTTTCTTCGTGGACGCCGATCAAGCGGAGAAACTGCTCAAGCAGCTCATGACGGTAAACGAGCCGCTGGCCGATTTTCTTCCCTTTCGGCGTCAGGACGAGGCCGCGGTATTTTTCATACACTAAATATTCATCCTTATCGAGCTTTTGCACCATTTTCGTCACTGAGGAGGGATGAACGGATAGCGCCTCAGCGATGTCAGAGACGCGGGCATAGCCCTTCTCTTCGATCAATAAATAAATTTGTTCGATATAGTCTTCCATGCTTGGTGTCGGCAACGCATGTCCCCTCCTGCCACATTCGCCTGCCATCCTTCCCCAGCCCATACACACCGCTAGCGTTCCCGGCAGGTCAAAAAATAGCAATCAATCCCATTATACCATGAAGAGGACTTTACGTAAAATACTGTACTTGAGCGGGTACGACAGCGCCTCCGGCTCGAAATACACAAGTTTGGGCACAAACGGTTTCACTCGTTTCCCTCCAAGCTGTCCATATTTTGATGTTAGTATGGTTCAAAGATGGAGGAAAATCGCACGCTTCTTTCAGTTGACATCATTTTTCGGTTGCACCTGGATCAACTGCTTGCTAAACATGATTCTAATCTAAATAAAAAATTCTACCTTGTTAAGGTACGAAATGTAAGATACAATAACATTACATTTTGTTAAAAACATTGGAGGGATTGTATGAAGCTATCGTTAAAAATCATTATTGCACTGATACTTGGATCCATCGTTGGACTAATATTCAACCTTTTCTTCCCTCAACCATTCGATACAGTAAACGCCTATGTTTTTACACCGCTTGGGAAACTCTTTTTAAATTTAATTAATATGATCGTCGTGCCCATTGTCTTTTTTTCCATCGTATTAGGGACAGCCGGATTAGGAGACCCAAAAAAACTCGGGCGAATTGGAATAAAAACCATTTCGTATTTCCTCATCACTACAGCCATCGCCATTGCCATTGGCATTTCATTGGCGTTAGTAACCAAACCTGGGAGCGTCGGCGACTTTAACACCAGTCAGGCTCAATTTGAACCAAAAGAGGCACCACCTGTGTCAGAAACTTTATTAAACATTATTCCAAAAAACCCCGTTCAGGCATTTGCAGAAGGAAACATGCTGCAAATTATCACTTTTTCCATATTTGTTGGGTTTGCGCTTTCCATGTTGCGAGAAAAAACAGCTGGCTTGTTCAAACTCATCGAGCAAGGCAATGAAGTGATGATGTATTTGGTCACTGTCATTATGCGGTTTGCCCCGTACGGTGCATTCGGCTTAATCGCCTCCGCCGTCGGCAGCCAAGGAACGGACGCCATCCGCTCGATGGGAATGTACATGTCCGTCGTTCTTTTCAGTTTGATCATCCACATGCTGTTCACATACGGCTCATCGCTCTACCTGTTTGCTAAACGCAATCCATTCTCCTTTTTTAAACAGTTCGCTCCAGCGATGGGCGTGGCGTTCAGTACATCAAGCAGCAACGCAACGCTGCCGATTTCGATGAATGTCGCTCAAACGAAACTTGGGGTGCCAAAACATATTAGCAGTTTCGTGCAGCCATTAGGAGCAACCATCAATATGGATGGCACGGCCATTATGCAAGGGGTCGCCACTATATTTATCGCTCAAGCTTACGGTATCGACCTCACGATCTCGCAATTGGCAACAGTTGTATTAACGGCTGTATTGGCGAGCATTGGAACGGCCGGTGTACCTGGTGTCGGATTAGTGATGTTGGCGATGGTGTTGAATTCCGTCAACCTTCCTGTCGAAGGAATCGCATTGATCATCGGCATCGACCGGCTTTTGGATATGGCTCGCACTGCTGTCAATATTACCGGTGACGCCGCTTGCGCCGTAATCGTTGCCGAAACAGAGAAGAAGTACGCAGGAGTGGGTACAAAAGCGTCCTAATTAGGACGCTTTTTTCTTCCCTCGTTTGCACTGTGAAGCCCATAGGGAAGAGCCGCGACGTTATTTCACTAGCCAGCGATCACCGCATGTTTTACACGATGCAAACGTAGTCATCGAATACGCAGGTAAAAATATAGCAGGTAAAAATATATGCGAATAAGACTCGCCATTTCCCCACTGAAAAACCGCTCAAACTTCAAAATACAAAAGAAAAGCGCATGCCCAATAACCGGCGCATACGCTCTAGCCGTCCAGCTTATCCCCGTTTCCGAGTGCGGAAATTGTCTTCCAACAGCACCCAGTTTTCCGGATACGGATACCCGAGCACCCAGTAGCTGATCCCGCGCAATCCGTATTCTTTCACTAAGTCAAATTTCGCCAACGCGCTGCGGGCGTCTTCAAACCATACTTCGTGTTGGCGGCCTTGTTCGTCCGTGTAGCGGTAAAACGGCGAGGCGGCCGCCGCATCGTATTGGATCGACGCTCCGTAACGAATGGCGCGCGCCACGGCTTCTTTCGGGCTGAACGTTTCCGCCTCTTGCCCTGGCACGTGCGGCAGCACCCAGTCGCGGGCATAAATTTGAAATCCCATCATGATTTTCTCCCGCGGAATCACGGTCACGGCATAATCAAGCACGCGCCGAATTTGGTTCACCGGCGAAATGGCTTGCGGCGGCCCAAACCGATAGCCCCACTCGTACGTCATAAGCACGACGAAATCGGCGATGCGCCCATGGGCTGGATAGTCGTGCGCTTCATACAGCAATCCTTTTTGTTCCGCGCTGATTTTGGGAGCGAGCGATGTCGATAACCAATATCCTTCCGCGTGAAGCCGAGCCGCCGCCCGCCGCAAAAACGCATTGTACCGCTCGCGGTCGGACGGGTAGACATTTTCAAAATCGACATTCAGCGCCCGGTATCCTTTCGCCCGCATCACTTGAATGATGTTCTCAAGCAATCGTGTTTGCAGCGTGGCATCAGCCAAGATCGTCTGCGCCAATCTTGAACCCGGATCCTGATACGTAAAGTTGGTGATCGTCATCATCGGCACGACACGGGCGGCAAAAGCGGCCTGAATGATCGCCACATCATTGATGGGATTCAGTCCGCCATCAGCGCGGATCGTATAGGCGAACGGGGCGGCGTACGTCAAATGGCGGCCGACTTCGCGCACTTGCTCCGCCCCTTTCTCCCCTTGGTCGATCGTGAAGGCGTTCACCTCGATGAGCGGTTTGGCCGGCGGAATGACGAGCCGCTGTCCGGGAGTGATGACATTCGGATCAGCGATGGGATTGAACTCGATGATTTGCTGGACGCTGACTTGATAAGCGGCAGCAATTTGCCCTAACGTTTCCCCGGTGCGCACCGTATGAATGCGAGCCGGAATCAACAACAGCGCGCCGGGATAAATGAGCGCCGGGTTGGCGATCCGGTTCGCCTGCACGATGGCTTCGACCGTCACTCCATACGCGCGGGCGATCTGCCATAACGTTTCCCCTGCACGGACGGTATGATAGCGATACGGCACCGGAATGACCACCGCCTGCCCGATGGCGAGCCGGTTTGGGTCGTCTAGCTCATTGGCGGCAATCAGCCGCTCGAGCGGGACGCCGTAGCGGCGGGCCAGCTGCCAAAGCGCTTCCCCGCGCTGGACGACATGAATAATCATCACGACTCCCCCTTTCGTTTCTCCTCCCTTTTATCACTATATTTTTCCTCCCCCGTTTTATGTAAAAAAACGCCGGTTTCCCAATGGAAACCAGCGTTTTCCGGCCCTAACCGGTTACAGCCCGCATTTCAGCTGAGCACCGCAGCTCGTGCACGTATTGCAGCCGCCGATTTCTTCGACCGTCCCTTCCCGACAGATCGGGCAAATGTTGCCGATTTCCGAGCCGATCGTCACATCGGTGGCGCGCACATCTTGAATCGTATCGACAAGAACGACGGTGCGTTTCTTCGCCTGTTCTTCCGTTTCTTCCGGAATGAGTTCCAGCTGCTCTTCAACCGTGTTTTCTTCCGCTTTCAGCGTCAACACTTGCGCATCGCGGCTGCCGTCGACATAGACGGTGCCGCCTTTCGCGCCGCAGCGCCACAGCCGCTCATATACTTTTTGCACTTGTTCGACCGTGTAGCCTTTTGGCGCATTGACCGTTTTCGACAAGCTCGAGTCGACCCAGCGCTGGATGATGCATTGCACATCAGCATGCGCTTCCGGCGGCAAGTCCATCGCTGTCACAAACCAATGCGGCAAGTGGTTCGGATCGGCTTCCGGATGCTTGTCTAAATATTCTTGGACGATATCGGCCTTCACTTCGATGAACTTGCCGAGGCGGCCGCTCCGGTAGTATGCGAATGAGAAGTACGGCTCAAGCCCGGTCGAGACGCCGACCATCGTTCCGGTCGATCCCGTTGGCGCCACCGTCAGCAAGTGGGAGTTGCGAATGCCGTATTGTAAAATAGCTTGGCGAATGTCTTCCGGCATCCGTTTCATATAGCCGGTATTGATGAACGCTTCGCGCAGCCGGCGCGTTTCTTCGTCCGTCTCACCGACAAGGAACGGGAAGCTGCCTTTTTCTTTTGCCAGCTCAATCGATGCCCGGTAGGCGGTCGTGGCGATCGTGCGGAACAGTTCATCCACGAGTTCGTTTCCTTCTTCAGAGCCATACTCTTTTTCGCAATAAATAAGCAAGTCCGCGAGCCCCATGACGCCAAGGCCGATGCGGCGCTCACCGAGCGCTTGCTTTTTGTTTTCCTCAAGGAAATACGGCGTAGCATCAATGACGTTGTCTTGCATCCGCACACCGATCTCAACCGTGCGTTTCAGTTTTTCATAGTCGACGACTTTCCGTTCTTTATCGACCATGTTTGCCAAGTTAATGGCGGCGAGGTTGCAGACAGAATATGGCGCTAAAGGTTGTTCCCCGCATGGGTTAGTCGCAACGACTTTTTGTCCGTACGCGCGGGCGTTCGTCATTTCGTTCGCATTGTCGATGAAGAAAATGCCCGGCTCGGCTGAGTACGTCGCGCAAATGTTAATCAGCTTCCAGAGCTCGCGAGCGCGGATTTTTCGGTAGACGCGGACGCGGTAGCCCATTTTTTCCCATTCGCGCACATCGCCAACTTCATGCCATTTTTCGTTGTAAATGCGCATTTCTTCTTCGGAATAGGTTTCTACATCCGGGAAGCGGAGTGCATACTCATCGTCGTTTTCGACCGCCTCCATGAACTCTTTTGTCAGGCAGACCGAAATGTTCGCACCGGTTAAAAAGTCAGGATTATGGACGGTATATGTACCGCCGGTGCGCAGTTTTTCTTCGGCGTCTTTAATGATTTCTTCGGTAAAGCCGCCGTAGCCGGGTTCGTTTTTGTAGCGGACGATCGCTTCGTACATCGCCCGTTCCCGGTCGGTGAGCGGCGTGAATTTCAGTTTGTCGCGCGCTGCTTTTTTGATGCCCTCATCTTCCATATTCTCGAGCAGGTAGCGCAAGATGCGCGGGTTTTGCATTTTCGAGACGATAAATTCGATAATGTCCGGGTGCCAGTCGGCAAGCATGATCATTTGGGCGCCGCGGCGGGAGCCACCTTGCTCGACAAGGTGGGTCAGCTTGGCAATGTCATCCAACCACGAAACCGACCCGGACGATTTGCCGTTTACCCCGCGCGCGAGCGTATGGCGCGGCCGCAATGTCGAACCGTTCGTGCCAACCCCGCCGCCGCGGCTCATAATTTCCATTACCTGCTTTCGGTGTTCGGAAATGCCTTCCCGCGAATCTTTCACAAACGGCATCACATAGCAGTTGAAATACGTCACTTCCTTGCCCGAACCCGCCCCGTACAACACGCGGCCGGCCGGGACAAAATTCATGCTCGAGAGCTCCTCATAAAACTTGTGGAACCACTCGCTGCGCTTTTCCGCCGTTTCCTCTACAGCAGCAAGCCCAGTCGCGTTCCGTTTCGCAATTTGTTCATAAAAAATTTCCAGCGGCTTGTCGATAATGTCGAGCGAGCGGAAGACAATGCCGGTTTCTGCCTCTTCGCCTTCGAGCACATGCCGGTACTCGTCCTCGATCAACACATGGGCCTTTTTCGCCTCCCAGTCGATGTCGACGATAAAGCCGAGCCCGCGGGCCGGAAATTTCGGGTCCTCCTTGATCGTCAACACGACAAAATCGCCCGGTGTGAGCGTCAGCTTTTCCGTATCCTTAAACGAATACCGGTCAAGCATCACTAAACGGGACACGCCTTTATGGGTGATGTGCATATCCGGCGTAATCGGATGCACTTGCGGAAACAAGCGAATATCCTCGTTTAGCTTTTCCATATTGATTTTCATTTTTTCAGACGACGCCACCGTCATTCTCCTATCTCTCCTCTTTTATATAATCTCTCACGTTTTGGCAAAGTTGTCCTGTCTTCTCTACCTTACCATATCAATCAGAAAAAAACAATATATAGTATGATTTTTTGCGAAAATCATACTATATATTGTGATTGAGAACAAATGATTTCGTTTTTGTCAAGCAGAAAAAAAGGCAAAAAACGGCGAAAAGCGGAGAAAACCGGATGAATGGTGCCGTTTTTGCCGAAAAATGAACGATTTTCCATGTTGCTGCCTAGCGCTTAAAGTTCCATTCGTCGCTTTCGTACTTTGTCCGCGCCAATTCCTCGACATACGCCAACTCTTCAGCCGTCAGTATATATGGCTCCAGCACGATGTCCAAGCCCTTTTCAAACCCTTTGTAAAACGCCTCTTTCGCTTCCTCGATCGTTACCGTCCGCTCCGTCAGCTCGTTGATCGCGACCGCCTTGTTTTTAAAATTGCGCTGAAGCCGCTCTTTTACCCGTTCGTTCGGGTATTTAAACAAGCTGAACAACAGCTCTTCGTCCAAGTCAAGCAAAATCGAGCCGTGCTGCAAAATGACGCCCTTTTGCCGCGTTTGCGCGCTGCCGGCCACTTTCCGCCCTTCGACAACGAGCTCATACCACGACGGCGCGTCAAAGCAAACGGCGGAACGCGGGCTGCGCAAATCCGCTTTTTCTTCTTCCGTTTTCGGCACGGCAAAATACGCGTCAAGCCCAAGAAAACGGAAACCTTCTAAAATGCCTTGGGAAATGACACGGTACGCTTCTGTGACCGTCTGCGGCATATCCGGATGCGATTCTGAAACGATTACGCTGTACGTCAATTCTTTGTCATGCAAGACGCCGCGCCCTCCGGTCGGACGGCGGACGAAGCCGAGGCCGTGGCGCTTGACGGCTTCTAAGTCGATTTCTTTCTCCACTTTTTGAAAATAGCCGATTGACAATGTGGGCGGATTCCAACCGTAAAAACGGACGGTGGGCGGAATTTTCCCCGCGCTATGCCAATCCAAAAGCGCCTCATCAAGCGCCATATTAAACGACGGTGAACGGTCGCCAGAATCGATAAAGCGCCATACTTCTTTTGCCATCGTTTCACCTTCTCTACGATTTCAAACATGCCATATCGGGCGTTGCGGCGGCTTGTCCATAAGTCACGCTAAACCGCCTTCTCTGCCGCCTTTACTAGTTTAGCAAACAACGCCTGCCAAGGGAAGAAAAATGCCATTAGGAAAATACTTTGCTTCTAAGCGGCAACTTTATATAATAGGAATAGTGGACGAAGGGAAAGGAGGCCTAACGGGTGGAAGCATTGCTCATCATTCTTGGCGCAATCATCGTGTATTCCGTCATCACCTATTTATGGCAACGCCGAATTGTCAAAGCATTGACGGAAGAAGAGTTCCGCGCCGGCTACCGAAAAGCGCAATTAGTCGATGTCCGCGAACCGGACGAGTTTGCGGCTGGACATATTTTAGGGGCGCGCAACATTCCGCTTACCCAGCTGCGCATGCGCATGAAAGAACTGCGCAAAGATCAGCCGATTTATTTATATTGCCAAAATGGGCTGCGCAGCGGGCGGGCCGCGCAAATGCTCTACCGGAAAGGATACCGCAACTTGTATCATTTAAAAGGCGGATTCAAAAAATGGACAGGAAAAATAAAGAAAAATGCCTAGATATTAAAAAAGGGCGCTCTGCTAGAAACAGCAGGCGCCTCTTTTCATTGGCATCGGCTAGAGCGCCGGCTCAAATTCCGGCGGCAGAACGACCGCTTCTAACACCGACGCAGCCGCGCCGATGGCGCAGCTTTTTTCTTTCAGCTCCGAGGCAATCATATACGGCTCGCTTTCTTTTTTGACGAGAATGCGCTCCCTCACCTCTTTGCGCGCTGCATCAAGCACGAAATCACCGGCCTGAGCAAGCGGGCCGCCGATAATGACCGCCTCCGGGTTGTACGCATAAATCACCTGCAGCAGCCCGATGCCGAGATAGCGGCCCGTTTCTTCCAAAATGCGCGCCAGCTGGGCATCGTTTTCGGCCGCCAGCGCCATCGCCGCGATGGAAAAGCGGTCGTCAAGCCATTCTGTACGCCCCTCTTCCGCCAAACGGCGCTTGATATATTTTTCCGACGCGTACATTTCCCAGCAGCCGATGTTGCCGCAGTTGCAGCGAGCGCCGTTTAAGTCGATCGTATGATGGCCGATTTCCCCCGCCAGCCCGTTCACCCCGCGATACAGCTGATGATGCAAGACGACGCCGGCGCCGATGCCGATGCCGGCGCTAATATAAACAAAATGGGCAAATTCCTTGCCGGCGCCGAACCATTTTTCCCCAAGTGCCGCCAGCTTCGCCTCGTTTTCGACGATGACCGGATATTGCGGCCACCGTTTTTGCAAAGCCGAAGCGAGGGCGACATCATCCCAGCGCAAGTTCGGGGCGAAAATGACTGTCCCGCTTTCTGTGTGCACGACGCCGGGGACGCCGATCCCGATTCCCATCACGCCGTACGGCGTCGCCGGCGCCCGGCGGATGGCCGCCTCAATCAACTCGATCATTTCACTGACAATTGCCTCCTGTCCCTCCTCCGGGCGGAACGAACGCCGCTGCTCCCAAATGATTTCGGCGTTTAAGTTCGTCAAGACGGCGTATAAATAGTTGACGCCAAGCTCAACGCCGACGAGCGAGCCGGCATCGGCGTTAAAGCGGAGCATGAGCGGCCGGCGTCCGCCGGTCGAAACACCGATGCCGCTTTCATGAACGAAGTGTTCAGCGATCAGCTCGTCGACGAGGGCGGAAACGGTCGCTTTGTTCAAGCCAGTCGTTTTCGCAATGTCGGCGCGCGAAATCGGGTGCTGGTCGCGAATGAGTTTCAACACAAGCTGTTTATTCATTTTTTTGACAAGAGTAATGTTTCCTGTCCGCACGTGACTAGTCATCCTTTTTATCTTATTTGTTTAGTATGCCCCGCGAATGTGCGGATGCACTTCGGTTTCATAAAACTGGCGAAGCCGCGCCATTTCTTCTTCGCTGAACGATGGCACCGCCAGCGCCGCCAAGTTTTCTTCGACTTGTTTCACCGTTTTAAAGCCCGGAATGGCGCACGTCACTTCTTCATGATCAATGACCCATCGGAGCGCCGCTTTCGCCATGCTGCCGCGCCCATCGGCAATCCAACGCAGCTTGTCGGCGAGCTCCACCCCTTTTTCAAACTCCAAACCGCCGAACGTTTCCCCAACATTAAACTGTTCACCGTTGCGGTTGAAACGGCGGTGGTCATCCTCAGCAAACGTCGTTTGCTTCGTGAACTTGCCGGTCAGCAGCCCGCTGGCGAGCGGGAGGCGGACCAAAATGCCGACGCCGCGCCGTTTCGCCTCCGGAAGCAGGCGCTCGAGCGGCTTTTGCCGCAAAATGTTGAAGATGACTTGCAGCGCGCTTGCCTGCGAATGCTCGATGACGTACAGCCCTTCTTCCATCGTTTCGACGCTGACGCCGTAATAGCGGATTTTTCCTTCCTGCTTTAACTTCTCTAACACTTCAAACACGGCGCCTTGCTTTAAAATGGCAAACGGCGGGCAATGAATTTGATACAAATCGATCGCCTCGCGGCCGAGCCGTTTCAAGCTTGCCTCACAATATGCGCGCACGGACGCTTCGGAATAGTTGTCCGGGTCATGGATATCGCCGGCGCGGCAAAACTTCGTCGCTATGTAGATGCGGTCTTCCTTCCCTTTTGTCGCCTTCGCCAACAGCTCTTCGCTATGGCCGTTGCCGTACACATCAGCCGTATCAAAAAAGTTAACCCCCTGCTCGATGGCGTAGGCGAGGGCGCGCAACGATTCTTGATCGTCGACTTTCCCCCACGAGCCGCCGATCGCCCACGTACCGAAGCTGAGTTCGCTCACTCGAAGGTCGGTATTTCCTAACTGCCGGTATTGCATGTCTCACTCCCCCTTATTGATGGATCATTGCCATTAGTTTATATGATAAACTAACTAAACTTTTCTGTCAACGCTGCAATAGCGGCGCAGCCGGCCTAAACGAAACGGCCCGCCCATTGTTGGACGAGCCGTTTGTCGGTATCAGTGATCAGTTTCTCGGTTTTTGATAGCGCAAAATCGGCTTGCGCGCCGCGGTCGTTTCATCGAGCCGCTTGACAACGGTCGTATGCGGCGCTTCTTGGACGATCTCCGGGTTTTCTTCCGCTTCCTTGGCAATTTGAATCATCGCATCGATGAACGCATCGAGCGTTTCTTTCGATTCCGTCTCGGTCGGCTCGATCATCATGCACTCTTCGATGATGAGCGGGAAGTAAATCGTCGGCGGATGGAAGCCGAAATCAAGCAGCCGCTTGGCGATATCGAGCGTTCTGACTCCGAGCTTCTTTTGTCGTCTGCCGGAGAGGACAAACTCGTGCTTGCAATGGCGGTCATACGGCAAATCGTAATAGTCGGCAAGCCGGCGCATCATATAGTTGGCGTTTAAGACGGCATACTCGCTCACCGCTTTTAAGCCGTCCGGCCCCATCGAGCGGATGTACGTGTACGCCCGGACGTTAATGCCGAAGTTGCCGTAAAACGGCTTGACGCGGCCGATCGACTGCGGGCGGTTATCATCGAGATAATAGCCGTTTTCCCCTTTGGCAATGACCGGCTTCGGCAAAAATGGGATGAGATCGGCTTTCACCCCGACCGGCCCGGAACCTGGACCTCCGCCGCCGTGCGGGCCGGTGAACGTTTTATGCAAGTTCAAATGGACGACGTCAAAGCCCATGTCGCCCGGGCGCGCCTTGCCGAGAATGGCGTTTAAGTTCGCGCCGTCATAGTACAGCTTGCCGCCCGCCTCATGGATGATTTGTGCCATCTCGACGATTTGCTCTTCAAACAGCCCGAGCGTGTTCGGGTTTGTGAGCATGAGCGCCGCTGTATCCGGGCCGACGACGCGTTTTAAATCCTCTAAATCAACAAGTCCGTCAGCGGTCGAGCGGACCGTCACTGTTTCAAAACCGGCAACGGTTGCCGACGCTGGATTCGTGCCGTGCGCCGAGTCGGGAACGATCACTTTCGTCCGTCCGAAGTCGCCGTTCGCTTCGTGATAGGCGCGGATCATCATCAGCCCGGTCCACTCGCCGTGAGCGCCGGCGGCCGGTTGCAACGTAACCGCATCCATCCCGGTAATTTCTTTTAAGTGCTCTTGCAAGTCGTACATGAGCTCAAGCGCTCCTTGCACCGTTTCCTCCGGCTGCAGCGGATGGATGTGGGCAAATCCGGCGAGACGGGCGACATTTTCATTGATTTTCGGATTGTATTTCATCGTGCACGACCCGAGCGGGTAAAACCCGGAATCGACGCCGTGGTTTCTCTTCGAGAGCGCCGTATAATGGCGCATTAAGTCGAGTTCCGACACTTCTGGCAGCTCCGGCTCCTCGGTGCGGAAATAATCCGCCGGCACAAGCTCGCTCACATCAACAGCCGGAACATCAAGCGCCGGCAGGCTGTAGGCAATTCGTCCTGGCTTGCTCCGTTCGAAAATAAGCGGTTGATCGTTATGCATGGCAATCCCCCAATTCGTTTACGAACCGATCGATTTCTTCCTTCGTCCGCAGTTCCGTGACAGCAATAAGCATATGGTTGACGAGCTCCGGATAATCAAAGCCAAGGTCGTAGCCGCCGATGATCCCTTTTTTCAGCAAGCGGGCATTGACATCATCGACCGGCTGGCCGAGCCGGATGACAAATTCGTTGAAAAATGGACCGGCAAACGGCGACAGCAAGCCGCGTTTTTCGAGCTCGCTTTTCGCATAATGCGCCTTTTGCATGTTCATCGCCGCCATCTCTTTCACGCCCCGCTTGCCGAGCGCCGAGAGCGCCACTGAAGCAGCCAAGGCGTTTAACGCTTGGTTTGAGCAAATGTTCGATGTCGCTTTATCGCGGCGGATGTGCTGTTCGCGCGCCTGCAGCGTCAAGACAAATCCGCGGCGCCCGTCCTCGTCGGTCGTCTGTCCGACAAGACGGCCCGGAATTTTTCGCATGAGCGGCGCTTTGACGGCGAAATAGCCGCAATGTGGGCCGCCAAACTGCATCGGAATGCCAAACGGCTGCATATCGCCGACGACGATGTCGGCGCCAAACGCCCCAGGCGGAGTCAACACACCGAGGGCGAGCGGGTTGCTGGCGACAACGAATAAACTTTTCTTTTCATGAACGAGCGGCTCGATCGCTTTTAACGGCTCGATTTGGCCGAAAAAGTTCGGATATTGGATTACGACGCACGCCACATCGTCTCCCATTTCGGCTGCGAGCGCCTCAAGATCAGTAACACCGCCGTTATACGGAATTTCTTTCACCTCAAGCTGCTGTCCTTTTGCATACGTGCGCACGACTTCGCGATATTGCGGATGGACGGCGCTAGAGAGGAGCACTTTGTTCCGTTTCGTATGGGCGGCGCTCAGCAACACTGCTTCTGCGAGCGACGTGCCGCCGTCATACATCGATGAGTTGGCGACGTCCATGCCGGTCAGCTCACACACCATCGTTTGGAACTCGAAAATCGCCTGCAGCTCGCCTTGCGAAATTTCCGGCTGGTACGGCGTATACGCCGTGTAAAATTCGGAACGCATCAAGACGTGGTCGACGACGGCTGGAATATAATGGTCGTATACTCCGGCGCCTAAAAAGGAAACGTGTTGTTTCGCATTGGCATTTTTGTCCGCCAGCGCACTTAACTCTTTCCACAGCTCCGGCTCCGATTTCGCCGGTTTCACATTCAGCTCGCCGCGGAAGCGGACTTGTTCCGGAATGTCGGCGAACAGCTCATCGATCGAGGCAACACCGATCGTCTTCAACATTTCTTGCTTGTCTTCTTCCGTCATCGGCAAATAACGGTGGAGCACAGTTTTCCTTCCCCCTTACTTATGACTTGGCCCGCTTGTAAAACGGGGTCGGTACAATAGTGGCTTTCAATCGTTTGCCGCGGATATCCACTTCTACTTCTTGGCCGATCGCGGCCACTTCCGCTTTGACAAGAGCTAACCCGATGTTTTTTTTCAACGTCGGCGACTGCGTGCCGGTCGTGACGAATCCGGCTTCTTCACCGGCGGCAAACACGCGGTAGCCGTGGCGCGGAATGCCTTTATCGATCATCTCGATCCCGACAAGCCGACGCGGCGGGCCGG
This sequence comes from Geobacillus subterraneus, assembly GCF_001618685.1. GTDB lineage: Bacteria > Bacillota > Bacilli > Bacillales > Anoxybacillaceae > Geobacillus > Geobacillus subterraneus. The sequence goes on along the minus strand of NZ_CP014342.1, from coordinate 826,536 downwards.
CTTCTTTTTGCCGTTTCAGCACGGCTTGGCCGATAAACGGCGTTTCTTTTTCCGTTTTAACGGCAAAGCCGAGCCCGGCTTCAAGCGGCGAGATCGTTGCCGACAGCTCTTGGCCGTAAAGCGGCAAACATGCTTCAAACCGAAGCGTGTCGCGCGCCCCTAACCCGCACGGGAGAACGCCGTTCTCAGCCCCGGCTGTCAAGATGGCCTCCCATAGGGTGATGGCGTCTTCCGCCTGGCAGTACAGTTCAAACCCGTCCTCACCGGTATAGCCGGTGCGCGAGACGAGCGCCTTTACGCCGGCCGCTTCCACATCGTCTTGGAACGAAAACGGACGCAGCGCCGACAAATCAACATTGGTCAATTTTTGTAGCACGCGTTCGGCCGCCGGTCCTTGCAAAGCAAGTTGAGCCGTTTCAGCCGACACATCCTCGAGCCTGACGCCGTCATCTGCGTGCTCGCTTAGCCACGCAAAATCTTTTTCTGTATTTGCGGCGTTGACGACAAGCAAATAGTCGTCTTCCCCTTTTTGGTAAATCAACAAGTCATCAACCGTGCCGCCGTTTTCATCGCACATGAGTGTATATTGCGCCCGTCCCGGCCGCAGCTTGGCAACATCGTTCGTCATCAGCTTTTGCAAAAACGCAAGACTGCCGCGGCCGCGGACGGTGATTTCCCCCATATGGGAGACATCAAACAGTCCGGCACGCGTCCTTACAGCTTCGTGCTCTTCTTTGATGCTCGAAAATTGCACCGGCATTTCCCAGCCGCCAAATTCAACCATCTTGGCGCCGTGACGGGCGTATACCGGAAAGAGCGGCGTGCGCTTCAGCATCCGATTCCCTCCTTTTGATCTGTGACGCAAAAAAGGACAGACTCCACCCTTTATATAAAAGGTGGGGCTCTGTCCTGGCACCTGAAAGTTTCCCGTCGGCCTTAGGCCGGCGCAGCCGTGAGCGGTTCGCGCGGGCCGATCGGTTTCCTCTTGGGTGGTCCGCCTATGGGCAGACGCTCTCCAGAGCTGCGTCAAGCAAGAGTCTTTTTGCCTGAGAGATTCGCGTTTCCGCTTGCTCCTTCGGCGCTACATTCCGTAGTCTCTCCCCTTGCCGTCATCCGCCGGTCAATAAATTTTTCCAAAGCGGGCATACTAAAAAACGCCCTTATCCACCATTCATGCGAATGTTCTAAATTTATACTACCATTAACTACGCAAAAAGGGCAATAGGAAATGAACGAACTTTTATAGAAATTAACTACAAAAATGTTCTTTTTCTGCTTAACGTATCATCTGCGATCAATATAAATATTCGCAACAAGGGAAGGGGATGGCCATGGACATCGAGATGAAAATGGATGAAACGTGGAAGGAGGAATTTCTTGAGCGCGTCGAAAAAGACGGCCCGTGGGCAAGCTGGGAAATGTACGAACTGGCGTTAGAGGCCGCCCGGCATGTAAGCGTGCCGGAATTTCACGGCTTGCAGGCGCCGAAACATTTGCCGCATGTAACCATTCTGCCGCATCAGCTTGAAGTGGCGCGCCGCGTCGTCGAGGAGATGAACGGCAAGGCGATTTTGGCCGATGAAGTCGGGCTTGGCAAAACGATTGAAGCAGGGCTCGTCCTTAAAGAATATATGATTCGCGGCCTCGTCAAAAAAGCGCTTATTCTCGTTCCCGCCTCCCTTGTTTCGCAATGGGTGAAAGAGCTGAACGAAAAGTTTTTCATCCCGGCCGTTCAGCAAAAAAAGAGCTATGTCTGGGAGCAATGCGACATTGTCGTCTCATCGATCGATACGGCGAAAAAACCGCCGCACCGCGACATCATTTACGAGCAGCCGTATGATATGATCATCATCGATGAGGCGCACAAGCTGAAAAACAACAAAACGAAAAACTACGAGTTTGTGCAACATTTAAAAAAGAAGTTTTGTTTGCTGCTGACGGCGACGCCGATCCAAAACCGGATCGAAGAAATTTTCAATCTCATCTCGCTTCTGAAGCCCGGCCATTTAGGCAACGCCGAACAGTTTGCGAAAACGTACGGCAAAACGCGGGCCGTACAAACAAACGACCATTTAAAAGCGCTCGTCAACAAGGTGATGATTCGCAACCGCCGCGCTGACACGCCGATCGAATGGTCAAAACGCCACGTCGAGCCGGTGCTGATCGAGTTTACCGCTGAGGAACGCGAACTGTACGAGGCGGTAAAGGCGCTCCGCCATGAATCGTTCGCCGGTTCGTTTTCCCTCATTACGCTGCTTCGTGAGGCATGCAGCAGCCGCGAAGCGTTGTTTTTGACCGTCAAAAATATGATTGACAAATGTGAAGGGGCGGTTCCGGAAGCGCTTGAACATGTGCTTGAAAAAATCAACGCCGTCACGACGAACTCAAAGGCGGAAAAAGCGCTCGAACTCATCCGCTCGATCAATGACAAAGTGATTATTTTCACCGAATACCGGGCGACGCAGCTGTATTTGCAATGGTTTTTAAAGCAGCACGGCATTTCGTCCGTCCCGTTTCGCGGCGGCTTCCGGCGCGGCAAGAAAGACTGGATGCAAGAGCTGTTTAAACATCATGCGCAAGTGTTTATCGCCACCGAAGCGGGCGGCGAAGGGATCAACTTGCAGTTTTGCCGCCACGTCATCAACTACGACTTGCCGTGGAACCCGATGCGCCTCGAACAGCGGATCGGCCGCGTCCACCGGCTCGGCCAGACCGATGACGTCCACATTTACAACTTCGCCGTCAAGCAGACGGTTGAAGAACATATTTTAACGCTTCTGTACGAAAAAATCCGCTTATTTGAACGGGTCGTCGGCGAATTGGACGACATCTTGGCGAAAATGAACCTCGCCAACCTTGAACATTACTTTGAAGACGCCCTCGTCCATTCGCGGAGCGAAGGGGAAATGAAAATTAAAATGGAAAACATCATGGCGATGATCGAGCTGGCCGAACAGCTCGGAAAAGAAGGAGGCGAACGGCATGCAGCAACATGAAATCCGCCGTTTTGTCGAGCGTTACTTTGCAGCGAACGGCTGCACCTTTTTGGAAGCAAACGACGACTATATGACGATCCAGCTGACGGCAGAAATGGATAAAGAGCTGATGAATCGGCCGTTTTATTGGCATTACATCGAACGGACGGGCGGCGTTCCGCAGCCAATGCAGCTGACGCTGATCACCCGCCCGAGCGAGCAGACGGACAAGCTAAAAGGCGAGCGGCTTCATTTCGGAGCGCCGCGGCTGCACCAGCTGTTCCGCTCGGCGCAAAAACGAGGGAGCTTTATCCGTCTGTATGAGGAGCCAGACGCCCCCTTGAGCGGAAACGCCGCCCTTCACCCATGGCTTGGCATGAACGTGGTGATTTCGTATGAATGCGACCGAAAAAAAGATGAGATCGTTTCACTTGGTATTCATCTCATCAGCGGAACAATGATCGAATCGTTTCATGAACGGCTGCGCGAGCGGCGGCTGACGCCGAAAATCCCGGACTACTGCTTCACGATCTCCCCGCTCATTAAGCCGCGAAGCGGCATCAGCCGCCTTGAACAATATATTCGCGACCGCATCGCCGCCGACGACCACACATGGGCTGCCGAAGCGCACCAGCGCTGGGCCGATGATTTGGCGCTGCTTGATGAATTTTATAAAGACGCCGAAGAAAAGCCGGAGTGCTATTATCGCGAGAAAGAAGCGCTTGAAAAGCAATACAAGCCGCGCATCACCGTTTCCGTCGTTAACGGCGGCCTGTTCTATTTAATGCCGCGCTCCTCATAGCGGCTCCATAAGCGGGCAAACCGGCTCCATTTAAGCCAAAAACGCCCGCCGGCCGACAAGGCCAGCGGGCGTTCGTCACGGGCGACGCCGCAACAACAGGCGGAGCGAAAGCGGCATCAGCCCGAACAGGCGGTAAGAGAGCGGGGGCTGCTCTTGTTTCCGCTCACTTCGCCGCCGCGTCCGCTCCTCTTTCGGCATATCCGTGTAAGCGACAAACTGCTGGGTGACAAATTTGACATAATCATTGACCGCCATTAGAGTCCCCCCTTTTTCTTTTAGTTTTTCCGTCCCTTTCCTTTTTTAATCGTTTTGTTCGCTCCACTCGGTGATATGGAGTGACGGAATCATCACTGTAAACGCAGCGCTCCTTCTAAGCCCGGACGAAGAGCGAACAGATAGGGAGACCCGGACACTCGTTTCCCCTACTTTTTCCCAACGGTAGGCGGCCGTTCCGCGCGGGTACGTCCATCCCCCTTCGTGCACCACTGTCGACGGGTCCGACGACGCGATTTGTTCTTTCACGTCAAACACGGCCATCTGCACGAGCTCATCGGCTTCGGCCGCCTGCCGAGCGGCATGCGCCGCCTGTTGTTCCACTTCATACAAAAGCACGATGTGCGTGACGGAAAAAGCGAGCAGCAAAGCAACAACCGCTACAAGCGGAAAAACGACGCCGTCCTGACGTCCCATCTCTCCCCTTCTACTCCTTTCTTTGTTCCTCCGTCCTTTCCTCTCAAAAGTCAATGCAGCTCGTCGCCCAAGCGAGCGAAAGGAGGTATAACGGCTGCTAAGAGCCGCTAGCCATTCAGTAAAAAATCCTCCCACTAAAACGCCCGCGCCACAAACGCTTCATAAACTATTCCATCGGTAGCTGTCACTTGCACAAACAGACCACGGATGCCCGTACTGTATGAAACAGCACGCACATGACGAAGTGCTGTTTCGTTGCCAGTGCCGTCCACTTGGCGGATGATGTTGGATTTTACTAACGAAAAGCTCACCTTGTCGCCATTCCATTTTTGCAAATAAAGCGTCGCCCCGTCCGTCGACCATCGTTCCGTTTCATGCAATTCGATTTGCAGTTGCTGCAAAAACAAGCGCCACTCAAGGTGCGTAAACCCATCAACTGACACATCAGCACCAAGCGGGCGGACGGATAGCAGCGCCGGGATGACCGCAGCAACGGTCAACGCGGCCGCCAGCGCCAACAGCGCTTCCAAAAGCGTAAATCCCGACTCTCTCCCTGCTACCGCTTGCCGTACCCGCACCGTTCCACCTCGCGGCCGACGTAGTCGTTCCAGCGCACGCATACTTTCCACATCCGCCCCCCTTCATCGCGCGCCTGCACATGAAACACCGTTCGCCCATCCGCCACCGCCGTATCGCCGACAAGCGGCTCTTCATATAAAGCGATGGTTAACAGCCGGCGCGCTTTTTCCTCGAGCGCAAGGTTGTTCCGTTCCATGGCGATTTGCATATATAAGGGCAGGAGGACAGCAGCCGCCGTCCATAGCAATACCAAGGCGAACAGCGCCTCGACGAGCAAAAATCCGCCGCTACATTTTTTGCACATAAAACCGCCCTTTCCCAAGCAAAAACGTCACTTTATAACTGCCTTTGCTGCTTTTCACCCAAACGGTCCCGCCTTGCTTGATATTGCCGTTATCAGTAAAGATGAGCGGGTTGCGCAGCGTGCCGAGCTGAAACCGCCATGGCGCCGGGAGCGTGCGGGCGACGATCCGTTGGCCGCTATGTGTGTCAACTGCCTGATACTCGCCGCGCCCTTCGGTGAAAAACACGGACACTTTCCTCCGCTTGGCAATGGCATGCTGCTGGGCGCCATACAAATCGGCGCGCAGCAGCGCCAACATATACGTCTCCTCACGCTCGTGCACGACCCCGCCGAGCGCCGGGACAGCCAACGTTGTCAACAGAAGCGCGATTGACAAAACGACAAGCATTTCAAGCAGCGTAAACCCGCCGTTACGAGCCAACTTCACTCACATCGCCGTTCTCATTGATTTCGATCGCGTGACCGTTCGGACATTTGTCCGATTTAATATAGCGGCCATCAAGCAATTCCTGCACGGTTGGAATTTTGTTATGCTCCATCTCATATGCCTTCACTTGCGCCTGCACTGTGTTCAAAAATGCCTCGCATCCTTTGGTGTTAATCATGCCGTTATGCTTCGTGATGTTCGGAATCGCCACTAACAGCAGCACGGAAATGACCATTAGCACAATGAGCATTTCAATGAGGGTAAACCCTTTTTCGTTCACGAGAACTCCTCCTTTATAGTGTATAGTCAGTATTAGGCTTCAGCTTAGCCGCCTATCCCTTAGGCAGCCTACAGCCCGTTCAACATCGAAAACATCGGCAGCAAAATAGCTAAATACATGCCGACGATGAGCGCTCCGACTGCCGACAACAAGAGTGGCTGCACAAGCTTCAGCGCCGTTTCGAGCCGCTTTTCGATCACTTGCAGCAAAAACTCGCCGTAATGTTCGAGCTCTTTGCCCAGTTCGCCGTTCGACTGGCCATGGCGGATGACAAGCGGCAACTCCGGCTCGTAATAGCGGACGGCGCTGACGAGATGATCAAGCGCCATCCCTTTGACCAACCCCTCGCGAATTCGCTTGCCTTCCATTTGCAGAAACGGCCAAGAGAAAGGCTCACTGAAAACACCGAGCGCTTCATAGACGGACAAACCCGCTTGCAGCAGGCGGCCGAGCTGGCGGGCCATGATATATGTGACGAGCAGCCTCACAAACGAAGCGCACCATGGAATGGATAAGGCGAGCTGAAGCTGGCGGTCAACCGGCCAGCGGCGGAAGAAAACGGCGTAAAACAACCAGGAGAAGATGGCGAGGGCGGCGATGGCCGCCAACGCCATCGGAGCATCAGCGATGAACGCAATAAGTAAGGAAGTCTGTTCATTCCCGGGCGAAAGCGCCGCGGCGGTCCGCTCAAATTGCGGCAGCAGCCACCGTTCCATCAACAGAAGCATGACGATGAGCAAAACAAAGAGAAAAAGCGGGTAGCGGCCGAAGCGGCGCAGCTGTTCACCGAAGTGCGCTTTTTGCGCGAGCGCCGCTCCCGCCTCCGCCATGCCGCGCGGCAAATCGCCATGCCGTTCGGCAAAAAAGAGGAGGCTGACAGCAAGACGGTCAACCGGCAGCGCCTCGATGGCGGCAAACACCGGCAAACCGGCCCGCAGCTGGCGCAGGCAGCGCTCAAGCTCCAGCCGGCGCTTCATTGGGGCTTGGATGGCTAAAAATTCGAGCGCTTGTCCGAGCGGATAGCCGCGCTCGAGCAGCCGGCCAAGCCGGACAAAAAACAACGCCTGTTCAGCAAGCGGCCACATTTTCCCCTTCATCGTCCTTCCCCTCCGACAAGTCTCAGCGCGCGAACCGGCAAATAACCGAGCGCGATTCCTTTGCGGATGAGGCGGGCTAATGTCATATGGCGGCGGAGCCGTCGCCCGTCTCCGTCCGACAGTGAACGGATGGCATCAAGAAGCGCCGGGCCGTAAAGCAGTTCATGGACGGCAGCGCGCCGTCTGCGTCGAAGCTGGCGACACGCCGGATGGCAGTCGTCGCCGCATAGCGGACAGCACAGTTCAACGAGACGCTGCGCCGAAACGGCGAGCAACGTCTCCGCTAAATCGCCGGGCGGCACCCCGAACTCATGCAGCCGGTACACCGCGCCGACCGCATCGGCAGCATGCATGGTCGACACGACTAAATGTCCTGTTAACGCCGATCGCACGGCGATCGCCGCCGTATCATGGTCGCGGATCTCGCCGACCATTAACACGTCCGGGTCATGGCGCAAAGCAGCTTTCAAGCTCGCCGCATACGTGATGCCCGCTTTTTCATTGATCTGCACTTGCAAAAACCGGTCATTCCGTTTTTCGATCGGATCTTCCAGCGTGATGATGTTGCGTTGTCTTTCCGCTTGGCAAACGTCAAGAAGCGTATACAATGTCGTCGTCTTTCCCGACCCGGTCGGTCCGGTCAACAGTACGAGCCCTTGCGGCTGCTGCATAAAGGAAAACAACCGTGCGGTGGATTGAGGAAATAAGGATAGTTCGCGAAGCGGCAGCGAAAAGCGCTGCGGCAGAAGGCGGATGACGAGGCTTTCATCGTAAAGCGTCGGCAGCGTCGATAAGCGCAAATACACCGTTTCCCCGGACTCATTCACTTCCATCGCGCCGCTTTGCGGTCGGCGGCGTTCGCCGATATCCATGCCGGCTAGAAACTTGAAATGGACGATGACGCGTTCAGCGGTTTCTTTCGGGAGCGCGCCGACATCGGTGAGCGTGCCGTCAAGACGGAGGCGAATGGCCGCATCATGGCGGCGCGGGACGAGGTGAAGATCAGAGGCGCGGCGCTGCACCGCTTCAGCGAGGAGACGGTTCGCTACTTGTTCGATATCATCCAGCGCAAAATTCCTCCTTTCGACAAGTTGCTTTATATTTCGACGGACATTGCTCGTTTTCCTGCCGCCGCCGAAAAAATTTTTTTCGTGAACATTTTTTGAACTTTAAACGACTTGCTGCCAATAGTGACAAAAATCATTCTTCGCCCCAACCCATTTCATTATAATAACGTTATCAATGATTTATTTAGGAGGGAAACGTAATGGAACAAACGTTAAAAATTACAAACGTGCTGTCTGACCCAACAAGGTTTCATATTTACGAATACATGGCTAAAATACACCGCGAAGTTTCCGTTCAAGAGATCGCTGAAAAGTTTCACATCCATCCGAACGTCGCCCGTCTTCACTTGACAAAGCTGGAAGATGTCCGCATGGTCGTATCGGATACGCAAAAGACCGGAAAAGGCGGACGGCCGAGCCGGTTGTACCGGTTGTCGGACGAAGTCGTCGGTCTGTACTTTCCGTTCCGCGATTACAAACTTTTGGCTCAAATCGCCATTCAAACGATGGCCAAACTCGGTCCGGCCGGGCTTGAAGCGCTGCGTGAAACAGGGAAACAGTTCGGCTATGAACTCGTTGCCAGCCGCTTGCCGCATAACGGTTCAACGGGCGCGCTTACCTTGGAGGAAAAAATCCGCATCATGGAGGAAGCGGCAGAGGCGGCCGGGTTTCTTCCCCAATTTCACTATGAAGAAGACGAAGGAATGCTTTACCTTGACATTTTCAACTGTCCGTTCAAGGAGATCGCCGTACAGCAGCCTGACACCGTTTGCGGCATGCACCATGCTTTTTTAGAAGGAATGGTGGAAGCGCTGTTTGCCGATGCGAACATGGCTGAAACAGAAAATATGATGGATGGCAGCCGCCGTTGCGCCTACCGCATCGCCATCCGCCCGTAGCAGCGGCCCTTCTCCCTCCTTTTTTCATGCGTGAGCGGCGTTTTGGCGGCAGGCGCTCAATCTTTTTCTCACAGCCTGTCCGAAAGCGTTATTTACATTCCCAACTATTGTACATTATAATAAGTAAGGATAAATGGATTGCATAGAAGGAGGGATACATAATGGACCGCATGTTCCGCGTGCTCGCTTTTTGGACCGGCATTTTCGCTGTCATGTTTTACCTCGGCCATATGCATACGACATCGCTTATCTTCTTTGGCCAAACGGTGTTTTTCCTGTTCCTCGGCTTTTTAAAACTGACCGAGAGAATGTACATTTATATTTTCGGGGCGTATTTAACGATTTTCTTTGCCGCGTTCACGTATTGGACGACGTTTATGATGGTGCCCGGCATGGGCGAATAAAAACAGGCAGATTCCTCTGCCTGTTTTTCTTTACGGCAAAAACTCCGGCGCCGCCCACATGTCGGCAGCAGAAAGCTTTGCTCCTTTTTGGTGAATGGACACATCAAAAAAGCGACTGATGCCGTCATCAGCAATGAGCGCGCGGATCATCCGGTTTTGCCGGCTCGCCGCCGAAAACAACTCCGCACTCTCGGAAACGGCCCATTCGTGTAAAAGGCCAGCCGCTAACAAAAACCGATCTTGGCGGACGAATGCCACTTCCTCCCACCCGGCCTGCCGGGCGTATAAACGAAATGCATCCCATTGCACATGAGACGTCAAGTCCATCTCCCCCGGATGGAGGAGCGGGTCAGCAATGAGCTGATGGCGGAAATAGCCGCGCAAACTTCCGTGCCGACGCGCTGGTGCAGCCAGCTGTTCATCCGTGCAGCCGTAATCGATGGTCACCATCACCGCCTGGCGGAACAGCGGCCCGATCTCAAGCCAAAACCGTTTCATCGCCAGCGGCACTTCGAGACGCTGGCCTTCAGTGAGAGCCAACCTACGCTCGTCCAAATAACGAATGATGTCCGAATTTCGAAGCGGCGCTTTTTCTTCGACGAGCCGGCCGCCGCGAGCGGCGACGAAACATTCGTATAAAACGCCATGTTCTTTTGTGATGACGTGAACCGGAAAGGCGTCAAAAAACTCGTTGCTAAACACGATGCCGGAAAACGGCCCGCACTCATCGAGCCAACGGGGGATGCCGTCATATTGCCTCACTTTTTCCGCGACCGGACGCAGCGTTTCTTGCTGTCGTCGGCGGTGAAACGGGCTTTGGTCGATGATCATGTACGACAACTTTTGATACGTATGCGGGCTTTTTTTCTTCCATTCTTCCAATACGGCCAGCGCTAGACGCCCGTCCCCGCCTCCCCATTCGCAAACGGCCGGCGGCAGCCCTCCCCGTTCCACGAGCCGAATCCAAAACGAGGCGAGCGCTTTTCCGAACGCCGCTGCCAAAGAGCTGTTCGTGAAAAAATCGCCTTCCTTTCCTATTTTCTCCCGCTCACGCATGTAATAGCCGAAGCGTTCATCATAAAGAGCCATTTGCATGTAGTCGGCATATGACACCCGTCCGCCCGGCGCCGCGGCAACCTCCTTGTACAGTCGGTCCATCTTTCATTCCTTCTCCGTTTTTTGTTTTTTACTATTGACATAGTGAAAATAATCGTATATCGTTATAGTAGTAGCTTAACTATATCCCCTCCCATGATTGTGGATAGAACATCCCCCAAAGACCCTTCTTGGCGCGGCTAAGAAGGGTGTTTTCTGTTTGACAGGCAGACGGGCGTCTGCCTGTTTTTTCACGATTTGAACAACGGTCGGCTCCAGGCGCCGCTTTTCTTATGAAAACCCGTGCAAAAACGGGTTTGTATCCATTTCTGTGCCGATCGTCGTCTCCGGCCCGTGGCCAGAAAGGACAACCGTCTCCTCGGGCAGCGTGAGCAGCTCATCATGGATGCTATTTAGCAGCTGCTGGTGATTGCCGCCTGGCAAATCGGTGCGCCCGATGCTGCCGGCAAACAGCGCATCACCGGAAAACACCATTTGCGCCGCTTCGCAATAATACGAGACGCTGCCCGGCGAGTGGCCTGGCGTTTCCCGGACGTCAAACATAAACGGGCCGATCGTCAGCGTCGTTCGTCCTGTGATGCATGTCGGTTCGCAGCGGACAACGACGGGGCCGCCAAAATAAAGCGAGCCGTTTAACGCCGGATCTTGCAGCCACTGTTTTTCGTTTTCATGCAAATACACCGGAATGTTCCAGCGGGCGAGCACATCCGGAATGCCGCCGATATGGTCAAAATGGGCGTGCGTCAATAAAATCGCCAGCGGAGTCAGCTGTTTTTCTTCGATTCGACGAACGAGCGCTGCCCCTTCCGCTCCGGGGTCAACGATGACGCATGCGCCGTCTGCGGCCGACAAAAGGTAAGCGTTCGCCTGAATCGGGCCGACGGGAATGCGTGTCCACTCCATAGCCGTTTCCTCCTTTATTTAGCATGGCCAATGCATGTTTAGTTTTATTTTACTGTTTTTTCCCGCACGATGAAAGGGAAAAATAAAACGGGAATGGACCTCGACAAACGGAAGAAAAAAGATTACAATGAAAAAGAATGGACTCGTTTGTACATACTGTTTCATAAGGGGGGAAAACGATGGGTACAGTCATTATTTTTGCGCTCGTGACGTTGCTTGCCCTTTATGGAATGCTTCGGACGTTGCGCGAGAAAAATGTGCTCGGGTTTTTGTTCGGACTTGGAACTGCAGCCGTATTCGGCTGGTTTACGATCATGACGATTTTGCATCATGGGATTCCGACCGGTACATATTAAAAACGCAGGAGGCAAACCGAGCCTCTTGCGTTTTTTTACGCCATTTTGAGCGTGGCCAGAAACAGGCCAAGGGCTTCTTGGTAAATTTGCGCAAATTGCGAGAGCGGCAGCGGATTGACGCCCTCGCCGAGCTCGACCGTATAGCCGCGCCGCTTCCACGTCTGAATGAACCAATCTCGATAGCCGGCATGGCTGTCAATGTAGCGGACAGCCTTGTATCCGCTTGCTTCCGCCATCGCCCTGACGGCTGCTTCCGCCTCTAGGGGCTCCAATCCTTCATATCCCCAGTAGATTTCTTTTCCTTGCGTATGAAATGCGACAACCATCGCAAAATCGCTTGCTTCCGCCAACGCTGCCATCGCCTTCGCCTCCGGCTCAGTAAGCGGAGCAAAGCCGGGGAAATCGCGCGGCGCCGGCGCTTTTGGCGGCTTGCGTGCCTGTTCAATTTCCCAGCGGGCCGGAAATTGATTGTTTAAATCAACGCCGCGGATGTTTGCTTTCCATTGCGAAAAATCGAGCGAACCGCCGTTGATGCGGACGGCTTCGCTCCGGTGCGGCTCCTCTTCGGGCGGGCCGTTCAGCACAAGGTTGACGCCATCCGGATTGACCATCGGCACGATCGAAAGGGTGACTTTATGGTAATACTCAAGCACCCGATGGCCGGCAAGCGCGGCATCATCGACAAGCGCCCGCAAATAATCATCAATGAGCGCCATGACCACCGCGGTTGTGATCCACTCGTTGGCATGGAACGATCCATTCATATGGACGCGCACGGGTCCGCGGCCGATTTGCAGCTCAACAAGCGGCAATCCGAGCACGCTATGGCCGATCGTCCGTCGGCGCACAAACGGATAGCGACAGACGAGCGCTTCGATATCTTCTTCAAGAGCAGCAAAATCATATGGCTCAGCGCGGCGAACAACTGGGGAAGTGATCCGCTTCGGCAGCGGCGCCGTTCCGTTGATGACCGCCATCGCCCCCGGCAGCCGCCGCAGCGCCTCGACCGGCAGCGACAGACAGTGAGCGAGCGCTTCCCATGTATCCATCATCTCGTATCCCGGAATAGCGACCGTCTGTCCCGGACGCAGCCCCCCTTTTTCGACGTGCGGATTGGCGTCTGCGATTAACTCGGGCGGTACGCAAAACCACCGCCCATACTTTTCCAGCGTATCGCCTGGCCATGCTTGAATGCGCATGCGCCGTCTCTCCTTCCCATCCTTCTATCTTCAACATATGTCAGCAGACGCCAAAAAATGAAAACAACGGGGCTGACCCAAAACGCGAATGCGTTTTGGGATCAGCCCCCACTTTTTTGCCTCAAATATAGAAGAATCGCCCTTTTTTCTGGTAGAATAGAGTCACCAAAACCACTACCACCGAAAGAAGGGCGATTCTTTTATGAAACATGATCATATTTCCTTTAAAGAGTATACCATGGACAACCTCTCTTTGCCAAGCAACATCGCCGATCTCATTCCACGGGATAACATGGCCCACGTGGTTCATGAGATGGTTGAACGCATCCCGATGGAGACGTTTCTTGCTTACTACAAAGGAGGGGGCGCCTCCGCCTATCATCCGAAAATGATGACCAAAATTCTCCTTTACGCTTACACCCAAAAAATGTATCATGGCCGTGAGATTGCACGGCAGCTCGAAGTCCACCTTCCCCTCATGTGGCTAAGTGGATTTCAAAAGCCGGACTTCCGCTCCATCAATCGGTTTCGTTCGGAGCGGATGAAAGACCTGATTGACGACCTGTTCCGGGAAATGATCACGCTGCTCGTGGCCGACGGCTATGTCAAGATGGAAGATTATTTTGTGGATGGAACGAAAATTGAAGCGAATGCCAACCGGTACACCTTCGTTTGGCGCAAATCGGCTGAGAAGTACCAGGAGAAACTCCAAGCCAATGTCGATCGGCTGATTGCCCAGATCGAGGCGATCGTGGAAGAAGAAAAGGCGGAAGACATCGACCCTTCGCCGGCCTTTACGTCAGAAGAAATCCGAAAGAAAACCGAGGAGTGGGAAAAACGGTTGGAGGCCGAGCCGGACAACCAACCGTTGAAGAAGGCCATCAAGAAGATGAAGGAGGACTACTTGCCCCGCAGTGAAAAGTATGAACACCAACTCCATGTATGCGGGGATCGCAACAGCTATTCCAAGACCGATGTGGATGCCACCTTCATGCGGTTGAAGGAGGATCACATGCGAAACGGCCAGCTCAAGCCGGCCTATAACGTACAGGTGGGTTCTTCCGGCCAATTTATTTTGGGGTATTCCCTTCATCAGAGGCCGGGCGACACTCGTTGTCTTCTCCCGCATTTGGAGACCGTTCGAGAGAAGTACGGCGTGGAACCCGAACGTTTGATCGCTGACGCGGCTTATGGCTCGGAAGAGAACTACGTGAAGCTGGAAGAGAAGCACATATCGGCCTTGATCAAGTACCATACGTATGAGAAGGAGAACACGCGCAAGGTCAAGAAAAATCCGCATCATCAGCAGAATTGGACCTATGTGGAAGAAGAAGACGTTTGGATTTGCGCCAATGGGAAAAAGCTGGTTCGCACCGGAACTTCGAAACAGACCACGGAATCAGGATACACCTCGGTCACCCGACACTACCAATGCCATGAATGCGAAGGATGTCCGTTCCGTTCGGCCTGCACGACTTCCAAGTATGGACGAACCACGCAATGGAACCCCGTCTATCATGAACAAAAACAGAAAGCCCGCGAACGGTTGGAGAGTGAAGAAGGGCAAGCCCGATACCGCCAACGCCAAACCGACATTGAGAGTGTATTTGGGCAAATCAAACAAAATCGCGGGTTTCGTCGCTTTGTCCTGCGAGGCCTCCAAAAAGTTTCCATCGAATGGGGGCTGGTTTGTGCTGCCCACAATCTTCTCAAAAAAGCCGCTAGGGACAAGCAATTGTCCTTGGTGGCGTAAATGAGGGGGAGAACAGAGTCGGAATTTTGTTCCGTTTGGTAAAATATACAAAAACCAGAGAGGGCTGACTCCAAAAGTCCGCTTTTTGGCGGACTTTTGGGTCAGCCCCGTTGTTGTTTAGGCGCCGGCCAGCGCTTTGGCCAGCCAGGCGCCGCCGATGACGCCCGCATCGTTGCCGAGCGTCGCCAAGGCGATCTCCGCCCCAGCGGCGACGCGCGGAAAAGCGAAACGGCGGAAATGGACAGCGACATGCTTAACGAGTATGTCGCCTGCTTTCGAGACGCCGCCGCCGATGACGATTTTCTCCGGATTGGTCACATTGGCGGCGTTCGCCAACGCCAAACCGAGGCAGCGCGTCACCTCATCAACGACTTCCAACGCGAGCGCATCGCCCGCTTTGGCGGCGTCAAACACAGCCTTGGCGGTGACTTCTCCACCGCGCAGCGCGCTTGGCCGCTCATCAGCCATCAGTTTTTCGTTGGCGATCCGCACGATGCCGGTCGCCGACGCGATCGTTTCCAGGCAGCCGGTTTTGCCGCAATTGCACGGCGCGCCGCCATCGGCGATCATCGCCATATGACCGATCTCCCCGCCGGCGCCGTTCGTCCCGCGCACGATGGCGCCGTTGGCGATCACACCGCCGCCGACGCCGGTGCCGAGCGTCACAAACAGCAAATGGCGCGCACCGCCCCCGGCTCCTTTCCACATCTCACCGAGCGCGGCGATATTGGCGTCGTTATCCACGGCCACCGGCAGCGCGGTCGCTGCTTCCAATTGCTGTTTCAAAGGATAATTCGTCCACCCTAAATTGACGGCTTCATACAGCATGCCAGTTTCCTCTTCGACCGGTCCAGGGGCGCCGATGCCGATCGCGAGCAACCGCTCTTTCGTCTCGCCGAGCGCGGCGAGCGTCTCATCGAGCGACCGGGCGATATCAGCGACGATATGCTCTCCGTGATTCGAAATGTTTGTTGGAATTTCCCATTTGTGCACGATATCACCGCTCGTTGTAACAAACGCCATTTTGATCGTTGTACCGCCAAGATCAATGCCTGCCAACCATTGTTGCATTTCGTCCTCATCCTTTTGCCATTCGTTTTTCCCGCTCGATTTGCGCTTCATGCCGCAAAATGAACAACGCGGCTTGCAGCTGTTTGACATCGATCAGCTGAGACTCGTACAGCTCTTTCACTTCCTCTTCCATCAGCTCCAAATCAGCGAGCCGGTCGCCGACATAAATGATCGTGCCAAACCGTTTGAGCAGCTGTTGCACATCATATACTGTCTTCATCGTCCTCTAAGCTCCTTTTCCCTCTTCTAATGTAGCGGCAAACCGCGGTGGCCGTCAAGGCAAAAAAACGCAGGCGCCGATGGAGGCAGCGCCTGCGTTAGCGATCGGGATCGCGCGGATGGAGAATGGCCGGCCGCCGGTTTTTCAGCGGCATCGGCGAACGGATGAGCACATCGCGCATCCCTCGGTAGGAAAACGGGATGAATGGCCATAAGTACGGAATGCCAAACGACGACATCCGGGCCAAACCAATGATCCAAACGGCAATGCCGATCACATAGCCGAACAGGCCGAACAAGCCCGACAAAATGAGCAAGGCGACGCGGACGAGCCGATTCGCCAAACTCATTTCATAGCTCGGCGTGGCAAACGTGCCGATCGCCGCGACAGAAAAATACAAAATGACCTCATTGGAAAAGAGACCGACTTCCACAGCGATGCCGCCGATCATGAGCGCAGCGACGAGGCCAAGCGCAGTGGCCAGCGAAGATGGGGTATGAATGGCGGCCATCCGCAGCATATCCATCCCAACCTCAATCATAAGAAGCTGGGCAAAAAGCGGAATATCGCCTAATTTCGCCTTTCCTAAAAATTGGAGTGGTCCCGGCAACAGCTCCGGCTCCGTCATGAACAAGTACCAAAGCGGCAGCAAAAACACCGACGCCCAGACAGCTAAAAAACGGACAAGCCGCAAATACGCTCCGACGATCGGCTTGTTCCGGTATTCTTCGGCATGCTGCAAGTGATGCCAAAACGTCGCCGGAGTAATAATGACGCTTGGCGATCCGTCAACAATGACAAGCACATGTCCCTCATACAAATGAGCAGCCGCCGTGTCAGGACGTTCGGTATAGCGGACGACCGGATACGGGTTCCAATGCCGACCGGAAATAAACTCCTCGACCGTTTTTTCCGCCATCACGAGTCCGTCCGTATCAATGGCGGCAATCGACTGACGGACGCGGCGGACGAGCTCCGGATCAGCAATTTCCTCGATGTAGCAAATACAAATGTCCGTTTTTGAACGCCGCGCTACCTGCACATACTCCATGCGCAGCGACGGGTCGCGAACGCGGCGGCGGATGAGCGCGGTATTAAAGACGAACGTCTCGACAAAGCCATCGCGCGCCCCGCGCACGACCCGTTCGGTATCCGGTTCTTGCGGCCCGCGCACTGGATACGTGCGGGCGTCGATCAAAATGATCTGTTCCACCCCGTCAACGACAAGCGCCGTCGGCCCGGCAAGCACAGCGGCGACCGCTTCTTCGAGATCGTCCGTTTGCCCAATCTCCACGTAAGGAAGGTGCGTCTTTAACAGCTTCTCGAGCGGGTGAGCTTGGAGCTCATGCGCTTCAAGACGGGATAAATATTTCATTAAATGATGCAAAATATCGTCTTTGACAAATCCATCGATCATAAACAGTGCCATGGCCCGGCCGCCATACTCAAGGTCAAGGCGAATGACATCAAAGCTTTTGCCGACCCCAAGCCGCCTAGCTAAGTAACTGGCATTGTCATGAAGGCGGCGGGAGGCCGGCTGTTTTGGCACGCGTTTGTCCATCATCATCCCCCTGCAGGTCGTTCACTTTATACTCCCCATCATAGACAACCAAAAGGAAATTCATACATAAATGTTCCTTGCCATGCATATATTGGTGACAACCTTGTCCAATCCAGGAGGATGTCATGAAAAGATGGATGATCGTTGCCGCGCTGCTTGCCATCACCATAGCCGTCGCGGCTCCGCTCTTCTCGTGGTGGGAGCGCCATCGCACCGTGGAAACGATCAAATTTTTTCCGCTCGACCGCGAAGCGGCATTCACTGAAGCGAAAACGACGCTTATGCTCGTCGACAAAAAAGAGCGCAAACGCTATGCGCTGCGCTGGTCAGCCGCCTCCACTTTAAACCGTCGCGCTTACTTGCGGCAGGACGTCTCGCTGTTGTTTGCCGACGGCCGGTTAATCGATGTGTTATCCAAATGGGAAACGAATGTCGATCAGATTCGGATGGAGAGGACAGTGATGATGCATGACAGCCGGTTTTTCCAGGCGATTACGTTCCATCATGGCGAACTCCATAAAGGGGAAGTCATTACGAGCAGCCAGACGATGTCAAGCGCGTACTTGTATGTCATCCATTCGCCATACTATCCACTCACGTCGTTCCGCCGTCCGCAAACGGACGCCGAGCGTGAATGGCAGCGCGTCTTAAACAAAGCGGCCAACGAGTTTTTGCGTCATAAAGCGGACGAGTTGCTCGCATATTTTTCCTTGTCTAAGAACGACTATTATGCCCTTTATTTGCCGGAATTGGTCGCCTATACAGAACAGCCGCTGCCCGGCCTATCGACGGCCAAAACGCAAACGATGATCGGCCGCCTATGGGAAGGGCTTTATAAATCGTATGTTCTCGGCATAAAAAAAGAGGATGGTTCCATCCTCTCGCCGATCGGCAGCACGATGCCGCTCATTTTGATTCAAAAAGATTACCGTCGAATCCTCATCTTGCTTGAGGCGAAAAACGGCGAAAAAATGATGCTCATCCAAGTTCCTTAGCGAAAGCCAGCCCATAAACCGGCGGCGGCCAACAGCGCCGCAGCGGCCAACGCCTTCATCTGCCGCCGCCAAGCGGCGCG
Organism: Geobacillus subterraneus; assembly: GCF_001618685.1. Lineage (GTDB taxonomy): Bacteria > Bacillota > Bacilli > Bacillales > Anoxybacillaceae > Geobacillus > Geobacillus subterraneus. Next base: position 807,758 of record NZ_CP014342.1, on the reverse strand, counting down.
CTTCGGCAAATGGACAGCGCCCGCCGCCAAAAAGCCGCCAATGAGTCCGCCGATATGGCCGGCGTTGTCGATGCCGGGGACAAGCAGGCCAAACAGCAAGTTGACAACAATTAAGCTGATCACGTTCATGCCCATCGTGCGAAAAAACAAGTGCCGGTATACCGTCCCGAAATAAAGGAGCGCCCCAAACAATCCGAAAATGGCGCCAGACGCCCCGGCAGAGATTGACGGGGTAAACAAAAAACTCGCCAACGTCCCAAAAAAGCCCGCTGTTGTGTAAATGAGCAAAAATCGAAGCGAACCGTACAGCCGCTCGACCGTCCACCCTAAATAATACAAAGCGAACGTGTTAGTCAGCAAATGCAAAAATCCGATATGCAAAAACATCGGTGTCAAAAAGCGCCACCATTCCCCCATTTCAATGAGCGGGTTAAACTTGGCGCCATAACGGATTAAGACGCTCGGGTCCGTGCTGCCGCCGCTCCATTCGAGAATGAGAAACATGGCTACTTGCACGATGATCAACAGCCGGGTGAACACCGGCTTGCCATACTCAAAAATGCGCCGCTCTTCCTCCCGCTGGCGGCGCCATTCTGTCAGCACCTCATGTTTCAGACGTTCAGCGACGGCAAACGGATCGGCTTCCCCCACGAGCGGCGCCGGGCGGAGCGGGGAGCCGGTCATTTCCTCAAGCCGCGGCAGCATCTCGCCCGTGTTGCCGCTATGAATCAAGAGCGTATGAAACGCGCCACCCGCCGCCCCGGAAAGCGGAAGCGGCTCGGCGATAAGAAATTCCCAATCGTCGACCGGCGGGTACGCCATCACATATACATTGACGACGCGACCCCCTTTGCCGATTTTCCGCCCGTTCATTTGCCGGATGAATTGCCATGTATACTCGATATCGAGCCGCAGCGACCGGCTCCAGTCAAAATCGGCACGTACGAGGCGGACAAGCGTCGGGCTCCGCCAATGGCCCGATTCGAGCCATATTTCATCGCCGCGCTCGGACATCCGCGCGATGCGGTAGCCGTCACGAATCAAAAGATGAACAAGCTGCCAAAACAATACATCCATCGTTCCGATCACGTTCCCCTCTCCCTTTCTCCGACGAGGCCAAGCCCATTGAGCAGCAGGACGGCCAGCTCGCCGACCGTCCGGCAAACCGGGACAGACGAGCCGACGGGGGCCGGTTGCCGCGGCCGAAAATACACGGCCTCCCAGCCGGCGCCAAGCGCGCCCTCTACATCCAGCTTCCACGAGTCGCCGACATATACCAGCTGCTCGGATGGCCGCTTATTTCTAGCATAATGAAAAATCGCCGCCGCCGGTTTTTTATACCCAACTTCTTCGGAAATGACCACGGCATCGCTGCGGAAAAAGCGATGCAGGCCGCAGGCGGCCAGTTTGCCACGCTGAATGGCGCCGCTGCCGTTCGTAATTACGCCGAGCGGCACATTGGCTGCACGCAACTGGCCAAGCAAATCGGTCATGCCCGGCAAGGCAACCGCAAATCGGCTCACTGCCTCGTCAAAATAGGCGTGAAACCGGTCGGCCATCTCTTCGTCCGCTTCGATTTGACAGGCGCGCGCCGCATCGAGAAAGCGAACCCGGCGATAAGCGCGCCGCGTCAGCGTTCCGGCTTCGTAGTCGTCCCAATGCCGGTCGCATGCCTCTTTAAAAATCGGAAACCAAACGGAAAACGAAACAGGAGCGGCCGAAAAAAAATGGTGAAAACAATGGCGGATGGCGGCGCAAAACGTCCGCTCATAGTCAATGAGCGTCTCGTCCAAATCAAACCAAACGGCCTCCCACCGTTCCATCGTTGCCTCACGGACGCAACATTTGCGAAACAAGCGTGCCGCGTACCGCAGGAATGTTGAGCGCAAACCGGATCAGCTGTCTTCGCAGCGGCGGAACGCGCAACGCCCAATCGGCCACCCGATAACGGTAACGGTAAGCAAGCCAACCGACGGCAACGGCCAACAGCGAGTACGACCATTTGTTCATTGTTGTTCCCCCTTCATCATATGAGCTGTTCGTTATTCTTTTTCCCTTTTTCTCTCTAATTATGAAACGCACTCATCAGCGTACGAGCACAAACGTGGCGGCGAGCACCGCGCCGGCGACCGACAGGGCATTGACCGCATCGTTGTCAAGCCAGCGCCATCCTTTCACATGAATCGTCTTCCGCCCGCAATGCCGTTTCCGTTCCGTGGCTGCCCCACATACCGGACAGCGATAAACGGACTGCCAAGCGGCGCCAAGCCACGTGTCCAGCCAACTGCCGAGCCAGCCAAACAGCGCAATGGTGAAAAAGGGTGCAGCGTGGAGGAAATGCGCGCCGGCAGCGGCGATGAACAGCGCCCCAGCGAGGGAAGCAGCCGTGCCAAGGGGCGTCACCGCTCCTGACGTGCCGGCTTCCACCGGACGAAAACTCGGCCATGCCCGCGGCGGGCGCCGGCTCAAAGCGCCGATTTCCGACGCCCACGTGTCGGCGTTCGCCGCTGCGACAGCGACAACGAACAGCTCATTCCAAACCGGGTCAGGACGCAACAGCGCCAACAGCGCCAAAACAGCCGGCACCCCGCCGTTGGCGAACACTTGGACAGCATCGCGCCGCCCGCCTTTGGCCAATTTCCCAGCCATCTTCGCCTTTTTCCGCTTCCCGGCGTGGCTAAAGAAGCTGGAGCTGGCAAAAAAGAGACCAAGCAACCATAATCCGCCCCAAGAAAAGCCGCACCCGACCAGCGTGCCAACGCCAACGGCCGCCGCCGCCCCCGAGACGGTCAGCAACCGCAACAGCCACCCGCCGCCGGCCGCAAGGGCGGAAGCAGCGGCATACCACCATTCATCGCCCACAATGCATAACCCCTTGGTCAGTAATTATAAACTCCACCGGGACATCATGACCCTCGACCGGAATGTCTTCAACAACTTGAAACGAATAGGCGAGCGCCGCGGTCACCGCCGCCACCCCCGGCAAATACCGGTCGTAATACCCACCCCCATAACCGATCCGGTAGCCGGCTTTCGTGAAACATACACCCGGAACGAGGATGAGGTCAAGCTCATCACGGTCGATCGCCGTGGTTTGTTCCTCGATCGGCTCGAGCAATCCAGCATACGCCTTCTCGAGCTGAGCAAACGACGCAATGCGCCGGAACGTCATCGTTTTCGTCAGCGGGTCGCATTTTGGCACACCGACCGTTTTTCCTTCCCGCCAAGCTTGTTCAATGATCGGCACCGTATCCACTTCTGTCTCTCTGGCCACCGTAATGGCGATCACTTGCGCCTCTTGCCATGGCGGCCACCGGTATAAATAAGCGGCAATTTGCCGGTCGTATGCCTGCTTCTCAGCCGCCGAGAGCTGCCGGAGACGATCAAGCATCCGGCGGCGCAGTTCCCGTTTGCAATCCATCGTTCTCCCCCTTTTCTGTATAAAGATAAAAGCAGCAGGAATGATCTTCCTACTGCTTACTTCGTTTCGCGGTGCAACGTCACTTTGCGATCCCGCGGGCAATATTTTTTCAGTTCCAGACGCTCTGGATTGTTGCGTTTATTTTTGGACGAAATGTAATTGCGTTCGCCGCATTCTGTGCATGCCAATGTAATGTTCACGCGCATCTTTTTTCCCTCCAAACGTGCTTTATATAATCAGACCTTTCTATGATAGCATTTTTTCGTGGTGATTTCCACCTCTAAATTTCATCTTTTTCAACAACACCGGCCACAAACAAGGAGTGATATGATATAGTGAAAAGAGGAGGGAGATACGATGGTAGAATACGCAATGATCGCCTTGGCGGCCTTATCAATTCTTTTGCTGATCGTCTCATTTTTTGCCAAAGACGAATTAAAACCGCTCGAAGAACAAATTGACCAGTTGACTGTTTCACTCGCTCAAGAAACGTACCAAATGAAAAAGCGGCTGCAAGTCATCGAGGAAGAGCTGCTCATCCCCGAGCGCCGGCGCCCGGCCTCCCCTCGCCGCGGCGGAGCATTGTCGCCGACGGATCGGCGCGTCTTGTTTTTACATAAGCAAGGGTTTCCGCTCGATGAAATCGCGCAAGAGACCGGCTTGACTGTTCCCGAGGTCGAGCGGGCCATAAGGAGATTGCAGCGATGAGGAAGCGGACGATGCGTTCTTTCGCCTTTGGCCTGCTTGTTTCGACATCGCTCATCGGCGCCGCATATTACACGTCCCCTCCAGCTGCACCGACCGAGGCGGACGTCGAGGCGTTTCTCAAACAACACGGGCTCATCGCTGTCGCGAAGGACGAATACGACAAGCTCGTAAGCAATCAACCGAAAGCGCCGGCCGATCAGCCGCCTAAACAATCCGTGCAGACCGTTTATGTGTACCGCCTTGTGATTGAAAAAGGGGACACGCCGGAAGCGTTCGCCAAAGAGCTTGAGGCCGCCCGCATCATCGACAGCGCCCGCTCGTTCAATGACTATTTGCAAAAGCATGGGCTGACGCGCTCGATCCGTCCTGGCGCTTACAACGTGCGCAGCGATATGGATTATGCGGCGATCAGCCGCCTCATTGCCAGCCCATAATCAGCCAAAAAGGAGGCGGCCCGCTAGGACGCCTCCTTCGTTTTATACTGTCAGTCATTGAAGTCGTAATGCTTCCCTTTGACAAGGTAAACGAGATGCTCGGCAATATTGGTCGCATGATCCGCCGTCCGCTCAATATATCGGGCGACGAGGGCAAGCACATTCATTTGCGCCAACGTCTCTTTGTCCGTTTTCTCGACCTCAAGCAACGATTTCATCATTTCCCCGTACTGCTCATCGACTCGATGGTCCATGTCAGCAATTTGTGCAGCCAACGACGCATCTTCCCGATCGTAGGCGGCAATCGCCGTTGAGACCATATCCGTGGCCAGACGATGCATCAACACGAGCGGTCGGATATCTAAAACAAACGGCTCGCCGCCGATGCGGATGCACGCCTTGGCGACATTAACGGCAAAATCGGCGATCCGCTCGATATCGCCCGCGATTTTGATCGCGGCGATGATGCGGCGCAAGTCGGTCGCGACCGGCTGCTGTTTCGCAATGAGCCACAACGCAAAGTCGTTCACTTCTTCTTCGAGCTTGTCAATCGAGCCGTCTCCGTCAATGACGGCCATCGCCAAATGTTTGTTTTGCGTTTGAAATGCTTCAATCGCCTGTTGGAGCGCAACTTCTGTTAATCGCCCCATTTCGATCAGCTTGTTATGCAACGAGCGCAAATCATCGGCAAACGTTTCACGCATCCCCCTGCTCGCCTCCTTTGTTTTTTATCCGAAACGGCCCGTAATGTAATCTTCTGTACGCCGATCGGCAGGATTTGAAAACAGTTTGTTCGTCTCTGCGTATTCAATCACTTCCCCGTTCAAGAAAAACGCTGTTTTGTCCGAAATGCGCGCCGCCTGCTGCATGTTATGGGTCACAATAATGATGCTGTATTGTTTTTTCAATTCTTGGATGAGCTCTTCAATTTTCAGCGTCGAAATCGGGTCGAGCGCCGAGGTCGGCTCATCCATTAAGATGACATCCGGCTCGATGGCTAAACAGCGGGCAATGCACAAGCGCTGCTGCTGCCCTCCGGATAAGCCGTAAGCATGATCGCGAAGCCGGTCTTTCACCTCATCCCAAAGCGCCGCCCCGCGCAAACTTTTTTCGACAATTTCGTCGAGCACTTTTTTGTTGCGGATGCCATGAATGCGGGGACCGTAAGCAATATTGTCGTAAATCGATTTCGGAAACGGGTTCGGCTTTTGGAATACCATCCCGACTTGTGTGCGCAGCTGTTCAACCGGATAGGACGGATCAAAAATGTTGCGCCCGCGGTAGGCCAGCTGGCCGGCAATGCGGACATTCGGCACGAGTTCGACCATTCGGTTCAACGTCTTAATATAAGTCGATTTTCCGCATCCCGACGGTCCGATAATCGCTGTCACTTCATTTTCGTAAATCGTTAAATGAATATGTTTTAACGCATGGTGCTCCCCGTACCATAAGTTTAAATCGTTTGTCTCATACACGACGCCTTTCGCTGCACCGTCCTCAGCTGCCGACGCCGCCGACGACTTAACAGCCAGTGTCGACGTTGCCTCTTTTGTTTTGGTTGCCATCATTTTATCGGTCTCCTTTCGCTCATTGTCCGGTCATGAAGTTAAAATCGCTTTTGAAACTTATTACGAATCAACACCGCGACCGAATTCATCACGATTAAAAAGACGAGCAGAACGACAATTCCTGCGGCCGCCACATGTTGGAACTCCTCCTGCGGCCGTCCTGTCCAGTTATAAATTTGCAGCGGCATAACGGTAAACGTATCGAACACGCCGCTCGGCAAGTAGGCGATAAACGTTGGAATGCCGAGCACCACGAGCGGAGCGGTCTCCCCGACGGCGCGGGAGAGCGCCAAGATCGCCCCCGTTAACATCCCCGGCAGCGCCGCCGGCAGCACAACCCGGCAAACCGTTTGCCATTTCGTCGCCCCCATGGCATACGACGCTTCTCGCAACTGCTGAGGAACGGCACGAATCGCTTCTTGGGCCGCGACGACGATCACCGGAAGAACGAGCAAGCTCATGGTCAATCCAGCTGCAAGCACGCTGCGCCCGAGCCCGAGCTCACGGACGAAAATCGTCAACCCGAGCAAGCCAAACACGATCGACGGTACACCGGCCAGATTGGAAATATTCGTTTGAATAAAAGCGGTGAAACGGTTTTTGCGCGCGTATTCTTCCAAATAAATGGCCGTCCCGACCCCCAAAACAAACGAAACCGGTGCGACGATTGCCATCAGCCAGAGGGAGCCGACCAATCCGGATTTGATCCCAGCCTCTTCCGGCCGGCGCGAAGGAAAGCTGTTTAAAAAGTCGCCATCCAGCCAGCCGATCGCCTGCATAATAACACGGGATAATAACAGCATAAGAGCAATCAGTCCAAAAACGGTCGCAAAAAAGAAGATGGCTTGCAGGATGGTGTTTTGCGCCAGCCTTCCTTTCATTCGCTTCCAAACGAGCGGTTTGTCCATTTTGTTTTCCATCGTTTTCAATACTCCTCCCTAAACCGGCGGGAAATGTATTGCGCCAATATATTCATAAGCAATGTAAAAACAAACAGCGTCATCCCGACAGCATAAATGCTGTAGTAAATCGTCGTCCCGTAACCGGCGTCGCCCGTTGTCACTTGGACGATATAGGCAGTTAATGTTTGAATCGATTTCGTCACATCAAATGTAAATTCCGGCGATGATCCGCCAGCCACCGCGACGATCATCGTTTCACCAACCGCCCGGGAAATGCCTAAAATAAATGAAGCGATCACTCCAGAAGCAGCGGCGGGAAGCACGACCTTAAGCGCCACTTCAAGCTTTGTGGCGCCAAGGGCAAGAGCGCCTTCGCGAATCGAGTTCGGCACCGCGCTCATCGCGTCTTCTGACAGCGAGGCGATCATCGGAATGATCATAATCCCCATCACGAGCCCCGGGCTGAGCGCATTAAAAATCTCTAAATCCGGAATAACCTTTTGCAATAACGGCGTCACGATCGTCAACGCAAAAAATCCGTAAACGATCGTCGGAATGCCGGCAAGCACTTCGAGCGCCGGCTTGATGATTCGGCGCGTCCGCTCCGACGCATACTCGCTCAAATAAATAGCCGAAGCGAGTCCAACCGGAACAGCCAAAAGCATAGCGATACCGGTCGTCAGCAGCGTGCCGGTCACAAGCGGAGCGACGCCGAACGATCCATGCTCCTCATTCCACGGAAGCCACTCTTTGCTCGTGACAAACTCAACAATCGATACACGGCGGAAAAATTCGATCGTCTCAAAAAGAAGAGTAAACAAAATGCCGAGCGTTACGAGCACGGAGAGCGCCGCCAATGTAAAGAGAAACTTCGGCGCGAGCTTTTCCATCCTTTTCGGCCAATGTTGCCGCGTTTGGTTTTCGGCAATCATCTCCCGCACCGATAACTGCTGTTCTTTCTTCGTTGGAATCCCCATAAAACGAAAACTCCTTTCCGACATATTCCAGCCGCAGTCACAAGTCTAGGCCGACGGACATCCCTTGTCGCCGGCCTGACGAAACCTATTTCAATCCTTTCAACGTTTCAAGCTGTTCTTTATACTTTTCCTCCGGCAGGCGGACGTAACCAACTTCTTCCGCCAAGTCCCCGGCTGTTTCCATCAAGAATTCCATGTAGTCATACACTTGCGGTTTTTCTTTCAGCGATTTGACGTTCACATACGTAAACAGCGGACGCGAAAGCGGAGTGTATTTTCCTGTTTCAATCGTCTCGTTCGTCGGCTCGACCGGACCGTTGCCACCATCGATCGGAACCACTTTCAGCTTATCTTTATTTTCCAAGTAATACGCATAGCCGAAGTAGCCGATCGCGTATTGATCTCCTTCAACCCCACGAACGAGAATATTGTCGTCTTCCGCAAGTTGAGCCGTTTTGACCAGTTCTTTTCCTTCCAAAATCACTTCATCAAAGTAGTCATACGTCCCGGAATCATGACCCGGCGAGAAAAACTTAATTTCCTCATCCGGCCATCCTGGGCGGATGTCCGACCATTTTTTCACCGTGCCATCTTCCGTCCACATTTTTTTCAGCTCATCGACCGTCAAGTAGTCAACCCAGTCGTTTTCTTTGTTGACAACGACAGAAAGGCCATCATAAGCGAGTTGAAATTCTTGGAATTCAATGCCGTTGGCAGCGGCCGCTTGTTTCTCTTCCTCTTTGATCGGACGGGAAGCGTTCGAAAAATCCGTTTCCCCTTTCGTGAACTTTTCAAATCCACCGCCCGTTCCCGACATACCGACGGACACTTTCACGTTCGGCTGTTCAGCCATGTATTCTTCAGCGGCTGCCTCCGCAATCGGATAGACGGTCGAGGAGCCATCCATGATCACTTCGCCCGACAGTTCGTTCGCTGCGGACTCACCGTTGGCGTCATTTTCCTCTGCTCCGTTGCCTCCGCCACAGGCAGCAGCGATTACCATCACCCCGCTGAGCACCCCGGATAACATGAGCCGTTTCCACTTGTTCATCGTTTTTCCCCCTGCCCATTTCGTTTTCTCCTTACATGTCCTATCATAAATGGCGGCTATTAACGAGGTTTAAACGGAATGTTAAGATTGTGTAAACATTCCGACCGCGTTACTGTCCGGCTCGGACAAATGGTACCTAATTAAATCTTTATCTTTTGTATGAAAAATAGGAATGAAATTGACCGCACGCACAAGTTAAATAGCGAATTGGATGTATTTATTATTCGCTTATTCACCTTTGTTTTATTCAATAAAAAGGCTGATTCAACAGGGAAACCGCCTGTCGAATCAGCCCAGTTTATTGTTGCTCATTTGTTTCTGAAGCCGCCTTCTCTCCATTGGCCCTCTTTACTTTCAATTCAAAATACGCATCTAAAATGCGGCGGCCGATGCGGTTGTTAATGCCATCACTTTCCCCTTGCGTCGCCCACGGGACGACGACCGCAAACGATACTTGCGGATCGTTATACGGCGCATAGCCGACGAGCGTCAAATTGTACGTCGGATCGTTGCGCCGGCTTTGGATCGGTCCGTCATAAAACGCTTCGGCCGTCCCTGTTTTGCCGGCCGGCTTGTACGGGGCATTGGCGAAATACGAATACGCCGTCCCCCCCGGCTCTTGCATGACGCGGCGGAATCCTTCCTGCACCCGTTGAATATACTCAGTTTTCATATCGACGCGGTTTAAAACAACCGGCTCAAACCGCCGAATGATCCGGCCAGGCTCTTTTCCGTCAACGGACGGCTCGCGGATTTCTTTGACCAAAAGCGGCTTCATCCGGTAGCCACCGTTAGCGATCGTCGAAACGTATTGCGCCAGCTGCATCGGCGTATACATATCGTACTGGCCGATCGCCAAGTCAAGCAGAAATCCTGGCAGCTTGCTTTGCCCTTGAAAACCGCCCAATTCGTTCGGCAAGTCGATGCCGGTTTTCACACCCAATCCGAATTGGCTGAAATAATGGCGCATTGTCGTAAACGCGGCCGGATTGATGTCAAGCGGCTGATGCGGGCGATACACGCCGCCGCCGATGGCGATCGCCGTTTTAAACATATAGACGTTCGACGATTGTTTCAGAGCGGTCAGCTCGTTAATGGTCCCCATCGTTTTCCATGATTTTTTTTCAGGAGTTCGGTAGATATAAAGCGGCTCATCCTTAATATACGTATTCGGATAGAGCACGCCCGTTTGAAAGCCGGTGAGAACGGTCGCGCCTTTTACCGCCGACCCCATCGCGTAAGCTGATGTGATGTTGCCGATAGCAAAATCGACAAATTTGCCGTCTTGAAGAAGTTTGCCGGCCATCGCCAACACTTCGCCCGTTTTGGGATTCATCATGACGACGAACGCCCGATCCAAGAGCGGGGAGCGGCCTTTGCGCTTCGTGGCCAAAATCTCCTGCTCAATAATTTGCTCGACTTGTTGCTGCAGCTCGGCATCGATCGTCAACACGAGGTCTTTGCCGCGCTCGCCCGGATACACTTGCTCAACCGAGACGACGTTGCCTGATTTGTCCACGATGTTTTTTACTTTCGCCTTTTTGCCGTGGAGCACTTCTTCATACTGCATCTCCAAATAACTTTTGCCGACGCGGTCGTTGCGGCTGTAGTCGCGGGCTAAAAAGTGGTCGAGCCGCTCGCGCGGGACGCCCTCATCTTCTTCCGTCACGCTCCCGAGCACAGAGCGGAACGTGTTGTCATAGACGTATTTCCGGTCCCAATCAACGGTCGTGTTGACACCGGGCAACTCGCTTAAGTGTTCGCTGACGACCGCATATTCGCGGTCAGTCACCCCTTTGCTTTTCACCGTCTGCGGCGTCAGCGCATAGCCGCTTTCCATCTCACGCTTAATGGCAATCACTTCAAGCTCTGCCGGCGAAATTTGCGCCAAGTCCTTCTCTGTAATGCGGTCGAGCGTCCACTCATATACTTTTTTGTCAATTTCTTTTTGCGTCAAGCCTTGATCAGCGAGCGTTTTCCGTTCTCGTTCGCTCACTTTCCTTTTCGCCTCGTCCGGGCGCGTCAAAATCCAATAGTCTTTCATATCGCGCTCGGTCACTTTTTTTTCAGCATCCGGAATATCAATATATTGAGCGAGCTTCCTTGCCACTTCCAATATTTCTTCTGGTTGAGTCGTTTTTGAGCGCGTATACGTAATCGCCTTTTGTGGTGTATTGTCGACGACCACTTGGCCAAACCGGTCGAAAATTTTGCCGCGCGGCACCGGCGTGCTGACCACTTCATCCTGCGTCCGTTCCACTTCGCGGCGATAGTCCTCCCCGTACACAATTTGCACGACGCCCAAGCGCAAAATAAGCACTGAAAACAACAAAAAGACAAAGAAAAACAAAATGTTTAACCGGATCGGCACTTGCGCCCGCTTCTTCCGTTTCATCCCCCGTTCCTCCTTTCCCTCCCCCTATTGTAAAAGAAAAAAGCAGGCAAGGCTAGGGAAAAACATGGACAACTTTTTACACCGATGGGCCGCCCCGTTCACCGGCCAGCTTCGTCCGAAACAAGAGCGTCTCCGGCCGGTCCCGCTCCGGGCGTCCATCCGTGAAACGAATGCGGCGGACGAACCAGTAAATCACTAGATGTCCAGCCCCGCATACAAACATGAGCATACGAATGCCCATCTTTTCCCCAAACAGTGTCACCGCCGCCAAAAAGGCTAAAATCGATGCCATCCGCCCGGCGTTTAAAAACAGCTCGCGGACGACAATATACTCCACGCGCGCCTCTGCCGATTTCCAGCTTCTCCCGATTACATCAAACGTTAATGAGGAGTACGGAACGAGCAAAATCGGGTAAGCGACGGCGATCGTGACGGCATAAACAATCAAACGGGGGTAAGACGGCTGAAAGACGATGAGAAAAATGGCCGCATAGAGCAACAGTCCGCCCAATAAAATGGCTTTCATCCGATACTCCTGCCTCATCAGACGGGAAACGGCATAGTAGGCGACAAACGATGTAAAGGAATTGACGAGCCCGTACTTGCCGAGCGCCCATTCACTGTTTGAGGTGACATACACCAACACCGAAATGACAAACACAAACGACCCTTCACGCAGTCCTTGAAAAAAATGAGCGTTCGTAATCAACCGCCAATTCTCATTTTGGTTCCGTTCCTTTAAAATGCGAAGAAATAAGTATTTTCCCGCCGCTGTACGGCGCTTGAGAAAGAAGCTGAGCAGCACGGCGACAAGAAACAAGCCAAGCGACAGCGAGAAAACGAGCGTATACCCTTTTAGGCCGGCGAGCGACGAAATCATATAGCCGGCGACAATCGGTCCGATCATGCCGGCTGACGATGTGAGCACTCCGAAAAAACCGTTAAAAAAGTCGCGCGTCTCCGGTTCGGTAATTTCAAATGTCAGCACGTTAAAAGCGAGCCAGTAAAAACCGTAGCCGACGCCGAGCAGCGCGCCGAGAACGAGCAAATATTGATGGGCTCGCGGACCGACGAACAAAACAGCGACAAAAAAAACGGCTAAACACGACACCCCGAGCCGCAGGATGAGAATGCGGTCAATCTGTTTCGCCAGCCGGCCGGCGAATAGAAACGTCAGCGGCTGCATGGTGACGACCGCCAAATTATACAGCGCCAAGTCGCGAAAGTCACCGGTCTGTTTCCATAAATAAATGTTGACAAACGTATTGGACAGCGAGACAGCAAGCGCATAAAACCCGCCGATGCAAAGAAGCAGCAGCAAATCGCGATCCACCCGTTCTTGGCCAGTCAATTTTTCGAATAATGACATCGTAAACTCCCCTTTTCATCTATCCGGTAGTGTAGCCATTTCCGCTGCCGCTATGCACCTTTCGGCCAATGAAAAAAAACGGGGCGGATCACTTGCCCCGTTTTTTCGTTATAGATTTACTTATTTTGCTTTTGCTTCACTGTATCGTTTCGCGACTTCATCCCAGTTGACGACGTTCCAGAACGCCGCAATGTATTCCGGACGGCGGTTTTGGTATTTCAAGTAGTACGCATGCTCCCAAACGTCCAAGCCAAGGATCGGCGTTTTGCCTTCCATGATTGGCGAGTCTTGGTTCGGCGTGCTCGTAATTTCCAGCTCGCCGTTGTTGACGACAAGCCACGCCCAGCCGGAGCCGAAACGGCCAGCGGCTGCTTTCGAAAACTCGTCTTTAAACGCCGCAAAGCTGCCGAATTTTTGGTTGATCGCTTCAGCCAGCTCACCTGTCGGTTCGCCGCCGCCGTTTGGCGATAAAATCGTCCAGAAGAGCGAATGGTTCGCATGGCCGCCGCCGTTGTTGCGCACTGCGGTGCGAATGCTTTCCGGAAGGACTTCCAAATTGCTGAGCAACTCTTCCAACGACTTGTTTTGCAAATCAGCATGCCCTTCAAGCGCCGCATTTAAGTTCGTCACGTATGTGTTATGGTGCTTCGTGTGGTGGATGTTCATCGTTTCTTTGTCGATATGCGGCTCGAGCGCATCGTACGCATACGGCAATGCCGGCAGTTCAAATGGCATACAAATCTCCTCCTTTTGTTCGTAATATGTAATGCGGACGCAAAGCTGTCCGTGTAAAATTAGCTTACCAAAATTTCCACAATGTTTCAATGAATTTGCCTGTCCACCAATGAACAGGAAACGATCACAGTTGAATTCGCCTGTTCCGGCATATACAATGGAAATGGAGAAAAAGAAAGGTGTGGCCATGATGAATGTATTCGTCCAACTATGGAAAAGCCTATATTCCCCCAAAGACATCGCCCGTTTTCGATTTCAAGGAATTGGAAAAACAATTGGCTATTTGTTTTTGCTGACGCTTTTATCCGTTCTCCCAACTTTTTACTATGCTTCAACGTCGCTAGCTGAGAGCATTCGCACGACAAGCGCTTTGTTGCGTAACGACCTCCCGCCCTTTTCGATTGAAAACGGCGAGCTTCGCTCAGAAGCGGCTGAACCGATTCATATTGACCAAGGTGGATTTACGATCGTTTTTGACAGCACGGGTAAGGTGACGAGACGGGAAGTAGAACGGTTGCCGAATGCCATCGCCTTGTTGAAACATGAGGCTGTGCTCGTCGCCGGCTATCAGGCGCAGCACTACAGCTATGCCACGTTTCCAGACGTAACCATCACTGATGAGGACGTGCGCGTGTTTATTGCCAGCTTGCAGTCGCTTCTCCCGGTTCTTATTCCGCTTTTCGGGCTTGTTTTATATGTGCTCGCTTGCGCGGGGAAATTCGTCAGCGTTTGCTTACTCGCTTTCTTTGGCCTCATGTTTGCCGGCATGTTAGACAAAAAGCTTCGCTACCGTCATACATGGATCATGTCGGCTTATGCGATTACGCTGTCGACGGTCTTTTTTGCTTTAATGGAAACAGTCCAAACGATCGTGCCGTATAGCACCTTTATCCATTGGTTCGTTTCGCTCGCCGTCCTTTTCTTAGCAGCCAAAGAAGTCCCTGCAGCCGTCCAACGCAATGACTAGCCGCCAAGAAGCCTTGGTGGCTTTTTTATCCGCTCATTTCAAACCGTTCAACACGTTTCCTCAGCGTTTGGCCGAGCTCAATGATTTCGAACCCGATCGCATGCATCGTGTTCATTTCCATTGTTTGCGTACGAGAAGAATACAGCATTTGTTCGGCGCTTGCCAACGTTTGTTGGGCCGTTGATACGAACGAAACCGTCGCCTGCTCCATGGCCGGAATCGATTGGGCCAGCTCAGCCATGCTTCGCTTCATTTTTTCAATATTCTCTGTAACAACAGCAATCTCGTTTAGCAGTTCATCAAGAGCGGTTTTGGATCGATACGATGTCTGTATGTAGGCAGAAAAACGCCCTGAAACGTCAGTGCATTGCTTAGAAGCTTTTATAATCACTTCCACCATCTCCGTCATTGTTTTGGCAACCGATTCAGCTGCTTTCCCGGACTGTTCTGCTAATGATCTCACTTCCTTGGCCACCACAGCAAACCCTTTTCCAGCCTCTCCCGCTCTTGCCGCCTCAATCGTCGCGTTCAAAGAAAGACATTTCGTTTGCTCAGCGATCTCACGAATGACTTGCACGACCGTGACGACCGATGATGAGTAATTCTCGACCTCTCTTACCGCTTCCGCCATTTTGGCAAATTCCTGTTCAAGCTCCTGAACCAACTGAGTCATTTGTTTCGTTTGTCTCCCTCCCTCAAGGGCAGCTGTATTCATATAGTGCGAGCTTTCCTCGATCATTTCCATCTGTTTCGTGACCTGCATAATGTCTTCTTTCATTTGTTGAAAAAAAGCAATCGTTAAATCGGAGGAAGAAGCGGTTTCTTCAGCTCCCCGCTTGACAATTCCAATCGATTCCATCAATTTCTCGTTGCTTTGCATCGTTTTTTTAGACACTGTTTTTAATTGTTCCCCTTTATCCGCCAACTGTTCCGTTGTAACGCATATGTGATACATCATCTCCCTCATGTTTTGAACCATCTGTTGAAAACTACCAACCAATGATTGGATTTCCCGCGTTTGGGAAACAATGAGCGGGCTAGGGCTCAAGTCGCCACTAGCTACCTTTTTCATCGCTCCCTGAAGCCGGATGATCGGTGCTGTCAACGTGCGTACAAACGCGACAATCAGGAGCGAAGCAACGCATGCACCGATGAGCGTTGCCGTGAAAATGAAAACAGCCATTTGGTGGATGGCGTTCATGTATGAACTGGTAGGCACCACAATGACGTAAACTCCTTTTAACTCCTGTATGCTTCGATAAACAAGCGTATAATCATTCCCATTTATAACTGTATAGGAAATGCCGTTCTTTTCTTTTTTGATATGTTCGATGAGCGTTTCTGAAAACATAAGACGCGAACGCCGATTGATGTGGAACGGATGGGCCGTTTCAGTAACGAGAAAAAATTCGGCTGGTATTCCGTCCTGCATCAGTTCTGCCTGTTGCTTGCGGACGCTTGTATTCACCCGTTCCATAAAGCGGTTCTGATCTCCTACGTACATAAACAAAAACTGCTGAGCCAATTCATACATCATATCGGTTTCTCGTTGAAGGCGGTGTTCAATTGCCAGCATCGTTTCATGTTTAGCTTTGATATACGATATTACGCCGACTATTCCGACTGTGGCAATCAAAATAGCGATAAACAGAATCATTAGCTGATTTTGCAGACTGATCTTTCCAAATGTCTTTCTCATGGTTGTCCCCCTCTCCATCCCCATTATGTCAATCCAATATTAAGAACATATAAATAGTTTGTTATGTTTTATGGAATTGTTCGCATATTTTGGGCGGACAAGCATACATTTCATAAAAAACGCAATGAGGGGTACAATGAAAAAGTGGTTTTTGTTGCTCGTCGCCTTCCTTGTCGGCTATATCGCGTACGAAGATGTAACCGTCGGAACGCTTCCGGGATCATCAAAGGCACCGGTTGTTCGAGAGAACACAGGCATGCCCTCCTATAAGGTCATCAAAATTAAAGCCGGCGACACACTGTTATCCATTGCCGAACGCGAACAGCAAGGGCCGCTTCCCGTTTCCATTGAGACATTGATTCGCGACTTTGAAAAACTAAATCCAGAAGCAAAAGCGGATGCCCTTCAAATTGGAAAAACATACAAAATTCCGGTGTACGAAAAATAGGCGCGGCGAATTTCTTGTCAATGCCCATCACTATTGATAAACTTAGTGCAGAAAAGCACTCGTTTTTAAAGGAGCGAATTTCCGTGAGTGAAATCATCCATCGTTCAAAAACACGGCCAGTCCGCGTCGGGCCGCTGACGATCGGCGGCAGCAACGAAGTCGTCATCCAAAGCATGACAACGACAAAAACGCACGATGTCGATGCGACGGTGGCCCAAATTCACCGGCTTGAAGAGGCGGGCTGCCAAGTCGTCCGCGTCGCCTGTCCGGACGAACGGGCCGCTGAGGCCATATCGGAAATTAAGAAGCGAATCAACATCCCGCTTGTCGCCGACATCCACTTTGACTATAAATTGGCGTTAAAAGCGATTGAAGGCGGCGTCGATAAAATCCGCATCAACCCGGGCAATATCGGGCGCCGCGAGAAGGTGGAAGCGGTCGTCAAAGCCGCGAAAGAACGCGGCGTGCCGATCCGCATCGGCGTCAACGCCGGGTCGCTTGAGAAACGCATTTTAGAGAAATACGGATATCCGACCGCCGACGGCATGGTCGAGAGCGCCTTGTACCATATCCGCATTTTGGAGGAGCTCGATTTTCACGATATTATCGTTTCGTTAAAAGCGTCCGATGTCCGTCTCGCCATTGAAGCGTATGAAAAAGCGGCGCGCACGTTTGACTACCCGCTTCACGTCGGCATTACCGAAGCCGGGACGCTCTTTTCCGGCACGATTAAAAGCGCGGTCGGACTCGGGGCCATTTTAAGCAAAGGCATCGGCAATACGATCCGCGTTTCCTTAAGCGCCGATCCGGTTGAAGAGGTGAAAGTGGCGCGCGAAATTTTAAAAACGTTCGGGCTCGCCTCCAATGCAGCGACGCTCATTTCCTGCCCGACGTGCGGACGGATTGAGATCGACTTGATCAGCATCGCCAATGAAATCGAGGACTATATCGCCAAAATTAAGGCACCGATCAAAGTCGCCGTGCTCGGCTGCGCCGTCAACGGACCGGGCGAAGCGCGCGAAGCCGATATCGGCATCGCCGGCGCCCGCGGCGAGGGTCTGTTGTTCCGCCACGGCAAAATTGTCCGCAAAGTGCCGGAAGAGCAGATGGTCGAAGAACTGAAGAAAGAAGTCGACAAGCTGGCCGAAGAATATTTTGCAAAACAAAAGGAAAAAGAAGCTGCTCTGAAAGGCGGCGGTCTAGAGTAATCGAAGCGCGGCCGACAGACCAGCACGAAAAAGGGCGTCCCCTGCTTGGGGACACCCTCGCTTTTTCTACGTGTAAAACGGCATAATAAACAAGCGAACGAGAATCGCGATGACGCCGATCCCGATGGCCCACGCCCCGAGCGTTTCCGCTCCGCGCCGGCGCGCGATAAAACCGACAATAATGCCGGCTGCCCCTAACAAAATCGGCCAAATAAACAGGGCGATGATGGACAACGCCAAAGCGAGCCAACCAAGCCCGGCGCCGCCTGCGCGTTCTTCGTCCCGCTCTTCGCGGCGGCGGATCGGCTCAGCGACCTCCGCGGCTGTTTCTTCCATGAAATTGCGTTCTGGTTCCTCTTTTCCGATCGATTGCACGTAACTCTCGTTATACGTGCGCTCGCGGTTGTCTGCCATATGCTTCCCTCGCTTTCCTAAAGTAAGGAGCATTATTAGTATGGGAAACCGACGCCATTTTATCATTGTGAATATTTTCTAAAAGGGGGGATCCGGCGATGAAGCGGCAACGTCTCGGTATTGACATCGACGGCACCGTCACATGTCCAAGCACATTCATTCCATACTTAAACGAGGCATTTGGCAAACCGCTCACATTAGGCGACATTACACAGTACAATTTGGCACCGCTGTACGGGGTAACGGAAGAAGAAATGGACCGTTGGCTCGAAGAAAACGAAGCCGCCATTTATGAGCGCGCTCCGCTTGCCCGCTATGCGCTTGAGGTGATCGACAGCTGGAAAGACAAATACGAGTTGTTTTACATTAGCGCTCGCGGCCGCCATTTGTACGAGCTCACCGAGCGCTGGTTTCGGCGCCATGGCATTCACTACCATCATATCGAACTGACTGGATCACATGATAAAATCGCCGCCGTCCGCCGCTACCAGCTTGCTGCTTTTTTTGAGGATAAATACGACAACGCCTGCGCCATCGGCGAAGAATGCGATATCCCGGTTATTTTATTCGACACGCCGTACAACCAAGGACCGTTGCCCGAGAACGTCATTCGCGTCAAAAGCTGGCTGGAAGCAAAACGGGAAGTGGAGCGGCGTCTACAGTCATAAAAACATCTCCCGCTTTATACCGGGAGATGTTTTTGACATTGCAGACATGTGCCGTAAATTTCAAATTTATGGTCAGCAATTTCATAACCGTCGAGCTCTGGGCCGAGCCTGTCCATCGGGCAAGCATCAATTTCCTTTGTTTTCCCGCACTGGACGCAAATAAAATGGTGGTGATGGCGGCGGGCATCACAGGCAAAGCGGAAATGCTTTTCCCCGGACAGCTCGGTCATCTCTAAAATGCCGAGTGCAGCGAAGAGCGATAAATTGCGGTATACGGTGTCAAAGCTTAAGCCTGGATACGCGGAGCGAAGCGCTTCGAGCACTTCCTTCGCCGTCAAATATTTATCGCGATCGGCAAACAGCTCGAGCATTTGTCTCCGTTTTTCAGTATATTTAAATCCCTTTTCTTTCATCAGCTGCAACGCTTCGCCGATATTCATCATTACCGTCCCCTTTTCCATTTTTTCCATCCTAATACGAGAAGCAAAATGGCGACCGCCAGCACGACGATCGTCCCGCCCGGCGCCCAATCGAGCTCATACGCCGCCAAAAGCCCGGCGATGACCGACAGCTCCCCGAAGAAAATGGAAAATGCGATCGCCTGTTTAAAACTTTTGGCGATGCGAATGCTTGCCGCCACCGGCAACGTCATTAGCGAAGAAACGAGCAACACGCCGACGATGCGCATGGATGCCGCGATGACAAGGGCGACGAGCACAATAAACAAAAAGTGAATGAACTTGGCGCGAACGCCGGAGACGCGGGCGTACTCCTCATCAAATGAAAGGAGAAACAGCTCCTTGTAAAATGCGAAAATGATGGCGGCAGCAATTACAGCGACGGCGAACGCCGCCCAAACGTCGGCGCCGCTTACGGCGCTGACGCTGCCGAACAAATACGAAAACAAATCGGTGTTAAACCCATTAGCGATGGAAATCAAAATAACACTTAAACCAATGCCGGCCGATAAAATAATCGGAATCGCGAGCTCTTCATAGTGGCGGTAAACCGCGCGCAACTTCTCAATGAGCAGCGAACCGGCAACGGAAAAGCCCATCCCGATGTAAAGCGGATTCCATCCGGCGGCCGGCACCGCTGAACCGAGCAGCAGCCCGGCAGCAATGCCAGCAAGCGTCACATGGCTCAGCGCATCAGCGATGAGCGACAGGCGCCGAACAACAATAAACACTCCAAGCAGCGGCGCGGCAAATCCGGTCAAAATGCCGGCCAAAAACGCATTGCGCAAAAATTCATATTGCCAAATGGCTTCCCACACATGTCATTCCTCCACAATCAACCGTTTACGTTCCGCCCGTTAATGTTGGTGGGAGAGAACGTGAAGCGAATGGCCGTAAAACCGTGAAATCTCCTCGTCGCCAAGCCGTTCGAACTCTTTCACGTTTCCGTGGAAATAGAGGCGCTTGTTTAAGCAGGCGATATGGGTTACCCGATCCGTGATCGTCCCAATGTCGTGCGTCACGAGCACAAGCGTCAAGCCGCGGCGGTTCAAATCACCGAGCAGCTCATAAAACTCATGCACATGGCGGGCGTCAACGCCGACGGTCGGCTCGTCTAAAATCAGCAGATCCGGTTTGCTCGCCAAAGCGCGGGCGATAAACACCCGCTGCTGCTGGCCGCCGGACAACTCGCCGATATTGCGCTTCGCCAAGCCGCACAAACCGACCGCCTCCAACGCCGCCTCAACCGCGCGGCGGTCTTCTTTCGTCAGTAGGCGAAACAAACCGCGTTTGGCCGTCAATCCGCTCATCACCACTTCCTCGACGGTCGCCGGGAACCCGCGGTTAAAGCTGTTCGCTTTTTGCGACACAAAGCCGATCCGATGCCATTCACGGAACGACTCGATCGGCTCGCCAAACAGCGAGATGCGGCCGCGGTCCGGTTTTAACAAACCGAGCACGCATTTTAAGAGCGTTGACTTTCCGGAACCATTCGGGCCAACCAGCCCTAAAAACGCTCCTTTTGGCACCGCCAAATTGACATGCTCGAGCACTTCTTCTTTTTCATAGCGAAATGATACATCCTCGACTTGCACGACAAGCCTGTTTTCCATGGCCGTTCTCCCTTGTTAATTCAGAATCGTTACGATTTATACCCATATGCAAGTATAGCCGATCCCTTCCATTTTGTAAACCTCAATGAATCGCCGATTTGAAACGGGCCCCGCGCACTTCATGCGTCGCCATAATGGTAATGAACGCATTCGGGTCGATTTCATTAACGATCGATTTCAGCTTGGTCACTTCCAGACGCGTAACGACAGCATAAATGATTTCTTTTTGCTCGTCCGTATAGCCGCCTTTGCCAAGCAGCTTCGTCGTCCCGCGGCCGAGGCGGTGCAAAATGGCATCAGAAACTTCTTCATAAAAATCAGTGACAATAAAGGCCGCCCGCGTCTCATCGAGCCCTTCAATCACCGCATCGATCGTCTTGGAGGCGATGTAGTACGTCATCACCGAATACATCGCCGGCTCGACCCCAAGCACAAACGCTGCCCAGCCGAAAATAAACACGTTGACAAACATGACGAACTCGCCGACGGAAAACGGAATTTTCTTTGTCAGTAAGAGGCCTAAAATTTCTGTCCCATCCAGCGACCCGCCATGGCGAATAACAAGACCGACACCAAGCCCGAGCGCCAAGCCGCCAAAGACAGTCGCCAAAACCGGCTCGGTCGTCAGCGGGGAAAAATGGTGAAACATCCGTTCGGTGACACCGAGAATAACAACGCCTAAAATCGTTGACAGCATAAACGTTTTGCCGATGTGCTTATAGCCAAAATACATAAACGGGGCGTTTAAGAGGATGACGAGCGTGGCAAAGTTGAGCAGCCGCCATTCGTCTGGAATTAAATAATCCAAAATAAGGGATACACCGATAATGCCGCCATCGATCATTTTATTCGGAACGAGCAGCCGCTCGATGGCAAACGCCGCCAAGGAAGCCCCCATAGCGATCATCAACACCCGGTACAACACGCGCTTCAACGGTTCTTTTTTATGCTGCTTTGGCGTCAAAATCCCACCCTTTCCTTCTTTACTTTCATTTCCATTATACCATACACCCCTTTTCCGTTCACATCATATGATGGAACAGAAACAAGGAGGGGGCTGCCATGAACTTTTACCAACAGATTGTCAAACAAAAGTTAAAAACGATCACCCCGGAACAACTCGTTGCATACAGCCAAGATTACGATTTGCCGATTACGGTCAGCCAGGCGAAAAAAATTCTTCATCTTGCCCGGACGAATGACATTAACATCTTCGACCCCAAAGAGCGGAAAAAATGGGTGCGCGAGCTGGCTAAAATCACTTCGCCGGAGATTGCCAAAAAGGCGAACGAACTGTTTTTAAAATTTGTACAAAAAAAGTAAAAAAGGGCGTTTCGCCCTTTTTCATTGCGCGTCAGCAACAATTTTTTCAAGCAGCTGATCATCGAATGTCTGCGCCCGCAGCATAGCAATTTCATGCTTGTACGGCGGTTTTTTATCATTTTTGTCCTCCCCGACATACGGCGTTTCTAAAATTTTTGGAACGTCTGTCAGCTGCGGGTGATGGACGATGTAGTTCAGCGCATGAAATCCGATATGGCCGAAACCGATGTTTTCGTGGCGGTCTTTTCGGCTGCCGCGCGGATTTTTGCTGTCGTTGATATGCAGCACTTTCAGCCGTTCTAGACCGATGATCCGGTCAAATTCGGCAAGGACGCCGTCAAAATCGTTGACAATATCATAGCCGGCGTCATGCGTATGGCATGTGTCAAAGCAGACGGACAGCTTGTCATTATAGGCGACGCCATCGATAATATACGCCAGTTCTTCAAACGTGCGCCCGCATTCCGATCCTTTTCCGGCCATCGTTTCAAGAGCGATTTCGACCGTCTGTTCGCGCGTCAATACTTCGTTCAGTCCGCGGATGATTTGCCGAAGCCCGGCTTCCGCTCCGGCGCCGACATGGGCGCCCGGGTGCAGCACAAGCTGCTTCGCCCCGATCGCTTCCGTCCGTTCAATTTCGGCGCGCAAAAAATCAACACCAAGCGCGAACGTATCGGGATTTGTCGTGTTGCCGATATTGATAATGTACGGAGCGTGAACGACGATGTCCGCAATGCCGTGCGCCTTCATATGCTCGCGCCCGGCTTCAATATTCAGCTCCTCGATGGCTTTGCGCCTTGTGTTTTGCGGCGCACCGGTGTAAATCATAAACGTGTTCGCCCCGTACGATGCCGCCTCCTCGCTGGCGGCAAGCAGCATTTTTTTGCCGCTCATCGAGACGTGTGAACCAATTTTTAACATGTTCTCCTCTCCCTTTTCCTTCCATTCGCAGCGAAAGCTACGATTTTTTGAAGCGGCTCAGCCGCTTTTTCTTCCTCTCGAGCTCGGCGCGCAGCTTTTTCTTATAGCCCGGCTTGACTTGTTTCGCTTGTTTCAGCTTGGCGACAAGCGGCGCGAGTTCATCTTCCTTCTCACCGGCCCGCTTGCCCCGCCGGTTCCAAGGCGGCAGCTCCTTCCATTCGCCGCGCACGAGATCGCGATGAACAAATGAAACCCCCATTTTTTCCAATCGGGCAATCGCATCTTGGTCGGCCGGCTCGTAAATGGTCGCCGCAATGCCGCTATAGCCGGCGCGTGCTGTCCGCCCGGCGCGGTGAATGTAAAACTGCAAATCATCAGGCAGCTCGTAGTTGATGACATGGCTGACACCTTCGATATCAATGCCACGCGCGGCCAAGTCGGTGGCGACGACGTATTGAAACGCCAAATCAAGGATTTGGCTCATCATCTTTTTGCGCTCGCGCGGCGTCAAATCGCCGTGCAACACGCCGACTTTCAATCCTTGTTCAGCAAGCAGATCAGCGACTTCATCAGCCCTTTTTCTCGTATTCACGAACACAATGGCTAAATACGGATTGTAGCTGACAAGCACATCGTAAAGCAGTTTGACCTTTTCGCGCCCGCGCAGTGGAATAAGCACATGCTCAATGTTTTCATTCGCCGCCTGTTTCGGCTCGACTTGGACGAATGTCGGATTTTCCATATATTTTTTCAAAAACGGCTTCAGCTTTTCCGGAATCGTCGCCGAAAAGACGAGCATTTGCAGCTCTTTCGGCATCCGGGCCGCGATTTGGTCGACGTCAGTGATAAAGCCCATATCAAGCATCAAATCGGCTTCATCGACGACAAGGATGCGCGCCGTGTGCACAGTAAGCGCCTGCTCGCGGATAAAATCATTAATGCGTCCGGGCGTGCCGATGACAAGATGCGGCTGCACATGGAGCTTTTCGAGCGCCTTTTGCTTATCCGTCCCGCCGATGAAACAACGGGCGACGATCATCCGGTCTTTCGGGCAAAATTTCGTGATCTTTAACGTTTCATGGTAAATTTGCGTCGCCAACTCACGCGTCGGCGCTGTGATGACCGCCTGCACCTCCGCGCGCTCCGGGTCGATCTTTTCGATGATCGGCAATAAATAGGCGTGCGTTTTTCCCGTCCCGGTCTGCGACTGGCCGACCATGCTCTCCCCGCGCAGCGCCCTCGGAATGATGCGCTCTTGAATTTCCGTCGGTTTATAAAAACGAAGCGCTTGAATCGCCTCGATCAAAAACGGCTGAAATGGAAAACGGGTAAACTGCGTCTTCGCCATCAACCACCACTCCCTTCTATCTGCGCCCTTTGTTCGCTTCATCATTATAGCGAATGTTCGCGGCCCGTCGCAACTAAAGACGATGGCGATGGAAAAACCTTTCCCGTCCTGCCCGCATATTTTATGAAGGAGGACGATTGTTCATCCGTACGACAGAAAGGAGGCGACTGCCATGAGATACAGCCGTCCCCCGATGATGCCTTCCCCGTTTGCCGGGATGCCGCCCGCTCCGTTCACCCGCATGCCGGCTGGCGCTCCCCGCCCCGGCGGCGCCGGCGGTCTGCTCGCCCGCTTATTTTCGCGCGGACAGCCGCCGGCCGCCGCTCCGACCTCGTGGGGATTGCCGCTGCTGCAAAACGCCGCAGCCAACACCGCCACGACAGCGAACACAAGCGGCGGATTCATCGGCATGTTAAATAACGTGCAAAAAATGCTCGGCATCGCGCAAAACGTCATGCCTATGGTGCAGCAATATGGCCCGCTCATTCGCAACCTGCCGGCCATGATCCGCATTTTTCGCGAGCTGAAACCGGCCGATGAAGAAGAGGGGGAAACGAAACCGACAGAAAGCGCACCGGCAAAAGAAACGAAGCAAAAGCCGGCTGCGCAGGCGGCCAAAAAACGCTCCGTTCCACAGGCGAAGCGTGAAACACCGCAAGAAAAACAGACGCCGGTCGCGCCGAGGCCATCAACGCCGAAACTGTATATATAGCCTCTCTCCCGCCCCGGCAATGCCTGCCGTTTAGGGCGGTTATTCTTTGTCTTCTCCCCTTCTCTCCGATATAATGGAAAGTGAAAACCGCCGCGCGGTCGGCGGCAGGGAGGGAAAACGATGGAAGTGATTAAAATTACCCCGCGAGGGTATTGCTACGGGGTGGTCGATGCGATGGTCATCGCCCGCAACGCAGCGTTAGACCCAACGCTACCGCGACCGATTTACATCCTCGGCATGATCGTCCATAATAAACACGTCACGGACGCGTTTGCCGAAGAAGGCATTATTACGCTCGATGGGGAAAATCGGCTTGAGATTTTGGAAAAAATTGATCGGGGCACAGTGATTTTCACCGCCCACGGCGTGTCGCCGGAAGTGAAAAAACGCGCGCTTGAAAAAGGGCTGGTGACGATCGATGCAACCTGTCCGGACGTGACGAAAACGCACCGTCTCATCGAGCAAAAACTCGCTGATGGCTACGATATTATCTATATCGGCAAAAAAGGGCATCCGGAACCGGAAGGAGCGGTCGGCATCCATCCGGAGCGCATCCATCTCGTCGAAACGCCAGACGATGTGGAGCGGCTTTCACTCACCAACGAACGCCTCATGGTCACAAACCAAACGACGATGAGCCAATGGGATGTGGCTGATATTATGGCGAAAGTAAAAGAAAAATACCCGCATGTCGAAATGCATAAAGAAATTTGCCTCGCGACCCAGCTTCGCCAGGAAGCGGTGGCCGAGCAAGCGAAGGAAGCGGACGTGACAATCGTTGTCGGCGATCCGCGCAGCAACAACTCGAACCGCCTTGCCCAAGTATCGGAAGAAATTGCCGGCACGAAGGCATACCGCATCGCCGATGTAACGGAAATTGATATCAACTGGATTAAAAATGCCAAAAAGGTGGCTGTCACGGCCGGCGCGTCCACTCCGACGCCGATTACGAAAGAAGTGATCGACTTTTTAGAGCAGTTTGATCCGAACGATCCGGCTACGTGGGAGCGGGAGCGGAAAGTGCCGCTGCAAAAAATCTTGCCGAAGGTGAAAACGAAGAAAGAAGAATAACAACCGTTCATCCATGAACAAAGGCTATCCTGAACAAGCGGTTGAACCGCTTGCAGGACAGCCTTTTTCGTTTGCTGTTCATACGAATTGAAACGGATCGGTATCGATGGTTGAAGCGACCACCTCAGCCTCCCACTGCCGCTTCGCGAGCTCGGCGGTTAAATAGCGGGCGACGCCTTGTTTCATCACTTTTTCGACGTTATGGCCGGGATCGATGAGATGAAGGCCGAGCGCTTGAGCGTCATGGGCGGTATGGTAATACACATCCCCGGTCACATACACGTCGGCTCCGGCCAATGCGGCGGCGGCGACAAACTTATTTCCGTCTCCGCCAAGCACAGCGACGGTTTGCACAAGGTCTTCGAGCCGGCCGACGACGCGCACGGCTGGGACAGAAAATGCTGTTTTCACTTGTTCGGCGAAGGCGCGCAGCGTCACCGGCTGCGGCAGCCGGCCGATGCGTCCGAGTCCAAAGCGTCGCCCTTCATTGTCAAGCGGATAGATGTCGTACGCCACTTCCTCGTATGGATGGGCCGCGAGCATCGCTTCGACCACTTGCCGCTCAAGCGAGGCCGGGACGATCGTTTCGATGCGCACTTCCTCCACTTCTTCAAGCCGCCCTTGCTCACCGATAAACGGCTGGGCCCCTTCTTCCGGCAAAAACGTTCCGATGCCGCGGCTGTTGAATGTGCAATGGCTGTAACGGCCGATATGACCGGCGCCAGCATCCCCTACAGCCGCCCGCACCGCCTCCGCGTGGCTTATTGGCACATAGACGACAAGCTTTTTTAGCGCTTCCGTGTATGTCGGCACAAGCACGGCCGTTTCGTTCAAGCCGAGCGCTTCGGCGAGCCAGTCATTCAAGCCGCCAAAAGCGACATCTAAGTTCGTATGAGCGGCGTAGACGGCAATGTCGTGCTTGACGCATGCCGCAATCATCCGCCCGTGCCCGTCATCGGTCGACAACCGCTTTAGCGGACGGTACAGCGGCGGATGGTGAGCGATAATTAAATCGGCTTGTTGATCGATGGCTTCGGCGACGACGTCTTCAAGCACGTCGAGGGCGACCATCACTTTTTTGACCGGCTTGTTCAACGTTCCGATTTGCAGGCCGATCGGGTCCCCGTCCATAGCCAACGGTTTCGGGGCGAGCTGCTCGACAAGCTGAATGACCTCATAGCCGTACGGAATGCGGCTCATGGCAACGCCTCCTCTACCAATTGAACTTTTTTCTCCAGTTCGCGCTTTTTCTCCTGCGCCGCTTCACTTTCTCCCTTTTCTGCCAAATCGGCGATAATCCGCTTCCAATGCCGGAGTTCACGCTGCCATTTTTCGCGAAACACCTCACTGTTTTCTTGACGTAAAAACGGCCCCAAAAGCAGTTCTGCCTCCAAATGGCGATACGGCCGCCGCGCGTCGCCGCGCTCGGCGACAAGCACTTCGTAAATTTGCCCATCCTCTTTCAAAATGCGTTCGGCCACCAGCTCCCATCCGTGGTCAAGGAGCCAGCGGCGGACAAGCTCGGCGCCAATGTTCGGCTGCAAAATGAGCCGTCTTACCCCCGCCAGCTTGTCTTCTCCATCGCCTAAAATGCGGGCAATCAAGGAGCCGCCCATGCCGGCGATCGTGATGCAATCCGCTTCCCCCGGAGCGATGACAGCCAGCCCATCTCCTTTGCGCACGGAAATGAGGTGGGAAAGTCCGGCCTTTTCCACTTGCTGCCGTGCTGAGCGGAGCGGCCCGTCCGCCACTTCACCGGCGATGGCTTTGGCCGCATAGCCGCGCAGGCAGGCATAGCAAGGCAAATAGGCGTGATCGGAACCGATATCAGCGAGCACCGCCCCTTTCGGGATGAAGGAAGCGACCGTTTCGAGCCGCTTTGATAGGTGAAATTCGTTCATAATCCGACAACGGCGCAGCCAACCTTCTCCAAGCTGCTGTGCGAAGGCGGCCCGCATTTCCCTCCTTTCTTTTTCCAATTTTGTGCACTTTGATGGCATAAATGGAACGCTCTCTCCTAGTTCGAGATGATAAAACATCCCTTCGCCAAAGGCAAAGGGACGTCAATCATCGTTATTATTTTAAGCCGGCCAGCCATTTCGTCATCGCGTCGAGGTTTTCGGCTGGTACAAGCCCGCCCGGCATGCCGCCGCGTCCGTTTTGCAGGACATCTTTGATTTGGTCCGCCGATAACCGTTCGCCAACTCCTTTTAATGCCGGACCCATGCCGCCTTCATAATTTTGTCCGTGACAGCTGATGCACGTTTGTTGGTAAAACTGCTCCGGATTAAATTCAGCAGCCTGCTCCGTTTTTTCGCCGCCTTTTTTTTCTTCGGCCATCTCTTTCGCATCGCCTAGCCCTTTAAACGACAAGACGAACGTCAGCACAATCCCGAATGCCATAATGATGAAAAACGGGATGAGCGGATTGCGGTTCATCTCTTTTACCTCCCTTATGTATGATAAAGAACGATGCAAACAATTTTATTTTACTGTAAATAGCGGACAAGGAAAAGCCCTAAGTTTCCAAAACAAAAACAACCGGCTTCATCGCCACCAAACAACCGCCGCCATAAGCGCCCCACCGACAACGGCAGAAAGAAAAAAGTAACGGAGGCGAAACAGGCGGCCAATGGCAAGCCAAATGGCACAGTTCGCCAGCACGGTCATTGTGAGCGCACCGGTTTGGCCGGGGAAGTAATGGCTGCTGACAGCAACCGTCTCCACAAGCAACAGCCACGCGCTGCCGATCAGCGGAAAATGAAGGAGCTGCCGCTCTTTCCGCCATCGCCAAACGAGCAAGAGGCACGCGGCCAAAAAAAGGGACAAAAGGAGCGTTTGCAAAACGAATGACAATTCAGTAAAATAAATGGCAAGAGCGGTGGCTGGCAACAATAAACAAAGACCGGCAGCAAGTAAACCGGGATGCGGGCGGCTGCGCGGGCGGCCATCCCCCTCCGTATAGAGGGCAAGCAAAAAATCGCAATATTGCTCCGGCAAAAGGCGCGAACGCTTCCAATATTCAATTTCCCGGATAATCGTTTCCCGTCGTCGCCGATTCATTCGTCAATCACCTTTCATCAGTCAAAGAAAAGAGAAAAAAATAGTTTACTTCCGAGGAAGTAAACTACGAAAAAAGCGGTCATTCCAAAAAGTCTTTCAGCCGTTTGCTGCGGCTCGGATGGCGCAATTTGCGCAACGCCTTGGCTTCGATTTGGCGAATGCGTTCGCGTGTTACGCCGAACACTTTCCCAACCTCTTCTAGCGTCCGTGTCCGGCCGTCGTCGAGTCCAAAGCGAAGGCGGAGCACGTTTTCTTCGCGGTCCGTCAGCGTATCAAGCACATCTTCGAGCTGCTCTTTCAACAGCTCGTAAGCGGCGTGTTCCGACGGCGATGTCGCTTCTTGGTCTTCGATGAAATCGCCAAGATGCGAGTCGTCCTCCTCGCCGATCGGCGTCTCGAGCGACACCGGCTCTTGAGCGATTTTCAAAATTTCTCGCACTTTCTCCGGCGTTAAGTCCATTTCCTCGGCGATTTCTTCCGGCGTTGGTTCGCGGCCGAGGTCTTGGAGCAACTGCCGTTGGACGCGGATCAGTTTGTTGATCGTCTCGACCATATGAACCGGAATGCGGATCGTCCGCGCCTGATCGGCGATCGCCCTTGTGATGGCTTGGCGAATCCACCATGTCGCATACGTGCTGAATTTGTAGCCTTTGCGGTAGTCAAATTTTTCAACCGCTTTGATCAAGCCCATGTTTCCTTCTTGGATCAAATCAAGGAAGAGCATGCCGCGGCCGACATACCGTTTGGCGATGCTGACAACAAGACGGAGGTTCGCTTCTGTCAACCGGCGCTTCGCTTCTTCGTCGCCTTGTTCGATCCGTTTGGCCAGCTCGATTTCCTCTTCCGCTGACAAAAGCGGAACGCGGCCGATTTCTTTTAAGTACATGCGCACCGGGTCATTGATTTTCACGCCGGGAGGAACGGACAAGTCGTTTAGGTCGAACTCTTCCTCCTTCACCAGCTCGTCGATATCCGGGTCGGTCTCGATGTCGGATTCGCTGATCACTTCAATGCCTTGGTCAGCGAGGTATTCGTAATATTCATCCATCTGGTCGGAGTCCAAATCAAAGCCGGAAAGCCGCTCGGCGATTTCCTCGTACGTAAGGATGCCGCGTTTTTTGCCGAGCTCGGCGAGCTGCTCTTTCACTTGCTCAAGCGTATCGCCAGCAGCTTCCGCTTGCTTTGATTGGGCTGGTTTTTCAGCCATTTCATTACCTCCTTTAAAAACTCATACCACCATGTTATGAAGAAGATAACATTTTTTTCATCTCAATCATTTCTTTGGCGATGCGGGCGGCCGTCAAAAAGTCCTTTCTTCGCTCCGCTTCTGTTTTTTCCTGCTCTTTTTCCTTTAGCATTAACCATTTCGGGTGATTCAACACATGCTTCATATAATCGCCGAGCTCTTGTTCAGAAACCTCATCGGCCACCAGCAACAACGACAGTTCGCTCGCCAGCGGCTGCAGTTCGCCGGGAAGCCGAAACATGAGCGCGCCAAGGTCGGCTTCATGCCCTTCTTCATAAAAGGCATAAATATAGGCGGCTAACGCCCGATGCTCCTCGATGTTAAATCGTCCGCCGACCCGCTCTTGAACGATGAGCGCCACATCGCGGCTCCGCATCATATGGGCAAGCAGCAGCCGCTCCGCATTGTGGAAAGCCGGCAGCAGCTTTTTC
The DNA here is from genome assembly GCF_001618685.1 of Geobacillus subterraneus. GTDB lineage: Bacteria > Bacillota > Bacilli > Bacillales > Anoxybacillaceae > Geobacillus > Geobacillus subterraneus. The sequence goes on along the minus strand of NZ_CP014342.1, from coordinate 776,608 downwards.
GCCAGCGTCGGCCGCGAAACCTTTCCGCCGGCCGCCGTTTTCCGCGGCATCGACGTTTCCCGCTCGCAGCGGGACAGCTGCTCATTGAGCGCGGAGAGCGACAACGAAAACTCCTCCGCGAGCTGGCGGACGTAATAATCTTTTTCGACCGGACTCGGCAGTTTGCCGATTTCGCGGAGCACTTCCTCGATATAACGAAGCTGGTCGCCTTCGTGCTGCAAATTTTTCCCCCGTCGCAAATGGGTCATTTTAAACGCCATGAGCGGCTGGGCGGCAGCGATTTCCCCGGCAAACCGCTCCTTGCCGTGAACGCGTATATATTCATCCGGGTCAAGGCCGTTCGGAATGGATGCCACCTTGACGCGGCATCCGAGCGCGCTCAGTTGTTCCGCAGCGCGCCAAGCGGCTTCCGTTCCGGCGCTGTCGCCGTCATAACAAATCGTGACCGTTTCCGCATGGCGGCGCAAAATGCGCGCCTGCTCCTCAGTCAGCGACGTGCCCATCGTTGCCACCGCGTAATCAATGCCGGCCTGCACGGCGGAAATCACATCGGCAAACCCTTCAACGAGCAGCGCCTCTTGCCGCTTGCGGATCGGCACCCGTGCCTCATGAAAGTGATATAAAAGCATTCCTTTCCGAAAAATCGGCGTCTCCGGGCTGTTAACGTATTTCGGCTGCCCGTCGCCGAGCAGGCGGCCGGAAAACCCGACCGTCTCACCGCGGTGATCATGAATCGGAAACATGATGCGATTGCGGAAGCGGTCGACGTACCGTCCGTCTTCTTTTTTCGTTACTAAGCCCGCCTTTTCCATCATCGGAAGCGAAAAGGAATGGCTTTCGAGCAGCTTGGCCGCCGCATCGGGCGCATCCGGCGCATAACCGATTTCAAACCGGTCGATCGTTTCCTTTGTCCATCCGCGCGCCTGCAAGAAATCAAGCGCCGCTTGTCCTTCTTTTGTATAAACAAGCAAATAATGGTAAAATCGTTTCAGCAAGGCGTGCGCTTCCGTCATCGCTTTGGCCTCGCCGGTTTTGCCGTCGTCATGCCCGTGAATGTTCAGCTGATAGGCGGACAGGTCGATGCCTGCTTTGGCCGCAAGACGTTTCGCCGCTTCCACAAACGGAATGCCCTCGATATCCATCAAAAACGTAAAGGCATTCCCCCCTGCCCCGCAGCCGAAGCAGTGGAAAATTTGCTTTTCTGGGGAAACGGAAAACGATGGCGTCTTTTCCCCGTGAAACGGGCATAAGCCAAAATAGTTGCGGCCTTGTTTTTTCAGTTGAACATATTCGCCGATCACACCAACGATGTCGATGCTGCGGCGAATCGCTTCAATCGTTTCTTCGGGAATGCGATGTCCCATATGAACAACCCCCTGAACCTCCTGATGGCTAAAGCCATGGGGTTCTTGTGTACTACAGAGCTTCTTGCATGTCTTCATATGGACAGTGACTCTTATTCCACAAGACTTCCATAACCAAATACCCGTCCGGTGCTTAACGCCCTATGCGCCCGGTTTAAGGACGCTTTTGGTTGTTTCATCCCCATACTTTCGTCCCAGCGGCTGAGGCCGTGGGCTTTCATAATGCGTGTTCTCTTCACCTATTTATTCTCGGCAGCAAGCCCATTTTCCTTTTGATTTCGACAAATTTTTTCATTTTTTCAAGCCTCTCCGTTTCGCCTTCCCCCTTACCTTCAAAATCAAAAGCGGGGCGGCCGAATCACCCGCGGTCCGCTCTCGTCCCGCTGCCTATGCAGCAGCCAATGACAGCGGCACCGTCCGAAGACGCACTCGATATATTATATTTCAGCACCGAGAAGAAAATTTCACTTTTTTCTCGGCGCTTTGTTGCAGCGGGCAAACCTGTTCCTGTAGGAAGGGACGTCTTTACACCCCCTATTATTCTACACCGTTCCAAAAAATCCTTCTTTTCTTCCGGACGTTCGACATTTTTTGTCGAAAAACTTTTTTTTACTGTCCTTGACAAGCAGCTATAAATAGTTTACTCGTCCTATGGCCGCTCTAAACCTATATAGGGCATTTTTCTCGCAATTTTTTATTATAATATAAGCCGCAGCAATATGCCATAAAAAATGCACGATTCCCATCAGGAAACCGTGCGGATAAAGGGAAACGACAACACACCATTACCGCTTTAACTTTTTCATAATTATGCTTGCTGTTTCTTCAACAGCTTTATTCGTTACATCGATGACGTCGCAGCCGATCTTTTTCACCACTCCGTCAAAATACGCCAGTTCCTCTTTAATGCGGTCCATGTTCGCATAGATGGCTTGATCATTCAAGCCGAGCGATTTCAGACGCTCGCGGCGGATCGACAGCAGCTTGTCCGGACTGATTTTCAATCCGAAACATTTGCTTGGGCCGACCTGGAACAGCTGCTCGGGCGGCTCGACTTCCGGAACGATCGGCACGTTCGCCACCTTCAGCCGCTTATGGGCCAAATATTGCGACAGCGGCGTTTTCGATGTGCGCGACACGCCGATCAATACAATGTCGGCGCGCAAAATGCCGCGCGGGTCGCGGCCATCATCGTATTTCACGGCAAACTCAATCGCTTCGATTTTTTTGAAATAATCTTCGTCAAGCACACGCACTTGGCCCGGCTCATACCTTGGCTTCAGCTGAAACAAATCGCTCATCTTTTCAATGAGCGGACCGATGATATCGTAAGCGACAACCCCTTCGCGCGCCGCCTCAGCGAGCAAAAATTCCCGCATTTCCGGGACGACGAGCGTAAAGGCGATAATGGCTTGGTTCATTTTCGCCAATGCGACGACTTCGGCTAGCGTTGTTTTATCCTCTACATACGGGACGCGTTTCACTTGAACCGGTGAGGCGTAAAACTGGCTGGCCGCCGCTTTAACGACGAGCTCGGCCGTCTCCCCGCCCGAATCGGATACGACGTAAACGAGGCGCTGATTCATGTGTCTCCTCCTTTTTGGCTTATACATCATCTTTCGCTAATGAAACAAATGCTTTCGTCATATTCGTTTTCGTAATGCGGCCGATCACTTCATATCCTTTTTCCGTTTTGCGCACGACCGGCATGGCGTCGATTTGCTTTTCGATCAGCCGCTCAGCCACGTCAATGAGCGGATCGTCTTTATAACAAACGGCGATGTTCGGCATTCTTGTCATAATAATATTGACCGGAATCGCCGTCAGTTCTTGCTTGCCGATGCTCGCGCGCAACAAATCTTTGCGCGACAAAACGCCCACAAGAAGCGACTCATCATCGACGACAAACAGCGTGCCCACATCTTCCAAGAACATCGTAACGATCGCATCGTAGACGCTGACGTTTTCGTTGACGACGACCGGGATCGATTGATAATCTTCGACTTTCATTTTTTTAATTTTATCAGCAAACAGCTGCGTGCCCGTTTTTCCCGTATAAAAATAACCGACGCGCGGCCGTGCTTCCAAGTAGCCGGCCATCGTCAAAATGGCTAGATCAGGCCGAAGCGTCGCCCGCGTCAAATTCAGCTTTTCAGCGATGCTCTCCCCAGTGATCGGTCCATAATCTTTCACAATTTGCAAAATTTGCTCCTGGCGTTTATTCAGTTCGATCGTCGCTCACCACCTTGCCAAAAAGGTCCCATACGCTATTACTCTCGTTCATATTATACTACATACCGCGTTTACAAGGAAAATTACGTCTCACGCTCGCCGCCCGGGTCAAGCTTGTCTTTCAGCTCGGCGATTTGCTCCAAAAAGCGCTTCGCCTTTAGCGACAGACCGGCATATTCATCATAGTAGCTGGACAATACAGCCCTCAATTCCGCTTTTGTCCCTTCTTTTACCGAAATGGCTCCGAGCCGGGCGAGATCAAGATGGTAAAACAGGCGCAACAGCCGAGCTGAGGCCGGCGAAAGCGAAAACCGGTGCGGATCAGCCGCCTCGCAGCGATGGCAAAGGAAGCCTGCTTCCTTGACTGAAAATGAGAAGCGCCCTTCCGTCGCCCCGCAGCGGGCACAGCGGTCGAGCACAGGCGGAATGCCGAGCACCGAAAGCATTTTCATTTCATAAATAAACGTCATAATCTCTAAATCGCGGCCTTCGCTCATATATTGTAATGTTTGCAGCAGCAGCTCGAACAAGTACGGATTGCGCTTTTGCTCCTCCGTGCTTTTATCGGTGAGCTCAACAATATACGCCGCATAAGCGGCGGCAAACAAATCTTCACGCAGCGCCCGCATCGAGTCAATCAGCTCCCCTTGGTGAAGAAGGCCGACGCCGCGGCTGCGGCGGACCAAATAATGGCCGTAGGCGAGCGGCTGCGTAACAGCAGAAAGGCGGCTGCTTGGCTTTTTCGCTCCTCGTGCCATCGCAGCCACCTTTCCCCACTCTCGTGTAAACAATGTGACAATCTTATTTGTCTCGCCATAATCGACCGTCCGCATGACGATCGCTTCGCACTTCTCAAACATCGAATCACCACCGCTTCAGCCAACGACGATACTACGAGATCGGCTGGTCGATTTCTTCCTGTTCGGCGTTTTGTTCTTCACCGCCAAACCGTTGTTCCCGCTCCAGCTCTTTAAACAGAAGGTACGTATCAATATTGCCTGTTTGGCTAAACAACTTCCACGTAAACTCAAGCATGGAGTGACACCTCTTTCCGCCTGCAGGCATTGCGTATTGGTGGTCTACTTATAGGTTGGCTCGGGCAAAAATGGTTTATGTCGCGTAAAATTTTCTAGCCGTCAATACTCGTCTTCGCGAAAACCAAAGTCGCGCAGCTGCGCGAGACGGTTGCGCCAATCTTTTTGCACTTTCACCCACAGCTCCAAAAACACTCTTGACCCAAGCAGCGCCTCAATGTCAGCGCGCGCCCGCTGCCCGATTTCCTTCAACATCCGGCCCTGTTTGCCGATGATGATCCCTTTTTGGGAATCGCGCTCGACGACGATGACAGCGCCAACGTATACCGTGCCCGTCTCCTCGCGCCGCTCGATGCGTTCCACGGCGACGGCGATCGAATGTGGAACTTCCTCGCGCGTTAAGTGAAGCGCTTTCTCGCGAATGAGCTCGGCAATAATAAACTGCTCCGGATGGTCGGTAATCTGGTCCGGCGGATAATATTGCGGTCCTTCCGGCAACCGCTGTTTAATTTGCTCCAACAGACGCTCGACATTGTTCCCTTCAAGCGCTGAAATCGGCACGATTTCCGCAAACGGGTACAAGTCCTTATACCGGTCAATGAGCGGCAGCAGTTCATCCGGATGGACGCGGTCAATTTTATTGATCACTAAAAACACCGGGGTATTGACCTCGTTCAACCGCTCGATAATAAACGCTTCGCCGCGCCCAAACCCTTCTTCAGCGTTGACCATAAACAAAATCAAATCGACTTCGCGAAGCGCATTGAGCGCCACTTTCATCATAAAGTCGCCGAGCTTATGCTTCGGTTTATGCACCCCGGGGGTGTCGATGAAAATGATTTGCGCGTCATCGTCCGTATAAACGCCTTGAATTTTATTGCGCGTCGTTTGCGGCTTGTCGCTCATAATGGCGATTTTTTGCCCGATGACGCGGTTTAAAAACGTCGATTTTCCTACGTTCGGTCTTCCGATAATGGCAACAAATCCTGATTTGTATCCTTCTTTATTCATGCATATCCTCCGCTGCAAAAGCTTCTGGCAGTAATTCGCCAACGGTGACGATTTTTACATCGCCGTTTAAGTTGGCCAAAATGACGTTCATATCGCCGGGGCAAAGTTCGGCGATCACTTGGCGGCATGCGCCGCACGGCGGCACCGGACGGGGGGTGTCAGCAATGACCGCGAGGGCGGCAAACTCCGTCTCCCCTTCCGAATACGCCTTAAACAGCGCAGTCCGTTCCGCACAATTGCACATGCTGTAGGCAGCGTTCTCAATGTTGCAGCCGCGGTACACGCTGCCGTTTTTCGTCAACAACGCGGCGCCGACTTTAAATTTTGAGTACGGCACGTAGGCGAGTTCGCGCGCTTTTTTCGCTTCGGCAATAAGCTGCTCGATCTCCACGAATGACTCTTCCTTTCCTGAAAGCAAACGCTGCTTTCTTTTATTTTACAAAAAATCATCACAAATTTCATCATCTGAAACGAAAATGTAACAGAAAAATTAGAATTTTCTTTCTCGTTCGTTTAGCGAAGGTGCGGCCAAAACAGCAGCACCCCGATGATGACAGCAAGCCCGGCGGCCACGAGCACAGCGGCAGCGGCAATATCTTTCGCCGCCTTGGCCAGCGGATGAAACTCGTCTGTCACTAAGTCAACGGCGCGCTCAATGGCTGTATTGACAAGCTCGAGCGTAATAACCGCGCCGACGGTTAACAAGAGCACGGCCCATTCCCATCGCGACAGCCCAACGATGCCGCCGGCCGTAAAGGCAACAACGGCGGCCGCCAGGTGGAAACGTAAATGCGCTTCCTCCTTCACCGCCGCCTTCATCCCCGACCAAGCCCAAGCGAAACGATCCCGTTCCCGCACGCCCCGCATAGTTATCTCGTCAACCCGAGCCGCGCCAATATTTCCTCCTGCTTGGCGAACATGACACGCTCCTCCTCTTCCGTCTCGTGGTCATAGCCAAGCAAGTGCAAAAAACCGTGCACGGCCAAAAATCCGAGCTCGCGCATGAACGAGTGCCCGTATTCTGCGGCTTGCTCCTTCGCCTTCGGGACGGAGATGACAATATCGCCGAGCACCGGCGGCACATCGACGCCGATGATATCGATTTCGCCTTCCCCCTCCTCTTCAAGGGCGAACGACAGCACGTCCGTTGGGGCGTCTTTGCCTCGGTAATCGCGGTTCATCGCGCGGATGCGCTCGTTGTCAACGAACGAAACGCTCACTTCCGCCCCTTCGGGCACGTTCTCGATGGCCGCCGCTTCGCGAATCAACCGCTCGAGCGTCTCGATTTGTTCGGCCGTCATTTCGTTCGTCTCATCGATAAAGTCGATTTGAATCGTCATGCATGCTTCACCTTTTCCTTTCGTACTTCCGGATATTCGATGCGCGAATGGAAGACGCCGTTTAACGTCTCGCAAAGCGAACGGGCGACCACTTCCAGCTCTTTCAATGTAATGTCGCACTCGTTTAGCTGGTTGTCTTGCAGACGGTCAGCGATAATCGCCCGGACGATCTTTTCAATTTTTTCCTGCGATGGGTTGGCTAACGAGCGAACGGCCGCCTCGACGCTGTCAGCAATATTGATGACCGCCGCTTCTTTCGTCTGCGGCTTCGGGCCCGGGTAACGAAACTCCGCTTCGGAAACCAATTCCGTTTGCTCGCGCGCCTTATGGTAAAAATACTTGAGCAGCGTGGTGCCGTGGTGCTGTTCGGCGATGTCGACAATCTCCTTTGGCAGCCGGTGCTTGCGAAGCAGGGCGACGCCGTCAGCGACATGGGCGATAATGATATTTTTGCTCAATTGCGGCGACAAATGATCATGCGGATTGCCGCCTATTTGGTTTTCAATGAAATAACGCGGCCGCTTCGTCTTGCCGATATCATGGTAATAACAGGCGACGCGCGCCAGCAAGCCGTCCGCGCCGATCGCCTCGCACGCCGCTTCGGCCAAATTGGCGACCATGATGCTATGATGATACGTTCCCGGCGCTTCAGTTAACAGCTTCCGCAGCAGCGGATGGTTCGGATTCGACAATTCTATGAGCCGGAGCGGCGACAAAATGCCGAACGTCGTTTCAAACAGCGGCAGCAGCCCGATCGTCAAAATGGCGGAAAAAATGCCCGAAGCAATGGCCATGACGACAAAGAGACTGATTTCAAGCAACGAATAGCGGCCGTTTTTCAACAACAGCAGCGAAAGGAGCGAAACGATATTGACGGCCGAGACGAGCACACCGGCCCGCCAAATTTTTGCCTTCGCCAGCTCCTTAGGCAGGCAAAACGTCCCAGCCAGTCCGCCCGCGAGCAGATAGACGGCTAACGACACTGACACCGCGCCGGTCGCCCCGATTTCCTCATTGAACAGCAGGCTGCCGCATACGGCTCCGATGATCGCCGTCATCATCGCCAGCCGCTCGCCGAGCAGCACGCGGACGAGCATCGGCCCGAACGCCGCCGGAACGAGGTAGCCGGTCGAGACGGCGCCGCCGGACGACAGAAGACGGATGAGCACCATCACCGCCAGCATGAACGTAAAAATGGCGGCGTAAAGCGACAGCTTTTCATTCGTCGTTTCGGCGCGGAAATAGTAAACGAGCGGCGACAGCAAGAGCAGCACGAACAAAAACAGCCCGGCCGCCGGCCAAGGCGTGCGGCCGCCGTCGAGCAGGCCGACAAGCTCAAGCTGATGATAAATATCGCTCGTGATGAACTGCCCCTCTTCGACGATCACTTGTCCTTGCAAAATTTTCACCGGTTTCACTTCATCCATCGCCTGCCGCCGCTTTTCCTCGGTCGCCGTCCGGTCATAAACGACGTTCGGAATGACCGCCCGGCGGCAAAGCTTGGCAACCGCTTCACGAAGCGGCGGCGACAGCGCCGCGTATTCGAGTTCTTTGGCTGCCTTCGCGCGCGCCTGTTCAAGCTCCGCTTGGGAAATGCGCTCGTTCATGGCCGCGTGCACGGCCGTCAGCGCAGCTTCTTTGGCCGTCTTGAGCTCATCGGGAGCAGCGCTCAGCAACCGCTGCCATTCTTCGGCAGACAAATAGGCGAGCCACTCCGGCGGCAGCCGCTCCTCGAGCTTAGCCGCCATTCTGCTCGGCGAGCGGTCCGGCTCTGCCTCGTTCTGCACGCTCTCGATGGCGGCAAACAGCGAGGAAAGAAGATCGACTCGGTTTTCGGCGTATTCTTTTTTCAGCGTGTAAACGTCCGCCACTTTGGCGGCTGCTTCCTCCTTCAGCCTCGCCGTCGCCTCCTTATCCTCCACCGTCACCGGTGAACGGATCGTTTCCTTTGCGACGTCAAACAGGCGCAGTTCGTATTGGCGCGGCTTCACTTGCCAGTACAGGACGGTAAACAACAGCGCTGCCAGAAACAAAAACAGCCAAAAGCGGACGAAGCGGACATCTTTTGTCCGCTCAAGAAAAAAACGAAGCCTTCCCACCGGTTTTCCCCTCGCTTTTCAAGAAAAGACGATGCGCCTTCAGTTTTTCTATAAGCCAGCCTCATCATAGGCGTCAATAATTTTCGCAACGAGCGGATGGCGGACAACATCGGACTGCTCCAAAAACACAAAGGCGATGCCGCTAACGGGCGCCAAAATGCGTTTGGCGGCTGAAAGCCCCGATTCGACCCCTTTCGGCAAATCGACTTGCGAGATGTCACCGGTAATGACCATTTTTGATCCAAAGCCGAGCCGGGTTAAAAACATCTTCATTTGCGCTGGAGTCGTATTTTGCGCTTCGTCAAGAATGACGAACGCGTCCTCGAGCGTCCGGCCGCGCATGTAGGCGAGCGGGGCGATTTCAATCGTGCCGCGCTCGATCAACCGCTGCGTATACTCCGCTCCCAATACATCATGAAGCGCGTCATAGAGCGGGCGCAAATACGGGTCGACCTTCTCTTTCAAGTCGCCGGGCAAAAATCCGAGGCTCTCCCCCGCTTCGACAGCCGGACGGCTGAGAATAATGCGCTTGACGTTGCCGCTTTTCAGCGCCTTGACCGCCATGACGACGGCTAAGTACGTTTTCCCGGTTCCGGCCGGCCCGATGCCGAACGTCAAATCGTGCTGCTCAATCGCCGCGACATAATAGCGCTGGCCTAACGTTTTGACGCGAATCGGCTTCCCTTTGGCATTTTTCGTAATCTCTTCTTCGTACAGCTGGATGAGGCCGTCAAGCGCCCCTTTTTTCGCCAGCTGGACGGCATAGATGATGTCGCGCTCACTGATTGCCACCCCTTTGCGGATGACGATCAGCAAATGGCGCAACAGCTCGTCAACAAGCTGGACTTGCTGCGGCGTGCCGGAGACGTTGACCGTCTCCCCGCGCGTCACAATCGACACGCCGAGCTCCTCTTCAATCCGCTTTAAATGGGCATCGTGGACGCCAAAGAGCGCCGCCGCTTCCTGCTGGTTGCGCACGTGTTGGCTGATCGTAACAAACTGCTCTGACATTCTCAATCTCCTTGAACGATTGGTTGTGGTACGGCAATATTTTCGATGACTTCGTAATGCAATTCTACCCTTACTTTACCACTCTCTTTCCTCTGATGCAAAACTTTTTCGCCGCGAATGGCCGCCTCCTCCGGCAGCTTAGCCCGCAGTTCGCGGCGGGCGATCTTTTTCGCTTCCGCGAACGCTTCTTCCCACGTATAGCTCCGCTTCACGGCTTCCGCCTCGCGGACGATGACGCGCTCATAATACAACGGCAAGTCCCATTTCCAAAAACGGAACGGCCGTTTTTCTCTCTCAATGACCGTATGGGCAAACGGCGGCTTCTTCCATCCCCAAACCGGAAGGGAAAAGCGGCCGATCCCGATGGAATGGCGCTCAATGGATTTTCCGGTCAACACGTGAAACGTTGTCTCAAGCGGCAGGACAACCGTAGACTTGTACCATGTTTCGCCAAACACCTTCCCGGTGGCCGGCACAAATTTCGTCCGCCCTTCGGCGCCGATAATGCCCGAAACGAGCAGCTGGCCTTTTTGCACGTAATCGTTGACAGAAACGAGCGGTTGTCCTTCTTCAACGAATAAGTCAGCCACCACCGCCTCTTTTTTGGCGACTAAATGGCGCGGGGGCACCGGCTGTTTCGGCTCCGGAATCTCTTTTTCGACGACGCGGAAGTGAAGCGACGTCCCTTCCCATTGGACGCCGACCCACGTAATGTCATCAATGCGTTCGGTCAGCTTTTTTTGCAGCGTTTCCGGGTCATCAAGCAAGAACTGGAATGCGCCGCGCTCGACTCCCATTCGTTTCAGTTCGCGAGCCATTTGATGCTCTGTCTCCGGGGTCGCACCTTCAATGTCAATGTTCCAAACGATGTTGGACAGCAAAAACACAATGGCTATAAAAACGAGCAGGCCGAGCCAAAATCCGCTGTTTCGCCACGCGCGGCGCCAAAAAAATGGCAGACCGGTCCTCCCGACAAACGAAAGCTTGCATTCGCTTTGCCGGGCGATATGGCGCAGCCGTTTCACATCGCTGAGCTTAATGAAAAACGTCGCGGTATCCCGGCTATGTTTTTTCACGTTCCACACGGCGATGCCGTTGCGCACACAGGCGTTGATCAGCCGTTCCGTCCCTTTTCCTTCCGCCTTGACCCGCACGCTGCCGGCGAGCGTGTCGACCCATTCGTTTTTCATTTTTTTTCCTCCTCTATATAAACAACTTGGCTAATTTTCCCTTCGAGTAAAATTTCTTCCGGCAAAATCGTTTTAATGATAAACTGTTCACCGCGGACGAGCAGCTGCCCGTTCCGCAGCAAAAGGCGGAGCTCTTTATCGCTGAACGTGAGCAGCCCGCGGTGGTTTTCGATGTAAATATGTATTTGTCCGACCATCGTAATGCGGGGAAGGTCCATCATGATGTCGGCGGGAAGCTCGAGTTTTTCCGCCATCCACCGCTTCATCTGCTGGCGCCACTTTTTCACCATTAAAAAGAACCCCCTTTCATCTCATATGTATGAGACAAAAGGGGGTTCTAGCACCGCTTTTCAAAAACAACGGGCCCGCCTGCCGGCAAGGCCCATTGCGTTTTATGAAAGCTGCTGTTGGACAAGTTTATTGACGAGCGAACCGTCCGCTTTTCCTTTCACTTTCGGCATGATTGCACCCATCACTTTTCCCATATCCGCCTTCGAAGAAGCGCCGACTTCCTTGATCGTCTGTTGGATCAGTTCGCGCAGCTCGTCCTCCGTCAGCGGTTGAGGCATATACGACTGAACGATGTTAATTTCGGTTTTCGTTTTTTCGACAAGATCTGAACGGCCAGCGTTTTCAAATTCTTGGAGGGAGTCTTTACGCTGCTTCAGTTCGCGAGAAAGAACCGTCAGCTCTTCGTCTTCTGACAGCGGGCTTTTGCCGAGCTTGATCGCTTCGTTTTGCAGCGCCGCCTTCAGCATGCGGAGAACGGACAGCTTTTCTTTCTCCTTGTTTTTCATCGCCTGCTTCATATCGTCATTCAAACGATCAAGAAGACTCACCGATTATACACCCTCTTTAATGCGTGCTCTTAGTGCTTGCGCTTTCTAGCCGCTTCAGATTTTTTCTTCCGTCTGACGCTTGGCTTTTCATAAAATTCGCGCTTTCTCACTTCTTGCAAAGTACCGGTTTTCGAAACGGCACGTTTAAAGCGACGAAGAGCGTCGTCGATCGACTCATTTTTGCGAACGATCGTTTTGGACATCCTGCTTCCCTCCCTCCGAACAACAACCATTGCATATTGTACTTGTCAATTATAATACATGCCGATGGAAAAGGTCAATAAAAAAAGCATAGCGGCGCTCGCGCCGTTCAGCCCCACTTCCTAAAAAAACGGTCATTCTCCGCGGACAAGGCCCATACATATAGGATGAAAGGGGAGATCGCCCGTGGGGCCTCTTTTGGTGCTGTTTGCCATTTACACTGCCGTTTTCCTTATCGGTATGTTCATGATGAAAGCCGGGTTTTACACCTTATCCGGCCATCGGCTGAAGCGATGGCTCATGCGCTTTACCGCCACGCCAGGGCAAGCGTTTCTCGCCGGATTCGCGACGACCGCGCTTGTGCAAAGCAGCTCCGCGGTAATGGTGATGACCGTCGGCCTCGTCGCCACCGGCTATTTATCGTTCCGTCAATCGATCGGCATCATTTTAGGTAGCAATATCGGCTCAACGATCACAACCGAACTCATGACGCTCGATATCGGCGACGGCGCCATTCCCCTTCTTGTTGGCGGCGCGCTCCTTGTCTTTATCGGGCGCCGCCGCCTCATTTACAGCATCGGGATGATCGCCGTCGGCCTGGCCGCTTTGTTGTTTGCCATGGACGGCTTCAGCAGCCTCGCTAAGCCGCTCGCCGCCTATCCGCTCGTTGACGCTTGGTTGCACCAGACAAACCATTCCACAGCGGTCGGCCTTCTTGTCGGCATCGTCTTGACCGCTCTTGTCCATTCGAGCGCGGCGACGATCGGCATCGCCATGGGGTTTTTAAACGAACAATTGCTGACGCTGCCAGCTGCCATCGCCATTTTGCTTGGCGCCAACATCGGCACGTGCATTACCGGGCTGTTGGCGTCCATCGGCTCGAGCAAGGAAGCGCAATTAACGGCCTACACCCATTTATGGCTAAACGTCGCCGGCGTGGCCTTGTTTCTTTTTTGGACTGAAGCGCTCGCCCGCCTCGCTGTTATGCTCAGTCCGGCGCCTGACGTGCAGCTCGCCCATGTCAGCGTCTTGTTTAACGCCATTTGTTCGATCGCTGCCTTGCCGTTTGTCGGCGCCATTGAGACGGCCATGTTATTTTTGCACGCCCGCAGGCGGACTTAATAGTCAGCGCCGCCAATTCGACCGCTGACGATCGCCACCCCGGAGCTCGTCCCGATGCGCGTCGCCCCGGCTTCAATCATCGCTTCGGCCGTTTCCCGGTCGCGGACGCCGCCTGAGGCTTTGACGCCCGCTTTATCGCCGACCGTCCGGCGCATCAGCGCCACATCCTCGACCGTTGCGCCGCCGCCTGAGAATCCGGTCGACGTTTTCACGTAATCGGCGCCCGCTTTCACCGCCAATTGGCAGGCGCGCACTTTTTCTTCATCGTTCAGCAAGGCCGTTTCGATAATCACTTTCACAAGTGCTTTTCCGGCCGCCGCCTCGACGACGGCGCGAATGTCGCGCTCAACGAGCTCATCATCACCGCTTTTTAACGCGCCGATGTTGATCACCATATCGACTTCGCGGGCGCCGTTTTCAATGGCGTTATTCGTTTCAAACGCCTTTGTTTCCGGCGTTGTCGCCCCAAGCGGAAAGCCGATGACCGTGCAGACGAGAACGTCGGTGCCGGAAAGTTCGCGCGCCGCCGTTTTCACCCACGCCGGGTTGACGCACACCGAGGCGAAGCCGTGTTGTTTCGCTTCGCGGCACAGTTGAATGATTTGTTCTTCCGTCGCTTCTGGTTTAAGCAGCGTATGATCGATCATTTTCGCCATATTCTCCGTCATGGAACATCGCTCCTTTCTCCTGCTACTGCAAAAAATGAAAGGTCTGACGTCTACCATCATACCATGTCGTTGCCAGAAAAACTAGCCGCCATCCCTATAGTCTCCCATTTCATCTTCCGGCGAGCTTGTCAACCTGCCCGAGAGAAATGGACGGAAAAAGATCCATGGGCGGCGGTCTGCCCTCCGCCCATGGATGAACATCACCGCCTGCGGGCACGGGATTTTTACGAAAAACAAAAACCCAGCCTAAAGGCTGGGAGGTATGAGGCGGACGCGCTTAGCCTAAATCGGCCATTGGGATTATGAACTTAATTTCACCGATCGAACGGCCTCATCCGGCACGACGCGGACAAACTCGCCTTCGTTATACGGATAGCCGGGCTTTGTGATTTTCACTTTGACAAGCTCGCCGATCATCTCTTCCGCCGCCGGAAAGCGCACTTTCAAATAGTTATCCGTATAGCCAATATACATTCCCGGCTCTTCTTTGTCGCGCTCTTCCGGAATGACTTCGAGCACTTGTCCTTCGAACCGGGAGGCGTATTCTTTCGCCAGCTGGTCGGAAAGGGCGATTAAGCGGCGGACGCGGTCATGTTTCGTTTCTTCATCGATTTGGTCCGGCATGCGGGCCGCCGGCGTGCCGGTCCGTTTCGAATACGGAAAGACGTGCAGCTCAGAGAACCGCTGTTCGCGGATAAAGTGATACGTCTCCATAAATTCGTCCTCCGTTTCGCCCGGGAAGCCGACGATGACATCGGACGTCACCGCCAGCTCCGGGAACACTTCGCGCAGCCGGGCGAGCCGCTCCGCAAAAAATTCAACCGTATATTTGCGGCGCATCCGCTTGAGCACCGTGTTCGACCCCGACTGGAGCGGAATGTGCAAATGGCGGACGATTTTATCCGACCGCTTGAGGACGTCGATCACTTCATCAGTAATTTGGCTCGCTTCGATCGACGAGATGCGGATCCGTTTCAGCCCTGGCACTTGCTCGTCCAAATCGCGCAAAAGCGCAGCAAAATTATAATCTTTCAGATCGGTGCCATAGCCGCCCGTATGAATGCCGGTCAACACGATTTCCTTATAGCCGGCGGCGACAAGCTGGCGCGCTTGGCGGATAATTTCTTGCGGATCACGCGAACGCATCAAGCCGCGCGCCCACGGAATGATGCAAAACGTGCAAAAGTTGTTGCACCCTTCTTGGATTTTGAGCGATGCCCGCGTCCGATCGGTGAACGCCGGCACGTCCATCTCCTCGAACACGCGCGTTTTCATAATGTTATGGACAGCGTTGATCGGCTGCCGTTCGCGCTGAAACTGCTCGACATAGTCTAAAATTTTATGCCGGTCTTGCGTGCCGATAACAATATCTACACCAGGAATCGCCATCACTTCGGCCGGCGATGTTTGCGCATAACAGCCCGTCACGCAGACGACGGCGTCCGGATTGCGGCGCACCGCGCGGCGGATGACTTGACGGCTTTTTTTGTCGCCGGTGTTCGTCACCGTGCACGTGTTGATCACATACACGTCGGCGCGGCTCTCAAACTCTTTCCGTTCGTAGCCGGCCTTTTTAAACAGCTGCCAGATCGCTTCCGTCTCATAATGATTGACTTTGCAGCCTAATGTATGGAAAGCCACTGTTGGCATGTTCTTCACCTCACTCTGCACCCCCGCTTCCCATCAGCGGGGGATCGATGTTTTATAATCAGCAACCGATTGTTACTCTCGTTTCGCTTCGCGGCCTGACGCACAAAGCTCCCATTCGTACGAAGCGGCGGCAAGCAAATAAAGCGGCGCCGTTTCCGTCCGCAAAATGCGCGGGCCGAGGCTGCACGGCAAAAAGCCGCTTTGCTTGAGCTGTTGTGCCTCTTCACGGCTGAACCCGCCTTCCGGCCCAAAGACGGCTAAAAGCGAGCCGCCGGGCTGAAGGCGGGCGAGAAGCGACGGGAGCGCCTTATGCCGCTTCCCTCGCGCTTCTTCTTCATAGGCAAACAGCCGGCAATCGACCGTTGCGCCAAAGGCGACGAGCTCATCAAAGGAAAGCGGCGCCCGCACGTCCGGCAGCGACGTGCGTTCCGCCTGTTCGGCCGCCTCTTTCGCAATTTTTTTCCAACGTTCTACTTTTTTCTCTGCTTTTTTGGCATCCCATTTAACGACCGAACGGGCAGCCGTAAACGGAAGAAAGCCGGCGGCGCCAAGCTCGGTTCCTTTTTGGATGACGAGCTCCCATTTTTCGCCTTTTGGCAGCCCCTGGGCGATATAAATGCGCACCGGCAATTCGCGCCCCTCTTCCTTCCATTGTACAATACGGGCGCATACTTGCTCATTGGCAATTTGTTCAATTTCACACACCGCCATGCGCCCGTCCGGGAACACGCAAACAATGGCGTCTTTCGGCTTCATGCGCATGACGCGGGCGATATGATGGGCGTCGCCGCCGCTGATGACGACGTTTTCGCCTTGACGCTCCCGGTCGGAAACGAAGTAACGCTGCACGAAACATCCCTTCTTTGCCTACGGTTTGATGGCGACAAACGCCACCCAATCTTCCATCACATCGATTTCTTCAATGACAAATCCAGCGGCGAGCAGACCGTCTTTGACGTCTTGCTTTTTCGCCTGAATGATGCCGGACGTGATAAAGCGGCCGCCCGGCTTCAACAGTCGGTAGGCGTCAGCCGTAAAGCGCAAAATGATTTCGGCCAAAATGTTGGCGACGATCACATCAGCTTGTTCGTCAAGATGGTCAAGCAAATTGTTTTGCGCGACCGTGACCACGTGCTGCACTTTATTGAGCTTGATGTTCAGCCGCGCGCTGTCGACCGCCACCGGATCCAAGTCAAGCGCTCGCACCGAACGGGCGCCGAGCATGGCGGCGGCGATGCTTAAAATGCCGGAGCCGGTGCCAACATCAATGACCTCGTCGCCAGGGCGCACGTATTTTTCAAGCGCCTGCAGGCACATGACCGTCGTCGGATGGGTGCCGGTGCCAAACGCCATGCCCGGATCCATTTCGATGATCAGCTCATCGTCGGAGGCCGGTTCATACGTTTCCCATGTCGGCACAATTGTAAATTTTTCCGATACTTTCACCGGATGGTAATGCTTTTTCCACGCCGTCGCCCATTCTTCCTCATTCACTTCGCTCAACGTAATTTTATTTTTGCCAAGGTCAATATCGTACAGCCATAAATTGTTAATTGCCTGCTTAATTTGTTCCACCGTTTCGCCAAGAAAACTATTGACCGGCAAATACGCCTTAATGATGACCCCTTCTTCCGGGTAATCGTCCGGATTGAGCTCGACGATTTCGCCATACCAGTCGTCGCGGTCTTTGACAAGGTCGTACGGGTCTTCGATGACAACGCCTCCGGCGCCCGCCTCATGCAAAATGTTCGAAATCGCCTCGACCGCCTCGTGCGTCGTATGAATGCTGATTTCTGACCATTTCATCGCGCTCACGCTTCTCCTTTAAACGCCTTTTTTACTTTTTCAAAAAAACGACCGTGCGGCCCGTCGTGCATCGTGTCTCCACCGAGCCGGTCAAACTCGCGCAGCAGCTGCTTTTGTTTTTCCGTCAGCTTCGTCGGCGTCACGACGCGGACGATGACGTGCTGGTCGCCTCGGCCATAGCCGCGCACGTTCGGCACTCCTTTTCCTTTTAAGCGAAAGCGCGTGCCCGTTTGCGTGCCGGCCGGGATTTTCAGCTTTACATCGCCGTGGAGCGTCGGCACTTCAATTTCATCACCGAGCGCCGCCTGGGCGAATGAAAGCGGCACTTCACAATAAATATCATCGCCGTCGCGCTTGAAAAACTCATGCGGTTCGACGCGGAAAATGATATACAAATCCCCCGGCGGCCCGCCGTTTACGCCCGGTTCCCCTTTGCCGGCGACGCGCAGCTGCTGGCCATCATCGACGCCAGCCGGAATTTTGACATGAATTTTTTTTCGCTGTTTGACGCGCCCGGTGCCGCCGCACGTCGGGCATTTTTCCGGGATGTAGCGGCCCGTGCCGCCGCAAACCGGGCACGTCCGGCGGTTGACGATGCGGCCAAACGGCGTCGTCTGTTCGCTCGTCACTTGTCCGCTGCCGTGGCAATGCGGGCACGATTGCGGGCTTGTGCCTGGCTTCGCCCCGCTGCCTTGGCACGTAGCGCACGTTTCTTCATGCGGAACTTCAATTTCCGTTTCTTTTCCGAACGCCGCTTCCTCAAACGTGAGCGTCATCATATATTCCACGTCGGCCCCTTTGCGCGGCCCGCTTGCCCGCCGGCGCGGACCGCCGCCGAAAAACGTCTCAAAAATATCTTCAAAGCCGCCAAAGCCGCTGAATCCACCAAAGTCAAACCCGCCCCCTTGGAATCCGCCGCCGAACGCCTCGTTCGGGTCGGCGTGGCCAAACCGGTCGTAGCGGGCCCGTTTTTCGTCATCACTTAACACTTCATACGCTTCTTTAATCTCTTTAAACTTCTCGGCGGCGTCCGGCGCTTTGTTAATGTCTGGATGATACTGCTTCGAAAGCTTTCGATACGCTTTTTTAATCTCGTCTTTCGTCGCGTTTTTACTGACGCCGAGAACTTCATAGTAATCGCGCTTCGCCATCGTTGATCATCCACTCCCGATTCACTCACATAAAGGTTATTTTATCATTTCCCTTTGTTTTATGACAATATGTGAATGCTAGAAAAAAAGTCAAAGCCAAGGCAGGCCTGACTTTGACTTTTCCCTCCATTATTTATCGTCATTGACTTCTTCAAATTCCGCATCGACTACGTTGTCTTTATCGGCCGCGCCGGCTTGCGCCTGTTGCGCCGCTTGTTCATACAGCTTGATCGACAGCTGCTGCACCGCCTCTTGCAGCGCCTCTTTTTTCTTGCGGATGTCATCGAGATCGTTTTTCTCAAGCGCTGCTTTCAAGGCGTCTTTTGCTTCTTGCGCTTTTTTGATTTCATCGGCGCTCACTTTTCCTTCGAGCTCTTTCACCATTTTTTCCGTTGTAAAGATGAGCTGGTCGGCTTCATTGCGCAACTCGGCCGCTTCTTTCCGCTTCCGGTCGGCTTCAGCGTTTTCTTCCGCCTCTTTGATCATGCGCTGAATTTCCTCTTCCGACAAGCCGGATGACGACTTGATCGTAATCGATTGCTCTTTGTTCGTTCCTAAATCTTTGGCGCGCACATGAACGATGCCGTTAGCGTCGATATCGAACGTCACCTCAATTTGCGGCACGCCGCGCGGCGCCGGCGGGATGCCGGTCAGCTGGAAGCGGCCAAGCGTTTTGTTGTCGGCCGCCATCGGACGCTCCCCTTGCAAGACGTGGATGTCAACCGTTGTTTGGTTGTCGGCTGCCGTTGTGAACACTTGCGATTTGCTCGTCGGAATCGTCGTATTCCGCTCGATCAATTTCGTAAACACGCCGCCCATCGTTTCAATGCCGAGCGACAGCGGGGTGACGTCAAGCAGAACGACATCTTTGACCTCGCCGGCGATGACCCCGCCTTGGATCGCCGCACCGATGGCCACAACTTCATCCGGGTTGACGCCTTTGTGCGGCTCTTTGCCAAGCTCGCGCTTAATCGCTTCTTGCACGGCCGGAATGCGCGTCGAGCCGCCGACCAAAATGACTTTATCGATATCCGCAGGCGTCAAGCCGGCATCTTGCAGCGCCTGGCGGACCGGTCCCATCGTGCGCTCAACAAGGTGGGCGGACAGCTCTTCAAACTTCGCCCGCGTGAGCGTCGTCTCAAGGTGGAGCGGGCCGTTTTCGTTCGCGCTGATAAACGGCAGCGAAATTTGCGTCTGCGTGACGCCGGACAGTTCTTTTTTCGCTTTTTCGGCTGCATCTTTTAAGCGCTGGAGCGCCATTTTGTCTTTGGACAAGTCGATGCCGTGCTCTTGCTTAAACTGGCTGACTAAATAGTCGATAATGACTTGGTCGAAGTCGTCGCCGCCTAAATGGTTGTCACCGGCGGTCGCCTTCACTTCAAAGACGCCGTCGCCAAGCTCCAAAATCGAAACGTCAAACGTTCCGCCCCCCAGGTCATAGACGAGAATCGTTTGGTCCTCTTCTTTGTCAAGGCCGTAAGCGAGCGCTGCCGCCGTCGGTTCGTTGATGATGCGCTCCACTTCCAGGCCGGCGATCCGTCCGGCGTCTTTCGTCGCCTGGCGCTGTGCATCGTTGAAATACGCCGGCACGGTGATGACGGCGCGCGTCACCGGCTCGCCCAAATAGTCTTCGGCGTACGATTTCAAGTATTGCAAAATGATCGCTGAAATTTCTTGCGGGGTATATTGCTTCCCTTCAATCTCGACTTTGTAATCCGTCCCCATATGGCGCTTGATCGAGATGATCGTATTCGGATTCGTGATCGCTTGCCGTTTGGCGACCTCGCCGACTAAGCGCTCACCGTTTTTAAACGCCACAACCGACGGGGTCGTGCGGTTTCCTTCCGGGTTGGGAATGACTTTCGCTTCGCCGCCTTCCAACACGGCGACGCAAGAGTTCGTCGTTCCTAAGTCAATGCCGATAATTTTGCTCATCGCTCATCACCCTCCGTTTCCATTATTGGCTTACTTTGACCATGGCGGGACGGAGAACGCGGTCTTTTAGTTTATAGCCTTTTTGCAGCTCCTCTACGACCGTATTCGGCTCATAGCCGCCTTCATCCGTCTGCATCACCGCTTGGTGCAAATGGGGGTCAAACGGCTTGCCGACCGCGTCAATCACCTCGACGCCTTCCTTTCTCAACGCGTCAAGAAGCGCTCGGTACACCATTTCCATCCCTTGCAAAATCGATTTTGCTTGTTCGTTTTCCGTCTCTATTTTCAACGCGCGCTCAAAGTTGTCAAGCACCGGAAGCAGATCGCTCGCCAAACTTTGGGCGCGGTATTTTTCAGCCGCTTCCATCTCTTGGCGCGCCCGGCGGCGGAAGTTCTCAAAATCGGCGTACAAGCGGAGATAGCGGTGTTCCGTCTCGGCCAGTTTCGCTTCCAGTTCGGCGACTTTCGCCTTGGCTTTGGCCAGCTCTTCGGCCTCAGCCGATGTTTCGCCGCTAGAATCAGCTGTCGTAGAAGCTGCCTCCGGATTCTCGCCGGCTTGTGCATCCGCATGCTCTGAAACGGCGCCAACTGTTTCATCTTCCGGCTGCGAACCCGCCTCTTCCGCCGAAACCGGCTGTTCTGTTTCCAGCTCATTGTATGTAGCTTGTTCAGCCGCTTGTTTTTCTCCTTGTTCCATTGCCTTCACCTCCCGATCAGGGGTCGCGATTTATGTATCAATGGCCACAAGGAAAGGATGGACGAACATCCATCCGTTAACCAATATGGCCATTCTTACTGATTTTGATACCATTTTGCCAACGCAGCCGACAAATCAGAGGCGACGCGGTTTAACACGGTGATGACGCGCGAATACTCCATGCGCGTCGGACCGAGAATAGCGATCGTCCCGAGCGGTTCATCGCCGACCGAATACGTGGCCGTAATCAAACTGCAGTTTTCCATGCCGCTCAGCTCGTTTTCCCGCCCGATCGACACTTGCACTCCTTTTTGATTTTGCTTGCGGAGCAGGCGATAAATGTCCTTTTCTTGCTCGATGATATTCAAAAGCGGGCGCACTTTTTGAATGTCGCTAAATTCCGGCTGGTTGAGCATATTCGCCTTGCCGGCAAAAAACATCCTTTCCTCTTCAGGGATGTCAAGCGTGTCGATCAGTGTATTGAGTATGCTGTCGTAGTTGTGAATATGCCGGCGCAGCACGTCGGCTACTTCCGTCTCGATTTTTTCTTTTAAATCGATGAGCGGAACGCCGTTCAGCCGGTCGTTTAAAATATTGACCATCTTTTCAAGATCACCGGCATTGATCGTTGCCGGGACTGTAACGACGCGGTTTTCAACGTGGCCGGTGTCCGTCACGACGATGGCGACGGCCGTCTGTTCGTTGAGCGGAACGATCTGCATCCGCTTCAGCTTGCTTTCCTTAAACGCCGGACCGAGGGCGATCGACGTGTAGTTCGTTAAATCGGATACAATTTGCGCCGACTTTTGCACCAGTTTCTCAAGTTCGTAGATGCGCTCGGCGAACACGGAGCGGATTTTTTGGATATCCGCCCTTGTCAGCCGCTGCGGCGGCAGTAAATGGTCGACGTAATAGCGATACCCTTTTTCCGATGGCACGCGACCCGAAGAAATGTGCGTTTTTTCAATATAACCTAGCTCTTCCAAATCCGCCATTTCGTTGCGAATCGTCGCTGAACTGAACGTGATTTGGTGCTTTTTTGATAACGTCCGCGAACCGACAGGCTGCCCGGAACGAATGAAGTCGTCAATAATCACCTGCAAAATCAACAGTTGGCGGTCCGTTAACACGTTTCTCACCTCTGTTAGCACTCAAACAATTTGAGTGCTAAATCTACTATTAGGGTAGCAAATCGCCCGGCAAATGTCAATGTTTACATTTCGCCGAGGAAGGCGGCGAACACTTCATTGCCGAGCAGCTTGCCGCGTTTTGTCAAGCGGACGTGGGTCGCCGTCTCCTCGAGGCGCCCGCGCTCGACTTCGCGGCGGATGGCCTCGCCAAACACGTCGTCCATCTCGCGGCCGAACTTTTGCCGGAAGCGGACTTTGGATACTCCTTCCGTCTTGCGCAGCCCTAAAAACATTTCCTCCTCCATCTGTTCGCGCACAGTCAGCCGGTGCACGTCGCGATGCGGCCATTCGCCGCGTTCCACCTTCTCGATGTAATGGCGAACCGGCCCGATGTTAGCGCGCCGCACGCCAGCAACATAACTGTGCGCCCCGGCGCCGATGCCGTAATACTCTTCGTTGTTCCAATAGGCGAAATTATGCCGGCTTTCAAATCCAGGGAACGCATAGTTGCTAATCTCGTATTGCCGATAGCCATAGGCGGCCGTTCGTTCCATCACCGCTTCATACATCACCGTCTCCGCTTCCTCTCCCGGGAGGCGAAGCCGGCCTTTCCGCCATTCGTTGTAAAAAATCGTTCTCGGCTCAAGGATCAAAGAGTAGGCGGAAAGATGCGGCACATGGAGCGAAAACGCGGTTTCCAAATCGGCAAGAAACTGCTCAACCGTCTGCCCCGGCAAGCCGTACATAAGATCGAGGCTGATGTTTTTAAAGCCGGCCTCCCTTGCCATCGCCACCGCCCGCTCAGCATCATTGCGCCGATGGGTGCGGCCGATCGCTTGAAGAAGCCCATCATCGAACGTCTGGACGCCGATGCTCAGCCGGTTTACCCCACCATCGCGCAAAATGGCGAGCTTCTCTTTCGTCAGCCCGTCCGGATTGGCCTCGACTGTAAATTCGGCCGCTTGCGGGTCAAACTGAAAATGGTTGTGGATGCTCGCTAACAGACGGCCGAGCTGCGCCGGCTCGAGCACTGTCGGTGTGCCCCCGCCGATAAACAGCGTCTTCAGTTGGCGGCCGAACTCGGCCGCTGTCCGCGCCATTTCCTTGTCCATCGCCCGCAAATAGGCGTCGATCGGCTGGCCGGCCGCAAACACTTTATTAAAATCGCAATAATGGCAAATCTGGGCGCAAAACGGAATGTGAAAATACGCTGATATTGCCATGACTCTCCTCCTTTCGGCCGCAGCCCGACTGCCGGCGCAAAGCGGCGCACGGCGCCTTACGTCCTGCCGCCGGCACCCCATCGCGGCAAACAAACAAGGCCATCCCCGGAGGAGACAGCCCTGCCCATCATTTTTTCTGGTCGTCGATTTTCAAGACAGCCATAAACGCTTCTTGCGGCACTTCGACCGAACCGATTTGCTTCATCCGTTTCTTTCCTTCTTTTTGCTTCTCAAGCAGCTTTCGTTTCCGCGACACGTCGCCGCCGTAACATTTGGCGAGCACGTTTTTACGCAGCGCCTTGATCGTCGAGCGGGCGATGATTTTATTGCCGATCGCCGCCTGCACCGGCACTTCAAACTGCTGGCGCGGGATTAAATCTTTCAGCTTCTCGACGATCACTTTGCCGCGCTCGTAGGCGGAATCGCGATGAACGATAAACGATAAAGCATCGATTTTTTCGCCATTCAACAAAATATCCATCTTGACGAGATTGGACGGCCGATAGCCGATCAATTCATAGTCAAACGACGCGTACCCTTTCGTGTTCGATTTTAAGGCGTCGAAAAAGTCATACACGATTTCCGACAGCGGAATATCGTAAATCAACATCACCCGTTTTTCGTCTAAATATTGCATATCGACAAACGTGCCGCGCTTCCCTTGGCACAGCTCCATCACCGGCCCAACGTAGTCGTTCGGCACCATGATCGTCGCTTTCACATACGGCTCTTCGATGCGGTCGATTTTTTGCGGATCGGGCATGTTCGTCGGGTTGTCGACGGCGACTTCCGTTCCGTCCGTCAAATATACTTTGTAGACGACGCTCGGCGCCGTTGTAATTAAATCGATATGAAACTCGCGCTCGATCCGCTCTTGGATAATCTCCATATGGAGCAAACCGAGAAACCCGCAACGAAAACCGAACCCGAGCGCCTGCGACGTTTCCGGCTCAAAGTGGAGCGCCGCATCGTTCAGCTGCAGCTTTTCTAGCGCTTCGCGCAAGTCGTTGTAGCGCGCCGTATCGATCGGGTACATGCCGCAAAACACCATCGGGTTGAGCTTCCGGTAGCCGGGGAGCGGCTCGGCGGCCGGCCGTTCGGCATCGGTGATCGTATCGCCGACGCGCGTATCTTTTACGTTTTTGATCGACGCGGTCAAATAGCCGACATCGCCGACCGTCAGTTCGTCGACAATTTTTTGTTTTGGCGTGAACACGCCGACTTCGGTCACTTCAAACTCTTTGCCGGTCGACATCATTTTAATGCGCTGGCCCGGCTTGACCGTTCCATCAACGATGCGGACATAAGCGACGACGCCGCGGTACGGATCATAAAGCGAATCGAAAATAAGCGCCTTTAGCGGCGCGTCCGGATCGCCTGACGGGGCCGGAATCTTTTCCACGATTTGCTCTAAAATGTCCTCGATGCCGATGCCGACTTTCGCGGAGGCGAGCACCGCCTCGGAGGCGTCGAGGCCGATGACATCCTCAATTTCTTGGCGGACGCGCTCCGGCTCGGCGCTTGGCAAATCGATTTTATTAATAACCGGCAAAATCTCCAAGTTGTTGTCAATGGCCAAATATACGTTCGCGAGCGTCTGCGCTTCAATGCCTTGGGCGGCATCGACGACTAAAATCGCTCCTTCGCAGGCAGCGAGGCTGCGCGACACCTCATACGTAAAATCGACGTGGCCCGGCGTATCGATCAAATGGAAAATATACTCTTCCCCATTTTTCGCTTTATATGTCAACTGGACCGCATTCAATTTAATCGTGATGCCGCGCTCGCGCTCAAGATCCATCATATCCAGCGTCTGTTCGCGCAGCTCGCGCTCTGACAGCGCGCCCGTTTTTTCTAAAATGCGGTCCGCAAGCGTCGATTTTCCGTGGTCAATGTGGGCGATAATCGAAAAATTGCGAATCCGTTCTTGTCGTTTCAACCGTTCTTCCCGGTTCATTGTCTCTCACTCCTGCTTCTTCGCAAAACTACACTAGCTTTGATTATAGCAACAGTGCGAAGAAGATTCAATGACCAAGACAAAAACAAAAAAGCCGCCATACGTGGCGGGGCAACGAGCTTTTTTTGATCCGTCCGGAAATCGGCGAACCGGCTAACTAAACACGCGGCCGACGAGCGAAAGCAACGTTTCCATGAACGCCGTCGCCGCGTCAGCAAACTGCCGGCCGAGTTCAGAAAAGAGATTGAACGTTTTTAACTCTTGAATCGTTTCCTGTTTTTCCTGCAAATCACTCGCTGTCACCGTCTGTCCGAACACCGCCGCTTCAAGCTCTCCGTTCCCATTTTTCTCGATCTGAATAACGGACGGAAACGACGGGTCGGCATAGCCGCGCATCCGTTCCATGCCGTGATGCGCCTGCTGCATGCCAAACAGCACACCGAAAAAAAGGAGAAAGAGCGCTGCACTAAACCGAATGAACCATCTTGCCATATACGACGCCCCTTTACTTTTTCTCTGCCGGAGCCGGCGCCTCGACTTTTTCCGCCTGCCAATAATATTCGCTGAACACATCGGCAAACGCCGCCGCCGAACGGAACAGCTCGGCAAACGTATTATCGACGCCGCCAAATTCCACTAAAATCGCGTTCCCGGATAAATCTTGATTAAACTTTCCGTCCGTTCCCGCCCCTTGCTTCTTAATGACTCCGCGGCTTAGCCCCGGGTATTTTTTTTGCAGCAAATGATGAAGCTCCGTCGCCAGCTGCAAGTTTTTCTCGTATTCCGCGTTCTCGCCGCCGACAATAAACGCCACACGTGCATAATCGACGCCATTGATCGTCGTCGTCGTATGCTTCCGCCGATGCGCATCGCGGTGAATATCGATGAAATATTGCAAGTCACGGTTTTGCTTCATTGCCGCGACGACCGTTTGCCGCGACATATCGTACGCCTGGCCGTATTTCATCCCTTTTTTCAACAGCTCGGCTTCAATATCGGTTTTGTTAATTTGCGCGCCAATTCCCCGCTTCTCTAATTCTTCCATTAGTTTTTCGCCGACTTTCGTCACGTTTACGCTTTGGTGAAACGCCAAATCCGGATCGGTCACGCCTTTTAAGGCCGGCAAATACGACTCGCGCGTATGTGTATGGTAAATGTAGACGACTTCTCTTCCTCCCGTTGTCTGCGCCGGCGGCGGGAGCGGCTTTTCGTCTTGGTTTTGCTCCGCTTGTTCCAGCTCCTCCACTGACGCTTGCCGCTCAGCGAGCATCACCTCAAGCGGCGGCGCCGATTCATACGGAATGTTCGTGTAATCCGTCCCTTCGCCGGCGATCAAAATTTTGCTGTCATATAAGGCAAAGCCCGGCAGCTCGCTGCCGAGCAGGCTGCGCGGGTCATCGGGATTGATGCTTGTCGCCAGGCGGAACAACAGCGACGAGTAATTCGTCTGTTGCCGCTCCTTCGGCAGCAGCTGGGCAAAATAACGGTTTTCAAGCCCGAACAGGCGAATGAACGTTTCTTCCGGAAAATGGGCCGCCATATCGTTGAGCGACGATGACGACGGGCGGTATTCCGGACGCAGCGACGTCAGCGCTCCGACGAGCATAAACATCATCATGCATCCAACAATGACGAGCATAAACAGTTTTTTTAAGCTGGCTCCTGGAACGGTGATCACAACGTTTGGGGAGCGCCCTCGTTTCATATTCCCACCCTTTCCCGGCTTGTCTCCTCACTTTAACGTATGGCCAAGCGGGAAAAGATAGAACCGTTTTTTGCCTAATGGGTGTACGAGCCTGTATTGCCTTGATCGACTTGCCGATGCAGCGCCGCGTTCAAGCCGCCGGCCAATAAGTTCGCCATATCGCCGATAAACGAATCGACCTCCTTCGGCGTCACCATTAAGTTATGGCCGAGCGGGGCGAGCACTTCATAAATGAGGCGGCGCTTTTCTTCATCGCCGAGCGTGCCGACCATGCCGAGAAACGTCGACCGTTCTTGCGGCGACGGCATATCTTGTTCCGTCAACTTCTTTTTGCGCCCGAACGTCCAGCCGGACGGGGCGAGAGCGCTTGATGGCCGCTGTCCTTCGCGCATCTCGCGGCCGAAATGTTTTAAAATGAAGTCGATCGTGTCGCTTGTGATCGAGACGGCATCAACGACTGTCGGGACACCGATCGAAATGACCGGGATGCCGAGCGTCTCGTAGCTCAGCTCTTTCCGCTTGTTGCCAACCCCGGAACCAGGATGGATGCCGGTATCGGAAATTTGGATTGTTGCATTGACTCGTTCGATCGAGCGGGCAGCCAACGCGTCAATGACGATGACAAAATCCGGCTTCGTTTTTCGGACGACGCCGTCGATGATGTCGCTCGTCTCAATGCCGGTCGTTCCCATCACCCCCGGGGCGAGGGCGCTGACCGGCCGGAACCCTTCTTCAACGCTTTCCGGCTGCAATTGAAACAAATGGCGGGTGACGAGCACGTTTTCAACCGTCAGCGGACCAAGCGCGTCAGGGGTAACATTTTGGTTGCCGAGTCCGACGATCAGGCAGCTTGCCCCATCCGGGATGCGAAGCCGCTTAAGAAAGGCGCTGAGCTGCTCGGAAAAAATGCGCTGCACTTTTTGCTGCAATTCCGTATTTTGTTCGCGGATGCCTTGCGCTTCGATCGTCAAATAATGGCCCGGTTTTTTGCCGATCGATGCCGATCCTTGCTCTGTCACGTGCACGTGCGACAGCTTGACACCGTCGATCTCTTGATCGTGAATGATGACCCCTTCAATCGGCGAGGCGCTTTCTTTTTTTTGCTGCAAGCGCTCCTCGACCGCGATCTCATGGGCTTCGATCGCTAAGTCGGTGCGCACCGAGTACATGCGTAAATCGAGCGGCTGTTCCATATCGTTCCTCCTCGTTTATGCCGTTTTCTTTTATTGTCGCCGCAATGGGGCTTGGTCATTCATGTTTCGTAAAGGATTTTCGCTTGAATCCTCTTGCATAATCAAAACACGTTTGATAGAATAACATTTGTTCTTCCTGTTGTTCACAGCGAGAATAGGAACGGTAATGGAGGTGAACGGACGTGGCTAACATTAAATCGGCGATCAAACGCGCGAAAACGAGCGAAAAACGTCGGGCTCACAACGCCTCGATGAAATCGGCCATGCGCACGGCGATCAAAAAATTTGAAGCGCTCGTTGAGTTAAAAGACGTAGAAAAAGCGCAAGAAGCGTTCATTATCGCTTCGAAGAAGTTAGACAAAGCCGCAAGCAAAGGCCTTATCCATAAAAATGCCGCCAGCCGGCAAAAATCGCGCTTAGCGAAAAAATTAAACAGCATCCAAGCTTCCTAATGAAAAACGACCTGGCGCCAGGTCGTTTTTTGTTTCCCTAATGAAAGATAAAAGGACGAAGCCCCGCCGGCTAGTCAATGTCCTCATTGCGAAAAAAACGGGTTTTGCCTATGGGCGCACAGTGAACAACATCGGTTTGGCTTCACCGCCGGCCGCCCCAGCGCATCAGCAGCAGCTCAACGGCCAACCGGCGGTCCATGGCTCCGCTTTTCACCTCGTAATCGGCGGCGGCCAGTTCGTCAATCGCCTCGGCCAGTTCCTGCTCGGAAAAGCGGGCGGCCTGGCCAAGGGCGAGCTTGACGCGAAACGGGTGCACTTTCAGCGCAGAAGCGATTTGCGGCTGCCCATATCCCGCTTGGGCGAGCCATTTCACTTGCGCCAGCAGACGAAAATGGCCGGCGAGCAGCGCCAAAATTTTGATCGGCTCCTCATTGTTTTCCAGCAAATCATAAAACGTCTGCAACGCTGCCGGAATGTCGCGCTTCGCGACTTGCTCGACAAGAACGAACACATTTTCTTCCGGCGTGCGGGCGACAAGTTGCTCGACAGCCGCAGCCTCCACCGTCCCGCCCGGCCCGGCAAACAAAGCGAGTTTATCGATCTCGTTCGCCAATGCGGCCAGCTGCGTTCCGGCCCGCCGCAAGAGCACATCGATCGCTTCGTCATCAACCCGCGCCCCTTGGCTCTCGATCCGCTGCCGCACCCAGGCGCGCAACTCCCCCTCAGCGAGCGGGGCGGCAACGGCGACTTCGCAGTGCTCTTTGGCCAGTTTCGTGATTTTTTTCCGCTCATCAAGCTTGTCATACGGCGCAAAAAAGACGACGATCGAAAACGGCGCCGGCGCTTTTATGTATGCCTCCAGCTTTCCCAAGTCGTGCTCGATCTCCTTCTCTTTTTCAGCCGTAAAAAAATATGGATGTTTGATGAGAATGACGCGCCGTTCTCCGAAGAACGGCACCGTTTCCGCCTCTTCAAGCGCCGCCTGCACCGGCGTTTCCTCACAGTCGTACACCGCTGAGTTCCACTCGCGCTCTTCCTCGCCAAGCGCCGCCTTCACCAACCGTTCGTACGTTTCTGTTAATAAAAACGGCTCGCTGCCATATAATAAATAAAGGGGAGAAAACCGCCGTTTTTCAATGTTTCCCCATACGCGTTCCAGCATGTTCCCTTCTCCATTCTCTAGCAAGATTCCCTGCTAGAAAGATACACCGTTTTTCGCCATTTTACAAGGGAACCGGCTGTCGAAAAAACCGGTTCCCCTTTATATAAACGCCGGCCAATAAGTCCTAGGACCTTATTTGCCAGCGGGTTATTTTTATGTTTTCCCGGCTGTTTGAAAGTATTTGTGTCAACTGTTGTCAAGGAAGGAAAATGGACAGGCGGCGGTAGATTTTTTTAGCGTTTTCGTCTATACTAAAAATGATTGCACGAGGAGGGGGAAAACGATGAACGTATTTGAAAAGGAAGTGCAAAGCCAACGGAATGACGCCGTCGATTCCGCCGTCGGATTTATCGTATCGTTCGGCTTTTTCGCGACGATGTTCATCATCGCGACGCTGATCGAATTTTTCGGCCGGTAAAGGATTGCTTACATAAGCAATCCTTTTTTCTTTTTGGCTAATATGCGCTCGTTGGATCGACGAGAAAGGTTCCGTTTTTTATGCACTACATTCTATGGTTTCATCGCTTGAAAGGTTCCGCTTTTTCCATCATAAAAATAACGAATGGCCCCGTTTTCATCTGTCCGCCAAATGAGAACACCTTGTTGTTTCAGCCGTTCCAACACATCCGGAGACGGATGGCCGTAACGGTTGAAGCGGCCGACGGAAATGATGGCCGCCCGCGGTTTCACCGCTTGCAAAAACGGCTCTGTTGTCGATGTTCTGCTGCCATGGTGGGCAACTTTGAGCACATCGGCGCGCAACTGCGGATATATGCCGATGATCGCCCGTTCCGCCTCCTTCTCAATGTCTCCGGCAAACAGCCAATCTAAACCGCCAAGCCGGGCGAACAAGACGAGCGAGCCGTTATTGTCGTCTTGACTGCCCGCCTCCGGGTGAATCACAGCAAACGTTATGCCGCCTTCCTCCCACCGTTCCCCCCGCGATGCAGCGGCAACCGGCACAGAAAACGGGCGCGCCATCGCTTGGATGGCCGGCAGCGCTTTTGGGCTTGTGACGATTCGCTTGACGCGCACCGCTTTTAGCACCTCGGGAGCCGCTCCGATATGGTCGGCGTCATCATGCGTAAGAATGAGCTTGTCGATTGCCCTTACCCCTTGCGCTTTTAAAAACGGCACGACGACATCGCGGCCGACGGAAAACGGCCGCATTCGCCGGCGCCACCGTTCCTCCTTTAGTTCCGGCGTCCCGCCGGTGTCGATAAGGTAGACGGCTTTTCGATAAGGAAGCTCGATGTAAAGGCAGTCGCCTTGGCCGACATCCAACACCGTCACTTCCCCTTTTGGATTAACGTATGGACTCGCAAGCTGAAGCACCATGGCGGCCGCCACCGCCGCCAAGCCGTGAAGCAGCCGGCCGCGCTCCCAAAACAGCCATGCGGCCGCGACCGCAACGGCATAAACGGCTAAGCACCAAGGCTCCGGACGCCCGGGCACAAGCGAAAACGGGTGATCGACAGAGAAAAAACGGACAACGGTGTTCGTGAGCCCGATGAAGCGGCTGAACAACCAAACGAGCGGAGGAAACGGAACAGCGGCAACAAAAACGGCCAACGGCAAAATAAGAAACGAATACAAAGGGACAAACACGACATTGAGGACGACACTCCATACGGAAACTTCATAAAAGTGGTAAAGCAAAATCGGCAGGGCGGCGAGCTGGGCGGCAAGCGCTGTTTGGAAGAGCCGCCCGATCATGGAACGAACAGCGGCGAGCGCCGGAAAATGAACGAGGAGGACAAACGTCACTACAAACGACAATTGAAAGCCAATATCAAACATCATGTACGGATCTAAGACGAAAAGCGCAATCGCCGTCCAACTTAACGCATCGAGCGGGTGAATCGCCCCTTTTTTCCACGCGACAGCAAGCACGATCATACCTGTCACACAAGCGCGCAAAACTGACGGCGAGGCGCCGGCGAGCACCGCGTAAACGGGCAGCGCGGCCATTAAAGCGACGGCGGCTGCCTCACGCGTCACGAAACGGATCGCTATGGCAAACACCGCGCTGACAAGCAAGGTGACATGACCGCCGGAAATCGCCAGCAAATGAATGAGACCAAGTTGTTGATAACCATCAAGCACCTCGTCATCAAGCTGACGGCGCTCGCCATAAATCAGGGCGGCCGCAATGCCGGCCGCTTCCGGCGGAAGATGGGCTTCGATGCGGCGAACGCCCGCTTCGCGAAGCGAAACGAGCCGCTCGATCACGGTCGGACGGGCGCGAAAGCAGGCAGAAAGATCGATCGCCTCGGGGAGAAACAGCCAGTGGATGCGGTGGAAACGCAAATAGCGGCGGTAGTCAAACGCGTACGGATTGCTTGCCGGCTGCGGGCGCTCAAGCGTCCCCGTGACGCGGCAAACCGTTCCGGGCATAAGGTGGGCGTGCAGCGCCGCTTTTTCCGCCGGCGTCCGAATGGTATAGCGAAGCTGCACCCGTTCCCGGCCTACGTTGACCGGCGCCTGCAGCCGGTCGCCGTCGATCGAAGGCGGGGCGGGAAAGCGAAGCAAAACGGTATGGCGGCCGCCGGAAAGGGCCGTTTTGTTATAATGGTCGACGACGAGAACATAGATGAAACAGAACGAGGCCGCGGCCAAGGCGGGAATCAACAGACGCTTCCGGTGAACGTGAAGCAGAAGAAGATAGCCGGAAAGGAGGAAAAAGGCGGGTTTGACCAAAAAGGCAGCCGCTGCGGCTAAAAGCGCCGCCGCGGCGATATAAACGGCTTGTCCTTTCATTGTTCCCCTCCGCCGGAAAGCTGGGCAAACACGTCCATCTTCAACGGCACTTGCACGAGGCGGACACCGGCTTGGGCAAACAGCTCAAGGGCATACGGATGGTTTTTGTAATCTTGCGCATAATACACGGCGCGAATGCCGCTTTGAATGATCGCCTTGCAGCAATGCAAACACGGAAAATGGGTGACATACATCTCCGCCCCTTCTGTCGGGACGCCAAACTTGGCGCATTGCAAAATCGCGTTCATTTCCGCGTGGATCGTCCGCACGCAATGGCCGTCAATGACGTAGCACCCTTCATCAATGCAATGGGCGCCGCCGGCGATCGAGCCGTTATACCCACCGGCGATAATGCGTTTGTCGCGCACGATCGTCGCCCCGACCGCGAGCCTCGTGCACGTGCTGCGCAGCGCCAGCAAATGGCTTTGCGCCATAAAATATTGGTCCCATGTCATTCGTTCCATATCATGTCCCTCCGCTTGTTTCGATAATTTTAGTCTATCGGCCGGCTTGAGCGCCGTCAATGCTGAAAAAAGTTGCCATAACTCCTGCAGCATCCCCGCCCATCAGCGGGCAAACACGCATCCATTTTCCTTGCCCACTTTATGGCACAAGCAAATACGGCTTTAATTTTTCCAATGTTTTTTCCCCGATGCCGCTGACCTTAAGCAAATCTTCAACCCGCTGAAACGGTCCGTGCTCATCGCGGTAGGCGATGATCGCTTTGGCTTTCGTCGGCCCGATGCCGGGAATTTGCATCAGCTCCTCTTCCGTCGCCGTATTGACCGCCACTTGCAGGCCGCTTTCCGTCCCGGCTTCCGGCGCCGCCCCGGCCGTTTCTGGCGCCAGCGCCGCCTCACCTTTTGCCGGCACGTAAATCATCATTTCATCGTGCACCTTGGCCGCCAAGTTGACTCTTGCCGCGTCCGCCTCGTTCGTCAGCCCGCCCGCCCTAGCGATGACATCGCGGACGCGGGCATCGGCCGGCATCTCGTATACTCCCGGTTTGGCGACCGCTCCTTTGACATCAATGACAACGACTTTCGGCTCCTTCCCTTCGTGTTCCTCCGTCTCCGCCGCATCCGTTCCAACCGCCGTCGGCAAGGCGACGGGTGCCCGTTCGGCCGGCGGGCGGCCGAACACCCACAGCCCTGCCGCGGCGACAAAAAGGACAATCAGTCCTGTTTTCCATCGTGTCTTAACCGTTTCCCACATCGCACTCATCCTTTCTAAACGAAGTCATAAAACGGAGAACATCTTCATACATATCGAAAAGAGGGAGGAGGGGACTGCACATGAACATCGGCGTTATCGGCACGGGGAATATGGGAACGATTTTAATCGAAGCGTTGGTAGACTCCGGCGCCGTCAAAGCCGAACAGCTCATCATTACAAACCGCACGCTCGCAAAAGCGTTCAATATACAAAACACCTATCCCGGCATCACGGTTGCCGCCGATCCGCCTGAGACGGTCAAGCAGGCGGACATCGTCTTTTTATGCGTCAAACCGCTTGACATCCACCCACTGCTGCAACAGCTGGCCCCACACTGGACAAGGGAGCATTGCCTTGTGTCAATCACAAGTCCGATCAGCGTCGGACAGCTGGAAGCGGCCGTCCCTTGCCAAGTGGTGCGCGCCATTCCGAGCATCACGAACCGGGCGCTTTCCGGCAGCATCCTCGTCACCTTCGGCTCGCGCTGCTCAGCTGCCCGCCGGCAAACGATCGACGACCTTCTCCGACGCATCGCCACACCGGTCTTGATTGACGACGCCATCACCCGCGTCGCTTCCGACATCGCAAGCTGCGGCCCAGCGTTTTTCAGCTATTTGCTGCAGCGCTTTATCGATGCGGCGGCAGCGAAGACCGCCATCACGAAAGACCAGGCGACCATGCTGGCAGCCGACATGATCATCGGCCTCGGGGAATTGCTGAAACGGGATTTGTATACGCTTCAAACTTTGCAGGAAAAAGTATGCGTCAAAGGCGGCATTACGGGCGAAGGCATTGCCGTTCTCGAGCAAAAAATGGACGGCGTATTTGAGGAAGTGCTAAGGAAAACACATGAGAAGTTTCGAGAAGATGTGGAGAAGGTGAGGCAACAGTTTTCGTCATAAAAACTTATTCGACAGCAAACGGCAACTTCCTTCTTTGTCCGGCGAAAAATCACCCTTGGCTTTCCCGCTTGGGACTAGCGGACATTTGTCACTTAGTTTGTTCGCGACGTGACCGTTTACTGTTTTTCGCGTTGCCCCAGCCTTTTGGCTGGGGCAACTCCATCGGCTTGCTTTTGTAAATAGCCTTGAAAAAGAGGATAGAACCTCCCTAGGTCATGCAAAAGGCCACATAAATAAGCCACTCTTTTCCCTTGAAACGACCAATATCTTCATCATCCTTTGAGAGTGGGTAAACGAACACTCCCTCTTCCTTTGTTCTTCGAATAAGCTGGCAACAGCGCAAGCAGCTGCACGTTTTCCCGGCTGCTCTCTGCGGGCAGACCAATGGCCCTCTCTCCGCTCACCGCTTCCGCGCAGCAAAAAACAACCGCTCCGCCGTCTCGGTCGGCGGGGCATCGGTGAAATCGGCGGTCACTTCAAGCACCTCAAAGCCGGCATCAGCCAGCCACTGCTCGTAAACGGCGCGCTCGAACGTGCGCTGTTCGTGCCATTCGTCGAAACGTTCGTACCGATTGCCGCGACGGACGAAAAATGTCAGTTCATGCCCGACGCTGTGCGGCCAATCGAGCAGATGGCACGTCCATATGTAGCTGATGTCCTCCCCTTGGTCCGCAAACACGGCATCGCGGAACAAAACGTCCATTTTATAAACGGAATGGACGTCAAACAAAAGCAGCCCGCCGGCGCCAAGAGCGCGGGAAACGGCGGCGAAGGTGTTTTGGACGTCCTCCTCATCCGTCAAATAATTGAGGGCATCGCAAAAAATAAAGGCGCCGTCAAGATCGAAAAACCCGTCGAGTTCGGCCATGTTTTGTTCAAAAAACGGCACATGAACGCCGGCTTCCTCCGCTTTCTCCTGAGCGATGGCAAGCATATGCTCGGACAAGTCAACGCCGGATACTTGCCATCCGGCCTTGGCGAGGCGGATGGCAAGCTCCCCTGTCCCGCAGCCGATGTCGATTACCTGTCGGCCAGGCCGTTGGGCATATCGGTTAAAGGCTCGTTCCACAAACGACCGCCACTTGTCATACGGCGCCTCGGCCATCAGCGCGTCATACCAATCGGCAAAGCGGGCATAGGTCATGGCTGCAACACGGCCGCGACGTCTTCCGCCGGGGCGTCCCCCCAAAGCCGCTCGAGGTTGTAATACTCACGCTCCTCTTTGGCAAACACGTGAGCGACGATGTCACCCAAATCGACAAGCACCCATTTCGCCTCTTGGAATCCTTCGATCCGTTTCACTGGTAAGCCGTGTTCTGCCGCTTGGTCTTGGATTTCGCGGGCGATCGCCTGCACTTGCTTGTCTGAGTTGCCATGGCAAATGACAAAATAATCGGCGACGAGTGAAATGCCTTTCATGTTCAAGACGACGATATTTTCCGCTTTTTTTTCATCCGCCGCGCGGACGACAAGCTGCAATGCTTCTTGTTCAGTCACCGACTTCATTCCCCCTTCACTTCGCGCACGAGTGAATTGTACGCATGAATCGTATCCGGATAAATGAGCTGGCGCTTCTCTAGCAAAAAGGCGATCGTGTTTTTCACCGCCTGCAAAAGCGCCCGGTTGAGATCTTCTTCCGCCAGGCGCCGCACGTCATCAACGCCGGGGAAGCGCCGCCCTGGCTCGATGTAATCGGCCAAATAAATGATTTTCTCCAGCAGCGTCATGCCAGCGCGGCCAGACGTATGGTAACGGATGGCATCGAGCACGTCCGGATCGTCAATGCCGGCTTCCGTTTGCACTAGGTAGGCGCCGACGGGCGCATGCCACAATTCGCTGTTGTACGCGAGCAAATCGTTGGGCATATTTTGTGCTAAAATGAGTTGTTTCATTTCTTCGACCGGGCGGAATTTCGCATAGTCATGAAAAATGGCCGCCAATTCCGCTTTTTTCACGTCAGCCCCGTACCGTTTCGCCAGCTTAACGGCCGTCTCGACAACGCCAAGCGTATGCTCGTAGCGATGCTCCGTCAGCTGCTCTTTCACAATCTGCAACGCTTGTTCTCGCTCCATATAACCCCTTCTCCTCAATATAAAGTCTGACGTCTTCCGGCACTAAATAGCGGATCGTTTGTCCGCTTTTCACCCGCTCGCGAATGAGCGACGACGATACGGCAAACTGCGGCGCTTCCACCTCGATGACCGGATATGGCGTTTTCATCGAAAACCCTGGACGCTTGACCCCGACAAACGTCACGAGCTCGATCAGCTCTTCAATGCGATGCCAATTTGGCAAGTATTCGACCATATCAGCGCCGATGATAAAGTAAAATTCGTCGTCCGGATGCACCGCCGTAAGCTGTCGGATCGTGTCGTACGTGTAGGAAGGCCCTTCCCGTTCGAGTTCGATCGTCTCAATATGAAAGCGTGGATGGCCGGCCACCGCCAGCTCGAGCATGCGCAGCCGGTCCTCGCTTCTTGTCACCTGCTCGTGCTGCTTATGGGGAGGAATGCGGTTTGGCAGAAACCAAATTTGTGACAACCGAAGGGCGTCAAGCACTTCATTGGCCATTATTAAATGGCCGTAATGCGGCGGATCAAACGTGCCGCCGAAAATCCCGATTTTTCCCATCTTCCTTCCCCCCCCGCCGTCTGCCTTGGCCGCACTGCTTCTCAGTCAGGCAAAACGATTTGTTTATGTTCTTTCGACTCCTTATATAAGACGATCGTATTGCCGATCACTTGCACGAGCTCGGCCCCCGTCCCTTCGGCAAGCTGTTCGGCGACAATGTGGCGGTCCTCTTCACAGTTTTGCAAGACGCTCACCTTCAGCAGTTCACGCGCTTCGAGCGCCGCCGCGATTTGTTCGGTCATCGCCTCCGTCACGCCGCCTTTGCCGACTTGAAAAATCGGCTTTAAATGGTGGGCTTGCGCCCGCAAAAACCGTTTTTGTTTTCCCGTTAACATATGTTACCTCCTCAACTGATCGATGACAAGCTGTTTCATCCGGTTGACATCCGGCCATTGACCGGTCCATTTTTCAAAGGCGAGCGCCCCTTGGTACACGAGCATGCCGACGCCGTTTTGCCCGCGGGCGCCGCGTGCTTTCGCTTCCTTCAGCCATTTTGTTTCGAACGGATTGTAAATAATATCGGACACGACCGTTCCCGGCCGCAGCCGTTCAAGGGAAAGCGGCTGTTCGTTGACACGCGGATGCATGCCGGCCGAAGTCGTGTTGATAATAATATCATATTCGGCCAGCCGTTTCTCGGCCTCGGCAAGCGGGAAAAAGGCCGAGCGGCCATCCTCCCCTTCACGGACGAGCCGCGCCGCTTTTTCGGTCGTCCGGTTGGTGATATCAATGCGCGCGGCCGCGGTCGAAAGCAGCGAAAAATAAATGCCGCGCGCCCCGCCGCCGGCGCCGATCAGCAAAATCCGCTTGCCGTCAAGATGGACATCCATTTCCTCCTCGAGCGCCTTAACGTAGCCAGGTCCGTCCGTATTGTAGCCGACGAGCCGTCCGTTGTCATTGACGATCGTGTTGACCGCTCCGATGCGGCGCGCGTGTTCATCCACTTCATCCAAAAATGGAATGACCGCCATTTTATGCGGAATCGTCACATTCACCCCGGCGATGCCGAGCGCCCGCACGCCGGCGATCGCTTCGCCGACTTGCTCCGGTTTGACGGAAAACAAATGGTAGCGCGCCGAAATGCCGAAATAGGCGAACGCGTCGTTATGCATGAGCGGCGACAGCGAGTGCTCGACCGGAAAGCCAAGCAAACCGTATACGTTTTCCATCTTTCTCCCCTCCCGTACTCGTTAAATCAACGACTGGCGAATAAACACATCGACCCCTTTCGGGGCGTGAACAACGAGCTGAGCGCCCGGGTCGTTGCACGTCACCCAGCCGAGCCCGGAAAAGACGATATCCGTTTTTCGCTCCTTGACCGACAACGTGCGCGGCACAAGCGGCGGAAACTCATCCGCGTAGCGTTTGCTTGGCGGGGCGAGCAAGTTGCCGAGTTGGTTGGCATAAAGCGAATCCGCTTTTTCCCGCTTTGTCCGGTGAATCGTTAAGTCGTTGGCGACGTAACAGACAAACGGGCGGCGCCCGCCTTTGACGTAATCAAGGCGGGCCAAGCCGCCGAAAAAGAGCGTTTGCCCTTCATTGAGCTGATACACGCGCGGATGGATTTCCCGCTTCGGCGTAATGATTTTTAAATCGCGCGCATCGACGAAATGCGCCATTTGGTGATGGTTGATAATACCCGGCGTGTCATACAGCGACGCTCCGCCCTCAAGCGGAATTTCGATCATATCAAGTGTCGTCCCCGGGAAATACGATGTTGTAATGACATTCCCTTTGCCGGTCGCCTCTTCAATGATCCGATTAATGAACGTCGACTTGCCAACGTTCGTGCAGCCGACGACATAGACGTCCCCGTCTTCGCGATAGCGGTCGATCGCCTCGATGACGCCCGCCATGCCAATCCCTTTCGCCGCACTGGCGAGACGAACATCAATCGGCCGCAGCCCGAGCTCCTCCGCCATGCGGCGCATCCATTGCAACAGCTTCGGATAGTTCACCGACCTCGGCAGCAAATCAGCCTTATTGCCGACAAGCAAAATCGGATTGTCCGCCGCAAACCGCGGCAAACCGGGAATCCAGCTGCCGTTGAAATCGAAAATATCGACGATGTAAACAACAAGCGCCTTCGATTCCCCGATGCGGTGCAGCATCTGCAAAAAATCGTGATCATCAAGCGGCACATCTTGCACTTCGTTATAATGTTTTAGGCGAAAGCAACGTTGGCAAATGATTTCTTCCGCCTCTTTTTCAAGCACGCTTTTCGGCGCATACCCCGCCTTTTTTGGGTCTTCAACTTGGATGGCCGCCCCGCAGCCGATGCAACGCAGTTGTGGCTCCACATTCATTCCTCCCAGTAAATCATCCCTTTTTTCCGCATGGCATGTAAAATTTTCCGCTCTATTTTCCGGTTAAAGCGTGTCCATAACCCGTCCGTCTGAGCGATTGGGACGACTAAAATCGTATTTAATCCGAGGCGGTTGCCGCCGAGCACATCAGTCAGCAACTGGTCGCCGATGACGACGACCTCCTCCTTTTTCAGCCCCATCATCGCCAACGCCTGCAAAAACGCGCGCGTCAGCGGTTTGCGCGCTTCAAAAATGAACGGGATGCCGAGCGGTTCGGCAAACGACTGCACGCGTCGTTTATTATTATTCGATACGATGACGACCTTAATGCCCGCCTGCTTGATCGCCTCAAACCAGGCTGCCAGTTCCGGGGTCGCGCCTGGCCTGTCCCACTCGACGAGCGTATTGTCAAGATCGGTGATGATCCCTCTCACCCCTTTTTCCTTCAGCTCATCCGGTGTAATGTCAATGACGCGCTTTGCAAACTGGCTTGGTAAAAAATAATGAAGCATGTCAATCACCTGCCTTTGTCATCTGCTTTTCCCATCATAGCGGATTTGGCTGTTCGTTTCAAAACAAAGTTTGGCAGCCGTCCTTCTCTAAAACGGCATGACAAAAAGTTTTCGACAAATTTCGCAACCCCCCCGGTTTGTGGATAACTGTTACCCACATCGTACACAAACGAATGACGATGCTTCCACTATTTTATAAACACGTTTTCCACATGTTATCCACTGCTTTCTGTGGATAATAGAGCGGTTGTTCTATTTTGCAAATCATGGTACAGTGAAAGTAACCTACCATTATATGTATGGAATATTCGCTATATTCCATCTCCCATCGGAAAAGGAGGGCGTTCGCCGATGAAACATTTGTCTGATGAGCTGTTGATCGAATCGTACTTTAAGGCGAAAGAACTCAATTTAAGCCCGGAATTCATCGAACTGATCGAAAAGGAAATCCTGCGTCGGTCATTGGCCCATAAAATCAAATTGTCATCATAAACGAAGGCCTTCGGGCTTTTTTTGTTTCGCCAAAACGTCCGCGCCTAGCGCCAATAGCCGAGCCGCTCGCCAACTTTAATCGGCATCGGCGCGGCAATGCGCGGGTCGGGCGTAAAGCTTCCCCGTTCAAACAGGAGCACGACAGTCGAGCCGAATGAAAAATACGCCATTTCCTCCCCCTTCACCAACCGATCCCCCTTATGGGTCAGTTCAATGCTGTTGACAAACATGGCGCCGACCTTGACGATGGCCATGCGCTTGCCGCCAGCCGTGACCTCTGTGATGAGGCGATAGTTTTTTTCAAGCGGCCGCCGCCCGTATTTTAAGCCGAGGCGGTTGACAGGGTATGATTTGCGGCCGAGCGTCCACTGTTTTTCGATCACGCCAGATATTGGGCTATGGATGCGGTGATAATGGCTCGGGCTCAAATACAGAATAAAAAAGAACCCGTTCACATACGGTTGCGCAGCCTCGGCACTGCCAAGCATTTCCGCAATCGAATACGGTTTCCCTTTGACCATTATTTCACTCGTTTCTTGGATCGTTCCCATTTCCTCAATGACCGCATCGACCGGACTGACGACCGCATGCTCATCAGCATCGACCGGTCTAGTCCCGGCTTTGAGCCGGCGAACGAACAACTGCTGCAACGTTTTATAATTTTTTAGGCTTTTTTCCATTTCTTCTTGGTTAATATGATAAATTTTCGCATACGATGGTATCAACGGCGCGCTGAGGCGCGATCTGGCAAACGAAGCGAGCAGCTTCGAGGAAAGCGAGTGATTGGTCAACTCAATAAACAAACGGTACAGCCATTTTCGCAAGCATGTTCCCTCCAGTTATGTAGCATCGCCGGTTGTTACTACCTTCCATATTACCGCCAAAATGAGTATAATGGTAGTAGAATTTTCTTTTGGCGTTTTCTGTTGGAAAAGGAGTGGGGAGAGTGTTCTTATCGGATTATTTAGATTATACGTTAAAAAAGTTAAAAGCCAACATGGCCAACATTTTAACGATGACGAACTTATCGCTCGGCGGCTTTTCCGTCTTGACTACGCTGAACGGGCAGCTTCACATGAGCGTGCTTCTCATTTTTTTAGCAGCGTTTGTCGATCGCTTTGACGGCGCCGTCGCCCGGAAGCTGAACATCGAATCCGAGCTCGGCAAACAGCTTGACTCGATGAGCGACATTGTTTCCTTTGGCGTCGCGCCCGCCCTGTTACTGTACGAAGCCTTGTTCCGTGAATTCGGTGCGCCAGGAGCGGTGTTCACCATTTTGTATATCGCCTGCGGCGCCTTTCGCCTCGCCCGCTTTAACATCACGGAGAACAACGGCTATTTTGCCGGGCTGCCGATTACAGCAGCCGGGGTGCTGATGACGTTAGGCTATTTGGCCATTCCGTACCTTCCGCCGCAATCGTTTATGTTTTTAGCGCTGATCTTATCGTTTTTAATGGTCGGAACGTTTAAACTGAAAAAAATATGACCATCGCTGGGGCTGTCCCTTTCCAATGGCATATGGATCGGGCGGCTTTTTTATGTCCGAAGTCACACCTTTTTCCCTTTTCAACCTTCTCTATTCAGTATATGATAAATATGGTTTCTTCATAAAACAAAAGCAACATAGATCGTTTTCACTGAAAGAGCGGGGGGATCAATTTGGATAAAACATCAGTCGTCGGCGTCATCTTGGGCGTGATCGCTGTTGGACTCGGCATGTACTTTAAAGGCGTATCGCCGTCTGTGCTAATCAATCCGGCCGCCCTTTTAATTATTCTCGTCGGGACAGCCGCAGCGGTCACGATCGCCTTTCCGACGCAAGAAATTAAAAAAGTGCCGAAGCTGTTAAAAATCATTTTTACCAAACCGGCGACCCCGACGGTCGAGCAGCTCATTCCGCTGTTCGTCGACTGGGCGAACGTCGCCCGCCGCGAAGGACTGCTGGCGCTTGAAGCGAAGCTGGACGACATCAACGATCCGTTTTTGCGCAACGGGCTCAGCATGGCGATCGACGGGCAGACGCAAGAGTTCATTCGCGATGTGATGACAGAAGAGATCGCGGCCATGGAAGAGCGGCACGAAGCGAACGCCGCCATTTTTACGCAAGCCGGCACATATGCGCCGACACTCGGGGTGCTCGGCGCTGTCATCGGCTTGATCGCCGCGCTTGGAAACATGGAAAATATCGCTGAGCTCGGCCAGGCGATCAGCGCCGCATTCGTCGCTACAATGCTCGGGATTTTCACCGGCTACGTGCTTTGGCATCCGTTCGCCAACAAGTTGCGGCGGAAATCGAAAGAAGAAGCGAAAGTGCGCTACATCATGATTGAAGGGGTGCTGTCCATTTTGGAAGGACAAGCCCCGCGCATGATCGAGCAGAAACTTGCTTCGTATTTGCCGGAAAGCGAGCGGCGCCACGTGCTGACACAAGGGGAAACGGTCAATGGGTAAGAAAAAAAAGAACGAACACGACGAGCATATAAATGAATCATGGCTTATTCCGTACGCGGATTTACTGACGCTCTTGCTTGCTTTGTTCATCGTCTTGTTTGCAAGCAGCCAAATTGACCAAAAAAAGTTTCAGGAAATCGCGCGCGCCTTCAGTAACGCTTTTGCCGGCGGAACGGGTGTTCTCGAATTTCAAAGCCCGGTGGAGCCAATCACCCCGCCAGCCCAAGATGAAGAAGGGCGGCAACAAGAAAAGCAGCCTTCCCCAGCCGTGAGTGAGCAGGAAAAAGAAGGGCTGGCGCAAGTAAAAGAAAAGATCGACGTCTACATTCGAGAAAACAAGCTCGGTGGAAAACTGCAAACATCGTTGACTGACGAAGGGCTCGCCATCACCATTTTAGACGACATTTTATTCGACTCCGGCAGCGCCGAAGTGCACATGAAAGACCGGCGTCTTGCGGCGGAAATCTCCACTTTGCTCGTCATGAACCCGCCGCGCAATATCATCATCAGCGGCCATACGGACAACGTGCCGATCCATAATGAGAAATTTGCTTCCAACTGGGAGCTGAGCGTCATGCGCGCCGTCAATTTCATGAAAGTGCTGCTTGAAAACAAGCAACTCGATCCGCGCTATTTCAGCGCCAAAGGGTATGGCGAATACAAGCCGATCGCCTCCAACGCCACCGCTGCCGGGCGGATGAAAAACCGGCGTGTCGAAATTTTAATTTTGCCGCGCACCGAGCTCAACCATCCATAACTGCCCGCCAGGAAAAGACCGCCATCCATCAAGGCGGTCTTTTCACCTTCCGCCGGCCGCACCTTATCCGTTGCCGTCCATTGTATCCTTGTGTTCCCTTTTATTCACAAAAATGGATATAGAAACGGCAAAACCAGCCTCCCTTGCCCTCATCCTTCCGAATAAACCAAGCCGGCGGAAGCCGGCTTGGTTATAGCTTGATCGTCCATTTCATGACCCCTGCTTTGACGAGCGTCTCAA
Source organism: Geobacillus subterraneus (assembly GCF_001618685.1). Lineage (GTDB taxonomy): Bacteria > Bacillota > Bacilli > Bacillales > Anoxybacillaceae > Geobacillus > Geobacillus subterraneus. Next base: position 732,170 of record NZ_CP014342.1, on the reverse strand, counting down.
CTAAAATAACAACAACCGGGCCGACGAACAGCCCGATGAAGCCGAGCAGCTGAAAGCCGAGGTAGACGCTGACGAGCGCCGCAAGCGGGGAAATGCCTAGATTGGTCGAAAACACTTTCGGCTCGATGATCCGGCGCACGACAGTAATGACGACAAACAGAACGATCAGCCCGATGCCGAGTGTGTTATCACCGCTAGCAATGCTGATGATGCCCCACGGAACGAGCACCGAACCGGTCCCTAAAATCGGCAAAATGTCGACGACGACGATGATGAATGCCATTAAAGCAGCATAGTCAACGCCCAATATTAACAGGCCGGCCAGCGCAAGGAAAAACGTAACTAAACTGAATAAAAACTGAGCTTTAATAAAGCCAACTCCCGCCTTGCTCAACTGTGTGACGACCATTGAAAGCCGTTGATGAGTACGCTCTGACAAATAACGTTTGATTCCTTGTTTCAACTGTGGCAAATCGAGACAAATAAGAAAAAGGGCGACTAAATAAACTAAAAAGTGAATAAAAAACGCCGGGATCGCAGCAATATAATGGACGAGCGACTGCGTCAAATTCGTCGCAAACGACAGCAACATTTGTTGCACCGTATTGACGCCGCGCTCCAATGAATCAATGATTTCTTGCGGAATTGAGCTGGAATATGACTGCCACGTTTGGATGAGGTGGTCGAGCACTTTTGTTGTTTCGCTTAGCACGTAAGGGAGCTTTTGCGAGAGCGCCATTACTTGCTGAACGAGAATGACGATTAAAAAGTAAAGCGAAAACCCGACGATCACTAAAAATAACGAAAAAATGACCGTCACGGCATGCGCACGCTTCAACTGATAACTCTCTTGCAAGCGGCGAATAGACGGCTCTAACAAAAGGGCGGTGGCAAGCGCCAATAGAAGCGGCACGCTGTACGGCAAAAGCCACAACCCTAAAGCGAGTAAAAGCGCGATGATGATCCAACGTTTCACATTCGTCCCTCATTTAATCGAAATTTGGCGAAATGATGTTCCATTATAAATATAGCTGACAGTACGCGGGCCGGCAACTATTTTATAAAGAAACCGGAAAAAGCGGCTTTTGATCCGGCCGCTTTTTCCAATTAGGCGCTTTGCCGCAACTCCGCCATATAAACAAAAGAAAACAGGCCGCCGATCAGGCGCCTGCCTCATTCCCGAGTTTTATGACCGTCGTTTTTCTTTTTCCTGCCGGTAAAACTCATGAAACATTTTCATTAATGCCCGTTTTTCGATGCGCGAGACGTAGCTTCTTGAAATGCCGAGCTCTTTGGCGATTTCGCGCTGCGTTTTCTCTCGCTGGCGGCCGAGACCAAACCGGTTGACGATCACTTCTTTTTCCCGCTCATCAAGCACGCTAATATATTTTTTTACTTGCTCGAGCTCCATGTTCAGCTGGATTTCATCGACGATATCTTGCCCTTCTGATTTTAAAATATCAAGCAGGCTAATTTCATTTCCTTCTTTGTCTTGACCGATCGGTTCATGAAGGGAAACGTCTTTGCGCGTTTTTTTCAATGAGCGCAAGTGCATCAGGATCTCATTTTCAATACAGCGGGCTGCGTATGTCGCGAGTTTCGTCCCCTTGCCAGATGAATAGCTTTCAATCGCCTTAATCAAACCGATCGTCCCAATCGAAATCAAATCTTCGACTTCTTCCCCTGTATTTTCAAACTTTTTCACAATATGAGCGACGAGGCGCAAATTATGTTCGATGAGCCGGTTGCGGGCCTGCTCATCGCCTTTGGCCATCAGTTCCAAATATTTTTCCTCTTCTTTCGGGCTTAACGGCTGGGGAAACGCATTGTTTTTAATGTACGAGACGAGAAACGTCATCTCTTTCAACAAAAACGCAAACGCCGAAAAAATGCCGGACATGCTCTCACCCCCGCCTGCTGTCATCGGCGGAAACCGCCTACCGTTATGTATATGCAGGGGGGGCCGTTGTCCGTGTCTGGACAAAAAAATTCAGCCGGCCCTTAACGAAGCCGGCTGTGGCAACCGTATCACCCGCATCGATGAACAAAACGATCAGCTCTTTTGCGCAGCCCGTCTGCTGTTCCCCTCCCATCGCAGACAGGAGGCCGCCCTTGTTACACTCCTGCTTCGGCGCTCACTTCCGCGGCGACGACAAGCGCGATCGACGCCGTAATCACAACTGCCATGACGATGGCGAACATCCCCGTTCCCTCCTTGGCCTTCTCGTTTATTTTTATTTTACCAAAGAAGATGGGGAACGCTTCCGCCACATTTTGAACAATTGGTGAAATTCGACCGTCAACAACAGCACGCGCAGCATGCGCTACACTCCTTTATCCCGAGTCAAGTCGAATCGCCCGTCCGTTCCATCCACATCATAAGCCATACCGGTACAATCGACATGAATTTTCTCCCCTTTCATCCTTATTTTTTTAAAACACCCGTTGATGGACAGAACATTTGCGGTCAAGCAGCTCCTCCTCGGCCGCACGTGCGAACCGCTCCTCTTCGATGTTCCGCTTCCGCGGCTTTCTCCGTTCAATCGTGATTGTGATAAAAAACAAATGAATCGTCATGCCCGCTCACCTCCTTTCTATGCAAAAAGCCGCAGAAGACAGGCGCTTCTGCGGCTAAGCGTACAAAAAGGCCGCAGAAAGCGAGACTACCCCCTTCTGCGGCCCGATTGCTGCTGTTCGTGATCGGTGTACGTTCATTCCCGGTCGGCGGAAGGTCGAATAGCCTTTTGATTGAAAACATGCAGCGATGTTGCCCACATCATCATTGTCATTGTCTTCGACCTCCCTTCGGAAATAACGTTGCAAAGGTAATTATATCCAAAATTCATTCTATTGTAAACAATTTTTTACAAAATAAGCAAAAAGCCTGATTCCCTCTAAACGCCGACATCGGCAATAAAAAACCGCCTTTCGGCAAAAAGGCGGTTTACGGTTCGAACGGGTTCTCTTCTTCTTCAAGCTGACAAGCATAACGGGCGGCGCGGCGCGAGCAGTACAACGCCGCCGCCAAACAGCCGGAAACGGCCAGCAAAGCGAACGGTTTTTTCGCTGTCTCAAGCGCTCCCGGGATGATCGTACCTAAATAGAAAAACGCACCGAGCGCGAACAAAACAAGGCTGTATGTCTTGAAGTCGCCCGCCTTCGCGCGCAGCTCGTTCCGTTGTCGTTCAGTCACTGCCGGTCCCTCCTCTCGCCCCCACTGTACCATAAAGGGCGGAAAAGGAGGAGCGGCAATTTCAGCCAAGCGCTTGCGCCAAATCGTCAAGCAAATCGTTGACGTCTTCAAGGCCGATCGATAAACGGATGAGCCCATCGGTAATGCCAAGCTGTTCGCGCCGCTCTTTCGGGATCGACGCATGTGTCATTTTCCCCGGCAGCGAAATTAAGCTTTCGACCGCTCCTAAACTTTCGGCGAGCGTAAAGAAGCGAACGCGCGACAGCACCGTTTCGGCGCGTTCAAGGCTGCCGACATCAAACGAAATCATGCCGCCGAATCCGCGCATTTGTTTTTTCGCCAGCTCATGGTTCGGATGCTCCGGAAGCCCGGGGTAATACACGCGCGTCACCGCCTGATGCTCGGCCAAAAAGGCAGCAATCGCCCGCGCGTTTTGTTCATGCTCTTCCATCCGCACGCCAAGCGTTTTGATCCCGCGCATGAGCAGCCACGAGTCTTGCGGCCCAAGGATGCCGCCCGTTGCATTTTGCACGTAATGAAGCCGCTCAGCGAGTTCGGCGGTGCGGACGACCGCCAAGCCGGCGACAACGTCGCTGTGGCCGCCTAAATATTTCGTCGCGCTATGGATCACGATATCAGCGCCAAGCTCAAGCGGCGTTTGAAAGTACGGTGTCGAAAACGTGTTATCGACGATCAATCGCAGCCCGTGCGCACGGGCGATGGCGGCCGCTGCTTGCAGGTCAGTAATTTTCAAAAGCGGATTGGTCGGCGTTTCAATGTAAATGGCTTTCGTATTCGGGCGAATGTGCGCCTCGATGTTGGCAATGTCGCTCGTATCGACGAACGTTGCTTCGAGTCCGAACCGGTTGAATACGTTCGCCATCACTCGATACGTGCCGCCGTAAACGTCATCGGTGAGCACAATATGGTCGCCGCTGTCAAACAGCATCATGACGGCGGTAATCGCCGCCATTCCGGAAGCGAACGCAAACCCGGCCTCGCCGCCTTCAAGGTCAGCAATCAGTTTTTCAAGCGCGGCGCGCGTCGGGTTGCCGGTGCGCGAGTATTCAAATCCTTTATGTTTTCCAACTTTTTCTTGCTTGTATGTGCTCACTTGATAAATCGGAACCGATACCGCCCCTGTATGCGGGTCACCCGGAATGCCGCCATGGATGAGCAGCGTTTTTCGTCTCATGAGGATCCTCCACCTTCGTAAATGTTTTTGCTTAAGTACCGCTCGCTGCCGTCGGGGAAAATGACGACGATGTTCGTTCCCGGCTTCGCCTTCTCGGCCTCAAGCAAGGCGGCATGGAACGCAGCACCGGACGAGCTGCCGACCAAAAGCCCTTCTTGCCGCGCCAGCTCGCTCACACGGCGGAACGCATCGTCGTCGCGGATCGTGTAGATGGCGTCAAAGTAACCCGGATCCATAAACGGCGGCAAAAATTCCATGCCGATCCCTTCCGTCCTGTGCGGGCCGGGCTCGCCGCCGCCTAAAATCGAGCCTTCCGGTTCGACGATCACCGTTTTGATGGCCGGGTTTTTTTCTTTTAAAAACGCCGCCGTCCCCATAAACGTGCCGCCGGAACCGGCGCCGGCAACAAAGACGTCAATCTGCCCGTCCAAATCGTCCCACAGCTCCGGGCCGAGCGTCTTATAGTACGTCCGCGGGTTGGCCGGATTTTGAAACTGCTGCGGGCAATACGCCCCCGGGATCGTGCGGGCGAGCTCTTCGGCTTTGCGGACCGCCCCTTCCATCCCCTCTTCGGTCGGTGTATGGACAATTTGCGCCCCGAGCGCTTTCATCAGCTGCTGCTTTTCGATGCTGAATTTTTCCGGCACGCAAAAAATGACGTTGATGTTTTTTCCGATCGCCGCCAGCGCCAAGCCAATGCCGGTGTTGCCGGCCGTCGGCTCGATGATCGTACCGCCTTCTTTCAGTTTCCCCGATTCGAACGCTTCGCGCAACAGTTCCTGCCCGAGCCGGTCTTTAATGCTTCCGCCCGGATTGAAATACTCGAGCTTCGCGAACAGCCGGACCCCTTCCGGCAAGGGAAAGCGCGTAACTTCGACGACCGGTGTATGGCCGATCAGCTCATGGATGCTCTTTGCTACCCGCATAGGTGTCACTCCGTTTCTTCACGTCCATTTGGCGGCGGAACGGCAGTGCTTTTACGCTTTCGCTGCTTAGCCTTGCTTTTGCACGACCGCCAGCATCGACAACACAAGCTCAGCCGAGTGTTTTGCCGCCGTCTCTAAAAACTGTTCAAACGATACGTCCGACTCTTCGCCGGCAATGTCGGACAGCGCCCGGATGATGACAAACGGCGTTTCGAACTGCACGCACACTTGGGCGATCGCCGCCGCTTCCATTTCGACGGCGCACAGCTCCGGAAACTGGCCGCGCACAAATTCGACGCGCTTCGGATCGTTCATAAACGAATCGCCGGTCGCGATGAGGCCAACTGCCGCTTGGAGGCCGTCAAGCCGGGCCGCCGCTTGTTTCGCTGCCTCAACAAGCGTCTCGTCGGCCCGATAGCGCGCCGGCAGACCGGGCACTTGCCCGTACGCATAACCAAACGCCGTCACATCGACATCATGATGGACGACTTCATCGGAAATCACAAGGTCACCGACACGCAACGATGGCAAAAACCCGCCGGCCGAGCCGGTGTTAATCACAACATCGGGACGGAACCGGTCAAGCAGAAGCGTCGTTCCCATCGCCGCGTTCACCTTGCCGATGCCGGACTTCAGCAACACCGCTTCGACGCCGTCAAGGCGCCCGATGGAAAACTCGCACCCGGCGATCACCACTTCTTCACGCCCGTCCATGCGCGAGCGCAAAATGGCCACTTCCTCTTCCATTGCTCCAATAATGGCTGCTTTCATCGTTCTCCCTCTTTCTATGTCGTTTGTTTTACCGCCTCCATCAGCCAGACGAACGCGTTTTGCTGCGTAAAGGAGACGGAAAAGCCATGGTTGGCAAACAGTGAGGCCAATACGTCGAGCGTCGTGTAATATTCGCGTTCCAAATCATCGGCCAAATCATGGAACCCGCGCGCCCGGGCAGCTTCGACCGCCTGGCGGAACGCTTCTTTGTCACGAAACGCCGTATCAGCAAACACTATTTTACCACCTGAGTGGAGCAGTTGACTATATTTGGCGATCGCCTTGTCTTTTTCGGCATCAGTCAAATGGTGGAACGCATACGTGCTGGTGATCGTGTCGATCGGTTCGGGCGGCGGCGGAAATTGCAAAAAGTCGCCGTCCATAATGACCGCCTGCCCGCCGAGCTTTTCCGCCGCTTTTTTGCGCATCGGCGCTGATGGTTCAATCCCGTACACCGTTTTTCCGCGCTCGAGCAGCTTTTTCGTTAAATTGCCGGTGCCAACGCCAAATTCGAGCACCACTTGGCCCGCTTTATCGGCGACCGTGCTTAAAATGCGGTCATAGCCGGCAAACACGTCGCGGTATTGTTCATCATCACCTTCGACCGATTGGTCGTACGATTCCGCCCATTGCTCGAACAAATCGAGAAATTCCCTGCCCATGTAGTTGCACCTCGTAAAGTTTATAATTCCTATAAACATAGTATGCTTTGAGTGATAACCTGCTCTCAATGTAGCATATGTTTTTCCTTTGTTCAACGATCATGCTTGTCGTCATTTATATTGTTTCCCCTCATGCCCCGGTGGATGAGGGCGGGAAAATTTGCTACACTGGCGTTGAAAGGAGGCAAAACGATGGTCAACATTTCTCTTGATTTAATCGAAGACAAAGTGGAGTTTTTTGAAGCGGATGATTTACGGACGCTCGAGAAAAAAATTAACGAGCAAATTGAACATAATAAAGCGCTGCTGCTTTCCGTCCATCATGTGTCGCACCAAATGCACGTCATGGAAAACGGAAAGCGGTTTTACAGTGCGGTCGTCCATTTCAAAGCGAAAAAATAACAGGTGCCCATACACTTTCGGGCACCTGCTTTGCGCCACGTCCAAATGCGCTTCGCACCTTTTCGTTCCCCCGCCGACTGAAGCCATACTTTCCAACCGCGTTACGGCTTTTGCTTCAGTTTTTGCACCTTTGTCGGCTTCCAGCCTTCGTTCGTCACCCATTCAATATACACTTTGTAATGGGCGGTTTGATCCTTCGTCGAAATCGTGGCGACCGCTTTGTTCGGCCCGTTGTTGCCGATAAACCAAACGATCATCTCTTCCGGAGCAATGCCGGTCGCATAGCTGACTGCATCGAGCATTTCTTTCCAGTCGACCGAGTCTTTCTTAAACACCGTTTCGTGCGGCTCTGATTGCGTCGTGCCGATCGGCTGCCATGCCGGGTTGACGATTTCTTTTTCAATGTTCGACCCCGGTGGACCCGGCGTTTCCGTCACCCCGGCCTTCCCTTCCTCCTCGGCGGAGGCTGCCTCGTCCGCTTGCGGCGGCTCCTCCGTTTCGGCCGGCGCCGCCGTTTCCACTTCCACTCGCTTCGCGCTGTTTGCGGCTGTTTTTGCCCCACCATCAGCTTTCTCGCGGCTTGGCTGGCCGTCAAACAGCAAATTCCAAGCTACAATGACAATGAGCAATACGACAATGGCGATCGCCCCGTTCAGCCAGCGGTTGATTTTCCGCTGCTTGGCGCGGGCGGCAAAGCGCGTCCCTGTTTGCGGCACAGTCTCCTCCCCCTTTTTATGCGATTTTCCTGCTGAAAAAGCGGGTTCCCTATATGGGTTCGTTATGTTTGCTCGTTTTTGTCGTAAGCGTAAAGCGCCTCGACGGCAGCGGCAAATACGTCATTCGTCACCGTGCGCCCGCTCGGGCGGTCAAGCTCGACGACGGCAAGGGCGTATTTCGGGCGGTCAGCCGGGAAATAACCGGCAAACCATTTATTAATCAATTCGCCGCCGCCGTCCGTTTTTCCTGTCTCGGCCGTTCCCGATTTGCCGGCGACCGCATACGGCAGCGAGCGGAAGCGGCGCCCGGTTCCGTCTTCTTTCGTGACGACACCGCGCAAGAGCTGCTGCAGCTGCTCTGCCGTTTCTGGCGCGAGCGGCTCCTTGTCCGTCACCGGTTCGGACGGAAAGGAAAACAGCGTCGTGCCGTTTTTATAGAGCACTTGATCGACGGCCCGCACTTTGAGCGCTTCGCCGCCGCGGGCGATCGTCGCCATCATGTTGGCGACGCCAAGCGGCGAGACGCGCACATCTTTTTGCCCGATCGCCGTTTGCGCCACAGCGAGCGGCACCCGCTTGTCGCGCCGATCGTGCCAAATCGTTCCTTTTCGCTCTTCCGGAAACTGACGAAAATGCTCTTCATGATACACCGCTCCTTCCCAACCGGCCGTCGGATACAGTCCGAGCTTTTCGGCATACGTCTCGAACGCGTCAAGGTCATGTCTGATCAGCTCCTTGCCGAGGGTGGCGAAGGCATTGTTGCAGCTGACGGCAAAACTGTCGGCTAAATCGAGCGTGCCGTAATCGTGCTCCTCATCGCGGGTTGTGCCATCAATTTTTTTGCTGCAGTCAAATGTCGTCCCAAACGAGGCAAGCCCTTCATCGAGCGCCGCCGCCGCGATCACGGTCTTAAAGATGGAGCCGGGAATTTGCGGCAGCACCATTTGGTTTTCCGCCCCGCGGTTTTTGTACGGATCGCGCGGATCCATATTCGGACGGCTGACTAGAGCAAGCACGCTGTTTGTGTCAATATCAAGCAAAACAAGGCCGCCTTTTTTCAGCCCGTACCGATCCACAATCCGCTCCATCTCTTGCTGTATGTCACGGTCAAGTGTCGTTTGGACAGTCACCGGATAAAACGGGTTGCCCGGGTCGTTATACTTGACATCAAGCCCAAACAGCGGCCGTCCTTCCGCGTCGACGTGATAAAGCAGCTTCGTCTCCCCTTCGGCGAGCAAAAATTCGTCAAACGCCTTTTCGAGCCCTTGAATGCCGGCTTCAGCCTGCGGCGGGAGCGGCCGTTTCGGGTAGCGCGCGCGCAAGAGCTCGCGGTCCGGGCGGGTAAAGCCGATCACATGCGGGGCGTACACCGTCTCGAGCGCATATTGTTTATTGACGGCAAAAACGCCCGGGATGCGCAAATCGTTGATTTGTTTCATCTGGTTCGCGCTTAAAGCGAGCGGCTCACCATCTTGCTCTAAGACGAACGGCCCGTTCGCCCGTTCGAGCTGGCGGCGGATCTCTTCTTCGGCGACGCCTGTGATGCGGGCGATTTGTTCAATCGGCCATTTCATCGTGTTTAAAAACGGGAACAATACAAGCGAAGGCACGTACCGTTTGGTGAGCGGCTTGCCGTTTCGGTCGACGAACGACCCGCGGCCATCATCGATCATCAATTCTTGTGTGCGCTGAGCGACGCTTTCGGCAATTAAATTATGATTGGCAAACGATTCTGTGTCAATGAGCTGAAGCTGCGCCAGCCGTCCGACGAGCAGCAGCAGGCCGGCTTGAATAAGCGCCAGCATAGCGATCGTCCGTTTTTTCCACATAAAGAAAACACCTCATCATCAGTTTCGACGAGGTGTTTTCATTTGAAACGTGCCAATGGCCGCGATTTTTTCGCGTTGTTTGCACGGCCTCCCATTTCATAAACGAGCCAAACAGCGCTTATTTGACCGCGACAATTTTCACCAGCATTTCCCCGCCCGGCGTTTGTACGGTCACTTCATCGCCGACGCGGCGACCGATCAGCGATTTGGCGATCGGCGAATCGTTGGAAATTTTTCCTTCAAACGGGTCGGCCTCGGCGCTGCCGACAATCGTATACGTCTCTTCCTCGCCGTCCGGAAGCTCAATGAACGTCACCGACTTGCCGAGCGAGACGACGTCTGGATTTTCTTTGTCTTCTTCAATGATGACGGCGTTGCGGATCATGTTTTCAAGCATTTGAATGCGCGATTCGACAAACGCCTGCTCATCTTTGGCCGCATCATATTCCGAGTTTTCCGATAAGTCACCGAACCCCCGTGCAATTTTAATACGTTCGACAACTTCCTTCCGTTTCACGGTTTTTAAATACTCGAGTTCTTGTTCCAGTTTCTCTTTTCCCTCTTTCGTCATCGGGTACTGCTTTTCATTCGCCATTCATCTCACTCCTCTATGTTCTTCATTATGTAAAACGTACGAACAGAAAAACAACTGTTCGTACGCTTACTTGTTATATAATATATTGTTTTGTCTCTGTTATGTTATTATAAAACCGATTTTTGTTCAAGAACTGTGCGAATTTTTGCCACCATTAAATCGATGGCGACGACGTTTTGCCCGCCTTCCGGAATGATCACGTCCGCGTAGCGCTTCGTCGGTTCGACAAACTGGTTGTGCATCGGCCGAACGACCGATAAATATTGGTCAATGACCGAATCAAACGTGCGGCCGCGCTCTTTAATGTCACGGATGAGGCGGCGGATGATGCGGATGTCTGGATCGGTGTCGACATACACTTTAATATCCATTAAATTGCGGAGCCGCTCATCTTCTAAAACGAGAATGCCTTCCAAAATAATGACATCTTTCGGCTCAACGCGGATGACTTGATTCGAGCGGGTATGCAAGGTGTAGTCGTACACCGGCTTGTCGATCGGCTCATAACGAAGCAGTTGATGGACGTGCTCGATCAATAAGTCGTTGTCAAACGCCAGCGGATGGTCGTAATTCGTTTTCAGCCGCTCTTCAAACGGAAGATGGCTTTGGTCTTTGTAATAAAAGTCTTGCTCCAAGACAAGAATCGAGCGGTCGCCGAAATGGTCGTAAATCGCGCGGGCGACGCTCGTCTTCCCCGAACCGGAGCCGCCAGCAACGCCGATGACAACGGGCTTCTTTGCCATCTTAATTCTCCTTTCTCATCATGTTGTACGGGAAGAGGGGGCGCTTGACTTTGAACTTGACGATTTGCAGCGGATGGCGCGCCGCATCGAGCTCGTTGCCGTCTTCATCCCAAATGTTGTCGATCACTTGGGTAAAGTTTTCAATTTCTGGGCCGAAAAATTCCACTTCATCGCCGGGGCGGAAATGGTTGCGCTGCTGGATGGTGGCGATGCCCGTCTCCCGGTCGTAATCAAGCACCAAGCCGGCAAACTCATGCGTCGTTTTTCGGCTGTGCGTGCCATACATATGGTTTGTGTAGTCAGGAAAGCCTTCAAAAAACGACGAAGCCGTTTCACGGTTGGCGCATTTGTCGAGCTCGCGCACCCACTCTTCACGGATCGTGAAATGGTCGGGATCGGCGCAGTAGGCATCGATCACTTTCCGGTAGACGCTGACAACCGTCGCCACGTAATGGATCGATTTCATCCGCCCTTCAATTTTCAAGCTGTCGACGCCAAGTTCAATCATCGCCGGAATGGCGCGGATCAAGTTCAAGTCTTTCGCGCTCATGGCAAACGGGGCGTCGCCTTCTGAAAACAGAGGAATTTCGCGGCCGTCAGACAGCTGGTATAAATCGTAATCCCAGCGGCATGACTGACAGCACCCGCCGCGGTTTGAATCACGCGCCGTCATATGATTGCTCAATACGCAGCGGCCGGAGTAGGCAGAGCACATCGCCCCATGGATGAACGCTTCGATTTCAATATCGACTTTCTCTTTGATCTGCCGGATTTCTTCTGCGCTCACTTCACGGGCGAGCACGACCCGCTCGAGCCCTTCCTCTTTCCAAAACTGGACCGCTTTCCAGTTGGCGAGCGACTGTTGCGTGCTTAAATGCACTTCAAGCTTCGGCGCCACCCGGCGCGCCGTTTCGATGATGAGCGGGTCGGCGACGATAATGCCGTGAACGCCGGCCCCCTCTAGCGCCCGCAAATAGTCGTCAAGGCCGGGAATGTTTTCGTTATGAGCGTAAATGTTGGCCGTTACATACACCTTTGCCCCATACTGGTTGGCAAATTCAACACCTTCACGAATTTCCTCGATCGTAAAGTTGTCAGCATTCGCGCGCAAGCTGTATTCTTGGCCGCCGATAAAGACGGCGTCCGCCCCGTAGTGGACGGCGATTTTCAGCTTTTCCAAGTTGCCGGCCGGCGCCAGCAACTCCGGCTTTTTCACGATAACGCGCTTGCCGTCAACGATCTCGGAAATGCGATCATTTTTCAGCAACATGCCGTTTCCCTCCTTTTTCAATAAATCGTCTCTTTGAAGAAAAATCCGGTGTCCATCCGGCGGTGCGGCGGCTGGAGCGCTTCAACTGCAGCGAGCAAATCGTCTTTCTCCCTCTCGTATCGCTCACGGTCATCAGCGCATACATCGATGGCGCGGCGGTACAGCTTCGTCACTTCCGTGATGTAGTGCGGTTCATGCAAAATGCCGTCGATTTTAAAGCTGTCAATGCCGGCATCGATCATGTCACCGAGCTCGTCAATGATGCAAAGATCGTTTGGGCTCATAATGTGCGTGCCGTTTTCGTCTTCAAAAATCGGGTATTTATAGTCGCGCTCCTTGTCGTACAGGAACATCCCTTTTTCGTACTTTTTCCGTTCGATTTCCATCACTTTTCCTTGATACTCAAAATAGTTGCCAATCAGCGAACGCTTCGACTGATACATGCACGTCATGCCATGCACTTGCACTTCAATTTCCACTTCAGCATGGGCTTTGATTTCCAAAATGGCGTCCATGTTCAGCTCGCGCGCCAAGACGGCGCGTTTCGCCCCTTTTCGCCCCCAGTAGTTGCACGTGTACCAGTTTGTCGCTGTCGTTTCCGTGCTCCAATGGAGCTTCATATGTGGAGCGGTTTCTCGCACCGTCAGCAAAACAGCTGGGTCGCCAAAAACGATCGCGTCCGCTCCTACGCCGGCGACAAAAGCGACGTAATCAGCGAGCTCGTCCACTTTGTCATTATGAAAAATGGCGTTCATCGCCACATACACGTTCATGCCGTGCCGGTGGGCCGCTTCGACGGCCGCGGCGACATCGGCGCGGGAAAACTCCCCGGCGAGCCGCAAGCCATAGCGCTGTTCGCCGACAATGATGGCGTCCGCTCCGGCTTCCGCCAGTTCATCAATATGGGAAACACTCGTCGGCGTGACGAGCAATTCCGGTTTTTTCATTCTCGTTCACCTCGTTTTTTCGATATAGCGAGCCCATCGCCGACCGGAATGATGACCGTGTCATAATCGCTCCGGGCCATCAGCCACTCATTATAGCGGCGAATTTTTTGCGCGATGTTCCAAAGCCGCTTATTGTCCGCGGGCGTTTCGGCGGCGACAAGCCCTTTAAACAGCACGTTGTCGCTGATGATGAGGCCGCCTTCAGCGAGAAACGGTTCATAAAGCGTAAAAAAGCGCTCGTATTGCCCTTTGGCGGCGTCGATAAACAGCGCATCGAACGGCGCAGCGGCGGCCACGTCCGCCCCCACTGCGAGTGCATCGCCGAAGACCGTCTCGATTTGCCGCCCGGTGTTTGTCTTTCCGATATAAAAACGGGCGCGTTCGTACCGCTCCCGGTCTTTTTCAATCGTCACAATGCGCGCCTCCGGCAGCGCTTTCGCCATCCGGATCGCCGAATAGCCGATCGCTGTGCCGATTTCCAAAATGCGGCGCGGTTTGGCAGTTTTCAACACGAACAGCAGCACTTCCATGCTCACCGGATCCATAATCGGCACGCGATGTTCATGCGCGTACCGCTCCATTTCTGCGATATCCGGATCCGGCGCTGGGCGCAGCTGCTGCAAATAATGAACGACGTCTTTTGCAAGCAAGGGGATTCCTCCTCGCCATCAACAGAGTGAAAAGCGCCTGCCTGGAGCCGGAGGGCGGCCCAAAGGTTTACGCTTCATCAACATGAAAAATAAGAGCCGCAAACGGACTCTTATCGTCAGCCTGTTCAACTTTATCTATACTATCATAAAAAGGCGAAAAAGCGAAGCCGTTTGGCCCGATCGGCCAGCAACTTCCGTTTTGCTCTATTGTTTCCCAATATGCTTCGCTTTTTCCCGGTTATGCTCCGCCAGCGTCTTTGTAAAAATGACGTCGCCGGCCGGCGTGGCCAAAAAGTATAAATAGTCGGTTGCCGCCGGCTTGAGCGCCGCTTTGATCGACATCTCGCCGGCATTGGCAATCGGTCCCGGCGGCAGCCCTTTATGAATGTACGTATTGTACGGCGAATCAACTTTCAAGTCTTTGTAAAAGACACGCTCTTTATGCTTGCCGAGCGCGTATAAGACCGTCGGATCGGTTTGCAGCGGCATGTCAAGGCGCAGCCGGTTGTAAAACACGCTGGCAATTTTCTCGCGATCGGCTTTTTCAGTCGCCTCTTCCTCTATTAATGACGCCATCGTCAATAGACGATGCGGCGACAGTTGTTTTTCCTTCATCGCGTCCTTGTACATATCAAGCACCGCCGCCGTTTTGGCGACCATCGCTTCAATGATCTCCGTAAGCGGCGGCTTTTTGTCGGCAAACACGTAGGTGGCCGGAAACAAGTAGCCTTCAAGCGGATAGCGGATGTTTTTATGAAAAATGTCGCTTGCTAATAAGTCCGGATATGTTTTCCTTAGCTGTTCAATGTACGCGCGATCGTTGAGCAGCTTCATAGTCTCTTCTCGCTTGTACCCCGTTTTCGCGGCGATGATGTCGGCGATTTGCACAAGCTGTGACCCTTCGGGGATCGTCAACTTTAATCCGATTTTCAGCGACTTCCCGGTTTGTAACAGCTCGATGATGCGCGTCATCGGCATCGCCCGCGTCAGCTCATACTCCCCGGCTTGAAAGCCGGACTCGTTTTTCCAACGGACGTAGTAGCGGAAAACAGCCGCGCTTTTAATAAGCCGCTTTTGTTCGAGTTGTTCGGCAATATCCGCCACCGATGAACCGACCGGAACGGAGACATGAACCGGGGTGCGGTCGTCCGGATCGACCGGCTCGAACGCGGAGCGGATGTATAGGAAACCGCTGGCGCCGGCGATGACGATCGCTGCCAGCAAGACGGCGCAAACGATCAAGACGATTTTTCGCACAAGCCGTGCCTTAGGCGCCTGAAAATCGCTCTGTTCCATCTTCAGCCTCCTTTCATCGGTCATATTATACTACAAATTTCTTCATTTTTCGCCCTTTAACGATAAGAAATACACCTGCTCCCAGCGATGCGGAACCCGGCCGCTCAATCCATTCACTGAAAAGATGCTACAGGCAACGCTTTTTCGCCTCTTAGGAATCAAAAGGATCGCCCAAGACGCACGCATAATTCAATCGAAAACGTTTATGAGCAACGTTTTGCCCTGAACCCAGACATAAAAAGGCGGCTCAAAGTGTCTGCATTTTCATCGAAAAGATCTATGGGCAGCGCGATCTGCCCTCCACCTGGGGATGAAAATCGGCGCCAGTTCGGCATTTTCATCGAAAAGGTTCCTAAACAACGTTCCTCCATCTAAGCGTGAAAATGGTCACTCAAAATATGCGCATTTTCACAGAAAAAGCAGCCGCCTCTAGGCAGCCGCTTCGTTCGTTACGCTTCGCCTTCCTCTTGTTCGGCGCAAAACGTATTCCACACTTCTTCGATCATATCCCATTCTTCTTCCGTCTCAATCGGAAGCAGTTCCCCTTCCTCATTCTCATCGCCGGGGATAAAGGCAGAAACGTGCACTTCCGTCTCACCGTCTTCGTCTTCGGCCTCGGCGCCGACCGGATAGTAAAACACGTACGATTTGCCGAAATCATCCGATTCAAACGTAAACAAAATTTCACACAGCTGCTCGTTGCCGTGTTCATCGACAACGGTAATATGACGATCTCCATGTTCCATTGACGCTTCCTCCCATTCACCGTTTACTGTCCAAGTACGATTGCAAAATGACGGCCGCCGCCATTTTGTCGATCACTTTCCGCCGCTTTTTCCGGCTCACATCGGCAGCGATCAACATCCGCTCGGCAGCCATCGTCGACAGCCGTTCATCCCAAAGCACGACCGGCAAAGAAAATTCCTCGCGCAGCCTGGCGGCAAACCGCTCGCTCGCCTCGGCGCGCGGCCCGAGCGTGCCGTTCATGTTTTTCGGCCATCCGACAACGATCGCATCGACGCCATACTCCTCGATGATGGCGCGCAGCCGCTCTAAACCATAGTTGCCGTGCTCCTCATCGATGGCGATCGTCTCCAAGCCTTGCGCCGTCCAGCCGAGTTCATCGCTGACGGCCACCCCGAGCGTTTTCGTTCCGAGATCTAGTCCTAGCGTTCGCATCGGTTAATCCTTTCGTTGCCCCTGTAAATAGAATTTCACCAGTTCCTCGATTAATTCGTCGCGCTCGATTTTGCGGATGAGTGTGCGCGCATCGTTATGGCGCGGGATGTAAGCCGGGTCGCCGGACAACAAATAACCGACAATTTGGTTGATCGGGTTGTAGCCTTTTTCTTGCAGGGCGTCATATACCGTCAACAACACCTCGCGAACGTTCGTTTCGGCCGGCTCCTCCGGGAAATGAAACTGCATCGTTTGGTCAAACGAGCTCACCGTTTCCACCTCGCTCTTTATTCGGGCATCCCGTCATCTTACATCCATTGTACACGATTCGCGCCCATTTAGGAAATGGATTTGACCCACGTTTCGACATAATCAAGCGCTTCGCCGACTTTGTTCGCGTCCTTTCCTCCGGCCTGCGCCATATCCGGGCGCCCGCCTCCTCCGCCGCCACAGCGGGAAGCCACTTCTTTAACGAGCTTGCCGGCGTGGTATCCTTTTTTCACTAAGTCATCGGTCACCGCGGCAATCAATTGGACTTTGCCGCCTTGCACCGCCGCCAACACGATGACCGCCGTGCCTAATTTTTGCTTCAAGTCATCAGCCATCGCCCGCAATTGGTTCATGTCGTTCGCCTGCACTTTCGCCGCCAACACCGGCACGCCGCCCACATCTTTCACTTGACGGGCGAGATGTTCTGCTTCCATATGGGCGAGACGAGCGGCGAGCGACTCGTTTTCACGCTGCAGTTGGCGCAGTTCGGCAAACAGCCCATCAAGGCGCGCATTCAGCTCCCTCGGGCTCGTTTTCAGCTTTTGCGCCGCTTCTTGCAACAACGCAAGCTGTTCGCTCATAAAGCGGTACGCCGCCTCCCCGGTCACCGCCTCAATCCGGCGCGTGCCGGCGCCTATGCCTGACTCGGAGACGATTTTAAATAACCCGATGGCGGCAGTATTCGGCACATGGCAGCCGCCGCACAGCTCCAAGCTGTAGTCGCCAACTTTAACGACGCGGACGATGTCGCCGTATTTTTCGCCAAACAGCGCCATCGCACCCATCGCTTTTGCTTCTTCGAGCGGCTTGTAAAAGATGTCGACCGGAAGGCTCTTCCAAATTTGTTCATTGACGATCGCCTCGATGCGCTCGAGCTCATCAGGCTTCACTTGTCCGAAATGAGTGAAGTCAAAGCGCAACCGATCCGGGGCGACGAGCGATCCGGCCTGGTTGACATGACGGCCGAGCACATCTTTTAACGCTTGATGAAGCAAGTGGGTCGCCGTATGGTTTTTCACAATTTGCGCCCGCTTCGCTTCGTCGACGCGCGCTGTGTAGCGGGCGCCTCTTTTCACCGTGCCGCGCTCGACGACAATCGAATGAAGATGCTGGCCGTTTGGCGCTTTCTGTACGTCTTTGACGACCGCTGTTCCCGCTTCGCCTGCAAACGTACCCTGGTCGGCGATCTGCCCGCCGCTTTCGGCGTAAAACGGCGTGACATCGACAATGATTTGCGCCTCTTCGCCAGCCCCGACTTCATCGACGAGCTTCCCGTCTTTAATGATGGTCATGACCGTCGAGGAAACGACGAGTTCATCGTAGCCGACAAAACGGCTTTCATCTTTAATGTCGCCGAGCACCCCGCCTTGCACTTGCATCGAATCGACGTCTTGGCGGGCGGCGCGGGCCCGTTCGCGCTGGCGCTCCATCTCGCGCTCAAAACCGGCGTGGTCAACCGACATACCGGCTTCAGCAGCATATTCTTCCGTCAGCTCGACTGGGAATCCGTACGTGTCGTACAAGCGGAACACATCTTCTCCAGGAATGACGTCGCTTCCTTGCGCTTTCGCCTTTTCGATTACTTCCGCCAAAATGGCGAGCCCTTCGTGAAGCGTTTCATGGAACCGTTCTTCCTCATTGCGGATCACCCGCTGAATAAAGTCAGCTTTTTCTTTTACTTCCGGGTAGTAATCGTGCATAATTTCGCCGACAACCGGAACGAGCTCGTACATAAACGGACGCTCAATGCCGATTTGTTTCGCGTAGCGCACAGCGCGGCGGAGCAGGCGGCGCAATACATAGCCGCGGCCTTCGTTCGACGGCAGCGCCCCGTCGCCAATCGCAAACGTCACGGCGCGAATATGGTCGGCGATCACTTTAAAGGCGACGTCCTTGTCCGAATCCTCGCCATACCGCTCGCCAGCAATTTGTTCGGTGGCGCGGATGATCGGCATGAACAAGTCGGTTTCAAAGTTTGTCGGCACATCTTGCAAAATCGAGCACATCCGCTCTAAACCCATGCCGGTATCGATGTTTTTCTTCGGCAGCGGCGTGTACGTGCCGTCCGGATTATGATTGAATTGAGAAAAGACGAGATTCCACACTTCCAAGTAACGCTCGTTTTCCCCGCCCGGATACAGCTCCGGATCGTTCGGGTCGTTTCCGAACGCCTCGCCGCGGTCGTAAAAAATTTCCGTGTTCGGGCCGCTTGGGCCTTCGCCAATATCCCAGAAGTTCCCTTCGAGGCGAATGATCCGCTCTTTTGGCAAGCCGATTTCGTTATGCCAAATGTCGTACGCCTCTTCGTCTTCCGGGTGAACGGTGACCGACAGCCGCTCCGGATCAAAGCCGATCCACTTTTCGCTCGTTAAAAACTCCCACGCCCAATGGATCGCTTCGCGCTTAAAGTAATCGCCGATCGAAAAGTTGCCGAGCATTTCAAAAAACGTATGATGGCGCGCCGTTTTCCCGACATTTTCAATGTCGTTTGTGCGGATCGATTTTTGCGCATTGCAAATGCGCGGGTTGTCCGGGATGATGCGGCCGTCAAAATATTTTTTCAGCGTCGCGACGCCGCTGTTGATCCATAACAGCGATGGGTCGTCGACCGGAATAAGCGAGGCGCTCGGCTCGACTTCATGGCCTTTTTCTTGGAAAAACTGCAAAAACATGCGCCGCACTTCGGCAGATGTTAATTTTTTCATGATGATCCTCCCCTTTTGTTTTTTATATAAAAAAACTCCCATCCCCTGGCAGGGACGAGAGTTGTGCTCGCGGTACCACCCTGTTTATGGGCAAAAAGCGCCCATCACCTCTTTGGCTGTAACGCAGCCTTGCGTCAGGTTTTGCCTGCGCTCCGGATTAGCCTTCTGTTGCCCTTCATCTGGAATTTCTTTCAGCCGCGGAAATTCCTCTCTGTGCGCTAAAGCGCGTTAAGATGGACTGCAACATACTCGATCCGTCATCGCGTTATGTATTCGCTTTTTCATTGAAAGATTATAGACAAGCCGCGCCCGTTTGTCAATGCGGGGCATAATGCTCTTTCCAATGCGCAATGGCTACTTTCAGCACCGCCGCGGTCGGGACGGCGAGAATGAGGCCGGGCACACCCGCAAGTTCGCCGCCGGCAAACAGCGCAAGCATAATGACAAGCGGATGCATATGCACACTTTTGCCGACAATCAGCGGTGACAAGACGTTTCCTTCTAAAAACTGCAAGGCAAAAATAATGGCGAGCACGATGATCACCATTTTAAGCGAAATGGTCGCTGCCAAAATGGCGGCTGGAATAGCGCCGATCAACGGGCCGAAATACGGAATGATGTTCGTCAGTCCGATCACAAACCCGAGCAAGAGCGGATAGTCCATGCCGGCGAGCCAAAGGCCGAGCGACGCCGCCGAACCGATGGCCGCACAGACGAACAGCTGACCGCGAATATAGCCGCCAAGCGACTCGTCAACGTCTTTTAAAAACGCCATCCCCGGTTCTCGCCACCGCTTTGGGGTCATATACCAAACCGCTTTTTTCAGCACATCGATATCTTTTAGCATATAAAACACGATAAACGGGATGAGAAGAACCGTCGCCGCCGAACCGATCAATGATTTGGCCGCGTTGATCGCCATCGTGACCGCCCTCGCAGCCGCCTCCTCAAGCTGCATAAACATCGCCTCAATGCGCGTATGCACCTCCATCGGCCACGTCGACGTTTCATCGTGGATGTGGCGCGCCCACTGCCGATATGTATTCATCAATGATGGCAACCGTTCATCCAGTTCGCGCAGCTGGGCGATCAAAACCGGCATGCCGCGGTAAAGGCCGTAGCCGACCGAACCGAAAAACAACAAATAAATGAGCAAAATGGCAAGCGCCCGCGGCATCCCCTTGCCGTGAAGATACTCAACAAGCGGATGCAACAAATAAGTAATAAACGCCGCCAGCAAAAACGGGGCTAAGGCGGTGGCAACAAAATCGACGACCGGCCACCAAACGTCTTTCATCCGAACGATTAAATACACGATTGCGGTAACTAACAGCCACTTTCCAATGCGCAAAAATGACAGCCATTGCTGCTCGCCCATCGCCACACCTCCTACCGTTTAGTGTAGGAGATGAAGTTGGAAATATGCTCCCGTTATCTCTTCCACTATTTCACAAAAAAGCAAGCCGCCCCCGCCGCGCGGGCGGGAAGCGGCAACGGCTTTAACGGATCGCCTGCATCAAGCGGCGGCGCATTCTCCGCATCGTGCGGCCGTTCGTCCAATTGTTGCGCTGGGCCAGCTGATAAGCAGCGACGCCTAACCCGACTGCCAACAGCGAAGTCATCGTCCGATTCATGCTCGTCCCTCCTAAAATTGGATCGTGCGCTCATGGTCGTCAAACAAGTCATCGAGGGAGCTTAGCGTCCCATCCTCTTCCACTTGATGGGCGTGAATCATTCCTTTGGAGACGGACAGCTCAATAAAGCAATCCCAGCAGTAATATTGGTTGACGCCGATCTTCCCCAAATTTTTTCGTTTGCAATTCGGGCAAATGAGCATCGACAGCCACTCTCCTTACCTCATTGTTTCAACCGTGACGACGCCTTCTTTGGCGGTGAACGGAGCTGCCTCCATTCGTTTCTTTCCTTCGGTCAAATCGGAAAAAAATCCCTCACTAATCTCGTATCCGTCAATTTTGCCCAATTGCCCGTCAAAATATACATCGTCGAGCAAGCCGATCGTCGTTCCGTCTGCGGCGACAACCAGGCTGCCGGCAATGCCGCGTTCACCGAAGAGAGAGTGGCCGCCATCAAGCGAGGGGAACGGCTGGAAGCTGCCAGCATCACGAATGATGACCCGGTCATTTTGCAACGATTGCACAGCCGAAAGCGGCAAGTAGCGGCGGCGGCCAAATAGACCTCTCCGTTCCGCGACAAACCCTTTGACCGTGCCATGGCTGGTAAACCAAATGTCGGCGATCGTCCCGACCGCTTTCCCTGTTGTCTGTTCATAAATGGGAAGCCCTTTGACGTCGGAAAACGTCCGCATCATTCTCCCACCTTTCCAGCCACTTTTAGCTTGGCTCATCGCCCATAAAGTCATACGGCGTAACGTTTTCCATCCCGGTATTCGCATCCTCAAGCGGCAGTTCCCCCTCAACAAACGACGCAGCCGCCAACTTTTCGGCGAGCGCTGTCCGGCGCGCTCCGTCGCCGCGTTGGGCAACGCCCAACCGGAACGCTTCTTCTTCACCGCATAAAATAAGAAACTGCTTGCTTCTTGTCACCGCCGTATACAACAAATTCCGCTTCAACATCCGGTAGTAGCTTTTGACAACAGGCAAAATGACGATTGGAAACTCGCTCCCTTGCGCTTTATGGACCGAGCAGCAATACGCATGGGTAATTTGCGCTAAATCTTGCCTTGTGTATGTCACTTCAACGCCGTCAAACGAGACAACAAGCAAGTCTTGCTTTTCCGTATTTTCTTTGGCGTAAAAAATGGCAACGACTTCGCCGATATCGCCGTTAAACACATTGTCTTCCGGCTGGTTGACGAGCTGGAGCACTTTATCGCCGACGCGGTACACAACGTCGCCGACGGAAAGCTCCCGTTTCCCGTCAGCCGGCGGGTTAAACAGCCCCTGCAGCACTTTGTTCAGCTGATCGATGCCGGCCGGGCCGCGGTACATCGGAGCGAGCACTTGAATGTCCTTGACGGAAAACCCTTTGTTGCGCGCGTTGTCAGCAATTTGCCGCACAACATCAGCCACTTGTCCGGCGCGGCAACGAATGAACGAACGATCCGCCTTCGGGGCGGTCAAGTCGGCCGGCACGACGCCGCGCTTCATCGCATGGGCGAGCTCGATGATCGATGATCCTTCCGCTTGGCGGTACACCTCGGTCAGTTTGACCGATGGAACGACGCCCGACTCAAGCAAATCTTTCAACACTTGCCCGGGGCCGACCGATGGCAGCTGATCCTCGTCGCCAACGAAGATGACTTGCATTCCGTCAGGCACGGCTTTTAACAGCTGATTGGCCAACCACGTATCGACCATCGACACTTCATCGACGACAAGCAGCTTGCCGGCAATCGGCTCATTTTCATCGCGGCTGAATCCTTCCACTCCATTCCAGCCAAGCAGCCGGTGAATCGTTGCCGCCGGCAGCCCGGTCGCCTCGCTCATCCGCTTTGCCGCCCGTCCGGTCGGAGCGGCGAGCAGCACGGGAAACGGTTCATCGTTTTTGTAATCGGCAGGGTCGAGCGACAGGCCGTGTAAGGCGGCAAACAGTTCGACGATGCCTTTAATGACCGTTGTTTTTCCGGTTCCCGGACCGCCGGTCAAAATAAAGAGCGGCGAAGAAAGGGCCTGTTGGATTGCCTCTTTTTGCTGGGGCGCGTATTGCATCCCGAGCCGCTCCTCAAGCGCCCCGAGCGCAAGCAAAAACTCCGACTCGGCAAACGCCGACGGCGGCGTTTGCCTAAGCAGCCGCTGAATGTTTGAAGCGATCCCTTTTTCGGCGAAGTAAAGCGAGGGAAGATAACAGCGGCTTTGCTCCATGATCATCTTCCCTTCTTCGCTTAACATGAGGAGCGTCTGCCCGATGGCTTGTCCATCGACCGCTCCGTTTTCCCTTCCGCCAAGCAGCTCCGCCATGCGGCCGATGAGCTCTTCCTCTTTCATATAGACGTGCCCTTCTTGCAGGCATGCCTGCTCAAGGACAAACAGGCAGGCGGCGCGCAGCCGGGCCGGGTGGCTGCCGGAAATGCCGAGCTGCCGCCCAAGCTCATCGGCGCGGCCAAAGCCGATCCCTTCAATGTCTTCGACGAGCTGGTACGGGTTTTCATGAATGATGTCCATCGTCTCTTCGCCGTATACTTGGTAAATTTTCATCGCCAGCTGCGGACCGAAGCCGAGCTGGGCGAGGGCGATCATCGTCTGCTCGAGCCCTTCGTGGGCGCAAAGCGTTTCATACAATTGCTTCGCTTTTTGCTTCGTCAGCTTCGGCACGCGCCTAAGCGCCTCCGGATCGCGCAAAATCGTGGCGATCGCGTTTTCGCCGAGCGCCTCCACAATCGCTGCCGCCGTCTTTTTTCCGATTCCTTTAAACAAGCCGCTTGACAAATAATGGATAACTCCTTCTTTCGTGTTTGGAAGCTGTTTGCGGAACTGCTCGGCCGCATATTGGCGGCCAAAGCGCGGATGCTGGCGGAACTGCCCATAAAAAACGTACACGTCCCCCTCATTTAAACGAGGAAAATAACCGGTGACGACCACTTCCTCCTCCGCAGCCGCTTCATTTGTTTCTTCGACACGGATGCGGACGACCGTATATAACGTTTCTTCGTTATGGAAAATGACGGCCAAACACGTTCCTTTCATAAACGTGCGTCCATCGAGCGCGAGCGATTGCTGCTCTTGCAACAGTCATCCCCTGCCTTTTACGGCGCAAGCCGCTTTTCCATCAGTTTCTTTCCGTACCCAGCGAGCACGTGATCCGGATTGGCATCCAAAGCGGCAGCAAATAAATCGCGGGCAGCGGCCGGATCATCTTTGTACGCATAAATAACGCCTAAATTGTAATACGCATCCGCATGGCGCGGATTGTGTTCCAACGTTTTTTCGAAATACCGTTTCGCCTCATCGACATAATCGAGGGTGGCAAGGCAAAGACCAAGCTGAAAAAGCGCTTCAGCATCCCCTTCGTCCAGTTCAGCCGCCCGCTGCAAGTAAGGCAGCGCGAGGCGCGGCATCTCAAGCCGCCATAACGACATCCCGAGCATAAAGTGCGTATCGGCATCAGCCAATCCGAGCGCAAGCGCCCGTTCAAACATGTCTTTCGCTTGGGCGAACTGCTCGCGCTTGTAGTACACCGTGCCGATGCCGTAAAAGGCCGCCGCCCGTTCGTCAAGCATAAGCGCCTGCCGGAAGCATTCAAGCGCCTTCTCTTCTTCGCCGGCAGCGGCAAGAACGGTGCCGATGTTAATATAACCGGCCGGATCATCAGGACGCTCATTCACTGCTTCAGAAAAGCAACGAAGCGCTTCTTCGTACTCTCCGGCGCGCATATGCGCCAACCCTCGTTCATTCAGATTGGCCACCGCTCATCCCTCCCGTTTCTAGTTTAGCACATATGTTCGTTTTTTTCGAGCAATTGCAAAAAATACCCCAACCCGAGGCCGGGTTGAGGCTTTTTCTATCCGTACAATCAACCGACATACCAAAGCTTTTCACCATCACGGAACACTTCATCAATCGTGCCGCCGCCGAGGCATTCGTCACCGTTGTAAAAGACAACCGCCTGACCCGGTGTCACCGCCCGCGCCGGCGCATCGAAGATGACTTCCGCCTTGCCGTCCGCAAGCGGATGAACCGTGACGCCGAGATCCGGCTGGCGGTAGCGGAACTTCGCTGTGCAGCGGAACGGCGCTTCCGGTTTGCGGTCGGACACCCAGTTGACATTGACCGCCTTTAACGACGTGGAGTACAAATATTCGTTGTCAAACCCTTGGGCGACATAAAGCACGTTTTCGCGCACATCTTTGCCGACGACAAACCATGGTTCGCCGCTGCCGCCGATGCCAAGACCGTGGCGCTGGCCGATCGTGTAATACATCACCCCGTCATGCCGCCCTTTTACCTCGCCGTCGAGCGTTTTCATCACCCCCGGCTGAGCCGGCAAGTAGTGGCTTAAAAACGCTTTGAAATCGCGCTCACCGATAAAGCAAATGCCGGTGCTGTCTTTTTTCCCGGCGGTGGCAAGCCCGGCTTCTTTCGCGATCCGGCGCACGTCCGCTTTGTGCAAGTGGCCGATCGGGAACATCACGTTTGACAGCTGGGCTTGGCCAAGCTGGTTTAAAAAGTACGTTTGATCTTTGTTCGGGTCGGCCCCGCGCAGCATTTTATATTCGCCGTTGCGAAACTCGACGCGGGCGTAATGACCGGTCGCGACATAATCGGCGCCGATCGACATGGCGTGCTCCAAAAACGCCTTGAATTTAATTTCCTTATTGCACATCACGTCCGGGTTCGGGGTACGCCCAGCTTTGTATTCGTCCAAAAAATACGTAAACACTTTGTCCCAATATTGCTTTTCAAAGTTGACTGCATAGTACGGGATGCCGATTTGGTTGCAGACGCGCACGACATCTTCGAAATCTTCCGTCGCCGTGCAAACGCCGTTTTCATCGGTGTCATCCCAGTTTTTCATAAAAATGCCGATCACATCATATCCTTGTTCTTTTAACAATAGCGCGGCGACTGACGAGTCGACGCCGCCGGACATGCCGACGACCACGCGCGTTTCATGCGGTGGTTTGTTCATGCGGTTTCACCCCCTCATCGGTTTGTGAGCCGTTTGACGATCTTGACCGTTTCTTCTGCAGCCCGCTCGATTTGCTCGTTCGTGTTGCCGAGCCCGAAGCTGAAGCGGACGGACGATCGGATGCGCTCAGACTGCCTTCCGCACATAGCGACAAGCACGTGAGAGGGGTCGATCGAACCGGCTGTGCACGCCGAGCCGCTTGAGGCAGCAATGCCGGCCAAATCCAAGTTGACGAGCAGCGATTCGACGTTCGTTCCCGGAAACGCAACGTTTAAAATATGCGGCAGGCCGTCTTGGCTGCCGTTCACGACGTAGTCAATGCCCGACGAGCGGAAAATGTCAAGCATCACCTCGCGCCAGGCGGCGTATTGTTTGCGCTTTTCCTCCCTCGTCCGCCCGGCGATTTCCGCCGCCTGCGCCAAGCCGATGATGCCGGGAACGTTTTCCGTGCCGGCGCGCCGTTTCCGTTCTTGCTCACCGCCGAAAAGCAGCGGCGTGATGCGGACCGTCTCCCGAATGTACAGCGCCCCGCTTCCTTTTGGGCCGTTAATTTTGTGGCTTGAAAGCGACAGCAAGTCGACCCCATATTCATTCACATCGATTGGGAGAAGCCCGTACGCCTGAACGGCATCGGTATGAAAATACGCCGGGTGGTCGCGAAGCAGCGCGCCGATTTCACGGATCGGCTGGATTGTGCCAACTTCATTGTTGGCGAACATGACCGACACTAAAATCGTCTCATCGCGCAGCGCAGCTTTCACGTCATCAACCGACACGATCCCCTGTTCATCAACCGGCAAATATGTCACGTCAAACCCTTGTTTTTCTAGATATTCGCAAGCGCGCAAAACAGCGTGATGCTCGATGGCGGTTGTAATGATATGGCTGCCGCGGCTGCGGTTGGCCATCGCCGTTCCGATGAGCGCAAAGTTATCCGCTTCCGTGCCGCCGCTTGTAAACACGATCTCCGTTTCTTTCGCTCCGAGGCTGCGGGCGACGGCTGCCCTCGCTTCGTCAACCGCGCGGCGGCTTTGCCGGCCGAAATAGTGGATGCTTGACGGGTTGCCGAACTGTTCGGTCATCCAATGGACCATGCCGGCCGCCACATCCGGATGCACGGGCGACGTGGCAGCATGATCCAAATAAATCCGTTCCAACAGTCATTCCCCTTTCTATCGCTTAAATATAAAACATATATGCCCCATCATCCCCGTCGCTATACTTCGCCAAATCCTCGAGTGTTGTGCTGTCAAGCACTTCCTCGACCGCGTCACGGATGCGAATCCATAGCTCGCGCTTGGCCGGCTCCTCCTCTTCAAGTTCCTCGACCGGAGTAAGCGGTCCTTCAAGCACGCGAAGAATATCACCGGCCGTAATTTTCGCCGGATGCTCCGCCAGCACGTAGCCGCCATACGCCCCGCGGATGCTTTTGACAAGCCCGGCGTTGCGCAACGGCGTGACGAGCTGTTCCAAATAATGTTCAGATAAATTGTTCGCCTTAGCGATCGAACGAAGCGAAATCGGGCGATCGCCATATTTTTTGGCCAATTCGATCATAATCGTCAACCCGTACCGGCCCTTCGTCGAAATTTTCATCATATCCCCCCTAACGGCTTAACCCTTGCACGCGAACGATTGTCGTCCCGAGCAGACGTCCGGTCATTTTCTGGCATTGCGGCAGCGCCAAGCCGGCGACCGAGCCGATCGTCACACAAAAAAGAAGCGTGCCGAACGACACCGGACCGCCAAGCAGCCAGCCGACGAGCAACACGAGCGCTTCCATGCCAATGCGAATGTATGCGACTTTCCACCTAGTCAACTCGGTCAGAGCGAGCATCAAACTGTCACGCGGACCGGCGCCGACGCCGGCGGAAATGTATAAGCCCATGCCATACCCGGACACGATGATGCCGGCCATTAACAAGGCGTATTGTTCGAGCGGCTGTTCCGGTGTTTTGAGCTGCGGAATCATCATCCACCCATCGATCAGCATTCCAACCGTCACCATGTTTAAAAAAGCGCCAAGCCGCGGACGCTGCTTCACAAGCAGCGCAGAAGCCGCAAGCACCCCCATCCCGACAATGATCGACCACGCGCCGATCGTCAAGCCGAATTGTCGTTGCAAGCCGATATGAAGCACATCCCACGGTGCGCAGCCGACGTCGGCCTTAATCGTCAACACGATGCCAAATGACATGACGAACAAACCGGCAAAATAAATGCCCCAACGCAACCATGGGATATCGTTGTGAGCCATTGTTGATGCGCCCCCTCTGTTGAGCCAATCGCTTGTGTTATTATACCATAAATGCCTCTTCCGTTCACGGCTCAACATTGCCGTCTTGTTTCAACTGCCGAAGCCGCCGGTACACTTTAGCATAATATTTTTCCTCCCCATGCTCTTTCGGCTCGTAGTAGCGGACGCCTTCCAGAGCGGCCGGCAAATACGCTTGGGCCACCCAGCCGTTTGGATAATCGTGCGGGTATAAATAGCCTTGTCCATGTCCGAGAACAGCCGCTCCTTGATAATGGGCGTCTTTTAAATGATCCGGAATCTCGCCAAGCTTTCCGGCGCGCACATCAGCGAGCGCCGCATCGAGCGCCTTGTAGGCGCTGTTGGATTTCGGGCTCAAACAAAGCTCAACTGTTACAACCGCAAGCGGAATGCGCGCCTCCGGCAGCCCGATCCGCTCCGCTGCCGCAACGGCCGCCTGCACTTTCACTCCCATCATCGGGTTAGCGAGCCCGATATCTTCGTAGGCGATGACGAGCAGCCGCCGACAGACGGCGGCTAAATCCCCTCCTTCAAGCAGCCGCGCCAAATAATGAAGCGCGGCATCAGCGTCGCTGCCGCGCACGCTTTTTTGAAACGCGGAAAGCAACGAATAGTATGTATCGCCATACTTGTCATGAGTAAACCCGCGATTCGCGGTGCATGACGCGACGATCTCTTCATCGATATACAGGGAGCCATCGCGCTCATCGGCTGCTGCGACCGCCGCCTCAAGAAGCGAGAGCGCGGCGCGCGCATCCCCGCCGGCCGCCTCGGCGATGCGCCATAACAGCGCCTCATCGATGATTACCGGCGTTTCTCCGACCCCGCGTTCCGGATCGGTGAGCGCCCGTTTCAAAATCACGAGTAAATCAGCCGGCTGAAGCCGCTTTAACTGCTGAATTTGCCCGCACCGGCTGCGGATCGCTGGGTTCACCTCATGAAACGGGTTTTCCGTCGTCGCCCCGATCAACGTCACGAGCCCGGATTCAAGATGCGGAAGCAAAACATCTTGCTGCGCCTTATTCAGACGGTGAATTTCGTCGATAAACAAAAGGACATGGCCCGACCAGCGCGCCGCTTCGGCCGCTTCCTCGATCTCCTTTTTCCCGGATGCCGTCGCGTTGATGGCGACCAACTCCCGCCCGGCGGTGCGGGCGATGGCGTAAGCGAGCGACGTCTTTCCTGTCCCGGGCTCCCCGTAAAGCAGCAGCGATGGCACATACCCTTTTTTTACCATTTTGTAAAGCGGCGTCCCTGGTCCGATGATATGCGCCTGCCCGACGATATCATCGATCGTCCGTGGCCGCATCCGCACCGCCAACGGTTCCGTCGTTTTTCGCATGCCGATCCCTCCTTCGTTCCATTGTACAGCGGCAGCGGCCGCTTCGCCAACTGTAACCTCACCTCCTTCGGCGGAAAACGTCCGCTCCTTTTCATGTTATGTAGTAGACTGGTTGATTGGAGCGGCGCAGCCTATTCGTTGTCGCTTGCATTCAAACAGCCGGGCGGAAGGGAGGGAAAATGAATAAAAGGGAGTTTAAATTGGAAAAAGAACGGAAAAACTATCATCATATCAACATTACATTTGCGGGGTGGACAGCATGAAGACAAGACAGGATGCGTGGTCACACGAAGAAGACGTACTGCTCGCTGAGACGGTGCTGCAATACATACGCGAAGGAAAGACCCAGCTCGCCGCCTTTGAAGAGGTCGGAAGGCAGCTGCGCCGGACAGCGGCGGCATGCGGTTTCCGTTGGAACGCCGAAGTGCGGAAACGTCATCTCGCCGCCATCGAACAGGCGAAAAAACAGCGAAAAGAGCGAAAACGGGCGCTAGAGATGATGAAAAAATGGCAAAAAGAAGCGAACGCTGTAACATTTCGCCCCCTTGACGAGAACAAAGGCGCCGAAGGGTCATCCCCGTTTCTCCCGGCTGCTCCGTTGACGCTTGACCAATGCATTTCCTTTTTGCAAGCGCTGCGGCGTGATGCGGAACAGTTGGAAGCCGCCCACCAGGAAAACGAACGGCTGAAACGGGAGCGAACCGAATGGCTGGCGCGCAACGAGCAGCTGACCCAAAAGCTGGAGCGCCTCGAGGCGCGCCAGACGACCGTTCAAGAAGATTACGAGGCGCTCGTCAAAATTATGGCCCGCGCCCGCCAGCTCGCTTCGGAAGAAGGCGAACGCTTCTCCCTCGCCCAGCTGCTTCTCACAGAAACGGGCGAACAAAGCGAACCGATGGCACATTCATAATAAAAACAAAAGGCGATGGGGTTCATCGCCTCTTGTTGATTTAATGGCTTATTCGCCGACGCGGGCGATCGGAATTTCTTTCAACAATTCATTAATGACATATGACGCCATAATGAGCCCGGCAACCGATGGAACAAACGCGTTCGATGACGGCGGCATTTTCGCCTTGCGGATCGGCGAGGCGTCATTGCCGACGACTTGGCGGACGTCCTCGCGAATTTTCACCGGCTTCTCGTCGGAAAAGACGACCGGAATGCCGCGGCGGATCCCTTCTTTGCGCAGTTTGGAGCGGATGACTTTCGCGATCGGATCGGTGTGCGTTTTCGAAATGTCGGCGATGCGAAAACGAGTCGGATCCATTTTGTTCGCCGCACCCATGCTCGAGATGATCGGGATGCCGCGCTCAAGACATTGTTTCATTAAGTGCACTTTATACATAATCGTATCGGACGCATCGATGACAAAATCCAAGTGATGAGCGAAAAACTGCTCGTACGTCTCCTCGGTGTAAAACATTTGCAAGGCGATTACTTCGCACGCCGGGTTAATATCGGCGATGCGCTCCTTCATCAGCTCGACTTTCGGTCGGCCGATCGTCGACAATAAAGCATGAATTTGCCGGTTAATGTTCGTAATATCGACGTTGTCGCGGTCAACGAGCACCAGCCGGCCGACCCCGGAACGGGCGAGCGCCTCGACAGCGAACGACCCGACGCCGCCGACGCCAAGCACAGCGACAGTGGCATTTTTGAGTTTCTCAAGCCCTTCCGGACCAATGGCCAGTTCATTGCGGGAAAATTGATGCAGCATCGTTCTCCTCTCCATTTGTTCAGAAATTGATCATTATGCCGCTTTTTATCCTACATGAAGTTAGCCGATGTGGCAACGGCATTTTGCTGGCAAAACAAAAACCCCCTATGCGTTTGTCGGCATAGGGGCATCATTGTTTCATTCTCCTATGTATACCAGTCCCAATCGTGCCGTCGATGCCTTCGTTTTGAACCCGCTCTCCCATAGGTGGGTGCCCTGTTCCAAGGTTTGCGCTTCCCCTGTGACAAAGGGGCATGCACGCCGCTTGGAAACCCCAGGCTCCCGGATCATTGACTGTTCGGTCAAAACGATGGGTGATGCGACGAACACATTAGGACGGTGGGTTGCTTTCATTGTATCATATTTTTCAGCGTTTGTGAACACCTGTCACCGATGTTTCCTTGCCGGCGGAGCGGCTATTCCTGGTTAGGCAGCACGACAGCCAAATGCAGCTCTTCCAGCTGTTTTTCGCTGACCGGTCCGGGCGCTTCGGTGAGCAGGCAGCTGGCGCTCGCCGTTTTCGGAAAGGCGATCGTATCGCGCAAGTTCGTGCGCCCGGCTAAGAGCATCACAAGCCGGTCGAGGCCAAGCGCGATGCCGCCGTGCGGCGGGGTGCCGTACTCAAACGCCTCAAGCAGAAATCCAAACTGGCGGCGCGCCTCTTCTTCACTGAATCCTAAGGCGCGGAACATTTTTTCTTGCACATCACGCTCAAAAATGCGGAGCGAGCCACCGCCGAGCTCATAGCCGTTTAACACCAAATCATACGCCTGCGCGCGAACAGCGCCCGGGTTGGTCTCAAGCAGCGGAATGTCGTCGCGCGCCGGCATCGTAAACGGATGGTGGGCGGCGTAATAGCGGCCTTCCTCTTCGTCATATTCCAACAGCGGCCAGTCCGTCACCCATAAAAAGGCGAGCTTCGTTTCATCGATTAAACCGAGCTCTTTGCCGAGCCGAAGCCGCAGCGCGCCGAGGGCCGCGGTAACGACCGCCTTTTGGTCGGCGACAAACAAAAGCAAATCCCCGTTTTCGGCAGCGAGCAGCTGGCGCAGCGCGGTTTGCTCCTCAGCGCTGAAAAACTTGGCGATCGGCCCTTTCAGCTCATCACCTTCTACTTTTAACCAGGCGAGCCCTTTCGCCCCGTAACGGCCGGCAAACTCCGCTAACGCATCAATGTCTTTGCGGGAATAGCGGCTTGCCGCCCCTTTCACGTTGATCGCCTTCACTTGGCCGCCCTGCTCGACGGCGCGGCTGAATACTTGAAACGCGGAGCCGCGGACCGCTTCCGACACGTCGACAAGTTCCAAGCCAAAGCGCACATCCGGCTTATCGGAGCCGTAACGGCTCATCGCCTCATCATACGTGATGCGCGGGAACGGGCGCGGAATGTCAATCCCTTTGGCCGCTTTGACGACCGCCGCCATCATCCGTTCGGTTAAATCGATGATGTCTTCTTGATCGATAAACGACATTTCCATGTCAATTTGCGTAAACTCCGGCTGGCGGTCAGCGCGCAAATCTTCATCGCGGAAGCAGCGCGCAATTTGGTAATAACGTTCAAAACCGCCGACCATCAGCAGCTGCTTAAAAATTTGCGGCGACTGCGGCAAGGCGTAAAATTCGCCCGGGTGGACGCGGCTCGGCACTAAATAGTCGCGCGCCCCTTCCGGCGTGCTTTTCGTCAACATCGGCGTCTCGATTTCCAAAAAGCGTTCGCCGTTCAAAAAGTCGCGCACCGCTTTCGTCACCCTATGCCGGAGCTCCAGCGTTCGAAACATGACCGGGCGGCGCAAATCCAAATACCGGTATTTCAAACGCACGTCTTCCGCCGCATCGGTGTCATCCGTGATCGCAAACGGCGGCGTTTTTGCTTCATTGATAATGTCGATGCGTTCCGCCTGCACTTCGATGCGGCCGGTCGCGATGTTCGGGTTGACCGTCTCCGGCGCGCGGGCAACAACCGTCCCCTCAACGCTCAGCACATATTCGCTCCGCACGCGCTCGGCGGCCGCCAGCGCTTCGGCCGACACATCCGGGCTGACGACGATTTGCACGATGCCTGTCCGGTCGCGCAAATCGATGAAAATGAGCCCGCCTAAGTCGCGGCGCTTTTGCACCCAGCCTTTAAGCACGACGCGCTCGCCGACGGCCGTTTCCGGCACTTCACCACAATAATACGTCCGTTCCACCTTTTTACTCCTCCTCCCGTTTTATCCGTTCTGTTAAAAAGGACACGAACTCGCCAAGCGGCACATCGGTTTGCTCGCCGCTCGCCATATGTTTCACGGCCGCTGTCTGTTTCTCGAGCTCCTCGTCGCCGATGATGGCAACGAACGACGCGCCAAGCCGGTCAGCGGCCTTCAACTGCGCCTTCAGTTTCCGGCCCAAATAGTCTTGATCAGCGCGCAGGCCGGCACGGCGCAATTCGTAAACGAGGCGGACAGCTTCATCTTTCGC
The DNA here is from genome assembly GCF_001618685.1 of Geobacillus subterraneus. Taxonomy (GTDB): domain Bacteria; phylum Bacillota; class Bacilli; order Bacillales; family Anoxybacillaceae; genus Geobacillus; species Geobacillus subterraneus. The sequence continues at coordinate 698,421 of NZ_CP014342.1, read as the reverse complement.
CCGTTCGCCGACAGCGACAACATAGCAATCGATTCCTTGACGGATCGGCAGTTCGATTCCTTCCGCCTCAAGCGCCGCCAACAGCCTCTCAATGCTTAGCGCAAAGCCGATGCCCGGCGCTTCCGGGCCGCCGATCTCTTGCACGAGCCCGTTATAGCGCCCGCCGCCGCACAGCGTCGCCGCCGCGCCGAACCCTTCGGCCTCGCTCATAATTTCAAACGTCGTATGGTTGTAATAATCGAGCCCGCGCACAAGCCGTGCGTCGATGACAAACGGGATGCCAAGCATCGTTAAATATTGCTTCACTTTCTCAAAATACGCGCGCGACTCGTCGTTCAAATAGTCTAAAATCGACGGCGCTGACGCCATCAGTTCATGGTCGCGGTCTTTTTTGCAGTCAAGAATGCGGAGCGGATTCGTCTCAAGCCGCGCCTGACAGTCCGGGCACAGTTCATGAATGCGGCCGGAAAAATGGCGGACGAGCGCTTCGCGGTGCGCCCGGCGGCTGTCTAAATCGCCTAAACTGTTGATCACAAGCCGGATGCGTTTTAACCCGAGCGCCTCATAAATGTGCATCGCCAACGCCATCACCTCGGCGTCAATCGCCGGGTCGCTGCTGCCAATCGCCTCGACGCCAAACTGGACGAATTGGCGGAACCGCCCGGCTTCCGGCCGCTCATAACGGAACATCGGTCCGGTATAATACAGCTTGACCGGCTGGTTCGGGCTGCCATACAGCTTATGCTCGACGAACGCCCGCACGACCGGCGCCGTTCCTTCCGGGCGGAGCGTCAACGCACGGCCGCCTTTGTCTTCAAACGTGTACATCTCTTTTTGGACGATATCGGTCGTATCGCCGACGCCGCGCAAAAACAGTTCAGTATGTTCAAAAATCGGCGTCCGGATTTCTTCATAGCCATACCGCCCGCAAAGGTCGCGGGCCACTTGTTCGGCATATTGCCATTTTTCCGTTTCACCCGGCAGCAAATCTTGTGTCCCTCTCGGAATTTGAAAAGCCATGCTCTTCCTCCTTTGCCAAAATAAAAACGCTCTCGTCCCCATCATCGATAGGGACGAGAGCGTGATTCCCGCGGTGCCACCCTAATTGAAGCATACAGCTTCCCCTTGTCGCCGCTAACGCGTGGCGCGCGTTCCCCCTTACTGGCGCAAAGCGCGTTCAAAGGGAAACCTATGGAGTGTCTTTCGTTAAGCCATCATGGAGAAACGCTCACAGCCTCAGGCGTTTCCTCTCTGGCCATGTGGGCCTTAACTACTTTTCTCCGTCATCGGTTGTCACGTATAGAAAATGTAATTTTATATTACGGAGAAAGCCGGGCGTTGTCAAGCGATCCTTGCTGCGAAACCGCTCTTTGCCTGCGCCCGGCTTAAAGGCGGGGCTTCAAATGCCCTGTGCGCCCGATTTGAGACGTTCCATGTCTCCCCTTCGCTAGGAATCATAGAGCCGGCTACATCAAAGCAATCGGCTCATTCCATGTCTAAAGGCGGGTTATACCATGCATAGAGGTTGAAACCGATGATCCTTTAATATTATTAAAGAGAGCCGAAAACGGCTCTCTTAATGGCGAATTAAGTAATCAAACGCGCTCAATGCAGCGGTAGCGCCCGAACCCATCGAAATAATGATTTGCTTATAGGCGCTGTCCGTACAGTCGCCCGCGGCAAAGACGCCTTCGACATTGGTCGCTCCGCGTTTATCGACGATGATCTCGCCGATGCGGTTCCGTTCCACCGTTCCTTCAAGCCACTCTGTATTCGGCACAAGGCCGATTTGCACGAATACGCCTTGCAGCTCGATATGGTGCTCTTCCCCTGTCTCCCGATCTATATACGTAATGCCATTTACTTTGTCTGTACCGGTAATTTCTTTCGTTTGCGCGTTTTTGATGACCGTCACGTTCGGCAAGCTGTACAGCCGGTCCTGCAAAACAGCATCCGCTTTTAATTCAGGGGCAAACTCGAGCACGGTCACATGCTTGGCGATGCCAGCAAGGTCAATCGCCGCTTCCACGCCGGAGTTGCCGCCGCCAATGACCGCCACGTGCTTGCCTTCAAACAGCGGACCGTCACAATGCGGGCAGTAGGCGACGCCTTTGTTTTTGAACTCTTCCTCGCCCGGCACGCCGAGATTTCGCCAGCGGGCGCCGGTAGAAAGGATGACCGTTTTGCTTTTTAAGACGGCGCCGTTTTCCAGCTCCACTTCAATCAAGTCTTTTTTCTCAAGCCGTTTGGCGCGCTGGATCATGATGTCGACATCGTATTGTTTGACATGCTCCTCTATGCTGGCCGCCAGCTTCGGTCCTTCCGTATATTTGACGCTGATGAAGTTTTCAATGCCGAGCGTATCTAAAATTTGTCCGCCGAAGCGGTCGGCGACAATGCCGGTGTGAATGCCTTTGCGCGCCGCATAAATGGCAGCTGTCGCTCCCGCCGGGCCGCCGCCGATGACAAGCACATCAAACGGGTCTTTATCGGCAAACGAAGCAGCATCCGGCCCGCTTCCTAGTTTGGCGAGAATGTCTTCAATCGACATGCGGCCGCTGGCAAACATCTCACCGTTTAAAAAGACGGTCGGCACGGCCATAATGCCTTTTTGTTCCACTTCGTCCTTAAACGCCGCCCCGTCGATCATCGTATGCGAAATATCGGGGTTCAGCACGCTCATGATGTTAAGCGCTTGAACGACATCCGGGCAGTTATGGCACGTTAAGCTCACGTACGTTTCAAAATGATGTTTGCCCCGGATTTGTTGAATGCGGCGCACCACATCCTCGCTCACTTTTGGCGGCCGGCCGCTCACTTGAAGCAGGGCCAGCACCAAAGACGTAAACTCATGGCCTAGCGGGACGCCGGCAAAGGTGACGCCGGTGTTTTCGCCGACCCGGTTGATGCTGAAGCTCGGCGTGCGTTCAAGTTTTGCTTTTTCCACTTTGATTTTCGGCGACATGGCCGTCAACTCATCGACTAAAGCAAGCATATCGCGGGAAACGTTGTCGTCTCCCGCGCTTACCGTCAAAACAATGTCATTTTCAAGCAATTGCAAATACTGGGCGAGTTGTGCCTTGATGTCCGCATCAAGCATGGTCAAAAGCCTCCTTAAATTTTGCCGACAAGGTCAAGGCTCGGTTTCAGCGTTTCACCGCCCTCTTGCCATTTCGCCGGGCACACTTCCCCCGGATGGTTGCGCACATATTGGGCGGCTTTGATTTTGTCAATCAGCGTGCTCGCTTTGCGGCCGATGCCGTCGGCGTTGATTTCCACCGCTTGAATGACACCGTCCGGGTCAATGATGAACGTGCCGCGTTGAGCCAGACCTTGCTCTTCGTCAAGCACATCAAACATGCGCGACAGTTGGTGCGAAGGGTCGCCGATCATGACATATTCGATTTTGCTGATGGCTGGCGATGTGTCATGCCATGCTTTATGTGTAAAGTGCGTATCGGTCGAAACCGAATATACTTCGACGCCAAGTTCTTTAAACGTAGCGTAATGATCTTGCAAATCCTCGAGCTCCGTCGGGCAAACGAACGTAAAGTCGGCCGGATAGAAGCAAACGATGCTCCACTTCCCGAGGAAGTTTTGTTCCGTCACTTCAACAAAATCTCCGTTGTGATACGCTTGTGCTTTGAATGGTTCTACTTTTTTCCCTACGAGAGACATTCTTCATCTACCTCCTGCAATTGCTAGTCTTTAAATTAAAATGATTTTAATACGATATTGATTATCATATAGAAGTATATATTTTGTCAACACATATGCTTAAAATTTTTCCATCACGCCGATCCGGCTTCGGGTGCAGAACGGAGCGCCCATAGGATGCACATGGACTCATCGCCTGACTGAGAAGCTCCCAAATGGGAGGGGATCAGCCAATTCAGTTTTCGCATATCCTTCCTTCTCCTCGAGAGCTCCATCGCACCGGTCATCCAATTTGATTGCCATACAGCCTAGACCCGCCAAACACTCACACGCCGGGCGCCGTCCCATCGTCCGAAGCGTCGGCGCTTGACCATGTTCACGGGCGAAACCGTTGTTTTTTCAGCATTTGCATATCTTTTAGCGTCACGCCGAACTCAGACGCCAGCTCAAAAGCGCTGTACTCGGCCTCAAGCCGCATCCATTCATGGAAGTCGGCGGAAAGCACGTCGCTTGTTCGGTGCGCCTGCTCGCTTCTGCCCGTTTGCCGCATCGCTCTTCCTCCTTTCTACGCCGCCGGTCTGTTTTCATCTTTCCCATTTTCCGCTGAAAATAAAAAAAACCGGGAAACGTCATTCGTTTCCCGGTTTGTCGCCGCTGTCGATAATAAGCGTGACCGGCCCGTCGTTTATGAGCGACACGTCCATCATGGCGCCGAACACGCCGGTTTCGACCCGGACGCCTTTTTCGCGCAAGAAGGCGTTGAACGCCTCGTAAAGCGGCAAAGCGCGATCCGGTTTCGCCGCTGCCATAAAGTTCGGCCGCCGCCCTTTCCGGCAGTCGCCGTAAAGGGTGAACTGCGACACCGACAGCACGGCCCCGCCAACCTCAAGCAACGAGCGGTTCATTTTTCCGCCTTCATCCTCAAAAATGCGTAAATGGGCGATTTTCTCCGCCAAATAGGCGGCGTCATCCTCCGTATCATCGTGCGTGACGCCAAGCAGCACGACAAGCCCGGCGTCAATCGCCCCAACGACCTCGCCGCTGACGGTGACGCTCGCCTGTTTCGCCCGCTGGATGACCGCTCTCATCGTCCTCCCCCTTTCGACACCCCTAGTTGTTCATCAGGCGCTGAACCGAATAAATGTCCGGAATTTGTTTAATTCGCTCCACTACCTTTTGCAAATGGCTGATGTTATGAATGGCGATCGTCATATGGATCGTCGCGATTTTATGCCGGTGATCCGAGCGACCCGAGACGGCGGAAATGTCGGTGCGCGTCTCGTTCACCGCCTGCAGCACTTCATTGAGCAAGCCGCGGCGGTCAAAGCCGGTAATTTCAATGTCGACGTTATACTCGCGTTCGCCGTTCGTGCCGCTTTCCCATTCAACCGGAATCAACCGGTCAGCCGCCTCTCCCGCCTGCACGTTCGGACAGTCGGCGCGATGGACGGAAATGCCGCGCCCGCGGGTGATAAAGCCGATAATTTCATCGCCCGGCACCGGGTTACAGCAGCGCGACAGGCGAATGAGCAAGTTGTCGATCCCTTGGACGCGAATGCCGCAGTCGCGCTTTTTGCCGGCCGGCAGCTTCGCTTCTGAGACCGCTTCGGCCAGCTTGCGCTGCTGCTCTTCGAGGTCGCGCTGTTTGCGCCATTTTTCCGTCAGCCGGTGGGCGATTTGCATCGCCGTAATCCCGTGATAGCCGACGGCCGCGTACATATCGTCTTCGTTCGAGAAATTGAACTTTTCCGCAACGCGTTTTACATTGTCGGCCGTCATCACTTCTTTCGGCTCGAAACCGAGGCCGCGCACCTCTTTTTCAACCATCTCTTTCCCTTTTTCGATGTTTTCCTCGCGCTGCTGTTTTTTGAAAAACTGGCGGATTTTGTTGCGGGCCTGCGACGTTTTCGCCAATTTCAGCCAATCCTGGCTCGGTCCGTACGAATGTTTCGACGTTAAAATTTCGACGATGTCGCCCGTTTGCAGCTTATAATCAAGCGGCACCATTTTGCCGTTCACTTTCGCACCGATCGTTTTATTGCCGATTTCCGAATGGATGCGGTAGGCGAAATCGATCGGCACCGAGCCGGCCGGCAGCTCGATGACGTCGCCCTTTGGCGTGAAGACGAACACCATGTCGGAAAACAAATCCATCTTCAGCGACTCCATAAACTCCTCGGCGTTGCTGGCGTCGTTTTGCCATTCTAAAATTTCCCGGAACCACGACAGCTTTTCTTCAAACGAGTTCGGCTTCACTGTCTTTCCTTCTTTGTACGCCCAATGGGCAGCGATCCCAAACTCGGCGATCTGGTGCATCTCAAACGTGCGGATTTGCACTTCGAGCGGCTCACCTTTTGGACCAATGACCGTCGTATGGAGCGACTGGTACATGTTCGGCTTCGGCATGGCGATGTAATCTTTGAATCGGCCTGGCATCGGCTTCCAGCACGTATGGATAATGCCGAGCACCGCATAGCAGTCTTTGATGCTGTTGACGATAATGCGGACGGCGAGCAAATCGTAAATCTCGTTAAACTGTTTGTTTTGCATGACCATTTTCCGGTAAATGCTGTAAATGTGTTTCGGACGTCCGGAAATTTCGCACGGAATGTGCACTTCATTGAGCCGTTCACGCACTTCCTGGATGACCTCTTCCAAATATTGCTCGCGTTCGGCCCGCTTTTTCTTCATCAAGTTGACGATGCGGTAATATTGTTGCGGATTCAAATAACGAAGTGCCGTATCCTCAAGCTCCCATTTAATTTTCGAAATGCCGAGCCGATGAGCGAGCGGGGCGAAAATTTCGAGCGTCTCATTGGCGATGCGCCGCTGCTTTTCCGCCGGCAAATGTTTTAACGTCCGCATGTTATGCAAGCGGTCGGCCAACTTAATTAAAATGACGCGAATATCTTGCGCCATGGCCAAAAACATTTTCCGGTGGTTTTCCGCCTGTTGTTCCTCTTGCGACTTATATTTAATTTTGCCAAGCTTCGTCACGCCGTCAACGAGCATCGCCACGTCCGCACCGAACTCGCGCTCAAGATCCTCTTTGGTCGCCTCGGTGTCTTCGATGACATCATGCAAAAACCCGGCGGCGATCGTCGTCGCATCCATTTTCAAGTCAGCCAAAATGCCGGCGACTTGAATCGGATGGATGATATATGGTTCGCCCGACTTCCGAAATTGATCGCGGTGGGCGTGTTTCGCAAATTCATACGCCTTTTTTAAAAAAGCGACATCTTGTTCCGACAAATAACAGCCCGCCTGTTCAAACACTTGCTCCGCTGTCAGCACTTGTTCATTGGCCATATAGTTGGATCACCTTTAATTCCATAAAATAAAATTCACGCGCCAAGGCGTAAACATCGATGACGTTAATAAGAAAGAGCACTCGTGCGAGTGCCCCTTTTTTCTCTATTGTAGCGGAAGAAGCGAACAATGTCGACTATTTAAAACTGCATAAGCGCCAAAATATCATACCCCTCCAATTTTTTGCGCCCGCCAAGCTCGGTCAGTTCGATTAAAAACGCCAAGCCGGCCACCACTCCGCCCAATTGCTCGACCAAATCGATCGTCGCCCGCATCGTGCCGCCCGTTGCTAACAAATCGTCGGTAATTAAGACGCGCTGCCCCGGTTTAATGGCATCTTTGTGCATCGTCAGCACATCCGTCCCATATTCCAATCCGTATTCAACGCGAACGACTTCGCGCGGCAATTTCCCTTCTTTGCGCACCGGGGCAAAACCGACGCCAAGCGCATAGGCAACCGGACAGCCGATGATGAAGCCGCGCGCTTCCGGTCCGACAACGATGTCAATTTGCTTTTCGCGCGCATATTGAACAATTTGGTCGGTCGCGTATTTGTACGCTTTTCCGTTATCCATCAGCGTCGTAATGTCTTTAAACATGATCCCCGGTTTCGGAAAATCAGGCACAATCGTAATATATTGTTTCAAATCCATTATACGTTTGCCTCCTCGTACGTTTGCGAACGTGTCATTTCTGTTAAACAGCGTTTCAACTGCTCGTAAGTGGAATATAATAACTGATGTTCCACCTCAAGTTCATCCCGTCGGCGTCGGTATGTCGGCGACTCATGCAAATCGCGCTTCGCCGGTGTACGGACGAGTGAGATGACGCCGTTTTGTTCGCGAATAAACTCAAGCTCTAAAAACACTTTCGCCATGAAATGAACCGTCTCTTCCGTCCAGCCGCGGGCGCGCGCCAATTGCCCGCCCCGCTCGGTGAGCGGAAACGAACGGTATTTATGCAAAAAAGCATAAAACCATTTAAAATGGTCGCGCGTCGGAAACGTCCGGAAAAACTGCGCTTCCGGCTGTGCGAACACCGCGTAAATGCGCTCCGGCTGCCCGTTGCCGAGCAGGGCGGCGAGCCGGCCAAGCTTTGGCGGCAAGTCAAGCAGCACGACATAGCGGCCGTCAATCACTAAGGCGCCCGCCTCTTCATCACTTGGCACATAATGAAGTTCGTCGCGAAACGCCGCCAAATCCAAGCGATTTTCGGTTTCGCGGCGAAACAAGACAAGCAGCCGCTTCTCTTTCGGCAGCCGTTCAAGAAGCGGGCGGACGTCGCGGCAGCCGCGGGCATCAAACAGCTGGCAGCCGCTCACCGCTACATCGCACAACGCCAGCTGCGGCTTCGCCAGCCCGTTCCATTCGTTCACCGTAAGTTCTCCGACGGCCGACACACGCGCCCCTGGAGCGATTTCCTCGCAGAACGGTCCGAGGCCGAAGCCAATGGCATCAACCGTTGCGCCGTCTTGGGAAAAGACGGCTTTCATATGGGCGCCGTTCGCCCCGACGCGCCGCATCGTTTCAACCGCCGCCTCCTCGATGAGCAGAAGCGGCCGCGGATTGCCGACGCCAAACGGGGCGAGCCGCTCAAAGCTTCGTGCGGCCGACAGCGTCAGTTCGGCAACAGAGCAGGCAGCATCGATGAACGTCGGCGGCGTAAAATCGTCGTCTGACAACGTCCTAGCGGCGATATCATTCAACCGCTCCCGCAATTCCTCCACATCATCCAGCGCTAAGGTCATTCCCGCCGCCATCGGATGGCCGCCAAAATGCGGCAAAATGTCACGACATTGGGACAGACTGGAAAAAAGGTCAAAGCTATGGATGCTGCGAGCCGAGCCTTTGGCGATCCCTTTTTCCCGATCGGCCGAAAGCACGACTGCCGGACGGTAAAACTGCTCAACAAGCTTCGAGGCGACGATGCCGACAACCCCCGGATTCCATCCTTCACCGGCGACAACAAGAACGCGATGCTCCTCAGGCGGAAACTGGCGCCGCACCATCTCCGCCGCTTCTTCCGCCATTTGCGCCACAAGCTGCTGGCGTTCACGGTTTAGCTCGTCCATCTCTTGGGCCAATCGGGCCGCTTCGTCCTCATCATCTGTCATTAGCAGCGCCACAGCCGGATCGGCACCGCCGAGGCGGCCGGCCGCATTCAGCCGCGGCGCGATGGCAAAACCGACCGTCTGCTCGTTGACTGTCGCCGCATCAATGCGGCATTGCCGCCAAAGGGCACGCAACCCGGCGCGATCCGTTTTGCGCAGCGCCTCAAGCCCTTGCGCGGCAAGGAGGCGGTTTTCTCCAACGAGCGGCACTAAGTCGGCGATCGTCCCGATCGCTACCAAATCAAGCAGATGGCGCGGCACCCGCCCAAGCAATGCGTGGGCCACCTTAAATGCGACGCCGACGCCGGCTAAATCGCGAAACGGATATGTACTTCCCGGCTTTTTTGGATGAATGATCGCGTACGCCTCCGGTAATACCGGACCGGGTTCATGGTGGTCGGTCACAATGACATCAAGCCCCCACTCGTTAGCGGCGGCGATTTCATTGACCGCGGCAATCCCGTTGTCGACGGTCACAATCACGGAAACGCCCCGCTCTTTTGCGGCGCGAAATGCCGTCAGATTCGGACCGTATCCTTCCGTAAAGCGGTTGGGAATGTAGAACTCAACCGACGCCCCCGCCTCTTTCAGAGCGCTCACCATCACCGACGTACTGCAGACGCCATCGGCATCATAGTCGCCATAGACAAGCACAAGTTCGCCGGCGTCGATGGCCCGCTCTAAACGCTGGATCGCCCGCTCCATCCCGTCGAGCAAAAACGGGTCGTGAAACGGCTGTCCGAGCGGATCGAGAAACGCGGCCGCTTCCGCCGCCGTCCGCACGCCGCGGCGAACAAGAAGCCTTGCCATCAACGGCGCGATGCCGGCTTCCTCGGCCAGCCGCTTCACCGTCTGTTCGTCAGGGCGATTGACTTCCCAACGCGTTTTCGCTTTTAACATGTCCCCCACCTCAACTCTCCTTATTATACAAAAAGGAGAAAAGGGCAGGCAACGACATTACGTCTTTTTTTCCGGATCATACGGATTGATATGGACCATCACGTTGCGGACGCGCGGAAGCGTCAGCAGCTTTTCCTTCACTTTTTTGCCGATCCGGTGCCCTTCTTCGACCGTCAGCAGCGGATCAACAGCGATCTTCAAATCGACGATCACGTAATGACCGTGCTCGCGCGCGTATAGCTCGTTAATTTGCCGCACATCCGGAACCGACAGCACCGCCTCCCGCAAATAGTCGGGTTCCTCTTCATGGAGCACGTGGTCGATCGCCGTATGGATCGACTTCCGGCCAAGCTCCCACGCCATTTTTAAAACAAGGATGGCGACAACCAGCCCAGCGAGCGGGTCGGCATACACGAGCCAGCCGATTTCCCACTTTCCGCCAAGAATGGCAGCACCAACGCCGATGAGTGCAGCGAGCGAGGAAAAGACGTCAGAGCGATGTTCGTAGGCGTTGACGATCAAAGCATCGCTATTCAGCTTTTGCCCGAGCCGGTATTTATAGCGAAACATCGCTTCTTTGACAACGATCGATGCCAACAGGACATAAACAGCCGCCATCCCCGGCGGCGACAGCGGGGCGAAAAACGACATAAGCGCCGATCGTCCGATCTCGAGCCCGACAAGAAACAAAAGGACCGCCACAATAATAGCAGCGATCGATTCCGCTTTTCCGTGCCCGTACGGATGGTCTTCATCCGGAGGGCGCGCCGCGGCCCGCAGCCCGACCCAAACGGCGAACGACCCGGCGACATCGGACGCCGAATGGGCGGCATCAGCGATCAGCGCTTGGCTTTGGCTCCACACCCCAACGACCGCCTTGACGGCGGCAAGCGCCATGTTGCCGACAATGCCGACAAGCGCCGCTGTTTTCGCCTGCCTGAATCGCTGTTCGTTTTCCATGGCCAGCTTCCCCCACTTTCATGTCTAGCAGCGTCGCAGCTGCCTATGTTTCATCTGGCCATTAGTGTATCCATTTTCCGTTGTAAGCATCGTCAGCAAAGAAAAAGCACCGGAAAAAAGCGTTCGCTTTTCCCGGTGCGGCCATTATAGATGAGGTTCGGCTTCCGGGGCAGCTTTTTTCGCCCCTTTGCCTTTTTTGAGTGCATTTCCTTTCCAAACGACCCACAGCTGTGCAGCGATGAAGAGCGAAGAATAGACGCCGCACACAAGGCCGACGAGCAAGGCGAGGTTGAAGTTGCGAATCGCCTCGCTGCCAAACAAAAGCAAGGCAACTACCGTAAACAAAACCGTCAATACGGTGTTGATCGAGCGCGTGAACGTTTGTTGCAACGCCCGGTTGACGATATGTTTCAGATCGTCGACCGTTTTCACTTTCCGCTTCTTCATGAGATCGCGAATACGGTCAAACGTAACAATCGTGTCATTGATCGAGTAACCGATGATCGTCAACACGGCGGCGATAAACGTCAAATCGACCTCAAGCCGCGTCAAGCTGAACACGGTAATGATGAAAAACGCATCGTGCAATAAAGCGATGATGGCAGCCAACGCCATCCGCCATTCAAAGCGGATCGTCACATAAAGAATAATTCCAATCGACGAAATGAGCACGGCGATGAGCGCGTTGCGGGCAAGCTGCTTGCCGACGATGGGCGAGACAGTGCTCACGTTTGGCTCAAATCCGTACATCTGTTTCAACTCGCCTTTTAACTTGGCAATTTCCTGTTTATCGAGCACACCGATTAAACGGACAACCCCTGTCTTTCCATCCGTGCCGGATAAAACAACCTCCTCCGGTTCGTGGCCAAGCCGTTTAAAATAGCTGCTCAGTTCATCGGCATCGATTGGACGGCTGCTCGTTACTTCAACGCGCGTCCCGCTCGTGAAATCGATGCCGAGGTTGAGCCCCATGACAAAAAGTGAAATGACCCCGGCAATCGTCAACGCACCGGAGAAAAGGAAACACTTTTTGCTATGCTTAACAAAATCCCAGCGGTCAAACTTTGTCGGCACTTCCGTCTCGTCGGTCGTTTCGGCGATGTTTAAGATTTCCGATTTTTTCACGCCAAAATACTCCGGTTTCTTATCAAGCCAGCGGCTTGAGACAAGCAGCCCGAGCAGCAGGCGCGTGCCGTAGACAGCGGTGACAAAGCTGGCGACAATGCTGATGATGAGCATCGTCGCAAACCCTTTGACTGAGCTTGTCCCGTAAATGAACAAGACAGCGCCGGCGATGATCGTCGTAATGTTGGCATCAAAAATCGTCGCAAACGAACCGCGGTTGCCAGCGCGAAACGCCGACAGCACCGATTTGCCAAGCTTCAGCTCTTCCTTGATCCGCTCATACGTAATAATGTTGGCGTCGACCGCCATCCCAACCCCTAAAATAAGGGCGGCGATGCCCGGCAGCGTCAAAACGCCGTTCATCCAGTCAAACAAGAGCAAAATCAAATAAATGTACATCGATAGCGTAATGACGGCAATCACGCCGGGCAGCCGGTAAAACCAAATCATAAACAAGAAGATGGCAGCGATTCCGATGATGCCGGCCAACACCGTTTTTTGCAAGGCGTTTTTCCCGAATTGGGCGCCGACGGACGTCGAGTAAATTTCATGCAGCTCAACCGGAAGCGCGCCGGCGTTGAGCAAGTCGGCGAGCTGCTGCGCTTCTTTCACCGTAAAGTTGCCGACAATCGACACGTCCGTCTGGTTGAATACTTGGTTGACTGAGGCGGCGGAAATAAATTTCGGATCCGCCTTGCCTGCTTCTTTCCGGTACGAGTCAACCCCTTCTTCAAAGTCAAGCCAAATGACTAAAATGTTGTTTGGCGGCCCCATCTTGTACACTTTTTCCGTCACTTGGCGAAACTTATCGGCGTCTTTCAGCTTAATCGCGACGCTCGGCCGGCCGTTTTCATCAAACGACAGCTTCGCCCCGCCTTGGACGAGGTCGCTCCCGTCCATGAGCACGTTGTCATTCACGTCGCGAAACGTCAGCTTGGCTTGAGTCGCCAAAATTTCGCGCGCCTCATTCTGGTCTTTCACCCCGGCGAGCTGAACGCGGATGCGGTTTTCGCCTTCGATGTCAACGCGCGGCTCGCTGACGCCGAGGACGTTAATCCGCTTGTTTAAGGCGCTGACCGTGCTTTGGAGCGTTTCCTGGTCAATGCGGTCGCCTTTTTTCGCCGGCTTCACCTCATACAGCACTTCAAACCCGCCTTGCAAATCAAGGCCTAGCTTGATATTATGTACGATCCCTTGAATCGTCGGTCCGATCACTCCGGCAAATAGGAGCAGGAGCAGAAAAAACGCGACGATGCGGCTTCGTTTTACCATTCGTTTTAAAATCCTCCTTCGATTCGTCTTGGCGCCCGGCAGCGCCATCGTTGCACACATCAGCTTCGACTTTCATTATGGGCCAGCCGATCATGGGTGTCAATTTTTTGCTATAACAATTCGTTGAGAACGCGTTCCAAATCATCGTCGCCAGCTGCCCGCTGCCGTTCGTATGAACGCCTCGTCAAAAACGCCATGTATTCCCCGGGCGAAAGCGACAAAATGTCGCTGACAAGCTCGTACAGTTTTTTTTCCGCCAGCGCGTTTTTCCACTTTCGGGCGCACAAATATTCCCATAGCCCGTCGATCGTCACTTGCGTGTAGCCGAGCAGGCGGAACTCGTCATATTTGCATTCAAGCGCCGGCATGAGCTGTTTGCGCAGCTGCCTCTCCCGTTCCATTCTCTCACCCTCCCGCACCATGCCAGCTATGATCCTTGTCATGCTTGGCCATATGTCTCGCATATATTGTATAAAAGATTAAGGCATTTGAGAAGGCAGGGAAAGAAAATGTCCAAATTTTTGCAAGGGACGATCATTTTAATCGCCGCCGGTTTTATTACAAAAATTCTCGGCTTCATCAACCGCATCGTCGTCGCTCGGATGATCGGCGACGAGGGGGTCGGTCTGTACATGATGGCCGTGCCGACGCTCGTGTTAGCGATTACGGCGACCCAAATCGGCCTGCCTGTCGCCATTTCCAAGCTTGTCGCTGAAGCGGAAGCGGCCGGCGACCGGCAACGGGTAAAAAAAATTCTTGTCGTGTCGCTCACGACGACCGGAGTGCTGAGTCTCGTATTCCTGCCGGCGCTCATTGTTGCAGCGCCGTGGCTTTCGCGGACGATGTTCACCGACCCGCGCACGTACTACCCGTTAATGGCCATCGCCCCGGTCGTGCCAATCGTGGCGATTTCTTCGGTGTTGCGCGGCTATTTTCAAGGACGCCAGCAAATGAAGCCGTACGCCTACTCGCTTTTGATTGAACAAATCGTCCGCATCAGCCTGATCGCTCTATGCACAAGGCCGCTCCTGCCGTACGGCGTCGAATACGCCGCCGCCGGCGCCATGGCATCTTCCGTCCTTGGCGAACTGGCCGCCTTACTGTACTTGTTGTTTTTATTTAAGTTCAAAAAGTCCATCCGCCTGCGGACGAACTTTTTCCGCTATGTACATGCCGGCAAAGAGACGTTCGGCCGCCTCATGCGGATCGCCCTGCCGACGACCGGCGGCCGCTTGATCGGCTCGCTTTCTTGGTTTTTCGAGCCGATCGTCGTCGCCAACAGCTTAGCTCTGGCTGGCGTGGCCGCCTCCGCCGCCACGAAGCAGTACGGCCAGCTTGTCGGCTACGCGCTGCCGCTGCTCACTTTGCCGTCATTCATTACGTACGCGCTCTCGACAGCGCTTGTGCCGGCCATTAGCGAGGCGATGGCGCAAAACAAGCCGCTGTTGGTCGAATACCGGATCACCCAGGCGATGCGCCTGGCGCTTGTCACCGGCGGTCTTTCCGCCGTCGTCCTTTACATTTTTGCCGAACCGCTCATGCGGTGGATGTATGGAACGAGCGAAGCGGCCATCTTTATTCAAGTGATGGCGCCGTTTTTCTTATTTTATTATTTCCAAGGTCCGCTCCAAGCGGTGTTGCAAGGGCTCGACTTGGCAAATGCAGCCATGACGAACAGCTTGATCGGGGCGGCGGTCAAACTCGCGTGCATCTTCGTCCTTGCCTCGCGGCCGAGCTTAGGCATTATGGGAGCGGCGCTCGCGACGTCCATCGGCACAGTGCTTGTGACGCTTCTCCACTTTGCCACCGTCGCCAAGGCCGTCTCCTTTTCGATCAACGCGCGCGAATATGCGAAAGCGCTCGTTGCCATCGCCGCCGCCGGTGCGGCCGGCTATGCGCTTTTCCGCTATCCGCCCGCGGCCATGCCTTCGTCATTATGGACGCTGTTCGCTATAGCGGCAACGATTGCTTTATATGTGGCTTCCCTGTTGTTTTTTCAGCTTATCAAGCGCGAAGAACTCGTCTATCTACCGGGACTTCATTGGCTCGCTCGGAAGAACGGACGAAAATAAACTTCTAAACATGTCCGGCAACGAATATATATAGCGGTAAAACGGTTGTGATCAGGGGGGAATACAGTGTCACGGCTTGGCAACGCACTCGTATATGGAGTCGCCACCATTTTCGTGTTGGCGGCGCTTGTTAGCTTCGTTTTTTCGTTGCTTCTTAAGTGGACGGACATTCATGAATCATCGCTGACATGGGTGATTTTTGCTGTCTCGGTCATCTCGATGTTCATCGGCGGCATCGTTGCCGGCGGGAAAAGCCAAGAGAAAGGATGGCTTGCCGGCGGACTGACCAGCCTCTTGTTTACAGCGCTCATCTTTTTGTTTCAATTTCTTGGCATCGAAAAGCCGTTTACAGCGGAACAATGGCTGTACCATCTTGTCTTTTTTGTCGCCGCCGCCCTTGGCGGCATCGTCGGGGTCAATTTGTCGCCGGCGCGCCGCGAGCGGGCATAAGCGGGCGCCCCAATGCAAAAGCGGCTGTTTCTGGGCGAAACAGCCGCTTTTGTCGCCAGCACCATCGGCTGACGGCTTTTCATTCAGGTTATGCTTTAGTTTCCGACACGACTTCACGCACCGCGGAACGGTCGTATGTAAGCCGTGTGCCGTCACCCGCGCGGATGATGATTTTATCTTCATCGACCGAGTCGATGATGCCATGCAAACCGCCAATCGTGATGATTTTGTCGCCTTTTTTCAAATTCGCCTGCATTTGCTGGACGGCACGCTGCCGCTTTTGCTGCGGACGAATGAGCAAAAAGTAGAAAATGACGAAAAACAGCACGATCGGCAACAAATTCGCAATCGCCGCGTTCATTCAATCCCCCTCCTTTCCGATGGCTAAAAGTTTTTCGCATTCGGCTTGTTAAAGCCGTAGCGTTCGAAAAATTCCTCACGAAAATCGGCGAGCCGATCTTCACGAATCGCTTGTCTCACCTGCTCCATTAATTTTATCAAAAAATAGACGTTATGGTAAGACGTGAGCCGGATGCCAAATGTTTCATCACACTTGATGAGATGGCGGAGATAGGCGCGCGTATAGTTCCGGCACGTGTAGCAGTCGCAGTGCGGATCAAGCGGCGTGAAGTCGCGGGCATACTGCGCGTTTTTAATGACGACCCGCCCTTCACTCGTCATGACCGTCCCGTTGCGGCCGATGCGCGTCGGCAAGACGCAGTCAAACATATCGATGCCGCGGATCGCTCCGTCAATGAGCGAATCGGGCGAACCGACGCCCATTAAATAGCGGGGCTTGTCCGCCGGCAAAAGCGGCGTCGTAAACTCAAGCACCCGATTCATCACCTCTTTCGGCTCGCCGACCGACAATCCGCCGACCGCATAGCCGGGAAAATCGAGCGACACTAAATCGCGGGCGCTTTGCCGGCGCAAGTCCTCATATTCACCGCCTTGGACGATGCCAAACAACCCCTGCTCGTTCGGGCGCCGATGCGCCTTTAGGCAGCGCTCCGCCCAGCGGCTCGTCCGCTCGACCGACTGTTTCATATAGTCATGCGTCGCCGGATACGGCGGGCATTCGTCAAACGCCATGATGATGTCAGCGCCGAGCGCATTTTGAATTTCGGTCGCTTTTTCCGGCGATAAAAACAGCTTGTCGCCGTTTAAATGGTTGCGGAAATGGACGCCCTCTTCTTCGATGCGGCGAAATTCACTCAAACTAAACACTTGGAATCCGCCGGAGTCCGTCAAAATGCCGCGGTCCCAGTTCATAAAGGCGTGGAGGCCGCCCGCCTCGGCAACGATGTCATGGCCCGGACGCAGCCAAAGATGGTACGTATTGCTTAAAATGACACCTGCCCCCATGTCCTTCAACTCTTCCGGCGACAGCGTTTTGACCGTCGCCAGCGTCCCGACCGGCATAAACATCGGCGTTTCAAACGAGCCGTGCGGCGTGTGAAGAATGCCGAGGCGCGCCCCTGTCTGCCGGCACGTTTTGATCAGTTCAAAGCGAATCGGTGTCGTCAACGTGCTGTTCTCCTTTCTTACATGATGAGCATCGCATCGCCGAAGCTGAAAAAGCGGTACCGCTCTTTGACCGCCACTTCATACGCGTGCAAAATATGTTCACGCCCAGCCAGCGCGCTCACAAGCATAATAAGCGTCGATTTCGGCAAATGAAAGTTCGTCACGAGCCCGTCAATGCCTTTAAACTCATAGCCCGGGTAAATGAAAATGTCGGTCCAGCCACTCTCGGCGACAAACCGGCCGTTATGTTTGCCGGCGATCGTCTCAAGCGTCCTCGTCGACGTCGTGCCGACAGCGATAATTCGGCCGCCGTCCGCACGCACGCGGTTCAAGATCGCCGCCGTTTC
Source organism: Geobacillus subterraneus (assembly GCF_001618685.1). Lineage (GTDB taxonomy): Bacteria > Bacillota > Bacilli > Bacillales > Anoxybacillaceae > Geobacillus > Geobacillus subterraneus. The sequence continues at coordinate 680,692 of NZ_CP014342.1, read as the reverse complement.
CTCGCTCATTTGGTAAAACTCGGCGTGCATATCATGTTTCTCGACGTCATCCACTTGCACCGGCCGGAACGTGCCAAGCCCGACATGAAGCGTAATAAAGGCGATATGCACCCCTCTTTCGCGAATGGCGTCAAGCAGCTCCTCGGTGAAATGAAGGCCGGCTGTCGGCGCCGCGGCCGAGCCGATTTCGCGGGCGTACACCGTCTGATACCGCTCCGGGTTGTCGAGCCTTTCTTTAATATACGGCGGAAGCGGCATTTCGCCGAGCTCGGCCAATACTTCATAAAACAACCCTTCGTACGAAAACTCGAGCACCCGGCCGCCGTGTTCCAGCGTATCAAGGCAGACAGCCTGAAGCTTTCCATCGCCGAAGACGAGCTTCGTTCCCGGTTTGACCCGTTTGCCCGGCTTGACGAGCGTCTCCCAACGATCGCCGTCAAGCGGCTTGAGCAGCAACACTTCCACCGTCCCGCCCGTTTCCGCTTTTTCCCCGTAAAGGCGCGCCGGCATGACGCGGGTGTCGTTTAAGACGAGACAATCGCCTGGATGTAAATACGAAATAATGTTGCGAAATGTTTCATGACGGATGGCGCCCGTCCGTTTATCGAGCACCATCAGCCGCGACGCCGCCCGGTCCGGGAGCGGCGTTTGCGCAATGAGCTCTTCTGGCAAATAAAAATCAAACAAGTCCACTCTCATAAAGCTTTCCTCCCTTTAGCGAAACCGCCCGAGCACATAAAAAATCAACGATAATACGACACTTAACAAGATCGATGTGATGATCGGGAAATAAAAAGTCATATTCCCCTTGCGGATGACGATATCCCCCGGCAAGCGGCCGAGTTTGATAAACTGCATAACAAACCCGACAATGATCAGCACGGCGCCAATTGTCATGATCAACTTCGGCAAGCTGTTCACCGCTTTGGAACCTCCATTCCTAAATGAGCATACGCCGACGGCGTGGCGACACGCCCGCGCGGCGTCCGTTGCAATAGGCCGATTTGCAGCAAATACGGCTCATACACTTCCTCGATCGTTTGCGCTTCTTCCCCAATCACCGCCGCCATCGTTTCAAGCCCGACCGGACCGCCGGCAAATTTTTCGATGATGGCCAAAAGCAGCTTATGGTCAATATGATCAAGTCCGAGCCGGTCGACTTGCAGCCGTTCAAGCGCCTCGACGGCGAGCGGCAGCGTGATTTCCCCGTCCCCGCGCACTTGGGCAAAATCGCGGACGCGGCGGAGCAGCCGGTTGGCAATGCGCGGCGTGCCCCGCGCCCGGCGCGCCAGTTCGAGCGCCGCCTCGCTGCTGATTATCATATGCAAAATGGCCGCTGCCCGCTCAATAATTTGCGCCAGCTCGTCCACTTGATAATATTCAAGCCGGCTGATGACGCCAAACCGGTCGCGCAGCGGGGCGGACAGCGCCCCGGCTCTTGTTGTCGCCCCGACAAGGGTAAACGGCGGCAAATCAAGGCGAAGCGAACGCGCTTCCGGCCCTTTGCCAATCATAATGTCCAAACAGTAATCTTCCATCGCCGGGTACAGCACTTCTTCAACCGTCCGCGGCAACCGGTGGATTTCATCAATAAACAGCACGTCCCCCGGCTCAAGCGAGGTCAAAAGCGCCGCTAGATCACCGGGCCGCTCAAGCGCCGGCCCGGACGTCGCCCGCATCTTGACGCCCATTTCGTTGGCAATAATGGCGGCGAGCGTCGTTTTCCCAAGCCCCGGCGGCCCGTACAGCAAGACATGGTCAAGCGTCTCTTCACGCAGCTTGGCCGCTTCAATAAACACTTGCAAGTTTTCTTTGACTTTATCTTGCCCGATATATTCATGCAAATATTGCGGGCGCAAGTTTGGTTCGAACGCCGCTTCGCCGCCTAAAGCTGCACCGGATACAAGCCGTTCGTCCACCGTCGTCCCTCCCTTTTAGCCAGCTGCCATTTATTTCAGCAACAGCGCCAGCGCCCGCTTGACGTATTGTTCCGTCGTCATTGCTTCCTCGCGGAGCACTGGAACAATTTTCTCAATTTCCCGTTCCGCATAGCCGAGCGCCTTGAGCGCAGCCACCGCCTCGGCGAGCTCCCTGGAAAGCGGGGTGGCCGGGCGCGGAGCCGCCGGCATCGAAAACATCGCGAGCTTTCCTTTTAAATCTAAAATCATTTGCCGGGCTGTCTTTTTTCCAACGCCCGGAAACTTGCATAAAAACGCCTCATTTTCTTCCTCAATCGCCCGCGCCAGCTCATCCGGCCGCCCGGCTGCCAAAATGGCGAGCCCTCCCTTCGGTCCGATGCCGGACACTTGGAGCAGCTTGGCAAACAAGTTCCGCTCTTGGCGCGTCAAAAATCCGTATAAGGCGTGCACATCTTCACGTACGTATTCGTATGTATATACCGTCACCGCCGCCCCGTGGCTCCCCTCAAAGGCAAACGGATTGGGAGTAAAAATTTCGTAGCCGATGCCGTTATGGTCAATGACAATATACTCCGGGCAGACGTAGTCGACATACCCGCGGATAAACTCGATCAAAGCAATGCTCCTCCCCTTTTCTCGCCCTTTCATTGTATCATACGATTTCATTATAACAAAAACAAATCCCGTGATGCGCTTTCACACCACGGGATTTCGTTTTATTGCACAACCGCAAAATGCCGGTACATTTCGATCACTTGTTCATATTGTTCTTTCGAGAGGACGCGGATGCCTTGTTTTAATTTCGCCTGTTGGCGGCTTTCCAGCTTTTGCACGTCAATTTGGAAAAACGACTGGATAATTTGGTTCGACCGGCCCGGTTTGCCGTTAAAAATCGACAGCGTGCCGTCATCGGTGATCCCGAAATAGCCGTTCGCCTTCAGCAGCGGGGAAATGTCGTTGACCGCCTTGCGAAAGACGATCGTCCGGTCATCGAGAGTAATCAGTTGCCAGTCACGGTACTTTTTCCATATTTCCGTTAACGAGACGACCGTTTCTGTTCTTTTTTCCTCGCTGATCTCTCCGTCTAAATATTGCTGCTGCAACACGATCATCATTTTCACCGGCGCCGGCGCGGCGAACGTCCAATGAGTCGGCAATACGACCACAGCAGTCAACAATAGGATGGAAAGAATTCGCATTGTCCGTTCCTCTCTTCCGAAATGGTGGTTTCCTTACACCATTAGTTTCGCCGGCAGGCGCCATTTTATTCCTGTTCCGTCAGCTTTTTTGCAAGGCAAGCTGACGCCGGTCCAAAAAGTGCGGCGGGTACTCAAGCCAACGGCGGTCGATCATCATGTTGGCCCCGTCCTCGGTGAAAGCGCCGGCTTTGGCGATCAAGCTGGCGTATAGGGCGATAATATCGCGGCGAAGACTGACCGCCATGGCCGCTCCGTATTCCGCCGTGCCAATCGCGGATAGCGCGTTGACGACGGCCATCATTAACTGGTCGGAAAACGGCGGCTTGGTCGAGTCGGTGACGGTAACATCCGGGGACATGACGGTCGGCACGTTGCTTTCCCGCAACACGTCATGAACGGTGTTCATAATATCGGAACAGACGCGCAGCCCGCGCAAGAAAAAGTTGCGAATTTCTGGATCAACCGCCACTTGGGCAAACCCGGTCAATGTCGCCTTGCCGAGCTCGTTGTTGCGCGCTGTTGTAAACAAATGGGCCACTTCGACGGCGAGCAGCGGGCGGCGCGGGCCGAACCAGCCGGTTAAAAAGCTTTGTTTTTCAATAAATGCCGCTTCTTTCGGGTACACCATATACGGCGGGCGGACGTACACCCCTTTTTCCAGCAGGAGCTGGCGGGCGCGGTCGTTTAACATCACCGCCTCGTTCAAAAACTGGTGGAATAACTGGGCAACATCTTGGCGCGATGCCAGGGCGATCGCCCCGCTATGCGAGGTGAGGCCGAACTTGGACATATGGTATATATATTCCAAGTAAAAAACATCGCTAAACAGCTTCGGCGCGCCAGAATACACATGCTTCTCCACCGGATAGCCGACCGGCTTAGCGATCCCTTCGGCGGCGAACAGCTGCTCAATGGCGCGCATATGCCCGTTGGCGACGTTCAGCGTCTCGGTGATGAGCGGGCGAATATCGTCATCGGTCACCGTTTCTGTAAAATGCGTCAGCAAACAGGCGACGATGCTGTCGTTTATATACGTACTCCATAAGCTTGAAATCTCTGCACTTGTTAATGAAGCAACATTTCCTTCCATGTATTTTTGCACCCCCTTGTTTCCCCGTTATTATGTTTCACTACTTTCGCCTATATGTAAATCAAAGAAAAAAATCGCCAGCGTGCCGCTGACGAATGCTATTGTTCTTCAAGCACCGATTCATCCAAGTTATGGTACACCTCTTGGACGTCATCATCATCTTCAAGCGTATCGATTAACTTTAACATTTTTTTCAATTCATCGCCTGATAACGTTGTATATGTTTGCGGAATCATCGTGATTTCCGCGCTCGCAAACGTTAATCCTTGCTGTTCGAGCTGCCCTTTTACCTCCTCAAACGATTCAGGCGCCGTATAAATTTCGAACGATTCATCCGTCGTTTCCATTTCCTCCGCCCCCGCCTCAATCGCCAAAAGCAACAGCTCCTCTTCGTCAACGTTGTGCTGTTCACGGTCGATGACGAGCAAGCCTTTGCGCTCAAACAAGTAAGAGACGCAGCCCGTTTCCCCCAGATTGCCGCCGTTTTTCGAAAATGCCGCCCGCACGTTGGCGGCGGTGCGGTTTTTATTATCGGTCAGGCAGACAACCATGACAGCGACGCCGCCCGGTCCGTATCCTTCATAACGGATTTCCTCATAATTCGTATGCTCTTGGTTTCCTGTTGCTTTTTTAATCGCCCGTTCAATGTTTTCGCTCGGCATATTGGCTGCCTTTGCCTTCTCAACGACAAGGCGCAGGCCCGGGTTAGCCGCCGGGTCGCCGCCGCCGGTTTTCGCGGCGACATAAATTTCTTTCGCCAGTTTCATAAACAGCTTGCCACGCTTGGCATCTTGAGCATTTTTCCGCCGTTGGATATTTTTCCACTTCGAATGTCCAGCCATCGAAATTTCTCCTCTCATCACAACGGAATGTTCCGACATTACTATAGCAAAAAACGAGGAACATGTCAGCTGTGCCTAGCTGGAAGCCGAGAACGAAGAAAGGGGATGCCTAATGGCACCCCCCTCGCCGGGCTAGCGATTGTTTTCCGGCCGTTCTTGAATCGTATCGCCAATAAAAATGGTGCGCAAATCGCGGCGAATTTCTTCCATGCTGATCGGCGCGCCGCGGCGAATGGTGTTGTCAATCGTGCGGACGCGGTTGTACATGCCCGGATTGGATGTGACGCGCACCCGTTTGCCATTGGCATACGGGGCCACCGCTTTGGCGACGCGCTCTTCAAGCCGCTCCGGATGGCGGGCATCGGTCGCAATGGCGATCAGCGCCTGGTCGCCGTACACAACGGTGCGGGCATCGTCCACCCCATCCACTGCTGCAGCGCGGCGGGAGAGCTCTTCAACTAGAGCGCCGTCGTAGCTGCGGTAGTACGACGGATGCGGATCGACATTCAGCGAATGCAAATGCCCGTGATAGTTGTAATCGCCGTCGCCAAAATCGACCCCGCGCGGAAGAGCCGGCACATCGGTATCAAATCGGGTCGCCGCCGGCCCGCCAAGGCGGTCGTCATCCGTCAAATAGTCGGTCGCCGGTCCGCGGCGCGCCCATATATAGTTGTTATCGTAGTTGAGCGCGTTCGTCCCGTAACGGCCGTAGCGGAAATCATCGCCCCGTTCCGTCGAGTAATAGCCGATCGGTCTCGCCGCATTATTGTAGTGTCGGACTCCTTCATCCTCGGCCCCGTAATTGGCACATGAAGCGAGCAAGCCGGCTGCTGACAATACACCGATCCATTTGACCGCGTATCTCAATGGAAAACCCCCCTTGGTTTCCTTCGCCCACGGCTGGCATGGAGCCAGCCTTACGTTTAGCTTGCGGAAAAAGCAGGGGGGTTATCGCTGTTAGTTCACACCAGCAAAGCGGCTGCTAAAACTTGGGCGGCGCAACGGCCAACCGCCGTTTATGATGCGAACGTTCGTGCAGCTGTTCAATAATTTTCCGGTCTCGCTCCGGAATGTCTTCTCCTTTCAAATATTTGTCAATCATTTCATATGTCGTACCCATCTCGCTTTCATCCGTCTGTCCTTCCCATAATCCGGCGCTCGGCGCTTTTGTGATAATTTCTTCCGGAACGCCGAGCAGACGGCCCATTTCACGCACTTCGCCTTTGGTGAAGTGAATGAGCGGCACTAAATCGACCCCGCCATCACCGTATTTTGTAAAGTAGCCAGTGTGCCACTCCGCCGCATTGTCCGTGCCGACGACGAGGTAGCCGTAGTTGTTGGCGACAGCGTACAACGTCGTCATGCGCAGGCGCGCCCTCGTGTTCGCATCGCCGAGCCGCGCTTTTTCTTCATTCCATTCCCCAATGGCTTTCAGCTCGGCTTCCACCGCACCGAACAACGCCTTATGCGCCTCCGTCAAATCGATGACAAGATGTTGGATGCCGCAGCTTTCCACCACTTTAAGCGCATCTTCCATATCTTTCGGATGGCTTTTGCACGGCATGATGAGGCCAAGCGAGCGGTCTGGAAACGCCCGCTTAATCAAATGGGTGACAACAGCGGAGTCGATGCCGCCGCTAATGCCGACCACCGCCCCGTTCAAGCCGGCTGACGCCACCTGCTCCCGCAGCCATTGCACAAGTTTGTCGATTTTTTCTTGCATCCGCCTTCGACTCCCTTTTCTAAAGATTCCATCCTTTATTTTAGCATAGCGCAAAGGCGGCGGACAAACCGTTCCCGCTTCTCCCGATCCCATGCGAGCGGACGGCGGCGCGCAGCCGCCTGCCGCCACTCGCGAAATACATCGGCAGGGAACAAAAGCGCATGCAAAAACCAGCGTTTTTCCAGCCAATGGCTAAGCGGAGCGAAGCGGGCGAGCGCCGAATACGACCAGCCGATGTGCGGCAAAATACGGTTTGCGTATTGCCAATAATCAAGCCCGGGCGAGGCGAGGGCAGCCGCGTCGTAGTCGATCATATATACCTCTCCGGCAGCGGTGCGCAAAAAGTTATGGGGCGCTACATCTCCATGAATGATAGCGGCAGGCTCCGCCGCCAGCTCTCGGGCGTAATCGCCGCCCGTTGCCAGGCAGTAATGCGCCCAGCGCAGCGCAAACAAAATATCCTCTTTTTCCATCACTGTTTCAACGACCGGCAAATGCCGGCAAAACTCATCGTAACGGCGCCGCCATTTCTCATACAGCGGCATGGGCGGCAGCCGCATGGCTTCCCGTTCGCCGCCAACGATGTTCGCCGTTGCCGCATGGTAGCTATTTAGCAGTTGAAGCCCGTCCTTGATGTCGTGTTCGTTGGCGAATGCGAACGGGCGCGTGCCGGCCACATATTCCGTCAGCAGCCAATATCGCCCTCCGGCGGCGATCACCCCTCCATGACCGAGCGGCACAACGGCCGGCACGGCGAAAAAGCCGGCGCGGCGCAGAGCGGCAAGAAGCCAAGCTTGCCGTTCAGCCGCCGCCAACGAGCGGTATGCTTTCGCGACGAATGATCCGCGCGAAGTGGCGATGGCGATAACATGCGGTTTCAGCGCTGCCGCCTGCCAAATAGGAAGCCGATAATGGCGGTTAAGAAGAAAAAAGAGACAGCCGGCGGCGTCTCTTTCTATTTCGTTACTGCTCTTCACCATGCCCGCTCTCCTCGTCCGGCGGTCCGGCGAACAGGCGCGGACTGGCGGACGGCGGCGCAAGCGATGGCGCGTATCCCGGCGGGCTTGTCGGATAAACGACACCCGGCCACGGAATCGCCGACGCGGCTTGTTGCGGCGCGTACCCGTATGGAGCCGGAGGCGCGTACGCTCCAGGAGGCATATATCCCCCGTAGTATTGGATCGGTGGGTACACAGGCACATACCCAAAAGGCGGATACCCGGCTGGCGGCGCGTACATTCCAGGCGGCGCATACCCTGGTGCGGCGTAGCCGAACGGAGCGAAAGCAGCTCCAGCTGGCGGTGCCGACGGAGCAGCAGCCCCTTGTTCGCCTAGTCCAGGAAGCGGCGGGGATGCTAGCGACTCGCTGCTGCTTTCGCTAATGCCAGGAAACGGAGCCGAACTGCTTTCCGGGCTTTCCCCGGCCGCTAACGAACCCGGCGGCGGGGAATAGGGCGGCATGGCTGGCAGCGGCGGCGTATAAAATCCCGGCCCCGGCACAATCGGCGTCATCGGCACGCATCCTTGGTCAACCCCGAAAGCTGGCGCTGCCGGCGGGGCAACTGGGACGTGCGGGATGTTTGGCAACGGCGGCGGGGCTTCCTCGCTTTCGTCCGCTATATGCTCCCCTTTCAGTTCAGCGGGGCTTTCATCCGCCTCCTCCATCATGCTAGGCAAAATGTTGCTCGGTTTCGGCGGAATCGGCGGCAAATTTGACAACGACTTGGCAAACGAAACAGGAGGAGCCGGAGCGACCGGCGGAATCGCATGCGCAAGCGGCGGTGCATAGGATGTCGGCGCCGTCTTTACTTTTGGCACCTCGTTCACCGGTATATTCGGTGTTTCATTCACCGGTACGTTTGGCGTTTCATTCACCGGTACGTTCGGCGCTTCGTTCACCGGCACGTTCGGCGTCTCTTCCCCCACCTCCTTCGCTGCCCCGCCTACTGACGCTTTTGCTGTTTCTTTTCCCCCCACCTTTGGCGCTTCGGCTGCCGGTGCTATCGGCGTTTCGTTCACCACCGCTTTCGGCGCTTCGGCCGTTGGCGCTACCGGTTTTTCTTTTGCCGCTTTCGGTGCTTCAGCCGCCGCCTTCGGTTTTTCTTTCATTTCCGCTTTCGGCGCTTCGGCCGTTGGCATCTCATTGACAGCTGCTGGCCCTTCGTTCACCGATGCTTCATTTTCCGGGACGGAGCCGCCGACTACGTCGAGCTCCGTATCAATGTTCAACGAAACGAACGGTTTTGCCTCTGCGTACGGATGTTCTTCCACCTTCGGTTTTTTCGGCGATCCATACAGTTTTGTTTCTTTTTTTATTGGCACCCCTGCTGTCGGCACTTTAATTTTCATTCCAGGCATAATCATATCCGGATCGCTCAAATGCCCATTTATCTTTTTCAATTGTTCAAAATTAACCCCATATTTTTGGGCAATTTTCCAAAGGGTGTCGCCCTTTTGAACAATATGGATTTTCACGCCGTTCCCCTCCTAAACCGAGACTGTTTGCACTCTATCCGACCGATGCTTGTTTCCTGTTATCGTCTTTCAACACAATGTATGACGATGGGCGTTGATTTATGATAAAAAAATCCCCCGGCCGGACGGAGGAAATTCCGTCTTGCCAGGGAGGGGGACTAGGCAAGGGCAAGCATGCGTTCAAGCGCTTGCTTCGCTTCGAACGCCACTTCCGTTGGAACGGTAATGCGGTTGACGACCGTTCCTTCGCTGAGCGATTCAAGCGCCCAAACGAAATGCGGCAAATCGATCCGGTTCATCGTTAAGCACGGACACATATACGGATTCAGGGAAACGATTTCTTTATCCGGATGCTCATGCATGAGGCGGTTCACTAAGTTCATTTCCGTCCCGATCGCCCACCGGCTGCCGGGTGGGGCATTGCGGATCGTTTCGATAATATATTTGGTGGAACCGGCATAATCCGCCTGTTGAACAACGTCCCAGCTGCATTCCGGATGAACGATCACCTTAGTTTCCGGATTCGTCCGCCGAATATGCTCAATTTGCCGGACATTGAAATTTTCATGCACCGAGCAATGCCCCTTCCAAAGAATGACTTTCACCTTGTCAAGATCGCCGTTGCCTTGCAATGTTTCCTCATGTGGATCCCAGACAGCCATCTCCTCAAGGCCGACGCCGAGCGCGTAGGCCGTATTTCTCCCTAAATGCTGATCCGGCAAAAAGAAAATGCGCTCCTTTTTTGAAAACGCCCACGCCACCATCTTTTTCGCGTTGGACGACGTGACCGTCGCCCCGCCATGGCGGCCGACAAACGCTTTAATCGCCGCTGTGGAGTTGACATACACAAGCGGGAGAATCGTCTCGCCAAACCGCTCCGTCAACGCTGCCCACGCCCGCTCGACTTGGAAAAGATCGGCCATATCGGCCATGGAACAGCCGGCGCGCAAATCCGGCAAAATGACCGTCTGCGCCTCGCTCGTTAAAATGTCCGCCGTTTCCGCCATGAAATGGACGCCGCAAAACACAATGTATTCCGTCTCGCTGTTTTTCGCTGCCAGCTGGGCGAGCTGAAGCGAGTCGCCAGTTGCATCAGCGAACTGAATGACCTCATCTTTTTGGTAATGGTGCCCAGGGATAAAAAGGCGCCGCCCGAGCCGCTCCTTCACAGCGCGGGCGCGCACTTCGAGCTCGTCTCTTTCCATCGTTTTGTACTGTTCCGGCATATCATCAAGCCGTTTGAATTGTTCAAGTACGTTCATCGTTCTCTCCCCCCATTATTGCAAATAAAAGCTGATATCTAACGCCGCGGCGGAATGCGTTAAGAAACCGAGTGAAATGTAGTCGACGCCGGTCGCGCCATACGCCGCCACGTTAGCGAGCGTAATGCCGCCGGACGCCTCTGTAATGATCGGTTTCGGCACGAGCCGGACGAACGAACGCACTTCCTCGGGCGTCCGATTGTCAAACATAATAATGTCAGCCCCGGCTTCGACCGCCTCAAGCACCTCGGCTTCCGTTTCCGTTTCGACTTCGATTTTCACCATATGGCCGAGCCGCTCTCTCACCGTTTTCACAGCAGCGGCAATCGATCCGCAAAACGCGATATGGTTGTCTTTAATCATCACACCGTCGTACAAGCCAAAGCGGTGATTGTAGCCGCCGCCGCAAGTGACGGCATATTTTTCAAGCATGCGCAAGCCCGGCGTCGTTTTCCGCGTATCGCAAAGGCGCGTAGGGCTGTCGCCAAGCAGGTCGACCGCCTGCCGCGTCACGGTCGCAATGCCGCTTAGGTGCTGAAGCAAATTCAAAATGACGCGCTCACCGGACAACAGCGGACCGACCGGCCCGGAAACGGCGGCGATCGTTTCGCTGGCTGCGATCCGTTCGCCGTCTTGTTTCATGACCGACACCTCAATATGCGGATCAAGCAGCTGATAGCCGGCGGCAATCAGGCCGACGCCGGCCACAACTCCATCCGCCTTCGCCGTAAACACGCCCGCCGCGCGTTCGTTGGCCCGGAAAATCGTGTCGCTTGTCACATCGCCGTCACCGATATCCTCAAGAAAAAAGTGCCGCAACAACTGCTCAAGTTTTAACCGATTCATCGCTCCATCCCCCTTTTGACCCTGCTCTTGTGTTATCGCCGGGCCGATGCATGCGCCCACTCTTCCTTCGTTCGCACGAGACGCCGGCCTTGCCAGTCGGGATGATCATACGGAAAATCGCTCCGGTAGTGGCCGCCGCGGCTTTCCGTGCGGCGAAGCGCGGACGAGGCGACGAGCCAGCCGGCAAGCAGCATATACCCTGTTTCAATCTCCTCTGCCGACAGCCACTCAAGGTCACCATCCAACCAATCCGGCAAGGAAAACTGTTCGAACCAACGAACCGCTTCACGAAGCTGCTCTCCGTCACGGACGATGCCGGCAAGCGCAGACAATCGCTCGCGGATGCGCGCCCGCCCCGGAAGCGGCGGCGCCAAAAGACGGCGCGGGCGGCCAAACGGCCGGACGGTGCGGTGCGCTGCCGCCGGCCACCCCTCTTGGCGGCTGATCGCGTGAGCGACGCGGGCGCCAAAGACGATCGCCTCAAGCAACGAATTGCTTGCCAACCGGTTGGCGCCGTGCACACCAGTGCACGCCGCCTCGCCTACAGCATACAAGCCCGGCACGGTCGTCTGCCCCCATTCATTGACCATAATGCCGCCCATTAAAAAGTGGGCGCCCGGCACGACCGGAAGGCGGCCGGCCTCAAGACCGGCGCCATGCGCCTCGCATAGCGCGGCAATCGTCGGAAAGCGGCGGCGAAAATCGCGCACGGCGGAAATATTCAAGTAGACGCGGCCGCCGCGCTCCATTTCCGCGGCGATGGCGCGGGCGACAACATCACGCGGCGCCAAATCGCCAAGCGGATGAACGCCATCCATTAAGCGCCGGCCGTCTTCCGCCTCAAGCACTGCTCCCTCGCCGCGCACCGCCTCCGATACTAATCCGACCGCCTTTCCGCCGGCAGCGAGCATCGTCGGATGAAATTGGATAAATTCCATGTCGGCGACTGCCGCACCGGCGCGATACGCCATAGCGATGCCGTCGCCAACCGCTGTCGGCGCGTTGGAAGTGAACGTATACAGCCCGGCGCAGCCGCCAGTCGCGATGACGACCGCCCCCGCCCGCCAAGCTGAGACAGCGCCGTCTGTTCGCTTCGCTTTCACCCCGACGCAGCGGCCGTCTTCCATCAAAAGTTCGATGACTTGTTCACCTTCCACCACCGATATGCGCCCTTCCACCTGCCTAAGCAAAAACGAAACGAGCGCCTTGCCCGTTTGGTCGCCGCCAGCGTGCAAAATGCGCCGGCGGCTATGTCCGCCTTCAAGACCGAAGCGGAGCTGACCGTGTTCATCTGCATCGAAGGCCATCCCGGCGTCCATCCATTCTTGCAGCCGCTTCGGCCCTTCCCGGACGAGCAGCTCAACCATCCGCCCATCGTTATGATGGCAGCCGGCCGCAAGCGTGTCGCGGAAATGGGCGCGCCAGTCGTCGTCGGCTGCCAGCGCCGCCGCCACCCCGCCTTGCGCCCGCCAAGAGTTGCTGTCGGTTCGTCCCTTCTTTGTGAAAATCATCACATTTTCTTGCGCCCGCAAATAATAAGCGACTGTTAAAGCAGCCAGTCCGCTGCCGACAATGATGATGCCGTCTTCCCCCACACTTAGGACTCCTCTCTTTTCACCTGTCTTGACATCTATATTTACACATATTTAAACTGATGACAAGGGGTTTATCAAAAAAAGTAAAGAAAAGGCGGGGGACTATGATTTATTTGGACTATGCAGCGACGACACCGATGTGTGAGGAAGCCATCGCAGCTTATGCCGAGGCAGCGGCCGTTTATTTTGGCAATGAAAGCAGCCTGCACGACACCGGTACGAAAGCGAAGCAACTGCTGACATTATGCCGGCGCGAGCTTGCGGCTATGATCAACGGGGAAGCGGAAGGGATCTATTTCACAAGCGGCGGCACAGAAGCGAATGTGCTCGCCATTCGGTCGCTCATTGCCGCCCATCGTCATAAAGGGAATCATTTAATTACCACCGAAATCGAGCACGCCTCACTATATCATTTGTTTCAACAGCTTGAAACAGAAGGGTATACGGTGACGTATTTGCCCGTCGACCGATTCGGACGCATTCGTCTCGCTGATTTGGAACGGGCCATCACGCCGCGGACGATCCTTGCTTCCATCCAGCACGCCAACTCGGAAATCGGCACCATCCAGCCGCTGGCCGACATCGGCCGCCTGTTGCGGGCGCGCGGCGTCCTTTTTCATAGCGACTGCGTGCAAACTTTTGCTAAAATACAGCTAGACATAAAGGCGATGGCGATTGACAGCGTATCGATTTCCGCCCATAAAGTGTACGGCCCCAAAGGCGTCGGCGCCGTCTACATCGACCCGCACCTTCACTGGAAACCCGTTTTTCCGGGGGCGACACACGAATCCGGTTTCCGGCCCGGAACGGTCAATGTACCGGGGATCGTTGCCTTCATTACCGCTGCCAAACAGCTTTACGGACGGATGGAAGGTGAACAGGCACGCTTTGAACAGCTGCGCCGCCGGCTGCTTGACGCCATCGCGGCCAAACAGCTGCCGATTGCTGTGGAAGGCCATCCCCGCTGGCGACTTGCCCATATTGTCGGGTTGTCTGTTGCCGGTTTTGAAGGACAGCTCGTCATGCTTGAATGCAACCGCGCCGGCATCGCCATTTCCACCGGCAGCGCCTGCCAAGTCGGATTGCAGGCACCGTCGCGGACGATGCTCGCCGTCGGCAAAACGCCAGAGGAGGCGAAGCAGTTCGTCCGTGTATCGCTTGGTGCGGCCACGACAGAAGCAGAGATCGACCAATTGATTTCCGCATTAGAACGGCTCATCCGAACACGAAAGGAGGCATGGGCAAGGTGAAAGAAGAAAAGAAAATTTTAGGAGAAACGCGGCGCCAGCTCATTTTGCAATGGCTGAAAGAAAGCGGGACGCCGCTCACCGGGGCGGAGTTGGCGGCGAAAACGAACGTCAGCCGCCAAGTGATCGTTCAAGATATTTCGCTGTTAAAGGCGCGCAACGAACCGATTATCGCGACAAGCCAAGGCTACTTGTATTTAAAGCCGGCTGAACCGGCGCAAACGTATGCGAGGACGATCGCCTGCTCCCATACACCAGCGCAGACGAAAGAAGAATTGTATTTGCTCGTCGACTGCGGCGTAACGGTAAAAGATGTCAAAATCGAACATCCAGTCTATGGGGATTTAACCGCCTCGGTCATGGTCAGCAACCGCCTCGAAGTCGACCAGTTTATCGCCAAAATTGAGGCGACAAAATCGTCATATTTATTGCAGCTGACCGATGGGACGCATTTGCATACGCTTGAAGCTGACTCGCCGGAAAAGCTCGATGCTGCCTGCCGTGCCTTAAAACAAGCAGGCTTTTTAATCGAGGCCTAACCCCCTTGCCGGCGCACTCTCGTCCTGCAAATAAGGCAAACCGCCCCACGGCGGCCGAACAGGGCATGCCGCATGACCAGGAGGCTGCAGGAGAGGAAGAAAAAAGAAATGCAGCAGCGACCGAAGCAAAAAGCAGCTGGGTTAAAAGGGATGTTTCTTTAAGAGAAAGACACACTGCCATCAGGCGAAATGGTTCACAGTGATGGGAAAGAGGCTGACTTAACAAGGCCGACTGTCTTCAAACAGAATGCGGGATTATAGAATGACAAAGTTCGATATCGCAGTGAAAAAGGGGCTGACTCCAAAAGTCCGCTTTTTGGCGGACTTTTGGGTCAGCCCCTCTCTCCGTTTTTTCACCATTCATTTTAGACAAAATAATACGGATAACTGCCCAACAGCTGCACTGTGCAGCCGAGCGCTTCAATTTCGGCGATCGCCCCTGGGATGAGGACGTCATCCATCGGCGCGTCGATGTCAATGATAAAAAAGTAGTTGCCGAGCCCCGTTTTCGCCGGGCGCGACTCAATTTTCGTCAAGTTCAGCCGCCGCCAAGCAAACGCCGACAGCACTTGGTGGAGCGCACCGGGCTGGTCTTGCGGCAGCATGACGACAACGGTCGTTTTGTCGCCGGCATAAAGCGGCGAATCCGGCGAAAGCGGCTGTCCGCTTCGGCTGACAACGATAAAGCGCGTATGATTGTAATCGTAATCATGAATGTTTTCCTGCACGATCGTCAAACCGTATTCCCTCGCTGCCAGTCGATTGGCAATCGCCGCCACCGGCAAGTGCGGATGTTCGCTCACAAATTTGGCGGCGGCGCTCGTTGACGTCATCGGCACTTGCTTCGCCCCTTTGAGCACCGTATGTAAAAACTTGCGGCACTGAGCAATGGCGTGCGAATGTGAATACACTTCTTTAATCTCGCGCCAATGCGGCGCATAGTACGGATGCACCATTAAATGCTGCTCGATCGGGACGACAATTTCACCGATGATCGGCAGCGGCTGTTCATGGATCAAATAATCGAGCGTTAAATTGACCGATCCTTCCAACGCATTTTCAAGCGGCACAACCGCCGCCGCAATTTCCCCAACGGCGACGGCGTCGATGCAGTCGGGAATCGTGTCATACGGCTCGCGCGGCTCTGATGGAAATAGCGCCGCAACCGCCGCTTCGGTAAACGTCGCTTTCGGTCCTAAATAGCCGATTCTCATCACGTTTGCCTCTCCCTTGCTTTAATACACTCCTGAACCAACAATTTCAACTTTTTCGACAAATTCGAGCCCTCTCAGCTTTGTCAACAGTTCATCAATGTCTTCATGCATATCGTTTGTGCTGACGGAAAGTGTCACGTTCGCCCGTCCTTGCAGCGGGATCGTCTGGTGGATCGTCAGCACGTTGCAGCCGGCCGCTGCCACGACGCCAAGCAGCCGCGACAACGTGCCTGAGCGGTCTTCCAAATGAAAAAACAACGTGACGATATTTTCTTTCGTCACCGCTTGAAACGGAAAAATGGCATCGCGGTATTTATAAAAGACGCCGCGGCTAATGTTCGCAAGCTGCGCCGCCTCGGCGACCGAGGCGGCTTTTTTCCGCTCAAGCAGCTGCTTAGCGAGCACGACTTTTTTCATCGCTTCCGGCAAGACGTCTTCACGCACTAAATAAAACTTTTTTTCCACCGCACCTTCCCCCGCTTTTACCGTTCATCCCAGTCGTCGACAAACTCAAACTCGTAATCGAGCAATCGGACGGTGTCCCCGTCTTTCGCTCCGCGCTCGCGCAGCGCGTCGTCGACTCCCATCGCCCGCAGCTGGCGAGCGAAGCGGCGCACCGATTCTTCGCGCGAGAAATCGGTCATTTTCAACAGCTTTTCGATTTTATCGCCAGATAGAATAAACGCTCCGTCGCTGCCGCGGGTGATCGTAAACGGCGGCTTCTCTTTCTCATACTTATAGACGACGCGCTGCACCGCCGGCTCTTCCGGTTCATAGAGCGGAAACTCCGGCGTTGTTTCGAGCAGATCGGCAATGGCAAACAGCAGCTCGCGCACCCCTTGCCTTGTCGCGGCCGAAATCGGAAAGACCGGCACCGCCTCGCCGACTTTCTCTTGAAAACGGCGCAAGTTTTCTTCGGCGTTTGGCATGTCCATTTTATTGGCAGCGACAATTTGCGGCCGTTCCGTCAAGCGTAAATTGTATTGCTTCAACTCCTCATTGATGACGACGTAATCGTCGTACGGGTCGCGCCCTTCCACCGCAGCCATGTCGATGACATGGACGATGACGCGCGTCCGTTCAATATGGCGCAAAAACTGATGCCCCAAACCGACTCCCTCGTGGGCGCCTTCAATCAGCCCCGGCAAGTCGGCCATGACAAAACTGCGGCCGTCTTCCGTTTCGACAACACCCAAATTCGGCGCGAGCGTCGTAAAGTGGTATTCGGCAATTTTCGGGCGCGCCGCGGAAACGACCGACAGCAATGTCGATTTGCCGACGCTTGGAAACCCGACAAGACCGACATCGGCAAGCAGCTTTAATTCCAAAATGACGTTCCGCTCTTCGCCTGGCTCGCCGTTTTCCGCGATTTCCGGGGCCGGATTGGCCGCGGTCGCAAACCGAGTGTTGCCGCGCCCGCCGCGTCCGCCTTTGGCGACAACAAACCGCTGTCCTTCTTCCGTCAAGTCGGCGAGCACTTCGTTCGTATCGGCATCGATGACCACCGTCCCGGGCGGCACTTTGACAAGCAAGTCTTCCGCATTTTTGCCATGCTGGTTTTTCGACATGCCGTTTTCGCCGCGCGGCGCTTTAAAATGGCGCTGGTAGCGGAAATCCATCAACGTCCGCAGCCCTTCATCGACGACGAACACAACGTCGCCGCCTTTGCCGCCGTCGCCGCCGGCCGGCCCGCCTTTCGGGACATATTTTTCACGGCGGAACGCGACCATGCCGTTGCCGCCGTCCCCGCCTTTGACATAAATTTTCACTTGATCGACAAACATAGCTGTTCCTCCGATTCGCTTCCATCATGGCGAAATTAGTGTCACTAATACTTATTATTGTATACAGCGCCGATTCAATGCTGTCAATATGTGCTTAAGAATAAGGCCCGCCGGGGCGGAACAGCAGCTCGAGCTCCACGGTCAACTCTTCGGTGCCGACGGCAAACGATACAAGACGAAGCGGCGGCGCCGGCTCGCAGCGTTCCAGCCAAGCGCGGACGGCCTCACCGTCCTGCCACGCGCCGCGATAATCAAAAAACAGCGATGCCCGCCCGTAAGACAGCTCGATCGACAAACATACATGGTTTTCTGTCTGTCTGTCGGCCTGCATCTCCAGCAGGTGAAGAAAGCCGCAGCACCATTCGGTCAATCGTTCGTCATACATTGACAAATCCGCTTCGCCGCCTGTGACTTCATACTCAAGAAAAATCGGGCGCGGCTCCCAGTTGTAGGTCATGACCAGTTCGGCGAACCGCTCGGCCTTCAAGTTCGTCAGCCGGGTTTCCTGCTGCATCTCGCCGATAATGCCATTGATGATCTCTTGCACCCGCTCGATTTTATTGAGCGCCAAATGACCTTTAATGAGCTGAATTTTGTTCAGCCAGTCATGGCGGGCATGGCGCATCACTTCAACGACCGTCCATCGCTTATCCATTCACTGCTCCCCTATTCGTGCGGTGCGATGGCCCGCACCGCCTTTTCTTCATCTTCCCCTTCGTCGAGAGGACATTTACTTTTACTATAGCATTTTCTGACAACAAACGGGAACGATTTTTCAAGAGCAAAAAGAAAAAACTCTAACCGACGTGGTTAGAGTTTTTTCTTTGAAACAAGTTACGCTTCTTGGCTGACCGGGTAGACGCTGACGCGTTTGCGGTCACGGCCGAGCCGCTCGAAGCGGACGATGCCGTCAATTTTCGCGTACAGCGTGTCATCGCCGCCGCGGCCGACGTTCAAGCCTGGATGAACTTTCGTTCCGCGTTGGCGGTACAAAATGGAGCCGCCCGTCACAAACTGACCGTCAGCGCGCTTTGCGCCAAGGCGCTTCGCGATCGAGTCACGGCCGTTTTTCGTCGAACCGACCCCTTTTTTCGAAGCGAAAAACTGCAAGTCGAGTCTCAGCATGGTAGTCACCTCCTGCTAGATAGATGTCACGCGGATGAACTTCCCGTAGTCGCGTTCGATCGTCTTTAGCGAGACGACCATCGCTTCCAACAACAATTGCACTTTCTCTGCCGTCGCTGCTTCTTCCAGCTTCGGAAGCTCACAGCGAAGATAGCCTCCGTCTTGGCCGAGCGAAACGTGCGGGCGAACGCCGGCAAGCGCTTCGATGGCATTGATGGTGCCGAACGAAACGGCCGAAGCGCCGGCGCAGACGATATCTTGCCCGCGCTTGGCAAACTCGGCGTGCCCGTCCATCGTGAATGCGCGAATGCGGCCGTCCGCTTCTCGCTCAATCGTAATGCGGATCATCGCTTACGCGTTGATTTTTTCGATGACAACTTTCGTGTACGGCTGACGGTGGCCTTGTTTGCGGCGATAGTTCTTTTTCGCTTTATATTTGAAGACGATGATTTTCTTTTGTCGGCCGTGCTTTTGCACTTTCGCCGTGACCGTTGCACCTTCGATCGTCGGGTTTCCGATTTTTACCGTTTCCCCGCCGACGAACAGCACTTTGTCAAACGTCACCGTATCGCCTTCATTGGCATCCAGTTTTTCGATGTAAATTTCTTGGCCTTCTTCTACTTTCAATTGTTTGCCGCCAGTTTCAATGATTGCGTACATGCCTCGCACCTCCTTCATGGACTCAGACTCGCCAGCGTCAAGGCGGTTCCAGTCGGAACACTTCACAACCCGCGCTGAGCGGTTGTAGTACGGGTGCGTCCTTTTGCGACAGCCGCCCTCTTTTGCCCCGTTAAGGGACAAAAAGTCTACAACGTCATCTATCGTAACATAGAAACAGCCAGCCGTCAACCGTCATCTTCCCCCACCGTGGGACACAATGAAACGGTTCGAACGGCCAGCCGTCATCAATAAATGAGTGCGCCAAGCGGCGCATCGGTCCGCTTTTCGGCAAAAAACGCGTGCAGCAGCTCGTTTTCATCAAGTGTCGTCCGTTCGCGGCCGTCGCGTACGACGACGATCGCATGTTTTTGCCCGCGGTAAAAGCGCTGCAGCACGGCGGAGATGCGCTCATCCGCCGGAACGGTAATCGTCTGCAGCCTTGCGTAATCGCCCTTTTTCCCGTAATACCGTTCAAGCAAAAAGCGCATGACCACATATGGATGCTGTTTCTTCTCTTGCCAAAGCGCATGCGCTAAAAAGGCGGCGATCGCCCATAAATCAAGCTGGCGCGGTGCGAATGCAAGCAAAAGGACGATGCTGACCGCCAGCACAGCCGCTGATATGGCAACCATGTTCCGGTGCGCCTCGCCGAACGGGCGGCGGTACGACAAAAGCAAAAACAGCAGCTTGCCACCGTCAAGCGGCCAGATCGGCAGCAAGTTTAAACTAAACAGAGCCGCGTTATAACGGAAAAACAGCTCCCAACTTCCGTCATCCATCCAGCCGGCCTC
This sequence comes from Geobacillus subterraneus, assembly GCF_001618685.1. GTDB lineage: Bacteria > Bacillota > Bacilli > Bacillales > Anoxybacillaceae > Geobacillus > Geobacillus subterraneus. The sequence continues at coordinate 660,381 of NZ_CP014342.1, read as the reverse complement.
CCATAAAAAAAACCCCGCCGCCGTCAGCCAAAGATGCTGCGCCGGCCCGGCGAGCGTCACGATCCACTCTTCACGGAACGGGCGGTTTCCATGTTCCTCCACTTCTGCCACTCCGCCGAACGGCAGCAGCAAAATCCGCTTCACCCGCCAGGAAAAAAACGCCGCTGCCGCCGCATGGCCAAGCTCATGAATGAGCACGATGAAAAACAGCAAACAAAGCTGCTTAAAATGGGCGGTCAATACCGCCATGCCGCCGATCAGCCATAGCAACGGATGAACGTGCAACTTTCCAAGCAGCCCGAGATACTTATTCAAAGGAAATCACCTGGATCGGATCGATAAATTTATCCCCTTGCTTAATGGCAAAATAAAACAGTCCTTTCTGTTTATCTTTGTCACTCGCCTGGGCGGTGCCGACTTCTTTCCCCATTTCGATAAAATCGTACAGTTTGACAGAAATGGTACTTAAATGGCCATACCACGTTTCACTGCCGTCCGCGTGCTGAATGATGACCGTTTTTCCGAGCTTCTCTTTCGTGCCGGCAAACGTAACGATCCCTTCTTTCATTGCTTCGACTTTCGCCTCGCTCACGGTTTCGATCATCACCCCTTGGCCATTTTCGTCAAAGCTTTCGAGCACTCGGCCGGAAACCGGCACCGCGTATGAGGACGCTGTTTCCGTTTTTGTCTCTTTTTTCGGCGCAAAAAAGGCGAGCGGTTCGCCGAACGTCTTTTCATACCAAGCCGAGACAGCTGCAAACTGAAATTCCGTTTCCATCGTCCGCGCGACAAACTGCCGTGCCGGCTCAAGCGAAGCGGACGGATGTTTGAACAAAATGGCGGTCACTAACACGAGGCAGGCGGCGATGAGCGTTTTGAAGAGAAACCACTCTTTGCGAAACAGCGGATGGGACTCTGATTCAAACGAATAGCGGTCATACGTGACGACCGGCAGCCCGTACCGCTCCTCGTCCGCTATCCCCCACTCCGGCTCCTTTCGCTTGTTTGACCGATATTGGCGCTCTTTTCGCCGCCTTTCGATCCGTTTTTTCATTTCCCGAACGCGTCGGTCCATACGTCCCCCCTCCACCTTTCTAACGACGTTTGTACTAATTTATGAGACAACCTCATTGAATATGAGCAAGCGTTTTTTGCCGCGTCCTGTCGAGCCGATCGCTATAGCCGCAGGCCCGTTGTCGTCAAAGGAGGACGCCGGTTTTGAACCATTTTCCAAAGACAACGTTTCCGTCAGCCCTGCGATCAATAAAAAAGAGACCGAGTCCCCACGGTCTCCTTGTCCCTCCGGATCCTGTTATGTCAGCGCCTGCCCGCCGGCCGCACTTCTGCAAGCGATGGACAAAACAAAAAGGGCAATTTCCCCACGGAATTGCCCCCATTCCCCTACTTTAAACTAAATATTTTTCGAATCTTCGAGAACAATCCTTTCTCTTCTTCCTCAAGCGGCGGCAGCGGCACCGACTCGCCGAGGATGCGGCGGGCGATGTTGCGGTAGGCGATCGACGCTTTGCTGTTCGGGTCAAGGACGATCGGCTCGCCGCGGTTGGACGCCTTGATCACGTTTTCATCATCGGCGATAATACCGAGCAGTTCGATCGATAAATGCATGACAATTTCATCGACATCGAGCATATCGCCGCTTTTCACCATATGGCTGCGGATGCGGTTGATGATGAGGCGCGGCGGCTTGACGTGCTCTTCCGCTTCAAGCAGGCCGATGATGCGGTCGGCATCGCGAACCGCTGACACTTCCGGCGTCGTGACGACGATCGCCTCGTCCGCGCCGGCGACGGCGTTGCGGTATCCTTGCTCAATGCCGGCCGGGCAGTCGATGAGCACATAATCGTATTCCTGCTTCAGCTGCTCAACCAGCTCTTTCATCTGCCCCGGATTGACCGCCGATTTATCGCTCGTCTGCGCCGCCGGCAGCAAATACAAATGGTTATCGAACCGCTTATCTTTGACAAGCGCTTTTTGCACCGTACAGCGCCCTTCGACGACATCCACTAAGTCATAAATAATTCGGTTTTCAAGCCCCAATACGACATCAAGGTTGCGCAGCCCGATGTCCGTATCGACAAGGCACACCCGCTTCCCTAAAATGGCGAGGGCCGTTCCAAGGTTCGCGGTCGTCGTCGTTTTGCCGACGCCGCCTTTCCCGGAAGTGATGACGATCGCTTCTCCCACGGTTACATTCTCCTTTCTAAGCGCGTCAAATTCGGCCGCAAATGCATGAGCAGCTGCAGGCGGTCGACAACAATTTGATTCTGTTCATTAATATAGGCACATTCCATCTCATTTCCTTCGTCCGTTTTGTAATCGGGAGCACGATTCATGACATCGCTGATGCGCAGCTGCATCGGCTTCATCACCGACGCGGCGATAATCGCCTCTTTATTTCCGGCATATCCGGCGTGAGCGATGCCGCGCAAGGCGCCGAGGATGAAAATGTTGCCTCCGGCAATGACCGTTCCGCCGGGGTTCACATCGCCGAGCAGCAGCAAATCCCCCTCCACATGGAGCACTTGCCCGGAACGAATAATACGCGAGACAGTGACGATTTTCGTTTTCTGTATCCATTCGATCGCTTCCGCTTTCGACATCACATTGCTTTCGATCGAATCGACGACCAAATTTTTCGAACGGCGGATGAGCGCACGCAACTCCTCCTCTTGGGCGGGCGTCAAGTAGCGGTTCCCGACTTTCAGATGGACGGAGACGAGCGGGCTGTTGGGCGCGACGCCGGAGTGTTTGACGAGCCGCTCCTCGATCTCTTTCAACAAATCGTCGTACGAGCAACGGTCATCAAGATGCAGCGTCAGCCCATCTTTCGTCCCTTTAATCGTCACGTACTGCTGCTTTTGTTTTGCCACAACGTTCACCCCAACGAATAATTCTACAGAACGGGCCGTTTTTCCTCTTTTATTCTTCCTGCTCCAACCGGCGAATTTTTGCCAGCCACCGTCCGAGCGGGTACGAGAAGATGAGAAAAAACGCGATGTTTACCAGCAACGTCGGCCATAAACGACGATCCCAAAAAACGGAAAACGGCCAATCCGTCCGCCCGATCAACAGCTGAATGCCGTACACGTAACTGTCAAGCAACGCAATGGCCGACAGCGACAGCAAAAAAACAACGAGCCAGCTCTGGTGAAACCATTTCATCGCTTTGCCCGCTACATAGGCGATGAGCGTGTAGGCAAACGCGTAAACGCCAAGCAGCTCCGTATAGACGTAATCGTACAGGAACCCGAAAACGAACCCGTACCCCATCGCCCGCGTCCCACCGAGATACACAGCCGTCAGCACTAAAAAAATGAGAAAAAAACGGGGAACAAAAAAATAGCGGACATATACGTCACCCTTCGGCCACACATCAACAAAAATGCTTTCGCTGACAAAACATAACACCGCAAGGAAAGGGAGCTGCCACTTTTTCACTTTGCCTCCTCCTCTTCTTGCAGTGCCGCATCGATTTTTCGTTTCACAATCATCACATCATCAATATCATACAAGTTGGCAAACGGCTTGACATAGACGACTTGCGTCAGTCCGTACTGATCCGGCTTGACCTCGGTCACTTCGCCGATCGGCAATCCTTTCGGAAACACGCCGCCGAGGCCGGAAGTCAACACTTTTTGCTTCTTTTTCACCTTGGCGTCAATCGGAATTTCGCCAAGCAACAGTTCGCGCCGCTTTTCATCATATCCTTCGATTAACCCGAATACATTTTCATTCCCTTGGACGTAAGCGGAAATGCGGTTGTTTTGGTCAAGCGCGCTCAGCAGTTGCACCGTGGACGTAAATTGCGAAGCGTGCTGCACCTTGCCGACGAGCCCAGCCGGGGTAATGACCGCCATATCTTTTTTCACCCCGTGCTGCGCGCCTTTGTTGACAATGATCGTCTCCCGCCAGCGGTCCGGGTTTCGTCCGATCACCGTCGCCTGAATCGGAATAAAATCGCGCAAGCTCTCCTTTTTATCAAGCAGCGCGCGCAGCCGCTCATTTTCCTGGCGCAGCGCTTCGACCTCTGTCTGCAGCGCCGCGTATTCTTCAAGCCTTGCTTTCAACAACTCGTTTTCCGCATATGTATGGCGGAGGTCGTTCACATTTTCAAAGAAGCCCGCGACAAACTGTGCGGGCTTCCCAAACAGAAGCTGAACAAAACCGGCAGTGTCTTTGATAAACTGCTCCGGCCACGTCAGTTCCTCGCGGCTGCGCAGCGAAAAGCCGATCAACATGACAAGAATGACAATGCTGACAAGCAAAAAAATGAGGCGCTTATTTCCGAAAAACTGTGGCATGCATCAGCACCTTCTTACTGTCAGCGATGGTCTCTCGCCTTGTTTTTAAACAAGTCAATATGGTCGAGCGCCTTGCCGGTGCCGATCGCCACGCAATCCAACGGATTTTCAGCGACGATGACCGGCATGTCCGTTTCCTTGCTGATGACTTTGTCCAAATTGCGCAGCAAAGCCCCGCCGCCTGTCAACACAATGCCGCGGTCCATAATGTCGGCGGCCAGCTCCGGCGGTGTTTTTTCGAGCGTGTTTTTCACCGAGTCAACGATCGCATAAACGGTATCGCGCAGCGCCTCTGCCACTTCTTCCGCGCTAATTTCGATCGTTTTCGGCAGCCCGGTCAGTAAGTCGCGGCCGCGAATTTCCATTTTGCCGATCCCTTCCGGATTTCCGGCAGAGCCGATTTCCATTTTGATCGCCTCTGCCGTCCGCTCACCGATCATCAAATTGTACGTTTTGCGGATGTATTGAATGATGGCCTCATCCATTTCATCGCCGGCAATGCGAATCGACTGGCTCGTCACGATGCCGCCGAGCGAAATGACCGCCACCTCGGTCGTGCCGCCGCCAATGTCCACGACCATGCTGCCGGTCGGCTCCCATACCGGCAAGTTAGCGCCGATCGCCGCGGCAAACGGCTCTTCAATCGTATACGCGTCGCGCGCTCCGGCCTGGCGCGTCGCATCGATGACCGCCCGCTCTTCGACCGCTGTGATGCCATACGGCACACATACCATCACATACGGCTTGCCAGCGAACAGTCCTTTCGTTTTGATGGCTTTGCGGATATAGTATTTCATCATCGTCGCTGTCGTCTCGTAGTCAGCAATGACGCCATCTTTCATCGGCCGCAGCGCCACGATGTTGCCCGGCGTGCGCCCGATCATGTTTTTCGCTTCATTGCCGACGGCGACAATTTGCTTTGTATCGCGCTGAATGGCAACGACGGACGGCTCTCTGAGCACGATTCCTTTTCCTTTTACGTAAACGAGCGTATTCGCTGTCCCTAAGTCGATCCCGAGATCTTTTGTTCCAAATCCAAACATATTGTTGATCTTCCTTTCCGAAACGAAATGCATATCATCTTTATATTGGCAAAATTGGTCGGATGTCAGTCATTTATAAGTTGCACAGCACCGCCCAAACGGATTCGGAAAAACTCATAATTGATATTATACCTGATTCGACAAAAAATGAGAACCGTTAGACATAGCCTTTTTCTTTCAAACTGATGAATTTTTGATCGCCGATAATGAGATGGTCAAGAAGCTCGATGCCGATCATGCGCCCGCATTCGGCGAGCCGCTTTGTGACATCGATGTCCTCGCGGCTTGGCGTCGGGTCGCCAGAGGGGTGGTTATGCACGCAAATGACTGAGGCGGCGGATCGTTTGATCGCCTCTTTAAACACTTCGCGCGGATGGACGATCGAGGCGTTTAAACTGCCGATGAACACCGTTTTGCGGTGGATGACTTGGTTTTTCGTATTCAAGTAAATGGCGACAAAATGTTCTTGCGATAAAAAGCGCATATCTTCCATCACGTATTTGGCCCCGTCCTCCGGGCAACGGATCACATAGCGGTCATTGTAGCCGGACTGGTGAATGCGCCGGCCAAGCTCAAGCGCAGCCAAAATTTGCGCCGCTTTCGTCGGCCCGATTCCTTTGATGTTTGTCATTTCTTCCACCGTCGCATCTTTCAGCAACCTCAGTCCTTCAAAATGACGAAGAAGACGCTGGGCGAGCTGCACGACCGACTCGTCTTTCGTCCCGGTGCGCAGCAAAATCGCCAATAACTCATGGTCAGACAAGCTTTCCGGCCCTGATGACAGCAACCGTTCACGCGGCCGGCTGTCTCTCGGTACATCGCGAATCATCCACGCCATCCTATCTCCCCTTTTCTATGATTATCGTCTCCCCTTCCACCGGGGAGCAAAGCCCGCTTGCAGGCCCTATTCAGTCCGTCCAAAGCCCCGGCGGCCAGCCGTCCGCGTTTTTCGCTCCTACGCTTCTGGCGGAGGCCAACCGAGCCGGCGCAGTTCTCTTACCGTCCGCGACAGCGGCAGACCGACGACAGTGAAGTAGTCGCCTTCAATCCGTTTGACAAACAGGGCGGCCCGGCCTTGAATGCCATACGCCCCCGCCTTGTCCATCGGCTCCCCGGTCGCAATGTAGGCGGCGATCTCTTCTTCGCTTAACTCCCAAAACGTCACCGCCGTTTTTTCCGCAAACGACACCGCTTCCCCGTCCGGCGTTGCAATGGCGACACCGGTCCACACCTCATGCGTCTTTCCAGACAAAAGGCGCAACATATGAAACGCTTCCTCGGCGGTGCACGGCTTCCCTAAAAAGCGATCACCGTACACAACCATCGTGTCAGCGCCAAGAATGTACGCATCGGATATAGATGATGCGACCGCCTCGACTTTCCGGCGGGCAAGCGTTTGAACAGCTTCATCGGGAGGCGTTCCGGGAGCGATCGTCTCATCGGCTTGGCTTTCTTGCACATCAAACGGCCAGCCGGTCATCTCGAGGAGCTGTTTGCGGCGCGGGGAGCGGGAAGCAAGCACGAGCCGTGGGGGCATTGTACATTCTCCTTTCCTTCGCTTCGGTTCGGAAGATTCATTTGTATCGTAGCAAACTTTTCACGGAAAGGCAATTTTCCACAATCAAAGAGCAAAAAAAGAAAAAACGGAGCCATTTTCAGCTCCGCGGCGGCACAAGTTCCATATACACGCTTAGCGCCTCAAGCAGCTGCTGCTGGGCCTTGCCAAGCAATGCTTCGTCTTGATTTTCTTTGTAGGCGGCAAGCGCCAAATACGCCTGTTTTAACGCTTCGACATAATTCCGGACCGTTTTGTTGTTTGTCGCTTCGCTTTTTTCCAATGAACCGTACGCCTTGCTTAGCGCCTGCCATTCCTCCTCGCTTGCACCTTTGCCGGCAAGCAAGGCGGCAGAGAGCGCGGCCATGTCTCCGTACAGCGCCTCTCCTTTTCGCACGATATCCGACTGGCGCGCCTTCGCTTCAGGGGCGAACGACAGCTCTTTCACGTACGTGCTCGACACAGCCTTGCGGTATTTGTCGTTGACCGCCCGCAGCCCTTCCTTATCCGCGCCGACCGCAATATAAAGCGCCGCCGGCTTTTGCCCGACGACGACGACCGGCACGCCCGCCGCTTCGATCGATTTCGCCGCCCGCGCGGCCGCCTTCGTATCGGAATAAACCCCCGCTTGGATCACCGCGATCGAAAACGGCTCAGGCATTATGCTTTCGGCACGTTCGCCGCCCGTCGCTATGCCCGCTTCGGCGAGTTCTGTCATCGCTTCAGCCGCCGGCGACGGCTCCGCTTTTTCCTTCGGAATGAGGCGAAGCATGGTCATGCCAAACGCCATGCCGACTACAGCGGCAATCGCCGCCGCCAAAAACAGCGACTTGGCATGCGGCGGCAGCCGCCACAACCGCCTTGTTTGACAGGCTTTCTTCTTTTTTTGAATCGCTTCTGAAATCGGGACGATTCGTTCGTCCGCCTCTTCAAGGGCGGCTGCTTCTTCCTCTTTGGCTGTGTCAAACGCCTGCTTTTCCGCCTCTTGTTCGCCGATTTGCCGAGCGCTCCTTTGTCGTTCATCCGTTTGTCGGCTGTCCGCTTGGAACGAGCGTGCATGGTGACGGTCGTCCGGTGGTCCGTCATTGCCGAAATCTGCAGACGGGCGGTCTTCAAGTCGGTGTCCGCTGGGCTCATCCGGCTGATTCCCTTCTGATGGGCGCTTGATCGTAAACGGCCGCGGATGTCCGTTAATGTTCACCGTAATGCCCGGGCGCTGCTTGTCCATTTTGTCACCATCCTTCTTCGTGCTTCGATTTCTTTCGCCCATCTTACCATAAACGAAAAAAAAAAGAACAAGACATTTGTCGTCTTGCTCCTGCTTCTTTTCTTCATTTTCCGACATCATCGGTCACGAATCGCTTCGCCTGTTAACGCCTCGACAGGAATCGGCTGTTCGCGTCCCCCGTAATCGCAAAGCTGCTTCGTCTCCCCTTTCAAACAAACCGCATAGCCGATCCCGCCGTCTTCCTGTTTCGTCACGAGCACGTACGACGGATTCGTCTCTATGGATAGTACGTTCCCGGTAAACGGATCTCGGATCGGGTGAAGCAAGCGGTGTTCCACTAGTTCACTGTAGGACAATACCGCCGATGAACGAGCTGGCAAAAACTCGACGTTTTCTGCGCCGACATACAGCCGCGCCGCCTCATACAAACTATACGCATCGGAAACAAACGCCCGCTCGCGCGCCTTTTCCACCACAGCAAGCATGGCGATGACGGCAACCGCCGCCGCAATGCCGACGATCACCAATACGGCCAACAATTCAATGAGCGTCATTCCGCGCTTTGTCCGAATCAGCATGCTGCTCTCCCCGGCTGGCTACGGGCTCACTGATGGCGCGGTTTCCGTCAACGGATTGTCCTTGCCGCTTGGCGGCGGCACATCCCGCACCGGCAAGAGCTGCTTCCATTTTTCAAGCTGCGGCGCGTAAAAGGCGCGTACGGTTAACGAATACGTCAACGGCTGGACATCGGTCGCCGTTGAGGTCAACTCCGGCTGCCCGGTAAACGTGAGCGACTCAATGGCCATAATGCGCTCGGCCCGCTCTAACGTTTGTAAAAACTGCTCAAGCTGGTAATACGATGGCGACTGAACCGTCAGCTGCGCGCTCACCGTCTCAATGCCGGCTGGGGCGTCCTCCTTTTCCTCTCCGTTCCCCTGCGCTTGTTCGGAAAAACGAACGTTTAACAGCACGCTGTCCGAGACGTATTCCGCCTTTTGAAACTCAAGCAACAGCTGGTCGGTGAGCGGGCGGACCGGCACTTTTTTTTGCAGCGCGGCGAGGCTTTCCAACGCCTCTCCTTCCTTTGGCGAAATGTTTTGCTCCATGGCGGCGAGCACTTTTTTCTCGCTTTGCACTATGGCGGCGAGCCGATCGATTTCCTGGTAGCGCGGCGCCAACAAGAGAACATAAAACGCAGCGGCGATGGCGGCAACCAGCAGCAACAAAACGGAAACGGCTAGCCATTTGTTTACGCGACCGGTCATGGCGATGCCTCCTTTTTTTCGGCTTGGCCGATTTTTAGTTCGTATTGCGCCATGTAGCGCGGCACAGTCATTTCCGTCTCAACTTCACCGCTTGGACCGCTGGCAGAAACCCCTGTCAGCTTCACCTCTTCGACTATGTCCAACGCCTCTAACCGGGCTAAATAATACGCCGCTTCTTCGGCGGTGTCAAACTGAACCGTCATCGTCACCGTCTGGCGGTCGGCATAAGCAAAATTCATGACAAATCCGCGCTCAGGCAGCTCTTTTGTCAGCGCGCGCAACAACGGCACCGTTTTGAGCGGATAGCGGTTCGCCCACTCAACCGCCTTGGACAGCTCTTGCCGCCCTTGCTGCTGCTCGGCGTCCCTCTGTTTGGCGGCTGCCGCGGCCTGCAAGGCGCGCACTTGCTTCAGTTCCGCTTCAAGCGCCGCTTGGCGGCTGTTGGCACGCTCCATCAGCCAGTATCCCCCGGCGGCGCCGATGAGGAGAAAAAGCACGACCGAGACCGTCAACACGACGCCGAGCGCATGACGCGGCTCTTTTCGCGGCAATAAGTTGATGTCAACGATCATCATTCATTCCCTCTTTCAACGTCAGCCCCCAGGTGAGATGATACCGGTCCGGCAGCGGATCAAGCGGGCGGGAAAGGCGCTCGGGCGACACATCAAGCCGCTCTGTCAAAGCGGCGAATGCATCGGCAAGCTGCGGGTGGTCGCCGGTGAGGAACAGGCGCGTAATTTGCTGCTTTCCTTGTCGGAGAGAAAACGAATAAAAACTCATCATCCGCTCGATTTCCTTATACACCTCCGCAAACGGGTCAACGATCGGCATCGTTCGCTCCCCGGGCGCCTCAAGCGGCAAATGGCGCATAAACAGCGGCAAATGGCGGTGAAAGACACTTAAGTTCACCGCCGATTCGTCAAGCTGCACGAGCAAAATATGATCATCCGCCGCTGCCTGTCCGGCGGCGTAAAACGGACGGTAAGCGCAAAGCGGCGACACGTCGGCCGCCACTGGCCGCAAATCGACGTCCTCAAGGAGCGCAGCATATTCCGCCACCGCTTCTTCCGGTGCGGCAAACAGCAGCACGTTTAGCGCTTCTTCCGTCCGTTCGGCCACCGCGTAGTCAAACACTGGATCGGCAAACGGAAGCGGGATCGATTCGCCAAGCTCCATAAACAAATACCCGCGAATGTCATCGTCCGGCAAATGAGGAGGAAGCGGCACGCTGCGAATCATGACGAACGGATCGGGGACGACAAAGCGGACGCGCCGCCCGCTAAGCTTCCATTCGTCGACGCATTCATCCAAAATTATCGCCAATGTTTCCCCATCAACGATTTTTCCGTCACGAATGACACCGGGCGGCAGCTCGCGCTCGCCCCACCGCTTCGCCTCCGGCGGATCGCCCGGCTTCGCTTCGACATAACGGATCATATGATCTTTAATCACGATGTTCGCCTGTTTCGCCTTTCGCCGCCATAACGCCATCTTCGATTGCTCCCTTTCTGCCGTCTTTACGTAATCAACTGTATATACGAGCGCACGATCACTTCGCCGAAGAAAAAGGCCGTCAGCGCCCCAAGAGCGATCGCCGGGGCAAACGGCATCGGCACGCCGCGCCGCACACGGCCGAGCGCCATGCCGATCAACCCGATCACCGTACCGTACAGCGTCGCCAAGAAAAACGCGAGCAACACCATTTTCCAGCCAAGCACAAACCCGAGCACGGCAAACAGTTTCACATCTCCCCCGCCCATCCCGCCTTTTGACAGCACAGCGATCAATAGCAACAACAAAAACCCCGCCGCTGCGCCAATGAGCATGTCCATCCACGGCAAAAACGGAAGGAAGAGCCGTTCTATCAAAAACAGGGCGGCAAATGCCGCAAGCACCCGGTCCGGGATGAGCATATAGCGAATGTCGGACACAACGATGATGGCCAAAAGCGCAATCAACGTCCAAGCGATGATAAGCCGCCCGCCCCAACCGACCCACATCGGCGCGGCGGTAAACAAGCTGGCCGTCGCCACTTCCATCAGCGGGTAAAGCGGGGAAATGCGCCCCCCGCACCCTTTGCACCGCCCGCGCTGCACAACGTACGACACAACCGGAATAAGCTCCCTCGCCGACAGCGTCCGCCCGCACGCCGGACAATGCGACCGCGGCCGGACGATCGACTCCCCGACCGGCACCCGCAGCCCGACGACGTTAAAGAAGGAGGCGAGGAGGAGGGAGTAAAGGAAAATACTTAACTTTACCATTTCTAAACTAACCTACGTAAAACACCTTTTATGGACGAACTTCGGAACGTTTCAAATCATCTTCCGCAACAGCATTATTTTCCTCTTGACTTTGCACTCCGCGTTGCGCATTTACTAGTTTTACGCGATAATAAAATTTATTATTATCATTTATGATAATAACATAAGACCCGGAAGTCGGCTCACTCACAGTACCATCTTTAATTGGACTTCCGTTTACATTAAGATCATCAGTAATTTGACTCTCCCCCGGAATGGCCTCTGTATAGCCATTTTGAGTTTTGTCAGGATCTTTTACAGTCTCTAAATACCCATTATCTTCTAAATACTTAAGTGAAATCGCCTTCGCCTTCCCATTCGCCGGTATCAAATCCTTATCCGCCGTCACAGCGATTTTCGCTGCGTTGATCATTTGCTGTGCATTTGCTACGTGCGCATCTTTTTTCGAATTGTCAATCAATCCCCCAATCGCCGGAATCGCAATCGCCGCAATGATCCCTAAAATGACGATGACGGCGAGCAGTTCGATGAGCGTCAGGCCGCGCTCGTTTTTGATCATTCGCTTCAACATTGTTCCCTCTCCCTTTCCAACAAAATTAGAACGTTTTCCCTATTATTCTACAACAAGGCAATAAAAATAGGAATATGTTCTTATTGTCTATTGTTGGATATGATTAAAAATATCGTACATCGGCACGATGATGGAAGTGACGATCGTCCCGACAACGCCGGCGAGCAGCACGATCATCAGCGGTTCGATGAGCGATTTGAGCCGATCGGTGCCGGCGTCGACTTCGGCTTCGTAAAAGTCGGCGACTTTGCCAAGCATGGCGTCAAGCGCCCCGGTCTGTTCGCCGATGGCGATCATTTGCGAAACGAGGGGCGGAAACGCCCAATGACGGCGGAGCGGCTCGGCGAGCGGCTGGCCGCGCTCAAGGGCGGTGCGCGCCTCATCGAGGACGGAAGCGATCACTTCATTTTCGACGACGCGCCCGGCGATCGACAGCGCTTCTAAAATCGGCACCGAGCTTGCAACAAGCGAGCTGAGCGTTCGCGTCATGCGGGCGAGCGCCGCCTTTTGCACGAGTTTGCCGAAAATCGGCAGCCGCATCGCCGCGTAATCGAAATAATACTTCATTGCCTTTTGTTGCCGAAGCGCGGCGAACAATACGTATGCGCCCACGATCAGCAACACCGCCGCCCACCAGTAGTGCTGCATTACGCCGCTCGCTTTGAGCACAAACTTCGTAATCGCCGGCAGCTCGGCGTCAAAATCGGCAAACATCTCAACAAACGTCGGCACGACAGCGACAAGCAAAAAGATGACGACCGCCGTGGCGATGATGGCGACAGCGATCGGATAGGCGAGCGCTGAAGCGATTTTTTGCCGCGTCCGATGCATTTTTTCGAAATGATCCGCAAGGCGGTCAAGCGTCTCGTCAAGCGTTCCGCTCGCCTCTCCGGCGCGCACCATGTTGACAAACAGCGGCGGAAACAGGCGCGGATGGCGTGCCGCGGCCGCCGAGAGCGGATTCCCTCCGCGCAATGACTGTTCGATGTCCGAAAGCGCCCGGGCGAGCGATTGGCTTTCGGTCTGCTCGGCTAAAATGCGAACCGAGTCGACAATCGTCACCCCCGCACGAACGAGCGTCGCAAACTGGCGCAAAAAAATGACAAAGTGCTGCAGCTTCACGGCGCGGCCGAACGAAATTTCTTTGTTCCATACCGACGGCGGCACTTCGGCAAGCACCATCGGGCGAATTCCTTTTTCCCGCAGTTTGATCACCGCCTCGCGCCGCGAGACGGCCGCGATCACCCCCGCCTTTTTCCGTCCGCTCCGATCGCGCCCTTCGTATTTAAATTGCGCCATGCTCGCCACGCTCCCCTGCCAAATACACTTCAGCCGCCAGCGGATCGATGCGTCCGTCGGCCACAAGCTCTTTGATGCTCATTTCCATCGTCTGCATGCCCGCGTTGCGGCTCGTCTGCATAATGTTGACGATTTGATGCTCCTTTTTGTTGCGGATCAAATTGGCAACGGCCGCATTGTTGATTAAAATCTCAAGCGCGGCTGTCCGCCCGCTTTTGCGGCCGTTTGGAAACAGACGCTGGGCGATGATGGCCACAAGCACGGACGCGAGCTGGAGACGAATCTGTGCCTGCTGGGCCGGCGGAAAGACGTCAATCATCCGCTCGATCGCCGCCGGCGCGCTCGCTGTATGAAGCGTGCCTAACACTAAATGCCCCGTTTCCGCGGCGGTGACCGCCGTTTGAATCGTCTCCAAATCGCGCATTTCCCCGACTAAAATGACATCCGGATCTTGGCGGAGCGCAGCGCGCAAACCAGCAGCAAAACTGCCGGTGTCAAATCCGATCTCACGCTGGTCGATGATCGATTTTCCATGTTTATGCAAATATTCGATCGGATCCTCGAGCGTAATGATATGCTTCGACATCGTTTTGTTCATATAGTCGATCATCGCCGCCAATGTCGTCGATTTGCCGCTGCCGGTCGGCCCGGTGACAAGCACGAGCCCGTGCGGCTTTTCAGCGATGCGTTTCAGGACGCTCGGCATGCCGAGCTCCTCAAGCGTCGGAATGCGCATCGGAATGAGGCGCACAGCGAGCGACACGCACGACCGCTGTTTAAACACATTGAAACGGAAGCGCGAGACGCCGGCTATGCCGTACGAAAAATCGAGCTCCCCCGCTTCTTGGAACTGCTGCCAAAGCGGCGGCGGAATGATGGCTTTTGCCATTTGTTCGGTCTCTTCCAAACGAAGCCGCTCATGGCCGTATGCCTTCAGCTCCCCATTCAAGCGGAAAATCGGCGGCGCGCCGACGGTTAAATGCACATCGGACGCGCGGCATTCAAAGGCGGCGCGCAATAACGCCTCAAGCTTTTCCTTCATCGGTCTCACCCGTCAATGCAAAATCGCCACTTTCAGCACTTCTTCAAGCGTTGTTATCCCTTGCTTCACTTTCAGCAGCCCGTCATCAAGCAAAAAAATCATTTTGCTTTGAAGGGCGAGCTCGCGCAATTTCGAAAACGGTTCATTATTTAAAATGACGCGCCGCATCTCATCGGTAACGACGAGCAGCTCATGAATCGCCAGCCGGCCGCGGTAGCCGGTCATGTTGCACATCGGACAGCCGCGGCCGCGGACGAGCGTTCGCACCTCGATTCCGCGGCGGGCGAAAATTTCTTTCTCCCGCTTCGTCGGTTCATACGCTTCTTGACAGTCGCGGCAGACGCGGCGCACGAGCCGCTGGGAAACGACGCCGGCGAGCGAGGTCGCGACTAAAAACGGCTCAATTCCCATATCGATCAACCGGGTGATCGTGCTTAACGCATCGTTCGTATGAAGCGTGCTTAACACTAAATGGCCGGTGAGCGAGGCGCGAATCGCCACTTCAGCCGTCTCGCGGTCGCGAATTTCCCCGACCATAATGATGTTCGGGTCTTGACGCAAGATCGAGCGAAGCCCTTGAGCGAACGTCAAACCGACGTTTGGGTTCACTTGAATTTGGTTGACTCCTTCAATTTGGTATTCGACCGGATCTTCAATCGTAATGATGTTCACTTCTTCACGGTTTAAATGGTTTAAAGCGGCATATAACGTCGACGATTTTCCCGAACCGGTCGGCCCGGTGATCAGCACGATGCCGTTTGGCCGTTCAATTAAGCGGATGAAACGATCGAGGTTCACCGAGTTAAAGCCGAGTTTATGAATGTCGTTCAAGGCCGCCCCTAGATCGAGGACACGCATAACGATTTTCTCCCCGTACACCGTCGGCAATGTGGAAACGCGCAAATCGACGGGGTGAAAATCGATATCCATTTTCATCCGGCCGTCTTGCGGAACGCGATGTTCCGTGATATCCATATTGGCTAAAATTTTAATTCTCGCCGTCAACATGCTTTGCATATGTTTCGGCAGCGCCCGCTCGGTGCGGAGAAGACCGTCGATCCGGTAGCGGATGAGCACCTTCGTCTCCTGCGGGTCGATATGAATATCGCTCGCCCGCTGCTCGACGGCAAGCTGCAAAATTTGATTCACCAACCGGACAATCGGGGAATCCTCTTCATCGGCCCGCTCGTCTTCGCGCGTCTCCGGCGTCGGTGCCTGCAAAAAATCATCCAACCCCTCATCGATGTCGTAATATTTATTAATCGCCCGCAAAATATCATCTTTCGAGGCGATCGCCGTCTCGATTTGAAACCCGGTTGAAAGGCGCAGATCATCAATGACGAAAAAGTCCATCGGATCAGCCATAGCGACGAGCAGCCGCTCGCCTTCGACTTTGAGCGGCATCACCATATGGCGGCGGGCGAATTCTTTCGAAACAAGGCTTGTGGCTTTCGGATCGACCGGATAGCGGTATAAGCTGACATGGGGAATGCCAAGCTGAAACTCGAGCACTTCAATCAGCTGCTGCTCGGTAATGTAGCCGCGCTGCAACAAGGCATCGCCAAGCTTTTGTCCGGGCGCCTTCTCACGCAGCGCTTCGGCGAGCTGCTCTTCCGTAATCAATCCCGCTTCGACAAGCAAATCGCCAAGCCGTTTCCGTTCTTGCTTTTTGCTCATTTTTCTTCCCCCCCGCTCGCTTCCGTCTCCCCTTTGCCGCCGGCAGCAGGTGCGGATTCCTTATCGCCCGCTTCATCGCCTTCTTTTGGCACCGTTCCGCTCTTCGCATCGTCTTCGCTACGTTCTGCCGCCGGCGGGTTCGGTGATTCCGCCGATTCACTGTCTCCGCTTTCCGTTGGTTCGCCTTCCCCATCACCGCTTGGCTCAACGCTGCTTTCCGGAATCTCGAGACCGCGCACTTCAATCGTGTACGCCGGCGGGTAAAAATCTTCACTGACCGTTTCTTTGCGCACAAGCCGCGCCCCGTCGCGCACCTCGCGCGTCACTTCAATTAGCAGACCCGAGCGGCCGGCTTGTTTCGTTTGCTTTGCACCCGGCGCCAAGCGCGCGTCGTATTGAACGACTGTGCGCGGCTCGATGTCTACCGCTTCACCGGTGCGAATGATATATTGATAGACAAACGGCAAGCCGGAGATCGCGGCGTGTACGTTTTGCCCGTCATACCGAAGCCAAAGCGTGTAATCAGTTGTGTTCGGGTTGTACCATTCCAAATCGCGGCCGTTGCTGATGGCCGCTTCAAAACCCAGTGTTACTCCGTCGGGCAGCGTGCGGCTCGTGTAGCGCTCGGCAATAGCAAAATTCGTTTTTAGCACTGCCTGATAAACTGCCGAAGCGATCAAATCGGCCGCTCCATCACTGAAATCCGCCTTTTCCTTTTTGAGCCAATCCCCAAGCGAAAACAGTTGCCCCGCTTCGATCGTTACGCGCCGCTCTTCCGACAGCCAGCGGGCGACCGCCGCATCAGGCAGCGGCACGGCTGCTTCGCTCACCACCGGCTCGCGTCCGTCCGGAAATGATATGTAGCTTGCTAAGTCAATGGGGGAAGACGGCGACTGCAGCCGGGACGCCCACTTCGCTAAATCCTCTCCGAGCCGCTTGACATCAAGCGCTTCAAGCGCCGATGACGGAACGACAGCTTCCAACGCTTTGAAACACTTTTCCAAATCCGCGATGACAAAAAGCGGGGTGCGCTTTCCGTCAACGAGCTGCTTCATACTTTCTTCGAGACGGAACGTAAAGACATCCGCCGACAGATCCACTTGTTTTTCTTGATATCGCAACGGAATGGATGCGGTCGCCTTCCATTCGTTCACCCGGCTAGCTACCGCCTCACGGGCTTCAGGCGCTGTCATACCAGCCAGGGACACCGGGCCGGCCGCTGTCCCTTCACCCAAGCGGCCGTCATCCGGGGCGAACGCATCATAGGCAAAGACACCAAGATGCGAAAAGGCGATAAAATAGATCGTGCAAACGGCCATCACAGCAAGCAGTTTCCACGGGGCCGCTTTTTTCACTGCCGACCCTCCCCCGTCATGCTTCCACGTTCATCGAGACATCAACGATGACACCCGGACCGGCCTCTTGCGCCTTGCGCACATCCTCTTCACGAAGCGTTGTGCCCGCCGCCAATAACAAGCGTCCATCCGCATCATAAACGTCTTTTGTCAGCCGTTTTCCGGCTAACAGCGCGACTTGTTTTTCTCGCAACGTGTGCAGCGCCTCGACGTTCTCGGCGTTTTCAGCCATCGCATCCATTTGGGCCGAAAGACCGTCTTCGTCCATTTCCGCAACCGGTTGACCGCTTTCCGCCTTCAACAGCTGCACAGGGTCGTCAAGAAGCGATTGTTTAGCTTCGTCATGAACGACCAAAATATCTTTGCCGTACGTCAATACTTCCGTCGCCGGCAGCACCGCTTCTCTGTTTTCTAAGTGTAAAGCGATGCCGATAATCTCCCCTGTTTCTTCGTCAATAAAAAACTCGCTGGCTTCGCCGAGCAGCTGGCCTTTGCGTGTGATGGCTTTCGTGTTTTTAATGCGGATTTGCTTATTGACGAGCTGATTGGCGATCGGAATTTCCGAAAGATCGATCACATCATGCCCTGTTTCGACCGTCACGGCAAACTCGCCAATGCCGACCACTTTTTTAAACGGAATCGCTTTTAAGCTCAGCTGTACATCGTCTTGTTCAATCGTTAAAAAATCGATTGACCCTTTCTCCGGATTGATCACCAAACTTTTCACCGTGCCGATTTGCGCACCGTCCGCGATGCTGATGATCGGCAATCCAATGATTTGTGCGCTAGCTTTCATCATTTTCACCCCAACTGTTTGCTAATGTCGCGGCTGACTGCCGCCAAAGCGCCAGTTCCTCGGCTATGGCCGGGTAGGCGCGAAAACGATCGATAAGTTCATCAATCCATAGAGCTAACTGATCGTACTGTTGTTCTATTACATAATGTTCCATTAACAAACGAGCCAATACGTAATAATCGCGGTCGGAAAGCGGCGCTGCCAAGCATTGAAGAAGGCAGCGCTCATAGTCGGCAACATCGAAACGGCGGCGGTTCAGACGCAATTCAGAGGCCACCGCCTGCACGACTTCTGTGCGCACCGTTTTCCGTTCCTGCAGCCTATCTCCTTCCTGCTGTTCTCCGGCTGTCCGCTCCCGGTCTTCGTGCCATCGGCCTGCCGTTTGTCCATCTTCCTCGAACTCGCAGCATCCGGCCTGCCCGTTTGACTTTGGTTGTTGCTCCCCTTGTTGCGCAAACAGCGCGTGTCCCCCGTCCGCATCGACTGTTTGTTCAGCAGCGCCGCTCACTTCCGGCAGCAAAACGTGGGTGATGTCCGGCGACACCTCTCTAAAAGACGACCCGGACGGCGTTTCCTGCTCGGAAACGGGCTCGCTTTCATCGCCAGAGTCGTTAGCCGCTTCAGAAACAGCCAACAAGAAAGCGGCGTCACTTCGATCGATTGCCTGCAACAACCCTTGACCGCTACCGCCATCATCAGCGAGGGAGCCAGCGGACGTTCCTGCTTGCAGCGCCGCCGCTTCGATATCCGGCGTCATAGCAACCGGCAGCTCATCGAGCCAATCGTGCGGAGGGCGTGCCGGCTCATCGGCTGCAATGATTGATTCGAAAGCGGAATCGGGAAGCGGTTCCTCATCGTCCGCCTGCATCGGAAGCAAGACAGGCGCAAGCGCAGAGCGTCCTCCTCCATGCTCAGCCACTCCGCGATCTTCTCCCAAGGCAATGGGCTGCAACGAAAAAGGGGCACGCTGTTCCGCATAGGTTGCTGATTCTGACAACAGCTCAGCAGAACGTTCCACATGCTCGTTTTCGCGTTCGACGTCCTTATCCTGTTCGCGGGTTGCCCCTCGTTCATCGAAAGCTGGACTTGAGTCATCTAACCTTAACGCTGATTCATCGGAAGACATCCCCGGCTCATCGACAGTGGCTGCCGGTTCGCTCAGCGCTGACGCCGAATCTTTCAGCGCTGGCTCGAGCTCGTCTGAAGCGGGCTCGTCCACTTTCAAACCATCATGAAGGCGCATCGACACGTTCGACGAAGCCGCTCGAGAAACGGCATATCCGTGTTCCTGAACGAATGCCGTTTGCCGGGGCCTATCATCTAGGTCATTTGCCCCGCGCTGATCAGCTTCTTTGCCATTATCGTCTACCGGCTTTGTCAAGTGCACTGTTTTTTCGATCCGTTCATCATTCGGCCCGTCCCGTTCTTCCTTCCTTGTTGCCGACCGATAAAGGATGGTGCCGAGCCGGCGGTCGAACAAATAAGAAACCGCGGCCAACAAGATCCCAAGCAACAACACGATCTGCCAAAGCGGCACGGCCGATTCGGCCAGTCGGGCCAACGCGGCGATGAGAAACGCGGCTGCGACGACTATCGCGCCCCCAGCCCGGCTAAACCCAAGCGGCAACAACCAAATCGCCAAAAGAGCCAGTATGAATGCCGCAAAATCAATAACCGCCTCTTTCCACATGCCCATCCGTTCCTTCCCGGCGTAACGTTTCCAAAGGGCCGATAGACCTTCCACCCATCGTCCTCTAATCCTAAAATTCTACATGATTTGACTCGAAAATATTGTATAATAAAGTTACATATTTTGAAAGAAGGTTATGACAAATGGAAGGGGACAATTTTTTGTCATTTAGTCATAAAGACGGGTTCACCCTCATCGAAACATTGCTTGCCCTGACTTTGTTATCAGGCGTGGCGATCGGCTTGTTCTACTTTTTCACGAACGCGATGACGTATACATCCTACAACCAAGGGCGCACGGTCGCCATCAATATCGCCCGCGGTGTCGCTGCTTATATGGAAAAATTGGACTTCCCTGTGCTCGAACAACATGTCCGCCAATCGGCCAACGAACAAACGCCATTTGTAAAACTGACGGATGCCGATTGTGAACATGCGGCCATTTTCCCGGAGCCGGACGCATGCCGCGCCCAATTCGCCCCAACGATCAACAACGTCATTTACGACAACGGGCGGATCGCTGTTTTTCTCATTCCGTATGAACAGATGCACTGGGAACGGCTCACTTCATCCCCTCCTGAGGAGTTCCCGCGTTCACTGCGCGAACGGATCAGCGAAGAGGCGGAAAAAGTGCGGCAGTCTGATCCCGGCCTTGGACAGTATGCGTTGAAAATGTACGTGATCGTCCGCTGGGGCGATCGGTCAGAAGAGGCGGAATGGGTGGAAGGAGTGATCACCGATGAAACGATCCGCTAAAGCCCAAGCCGGGATGACGCTTGTCGAGCTGCTCGCTGCCGTCTCCATTTCCTTGCTCATCATCGGCGCCATTTATACCGTCTTTCTGACCGGCATTCGCGCCTATCAGCGGATCGGCATCGAGAACGAACTGCGCAGTGAGGCGGACTATGCCGTCGCTATGATGATGAACAAGCTGTACGAACTTGCTCCTGACGGCGTTGATCTAAGCGCAAGCAATGAGCGGAAGTTGACCTTCATTGAAGACCGACAACAATGGATTGACGCCTCGTCTGGATTTGTGGCCGAACATGAAAAAGACGGTGCTGCATTGACGATTTCGATTGAAAACGGAGCGCTGGCCATCAATGGGGAAGCCATTTCCTCATCACGCCTGTCGCTGGCCGCCGATTCCACACTTTCGCTCCGCTGCCTGCGCGAAGAAAAAAAGGGGGGAGCGCATCTTTGCCGCAGCGGTGTCGTCACGATGAAACTCGCCGTGCAAGACCGCAACCACGCCGACTCGGATAGCTGGCTGTATGTGCAGCCGTTTACATTAAAAACGGAGTTCGGCTTTTAAGGGGGGAATCGCAATGAACCGCCTGTGCTTGAACGAGGCCGGCTACAGTTTAGTGACAATGATGCTTGTCATCACCATCTTCTTTTTGCTCGGCTTAACGATTTTAACGGTTGCTGCTCAACAGGCGCGACTGACTCACGTGCGTGTGGAAGAGATCGAATCGTTTCAGGAAGCAGCCAACGCCATCGACGAAACGGTCGCCGCCTTAAAAGCGGCCATCGCCAAGCCGGATTTTGTCCTTTCTACACCGGCGCGCCTTGACGATGATCTAAGCCGTTGGCTGCCTGCGTTTGAACAGCGCTACGGCGTCACCATCCGCGACGCGACTGAAGAAGAGGAGATCGACCGGCAAAAGCTGTTTACCCGCGTCTTATATATTTCCGCGCCGCATGGAAACAAAACGGTCACGCGGCGCGTCATTATTGCCAACACGCCAAGCTTTTTAAAATACGCTCTCGGCTCGGCCGAAGACTTGGCTGTCAACGGCGGCGCATATATCGACGGGCATGTGTATGCGGGCAACGATGCCTATGTCACGAACGCCGCCAACTATATCGACCATTCACAGCGCCGGACCGAACCGACTTCTTTTCCAACCCTTTCGACCGACAGCGCCTGGCTTGTTCAAGGAGAGGCGTTCTCTTGCACGGGCGGAGCTGACTGCTATCAAAGAGGGACAGGAACGTTTCTGCGACAGCCCATTCACTTTTCCCATGGTTTAGAGGGAGCGACCGTCCAAAAAGAAACAGACGATTTTATTGACGTTGATTTTAATTGGACGGTGAAAGATAAGCTGCTTAATGCGGCGGGAATTGAAACGTTCAGCGATGAATACGAACAATGGATTGATAAGGGCATTCCAGACTTGCTTTCGATGCTCGAAGACCGCCTAACGGTGGTGGAGGATATTGAGTTGCTGCTTCGCCGCTCTTGGCATCAGTCTGTCCTGCTTTATCATCCGGAAGTTTCGTCGTTTTTTGTCGATCGCGGGGAAATTGATCTAAAGAAACACTGGCTCATCGTCAACGGCGATTTGTTTTTAGGCAATACCGTACAGACGCCGACAAAAGTGCGCGGCAATTTGATCGTGCTCGGCGATTTAACGATTCAAGGAAATGTCGCGTTTGACGCTTCTGTATATGTCACCGGGCGCACGCTCATTTATGATGCCGACATTAGCGGCTGGGGCGAAAAAGAACTTGTCCTTTTGACCGACGGTCCGCTTGAGCTGGCGCGCATTAACGAGTTTCATAATTCGTTCCCCCGGCAGCCGAACTTAAAAGGCTATTTTTACACAAGCAGCAACGCCACAGTCTATGCGGTTGGCTCGTACATTCATATTCAAGGCGGCTTGTTCGCTCGCGGCGATGCGTCCAAACGCGCGCCGGACGCCGACATCTCCGGCCTTGTCGTCAACGCTTATCGCGGCCGGGCAGAAAACGGATTGTCGTTCATTCCAGCGCCGGATGACGACGTCGACCAGTCGCGTCTTGTCATCCGTCACGACCCGCAAGTGCTGATCGACCGCGGGGAAGGTCTTCCGTTTGTCAAACGGTTGTCCCTCGTTGTAGACCGGTTGAAAGTAGAATAAAGAAAAGAGCGGCCTAGGTCGATCTGGCCGCCCTTTTTTTACGGGAAAAACCTTCACTCAATTGTCGATATCATTTGATCTTGCCGACAAACTTGGGGGTGTTGATGTCGATTACCAGCGGTTTCGCCCGTCGTTACCACCGTGATCTTCCGGTTCGCGAACAATCACCGTCACGTTCGCCCGAATCGGCTGCTGATCGCTCGTTTTCGCATTGGCGGTCGCTGTCACCGTCGCATAACCGACATCGTTGGCGACCAAAACCCATGCGCCGTTTTCACGGACAACCGCGACATACTCCGGTGCGGACGATTCAACGGAGCGAAGCGTTTGATCGGTCGCATGGTTCGGAACGAAGCGAAGCTGCGGCATGACTTCAAGCCGTTCGCCGACTTCCATGTACAGCACCGGGGTGCGGAACGCCATCCGTTCGAGCGGCACGATGACCGTAATCGTCGCCGACGCTTGCACGTTGCTGCCGTCAGTCGCACGGACGGTGATCGTCACCGTTCCAGGCTTTAGCGCTGTCACCGTGCCGTTTTGGTCTACCGATGCGATATTCGGGTCGCTTGATGTCCACGCAAGCGTTCTGTTCGTCGCATCGGCGGGCTCTATCGCCACTGGGATGCGTTGCTCCTCACCGACGTTCATCGTCTCTTTATAATCGCCAAGCACTAAGTGGCGGATTAATTTCTTATAACGGAACGCTACCTTCGTCGTTCCGTCACCGCGCGTCAGCCCCCCAGCCGAACGCACCGCGACAGTATACTCACCGTCATCGGAAATGGAAATCATATACGGCGAAGCGAGCGGCTGCCAGTCTGAAACCACGCCATTTCGTACGACTTGGTACTCGTACTTCACCCCTTCGCCAGCGACAAGCCCGATTACCTTCACCGTTGGCGCCTCGTTCACCATGGCGCCGTTTTCCTCCGGACCGTTTGCGGTTTCAATGGACAAATGCGGTTTCAAATAGATGCGCACTGTCCGATCATCGCTGTACGTGACAAGCAGCACGCCGTCATCGTTCGGGTCGTATTGCAGCGCTTTGACCGGCAGCTGCAGCAGTCCGTCGCTGGGTGGCTTCGCTTCTCCAACGATTTCGTCGACCGCCTGCCGTCGCCACTTCAAGATCTCTCCTTTTTCGTCTCCTCGGTAATAGAAATTCGGAAAGTCATCTAAACGAACCGTCATCCCGATTCGTTCCGACGGCGGCGTGAGCGTCGAAGTCCGTTCGCCGTAGCGGCTGTCGGTGAACGTTACGACCGCCGGCGGCAATTGGGTGCCGCCCATGGCGTAATCGGCTTGCATCACCCATTGCGCGGTCAGCGTCAGCTTGTTCAGCTGGCTATAGTCAAACGTCTGGTTGGCAAACGACCATTGTGCATAGCGTTTGCCATTTTCCGTATACGTCGTCACTTTGCCGTCTGGAACGACGGAGATGCCATCAGGCAACTGTTGGACGATCTTCACATTGCTGATCATTCCAGTCGTACTGCCCACGTAACCGACCAGCGACAAGGAATAGGTGGCACGGAAGCGGTTGTCGTCGCCATCGACAGCCCCCTGTTTAATGAGATTGATAACATTGTTGGTCAATCCTTGCAATCGCACCGTTCCCGTAAAGGTCGGCGGCGCTTCATCTTTTACGGTGACGGTCACTGTTTTCGTCAAGGACGGCTGCGGCTGGCCGTACACATCGCGATATCTCAATTCAGCGTTGAATGTATACGTCCCTTTCGCCTTAAACGAAACTGGAATAGGAATCGTGGTAGGCGAAGGGGCGCCTTGACCAATCTGATAGGGAATGGAAAATGAAATATACGCATTTTGTTTCGTCTCATCTAGCCATACTTGGCCGTTCTCGGCAACAACGACATTGCCGCCAAACGACGAAAGCGGAATGCGGATCGTCCCCGTGAGCGCCGGCGTTGTCGCGAGCTGAGAAAACCTCTGAAACAGGACGTTCAAATTTTGCGGCGTTCCTTGCCGCGCTTCCCCTCCGGCCATCGTGGACAACGCGCTCAAATAGTCCATGTCAACATCATCGCTGTCGCCGAAGCCAATAGAATAAAGGGTGATATTGCCCATTCCAAGTGCTTTGGCCACCGCTATGGCATTCGTTCGAATTCTCGTTTCCAGACTACTGTAAGTAAATGGGTAGCCGTTATTCGAAGACACCTTGATTCCATTCACATAATCTCTTCCATCGTTATAAAATTGACGGTAATTTCCTTTGTTGTCGGTAAAACGAATACCAGCCGTCCGCCCATCGCCGTACAATTCGTAAGTGACAGGAAGAGAATCCGTAATTTTTTTTCCCGTATACTCATATCCCCCAAACCAATCCGGTTTGACCTCGCGATACGTAATTGAATCGGTCGTATCCAACACGGTCGGCATGCCGTCAGTCAGAAAAATGATATACTTTTTCCTTGTCGGGTCCGTAAAATACGATCTGGCCAGAGACAAAGCGGCCGAATAGTTCGTCCCGCCGTTGGCCGTCAAACGGTTTCCTGCATCAAGTATGGCGTCTAATTGACTGACGACATTTGATTTTGATCCGAACGGAACAACACTCGTTGCCCTCACGTCATCAGAAAATGGAATCAGAGCAAACCGATCATTTGGGTGATAATTGGCTTTGAAATCATTCACCGCTGCCTGCAAAGCGGATTTGGCGCTTTGCAGCTTCATCATCGTCATGGAGCCTGACACGTCCATCACAAACACGACATCGATCGGCGGGCGAACAGGCGCCGGAACCACACCTTGCGGGATGAGCGTCACATCGAGCCGCCCTTGGGCATCGCCATCTGGCGGCTTGGCGTATTCCGGCTGTGAAAATGAGAGGGAAAAATCCAATTTCGCCGTGCTCGCCTCCGTTTGCCTCGTATACTCATAAGGCGTCTCCGGAAAGGAAAAATACACCTCTTCTTGCCCGTTTCCTAACACCCGGTAGGCATCGACAACGATTTCATAAGCGGCCGTCGCTCCTGGGGCCGATGGCCACTTGCCGCGCATATCGAGCGAAAATGTATACTTTTTCTCACCGTTTCGGTCCGGCTGTACTTCCACCGCTTCCGTCCGGTAGCTGACGGCCGTGCCGCTTTGTCCTTTCAGCTGGATGCGAATCTTAAAAAAGTCGATGCTGTTGCCCTTTCCGTCGCCGACTCCCGGAGCGGTCGCCCAGCCGGCAATTTTCTCCTCGGAAACGGAAGTGATCGCTCCCTCTTTCCGATCGGCATAAACGACATCTGCCGTGATCGGCCATATACTTGCCATCAACCAGAACAACATCCCCCATAACAGCCAGCCTCGTCGCCGCATGCGCCTCCCCTCCCGCGCCAAAGGAACTATCTTTCTTCCATTATACCAATCCTTTTCATCGCTTGGCATTATTTTTTAACCGTTTTCGCACTTCGGACAGAAAATAAAGCGATCCGGTGACAAGCAGCAGCCCATCGTCCCCTATTTGTTTTTTCTTCTCACGGATCCAGCCGGCCCAATCACTTACGGCCGCCTTCTGCGGATGGGAAGAAAGGGCTGTTAATGCTTCTGCTTGGGCGGCGCGCGGAAAATCAAACGTCGTAAACGTGATCGTCTCAGCCAGCTCGTCAAGCGGCCGGATCATTCGTTCAAGCGGCTTGTCGGTCAGCGCGGCGAACAAGACATGGACGCGCTTGTCGGGATAATGAGCGCGCACCGTCTCGACAAGGGCGCGAATGCCCGCTTCGTTATGGGCGCCGTCGAGAATGATGAGCGGTTTGCCGCTCACCCGCTCAAACCGGCCGGGCCAAGCAGCAGTGGCCAGCCCATCGGCGATATGCTCCGGCTCGATTAAAAACGAATAGCCAAGGCGCAACAATTCTGCCGCCATCACCGCCACCGCCGCATTGTCGACTTGATGGGCGCCGGGCATTTGAATGCGCAAATCGCGGTATTCGGCAAACGGCGTGGCGAGGGAAAACTGCTCTCCTTCGGCGATCGTTTTCCAGTCTGTTACAGTAAAATCAACGCCGAGACGATATGTTTTCGCCTTCCGCTCCGCCGCCGTTTTGGCGATCACTTCCCACGCCTCCGGTTCCTTCACCGCCGTCACAAGCGGCACGCCCGATTTGATGATTCCGGCTTTCTCCACGGCGATTTGCCCAAGCGTATCGCCTAAAATGTTCATATGATCGTAGCTGACGTTTGTAATGACAGAAACGAGCGGATAAATGATGTTAGTTGAGTCCAAGCGGCCGCCGAGCCCGACTTCAATGAGCACGATGTCTTGAATCTGTTGTTTGCCGAAGTAATAAAGCATCATGGCGGTGATCACTTCAAATTCGGTCGGTCCGCCAAGTTCTGTTCGTTCGAGTTCGTCCGCAAGCGGTTGAATGACTCGCACCAGCTCCACGATTTCTTCATCGCGAATCGGTTCACCGTTGACGCTGATCCGTTCGTTAAACTGCTCGACATACGGCGAAGTGAACGTGCCGACGGAATACCCGGCCGCCTGCAAAATCGAGCGCAAATACGCCACCGTCGACCCTTTGCCGTTCGTTCCGCCGATATGGACAGCGCGGACGCGGCGCTCTGGATGGCCGAGCTTTTCCATCATCCATTCCATCCGTTTTAGTCCCGGCTTCATGCCAAGCCGCAGCCGCCCGTGAATCCAAGCGACGGCTTCCTCATATGTGCGGATCATATTCACGACTCCTCCCTTGAGAAGATCTAGATCGAAAGGCTGGCGATGGGCCGAACGGCTTCCGCCAGCGAAAAAGACGAACCCGCATGATAGCGGATTCGTCTTCATCATAATCAACCAAACAATCGTTTGTCTACCGTTTCAACTCAGCGAGGCGCGCTTTCACCGCTTCTCGCTTTTCGATGTAATCTTGCCGCTTGCGCCGCTCTTCTTCGACGACATGGGCCGGCGCTTTCGCTAAAAAGCCTTCGTTGGCCAGTTTCTTTTCGACGCGCTCGACTTCGTTGTTCCACTTGTCGAGCTCTTTTTCGAGCCGCTTGATTTCCTCTTCAATATTGATCAGCCCTTCAAGCGGCAAAATGAGCTCCGCCCCGGTGACGACGGCAGTCATCGCTTTTTCCGGAGCCGGAACATCCATGTCAATGACCAATTCGCTCGGGTTGCAGAACCGTTCCAAATAAGCGCGGTTTTTCAAAAGCGCTTCCCGCACGTGTTCGTCTTTTGTCTTAATGTAGAGCGCAATCGGCTTGCTCGGCGGCGTGTTCACTTCAGCGCGGATGTTTCGGACCGCACGGATGATGTCCACAAGCATCCGCATCTCTTCGGCCGCTTCTTCGTTCGACAGCTCCGGGCGCACTTGCGGCCACGGGGCGACCGTAATCGACTCTCCTTTATGCGGCAAGTTTTGCCAAATTTCCTCGGTAATGAACGGCATGAACGGGTGAAGCAGGCGCATCGTATTGTCAAGCACATACGCCAACACGGAACGGGTCGTCTTTTTCGCCGCCTCGTCGTCGCCATAGAGCGGCAGTTTGGCCATTTCGATATACCAGTCGCATAAGTCGTCCCAAATAAAGTTGTACAGCGTGCGCCCGACTTCGCCAAATTCATATTTTTCGGCGAGCTTCGTCACCGTGTCGATCGTTTCATTGAGGCGCGTCAAAATCCAATGGTCGGCGACCGTTTTTTCGCCGCTTAAATCGAGCTCCTCATACGTCATGCCGCCCATGTTCATCAACGCAAAGCGCGACGCGTTCCAAATTTTATTGGCAAAGTTCCATGTCGCTTCGACTTTTTCCGTGCTGAAGCGCAAATCTTGCCCCGGCGAGCTGCCGGTCGCCAAGAAATAGCGGAGTGCATCGGCGCCGTACTGGTCGATGACATCCATCGGGTCAACCCCGTTGCCGAGCGACTTGCTCATTTTCCGTCCTTGGGCGTCGCGGACGAGACCGTGGATCAACACGTCTTTAAACGGCCGCTTTCCGGTGAACTCAAGCCCTTGGAAAATCATGCGCGACACCCAGAAGAAAATGATGTCATAGCCGGTGACTAGCACATCGGTCGGGTAGTAGCGCTTGTAGTCCGGCGAGTCGGTATCCGGCCAGCCCATTGTCGAGAACGGCCAAAGCGCCGAGCTGAACCACGTATCAAGCACGTCGGGGTCTTGCTCCCAATTTTCAATGTCTTTTGGCGGCTCGTGGTCGACGTAAATGTCCCCCGTCTCTTTATGG
Source organism: Geobacillus subterraneus (assembly GCF_001618685.1). Lineage (GTDB taxonomy): Bacteria > Bacillota > Bacilli > Bacillales > Anoxybacillaceae > Geobacillus > Geobacillus subterraneus. The sequence continues at coordinate 631,168 of NZ_CP014342.1, read as the reverse complement.
TACCACGCCGGAATCCGGTGCCCCCACCAAAGCTGGCGCGAAATGCACCAGTCGCGGATGTTCTCCAGCCAGTGCAAGTACGTTTTCTCAAACCGCTCCGGCACGAACTGCACTTTTCCGTCGGTTTGTTGCAGCTTGATCGCCGCTTCGGCGAGCGGCTTCATTTTCACGAACCATTGCGTCGACAAATACGGTTCAACGACCGCGCCGCTCCGTTCGCTATGGCCGACGGAGTGGACGTGTTCCTCAATTTTAAAGAGGACGCCTTGCTCTTGCAAGTCGCGGACGATTTGCTTCCGGCATTCAAACCGGTCAAGCCCTTGATATTGCAAGGCATTTTCGTTCATCGTGCCATCTTCGTTCATGACGAGAATGCGCGGCAAGTTGTGGCGGTTGCCGACTTCAAAGTCGTTCGGGTCGTGCGCCGGCGTAATTTTCACCGCCCCGGAGCCGAATTCCATATCGACATACTCATCGGCGATAATCGGGATTTCGCGGCCGACAATCGGCAGTTTGACCATTTTGCCGATCAAATGCTTGTACCGCTCGTCATCCGGATGCACCGCCACCGCCGTATCGCCGAGCATCGTCTCCGGCCGGGTCGTCGCCACCTCGATGTAGCCGGAACCGTCGGCAAGCGGATAACGCAAATGGTATAAAGCGCCTTTCACTTCTTTATAAATGACTTCAATATCCGACAGCGCCGTTTTCGTAACCGGGTCCCAGTTGATAATGTACTCGCCGCGGTAAATGAGCCCTTTCCGGTAAAGCGAGACGAACACTTCACGCACCGCTTTGGACAGCCCTTCATCCAGCGTAAACCGCTCGCGCGTATAATCGAGGCCAAGCCCTAATTTTGCCCATTGGCTGCGAATATGGCCGGCGTACTCTTCTTTCCACTTCCACGTTTCTTCCAAAAATTTCTCCCGGCCTAAATCGTAGCGCGACAGCCCTTGGCTGCGCAATTTTTCCTCCACTTTCGCCTGGGTGGCGATGCCGGCATGGTCCATGCCCGGAAGCCAAAGAACGTCATAGCCTTGCATCCGCTTCATGCGCGTAATGATGTCTTGCAGCGTCGTATCCCATGCATGCCCCAAATGCAGTTTGCCGGTGACGTTCGGCGGCGGAATGACGATCGTAAACGGTTGTTTGTCCGGATCGCCGGTCGCTTCAAAAAACTTGCCTTTCAACCACCAGTCATAGCGCCCCGCCTCAACGGCGCGATGGTCGTATTTTGGCGGCATCGACACTTCATGCTGTGCCACTTTTGTTCCCTCCTTCATGTGATCGACAATGGCTGTTGCCTACGGAGTGCATCATCCGATTGGCAAGCAAAAAAGCCCCTTTCATCCAAAAAGGACGAAAGGAGCTGCTTTCGCGGTACCACCTTTTTTCTTAAGCCTAGAGGATAGCAAAACCGTATCGTTCAAGCACCGGGCGATGTTCCATCCGAAGCGGCCGCAACGTTCCCCGACTTTGGGAAACGGCGTCTTTCAACCACATTCTCCATTCAACCACCCGCCCTCTAGGGCTTAAGCGCTTCATTGGCATAACGGCATCACGCCGGCTTCCCCTACTCGGCAGTTTCGCCTTTCAGCGAAGCAGCTCAAGGGCGACCTTCCAGCAACCGCCATCCTAGGAAATCTCGCAGCTTTTGATTTCCCTCTCTGCAGGCGCGGACTGCTGTACTCCTCCCTGTCTTCGCTTTTTTTCGTCATTATTCGATTATTATACTACCATTGTCCATCATCTTTGCCAAGTTTTTATTTATTTATTCCACTCGCCCCGGTTTGGTGACAAATGATCGTTCTTTTCATATTGTATAGTAAACCAGAGAAGGAGGGAAATGCCGATGCGGCGATTCAACCCGTATTCGTGGCCGCCGTGGCTGAGGCAAGTGCGCGCCGTCTGTGCCCAAGTGATCATTCCGCTCACCATTTTTCAAGCCATTCGCACCATTTTTTTGCCGACGACGTTCGATGTCATTTTATTAGCCATCTTTGTTTTGATTGCTGTGGCGCTCCATTTGGAATGGATTTAACCGCTGCCGTCCCCTTCGGCTGTCGCTTCATGATCGGCCGCCTCTTCTTGCTGCCGCGCGGCGTCGCGTTGGACAAGATGCATCACGATCGCTTCCATGTTTTTAAAGGCAAAATAACAGCGCTGCAAGGCGGCGACATAGTCCCGCTCGTTCCGTTCCGTTCGCGGAGCGGCTTCATACTGTTCGAGGCAGCGGACAAACCCGCGCGGCTCGGCCAAATGGCTGTATAAAAACGCCCGCTCCCCGTTGGATAACGGCAATTCCTTTTCGTATTCATCGATTCCCCCCATCCACTCGGGACCGAGCGGCGGAAGCGTTCGGACATGCACGCGAAGCGCGGCAATCAAATCGTATACCGGCGAATTCCAGTGCGCCCGCTCCCAGCTGATCCAATACGGCGCCACGTAATGGGAAAGGCGCGCTTTTCCGTGCACCCAAGCGATGCGCCATTGTTTCGTTTCTTCGAGCGCCTCCTCCCACGCAGTCAGCTGTTCCTCGGCAAACAAATAGGCGCGCATCACCTCATGAAAATACGTGCAGCACTGCAGCTGAAACGGTGACATGTACCAAGCGGTTTCATACCGCTCAATCCGCTCTTCCCAAATCGCCCGCTCCTGCTGCCATTCCTCTTTTTTTTGCTTTCGATACGCGGCGATCTCCTCCTCGCTCGCCTCGACGGTGCGGGCGGTAGCGCGATGGAGCCGGGCCAGCCCACGAAAAAAAGCGCGCACCGTTTCTTCTTTTGCTTTCGTTTCTCCCTCCTGCCATGCTTGCAAATAATAAAGGCGGCTTCCCTCCGCAGCAAACGGCGATCGTTGCCGCGTCCAATAAAACGGAGGGCAATGGCGGCCGTAATAGTGAAGCGAGTGCCAGATGGCGGCCGCCTCTTGTTCACCGTCGAGCGGTTTTAAGGCAAAAACACCGCGGTCGGTATACACTTTTGCCGCTTTGCCCCGCTGTTCGATGCGCTGCGGCTGAATCCCATACTGATGAAGCACGGCGCGGCACGTTTCAGAACGTATGGCCATCATTACGCCCCCTCGCCGGCAAAAGAAACGGAAAGCGTTCCTTTCATGAGAAAGGACGGCTTCCCGCCAAGGCCGGAATATATAACAGCTGCCCTTCGTGCACGTCATCCGGGCTTTCCAGATCGTTGGCGCGCAGCAGCTGCGAGACGGTCACATCATACCGTTCAGCAATCTTGTCCAACGAATCTCCTTGCTGGACGATGCAAATTTTGACCGTTGTAAACTCTTCCGCTTCACTTTTGGCAAACAGCTTCGTCAAATAAAGGGCGTTTTCGCTTTTCACTTCCGCTTGTTGTTCTTCCTCGTCCTCTTCACTCACCGCTTTTTTAGCGGCCCCGATCGATACTTTCGCCTCCGTTGGCGGCAACACGGAATCAATCTCCTCTTCCCCTTCCGCGTTGACGGCTTTCGTTTCCGTCTCAAGCGGCAAAAACGGCTCTTTTACATCCTCTGTTTCATTAGACAGCGTTTCTTCATGACGCACAGCCGCTGGCTCAACGGTGGAAGGCGGCGCTTCACTGACTGCGGCGACAGGCTGTTCGCCCGCCTCACTAGCGGGTTGGTTCTCCGATGTAAACGCTTCATCGTCGGCTGCCTCTTTGCGGGCGATTGACTCAAACGGGGCAAACAACGGCTCTTCATCTTCATCATCGTTCGGCAAATCATCGACGAGCGGCGATTCACTGATCCCGCTGATCGAGATGTCGGCGGTCACGAGCAGCCGTCCGTTGTCGCTTAAATCATAGTCGAACGATTCCACCGTCACGTACACATCTTCAAGTTCACGAATGCGGTTTTTCGGGATTGTAATATCGATCGGAAAACGGTGTGACAGTTCGCTAATGCCGTCCTCACGCACCGAAATGTGCTGAATGAATCGATAGCTCGCCAACTCAAACGCATCATCGTCGACGTCCGCCTGCTGCGGTTCGTCCGCTTGGCGGAATTCTCCGCTTAACTCGAGCGCACCGCGAATCGTAATATATTGGTCGTACTCGTCGACGGAAATGATCGGGTCAAGAGAAATAGACAAAAACTCGGCGACTTCCTGTCCGCTTTTAAACCAGACTGACTCTTCCAATGAAAAACGCAAATACGATTGCTCCAACCGGACTTCCTCCTTCCGTCCCCTCGGCAAATAGTTTCTATGACATTATCCATTGTATGAACGGAAAAGAGGCGGTATGATAAAAAAATCGGGCTGGCCGTGGCGGCAGCCCGTTTCCTCTAGCCGCGCAGGCGGGCAAATGCCCGTTCGGCAGCGGCGATCGTATATTCAATGTCTTCATCGCTATGCGCGGTCGACAAAAACAGCCCTTCAAATTGCGACGGCGGCAAGAAAACGCCTTCGTTCGCCATCTCCCGGTAATAGGCGGCAAACAGCTCCAAATCGGACGTTTTGGCCGTCTCGTAATTGATGACCGGCTCGTTTGTGAAGAAAAAGCCAATCATCGATCCAGCGCGGTTGATAGTGTGAGGAATTTCGTATTTTTCGGCGGCTTGGTGCAGCCCTTCTTCAAGGCGCGCCGCTTTGCGGCTGAATTCTTCATACGTTTCCGGCGTCAGTTGACGGAGCGTTTCGTAGCCAGCCGTCATGGCGAGCGGGTTGCCAGACAGCGTGCCGGCTTGGTACACTGGGCCGCTCGGCGCGACAAGCTCCATGATCTCGGCTTTGCCCCCGTACGCTCCGACTGGCAAGCCGCCGCCGATCACTTTGCCAAGGCACGTCAAATCCGGCTCAACGCCGTAATATCCTTGGGCGCAATGGTAGTCGACGCGGAAGCCGGTCATCACCTCGTCAAAAATCAATAGGGCGCCGTATTGTTTGGTCACGTCGCGCAGCCCTTCCAAAAAGCCAGGGACGGGCGGCACGACTCCCATATTGCCGGCCACCGGCTCGACGATGACCGCCGCGATGTCTTCGCCAAACCGCTCAAATGCATAGCGGACGCTGTCTAAATCGTTGTACGGGACGGTGATTGTGTGCTGGGCGACCGATTCCGGCACGCCTGGGCTGTCCGGCAGCCCGAGCGTCGCCACGCCGGAGCCGGCTTTAATGAGCAATGAATCGCCATGCCCGTGGTAGCTGCCTTCAAACTTGATGATTTTGTTGCGCTTCGTGTAGCCGCGCGCCAAGCGGAGGGCGCTCATCGTCGCTTCCGTTCCCGAATTGACCATGCGCACGATCTCGACGGACGGCACCCGCTCGATGACGAGCCTAGCCAGCTCGTTCTCAAGCAGCGTCGGAGCGCCGAAGCTCGTCCCTTGTTCGGCCACCCGTTTTAACGCTTCGACGACTTGGGGATCAGCGTGCCCTAAAATGAGCGGTCCCCACGACAACACATAGTCGATATATTCGTTGCCGTCAATATCGTAAATTTTCGCACCTTGGCCGCGCGCCATAAAAATCGGCGTCATCCCGACCGACTTGAATGCGCGCACCGGGCTGTTTACACCGCCCGGCATTAATGTCACCGCTTCTTGATAAGCCGCTTTCGATCGTTCATAGCTTCGCACGATTCCGCCCCCTCTCTAGTCAGCCATCCAGTGGGCCGCATCTTTCGCAAAATATGTGATGATCAAATCCGCGCCAGCCCGCTTCATTCCGGTCAACATCTCCATCACGACTGTTTTTTCATCAATCCAGCCGTTTTGCGCCGCCGCTTTCACCATCGAATACTCGCCGCTCACGTTATAGGCGACAAGCGGAAGCGGAAACCGGTTTTTGATGTCACGAATAATGTCCATGTAGGCGAGCGCCGGTTTGACCATCAGGAAATCGGCGCCTTCTTTGATGTCGGATTCGGCCTCCCGAAACGCCTCAAGGCGATTGGCCGGATCCATTTGGTACGTTTTCCGGTCGCCGAATTGCGGCGCGCTGTCCGCGGCATCGCGGAACGGGCCGTAAAACGCCGAGGCGTACTTAATGGCATATGACATGATTGGCACGTTCTCAAATCCGGCTTCGTCAAGCCCGTGGCGAATAGCGGCGACAAACCCGTCCATCATATTCGACGGCGCAATGATATCAGCGCCGGCTTGCGCCTGGCTGACCGCCGTTTTGGCGAGCAGCTCAAGCGACGGGTCATTCAGCACTTGTTCGTTTTCCACCACGCCGCAATGGCCGTGGCTTGTATATTCGCATAAACACGTATCGGCAATAACAACCATCTCCGGGCGTTGGGCTTTAATCTGGCGGATCGCCCGCTGGACGATCCCGGTCTCGCAATACGCCTGCGAACCGACTTCATCTTTTTCGTCCGGCACGCCAAACACCATGACCGCCCGGATGCCAAGCCCGGCGATTTCATCGATTTCTTCCGTCAAACGATCAAGCGATAAATGGTACACCCCGGGCATCGATGGCACTTCGCGGCGAATGCCGCTTCCTTCGACGACAAACAGCGGATAAATTAGATCATCAACGCGGAGATGCGTCTCGCGCACCATCGCCCGAATGGCGGCCGTTTGCCGCAGGCGGCGATGGCGGTCAAATGACAATGGCATTGATCGTCCCTCCATGGAAAAATATTGTTCCATCGCTTTCATTATACCATCCGTCGTGTAATCAGTTGGACAAATATGTACGGTGATTCCTTCCTGCTCCGCCGCCTTTTTTGTCACCGGCCCGATGCAGGCGACAGCGACGCCGGAAAGAAGCGCAACCGCTTCTCCGCCAAGAAGGCGGGCAAGACTATGGACCGCCGATGGGCTCATCAACGTAACCGCATCCAGTTTCCGTTCGCGCAGCAGCGCCAACAATGGTTCTCGACGGCTTAGGTCTGGCACCGTTTGATAGACCGTAAACTCATCGACCGCGGCGCCTACCTTCCTCAACGCCTCAGGCAGCGTTGGGCTTGCCAAATCGCCTTTGACAAACAGCACCCGCTCGCCTTGTTTTACGCGCGGTGCAAGCATGGCGGCGAGCCGTTCAGCGGTGAAATCATCCGGCACGAGCGCCGGTGAAACGCCGTAATCAGCGAGCGCGGCCGCCGTCTTCCGTCCGACGACGGCGACATTCGGCAGCGGCCGCGGCAACGAAACGTGCGGAAAAAAGAAGCGAACCGCGTTCACGCTCGTCAAGACGAGCCAGCGGTATTCCCCGAGCCGTTCGGCGAGCGCGGCGATGGCTTCCGGCGCAGCCGCCGGGCGGATGGTGATGAGCGGGATTTCGATCGGCACCGCACCAACGGCGCGCAGCTTGGCGGAAAACGATGCCGCCTGCTTTTTGTCACGGGTGACAAGTACCGTCTTGCCGGCCAGGGCGCGATTGGCCATCAGTCGCCCATCTCCTTTTTCACCCGCTCGATCAGCGCCTTTGCCCCTTGTTCGCTCAAGATGGCAGCCGCCTGTCGGCCGACCGCCTCCGGATCGACGCCAGTGACGATTTCTTTGTACATTTCTTTGCCATCCGGGGAGGCGACAAGTGCGGTCAGACGCACCGTCCCCTCCTTCACTTCCGCATAGCCGGCAATCGGCACTTGGCATCCCCCTTCCATCTGTTGCAAAAAGGCGCGTTCCGCCCTTACCGCCCGTTCCGTCTGTTCATCGTTCAGACGGCTCAGCCACTCGCGCAGCTCGCGGTCATCTTCGCGGCACTCGACGGCAAGCGCCCCTTGGCCGACCGCCGGAACACATACATCCGTTGATAAGTAGTCGCTGATGACATCATCGCTCCAGCCCATGCGCGCCAAACCGGCGGCCGCCAGCACGATGGCGTCGTAATCTTCGTTTTCTAGCTTCGCTAGTCTTGTATCAATGTTCCCGCGGATCCATTTGATCGTCACATCCGGGCGATAGGCGAGCAGCTGCGCCGAACGGCGCAGGCTGCTCGTGCCGACGACCGCCCCGCGCGGCAGATCGGAAAGCGACAGATTTCCTTTGCTGACGAGCACATCGCGCGCATCCTCACGCCGCGGGACCGAGCCGATCACCAATCCGCTTGGCAGCACCGCCGGCATGTCTTTCATGCTGTGGACCGCCATATCGATGCCGCCGGTCAGCATTTCATGCTCAATTTCTTTGACAAACAGTCCTTTGCCGCCTACTTTGGAGAGCGTGACATCGAGCACGCGGTCTCCTTTCGTGACGATTTCTTTCACCTCAAACGTAAACGGCGCCCCGAGCCGCTTCAATTCGTTGATGACCCAGTTCGTCTGGGTCAAGGCGAGCTTGCTGCGCCGCGAGCCGACGATAATGTTTCGCATTTCGTTCCTCCTCAATTACGCATACCAAAAATGAAATTTTGATAAACTGTCAAACAAGAAAAAGTTGACAAGCAAAAATAAAAACGAACCGATATTCCATAACGCGATCGCCTTTCCTTGCATCTGCCGGACGACCCGTTTGTAAAAATAGACGCCATAAACGAGAAGAACGACAAACGATCCGAGCACTTTGGCGTCATACCAGTGAAAATGATCAATTTGAATGTACGCCCAAATCACACCAAGAATCAATCCTAATAACAACATAGGCAAACCGAGCAAATTTAAAACGTGCGATAAAAAATCGAGCTTCGACAAATCAGCCATCCGCCAAAGGCGCGCGCCCCACTTTTTCTTTTTCAGCAAACTGTACTGCAGCACGTACAGCACCGAGAACAGAAAGGACAGCGTAAACGCTGCGTATGCCCCAAGGGCAAGGGTAATGTGGATGATCAGCAGCTCGGAGACGAGCCGTTCGGCGACAGCCGGCGACTGCGAGGACGGCACGAACGTATGAATGGCCAAAATAAAAAAGGCGAGCACGTTCGTAAAAAAGACGATGAAATCGACGCGCAACAGCCGGTTGATGACGAGCGACAGCGTGATCAGCAGCCAAGCGTAAAAATAAAGCCCTTCCGACATCGTTAAAATCGGAAAGCGCTTTGTTTCCACGATGCGGAAGGCGAACGTCAATGTTTGCAGCAGCCACACGGCAGAAAGCAACCAGAAGGCGGTTTCATTCGCCTTCCGGTTTTGCTGCAAAAAATCGATAAAATAGAAAAGAATCGAAGCAATGTAGAGCAAAATAGACAGTTCATACAACGGCGCCACCATTCATCCCACCTTACAGCTGCCATGATGGGCGGGCGGCGCGGGCCGCTTCCGCCTGTTGCTCATCCCGCAACTGCCCTTCCGCCTGCTGCGCGTTCCGTTGCTCTGCTTTCACCGCATCTTCGATATTAAAAATTTTCATAAACAGCTGAAGCGCTTCGTCGGCGTTCGGACCGACGGCAAGCTCCTTCGCCTGCAAAATCGGGTCGCGGAGCAGCTGGTTAATAATGCTTTTCGTATGTTTGTTCAGCACTTTCCGATCGCGCTCCGACAAATGGGGCAGCTTCCGTTCCAAGCTTTTCATCGTTTCCGCCTGAATGGCGAGCGCTTTTTCGCGCAGCGCTGCGATGACCGGCACGACGCCGAGCGTCTGCAGCCATTGGCCAAACGCTGCCAGTTCCGTTTCAATCATCGTCTCGATGCGGGCGGCAGCCTTTTGCCGTTCGGCCAAATTCGCGGCGACGACGTCTTGCAAGTCGTCAATGTCATACAAAAAGACCGTTTCCAGTTCGGCGAGCGCCGGGTCTAAATCGCGCGGAACGGCGATGTCGACCATAAACAGCGGGCGGCCTTTCCGCATTTTCTCAAGCGGCGCCATCATCTCTTTCGTTAACATATAGCCTTTCGCACCCGTCGAGCTGATGACGATATCCGCTTCGAGCAACGCGCACGACAATTCGCTGAGCGGTTTCGCCTCGCCAGAAAATTGCGCCGCGAGCTGCTTCGCTTTGTCAAGCGTCCGGTTGACGACGGTCACTTTGCCGACACCGTTGCCGTACAAGTTTTGGGCTGCCAGCGTTCCCATTTTCCCGGCACCGATAATGAGGACATGTTTGCCGTTGAGATGGCCGAAAATTTTCTTGGCCAATTCGACAGCCGCATAGCTGACCGACACGGCATGCGCGCCGATCCCGGTTTCCGAATGGGCGCGTTTGGCGAACGTCACCGCCTGTTTAAACAGGTGGTTAAAAATCGTGCCGCTCGTTCCAAGCTCTTGAGCGAGCAAATAACTGTGTTTCACTTGTCCTAAAATTTGCGTTTCTCCGAGCACCATCGAATCGAGGCCGGCAGCTACGCGGAACAAATGTCCCGCAGCCGCCTCCCCTTCAAAGACAAGCAAATACGGGGCGATCGCTTCCGCTTCCATCCCGAACCAGTCGGCTAAAAACGCTTTTATATAGTAACGGCCGGTATGCAGTTGATCGACGACCGCGTAAATTTCCGTCCGGTTGCACGTTGACACGATGACGTTTTCGAGGATGCTTTTTTGCTTAGCGAGCTTTGTCATCGCCTCGCCGAGCTCCGCCTCGCCAAACGCCAACTTTTCCCGAATTTCTATAGGGGCGGTTTTATAATTGACGCCAACCACGATGATCTGCACGGTGCAATCCCCCCTTCTTAGCCAAATCCCTTCTATTATTATAACATAGACGTCCATCGTTCCGGTTTGAAAAAATTGTGAACATCGATCGCGAGCTATGATAAACTGTATACAGTGATCATTCTACCATAAACATGTCTAAATGGGAAACGGGGGACACGATCGTGAAAAACAGAACCGCTTTCTCCGGCATCTTGTTTATCGGCCTCGGGTTGTACTTTCTCGCCGGGCAAATGGCGATTCCGTTGCTCCGCTTCCTCCAAGGGTGGCCGGCTTTGCTCGCCATTTGCGGCGCCGCCTTGCTCGGGCAGGCGTATTCGGCGCGCGAGTACCATTATGTCTTCCCCGGCTTTCTTTTGTTCGGCTTCGGCGTCGAGCTGTTGCTTGCGAACGCCTTTCCGTCCTGGCCCCATGGCGCAAACATGTTTTTTTTCATCATCGCGCTCTCCTTTTTCGCCAGCAGCCGCAAACAAAAAAGCGGCGCCGGCTTCGGCGCATTTTTTTTGCTTCTCGCCGTTGTGCTGACGTTCTCCGGCCGCGGCCAGCCGCTGTTTCACCTCGTCCAAACCGGCCTTTCTTCCGTCTGGAAGTTTTGGCCGCTCGGGCTCATCGTCCTCGGCATTTACGTACTATGGGCCAAACGGAGGTAGCCGGAAACGAAAAGAAGGTGTCTCGAGCGATCGGGACACCTTTTCCACCGCTGCCATATATGCCGATTTCGTTTTGTCACTCGGTCAAAAACGGCAAGAGCGCCGCCCACGCTTCCGCTTTTCCTTGCCCAGTCTCGGCGGAAAACAAAATGAGCAAGTCCCCGGCCGCCAACCCCAGCGTTTCACGCGCGATTTTCGCATGGCTTTGCTGCTTGCCGCGCGGCACTTTATCCGCTTTCGTTGCAATGACAATGACGGGAATCTCGTAATGTTTGAAAAACTCATACATCATGACATCGTCTTTTGTCGGCGGGTGGCGCAAATCGACAAGCAACAGCGCCGCTTTGAGCGTCTCGCGCGTCGTAAAATACGTCTCCATCATTTTTCCCCATTTTTGCCGCTCCTGCTTGGACACGCGGGCAAACCCGTAGCCAGGCACGTCGACAAAGTAAAACGAATCGTTAATCAAATAAAAGTTCAACGTCTGTGTTTTGCCTGGCTTTGATGAGGTGCGCGCCAAGTTTTTTCGATTGATCATTTTGTTGATAAATGACGATTTGCCGACGTTTGAGCGGCCGGCGAGCGCCACTTCCGGCCGCCCGCCGTCCGGATATTGCTCCGGTTTGACAGCGCTGATCACGAGTTCCGCTTTCGTCACGTTCACCGTTTCCACCCCACAAGCGCATGCGGCAGCACCTCATCGAGATGGGAGACGAGCACAAAACGCAAATCGCGCGTTACCGTGTCTGGAATGTCAGCCAAGTCTTTCTCATTGTCTTTCGGCAAAATGACCGTTTTCAGTCCGGCACGGTGGGCGCTTAACGTTTTCTCTTTTAAGCCGCCGATCGGAAGCACGCGGCCGCGCAGCGTAATTTCGCCGGTCATGCCAACAAAGCGGCTCACCGGCTTGCCCGTCAGCGCGGAAATGAGTGCGGTGGCGATCGTAATGCCTGCAGACGGCCCGTCTTTTGGCACGGCGCCTTCCGGAACGTGAATATGGATGTCGTACGTTTCGTGAAATTTCGGGTCGATGCCGAGCTCCTCGGCGCGCGAACGCACGTAGCTGAACGCCGCCTGCGCTGATTCTTTCATCACATCGCCGAGCTTGCCGGTCAAAACGAGCTTGCCGTTTCCTTTCGCGAGCGACACTTCGATGGCGAGCGTATCGCCGCCAAACGCCGTGTACGCAAGCCCGGTCGCCACCCCAATTTGGTCCTCCGCTTCCGCCTGACCATAACGATATTTTCGCTTCCCTAAAAACTCTTCGACATTATTTTCCGTAACTACCACCCGCTTTTTCTCGCCGGAGACGATGAGGCGGGCCGCTTTCCGGCAAATGGCAGCCAGCTGCCGCTCAAGCTCCCGCACGCCGGCTTCACGCGTGTAATGGCGGATGATGGCCAACATCGCATCATCACGAACTTGGAGCGCCGCCTTTTTTAGTCCGTGCTCAGCCAGCTGCTTCGGCAGCAAATGCCGTTTGGCGATATGCAGCTTTTCCACTTCCGTATAGCCCGGAATGTGAATGACTTCCATCCGATCCAAAAGCGGCTGCGGAATTGTCGCCAAATTGTTGGCGGTGGCGATAAACATCACTTTCGATAAATCGTACGGCTCTTCGATATAATGGTCGCTGAACGTATGGTTTTGTTCCGGGTCAAGCACCTCAAGCATGGCCGCAGACGGGTCGCCGCGGAAGTCGCTTGACATTTTGTCGATTTCATCGAGCAAAAAGACCGGATTGATCGTGCCTGCTTTTTTCATTCCTTGAATGATGCGGCCCGGCATCGCCCCGACATACGTGCGGCGATGGCCGCGAATTTCCGATTCATCGCGCACGCCGCCGAGCGACATGCGCACGAAACGGCGGCCGAGCGCTTTGGCGATCGAGCGGGCAAGCGACGTTTTTCCGACCCCCGGCGGTCCGGCGAGGCAAAGAATCGGTCCTTTTAACGATTGGGTCAGCTGCTGCACCGACAAAAACTCGAGCACCCGCTCTTTCACCTTATCGAGCCCGTAATGCTCTTCGTTTAAAATCGCCTCCGCTCGTTTAATGTCGTGAATGTCTTCCGTTTCTTTCGACCACGGCAAAGCGATGAGCCAATCTAAGTAGTTGCGGATGACCGCGCTTTCGGCCGATGTCGCCGGAATTTTTTCATAGCGGTCAAGCTCCTTGAGCGCCGTTTCTTTCACGTGTTCGGGCATGCCGGCCGCTTCGATTTTCTCTTTGAGCGTCTCGACTTCACCCGTTTTTCCTTCTTTTTCGCCGAGCTCTTTTTGAATGGCTTTCATTTGCTCGCGCAAATAATACTCTTTTTGCGTCCGCTCCATCGACTGTTTGACGCGGGCGCTAATTTTTTTCTCAAGCTGGAGCACTTCTTTCTCGTTGTGCAAAATTTGAATAATTTGATTCAGCCGTTCCTTGACGTCGATCGTTTCTAAAATGCGCTGTTTTTCTTCGAGCTTGAGCGGCAAATGCGAGGCGATAATATCGGCCATCCGCCCCGGCTCATCAATGTCGACGATCGAAGCGTAAATGTCAGCCGACAACCGCTTGGACAAGTTTATGTACTGCTCGAAATATTCGAGCATCGTCCGTTTGAGCGCCTCGTCTTCTAGATCTTTCGCCGCCCGGTCGGCAAACTTTTCGACCTTGACAGAAAAATACGGCTCCTCGCTGACGACTTCGGTGATCAGCGCCCGGGCGATGCCTTCGACAAGCACGCGGAACGTGCCGTTCGGCAGTTTCAACAGCTGCTTGACGCGCGCGATCGTCCCCATTCTATATAAGTCGTCCATGTCCGGTTCGTCGACGGCGACATCTTTTTGCGACGTCAGCAAAATCATATGGTCCTCGACCATCGCCTGTTCGAGCGCTTTCACCGATTTCTCGCGCCCGACGTCCAAGTGGAGCACCATCGTCGGAAACACAAGCAGCCCCCGCAGCGGCAAAAGCGGGACCGCCGTCTCCTTTTTCTTTCCGTTCACGCCGAACACCTCCATATCTCGCTTCTATTCGTTTATTGTATAGTACGACGGCCGGATTTGTAAAATTTGACGAACGCCAAAAGGGGCGGCCGTTGTTTACGGGCAAAGAAAAACCGACTCCGGCGATCATCCGCTTGCGCCGAAGCCGTGTGCTGACAACTGGTCAACCTATCGATTCCGCCCCTTCGCCAGCTGCATACGAAACGGTGTGCCCCGCAGCCGCCCGAGGCAGGCGGACGCACGTCTCCCGTCCATCGCCCATCCTTGGCTTATACGAGCTTTTTCCCCGAGCGATCGGCGGCAGCAGCCGGCAAAAATGCGGTTCCCCGACGGAGCGCTTCTTCGCCGAACACATGGACGAGCGCTTCCTCGAGGCGGCGGACGGCGATAATTTGAATGCCGCTCACTTCCCGCAACAGCGATTGCATGTTCTCAATCGGGATAATGACTTTTTTCGCTCCGGCTTGCTTGGCTGCTTTGATTTTGGCAAACACACCGCCGACTGGCTTGACATAGCCGCGGATGCTGATTTCGCCGGTCATCGCGACAGTATGATCGACCGGCAGCTGGTAAATGGCTGAATAAATGCCAACCGCGATCGCCACCCCAGCCGAGGGGCCGTCAACCGGCACCCCGCCCGGAAAGTTGACATGAATATCGTAGCGATCCGCCGGCACGCCCATCGCGCGCAGCACGGTAATGACATTTTCCGCTGAGCCGCGCGCCATACTTTTGCGGCGCACCGATTTTTCCGGACTGCCGATGCTTTCTTCCTCGACAATGCCGGTCACATTGATGGATCCTTTTCCTTTCGCCGGCAGGGCGGTCACTTCGATTTCGAGAAGCGCGCCGGTGTTCGGCCCGTACACCGCCAAGCCGTTCACAACGCCGACAGCCGGAGCGGAAGCGATTTTCTTTTCGTAGCGCGGGGCCATTTGGCTTGAGTGAATGACCCATTCGATATCCTTATCTAAAATTTTCTCCCGATTTTCCGTAATGGCGAGGCCGGCGGCGATCTGCATCATGTTGACTGCTTCCCGCCCGTTGCGCGCGTAGGCGGCAAGGAGGCGAATGCCGCTTTCGGAGACGTTCAGGCGGATTTTTTCCGCCGCTTTTTTAGCGATCAAGGCGATTTCGTCTTGATCCAATTCACGGAAAAACACTTCTAAACAACGGGAACGAATGGCCGGAGGAATCTCGTTTGGCGTTCGCGTCGTCGCCCCGACAAGGCGGAAATCGGCCGGCAGTCCGTTTTGGAAAATGTCGTGAATATGGCTTGGAATTTGCGGGTTTTCTTTGCTGTAATAGGCGCTTTCAAAAAACACTTTCCGATCCTCAAGCACTTTGAGCAGCTTGTTCATTTGAATCGGATGGAGTTCGCCAATTTCATCAATAAACAAAACGCCGCCATGGGCGTTCGTCACCGCCCCTTGCTTCGGCTGAGGAATGCCGGCCTGTCCCATCGCCCCGGCCCCTTGATAGATCGGGTCATGCACCGAGCCGATGAGCGGATCGGCGATGCCGCGCTCGTCAAAGCGCGCCGTCGTCGCGTCAAGCTCAACGAATACAGCATTTTTGTTAAACGGGGAGAGCGGGTTTTTTTTCGCTTCTTCCAACACAAGCCGGGCTGCAGCCGTCTTGCCGACGCCGGGCGGTCCGTAAATGATGACATGTTGCGGGTTCGGCCCGCACAGCGCCGCTTTGAGCGCCTTGATCCCATCTTCCTGGCCGACGATATCGTCAAAACGTTTCGGCCGCACTTTTTCCGCGAGCGGCTCGGTCAGCGAAATGGAGCGCAGCTTGCGGAGCTGCTCCATCTCTTTGCGCGATTCTTTATCGATGGATACTTTTTGCACGCGCTGTCCTTTGAGCAAATTCCAAAAATAAAGGCCGATGATGACCCCGAAAAACAACTGAATCACAAGCACGATATTCGTCCAATCCATGCCCCGATATCCTCCTGCCTTCAAGTAGTATGTAGTATGATAGTATCTCCGCGAACCGGCGGGAATAAACAAAAAAAGCGCCGCCTGGCGCTTCGGGCATGCCGTCAAAAAAAGAAACCGCCGTAAAAGGCGGTTTCCTTATTAAGCGGACGTTTTCCGTTCGTGTTCGACCACCGTGCCGTCGTGACGGATGAGTTTCGGCGGTTTTGTGCCGCGCACGGTATCGAGCGTAATGATGCATTTTTGCACATCTTCGCGCGATGGAAGCTCAAACATGACATCAAGCATAATGCCTTCGATGATCGAACGGAGGCCGCGCGCACCCGTTTTCCGTTCGATCGCTTTTTTGGCGATTTCGCGGAGCGCCGCTTCTTCAAACTCCAGTTCAACGCCGTCAAGCTCGAGCATTTTCTGGTACTGCTTGATAATAGCGTTTTTCGGTTTCGTTAAAATGTCAATCAGCGCTTGTTCATCGAGCGGCTCAAGCGTCGTAATGACTGGGAGACGGCCGATAAACTCCGGAATAAGCCCGAATTTGAGTAAATCTTCCGGCAGCACTTTCGACAGCAAGTTTTTCTCATCAACATCGGCTTGGTTCATTTCCGCACCGAACCCGATCACTTTTTTGCCGAGGCGGCGCTTGATGATCGGCTCGATGCCGTCAAACGCCCCGCCGCAAATGAACAAAATGTTCGTCGTGTCGATTTGGATGAACTCCTGATGCGGATGTTTGCGGCCGCCCTGCGGCGGAACGCTGGCGATCGTGCCTTCCAAAATTTTGAGCAGCGCCTGCTGCACCCCTTCGCCCGAAACGTCGCGAGTAATGGAAGGGTTTTCCGATTTGCGGGCGATTTTATCGATTTCATCGATGTAAATAATGCCTTTTTCCGCCCGTTCGACGTCGTAGTCAGCCGCCTGAATGAGCTTCAGCAAAATGTTTTCGACGTCCTCACCGACATAACCCGCTTCCGTGAGCGACGTCGCATCGGCGATGGCAAACGGCACGTTTAAAATGCGCGCCAATGTTTGCGCCAAGAGCGTTTTCCCGCTTCCGGTCGGCCCGATCATCAAAATGTTGCTTTTCGACAGCTCGACATCGTCAATTTTGCTGCCGGAGTTAATCCGTTTATAATGATTGTAAACGGCAACGGCGAGCGATTTTTTTGCCTCATCCTGGCCGATGACGTATTCATCTAAAATTTCGCGGATTTCTAACGGCTTTGGCACATCTTTAAACTCAAATTCTTCCTCATTGCCAAGCTCTTCCTCGACGATCTCTGTGCATAGCTCAATGCACTCGTCGCAAATGTAGACACCCGGCCCGGCGACCAGCTTGCGCACTTGGTCTTGCGTTTTTCCGCAAAACGAACACTTCAACTGCCCTTTTTCATCATTAAATTTAAACATGTGATTCACCCCTTGCTAACGGAATCGCGCCTGCGTTATGTATCGTGCCTCGCCATCCTTCGTTGCAAAAAACTTATGTATTCGCTATTTTACCATAAATGTTCCTGAAAAAGCGAATGAAAAAACTGTAATGTGTTAGAAAAGTTTGAAAAATCACTCTTCAATCGCTATTGGTGAGATAAAGAACAAGGCACGAACGTCTCGCGCCTTGTTCCTTCCCTACTTTATTATTATGCCGCAACCGTGCTGTGCTCTACAAGAAAATCGACCGTTTTGCGCCATTTTAAATCTTCTTTGACGCCATCCAAGCTGCCGAGCAGCTCTTTTAACTTGTCAACGCTCAAATTGTAGGCTGCCGCCATTTTTTCGAGCTCTTCGTTCACCTCTTCGTCAGTCACGTCGATGTTTTCCGCTTGGGCGATCGCTTCAAGCGTCAAGGCCGCGCGCACCCGCTTTTCGGCATCTTCTTTCATCTGCTCGCGCAGCGCCGCTTCGTCCTGGCCGGAGAACTGGTAGTACAGCTGCAAGTTCAGCCCTTGCATTTGCAGGCGCTGGTCAAATTCACGAAGCATCCGGTCGGTCTCGTTTTGCACCATGACGGCCGGAATGTCGATTTCCGCGTTGGCCGCCGCTTTCTCGACGACCGCGTTGCGCACGGCCGCTTCTGCCTCGTTCTTTTTCGCTTCTTCTAAGCGGGCGCGGATTTTCGCTTTCAGCTCATCAAGCGTTTCGACTTCTTCGTCGGCGTCTTTGGCAAATTCATCGTCAAGCGCCGGCAGTTGTTTCGCTTTTACTTCGTGCACTTTCACCTTGAACGTCGCCGGTTTGCCAGCCAGCTGTTCAGCATGGTACTCTTCCGGGAAGGTGACTTGAATGTCTTTTTCTTCGCCTGCTTTCATGCCGACAAGCTGCTCTTCAAATCCAGGAATGAACGTTCCGGAGCCGATTTCAAGCGAATAGTTTTCCGCTTTGCCGCCTTCAAACGGTTCACCGTCGACAAACCCTTCAAAGTCGATGACGACCGTATCGCCGTTTTCCACTGTCCCGTCTTCTTTGACGACCAGTTCGGCATAGTTTTCCTGCAGGCGCTTCAGCTCATTTTCGACATCTTCATCCGTGACCGTCGTATCGATTTTTTCGACTTCAAGCCCTTTGTATTGACCGAGTTTCACTTCCGGTTTAACGGTCACTTTCGCTTTGAAAATTAAGCTTTTCCCTTTTTCCATTTGTTCAATGTCGATTTCCGGCATCGATACCGGCTCAATGCCTGCCTCTTCGACCGCTTTCGCATACGCTTCCGGCAGCAAAATATCGAGGGCATCTTGATAGAGCGCCTCAACGCCAAATCGCTTTTCAAACAAGACGCGCGGCACTTTTCCTTTGCGGAAGCCCGGAAGCGCGACGTTTTTCACCACTTTTTTGAATGCGGCATCCAAGCCTTTGTTCACCTGCTCCGCGTCGACCTCAACGGTCAATACGCCTTCGTTGCCTTCAAGCTTTTCCCATTTGACTGACATACTGTTCCCTCCACCTAAAATCATTGCTCGGATCATGGCAATCTGCTTGTCCATTATCCTCTTATTATGTCCATATTATGTAGCCAAGTATGCGAAAACAGATACATAGCACAGCCATTATATTATAACATACAAAAGCCATGTTTCAATACAGAACCATCCATCAAAGGTAGGAAAGTTTCTCTATTTCGTGCAGCTTTTTGCAAAGTTTCGCTATCTCCGCCACCGCTACGCCGTAGCGGGCAGCCAACGTGCTCATATCAGCGTCCGTTCCTTGAAACCGGCTCGCCATCCAATGGAGAGCGGCAAGCCATACATCGGCGTCGGCCGGCTCCGGCGGGAACGGATACAAGATGTAGGCATAGCGAAGCCAAATTTCCGCCGCCGTTTCATACAAGCTCGGGCTTTCCGCCGTGAGCCGCTGCTCAAGCAGCCGCAGCAGCGTCGAAGCAAATTCCGTTTCCGCCTGTTCGTTTAAGGCGGATGGGACGACATCGATGCGCTGTCCAAACTTCTCGACCGTCACTGCCTCGTCAATCTGTTTCACCGTCAGAAGCCGAAGCAGCATCGTTTTCGCCATTGGGCTTTTTTTCGGTTCGCGTAAATATTGCTTCAGCAACGACAGTACGGGAGCGATGTCTTCTTTTTCCAACTGTTTAATGAGCTGCATTTGTTCGGCGATATCATCCGATTCCAGCAGCCGTTTTACCCGCTTCCATTCGGCGGGCGGCAGCGGACGGGCGTTCATTTTTTCACTGAACCGAAGCAGCTGGCGAAGCTGTTCGCGCAACGAAACCGGCAATGTCTGACGGCGCAAAGCGGAGCGGATCGCCGCTTCCGCTTCCCGGTAGCGGTTCGTCTGCAACAGCAGGGCAACATACATTTGCAACAGCTCGCTATTGTTCGGCTGCTCGTCAAGCAGCGCAGCCAGGCGCCAATCCGCCTCATCGTAATCTCCGAGTTCGTAGCAGCACACCGCAAGGCCGAGCCGGATCGGAAAGCTGCCGTCGCCAAGCTGTTCGGCGGCGCGCAAAAAGCGGAGCGCTTCCTTGTACTGCTTCGCCTCAAGCGCTGTGAACGCCTCTTCAATCAACCGTTCTTTCGTTCGTGGAAACATAATAATTTTCCCTTTTTTTCCGTTTCCCATCTTCGCCTGCTCCCATTTGCATTTACCACAAGTGTAGCAAGTTTTCCCTAACGAAACAAGCGCCGCGGCAAAATAACGACAGCGCCCTGATCCCACTTCGGCCGGACAAAAAACGAACCCGACCGAACGGACTCCCTTCCTTCACGAGACAGGCAAAAGATCGATGAAAAAATCGATAGAAAACCGCTGCTTCCGTCCCTCAGTCATGTTTATACTTCCTTAACGTCAAATGTTCTCAATTGGAGGGGGTCTCCTCACTGACAGCACCATCGCCTCCCCCTAACGGAACGGTTCACCGCGCGCATACCGTGATGAAAAAAGGGCGTCCCGTTGCGTTTAGGACACCCTCACTCCATCCGCCTTGCGTTGCCGCTCCGAACACAGAGCGCTTTACGGCCGCGGACAATGTTTTTGCTCGTAGGCGGCGATATACGGTTCGTACACAAACGTTAAGTCAATCTCGTCCCAGCCTTTTAAGAGCAGCTGTTTCCGGTACGGATCGATGTCAAACGGGCGTGAAAATCCTTCGTCATCAAACACCCGCTGCTCTTCAAGCGAAACGGTCAGCTCGTAATCAGCGCGCCGGCTCTGTTTTAATAAATACCGGACATCCTCTTCATCAAGCCGAATCGGCAGCAGCCCGTTTTTTAAGCAGTTATTGTAAAAGATATCGGCAAACGAAGGAGCAATGATCGCGCGAAATCCGTAATCTTGAAGCGACCAGGGCGCATGTTCGCGCGATGAACCGCAGCCGAAATTTTCGCCGGCGACTAAAATCGTTGCCCCTTCATTTTCCGGACGGTTGAGCTCAAACTCCGGATTCGGCGTGCCGTCGCTGAAATAGCGCCAGTCATAAAATAGAAATTGGCCAAATCCGGTACGCTCGATCCGCTTTAAAAACTGTTTCGGGATGATTTGATCGGTATCGATGTTCGCCCGATCGATGCCGGCGGTTTTTCCTCGGTGAATCGTAAACGGCTTCATCGTCTCTCTCCCTCCGTCAGATGTATCAGTCACCTTGCCAAAAGTGGATATCCCTAAGGCGGGATGCGGCCGCTTCAAGGAGCGTCCGTCCGTTACCGGACCGGTTCAGCTTCAAGCTGGCGCACATCGACAAAGCGGCCGTAAATGGCGGCGGCAGCGGCCATCGCCGGGCTGACAAGATGCGTGCGCGCTCCTTTTCCTTGCCGCCCTTCAAAGTTGCGGTTCGATGTCGACGCACAATGTTCGCCTTCCGGAATGATGTCCGGATTCATGCCCAAACAGGCGCTGCAGCCGGCATCGCGCCACTCAAAGCCGGCCTCGAGGAAAATTTGCGCCAGCCCTTCTTCTTCGGCCTGTTTTTTGACTTGCTGCGATCCAGGCACAACAAGGGCTCTGACACCGGGGGCTACTTTTTGGCCTTTGACGATTTTCGCCGCTTCACGCAAATCACTGATGCGCGAGTTCGTACATGAGCCGATAAATACATGTTGCACCGGAATGTCGGTAATCGGCATGCCGGGGTTCAACCCCATATACTGAAGCGCCCGGCGCACCGCGTTGCGCTCGGTTTCGCTTTCGAACTGTTCCGGGTCGGGCACCGTTCCGTCAACCGATGTGCTCATCGCTGGGTTCGTTCCCCACGTTACCATCGGAGCAATGGTTGAGGCATCGATTTCGATCGTTTTGTCATACTCGGCCCCCTCGTCGCTGGCAAGCGCCCGCCAGCGTTCAACCGCTTGCTCAAACGCCTCGCCTTTTGGCGCATATTTGCGGCCGCGCAAATAGGCAAACGTCGTTTCATCTGGACTGATAAGGCCGGCGCGCGCTCCGGCTTCGATCGACATATTGCAAATCGTCATCCGCTCTTCCATCGACATGCGGCGAATCGCCTCACCGGTAAACTCGATAATATAGCCGGTGCCAACGCCGACGCCGTAGCGGCCGATGATGGCCAAAATGACGTCTTTCGCCGTCACCCCTTTACCGAGCTGGCCGTTGATGCGGATTTGCAGCGTTTTCGGTTTATGCTGCCAAAGCGTTTGTGTCGCTAGCACGTGTTCGACTTCGCTCGTGCCGATGCCAAACGCTAAGGCGCCAAACGCCCCGTGCGTCGATGTATGGCTGTCGCCGCAGACGATCGTTTTTCCCGGCTGGGTCAAGCCGAGCTCCGGGCCGATCACGTGGACGATTCCTTGCTCTTCGCTATGCAAATCGGCGAGCGGAACACCAAACTCGCGGCAGTTGCGCTCAAGCGCAGCGATTTGATTGCGCGCCACTTCATCGGTAATGACAAATCGGTTGACGGTCGGCACGTTATGGTCCATCGTCGCAAACGTCAAGTCCGGCCGCCGCACTTTCCGTCCGTTTTGGCGCAGCCCCTCAAACGCCTGCGGCGATGTCACTTCATGCACTAAATGCAAATCGATATACAGCAAATCCGGCTTCCCTTCTTCGCGGTAGACGACATGGTTTTCCCATATTTTTTCGATGATCGTTTTTGGTTTCACTGCCTTCACCTCGCACGTCTCATGCATAAACGGTCATAATTTGCGCGATTGCTGTATAGTCGAGTACCGCTGTTTTGATCTCCTCGACCATTTCGTCCGTCGATACGACGCGGCCGCTGCTTTGCGCCAGGTCAGCTGTGCGCAAGCCCGCGGTAAGCGCCTGCTGCACCGCATGCTCGATCGCTTCCGCCTCGGCGGCGAGCCCGAACGACAGGCGAAGCATCATAGCGGCTGACAAAATAGCGGCAATCGGATTCGCCTTTCGCATGCCAGCGATATCGGGCGCCGATCCGTGCACCGGCTCATACAAGCTTGGTCCGGAAGCCGACAAGCTGGCTGACGGCAGCATCCCAAGCGACCCGGATAACATCGATGCTTCATCGCTTAAAATGTCGCCAAACATGTTTTCCGTGACGATCACATCAAATTGCTTCGGCGCGCGGATGAGTTGCATCGCCGCGTTGTCGACAAGCATATGCTCAAGCTCAACGTCCGGGAATTGTTT
The DNA here is from genome assembly GCF_001618685.1 of Geobacillus subterraneus. Taxonomy (GTDB): domain Bacteria; phylum Bacillota; class Bacilli; order Bacillales; family Anoxybacillaceae; genus Geobacillus; species Geobacillus subterraneus. Next base: position 608,028 of record NZ_CP014342.1, on the reverse strand, counting down.
AGCCACCTCTTCAGCCACTTCCCGCCATAACCGACTTGAGGAGAGCACGTTCGCCTTGTCGACCGAGGTCACTTTTTTCTTCCGGCCGCGCGCTAACGTAAACGCCATGCGCACGATCCGCTCGATCTCTTCCTTTTTATATAAGAGCGTGTCAACCGCTTTTTCTTCTCCGTTTTCGACGACGCGGCCGCTCGGCTGGCCGAAGTAAATGCCGCCGGTCAATTCGCGCACGATGATGAAATCGACATCTTGCACGAGATCCGGTTTTAGCGGTGAAGCAGAAGCCAAGCTGTCATAGCAGACGACCGGCCGCAAGTTCGCGTATAACCCAAGCTGTTGGCGGATGGCAAGCAGCCCTTTTTCCGGGCGCAGGTGCGGAGGATTTTCGTCCCACTTCGGACCGCCGACCGCCCCAAGCAAGACGGCGTCGCTTTGTTGGCAAAGGCGAAGCGTTTCTTCCGGGAGCGGCGTCCCTGCTTCATCGATCGCCGCCCCGCCGATTAACCCGTATTCGAATGTAAACTCATGTCCAAACCGGATTCCGACCGCTTTTAATACGTCCACCGCTCCAGATGTCACTTCTTGGCCGATGCCATCGCCCGGCAAGACGGCAATCCGATAGTTTCCCATGCTTGATCCCCCCGTTTTATGGTGTTGCCACTTTTTCGTTTTCAGCGCGCATCGCTTCGATCATAAACACGCGGTTCATCGCGTTAATGTACGCTTTAGCCGAAGCTTCGAGCACATCTTGCGCCGTTCCGCGTCCGCTCGTTTCCACATCGTTGACGCGCACTTTAACAAATACTTGCGCTAACGCATCGCGGCCGCCCCCGACCGATTCAATCCGGTAATCTAGCAGCGTCACCGCCGTTTGGAAACAGCGCTCCAACGTGTTGTACAGCGCCTCGACGCTGCCCGCTCCGGTCGCCGCTTCTTGGATGTCGTTTCCTTTCCCGTCTTTTAACACAACAACCGCTGTCGGGATTTGATTTGTCCCGTACTGTACTTGAATCGACGACAATTGGTAAAAATCTTTGAAATGGTCGAACTTCTCTTCGAAAATTAAAGCGACTAAATCATCGTCCGTCACATCTTTCTTTTTATCCGCCAGCTCTTTAAAGCGGACGAACAGCTGGTTGATCTCTTCCTCTGACAGCGTATAGCCGAGCTCTTCGACCCGGTTGCGGAGCGCATGGCGGCCGGAATGTTTGCCAAGCACCATCGAATTCGACGGCACACCGACGAGCTCCGGCGAGATGATTTCATACGTCGTTTTTTCTTTTAGGACGCCGTCTTGATGAATGCCGGATTCGTGGGCAAACGCGTTTTTGCCGACAACCGCCTTGTTCGGCGGAACGACCATGCCGGTCAGCTTGCTGACTAGACTGCTCGTGCGCTTAATTTCTTGTAAATTGAGGCGCGTTTCCACTTGATAATAATCTTTGCGAATGTGAAGGGCGACGGCGATCTCCTCAAGCGCCGCGTTGCCGGCCCGCTCGCCGATGCCGTTGATCGTGCATTCAACTTGTGTCGCCCCGTGCTCGATGGCCGAGAGTGAGTTTACGACCGCCATGCCTAAGTCGTCATGGCAATGGGCGGATAAAGAAATATTTTCAATATTCGGAACATTATTTCGTAAATAGAGGAAAATCTCCCCATACTCTTTTGGTGTAATATAGCCGACCGTATCTGGGATATTGATCACAGAGGCGCCGGCTTTGATCACTTCGGTAACGATTTTTGCCAAAAACGGCAGTTCGCTCCGGCACGCATCTTCCGCCGACCATTGAACGATCGGGAAGAAACGTTTGGCATATTTCACCGCTTCCACCGCCGCTTCAATGACTTGCTCCGGCGTCATCCGCAGTTTGTGCACCATATGGATCGGCGAGGTGGCGATGAATAAATGCAACCGCGGCTCGGCGCCGCCTTGTAATGCCTCCCATGCGGCGTCAATATCGCTTCGAACCGAGCGCGACAGCCCGGTGACCGAACATGTTCGAATCGTTTCCGCGATTTGTTTGACCGCTTCAAAATCGCCTTTGGACGAGGCGGGGAAGCCCGCCTCGATAATATCAACTTGCAGCCGCTCGAGCTGGCGGGCGATCTCCAATTTTTCTTGCAAATTTAAGTTTACCCCGGCTGATTGTTCCCCGTCGCGCAACGTCGTATCAAAAAACTTAATTTTTCGCACCTGGCACCACCGCCTCTTTTTGTTTTGCCTTCACAAACGGCATCATGCTCCGCAATTCGCGTCCGACCACCTCGATCAAATGCTCGTTTTCGCGCCGATTGATGGCGTTGAACTCCGGACGGTTTGCCTGATTTTCTAAGATCCAGCTTTTTGCAAATTTACCGGTTTGAATGTCATGCAAAATGTTTTTCATTTCCGCTTTCACCGCTTCGTTAATGACGCGCGGCCCGGATGTAAAGTCACCCCATTGCGCCGTATCAGAAATCGAGTAGCGCATCCACGACAGCCCACCCTCATACAAGAGGTCGACGATGAGCTTCATCTCATGCAAACATTCGAAATATGCGACTTCCGGCTGATATCCCGCTTCAACGAGCGTTTCAAATCCGGCTTTAATGAGCGCCGTCAACCCGCCGCAAAGCACCGCCTGCTCGCCAAACAAGTCGGTTTCCGTTTCTTCTTTGAACGTTGTCTCAAGCACCCCCGCCCGCGTGGCGCCGATCGCTTTGGCGTAAGCGAGCGCGGTTTCTTTCGCATGGCCGGTCACATCTTGATAGACGGCGATGAGCGCCGGCACGCCCGCCCCTTCAGCATACGTGCGCCGGACAAGATGGCCCGGGCCTTTTGGCGCGACCAAAAAGACGTCAACGTGCTCCGGCGGAACGACTTGGCTGAAGTGGATATTAAAGCCATGGGCGAAGACAAGCGCGTTGCCCGGTTTCAATTCCGGTTCAATTTCTTCTTTGTAAACGGCCGGCTGTTTTTCATCCGGCAGCAGCACCATCACGATATCGGCCTGTTTCGCCGCTTCGCGAACCGCATATACCTCGAAGCCGTCTTGTTCCGCCTGTTCCCACGATTTCCCTTTTCGCAATCCGACAATGACGCGAACACCGCTGTCGCGCAAGTTTTGCGCATGCGCATGACCTTGCGAACCATAGCCGATAATAGCGACCGTTTTTCCTTGCAAATATTGTTCGTTTGCATCTCCGTTATAGTACACTTTTGCCATGAGTACCCTCTCCTTTATCATGTAGTGTGAGTATTGTTAAATGATGAACGCTGTTTTCTGGCTGGTCGCCGCTTTTTGCGCTCCGCGGGTGAACGCAGTCGTACCCGTGCGCGCCACTTCTTTGATGCCATACGGGCGGAGCAGCTCGATCAACGCTTCGACCTTTTCCGGCTCGCCGGTCACTTGAATGACGAGGCTGTCTTTGCTCACGTCAACGATCGAAGCGCGGAACGGTTCGATAAGCGTATAAATTTCTTGGCGGATCGCCGGAGCGGCCGCCACTTTCACGAGCGCCAGCTCGCGTGCGACGATGGCCTGGTCAGTGATATCACTCACTTTCAACACATCGATTTGCTTGTTTAACTGCTTAATAATTTGTTCAGCGATCCGCTCATCGTCAACGTTGACGACGAACGTCATCCGCGATACCCCGTCGATTTCCGTATGGCCGACGGTGATGCTTTCAATGTTGTAATGCCGCTTCGTAAACAGCCCGGTGATGCGGTTTAATACGCCTGGACGGTTGTTGACGGTCATTGTGATAATTCTTCGCATGCTTTCACCCCCACCATTTCATGAAGCCCTTTTCCGGGCGCGACCATCGGATAGACGTTTTCGTCGGCGCGGACGTGGAAGTCAAGCAGCACCGGACCGTCGATGGCAAATGCTTGTTTTAATACTTCGGCAGCTTCCGCTTCCGTCTTCGCCCGCAGCCCCGGCATGCCGTATGCTTCAGCCAATTTCACGAAATCCGGCTGGTTCGGAATGAGCGAATGGGAGTACCGTTTGTCATAAAACAGCTCCTGCCATTGCCGCACCATGCCGAGCGCCTGGTTGTTGACGATGACGACTTTGATCGGCAGCTGCAGCTCTTGAATGACCGACAGTTCTTGGAATGTCATTTGGAAGCCGCCGTCGCCGACGATCGAAACGACCGTGGCGCTCCGGTCGGCAAGCTGGGCGCCGATGGCCGCCGGAAGCCCGAAGCCCATCGTGCCAAGCCCCCCGGATGTGACCCAGCGGTTCGGCCGGTTAAACTTGTAATATTGCGCCGCCCACATTTGATGCTGGCCGACATCGGTTGTAACGATCGCCTCGCCGCCCGTCAGCTCATAAATCATCTCAATGAGCTTTTGCGGTTTGATCGTCCCTTCTTCCGGCTCGTAATAAAGCGGGAATCGCCGCTTCCACTCATCAAGCTGGGCAAGCCATGCCGCCGTGTCGGCCGGTTTGCCTTGCTGGTCGATCAGCTCGTGCAAGGCCGCTTTCGCATCGCTGACGATCGGGATTTTCGTCGGCACGTTTTTGCCGATTTCCGCCGGGTCGATGTCAATATGGGCGACCGTCGCCTTTGGCGCAAAATATTTTAAATTGCCGGTAACCCGGTCGTCGAAGCGGGCGCCGATGTTAATGAGCAAGTCGCATTCATACAGCGCCATATTCGCCGTATAAGTCCCGTGCATGCCGGCCATGCCGAGAAAAAGCGGGTGGTCAGCCGGGAAGCCGCCGAGGCCAAGGAGCGTATGGACGACCGGGATCTTTTGCTGCTCTGCATATTGTCGCAGTTCATCGGCCGCGTTGGCGTGCAAGACGCCGGCGCCGGCTAAAATGACCGGGCGCTTCGACTGGCTGACCGCCTCGACGAGCCGCCGGATTTGCCAATGGTTCGGCTGTGTCGTCGGCTGATAGCCGGGCAGATGAACGTCTTGATCGTAGTCAAACTCCCCTTCGGCCGTCGTCACATCTTTTGGAATATCGATCAACACCGGCCCTGGCCGCCCGGTCGTCGCAATATGAAACGCTTCTTTAATGATTTTCGGCAGCTCGCTGATGTCGCGCACTTGATAGTTATGCTTGGTGATCGGCATCGTAATCCCAACGACATCCGCCTCTTGAAACGCATCCGAGCCGATGACGCTCGTCGCCACTTGCCCGGTAAAGACAACGAGCGGCAGCGAATCCATCATCGCGTCCGTCAGCCCGGTGACGATGTTTGTCGCCCCCGGGCCGGAGGTGGCGATGACAACCCCGGGTTTCCCGGAAATGCGCGCGTACCCTTCCGCCGCATGGATGGCCCCTTGCTCATGGCGCGTTAACACGTGAAACACGCCGGCTTTATACAGCTCGTCATAAAGCGGCAGCACCGCGCCGCCCGGATAGCCGAAAATGACTTCGACGTTTTCCGCCTTCAGCGCTTCAATCAACATCAGCGACCCGCTCATTCTCGCCTTCGTCCTCACTTGTTCCTCCACTTTCATCTTTGCCATCGTCGATCCTCCCCGTTGTTTGTCATCCATATAAAAAACCTTTTCACCCTCCATGGCCGGACTTGCCCAGCCAAAGGGGCGAAAAGGTTTCCTTTCCGCGGTACCACCCTTCTTCACGGCCATCACGGCCGCCTTAGGAGCAACCGGCCGAAGCCAGCCGCTCGTTTTCGTAACGGGTGAAGCGCGCGTCTCCACCCGTCCAACCCTACTTGCTGTTTGGCGTTCAGGCTGGCGCTCAGAGGTGAGTTCATCAAGCGGCAACATCACCGGTTCCCAGCTCCCCCGGCTCTCTGTGGATGTTGGCCCCGCTGACTACTTATCCTCGTCAACGCTTTTTCCGTATGCAATTGTCATTGCCGCTTAACCGACATTGGCGTTCGTCGGATATACTTTAACTCCCTCGGCAACAACGCGGCGGCGGAATTCTTCAAGAAGCCGCTTCGTATGCGGACCAGGCGTTCCGTCGCCGATCGTCCGGCCGTCAACTTTGATGACGGAAATGACTTCGGCCGCCGTCCCGGTTAAAAACACTTCATCTGCGACATATACATCATGGCGGGTAAATGGCTCTTCTTTGACCGTATAGCCGAGATCCTCGGCAATTTCGATAATCGCCTGGCGCGTAATGCCTTCAAGCGCTCCGACATATCCCGGCGGCGTGTAAACGACGCCGTTTTTGATGATGAAGACGTTATCCCCAGAACCTTCAGCTACATATCCTTGGTCGTTTAAAATGAGCGCTTCGCTGACGTTGGCCAAATGCGCTTCGATCTTCACGAGAACATTGTTCAAATAGTTGAGCGATTTGACTTTCGGGCTCAACACGTCAGAGCGGTTGCGGCGCGTCGCCACTGTCACCACTTCGATGCCCGTTTCATATAAATGTTTTGGGAAGAGCGCCAGCGGCTCAACGATAATGACGATTTGCGGCGTTTTGCATTTATACGGATCGAGCCCCAAATCGCCGACTCCGCGCGAAACGACAAGGCGGATGTACGCATCTTGGTAGCCGTTGCGGCGGATGGTTTCGAGCACACGGTCAATCATTTCATCTTTCGTGTACGGGATGTTCAGCAAAATGGACTTCGCGGAGTTGTACAGCCGATCTATATGTTCTTCCAGGCGGAATACGTTGCCGCTATAGACGCGAATGCCCTCAAACACGCCGTCCCCATACAAAAATCCGTGGTCATAAACCGATATTTTTGCGTTTTCTTTCGTTACAAATTCTCCGTTTAAATAGATCCATTGTTCGCCCACTTCGGTTCCCCTCTTCCTTGATCAGTCAACAGTTGCTTCGAACGGCTCGATGATGGGTTTGAGTCGTTTCTCTTATTTGAAAATTATAATAATCCTAAACTTCCCCGCCGTCAATAACGTTTTTTGAAAATTTTGATTGGTCAAACTACTTGTATACGCTTACAATGTGATAGAATCAAGGATTTGCTGATTTTAAAAAAATTTTTCTCTCCACAACAGGAGGCAAATAAGATTAGTTAGAAAGAGGGGGGAGAGGCGCCGAAAAATAAAAAAGCGGACACTTGTCCGCCTAGAAGGAAAACGTTTGTTCCAAGTCCGGGATCGCACGCCCGGCCACATCATAAAATTGAACGAGCGCTTGGCCTTTGCCGACTGTCAGCACCGCATATGTTTTTTCTTTTCTCCCGCGCGGCAAGGCGATGCTGCCTGGATTGATGAACAACACTTCATCGATTCGCTCGGCGCCGGCGAGGTGGGAGTGGCCGAAGCAAACGACGTTGGCCCCTGTTTCTTTCGCCCGATAGTATAAACGTAACAGCGACGTTTTCACGCCGTATAAGTGGCCGTGGGTGACAAAGAAGCGGACGCCGCCTGCCTCCTCGGTTCGCTCGTCGGGAAACGCCGCTGTCCAATCGCAATTGCCGCGCACGACCGCAAACGGAGCAATTTCATCCGCTTCCGCCGGCAGCTCGGAATCACCGCAATGAATGAACAAATCCGCTTCATGGCGATGGCGCGACACAATTTGAGCGAGCTCGGCGGTCAGCCCGTGACTGTCACTGACAATGACCGCTTTCATTCCGTCCGCCCCTTTTCGGCCATGATCTCGTCCCATTGCTCATTCAGCTTCGCCAGCGCCTTCGCCCGATGGCTGATGGCATTTTTCTCTTCGGGCGAAAATTCGGCCATCGTTTTCCCCCGCTCCGGAAGATAAAAGACAGGGTCATATCCAAAACCGCCCTCTCCGCGCGGCGCTTCGGCGATATAACCGTCACACGTCGCCTCGACAATGACGGTCGGCCGCCCGGGAATGGCAACGGCCAGCGCGCAATGAAAGCGGGCGGTGCGCTTCTCCATCGGCACTCCGTCAAGTTCATGAAGCAGTTTAGCGATGTTGCGCGCATCGTTTTTGTCTTCCCCGGCGTAGCGGGCTGAATGGACGCCCGGCCGGCCGCCGAGCGCATCAACGGCAAGCCCGGAATCATCGGCGATGACCGGCCGCTGCAAGCGTTGGCACACCGCCTCAGCTTTTAATTTGGCATTTTCGGCAAATGTGCTCCCCGTTTCTTCGACATCGGGAACGTCCGGAAAATCAAGGAGCGATTTCACTTCGATGCCCCGCTTGGCAAACAAGGCGGCAAACTCGCGCGCCTTGCCGGCATTTTTCGTAGCAATAATGATCTCCTTCATTCCGCCTTCTCCTCCCGTTCTGCTTCGTGCTTCACTCCGATGCGGGCCGCCCGCTCGCCCAATACGCGGCGCTGAATGGCGATGAGCTGTTCAATGCCCATCTGCGCCGCCTCGAGCAATTCCTCTAGCTCGGCGCGCGAAAAGGACGCTTCCTCCCCGGTGCCTTGAATTTCGACAAACTGGCCGGCTCCGGTCATGACGACGTTCATGTCGACTTTCGCGCGGGCATCCTCGCTGTAATTTAAATCGAGAATGACCCCATGTTCAGGATCGATGCCGACTGAGGTGGCAGCGAGAAAATCGCGAACCGGAAGCGACGCAAGCTTCCCTTCCTCCACAAGCTTAGAGAGCGCCAGCACGAGCGCCACATACGCACCGGTAATCGACGCCGTCCGCGTTCCGCCGTCCGCTTGAATGACGTCGCAGTCAATCCAGACGGTCCGCTCGCCGAGCTGTTCCAGCTCAACGACCGAGCGGAGCGCCCGGCCGATCAGACGCTGAATTTCCATCGTCCGCCCTGACACTTTCCCTTTGCTCGCTTCCCTCGCATTCCGCTGTTCGGTCGCCCGCGGCAGCATCCCATATTCAGCCGTAATCCAGCCTTTCCCTCCGCCGCGCATAAACGGCGGCACTCTCTCTTCAACCGTCGCCGTGCAAATCACTTTCGTGTCGCCGATTTCAATCAAAACCGAACCTTCAGCATGCTTCATATAATGCGGTTGTATATGTACAGGGCGAAGTTCGCGGTTGTTTCGTCCGTCCGTTCTCATCACAATCCTCCTTTTTTCTCCTTGGATGACTCCCGCTTGGCTGCCTAGCGCCAGGCTGCCCCTTCAGGCAAACCGCAGGCGGTGTAAAGAACATCTTTCCTGTTTCGATCGCACTCCCCAAGCGGTCAGCTTTCCGCCGTTTTCCAAAAAATAAAGAGGCGGAATACGTTTCCACCTCTTTGTTATACCATAATGGCCCCCTTTGTTTCCAGCTTGTTAAAATGTCCCTGTATTGACGTTTTGCGGCCGGGTGACCGGTTTTGTGAGCGGCTTGCCATCTTCGGTGACGAGATCGGCTTTGCCGTTGACGGTGATCGCCACGCTTTCAACCCCATTTTGCTCGGTGAGCGACAGCACAAGCGAATTTAATACGACATCGGAAATCACATGTTTCTTGTTGCTGCCATAAATGCCCTCGTTAAAGTTGAGCGTCACTTTGCCGTCCTCATATTTCGGGGCATCGACAAGCTTGGCATCCGGCTGAAAGACGCCAACAAGCCCGCTGCCGTGGTCCGGCCCTTGGATGAGCTCATTGATCGCCGCAGCGATATCGTCCTTTTCTTTATTGGGTACCCGTCTTGTCACCGGCACATAATATGTGTTGTCTCCCTGCTGGGCGACAAAATAAACCGTGACCGGGTGCGTATTCGTAATGTCCGGCACGCCGCTCGCCTCGATATTGATGCCATCCGCCCGGCTGACTCCGCCTTGGATCGGTGTTTTATTGACCGGCATCACCTCTTGGTCATAGCCGTTAATCCGGATTTTGACGCGCTTAATGTTGTCAAATTGGGTCAATGTCCACGTAATGGCTTGCAAAATCCGCTTTTCATCCTCCGGTTTGTATTGCTTAAATTCCGGCGAAAAGTCGGCGATCAACGTCCCGTCTTTTTCCAGTTTTGTGCCAAGCACAGTCGTGCCTGCCGGAATGACGGCGCGGAAGCCATTTGGCAACACTTCGGATACCGGGCCATCCTCGACTAAATATTCGAGCACTTGTTTCGCAACCGCCTGCGTTTTCGGCAACTCTACTGTTTGCGGCACGACGAAGCCATTTTTGTCAATTAAGTATAATTCCCTCTTCACCGTCTCGGTAGCCTTCGCTTCCTCTTTCTCTCCCTTTTTGTCCCCCGTTGCCTCTTGGAGCGCCTGACCGTCTTTGACATAGCTCGTTTCTTGCGGCGGATCGATCTCCTTCACTGCCTCATCATTCCCAAACAAACCGCAGCCGCCAAGCAGCAAAAGCGAAGCGAGCACCGGCGCTGTCCATCTATGAACCGTCCGTTTGCCCATTGACGTTCCCTCCTACTCGTAGTTTGTACTACTATGTATACGAGCCGGTTGCCAAAATAGAATAAAAAAATCCTTTAGCGTCCACGCGCTAAAGGATTTTTTCGGTCACAGACGAATCGCCTCGACTTTGCCGATCGATTTGCCAAACCATTTTCTTGAAATCTTTTCAAACAGTTCTTTTGATCCGGTCGTGAAAAACAAATGCTCCGGTTCGCGCCTGCCGGTGTAAAGGAGGTGGCTATGATGCAAAATCGTGCTCACTTCGCGGGCCGTTTCATCGCCGGAGCAGATGAGTTTCACCTTTTTGCCCATATACGCCCGAATGAGCGGGGCCAGCAACGGGTAATGCGTGCACCCTAAAATGAGCACATCAATCGGCCGCGGACGCAGCGGAGCAAGCGATTCGGCGACAATCGCCACCGCCTTCTCCCCTTCAAAATCGCCGCTTTCGACAAGCGGGACGAACTTCGGACAGGCCAAGCTTTCGACACGAACGTGCGGGTTGATCGATTGGAGCGCTTTTTCATACGCTTTGCTTCTGACCGTCCCGACGGTGCCAATCACACCGATATGCCCGCTTTTCGTCGCCTTCAAGGCGGCGCGGGCGCCGGGATGAACGACGCCAAGCACCGGAATGTCAAGCCGCTCCCGCACTTCATCGAGCGCGACCGCGGTTGCCGTGTTGCAGGCAATGACAAGCATTTTCAACGGATATTGCCGCAAGTAGTGAATCATCTGCCATGTAAATCGGCGAATTTCTTCAACCGGGCGCGGCCCGTACGGACAGCGGGCGGTGTCGCCAAGGTAAATGATCTGTTCCTTTGGCAGCTGCCGCATAATTTCTTTGGCGACGGTTAAGCCGCCGACTCCTGAATCAATGACACCAATTGCTCTTTCCAAGTGATCGCCTCATTCTTTCATCATTTCTTGATGCAGTTTGCGCAAACAGCGCTCAAAAACGACAATTTCTTCATCCGAAAAGTTTTCCAGCACTTGGGCCAAATCGCGCTGGCGTTTTTCAATCACTTCCTCAATGATGCGCTCGCCTTTTTCGAGCAGGTGAATGCGGACGACGCGCCGATCATGTTCATCACGCACTCGGGCGACGAGACCGTTTCGCTCCATGCGATCGACCAAGTCGGTCGTCGTGCTGCACGCCAAATACATTTTGCTCGATAACTCGCCAACCGTCAAGTCCCCTTCTTCAAGCAGCCATTGCAACGCGACAAACTGCGGAGGCGTGATGGGGTAGTTCGTTAAAATTTCGCGGCCGCGCTGTTTTAAGTTGGCGGCGATATAGCGAAGCAATTTTTCCAACTCGGCAACCGTTTTTTCGTTCATCGCAGACGACATACAATCTCCCCTTGATCATTTTCGCGGCCTGGCCCCAAAACAACGTGCCTCAGCCAACGGCCATTCTATTTTTCATTTTACAATACCGGGGGACATAATCAATACAAAATAATATAGAACGCCGCTGCAGACAAAAGGCCAGACAGGCGGCAAAGCCTCGTCCGGCCGCAAAGGAACATAACAGCCGGCCATCCGAAAAGGGAAAGCCGGCATCGTTTATAGTTCAAGTTCGCCCATTCGAAGCAATTCAATGACCGCTTGCGAGCGCCCCTTGACCCCAAGCTTTTGCATCGCATTCGAAATATGGTTGCGAACAGTTTTCTCGCTGATAAACAGCTCTTTGGCGATCTCCTTCGTCGTCTTGTCTTGCACGAGCAATTCGAAGACTTCTTTTTCTCTCTTTGTCAACAGCGGCTTCGATTGAAACGATTGATCCTTCAACGGTTGTAACCCTCCTTGCTCTCAATGGGCCCGAACTGCCGGATGGGTATTTCCTCACCATATCGTATGTGAGAGCAAGGGCGGCGGTGACGAAATTTTGCTTATCTAATAGAAAAATAGGTCTTTTTTTCGCCTCCCCACCTGATCAAAGACAAGGGGGCTGGGCAAGCGCAAAATCCCCTCCATGGCTGGCCACGGAGGGGATGAGAGGTTCAACTGTTACGCTTCGTCGCTGCCAAAGAAATCGCGGAACATTTGGATCGTCGTGTCGCGGTTTAACGCGGCGATTGACGTCGTCAGCGGAATGCCTTTCGGGCACGACTGCACACAGTTTTGCGAGTTGCCGCAGTTGGCCAAACCGCCGTCGCCCATAATCGCCCGCAGCCGCTCAGCTTTATGCATCGCTCCGGTCGGATGGGCGTTAAACAGCCGCACTTGCGACAGCGGCGCCGGGCCGATAAAGTTCGACTTGCTGTTGACGTTCGGGCACGCTTCAAGACAGACCCCGCACGTCATGCATTTGGACAGCTCGTACGCCCATTGCCGCTTCCGCTCCGGCATGCGCGGACCCGGACCCAAGTCGTACGTTCCGTCGATTGGAATCCATGCTTTGACGCGTTTTAGCGCATCAAACATCCGGCTCCGGTCGATGACCAAGTCGCGGATGACCGGGAACGTGCGCATCGGCTCGAGGCGGATCGGCTGCTCGAGCTGGTCGATCAAGGCCGCACACGCTTGGCGCGGCTTGCCGTTAATCACCATCGAACATGCTCCGCACACTTCTTCCAAACAGTTCATTTCCCAAACGACCGGTGTCGTTTTTTCGCCTTTGGCGTTGACCGGGTTGCGGCGGATTTCCATGAGCGCCGAAATGACGTTCATGTTCGGGCGGTACGGGATGACAAACTCTTCTTCATATGGCGCAGAGTCCGGACGATCTTGGCGCGTAATGATGAATCGAACCGTTTTGTTCTCGCTCATCTTACTTCACTTCCTCTTTCTTTTTGCTGTAGTCGCGTTTGCGCGGCTTGATCAACGAAACATCGATCTCTTCGTAATGGAATGCCGGACCGTCTGGCGTGTAGCGGGCCATCGTCGTTTTCAGCCACTCTTCGTCATTGCGCTCCGGAAACTCCGGTTTGTAGTGCGCTCCGCGGCTTTCGTTGCGATGATACGCGCCGAGCGTGATGACGCGGGCAAGCTGCAGCATGTTGTACAGCTGACGGATAAACGTCGCCCCTTGGTTGCTCCACTTCGCCGTGTCGGTGACGCTGATGTTTTTGTACCGCTCCATCAGCTCTTGAATTTTTTCGTCCGTTTTCAGCAGCCGGTCGTTGTAGCGGACGATCGTCACGTTCGCTGTCATCCATTCGCCGAGCTCTTTATGCAGCACATAGGCGTTTTCCGTACCGTCCATCGACAGAATGTTTTCCCACTTTTCTTGTTCTTGTTTGACATAGCCATCAAACAGCGCCGACGGCAGCGCATCGGCCGATTTTTCAAGACCGCGGATGTAGCGGACCGCGTTCGGGCCGGCGACCATCCCGCCATAAATGGCCGATAAGAGCGAGTTCGCGCCGAGACGGTTGGCGCCATGAATAGAGTAGTCGCACTCACCGGCGGCAAACAGCCCTTTAATGTTTGTCATTTGGTCATAGTCGACCCATAAGCCGCCCATTGAATAGTGAACAGCAGGAAACACTTTCATCGGCACTTTGCGCGGGTCTTCGCCCATGAATTTCTCGTAAATTTCAATAATGCCGCCGAGCTTAATATCCAGCTCTTTCGGATCTTTATGGGAAAGATCCAAATACACCATGTTTTCCCCGTTAATGCCGAGCTTCAAGTCGACGCACACATGGAAAATTTCCCGGGCAGCGATGTCGCGCGGCACTAAGTTTCCGTAAGCCGGGTATTTTTCTTCAAGGAAGTACCACGGTTTTCCGTCTTTGTACGTCCAGACGCGGCCGCCTTCCCCGCGCGCCGATTCGCTCATCAACCGAAGCTTGTCATCGCCCGGAATCGCGGTCGGATGGATTTGGATAAATTCGCCGTTTGCATAATAGACGCCTTGCTGATAGGCGATCGACGCCGCCGAACCGGTATTGATGACCGAGTTCGTCGATTTTCCGAAAATGATCCCCGGTCCGCCGGTCGCCAAAATGACGGCATCGGCAGGAAACGCTTTAATCTCCATGGATCGTAAGTCTTGCGCGACGATGCCGCGGCAAATTTGTTCGTCATCTAAAACGACTCCCAAAAACTCCCAATGCTCATATTTCGTCACAAGCCCAGCCACTTCATGGCGGCGCACTTGCTCGTCAAGCGCATACAAAATTTGCTGGCCGGTCGTTGCCCCGGCGTAAGCCGTGCGGTGGTGCTGCGTTCCCCCGAAACGGCGGAAGTCGAGCAATCCTTCCGGCGTGCGGTTGAACATGACGCCCATCCGGTCAAGCATGTAAATGATCCCCGGCGCTGCCTCGCACATCGCTTTGACCGGGGGCTGGTTCGCCAAAAAGTCGCCGCCGTAGACGGTGTCGTCAAAATGTTCCCACGGCGAGTCGCCTTCCCCTTTCGTATTGACCGCTCCGTTAATGCCGCCTTGGGCACAGACGGAGTGAGAACGCTTTACCGGAACGAGTGAAAACAACTCGACAGGCACTCCTGCTTCGGCGATTTTAATCGTGGCCATCAAGCCGGCCAATCCGCCGCCAACAACGATGATTTTTCCTTTTTTCATGGCTACTCACTCCCTAGAAAATTGCTGCTTTTGCTTCAATGTCCCACGGTTTGCCTCTGTCGATCAAGCGTTCGTTCGACAAACGGCTGCAGCGTGATCCATCAAGAGCCAACGCAGCGGTTCATGTCATCCAACAGCTGAAATCAATTTTTTACGCAAAAGCCAAAATGGCGCGAATGCCGACAATCGAAAGCGCGACAAAGATGATCATCGTAATGTACGTGAACACTTGCTGTGAACGAGGGGATACCGTTAAACCCCAGCTGACGAAGAACGACCATAAACCGTTGGCGAAGTGAAAGACGGTCGACAAAATGCCGATAATATAAAACCAAAGCATAAACGGATTATCGACAATATTGGCCATCATATCATAATTCACTTCAGCGCCAAACGCGGCTTGCACC
Source organism: Geobacillus subterraneus (assembly GCF_001618685.1). GTDB lineage: Bacteria > Bacillota > Bacilli > Bacillales > Anoxybacillaceae > Geobacillus > Geobacillus subterraneus. The sequence goes on along the minus strand of NZ_CP014342.1, from coordinate 592,881 downwards.
CTTGTTTCATACACGTGCCAGACGACAAAAATCAATGTGATAATGCCCGTAATCCGCTGAAGCATGAACATCCAGTTGCGGAAATAGCCGTACTGGCGCGTGTTGAATTTGGCTGTAAACGCGATGTAAATGCCGTATACCGCGTGGAACAGCAATGGAAGGAAAATAATGAAAATTTCCAAGAAAATACGGAACGGCAAGTTTGCCATAAACGCAGCCGCCCGGTTAAACGCTTCCGGCCCGCGCGTCGCAAAATGGTTGACGACCAAGTGCTGCACTAAAAACACCCCAACGGGGATAACCCCGAGCAGCGAATGGAGCCGGCGATAATAAAACTCGCGATTCCCTGCCATTATGTAAACCCCCTTTAACGTAAGTAAAAATAAATTCCCCTCGTTACAGGATGGAAATAGAAACGCCTTCCATTTCCATCTTGCATTTGTCACATTCATTGTACTCCCACATTGTACAAGCGTCAAGAAAACATCGCCACAAAATGTTCAAACATTCTCATATTTTCCCTCTCTGAAGAAAGGGAGTGCACGCCGCCGGCAGTTCAGCTATAATGAGGAAATGGATAGAAAGAGGGGAAGACGATGAAACAGCCACGGTTAGAGGAACAGTATGAAACGTTTGGATCGATCACGCTTTCCGCATTTGGCGCTGAGCTGCTCCGCCATTCGCTTCTTCCCGAGCTGCTCGGTAAAGATGGCGCCGCCCTTTTATACTGGGCCGGCAAGCAGCTGGCGCGCCGCTATCCGCTCGCTACAATGGAGGACATCGCCGTCTTTTTTGAGCGGGCTGGCTGGGGGACGCTGTCGGCCGACGAGGAGCGGAAAGATGAACTGCACATCGAGCTGTCCGGTCCGATTGTCTCCGCCCGCCTTTCCTTATACGACAGCTGCACCTTTCAGCTCGAAGCCGGGTTTCTCGCCCAACAAATTGAGCAGCAAAAACGATTCGTCACCGAAGCGGTCGAATTGCCGGCAAAACAGGCAGGCAAGGCGCGCATTTTAGTGAAGTGGGACCGGAAACAAACCATTGATTGATCACCGCTAGTCGTCTATAGTCGAAGCAATGACTTCTCAGCAAGGGCAACAAAGGGCGCCCCGCGCTTACGGGACGCCCTTTTAACCGCTATTCATGCAGCTTCTCGTAAATTTTCTCCGCCACCGCCCGCGGGATGTTCGCCTGTTGCAACTCTTCAATCGTCGCTTCTTTCATCTTTTTCACCGAGCCAAAATAGTTTAATAGCGCCTTTTTCCGTTTTGCTCCGACACCGGGGATGTCATCGAGAACGGAATGGAACATCGTCTTCTGCCGCGTCTGACGGTGGAATGTGACCGCAAACCGGTGCACTTCATCTTGAATGCGCTGCAGCAAATAAAACTCTTGGCTTTGCCGGTCAAGCGGCACGACGGCTGGCGGATCGCCGGCGATGAGCTCCGATGTGCGGTGTTTTTCGTCTTTCGCCAGCCCGGCCAGCGGCACATCGAGGCCGAGCTCGTTTTCCAATACATCCCGCACCGCCGACAAGTGGCCTTTACCGCCGTCGATGATGATCAAATCGGGAAGCGGCAATCCTTCTTTCAACACGCGCGTATAGCGGCGGCGCACAACTTCGCGCATCGTTTCATAATCGTTCGGTCCCGCCACTGTTTTTACCTTATATTTCCGGTATTCTTTTTTCGCTGGCTTGCCGTCAAGGAACACGACGAGCGCCGAGACCGGATCGGCCCCGTAAATGTTCGAGTTGTCAAACGCCTCGATGCGACGCGGCGCTGGAATGCCGAGGCGCTCTCCGAGACGCTCGATGGCTTTGATCGTCCGCTCTTCATCGCGCTCAATGAAATAAAACTGTTCCTTCAAGGCAATGGCGGCGTTTTGGCTCGCCAGCTCCACAAGCTCTTTTTTCTTCCCTTTTTTCGGCTGGACGACGGCTACGCCGAGCAATTCACGGGCAAGCTCCCCGTCAATGTCGGACGGGAGGACGACTTCTTTCGGCTTCAAATGATGCGCTTTCGCATAAAACTGGCCCAAAAACGTCAGCATTTCCTCATCCGGGTCTTGGTAAAGCGGAAAAATGGACACGTCGCGCTCGATCAGCTTTCCTTGGCGGAGGAAAAACACTTGCACGCACATCCAGCCCTTGTCGTACGCATAGCCGAATACATCGCGGTCGATGAAATCATTGAACATCATTTTTTGCTTTTCCATCGTCATCTCAATCGCCGCGATTTGGTCGCGGTATTCTTTCGCCCGCTCAAATTCGAGCGCTTCCGCCGTCTCGTGCATTTTCTCGGCCAACTCCCGCTTTACGTCTTCATAGCCGCCGTTTAAAAAGCGGACGATTTGTTCAACCATCGCCTTATTTTGTTCGTCCGACACCGGGTTGACGCACGGGGCGAGGCATTGGCCCATATGGTAATACAAACAGGCGCGCGAAGGCATCGTCGAACATTTGCGGAGCGGATACAAACGGTCGAGCAGCTTTTTCGTCTCATTCGCCGCCTGCACGTTCGGATACGGGCCGAAATATTTGCCGCCGTCTTTTTTCACTTTACGGGTGATCAAGAGGCGCGGATGTGTTTCGGCGGTAATTTTAATAAACGGATAGCTTTTATCATCTTTCAGCATGACGTTGTATTTCGGATCATGCTTTTTAATCAAGTTCATTTCCAAAATGAGCGCCTCGGCGTTTGACGAGGTGACGATATATTCAAAATCGGCGATTTCCTCGACGAGCCGCTGCGTTTTGCCGTCATGCGTCCCGGTAAAATACGAGCGGACGCGCGCTTTTAGCGACTTCGCCTTGCCGACGTAAATGACCGTTCCGTGTTTATCTTTCATTAAATAGCAGCCCGGCTGTTCCGGGAGCACGGACAGCTTTTCCTTCAGCCGGTCGTTCATGGCCATCACTCCATCCTATTCCCCGACCCATTCGTACAGCGTAATCGTTCCGTACACCGGATCGGCAAGCAGACTGGAACGATATGTTTTCACTTTGCGCACATGGCGGGAAACATCGACTCCTTGGGCGCGAAACCCGTCAACAACATGATTGGTCATATAAATTGTAGCATGGCGGTAGTTTTCTTTGTCTTGCAAAAAGAAGGAAAAACGGAACACATCTTTATGCGGAAACGGCACATGCAAATAGTCGAACACGCGCGTTTCTTCCCACGTATATACCACAAACGACGGCGGTTTGTCACGCAACTCGTCCGCCAACTGGTATACAGCCGGCGGCGTCGCCGCTTGCTCGCGCAGCTGCCCGATGCCGACGGCCGCCTGCAGCAGCACGACCGCTGCCGCCAGCGCTAATCCCCATCCCCTCGGCACAGCCAAAAAGCGGCCCCACACATAAAACAGGGCAAAATGGATCAACGGAAGAAGGTGGCGCGGTTTTTCAATGTTTTGCGCCAATAGCGCCCAAACGGCGTACAGCAGGGCGGAAACGACAAGTGCGCGCGGCGGCCGAAACCGCCCGGCGCGCCAGGCGATGGCGCCGATTGCCGCATAGGCAGCGAGCAGCCAAGCGTTTTGGCAGGCGATGCCGGTCCAAAAAAAGTTGTCGATCAAAAACCGTTGCACCCGCTCGGAAAACGGAAGCGGACTCGCTGCCGCTGTTCCGCCCCAATCGCTGAAATGGCCGTGGACAAACGCCCAGCCGAGCTTGAAAAACGGGAAAAGACCGCCCTCCGTGCGCGCCACCGCTGCCACCCAAATGAATTGAAACAACGCAGCCACCAAAACGGAGGCCGCCACCCGGCCCAAGCGGCGGTGCGTGCTCCAGTCTTCATACCAAAGGAACAACAGCGCGGCGCCGAATGGAGCATACGACAGGCGCACTCCCATCAGCACGCTGAATAAAGCGGCCGGCAACAGCTGCGCCTTCCATGTCGTCTGTCGGTGCGCCCGCTCCACCGCCCACATGTACCACCAGAGCACGCCGAGCGCCGCGCCGTCAGACATCGGCCGGGCGGCGGCGAGGAGCACATAGCTTGAAGAGAGCACGGCCAAAGCGGCGAGCAGCGCCGCCGGGAGCGAAACGTTCCGGCGCAGCAGCCAAACGAGCGGAAAAACGGCGGACAAGAGAACGAGAACATTCAACACGGAAAGCGCCTTAGCCGGATTGGCGATGGCCGTGTGAACGGCCATGCCGCCTAAAATGAAATACGGATAGCCGGGAAAATGCGGCTGCATGCCTAACAAGTCGTAGCGCTCAAGCGCCAGCGCAAAATCGACTTCATCCCATGTGGCCGCATACGGGCTTGCCCAATACAACGCGGCGCCGGCCAAAACGGCGGCCAGCCCGATGCTGAAACAAAGCCAAAGCCGGTCGTGCAGCAGTCGTTTCACGAGATTCCCTCCAAAGAAAAAATACAAGGCGCAGCGCCTTGTACCTTTACAGAATGCCTTTCGTCTTTTCCTTAAGCGCCGCGGCCGACGGGTGCTCTTTGCTGTTCTTTTGGCCTTGGCGGCTCGTCACGAGCAAGTAAATGACGACAAAGTAGCCGATATAGGCGATCATTTCCTCAAGCGACGGCATCGACGAGTAGCCGAACAGCGCTTTTAAAAAGACGCCGACTTCACCGGAGAAGATGGGGGCCACACCGTGGTCGCGCAAATAATGCTCATAATCGATCGGGTGTTCCGGAAGCAGCCAAGTCAAATCGTACACATGTGGCATGACGCTGCCGATCAGACCGATGTCTTGCATCATGGAAATGGCTTGCACGAGCAACCCGGCAGCAATGAGGACGATAAAAGCGCCGGTCACCTTAAAGAATGTCTTGAGCGGGATGCGCATCGTTCCCTTAAAGAAGAAGTAGCTGACCAAGGCGGCGATGGCCATGCCTGTCGCGGCTCCCCAGCCTTGCAGCGCCGCGCCGATGTTGCCGTGTGTGATGGCGGCGAAGAAAAAGACGGTTTCCACCCCTTCGCGCAACACGACTAAAAACGAATGGATGACCATCCCGACGACATTGCCGGCTGTGATGAACTGATCCATTTTCCCTTCGACGCTTTTTTTTATGTGCTGGCTATGCTCAGCCATCCAAAACACCATTTGCGTCAACAGCAGCGTCGAGACGAGCATAATGCCGATTTTCAAGTAGATTTCACTTGCCATCGCAGCGAAGCCGGTCAACACGACTTGAAACAAAATAGCGACACCGACGCTGGCGGCCACCGCCAAGGCGGCGCCAAGCCATACGTATTTCGTATACTCGCGATGGTTCACCCGTTTCAAATATGACGTAATAATCCCGATAATAAGCAATGCCTCGAGCGCTTCGCGAAACGTAATGAGCAGCGCTTGAACTTCCATGCCCCCGCCTCCCCCTTCACAAGTAGACTAAGTCCGTTTCCGACGCCGTACATAAATCAAGACAGCGCCAATGATGATCGCAACGATCACAATGAGAGGAATCCAGTTTTTCAATTCTGACAAGTCGGTCCATTCCTTTTTTCTCACTTCATCCGGTTTTTCCGTGGCGCTTTCCGAAAAATGGCCAACTTCTAAGCTTTTCAAACCGAATTGCTTCTGCAGCGCCGTTAAAATCGTCTCTTTGCTTTGTTTAAACGCATTGATGTCCGATTTTTTCTCCCCGACGCCGAACAGCCCCGGGTTGCCAAGCGACTGCAATGCGTTGTCAAACTCCGTGCGCAGCTGCTTGTCAAGCGCCGTGTCTTTTCCTTGAATGATCGGCGACAGCGCCTCATACGTCGCAAACGCCTTCGCCAACAGCCGCTTGCTCGTATCATACTGGTCAAAGTTTTTCTCAATATTGTCTAAGCGGCGGGCGATATTGAGCACTAAAATTTCTTCCATATTTTCAGTCACCGCTTGACGGTCTTTGGCTTCGATGGCTCCAAGCACCTCTTTTGCCGGCTCGGGCCCCATATGCATGTCGATTTCTTCTTTTACCGTTTCAAAAATTTCTTTAGCCGCGGCAAAATTCGGCGGCTGTTCGTTCAGTTTTTCCTTCATCTGCTTGTAAGCTTCGGCGACCGCTTCTTCATTCGGATTTCCGTACGAGTAGGCAAACGCTTTAATCGGAATGAGATGGATCATAACGATCATTGCTATGTAAAAAAAGAGGCGGAACATTCTCATTTTTTCCTCTCCCTTCTGTTAAGATTAATGATAATGATTATCATAATCTCTGTCAATACGATTTACAAAACATGCTGGCGGCTAGGGGAAGCCGCCTTATGGACAGTGCCGTACCTGCTCCGGGAATCGCGGTCGATAGCGACTTTGGCGACCGGGCGGCGCATTTCTTTCCATATCGCCGGAATAACGGCGGTCATGTAGGCGGTAAATTTGATGAACGAGCGGCCGGTCGTCCGCACTTGGTAGCGGATCGGCACTTCCTTTAGTCGAAACCCTTTGCGCACCAAGTTGAGCGTCAGCACTTGGGCGTAATTGTAATCGTGGATAATTTCCGCCTCCTCCATTGCCTGGCGCGAAAAGGCGCGCATGCCTGACTGTCCGTCATAAAGGCGCTGGTCAAGAAGCAGCGACTGCAGCCGAGTGAACAAATAATTCCCGAGGCGGCGGTGCCATTTCATGCCGCGAATCGTGCCAAGGAAGCGCGAGCCAATCGTATAATCGGCCTCGCCGGCAAAAATGGGATCCAAAATGTCGGGAATTTGCTCCGGCGGATATTCATTGTCAGCGTCAATCATGACACCGACGTCCGCGCCGCGGCGCACGCATTCCTCAAGCCCGCGGCGCACCGCCGCCCCGAGGCCGCGATTTTCCGGCAGACGGCAAATGTCATCGGCCCCTGCTTCTTTTGCTACTTCAGCCGTCCGGTCCGTCGATCCATCGTCAATGACAAGGACGCTTACTTCGACATCCGGGTGAAAGCGGCGCGGAATGCGGCGGATGACGTCGCCAATCGCTTCTTCTTCATTGTGCGCCGGCAAAAAGACGATGACGCGCTGCTTCTTCATCGCTCTCCTCCTTTCGTATCGCCTCAATTAACACCGGGCCGCGGCTATGGCTTGGATACGGCGCGCCGAACAAATAGGCGATCGTCGGCGCGAGCGAGACGAGGCTTTTTTTCTCGTCGACCCGTTTTCCCGGTTCGATGGCCGGCCCGTATAGAAAAAACGGGACGTACCGTTCTCCCTCATCCAAATGGCCGTGGCCGCCGATGCCGTCCGCTTGGCCGTGGTCGGCGCAGACGATCAATGTCGCGCGCTCAAGCTCGCCGCGTTTCTCAAGCCAGCCGACAAACTCGGCAACCAAGGCGTCGGCTTCTTCAATTTTTTCGATATACTCGTCGTACAGCACACCGCGGCTATGGCCGGTTTGATCGGTGGCGATCAACTGTACGACAAGCAAGTCCGGGTTTTGTTCCTCGACGATGCGTTTCGCCCGCTCGATGATATAACGGTCGGCGAGGTCGTTCGGCATGACGGCCGTCACCGTTTCCACATCGTCGCCGAACGAATCAACCAAATGGGCGATGCCGAGCAAGCGGCCTGTTTTTCCGATTTTGCGGAGTGAATCGAAAATCGTCTCGACTTTCACCCCGAGCTTCCATACCATATTCGACCGGATGCCGTGCTCAAACGGGTACGTGCCAGTGAACATCGAAGTAAAGCAGACGACCGTACGCGCCGGATAAACGGTTTCCATTTGTGCAAATTCCGTTCCATGCGCGCGCAGCCGTTTTAAAAACGGGGCGTTCGCCGCCTCAAACCGATCTTTGCGCATGCCGTCAATGACGATGACATATACTTTATCATTGACCGGCGCGGACGGAACGGGCACGTTGTCGGTATACGTCGGGATGACATCCGGTTTCCAATCGAACAAATACCGGTGCAACACCCACGAGAACAGCCACACCCCGGCGGCAAACAGCCAAAACGAGCTGTACAGCGGCGCCAAAGACGCCCCTTGTTCGATCTGCCGCCCAGCGTATTCCCACACGGACAGAAGAAGGAAGCATTTCGGCAGCTGTTCTTGAGCATTGCCGCTCGTCGAATCGCTATTTTTTAGCACCAGCTTCCAAAAGCGGGTAAAATTCCACCATGACGTGCCGATGCGCAAATGGTAATACAGCGTTCCCCAAAAAAAGACGGTGAAGAAAAAATAGAGCCCGGCCGCCAGCAGCAATAGGGCAGCGTCGGCAAACGACCAAATGATGAGAAATGCCATATACGGAATCCATAAATAATTGCGCAAAAACAGCGGGTAATCGTATACATAGTAGACGACAAACAGCGGCAGCGCCGCTGCCAGGCCGAGCAGCCAAGCCGATGCATGAACTTGAGTGAGGTCAGCAGCATGGTAGATGGCCATCGTTCCGGCAACAAAAATCGGCGTGAACGGTTTTCCTTCATTCAACAAATTCCAGCAGCGCGCCGCGATTTTTTCAAACCGTGATGCTTCTTTCATACCCTCTCCCTTTCCTTTCTCCATACGTTTCGCACCGCCTGCCAGTCGGACCGCCAAAACGCGAGCACAACGGCCCCGGCCGCGTATGAAAACAAGAATTTCAACGCATGGGTAAGCACAGCCGCCGTATACGCCACGCTCCCCGGCGCCCCCAGCGCAGTTAACGCAAACGCCATCACCGCCTCATACGTTCCTGCTCCGCCAGGAGTGAGTTGGGCAATTTGACCGGAGACGGTTGCGCTGTTGACCCATACTGCCTGCCAAAAGGAAAGCGGCATGCCGACCGCTTTAGCGATCATGTCAATGACCGCCGCCTCGCACAGCCAGCTCGCCGCCACCGCCGCGGCGATCAACACGCCGCGCCGGCTGCGAAACACCGTCCGCCATCGCCGCCATAACCGTTCCATACGGAGCGGGCGGCGAAACACAGCAAGAGCGAGTACGAGGCCGGCCGCAGCGAGCGCCGCCAACAGCGGAACACCGGGAATTCGATGCATATACACATACATCCCAGCGGCGGCGAAACTGCCTAACACAGCCATGTCCAGCAGCCGCATGACCGCGACTGACTCGACCGACTCGCTGGCCGAAACGCCAGGCTGGCGGGCGAGCACAGCAACGCGGGCCGCATCGCCGATTTTCACCGGCGCAAGGTGATTGATGAACAAACTGAGCAGCACCGCACGCCAATAGACAGAGAAAGCGATCGGTTTCCCGACATACTGCTTCCATGCCCATGCCCGCAGCCAAAATGACATGCCATACACAAAAGCGGCCGCAGCTAGATCCGCCGGATGGCGGACTAGTTCCGCCAGATGCCGGAGCAGCAGCCGAATGTCAAAATAGCGGTATGTCAGCCAGACAAAAATGAACAGCAGCGCCGCGCCGGCCGTCCGCAACACCACCTTGGCAGCCAGCTTACCGCTCATATTCGCGCGCCCACACCACCGTCCGGGCCAACCCTTCAGCAAACGGCACCTTCGGCTCGTAGCCAAACGCCCGCTTCGCCTTCGTAATGTCCGCCCACGTCGCTTTGACATCGCCTTTCCGTTCCGGTGCACGCACGACCTTCATATCCGGGAAATGCTTCCGCAGCTCGACAAGCAGCTGTTCCATCGTGACCGGCGCCCCTGCGCCCAAGTTAAATACCTCGCTTTGGCTGCCGCTGCGATCAAGCGCCGCCACCATGCCGGCGACAATATCATCGATGTACGTATAATCGCGCGCCGTCCCAGAGCCATATACCGTGATCTCCTCGCCGTTCATCAGCCGGCGGAGAAACGTGCCGATGGCCATATCCGGCCGCCCCCACGGACCATAAACAGTAAAATAGCGAAAAATGGTCATTTTGTAGCCGTAGAGGTGAGCGTATGCATGGCAAAACGACTCCGCCCCGTATTTTGCGGCCGCATACGGCGAAACGACGCGCCCATCAGCCATTTCTTCCTTAAGCGGCACATTGCCGCGATCGCCATACACGGATGAAGACGAAGCGAACAACACGTGGCGGACCTCGGCTTCCCCGGCCGCCGCCAAGACGTTCACCGTTGCCTTAATATCGTAGTCAATATAGGTGAGCGGCTGCTCAAGCGAATACGGCACCCCCGGCAGCGCCGCCAAGTGGTAGACGGCATCGGGACGGAACTGCGCAAACCACCGCTTTGTCTGTTCCCCATCAAGTAAGTCCAAGCGGACAAGCGGCACCCGGCCGCCGGTAAGCGCCTGAAACTGCCGCTCTTTCCGTTCGGCGGGATAGTACGGATGAAAACAATCAACGGCTGCCACCTCGTATCCTTGACCGCTCAAATAGGCAGCGAGATGGCTGCCGATAAATCCCGCTCCCCCGGTCACAATCACTTTCATATGCTTCACCCCGTTATGAAATTCCCTGTTCATTAGCATCTTACCATAGCGGCCGGTGAACATCGTGAGCCACGGATGGAAACTAAATGTTCCCATTTATCTAGACAGGCGGTCGAGCCGGCTCGGCAGACTAGTTTTAGGACACAGGCGCCATCAAGTGCGGCTGACACTTGCGAAAAAAGGGCGCCCTGCGGACACCCCTGTCAGCGATTATTTTGCTTTTTCAATCACTTGCTGCAGCGCGGCTTCAATTTGCGGCAGCCATTTGTCGCCCTCAGCTTTATTTTTCGCCTTCGCTGCTTCTAAGTAGTGTGTCGCTTGATCGTTCAAGGTGTTGTAGGCCTCGTTGCCGAGCAGCGTTTTGATATCATTTTCCATCATGTTAATAAAAAGCGCACCTTCTAAAGCGGTGATCACCGACTTGTCTTGCCCCCAATTTTCTTGGCTTTCTTCATACTCATGAAGGGCCACTTTCGCCCATCCACGCACGAACGCGTGGTTCACTGCTTTCGGATCGAGCGTTTTGACGTCCGTCTGCAAGTCGAACTGTTTCAAAATATAGTCGGCTTCCTCGGCCGCATGCCGTTTCATATATGGATAGACGGACTGATAAAACGCCCAGCCTTCCGCCTGCTTCACTTTTGCCTCTTCGGCACTTTCTTTCGCCGCAGCCGCTGCCTTTGCCGCGTAGCCGTGCGGCAGCGCTCCGCTCGCTAAGTAAAATGTTTTCATCAACGTTTTATCGACGACTTGCTTGCCGAGGGCGAATGCCAGCGCATCGTCGTTTTGGACCGCTTGCTCCATTTGCGCGAACGCGCCGCTGATCGCGTCAACTAACTTCGTTCCATAGGCCGCATCACGCTTTTCCACCGTCGGCTGCAAAATCGCGTAAAACGCTTTTGCTTCCTCGATCTCTTCTTTCACTTCCTCTTTATTGGCCCAATGTTCTTCCGCTTCAGTAAACTCGTGTTTGATCGTCGTGTAAAACACTTTTTGCATCAACTTATCAAAAATTTGCTTGACGACCATCGGCTCAAGCGACCCGTCTTTTCCGGCAGCCAATGCCGTCGTAATATGCTGGTCAAGCGTATCCTCCAACTCTGCATCGCGCTTTTGCACAAGCGGCTGCAGCTTTTCTTTGTATAAGCTTTCCACTTTCGCGAAATCAACCGTCGCGCCCTGTTTTGCTTTATCAAGCTCCGCCAACGCTTCGCTGAAGGCACCGGCGTAATCCACGTCCGCCTGTTCGCTTTCCTCTTCCGTTTTCGTCTCCGTTTTCGTCTCTTCTTGTTTCTCTACGGCCGTTTGATTGCTGTTTTCTTTTTCTGTCCTCGCCGTCTGTTCGCTTTGGCCGCAGGCGGCAAGCGCCAACGCCGCGGCCGTGAACACGGCCATCCACTTCCATTTCCAGGACATTATGTATCCCCCCGCTATTTTGATAATGATTTTCATTAACACGATTTATTATAATAGATAATGATTTTCACTGTCAATAAGTCTTTGCTAAAATGAGGACATGTTTCATCTCTGCGTGATGAAAAGAACACCATGCCAATAAAAAAGATCCACGTTCATCGAACCGTGGATCTTCCGCCAAGTTACACATGTTTGCCGACAAGCTGGACAAGCGCTTCTTTCGGCTGGTAGCCGATCGCTTTATCGACAAGTTCGCCGTTTTTGAACACGAGCAGCGTCGGAATGCTCATCACGCCGAATTTCGCTGCTGTTTCTTGGTTTTCGTCAACGTTGACTTTGACGATTTTCACCTTGTCGCCCATTTCTTGATCAAGCTCCTCAAGCACCGGAGCGATCATGCGGCACGGGCCGCACCATGGCGCCCAAAAGTCAACGAGCGCGACGCCGTCTTTCGTTTCTGCGGCGAATGTTTGATCTGTCGCATTGATAATGGCCATGCGAAATCCCTCCCATATGCTAGAATGCTGCAAGCAAAGTATACCATGGACATTTGAAACGACGCGAATATTTTGCCTCGTTTCTAATATTCGCTTCGCGGTGGAATTTATCCAAGAAAAAACGGGCAGCGCGTGCCACGCCACCCGTTTGGGCTGATTACGAATGCACTTTCAGCTTTTTGAATTCTTCGGTCAGGAGCGGAACGACTTCGAACAAATCGCCAACAATGCCGTAATCGGCCACTTTGAAAATGTTCGCTTCCGGGTCCTTGTTAATGGCGACGATTACTTTCGAGTTCGACATGCCCGCCAAGTGCTGGATGGCGCCTGAGATGCCGCAGGCGATGTAAAGGTCTGGCGTCACGACTTTCCCGGTTTGACCAATTTGCAGCGAGTAGTCGCAATAGCCGGCATCGCACGCCCCGCGCGACGCGCCGACCGCACCGCCCAATACTTCGGCCAACTCTTTGAGCGGCTGGAACCCTTCGGCACTTTTCACGCCGCGGCCGCCGGCGACAATCACTTTCGCTTCCGTCAAGTCGACTCCTTCGGCCGTTTTGCGGACGACTTCTTTGACGATCGCGCGCAAATCTTTAATCTCGACCGCCATCGATTCAACGCTGCCGGAACGCGATTCATCGCGGTCGAGCGGCGCGATGTTGTTCGGGCGCACCGTCGCAAAGATGATGCCGTCAGTGACGATTTTCTTTTCAAACGCTTTGCCGGAGTAGATCGGGCGCGTGAACACAATGTTGCCGCCCGCTTCTTCGACCGCCACCACGTCGGAAACAAGGCCGGCGTCCAGCTTCACGGCCAGCTTCGGCGACAAGTCTTTGCCGAGCGCTGTATGGCCAAAGACAATGGCTTCCGGCTCTTCTTTGTCGATCACCGCTTTTATCGCTTGCGAATAGCCGTCGGACGTATAAAATTTCAAGTTTGGATGCTCAACGACAACGACGCGATCCGCCCCGCGGAAAATCAGCTCATTTGCATGCGCTTGCACTTGATCGCCGACGAGCGCCGCCACAACTTCCCCGCCTTCAGCGATCGTTTTGGCCGCTGCGATCGCTTCAAACGAAACATTGCGCAGCGATCCGTCGCGAACTTCTGCCAATGTTAATACTTTGCGTGCCATGTTTCAGTCCCCCTACCCTTATTGTTCATGGTTTCCGTCCGTTAGAGAGCGCCGACAACCGCACCGTCTGCCGTTTTAAACGACTTTCGCTTCGGAGCGGAGCAGCCCGACAAGCTCTTTGACTTGATCAGCAATCTCGCCTTGCAAAATTTTTCCTGCCTCCCGCTTCGGCGGCAAGAACACTTCGATCGTTTTCGTTTTCGCCTCGACCTCGTCCTCGTCAAGATCCAAGTCATCAAGCTCGAGCTCATCAAGCGGTTTCTTTTTCGCTTTCATAATGCCTGGCAGCGACGGGTAACGCGGCTCATTCAGCCCTTGTTGGGCGGTGACAAGGAGCGGCAGCGACGTTTCGATCACTTCCTCATCCCCCTCGACGTCGCGCACAACGGTCACTTTTCCGCCGTCGGCAATGTCAAGCTTCGTAATCGTCGTCACGTATGGGATGCCGAGCAATTCCGCCACGCGCGGGCCGACTTGCCCGGAGCCGCCGTCAATGGCTACATTGCCGGCCAAAATCAAATCCGGATTTTTATCTTTTAAGTATTCGGCGAGCACTTTCGCGGTCGTATATTGGTCTTGCTCTTCGACATCGTCGTCAATGTTGATGAGCACCGCTTTGTCGCAGCCCATAGCGAGCGCTGTGCGCAGCTCTTTTTCCGCTTCCTCGCTGCCGACGGTGACGACTGTCACTTCGCCGCCGTGTTTGTCGCGCACTTGGATCGCCTCTTCGATGGCGTATTCATCGTACGGGTTGATGATGAATTCAGCACCTTCCTCGTTAATCTTGCCGTTGACGATGGAGATTTTTTCTTCCGTGTCAAACGTGCGTTTCATCAACACAAAAATGTTCATGTCGTTCCCTCCTCGGTTTGATTGAACATTGTTTCATGTTCCAACATTCAGATATTGACAAAGATTATTTCCCTTTAAAGACGGGCGGCCGTTTTTCCAAAAACGCCTGCACGCCTTCTTTTGCATCCTCGGATCCAAACACGCGGCCAAACCATTCCGCTTCCTCGCGCACGGCCTCAACGAACGTTTTTTCCTTGGCGGCGTTAAGCAACTCAATAACCGCCCGAACGGAAAGCGGACTTTTGGCGGCGATCTTTTTCGCCAGCGCTTTGGCCTCGTCAAGAAGCCGTTCTTCCGGCACCGCCTTGTTGGCAAGCCCCCATTGCACAGCCTCTGCGCCGGTAATCGGCTCGCTCGTCCACATCATTTCGGCTGCCTTACCAAAGCCGACGTAGCGCACAAGCCGCTGCGTGCCAGCAAATCCAGGGATGATGCCAAGCTGCAGCTCCGGCAGGCCGAGTTTGGCGTTTTCCGCCACCACACGAATGTGGCAGCTCATAGCCAGCTCCAACCCACCGCCTAATGCGGCGCCGTGAATCGCCGCAATGACTGGTTTGGAAAAGCGTTCGATCCGCTCCATCACGAGTTGGCCGTTGCGCGACAAGCCGGATGCCTCCTCGACGGAAGCGATGGACGTGAATTCTTTAATATCGGCGCCGGCTGAGAAAAACCGCCCCTCGCCATGAAGCAACACGACGCGCACGTCCGGGTCGATCTCAAGCTCGTCCAACACGGTTGAAAGCTCTTTCAAAACCGCTGATGAAAGGGCGTTCGCCGGCGGCCGCGAAAACGTCACGACAGCGACGAACTCCTCTTTCGCTACGCGAAAAAAATTCATGAAGCCTCTCCCCTTTCTGCCTTTCCTAACGTCCGGCGGCGCACCCTTTGACGAGCAGTTCGTACACCGGATCGGCGAGGGCGGCCAAGTCATACTTTTGCTCGTTCATCACCCACGTCGTCACCGTTTCATCCAGGGTGCCAAAGATCATTTGCCGAGTGAGCCGGACGTCTAAATCTTGGCGAAACTCCCCTTTTTCCATCCCCTCCATGATGATGCGGTCGATGAGCCGCAAATATCCTTTCAGCACCTCATTGATGCGATGGCGCAGCTCTTTGTTCGACTGGCGCAGCTCAAGCTGCGTCACGACCACCATATGCGGATCAGCGGCGAGGGCGGAAAAATGAGTTTTCACCAATACATACAATTTCTCTAGGGGGCTTGAAATTCCTTCTGTCTCTTGTTCAATTTTCTCGATGAACGCCCCCATCTTTTCCTGAAAAAGCGAAATTAAAATATCCTCTTTGTTTTTAAAATAAAGGTAGATCGTGCCGTCGGCGACACCGGCCTGCTTGGCGATTTTCGACACCTGTGCTTGATGGTAGCCGTGCTCGGCGATGACGACGACGGCAGCGTCAATGATTTGCTTAAATTTCGGCTTTTCCCTCCGCAATATGGATTCTCCTTTTCTCACTTTCCATCCGCCAAATGAATGAACCATCATTCATATTTTCATTTTACGGGCAATTCTGCCGATTTGTCAAGCTTCTTTTTCTCCTCTTCCACCAACACGCGGCGCAAAATTTTGCCGATCGTCGTCTTCGGCAATTCGCTGCGGAACTCGTAGATGCGCGGCACTTTGTAAGCAGCCAGGCGCTGGCGCATAAACGCGTCAAGCTCCTGTTCGCTGCACATCTCCCCCGGCTTTAACACGACGAACGCTTTCACCGTCTCGCCGCGGTACGGATCCGGAACGCCGATCACGGCCGCTTCCTGCACTTTCGGGTGCTCATACAGCGCTTCTTCGACTTCGCGCGGGTAAATGTTGTAACCGCCGGCGATAATGACATCTTTCTTGCGGTCGACGATATAAAAATACCCACGCTCATCCATATATCCAATGTCACCTGTATACAGCCATCCGTCGCGCAGCACTTGCTCGGTCTCTTCCGGACGATTCCAGTAGCCTTTCATCACTTGCGGCCCGCGCACGACGAGTTCTCCACGCTCTCCCGGCTTTGCTTCCTCACCCGTTTCCAAGGAAATGATTTTCGCGTCCGTATCCGGCCACGGAACGCCGATGCTTCCTTTCACCCGTTCGCCATCCCAAAGGAAGTTGCTATGGGTGACAGGGGACGCCTCGGTTAACCCATAGCCTTCAATCAACTTTCCGCCCGTCGCCCGTTCAAACTGCTCCTGCACCTCGACCGGCAGCGGAGCGGAGCCGCTGATGCAGACGTTGATCGAGGATAAATCATATTTCGGCAAATCCGGATGGTTCAACAAAGCGATGTACATCGTCGGCGCGCCTGGGAACATCGTCGGCCGGGTGCGCTCGATTGCTTTTAATGTTTGCTTGACATCAAAGCGCGGGAGCAGCACCATTTTACTCGCCATCATCACGGACAAATTCATCACCGTCGTCATGCCGTACACGTGGAAAAACGGAAGCACACCGAGCACCGTTTCTTTTCCTTTTTCGCATTTATACACCCAATGGGCACACATGAGCGTATTGGCGATCAAGTTGCGATGCGTCAACATGGCCGCTTTCGGATGTCCCGTCGTGCCGCCTGTATATTGCAGCAGCGCCACATCTTCCACCGGATCGATGTCCACCCCGATCGGAGCGGTTTCCTTCTGACTGACGATCGTGCGGAACAGATGAACGGTTTCGCTTTCCGCGATGCGGACGATGGGCATGTTTTGCTTCCGCTGCACAAGCGGATACAGCCATTTCTTCACCGTGGGCAAATAATCTTGCATTCTCGTGACAATCCAATGTTTGACCGGCGTCCTCCCTTTCACCTTTTCCGCCTTTGGATACAGAAGATCCATCGTCACGAGCACCGAGGCGCCGCTGTCGTTCAGCTGGTATTCAAGCTCATACTCGGTGTAAAGCGGGTTCGTCTGCACGACGATGCCGCCGGCTAGGAGCGTCCCGTAGTAGCTGATGACCGCCTGCGGGCAGTTCGGCAGCATAATCGCCACCCGATCCCCTTTTTTCAATCCGATCGTCCGCAAATAATGCGCGAATGTCAATGCTTGCTCGTACAGCTCGCGAAACGTCATCGTTTTGCCCAAAAAGTCAATCGCCTCATGGTCTCCGAATTGTTCCGCCGTCTCCCGCAAATAGCCAGAAAGCGTTTTCTTTGGATAGTCGAGCGTAGCAGGAATGGACGGCGGATAATGAGCGAGCCATCGCTTTTCCATCACAATCCCCCCTTGCTCTTATTTTATTCTATTATTCTCAATTTTTCATCACAAAAAAAGAACGCTGGAACTATATCCAGCGTCACCAAAACCAATACATCAACCCCGTCAAAAGAAAACAGGCACAGATGACAAACAAAATTTTCGCCAACACATCCATCGATCTGTTGCGCACCGCCATATACACAATGCCGCCGACCAACAGTAGACCGACGATGATCAACAGCCCTTTCACTACTGCGTCCATCGCTTTGTTCCCCTTTACTGAATGCCTTCGCCGATCACAAACGACAAGCCGACAGAAATGACCATCGAAATAAAGCCGACCGCCCGGTTGTCGTTGGCGATTTCCTCATCAATATTGAACTTCGGCGTCAAAAACTCGTAAATAAAGTATGCCGCCAATAAAAGCAAAAACCCATATACGCCCCAGCCGACCATCGATAACAGCGACTCATGGCGGTCAAGCGCATAGCGAAAAATGTTGGCGATGCCAAAAATCTTTCCGCCCGTCGCCATCGCCACCGCCACATTACCGTTGCGGATTTCCTCCCAATTTTTGTATCTCGTCACCAGCTCAAACACGGCCAAAAACACGACGATGCACAACACCGCGACGCTGAAATTGGCCGCCGTTCTCACCATGTCGTGCTCCCAAAACGGCGTCATCACTCTCTCCCCTTATCATTTCAGTTCGACGACCGTCACCCCAGTGCCGCCTTCATTCGCCGCGCCGAACCGGAAGCTCTTTACCGCCCGATGCTGTTTTAAAAACTGCTGCACTCCTTGGCGAAGCGCGCCTGTTCCTTTGCCGTGGATGATCGAGACGCGCGGATAGCCGGCAAGTACAGCGTCATCAATATATTTTTCCAGCCGAACGAGGGCATCTTCGTACCGTTCGCCGCGCAAATCAAGCTCGAGGCTCACGTGGGCGTCCTTGCCTTTCACCGTCGCAATCGGTGTCACTTCTTTGGCCGGCGCGCTGCCGATATACTCCAAGTCGCGCTCGCGAATTTTCATTTTCAAAATACCGAGCTGCACTTGCCATTCGTCCTCTGACACTTTTTCGATCAAATACCCTTTTTGGTTTAAGCTCGTCACTTTCACTTCATCACCCGGCTGGAACGCATGGCGCGCCGCCGTTTTTTTCGCCTTTTTCCGTTTTTCCACCGTCGGCATAGCAGAAGCGAGCCGCTGTTTCGCAGCGATAAGCTCGTGCTCTTTCACTTCCGCCTGCTTTTCTTTTTGCAGGCGGCGCAGCTCGTGGATCACCCGTTCCGCCTCGCGTTCGGCAGCACGGATGATGTCGGCCGCCTTTTGCGCCGCCTCGGCGAGCTGCTCTGCTTTTTCGTCTTCCAGCTCTTCGAGTTTCTGTTCCCACTCGGCGCGCAGCCGCTTGGCTTCCTCAAGCGCCACGCGCGCCCGCGCCTCATCTTCCTCGGCTTGCTTTTTGCTTCGCTCGAGCGAAGCGATCATGTTTTCCACGCTATGGGTTTCAGCACTCACTTGCGCCTTCGCCCGCTCGATGATCCGCTCATCGAGCCCTAAGCGGCGCGAGATGTCAAAGGCGTTGCTGCGGCCGGGGATGCCGATCAACAAGTTATACGTTGGGCGGAGCGTTTCGGTGTCAAATTCAACGCTCGCGTTCACCACCCCGGGGCGGTTGTAGCCGTACGCTTTCAACTCCGGATAATGCGTCGTCGCCACCGTCCGCGCCCCGCGCCCGTGCACCTCGTCCAAAATAGCAATGGCAAGCGCCGCCCCTTCTTGCGGGTCGGTGCCCGCTCCGAGCTCATCAAAGAGCACAAGGCTTTCCTCATCAACGTGGCGCAAAATGTCGACGATATTGACCATATGGGACGAGAACGTGCTCAAGCTTTGTTCGATCGACTGCTCATCGCCGATATCCGCGTACACTGCGCGGAACACGGCCGCTTCCGACCCGTCGGACGCCGGGATAAACAGCCCGGCTTGCGCCATTAATGTCAACAAGCCAACCGTTTTTAACGTCACCGTTTTTCCGCCGGTGTTCGGCCCAGTGATGACAATTGTCGTATAATCACCGCCCAATACAATGTCGTTTGGCACCGCTTTGTCTTGGTCGAGCAGCGGGTGGCGCGCCTGCAAAAAGCGGAGGTAACCGCGATTGTTAACTGCCGGTTTTGCCGCCTGTAGCCGGCGCGCGTATTTCGCTTTGGCAAACAAGAAATCCAAATGAGCGAGTGCCGCAACCGCCCGCTCGAGCGGTTCGGCCTGTTCGGCCACTTTGGCTGAGAGCTCGCGCAAAATGCGTTCGATTTCTTGCTTTTCTTTCGCCCGCGCCTCGCGCAGCGCGTTATTCAGCTCGACAACCGCCTGCGGCTCGATAAACAGCGTCGCCCCGGACGCCGACTGGTCATGGACAATGCCGCCGTAAGCGCCGCGGTATTCTTGCTTGACTGGGATGACGTACCGGTCGTTGCGGATCGTAATGATCGCATCCGACAGCCGCTTTTGTGCCGATGGCGAGCGGATAATGCTTTCGAGTTTTTCGCGGATGCGCGCTTCGGCCGTCCGGATTTGCCCCCGGAGCGAACGAAGACGGTCGCTCGCTGCGTCCAACACCTCGCCATGCTCATCGATTGAGCGGCGGATGTCCTCTTCCAGCGCCGGCACTTCGGCAAGCTCATCGGCATAGCCGGCAAGCCGCATAAGCCCGCCATGCTCTTCCTGCAAGTCGGCAATTAACCGCTTTATTTGCCGGCTCGCCGCGGCCGTCGCCGCCACCTCGAGCAGCTCAAGCGGACTTAACATGCCGCCGATCGCCGCCCGTTTCAAATGCGGACGGATGTTGACGACTCCATCAAGCGGCACATAGCCGCGCAGCCGCAACACCGCGGCCGCTTCATCCGTTTCTTCGAGCCAAACCGCCACTTCGTCCAAGTCGGACGACGGAACAAGGGCGGTGATTTTCTCTAAACCGAGCGCGGATGACGCATGCTCGACCAACTGCTCTTTCACTTTATCGAATTCTAGGGTGTGAAGCACTTTTTGTTGCACGTATCTAACCCCCAGCTGATTCATTTCTTTCGTTTGGCGCGCAAAAACTGTTGCAGTTTCTCAAGCGGCCATGTGTTGATGACCGTCTCTTTTTTGATCCAGCCTTTCCTTGCCGTCGCCACACCAATCGCCATATCATCGAGCATGTCCAAATGGTGGGCGTCCGTGTTGATGGCGATGTACGCCCCCGCTTCCTCCGCTTTTTTCACATAAGCAGCCGACAAATCGAGCCGGTTCGGGTTGGCGTTGAGCTCGAGCACCGTTTTCGTCTTCGCCGCCAGCTCGATCAGCCGCTCGATATCGACGTCATAGCCGTCGCGCTGCCCGATCAGCCGGCCGGTCGGATGGGCGATGACATCGACATACGGGTGGAAAAGCGCCGCTTCAAGCCGCTTCATGATCGTCTCGCGTGGCTGTTTGAACGCAGAGTGAATGGCAGCGATGACAAAATCGAGCTCCTTGAGCACGTCATCATCGTAATCGAGCGTCCCATCCGGCAAAATATCCATCTCGATGCCGGCTAAGATCGTAAAATCGGAATAGCGCGCGTTCAGCCGTTCAATTTCCTCGCGCTGGCGCCGCAGCCGCTCCGGCGTCAAACCGTTGGCGACTTTCAAATAGTGCGAATGGTCGGTAATGGCGATATACCGGTAGCCGCGGCGGCGACACGCCTCAGCCAGCTCCTCGAGCGAACACGCCCCGTCGCTCCACGCCGAATGCATATGCAAATCGCCTTGGATATCGTCAACATGGACAAGTGGATAATCCGAAGAATACCGCTCGACTTCCGTACCGTCTTCGCGCAGTTCAGGCGGAATGTACGGCAACCCGAAGTGGACGTAAAACGCCGGTTCATCAGGGAATGTTTTCACATCCCCTGTCGTTTGGTCTTCGACGCCGTATTCGCTAATTTTTTCCCTGCGCTCTTTGGCGAGCTGGCGCATGCGCACATTATGCTCTTTCGATCCGGTAAAATGGTGAAGCGCGGTCGCAAACTCGGCCGTGCTGACGAGCCGGAAATCAGCCGCCACTTCATAATCGTATTGAAAAAGAAGCGACACTTTCGTTTCTCCGGCGGCGATCACCTCGCGGATGCGCGAAAGACGAAGGAGCGCTTCGCGCACTTCGGACGGGCGATCAGTAGCGATCACATAATCCAAATCTTTCACCGTTTCCTTCAAACGCCGCAAACTGCCGGCCCGTGAAAAACGGATCACCCCATCCATTTCGGCAAGCTGGCGCTCGATATCAACCGCCATCGGCAACACCCAGGCAAGCGGCAGCCGCTCGGGGCGTTTGCCTGCTTCCTCAATCGCCGCCAGCAGCTTTTCTTCTGTTTTCGCCCCGAAGCCGGGAAGCTCTCGTACTTTTCCCGCAAGGCACGCTTCCTTCAATCCATCCATATCGACAATGCCCAGCTCTTGATGCAGCTTGGCGATTTTTTTGCCGCCAAGCCCCGGGATCGTAAGCAAGGCGAGCAGCGTTTCCGGAATGTCGCGCTTTAATTCCTCTAGCACCGATGATGAACCGGTTTCGACAAACTCGGTGATGATCGCTGCCGTGCTTTTGCCGATGCCGGGAATGGCGGTGAAATCGCCGATTTCCGACAAGCTACGTTCGTCCGCTTCCAACGCGCTCGCCGCTTTGCGGAACGCGTTCACCTTAAACGGGTTCTCCCCTTTGATCTCCATGTACAATGCGATCGTTTCGAGCAGGCGGATGACTTCTTTTTTATGGACGTTCATTCTCGTCCCCTTCCTTTCCCAAAACACCGCGGCCGCGCTCCGTTAGACGCGGCCATGAATCCACCAGTTGTCAAGCATCTCTGACAACACCGGCGTATGTTTCACAATCACGGTTGCCATGAGCGAACGCTGCAGCTGCTCTTGAACGCTGTCAATCGGCACGAGCGCACCGATATACAAAAGCAAAAAGACGAGCAAATACACTTCCGCAAATCCGAGCGCGGCCCCCGCCAAGCGGTTGACGCTGCGCAGCAGCGGCAGCTGGGCAACAAAATCGAGCATCGAACCGATGATCTGGAGCACGATTTTCACCACAAAAAACAAAAGGGCGAACGAAATCGCGCGGTAATACGCATCATCTAAATGCGTGCTCTGAAACAACAGCTTTACTGTCTCCGGATCGCCGAACGTCGGATACGGAATCCAGAGGCGCAGCGTCGGCACAAACCGCTCATAGTACCTATAAGCGACAAAAAAGGCGATGAGAAACCCGGCCATATGGATAAATTGGAGAATAAAACCGCGCTTCAGTCCGATCATCGCGCCTAACAGCAGGACAAATAAAAGCACGACATCAATCATCGTCTTCCCCATCCTTTTCCTCTTTCAGCTTAGCCGCAAGCCGATCGTACTCTTGCTTCAGCTTTAAATATTCGTTGGCGATATTGACGGCCGTCAACACGGCCAGCCTCGGTACATCAAGCATCGGGTTTCTTTCGCTGAACTCGTGCATTTTATCGTCAACGAACGCCGCCACAAGCCGGATATGGGCCGGGCTTTCCGTGCCGACGATCGTATAGTCTTGACCGTAGATGCGGACGCTCACCCGCGTTTTTGGCTGTTTTGTCAAGCTTTCTCCCCCATTTCGCCAAATCCTACTGTTTATCATATCACGAACGCTGGTATAATGGAAAGATGCGACACAAAGGGACCCAAAAGAGGATAAAGGAGAGAGCGAACGTTGTCAAACTATGTGATTCAAGCCGACCAACAGCTGCTTGCCGCCTTGCGCGCCCACTACGAAAACGCCTTGTCCGACCGGCTTCCGCCCGGAGCGTTGTTCGCCGTCAAGCGCCCGGATGTCACGATTACCGCCTACCGCTCGGGGAAAGTGCTGTTTCAAGGGAAAGCGGCGGAGCAAGAAGCGGCGAAATGGATGGGGGAGCAGGGAGCTGACCCAGCCAAACGACAGAGGAGAGAGAGCACCTCGCCCCCATTGGAACATAGGCTCGCGAAGCTTTCCGCCATCGGTTCGGATGAAGTCGGCACCGGAGACTATTTCGGCCCGATCGTCGTCGCCGCTGCCTACGTTGATCGGTCGCATATCGCCAACATCGCGGCGCTTGGCGTGAGAGATTCAAAACAATTGAACGATGAAGCGATCAAACGGATCGCGCCAGCCATCATGAAAACGGCACCTTATGCCGTCACCGTGCTAACTAACGCCGAATATAACCGCTGGCAGCGAAGCGGCATGCCGCAGACGAAAATGAAGGCGCTCCTTCACAACCGGACGCTCGCCAAACTCGTTGACGCTATCGCGCCGATCGAACCGGAAGCGATCATCATCGACCAATTTTTAGAACGCGACTCGTATTTCCGCTACCTTGCTGAGGAAGACTGCATCGTCCACGAGCGGGTGCATTGCCTCCCAAAGGCGGAAAGTGTCCACGTAGCCGTCGCCGCCGCTTCGATCATCGCCCGCTATGTGTTTTTAGAAGAGATGGAGCGATTATCGCGCACCACCGGCTTCCCGCTCCCGAAAGGCGCCGGTGCTGTCGTCGATGAAGCCGCGGCCCGGATCATCCGCCTGCGTGGGGAAGAGATGCTTGAGACGTGCGCCAAGCTTCATTTTGCCAATACGAAAAAGGCGCTTGCCATCGCCAAGCGCCGGTAATCGTTTCGATCCGCGTCCATGGGAAACGTTAGCGTCGCTGCGACGGCCGGCCCGCCGCGGCTGAACGACGCGGTTTTCCCTCTTTCCCGCGTGTCTTCGTTTTTGCAAGTATTTTCAGCACGCAACCAGCGAAAAAGGCTGTCCGATCCAATCCGGCGAACCGGTTGTTTCGGACAGCCTTTTCCCCTAGGTTACCGATGACCAACGACCGGAGACGGCACATAAAAGAGAGGCAGCGGCTTTCCATGGACGGCCGTCCTTGCTCGTTCAAGTGTCTGTCAGTCGCCCTCTCATGCCCGTTCTTCGAGCGCCGCGACGACTTTTTCCGCCGTGCTCCGGCTCGATTGCGGGTTTTGCCCGGTGATCAAGTTGCCGTCGCGCACCGAGAAATCGGTCCATTTCTCGCCGCGGACGAAATTCGCCCCGCGCAGGCGCAAGGTCGACTCAAGCAAAAACGGCATATGCACATCAAGTTCGACCTCGCGTTCTTCCTCATCGGTAAACGAGGTGACCGTTTTCCCTTTCACGATCGGCGTCCCGTCTTTGTATGTCGCGTTCACCAACCCTGACGGCCCATGGCAGACAGCGGCGATGATCCGGCCGTCTTCGGCGAATTGCTGCAACACGTATTGCAGCGTTTCGTTGTCCGGGAAATCGAACATCGTCCCGTGTCCCCCGGGGAGAAAAATGGCGTCAAATCCGTTCGCGTCATCTTTGCTTAAACGTGCCGTGTTTTTCAGCGCCGCTTCCGCCTCGGCCCAAGACGGGTCTTTCTCATTGATGCTGCGCGGATCCAACGGCACGTCGCCGCCTTTGATGCTCGCCACTTTCACGTCATACCCTTTTTCTTTAAACACCAAATACGGCACGGCAAACTCTTCAAGCCAAAGCCCGGTTTTGTGGTCGTCGGTGATCGTCGTATGGTTCGTCACCACCATAAGCACTCGTTTCGTCATGCCCGCCTTCCTCCTTTCCAGTCTGGAATGTTCTCTGCTTCTCATCATACTTTACATTGAGCGAAAACGAAAAAAATATGCTTATGAAACGGAAATGTCACTATGATGGCGCAAACCATGCCTAAGAGCGCAGCGATTGCAGGGAACATGCCGCTTCACCGCATCCTGTGCCAATCGAAAAACCTTGCCGTTTCGCTCGTTCGCTCACGGTGAGGAAAAACCGCTGCTGTTCACCGCCCCGCGAAAAAAGAAAGCCGCTTCCCGAATCATTTGGGAGCGGCAGCAACCGGTCATTTTAACTAATTTTCTGCTGTTCCAGCCCATCCGCTTCGCTCACCGGCTGCCGGAATGGCCACCAGTTGGCGCGGCCGAACGTGCGGACCATGACGGGGACAAACAGCGGGAGAACGACTAGAGCGTAAAGCAAAAGCCCTGTCAATATAATCGTCGCGATTTGCAAGAGCGACAGAACGCCGGACGGATACATCGCGGCAAACGTCCCGCCCAAAATGACGGCGGCCGAGATGATGACCGTTCCCATATGTCCCATCGCTGACAGCATCGCCTCTTTCACCGGCCGGCCGCGATATTCGTTGAACCGGTCCATCAGGAAGATGCTGTAATCGATGCCGAGCGCCATAAGCAAAACGAAGGCGAAAAACGATACTGCCCAGTTCAAACCGGCATAGCCGAGGCCGTTGACGAAAATCAGCTCGGTGACAGCCATGGATGTGTAATAGGTTAATACAAGCGACAGCATCAAATACAGCGGCATGATGAGCGAACGGAGCAGCACCGCCAACACGATGGCGATGCCAATAAGCATAAGCACCGCGGTATGCCGATAGTCGGCGTTCGAAATCGCCCGCAAATCGGCATACACGCTTGTGACGCCGCCGACAGCGATCGTCGCGCCTTCCCATTTCGTTCCTTTCACCGCCCGTTCTGCGGCGGCGCGAATGTCATCAATGCGGCCGAGCGCCGATATGGAATACGGATTTTCATCTAAAATGACATCGAACGTGACAATGCGCCGGTCTTTCGACATATACGCGTCTTTCGCCTGCGCAAACTCTTTGCTTTCACGCGCCGCTTTCGGCATATGCCAGCCGGCCATTTCCTTCGCCGGTGCCGATGACAAATCGGCCAAATACACCTCCGCCGTCCCAAGGCCGCTGGCCACTTGCCGCAAACCGGACGCGCTTTGGTCTAGGCCGTTGACAAGCTGGCCGAGCTGACCGCCAAGCGCCGAGAAATGCTCAAGCAGCTGCCGCTGGCCGCCATTGACTTGCTCGAGGCCAGCTGCAAATTGCGGCAGTTGATCAACGGCTTGTTGTTGACCGTCGGCTGCTTTCGTCAAGCCAACCGCCAGTTCATCGAGCCCGGCGATCACCTTGTCTAAACCGCCGTTGACGGCTGCCTGACCGGCGGTGAGTTGGGCAAACGACTCATTCGCTTTCGCTAGGCCGGTGCGCGTTTGGTCAAGCGCCCCGTTCAACTGCGCGAGGCCAGCCGCCATTTGCTTCGCTTGATCAGATAAAGCAGCGACCGTCATTTTCGCCCGTTGATATTGCGCGTCTTGACCGAGCTCCGGATGCGACTGCTCGACTTGTGCAAGCATCATTTGCACAGCCGTGAGCTGATCAGCGACCGCCTTTAAGCCTGTTTCGACTTGCTTGTATTGGCTGCTGATCGCCGCCAAGCCTTGTTCGGCCTGTTTGTAGCCGCTAAGTAGCTGCGTGGCACCGTCTTGCAGTTTTTTCGCATTGTCGCGCAAGGTCGCCAAACCGTTTTTCAGCTCGCCGGCGCCCATCGCTCCTTGGCGTACGCCTCGTTCGATTTGACGAAGGCCGTTTTGCAGCTTGACGATGCCGTTTTTTAACTGCTCCGTTCCCGAGACGAGCTGGCCGATGCCGGATGACGCTTGCTTCAGCTGCGGCGCGGAAGCGGAGAGCTGATCGCTTGCCGTTTCAAGCCCAGCACCGATTTTTTCGATGCCGTCTTTGCCGGCGCCAAGGCCGTCTTTCAGTTGTTTCGCCTGCTCGGTGACAAACAGCTCTTTGATCGGCTCGCCGGTCGGGCGCGTTGCCGAGCGGACGCTTGCCACGCCGTCGACGTTCTCAACCTCGCGGCTGATTTTTTCGATGAGCGCCAACCCTTCTTCAGAATCGAGCGGCTGCTTGCCTTTTACCACGATTTGCGTCGGCATCGCATCCCCCGGATTGAAGTGGTCGGCAATAATGTCAAACGCTTTAACCGAGCGATAATGGTCGCCGATTTCTTCCATTGAATCAAACGACAGTTTGCCATCGTACGTCACGAGCACCGGCACCGTTACCGCTGCGACGATGGCGAGCGCCAGCAGCGGACGGGCGAATGCAAACCGTCCAGCCGCCAGCCAAAGCCGGCTTTGTCCGTGCTCAAGCTTTCCGCGAACCGGCCAAAACAGCTTCTCGCCAAGCACTGCCATGAAAAACGGCACGAGCGTCACAAGCGCCACAAGCAGCACCGCCACCCCGACGGCGACGGCTGCTGCCGATTGGTACAACTGAAATGTCGACAGTCCGATCGCCGCAAACCCGATCATCACCGCCAATCCGCTCGCCAACACCGTTTTTCCCGCCGTCCGGTACGTGACAACAATCGCTTCTGTCCGATCGCCAAGTTTCGCCAACTCTTCTTTAAACCGGCTCAGCAGCAAAATGCAATAGTCGGTCCCAATGCCAAACAAAACGGCGACTAAAAAGATTTGCGTAAACGTTGATAGCGGAAAGTTCACGTTGTCAACCAAAAAAGCAACGATCGACTGTGAAACGGCATACGTCGCCCCGACCGCCACTAATGGAATCAGCGGGGCTACCGGTGAACGGAATACAGCGAGCAGAACAAGCAAAATGAAGACGATCGTAATCCCTTCCGTCTTCTTCACGCCTTCAAGCGAGCTTGTCACCACATCTTCATCGATCATCCACCCGCCGGTGAAATAATGCTCGACCTTGACGCCGTCCACCGCTTCATACAACGCGTCGGTCAACTGCTTCGCCGTCCGCCCGGCCGGGTCGATGCTGATGGAAACGAGCATCGTTGTATTGTCTTTTGACAAAAGCTCTTTTTCTAGTTCCGGATTGGCAAACGGTGAAACGATGTTCGTGATATGGAGATCGCTTTTCTTCTTTTCGAGCGCGTTCACCGCCCGTTCAATTTCTTGTTTGTCTTCCGCCGTCAATCCGTCTTTCTGATAAAAGACGAGCACGGCGGAGCGTTCATTTTCTTTGTTTTTTTGCTCGTTTGCCTCTTTCATCAATTGTGCCGCCATCGACGACGAATAGCCGTCCGGCACGCTCAGCTGTCCTTTTTCCCGGACGAGCGCACCCATGTTCGGAGCGGTCATCATGAGCACCGCCGCGATGATGATCCAACCGATGAACACGAACCATTTTCCTTTGATGATCGCCCTCATCTCGCTTCCTCCACCTCCTGCAGCACGCGGGCCAGTTTTTCATACGTCCGGATGAACGTCTCGATTTCTTTCTCCGGAAAGCGAGCGATCACGTCTTCCACCAGCCGATAGACGCTCCGGTCCATCTCCGCCACCCATTCCTCTCCTTGTGGCGTCAACGATAAGGCCACAACACGTCGGTCGCTTTCATCACGGTCACGGCGCAGCCAGCCTTTGTCGACGAGGCGGTTCGTCATCGCCGTCACCGCGCTTTTGTTCACACCAAACATCGCCGCCAGTTCCGTCGACGTGCACGCCCCCCGCCGGCGAATGTAGCGCAGCAAATAATATTGGTCATGCGTCATCTCCTCATCAAGCCCGACTTTGACGAGCGCCGCTCCGCGCTTCATCACGAGAAACGAAACGGACAAATAGCGGTCGATCCAATCGTCGATGTTTCTTTCTACCATCTGCTCACCTCCAATCATTCACTCGTTGAACCATTTGCCAGCCTGATCAATTAGCTCACTCGATCTGCCTATTTAGTTCAACTATTGAACCATTACCACTATTAACGTAACAAGGATGAAAGGAAAAATCAATCGTTTTTTCACATCATCGTGTCCCCCTGCAGCCTGACCTCTGTAATCCCCCTTTTTGCGCTAAGTGAGTGAAAAAATGTATTATGACTATAAGAGAAAATATTTCTAGAAGCCGGGTGAATTCATTCCTACATTTGGGGGTTTTTGCGAATGGTATGGAAGGACAAATTAAAAAAAATGTCTCAAAAACAAATTTTGTTGTACGCGCTCATCGGAATTTGTTTGGCCGCCTCCGTTCTTTTTGTTCACTACAATCATCCCTTCTATGATCGTCCCATTGCCAAAGTGATCAAAATAGAACTGACAGATACAACGAAAGTAACTGATATGCATGAAAATGAAGATCGTCTATTCACCCAACGCATCATTGCTCAATTGAAAAATGGCGACCAAAAAGGGCGGCTTATTCACTTAACTAACCAGTATTCCTCATCGAAAGCTTATGATCAACAATATCGTGTTGGAGATGAATTGTTTGTTTCGATTGATGCAAATAGAAACGAAAACTCACATTTAACTGGAACGATCCAAGGTGTAAAGCGTGACAAATACGTATTGATGGCGGCATGGGTTTTCATCTTGACTTTGCTTCTCATCGGGAAAAAGCAAGGATTGTTGTCGATTATAAGTTTAGCCGTCAACTCCATTTTGTTATCCTATGCATTGGATGTTTATCTCCATACATCCGGCATCAGTCTCTTAATCATATGCGGCATTAGTATCATTTTGTTTACTACCATTTCTTTGTTGCTCGTTAACGGGTTTAATGAAAAAACATATGCCGCTATTGTTGCCACCTTACTGGGAACGTTTATGTCGCTGTTGATCACTTATCTTGTCATGCAATTCACGTCAGAACAAGGCCTTCGATATGAGGAAATGCAATTTGTAACTCGTCCTTATAAAGTCGTGTTTATGGCCGGAGTATTTATCGGATCTTTAGGAGCTGTAATGGATGTGGCAATTACAATGTCCTCTTCCATCTTTGGATTGTATGAAAAGAATAACAACATATCGATCAAAGCACTGAAAGCTTCGGGAATGGAGATCGGGAAGGATATTATGGGAACGATGACAAATATTTTGTTTTTTGCCTATATAAGCGGCTCCATCCCTATGCTTATTTTGTATTTAAAAAATGCCTCCCCCTTAATGTTCACCCTGTCGATGAACCTTTCGCTGGAATTGGCTAGAGCTTTAGCTGGGGGGATTGGAATCGTAATGACAATCCCAATAGGGTTATATACGACTATTTTTTTCATTAAGAGAAAGAGGGCAAGAGCATGAATACATTGTTCTGGTTAGGAACCATTTTATTCATTCTGATGGTCCTTGTTGGCGGGAAAAAAGGGGCACGATCTTTCTTGGCCATATTCTTCAACTTTGGCGTGCTCATACTCACTATCCTGATTATGCTGATTCCAAAAGCTGATCCGATCATCTTAACATTGATTGCATCCACGTTGATCAGCTGCATTAGCCTTTTTTACATCAATGGAGTGAGCACAAAAACAATCACTGCCTTCATTTCTAGCATAGCCACTGTGGTGATCCTGCTCTTCTTTATTGTCATTGTGACTGAAAATGCTATGATTCAAGGATTTGGCGAAGAGGAAGCCGAGGGGATTTCCGCCTTTTCCCTTTACATTGGAATCGACTTTGTGAAAATCGGGGCATCTGTCATTATTATGAGTACAATAGGTGCGATTACAGATACGGCGATTGCCATTTCGTCTCCAATGCGCGAAATATTCCATCACCATCCATCCATTAGCAGGAAAGATTTGTTTGCCTTCGGTTTACGTATGGGGAGGGATCTATTAGGAACGAGTACAAATACGTTGTTTTTCGCCTTCTTCGGCAGCTATTTGGCATTGCTTATCTGGTTTAAAGATTTATCCTACTCTATCGATCAAATCGTAAATTCAAAAATATTTAGCGCAGAAATGATCGCGATCTTTTTTGCCGGGATTGGTGTAGCATCAACTATTCCAATCACTTCGTGGGTGACCGCTTATTTTTTAGTAAAAAAAGGGAGGAAATAAATGTTATCAATGTTGTTTTCGTTGACACCATAGTCGTCCGTCGACACCCCGTTTAGCGGATCGGTTGGGAAAAGCGAACATCCGGATGGATAGGCATTTTGGAACGCCTTGCTGTCATCGCTGCTTTATCCATTCTGTTCGGCGAACAAAGTTTACCATCATGTTCCGCTCCATGCCTCGCTGTACACACCGATCCGCTTTTTGGGAAACTTTCAACGCCCAAGATGGTAGCCAAGCCATGCTAACAACACGCCAAACGAGTAGGTAACGACCAAATAAGAGCAGACGACCACCAAATAAGTCCTCGTTTTTCCTTGTTGTTTTCGCTGCATCATTTGCACGCTTTCCCATTTGAACGTGGAAAACGTCGTGAACGCGCCCATAAAACCGGTGCCGACAAGCAATTTTTCAGCATCGGCGGCGCCGCTTCCAGCCAGCCAGCCGAGCAAAAACGAGCCAAGTAAGTTCACAATGAGCGTGCCGAGCGGGAAGCGCGGCGAGCGCCGGGCTGCCCAGCGGCTGACGGCGTAACGGCAGATGGCGCCAAAAAAACCGCCGATCATCACCAATAGCGATGCCATCATCGGACCATTTCCCCCTTTCGCTTTGGCTGGGCGGCAGCGGAGCCCGCCCATGCCGCGGTTAGACCGCCGAACAAACTGGCGGCGATATAACCAGCGGCCATGCCCCATCGTCCTTGTTCCAGCAATTCGACACACTCGACGCTAAGGGTGGAAAACGTCGTATACGAGCCGACAAAACCGCTCGTCACCGCCGTTTGCACCCATGGCGGCCACGTGGGGCGGCGGGTGAATGTGACCGTGAGCCAGCTGAGCAAAAACGAGCCTGTCCAGTTGATGAAAAGCGTCGCAAACGGAAAGCCATGGGCGGCGGGAACAAGCAAACCGAGCCCATAACGGACAAGCGCGCCGATCATGCCGGCGATGCCAACGGCGAGATAAACCAATGACCGTTCCTCCCTTCCAAAAAGAAACAGACTCCTGCCGCATGCAAACGCAGCAGGAGTCATCAGCCGGAAGCCGGCGATTATGGCGAACCCCATCGCCTATGTTGTTGAACGAGTTTTATTTTACCATAAATACCCTGATGTTGTGAAGAGCCCCCTGTTTAGTGCTGCCGGGCGCGGCGGAACCCATGCCGTTCAAACTGCTTCAACGCTTGTTCGCTCGTTAAATAAGCATAAAACTGGCGCGCTTCTTGCAGATACTTGGTCGTCTTGACCACGCCGAGCGGATAGACGATCGGTTCGTGCATCTCATCAGGCACCACAGCCGCAATTTTCACGTTGCCGGAGACAAGCGCGTCCGTCCGGTACACAAAGCCGGCGTCGACGTTGCCCGTTTCGACATACGTCAACACTTGGCGGACGTCTTTGGCCAGAACGAGGCGCGGCTTGACTTTTTCCCATAACCCGGCCTGCTCAAGCGTTTGTTTCGCGTATATGCCGGCCGGCACCGACTCAGGGATGCCAATGGCCACCCGTTTCGCGCGAGTGATGTCATCGAGCGACTGAATCGCCCCTTCTTCTTGTTTTGGCACAATGAGCACGAGTTCGTTGGCTAACACCGTTTTTTCATGCGCAGAATCCATCAGCCCTTCTTGTTTCAGCTCCGCAAACGGCTGGACGGCGGCGGAGAAAAACAAATCGACCGGCGCCCCTTGCGCGATTTGTTTTTGCAAGGCGCCGGATGACCCAAAGTTATAGTGAATGCGGATGTTCGGATGCTCGCGCTCGAAGACGGTTTTCACTTCCTCTAGCGCGTCTTGCAAACTGGCAGCCGCTGAGACGGTGAGCTCAACCGGTTGTTGTCTGCCATCCGGCCGCCCCGCGGCGCATCCATACAACCCGGCAAGCAAAAGCAAGGCAATGATCGCGGCCTGAATGGTTCGCATCGTTCTCCCCCTTTTTGCACGCTTCGGTGTGACAGAATAGAAAAACAGGGAGCTGCCCGTGCTCCCTGCTTCATACCGCTGCGGCATTACCCGCGCAACACCGCGCCAAACTGCTCTTCGACCGCCGCCAATACCCGCTCATGGACGGCCGTGACTTCTTCATCGGTGAGCGTCCGTTCCGGATCATAGTAGCGGAGCGAGAAGGCGAGCGATTTTTTTCCGGCCGGCAGGCGGTCGCCTTGGTAGACGTCAAAGAGG
This sequence comes from Geobacillus subterraneus, assembly GCF_001618685.1. Taxonomy (GTDB): domain Bacteria; phylum Bacillota; class Bacilli; order Bacillales; family Anoxybacillaceae; genus Geobacillus; species Geobacillus subterraneus. Next base: position 559,590 of record NZ_CP014342.1, on the reverse strand, counting down.
GCGACGTCTTTCAACAGCGGTTTCCCGGCTTCTTCGATCGCCTGCTTGAGGGCGTCTGCTTCGATGTTGTCATCGACGACTAAAGCGATGTCGCGCACGACCGACGGGAAGCGCGGAATCGATTCGTAGCGGATCGCTTCTCCTTCCGCGTTCAACAGCTCGGCCAAGGCGAGCTCAAAGACGTACGTTTCTTTCAAATCGTACTCTTTTTGCACGGCTGGGTGGAGCTGGCCGACAAAGCCGATCACCGTTCCGTCAAGCGCAATCTCCGCCGTCCGCCCCGGATGCAAGTCGGCGCGCTTCGCCGGGCGGTAGCTGATGCGATCAGACAGCCCAAGCAGGTCGAACAAGCCGTCAAGCACGCCTTTTGCAACATAGAAATCGGCCGCTTTTTTCTCTCCTTGCCAAAGGTGAGCATGCCATAAACCGGTGATGACGCCGGCGAGCCGCTCGTTTTCCGCCGGCTGGACGTTTTCCCCACGCGACAAATAGACGGAGCCGATTTCATACAGAGCGACGTTCTCGACTTGGCGGGCGCGGTTGTAGCTCGCCGCTTCAAGCAAATGCGGCACTAAACTTTGCCGGAGAACGCTCCGCTCCTCGCTCATCGGCAGCGCCAAGCGGATCGGTTCGGCGGTCTCCAAAGCAAACCGCGTCGCTTTGTCCGGGCTCGTCAATGAATACGTGATCGCCTGGAACAAGCCGGCGCCTTCCAAATAGCGGCGGACGCGGCGGCGTTTCGCTTGGTATGGCGTCAGCTCGCCCGGTTTTGCCTCGGCCACCGGCAACGTCGCCGGCAAATGGTCGTAGCCGTACAGGCGGGCGACTTCCTCGATGATATCTTCTTCGATCGCAATATCGCGGCGGCGCGATGGGACATGAACGGTGAACGTTCCGTTGTCTTCTGTGAACGGAAATTGCAAGTTCGCCAAAATCGCGGCCACTTCCTCTTTCGACATCGCCGTGCCGAGGACACCGTTGATCCGTTCAAGCGTGACCGTCACGACCACCGGCTCTTCTTTCCATGTGCTGGCTTCGACGATGCCGCCGACAATCTCACCGCCGGCGTATTCGGCCATCAGCGCCGCGGCGCGCTCGAGCGCTTCTTTCGTCCGCGCCGGATCGATCCCTTTTTCAAAGCGGGTGCTCGCTTCGCTGCGCAGTCCGTGATCTTTTACCGCCTGACGAATGACCGGACTCGTAAAATACGCCGCTTCGATGAACACTGTTTTCGTGTTATCGCGCACTTCCGAGTTGGCTCCGCCCATCACGCCGGCTAAAGCGACCGGCTCATGGCCGTTCGTGATGACGAGATGGTCTTCGGTCAGCTTCCGCTTGGCATCGTCAAGCGTCACGATCGTTTCCCCTGCCTTCGCCCGGCGGACGACGATCTCCTTCGAACCGAGGCGGTCGTAGTCAAACGCGTGTAGCGGCTGGCCGTACTCAAGCAAAATGTAGTTGGTGATATCGACAACATTGTTGTGCGGGCGAATGCCGGCCGCCATCAAGCGCGCCTGCATCCAAAGCGGCGACGGGCCGATCTGGACGTTTTTCACGATCCGCCCGGCGTACAGCGGATTGTCTTCCGGCGCTTCGACGCGAACGGAAATGTAGTCGTGGATCATTTCATTGTTTTCTTTGACCGCCGCTTCCGGCAGCTTCACCGCGCGGCCGAGAATGGCGGCCACTTCATAGGCGACGCCGATCATGCTTAAGCAGTCAGCGCGGTTGGGCGTTAACGAGAGTTCGAGCACTTCATCGTGCAAGCCGAGCCATTCCAACGCATCGGCGCCGACCGGCGCGTCGCTCGGGAAAACGAAAATGCCTTCGGCGTATTCTTTTGGCACGACTTTTGTTTCGACGCCGAGCTCTTGGAGCGAACAAATCATGCCGTTTGACTCTTCGCCGCGCAGCTTCGCCCGTTTGATTTTAAAATGGCCCGGCAGCACCGCGCCGACTTTGGCGACAGCGACGTTTTGCCCTTTGGCGACGTTCGGGGCGCCGCAAATGATTTGCACCGGCTCTCCTTCACCTAGATCAACAAGACACTTCCGCAGTTTGTCGGCGTTCGGGTGCGGCTCGCATTCGAGCACATGGCCGATGACAACTCCCTTCATCCCCCGGTTGAGCACTTCGACCCGCTCGACTTCAATGCCGCTTTTGGTGATGCGGTCAGCGAGCTCTTCGGCCGTCACGCCCGTCAAATCGACGTATTCGCCTAGCCAACGATACGAAACGAGCATTCCCAACTCCTCCTTTTTCTTTTAGACACGCAAAAATTGTTGCAAGAAACGAAGATCGTTTTGATAGAAATGGCGGATATCGTCAATGCCGTATTTCAACATCGCGATTCGCTCCGGCCCCATGCCGAACGCAAACCCGGTATATGTTTTCGAATCAAAACCGGCCATCTCGAGCACGTTCGGGTGCACCATACCGGCGCCCAAAATTTCAATCCAGCCCGTGCCTTTGCAGACGCTGCAGCCGTGCCCTTCGCAGCGGAAGCAGGACACATCGACTTCGACCGACGGCTCCGTAAACGGGAAAAAGCTCGGCCGGAAACGGATGTCGCGGCCTTCGCCGAACAGCTTGCGGGCGAATTCGCGCAGCGTCCCTTTCAAGTCGCTCATCCGGATGTGGCGGTCCACCACCAATCCTTCAATTTGCGTAAACTGGTGCGAATGGGTCGCATCATCGGTGTCGCGGCGATACACTTTGCCCGGGCAAATGATTTTTACCGGACCGCGCCCGCGATGCTTCTCCATCGTCCGCGCCTGCATCGGCGACGTGTGGGTGCGAAGCAACATTTCTTCCGTAATATAAAACGAATCTTGCATATCGCGGGCCGGGTGGCCTTTCGGCAAATTGAGCGCCTCAAAGTTGTAATAGTCAGTCTCAACTTCCGGCCCTTCAGCGACCGTATACCCCATGCCGATGAACAAATCCTCAATTTCCTCGATGACGCGCGTCAGCGGGTGCGGGTTTCCCAATTTCACCGGACGGCCCGGAAGCGTCACATCGATCGCCTCAGCCGCCAACTTCCGCTCGACTTCTTCTTCCTCGAGTTTCGTTTGTTTTGCCTCAAGCGCCTGTTGGATCGCCTCTCTTACCTCATTAGCCAGCGCGCCGATTTTCGGGCGCTCTTCTGGCGGCAATGCTCCCATGCCGCGCAGCACTTCGGTAATCGGCCCTTTTTTGCCTAAATAGGCGACGCGCACATCATTGAGCGCTTTTAAATCGCCAGCTTGTTCAATTTTCGCAAGCGCTTCTCGCTCGAGTTCATGCAACCGTTCTTTCACGCCAATCCCTCCTCGTTTCAAATAAAAAAACCCGCCCCCAGTAAGGGACGAGTTGTTGCTCGCGGTACCACCCTTGTTAACAGCGCCAATGAAGACGCGCTGTTCGCTTCCTTGCCATAACGGCCAAAAGCCGGATCACCTTTACATCCCACCTATGGGGGATGGTCCTGGTGTCAACTCGGGAGGTGAACTTCACTTGCGTCGGCCATAAAAACGCTCCCAGTCTAAGGCGTTTTCTCCCTGGATGGCGAGCGGCAAGCTACTTTTCTCCGTCATCGTTGTTGTCCGTATGAGAAATGTCGCTATTCATTATACGCAAATGAGTGGGCGAAGGCAAGGTCAGGCCGAAATTTCTTTGCGCAGCTCATCGATTTCCGCTTCCTGTTCAATCGAGCGGATGGCAAGGCGCTCCATAATTTTTTCCTGCCGCACTTGCCCTTCCTTGAGCGCGGCGACATCTTTTTTGACCCCCAACATGTCCTTTTTCATGGCATCCATGTCTTTTTTCATGGCATCCATGTCTTTTTTCATGGCGTCCATGTCTTTTTTCATGGCGTCCACATCACTTTGAAGGCGATCGACTTTGTCTTCGAGTTGTTTCACGCTTCCTTGCAACTTGACGATATCCATGCGCATTTGTTCGATGTAGGCCCCTTGAACATCAAGACGCTCGAGCACAGCGTTCAATAACGCCCGCAGTTCGCCATCCATCTGTCTCCGCTCCCTTGTCCTATTGATTTTCGATTCTATTTTACCGCACCGCCTGCAAGGAATAAAGCAAAATTCCGGCCGCAACGGCGACGTTCAGCGACTCGGCGCGGCCGTAAATCGGGATGTACACGTTCTCTGTCGTTAGGCGCAGCAGGTCGGGTCGGACGCCGCTTCCTTCATTGCCGACAAGCAAGGCGAACGAAGACGATTGTGGAACGGTGCGGTAATCGACGGCGTTCTCCAAGGCGGTGCCGTACACCGGAATGCCCTGCTCCTTGAAACGCGCGATCCACTGCGCCAGATCGCCTTTGACAACCGGAAGGTGAAACAGCGATCCTTGCGTCGCACGGACGACTTTCGGGTTGTACAAATCGGCGCATCCTTCCCCTAAAATGACCGCATCGATGCCGGCCGCATCAGCCGTGCGAATCATCGTGCCGAGATTGCCGGGATCTTGCACGGCATCAATGAGCAACGCCGTGTTCACATCGCCAAGCTCGGTCGCGGCTTGCCGGCAGACAGCCATGATCCCTTGCGGTGTTTCCGTGCTGCTGATCGCCTTCATCACCGCTTCCGTTACGATCACTACCGGCACATCGCTGACGTCCCAGCCGGGCGGAATCGCGGCCCGCTCATCCACAATCAGCTCAACAAGCGGCGCTTGGCTTTTTAGCGCCTCTTCGATGAGATGAAACCCTTCGAGCAAAAACCACCCGGTTTCCTCACGTCCTTTTTTCGTCAGCAACTTTTTCCATTGCTTCACGCGCGCGTTTTTTGGCGATTCAATTCGCTTCACCGCTTCGCCCCCCAATGTTTGGCGATAAACTCATCGCGCCCGGAGGCGGCGCGGTCTTGCTTATAATGCTCCGGGTTTTTCTTATGGTAGTTTTGATGATACTCTTCCGCCGGATAAAACGTTGTGGCCGGCAAAATGTTCGTCACAATCGGCTTCGAGAAGCGCCCGCTTTCCTCGAGCGCCCGCTTTGACTGCTCGGCGAGCTGGCGCTGTTTTTCGTTATGGTAAAAAATCGCCGTCCGGTATTGCGGCCCGCGGTCGTGAAACTGGCCGCCGTCATCGGTCGGGTCGATTTGACACCAATACAGCTCCAAAAGCCGCTCATACGGGAACACGTCTGGGTCAAACGTGATTTGCACCGCCTCGTAATGGCCGGTCGTCCCCGTTTTCACTTGCTCATACGTCGGGTTTTCGACATGCCCGCCCGTATAGCCGGAGACGATGCCGTAAATGCCGTCGAGTTCCTCAAACGGCGTCACCATGCACCAAAAGCAGCCGCCGGCGAATGTCGCTTTTTCCATTTGGGTCGTCACCTCATGCGTCAAGTTTCTTCTTTCTGATTATAGCAAACGGTGTACAATTGTCATCTTTCACGCCCAAAGCCAAGTTCCTTCACCAAACTAGACGCGTTCCGTTCCGCACGCCAGCCGCTCATGTCTCCGAGTCAAGCCGTTGTTTCATTTCGGCAAGCAAGCGGTCAAACAGCGGGATATAGTCGGTGCGAATGCGTTCATACATGTCCATCGCCGTTTCTTCATCATACGTATGGGACGTCCGGTTGCGGTCTTCCAGCATGCGAAGCCATGTCTCTCCGTCTTCAATCAACCCTTCTCGAAACGCCTCGCGAATCGTTTTTCTTGGGCTCGTCACTTCGGAGTATCCTTGGTACTCCAAATAAAGTTTCATCCATTTCCACGCCAGTTCGTACGTGAATTCAAACCGTTGAATGGCCGCATCGACAACAAGGTCATCCGTTTGCGCGTCTCTTGCGGCGCTTTGCCGGAGTTTGGCGAGCGCCCGTTCGAAATCGTAATATCGATCCATCAGCCGGCTCATGGTGACCATCACCTTCCCGTGCTCGTTCGTTTGAAAAATCGTCTTTCCTTCTTGGTCAATATTCATTTTTAGCTGTTCGTTGTGAATTTGATTGTAATCAACAACATCGATCGGATAAATGATCGGAAGTTCATCCAAGTCCGATTGCAGAAGGTACAGCGGGCCTCCCGGTTTTCGAAATTTGATCGCCAAATCGATATCCGATCCTTCCTTGTAATCGCCTCGTGCTCTTGAGCCGAACAAAATGACTTTTTCAATGACATCAGCATAACGGGAAAATAGATGGAGCAGTTGGCGAAATACCGTTCGTTCCAATCCATAGAGCGGTTTCTCGTCCATCGTCGCCATCACTCATTTCGGTCTAGTTTTTCCTCTATTATACCATATACGAGAGCCGCTCCATGTATAAATCCGCCGCCATTGGCAAACGATAACGGTGTACAATACGGCCAATGAGGTGAGACAAATGGATTTGAACTTGCGGAAAGCCATTATGCACAACGTCGCCAACAACTCGAAAGAACAGCTCGAGAATACAATCGAGGACGCGATCCAGCGTGGCGAGGAAAAATATTTGCCCGGCCTCGGCGTCCTCTTTGAAGCCATTTGGACGCACGCCAATGAACAGCAAAAAGACATGATGCTCACGACACTCGAGCAGGCGGTGAAACAATGACGAACACCGGCCGAATTGGCCGGTGTTTTTATTCGTCAAACGTCAGTTGTTTCACTTTGTCGGCGTCAAGCCGTTTGATTACTTCGACAAGCAGCTTGACCGTGTTTTCATAATCGTCGCGATGCAAAATGGCGGCGTGCGAGTGGATGTAGCGCGTCGGAATGGCGATCGTCAGCGACGGGACACCGCTCGCTGTCAAATGGATCGCCCCTGCGTCCGTGCCGCCGCCAGGCATGGCGTCAAAATGGTACGGAATGTTCAGTTCTTCCGCCACCTCGATGACAAATTCGCGCAACCCGCGGTGTGACACCATCGTCGCATCGTACAACACAATGTGCGGGCCGGCACCGAGTTTGCCCATCGCTTCTTTTTCCGACACGCCCGGCGTGTCGCCAGCCACGCCGACGTCAACGGCAAAGGCGATGTCCGGCTGGACGGACTGGGCAGCCGTGCGCGCGCCGCGCAAGCCGACTTCTTCCTGCACCGTGCCAACGCCGTATACCGTGTTCGGATGGTCGACGCCCTTCAGCTGCTTGAGCACATCGATGGCGACCGCACAGCCGATTCGGTTGTCCCACGCTTTGGCGAGCAGCATTTTTTCATTGTTCAATACCGTGAATTCAAAATACGGCACGATCATATCGCCCGGGCGAACGCCCCATTCCATGGCTTCCTCGCGGCTCGTCGCGCCGATGTCGATGAACATGTCTTTGATGTCGACCGGCTTTTTGCGCGCTTCCGGCGGAAGAATGTGCGGCGGCTTCGACCCGATGACACCGGTGATGTCGCCTTTTTTCGTCACAATCGTCACGCGTTGGGCGAGCATCACTTGGCTCCACCAGCCGCCGAGCGTCTGAAAGCGGATGAATCCTTTGTCATCGATTTGCGTGACCATAAAGCCGACTTCGTCCAAATGACCGGCGATCATCACTTTCGGCCCGCCGGATTTCCCTTCTTTTTTGGCGATCAAGCTGCCGAGCCCGTCGGTGGTCACGTCATCGGCATAAGGAGCTATGTATGTTTTCATGACTTCGCGCGCTTCCCGTTCATTGCCCGGCACGCCTTTGGCATCGGTCAGCGCTTTCAGCATCGTCAACGTTTCGTCTAACTTCGCCATCTTGGCACCCCTTTCCGTTTTTGTCCACTTTTTTATTATACTTGAAAAAGCTGGCGGTTGGCAAAATTCAATCATTTGTCATCCGAAAGAAAAAGAACTTAATACCGTTCATTTTGCCGTTGGTGGTTCACTTCATTTTTCCGGCGATACGCGGCGGTGATTTCATCTGGCGAAAAACCAAGCGCCGCGCCAAGGCACAAATACTCGGTAAACAGCTCGTGATAATCCGCACTCGCTTTCGTCATCCCAAACCGGTCAGCGGCATGAAACACGGCGAGAAACTGTTCGACTAGCGACCGCTCGGCTAACGGGGCTTCATTTTCTTGATAAAACAAGCCGCACTCAAGGCCGAGCGAAAGCAAAAAGTGCAACCCATCGACGTACTCTTCAAGCACTTTCTCTGTCGGTGAAGACGGCTTCACGCTCCAAAACTTAAAACAGCGCGTCTCGTTCGCCAGCTCGCCGAGTTCAACGAGAAAGGCGAGCATCTTTCGGCTGAACAAGTCTTCCTGCACGAGACCGTGCTCCGCTTCAATCCGCTCATCCAACATCCGCTGCATGTCGTAAAGCAAGGTCCAGTTCATTCTCTCCTCCCCTTTCTACTCGATCCACTGCCAATACACAATGAATTCTGCCGTCGCCAACAGCGGCAAGCCGTATCGAAATCCACGATGGCGCGTTTTATGGCGAAACGTATACATGCCCGCCATGGCTCCGAAAGCGCCGCCCACCCACGCCAGCAGCCAAAGCGTCCGCTCAGCGATGCGGAAACGATGGCGTCTCGCCTTATATTTATCAAGCCCCATGGCAAAAAAAGCGAGAAGATTGACGGCTATGGCATATTGTATCATACGGTCCCTCCCTCACTCCATTTTCTATAATAAAAATGGCCATCCCCGTTCAGGATGGCCATCGTAATTACTTATTCAAGTTCGCTTTTGCCAAATCAGCGAGTTGGGCAAATGCCGCTTGGTCATTGACCGCCAAGTCAGCGAGCATTTTCCGGTTTACTTCGACGCCAGCCAGTTTCAAGCCGTGCATGAGGCGGCTGTAAGACAGGCCGTTTTGGCGGGCCGCCGCGTTGATGCGGGCGATCCACAATTTGCGGAAATCGCGCTTCCGTTGACGGCGGTCACGGTACGCATACATGAGCGATTTCATCACTTGCTGGTTCGCAACTCTATATAACGCGTGTTTCGCGCCAAAATACCCTTTCGCAAGCTTTAATACTTTTTTGCGACGTCTGCGCGTCACTGGTCCACCTTTTACGCGTGGCATAATCGTTCCCTCCTATGATCGGTCATTATTTCAAGTTGTCAAGCATTTGACGGATGCGCTTGAAATCGCCAGGCGAGACGAGCGTCGCTTTGCGCAGCTGGCGTTTTTGTTTTTTCGTTTTATTCGCAAACAAGTGGCTCGTATACGCATGGCCGCGTTTTAATTTGCCGCTCGCCGTTTTTTTGAACCGTTTGGCCGAGCCGCGGTGAGTTTTCATTTTTGGCATCGTAGTTCCTCCTTACTTGTTGTCGTTTTTCGGTGCCAGCACTAAAAACATGTTGCGTCCGTCCATTTTCGGTGCCGTTTCGACGACCGCAATGTCGGCGCATGCTTCCGAGAAGCGGTCAAGGACGCGCTGTCCGATTTCTTTATGGGTGATCGCCCGCCCTTTAAACCGGATCGTCGCCTTCACTTTATCGCCTTTTTCCAAAAACTTGCGCGCGTTGCGCAGTTTCGTGTTGAAGTCATGCTCCTCGATCGTCGGGCTGAGGCGCACCTCTTTAATGTTGATCACCTTTTGTTTTTTGCGCGCTTCTTTTTCTTTCTTTTGCTGTTCAAAACGGAATTTGCCGTAATCCATAATGCGGCAAACGGGCGGTTTGGCGTTCGGGGCGACAAGGACAAGGTCCAAGTTGCGTCTTGCCGCGATCTCGAGCGCTTCCTGCTTCGACTTAATGCCGAGCTGATCGCCGTTTTGATCGATTAAGCGCACTTCCCGGGCACGAATTTGTTCGTTGATAATAAAATCTTTGCTAATAATGAGCCACCTCCAAGGTTTTTTCCGACTGGCTTGTTTGCCGGCAGAGCCCCGCTCCTAATGAAAAAGCGCGGATGCACAAAGCACCCGCGCACGACGTTCGAACAAACCATTGGCGAACCGTAACAACCTGCCAACAGCCGCCCAGGCGCCGGTCAGGTGAGAAGCGGGTGCTTCTGCTTTTGTTACAAACAAGCAATCATTCCACTTTATACACTATACCACCTTGGCGATGGCATGTCAAGGAGCCACTCTTGATAAACACAACGTCCTTTATTATAGCGAAACATCATTTCGTTGACAAGAGAAAATTGATGATTTTTTACAAAAAAGTTTTGCCGTCCTTCTCTCCTCTGTTTCTGGTACAGCGCAGCCGTCCGCCATGAAACAAACGCGGCCCGGCAAGCGGGCATGCCGCCTGCGGGCCGCTGTTAGTTCATCGTTCCTTCGCCTGTTTTTGCCGCACATCTTCTTCCAGCATAGCAATAAATTCATCAAGCGCGACCGTCCGGCTTTCTTTTTCGCCGTAGCGGCGGACGTTGACCGCCCGCTCGGCCGCTTCTTTGTCGCCAACGACGAGCATATACGGAATTTTTTGCATTTGTGCTTCGCGGATTTTATAACCGATTTTTTCATCACGTTCGTCGACTTCGACACGGAAGCCGTTCGCCTGCAGCGCTTGTTTTACTTCATATGCATAATCGAGATGGGCTTCCGGCGATACCGGGATGACTTCCACCTGCACCGGGGCAAGCCACGTCGGAAACGCGCCTTTGTATTCTTCGATCAAGAAGGCGACAAACCGTTCCATCGTGGAAACAACGCCGCGGTGGATGACGACCGGGCGATGCGGTTTTCCGTCTTCGCCGATGTATGTTAAGTCAAACCGCTCCGGCAAGAGGAAATCAAGCTGCACGGTCGAGAGCGTTTCATCTTTGCCGAGCGCCGTGCGCACTTGCACATCGAGCTTCGGCCCGTAAAACGCCGCTTCTCCTTCGGCCTCGTAGTAGTCGAGCCCAAGCTCGTCCATCGCCTCGCGCAGCATGCGTTGCGCCTTTTCCCACATCTCGTCGTCATCGTAATATTTTTCTTTATCGTGCGGGTCGCGGTACGACAGGCGGAACGAATATTCGTCGAGCCCAAAGTCTTTGTATACTTCCAAAATCAAATTGACGACGCGCTTAAACTCATCTTTAATTTGGTCCGGACGCACGAAAATATGGGCGTCATTGAGCGTCATGCCGCGGACGCGCTGCAGCCCGGTAAGCGCCCCGGACATTTCGTAGCGGTGCATCGTGCCGAGCTCGGCGATGCGGATCGGCAGCTCGCGGTAGCTATGAAGCTTGCTTTTATAAATCATCATATGGTGCGGACAGTTCATCGGCCGCAGCACAAGCTGTTCGTTATCCATTTCCATCGGCGGGAACATGTTTTCTTTATAATGGTCCCAGTGGCCTGACGTCTTATACAGCTCGACGCTGCCGAGCACCGGCGTATATACGTGGTCGTAGCCAAGGGCGATTTCTTTATCGACGATGTACCGTTCGATCAGGCGGCGGATCGTCGCCCCTTTCGGCAGCCAAAGCGGCAGCCCTTGTCCGACTTTTTGCGATGTCGTAAACAGCTCGAGCTCTTTGCCAAGCTTGCGATGGTCACGCTCTTTCGCCTCTTCAAGCAAGTGCAAATAATGATCCAACTCTTCTTTTTTGAAAAACGCCGTGCCGTAAATGCGCTGCAGCATTTTGTTGTTGCTGTCGCCGCGCCAGTACGCGCCCGAGATGCTAAGGAGCTTAAACTCTTTGATTTTCCCGGTCGACGGCACGTGCACGCCGCGGCAAAGATCGAAAAACTCGCCTTGCTCGTAGATGGAAATCGTCTCACCTTCCGGAATGTCGCGGATCAACTCGAGTTTCAAGTCGTCGCCGATTTCGTCATACAGGCGAATGGCCTCATCGCGGCTCACTTCTTTGCGGACGATGTCGAGATTTTCTTTGACAATGTTGCGCATTTCCGCCTCAATTTTCGGCAAATCATCCGGCGTCAGCTTATGCTCCATATCAATATCATAGTAGAAGCCGTTTTCAATGACCGGGCCGACGCCAAGCTTAACGTTGTCATACAGCCGCTTGATGGCCTGCGCCATTAAATGGGCGGTGCTATGGCGCAAAATGTCAAGCGCCTCAGGCATGTCTTGGGTAATAATCACGAGCTCGCCGTCTTCGTGAAGCGGCGTGCGCAAATCGACGAATCGGCCGTTCCATTTTCCGGCGACCGCTTTTTTCTTCAGCCCCGGGCTGATCGAGGCGGCGATGTCTTCGGTTGACGTTCCGCTTGGAAACTCCTTTTGCGCTCCGTCCGGGAACGTAATGCGAATGACGTCTGGCATGAAGTTCACTCCTTTGCATTGATGTCAAAATAAAAAAACTCCTCCCTCAAAAAGGGACGAGTTTTCGTCGTGGTTCCACCCTTCTTCCCATGGCAAACCAACGCCATGGCTCAACACCGATAACGGCCGTCCGCCGGCGGCAACTACTGGGCGTTGCGTTCGCTGCCGCAGCTCTGAGGGGGTAAGCACATTTTTCGTGTTAGGAAGGTTCCAGCCGCTGCCTTCCCTCTCTGGAAACCGTAAAAATGCGCCCATGTCCTCATCATCGCTTGTGTTCATTCATTTTCATGACGTCATTATAGCGAAAACAACAGGAAAAATCAAGATTCTTCCCGCTTTCCCGCGCTGGCGGGAGACGGGCGGAGAAAATCGGCGCGCCGCCGGAGGCGAAGCCGCTCTTGGAACACGTTTTGCATCGTCTGCACCATGCCGTCATCCGGGTGGTCCGTGTACAGCTCGATTTCAGCCGGGGCAAGCGAAACAAGCGGCGCCAGCACGGAAGAATCGATGTACATCGGCTGGCTGAAGACGAGGTGGCGGTCAATCATTTGCTTCACTTCAGCCGTTGACAATTCGCGTCGGTCGCTGTCATAAAACAAAAAGCGCGGCGGATCGTGCACTAAATAGAGGCGCGTCCATTTCGGCGTCCGGGAGGCAAGACAGTCGCGCAGCATTTGCACAAAGGTTTGGTATTCCTGCTCCAGTTTGTATTCGTCAATCGCCAGCTCGACGTAATGTTGGAGGCGCTCCATATACGGCTTTAACCGAAACGTGACAAAGGAAGAAAACGAAAACGACAGCCCATCGCGCAAAAAGGAAGCGAACGCGCCGCGCACAAGAGCCGCGCGCGAAGCGGCAAACGCCGCCCCTTTCCGGTAGTCGCGCCGCTCGCCGTCCAAAAACGAATGGGCGAGCGCTAAAATTTGCTGCTGTTCTTCCACATCACGGAAATAAAAGACGTCAGAGATGATCGATAAAAGCAGCCGATCTTCCACCATTTCCTGCACAAACGCCGTCATGGCCGGTATGATATGCCTCTCAAGCACGTGCTTCTCCTCACCATGTATGTAAACCGCCACGGTGTTGTTTCCGTCATAGGCGGCGTGAAACAGCGGACACGCATCCCGTTTCCGTTCATTCAGCAGCCAAAACAATTTCTCCGCCTCGCTTGCCTCGTCAAAATGGATTTCGATCACCCGCTGTCCCCCCTTCGTCCGAGATCAATGCTTGGTTTATATATATGGGGACAACCGGCCGTTTAGACTAAAAAAAGCGCAAAGCTTAGCGTCGTTTCACCTAAGCGCGGCCAGACAAAAAAATCGGCGCCCTGTTTTCAGGAGCCGATGGCAAAGAGCGGACAAGGGTTGCGAGAATGCGGCGCGTCGATTAGCCGTTTTGCTCGCGGCGGTTTGGCCCGGTCAGTTCAATCGGGTACGCCAAGTAGCGAATCCGTTCCATGATGCGCGCCGCCTTCACCTTCTCCTCCTCGCCGCGCTGCGAATACGTTAAATGATGGGCAAGCTGCTGCAGATCAAAGTTGGACGTAAAAAAGGTCGGCAAGTTTTCAAACATCCGGTATTGCAAAATCGGGCCGAGCACATCGTCGCGCACCCAGCTTGACATCGCCTCAGCGCCGAGATCATCGAGCATCAAAATAGGCACTTTTTTCACGTAATCGAGCTTTTCGTTCATCGTCTGGTCTTGAAGCGAATGTTTCAGCTCACGAAACAGCTCCGGCACATAGACAATGAGCGACGGAATGTTTCGCTTGGCGAGCTCATTGGCGATCGCCCCAAGCAAATACGTTTTGCCGACGCCAAACGATCCGTGCAAATATAACCCTTTCATTTTTTTTCCCGGTTTGTATTCTGTCACAAACTTCTCGGCGAACTTGATCGCTTTAATCCGCCCGTCATCGCTAAGGTCAAGGTCAGACAGTGAGGCGTTTAAAATTTCCCGCGGGACAAACATGCTTTGAATCAGCGATTCCTGCTGCCTCCGCTCGTCGTCTTGCACTTTTTTGGGACAGCGGTCATACTCGGTGTCAATCCGCCCGCCGACGATCACCAAGTTCGGGTGGTACCCCGGCAGCATGTTCGGGCATTGCTCAAGCCCCGGGCATTGGCGGCAGTGCCGGCTTTGCTCGATAAATTCATACAGCTTCATCAAACTGCGGTCAACCATATCGTCTGACAGCCGCTGCTCGTGCGCCCGCAAAAACGGCTGCACGTCCGGATGTGTCAAAATATAGCGCCTCATTTGTTCGTAACGCTGCTTAAACCCTTGGTTGCCAAGCAGCCGCTGCAACAAGTGGTTTACTCGTTCCATCACTTTTACACCTACGATCCATCACGATATTTTTTCAGCCGTTCTTCAAGCTCTTTGCGCGCCTGTTCCACATCAAAGTCGTCGTCGTCCGGTTGGCTGTAATCCATCTTCAGCCAATCGGGAACGATTTCTGTACGCACAACCTTGCGCACAGTCCGTGTTCCTTTTTCCTTCTCATTCGCCCAATTTTGGTATGTCTTTGCTTCCTCTTTGGCCAGCTCCATCGCTTCTTTGACCGTCCGCACTTTTTTGCGCGCCCAATGGCTGGCAATTTTTTCGACATATTTTTTTGATAGTTTCATATTCGTCCGCAGCATCACGTAATAAATCAATACGTTGACGACACCGGGGAGGAGCTGTTGCTGAAACATAATGTCTTCAATCAGCTGCAAATCGCCCAGCGACGGTTCCGCACCGCCGGCAATTTCTTTCAGCAGCTGGCGCGGGGAAATCGTTTCGAGCTGCTTCATTAACAGCTCTTCCTTCGTGCGCGGTTCGACGCTCTCCATCGTCCGGTGGGCGAGCGGCTGCACCCGTTCGACAAGCCGCGGCGCGGCGCCCCCATGCTCAAGCTCATACCATTCGCGCGCCGCCTGGCGCAGCGCATCAATATCGATATGGTACGCCGGATCGATGACGCCAAGGACGATTTTTTGCATTTCAAGCGGCGGAATGCCGTATAAAAAGGCCAGCCTTTTGATCGCCTCTCTCACTTTCGCCGTCACCGCCCGGCGCGGCACCATCTGTTTCGATAATCCGGCAAAAAACAGATCAAAATCAAACACGCCGTCATCGAGCGCATACGCTGCCTCATCCCGTCCGATGTGCACCTTCCCGTCCGGCGGCTCGAGTTCATGTCTCGCTTCTTCGCCGAAACCGGCGACGATTTGCTCCGCTTGGACGGATGAAAAAACATCGGAAAACGAGCGCGTCACCCGGGTAAACTTCGTCTCGTCGACCGAGGGGCGGGCAAAAAACTCGTTCAGTCGAGCAAACAAATGGCGGCCGACTTGCCGATACAAAAAGACACTGAGCATTTCGTCGCGGAAAAACTGATCAGGCGCCAACGGCGGACGCAGCTCGTAAAGAAACTGTTTCGTCTCTTCCGTTTCCAAAGCGCGGACATATGTATTCAACAGTCCGATTCCTTCAAGCTTCAGCCGTTCGCTGTAAATGTCCGGCAGCCCGCATTGCATCAGCGCCATTAGCCGGTGATGGGTCGCTTCCCGTCCGCCGAGCAGCTCAAGCTCCCCCCAAAGCGTCATATAAAGCGCGAGCGCGCGATAGCCAATGAGCGGCTGATAGAGCATCGTCAACACTTTCCGATCCACATCATGCACGATTCCGCGGCTTTGCACCGTGTACCGGTCGACGGCAATCAGTTCTTTCCAATGGTGTTCCATCGTCCCGACCTTCCATTCCGCCGTAGTTGTTTCAACCCGTCTCTCTCCTTTCCTGCCCGAAAAACCGTTGAAAAAAGGGCTTGCCGCCTAACGCCAAAGCCCTTTTACCGCTGTCCTTTTTTAATCAGCTCTTTTAGTTCTTCGATAAACACATTAATGTCTTTAAACTGCCGATAGACGGAAGCGAAGCGCACATAGGCCACTTCATCGATGCGCGACAGCCGCTCCATGACCATTTCGCCGATCGTTTCGCTTTTCACTTCCGATACACCTTGGTTGCGCAGCTCACGCTCGATTTCTTGCGTCACTTTTTCCAGTTCCTCGAGCGCCACCGGCCGTTTTTCGCACGCTTTAATCAAGCCGCGCAAAATTTTTTCCCGGCTGAATTCCTCTCGCGTTCCCTCTTTTTTCACGACAATGAGCGGCGGCTCCTCGATCCGCTCAAACGTCGTAAACCGGTAATGGCATTGTTCGCACTCCCGCCGGCGGCGGATCGAACGGCCTTCCTCGGCCGGACGCGAATCAAGCACGCGCGTGCCTTGATGATGGCATGACGGACATCGCATAACATTCACTCCGTTTGTCTTCTTATTTTCTATCATACCGGAATGGCGGGAAGCAGACAAGCCATACTTAGCTGTTTAACCCGGAGCCGATATATGGCAGGCGAGCATCAAGCTTCCGGTACAGCTCAAGGATCACCGCCCGGCTGCGGCCGAAATCAAACGGCAACAGCTTCGTCTCCGTCGTCACGGAAAAATCGACCGCCGTTTCAAACGGCCGCACGGAAATGACGGTAGCGACGATGAACAACTTTTTGCCGCGCTTTGTTTGCGCACAAATTTCGCCGCGCTCTTCGGAAACAGAAACGAGCTCGGCGCCGGGCAGCGACGAGAGCAGCTCCTTGACCGCATCGATGACAGCGCGGTTCGTCGCCTTATAATAATGGCTTCGCAGCTCGGGGTCTTCATGGGTTTCCCGCGTTTCGCAATGGTTTGTCAACGCATACTTCAACTTTTTCCACACGCTCATAGCCACGTCTCCCTAGTCGTTCTTTTTCTTCCATCATACCATGATTTTCACCGCTGTTGCACCGCCGAGGGCGCAAAAAAAGGAGCGTTCCGCTTACGCTCCTTTCGGTTTATCATTATCCAATTACAGCGCGTGCGCCTTTTTCACTTCGATTGGACGCATGCCGCGCGGAAGTTCGATCGTTTCCCGCGTTTGCGCGCCGAGCTTTTCCGCGATGTAGTCAGCGGCAATCGTCGGGTCTAAATGGCCGCATGTATACACATCAATGCTCGCATAGCCATGTTCGGGGAACGTGTGAATCGTTAAATGCGATTCTGAAATAATGACGACTCCGCTTACGCCTTGTGGAGCGAATTTATGGAACGCGACTTCGCGAATTTCCGCCCCTGACTTTAATGCGGCGTCGACGAACGTTTTTTCAATAAAATCGATATCATTCAGTTTGTCAAAGTCGCATCCCCAAAGTTCCGAGATAACGTGACGACCCATCGTATCCATGCAAAGAATCCCCCTTTGAACCAATTTTCTCAAATAAAAAAACAGATTGTCGTTTGCAAAATGGCATGTATAACTACCACGGGGGAAAGTTAGTCCTAAGAGGTCCTAACCCTTTAAGTAGTCACATTACCTTTGCCCTTAAGAAGTTCACGAAACATAGTATACTTTGTTTAGGGGGTTTTTGCAACAGGCTTTTTTAATTTTTTTTACATAAGAAAAGGAAAAAACGCCCAAGCCGATCGACGTCGGCCGGGGCGCTTTCAAAAGCGGATCGGATGGGCCTTGCGGTGCACTTTCAGGCAACTGGCCGCGGTACGCTCTCCTGCCTACAGTCACGCCAAGAAGCGGGGCTTTTCCCGGTTCGGGATGATGAAATAAGCCGGCGGATGGCCGGCGGAGTCATTACGCATTGACGTGCAGACGCTCATTCATTTTGGCGGCGACAAGACGGGCCAAGTCAACAACGCGGCACGAATAGCCCCATTCGTTATCGTACCAAGCGAGCACTTTCACCTTCCGTCCGTCGATGACCATCGTCGACAAACCGTCAATGATCGCTGAATGCGGATTCGTGTTGAAATCAATCGACACAAGCGGTTCCATCGTAAAATCTAAAATGCCCTTCAACGGACCGTTGGCCGCGCGAAGCAGCGCCTCGTTCACTTCATCAATCGTCACATCCCGCTTAACGTCGACGACCAAATCGACAAGCGAGACGTTCGGTGTCGGGACGCGCAGCGCCATGCCGTGAAGCTTTCCTTTTAAATGCGGCAACACTAAGCCAAGCGCTTTTGCGGCCCCGGTCGTCGTCGGGATGATCGATTGCGCGCATGAACGGGCGCGGCGCAAATCTTTATGCGGGTTGTCAATATTTTTTTGGTCGTTCGTATAGGCATGAACGGTCGTCATCAGCCCGTTTTCAATGCCGAATGCCTCGTCAAGCACTTTGACAACCGGCGCCAGGCAGTTCGTCGTGCACGACGCGTTCGAAATGATGAAATGGCGGTCGATGTCAAGCATCTGCTCGTTGACGCCAACGACGATCGTCACATCCTCATTTTTGCCCGGGGCGGTCAAAATGACGCGCTTCGCCCCGGCGTCTAAGTGGAGACTCGCTTTTTCGCGAGCGTTAAATTTGCCGGTCGCTTCGATGACGATATCGATATCAAGCTCTTTCCACGGCAGCTGCTGCGGATCGCGCGAGTTTAATAGCTTCACTTTTTTGCCGTTGACAAGCAGGCCGTCTTCTAAGGGGGCGACATCCCCGTCAAACTTGCCGTGGTTCGAGTCATATTTCACTAAATGGGCTAACGTTTCGGGCGGATAGCTGGCATTGACCGCCACAATATCAAGATCAGGGGAATCGATGGCTCTCCGGAATACCATCCGTCCAATTCGTCCGAATCCGTTAATCGCCACTTTCGCCTTCATTCACCTTGTTCTCCTCTCATATATGTTATACTATTTATTCATATCTATACAAATAGTATATCATATTTTTCGGGAATGTGGAGAACAAAATGGCAAAAAAGAAACAAAAAAGACGCCTATTTTTCCAAGGCGTCCCATTGTTGTAAAATCGACAATAGCTGTCGGCGCGTCTCTTCCATTGTTCCGTTATTGTCAATGACCGCATCGGCCCGTTTCACTTTTTCTTCGAGCGGCCACTGGGCGCGGATGCGGGCGAGCGCTTCCTCCTCGGTGAAGCCGTTTCGCACCATGAGGCGGCGAAGCTGGACATCATCGTCGACGTAAACAACAAGCACCCTGTCTACCCAATCGGTCAGTCCGCTTTCAAATAAGAGCGGAATATCCAATACGACCGTTTTGGCCCCGGAACGGACGAGCTTCTCTTTTTCCGCAAGCATTTTTCGGCGCACAGCCGGATGGACGATGGCGTTCAGCTTTTTCCGTTCTTGTTCGTTGTTGAAGACGATCGCCCCGAGTTTTGCCCGGTCGATCTCGCCGTTCTCCTGTAAAACGTCCGGACCGAAGACGGCGACGATTTGCCGATACGCCTCTTCTCCCGGTTCGACGACAGCGCGCGCCGCCTCATCCGCGTCAATGACCGGAAGGCCGAGTTCACGCATCATGGCGCTGACCGTACTTTTGCCGCTTGCGATTCCGCCGGTCAACCCGATCGTTAATGCCATTGAACTTCTCTCCTTTTTATTTGCCGCCTACCGTTGGCAGTGCGGACAATAGTGCGTACCGCGGCCGGCGACGACCGTTTTTTCAATCGGGGTTCCGCACCGTTTGCACGGTTCCCCTTTGCGGCCGTAGACGAACAAGCTATGCTGAAACGTGCCGGCTTCCCCTTGCGTGTTGGCGTACGTTCGCACCGTACTTCCCCCTTTCATGACCGCCTCGCCGATCGTTGCGACCATCTGTTCATGCAGCCGCTTAATTTCTTCGTCCGTCAGCGAAGCGGCCGACCGTTCGGGAAGAATGCCGGCGCGAAACAGCGATTCATCAACGTAAATGTTACCAAACCCAGCGACGACCGTTTGGTCAAGCAGCAACGCTTTCACGGTCCGCTTCGTTTTCGCAGCCCGTTCCGCCAATACGGACGGGGAAAACGCCGGGGACAGCGGCTCCGGCCCCAATTGATCAAGCGGCGGCCGGCGGTCGCCCTCCTCCTTCGCGTACACATGCATCGTTCCGAACTTGCGTACATCGCGGTAACGGAGTTCGCTGCCGTCCGTGAAGCGGAACACGACGTGCGTATGCGGATCAAGCGGCTCATGTGCGCCGGCGACGGTGTAACGCCCTTCCATGCGCAAATGGGAAACGAGCATATCGCGGTCAAGCAAAAACTTCAAAAATTTCCCGCGCCGATCGATGCCGCGCACCGCCTGTCCGGCAAGCCTTGCGGCAAACGCCTTCGGATCTTGCGGATGGCGGATGATGTTCGGCCAAAACACTTCGACATCTGCAATCGTTTTGCCAACAACAAGCGGCAACAGCGTGCGGCGGATCGTTTCCACTTCCGGCAATTCCGGCATCACGCCCCCTCCTTTCTTTTTGCTCGTTTGTCTGTACACTCACAAACATGCCGGCTTCTTCCTTGCCGCCCGCCGGCGTCCCGAATCGGGCAAGGACGGTTCTCTTGATTGACGCCGACTCGGCATCTTTCCATATTGGCCTCAGCCCGCGGCTAGGGGAAGTTTTTTCGGTTAGCAGCAGCCTGCACGCATTACCGGTTGGCGCCCGGGCACATACACCTCATTTGGCATCATACCATGTCGGGCCGTAATGATAATCGACTTTCAGCGGCACGCGGAGCGCAACCGCCTGCTCCATCACCTCCGGAACGAGCTGGCATAGCCGCTCCATTTCCTCTTTTGGCGCTTCCAAAATGAGCTCGTCATGCACTTGCAGCAACAGGCGCGCCTGCAGCCGCTCTTCTTTCAGCCGCGCTGCTAAATCGATCATCGCCTTTTTAATAATGTCAGCGGCGCTTCCTTGAATCGGCGTGTTCATCGCCGTCCGCTCAGCAAAGCTGCGGACGTTGAAGTTGCGGCTTGTAATATCAGGCAAATAGCGGCGCCGGTGCAACAGCGTCGTTACATATCCTTTCTGTTTCGCTTCTTGCACAATGGTTTCCATATACCGCTTCACGCCCGGAAAGCTGGCGAAGTAACGTTCAATAAATTCGGCGGCTTCTTTGCGCGTAATGTTCAAATTTTGCGCCAGCCCATAATCGCTGATGCCGTAAACGATGCCGAAATTCACCGCCTTTGCCTGACGGCGCATAGTGGCCGTGACTTCCTCTTCGCTCACATGGAAGATGTCCATCGCCGTTTTTGTATGAATATCCAAATCGCGCCGGAACGCTTCGATTAAATTGTCGTCATCGGCGATATGGGCGAGGACGCGCAGTTCGATTTGCGAGTAATCGGCGGCGAAAATGAGCCAGTCCGGCTCTGACGGGACGAACGCCTGGCGGATTTTCCGCCCTTCTTCGAGCCGAATCGGGATGTTTTGCAAGTTCGGCTCAGCCGAGCTGAGCCGCCCGGTTTGCGTCAGCGCTTGGTTGAACATCGTATGCACTTTGCCTGTATCCGGATGCACAACTTTCAACAATCCTTCGATATACGTCGACTGCAGCTTGCCAAGCTGGCGGTAATGCAAAATGTTTTCGACGATTTCATGGTGGGGCGCGAGCTTCTCAAGCACATCGGCCGAGGTCGAATAGCCCGTTTTCGTTTTCTTCAGCACTGGCAGCTGCAGCTTTTCAAATAAAATGATCCCGAGCTGTTTTGGCGAGTTGATGTTAAACTCTTGACCGGCCAGCTCATAAATGCGCTGCTCGACGGCACGCAGCTGCTCGGCGAGCTCGGAACCCATCTGCTCAAGCCGCTTTGTATCCACTTTTATTCCAGTGAACTCCATTTCAGCCAAAATGGTTGCCAGCGGCTGCTCGAGCTTGATTAACAACCCGTCTTGCTCGTTGCTTCGCAATTCGTCCAGAAACGGCCGTTCCAGCGCCCAAATGGCCGCCGCTTTGCGGACGAGATGCTCAGCAAGCGTCGGCTCGTCGGGCAGCGACCGCTTGGCGCCTTTGCCATAGACCGCTTCATCCGGCCGCACCGCTTCATATTGTTTCATTTTCGCCACTGCAGCAACATCGCCGGCATCTTGAGCCGGGTTGAGCAAATAGGCAGCGAGCAATAAGTCAAAGGCGACGCCGCGCAGTTCAATTCCTTTCCACTTTAAGGCAACTGCAGCCCGCTTGGCGTCAAACATGCTTTTTTTCTTTGTCTCATCGGCAAGCCAGGCCAAAAATTGCGAATCCGCAAGCGCCATCTCCGCACGCAGGAAAAAACGCCCGTGCTCGTTCACTAGCGCGATTCCGACAATCGGGGCATCGTGATAGTTTTCTTCCATCACCTCAACGACAAGCGCCGCCTTGTCGGCCAGCATCTCGTCAGTGATGCCGTCAGCGATGACAAACTCCATCTCCATAAGCGGCGTCTCGTCTTCGGCTGTCGGCGCATCCATTTTTTCCAAAAACGACTGAAACCCGAGCTCTTTAAATAACGCGATCACTTTTTCCCGGTCTTGCCCTTCGTAGATGATGTCATCTAGCGACAGCTCAACCGGGGCGTCGCGGCGAATGGCCGCCAGCTGTTTGCTTAAGAGCGCCAAATCGCGGTACTGGCGCAAGTTTTCTTTCAGCTTTTCCCCTTTGATCTCATCGATCGATGCGAGCACGTTTTCGACCGTGCCAAACTGCTTCAGCAGCTTGACCGCTGTTTTTTCCCCGATGCCCGGAACACCAGGGATGTTGTCCGACTTATCGCCCATCAGCCCTTTTAAATCGACCATTTGCTCCGGAGTCAAGCCGTATTTCTCCTCGACCGTTTCCGGCGTGTACGGCTCGATATCGGTGATCCCTTTTTTCGTAATATCGACCGTTACATGAGGGGAGGCGAGCTGGGTTAAATCGCGGTCGCCGGAAATGACTTTCACTTCAAATCCTTCCTGCTCAGCGCGGGCGGCAAGCGTCCCGATAATATCGTCCGCTTCATAACGATCGAGTTCATAAGCGGGGATGCGGTACGCGTTTAACAGCTCACGCAACAGCGGAAACTGCTCAGACAGTTCCGGGGGAGTCTGCTGCCGCCCGCCTTTATACTCTTGAAACGTTTCATGGCGAAACGTCGTTTTTCCGGCGTCAAACGCCACCAGCAAGTGGGTTGGCCGTTCTTCGGCCAAAATTTTGTTCAACATCATCGTAAACCCGTAAACCGCATTCGTATGAATGCCTTTGTCGTTATGCAAAAGCGGCAAGGCGAAAAAGGCGCGGTACGCCACGCTGTTGCCGTCAATTAAAACGAGTTTTTTCTTCAATCTCATCCCTCCTCGAACGCTCCTTGTTCTATTGTACCATGCCGGCGGCCCGCCATAAAAAACAAGCCGGCTACCGCTCCGGCTTTGGAAAATGAATCGTAAACACGGTGCCGCGCCCGACTTCGCTCGCTACCGTAATATGGCCGTGATGAGCCTCCACCAAATGTTTGACGATTGAAAGACCTAGCCCCGTTCCGCCGGAATCGCGGCTGCGCGCCTTGTCAACGCGGTAAAAACGCTCAAAAATGCGGGGGATTTCCTTCTCTTCAATGCCAATGCCCGTATCTTTTACCCGAATGAGCACTTCCCGCTCGTTTTCTTCCGCTTCGACGGCCACTTGCCCATGTTCCGGCGTATAAGCGATGGCGTTTGCGAGCAAGTTGAGCAAAATTTGCTTCAGCCGATTTCGGTCGCCGCGGATGACAAGCCCTGGCGGCGCTTCGGCGCGCAAGTCGATTTGTTTTTCCTCCGCCTTTTGACGAAACACCGCCACCGCCTCGGCCGTCACTTCGGCGACGTTAACGTCATCGAGCAGCAGCTGAAATCCGTGCTGCTCAATTTTCGACAAATCGAGCAGCTCTTCAACGAGCGTTTGCAGCCGCTCGCTTTCCTTTAAAATAATCGTCAAAAAGTGCTCTAGCGCCTCTTCGTCTTTCATCGCCCCGTCAAGCAGCGTCTCGGCGAACCCTTTAATGGAGGTGACCGGCGTTTTCAGCTCGTGGGAAACGTTAGCGACAAAGTCCTTGCGAATTTGCTCGAGCCGCTTCAATTCGGTAATGTCATGGAACACTGCGACGATCCCTTTCCATTCCGCGTTCGTCCCGATAATCGGGGCGCCGTACACGTCGAAATGCTTCCGTTCAATGCCGATCGTCAACCGCATGTGCCGGCGCATCGCTGTTTCGGTGATAAAAATATCATCGATCAACTTGACAATGTCGCGGTGCGGCAGCACATCGGCATACGGACGGTACAAACAGGCGGACGGCTCAAGATGAAAATACGTTTGGAATGCGCGGTTGATCAAATGGATATGCCCGCGGTGGTCGATAAACAACAAGCCACTGCCGACGTTTTCGATGAGCGTATGGAGCCGGTCGGTTTGAATTTCCCGCGCCCGGCTCATTTCCTGCAAGTTGCGGGCAAGCCGGTTGATGGAGCGGACAAGCATGCCGGCTTCTTTATATTCGCCATCAGGCACCCGAGCGGCATAATTGCCTTTTTCGAGCTCAAACGCCACTTTGGTCGCCGCCTCAATCGGCCTCATATATTGGTTGGCGATCTTCCAGCCGAGAGCAACGATAACGACGAGCGCCATGCCAAGGCTGCTGATGAGCACGCCCCAAATTTGCTGGTTCACTTTTTTCAGCGAACTCGTCGGCGTGCTTAAAATGACATATCCGCCCCGCTCGCCGCCGCGCCCATACGGCGCAATATAGTAGTACACGTCGTTCGCTTTCTCGATCACCGAAAAGCGGGGAAACTGCTTTTTGTGCAAAATGGTGCGGATGATGCGCTCGTGGTCTTCGTCGCTGATCGCCGCGATGCGCCCGCTGTCAAACCGCAGCCGCTCTTGGCGATCGAGCACCGTGATGCGCGACGACAGCTCATCCCCCATTTCCTTCAAGTCCGCGCGAATTTGCTCAAGCGGCTCATTTTCAAGCAAAATGGCGAGCGCTTTCGCTTCTTTTTCCATCCGTTTGTTCATCGTCTCGGCGTAAAAGTCCTTGAGCACTTGCCCGAGCAAAAGGCCAAGGGCGATCAAGACGGTGACAATGAGCGTTACGAGCCAAAATAGAAGCCGGGTGCGGAAGCTATTCATGCCGCTTCGGCTCCTCCAATTTGTAGCCGAGGCCGCGCACCGTTTTAATGTACGCCGGTTTTTTCGTATCTTCCTCAATTTTCTCGCGCAAATGGCTGATATGGACGTCAACAATGCGCGTATCGCCGGCAAAGTCGTAGTTCCAGACCGCGCTGAGCAATTGATCGCGCGTCAGCACCCGTCCTCTATGCCGCGCCAAGTGAAGAAGCAGCTCAAATTCTTTTGGCGTCAGCTCAAGCGGCTTGCCGCCGATCACCGCTTCGTATCGCTCCGGAAAAATCTCCAGCTCGCCGATGACGATCCGTTCGCCCGATTCGGCCACCGCAGGGACAAACTCGGTGCGGCGCAAAATCGCCTTCACACGCGCGACGACTTCGCGCGGGCTGAACGGTTTCGTCATGTAATCATCCGCGCCAAGCTCAAGGCCGAGCACTTTGTCAAATTCATCGTCCCGCGCCGTCAACATTAAAATCGGCGTCATGATTTGCTGCTGGCGGAGCTGTTTGCACACTTCGACACCGTCAAGCTTTGGCAGCATCAAGTCCAAAATGATCAGCGCCGGCTGCTCAGACGCCACCTTGGCAAGCGCCTCTTCGCCGTCGTAGGCGACGGCGACTTGAAAACCGGCTTTCTCCAAATTGTAAGACAAAAGCGTCACAATCGGCTGCTCATCATCGACAACTAAAATTTTCTTCCCCATGCTACGCCTCCATTCCGTCCAATATCTCCCGTTTTTATCATACCATAATTCGTGCTTTAACTCGTCAAAAAATGAAAGAAGCTGTTCTTTCGACGGTCGGCTTACCCGCGAAGAACAGCCTCTAACCCTTTGTTTGCCGTTTTCGGAGAGGATAACGATCGTTTTGTCAACAAGGGACGAGACTGCCCTGGAAAAACAGTCCCGAGCAGTCTCGTTTTCTCTTTCTGTCAAAAATTCTCTAACACGCGGCCGTCAAAGCGCGGCAGCGCATGCGGCGGACAGACGGACAGCGTTCCGTCAAGCACCGTCTCCTCACCGCGTGTCGCCGCCACGGTCAATGTGACACAGTGGCCCGCCTCGTCGACCTCTGTCACTTCTAGCAAAAATTCGAGCGTTTCATAATGGTAGACCGGGCGGAGAAAGCGAATATCTTGACGCGTAATGTAGCTTCCTGGACCCGGCAAATATTTGGAGACGGCTGACGTGATCATCCCCGTCAGCATGACGGACGGGACGATCGGCTTCCCAAGCGGCGTCTGTGAGGCGTAGTCATGCTGAATGTAAAGCGGATTCGCATCATCGGTCAGCCCGAGATAAAGAAGCAAATCTTTATCTTCGATAGCCGCCTGGAAGACAAGCTTTTCTCCCGGTTGAATTTCCCCGATCGTTCTCCCGAGCTTCCGTTTTTTTAACACGTTCCCACCCCTTTGTATAGAAAACGCTTTCAAAGAGAAGGCGCAAAAATTCGGGACAATGCCCGAATTTTTGCTTTATCGTTATTCTAACACGCGCATGACGTTTTTGACCGACTCGACCGACTTGGCGAGCGCCGCTTTTTCGTCCTCGGTCAGCTCAAGCTCGATCACTTTCTCGATGCCGTTGCCGCCCAAGATCGTCGGCACGCCGAGATAGATGCCTTCATAGCCGTATTCGCCTTCAAGGTAGGCGATCGCCGGCAAAATGCGGCGTTGGTCTTTCAAAATCGCCTCGACCATTTCGGCGAGCGAAGCAGCCGGCGCGTAGTAGGCGCTGCCGTTGCCAAGCAGGTTGACGATTTCACCGCCGCCTTTGCGCGTCCGCTCAACGATGGCGTCCAGACGGTCTTTTGGAATCAGCGTTTCAAGCGGAATGCCGCCGGCATATGAGTAGCGGACGAGCGGCACCATATCGTCGCCATGGCCGCCCAACACAAACCCGGTGACGTCTTTTACTGAAACGTTCAGCTCTTGGGCGACGAACGTGCGGAAGCGCGCCGTATCGAGGACGCCCGATTGGCCGATGACGCGGTTTTTCGGGAATCCCGACTCCTTAAAGACCGTATACGTCATCGCATCGACGGGATTCGTCAAGACGATGATGTAGCAGTTTGGCGAGTATTTGACGACTTCCTTCGTCACCTGTTTCATAATTTTTTGGTTTGTCGTCACTAAGTCGTCGCGGCTCATTCCCGGCTTGCGGGCGATGCCGGCCGTAATGACGACGATGTCGGAGTCCGCCGTGTCGGCGTAATCCGACGTGCCGATGATGTTTGCGTCAAAGCCGAGCACCGGGCTCGACTCAAGCATATCGAGCGCTTTCCCTTTCGTCGGATTCTCAAGCTGTGGAATGTCGACAAGCACGATGTCGCCAAGTTCTTTTTGCGCCAAAAGGAACGCCGTCGTCGCCCCCGTAAATCCGGCGCCAATGACCGAAATTTTTTTCCGTTTCATCGCCATCGTTTGCCATCCCCTTCTTAAATGGTTAGTCCATATTGCGGATGAGCGCATCAGCAAATTCCGAACATTTCACTTCGGTTGCCCCTTCCATCAGGCGGGCGAAATCGTACGTTACAACTTTGGACGCAATCGTTTTTTCCATGGCTTGAATAATCAATTTAGCTGCTTCATTCCAGCCGAGATGCTCAAACATCATGACGCCGGACAAAATGACGGACGACGGATTGACTTTGTCCAAGCCAGCGTATTTCGGCGCCGTTCCGTGCGTCGCTTCGAAAATGGCATGTCCGGTTTCATAGTTGATGTTCGCCCCCGGCGCGATGCCGATGCCGCCGACTTGGGCCGCGAGCGCGTCGGAAATGTAGTCGCCGTTTAAGTTCATCGTCGCGATGACGTCAAACTCGCGCGGGCGCGTCAAAATTTGCTGCAGGAAGATGTCGGCGATGGCGTCTTTAATGATGATTTTGCCATTCGCTTCCGCGTCCGCCAGCGCTTTGTTCGCCGCTTCTTTTCCTTCCGCTTCAACGATGCGGTCGTATTGCGCCCATGTGAACACTTTATCGCCGAACTCTTGTTCAGCCAGCTCGTAGCCCCAGTTTTTAAACGCCCCTTCGGTGAACTTCATAATGTTCCCTTTATGGACGAGCGTGACCGATTTGCGGCCGTGTTCGATCGCATAGTTGATCGCCGCACGCACGAGCCGCTTCGTTCCCTCTTCAGAAATCGGCTTGATGCCGATGCCGGACGTTTCCGGGAAGCGGATTTTGCGCACACCCATTTCGTTTTGCAAAAAGTCGATCACTTTTTTCACTTCCGGCGTGCCTTTCGCATACTCGATGCCGGCGTAAATGTCTTCCGTGTTTTCGCGGAAAATGACCATATCCGTATCTTCCGGCCGTTTGACCGGCGACGGAACGCCTTGGAAGTAGCGGACCGGGCGGAGGCAGACGAACAAGTCGAGCTCTTGGCGGAGCGCCACGTTCAGCGAGCGGATGCCGCCGCCGACCGGCGTCGTCAACGGCCCTTTAATGGCGATTATGTATTCACGAATCGTCTCCAACGTTTCATCCGGAAGCCAACTGCCCGTCAGTTTATACGCCTTTTCACCGGCGAGCACTTCCTTCCAGACGATTTTCTTCTCGCCTTTGTACGCTTTTTCCACCGCTGCTTCGAGCACGCGCGAAGCGGCTGCCCAAATGTCCGGGCCGGTTCCGTCCCCTTCAATGAACGGAATGATCGGATTGTTTGGAACGTTGAGCACACCATTGGTGACAGTAATTTTTTCCCCTTGCGTCACGAGTAAAACCCCCAATGCCATTTTTTATTGAAAAGGCGTGAAGGACTTGCCTTCACCGCCTTGTCCACTTGTTTAGCCGCGCTGTTCGATCGGAACGTACACCTGCTTGCCCGGGCCGGTGTATTCCGCGCGCGGACGAATGAGACGGTTGTTGTCGTATTGCTCTAAAATATGGGCCAGCCATCCCGATGTCCGGCTCACGGCAAAAATCGGCGTAAATAAATCATGATCGATTCCTAAACAATGGTAAACCGAGGCGGAATAAAAGTCAACGTTCGGCGGCAACGCTTTTTCCGATGTGACGATCTCTTCAATTTTCGTCGACATTTCATACCAGTGCGGTTCGCCGACTAGCTTCGTCAGCTTTTCCGACATTTTTTTCAAATGCTTGGCGCGCGGATCGCCTTTCCGGTAGACGCGGTGGCCAAAGCCCATGATTTTTTCTTTGTTGGCCAGTTTTCCGCGGATGTACGGCTCAACGTTGTCGACCGTGCCGATTTCCGTCAACATTTTCATGACCGCTTCGTTCGCCCCGCCGTGAAGCGGCCCTTTTAACGCACCGATCGCAGCGGTGATGCCGGAATAAATGTCTGACAGCGTCGCCACGCAGACGCGCGCCGTGAACGTCGACGCGTTCAGCTCATGGTCGGCATGAAGCACGAGCGCCTTGTTGAATGCCTCCTCCGCGATCTCGTTCGGCTCCTCACCGGTAAGCATGTACAAGAAATTGGCGGCAAAGCTTAAATCTTGGCGCGGCGCAACCGGTTCCAATCCTTTGCGCACGCGGGCGAATGCGGTGACGATCGTCGGGATTTTTGCCTGCAGGCGAATCGCTTTCCGATAGTTTGCCTCTTTCGTCATGACATCCGCTTCTTCATCATAGAGGCCGAGAAGCGAAATCGCCGTGCGCAACGCCGCCATCGGGTGCACTTGATCGATCGGATATAATTTAAAATGCTCAATGATTTCGTTCGGAATGGCCGCATTTTCAGCAAGCTGCTGTTTCAGCTCCGCCAGCTGCTCTTTTGTCGGCAGCACCCGATGCCAGAGCAAATAAACGACTTCTTCGAAGGAAGCGTTTTCGGCTAAATCGTCAATGTCATAACCGACATACGTCAACGTGTCATCGATGATCGAACTGATGCTTGAAGTTGTGGCCACAACTCCCTCTAACCCACGGGTTACTGTCATGTTCAATCTCCCCTTCTCTTCATAAGTTCCGGCCATAACGACCGATGGCCGATGAGCGCTTGCTCGAAATGGATGCAAAAACAAATCCGCACACGAAAGTGCTTACATTGCCGCACCGGCTGCCGCCCTGCTGCGGCAGCGTGCGTGTTGCTTGACCCGAAAACTTGCTTACGCCTATTATTATAAACAATTATCAGACTTTTGTGAATGGGAATGCATCCATTTGGCAAAAGATTATTACACAGGAATAACGATTCTCGCCCCAGCTTCAAAAATATTCTACCATTTTTATGACCGTATAGGCAATGCCTGCGCCAATTAACGGCCCGACTGCCACCCCGTGAAACAGCGATACGGCAATGATCGTGCCGAACACGAGCGCCGCCGTGATGTGCGGATCATTGGCCAAAAGCGTCACGCCGCCTTTGGCAATTAGCGCCACAAAAATGCCGGATAAGAGCGCAATCCAAGCTGCCGCCGACTGCAGCGAGCCGACGAGCTGCTTAAAACCGATCTCTCCCGCGGCGATCGGCGCCAACACGGCAATCGTAATCACCGTAACCCCCCAGTTGATTCCTTTCGCCTGAATGGCCGGCAGCAACCGCCCGTCCAAGCCGAACAGTTTGATGGCCAGCAACACGGCAATGGCGATAACGAGCGACTGATTTTTCGCCAGCATCCCGATCGCCAGCAACAAGAGCAAAAACAACACCGGTTCGTTCACGATCGTCCGCCCTTTCCTCTGAAACTTGTCTTTTTGCTTCTTCGTAAAGAAACATGTAATATATCAGTATGGAGAACCGTTGGGGGTGAAACATTGTCCCGAGTCTATGTCGACCGTTTTTTGCGCTTGCTCATTGTCATCGCCGCCGTTGTGTTCGGCGCCATTGCCGCGTACTATGTCTCGACGGTGACGTACCCGTTTATTATTGCCTTTTTTATCGCGCTTTTCATCAATCCGCTCGTTGATTTTTTAGAGCGGAGGGCGAAAATGCCGCGCTGGCTCGCCGTCAGCATTACGTTGATCGTCCTGTTTGCCGCCGTCGCTGGAATCGTGACGCTGTTAATTGCCGAAATCGTTTCCGGAACGCAATACTTGGCCGACGTTGTGCCGGAAAAATTCCAAGCGCTCATTGCGTATATGGAGTCGTTTGCCGCCAATCAGCTCATCCCGCTCTATCAAGACTTGGCGGTCTTGTTTAAAAGCTTAAACGCTAACCAACAAGATACGATTATGCAAAACATCCAGGCGGTCGGGACGCAAATCGCGACGACGGTCGGCGAATTTATCCAGCGCGTGCTGCAAAACATTCCGCAGCTTCTTGCCTGGCTGCCGAACGCGGCGACGGTGTTTATTTTTTCGCTTCTCGCGACATTTTTCATCAGCAAAGACTGGCATCGCCTCATGCGGATGGTGCAGCAATGGCTGCCGGCGAAAGCCCGCACGAGCGGAAAAACGGTGTTTCTTGATTTGAAGCGGGCGCTGTTTGGCTTTATTAAGGCGCAGGCGACGCTCATTTCGATTACGACGGTCATCGTGCTGATCGGCTTGCTTATTTTGCGCGTCGATTACGCCATTACGATCGCCTTGATCATCGGGTTCGTTGATATTTTGCCCTACTTAGGGACGGGGATTGTGTTCGTTCCTTGGATCATTTACGCGGCGGTCAGCGGCGACATCCCGTTTGCGATCGGGCTCGGCGTGTTGTATATCGTCGTTCTCGTCCAACGGCAAATTATGGAGCCGAAAGTGCTCTCCTCATCGATCGGCCTTGACCCGCTCGCGACGCTCATCGCCTTGTTTGTCGGCTTCAAGCTGCTCGGCTTTCTCGGACTGATCGCCGGTCCGGTCGCGCTCGTCATCATCCGCACGCTCCATAGCGCCAACGTCTTTCGCGACATTTGGCGCTTTATCATCGGCAAGCCGGTCTCATAAAAACAGCCTTGGCTTATGGCCAAGGCTGTTTTCGTTGGTCGACAACCGCATTACAAGACGCTCGCATGGCCGCGGTAGACAGCGCCAAACCCGCCGTCGACGGTAATTTCCTGCCCGTCTTTAAACAAACTTGTCGCGTTGGTCACCCCGACGACGACCGGAATGCCAAGGCTTAAACCGACAACGGCGGCATGGCTTGTCAGCCCGCCTTCCTCCGTAATGATCGCCGCCGCCTTTTCGATCGCCGGCATCATGTCGGCATCGGTGCTGATCGTGACTAAAATGCCGCCGTCGACCATTTTTTGCCGCGCTTCTTCCGCTGTTTTCGCCACAACGGCCTTGCCGAACGCTGACTTGCGGCCGATGCCTTGCCCTTTGGCGAGAAGATCGCTGATGACGTGCACTTTCATTAAGTTCGTCGAACCGGTTTCCCCGACCGGCACGCCGGCCGTGATGACGACCAAGTCTCCGTGCTTCACCAAACCGGAACGCACCGCCGCATCGACGGCCACATCCAACATTTCATCGGTCGTGTTCACATGCGGCGCTTCTTTCGTATAGACGCCCCAGACGAGCGCCAACCGGCGCGATACCGCTTCGTTTGAGGTAACGGCGATAATCGGCGCTTTCGGGCGGTATTTTGCCACCATTTGCGGCGTTTTTCCGCTCACCGTCGGCGTGACGATCGCGGCGACATCCAAATTCAACGCCGTATGGGCGACCGACTGCCCGATGGCATCAGTAATCGTCGTCGCGCTTTCTTTTGTACGCTGGGACAAAATGTCGCGGTGCTCAAGCGCCTGTTCGGTGCGGAGCGCGATTTGGTGCATCGTTCTGACCGCTTCGACGGGGTAGTGGCCGGCCGCTGTTTCCCCGGAAAGCATGACGGCGTCCGTGCCGTCAAAAATAGCGTTGGCGACGTCGCTTGCTTCCGCCCGCGTCGGCCGCGGATTGCGCTGCATCGAATCGAGCATTTGCGTCGCCGTAATGACCGGCTTGCCGAGCATATTGCACTTTTTGATCAACAGCTTTTGGATGAGCGGCACTTCTTCAGCCGGGATTTCGACGCCTAAATCCCCGCGGGCCACCATCAGGCCGTCGGCCGCTTCTAAAATTTCGTCGATGTTGGCGACGCCTTCTTCATTTTCAATTTTGGCGATAATTTGAATATAGAGGGCATCGTGCGCCTCAAGCAGCTCGCGAATTTCGAGTACATCGGACGCCCGGCGCACGAACGAAGCGGCGATAAAATCGATTCCTTGGCGGATGCCAAACAAAATGTCAGCACGGTCTTTCTCGGTAATCCCTGGCAAGTTGACGCGCACGCCCGGGACGTTGACCCCTTTTTTGTTTTTCAGCACACCGCCGTTTAAAACGGTCGTCACGATTTCTCCGGCTTGTTTGTCGGCCGCAGTGACCTCAAGGCCGATCAGCCCGTCGTCGAGCAAAATTTTCGAACCGACGGATACATCGTCAATCAATCCCGGATAAGTGATCGAGATTTTTTCCGGCGTGCCGAGCACTTCGCTCATCGAAATGACGAGCTTCGCCCCTTCTTTCAGTTCAATCGCTCCGTTTTCCATATTGTGCGTCCGGATTTCCGGACCTTTCGTATCGAGCAAAATGGCGACCGTTTTGCCCGTCCGCTCCGCCGCCTCGCGAATGTTGGCAATGCGCCGTCCATGCTCCTCGTGATCGCCGTGTGAAAAGTTCAGACGGGCCACGTTCATTCCCGCTTCAATGAGCTGTACGAGCTTGTCCACACTTTCACTTGCCGGCCCAATGGTACAGACGATTTTCGTTTTCCGCTTCATCGTTTCTTCTTCCTTTCCCCTCGGGAATTAGATGGACAGTTCTTTTGACAGTAAGTACATCCGCTGATCGATCGTATGTTTCTGGCTCAACGCTTCGGCAATGTCATGGTCGACAAGCTGGTTGTTTTGGATGCCGACGCAGCGGCCCCCTTTTCCTTCGAGCAGCAGTTCAACCGCACGGGCGCCAAGACGGCTCGCTAAAACGCGGTCAAACGCGGTCGGCGACCCGCCGCGCTGCACATGGCCTAAAACGGTGACGCGCGTTTCAAACCCGGTCGCCTCTTGAATTTGCCGGCCGAAGTCAACGCCGCTGCCAACCCCTTCGGCGACGATGATGATGCTATGTTTTTTGCCGCGCTCATGGCCGCGTTTCAAGCGGGCGATGACGTCGTTCATATCATAGTCCGCTTCCGGAATTAAAATCGTTTCCGCCCCGCCGGCAAGACCGGACCATAAGGCGATGTCGCCGGCATGGCGGCCCATGACTTCGATGACGTACGTCCGTTCGTGCGAGGTGGCCGTATCGCGGATTTTGTCAATGGCATCAATGACGGTATTCAACGCCGTATCAAAGCCGATCGTAAAATCCGTGCCCGGAATGTCGTTATCAATCGTCCCCGGCACGCCGACGCACGGAAAGCCATGTTCAGTCAGTTTTTTCGCCCCTTGGTACGAACCGTCGCCGCCGATGACAACGAGCCCTTCAATGCCGTGCTTTTTCAGCTGTTCAATCCCTTTTTTCTGCCCTTCCTCCGTCTTAAACTCCGGACAGCGGGCCGTATAGAGCATCGTGCCGCCGCGGTGGATAATATCGCCGACATCGCCGACTTCCAGCTTTTTGATGTTGCCGGCGATCAGCCCCGCATAGCCATGGTAGACGCCGTACACTTCCACGCCGTGGTAAATCGCCTTGCGGACGACAGCACGAATGGCCGCGTTCATCCCCGGCGAGTCGCCGCCGCTTGTCAATACACCAATCCGTTTCATGATTTTCCACCTCATTTACATCAAATTCAACACGTCCGACCTCATACGTCTGTCGCTCTTGAACATTCCTAATGTACCATGAACCACTACGGAACACAATATGGAAGCCTTCGCTGAAACGGCTTACACGAACAAGTTTTTCTGAACAGAACAAAGCTGTCCCACAGAAGGAGACAGCTTTTTTCCTTATCTTGCCCGAATCGTCTCTTGTAAAAACGAGACTTGGCCCATTTGTTTAAATTTTTCGTAGCGCTGTTCCACGAGCGCCTCGCCGTCGAGCGCCAGCAGCTGCTTAAGCGAAGCGCGCAGCACGCGGTCGATTTCTTTCGCCTGCTCGTCGGCATTGCGGTGGGCGCCGCCTTTCACTTCCGGAATGATTTCATCAATGACGCCAAGCGTCTTTAAGTCGTGAGCGGTAATTTTCATCGTTTCCGCCGCCCGCTGCGCCAATGATGCATCTTTCCATAAGATGGCCGCCGCCCCTTCCGGCGAAATGACCGAGTACGTGGAGTTTTCGAGCATATGAATGTGGTTGCCGACACCAAGCGCCAGCGCCCCGCCGCTTCCGCCTTCGCCGATGACGATGCAGACGACCGGCACCGTCAGTCCCGCCATTTCAAATAAGTTGCGGGCGATCGCTTCGCTTTGGCCGCGCTCTTCGGCCGCTTTGCCCGGATAGGCGCCTTTTGTATCAATAAAGCAAATGATCGGACGGGAAAACTTTTCCGCCTGCTTCATGAGCCGGAGCGCCTTCCGGTAGCCTTCCGGGTGCGGCATGCCGAAGTTGCGGCGCAAGTTTTCTTTCGTATCTT
Source organism: Geobacillus subterraneus (assembly GCF_001618685.1). Classification (GTDB taxonomy): domain Bacteria; phylum Bacillota; class Bacilli; order Bacillales; family Anoxybacillaceae; genus Geobacillus; species Geobacillus subterraneus. Next base: position 524,123 of record NZ_CP014342.1, on the reverse strand, counting down.
TGCCGCGCTGGTGGCCAATGACTGTCACCGGAAGCCCATCATAATCGGCGATGCCGCCGACGATCGCCTCATCATCGCCAAAGCAGCGGTCGCCATGGCATTCGAGAAAGTTCGTAAACAGCCGCTCAATATAATCAAGCGTCGTCGGCCGCTGCGGATGGCGGGCGATTTGTACGCGGTCCCACGGCGTCAAGTTCGCATACACTTCGTTCTCAAGCTTGGCGAGCCGCGCCTCCAGTTTCTCGATTTCCGCCGACAAATCGACGTCCGCCGTTTTCATAAACTCTTTCAGCTCTTGAATTTTGCGGCGCAGCTCAACAAGCGGCTTTTCAAATTCTAATTCCGCCACCATCCCGATTCCCCTCCTCCCGCATGAATTGCGAACACAATCGCGAGCTTCTCTTTGAGCTCATGGCGGTGAATGACGGCATCCAGCTGGCCGTGCTTTAACAAAAACTCCGCCGTCTGGAAATCTTCCGGTAGCTCTTCGCGCACCGTCTGCTCGATGACGCGGCGGCCGGCAAAACCGATGAGCGCCCCGGGTTCGGCGAAGTTGTAATCGCCAAGCGAGGCGAAACTTGCCGACACGCCGCCCGTCGTCGGATGGGTCATAACGGAAATAAACAAGCCGCCGTCATTGCTGAATCGTTTGAGCGCGGCGCTCGTTTTGGCCATTTGCATCAGGCTTAGCACTCCTTCTTGCATGCGGGCGCCGCCGGAAGCGGTAAAAATGAGAAATGGCATCCGTTGTTCGCGCGCCCGCTCGACGGCGCGGGCGATTTTTTCGCCGACAACGGAGCCCATGCTGCCCATGCGGAACGACGAGTCCATCACGGCGATGACGAGCGGATGGCCTTCAAGCGTCCCTTCGCCGGTAACGACCGCCTCGTTTAGCCCTGATTTGCGCCGGTCTTCTTCCAGCTTTTCGCTGTAGCCGGGAAACCCAAGCGGGTTGACCGACACCATGCCGGCATCATACTCGCGGAAGCTGCCGTCATCAAGCATGCTGGCAATCCGTTCGCGCGCCGGCATCGGATGATGGTAACCGCAGCTTAAACAAACGCGCAAGTTTTTCACCAATTCCTTTGTATACATAATTTTTTTACATTGCGGGCATTTCGTCATCACGCCTTCCGGCACTTCGGCCCTCACCTGCTCGGAAGGGAGTGCCGCATATTTTTTCTTTTTTACAAACAAATCTTTCCACACGAGGGAGCCCCTCCTTTGCGTTTTCGCCTCTCTACTACTTTATCGAAAATAGGTAGGATTGTTTGTCAAACGGTGTCAGTTCTTTTTCGACAATGGCCAGGGCCGATGCGCCTCCCATACGGCGACGGCTTCCGTCCGATCGCGCTTTTTCAATGCTGCTAGCAGCTGGTCATAAAACGAATCCGCAAGCGGCGGCTTCGGCGCAAAGGCGGCCGCAAACGCGGACAGCGCCCGCCAAATGCGGACAAGCAAATAATTGTCGGCCTCCTCGGCGACCGTCTGAAAAAATCGCTCGAAATCGATCGGCTTTTGGCGAACGGTTTTTTCAAGCCTGCTTATGGCTTCCTCGCTACGGCGTTGACAGAAAAGCTCAAGCAGCAACCGTTCGACAAGCCATTTCGTTTCCGCCAAGTCGGCTTTCGCCCGTTCATTTTCAAGCAAAAACATCGCCAGCAAATCGATCAGCTGATGGCTGCCGATCTCGCGCATGTATGTACCTTCCCCGCGCCGCGTCTCAATCAGGCCGAGAAATTCGAGCGCCCGCAGCGCCTCGCGCACCGACGAACGGCCGACACCGAGCCGTTCAGCGAGCTCCCGCTCCGACGGCAGTCTGTCGCCGGGGGCGAGGCCATCGTGAACAATGAGGCGGTGAATATGCTTGAGCGTCTCGGCATACACTTTTTCGTCGTTGAACGGAGATCCCTCCCGGCGATTCGGTAATAAGGATATTTCTCCAATGAAAAAACTTATGAATCCTGCTCTTTAACGGCCTTCAAAGCCGTTGAATGACGAGAAGCCGCTGTTTCCCCTGCCTTCTAGCTTCCATACTGGTCTGACCACCTAATGGTTATACGATATAACAAAATAACGAAATAGTAAAGGGCGATTTATTTGACGGCTAGGCCACCGGCGCCGAACAAAGCGGTCAATGCATCAATAAGCGGCGCGGTCAGCGCGACGCCATACTGCTCCGGCAGGCGGAGGAGCGTCCGCTTGACTTCATCGTACAAATAAACCGGAGTGCTGCCGCGATGCTGTTCAAGCAGCGGCTTGAGCGCGGAAAGCCGCGGTTTGTCAGCAAGCCGCGCATGAATATACAGCGCCGACGCCGACAGACGTTCCACCCGGCGGAGAACGAGCTGCCGCCGTCCGGCGCGCATCTCCATCGTTCCCGCGAGCAGCACAAAATTCCCTTCCGCAAGTTCGCCAGCCGCGCGGGCATAGACGGACGGAAAAGCGACCGCCTCCATTTCTCCGCTTTCATCGCTGACCGTGATAAACGCCATTTCATCCCCGAACTTCGTTCTCGTTTTCCGCAGCTCGGCGATGCAGCCGCCGACAACGGCCGGCGAACCGTGCACTTCCGCTATGGGCACCGCCCGAGCCGCTTGAAACAGCGGGCGGCAGACGACGGCCGGGTGCGGGGTGACAGCGAAGCCGAGCCATTCGTTTTCCCGCTGCCGCCGCTCGGCAGGGGAAAGCGGCGGTGCATCCGCGTATTTCGGTTTGAGCGACAGCCCGCCAGCCTCTAAGTATGGCCCCATCAATTGCACGTGTTCGATGGCGATCTCCATGCTGGCCAAAAGTGCCCCCCGCTCCCCGCCCAACTCGTCAAACGCGCCGACGGAAATCAGCGCCTCAAGCGCTGGACGCGCCAACCCCTTTGGCAGCAGGCGAACGGCAAAATCAAAAAAGTCGGCAAACGGCCCATGCTCCCTTCGTTCGTCCATGATGAGCTTCGCCGCCGAGCCGACGTGCTTCACCGCCGCCAGCCCCGCGCGGATCGCCTCCCCTTCCACGGTGAACCGATAGCCGCTCCGGTTGACCGACGGCGGCAGGATCGGAATGCCTTTTCGTGACGCCTCACGGCTATAAAGCGCCATTTTTTCCCGATCACCGGACGCGTTCGAGAGCATGACCGCATAAAAGCAACGCGGGTAATGGGCTTTCATGTACGCCATCGCATACGACAACAGCGTATAGCTGACGGCATGGCTTCGGTTAAAGCCATAATCGGCGAAGCGGACGATTTGCCGGTACAACTCCTCGGCCATCGGCGCCGGATAGCCGTTCGCTGCGCAGCCGGCCACAAATTCTTCCCGATATTCAGCGAGCAGCGCTTTTTCCTTTTTCGCCACCGCCCGCCGGAGCACATCCGCTTTGCCGAGCGAAAACCCGGCGAGCCGGGCGGCGATTTGCATAATTTGTTCTTGGTAAATGAGAACGCCGTATGTCGGGGCCAAAATCGGCTCAAGGTCCGGATGGAGATACGAAATCGCCTCTTCGCCGCGCTTGCGCCGGATATAAGTGGGAATCATGTTCATTGGCCCCGGCCGGTACAGCGCATTGACGGCGACGACCTCTTCCAATGTCGACGGACGCAGTTCGGCAAGCACGCGCTTCATGCCGCCTGACTCAAGCTGGAAAACGCCGCTTGTATCCCCAGCGCCAAGCAGCGCATACGTTTTTTCATCATCAAGCGGCAACGCACGCACGTCAAACGGCTTTCCCGTCTGCCGTTCGACGAGGCGCACCATCTCTCCGAGCAGCGACAACGTGCGCAAGCCGAGAAAATCGATTTTCAACAGACCAAGCGCTTCTAACGCCCCCATGGCGTATTGCGTAAGCGGCCACTCGCCATGGCTTGGCTGCAGCGGCACATCGCGCATGAGCGGCTCCGGGCTGATGACGACGCCAGCAGCGTGGATCGACGTATGGCGCGGCAGCCCTTCGAGTTTTTGGGCGATCGCAAGCCACCGCTCCCCGTTAGGGAGGGCGCTGAACGCGCGGCGGAAGGCGGCGGATTCGCGCTGCCATTGGCTGATGGTCACGCCTTGTTTGTTCGGCAGCAGCGCCATAACTTGTTCCGCTTCGCGCCTGGGGACGCCAAGCGCCTTTGCCGTCTCGCGCAGCGCCGCTTTGGCGCCGAACGTGCCGAACGTAATGATTTGCGCGACGCGGTCACGGCCGTATTTGCCGACGACATAGCGGATCACATCTTCGCGGCGGTCATCGGGGAAATCTAAATCAATATCCGGGACCGACACCCGTTCCGGGTTTAAAAACCGCTCAAACAAGAGCCCGTATTGGATCGGATCGACATCGGTGATCGACAAAACGTAGGCGACGAGCGACCCGGCCGCCGAGCCGCGGCCCGGGCCGGTCAAAATGCCGCGCTGACGGGCATAGGCGAGCACATCGGCGACGATCAAAAAATAGTCGCTAAAACGCATCGTTTGAATGATGCGCAGCTCATGCTCAAGCCGTTCCCGGTAGCGTGCGTCAGCTGATGGCACGCGGCGGGCGAGCCCTTGTTCGCACAAGCGGCGCAAATAGCCATCCGCCGTCTCTCCATCCGGCACCGGAAACTTCGGCAGCCGCCGGCGGCCGAACTCGATATGGAGCGCGCATTGATTGGCGATCTTCATACTGTTGGCAAGCGCCTCCGGCAAATCAGCAAAGCGGCGGGCCATCTCGTCTGGCGCCGCCAAATAACGCCCAGCCTCTTCCGCCATATCTGCAAGCGGCACCCCTCGGTCAATCGCCTGCAAGCAGCGCCATGCGAGTGCATCCTCGCGCTCAACGTAGCGGACATCGTTCGTCGCAACGATCGGAACGCCGGTCTCTTCAGCCAGCCGCAGCAGCCCGCCTTCGTATGGAGCGCGCGTCCGCTCGCCGCGCCGGATGGCTATATGCAAACGGCCGGCAAACAGCTGCCGGTAGCGAAGCAGCGATTCTTTCGCCCGCGCAATCTCTCCGGCGGCAAGCAGCGATTCAACCCGTCCGTCCGGCCCCGGAGTGAGGGCAATGATGCCGCCGCTCAAACGGCGGAGGGCGACTTCATGAATATGCTTTTCTTCCCCCATTTGAACCGCTGTGCTGATCTCGATTAAATGGCGATATCCTTCCTCATTGGCCGCCAGCAGGACGAGCGGAAATGCCACACCATCCCCGTCAAGGGCGACATCAGCCGTCATGCCGATGATCGGGCGAAGGCCGTGGCGCTGACACTCCCGGTAAAACGGAATGGCGCCATACAGCACATGGCGGTCCGTGAGCGCCAAAGCCTCGTAGCCGAGCTGTTTCGCTTTGGCCGCAAGCGCCTCGACCGTCGCCGTGCTTTGCAGCAAGCTGTATCCGCTTAACACATGCAAATGGACAAACGTCATGGCCATCCCTCCTTCATCCGTACGTTTCACGGGCAGAAACTTTTCCTTCGGCTACATATTCCGTCCAATTTGTTGATATACATAGTAAAAGATAAAGAAAGGGCGGGGAAACAGATGAACGAAAAAGTGGCCTTTTTGCCGGCATTTATCCAAAGCTATTTCATCGCGGTCGGCGTGCTGCTTGGCGGCGCCATGATCGGCGCGCTCGGCGCTTTTTTGAGCGGCGGCCAGCCGCTGACCGCCATGTATCGGTTCGCCGGCGATTTGCGCATTTGGGCGGTGGTGGCCGCCATCGGCGGGACGTTTGATACGTTTTACGTCGTCGAGCGAGGGCTGTTTCTTGGAGAAACGAAAGATATCGTACGGCAATTTTTGCTTATTTTGTCCGCCATGGGCGGCGCGCAAACAGGGGTAGCGATCATTACGTGGCTGACGCAGGAGCACATTTCGCCATGAGAATTCCTCCGTATTACCAATCCCCGTCATGGCAGCGCTTTTTCGCCGGCGCAGCGATCGGAGCGCTGATTAGCTGGTTTGTCTTTTTATATATTTTCGGCGTCCTGCAGGAAAAACAAGTGCGGCATGTCAATGAGCTCAACGAGCAGATCGCCGATTTGCAAAATGAAATCCGCATTTGGCAAGAAGACTATATCCATTACAACAAAGAAATGAAAAAAAAGCTGACCGTGCAAGACGTTTCCGTTCATCTCGCCAACGCCGAGCAATACAAACTTGACTCGTACACGACGTTCCGTATCGAAGACAGCGTCAAAGAAGACTTGTCCCATTTAATTACAAAGGACATTGAAACAGTATACAACAGCCGCGAATTGATCAAGCGGGCCATCGAAAACAAAACGTATACGATCCACGAAAAACCATACCGGCTTCAAATTCACACACTCACCATTTTTACCGTCTTAGCTGTCGAAGTAAAATTAACGCCGCTCCCGTAATCAAGCGTCCGGCTGCGCGCCATTGCCCGTCGGCGGCAAAAGAGGGTGTCCCCAAAGCGTCGGGACACCTTTTCTCATTGCCGCATCGGCCTATATCGTTCTTTGTCTAAAAGAGCGGCCGCATTCCCTTACCGCCCAGCTCGGCAAGCGGCTTTCACGTCTTCAACAACGCGGTCCGCTTCTTCCCATGACGCGATGGAAGCGCCGGCCGCAAGCGGATGGCCGCCGCCGCCGTGCCGTTTGGCGACAACGTTAATGATCGGCCCTTTCGAGCGGAAGCGGACGCGAATGTCTTTCTCCTCCTCAATAAAAAACACCCAGGCGACAATGCCGTCGATATTGCCGAGCAGTCCGACAAGCTGCGACGCCTCGAGCGGGGTGACGCCGTACTCTTCAAGGAGCGCCCGCGGCATTTTCACCGCTGCCACCCCTTCGTCGATCGTGAAATGGGATAATACGTAACCGCTCAAACGCGCCAGCGGCAGGCTCGTCCGGTACAGCCCGTCATACAGCTCCGAAAGGGAAAAGCCGTACGAAATGAGCTCCCCGGCGTAGCGGAACGTTTTTTCGCTCGTGCGCGGAAACAAAAAGCGGCCCGTATCGCCGACGATGCCAGCATAAATCAAGCGCGCCGCCTCAGCCGTCATCGTCAGCCCTTGATCTTTCCCGGCCAAATACAGCTCGTAAATCATCTCGCTCGTCGAGCTGGCGTCTGTATTGACCCACATGATGTCACCGTACGGCGTGTCGTTCGGGTGGTGGTCGATTTTAATGAGCTTCCGCCCGAGCCGGTAGCGGCTGTCGCAAATCCGCTCCTCGTTGGCTGTGTCGCAGACGATGACCAACGCCTGTTCATAGACCACATCGTCAATGGCATCCATTTTCCGCAAAAACGACAACGACGGGTCATCTGTCCCGACCGCATACACCCGCTTTTCCGGAAACGACGCCTGAAGCAGCGCGGCCAATCCGCCTTGCGACCCGTACGCGTCCGGATCCGGGCGCACATGACGGTGAATGATGATCGTCTCAAATTGGCGAATGGCATCTAAAATTTCTTGGCATTGTTCTCTCATTGTTCTTCCCCTTTTGGATCACCTGTCATTTTCAACCGCTGGCCTTTTTTTCCGTTTCTATGTACAATGGAAAAAGAAATGGACAACGGAGGGAGCAGCGATGCCAGCATTGGTTATTTTCATTATATTTTCCTTTTCGTTTTACGTCTATTATAAAATCCGCTATGTCCGCGCCCGTCGTCCGATCGAGCGCCAGTTTTTCTCGGCGAAATCGAGCATGGCGCTCGGATTGTTTGTCGCGTTGTTCGGCATCAACCAACTGTTTTTGTATTCGACAACGGTGACGTACATCGTCTCCGCCATTTTTATCGCCCTGGGCTTTGGCAGCGTTTGGGCCGGCTATCGCGCCTATCGCCATTATTTGCCGCAGGCGGTCAAAGAAGCGGAAGAAGCGGCGAAACAAGGATAACAGGGAGCAGTGCATGCGCCGGCTAACCGGAAAGGAAAAAGGATGTCCAAATATGGAATGGACATTCTTTTTTGCTTTTATCGGTCGATCAGCTGGCACATCATCATCGCCTTGCCGACGATGGCCCCTTCGTTATACACCTCGACATCCACTTTCCCGAACTTGCGCCCGAGCTCAAGCAGCTTTGCCTGCACATCGACCGTGCTGTCAATTTGCACCGGCTTGATGAAATAAATGGTGATGCTTTCCATCACTAAATCGCCGCGTTTGTACGCCCGCAGCATCCGCGCCGCCGCCTCGGTGACGATCGTCGTAAACACGCCGTACGAGAGCGTCCCTAAATAGTTCGTCATTTGTGGGGTGATCGAGCAGCGAAACAGCGTCTCTTTGTCTCCTGACTCGCGAAACTGAGCGGTGACGAGATCATCGATCGTTTCGCCGACTTGCGGCTGGCGCTGTGCCATCTGCAGCGCTTTTAACACATCTTGGCGGCTGATGATTCCTTGCAGCCGGTGGTGGTCATCGACAACAGGCAAAAGTTCGATCCCTTCCCATACCATAATGTGGGAGGCAAAAGCGACCGACGTTTTTCCGTTCACCGTAATCGGCTGCTTCGTCATCACTTTTTCGATCGGCAGCTGGCGATCCATATCAAGCACGTCTTTCGCTGTTACAATCCCTTGCACTCTCCAATCGTCATCGACGACCGGAAAGCGGCTGTGGCGCGTTTCTTTGTTTAACGCATACCACCGCTCGACCGGATCATCGACGCGCAAGTACGCTGTTTTTTCCAGCGGGATAATAATATCCTCGACGAGCACAATTTCTTTTTTGATCAACTGGTCGTAAATGGCACGGTTGATCATCGTCGCCACAGTAAACGTATCGTAGCTTGTCGAGATGATCGGCAGCTGCCGCTCATCGGCGAGCTTTTTGACGTGGTCGGCCGTATCAAACCCGCCGGTGATGAGCACTGCCGCCCCAGCCTGCAGCGCGAGTTCATGCGCCTTCGTCCGGTTGCCGACAATCAACAAATCGCCCGCCCCGGTATAGCGCATCATCGCCTCGAGCTGCATCGCGCCGATGACAAAGCGGTTCAGCGTTTTATGCAGCCCTTCCTTCCCGCCGAGCACTTGCCCGTCGACAATGTTGACGACTTCGGCGTACGTGAGCTTTTCGATGTTTTCCTTCCGCTTCTTCTCGATCCGAATCGTGCCGACGCGCTCAATCGTGCTCACATACCCTTTGTTTTCCGCGTCCTTGATCGCCCGGTACGCCGTTCCTTCGCTCACGCCCATTTCTTTGGCGATCTGGCGGACGGAAATTTTCTCGCCGATCGGCAGCCGATGGATGTATTCTAAAATTTGTTCATGTTTTGTCGCCAACGGTCCTTCACCCTTTACGCATTGTTACTTTTATTATAACGGTGGCGGCGGCGGGGGTTCAACGGTTAGGCAGGAGGCAGCGGCGATCTTCCCGTTCTCTCCCTGCGGCATGTTCATCTTGTTTCATCATGAATCAACCGATCCAAAGGCGAATGAGCATGTCATAAGTAACACCATTTCTCCTTAGGGAATGATGTCGCAAAGAGGGATTGGTAGAGCGGGGCACTGATTGAAACAGCGCCCTTCCCGTCTGGGGAAGAGCGCTTGCTTTACAGTTCGATGCTTTCGCCCGGCTTTAATGCGCGGCCGACGCCCGGCGGAAGGAGCGAGGTGAACCGCTCCGGATCTTGCACAATCGGCGGGAACGTGTTGTAATGAATCGGCACGACCAGTTTGGCACCGAGCCACTCGGCGGCGACCGCCGCGTCTTCCGGCCCCATCGTAAAGCTGTCGCCGATCGGCAAAAACGCCACATCGATTGAATGGCGCTCGCCGATCAGCTTCATGTCAGAAAACAGCCCGGTGTCACCGGCATGGTAGATCGTTTTGCCTTCAGCGGTGAACAAAATGCCGGTCGGCATGCCTAAATAAATGATTTGTTGGCCATCGGTCACAAAGCCGGAGCTGTGAAACGCCTGCGTCAACTTGACGGTGCCAAAATCAAACTGGCGCGCCCCGCCGATGTTCATGCCGAACGTCTCGACCCCTTGCCAGCTCAAATACGTCGCCAGTTCAAACGTCGCCACGACAAGCGCGTTGTTTCGTTTGGCGATATCAACAGTGTCGCCGACATGGTCGCCATGCCCGTGCGTCAACAAAATGACATCCGCCTTCACATCCGCCGCGTTCAAATCAGTCGTCGCGTTGCCGGTAATGAACGGGTCGATCAAAATCGTTTTTCCGTTCGTTTCAATGCGGACGACCGAATGGCCATGGTAACTGATTTTCATTGTCCATCTCTCCTTTCCACTTAAACATGGTTCGCCGCCGCGCGTCCATTTCCTTCTTTTCCCGCTTGTCCATTTACAAGCTGCCTGTTTCTTGGTACGCTCAAAATAAACCATAGCAAAAAAGGAAGGAATGGAACGATGAATCAACGGCTGCAAGCATTTTCCTCTTGGCTTCAACAACAACATAGTTCATTCGCCTTGATCACGTCAAGCGCCAACGTCTTTTATTTCAGCGGATTTTGGTGTGACCCACATGAGCGGCTGCTCGCGCTTCTCGTTTTTCCCGAGGGCGAACCCGTGCTCGTCTGCCCGCAAATGGAAGTTCCCCGCGCCCGACGCGCGGGCTGGGAGGATACGGTGATCGGCTATGACGACAGCACCGACCCGTGGGAGGAGATTCACCGCCACCTGCAAAGGCGAAACATCAACGCAACCATCATCGCCGTCGAGAAACATCATTTGTCGTTCGCCCGTTTTGAGCGGCTTTCGGCGCTGTTTCCTAACGCCCAATGGCAGGATGCCGAAGAAAAGCTGCGCCAGCTTCGCCTCATGAAAGACGAGGAAGAAATGAAGCGGTTGCGCCAAGCAGCCGAACTCGCCGACCGGGCGATCGAAATCGGCGTATCGGCCATCCGCCCAGGCGTAACAGAGCTCGAGCTTGTCGCCGTCATTGAATATGAGCTGAAAAAGCTCGGCGTCGAGGGGATGTCATTCCCGACGACCGTGCTCACGGGCGCGCGCACGGCCGACCCGCACGGCGTCCCAGGAGCGGCGACGGTCGCCCCGGGTGACTTCGTCTTGTTTGACTTAGGCGTCATCGTTGACGGCTATTGTTCAGACATTACCCGCACCGTCGTCTGCCGGATGGCGAGCGACGAGCAGCGGCTCATTTACGACACCGTCCGGCGCGCCCAGCAGGCGGCGATCGACGCTTGCCGCCCGCAAATCGCCATGGGGGAGATCGACCGCGCCGCCCGCAGCGTCATTGAACAAGCGGGCTACGGCCCATACTTCCCCCATCGCGTCGGCCATGGCTTAGGGATCGACATTCACGAATACCCGTCGCTCCATAGCACCAACCACGAGCCGCTCGTTGCCGGCATGGTGTTTACGATTGAGCCGGGCATTTACGTCCCGGCGATCGGCGGCGTGCGCATTGAAGATGACGTCGCTGTCACCGCCAGCGGGGTCGAGGTGCTGACATCATTTTCGAAAGACTTGATCATCGTTTAAAGGATTGCCTGCACAACGAAAGCTGCCCGTCAGCCTGTTGCAAGGCCGGTTCGGGCAGCTTTGTGCTTGATTAAGATGGGGGCCGGGCCCTGTTTTTTGTGCTCCCTCTTCAGCGAATCAGCAGGCGCCCCGCCTTTTCGTCACTGTAACAACTGATGAACATCAGTATACGGCATGTTGTGCGCTGCCGCCACCGCTTCGTACACGACATGCCCGTCTAGCGTGTTGATCCCTTTTAACAGCGCCGGATTGTCAAGGCACGCGGCGCGGTAGCCTTTGTTGGCGATTTGCAAGGCGTATGGAATCGTGACGTTCGTAAGCGCGAACGTCGACGTGCGCGGAACAGCGCCCGGCATGTTGGCAACCGCGTAATGGACGACACCGTGCTTGACGTATGTCGGGTCGTCATGGGTCGTCACCCGGTCGGTCGTTTCAAAAATGCCGCCTTGGTCGATCGCAATATCGACAAGCACCGACCCCGGCGCCATCGAGCGCACCATTTCTTCCGTGACGAGCTTCGGCGCTTTGGCCCCCGGGATTAAGACGGCACCGACGACCAGATCCGATTCGCGCACACATTCAGCGATATGGTACGAGTTGGACATGAGCGTCGTCACATGGTCGCCGAACAAATCATCGAGCTCGCGCAGCCGCTCGGCGTTAATGTCCAAAATCGTCACGTCCGCGCCGAGGCCGACGGCGATTTTCGCCGCATTCGTTCCAGCCGTTCCGCCGCCGATGATCGTCACTTTGCCGCGCCGCACCCCAGGCACACCGCCAAGCAAAACGCCTTTGCCGCCGTGCGGCTTCTCGAGAAACTGGGCACCGACTTGCACCGACATGCGGCCCGCCACCTCGCTCATCGGCGTCAAAAGCGGCAGCGAGCCGTTGGCAAGCTGCACCGTCTCATAGGCGATGCCGACAACTTTTTGTTCGACAAGCGCTTTCGTCAGCGCTTCGGCCGCCGCCAAATGCAAATACGTAAACAAAATCAATCCGGGCCGAAAATAGCGGAACTCCTCCGGCAGCGGTTCTTTCACTTTCAACACCATCTCCGCCGCCCAGGCGTCCTCGGCGTTTGGCACGATCACCGCCCCGGCGCTTTCATACTCCGCATCTGAAAAACCGGACTCGGCGCCGGCGTTCGTTTCGACGTAAACGTCGTGCCCGGCTTTGACGAGCGTCATGACGCCGGCCGGCGTGATGGCGACACGGTTCTCATTGTTTTTCATCTCTTTCGGAACTCCGATTTTCATGGCCGCTTTTCCTCCTGTTTCCTTCGCTTTTCCCCTTTTATTGTTCCCCGTTCGGCGGAAAAGCAAACGAAAAAGCGGCGCGGGCGCCTATTGGAAAAAGTGGCGGTACAGCACGTTCACCCCGCCGGTAACGTCAATGACCGCGCCGGTGATGAAATCGGAATCATCCTCGCATAAAAAGGCGATGACGCGAGCGATGTCTTCGCCTGTTCCCGGGCGCCCGACCGGTGTCTCCTCATCCCGCTTCGCGCGGGCGTCAGCGATCGCTGCCTCTTTCATGGCGCCGACGATGTTGCCTGGACAGACCATGTTGGCGGTGATGCCGTATTCCGCCTCCTCGAGGGCGATCGTTTTCGTCAGCGACACCAATCCGACTTTCGCCGCGCCAAACGCCGAACGATGCACCCATCCCGGGGCATCGGCCGCTCCCTGGAACCCGTAGGTGATAATGCGGCCGAACCGCTGCTTGCGCATAATCGGGATCGTCCGCCTCACCAAATGGAACACAGAACTCAAGTTGCCTTCGATCATTTCATACCATTCATCTTCCGTATAATCGGCCAGCTTTTTCCGCTCAAAAATATACGGCCCGGCGTTGTTAATGAGGCAATCAATGCGGCCGAACCGTTCCATGGCGGCGTCGATCAACGCCGCCAAATCGTCTTTGTTCGTCACATCGCCGCGCACAAATTGAAGCCGATCGCTCGCATCCTTATACCGCTCTTGGAGCGAGCGCGCTGCCCGCTCATCGCTCCGGTAGTTGACCGTCACCGAATACCCTTTGTCAAGCAGCAGCTCCGTCACTTTTCTCCCCAGCCCTTTTGCTCCGGCCGTGATTAAGGCGTGCCGCACTGTTCTCCCTCCTTGCCGCTATTCGCCTGTCTCATTTTTACTTTACTACAAACAGGAGAGAATACAAAAAAATAACCATAGCGCGTGGCCGCTATGGTTACTCGCCGACTTCCCGGCGCGGGTCGTAATACGGTTCGTCGTCATCGATGATGCCGCTCTCATACGATTCGGTAATTTGCTCGGTGATCGTCCGCACTTCTTCCTCATCGTATTGCCAGCCGTCATACCGCTTTTCCATTGTTTTTCCTCCCTCGTTCACGAAATCGAAATATATGGCCTAGTTTCCCGCCAGAACGGGGAGGGTATACTATATATAGAGGTAACATTTTTATCCAAAGGGAGTGGAGAACATGGCAACGACATACAAAACGATCGTCGTCGCCGTTGACGGCTCGAAAGAAGCAGAATGGGCGCTGAAAAAAGCGATCGAAATGGCAAAACGAAATGGGGCGAAGCTCATTTTATCCCACATCATTGATTTGCGCGGCTTTACGACCGTCGAAGCGCATGATTATGCGCTCGCGGAGCGGGCGGAGCAATACGCCAACGACCTGCTCGAGCAGTATAAAAACGAGGCCGTTGGCGCTGGACTCAACGATGTGGAGATTGACATTGCGTTTGGCTCGCCGAAAGCAAAAATCGCCAAGGACGTTGCCCCAAAATACAAAGCCGACCTCATCATTTGCGGGGCGACCGGGCTGAACGCGGTCGAGCGGTTCTTAATCGGCAGCGTGTCGGAAAACATCGTCCGCCATGCGAAATGCGATGTGTTGGTCGTCAGGACGCCGAAAGAATAACCTTTGCCTCCCGCTTTCACTAGAGACACAGGCGGTGTTGGGCCTCAAGGACGGTCCAATCAGATGGCAGGCCTAGGAAGCACACAACCGCGTCCTCCCCGGTGATCATCCGCCGCGTCGCCCCTACCGATCCAACGGCAAAAAAAGCACCCTGCCATGTTACAGGGTGCCCAATCGTTCTTTCGCTTTTTCAAGCGCCGTGCGCACTTCCGCGAACCCGGTGCCGCCGGCGCTGTTGCGGCGGTTGACGGCGGTGCGCGGGTTCAACGCATCATAAATGTCCTCTTCAAAGAGCGGCGACGCTTCTTGATACACGTCAAGCGGCAAATCGGCCAAAAAGACGCCTTGTTCAATGCAGCGCAAGACGAGCTTGCCGACGACCTCATGCGCCTCGCGGAACGGCATGCCTTTGGCAGCCAAGTAATCGGCGAGCTCGGTCGCGTTCGAAAAGTCTTGTTTCGTCGCCCGCTCCATCACATCCGCGCGCACATTCATCGTCTCGATCATGCCGGTGAAAATTTTCAACGAACCGATGACCGTCTTCACCGTATCGAACATGCCTTCTTTATCTTCTTGCATATCTTTGTTGTAGGCAAGCGGCAGCCCTTTCATCACCGTCAACAAGGCCATTAAGTGCCCATACACGCGCCCGGTTTTGCCGCGGATGAGCTCGGCCATGTCCGGGTTTTTCTTTTGCGGCATGATGCTGCTGCCGGTCGCAAACGCGTCATCAAGCTCAACGAACTGGAACTCTTGGCTTGACCAAAGGATGAGCTCCTCAGCGAGCCGCGACAAGTGCATCATAAGCATCGAGCTGTTGCTGAAAAATTCGATGATGAAATCGCGGTCACTCACGGCATCTAAGCTGTTTTCGTAACTATCGGCAAAGCCCAAAAGCTCGGCCGTCCGCTGCCGGTTGATCGGGAACGTCGTGCCGGCGAGCGCCCCGGCGCCAAGCGGCGACTTGTTGATGCGCTTTTGCGACTCGGAAAACCGCTCATAATCGCGCTCCAACATCCAAACATACGCCAGCAGATGATGGGCGAACGAAATCGGCTGCGCCCGCTGCAAATGCGTATACCCCGGCATGATCGTTTCGACATGCTTCTCGGCTTGAGACACAAGCGCCCGCTGCAGCCCGCGGATGAGGCCGAGAATCTCTTCGACGCGCTTGCGCAAATATAGATGCATATCGGTCGCCACTTGGTCGTTCCGGCTTCTTCCTGTGTGCAGCTTGCCGCCGACCGGACCGATGTCGTCAATCAACATTTTTTCAATGTTTAAATGAATATCTTCATACGCGACGGAAAACTCGAGCTCTCCCCGCTTCGCTTTTTCGAGCAGGCGCAAAAGCCCGCCTTTGATGGCTTCGACGTCGTCCGCCGGCAGAATGCCGCACTCGCCGAGCATCGTCACATGGGCGAGGCTACCTTCAATGTCTTCCTCGACGAGCTCTTGGTCGAACGGGATCGACGCGCCAAACTCGTCGACCCATTCTTCCGCTGTTTTCGTAAACCGTCCACCCCAAAGCTTTTTCACGCCTCACGCCGCAGAGGAATGCGACTTCCTCCTTCCTATTCCCGATGGTTTATTGGCCGGTCGACACCGACGCTTTGTTTTGTTTGTTCACGATGCTGTTGACTTTGGTCGGCAAGCCGTACAGCGAAATGAAGCCGACCGCCGCTTGATGGTCAAATTCATCTTCCGACGTGTACGTCGCCAGTTTTTCATCATAGAGCGAGAACGGCGATTTGCGCCCTTCAACGATCGCATGGCCTTTAAACAGCTTCACGCGCACGACGCCGGTGACGTTTTTCTGCGTTTCTTTCAAAAACGCAACCAACGCGTCTTTGAGCGGCGAGAACCAAAGGCCGTTGTAAATGACTTCGGCGATTTTTTGCTCGATGAGCGGTTTGAAATGGGCAACTTCCCGCACAAGCGTCAAGTCTTCCAGCTCTTTATGCGCTTTAATGAGCGTGATCGCCCCCGGGCATTCGTACACTTCGCGCGACTTAATGCCGACAAGGCGATTCTCAACATGGTCGATGCGGCCGACGCCATGCTTGCCGGCCAGCGCGTTCAGCTCCAAAATCAATTGGGCAAGCGGGTAAGCTTTCTCGTTTAACGTCACCGGCACGCCTTGTTCAAAACCGATCTCGATGACATCCGGCACATCCGGCGCGTTTTCAAGCGAAGCCGTCAGCTCGTACGCCTCTTCCGGCGGCGCAGCCCACGGATCTTCCAAAATGCCGCATTCGTTGCTGCGGCCCCATAAGTTTTGGTCGATCGAAAACGGGCTGTCCAGATCAACCGGGATCGGAATGCCGTGTTTTTTCGCGTATTCGATTTCTTCCTCGCGCGACCAGCTCCATTCGCGCACGGGGGCGATGACGTCCAAATCCGGATTGAGCGCTTTGATCGACACTTCAAAGCGCACTTGGTCGTTCCCTTTCCCCGTGCAGCCGTGGGCGACCGCCACGGCGCCTTCCAGCTCGGCGATTTCAACGAGTTTTTTCGCGATGAGCGGACGCGACAGCGCCGAGACGAGCGGATATTTCCCTTCATACAGCGCATTCGCCTGCAAAGCGATGAGCGCATAGTCGTTCGCAAACTCGTCTTTGACATCGATGACGTACGATTTGATCGCGCCGACTTTGAGCGCTTTTTCTTTCACGAAATCAAGATCTTTTCCTTCCCCAAGGTCCAGGCAGCAGGCGATCACATCATACCCGCGCTCCTGCAGCCATTTAATCGCTACCGATGTATCTAAACCGCCGGAATAGGCCAGCACCAATTTTGGATTTGCCATGGTCGTTCTCCTCTCCTGTCACATAAATATACTTAAATATAAATAAATATTCAAATCAGATACATTAATCACTTTATCAGCTTTCCGATGATTTTTCAATACTTATTCAACGAAAAGCATAAAAATTCCGCTCCTAGTTCTGTCACATTTTAGTATAATGGAGAAAAGGGAGGGGATCAGATGAACCATCGATTTGTCGATGACGCGCGGCTCGGCATCCGCGTGCCGCAGTTGGACAAACATTGGGAAGACTACAGCGCCGAGGAACAGGAGGCGATTTTGCTCGAGTGGGAAGCGATCCGCGGCTTGATCCCTGACCGCATCGCTGCGTTGGAGCGGCAGATCAATGAAAAACAAAACGCGCTCGGCGAAGAAACGGATTTTGCGCGCTCCTGCCAGCTCAACGCCGACATCGCCGAACTCGCCTCGATGGTCAACGATTTGTGGATTTGGTATCGGACAAGGCCGAATGTCACGTTGCGAAAACGTACAAACAAAGGAATGAGGGCGATATAAGGGAATCGCCCCCTTTTTTATTCAGTGTGTGAACGACTCCCGTTATTATCCTTCAAAAATATAATGAATTTTTCCGTTATTTTGATTATTATTAACTTATCTTCTTTTATACAAAACGGAGGGATCAACATGGTGAACAACACATCACCCGTCTCACTCATCCAATCGTTTTCCTGGGATCACGTATTTGCCCATTATGATGGAGATCCCCGCAGCCGGTTCAACGTCGCCCATGAATATGCGACCGCTATGCCAATGACCCGACCGCATTGCGCTCTTTTATGAAAGCGCTTTAGGAGAGCAAAAAACGATCACCTATCGGCAATTGCGCGATTGGTCCAACCAAATGGCAAACGTGCTCCGCAAGCTGGGCGTGAAAAAAGGGGATCGCGTCTGCGCGCTCATGCCGAAAAACCCGGCTCTTGTCGTCTACATTTTGGCGGCTTGGAAAGTCGGCGCCGTGTATGTGCCGCTCTTTACCGCGTTTGGCCCGCAGGCAATTGAATATCGCATCAACCATTCCGAGGCGAAAGTCCTCTTGACGAACAAGGAACAGCGCGCCAAATTGCCGGCAAAGGAAAAAATGCCGACGCTCGAGCACATTTTTGTCGTCGATGATGAGCGCGAAGATAGCCAAGATCATCCGTTTTGGAAACGCTTTCGAAAGCATCGACTGAGCACTCGATCGAAGAAACGACGGCCGATGACCTGCTCGCCATCCAATATACGTCCGGCTCGACTGGAATGCCAAAAGGAACCATGTGGCCGCATAACATGCTGATCAATATTTATCCGTACATGCGCTATGCCATCGATTTGCGGGACGACGATATCTTTTTTGGCGGAGCCGACCCGGGCTGGGCGTACGGATTGATTTTCTGCACCTTTGCCCCGATGGCGTTCGGCGTGCCGATCGTCTTTTACGAAGGGCCGTTTCAACCGGAAACGTGCTATTCCTTGATGGAAAAATACCGGGTGACCAATTTCGCGTACGCCCCGACCGCGTACCGGGCGATGGCGGCGGCCGGCGCGGACGTCATCCGCCGCTATCATCTAAACGTGCGCGCGATGAGCTCAGCCGGCGAACCGCTCAATCCGGAAGTCATCCGCTTTTTCCAAGAGCACGTGGGCGTCACGATCCACGACCATTATGGCTTGTCGGAAACGTTGATGCTGATTGGAAACCTCAACGCCGCTGACATGGACATCCGCCCGGGCTCGATAGGATGGCCGCTTCCGGGGTTTGACATCGCCTTGCTCGATGAGAATGGGAATCCGGTCGCCGACGGCGAAGTTGGACAAATTGCCTTTAACACCGACTCGATCCCCAACGTCTTTAAGGGGGATTGGAAAGACCCTGAAAAAACCGCCGAGCGGCTCGTCGGCCATTGGTTTTTGACCGGCGATTTGGCGACCAAAGATGAAGACGGGTATTTCTGGTTCCAGGGGCGGGCTGACGATATCATCTCCAGCGCCGGCTACCGCATCGGGCCGTTTGAAATCGAAAGCTGCCTCCTTGAGCATCCGGCTGTCGTCGAAGCAGCCGCCGTCGGGAAGCCGGATCCCGTCAAAGGAGAGATCGTCAAAGCGTTTGTCGTGCTGAAAGAGGGCTATGCTCCATCCGATGAGCTGGCTGAAGAGCTGTCGTTGTTTGTCAAAACGCGTTTGTCAAAGCACGAATACCCACGCGAAGTCGAATTTGTCGCCGAACTGCCGAAAACGCCGAGCGGAAAAATCCAGCGGTTTATCCTTCGCAATCAAGAAAGGGAAAAACAGAAAAACGCCTGATCAAACTTCGTGTCCGTTCTTACCGAACGGACACGTTTTTCTTTACCGGTCTTTCCGAATCTCTCTTATGACATGCCCGAGCTCCGACAAGATGAGCTTCGTCATCGCGAGGCGCACAGCGCCGGTGGAGCCGGGAGTGCAAAAGACGGCGGTGTCCATCGCCACGCCGGCGACGGCGCGCGACAGCATGGCGGCCGGGCCGATGTCTTCGGTGTAGCTTAGGAAGCGGAACAGCTCGCCAAAGCCGACGAGTTCTTTCTCAAGCAGCGCTTTCACCGTTTCGATCGTCACGTCGCGCTTGGCGATGCCGGTGCCGCCGTTGGTGAGCACCGCATCAACATCGGCGCGGCGGCAGCCGTCCAGCACCGCCTCGCGAATGGCGTCCGCTTCGTCTTTGACGACCTCATAGCTGACGACCTCATGCCCGGCTTCCGTGAGCAGCTCGATCATCAGCCGGCCGCTCCGGTCGGTTTCCTCCGTTCTCGTGTCGCTGATAGTGATGACTTTGCAGCGGACGGTTTTGAGCGCTTCTTGCTTATGTTCGGTCGTGCTCATCCGTTCACGAGCCCCTTTCTTTTCTTTGCCTCTATCGTACACAACTAGAATACGGTTCGCAAATCATTTGTATCATAATAGACTGAATTGTTATAATATTATTAACTATAAATAATGTTATAATATTATTAACATAAATTACCTTGATAAATAAAAGGGAACTCCACAGCCGGTTTTTCTTGTTGTCAAAATGTTTGAACTCGGTTTTCTCTCCCGACATAGAAGGCCGGTGATTTAATGAAAAAGGCGGCTCATCCCAACTCTTTTTCAGTTAAAGAAGCCTTGTCAGATCTGTTCTCCTTTCTGATCAAATATCGCCGGTTTAAGCAAAAACTAGTTTTTCACCAGCCATATAGACAAACTCGACCAACATGCCCTGTTTTGTGCGGAACGATTGATGGACAGAAAAAAGCGATTTCATCTTTCAAACAAAAAACAAAGCAAGACATATAAGAAACATAAGGAGGGAAAACGAATGAACTTGCGCCTCTCAAGCCGATTGGACGCCATTTTGAAAGAAGGGTGGAATGTGATCGAACATCACCGCGACAGCATTCTTTCTGCTTGGTTATACAAATATGGTGAACTGGAGGACAAACAGCACGCCGCCGCCCAGCCTTTGCGGCTTGCCATTGACGCGTTCTCTTCGCGATGGATCCATCCGATGAATGATATCGCCGAATGGCTGGCGTCGTTTCGCCGCGAATGGGAAAAACGAAATGGAGAACTGTCGTCCAACCAATCGACCGCCATTTTATCGATGATGGAAAACGCGGTCCACGAAGCCATTCAGTCGGACGGTGTTATGGATTTCCGTGTCCATCAAGCCATTCAGTACGTTTTTTTGAAGCTTCATGAGTCCGTTAATACTTCTGATTGCACGGAATTCGATTTGGAGCAGTTTCTTGAGCAAATCGTTTCATCCAAGCAGTTGCCGATCGCATGGATCGCCCAATTGGTAAGAACAGCCAATGGATTATTCATCGTCGCCAAATGGTATGGGAACGCGGCTGATGCGCTTATCGACAGCGCGGTGTACGGAGAGACGATTTTCGCTTTATGTGAACGCATTCTTTCCCGCATGGATACCAGCAGAACGCGATTGATCCCGCTCCCATGGGGGGACGATCTTTTGCTCGTTTGTACCGAAGGGGAAGATCGGTTCGCCATCCCGTTTCTTCTTCACGCTCTTGAACAGTTTCATGCCGCTCAGAAGACTTTCATCCGCACGAAAGAGCAGCATCTTTGGAAAGACGCAGTCTTGTTGTTTGATCAATGGATCATGCGAGCCAAATCGCTCTATCAGGCAATTGAATACATTTCAACTGGATTTGTCGCCTACCTGCCATTCGAACGATGTGCGCTGTTCGCCTATTCCAGCACTCATAAAAGCGGATTTGGACTGTACGGCTATCAGCTTGATAATCATGAAATCAAAAGCATTCATGAACATATTGACAATCTTCCTTTCATTAAGCGATACATTCACCAAATGACAAACGTACCACCGATTTACATCCGCCATGCGGAGCAAGCATTGCCGATGAAATACGTCAAGCAGTTTCAACTTGAATCAATCGTCATTGCCCCGATTTATGCACCGTCGGAAAACCGGCTCATCGGCGTCGCCATTTTGGATTGTGGCCCGAAGACAGCCTTTCAATTGCCCAATGACCTCTACACGGCGATGATGAAATTCGGACAAAGTGCGGGGGAGATTTTGGCCAAGTGCAGCGGCGGCCGTCCGGAGCTCGTTCCATCGACGCCTCACCTGTCGCCACGGGAAATCGAGGTGCTGAAGCTCGTCGCCGAAGGTGCGTCAACCTATGAGACCGCGAAACGGCTCCATTTGAGCGAGTATACGGTGCGCGACTATGTGTCGGCGATTTTGCAAAAAATGAACGCCAAAAACCGGACGGAAGCCATCGTCAAGGCCATTCGCGACGGGATCATTTAAGGCAGCGGCGGTGCCTCGGTCGCGTGCCCGAGCTTCCCGACGGCATCGCTTCGCGTTAGGGTCCGTTTGTCTTCAAGACAGACACAATCCCCACTGTAGATACAAGCAGACATTGCATATAAGATGAAACAGGGTGTCCCGCTCCTTCTGGGACACCCCCTTCTATTCCTCTATGGAGTGGCTTCACCGTCTGTTCTAGGCGAAGAAAGCGGTAAGTCGGAACGCCCAGCTGTGCTCTTCTCTCCGGCAGCCGGTTTCCGTTTCAACCATTCCTCGACCGCATCCAGCCGCTTCTCGAACTCGTTCACCGTTTGGCTCCAAACGGCTTTGGCCTCTTTCTGCTTGTCGAGCTGCTGTTTGATGCCATCGAGCGATGAGCGCAAATCGGAAAGAATGCTCATCGCGTTCGATTGTTCTCCAAGCTTCAAGCTCTTTGCGGCGTATGAAGCGGCTTTTTCCCATAAAGCATCTTGTTCATTCCATTTTACTACGTCTTCACTAAGGGCGACGCTTTGCCGCTCCAGCATTTGTTTCCACTCTTGAAAGCGCATCACCACCGCTTCATATTGCGTCCGCTCTTCGCTTCCGGCTATCTGTTCTCCCGTCATGGCCTGTTCAAGCGGTTCGAGGGAAGCTGAAACAGCGGTTTGCTTTTCTTCCATCGCCGTCCATTCGTCCATCCTGGACTTGACGTGCTTCTCAAGCGTCGGGATATCAGTTTGCAGCGTCTTCACCATGCGGGCAGCGCTGTTGCTGCCTTGCTTTTGCTCATCAAGCTGCCAAATGAGCCGTTCGACTTCTTGGGCGAGATCCGTTTGTTCGAGCGCGCTTCGCTCTGCTTGCATCATTGATGCGCCGGAAAATGAGGCTGACAGCGACATATCGGGAATGGCGAGGCGCGAGGCCGTCATTTTCGTCGCCACCAACGTGACGTCTTTCAAGCATTGTTTAATCGGGAAACCATCGAAGCAAAGGCCCCCAAACTTTAATTTCGTTACATCCAGCTTCATCCAAGTGGCTCGCGCCGTTCCTTCCGATCGAATCGACAACATGATCGTTCCTTGCGGCGTGTCGATGGCCCTCTCCATGGACAATCCGCTGATGTCGGCTTGGATGAAAGCAATTGGAAGCTTGCCGACGATCACTTTCGGCGAACCAAGGACAATCCCACCTAAGTCCAAGATGCCGACCACTTTATCGGCATGAATGACAAAGCCTTGTTCTTCCCCGGCGGCAAGCGAACGCGCCCCGCCAAGCGGCAGGCAGAGAAGAAGCGTCAAAGCGAGAAGCGCTGTTTTCAACCATTTGCTTGATTTCATTTGTCTCCTCCTTCATCCCGTCATCGTTGATGAGCGGTTGGGAAGAGGTGAAGCGGGAGGAGGATAGTCGCTGTCCGTCTCCCCCGCTTGCCGTCCGTTCCATCCCGCCACCAGCGCACCGCCCAAAAGACCGATGATGCCCCCGATGATCAGGCCGCCGGCTGCACCGACAAACGAAAGAATGGAAGCAAGAATGAGAAAACTGCCGAGTACCACATGGCTTTGCGGCTTGATGATGCTTAAAATGGCCAAAACGATCATCACCAACCCCGTTACCAGCCCAGCCCACATCAGTCCACTTCCAGGAAGCAACAACATTGGAAACACACTGATACCTACAATCAAGACAAACACCGCACCAATCATCGCCAGCACCGATCCTAAAACAGGGCGACGGCGGTTGGCGGCAAGCAAATACCCGACAGCACACGGCAACATCCAACCGAAGGCATACGACAACAGAGGACCGACGAAGCGGGCGGCGGTATGGACAGACAAAAAGCCGTAATGGAAAAGCGAAGCGGCGATGATGGCCACCATTCCACCAACCACT
Source organism: Geobacillus subterraneus (assembly GCF_001618685.1). GTDB lineage: Bacteria > Bacillota > Bacilli > Bacillales > Anoxybacillaceae > Geobacillus > Geobacillus subterraneus. Next base: position 500,334 of record NZ_CP014342.1, on the reverse strand, counting down.
AGCACTCCTCTCGGGCGGCGGGCAGACGTCCACGCTTGCTGCCAAGTTTCAGCGTTTCTCTTTTTCCAACCGACGCAAATGACAGACCCAAGCAGCACGACAGCCAGAACGACCGATGTCTGAACCACCATAGGAATGGAGCGCACCCATGTTTGCCACGGCACCGCCTGCTCAACGGCAAAAAAGGCGTTCAAAGCACAAAACGTCGCAACGGATCCTCCAAAAAACAACCAAATATAATGAAACCGTGTGCGAATGTATCGTCCTTGTTCTTCCTGCTTCTCGATGATGTCATGTGCCAAAAAAGCAGCCAGCACGCTGCTTGCTATCCCTCCCACCACAGCGCCGACAGCCCCAAGCGACACCCATTGGCTGCCACCAACAAGCATCCCCGGCAAAAAAGCAGCCGCTCCGTATTTCATGCGGACCATCGCCGTTGGACGGTTAGAAAAGAACCAGACAAGCAAGGAGAGAACGACCGCCAACAACAGTCCCCCCCACAGCGCTCCGTTCACTCCACCGCGAACGACGATTCCACTGATAAACGCGCCCGTCAGCGCACCGATGGCCGTCATTTGTCCCATTTCAACTATTTTCCTCATCATCTCATCTTGCCTCCTTAACTGTTTTCAGTTCCTTTTTGGCCGAGCAACAGCATGAACACGCCGCAGTTCGTCTCTTGGCTCCCCCTTGCTTTACCATCCCTTCATTTGCCAAAAGCGATGATGAGAAGAAAACCTTCCTGTATGAAAAGAAGCGGCGCACAAGCCTTGTGCATGAATACGTGATGACACAGGAAACAAGATGACAAATAGAACTTCTCATTTATTTTGGGAGGAATAGGGCATGAACAGCTCGCATCCAAATGATGATCAGAACGGATTAAAAGTCGCCGATCCGGCTTCCATCTTTCATGTTGGCAATCAATTTCACCTTCATGTTCGGAATGGTGATCGAGCCCGCCGACAGGTAATGCGTATTCAAGCTCGGTTTGTCAAGCGTCAAGTTCGGCGCGCTCATGTCTATGACATTGAGTGGGTTGTCGGTTTTATGCTCTTGCACCTCCAAGCCGGCAAATGACGTGCTGTCCGTTTGAATGCCGGTGACGCGCAGTCTCAAATTTTGCCCACTTACATTGCCGCCGGTGACGACGACATCGATGCTTTTAATACCATAAGCGCCGAGAGCCGATTCAGTGTTAATGTTTTTCGCCAGCACCAAATTCGTGATGTTCGCCGACGCCAAGTCGATGGCTGCCTGTCCCCAGGCCCCTGTTTGTTCCGTTTCACCGATGGCAGGATACAGTTTAAATCCGGTGCCCGTAATTTTATCTGCGCTGATCGTAAATCCGCCGACGCCTGACAGCGGAAACGCGGCAAACGCCGTCCCTGACAGAAGCAACATAGCAACTAGGGCGATGACTGCGAGAAATCCCGTTCCGCCCGCAATCGCAAATCGTTTTGGATTGACCGCAAACAAGTTCCCCATTTTTCATACCCCCTGTTTTTCTCCCATCCGATGATTCTTTCTTCATCCCTATTCCCCCCAAAATAAATACCTTGTTTCCCACGAAACCGACAGTTGCCACAGACATCGGGCACGAATCCCTTTCTCTCCTGCTGCTTTCCGGTTCCCTCCAGAAGGATGCTGGCGAAACCGATTTTTTCTTCTGCCAGACGCAGGCGGGCGGGCGAAACCCGCCCGTCTGCTCTAGGACTCGGCAGATGTTTTTTCCAGTTCCTCGACGCTGTCATACCGCTTCGTGCGGCTGATTTGTTTTTTGCGGATGTTGAACTGCTTGATAACATAGTTGTTCAGCATCTCATAATCGATTTCTAACGTAGATGTGCGGGCGAGCTGCTGCTGGCGCTGTCCGAGCTCGGTCAAATAGGCGACATAGCCGACAACATGAGGCCATAATTCATCCATATATTGGATGAACAAATCGTAATACCGCTCGTCTTCGTTGACAAGCCGCTGGATCGTGTACAGACCAAACTGAATATGGCGGCCCTCGTCCATGTTCAAATAATCGATGCCTTGCAGCAGCCCTGGGAACAGCCCAGCTTTTTTGTGAATTTGCCGGAATGTATAATACCCCGATTCGGCAAGTGTTCCTTCGACAATCATGTTGTACACCGTGGCGGCGCGGATGATCGCTTGCGGCGAGTCGTCGGTATACAATCGATCCATCGCTTCCGGCAGCGCTTCGTAAAAGATTCGTTTGTAATGGTCGTTATGGAAGACGGACAAGTCCATTTGTCCAATGCCAACGGCTTGCTGCCAGCGGGAAAACATCTCGACATGTTTCGCTTCGTCGTGCATAAACGTCGTTAAAAACAGGACATCCTCGAGCCGCCCTTGGCGCGCGAGGGCGTTCGTCATCGGCAAAATATCGAGCGTCACCGCCTCTTCTCCGGCGGAAAAGCCGGCGACGAGCGGCAGCGCCACGATCTTTTCTTCGCTTGTCAAACGGGCGAAATCTTCTTTGTCTTGGCTGAAATCGATGTCGGCCGGATTCCATTTCCCGTTGCGCTTCGCCTTTTCATACAATTTGTACATCGGATGCTCCCAATCGATCGTTCCTTTCACCGTTTGAAATCCATCATGGCGAGTCATCGCTTTTCTCCTCCTTTGAAGGCTAGTGATGTAAGGGAAAAAGGTGCTCTCAACCGCGTTTCTCAAGCGGAAACATTTTGCAGCACCATCACGCGCTCCCTTTCGGCTTCTCGCAAACCGAGCGAACCGGCTGGTTGTCACCGGTCTTTTAAACCCCTCTCTTAAAACAAAGTCATCGGCCGGTCGTTTACGTCGCAAATGACGGTTTTCGTCTCCAAATACGGTTCAAGCGCCTGCATCCCGAGCTCGCGGCCGAGGCCGCTCTGCTTATAGCCGCCAAACGGGGCGGTCGGCGACAGCACTTGATACGTGTTGATCCATACCGTTCCGCTTTTCACCCGGCGCGCTAAGCGGAGCGCCCGCTTGATGTCGTTCGTCCACACCGCTGCTGCCAAGCCATACATCGTATCATTGGCAATGGAAGCGGCTTCTTCTTCATCCTCGAACGGAATAACCGCCGCCACCGGGCCGAAAATTTCTTCACGGGCGATGCGCATCGATGGCTTGACATCGGCAAAGATCGTCGGCTCGATAAAGTAGCCGCCGAGCTCCGGCCGCGCGCTCCCCCCAGCCACCAGTTTCGCTCCCTCCTGCCGGCCGATATCGATGTAGTGCAGCACTTTGTCGTACTGCTCGCGGCTGACGACCGGACCAATGTCAGTGCGCGCGTTCATCCCGGGGCCCATTCGCAATGTGTTGGCCCGGTCGGCCAACAGCTGAACGAATGTTTCGTACACCGGCCGTTCGACTAAAATGCGGCTCCCGGCCTGGCATACTTGCCCGGAGTTGTAGAACACGCCAAACAGCGCGCTTTTTGCCGCCTGCTCGAGATCCGCATCAGCAAAGATGATGTTCGGCGACTTGCCGCCGAGCTCGAGCGTCACCCGCTTAATGTGGGGGGCGGCCGCCTGCAAGATATGGCGCCCCGTTGCCGTCTCGCCGGTAAACGCGATCTTCGGCACGCTCGGATGGCGGACGAGCGCTTTGCCCGCTTCATCCCGCCCCGGCAGAACGTTGACGACGCCGTCCGGCACGCCGGCTTCCTGGCAAAGTTCGGCAAGTTTGAGCGCCGTTAGCGGCGTTTCCGGCGCCGGTTTTAGCACCATCGTACAGCCCGCCGCCAGCGCCGGGGCGATTTTCCATGCCGGCATCAAAAGCGGGAAGTTCCATGGCGTAATCAGTCCCGCCACCCCGATCGGCTCTTTCATCGTCCACGCCATATAATCGGGCGCCGCGCCGGCAACGGAAAACGGCAGCACCTCTCCTTGCGGCTTGACGACAAGCGAGGCGAAAAAGTCGAAACAATCGGCGGCGAGCGGAATTTCGATAAACCGCGCCATGTTGATCGGCATGCCGTTTTCCCTTGTCATCAGCCGGGCCAGCTCATCGTGATGCTGGCGGATCAGCTCAGCAATGCGGCGCAAGATGCGCCCGCGCTCGAGCGGCGGAATCGCCAGCCAGCGCTGATCCAAAAACGCCTCTTGTGCGACAGCAACCGCCGCGTCAACATCGTCTTCCCCAGCGTTGGCGACGCGTGCCGTCACTTCGCCCGTCGCTGGATCGATGACGTCAAACCGTTCGCCACTTGAGGACGGCCGCCATTCTCCATCAATCCATAAATCCGCTTCTGTCGTTTGAGCGGAAATCATTGTCATCTCCTCCTTTTCATCGCTCCACGCTCCCGATCGATCGGGCGCTGAATCAACAGGCCGCTACGGCAATAAATCGCTTCGTCCGATTTCCTGCAAATATTCGCGGTACGCCGGGTAGATGGCGTCAAGCTGCGGCAGCACTTTCAACGCGTTCACGAGCGGGCCTTGCACTTTGATTTGCTGGCGGGCGAGCGCCTGCTGCAAGTCGAGCTTCCCAAGCCAAAACTTATGCCCGACATCCGCCGTCTGCTCAAAAATGAGCTCCGGCCGCAAGTCCGTCTCGCCGCAGACGATTTTCAGCCTCCCGTTTTCTTGCGTCCACGTAATTTTCGCTTCCGGCTTATGGAACACGTACTGGACAAACGCGTCATAGCCAGCTCCCAACTCCATTCCAGCGATCAATTGTTTCGATTCTTCCGTCTCCGCCACTTTTTCAAAAAAGCGACCGAGAACGTCATACAGCTCTTGCTCACTTTGAAACATCGGCATATCGTTTTCCCCTTTCTAAGTTGGTGATGTCGCGTAAAGGCGCTGTCCCCATCCCTAATTCCTTCTAAGTTGGTGATGTCGCCCAATGAACGGCCGCCTTACGGAATCCCGCTTCTGGCAGGGACGGATCATTCCAGAGCCCTTCGGCTGAAGACCGCCGTGAGGCATTGCCGCTCTTTTTTGGTGCGCTTTTATTCATCAAAGCGGATCAGGCCGCGGATGTTTTGCCCGCTCTTTAAGGCGGCGAACCCGTCGTTAATTTGTTCGAGCGCATAGACAGCGCTGATGAGCGGTTCAAGCTTCAACTTGCCCGCCGCGTACAAGTCGAGCAGCTTCGGATAGTCGACCGGGGGATTACCTTGGCCGAGCCAAGAACCAGTCAACGTTTTCGATTGGGATGGCAGCGAAAAGGCGTTGATCTCCACCGTTTCATGCGGCGCGGCGATGCCGACGATGACTGTCGTTCCCGCCTTTCTCGTCATGTTGTACGCGTCCGCCATCGTTTCCGGGCGGCCGATCGCTTCAAACGCGTAGTCGACGCCGAGGCCGTCAGTCAAGTCGAGCACGGCGCTGACGGCATCTTCCTCGCGGGCGTTGACTGTATGCGTCGCCCCGAACGTTTTCGTCATCGCCAATTTTTCCTCGACAATGTCGACGGCGATAATTTGTTTAGCCCCAGCCAGCGCCGCTCCTTGGATGATGTTGAAGCCGACGCCGCCGGCGCCAATGACTGCAACTGTGCTGCCCGGGCGAACGCGGGCCGTATGAATGACCGCCCCCACCCCAGTCATGACGCTGCAGCCGATCAAGGCCGCCAGTTCAAACGGCACATCCCGACGGATCGGGATGACCGCCTGCTCCGGCACGATCGTGCGCTCACTGAACGCCCCGGCGGTGAGAAATTGATAGACTGGCTTTCCGCCGAGGGAAAAGCGCGTCGTCCCGTCCGGCAGCGTGCCGGTCGCCGTCAGCTGGGCCGCTGTTTCGCATAAATCAGGCCGGCCAAGGCGGCAATAAGGACACCGGCCGCACGATGGCACCCAATTGAGCACCACATGGTCGCCTTGCTTGACATTTGTCACGCCTTCTCCGACTTCCTCGACAACGCCCGCTCCTTCGTGGCCAAGCACGATCGGCAGCGGCAGAGGGAGCTTGCCTTCGACGACGTGCCAATCGCTATGGCAAAGGCCGGCCGCTTTCAGTTTCACCTTGACTTCCCCGCGCTTGGGGCTCGCCACCTCCACTTCTTCGATTGTCAGCGGCTCCCCATAACGGTGCAATACCGCAGCTTTCGTCATGTCGTTTCCTCCTTTTCCATCCCCATATTACGCCCGCTTGCCCGCCATATCCGCTTCCTCTTCACGGACGGCGCCTTGACCTCGCAGCGCATCGAGGTAGGCGTTCCATTCGTCCTGGAAGGCGGCTTTCAGCTTGAACAGCCCGAGAACGAGCGAGCGGGTGGAATGATCCTGCAAAAACACTTCACGAAACGCGTCCGTAAATTCTTCCCGTTTTCCGGGAATGCCATGGTCTTTTCCATACAACAAATGCCTCTCCAACAGCCGACGGATCGTCGGGTTTCCCGGTCCGCCGCTTTGCCGATAAAACGCTTCGATTCGTTTGGACATCGTCAGTTGTTCTTGTTCATCGTCATGCATGCTTTCTCCTCCCTCCCCACTTCTCGTCTTTCCCGTCGCCCTTGACGCGCTTTTTCCCTTTGACGAACGTTTGCCGAGGGCGAATCCCGCTCTGATCGTCTCCTCATGCCCAATCGGATCTCGTGCGGAGTGTCTCTCCCATTTCCGCGACGCTCTCGTTAAAACCATGGTCGCTGCTTGCGCGTGCGGAACAGCCTCCAGCAAAGAAACACGACCAAGAGGAAAGAGGCGGCCAACCCGATGTTGGCGACCGTCGTTTTGTCCATTCCTAAAAACGTCCCGCTCGGAATGCTGGCAATGACAAACCCAGTGGCGACGATGATGGCAAACGCGATGAGGGAAAGCGCCAGCCGGTTGGCGATTTGATTGAGCGTATTGCGCGTCACCGGGTCGGTTTGCAGCTGCACGGTCATGCGCCATTTGTTTTCCGCCATCGTCTCGAGCACTTTGTTGAACCGGCGCGGGAAGGTGGCGATCATTTCCGCCGTTTCGGCGACAAAGCTGGCGTTGGCGCGGAAATTAAAGCGCTTTCCGAGAATGCTCTTCAAAATCGGGATTTCATACGCCTCGACGACTTCGCCGTACGAAATTTCCGGACAAATCCAGCGCGCCGTTCCCTCGGTGGCGGAAAATCCTTTCGCCCAAAGCGCCAAGCCATTCGGGACTTTGCAGTAGTTGCGAAACCCGATCGCCGTCGCTTCAAGGACAAGGCGGCCGTAATTGTAGCGGCTGCTTCCCTGGTGGGCGGATACATAGTTTAACGTCAGCGTCCGTAGCTCATCCTTCAATTTGACAACATCGGTGTAAATGGTCGGCGTCAGGAGCTCCATAAACACTTCGGCAGCGTCTTCCGCTTGGTTGAGCTGGATGTGCAAAATGACGCGCATCAAAATTTGTGCCATCAAGCTATCCATCCGCCCGGTCATTCCCCAGTCGATGATGACCGCCTTTTTCGTCCGTTTGTCGATCATGATGTTGGAACCGTGGGCATCCGCATGATAATGGCCGTCGAGCATCGTTTGCACGTAATGATGAACCAGATCGATCATGATGTTGACCCGCTCTTCGAAAGTAAGAAAATCGACAGGAAAGTCTTTAATGAGCCAGCCGTCAATGTATTCCATGATCAAGACGCTTTTCGTCGCTTCGTACACGTGTGGAACTGTGACATGTTCGGTCCTCCTTTCGTACTTTTGCTTCATTTCTTGCATTTTTCTTGCTTCTCCCGTCATGTCGAGCTCATCCATGGCGCTGCTGTAGTAATCTTGCACGAGTCCCCCGAGGTCAAGGGCGGCCTGCAACTCAGGCGGCAGCCGCTTCTGCAGGCGGGCAGCCATTTTTTTGATAATGGCGATGTCGGTTTGAAACAGTTTTTCGACTGTCGGGCGCACGACTTTGACCGCGACAACCGGTCCGTCTTTGAGTTTCGCTTTGTACACTTGAGCGAGCGATGCCGAGCCGAGCGGCGTTTCTTCGATCCATTCAAACGTCTCAAGACCGTCTGACAGCTCCCGGTCAAGAATGTACTGGATTTTCGCAAACTCGATCGGCGGCACCCGATCAAGCAGCCGTTCGAGCTCGACCGTGATCGGCTCCGGCAGCAAATCCTGCCTGGTGACGAGCACCTGTCCAAGCTTGATGAACGTCGGTCCCAACTCCTCAAACGCCAAACGCAGCCGGCGGCCGATCTGGCGCAAGGAATCACTGTCCCCTTCTTTCCCCCGCAGTTTATGGGCAATGACATCGCCAAACACCATGCCAAGCCCGTTTTTGACAAGCGTCGCCATGATTTTTCTCCGCCGCCTTCCCGCCGTGATGGCGGCCAGCTCGACTTCAATGGCGGCGCCGATAGCCGCCAAGTCGGGCGTCGGTGTTGTTTTGGCCGTTTCAAGTGATGCGTGCAACCCGCTTCCCCCTTTCTGCTTATGCTTACAGCCGCTCGATGATCGTGGCGGTCGCCATGCCAAAGCCGATGCACATCACCTGCAGTCCGTATGTCCCGTCCATGTCCTCGAGTTCATGCAGCAGCGTCGTCATCAACCGGGCGCCGCTCGCGCCGAGCGGGTGGCCGAGGGCGATCGCCCCGCCGCGCGGATTGACTTTCGCCATATCCGGCTCGAGTTCCCGCTCCCACGCCTTCACGACCGAAGCGAACGCTTCATTGATTTCGATGACATCGATTTGGTCAAGGCGCAGTCCCGTTTTTTCGAGCACGCGGCGCGTGGCCGGGATGACGCCCGTGAGCATCAGAATCGGATCTTCGCCGACAACCGTGCGGGCGACGATGCGCGCCCTAGGCCGCAAGCCAAGCTGCCGGGCTTTATCCGACGACATGAGCAGCACGCCGGCCGCTCCGTCGCTCACTTGGCTTGAGTTGCCCGCCGTAATGACGCCGCCTTTCGGCTGAAATGACGGCGTAAGCGCCGCTAACTTCTCCTTCGATGTATCGCGGCGGATCCCTTCATCACGGGCAAATGTTATCGTTCCGTTTTCGCCTCGCACTTCAAGCGGGATGATTTCCCGCGCAAACATCCCGCCGTCGGCCGCCGCGGCCGCTTTTTGGTGGCTTTCGAGTGAAAACGCATCCAACTCTTCCCGCGACAACCCCCATTTTTTCGTGATCATCTCGGCGGAAATCCCTTGCGGCACAATGTTGTACCGACTTGTCAGCTGCCGGCTGAACCGTCCCATGTCGCTTCCCATCGGCACGCGGGTCATGCTTTCCACGCCGGCGGCGATGGCGATGTCCATGTCGCCGGCCAAAATCGCCTGCGCCGCGCTGTGAATCGCCTGTTGGCTCGAGCCACACATCCGGTTTAAGGAAAACGCCGGCACTTCGACCGGAAATCCGGCAGCCAGCGCCGCTTGGCGGCCAATATTGCCGCCTTGCTCCCCCGTCATCGTCACGCAGCCGACAACGATGTCTTCCACCAAGCCGGCGTCCAATCCGTTTCGGTCCACAAGCGCCCGCAGCACAGGGACGAGCAAGTCAACCGGATGGACGTTTGCGAGCGCCCCTTTTTTCTTGCCGATCGCCGTGCGCACGGCATCGACAATGACAACTTCCCTCATGCCGCTCCTCCTGTTCTATATGAAAGTCCATCTGCTCCCTTCATGGCGAGCCGCTGCGGGCTGCAGAAGCCCCGCCGCTTCGGATCCCCTCACCATGCTCCACCTGATCTCGGTCTTGGCCAAGGACGTTTCCGACGCGGTTAGAAAACGGAGCTTCCGGACAGCCTAAAAAGTTGGCTGCCGTCAGGCCGGCGCCCCCGTTCCCGCGTTTTTGGTTCAAAACGTAAACAATTCAATGCCGCCGGAAACATTCAATCCAATCCCCGTAATGTATTTCGCCTTATCCGAGCAAAGGAAGACGATGGCGTTGGCGACGTCTTCCGGCTCACCCGGGCGGCGGAACGCCGTGCGCTGGATCATCCGTTCGTTCATTTTCGGGTTGCCCATGCGGAACGCTTCCGTGTTGATAATGCCCGGCACGATGGCGTTCACTGTAATGCCATAGCGCGCTCCTTCAAGCGCCATGCTTTTCGTAAAGCTCAACACCGCTCCTTTTGTCGCCGAATAGCTCGCCTGGCCGAAGCCGCCAAGCGTGCCGGCGACGGACGACATGTTGATGATCCGTCCCCATCCTTGCTCTTTCATGTACGGCCAAACCGCTTTTGTACAGTTGTACGTGCCGGTTAAGTTCACCCGCAAATCGCGCTCCCAAAACGCATCATTTTGCTTTTCGATTTGCGAAACGTGGTCGAGCGTGCCGGCATTGTTGACCAAAATGTCGATCGATCCGAACTCCTCTTTGACGCGGGCAAACACTTCCTTCACTTGTTCGCGGTCGGTGACGTCCAGTTTGAGCGCCATTGCCCGCCGCCCCATGACGCGGATTTCTTCCGCTGTTTTTTCCGCATACACAACTTTCGTGCTTTGCATCACTTGGGAGAGCGGTCCGTATTTTTGCGCCGTTTGCCTGCTTTCCTCATCCGATTCAAGCAAAATATCGGTAATGACGACATCAGCCCCCGCTTCCGCCAACGCCAGCGCATCCGCGCGCCCCAGCCCCCGCGAAGCACCGGTGACGACCGCCACTTTTCCTTTCAGCAGTTCCGCCCATGATGACATCGATAATCCCTCCGTTTACCGTAAAAATTGCGGTTGTTTCTTTCGGAAAAACGCAGCCAGCCCGATCGCCGGCTCTCCCGTCTTAAACGTGGCCGCAAATGACGCCGCTTCGATGCCAAATCCGTCTTCCCGAAGCCCCTCGGCCGCATAGATGGCCCGCTTGGCGAGCCCCATCGCCCGCACCGCGCCTTCTGACAATTGCTCGGCAAACGCTGCCGCTTCTTCTTCGAGCCGCTCTGGGGGTGCGACGCGATGAACGAGGCCGAGAGCGAGCGCTTCTTGCGGGTCGAGCCGTCGGGCGAGAAAAATAAGCTCTGTCGCTTTCGACCGTCCGACAAGACGCGTCAGCCGCTGCGTGCCGCCCGCGCCGGGAATGAGGCCGAGGGAAACTTCTGTGAGGCCGATTTTGCCCCCGCCCATGAGGCGGAAATCGCAAGCGAGCGCCAATTCGCAGCCGCCGCCGAGCGCATAGCCGTTGATGGCCGCGATGACCGGCTTTGGCATCGCCGCGAAGCGGTCGAAGCAACGCTGCATGCGGGCGCTCTGTTCGGCAATGCCCGCCTCATTGCCGGCAAACTGGCTTCCCCGCTGAATCATGTCCTTTAAATCCGCGCCGGCAAGAAACGTTTTCGGATGGGCGGATGCGATGACGACTACGCGCACCTTGCTGTCGGCTTCCAACTCATCAGCCGCTTTCTCCAACTCTTCCATCAGCCGTTCGCTAATGGCGTTCGCCGGCGGGTTGTCGATGATCAGCCAGGCGACTCCTTTGTCACGCCGCTCGATGCGCAACGTTTCATAAGGCATCGGAATTCCCCCTTTCATTCGATCAAACCAGCAACTTCACAAATGATCATCGTTCTCCGTCGCGAGCAGAAGAGGCTTGGGCCGCCGCCTCTCCCTTCTAGACGTGCACGCCGTATGGCGCATACAACCGTCGGGCGGTGACGAGGCGCTGGATTTGCTGCGTGCCTTCGAAAATATCGAACACTTTCACGTCGCGATACAGTTTCTCAACCAAATGCCCATCAAGGCCGACAGGGCCGAGCAGCTCAAGGCACATCGCGCATACGCGCAGCGCCATTTTGCCAGCCACCGCCTTGCAAATCGCCGCTTCCATCGCGTTCGCTTCACCGATGTCCCCTTTCCACGCCGCTTCCCACGTGAGCAGACGCGCCGCATCGATCTCTTGCTCCGCCTCGGCGAGCAGCTCAGCCGCTTCATAGTACAAACGGCCTTGCTTCGGATATTCCCGTTTGACGACCTCAAGCGTATATTCGTACGCCGCGCGGGCGATGCCCACCGCCATGGCGGCGACGATCGGCCGCGTGCTGTCAAACGTCTTCATCGCCACTTGAAAGCCGGATGGTTGATGGGCCGCGGCGCTGTACAGCTCCTCTCCGCCGAGCAAATTTTCCGCCGGGACGAAGCAGTCTTCAAACACGAGCTCCGCTGTCTCGTTGGCGCGCAGTCCCATTTTATGGACGGTGCGCGCCGCCGAAAATCCCGGCGTCCCTTTTTCGACGACAAACGCCCGGTGTCCGGCGCGGCCGAGCTTCGGATCCACCGTGGCGAACACGACGACCCATGAAGCGCGGGCGCCGTTGGTGATGAAAATTTTTTGCCCGTTCAACACATAGCCGCCGTCAACTTTTCTCGCTGTCGTCCGAATGCCGGACGCATCCGAACCGGCCTCCGGCTCGGTCAGCGCATACGCCCCCCAGCGCGGTTCGTCTTTCGTGAATATCGATAAAAAGCGCTGCTTCTGTTCCGGAGTGCCGCTTGACTGAATCGGCGGCCCACCAAGGCCGGGGCCGGGAAGGGACAAGGTAATGGCCGGGCAGCCCCACGCGAGCTCCTCGGCGGCAATCACCGCCACGCGGTTGCCTTCGCGTTCTTTTTTTTCCGGTTTCTGCTCCGTTGCTGGTGCCGATCGTCCGCCGCCGAATGATGATGTGTTCAGCTGGATGCCCATTTTGTTGACTTTTTGCAGCCACTCCTCCGGCACCCGTCCGAGCCGGTCGGCCTCGAGGGCAAGCGGGCGCACTTCATGTTTGGCGAACCAATGGACGAGTTCTTTGATCTGTTTTTGCTGCGGTGATAAGGTAAACGAAATCATGGCGCCACCCTCTCTTTCCGTTCGTCCAGCAGCTGTTCGCCGCGGCGGATGAACCAGTCCGTTTCCCGCGCATACAGCAGCACTTGCGCTTGGGCGTCGCGCATCCATTTTTCGGCCGGATATTCTTGCACATATCCGTGCCCGCCCAGCATTTGCACAGCCTGATCGGTGACGTAGCGCACCGACCGGTGGGCGCGGGCGAGCGCCCGCCAGGCGAAGCCTTCCGCCGTCCTTCCTTGCTCGTCAACGCGGCAGGCGGCGGCCCAGGCGATGTTCCGCGCCCCGCGGCATTCAAACGCCATTTCCGCAACCGTAAACGATACGCCTTGGAATTTGGCGATTTCCTGCCCGAACGCCTTTCGGCCAGCAGTGTATTCGATGGTGTAACTAAGCGCCGCCTCCATCAGCCCGACTTCCTTCGCCGCTTCGAGCACGCACTGGCGGGCGCGGGCGTGCCCAAGCAAGGTGGATGCCTCCTCTCCGCGGGCAAGCATGCGGCCAGTGCTCGCGAACACCTCGGAAAAGCGAATGCGCCCAAGCCCCGCCGCCAGCAGCCCGAGCCGGAAATCGCCCTCGACCGTCTCCCATGTGCGCTCATCGAAGACGAAAATCACCGGTTCCCCCCCGCCGTCTTTGGCGGCCACAACCACCCAATCGGCAAAGGCGGCGCGCCGAACCGGCACGGATGTCCCGTTGAGCCGATAGCCGTCGCGGCCGCGGCGGACATCGATCGTTTCTTCACCGTCAATGAATGCCACCGTCGGCCACATTCCCGTTTGGCCTGCTTCCCGATACGACTGCCAAATGGGGTGATCAGGCGTCTGGCGCATGAGCGAGGCGACTTCACCTGGTCCGGGAAGCCCTTGAACAATACCTAAATCTCCATAGCTGAGCACTTGCCAAATTTGCGCTTGGGATATGAGCGGAAGTTCAAGCCCTCCCCAGCTTTCTGGAAGTTCCAGTCCTAAAAACCCCAATTCGTGAAGGCGTTTGACGATGGAGGCGCTTACAAAACGATGCTGTTCACAATCGTGGGCGCTCGGCCGCAGCTCTTCATCGGCGATCGTTTTCGCCACTTCACAAAACGCTTGCTCCTCTTCGGTCGGCCGAAATGAGATCATCGTTCCTCCCTCCTTTTATGCCAATCAGAATGGGTGCGCGCGTTCCGCTCATTCGTTCCTATCCACAACGGCGGGAACGAACTCGTTCGCCCACTCGCGCAACTTTTTCTTGTCCGTTTTTCCGAGCAGATTTTTCGGCAAATAACCAACGATCTTCAAAAAGCGCGGGCTTTTGTACTTAGCCACTTTCTCTTGGCAAAAGCGAATGAGTTCCTCTTCCGTCACGCTCGCCCCGCGGCGGATGACGACGTAAGCGGCGACTTCTTCTCCCATCCTCGGCGATGGAACGCCGACAACGCCCGCCTCCAGCACATCGGGATGCGACATGAGCAGTTCTTCGAGATCGCGCGGGTAAATGTTGAATCCGCCGCGGATGATGACATCTTTTTTCCGGTCGACGATAAACACGTACCCGTCTTCATCGATGCGCGCCATGTCGCCGGTGTACAGCCAGCCGCCGCGCAGCGCTCGACGCGTCTCCTCATCTTTTCCATAGTAGCCGCGGAAAACGTTCGGCCCAGAAACAATCAGCTCCCCAACCTTATTGGGCGGCAGGGGATTGCCTTGTTCATCGACAACGGCGACTTTCACGCTCGGCAACGGCAGTCCGACCGATCCGGGCTTGATCGGTTTCGTCGGATCGGTTGCTGTAACGATCGGCGCCGCTTCCGACAGGCCGTAGCCTTCCAAAATCAAGCAGCCAAACTTGCGCTGAAACCGTTCGGCAAGCGCCGGCGGCAGCGAGGCAGAGCCGGACACGCAGGCCGCTAAGCTTGAGGTGTCATACCGATCGGCCTCAGGAGCATGGCATAAGGCGTGAAACATGGCCGGCACCATCGCGGTGTGCGTCACCCGGTGCACTTCGATGGCTTCAAGCACTTTTTTCGGCTCGAAATGCGGCAGAAGAACGACACGGTCGCCAAGCAGCAGCGCCACATTCATCATCGTAAAACCGAACGCATGAGAAATCGGCAAAACACCGAGGCTGACACGATCGCTCTTCGTTTGCAGCAGCTTGGCCATTTCGGCTGCCGCTTCGGCATTGGCGTACAAGTTGCGATGCGTCAATACGACCCCTTTCGGCTGGCCAGTTGTTCCTGATGTATAAAGCAATGCGGCTGCATCGTTGTCAGCGACCGCCACCTCCGGCAGAGTGGAAGGAGCCTGCTCCATCCTCGTCCACAAAGAGTGAGGCGAGTTGGAAGGCTCGAGCGTCAACACGGACGGCGAACGCGGCAAATCGCGCGCCGCTTCCCTCACTTTCCCGAGCAGCATTTCCGCTGTAAGCACAACTTTCGGCGAACAATCCCGGAAAATATAGTGGATCTCCTGCGCCTGCAACAGCGGCAACACCGGCACAACCACCGCTCCGGCCTTCACGACGCCGCTGAAGGCGATCACCACTTCCGGGCTGTTCGGCATCGTCACGACAACGCGGTCGCCCGGCCTGACCCCTAGCTCGATCAACGTGTGAGCCAATTGGGACGAACGGGCGTCGCACTCGACGTTCGTGTACTCTTTCCCTTCAAATATCAACGCCGCGTAAGGACCGAACTGCTCGATATTTTTTGTCCAAACCGTGCGCAAATCCATGCCCTCGTCTCCTTTAACCAAATTGGGTGGGCCTGCGAAAAAGGCCAAGCCCGCTGCATTTTGTCTCCTTTCCTTCTGACGGTCGGTGCTGTTGTCAATGCACGGAACAACATGCTGGTTGTTTTTCTTGGTGTGCTTATTGGCTCTGATTGGCGCTGTTATAGGCGGACAGCACTTCTTGAAGACGCAGCGCCAGCCCCATATCCCCATCAATGCGAAGCCGCCCGCTCATAAACGCTTCCGTTCCGTTGAGCTCGCCGTCCACCATTTTCTTAAAATCCTCGCTGTCCATGCTGAGCGTGCAATCGGACGTTTCTTGCTCTCCTTCAATGACAAATCCGGCATCTGGGCGAAGGACGACTTGGTACACCCCCGCATCAGACCCACTTAAGTTAAACTGGTACACCGCGACAACCCCATCAGCGCGGGATGGATCTTCCCTCAATTGCGAATCGATCAGTTGGAAAATGTCTCTTACCGTCGTCATCTTCATGACCTCCTTAAAATTTAGAACTATCTGAAATATTATTTTGTACTTTTACTATATCGTCTTTCCGTTCCACGTCCTATCCCGAAAATCGTCGGAACTTTCTTTCCTCCTGCGCGGCGCTCCCCCGATGTTTTTACGCTTTTAAAACATGGAGAAGCACGCGCTCATCAATCAGTTCCAAATAGCGCCGATAAAGCGGAAACGCCGGCACGATGCGCGGCAGCAGCTGGAGCGCCTTCGCTTTCGATCCTTTTGCCCTCATTTTTCCAGTCATCAGTGCCAACGGAACGCTGACATTGCCGCCCCAAAATTGATGGGCGACGTCCCCCGCTGTCTGAATGGCGACATCAGGCTGATCAAGCCCCCGGCCGAACAGCACTTCGTAATGTGCGCCGGGCTTTGGCCGCCTCGCATCGATGCTGATGACCGCCTCCGGATCGGTCAAGTAAAAAACGAACGCGGCGCGGGAACGGTGGATTTGCTCGCCGATGCGGTTGATTTGCTCCAATTCGTTCCCTTGTTCATAATAGGCGGGATGATGGCCCCACCATTGCCGCAGCTCTTCGATCGTCCGCGGCCGCGATGGGATTTGCATGAACTCGCCGATCACCCGATACACATGAACATCATCACGAAACAAAGCCATATCCGTTCACTCCCTTTAAACCGGGTATGCACTCTCATTTTGGCACGAAACAACGCCACGGGCAATTCCGACGATTGCCGGGGAGACGAAAAACACAAGACATCCCCCTTCATATGGGTTGAAACATGAACGAAATGCACCAAAGCGCCATACAAAAAAACGGCCGCCCCGTTTGTTTGGAACAACCGTTTTGGCCAAAATGGCTGCGAAAATTCTTTGTTATTCTAAAAGGATGGTGATTTAAGGGAAACTGGTGCTCCCAGCAGCATTTCTCAAGTTGAAAAGACTTGCGACACTATAACCTGATCCACTTCGAGTTCTCGCCAATCGAGCGAACCGGTTATTTTCAACGTCCTTCTAATGATTTTACAAATTCGCCAACCGCATCACATCACGGGCGATCATGACCTCTTCGTTCGTCGGGATGACGAGCACTTTGACCGGCGAGTGCGGATAGCTGATGAACGCTTCTTTGCCGCGCACTTTGTTCAACACCGGATCCCAGTAGACGCCCATGAATTCGAGGCCGCGCAATACTTTGGCGCGCACGACATCGCTGTTTTCGCCGATGCCGGCGGTGAAAATGATGGCATCAACGCCGCACATGCGGGCCGCATATGAACCGATATATTTATGGATCCGGCTCGCAAACACTTCAAGCGCCAGCTCGGCCCGTTCATTTCCTTCCGCCGCCGCTTTTTCGAGGTCGCGCAAGTCGCTTGAAATGCCGGACAAGCCGAGCATGCCGCTTCGTTTGTTTAACACTTCAATCACTTCATCGGCCGTCATCCCTGTTTTTTCCATAATATACGGGATGAGCGCCGGATCGATGTTGCCGGAGCGCGTCCCCATCGCTACACCGGCTAATGGGGTAAAGCCCATCGACGTATCAATCGATTTTCCTGCTTCCACCGCTGCGATGCTCGCGCCGTTGCCTAAATGGCACGAGATGAGGCGCAGCTGTTCGATCGGCCGGCCGAGCAATTCGGCCGCGCGCTGGGTGACGTATTTATGCGACGTGCCGTGGAATCCGTATTTGCGGATGCCAAACTTCGTGTAATACTCATACGGCAAGCTGTATAAAAACGACTGTTCCGGCATCGTTTGGTGGAACGCCGTATCAAACACCGCCACCGCCGGCACGTTTGGCAGCACTTCTTGGAACGCCCGGATGCCGACAAGGTTGGCCGGGTTGTGGAGCGGGGCGAGCTCGGAAACTTTTTCGATTTGTTTCATCACTTCATCGGTAATTAACACGGAGTCGCTGAACTTTTCGCCGCCGTGAACGACGCGGTGGCCGATGCCGTCGATTTCCTCAAACGATCGAATAATGCCGTAGCGAATCAATTTATCCAACAGCATTTTCACCGCCACGGCGTGGTTCGGGATGGCGGTCACTTCCTGTTGCTTCTCCCCGTTGACAACGATGGTGAAAATCGCGTCGTCAAAGCCGATGCGCTCGACGACCCCTTTCGTCAACACCGTTTCCGCCGGCATCTCAAACAATTGGAATTTCAATGATGAACTACCCGCGTTAATGGCTAACACGTTCGCCATATATCCAAACAGCTCCTTTTTGCAAAATCCGATCGCGCCTACCATTAGTGTGCGCGATGGGCGGCCGTTTCACTATGCCTTTTTCATTGTATGCCCCCCTTATTGTTCTTTCAAGCGCTTGCTCGTTTAGTAATCGGTTGCAAGAAAAAGTCTTTATGTTGTGAAAAATGCAAACGAGGGAGTCCCCAAAAGATCGGACCCCCTTTTCATCACGATATCCACGCGCTGCATGCTTCCTTGCCGCCATCTCCTAGCCCCCGTTGAAGACGGGGCCGCCTTTTGCCGCTCAGCTTCCTTTTTCATTCGCGATCCACGCTTCGATTTTCGCCATCATCGCCTGCATCGCCGTCTTGTTCGAAAAGCGCGGCAGTTCGGCAAGCAGCACGTTTTTTGGCGGCTTTGCCATCGGCCCTTTCTTTTGCAAAATGAACACGCTTTTCGCCGCCTGTTCGTGTTGAAACATCGACAGCGGCAGCTGCAGCACGCCTTGGACGATGGCCGTCTCTTTTAAGAATGTGTTCAGCTGTTGCGCTTGCGGGCTTGAAAACAACGTATTGGGAATAAGGAAAAACAAATAGCCGCCGTCTTTTGTATACCGCAAGCTTTGCTCGATCAGCAAATGGTGCGCGTACGACCGCCCTTCTTCCGCTTTCAGAGCAAACCGGGACGCATTGTCATCATCCGGGTAATAACCGACCGGCAAATCGCAGACGACGACATCAGCCGGTTCGACAAAAAGCGGGCGCAAGCTGTCTTGGTTAAACAGCTGCACCGCGTGTTTTTGCAAGTTGGCGTTGACATACGCGAGTTTGACGAGCAAGTCATCGACATCGACGCCATAGCTTTTCGCCTGCTTGCCGCTCAGTCCGTTGAGCACCGCCGTCAATAAGTTCGCCGTGCCGACGGCCGGGTCAAGGATAGTGAGCGCCAAATGCGGGCGTGTAAACCGGCGCACTAAATACGCCAAAAATAAACTGACCGCATCCGGAGTCATTTGATGGTGTGGCTGAACATGCTGGCGCATCCCTTTTAAGGCAGCGAGCTGGAACGCCTTGCGGATTTCTTCATTTTGAAACCGGTCGAGCACAAGTTCGCGATATTGTTTTTTCAGCCGTTTGGCGTTTAGCTCGCTCACTTCATCCTGCAGCACATCGCCGTGGAACAAGTTTTCCCCCGTTTCCGCGACCGCTTCTAAATACGTGCATTGCAATTCTTCCTGCAAAATCTGAGCTGTTTCATCCAATACAGTGAACAGCCGCTCAACTGGCGTCATCATTCCGTATATCCCACCTTTCTGCCCATGTCCCTTCTGCTATTGTACGCCGATCCGCCCCGTGCCGCAAGAAGCGCGCCGACAGGAAAGAAAAGACCCCGAACAAATCGGGGCCTTTTTCCGTTATTTCGCTGCTTTTGCCGCTTCAATCGCCGATTCGTAGTTCGGATGGTTCGTCACTTCCGGCACGTATTCTACGTACGTCACCGTATCGTTGCTGTCGATGACAAAGACCGCGCGGGCGAGCAAGCGCAGTTCTTTGATTAAGACGCCGTACGCTTGTCCGAACGAAACGTCGCGATGGTCGGACAACACTTGGACGTTTTCGATGCCGGCAGCGCCGCACCACCGTTTTTGCGCAAACGGCAAATCGACGCTGATGGTCAGCACTTTCACATTGTCGAGCTTCGCCGCTTCTTCGTTAAACCGGCGCGTCTGCGCGTCGCAAACCCCGGTGTCCAGCGACGGAACGACGCTGATTAAGCGGACATGCCCTTTCGTATCGGCAAGCGTCACTTCTTGCAAGTTTTGGTCAAGCACCGTAAAATCCGGCGCCTTGTCGCCGACGTTCACTTCGTTGCCGACGAGCGTGACCGGGTTTCCTTTAAACGTCACATTAGCCATGGGCTCTCTCCCCCTTAAGAAAAAATATGTACTATTTCCATAGTAAAACGGGGAAACGATTTTTGCAATTGTTTTGTCTCATTGGAAGGCTGATCATGGAACGAAAAGCCTGGCCTTCCGCCACTGACAGGATGAAAAAGAGCCGGACGATAAACGATCCAGCGCCGCGCTCAGCTAAATGTCAAAGTCGTTCGCCGAAGCAGAAGCCGCCCCGTCTTGCTTGTTTTTCTTCAACATCGCTTGAATTTTCTCAAACGCCTGCGGGGCGACATCGAGTATTTTCTCATATAAGTGCGTGCTTTCATCCAAATGGAGAAGTTTGACACCGGACGAATTGACGACAAGAAACGCAATCGGGGTAATGGAGACACCGCCGCCGCTGCCGCCGCCAAACGGATGCCCGTTCCCTTGGGCTTGCCCGTTTTGCCCATTTCCGCCCGCTTGCGTCCCTTGGCCGTTTTGCTGGCCGTCGAGCATAAACTCGCTGCCGCCGGCAGCAAACCCAAAGCCGACTTTCGATACGGTTAAAATGACGCTGCCGTCAGGCGTCTCAACCGGGTCGCCGATAATCGTATTGACATCAATCATTTGTTTTAAGTTTTCCATCGCTGTTGTCATTAGGCCTTGAATCGGATGATTCGTCATGCTCATTCCTCCTAATAT
Organism: Geobacillus subterraneus; assembly: GCF_001618685.1. Lineage (GTDB taxonomy): Bacteria > Bacillota > Bacilli > Bacillales > Anoxybacillaceae > Geobacillus > Geobacillus subterraneus. The sequence goes on along the minus strand of NZ_CP014342.1, from coordinate 479,699 downwards.
CCTTCATTTGCCTGTCTTGCTGTCAACGGGTTTCGTTTCCTCAAGCGCCGTCCGCGCCAATGTTTGATCACTCGCAATCCTGCTAACATAGCATGCCCGATTCGAAACTGAAACATACATAAAAACGCCGTTTCCGAAACAGCCCGGTCATAGGTCGGAACGATCGTAATCACCGGGATGGTTTTCATCTTCGTGTAACGGCTCACCGTGCCGATGATCGTGTATTTCAACGACCAGCCAAGCCCGGCGACCAACCCGGTTGACGCCGCGTCGCCGGTGCCGATTTTGGTCCGCCATTCCCATTTTGTAATCGTGACATGACGGCAAAACTGTTTCATAATTTCATGCAAGTCGACAACTTGTTTGAGAAACTGCTTGACTTGACGAAAGAAATCGGCAATGTCGCTCGGCGTCCATTTGCTTTTCTTTTCCTCTTTCCCGCGCGTTCCTCCCGTTCCCTCTTTATGAACAAGCGCCACCCCGGGCGACTCGGGTTCAGTTTCGATCTTGATGAGCGGGACGCGAATCGTGTAGCGGATGAGGCCAAATAGGGTGCGCAGCACAATTTTGTACTCGTCATCGTCTTCAGCATGACGGAATACGACCGTTACCGAAATTTTCATCCATGCGACAAGAAGGAGAAAAAGAGCCACCACCACGACGGCTATGATCACGATTCTCAATGTCCGCACTTCCTTTCACCATACATTGTCACCATATGGAAAAAAAATAAACCTGCCATAGCGGCAGGTGGTGGTTATTGAGGGCGGACGGATGCAAACAAAAGCCCGTCAATCCCGAATGACGATCGTATCAGCAAACTGATCGTGCATCCCTTTTTTCTTTTCCGAAAAAGCGACAAACAAAAAACCGATGAACAACAGTTTTTTGGCGATAAATTTGCCGATGACTTCGCGGAACAGCACCGTCAGCCATGTAAGCGGCACGCCCCGCTCATCGACGACTTTTAGGCCGAACACCATTTTGCCAAGCGTCTGCCCGAACGCTTTCGTCATCAAAACAAAATAGGCGTAAAAGACGGCAGCCGCCGCCACCGCGGCCGGCGCAAACCAATGATCCCGCGCTAACGGCCAGTCAAACAAGCGAAACAACGGCCAAACGACAAGCCGGTTTATGCTTGAAACGACTATAACGTCAAGCAAATACGCCCAAAAACGAAGCCAAAATCCGCCGTAGCGGGGAGCCGCTTCCACCGGCAAACGGTGTTCAGGCGCAGGCGGCGCCATCGCTTGCGTATCAGTCATCCTCCCACTTCCTTTACTCAGTAAATAAATACATGAGCCGCGGCGATGACGGCTGCGACAACAGACGGATGAGCTCGGCCGCTTCTGTTTCCGGCTTCGCCCGGTTGGATATCAACCCGAACAGGGAGCCCCACGGGGCATCGCCTACATATTTCACAACTTGAGCATTGGCGAGCCGATGTTCTTTTTTGAGCGCCGCAATTGTATCGTCCAAATAACCAAACTCATCAATCAACCGGAGCGATTTCGCCTGGCGGCCGTCGTAAATGCGGCCATCCGCCAGTTTGCGCACCGCCTCTTCCGGCAGCTTTCTGCCTTTGACAATAACGTCGACAAACGCCTCATACGACTGGTTGATCAGCCGCTGCAAAATGTCCCGCTCCGCATCCGTCATTTTGCGCGCTGGGTTCATGATGTCCTTGTACGGGCCGCTTTTGATTGTGACGAGCTCGACGCCGTATTTTTTGGCCAGCCCTTCGTAGTTGACACTTTGCATAATGACGCCGATCGAGCCGGTGATCGTCTCCGGGCTAGCGAACAGCTTATCGCCCGCTGTGGCGATGTAATAGCCGCCTGACGCCGCCATCGCTCCCATCGATACGTAAATCGGCTTCTTCGTCTCTTTTTTCAATTTCAACAGCTGGTTATGAATTTCCGCGCTTTCGGCGACCCCGCCGCCTGGTGAGTTGATGCGCAATACGATGGCTTTGACACGGTCATCTTCCTTCACCTGTTTGATCATTTGCAAAAATGTTTGATGGTTATAAAGCGGCGAGGAAAGGAACGCCTCCGCTTCGCCTGCCTCTTGAATGACACCGTTCACTTCCAAGACCACGATTTTTTGCAGCGGGTCGCCCTCTTCGATCACTTCTTCACTAAACGGCGCTTCCATCAGTGCCAGCCAATTTTCCGACCATGTTCCCGCCTCATCGGACAGCAGTACGCCAATGGCGTTAACGAGCACGGAAATGATAAACAACGCCGACGCGATCGCCAACGCCGTCCACCGTTTTCGATTCATCCTCTCCCCCCTTTTGCATCAGCTACCCATATTTTTAGAATCATGGAAAACGTGGTACAATATTCATTGTACATCGGTTCAAGATATGATGCCATTAGGAGGGCGCAAAGATGGACATGGAACGCAACCGCCTCTATTTTTTTTATAAGCGCGACGACGAGCTCGTCGAACGGGTGAAGCCGCTCATTGAGCGGGCGGAGCGCGGGCCGTTTGTCGTTGTCGACGACGCCCGGGAAGCGAACATTATCGTCAGCATCGGCGATGACGGCGCGTTTTTGCAGGCGGTCCGGCAAACCGGATTCCGCTCTGACCGTTTATACGTCGGTGTGTCAACGCTGCCGACGCGCGGATTTTATTGCGATTTCCAAATCGATGATATCGATCATATGGTTGAAGCGGCCAGAAACTGGAAGCTTGAAGTGCGGCGCTACCCGGTCATCGAAGTGACGATCGACGGCACCGCCTCCTTTTTCTGCTTAAACGAATGTTCGATCCGCTCGCAAATCATTAAAACGATGGCGGTCGATGTTTTTATTGACGACTTGCATTTTGAAACGTTCCGCGGCGATGGCATTATCGTCTCGACGCCAACCGGCAGCACCGGCTACAACAAATCGGTGCACGGAGCGATCGTTGATCCACTTTTGCCGTGCTTTCAAGTGAGCGAGCTCGCCTCGCTCAACAGCAACCGCTACCGGACGCTCGGCTCGCCGTTTATTTTGAGCGGTAAGCGGAAACTGACGCTGAAAATGTCGGAAGAAACGAGCCATTTTCCGATCATTGGCCTCGACAATGAAGCGCTCAGCATCCAGCATATTGAGCGGATTGACATCCAGTTGAGCGACCGGGTCATCAAAACGGTGCGCTTAAAAGACAACTCATTCTGGGATAAAGTGAAGCGCGTCTTTTTATAAACGGCGCGCAAGGTCGCCTTTCTTCGGGAGAGACGACAAGGTGTGCGGGAGTATTCGGTTGGTATGGATGGAAGAGGGTGTCCCTTCGTTCGGGACACCCTCTTTCGTTTTATGAATGGCTTCAAGATGAACCGCCCCCTCCCGAAACGGGCGGCCTTCAGGCTGATTCACGCCGCTTAAGGAGGGCTGTTTTGCGGCCTTTCATTGCACGCGCGTTTCCATCCCCCCGCGCTTATGACGACCGGCCGGCAAGGCGCGCTTCCCGTTCGCGCAGCTCGACGCGGCGGATTTTCCCGGACGCCGTTTTTGGCAAGTCGTCGACGAACTCGATTTTGCGCGGGTATTTGTACGGAGCGGTTAATTGTTTGACATGCTCCTGCAATGCCGGAATGAGCGATGGATCGTTTTTGTCGACCCCGTCGCGCAGCACGACGAACGCTTTGACGACATGGCCGCGCACTTCATCCGGGCTGGCGACGACGGCGCATTCTTTCACCGCCGGATGCTTGACGAGCGCATCTTCCACTTCAAACGGGCCGATCGTATAGCCGGAGCTGATGATGATGTCATCGCCGCGGCCTTCAAACCAGAAATAGCCGTCTTCGTCTTTTCGCGCTTTATCGCCGGTAATGTAATAGTCGCCGCGGAACTGCATCGCCGTCCGTTCCGGATCTTTATAGTAATATTTAAACAGCGCCGGCGTTTCCACATGGACGGCGATATCTCCCACAACACCGACTGGGCACGGTTCGCCGTTTTCATCGATGATTTCGACGCGGTTGCCCGGCGTCGGTTTCCCCATCGATCCCGGCTTGATGTCCATCCCTTTCATGACGCCGACAAGCAGTGTATTTTCTGTCTGGCCATAGCCATCGCGCACTTGGATGCCAAAATGCTTGGCAAACGTGTCGATCACTTCGCGGTTGAGCGGCTCGCCGGCCGACACGGCGCTGTGCAAGTGCGATAAGTTGTAGCGGCCGATATCCGGCACCTTCGCCATGAGGCGGTATTCGGTCGGCGTGCAGCAAAGCACGTTCACTTCATATTTTTCTAACAGCTGCAAATATTTTTCCGGCTCAAAGCGGCCGTAATAGACGAACCCGGTCGCCCCCGAGCCAAGCACCGATAGAAACGGACTCCAAATCCATTTTTGCCATCCCGGTCCGGCCGTCGCCCAGACGAGATCGTTCTCTTCGATGCACAGCCAGTTTTTTGCCGCCGTGCGCAAATGGGCGTACGCCCAGCCATGGCAATGGACAACCCCTTTCGGATTGCCGGTCGTGCCAGAGGTGTAGGATAAAAACGCCATATCGTCGCGCGACGTATCGGCCGCAGCGAGTGTTTCGCTTTCTTCCGCCATCGCTGCCCCCAGCCGAACCCAGCCGTCATGCTCGCGCTCGCCAATCGAAAATTTCAACAGCTTGTCGATGCCATCGATCGAAGCGAATTCGTTAAGATACGGTTCATAGGCGACAACCGCCTTCACTTCCCCATGGGACAATCGGTATTGCAAATCTTTTGTCCGCAGCATCTCGGAGCTCGGAATGACGACAAGCCCGGCTTTGAGCGCCCCTACATATACTTCATACGCTTCAATCAGGCGCGGAACCATGACAAGCACTTTGTCCCCTTTTTCCAGCCCGCGCGATAAGAAAGCGTTTCCAATTTGATTGGCGCGCGCCATGAGGCGCCCGTATGTAATCTCTTTTGTTTCGCCGTGCTCATTCTCCCATTTTAAAGCGATTCGCTCCGGGTGGGCCGCCGCATGCCGTTCCATTTCGGACGTTAAATTGTAGCGCTCAGGAGCGATCAGTTCTTCCCGCTTCATCGTTCCTCTCCCCCTCTTCTGTTCATTTTGCCGTCGCCGGCATCTTTATTATACAAAATAGTTATTATATTTTGAATACTTTTTTGACATAATAAGCGGCGGGGAGCTCCCCGCCGCGCAAGCCATCATGTATGAAATTAGAATTGACGCGCACCGCCCAATTGTTGCTGCGCCATAGCGACAAGACGCTTCGTAATCTCGCCGCCGACCGAACCGTTAGCGCGCGATGTCGTGTCAGCGCCTAAATTGACGCCGAATTCTTGGGCGATTTCATATTTCATTTGCTCGAGCGCTTGCTGTGCACCCGGAACAAGCAGTTGATTGTTGTTGTTGTTGCGTGCCATCTGTTTTCACCTCCTTGTACGTATAGAATGTGTGAAAACAGACGGCGATATGCAACAGCATTTTTGGTAAATTCTGAGATTCAAAACAGGTCAGCGAACTCATCAGCTTGTCCGGCTTCTTCATCGATCACGATCGTTTCCGTCTCATTGATCGCCTTCTCAAGAAGCGGGGCGAGATCGAGCTGACCCTCGTGATGAAGCACTTTCTCTTTTTTCGGCTTCGTTTTTGGCGCCCGCGGCGTAAAAATGGTGCAGCAGTCTTCATATGGAAGAATCGAAATATCGTGGGTGCCGATTTGCTTAGCAATCTCGATAATTTCCATTTTATCCATCGAAATGAGCGGGCGCAAAACCGGCGTGTTCGTTACCTCATTGATCACGTACATGCTTTCCAGCGTCTGGCTCGCCACTTGGCCGAGGCTTTCCCCGGTGACGATCGCCAACGCCCGTTGGCGGCGGCGCAACGCATCCGTAATTTTCAGCATCGCCCTTCGGGTGGAAATCAGTGAATACTCATTTGGAACTCCTTGATAAATGGCTTGCTGCACTTCGGTAAACGGCACGATATGCAGCTTGATTTTTCCGCCGTAGGCGGTCAACGTCCGCACTAAATCGATCACTTTTTGCTTCGCCCGTTCGCTCGTAAACGGCGGGCTGAAAAAGTGAACGGCTTCAATTTCGAGGCCCCGCTTCATCGCCAAGTAGCCGGCGACCGGGCTGTCGATGCCGCCTGAGAGCATGAGCATCGCCTTGCCGCTCGTCCCGACCGGCAGGCCGCCGGCGCCGAAAATGTCGCGGCACGTGACATATGTCCCATCTTGGCGCACTTCGATGCGCACATCAATGTCCGGTTGGCGCACGTTGACCGTTAAGTCTTCCGTCTGCCGCAAAATATGCGCCCCGACTTCATAGTTCAACTCGTCGCTTCGGTACGGGAACTGTTTATTGACGCGGCGGGCGCTCACTTTAAACGTTTTCCCTTTGTACGGAAGCTGGCGGACGGCGGCAAGCGCCGTCTCTTTAATGGCATCTAAATCGTTTTCGCACTTCATCGCCAAGCTGAACGAGTGAATGCCAAACACCGTTTTCAGCTTGTCGATGATCGGTTCATGCGGCTCACCGTTTAATAAAATGTACATTCGGTCGCGCATATATTCAATTTGAATCCGGCGAAACGCCTGCAGTTTGCGGGCGATATTGTTTTTCAGCCGCCGGACAAAAATGTTGCGGTTTTTTCCTTTCGTCGTCATTTCCCCATAACGGATTAAAATGCGGTCATACTTCATCTCCATGTGATCCCGTTACCTCACTTAATGTTTTGATCGCCTGTTTCATGGCCGCCACCGCCGGCGCGATTTCTTCGTTCGTGTTGTCAAACGACAGGCTGATGCGGATGCCGCGCTCAGCCCGTCCTTCGCCGAGCCCCATGGCTAGTAGCGTTTGGCTCGGCGCCTTTTTTTTCGACGAACAAGCCGATGTCGTCGAGACGTAAATACGGCTTTTCGCCAGCTCATGGACGAACACTTCCGGCTTCATGCCGCGCTTTAAGGAAAAGTTGATGATATGCGGCGCAGCGCCGTGGCGCGGCGTGTTGATCTCAATCTCCGGAATGGCGGAAAGGGCGGCCAGCCACTCCTCCTTTAGCGCCTTGAGCCGGCCGATCTCCCGCTCGTATTTCTCCATCGCCAGGCGCAGCGCTTTCGCCATCGCAACAATGGCGGCGACATTTTCCGTTCCGGACCGGAGCCGCATTTCCTGCCCGCCGCCGGCGATCAACGGCATCAAACGGACGCCTTCGCGGACATAAAGCACCCCGGCGCCGCGCAATCCATGAAATTTATGGGCCGATAGCGTGCATAAGTCGACGCCGGCTTGTTTCAAATCGAGCGGCACTTTGCCGATGCCTTGCACCCGGTCGACATGAAACAGCGTCTTCGGATAGCGGGCAAGAAGCGCACCGATTTCCTCAATCGGCTGCACCGTGCCGACTTCGTTGTTGACGTGCATAATTGAAACGAGAATCGTGTCATCGCGCAGCGCTCGCTCCACTTGCTCTACCGACACCCTCCCGTCGCGGTCGACCGGCAAGTACGTCACCTCAAAGCCGAGCTCCTCAAGCTGCCGGCACGGCTCGGCAACGGACGGATGCTCGATCTCCGTCGTAATGATATGGCGGCCGCGCCGCCGATATTGCCAAGCGACTCCTTTCATGGCGAAATTGTTCGCTTCCGTTCCGCCGGACGTGAACACGACCTCGTTCGCTTTGACGCGCAGCATGGCCGCGATTTGTTCGCGTGCCTGTGCGAGCAGCCGCTCCGCCTTCATGCCCAGCTCATGAAGTGAAGACGGATTGGCAAAGTAATCCGTCGCGACCGTCACAAACGAATCGATCACTTCCGGAAACGGTTTCGTTGTCGCGCTGTTATCAAGGTAAATCATCATTTCCATCCTCCGCTCGTGATCGGCAATTCATCCATATAACATAATAATAAAAGCGGACGAAAAACAGCAACGAAAACACACACACATTTACAGTATTCACCAAAAACCCGATAAATATCGGTTTCCGCCGATATTTATCGGGTTGGGATCATCGTTCTTCCTCGTTGTCCGTCTGCCAAAGCTGCTGCACGCGATCAAACGCGCCCGGTTCGACGCTCTCAATCGTGGCCACCGCCTGGCGAAGCGCCTCTTCGTAATCATAATGGCGGAATAAAAACTCGGCCTCCTCAAGCCCTTTATGAACGGCCGGATACCGGCGGCGGTAGCGGTTGCCGTATTGAATCGTCCGTTCAGCCAAGGCCGCCTGTTCGATCATTTCGATGGTTCGCTCATACAGCCGTTCCACCGACGCTTTCGCTTCTTCAAGCGCCTGATCGACCGACGGCATGTCGAGCGGCTTTTCATCGAGGCGGGCGGCGACATTTTGCAGGCTGTTGCGCGCTTCCGTCAGCCTAAGCGCATACGATTCGGGCAGCCCCGGCAGCCGGCTTTTTTGCACGAGACGAAGTGCTTCAGACAATTGTTTTCTCATGTCATCGAGCTTTTCGCGCGCAATCAATTCATCTTTGCGCAGCGTCTGCAGCATCACCCGAAATTGTTCATGTTCTTCCTTCATCATGCCGATTTGCCCAACGAGCTGTTCAAGCTCCTCTCTAAGCAGCGAATAGGCGGTTTTCGCCTCGGCGGCGCGTTCTTCGATCAGCAAAAACCGCTTTTGCAGCTGGTGCAGCTGTTTTTCAATGCTTCGGTATTTTTCGAGGTCGCCTGGCGGCAGGTGGTAGCTTTGCTGGACGAACACGGCTTCAGCGCCCGTTTCTTTCGCCTCGGCGGCCAATTCCTTGAGCATGCCGCCGATGCGCGGCATTTCCGTTTGCACGTATCGATGGGCAAGCACTTCTTTTTCCAGCAAGTCATACAGCGTGTCAATTTCTTCTTTCAGCTCAGCGACGGTCTGCTTCGCTTCCTCGATGCGCAACTCGCCGATCATCGCCAAGCATTGCTTGATTTTCTCCTGTTTTTCTTCCAACGCGCGTTCGATGTGCAAATGATCGAGTATGTACCCGCTCTGTTCCATTTCCTGATAGCCGTCAGCGAGCTCAGCGAGCTGGGCCGGAAGTGAGGTTTGGCACTCGCCAAGCAACACCGGAATCTCTTCCATCATCGCGGTGAGGCGGTCAAGCTCCTGCTTCAGCAACAAGACGACATCGCGCGCCGCCAAGTAGTTGCCGGCTTCCGTCAATTCCGCAAACGACTGAAACTGCTTTTCCGCCTCGCTCAGGCGGACATCGAGCAAATCGGCCGCCGCCCCGAACGTATATCGATAGGCGAGCAGCGTTTTTTTCGCCTCCCGGTGGGCGGCCCGCAGCTCCTCGATTTCCGCACGGTTTTGCTCTTCGCTTCCGATCAGCTCGTTGACTTCATGAATGATTTGATGCACCTCTTCCTCGAGGCGGCGCAGGCCGTCCTCCATTTGTCCAAGCAGCTTGCGCGCCTGCCGGTACCGGTATTTGTCAAGAAGCGTTTCGGCGTCAAACAGCTGTTCTTCGACATCGGGCAGCTTCACGGCTACGATCTCATCCCATTGCTGGCGCCACCGTTCAAACAGCCGCTCTGTTTCCCCCGTCATATTCAGCTGTTTCACTTTGGCGAGCTCATCCGGCACCGGCCGGTTCATCAGCTCGATTTTCCATCCCTCAAGCCGGTCGATTTCCCGATACATCCGCTTCCGGTACATCTGATTGTATATGATTGCCCCTGCGCTGAGGAGCAGAACGATCCACACGATTTCCATGCACAAATGCCCCCTTGCACTCAAGCTACTCCGAAATGAATCAAAATGGCGGAGAAGGCAAAAATATATGTTTTTCAATGTTTTTATGATACCATGTTAACGACATTTTTTGACCAAAATTTTTATTTTTTTTACAAGAATCTTCAATATGTTTGCTATCATACAAAGGGAAAGGGGGAAAACCGCCTTGCGTGACGGCCATATTCATACACCGTTTTGCCCGCACGGAAGCCATGACCCGCTTGAGCAATATGTAGAACGGGCGATTGCGCTCGGCTATACCGATATTTCCTTCACTGAACATGCCCCGCTGCCGGAACGGTTTGTCGACCCGACGCCGGAACAGGACAGCGCCATGGAGCGCCGGCAGCTTGAGCGCTATTTGGCCGCTGTCGCTGATGTGAAGGCGCGCTACCGAAACGACATCACGATCCGCGTCGGGCTTGAGGTCGACTTTATCCCCGGTTGGGAGGAAGAGACGGTGCGATTGCTCGATGAGGTCGGTCCGCTGCTTGATGACAGCATTTTATCGGTTCACTTTTTAGCGCACGAAGACCGCTATGTATGCTTAGACTACAGCGCCGATATGTTCGCCGGCATCGTCCGCCTGTTCGGCTCCGTTGAGCGCGTCCACCGCGCTTATTACGAAACCGTGCGCCGGTCGATCCGCGCCGACCTTGGCCGCTATAAGCCGAAACGCATCGGGCATATCACACTTGTGCGCAAGTTTTGGCGCCGCTTTCCATGCCCGGATCCGATGACCGGGCTCGTTCTTGCCATTCTTGATGACATGGGGCAGTTTGGCTATGAGATCGACTATAATGGAGCCGGCGCCGCCAAACCGCTCTGCCTCGAGCCTTACCCGCCCAACCGCCTCATCGCTGAAGCGCGGCGGCGCGGCATCCCGATCGTTTACGGCTCGGACGCTCATCGCGCGGCCGACTTGCATCAAGGGCGGGACGTGATGGATCACGAAGCGCTTGCGGTTGACAACCGCCAGGCGTCATCATAAAATGGGCCAAAAAAGGAGGGCAAACAAATGTTTCATCCAACCGCCTACAGTGGTACACGCGAAGAAAACTATGCGCTCGTCATCGAGCAGCTGAAAGCGCTCATCGCCGGAGAGCCGAACATGATTGCCAACTTGGCGAACGCTGCCGCCCTGCTTAATCAGTTTCTCACCGACATCAACTGGGTCGGGTTTTACTTGGCAGAGGGCGACGAACTTGTGCTCGGCCCGTTCCAAGGGTTGCCGGCGTGCGTGCGCATTCCGTTCGGCAAAGGGGTTTGTGGCACAGCAGCCGCCGAGCGGCGGACGGTCGTCGTTCCCGATGTGCACCAATTTCCGGGCCATATCGCCTGCGATGCTGCATCCCAATCGGAAATTGTCGTGCCGCTCATCAAGGAAGGCCGCGTCATCGGCGTCCTTGACATCGACAGCCCGGTGAAAAACCGCTTTGATGACACTGACCGCCGCTATTTAGAACAATTCGCCGGCGTGCTCATTTCCGAATGAGCGGAAATAACAGCCGGCGCGAAGAAGGAATCCGCCTGACCGGATTCCTTTTTTACACCTTATAGGAATGGTGGCGATCACTGACAAAAATGCAGTTTTTTCCAGTCTCCTTCGCCATATACAGCGCCGCGTCCGCCCGTTTAAACAACTGTTCCGCATTATCATGGTCATGCTGCCTCCACGATGAAATGCCGCACGAAACGGTCACCGGCGGGACCGTATGCTCCCTCACTTTTTCAACGATGCGGCGGGCAACCGAAACCGCGTCAAAAAGCGACACGTTCGGCAAATAGACAGCGAGTTCCTCTCCTCCCCAGCGCGCCGCGATATCGTTATCGCGGATGTTCGTGCGGATCATCTCGGCCACTTGAACGAGCACATCGTCGCCCGTCTGATGACCGTAAATGTCGTTGATCTGTTTGAAGTTGTCGATATCGATTAAAAGAAACGCCCCAAGCGCATCCGTCTCCATCGATTGTTGGATCTCTCTGTCCAAATAACGGCGCGTATACAGCTTCGTCAAATAATCGGTGATGACCAACTTCTCAAGTTCCTCCCGCAAAATCGCGTTCATAAACGCCAGGGTCGAGTGCTGGACAAGCGATTGCAGCAGTTTAAACATGTCAAACGTGAACTGATATGGCTTGCGGGCAAGCACGATGCAGACGCCTTTTGTTTCTTTATTTTGCAGCATCGGCGCAGCCATAACGGAACAAAACGACCCAAAATCGGACGCGCATACATCGCCGGCAAATAAAATATCGTTTCCGCTGCGACGCCGCGCTTCGACCCATTCGACATACATCGCCGATAAGCCTTCATAAAAAAACGGCGTGCTCCCCGGAAGAAGCTCATGTTTGCCGTCAGCAAACAAGAAAAAGCCAACTTCATCCGCGCCAAACGACTGCCGAATTTGCGACACCATATACTCGATCGCCTCGTGCAGCCGCGACCGGGCGTTCAGCTGGCGCATCGTGTCGTTAATGAGCTGCAAATCGGCAACAAGCCGGCGCGACTGTTCGTACAGTTTGGCGTTTTCCAGCGCGCTGCCGGCCGTCCCCGCCAACAGTGAAATAAAGTTGATTTCCCGCTTCGGAAACGGAGCGGCATGCGGGGCGATAATTTGAATCACCCCGTATACTGCCTGCACCCCTTTAATGGGCGCGTACAGCACCGAGCGCTGCGGCGCCGCTGTCTCCTCGCATTGCACCTGCCCGGTCAAAAACGCCCGCAGCGCCGCCGTTTGCTCTCCGTTTTCATCAAAGGCAAACGTTTTAATCGGCAAATTTCCGCGCAAGTGGTTATCGTGCGATAACAGAAGGTAGTATGTAAACGACGGATAGACGTTTTGCAGCGTGCGGATAATTTCTTCAAGCACATCGTCGATTTGCATCGAGGAGTGGATTTTCGCCGCAAAGCAGTGCAGCTGCTCGTACCGTTTCTCCTCGCTCTTCCCTTGTGACAACGTGCTCAGCTTGCGGAACAGCTGGGCCAAATCCGCTCTCAGCGCTTCAAGCAGCGGTCTATCGAAGCGGCGGCCTTTTCCGTACACCAGCTCGACCATCGCCGGCGCTTCTTCGGAAAGCAGGAAAAAGAGGCGGGCGGCTATGCGCGGCCCGCCATCATCGACCACGACGATCTCCTGCTTTTCCTCTGCCGCAATCCGCCCCGCCACCGGCTCCCCGCCAGCGGCCGCCTCCGGGCAAAAGGTGCCGCACGACGGGTCAAACAAGTACAATACTGCTTGTTCGAGCGCCAGCTCTTCTTTTAGCAGCGCAAGCAGCTCGCCCGCCGCTGTTGAAAACAGCCCGTCGTCCTGAAACGCCAAAAACCAGTGGAAAAATTTCCGCTTAAACGATTCATATCGTTTCGTTTCTTCCCATCTCATCATCTTTTCCACCTAAACTGGCATCATCACTCTAATAGATGACAAATTTTTTCTAAAAATTGCATCTTTTATTATATCATACAAACGGCCAAAAAGGAAAATAAAATATTGACTTTTCCCTCTAAAAATCATATAATAGCCTTTGTGTAAAATATAGCAGCCTTTGTGCCCACCTTTATGGTTCATTTTGTTCCTCGGCCCGCCGAGGTGTATCGCGTAACTCTTAGCTGCTAGAGCGAGGATACATGAAAACAAAATGGCCGTAATTGTTGGCGCACATCTGCTTTTATTTTACGGGAATAAAAGCATAAGGAGGAGCAGTCAATGGCTCGTTATACTGGCCCAACATGGAAAATTTCCCGCCGCCTTGGCATCTCGTTAAGCGGCACGGGGAAAGAATTGCAAAAACGTCCGTATCCGCCTGGTCAACACGGCCCAGGCCAACGGAGAAAATTGTCGGAGTACGGCTTGCAGCTGCAGGAAAAACAAAAGCTGCGCCATATGTACGGCGTGAACGAGCGCCAGTTCCGCAAAACGTTTGAAGAAGCGGGCAAAATGCCGGGCAAACACGGCGAAAACTTCATGATTTTGCTTGAATCGCGCCTCGACAACCTCGTCTACCGTTTAGGGTTGGCCCGCACGCGCCGTCAAGCCCGCCAGCTTGTGACGCACGGCCACATTTTAGTCGACGGCAGCCGCGTCAACATCCCGTCGTACCGCGTCAAACCGGGACAAACGATCGCTGTCCGCGAAAAATCGCGCAACTTGCAAGTCATTAAAGAAGCGCTCGAAGCGAACAACTTCGTTCCGGATTACTTGACGTTCGACCCGGAAAAAATGGAAGGCACATACACTCGCCTGCCGGAGCGTTCCGAACTGCCGGCGGAAGTGAACGAAGCGCTCATCGTTGAGTTCTACTCGCGTTAATGCGCAAAAACGATCCGAAATGCATCGGCATTTCGGATCGTTTTGTTTAGGCATAGCGAATTAAATAATATTTCTTCTTGCCGCGGCGGATGACGGTAAACCGCCCTTCCAAACGGTGTTCGGCCGTTAAGAAGGCACTGACGTCTTGGATGCGTTCGCCGTTGACATAGATGGCGCCGTTTTGAACATCTTCGCGCGCCTGCCGCTTCGATGGCGAAATGCCGGCGGCGACAAGCAGCTCGACGAGCGGAACGTCGCCTCCTTCATGGACAAACGACGGCACATCTTTAAACCCTTGCTCGATTTCCGCGGCCGTCAACTCGGCAATGTCGCCGCTAAAGAGCGCCTCCGAAATGCGGATCGCCTGCCTAAGCGCCTCTTCGCCATGAACGAGCTTCGTCACTTCCTCAGCGAGCGCTTTTTGTGCCGCCCGCTTCTCCGGCGCCTCGCGCAGCTCATGTTCAAGCGCCTCGATTTCCTCTTTCGACAGGAACGTAAAATACTTCAAGTAACGGATGACGTCGCGGTCATCGGTGTTAATCCAAAACTGGTAAAACTCATACGGCGACGTTTTTTCTTTATCAAGCCAAATCGTGCCGCTTTCCGTTTTTCCGAATTTCGTGCCGTCCGCTTTCGTGATGAGCGGAATCGTCAAGCCGAACGCTTCCGCTTCTCCTTTCGTTCTACGAATGAGCTCGAGCCCGGCGGTAATGTTGCCCCATTGGTCGCTCCCGCCGATTTGCAGGCGGCATTGTTCCGTTTCGTACAAGTTGAGGAAGTCGTATGCCTGCAGCATCATGTAGCTGAACTCGGTGAACGAAATGCCGGTTTCAATGCGCGACTGCACCGATTCTTTGGCGAGCATGTAATTGACGCTGAAATGCTTGCCGACATCGCGCAAAAATGTAATGACATCAAGCGGACCGATCCAATCATAGTTATTAGCGATTTTTGCCGGATTGCCTTCCGCTTCAAAGTCTAACAGGCGGCCGAGCTGTTCTTTAATGCGGGCGCTCCATGCCTCGACGGTTTCTTTGGCATTGAGCGTGCGCTCGCTTTTCTTTCCGCTCGGGTCGCCAATCAGTCCGGTTGCGCCGCCGACTAGGGCGATCGGCCGATGTCCGGCCTGCTGAAAGCGGCGCAGCGTCAAAATGGCCGCTAAGTTGCCGATGTGCAAACTGTCCGCTGTCGGGTCAAATCCGCAATAGAGCGTCACGTTTCCTTCATTCAACAGCTTTCGGAGCCCGTCTTCATCCGTCGTTTGATTGACGAGCCCACGCCATTGCAGTTCTTCGAGCAAGTCCATGTTCTTCACCTCTTTATGAATGTCATCAAAAAAAAGAAAACACCCGCCCTGTATGAAGGGGCGAGTGTTCATCGCGGTACCACCCTACTTAGAAAGCCTGTCGCTTTCTCGCTCATTTCGGTAACGGCGCATGCCGGCAGACGGCTACTGAGCGTCAACGCCGTTCGCCATCGCTGCTCGGGGAGGTAATTCACGCCTGCCTATGGACTGGCTCGCACCGCCCGCCAGCTCTCTGCACCAGGGAGACAACCGCTACTTGTTCCCGTCATCGCTTTTTCGGTATGAATATATACATTCTTTTACCATATACACATACTTGCTGTCAACTCCGGCTCTTTTCGCCACAAACGGCGAAAAAGCGACAAAATCCCGCAACGATGCGCACGAGTATGTTATACTTATCTACTGTAGATGAGCAAATTCGCTAACACAAATTGACAACTAAACAAAAAAGGAGACATGACAAAAAACAGCTCCATGTCGCCTAAGGGGTACCCTGTTTGTCTCTTAGGGGATGGAAATTACTGTAATGAAAAATGCTCATCTACAGTTATCTATATGATTTGCCATGAGAGGGGGCCTGGCATGGAACAAAAACCGTTTCGAGCTTCGTTACAAAAAATGTGGCATTATTTTTCACTTACATATGACATCGTTTGGAATGTCACTCTTATTTTGCTCATCACCGCGCTCTGCCTCGTTTGTTTTGCCGCTGGCATCGGCGCCGGTTATTTCGCTTTTTTGGTGAAAGATATGGCGGTCCCTTCGCATGACAAAATGAAAAGCGAGATTTACAGTTATGAAGAAACGAGCCATATGTATTTTGCCGATGGCGTCTATTTAGGCCGATTCCGGTCCGACCTCGACCGTGAGGCGGTGCGCCTTGCCGACGTCTCCCCATACGTTGTGCAGGCGGTGATCGCCACCGAAGATGAGCACTTTTACGAACATGACGGCGTCGTCCCAAAGGCCGTCATTCGCGCCATGTTTCAGGAAGTGACGAACTCGCCGAACAAAAGCGGTGGCAGCACGCTTACGCAGCAGCTCGTCAAAAATCAGCTGCTGACCAGCGAAGTGTCGTTTGAACGCAAGGCGAAGGAAATGTTACTGGCGCTGCGCCTTGAACGATTTTTGTCGAAAGAAGAAATTTTAGAAGCCTACTTAAATGTTGTTCCGTTCGGCCGCAGCTCATCAGGCCGCAACATCGCCGGCATCCAGGCCGCCGCCCAAGGGGTGTTCGGCGTTGACGCCAAAGATCTCAATCTCGCCCAAGCAGCGTTTTTAGCCGGTTTGCCGCAAAACCCGTTCGTCTATACGCCGTTTGCCGCTGATGGCAGCCTCAAACAAGATCTCTCGGCCGGATTGAAACGGATGAAAACGGTGCTTTACCGGATGAAGCGCGCTGGCTATATTTCTGACAAGCAGTATAAAGAAGCGCTCGCCTACGATGTGACGAAACATTTCGCCGCTCCGAAGCCAACGCCGTTTGAGCGCTATCCGTTTTTAACGATGGAAATTGAAAGACGGGTCAAAGAGGTGCTCGCGGAAACGTTCGCCAAGCGCCACGGCCATAAGCCGGAAGAGCTGAAACGCGATGCCGGCTTGTATCGCCGCTATGCCGGTGAAGCGGGAAAAGCGCTGCGGCAAGGAGGCTTGCACATTTATACGACGATCGACAAAGCGATTTATGAGCAAATGCAGCGCGTGGCCACCCGCTACCCGTATTATGGCAGCGATCGTGTGTATTATACGAAAGACAAACAAACAGGGAAAACAGTCGCCCGCCGCCAACCGGTGGAAGTGGGAGCGATGCTCATCGAAAACAAAACCGGCAAAATCATCAGCTTTGTCGGCGGCCGCGACTACAAGCGCGAGCAGTTAAACCACGCCACCCAGGCGCACCGTTCAAACGGCTCAACGATGAAGCCGCTTTTAGTGTACGCGCCGGCGATGGAAATGGGCGTCGTTCAGCCCGGTTCGGTCATTCCCGACCTGCCGCTTTCGATCGGTTCGTACAGCCCGAAAAACGCTGATGGAAAAACACACGGCCTCGTCTCGGCGCGGCGCGCGCTTCAACAGTCGTACAACATCCC
Organism: Geobacillus subterraneus; assembly: GCF_001618685.1. Lineage (GTDB taxonomy): Bacteria > Bacillota > Bacilli > Bacillales > Anoxybacillaceae > Geobacillus > Geobacillus subterraneus. The sequence goes on along the minus strand of NZ_CP014342.1, from coordinate 462,303 downwards.
GGCCGTTCGGATCTATACGAAAATCCAAAGCCGCCATCCGATCGATTATTTGCTCAAAATGGGGGTTACAAGCGTCGCCAGGCAAGAAGAAAACAATCCGGCTTTAGCAATTGGCGGGACGCACATCGGCGTCACCGTCGAAGAAAACGTCAATGCGTATGCGACGTTTGCCAATTACGGTTCCTTTGTCGATGCGTATATGATCGAAAAAATTACCGATAAAGACGGAACGATCATTTATCAGCATACGAGCAAGCCGGTTCCCGTCTTTTCTCCGCAAACATCGTATTTAATGATCGATATGATGCGCGATGTGCTGCATGGCGGAACCGCCTCCTCAGTGCCGCGCTACTTGACGTTTTCGGCTGACTGGGCCGGCAAAACGGGGACATCGCAAGACAAACGCGATTCATGGTTTGTCGCCACAAACCCGAACGTGACGTTCGGCGTTTGGATCGGCTACGATCGTCCGGCGCCGCTGGAATCGCGCTATAAGGGGCTGTCCTACAGCCGGCGCACCCAGCTGTTATGGGCGCAATTCATGAATGCCGCCCATCGCGTAAAACCGAAGCTGATCGACCCGCCGGAGCGGTTTTTAATGCCCGGCGGCATCGTTCGCCGCGCGTATTGCGCCGTGAGCGGATTCAGCCCATCAGAGGCGTGCAAAAAAGCCGGACTCGTCCGCTATGATTTATATAATGCAAAGTTTACGCCGCGGCAAGGAAGCGATGACTATTTGGTCGAGGGCCGGTTTGTCGTCATTGGCGGGCGCCGGTATGCGGCGCTTGAGACGACGCCGGAGGAATTTGTCACCCGCGGGGTCATCGTCAATCCAAAGCTGCTCAATCAGTGGGGAATCGACGGGATAACATCAGCCGGCGATGACTTTGTTGTCGCCATCTTAAAAGAAAACGGGCGCGTCCCCGCTCCGCCGGCCGCCCGTCTGAACGGCCGCACTCTCGTCTGGGACCGACACCGGGAGCGCGATGTCATCGGCTACCGCGTCTATCAGGTGAGTGAAACCGGAGAGCGGCAAATCGCCGCCATTATTAAAGCGGAGGAAGCGGCTTCCTTTTCTGCTCTCAAGCCGGGAGCGGCCTATTGCGTCACCGCTGTCGATATTGCCGGCCGCGAATCGGCGCCATCGAGCAAAGTCGCACTGCCGGCCGCCCAGCCCGCCCCGCCGGCCGATCCGCCTGCTCGGGAGGACAACGCGGAAAACGGCGCCGCTTCCCCATCCGCTCGTCAATAAACGATCATAAGGGGCTGACCCAAAAGTCCGCCAAAAAGCGGACTTTTGGAGTCAGCCCTCTCTGGTTTTTGTATATTTTACCAAACGGAACAAAATTCCGACTCTGTTCTCCCCCTCATTTACGCCACCAAGGACAATTGCTTGTCCCTAGCGGCTTTTTTGAGAAGATTGTGGGCAGCACAAACCAGCCCCCATTCGATGGAAACTTTTTGGAGGCCTCGCAGGACAAAGCGACGAAACCCGCGATTTTGTTTGATTTGCCCAAATACACTCTCAATGTCGGTTTGGCGTTGGCGGTATCGGGCTTGCCCTTCTTCACTCTCCAACCGTTCGCGGGCTTTCTGTTTTTGTTCATGATAGACGGGGTTCCATTGCGTGGTTCGTCCATACTTGGAAGTCGTGCAGGCCGAACGGAACGGACATCCTTCGCATTCATGGCATTGGTAGTGTCGGGTGACCGAGGTGTATCCTGATTCCGTGGTCTGTTTCGAAGTTCCGGTGCGAACCAGCTTTTTCCCATTGGCGCAAATCCAAACGTCTTCTTCTTCCACATAGGTCCAATTCTGCTGATGATGCGGATTTTTCTTGACCTTGCGCGTGTTCTCCTTCTCATACGTATGGTACTTGATCAAGGCCGATATGTGCTTCTCTTCCAGCTTCACGTAGTTCTCTTCCGAGCCATAAGCCGCGTCAGCGATCAAACGTTCGGGTTCCACGCCGTACTTCTCTCGAACGGTCTCCAAATGCGGGAGAAGACAACGAGTGTCGCCCGGCCTCTGATGAAGGGAATACCCCAAAATAAATTGGCCGGAAGAACCCACCTGTACGTTATAGGCCGGCTTGAGCTGGCCGTTTCGCATGTGATCCTCCTTCAACCGCATGAAGGTGGCATCCACATCGGTCTTGGAATAGCTGTTGCGATCCCCGCATACATGGAGTTGGTGTTCATACTTTTCACTGCGGGGCAAGTAGTCCTCCTTCATCTTCTTGATGGCCTTCTTCAACGGTTGGTTGTCCGGCTCGGCCTCCAACCGTTTTTCCCACTCCTCGGTTTTCTTTCGGATTTCTTCTGACGTAAAGGCCGGCGAAGGGTCGATGTCTTCCGCCTTTTCTTCTTCCACGATCGCCTCGATCTGGGCAATCAGCCGATCGACATTGGCTTGGAGTTTCTCCTGGTACTTCTCAGCCGATTTGCGCCAAACGAAGGTGTACCGGTTGGCATTCGCTTCAATTTTCGTTCCATCCACAAAATAATCTTCCATCTTGACATAGCCGTCGGCCACGAGCAGCGTGATCATTTCCCGGAACAGGTCGTCAATCAGGTCTTTCATCCGCTCCGAACGAAACCGATTGATGGAGCGGAAGTCCGGCTTTTGAAATCCACTTAGCCACATGAGGGGAAGGTGGACTTCGAGCTGCCGTGCAATCTCACGGCCATGATACATTTTTTGGGTGTAAGCGTAAAGGAGAATTTTGGTCATCATTTTCGGATGATAGGCGGAGGCGCCCCCTCCTTTGTAGTAAGCAAGAAACGTCTCCATCGGGATGCGTTCAACCATCTCATGAACCACGTGGGCCATGTTATCCCGTGGAATGAGATCGGCGATGTTGCTTGGCAAAGAGAGGTTGTCCATGGTATACTCTTTAAAGGAAATATGATCATGTTTCATAAAAGAATCGCCCTTCTTTCGGTGGTAGTGGTTTTGGTGACTCTATTCTACCAGAAAAAAGGGCGATTCTTCTATATTTGAGGCAAAAAAGTGGGGGCTGATCCCAAAACGCATTCGCGTTTTGGGTCAGCCCCTTGTTTCATGAACGGACGCCTGCTTGTTCGGGCATGGCTGCCGGGCAGCCTCTTTCGCCGCCCGCCTCCTTCCGCTCTCCTCTTGTGATCCACGTTTTTCCGCCGAAACGACCGCGCAGCGCCACCCTCGCCTGTTTCCGCCGGCACTCTTTATGGCGGCCAGTTTGCCGAATGGACTCCCGCTGCGGGCCGAGCATCATCAGCCGCCATCAGAAAAAGCGCCCGAAACGCCAAAGCATTCGGACGCTGCTGTTCGTTTTAGTCTTCCATGGTCGATAAGTCGCCGGTCGGCAAGTTGAGCTCCCATGCCTTTAAGACGCGGCGCATAATTTTTCCGCTTCGCGTTTTCGGCAGCTTGTCGCGGAACTCGATCTCGCGCGGCGCAGCATGGGCGGCGAGCCCTTTTTTCACAAACTGACGGATGTCCTCCTTCAACTCTTCGGACGGCTCATAGCCTTCGCGAAGCGCGATGAACGCCTTGATGATTTCCCCGCGCACCGGATCGGGCTTGCCGATGACGCCGGCTTCCGCAACGGCCGGATGCTCGACAAGCTTGCTTTCGACTTCAAACGGCCCGACGCGCTCGCCCGATGTATTGATGACATCGTCTACGCGCCCTTGGAACCAGAAATAGCCGTCTTCATCCATGTAGGCCGAGTCGCCCGACACATACCAATCGCCGATAAAGTATGATTCGTATTTTTGCGGGTTGTTCCAAATCGTTTTCATCATCGACGGCCATCCTTTTTTGATGGCCAAGTTGCCCATTCGGTACGGCGGCAGGACGTTTCCTTGGTCGTCGATGATCGCCGCCTCAACACCCGGAATCGGTTTCCCCATCGATCCCGGCTTAATTTCCATGCACGGGTAGTTGCAAATGAGATGGGCGCCCGTTTCCGTCATCCACCACGTATCATGGATGCGGCGGCCGAACACTTTCAGCCCCCAGCGGATGACTTCCGGGTTGAGCGGCTCGCCGACGCTCAAAATGTGGCGGAGCGAGCTTAAATCGTATTTTTTCACCACTTCATCGCCGGCGCCCATCAGCATGCGGAACGCCGTCGGCGCGCTGTACCAGACGGTGACGCCGAAGTCTTCGATCGTTTGATACCAAGCGTCCGGGCTGAAGCGGCCGCCGACGATGACGCTTGACGCCCCGCACAGCCACGGGCCGAAAATGCCGTACGACGTTCCGGTCACCCAGCCCGGATCGGCCGTGCACCAGTAAATGTCGTCTTCTTTTAAGTCAAGCACCCATTTGGCGGTTTGATAGTGCTGAATCATCGCGTTATGGACGTGCAGGACGCCTTTCGGCTTTCCGGTCGAACCGGACGTATAGTGCAAAATCAAGCCGTCCTGGCGGTCGACCCATTCGATGTCGAAGTGCTTGCTCGCCTCGTTCATCCGCTTTTTCAAATCGATGTACGGCCCTTCTTCGACAACGCCGTCGCCGACCAAAAAGACGTACTTCAGCTCCGGCAAGTCGCCCACCGGCACGCGCGGCAAAAGCTCCGGCGTCGTGACGATCGCCTTCGCCCCGCTGTCTTCCAGACGGTCGCGCACCGCCCCCTCCATAAACGCTTCAAACAGCGGCCCGACGATGGCGCCGGTTTTAATGATGCCGAGCACCGTAAAATACAGCTCCGGCGAGCGCGGCATAAACACAAATACGCGGTCGCCTTTTTCAATGTCGGCCACCTGTTTTAAGACGTTGGCGACCTTGTTGGACATCTCTTTCATCTCTTTGAACGTGTATTTCTCATTCCGCACAGCGTCGCGGTAGTAAAGCGCCACCTTATTTTTGCGGAACGACTCGGCATGGCGGTCGATCGCCTCATACGCCATGTTGACCCGTCCGGTTTCATGCCAAGAAAATGCCCTCTCCGTTTCCGTCCATTGAAACTGTTCGTATGCTTCCTCGTAGTTTTTCAAGTTGTAGTCCCCTTGTACGACTGGTAGCAGCTCCGTTTTCATTCTCCGATCCCCCTTATGTAAGTGGTTACATTTCTATTATAGTGGATGATAAGCAATTTCTCAATTTTTAAAATATTCCTTGTCCCCGTTTCTTTGAAATTTTTTTGAATTGCGCCGGCCAAGGCCATTTTTATGTATAATGGAAATGGATTGACTGATTGATGAATTCAGGTGGTGACCGAATGGAACATAAAAAAACGTATAACGCCAAGGAGCTGAAAACGCCGAACGGAACGCTTCTCATCGAAGGGCCGGTGACGCCGGAAGCGTTGGCCAGCTACGAATTTCACCGTGACTTAACTTCATTTCGCCAACCCTCTAAACAGCACGAAGCGTTAATCGAGATCGCCAAGCTGCCGGAAGGCCGGATCATTATCGCCCGCCGCGGCGAAACGATCGTCGGTTATGTCACATTTTTATATCCCGACCCGCTTGAACGTTGGTCTGAAGGGAAGATGGACAATTTAATCGAGCTCGGCGCCATCGAAGTGATCCCGGAGTTTCGCGGCTTTGGCGTTGGAAAAAATTTGTTGATTGTCTCCATGATGGACGATGCGATGGAAGATTATATCATCATTACCACTGAGTATTATTGGCATTGGGATTTGAAAGGGACCGGGCTGAACGTATGGGAATACCGGAAAGTGATGGAGAAAATGATGAACGCCGGCGGACTCGTCTGGTACGCGACCGATGACCCGGAAATTTGTTCCCATCCGGCGAACTGCCTCATGGTCCGTATCGGCAAACGGGTCGATCCGGAATCGATTCAACGGTTTGACCGGCTTCGCTTTATGAACCGCTATATGTACTAAACGTGTGATGCACAAAGGGGAGAGGAGAACGATGATTGTTGAACAAGTCATGAACACATCGGTGGTCACGCTCCGCGCCACGAACACGATCGCCGAAGCGCTGCAGCTGCTTCGCCATCACCGCATCCGCCATCTTCCGGTCACCGACGGGGAAGGGCGTTTAGTCGGCCTTGTGACGGACCGCGATTTACGCGACGCCAGTCCATCGATTTTCCATCTTCATGAACATCTTGACGACTTGCAAAAACCGGTCAGCGCGATTATGAAAACAGACATCATCGTCGGCCACCCGCTCGATTTCGTCGAAGAAGTCGCCGCGCTCTTTTACGAACACCGGATCGGCTGCTTGCCGATCGTCAACGGCGGAAAGCTCGTTGGCATCATCACGGAAACGGATTTATTGCACACGCTCATTCAGCTGACCGGTGCCCACCAGCCCGGGTCGCAAATCGAAATTAAAGTGCCGAACGAAGCGGGAATGTTAGGCAAAGCGGCGAGCATTATCGCCGAGCACCACGTCAATATCGCCAGCGTCCTTTTGTATCCAGCCAGCGATCCAAACTATAAAATTTTAGTGTTTCGCGTCCAAACGATGAACCCGATCAACTTGATCCATGATTTGAAAAAGGCCGGCTATACAGTGCTCTGGCCGAACTTGCCGGGGGTTACGTCATGAGCGAAAAGTGCGTATTTGTTTACAGCGAGCAATTTCTTCGTTATAAGTTCCATGACGACCACCCGTTCAACCAGCTGCGGGTGAAGCTGACGTACGACTTGCTGCGGACGCTCGGCGCTTTGGATGATCGGCATATCATCGCCCCGCGCATCGCGACGGACGATGAACTCGCGCTCATTCATGACCGTTCGTACATCGAGGCGGTCAAGGCCGCCGGGCGCGGCGAGCTTTCCGAAACAGCCGCGATGAACTACGGCCTCGGCACCGAAGATACGCCGATCTTCCCGAACATGCACGAGGCGAGCGCGCTCCTTGTCGGCAGCACGCTGACGGCTGTCGATTGCGTTCTGTCCGGACAGGCCGATCATGCCCTCAACCTTGGCGGCGGCTTGCATCACGGGTTCCGCGGCAAGGCATCCGGCTTTTGCGTCTACAATGACAGCGCGGTCGCCATTCAATACATCCGCGAAAAATACGGACTGCGCGTCTTATATGTCGACACGGACGCCCACCACGGCGACGGGGTGCAATGGGCGTTTTATGACGATCCGAACGTCTGCACGTTTTCGATTCATGAGACGGGCCGCTACTTGTTTCCGGGGACGGGAAACGTCAACGAACGCGGCCACGGAGCGGGGTACGGCTATTCGTTCAACATTCCGGTTGATGCGTTTACGGAGGATGAGTCATGGCTTTACGCCTACACGACGGCGCTTCGGGAAATCGCCGACTTTTTCCGCCCCGATGTCATTGTGACGCAAAATGGAGTGGACGCCCATTATTACGACCCGCTTACCCATTTGTCGGTGACGATGAAAACGTATCGCGCCATTCCGAAGCTCGCCCACCAAATCGCCCATGAATATTGCGGTGGCCGCTGGATCGCCGTCGGCGGCGGGGGGTATGACATTTGGCGCGTCGTCCCGCGGGCGTGGGCGCTTCTTTGGCTTGAAATGACGGAACAATCCGATATTTCCGGCCCGCTGCCGGCCGCTTGGCGCGAGCGATGGCAACCGCTTTCACCGGTCTCCTTGCCGCTTGAATGGGGCGATCCGGACGACTTGTACCCGCCGATCCCGCGCAAGGCGGAAATTAGCGAAAAAAATGCCCAGACGACGGAAAAGGCGTTGTATTTCATTCGCAGCCAGCGGCGCGCGGGCACCTGATCCCGCCCATCCAAATGCACGATCATTCGCATCTTTGATCGCCAAAGCAGGGAGCGGCCACCCCTCTTCGCGCCGCCTCCCGCTTTGCTTGAAGGAATGGGAAAACGCCGGCTTTCCCATCGCCTCATAAAGCGAAAAAAGCGCCCATCCGGACGCTTTTTCCCGTTGCTTATTTTGTCGACTCGCGCACTTCCAACCGGTGCGGCAAGACGACGATATGATTGTCGACTTGTTCTTTATTCATATACTTCGTCAGCAGCCGCATCGCCACCGCGCCGATGTCATACATCGGTTGCACGACGGTCGTCAGCCGCGGCCGCACCATCGTCGCCAGCCTCGTGTTGTCAAAGCCGACGACTTCAAGTTCGTCCGGCACGCGCACCCCGTGGTCTTGGGCGCTATGGATGATGCCGAGCGCCATTTCGTCCGTCCCGGCAAAGACCGCCGTCGGCCGCTCGGGGAGCTCAGCGATTTTTTCATATGCTTCCAAGCCGGAGTCATACGAGTTGTCGCCTTCCACAACGAGTTCTTCCTCGTACGGCGTCCCGTGCTCCTCGAGCGCGCGCCGATAGCCGGCCAGTTTCCGTTGGTTGATCGGGTCGTCGGTCGGACCGGTGACATATGCCACGCGCCGGTTTCCTTTTTCGAGCAAATATGTCACCGCTTCAAACGCGGCCTGCTCGTAGTCAATGTTCACCGAGGGGATCGTGTCGTTCGGCTCCACCGTCGCCGCAAGCACGATCGGCACGGACGATTTTTGAAACTCGGCGACGTGCTCCCCGGTGATCGTCCCGCCCATAAACAAAATGCCGTCCACTTGCTTGGCAAGCATCGTATTGAGCAAATGCAGCTCTTTTTCTTTGTTTTGGTCGGAGTTGCTTAAAATAATGTTGTATTTATACATCGTCGCAATATCTTCAATGCCGCGCGCCAGCTCGGCAAAGAAGATGCTCGAAATATCCGGGATGATCACCCCGGCCGTCGTCGTTTTTTTGCTGGCAAGACCGCGCGCGACCGCATTTGGGCGGTACCCGAGCCGCTCAATCGCTTCCAATACTTTTTTCCTTGTCGACGGCTTGACGTTCGGGTTGCCGTTTACGACACGCGAGACCGTCGCCATCGAGACGTTCGCCTCTCGCGCCACATCATAAATCGTTACGGTCATTCCGTTCACTCCTTCTTCCTCAATCCGGTAACCGGCAAGAGTTCCGATATATATGTACAACTATCATACGATACATTATCGCCAAATCGCAACGAAATGGCAATGATTTTGCTGTTTTGTTCACAAACCGTTCATGGATAGTTTGCCCAAAAAACGTTTGCACAATTCAGTAAAAAATCCCCTTCGGCCAAGACCGAAGGGGAGATGGCTTTACGCCTGAACGAACTGGCGTTGGAACGCGCGCACTTCTTCCATAAATTCGTTGAATTGAGCAATATCCATTTGTTGGGCGGAGTCGGACAAAGCGACGGCCGGATCCGGGTGCACTTCGGCCATGACGCCGTCAGCGCCGATCGCCAACGCCGCTTTGGCGCACGGAATGAGAAGATCGCGCCGCCCGGTCGAGTGGGTGACATCAACGAACACCGGCAAGTGCGTTTCTTTCTTCAAGATCGGCACCGCCGAAATGTCGAGCGTATTGCGCGTCGCCCGCTCGTACGTGCGGATGCCGCGCTCGCACAAAATGATTTGCCCGTTGCCTTGCGACATAATGTATTCAGCAGCGTTGATGAACTCCTCAATCGTCGCCGCTAAGCCGCGCTTCAGCAAAACCGGCTTATTGACTTGGCCGGCCGCTTTCAGCAGCTCAAAGTTTTGCATGTTGCGCGCCCCGATTTGGATGACATCGATATAATCCAAGGCGGTCTCAATATCCGCCGGAGTGACGATTTCGCTAATGACCGCCAAATCAAATTCATCGGCGATCCGTTTCAAAATTTTCAGCCCCTCGACGCCGAGCCCTTGGAAGTCGTACGGCGATGTGCGCGGTTTGTAGGCGCCGCCGCGCAGCAGCTTAATGCCTTGCTTTTTCACCGCTTCAGCGACCGCAGCCACCTGCTCGTAGCTTTCAACAGCGCACGGCCCCATGACAAAATATTGGTTGCCGTCGCCGATCCGTTCGCCTTTCACTTCGACGATCGTGTTTTCCGGATGTTTTTTCCGTGAGACGAGCAGCGCTTTCCGGTGGTCATCTTCTTGCAGTTCGAGCGCCGCTTTAAAAATTTCCTTGAAAATGTGCTGCAGCGTCGACGTTTCGAACGGTCCGTCGTTATGCTCGGAAATGAGATCGAGCATTTTCCGCTCACGCACCGGGTCGTAGCGATGCGTCCCTTGCGCTTCTTTAATTTTCCCGATCTCTTGGACGAGACGCCCCCGTTCATTGATCAGCTTCAACAGCTGCAAGTTGATTTCGTCGACTCTCGCCCGCAGCTCATCTAATCTCTCGTTGCTCATGCTTCCCCCATCCTTTCGCCAAATATCGTGCGATGTTTCGCTCTTCTGGCCTCGCCTACCGGACGTCGGCAAGCCCCGCGCGCAAGGCGCTTCCCCGTCCAGAAACACAACGGTTAAGTTTTGTAATTAGTCTTTATTATAATGGATGAAGACCCGGTTGTCACGAAAAAAATGCTTTTTTGATTAAACGCTTTTAAGCAATAAAGTGAAACGGTCGGCAAAAACCGCCCGCTGGGCAGGCGGTTATGCGATGGCAGTATGCGTGTTCAACGCCTCGTACGTAATCTTCCAATGCGACGCATGCCAGACGACTTGGCCGTTTTCAAACAGCAGCACTTGCGGCGACTCGTGCTTCACGCCCGTCCGCTCCGCGATGTAGTTGGAAAGCGGGCGCGCCTCCTGAACGTATAAGCAATAGACAGCCAGCTCCGGATGATCGGCGGCAAACTTCTCGCACTCACGGAACGCCGCTTGGCTGATCGGGCATGTCAAGCTATGTTTAACGAACAAAAAGCGGCGCGTTTCTTGCATGATGCGGTCAAACTGTTCGGTCGTCTCCAGTTTCTCCATTCCCACCGTCTTCACTCCACTTCTCTTCGATATGGCATGTTTTGCTCGGCATTATCTAGCGCGGCTTCCGCTTCCTCAAGCAGCTTTTGGAGCGTTTCGCGATCCGCCTTGTCCGCGGATGGCGGAATCGGAATCGTCGTTTCGCCAACACCTTCCCCGCCGGCCGGCGCTTCAGCCGTTTTCAGCGGGATGAAGGTGGCGATTTCCTTCGTTTTCTCTTTAGCCGTCTCGAACCACTCCGCAGCGGTCGTTTTCACCGGCTCCCATGTTTCGTGATTGTTCCACTCGTTCAGCCACTTCCGCCCTTTTTCGCTCGTCAAAAACATCGCAGCGGCCGCGCCGGCGATGCCGCCGACAAGCGCTCCAAGCAAAAATCCACCGTTATTTTTCGCCATTTGGCACACCCTCCTTTTTCCGTAGTTGTTCTCTTTCTCTCCATTTTTCCCATATATCAAGCAAAACATTTGCCCAGCGCAGCGCTTTCGCCCACTTTTCTTGCCCTTGGCCCGCTCTCGCCGACAGCGCCGCTGCTGTCTGCCGGAGCGCGCGGTTCAGCGACCGGACAGTGCCGCCGATTTCATTTACCGCCTCAACCGCATGGTTTAACTTTTCCGCCTTGTTTTGCACATCGCCGGCAATGCTGTTGGCCGTATGAAGAAGCTGGGTCACTTCCTTCGCAACCGTTTGCACTTGTTCATCGGCATGGCTCACCGCCGCGGCCAGCCGGCGCAGCGTCTCCTGCAAAACAATGAGCGTTCTCGCTATGTAAACCGAAAGAAGCAAAAAAGCGGCAGCGACGAGCGCGGCGCTCGCATACAAAAGCCATTCCACCTCATTCCCCCCTTGCCTGTCGGACCGTTTCGTCCTCTTTGTACCCGTTCTGTCCCGTTTTCAAACTTCGACATCCCGCCCTTTGTTTCCTGCCTCACGCTCGATCTTTCCCCATCAACCGGCGGGGGCAGAAGATTCCGGTCATCCCCCTCGGGCAAAACCGAATTCATCCCTTCCCCTTCCCTTGTCCACGAGTGAGGAGCTTCGTGGCGGAAAAGATCAAAAAACGGGCCGTCCGGCCCGTTTCCGTCGGCCGTCAGGCGGAAAGAACGGCCCGTTCGTATGCTTGTTGAAACTTTTGAATGTCGCCGGCGCCCATAAACACAAGCACCGCATTGCGATGCTGCTTCAACACGGACACGTTTTGCTCCTCAAGCAGCTGCGAGCGCGGGATTTGCGCCTGCAAGTCACGAATGGACAGCTTGCCATGATGTTCGCGCGCCGAGCCGAAAATGTCGCACAAATAAACGTAGTCTGCCTGCTGCAAGCTTTCGGCAAACTCGCGCAAAAACGTCTGCGTCCGCGTATACGTGTGCGGCTGGAAGATGGCGACGACTTCGCGCCCCGGATATTTTTGTCTAGCCGCTTCTAATGTCGCCATAATTTCGCGCGGATGATGCGCATAATCGTCAATTAACACTTGCCGTCCGACCGTTTTTTCGCTGAAGCGGCGCTTCACCCCTTGGAACGTTTGCAGCCGCGCAGCGATCGCGCCGGCGTCAATCCCTTCGTAATGGCAAAGGGCGATGACCGCGAGCGCATTCAGCACGTTATGAGTGCCAAAGCGCGGAATGGTAAACGAGGCAAAAAACGTGCTGCGCACAAATACGTCAAACGCCGTCCCTTCTGTCGTTTTCACGATGTTGCGCGCTTGAAAATCGTTTTCTTCGCCAAACCCGTAAAACAAAATCGGCACTTTTGCTTGAATCTTTTGCAAATACGGATCATCCCCGCAAGCGACAATCGCTTTGTTCACCTGTTCGGCCATCTGCTGGAAAGCAGAAAAGACGTCATCAATATTGGCGAAATAGTCCGGGTGGTCGAAGTCAATGTTTGTCACTATTGCATAATCTGGAAAATATGAAAGGAAATGTCTTCGATATTCACATGCCTCAAATACGAAGTATTTGCTCCCCGGCTCCCCTTTTCCCGTTCCATCTCCGATTAAATACGACGTTGGATGCGCCCCTTGCATCACATGGGCAAGCAGTCCCGTCGTCGTCGTCTTCCCGTGTGAGCCGGTCACCGCTATGCTCGTAAACTTGCCTGCCAACTCCCCTAAAAAGCGATGGTACCGAATGACAGGAACACCGAGCTGACGGGCCGCTTCGATTTCCTCGTGCGTGTCTGGAAAAGCATTGCCGGCAATGACGGTATAACCCGGGCGAATATTGTCTTTTGAAAAAGGCAACACCGGGATTCCCCGCTCTTCAAGCGCCTTTTGCGTAAAAAACCATTTTTCTACGTCGGACCCTTGCACCGTATAGCCGAGATCGTGAAGCACTTGTGCGAGCGCGCTCATCCCCGTGCCTTTAATGCCAACAAAGTGGTAAACTGTCATCGCTAAGCCCTCCAACCATCGTCTCTCTGTAAGACAGTATATGATATTCATCTAGTTTTGCCATTTATTTCATTTTGCTGTACCGGCTGTCTCATTTCCTCATTATAGCACGCCAGGCGGCAAAACACTACCGTTCGGAAGGGGAAAAACCGTCCGCCTGCAGCGCGCCCCGCTCGCGCCAACGCGCCCACTCTTCCTCGCTCATTAACACGTCGCGTGGTTTGCTGCCGCGCGCTTCGGAAATCAGCCCTTGCGCTTCCATCATCTCGATGAGGCGGGCGGCGCGGTTGTAGCCGATGCGGAAATGGCGCTGCAAACTCGATGTCGATGCCCCGCCTTGCGCGATGACAAACCGGCACGCTTCGTCGAATAATTCGTCATCCTCTTCACTAAACATCGCTGTCTGACGGAACTCGTCCGGGCTGAACAAGTAGGAAGGCTCTTGCTGCGCTTTCACGTACGCCGTCACCCGTTCAATTTCCTCATCGGAGATGAAGCATCCTTGCAGCCGCACCGGCTTGGCCGATCCGTTTTCCAAAAAGAGCATATCGCCGCGGCCAAGCAGCCGCTCGGCCCCATTCACATCTAAAATCGTGCGCGAATCGATTTGGGAAGAGACGGAAAAGGCGATGCGCGTCGGGATGTTCGCCTTGATCAAACCGGTGATGACATCGACTGATGGACGCTGCGTGGCGATCAATAAGTGAATGCCGCACGCCCGCGCCTTTTGCGCCAACCGGCAAATCGATTCTTCGACATCGGCCGGAGCGGCCATCATCAAATCGGCCAGCTCATCAATGACAATGACGATGTACGGAAGGATCGGTTCGCTGCCCCCTTGGGCGCGGAGCGAAGCGTTATACTTCTCGATATCGCGCACCCCGGCATGAACAAACAGCTCGTACCGCCGCTCCATTTCGCCGACCGCCCATTTGAGCGCTCCGGCGGCCGCTTTTGCCTCTGTAATGACCGGGCTGAGCAAATGCGGCAACCCGTTGTACGGGGCCAGTTCGACCATTTTCGGGTCGATGAGCAGCCATTTGACCTCGTCCGGGGCAGCTTTATACAGCAGGCTGACAAGCATGGCGTTCATGCATACGCTTTTTCCCGACCCGGTCGCCCCGGCGATGAGTCCGTGCGGCATTTTTTGGATGTCCGTCACGACCGGCGCCCCGCTAATCTCGAGCCCGAGCGCGACCGTAAGCGGAGAACGGCGCTCGCGAAACGCGCGGCTCTCCAAAATCTCCCGCAGCCGCACCGGCCGGCTTGACGGGTTCGGCACTTCGATGCCGATCGTCCGTTTTCCCGGAATGGGCGCTTCCACCCGAATATCTCTTGCCGCCAAGCTCAGTTTGATGTCGTCCGTTAAGCTGGTAATTTTGCTCACTTTTACCCCTAGATCGGGCTGCACTTCAAACTGCGTCACTGTCGGTCCTTGTGTTGCATGAACCACTTTCGCGCCGATATGGAAGCTCTCAAACGTCCGGTCCAAACGGGCGCATTGTTCACGAATCCATTGCTCATCGCAGGCCGCCGCCTCCCCCGGCGGCGTAAGGAGCGACAGCGGCGGCAGCGAATAGCCGACCGGGCGGCGGGCCGCTTTTTCTTCGAGCTTGCGCCGGTCTTGCTTCAGCATCATCACGTTGTACGGAATGCGCGCTCGTTCCGGGCCGTGGCGGTCGATGGGCCGCTTGGCTTCGTCAGGCGGCAACGGGGGGCGAGGCAGCCCCTTCTCGCCTTCTTGGGAAGCAGCCCTTGCATTTCCGGTATCGCTCTCCGCCGGCGGCTTCGGCGTTTCCTTTTGTTCACCACCGCCGTGATCCGGCTGGCTTACTCTATTTTCCTCCGTTCGCGCGGCTGACCGTATATCTCCGCCTTCACGGAAGCTGCCCTCCGACTCCGCCGCGGTTGCCACTTCGCCAGGCGGCACATGTGCTTGTTCGTCTTTCATTTCCGCGGCCGCCGATTCAACCGCTGGCATCGCCGCGGACCCCGCATCAGAGGCGCCCTCTTCCTCCCGGATAAGCCCATCTTCATTGATCCGTTGTTCTGCGTCCGATGTTGCGATATGTACGGCCGCGTCAGCTTTGGCGTTCTTCTCTTTTTCCGTCGGCCGGCCGGCCGCCGCTCCCTCCTCGCCGCTTCGTCCAACGCTTTTCAACGTCTCCTGCGGCGCGGCGGCTTCGTCTATATGAGAAGGGCGAGACAAAAGAGCTTGATCGCTTGACAAATTTTCAGCTTGCTCATTAGCGGCCGGCATCCCGGGACGGCGGCTCGCCTTGTCTGCGATCCTCACAGCGGCGATCGTTCCATGTTCCGTCAGCCGTTGCCGCCATTCACTACGATTCTTATCATATCCAAACACAGGAGACGGCACGTCGGACGGGCGGAACGGCTTTTTTTCCGCCGATTCCCTCACCGGATCGGCGAGTGGGCGGTGCGGGGCCTTCACCTTGCTTTCTTCGCCGGCCATTCGCCTCGGCGTCTCCCCGGCCCGTGGGGAATGATCGTCCGGAATGAGCGGAAAGCGGAAGCGGCCTTGCGGATACTGGTACACGACTTTCGCCTCAGCGCGTTCCGTGCTGTGATCCATTCGTTTTCCGGCGGCCGGTTGTTCGTGTTCCTCCTCATCCGTAAAAAAACGGAGCCATCGTTTCCAAAATTTCATGGGTCGTTCCACTCTTTCTATTCATTCGGTGTCGGAAAAAACGCCACTGGAGTCCGCGCCAGTGACGTTCAAGCCAGGTGTCTCCCTGCTCTTTCTGATTCCCCCGTTAAAACGTGAACGGTTGCCCCACCTCATACTCATCGGAGAGCACAAGAATCCCTTTTTCTTGCGGAGCGTTCGGCAGCCCGAGCTCACGCGCCGAGCAAATCATGCCCGATGACCGGACGCCGCGCAGCTCGCTTTCTTGAATGACGAGACCGCTTGGCATGACCGCGCCGATTTTCGCGACGACGACTTTTTGCCCTTCGGCGACATTCGGCGCCCCGCAGACGATTTGCAGCACCTCATCGCCGACATCGACTTGGCAGACGCTCAACTGATCAGCGTTCGGATGCTTCGCTTTTTCCTTCACATACCCGACGACGAATTTCGGCGACAAGTCCGCTTCCATCCGTTCGTCACAGCCGTTTTTCGCCAAAATATCATTGATGATGCCGACGAGTTCCTCGTTCACTTCCAGCGGACCGTTTCCTGAAAACGGATAGTAGGAAGAAGCGGAAAAAATGTTATAGCCGACCGTCTCGCCGGTGCGCTCAGAAACGATGCGGACGACGTCTCCTTGTTTTGTAAACGCCCGCTCCTCGTCAGCCGTCGGCTTTAGCGATACGAGCAGCACATCACCGATCCCTTCACGGTTGTAGAACACGTTCATCGCTTGACTCCTCCTTATTTACGTTCTCCGTTTTTTTCCTAAAATGAAAATCGGTTCGAGTTTGCCGTTTTCGTATAAAAAGGACAGCGCCGTGATCGGCACGCGACCGCCGGCAAAAAAGCTCATCGTCATTTGCGCGAGCACATCGTAGCCGATCTCATTGCGCAAATCGGCAAGAATGAGCACGTCTTGATGCGGAACGGCCAACGCCATCGTTCCTTCGATGCGCGTGTGCATTTCGGCCAAAAACGCATCGTTTAGGATTCGGCTCGCATCATAGCCGTCGTTCGTGTTGACAAAATAAAACACGTTGCCGGCGACGCGGTCTTCTTTCACCGGCGCCGGCAGCGAGCGAACGTTGAAACGGGCGATCTCTTTCACCCGGTCGCGGCTCCATCGCTCGCTCTCGATCATTCGTTCGTCAATCAAGCGGTACGTTTTCCCTCGATCAAGCGCGTAGTAAACACGCGTTTCCGCCGTATGATCATCATAAAGGAGCGGAACGCCTTCTTTCGTTTCGGTCGGAAACGACGTCGAGCGAATGACGGGATAAATGTTCCGTTCGTTTCCGGAAAGCGTTGCCGCTTCCTCCATCGTTTTCAGCGTTTCTTCCACGTAATAAATGATTTCGCGCACCGCTTCGTCTTTTTGTTCGTGCCACTTGGCGATCACGCCGGGAAGCGAGATCGTCACCCCTTTTTTCGTGCGGCGGTCTTCGATGCGCATCGTGTCTTGTTGGGCATCAAAGTGGAACGTCCAGTGCGGATAAGTTGCGAGACGTTCCTTGATCATTTCATACATTTGCCGGCTGTTCATCCGTCTGCCTCCTTGTTTTATGGCGGCGCCAGCGATTCTCCTTTATCATACCGTGAACGGACCGTTTTGACAAAAAAATTCGTATTGGCCAGCCAACAGCGCGACGATATGGGAAAACATCGCCGCGCGGTCGATGCGTCCGTTCGTAAATACGCCGACCGCCCCTTCCTTTGTGCGGATATTCCGCCGCCCTGTATACTCCTCCATCAGTTCGCCGAGCTCGCGCCCCGTCTCAAGCCCGGTGCCGATCTCCGGCGGCAAGGCGAGGCGCGCGCCGCCGGCCGCGACCGTCACGCCGTTTCGGTCAACGAGCGCTCCCCAGTTGCAAAGCCACCATTGCCCGTCGATGTTCATCACACCTCCCTCAAGCCCGATGCCGATGTCCGCCTCTGCCGCTTCCAGCGCCCGCTTGGCACGCTCGATCGCGCCACGCCGCGTTTCTTCGTCCGAAAGGGGCTGAGCGGAGACGCCTGAGGGCACCTCAAGCGGAATGATGCGATCGTCCGTCTCCCCGAACACCGCGCGGACGGCGGCGATTTTCGCTTCGTTCTTCGTTCCGACCGCAATTGTCTTCATTGCTCATCCTCCTTGGCATGGAAAAGGAGAAGCCGACGCTTCTCCCCCTTATCTTATTTAGCTTTCCCTATTGCATCTTTGCCGCCATTCGTTTTTGTTTAGCTGTTGGCGCGGATCGCTTCGACCGTCGCCCGGTCGCACCGTTTGACGAGCTCAACGATGAGCGCTTTCGCCGCCGCATAATCATCGACGTGAATGATCGCCGCATGCGTATGAATATAGCGGGCGCAAAGGCCGATGACCGCCGACGGCACGCCGCGGTTCGCGATATGAACCCGCCCGGCGTCCGTTCCTCCACCGGGAGAAATGAAAAATTGATACGGGACATCAAGCGCTTCCGCTGTGTCGAGCACGAACTCGCGCATGCCGCGGTGCGTCACCATCGTCCGGTCGTACAAACGGACGAGCGCTCCTTTGCCGATCTGGCCAAACGCTTGTTTGTCGCCAGACATGTCGTTCGCCGGGCTCGCCTCAAGGGCGAAGAAGATGTCCGGGTTGATCATCGTTGCCGCCGTCTGCGCCCCGCGCAGCCCAACTTCCTCTTGCACCGTGGCGCCGGCATACAACACGTTCGGCACCGTTTCCTCTTTCAGCTCTTTTAACAGCTCGATGGCGAGCCCGCAGCCGAACCGGTTGTCCCACGCTTTCGCCATCACCGTCTTCCCGTTCGCCAGCACCGTGAACGGGCTGACCGGCACGATCGGCTGCCCCGGACGAATGCCGATCCGCTCGGCGTCCTCACGGCTTTCCGCGCCGATGTCGATGAGCATCTGTTTGATTTCCATCGGTTTATTCCGCTGCTCCTCATCGAGCAAGTGCGGCGGAATCGAGCCGATGACACCGACGACCGGCCCGTCGTTCGTGATAATTTGCACGCGCTGGGCGAGCAGCACTTGGTTCCACCAGCCACCGAGCGGTTGAAAGCGGATCATACCGTTGTCGGTAATCGCCGTGACCATAAATCCGACCTCATCCATATGGCCGGCCACCATCACCGTCGGGCCCGTCTCGTCGCCGCGCTTGACGCCGAAAATGCTGCCGAGACGGTCTTGCACGATCTCATCGGCGTATTTGGCGAGCTCTTTGCGCATAAACTGCCGCACCGCGTGTTCATGGCCCGGCGCCCCCGGCAGTTCGGTCAGCGTTTGAAACAGTTGCCGTGTTTCTTCGTTCATCACCGTTCTCCTTTCTTTTTCCCTTCCGTTTTTCCGCTTTGCTTACATCTTTCGCCAAAATCGGCTATACTAAACCGTATCAAGGCAAAAGGAGGAACAAATACATGGCTTGGAAAAAATGGGTTGTTGGCGCCGCCGTCGGTGCCGCCGCCGTCTACGCCATCCGCGCCGCATCGCGGCCCGCGCTTCTTGCGCCGGAAAAAGCGCTGGCCATCGCGAAACAATCGCTCGGCGGGCCGCGCTCAATCCGCGGCTCATGGATTCAGGCCGCTCCGGAACGGTATGAGAAAAACGGGTTGACGTACACCGTCTACCGCGGCGGCATTTGCCGCGATGACGGGGATGACGAGTTTTGGGTGAACGCGTACACCGGCGCCATCGTCGACACGCGGCCGTTATAGCGACGGCCGGTTGCGCTTCACCTGTTCCGCAATCGCACCGTCTTCCCGCCATTTGACCGCGCGGTAATAGGCATCATGGTAAAACGTAAACCACGCGTTCCGCTCGATGCCGTACGAAAGCCACCGCTGTTTGGCAAAAATCGAGTCCATCGGGTAATCGTCATACGCCATCACCCAAAGGACGTTTTGATGGGCATGCGTGCCGAGCAAATCGCCGAGGTGGATCGCCATCTCCCTATCCGATTCAATCAACACGATCGCATGGCCGGCGCTATGACCGCCGGTATGTATGAGACGAATGCCGGAGACGACTTCCGTTTCTTTCGTAAACGGAATGACTTGGTCGGCAATCGGCTCCCAATTTTCTTTCCAATACGTATTGCGCGAGCGGATGTTGGGCGCGCGCATTTCCTCCCATTCAACGTCCGATGTGATGATCGCTGCGCGCGGAAACGCCGGCACAAGCCGCCCGTCTTCCCAAACCGTCAGCCCGCATGCGTGATCAAAATGAAGATGGGTCATGATGACAACATCAATATCGTCGCGCGTTAACCGAAGCGCAGCGAGCGACTCGTCAAGCGACGATTCCTCGGTGACGCCGAAATTGCGCTTTTGCTTGTCAGTCAGCTTGCCGTTGCCGATGCCGGACTCAATGAGCAGCCGTTTGCCGCCCGCTTCGACCAAAATCGGGTCGGTGCGCAGCTCAATTTGATTGTTGTCATTCGGCGGATATTTTTTCGACCAAAGCGGTTTCGGCACGACGCCAAACATCGCCCCGCCGTCAAGATGTGTGACGCCTCCGTTTAACCATGTTAATGTCACTTGTCCGACTTTTAACTGTTCCATGTTCCTCTCCCCCCCTGTTCTTAGTGTACCATTTTCTTCATCAACCGGAAAGAAACTAAAAAACCCGACCAAACAGGCCGGGTCGTTATGGCCGCTTGGGCGGGCGCAGCGCCTCGCAGCGGTAAATGCGGTTTCCTTTCGCAGAAAACTTTTCTTCATACTCGGTCATGACGTTGCCGACGACATCGCTCCGATGCAAATCCAATTGGACCGCCGCGAGCACAAACCCATATTGCGACAAGCTGACAAGCGAATATTCAAAAAACGACTGATTGTCCGTCTTCAAATGAATGTCCCCGTCCGCCGACAAAATGCGGTCATAGA
Source organism: Geobacillus subterraneus (assembly GCF_001618685.1). Lineage (GTDB taxonomy): Bacteria > Bacillota > Bacilli > Bacillales > Anoxybacillaceae > Geobacillus > Geobacillus subterraneus. Next base: position 441,678 of record NZ_CP014342.1, on the reverse strand, counting down.
GCGCCAAAAACTCCCGATAAGTGAGCCGCCGTTTCTCGTGCCGCTTTTTCGGCCATGGATCGGAAAAATTCAAGTAAAGGCGCGCGATTTCTCCGTCGGCAAAAAAGGCGGCAAGATCTTTCGCATTGGCATTGAGCAGCCGCACGTTGGGCAGCTCGCCCTCGATCAGCTTATCGAGCGCTGACACGAGCACGCTCGGGTACAGCTCAATGCCGATAAAATTGACGTCAGGATGCAGCCTCGCCATTTCGGTAATAAATTTGCCTTTTCCGGTGCCGATTTCAATATGGATCGGCCGGTCGTTGCCAAACAGCTCATGCCACCGCCCGCGCTTCGTTTCCGGGTCAGGGATGACATACTGAGGGTAAGCGGCGATCTTTTCTTTCGCCCACGGTTTGTTGCGCAAACGCATATCGACACCTCTGTCTCGTTTCCGTTTGTTGTTTTGACGCTACGCTGTTAGTATAACCACGCTTGAAGAAGCAAACGCCTAGGCATAAACGCCGCCAGGTCCGGGCATATTAAAACCGTACAGCTTTGCTAAAGGATGGTGATCGGCATGCCGCTCGACCATAGCCACCAATTGACCGTGCTCCGCGATATTTTATCTGAACACCAACTGGATTGCTGCGGAACGGTTTCCGAATGTGAACAAATCGAACGGCTCGTCAAGTCGCTGCTCGCCAACGACGAGGTGAGCACGAATGTCAAGCAAATTCTTCCGAACATTTACGCCTACGGCCAAGGCGGAAAATACAGCCCCGATGTAAACGCCCATATTTCCGCTCATCAAGCCCAACTCGCCGATTGGGTGAACGAGCTGTCATAACCCACGCGGCCGCGCGCCGGGTAAACACCGACGCCGCGAAGCGCCGCCGGCGTTCCGCTTCCTTTTTCGCGGACCGTCCGCAGCCTTTGCCCCCTATTGTTCCGCGATAATGTACTGCAATAACTGCAATGACTGTTCCCTTTCCTTTTCGCTGTCCTTCCCTTTCGGCCAAAACAAGGAATGCAGCGTATGGGCGATCGCATACCATTTCAGGCGGAGGGCAAGCCCCTCCGTCCATGAGGCCCCGTACTGATGAAGCCACGCTTCCCACTCGGCCCGCGGAATGTATAAATGAAGCAGCATGCCGATGTCAATGGCCGGATCCGCAATGACGGCTCCGTCCCAATCGATTAAGTACAACGTTCCGTCATCGGCAAGCAGCCAATTGTTATGGTTAATGTCACAGTGGCAAACGACATATTGATCATCAGGCAATAACGACACGCGCTCTCCCAGCCAGCCGAGCGCTTCACGAACGGCCGCAGCGCCGATCGGGTGGCATCGCTGCCGCTCGGCGAGCGCAGCGAACATCTTTCCGGGGTGGAGCGGCGTTTTACCGAGCCGCTTAAGCATCGTCACCAGCTCTTTGGAGCCATGAATTTTCCGCAACAACGCCGCCACCTGTTCGCTTCCCATTTCATGCGGCTTCAGCTCCCGGCCGTTCAGCCATTGCTGGGCCGTAAACACATCGCCGTTTTCGAGCCGTTTCGTCCAGACGAGCTTCGGGACGATCCCCTCGGCCGACAATACGGCGAGAAACGGGGAAGAGTTCCGTTTCAAAAACAGCTTCTTCCCTTCATATTCGGCAAAATACGCATCCCCTGTTGCACCGCCAGCCGGAGTGATCTCCCACTCCTTACCTAGTAACTGTTCCAAAGCATGTTCACCTGCGACTTAAAAAATAGAAAACGTGTCCGTTTGCTTCTTCATGTGCACAAATAAAAAGGACGGCCGTGCCGCGTCCTTCTTCCGTCCATTTTACTTGTATTATACTGAAATACCGCCCCGGCATGCAAACATTTTTCTTGCCAGGCCACCTGCTTAAAACTGCCCAAAGTCTGCGCGTCAACGCAAAAAGGGAAGAAGCTTTACCGTTGTGGTTCCGCCCATCCCCCATGTTCAGCGGGCATTGATCGCTTCTGCTCTGACAAGCACCCATGTGCCGATGCCGTCAAGGTCAAGAGCACGGCGCACCCGCCAGAGCGGAGTCGTCCCGCTTCGTTCCCCGTCGCAAACGACGTCCCACTCTCCTTCATCCGGAAGAAGAATCGTCTCTCGCTTTTCTTCGTGATGGTGAATGACGATGATTTCCGCCCACGGCCCATAGACGGCGACATCGCGCAGCCGATAGGCGATCACAGACGGCGGGGTCGGTTCCAAAAACACGAAATGGCGCAACACCTCCGCTTCTGTCGCGAGGCGAAACGCGCCGTGCGCCCGGCGAAGAGCGATCAGTCCTTGAACATAGCGAACGTCATGTTCATAGCGGCTTTTCCGCTCCCAATCGATCCGGTTGACCTCATCAGGCGCCTGATAGCTGTTGCCGTCTCCGCCTTTTGTCCGGTAAAACTCTTGGCCGCTATGCAAAAACGGAATGCCTTGCGCCAACAGAACGATCGCCGTGGCAAGCTTTTGCCGTTTGCGCCTTACCGTTTCCGATTCATGGCCATTCGCGACCGCCATTTTATCCCAGAACGTATGATTGTCATGACATTCGACGTAGTTCACCGATTGAAGCGGATGACAAAACAGCCCGCCTAGCGCCCGCAAACTGCCGGCGATGGCCGTTTTCGCCTGCTCGCGTCCGCCTCGTTCGCCAAGGGCAAAACCGCGTTCAGGCAAGTGGAACGTGCTTCCTTTCACCGTATCGCGAAACCGGTCATTGAAATAGGCAAGGCGCGGCAGCTGCCCGGCGTTGGCCATCGTCGCTTTTTGCTCCGGCGCAAGCGGTGTCGGCAAGTCCCACCCTTCCCCATACACGAGGATCGATGGATCGACCGCATCGAGGGCGTCACGCACCGCCTTCATCGTCTCCATATCATGCACGCCCATCAAATCGAAGCGAAATCCATCAATGCCGTACTCTTTCGCCCAAAACGTGACCGAATCGACGATCCAGCGGCGCACCATCCGCCGCTCCGAGGCGATGTCGTTGCCGACGCCGGTGCCGTTGGCCGGCTGGCCGTACACATCGTAGCGGAAGTAATACCCGGGAACGAGCTTCTCAAGCGATGACTGCTCCCGGTCGTAGACGTGGTTGTACACCGCATCCATCACAACGCGCAAGCCGTTTTCGTGCAACGTGCGGATCATTTGTTTTAGTTCAACAATGCGCGCGTACGGATCGGTCGGATCGGTTGCATAACTCCCTTCCGGTGCATATAGATGAAGTGGATTGTATCCCCAGTTATACGCCGCTTGCGGATCGCGTTCATCGACCCCGGCAAAATCGGTAAACGGCATCAGCTGCACATGGGTGACACCTAGCTCTTTTAAATAGGAAAGCCCGGTCGACGTCCCGTTCGGCCCGCTTGTGTCCGCTTCAGCCAATCCGAGATACTTCCCTTTATGGACGGCACCGCTGTCCGGGTGGCTCGTAAAATCACGGATGCTCACCTCGTAAATAACGGCGTCAGTCGGCGATGCGAGCGGCGGCAGCGGATGAGCGGACGGAGCGAGCCGCGTCTTTTCCCAGTCGATGACAACGCCATACTCACCGTTGATGGAAACAGCCGTCGCATACGGATCGACCGCCTCGCGCCAGACACGGTTAATGCAGGCCACATACGTGTAATACGTTCGTTCCCAATCGCCGGGGACGGCGGCTGACCATACGCCGCGCTCTCCGCGCTCAAGCGGCACATAACGGACATCGTTGCGATCCGGGGCGATCAACTTGACGTTGACCGCGGTAGCCGTCGGAGCCCAGACGCGGAACACCGTTTGTTCCTTCGTATAGTCCACTCCCAGCTTCCCTTCGTAAAAAAACTGATCATCAAACGCCCGCGTCCGCACGACAGCACCGATTTGCACATCGGTCATCTCCCCTGAACGAGTGCGAACCCAGTACGTCGACCCAAACGTGAAGGCAGACGAAAAGCGACAGACATATTTTACCGCATCCCCTAACTCCTCGGTCTGCTGCACAGCAAGCGGAATTTCCTCCCCGCCTGGCGCCACCATCGCAAACGGCGTCATCCCGTCCGGGCGACACGACTTCGGCACAAGCACGGTGAGTTGATCCATCCCGTCCAAATAGGCGACAAACGTTCGGTGAATGTGAAGCATAGTGGCTCACCCCCTTTTTTGGCCTCCCGTTATTACTATCATACGCAAAAGAAAAAGGGCGGTGCCAAAAAATCGGCCGATTCGCCCTATCGATGTACAGATGCTTTTATTGTTGCCGTTCTTCGCTGCAAATATTCCCGTCCAAACGTCGGCTGTAAAAGCTGGCGCATTGGCCAAGCAGCGCCGCAGCCGCCTTCAGCTGCTGATGGCGAAGCGGGAGGGCCGAGCGGCGCAAGCGGGAAAACCATTGTTCATAATTTCGTTTATCGATATAGTGAAGAAACGGAAAAAGATGGCCGTGGTCAATATAGCCATAGCGGTTTAACAGCACGAGATGGATCGGCCAATCGATTCGATGTTTTTGAAAAACATCGGAAACGACCTGTTCTGTCCGCCGCAGTGACACGACCGGGTTCACCCGCTTGGTTTCTTCGGTTCCGGCCCGCTCCGTCCAAAACCGGCCTGTGGAGGCGATCACCACATTGTCCGTCTTTCCCTCGACAAAGGCAATGCACCAAGCCGCCGCCGGCGTAAGGATGATCGTCTCGAGCTCGACGAGCGCCTTGCCGGCCATAGCAACCGGGCGGTAAAAACATAAATAGGTATCCGGAAACCGCTGCAAAAAATATTTCAACGTTTCATCGCCATACAGCGCGTCGTCAAACGGAGAAGCGTGCGTCATCGTCGAACTCGCCCATTTCAGCTGGAGCTGAAACAATTCATCAAGAAATTGCCGCTTCAGCTCCTCAACGGTGGCCGCCCGGCTGGCCCTCGCCTCAGCTGGCGGCTCTTCCTCCTCCGCCGGGACGCGGCGCCACCTCTTTGCAAGCCGTTCCCACCACGACGGCTTGTCAAGCAAAAAATCCCACGTTTCTTCCGCTCCCGTTTGGAGGGGTATGCCGGCGTTACGCTCCGCTTCCCACCGGGATTTCGCCTGTTCCCACTGCCATTGTTTCAGCCGGATAAATTCCGGTACATAATAATACACATCCGTTTCATAGCGGGAGATGTAATCCCGCAGCTTTACGAGCTGTCCCATACCCTCACCCGCTATCGGTTGCCCTCTGCCGGTGCACCAAGCAGCGGGAACGAGGCGATCGCTTCGTATTTCGGCGTCTGATCCATATTCGTCCGGTACAACACAATTTCCGGCACTGAAAACACCGCCGCAGCCGCCGGAAGCGAGGTGAGCGTTTCCGGACCAAACGGCTTTGCTCCTTGCCATTTGCGGGCGATCGTAATATGCGGAGCAAACGGCCGCCGGTCGAGGGAAAAACCGAGCGTCCGGCACGCCTCATACACATCGCGCCGCAACGCGTCGAGCGTTTTCTCCGCTTCGACCCCTTGCCAAAAAACGCGCGGCGCCGTGCGTTCCCCGAACGTCCCGAGCCCGGCAAGCCGAAGGGAAAACGGGGCGTAGCGGGCGGCAGCCGCCGCCACCGCTTCGCATAGCGGGTTCATTTTCTCCGGCGGCACATCGCCTAAAAACGCGAGCGTAATATGGTAGTCTTGCTCATGCACCCACGTACGGAACGGGAGCGATGATGCCGTATCGCCCGCAAAGCGGCGAATGGCTTGTTTGGCCTCCGCTGTCAGCGGGACGGCAATAAAATAATGGCTTCGTTTCATTCTTTCTCACCTGCCGATTGATCGTCTCGTTCTAGTTTGGCAAGCCAAAGCAGCACGAATACGCTGGCGAGCGTGCACGCGCCAAAAAACCAATACACCGCGCCAATCTGCCACCGCTCAAGCAAATATCCGCCCAACAGCGTGCAAAACCAGGCGCCAAGGCCGTTGCCGACCGCCGAGTAGAGGGACACCGCCGTCACCTGCACCCGCTCCGGCGCCAGGCGGCGCGCATAATGGAGCGCGGTCGGAATCGACAATCCGACGGAACAGCCTTGCACAACCGTTGTCATATAGACAAACCAAAGCGGTGGATCGGCAGCGTATGACAGCCAGCGGGCCGCCGACAGCAGCGCCGCCAAAATGAGCAGGCGCACCATGCCGAAGCGGCGGATGAGCCGGTCCGCCGCTTTCATAAACGGCGCCTCGCTTCCGGCCGCAAGCAAAAACGCGAAGCCGATGCCGGTCAGCGTGCCGCCGAGTTCATGAATCAACAGCCCGAAATACGAGTTGTTGGCCAAAATCGGGCCGAACAATAAAAACGTCGCCGTCAACAACAGCCGAAACGGGCCAATCGAAAGCAGCCCGCCGATGTCGCGCCGCGTCAACCGCCCCGCCGGCACCGCCGCCCGGCAGCGCGGCAGGCGGGCGGTCAGCGCTGCCGCAACTAGCAACGCAACTGAAAACGTATAAAAAATGGCCGCAAACGCGGTATGTTCGGACAGCCAACCGACGACCAACACCGCCACAGCAAAGCCGAGCGACCCCCACAGCCGGATCGCCCCGTAGTTTCCGCCTTGTTCGTGCACATGGCGAAGGGCGAGGCTGTCCGAAAGCGGAACGATGGCGCTCTGTACGGCCGAAAGGAGCACCGTCAACGCCACAAACGCTTCATAGCTGCCGGCAAATGAATACATAAGCCCGAACAACGACGCCAAAACAAGCGTTATTAGTAACATCCCGACCGGTTTGCGCGTATAGTCGGTCGCCATGCCCCAAAGCGGCTGAGCGGCCATCGTCACGATCGGGGTGAGCGACATAATCCAGCCGATGGCCGTCCCCGGCAGGCGCGCCTCTTCCTGCAAATAGACCGACAAAAGCGGAAACAAGGCGCCAAAGGCAAAAAAGATCAGAAAATAAAAGAGCGGAAACACCGTTTTTCGCGCCGCTGCCTCCCGTTTTAAAGCCGCTTCCATCCCGTTCTCCCCTTTCCTCGTCAAAGCACTGCTGTCCCGCGGGGCAGCCTTGTTCATTCTTCAGCCGTTCCGAAAAGCCAAGTGATTAAAGGCGCAGGTTGCTTCACCGCCTTGTTTCTCAAATTGAGAAACCTTGTGGTATCAACTTCTCGTTTCACGTCATCGGACGTCAGCTAGGGACAACCGCTGTTTTTCACCAGCCTTCTTAAGCAGCGGTTTATTTGGCCAGCTCGTAGATCGCCTGAGCGTAAATGGCGACCGCCTTCACTAAATCGTCGATCTCGGCATATTCATCTTTCTGATGGGCGACATCAGGACGGCCCGGAAACAACGCGCCGAACGCCACCCCGGCTTTGAGCGCGCGGGCATACGTACCGCCGCCGATGGCCAACAGCCGGCCCGGCTCGCCGGTTTGTTCTTCATAGACGCGTTGAAGCGTGCGAATCCATTCATGATTTGGATCGACGTAATGCGGTTTCGTATCATGGAAGCGTCCGAGCGTGAGGCCGCGCCGGGCAGCAACGCCGGCTAACGTTTGGCGGATCGTTTCGCCGTCAGCCGTCACCGGATAGCGGATGTTGAGCCCGATGGTTCCGCCTTGCTCACGATCGTATGACAGCACGCCGACATTCACCGTCAGCTCGCCGCTCGGCTCATCCCGATACGCAAGGTGGAGTTTTTGGCCGCGCGTGTCGCCAAAAAACGCGGATGCCACAAACCGGACAAACGGCTGGCTGCGTCCATCCAGCGGAAGGCCCGCTAAAAATTGCGCCAAGTAGACGCCGGCATTTTCGCCGCGCTCCGGCTCGGCGCCATGGGCGGACACCCCTTCTAGCGTCAGCGTCACCGCTTCACCGCTATGGCGAATGTTTCCGTTTAATCCGCATTCCCGGCAAAACTGCTCATAACGGCTAAACCATCCCTCGAGCCCGGCTCCTTCGACGACGGCTTCGGCCGCATCGGGCACCATATTGTAGCGGCGGCCGGCTTGAAATGAACGGAGCGTCATTTCCCCCGTTTCTTCGCTTCCCGCGGGGCGATAGCGCAAATCGGCATCAATGATCCCTTTTTCTGCGTAAATAATCGGAAAATCGGCATCGGGAACAAACCCGACATCCGGCATCTCTTCATGCTTGAAATAATGGCCGACACAGCGCCAATCGCTTTCCTCATCACCTCCGATGATGAGCCGCACCCGTTTGCCAAGCGGCAGCCCGAGTTCTTTTACGATTTTCATCGCGTAAAACGCGGCGACAGTCGGCCCTTTATCATCGATCGCTCCGCGCCCGTAAAGGCGGCCGTCCTTGACTTCGGCCGCAAACGGATCAACGGACCACCCGTCCCCGGCCGGCACGACGTCAATATGACCGAGCACGCCGACCAGCTGCTCTCCTTCTCCCATTTCGATATGCCCGGCATAGCCGTCGACGTTTTTAATGCGAAATCCTTCTTCTTGACCGCGAGTTAACATGTAATCGAGCGCTTCCGCCACCTTCGGCCCAAACGGCGCCCCCGGCCGCGCCCCGCCATCATCGCGGACGCTCGGAATGCGGACAAGCGCTTGCACCTCGCGGACGAACTCGTCTTTCCGCTTCCGCGCCTCCTCGATCCAGTTGATGTTCAACGTTATTCTTCCTTTCTTTTTGCTCTTTGTTGCCAACGTATCACATTGAAAAAGGGAAGTCAAAATTTTTCGTCTGTCACAACTTCGTTTCATTTTCGCTACAAAAAGTTTAAATTTTTCGTGAATAAGGGCAAACGGGTAGCATTTTCCCGGCCATTTCGTGTACAATGGTAGTAAACAGATAAAGACATCTCTCATCTGCAAGCTGTCGGTTGTGCCATGCGAATGATGCTAAGATAGGGAGTGGTCTTTTGAAACCTTCAACACACCGGATGCTTACTCGCATCAAATCCGTGTATATGTATATTAGCGAAAAAGGAACGGTTACGACCCAAGAACTTGTTGATGAGTTCGGCACCACCCCACGAACGATCCAGCGTGACTTAAACGTGCTTATGTACAACGATCTCGTTCGCAGCCCGAGCAAGGGCAAATGGACGACCACGAACAAAAAAGTGCGTATCTCTTCTTAAAAACCGGTGCCAACAAGGCAAAACGGGATGAGAGATGGATGCGGAACGTCTTTTCCTAACGAACGAACATTCCTTACTTTTCTATAAAAAAGGAACCTCCTCAGGTTCCTTTTTTTTCGTCCGCCCGATATTGCTTCAGCCTCTCAATCTCTTCATCGGTCAATTCCCGATATTCGCCGGCCGCCAAATTCGGATCGAGGGAAAGCGGCCCCATTTGCACCCGCTTCAAATAAACGACCCGCTTGCCGACCGCTTGAAACATCCGTTTCACCTGATGAAATTTCCCTTCCGTAATCGTCACTTCGACATCGGAACGCCGGCCGGATTTCAGCACAACGAGCTCGGCCGGCTTCGTTTCATAACCGTCATCGAGCACAACGCCGCGCCGGAACGCCGCCACATCGTCACCCGTCACCTCGCCGTCAATGACGGCAAAGTACGTTTTTGGCACATGTTTTTTCGGCGCCAGCAGCTGATGGGCGAGCTGTCCGTCGTTCGTCAGCAGCAGAAGCCCTTCCGTGTCTTTGTCGAGCCGCCCGACCGGAAACGGGGCAAACAGCCGGTCTTCCTCTTCAAGCAAATCGACGACCGTCTCTTCCACGGCGTCTTCCGTCGCCGAGATGACGCCCGGCGGCTTGTTCATCATCAAATAAATGAACGGTTTGTACTCGACCGTTTCTCCCCAGACGGTCACCGTCTGTTCGTCCGGCCGCACTTTCGTTTTCGCATCATGGACAGCAGCGCCATCCACTTTCACCGCGCCGGACTTCAGCAGCTTTTTCACTTCCTTCCTCGTCCCGTACCCCATATGGGCGAGGAGCTTGTCAATGCGCAGTTCCACGAAAAATCCCTCCTAAAATCTTCCCCATACTTGGGCGTTTATCTAGTCCGCTTTTGCCTCCTCACCATACACTATGAGGGAATCATGCAGAAAGGAGATATGCCGATGAACGAGTATTACTATTATGTCCCGACGTTTGACGATTACCGTCAACAGCCGCCAGCCGGCCAATTCTGGCCTGGGTATCCCGGCGGGCAGTTTGCCAACTGGGCGCGCCGCATCGAACGGCTCGAGCGGGCTGTCGAACGGCTCGACCGGCGGCTCGACCGGGTGGACAGCCGCCTCGACCGCATCGAGCGCCGGCTTGGCCTCTCGTAAACGGATCAGTAAAGAAAGAAGGCGGGTGGCAAGACCGCCTTCTTCTCTTTTCGGCAACCAATCCGCAGCTGCCAAAGAGGCGGCGGCAAAACCAAAAAACCGACCAACAAGGTTTATGACACGGCCTTTTTCTCTTTCTTGCGCCGCCAAAAAGCAAACCGGTCGCCAAATAGCGCGGAAAACAGCCCGGAGCGAATGCTGAGAAACAAGTACACCGCCGCGCCAGCCGCTGCGCCAATCGCGGCAACCAACACCGACTCCACCGTGCCATCGCGATAGTCGATCCACCGCCCGACCAACGCCGAAACCGCCATCACCGCCAATGACATCAACGCCGTCAAAATGGCCATAAACACCGTCCGGCGAAGGACAAAGCGGTAGCGGTAACGGGTGTACCGTTGAATCACCCATAAGTTGAACGCCACTGAAACGAAATACCCGGCCATCGTCGCGACGATGGCGCCAACCGTCTCCCATTCCATAATGAGCCGCGTGTTCAGCGACAGTTTCACCAGCAAGCCGGCAGCTAAACTGATCACTGTAAACCGCTGCTGGTTAATGCCTTGCATGATCGCGGCCGTCACGGAAAATAATGCGTACAAAATCGCTGCCGGAGCGTACCAGCGCAGCACTTGTTCACCGAGCGGGTCATAGCTGTAAAACGAGCTGTACATCGGGCCGGCGAGCACCGCCATGCCGATCACCGCCGGCATCGTTAAAAACATGAGCACTTGGAACGTCTGGTTCAAATATTGCCGCAGCGCCTTCCGGTTTTGTTCGACATGCGCTTTCGTGATCGTCGGAATGAGCGCCAAGCTGAACGAGGTTGCCAGCGTCACCGGGATGATGACGAGCTTTTGCGCCCACATATTGAACACCGAATACGCGTGTTCCGATATGTTTCCCAACCCGGCGGCGGCCATCGCATGGTTGAACGTAAACTGGTCGATGAGCTGATAAAGCGACATCGACAAACCGACAAAGACGAACGGAATCGAAGAAAGGAGCAGCTCCTTATACATCGCCGGGAGCGACACGCTCACTTCGCCGCGGTCGCGCTCGAGCAAAGAACGCAAATACGGACGCCGCTTCCACCAATACACAACAAGCACCAACAGCCCGCCGACGGCGCCGACAAACGCGGCAAACGTCGCTGCGCTCACCGCGGTGACGATCGAGCCGTCCCAAATGCGCAAAATGACATAACAAGCCCCAAGCAAAAAGACAATGCGCACGATTTGCTCGACGACTTGCGACAGCGCTGTCGGCCCCATCGACTCATGCCCCTGGAAAAAGCCGCGGATCAAGCTCATCATCGGCACGATGATGAGCGCAAAACTGACGGCGCGAATGACGGCAACGACGTCATCCACCGAGTTGACGTTTGTTTCCGCATCGATGACATGCGGGGCCAAAACAGGCGCCAGCCCGTACAAAATGAGCCATGAAGCGACGCCGCTCGCCAACATGAGCACGAGGCCGGAGCGAAAGAGCGTATAGCCGACGCGGTATTCCTCAAGGGCATTGTATTTTGACACAAATTTCGATACAGCGACCGGCAGCCCAGCCGTTGCTAAACTTAAAAAAATTTGGTACGGCACATAGCCGTATCCGTACAGCGCCCCGCCGCGCTCGCCGACAAGATGGTAAAACGGAATGACGTAAAATAAGCCGAGAAGACGGGAAATCATCACGCCAGCGGTTAAAATAAATGTGCCGCGCAGCAGTTTCGATGTTGACATACGATCCCTTCCCTAACCGTGGACGTTGAAAATGGCAACATTCCTATTTTATCATAGTTGGCAACGGAACGAAAAACATTGTCTGGTTGCGGACAACGAAAGGGTGGAATGCATATGGGATATGACGTCATCGTCATCGGCGGCGGCCCGTCTGGACTCATGGCGGCGATCGCTGCTGGGGAACAAGGAGCAAGCGTGCTGCTGTTGGAAAAAGGGACAAAGCTCGGGCGCAAGCTCGCCATCTCCGGCGGCGGGCGCTGCAATGTCACAAACCGGCTGCCGATCGATGAAATCGTCCGCCACATTCCCGGCAACGGCCGCTTTTTATACAGCGCCTTTTCCGTATTTAACAACGAAGACATCATTCGCTTTTTTGAACGGCTTGGCGTGCCGCTGAAGGAAGAAGACCACGGCCGCATGTTTCCAAAAAGCGACAGCGCTCAATCCGTCGTCGAGGCGCTCGTGAACGAACTCGGCCGGCTTAAGGTCGATATCCGGCTTGAAACGCCGGTTGAGGATGTTTGGTATGAGCGCGGAAAAACGGTCGGCGTCAAGCTAAAAAGCGGGGAGACGATCGCCGCCAACGCTGTCGTCGTCGCGGTCGGCGGCAAATCGGTGCCGCAAACCGGCTCGACGGGCGACGGCTATCCTTGGGCAAAAAAAGCCGGCCATACGGTGACCGAGCTGTTTCCGACCGAAGTGCCGATCGTATCGAACGAGCCGTTCATCCAAAACCGGACGCTGCAAGGGCTGTCGCTGCGCGATGTGGCGCTTGGCGTCTTAAAGCCGAACGGCAAACCGATCATCACCCACCGGATGGACATGCTGTTTACCCATTTCGGCATCTCCGGCCCGGCTGCTCTCCGCTGCAGCCAGTTTGTTGTGAAAGCGCTGAAAAACGCCGCCGACGGCGCCGTCGCCATGAGCATCGATGCGCTGCCGGACGTCACGCAAGAAGAACTGTTTCAACGCCTGGCCAAATTATGCAAAGAAGAGCCGAAAAAAGCGGTGAAAACCATCGCCAAAACGGTGCTGCCGGAGCGGTACGCCGCCTTTTTGCTCGAGCGAAGCGGCATCGACCCGCAAGCGGCCGCCGGCACGGTAAGCCATGAGGCATTGCGGGCGTTTGTCCGCTGCTGCAAACAGTTTACGTTTCGCGTCCACGGCACGCTGCCCATCGAAAAAGCGTTCGTGACCGGGGGCGGGGTGTCTGTGAAAGAAATTGAACCGAAAACGATGGCGTCCAAATGCATGGCTGGGCTCTATTTTTGCGGCGAAATTTTGGACATCCACGGCTATACGGGCGGCTACAACATCACCGCCGCCTTGGTGACCGGGCGGCTCGCCGGCATGAATGCCGCCCGCTATGCGTTAGAGGCGAAAAGCAGCCGAAGCGAATCATCGGCGCAGACAGCCGATTGACAGTGTCGAGATAGACGGGTTTTCGACGAATGACGGGAATCATCGGCGCAGACAGCTGATTGACAGCATGCCAAACGAGGCGCAGCCGCTTTCCCGCCGATGAAGCGGACAACGGCCGGCAAAAAGCGGACCGCCAAGCCTCTTACAAACAACTCGGCGTTCCGGCTCCACACCTGCAACCGGGGCGGCCCGGCCCATTACGTCCGGTAAATGACCATGGCGGAAAAGCAATAAATTTGCTCGCCTTCTGACTCCATCGCCGCCACGCTGTATTTGACATCAATCAGCTGCCCGTCTTTCAGGCGGGCTAGAAAATCGTTGACGGCCGCTTCTAAATCTTTCTCATGTTCTTTGTCAAACACTTTCACTTTATACATGCCGCTCCTCCTGTTTTCTTTTCTGTTTTCCACATGGGGAGGGAAAGTCCTGCCTGAAAAAACAAAAAACGAGGGTGTCCCATATGAAGCGGGACCCCCTTGTTCTCACGATGACACGCGCGCCGAACCCTTCCTTGAGGCCGTGTCTCTCACGATGGAATGAACGCGTCGCTAATTGAGGGGGCCAAAAAGGATTAGGCCCCCCTTTCGCCGCTATATATACGTGCTGATTGTTTCTGACACACTATATGTTGCTCCTATCTTAAAGGCAGACGACCTTTTGGGTCAGCCCCATCCGCCCTACTTCCATCGGGCAGCGGGTTAAAGAGCGATCACGGTCGGCGGCGGATGCTCGTCTTTCGCCGCTTCTTTCACCCCGACCCCGTGGGCGAATGCTGAGTGGAAGGCGGACGGTCATCATAACCGGGTGAAGGCGGGACCATTATTGCTTCGGCACCGTTTCCCCTTCCCACTCGAGCATGCCGCCGGTCATGTTGCGGACGCGGTAGCCGAGCTCCTGCAAGTAATGGCAGACGTTTTCGCTCCGCCGCCCGGAGCGGCAGACGAAAATGTATTCTTCGTTTTTATCGAGTTCATCCAACCGGTTCGGGATGTCACCCATTTTGATATGTTTGGCGCCCGGAATCATGCCGAAGGCGACTTCCTCGTCTTCGCGCACATCGACAATGTTCAGCTTTTCACCGCGTTCAAGCTTTTCCTTCACCTCGGCCGGAGTGATCTCTTTGATTTCTTCCATCCAAGTTCGCTCCTTTCATCCGTATAAGAGGGGGGCGGCGGACCCGCCGTCCCGCCCGTCTTGTTAGTTGGCAACGATATTGACGAGCTTGCCGGGGACGGCGATCACTTTGCGCACCGTTTTGCCTTGAAGCTGCTCTTTGATTTTTTCATCGGCAAGCGCCCGTTCTTCGAGCGCCTCTTTCGATAAGTCAGCCGGCACGTTGAGCTTCGCCCGCACTTTGCCGTTGATTTGGACGACGATTTCCACGACGTCTTCGACCAGTTTTGCTTCGTCATACGCCGGCCACGATTCATAAGCGATCGTGTCCGTGTGGCCAAGCTTTTGCCACAGCTCTTCGCCGATATGCGGGCAAACCGGCGATAAAAGCTTGACGAACCCTTCCATATATTCTTTTTTCATCTGCTCGGCTTTATACGCTTCGTTAATGAACACCATCAGCTGTGAGATGGCGGTGTTGAAGCGCAAGGCTTCGTAGTCTTCCGTCACTTTTTTCACCGTTTGATGATAGACGCGCTCAAGCTGGTCGTTCGCCGGCTCGTCGACGATGTTCGGGTTCAGTTCGCCATTTTCAGTGACAAACAGACGCCAGACGCGGTCCAAAAACCGGCGCGCTCCGTCAAGCCCTTTCGTCGACCAGGCGATCGACGCTTCAAGCGGCCCCATGAACATTTCGTACAACCGGAGCGTATCGGCGCCATGGCTTTCGACGATATCGTCCGGATTGACGACGTTGCCTTTTGATTTGCTCATTTTTTCGTTGTTTTCGCCTAAAATCATCCCTTGGTTAAACAGCTTTTGGAACGGCTCTTTCGTCGGCACGATGCCAAGGTCGTACAGCACTTTATGCCAGAAGCGGGCGTACAGCAAGTGCAACACCGCATGCTCTGCCCCGCCGATGTAGACGTCAACCGGCAGCCATTGTTTCAATTTTTCCGGATCGGCGAGCTGTTTGTCGTTATGCGGATCGATGTAGCGCAAATAATACCAGCAGCTTCCCGCCCATTGCGGCATCGTGTTCGTCTCACGCCGCCCTTTTTTGCCCGTTTTCGGGTCGACGACGTTGACCCATTCTTCGATGTTGGCAAGCGGCGATTCGCCCGTTCCCGACGGACGGATTTCATCCGTTTTCGGCAGGACAAGCGGCAATTCTTCCTCCGGCACGGTCGTCATCGTTCCGTCTTCCCAATGGATGACCGGAATCGGCTCGCCCCAGTAGCGCTGACGGCTGAACAGCCAGTCGCGCAGCCGGTACGACACTTTTTTCCGCCCTTTTCCATGCTCTTCAAGCCACGCGATCATTTTTTCGATCGCTTCTTGTTTGTTCAAGCCGTTCAAAAACTCGGAGTGGATGTGCTCCCCGTCGCCGGTGTACGGCTCGTTTTCGACATTCCCGCCGGCCACGACTTCTTTGATCGGCAAGTTGAATGTTTTCGCGAACTCATAGTCGCGCTCATCGTGCGCCGGGACGGCCATGATCGCCCCCGTGCCGTAGCCCATCAACACGTAGTCGGCGATCCAAATCGGAAGCCGAGCGCCGGTCACTGGATGAACGGCGTACGCACCGGTGAATACGCCCGTCTTTTCTTTCGCCAAGTCGGTGCGCTCGAGGTCGCTTTTGCTTTGCACTTCCTTCAAGTAGGCGTCAACGGCTTGTTTTTGCTCCGGCGTTGTAATTTTCTCAACGAGCGGATGCTCCGGCGCCAGCACCGTGTACGTTGCGCCAAACAGCGTATCCGGCCGCGTCGTAAACACCGTGAACGACTCGTCATGGCCGTCGACAGCAAACTCGATTTCCGCCCCTTCCGAGCGGCCGATCCAGTTGCGCTGCATCTCCTTGATGCTTTCCGGCCAGTCGAGCTCTTCTAAATCTTCGAGCAGCCGGTCGGCATAAGCCGTAATTTTCAGCATCCATTGCCGCATCGGCTTGCGGATGACCGGATGCCCGCCGCGCTCGCTGCGGCCGTTGATGACTTCCTCGTTTGCCAGCACCGTGCCGAGCGCCGGACACCAGTTGACCGGCACCTCATCTATATACGCAAGCCCTTTTTCGTACAGCTTCAAGAAAATCCATTGCGTCCATTTGTAATAGTTCGGGTCGGTCGTGTTAATTTCCCGATCCCAATCATACGAAAAACCAAGCGACTTAATTTGCCGGCGGAAATTGTCGATGTTTTTTTGCGTAAACTCGGCCGGGTCGTTGCCGGTATCAAGCGCATATTGCTCGGCCGGCAGCCCGAACGCGTCCCAGCCCATCGGGTGAAGGACGTTGTACCCTTGCATCCGCTTCATGCGCGCCAAAATGTCAGTCGCCGTATACCCTTCCGGATGGCCGACGTGCAAGCCGGCGCCGGACGGATACGGAAACATATCCAACACGTAAAACTTCGGTTTGTCGCTTTCATCCGGGGTGCGGAACGTCTTCTGCTCTTCCCAATAATTTTGCCATTTTTTCTCGATTTCGCGATGGTTGAAACTCATCGTCATACTCCTCCTATCGGTTTCTGCATTTGCATCATTGACGGAAATATGTATAAAAAAACCCCCCATCCCCATGAAAAGGGACGAGAGGCACACTTCCCGCGGTACCACCCTTTTTGGCGCGCCTATGGCGCACCCGCTTTGTTCCTTAACGCGGATTCACGGCCGGCGTTAGTAAGCAGCGCTGTTCGCGCCGGCAACTCCGAGGCGAGTTCACGAGCCCGCTTCGGTTGACTCGCACCAGCCGTCAACTCTCTGCCGTCCGCCAGGCCCGCTACTGCTCCTCTTCACCGTTATTCGCACGTTTCTTTGCGTCCGAAATGACAAATTTAATTATTATTTTAAAAAATTTGTCGATCGATTGCAAGCCGAAACCTATATCGTCGCTGCTGTTTTTTTCCCGGTCTTCTCTGTCGGCTTTGGCAGCCAGCGGTCGTACAACAGCGCCGCGGCAACCGCCAACAACGCAAACGCGACGAGCAGCCCGATGAGCGGCTTCATGCCTAAGGTGTCAGCCGCCCACCCGCCGATGACCGGCCCGATCATCCGTCCGGCCGTAGCCGTGCCGTTGACGATTCCTTGGTAAAATCCGGCCTTCCCTTGCGGCGCGAGCCCGCTCACGACTGCCGGAATCGCCGGCCAGACGATCATCTCGGCGATGGTGAGGACCACCATCGAAGCGGCAAACTCACCGAGCGAATCGGCGTCAAACAGCATGGCAAACGAAACGGCGAAAATGGCAAACCCGATCACCATTTGCCGCTTCATCCCCGGCATGAAGCGGCGGATCACCCGCGACAGCACCGGCTGCGCCAAGACGATCAACGCGCCGTTGATCGTCCAAAGCAAGCTGTATTGATGGACCGGCAAATGAAGTTCCCGGGTATAAACGGCGATCGTCGTCGACCATTGCACATAGCTCACCCAGCACAACCCATAGCCGCCGCAAAGGAGAGCGAGCGCCCACCCGACGGCGCGGGATGGCGGTTTTTCCACTTCTCGGGATCGTTTCGTTCTCGGTGCGGGCAAAAGCGGGATGCGCCGCAAGCCGGCCGTGACGATCACCAAAAACGCGACATAGAGCAACAGATTGGCGAAAAACACGAACGAAAAGGAATAGGAGGCGACAAGCCCGCCGAGCGCCGAACCGATGGCGACCCCGACGTTTTGCGCCACATACAAGGCGTTGAACGCCCGCCGTCCCCCTTCCGGCCAAATCGCGCCCGCATACGCCGATGCCACCGGAAAAACGATGCCGCTGCCGATGCCAAGCAGCGCCAAAAACATCGCATAATGCGGCCAGCCGTGCCAAACGCTCAAGCCGGCCGAGGCCGCCATCGTCAAACAGGCCCCGGCAAGGAGGGAGCGAAACCCGCCGATCCGGTCAAACAAAACACCGCCGACTATGCTGCCGACGACGCTGCCGCCGGAGTTGAGCATCAGCACCGCGCCCGCCACCGCAAGCGGCTGGCCAAGCTGTTCGTGCAAATAAATCGTATTGAGCGGCCATAAAAAAGACCCCCCTGTCACATTAAGCGCCATACCGACAAGCAGCCACCAAAGCGCACGGGGCATCGGTCATCATCCTTTGCTTCATTTCTTTCGGTTCCCAAACTAATTGTAGGGGGGAAAGGAGAAAAAAGCAATCAAAAACGTCATAATAAACAACGAGGGCAGCAGGATGCCCCCTCGTTGTTTAACGTACCTCACCCGTTGCGCTGTTTGGAGCGGATCGGCTGTCCGCCCGTTTGTTCGTACTGCTTTTTCGCCAGTTTGACCGGATCGAAATCTTGGCCCAGTTCAAGATCGTTATTGTTTCGGCCGTTGCGCGTTTTTTGTTCCGGGTTCGTTTGTTTCAGGCGCCGCTTCATGTCGTCCCTCCTCACTTCTGTTTCCCCGCCGTTTCTTTGCCTTCCTTCTGGCCGGTGTGAATGGCGGGGCTTTCACTTGCCGCTGTCTTTAGCGGTCAAGCAAGATCATTTCGTTTTGCAGCTGCTCAAGCTGAAGCCGCATCCGGTGCAGCTGCTCACGCTGCTGGGCGTTGCAGCTTAACGCCAAGTGCGCCAAGTCGTTGACCGTTTGCTCGAGCATTTGCTGGGCGTTCGTATATTCGGTGAGGTTGTAATGCTCTTGCTTTTGCGCTTCGGTATATTGTTCTTTCGCAAAGCGGATCACATCTTCACACCGCTGCAAAAACTCTTCGACCGATTGTCTTGTCGCCATGCGTTCACCCCTTTTCGTAATGTTCCCTCATGTTTACTATGCGCCGCTGTCGTCATCCGTATCACGTCAATGATTGGCAGCGATCGCTTTTTGCCGCCATCCATGGTACAATGCAAGGATGACGGCATTTTTCAAAGCAAGGAGGGAAGCGGTATTCATGCACGCAAACCCGTTTCCGTATACCAATGACCATAAACGGTATCATACGTGGAACTACCATTTGCGCCAGACGTTCGGACATAAAGTGTTTAAAGTCGCGCTCGATGGCGGCTTTGACTGCCCAAACCGCGACGGGACGGTGGCATACGGCGGCTGCACGTTTTGCAGCGCCGCCGGGTCAGGCGATTTTGCCGGCAACCGGGCCGATGATTTAGTGACCCAATTTCATACGATCCGGGAGAAAATGCACCAAAAGTGGAAAGACGGCAACTATTTGGCGTACTTTCAAGCGTTCACGAACACGCACGCCCCAGTCGAGGTGCTGCGCGAAAAATACGAAACCGTGCTCGGCCTTGACGGCGTCGTCGGTCTGTCGATCGCCACGCGCCCTGACTGCCTGCCGGATGAAGTCGTCGATTATTTGGCCGAATTGAACGAACGGACGTATTTATGGGTCGAGCTCGGTTTGCAAACGATCCATGAGCGGACGGCGCAACTGATCAACCGGGCGCATGATTTCCACTGTTTTGTCGACGGCGTCCAAAAATTGCGCCGGCACGGCATCCGCGTCTGTGTTCATCTCATTAACGGCCTGCCGCTAGAGACGTACGACATGATGATGGAAACGGCCCAAACGGTCGCCGCCATGGATGTGCAAGGCATCAAAATCCATTCGCTTCATTTATTAAAAGGAACACCGATGGTGAAACAATACGAAAAAGGGCTTGTTACGTTTTTGTCGTTTGACGAATACGTCCGCCTTGTATGCGACCAGCTTGAAGTGCTGCCGCCGGAGATGGTCGTGCATCGCATCACCGGCGATGGGCCGATCGACTTGCTCATCGGGCCGATGTGGAGCGCCAATAAATGGGAAGTATTAAACGCCATTGACGCCGAGCTTGAGCGGCGCAACAGCTATCAAGGAAAACGATACAAACAAGAGGTGGCGGCCCGATGACATTGATGAACATTTTGCCGTTTGCCCGCTTTTTGCTTGCCGGCGCGGTCACTGAAGGCGACCTTGCCATCGACGCGACGGTCGGCAACGGCCATGACACCGTCTATCTTGCCGAACGCGTCGGCGATCGCGGGCATGTGTTTGGCTTTGACATTCAAGCGGAAGCGATCGCGGCGGCGGCGGCCCGCCTTGCTGAACGCGGGCTGCACGGCCGGGTCACGTTATTCCAACAAAGCCATAGCGAACTGCTCACAGCGCTTCCCTGTGATGTTCATGGCCGCATTGCCGGCGCCGTGTTCAACCTCGGCTATTTGCCGGGCGGCGATAAACAAATCGTCACCAAACCGGAATCGACGATTCAGGCGGTCGAACAGCTTCTTTCCGTCATGAAGCCGGGCGGTGTCATCGTTCTTGTCGTTTACCACGGCCACCCGGAAGGAAAAATCGAGCGCGACGCGCTGCTTGATTACGTGCGTTCGCTCGACCAGCAACACGTCCATGTGCTAAAATACGAATTCCTCAATCGGCGCAACGACCCGCCGTTTATTCTTGCGCTCGAAAAGCGACAGGCGGAGATCGCTCCTTTTCCCCGATCCGCCCCCAAATAAAAACGGCTGTCTTTACGAGAAAGACAGCCGTTTTTGTTTCTCTTGCCAAAAACGATACGCTTTTCCGTTCCAATAGAAAAACTGCGACGCCGCCCCGCCGGCGCGGACGAGCTGACGCGCCAACCGGCGCAAGCCGCGCTGCTTTTTCACCTTGTCATCCGACAAATACAGCCCAAGCAAGCCGCGGTGAATCAAACGGTGAAACTCGCCATGGGGCAGTTCGCCGACATGGCGGTCCGCTTCCTCAATAAAGTGGCAAAGCCGTTCGAGCAGCACCGTTTCATTCGGATAGTAAAAACAAAAGTTCAAATCGCCGCCTTCGCGGTCTTCTTCTTGATCGATCAAATAATCAAGCAAAATGTGCAGCCCTTGAATGTACGGAAAATAACCGTCGCGCACTTGTTTTGCCATCTCCGGCGGCAGCGACTCGCCAAACGCATACGCCACAAGGCAAAAAATGCCGAGCGTCGAGCCGGAACAGGCGGAAAACTCGTACCATTCCATCGGCGGCAAGGCGTCTTTGTATTGGGCAAACCACCGTTCCAGCCGCGGCACGCGCTCTTTTGTATCGACGTGTTTATGTACTTGCAAATCGCAATAATATCCGGCCAGTTCATGCAAAAATGGAACGATCGTTTCGTAATGGCGCACGGTCTTGAGCACCTCTTGGCACGTGCGCACGAGCGCCGGCAAATAGCCGCCGTCTTCCTGCTCGCGGCGATGGCGGTAATAGTTCGACGGCTCCGCCCCGAGCGTCAAAGCATCCGGCATCGAGTCGTGCAAGGCGCGAAAATCGAGCGGATCCAGTGAGGTGCTCCGGTCGCACAAGTTATCTAAGTAGTCGCTAATCGTCTGGTACGCGACGATAAAGCGGATGCACGCTTCTAATTGTTCCCCCGCCAAAAGTGCCAAAATTGCACCGCCTTCACAATGGAACGTTTTCGACGCAATGCTCGCCAACGCTTGACGCCGCAGTTCCGGGTCAGGGATTTGCTCCGCCTGCCGCTGCCAATAGGCAAGCTCGCGGTGGACAATGGGAAACACGTCGCGATAGACCATTTTCATTAACGCAATCGGATGTGTCGGAATTTTCAATGGGCTCACCTCGGGCGCAAAAACCTTGCTCTTTTCTCTTCTAGTATTGCCATCCATGCAGCTTGGACAAACCGGTTTGGCTGCAGTCCGCTTCCTGTTGTTTACGAACGGCGGACAACTTTGTAAAATACAAATAGACAGACGATTTTGCATAAAGAAAGGAACGAAAGCGATGATTTATCCATACAAAGGAAAGACGCCGCACATTGCCCCGTCCGCCTTTATCGCCGATTATGTGACGATCACCGGCGATGTCACGATCGGCGAGGAGACGAGCATCTGGTTTCACACCGTCATCCGCGGCGACGTGGCGCCGACAATCATCGGCAACCGGGTCA
This sequence comes from Geobacillus subterraneus, assembly GCF_001618685.1. Lineage (GTDB taxonomy): Bacteria > Bacillota > Bacilli > Bacillales > Anoxybacillaceae > Geobacillus > Geobacillus subterraneus. The sequence goes on along the minus strand of NZ_CP014342.1, from coordinate 419,323 downwards.
ATATTCAAGATAACTCAATTTTGCATCAAAGTCCAAACAATCCGCTCATCATTGAAGACGGCGTGACCGTCGGCCATCAAGTCATTTTGCATAGCGCCATCGTTCGCAAAAACGCCTTGATCGGCATGGGATCGATCATCCTCGATGGCGCGGAAATCGGCGAAGGCGCGTTTATCGGCGCCGGCAGCTTAGTGCCGCCCGGCAAAAAAATCCCGCCGAACGTGCTCGCCCTCGGCCGGCCGGCGAAAGTCGTCCGCGAGCTGACCGAAGACGATTTCCGTGAAATGGAACGCATCCGCCGCGAATACGTGGAAAAAGGGCAATATTACAAAGCGCTCCGGCAGCAGCGGCCCATCGAGCCGTAACGAGCGGCTGGAATGTCGGGCGTTTCCCATCGCCCTTGGCGGCCGATGACGAACCAACAGCCGAGAAACACGTCAATCACGCAGTCGTTGCCATGCCGTCATGCTCGCCTGACCAACCAATGCGAAAGCAAGCCAAAAAGAAAAAGAGGGGACGGCCGGCGATTGCCGATCACCCCCTCTTTTTTCGTTATTGTCCGTTCGCTAACGCCAACGCTTGCTCTTTCAGCACAGCCGCTTTATCGGTGCGTTCCCACGGCAAATCGACGTCCGTGCGTCCGAAATGGCCGTAAGCCGCCGTTTGTTTGTAAATCGGACGGCGCAGGTCAAGCATTTTGATGATGCCGGCCGGACGAAGGTCGAAGTTGTTGCGCACGACTTCAATCAAAATGTCTTCCGACACGTTGCCGGTGCCGAACGTATCGATCGAAATCGAAACCGGACGGGCGACACCGATGGCGTAGGCGAGCTGCACTTCGCACTTATCAGCAAGCCCGGCCGCGACAATGTTTTTCGCCACATAACGGGCCGCATATGCTGCCGAGCGGTCAACTTTCGTCGGGTCTTTGCCCGAGAACGCACCGCCGCCATGGCGGGCGTAACCGCCGTACGTGTCAACGATGATTTTCCGCCCTGTCAGCCCAGCGTCCCCTTGCGGACCGCCGATGACGAACCGGCCGGTCGGGTTGATGAAATAGTTCGTGTTCTCATCCAACAACTCCGCTGGAACCACCGGTTTGATGACGTGTTCTTTCATATCGCGTTCGATTTGATCTTGCTCAATTTCCGGATGATGCTGCGTCGAAATGACAATCGTGTCGACGCGCACCGGTTTGCCGTTTTCATCGTATTCGATCGTCACTTGCGTTTTGCCGTCCGGACGCAAATACGGCAACACGTCCGTTTTGCGCACTTCGGCCAAACGGCGCGCTAAACGGTGGGCAAGCGAAATCGGGAGCGGCATCAACTCTTCTGTTTCATTGCAGGCAAACCCAAACATAAGCCCTTGGTCGCCGGCACCGATCGCTTCAATTTCCTCGTCGGTCATCTGACCTTCGCGCGCCTCGAGCGCCCGGTCAACCCCCATCGCGATATCCGGCGACTGCTCGTCAATCGACGTCAGCACGGCGCACGTATCGGCGTCAAATCCGTATTTTGCGCGCGTATAGCCGATCTCGCGAACCGTATCGCGGACGATGCGCGGAATATCGACGTACGTCGACGTCGTAATTTCCCCGCTGACAAGCACGAGACCTGTTGTCACGCTCGTTTCACAAGCGACGCGGGCGTTCGGATCTTTTTCCAAAATGGCATCCAAAATGGCATCGGAAATTTGGTCACAAATTTTATCCGGATGTCCTTCGGTTACAGATTCTGAAGTAAACAAGCGGCGTTTGGCTGACATTCGGCTCATTTCCTCCTCTTGACGTAATGTGGCGATACGGAACTCGTTTCCCTTCGCAATATAAAAAAACCTTTCCTGTCACGGTGAGGAAAGGTCATTGCAATCGGATTGCTTCCTTTCACTCTTATCGTTCAAGGACCACGCCTTGCCACAGGTTAGCACCATTTCACATATGTAAAATTGTGACGGTTGCTGGGTTTCATCGGGCCTGTCCCTCCACCGGCTCGGGATAAGAGTATCCGTTCAATGACTTATCTTATCGCAATGGAATAAGCAAAGTCAACCGCAGAAATGAATTTTTTATTATCTGAAAAATAGGCAAAATAAGTTCAAAAAAACCTACACAATTAGTATGGACTATTAATAAAAATGTGTTATACTATTTTCAAGAGTGATTACAAAAAGAAGGCAGGTTGTGAACATGGGGATCGCAAACATGACAAATAAGCTTTCTTTGCTGCTGCAAAAACCGTACGTACATCACCAATTGTCCGTCGCTGAGCTCGTCGAAAAAGTGCTGCAACGACACGAAGGACGGCTGACGCACACCGGAGCCGTCGCCGTCACGACCGGCAAATATACCGGACGGTCGCCGAAAGACAAATATATCGTGGAAGAACCGTCGACGAAACAGACCGTTGATTGGGGAACGGTCAACCAGCCGATGGCGCCGGAAACATTTGAAAAACTGTATGATAAAGTGCTCGATTATTTAATGAGGAAAGAGGAACTGTTCGTCTTTAAAGGCTTTGCCGGCGCCGATCCGAAATCCCGGCTGCCGATTCAAGTCGTCAACGAATTCGCTTGGCACAACTTGTTCGTCCATCAGCTGTTCATCCGGCCGAGCGCTGAAGAGCTCGCCGCACATGAGCCGCAATTTACCGTCATTTGCGCGCCGAACTTTAAGGCGGACCCGGCTGTGGACGGCACGCGCTCGGAAGCGTTCATCATCATTTCCTTTGAACGCCGCGTTGTCCTAATCGGCGGGACGGAATACGCCGGTGAAATGAAAAAATCGATCTTCTCGGTGATGAACTATTTGCTGCCGGAACAAGGCATCCTGCCGATGCACTGCTCGGCCAACGTCGGCCAGGAAGGCGACGTCGCCCTCTTCTTCGGCTTGTCGGGAACCGGGAAAACGACGCTCTCGACCGACCCGAACCGCCGCTTGATCGGCGATGACGAACACGGCTGGTCGAGCCGCGGCATTTTCAATATCGAAGGCGGCTGCTATGCGAAATGCATCAACTTATCGCGCGAGAAAGAGCCGCAAATTTTTGACGCCATCGGCTTTGGCGCCGTGCTCGAAAATGTCATTCTCAACGACGCGACGCGAGTGCCGGATTACGATGACGGCACGCTGACGGAAAACACGCGCGCCGCCTACCCGCTTCAAGCGATCAAAAACATCGTCGACCCAAGCGTCGCCGGCCACCCGTCCACGATCGTGTTCCTGACGGCCGATGCGTTCGGCGTCCTGCCGCCGATCAGCAAACTGACGCGCGAACAGGCGATGTACCATTTCTTAAGCGGCTACACAAGCAAACTCGCCGGCACGGAACGCGGCGTCACCGAACCGGAAGCGACGTTCTCGACGTGCTTTGGCGCGCCGTTTTTGCCGCGCCCGGCCGTCGAGTACGCGGAAATGCTCGGACAAAAAATCGCTGAGCACAACGTCCGCGTCTTTTTGGTCAACACCGGTTGGACAGGAGGGCCGTACGGCGTCGGCAGCCGCATGAAGCTCGCCTACACCCGCGCGATGGTGCAAGCCGCCGTCGAAGGAGAGCTTGACAACGTCGAAACCGTGCAAGACCCGATCTTCGGCCTCGCCATCCCGGCGCACGTCCCCGGCGTGCCGGACGACGTCTTGCGCCCGCAAAACACATGGGCCGACAAACAAGCGTACGAACAAAAGGCGAAAGAGCTGGCGGAAAAATTCCGCGCCAACTTCCAAAAATTCGCCCACATCGATCCGTCCATCGAAAAACTCGGCGGACCGCTCGTTTAACAAGAACCCAGCCGGACAGGGAACCGTTCCCTGTCCGGCTGTTTTTTATTTCTTTCCTTTGCTTTGGACTCCGACACTGAATCCTTAAGCATTTCTGTACGTCGATCCGTTTCATTCGCCTCAAACAACCTCAAAACAACCGGACTCGATCAAACGCAATGGGCTTCTGTGTTTTCATTTGTCGCAATGGCCATTAGTTCTGTAAGGAATACGTAATGTCATCAAAAGATGGATGATTAATGAACTTGCGCATGATTTCTAAAGTTTTTACTCCCTGTTCCCCCAAGAATTGTGTTCTTGCCTCTATTTCTTCAACTGTTTTCCGCAAATCATTCATATACTTATCACAATTTTTAGTATCATTAAACAAGTGATCAAGATGCATAATTCCTATAGAAACTCCAGCAGCATGATATGCCTCACATTTCGCACCCTCCCAACGAAAATCGGGAGGATTTTTTGTGTCCATCGTCGAATGAATCCTTGACATACAAGGAAAGTGAAGGAGTTTTTCTCTCATGAACGTTCAAGTCAAAAAGGTCTATCGCAATTATTATTTGAATATAATAAGTGCCCTATTCAAGAAACTGGGCCTGCCCCAATTGATTGACCATCTCGTTCCCGTTGATCCACAGTGCCAGACTCGAGTCAGCGATGCCGTTCAGGCCATCATCTACAATCTGTTTGACGGCCGGCAAGCCCTCGTTCACGTGGAACGATGGGCTCAGGAGATCGATCTAGAGAAACTCATCCGTCCCGGTCTCCATCCTTCCTGGTTGAACGACGATGCCTTGGCTCGTCATCTCGACCGCTTGTATGAGGCCGATATTCACAAGGTGATCAGCACTTGCTTGATTCACATTTATCGCAAAGAAGGCCTTTCCCTCCGAGCCTTTCACGCCGATACGACGGACAAGACGGTTTACGGCGCGTATGAATCGGCCTCATTAGAGGCTTTGCAGATCACACATGGCTATAACCGCCATCATCGTTGGCAAAAACAGATCGGCTTCGGACTGGTCGGCAACGAGGACGGCATCCCGTTTTACGGCGATGTGCACGACGGCAACCTGCCTGACAAAACGTGGAATCCGGAGGTGCTGTCCCGTGTCCACGAACAGCTCAAACAAGCCAAGATGGAAGACGAATGGATTTATGTGGCCGATTCCGCCGCGATGACAAAAGACACTCTGGCGCAAACCAAAGCGGCCAACGCCTTTTTGATCACCCGAGGCCCTTCGTCGCTCCGCATCGTCAAACGGGCATTCGCGGAGGCCGATTCGGCCCACATCCCGTGGAGCGACCCCTTTACGCTGGCGGAGAGAAACGGCGCCACGTACCGGGTATGGGAAACATCCTCCACCTATGAAGGCCACCCCGTTCGGCTGATCGTCGTCGAATCGAGTGCGCTCGACCAGCGAAAAGGAAAGACGCTCGAAAAAGAACGAACCAAAGAAGCGGAGCTTCTTCGCGAGGAACAAGCCCATTGGGAGCGCCACCCTTTCTCGTGCCGGGAAGACGCTGAACAAGCCTTGGCGTCCCTCAAGACGTCCCTTCGCCCACGGTTTCATCAGGTCAAGGCCGCGGTCGAAGAGATCGTACGCCCGAAAAAACGGCGCGGACGGCCGAAAAAAGGGGCGGAACCCGAGATGGAGACGCGGTATCTCTTGCGCCTTGACGTCGAATTCGACCAAAACGCGTGGGAACAGGCAAGACGGAAAGCGTCCCGGTTTGTCCTCGTCACGACCGTTCCGGAGGAATGGAAGGGCCAACAAATGGATGCCCAAGAGATCTTGAAGCTATATAAAGGGCAGATCTCGGTGGAAATGAACTTCGCTTTTTTGAAAGACCCTTTTTTCACGGATGAGATCTATGTCAAAAAGCCAGAACGAGTTGCGGTATTGGGCTATTTGTTTCTCTTGGCCTTGGCCATTTACCGCGTCTTTCAGCGCCGGGTGCGCCAGTTCATCACACCCGAACACCCATTAAAGGGCGCCGGAGGCCGCAAGCTGACCCGACCGACGGGGCAGGCGATTTTCCAGCTGTTTCAATATGTGAACGTCGTCCTCCTGGAGCTGCCGGATGGACGCATCCAACGCTCACTGGATCGCTCCCTCACCCCTGAACAACGAAGGATTCTGCAGGGGTTGGGGCTGGATGAGAGCATTTACGTGTAACGTCATACGGAACGACCAGCGATGGTAAAAAAAGGATAGCCATCGCTCGTCGTGTTGGTCAAAAAGTTATTCTGAAAAACTAAATAAAAAATCCTTTGTTTTGACCTTGTTAGGGTGCGAAATGTGAGATATGCTCTGTCTAAAGGCCTTTTGATTTTCAAGATACTCTAAACAGAATAAGGGGGAGGCTTCCATTGCTTCAGTATATCCATTTACCTTTAGCAGATTGTTGAAAATCAACCCGTTTTCCTTCGCTCCATCGTTTTGGGGCGTGGCAAAAAGCCAGTTTCATCAAAGACTGAAGATCTGATTTTTGGTTCATTTTGACTATTCCATCACCAGTCGTTTCGATGATCAAAGAGAGGATTGAGGTCATGAAAAATAAAACATTTCATTTCCTTTGGATCGGACAATCTTTCGCGAATTTCGGAGATGTGTTCTACATTGTTTCCGTTGTCTCTTACCTATATCATTTGACATCGAAAGCCATGGCTGCCGCATTAGTCCCTTTTTTCGTTACATTGTCGTTATTTATTAGCGGAATCGTCGCACCGATATTTTTCGAAAAATATAAACTAAAAACGTTATTGTCCTACGGACAAATGTGTAAAACATTTCTGCTGCTTTTTCTCTCGCTGTTTTTGCAATGGGGTGCGGAACATTACACTGCGATCGTTTATGTTTTTGTATCATTGATCGCTTTTTTAGATGGGATCAATAATCCGATTAAAAACTCCCTCGTTCCTTTTATCGTTTCCAAGGAGGAAATCTTGAAAGCCAACAGTTTTGTAAACACGTTAGACCAATTCATCAAACTTAGCGCATGGCCGATTGGGAGTTTGATTGTCAGTGTAGGGTCGCCGTTCCTTTTAATCAATATCACCTTATTGTTCTATGTCGTCTCAAGCATTCTCATGTTTCTGTTGCATATACAAGAACATACAAAGAAGAAGACGGCTCAAGGCAAAGGCCTAAAGAACTTTCTCCTTTCGATCAGTCTAGGATGGGAATACACTTGGAGAAATGTGCACGCTAAATCGATTAGCTTCATGTCATTTTTTGAAGGAATCGGAAATGGGGTCTGGATTTCGGCCATCCTTTATATGTATGTGAAAGAACAATTACATGTAGGAGAGGAATGGTGGGGATATATTAACTCTGTTTTCTTTGGCGGCATGGTGATAGGGGGATTGTTAAGCGTTAAGTTTAGTCAATCGGTTGAAAAAAACCAGCAATTTTTTGTATTGTTTGGCCCGTTTTGTATCGCTATTGTCACACTGTTATTTGGCACAACGACGCACGGTGCGCTGGCGCTTCTGTATTCCGCCCTGTACGGGATCATCGAACAATGGAAGCTGATCTGTCTTCAGACGATTCTTCAAAAAAATGCCCGGATGGACGCTCTGCCTCATGTTTTTGCCGTGCAGGGAGTCATTAGTTCCGTAACATTCGGAATTTCCACATTGTTAATGAGCTTTATCGCCGATGTTTACGGGATTCGTTTTTCATTTTATTTGTCTGTTTGCTGCTTTTTGATCAGCGGCTGGATCAGTTATCGTCAGCGGAAAATCTGGAGTTATAAGGAGAACCAAAAAGGAGAAATCACGGGAACTATTTTGTGAGCTCCCTCTGTAAATGATCACTTTATTTCAGAACAAAGCAAAGGAATCAGTCTTGCTTCATCATATGGCAGAGTGCAAACCGAAGGATTGTTTGCGCCCCTGCCTTTTCAACATTAGAATCAAAACGCCAATCGGGACGATGAACGTCGCCGACAAATTCTGTCAATAGACTTTACCCTCGATGGCCGTAAGGTTCGAACGCATAAAATGATTGTCGTCGATCCCCCGGGATTTTTGCACGATTGGAGGTCGACGACAATGCGAAGGCGGGTTTACTTCTTCAGCTGTTCAATCTTTTCCGCCGGCAGCCCGGTCAGCTCGTGGATCGTGTCGACATCGTACCCTTTCGCCAACATTTTCTTCGCGACGTCGATTTTCCCTTCCTCGATCCCTTTTTGACGTCCCTGTTCAATCCCTTGCTTCATCCCTTGCTTTATTCCTTGTTTCAACCCTTGTTCGATTCCTTGTTTGACTCCTTGTTGAATGCCTTTCTCGATTCCCCGCTGTTCGTATGAGATGATGAGCTCCATCACTTGTTTCGCTTCCTTCGTCTCCATTTGGCTCACCTCGTTTCGCAGTTGGATTTCCTCCGCTTCGGACAACCGCAAATACGTTTCAAAAAACCCAAACAACAGCCGCTGTTTCGCCTCATCGAGCTCGAGGCGGACGAGCATGCGCAAAAACTCCTTTTTCACTTCCACCTTCTCGCTTTCATTATACCCCATTTTGCTTAACAAGGCGGCGGCAACCGGATTGTCACGGCGGATGTACTCGCGCCACGGCAGTTTGTGCAGTTCCACCGTCAGAAAGCGGAAGTCAAGAACCGTCAAAAATGGAAATTGAATCATCAATGAGGAAGGTTCGTCGTGGCGTTCGTCGTAGCTGAAGATGGCAATCGGGAGGATGCGGCGGCGGTGTTTTTGAAACAAGCGGCTGAAGTAGAGGAACATTCGCTCGGGGAACGTCCGCTGCTTATAGCTTTGATGTTCGACGTGAACGATGACGAGCCCGTCTTCCCCTTTTACCTTTGTTTCGACCAACAAGTCGACGCGGTGCTTCTCCCCGGCTGTCACGTCGGTGAACAGCTCTTCGGAGAGGAAAGAGAGATGGTGAACGTCGATGTGCTCGTACACGTCAGGAAAGAAAAGAAGCAAAAAGTCTTCGAAAAACGTCGACAGCAGCTCCTTGAACAACCGGTCGTGATCGATTCGCTGTTTGGCCACGTTTTCCCTCCTTGCGATATCAAATTCATTGCATCCTATTCGCTTTCTTCCGGCCCAACTCCTGCTTTTCCCCGAACTTTTTCATCCGTTTCGCTGTTACGGCCGGAATCGGGGCAAGCGGCCTAGTTTTCCCTCGCTTCCAAAACAGGGAGCGCAAACCGTTCTTCCGTTTGCGCTCCCATTCCCCACTTAGTCGGCCGCCCCATTCGGTGCGGCTCCGCGGTCTCCCGCATTCAATTCGTCGAATACAGGCTGACGAGCTCGTACGTCACCGTCGTCCGGTTGTCTTCCCACTCGAGCTTTTTCACGACCGCGATGCCGCTCGCTTCGCTTTGTACGGTCCGGCGCACTTCAAGCGGCACGTCGAGCGGATACAAGCGGTATCCGTCTTTTTCCAGCACAAACACATTTCCTTGAACGCGCTGTTCCTTCCCTTTGGTCACAATGACCGTCTGCACTTCCATCGGCATGCCCATATGATTTCAACCTCCTTGGCTGCCCATCGATTCGTTGGCGGCCGCGCCGCCTTTCTACTCGTATCGTATCACACCGTCGGCTGTTGTTTCATCCATTGTGTAAGCCTTTGCACCGTCTTGCGGTTGGCTGGCGGCGGAAAATAGTGGGTGAACGTGGGGAAGTACCAAGCCGTGACCGGTTTGCCGAGCTGCTTCAACCGCCGTTCCAGCCGCCAAGCGTGCTCAATCGATACGTTCTCATCACGTCCGCCGTGGATGATGAGCACCGGGGCCTTGAGCCGTTCCAGATGATAGAGCGGCGTGCGGTGCCGGTAGCGCTCTGGGCATTTGTTCGGCGTCCCGCCGATGACGCGCTTCATCATCCGCCGCAAATCCGGACGTTCCCAGTATGTTAGCGCTACATCCGTCACGCCGCCCCAAACCGCGACGGAACAAACCCGTTCAGCGAGCATGGCGGCATGAAGCGCCATCGCCCCGCCGCGCGAGAAGCCGAACAGATGGACGCGCCCCGGGTGGACGAGCGGGTGGCGGCGAAGAAGCTCAAACCCGGCAAATGCGTCATAGCGATCGTCGCCGGCGAAATCTTCGTTCCCTTCCCCGCCTCCGTTGCCGCGGTAAAGCGGGGCGAAGACGGCAAATCCGCGCGACGCGAACTCGATGAGGCGCGGCACTCGCACCTGCCCGACGTTTTTGATCCCGCCACGCAAATATAAAAACCCGTCGTACACGCCGTTTCCTTTCGGCGCCGCGAAAAACCCTTTCACCTTCAGCCCTTGGGACATATAGGTGACAACGAACACCTCGATGCCCGGGTGCGGCGACGGAAACCGGTATTGGTCGATGATGTCCCCGTCCATACGCCCGCCTCCTTCCTACGCGAAACTAGATGATGCGAACCACCCGTCATCATCCCCCAATGCCTTCTTTCATTAGGGCAAGTGGAGATGTCCGACTGCCTCGCCGCTCTTGCATGCCGCCCCTTGGAAGAGCATCAACTTGAAAAAGCCCTCGAGCGCGAGGAACGGCCCGACCGCCTATTTTTTCTAGGCCTTCACACATTTTTCCCTCCTGCATACGATAAGGTGAAGCCAATGTTCACCGCACGTGGACGAAAAGGGGGTAAGCCGCATGAAAAAATGGATCGCATGGTTGTGCTCGCTTCTTCTCCTTCTGCCGCTCGCTGCCTGCGGCAACGGCAACGGCCAAGGAGAAAAGCCGCTGAAAAACGTCCGGCTCGCCGAAGTGACGCACTCGATTTTTTACGCGCCGCAGTACGTCGCCTTAGCGAAAGGCTTCTTTAAAGAAGAAGGGCTCGATGTCGAGCTGACGACGACATGGGGCGGCGACAAAACGATGACGACGCTGCTGTCCGGCGGCGCGGATATCGCTTTGGTCGGCTCGGAAACATCCATTTATGTCTATGCGCAAGGGACGGATGACCCGGTCATCAACTTTGCGCAACTCACGCAAACTGACGGCACGTTTCTCGTTTCCCGCAAAAAAATCGACCACTTTACGTGGGAGATGTTGAAAGGAAGCACGTTTCTCGGCCAGCGGAAAGGCGGCATGCCGCAAATGGTCGGCGAATTTGTGCTGAAACAACACGGCATTGACCCGCACAACGATTTGCATCTCATTCAAAACGTCGATTTCGCCAACATCGCCAACGCGTTTGCGAGCGGGACCGGCGATTTCGTCCAGCTGTTTGAACCGACCGCGAGCATTTTTGAGCAAGAAGGAAAAGGCTACATCGTCGCTTCCTTTGGCACCGAGTCCGGACGCGTCCCGTACACATCGTACATGGCAAAGCAAAGCTATATAAAAGCGAACAAAGACGTCATTGAAAAATTTACGCGCGCCATCTACAAAGCCCAGCAATGGGTGGCATCGCACAGCGCCTCGGACATCGCGAAAGCCATTCAGCCGTATTTCAAAGACACCGATTTGGCCCTCATCGAAAAAGTGGTTGATCGCTACAAAAGCCAAGGCACCTACGCGACCGATCCGATTTTAGATGAAGAAGAATGGAACCACTTGCAAACGATCATGGATGAAGCCGGCGAACTGCCGAAGCGCATCGATCTTGAAACATTAGTGGATTCATCGTTTGCCAAACAGGCGATGAATGAGTAACGAAAGCGGGTGAATCGGATGTTTCTTGCCATTGACCGCCTCTCGCACACGTATTTTACGAAAACGACCGCCGTCACCGCGCTCGATCAAGTGTCGCTGTCCGTCGAGAAAGGAGAGTTCGTCTCCTTTCTCGGCCCCAGCGGCTGCGGCAAAACGACGTTGCTGTCGATCATCGCCGGGCTCATTGAGCCGACGGAAGGATCGGTCTGCATCGACGGCGAACCGCTTTGGCCGCGGGAAACGAACGCCGCTATGGCGCGCCGGGCAGGCGGAGCGGATTCACCGATCCGCCGCGCGGTCGGCTACATGCTTCAGCAAGACTACTTGTTTCCATGGAAAACAATCGAGGAAAACATCTTGCTCGGTCTCAACATCACAGGAACGTTGACGCCAGAAACAAAAGAGCGGGCGCTCGCCCTGCTGGCCGAGATCGGCCTCGGCGGCGTCGAATCGTATTATCCGAGCCAGCTGTCCGGCGGCATGCGCCAGCGCGCCGCCCTCGTGCGCACGTTGGCGACCGACCCGAAGCTGTTGCTGCTCGATGAGCCGTTTTCCGCCCTTGACCAACAGACGAAACTGAAGCTGGAAGAACTTGTATGGAAAACGTTACAGCAATACGAAAAAACCGCGGTGCTCGTCACACATGACATCGAGGAAGCCATCGCCATGAGCGACCGCATTTTCTTGTTTTCGCCGCGGCCAGGCCGCCTTGTGCGGACGTTTGCCATTCCAGATGAGCTGCGGCACTGTCCACCGTTCGCCGCCCGCCAGCATTCGGCGTTTTCCGCGTTGTTTCAATCCATTTGGAAGGAGATGGAGGCCCTTGAATCCGTCTAATGAACGCATCCGCTCGCTGCATCATAACTACCTTGCCGCACTCCGCAAAGAGCGGCGCGTGATCCGCCTTTGGCAAGCCGCACTCCTTGTCGCCTTTTTCGCCGTCTGGGAAGCGGCGAGCCGCTTTCATTGGGTCGATCCGCTCTTGTTCAGCTCTCCGTCCGCCATTTTCAAGCTGTTCTTGGAAAAAATCGGCGATCACTCTCTTCTCACGCATACGTGGGCGACTTTGTTTGAAACGATGCTCGGGTTTGTCATCGGCACGGCCGGCGGCGCGCTGATCGGCGCGTTGCTTTGGTGGTTTCCACGCCTCGCCAAAACGCTGGATCCGTATTTGGTCGTCTTTAACGCCATGCCGAAAGTCGCGCTCGGACCGATGTTGATCGTCGCCCTTGGGCCGGGGTTTACATCCATTATCGCCATGGGCGTCGTCATTTCGATCATCATTACGACGATTGTCGTTTATGCGTCGTTTCAAGAAGTCGACCCGAACTATGTGAAAGTGTTGCGGACGTTCGGCGCCACCCGCTACCAATGTTTCAAAGAAGCGGTGCTGCCGGCGTCGTTTCCGGCGATCATTTCCACGTTGAAAGTAAACGTCGGCCTCGCCTGGGTCGGCGTCATCACCGGCGAGTTTCTCGTTTCCAAACAAGGGCTCGGCTATTTAATTATTTACGGCTTCCAAGTATTCAATTTTACCCTCGTCTTAATGAGTTTACTCATTGTCGCGCTGCTGTCGACGGTGATGTACCAGCTTGTCGCGATGATCGAAAAAAAATGGAGCAGCCGCCGCTAAGAGACGTTCGCGAACGATCGATGGGCGTCTCTTTTTGCTTTGCCGCCGACGGCGAAACAAGGCCGCCAAATATTAGTCGATCCACCCGCGCCGTTTGAGTTCCGCAAGCGCTAATGGAAGCACATCATCCTTCATGAGATAGCTAAAGCGCCGATCGTCGCGGATATGGTCCGGCAACGCCGAAAGCAGCACCGGGCCGTTCGTCTCCCAATACGATTCCCGCTCTAGAAGTGCCGTAATGTTGGCGAAATACATGTTTTTCACAAGATCCGGCTCGACCTCGTATTGGCCGACATAGGAAAGACGGCCAATGACCCCGCCTGTTTCTTCCATCACCTCACGGGCAGCGGCCGCCTCAGCCGTTTCTCCGCTTTCAACCTTGCCGCCGGGAAATTCGAGGCCGCGGTGCGGATGATCTGTCAATAGCCACTGATCTTGGTAGCGGCAAATGATCCACACATGCCCGGGGGCCGAGGAAAACGGATGGTCCGCAAACGCCAGCCGGACGCGATGCCCGTAGTAATCACGAAATTCATACATCGGACTCTCCCCTTTCCTCTCCCCATTATACAAAAAAAGCCGCCCCATTCGCGGCTTTTTAGTCGTTTGTTTCTGTTTCTTCAGGTAGGATGCCAAGCGAGCGGACATGCGCCTTCGCTTCGTCATTGCCAAGCCGGTAAATCATTTCGTAAATTTTCGTCATCGTTCGGTCATAGGCGTCATTTTCCCGGTCGTAATGATATTGGACATACGGCACATGGGCGCGCCAAAACGCCTGCCAGTCCGTCGAATAGTTTTGGTCAAAATACTCGCGCAGCTCGGCGATTTCCCGGTCGGTTGCCTCAATTTGGAAGTCCCATGGCGACGCCGTTTTCAACTGAGAAATTTCTCCGGTTGCCATCGAGACGTAGTACGTCTTTTTCCGTTCTTCTGCCACACTCGTCCACTCCTTCTGCTCTTTTTGTTTAGTGTGGGGCCATCTAGGAAAAATATGCGGATTTCACGAAAATGGGCGAACAAAATGAGGTGGCCGTTTCGGCGGAAGCGATCGATAAGGCAAGAGGGCCACTCCGGCATAATCGGAAAACGTACAATGCAGCGTTTTCCTCAGAAGGCCGGTGATGAAAGGAGCAAGCCGCTTCACCGCCTTGTTTCTCAAATAGAGAAATTTTGCGGCATCGGCTTCTCATTTCACATGGTCTAACGTCAGCTAGGAGCGATCATTATTTTTCACCAGCCTTTCAGAGATTGGCGACTGAGCCAACCGTTCATCCTCATCGGTCAATGCGAAAGGAGCATTGTACACAAAAATCCCCCGCCAAGCTAGCCTTCGGGGGTCATTTCATCTCATCTTTCAACAGCTCGATCGCCTTGCGCAGCACGGCCGGAATCGGAACGCCGGCCCGTCCGGCGTTTTCCACAATCGAGATAAATTCATTGGCAATATAGAAAAATATGATCGCATCACGAATTAAGTGCATATCCCAGCCGATGGCCAAATCGACGAGATGGGATGCAGCGACAAGCACGAAAATAAGCAATTTGCGGACGATGCCGCGAAACCCGACCTGGCTTGACAGCCTGCCTTCCAACGCACTCGCGACAATACCGGTGATATAATCGACGATCACTAACGCTAGCAAAATGACTACAAATGTGTCCACGCTGCCGACGAACAGTGACACGAGCGAACCGAACAGCGAAACCCCGATCATCGGAATCGGCTTGTTCACGTTCCCCCCCTCCTTCGACATAGAATACGCGTAACTATTCTATGCCGAGGAGACAAAGCAAGCCGCGGCGCTTTCCCTAAACAATGCTTTTTTTCGACAAAAGCAAAAGGCTGCCCGGTGGGGTGACGGGCAGCCTGTCCGTTTACCGTCCCAAAAACGATTTCAGCATCCAGACGTGTTTTTCCAAACTCCGGTGAATGCCAAGCAGCATATCCCCTGTCGTTTCATCGCCGACTTCATCCGCCACTTGCATTCCTTCCTTCAGTTCGCCGATCATCGTCTCAAAATCGCCGGCAATCGCGGCGACCATTTGCTCGGCCGTTTCCGTCCCGGTCGCTTCCTTGACGGACGCTTGCTCCAATGCGCCTTTCATCGTCGCCACCGGTTTGCCGCCAAGCGCCAGCAGCCGCTCGGCGAGCGCGTCAATATGGCCGGCCGCTTCGTTGTAAAGCTGTTCAAACTTCTCATGCAGCGTAAAAAATTGCGGTCCGGTGACATACCAATGGTAGTTGTGCAGCTTCACGTACAACACGGTCCAGTTCGCGATTTGCTTGTTGACAATGTCCGTTAATTGGTTTGCCATATTCATTCCTCCCCATGGTTGATTTACCCAACTTGTCCGTTATTGAAACAGCCGAACCTTGCCGTTGAATAGGTTGCCCGATTGCAGCAGAAATATGAATGTGCGCGTGTTCCCGTATGATATAATGGAAAGAAAAAAGGCAGGCGTCATCATGTATTGGACGTTAGTGATTTGTCTTATCATTGTAGCGGTCGTTCTTTTGTTGGCAGTCGTCACCACTTCGAAAGCGTACGGGTACAAACATACAGTAGATCCGCTTCCCGAGGAACGGGGCGACAAACAACAAACCGGCCCAAAACAGCCGCAGTAGCGGCTTTCGGGCCGGCCGATTCATCAGCCGAACACTTTTTTCAGCTCCGTTTTCTCTTGCGACAGCCAAAAGCGCATCAACTCTTTCGCCGCCTCTAAGTCATGCAGCTTCGCTTGGCCGCATTGCCGCTCGGTGGCGGCCGGCACTTCCGTCGCATTCAAGGCGTCTTTCATCGTCTCCTCAAGCAAATCGATGATTTCCTCAACGGTCGGCGATCCGCTCACGACAAGGTAGAACCCCGTCTGGCAGCCCATCGGCGAGATGTCGATAATGTCAAAATGATCGTACTTGGCCGCATGTTTGCGCAGCGTATACGCCAACAAGTGCTCTAACGTATGAATGGCCGCCGGGTCCATCGCTTCTTTGTTCGGCTGGCAAAAACGAATATCGAACTTATTGACAACGCCGTCGCTGCCGACTTTGTGAACGCCGCAATGCCGCACGTACGGCGCTTTGACGGCGCAATGATCCAATTCAAAGCTTTCTACCGGTGAAGGCATACAAAATCCCCCTTAGTCGTGTATTCTCTTTTTTATCATAACCAAAACGAGGGGTGTCCCGCATCTTTTTTGCCTTCCATACCGTTTCGGCCGGAAAGACCTTGACTTCCAAAGCCGGCGGGACAGGCGAAACACCCGCTGGAGGCGAATGCCTTTTCACCATAACGCACCATTTCCCTTGAACGGAAAAGCGGTTTATTCTATTGTAGAAATAGTGACAACGACGGAAAGGAATGGTTGCAGTGGCCAAGTTGTTGATCATGCTCATCCGTTTTTACCAACGATTTCTTTCCCCGCTTAAGCCGCCAACTTGCCGTTTTTACCCGACCTGCTCGAATTATGGGCTCGAGGCGGTAAAACGGTTTGGCGCCCTCAAAGGGGGGTGGCTGACAGTGAAGCGGATTTTGAAATGCCATCCGTTTCATCCGGGTGGGTTCGACCCTGTTCCTGAACCATCTCAGCACCTTAATGAAACAAAATAACTGTATTCCCCCTTGCCATTTTCCTCATTTTTTTATCGAAGAAAACGGCCATTCCATCCGGAACGGTTTTTGAATTGGCTTGAAAATTGGCCAATAGAAGTAGTTCGGGCGAAAGGATTTTTTTGGCTTGCTTCGAGGAATGACATGTGCTGCCTGTTATCACAAGCTGGGACGTCCATTACCATTCAAGGAGCCGGGCAATGGGTGGCTACCTATCCGGAAGAAGCCATTCGTGAGATTCTTCAAGAAGACGACGCATTGCGCACAAATTGGGACAACGTATACGGCGATCGTATGACCGAGTTCGTGTTAATCGGCATCGAGATGGATGCCAGGCGGATTGAAGCGACGCTTGATGAATGCCTGCTGACAGATGACGAAATGAAAGAGGACTGGACAATATGGAAAGACCCTTTCCCACCATTTCATCCTTCGCTTTAAGCAATGATAAATGCTTTTCAAATCGGAATCATTACGATATAATAACGAAGGACATATCTCTTCGAAGGAAGGAGCTCATGATGAGAACGAAATCATGGATTGTATGCGTATTTCTCGCTTTATTCGGCCTGCTATACGGCTGCCAAAGCAACCAAAATCCGAACGAGACGCAACCCGCGAAAGAAACGTTAACGATTTATACAACCGTCTACCCGCTCGAAGATTTCACGAAAAAAATCGGCGGCGATGCCGTCGAGGTCCATAACGTTTATCCGCCGGGAGCGGAAGCCCATACGTTCGAACCGACAACGAAAACGATTCAACAGATCGCCGAGGCGGACGCCTTCATTTACATCGGCCAAGGCATGGAGCCTTTCGCTGAAAAGCTAAAAGAAACGTTAAAAAATGAACCTGTTCGCTTTCTCGCTGCTGCCGACGGCATCGACCTCCTTGAATCGTCCCATGAAGAACATGGAGAGGAACATGAACATAACGCCGAAGAAGGCGGCGGAGGGGAACACAATCATGGTGACAAAGACCCTCACGTCTGGCTTGACCCAATCCGTTCGATCACGATCGCCGAACAGATTCGCGACCTGCTGATCGAGCTCAAACCAGAGCAAAAAGAAATGTTTACGAAAAACTTTAACACCTTAAAAGCAAAACTAGAAGCGCTTGATCAAACATTCCAACAAACCGTGCAGTCAGCGCCGAAAAAAGACATTCTCGTCGCCCATGCCGCCTACGGTTATTGGGAGGAACGCTATGGGCTCCGCCAGCGGAGCGTATCCGGCCTGTCACCGACAAACGAACCATCGCAAAAAGAGCTTGCCGCGCTCATCGATTGGGCAAAACGCCATCACATTCGCTATGTTCTTTTTGAGCGCAACATCCCAGCCAAAACTGCGGAAATGGTGCAGCATGAAATCGGCGCCAAGGCGCTCTATTTGCACAACCTTGAAACGCTGACTGACGAAGACAGGAATCAACACCGTGATTACTTCGACTTGATGGAAGAAAATATTGAAACGATTCAACAGGCGCTCCGTTAGCCTTTCCCCGCTCCGCTGCCAAGGCGGAGCTTTTTTATCGCTTTTTTTGCCGAAACTTTCTTTTTCGTGGCAGTGCTCCAAAAGATGGAGGACGAATGTAATATACCATTTTTGTTTAAAATTTTCTAAAAATTATATGGAACATTTGCGCAAACGAGCGATGATCACGCTTCCGATCAGCATCATTTTCGCCATATGCATCGCTGTCTCCTTACTTTCTCATGAACATCAAACCAGACACGTCCCACATCTCCAAAACGCAGAAGCTGGCCGAGTATACAAAGCCAGCCAACGGTCCGCCTGCGGCTCCCGCCGATCTGAACCATGACGGCCAGATCGATCTCCACGACGTGCTGCTGGCCTTGCAAAAGCAGCAACGACAAACAGGCGATAACAAGAAAAAAGATCACCAATAGCGACACCTTGCCATAAGTATATGATAAAAATGGGACGTTTCTGACTGCGCCCTCGCAAGGACAAGGCAGAGAACGTCCGAACGTTTTTTCTTTCAAGGTGAAACGGCATGTCGGGCTTTCATTCCATTGCAAGACATGCCGTTTTTTATTAGGCAGACATCCATTCAATGCGGCGGCCGCCCGTCCATAAAAAGCAACATTCGAGTTCGCGCGGGCAAAATCCGACCGCCTTTCGGCATAAAGACGGCATGCTTTCCTTGCATTGCCGGATTTGTCCCTCTTCCTCGCACCATAACAATACGCGCACCCGGTCGCGGTAAACGATGCAGAGGCTTGCACTGCTCCATTCCTCCTCCCTTCCCTGATGCCCCCCGCCGACAAGCAACAGCGGTTTGCATTCTGCTTCTTCCGCCGAACCGAAAAACTGCAGCAAATGGTCCGTCACTTTGGCGAGCACGAGGCCATAATGCAATGGCGAAGGAAAGAGAGACAACGAAAGGAGCGGGCGGTGCATTTCAATCAGCCTCAGCAGCTGAAACGGCGACCGCAAGGAAGGGGCTGTTTCACAATACGCCTCGACGACGCGGCGGAGAAATCGGTGAACGGCATAAACCCAAGCGCCTTGCGTTTCTTGATGTATATATCTCATCGCTGCCGCCTCCCATGTTTATGCATGTTGTTCCAGCTGCTCCAACACAGCATAAATCGAACTCCACGACCGCTTGACAAAGTAAATGGGCTTGTCTTTGCTTTTCGCCTTTTCTTTCACTTTTTTCGCTAAGTTATGGTTAATGTAATCGATCATCACTAATACGGCATCCACATGTTCCGGGATATCGCGCTTGACCATATTCACTTTTCGGCCATTGACATGAATGATTTCCCGGAAACCGGAATCCGCTAATTTATCGGTAATGTTGCCTAAATGATCCGCACCAACAACAAGCAATGAGGCCATGACATCTTCCTCCCTTATCGCTTTCTCTATTGCTATTTTAATTGAGAATGATTTTCTATGTCAATGATAATGATAAATGTTTTCATTTTGTCACATTCAAAAAAACCGTTCCGACTTTAACAAGGCGACGGGCGACAGAACGGCCTCTGTTTCTTCCCCTTTCCGCTCATAAATGGCGGCTAAGCCGGCAAACTATTGGTGTAGGCGATTTCACTATGATAAGGGGGATGACGAATGGCGAAAGACGTTCTTTGCGAAGTCCGCAACTGCCATTATTGGGCGGAAGGAAATCGCTGCAGCGCCGAGGCGATTTACGTCGTCAGCCATACAGGAAAAATGGCGTCCGATTCGACGGAAACGGATTGCAAAACGTTTGTTCCTTCTGATGAAGCATAACTGTCAAGCAAGTCAAGCGCTGCCTGGCTGACCGGGCGGCGCTTGCATAGTTAGAGGGGGATGACGATGGACAAGCGCGCCAGCCTCATTAACGCGTTCAAGGAGGAAATGAAGAAGCGCCATCCGGCGGCCTATCCGGTTTGCATCGACTCCTTCACGAACTTGTGGCAGTACGAGTTCGGTTCATTGGAGCAGTTGCCGCCCGATATTAAGCGGCTTGTCGCCTATCGGGCGGCGGAGCTTGGACTGGCGGACGATGATTTTTAATGCCGGCTGCGGGATCAAGCGAGCGCCCCGTTTATCGGCGGGGCGCTCGCTGTTCTGCTTCCGGAATGAGCGTTTTCAGCTCGCGGCGCAGCAGTTTTTGCGCTGCATTGCGCGGCAGCGCAGGAACGAAATACATGCGCGCCGGCACTTTATAGGTAGCTAATCGGCGGCGGCAAAATTGCTTCAATTCGTCCTCATCCGCCGCCGCCCCTTGCTTTAATTTCACAAACGCGTACGGCACTTGCCCCCATGTTTCATCTTCCACGCCGGTCACCCCGGCTTCTTCGACAGCCGGATGCGCGAGGAGCACGGCCTCGATTTCGGCGGGGTAGACGTTTTCGCCGCCGGAGATGATGAGGTCAGAGCGGCGGTCAAGTACGTACAAAAACCCTTCTTCGTCGACATACCCGATATCTCCCGTATAAAACCAGCCGTCGCGGATCGCCTGTTCGGTCGCCTCCGGGCGGTGCAAATACCCTTTTGTCACGTTTGGCCCTTTCACGACAATTTCCCCGGCTTCATACGGCGCGGCCGGCTGCCCGTCGCGCATGATGCGCAACTCGGCCGGAAAAAGCGGCTTGCCGGCTGAGCCGAGCTTGGTCAAGCTGTATTCCGGCGCCAAGGTGACAATTTGCGACGCCGTTTCCGTCATTCCGTACGTTTGGTATACCGGAATGCCTTTTTTTTTGCACGCTTCAAGCAGCGGCTGCGGCGCCGGCCCGCCGCCTAGCAGCATGCAGCGGAACGTATCCGGGTAGCGCGCTGCGCCTAGTTCGGACACCATCCGCTGCAGCATGGCGGCCACAACCGACATGACGGTTACCTTGCCGTCCATGATCAAAGCGTTGGCCGCCTTGGCGTCAAACGACGTCTGCAGCTGCATCGGCATGCCGTAAATGACGCTGCGCATGGCGATCGACAGCCCGCTAATATGAAACAGCGGCACGGCCGCCAGCCAGCAGTCGCGCTCGTGCAACCCTAAGTTGAGCGCCGAGCCGACAGCGCTCCACCAATGGTTGCCGTATGTTTGCAGCACGCCTTTCGGGGTGCCGGTCGTCCCCGATGTATACATAATCGTTGCCGTCTCGTCCAAATGGCAGGTTTCTTTAAGCAACACGTCCGCTTCGGCAAACGCGGCGAGCGCGCTCACCGTTATGACCCGCCCGTCGCCGCCGAAGCGGCCGGCCAGATCGTCGTCGGCAATCACGACGCGCGCCCCGCTGTCATCGAGCTGCCAACAAAGCTCATATGGCGTAAGGCGCACGTTTTGCAGCAACGCACGGGCGCCGAGGAAAAACAACGCATG
Source organism: Geobacillus subterraneus (assembly GCF_001618685.1). Classification (GTDB taxonomy): domain Bacteria; phylum Bacillota; class Bacilli; order Bacillales; family Anoxybacillaceae; genus Geobacillus; species Geobacillus subterraneus. Next base: position 397,840 of record NZ_CP014342.1, on the reverse strand, counting down.
GACGATCTCCATCATCTCCACGCTGTTTTTCATCAGCACCGCGACAATGTCGCCTTCTTTGACGCCCGCCCCGGCAAGGCGGCGCGCCCAGCTCGCGGCGGCTTCATACAGCTCAGCGAACGTTTTCGTCCGCTTTCCGTCACTGATGGCCGTCCGCTCCGGGGTCAAAAACGCCCGCTGCTTCAGCCAGTTTGGCATCGTTGTCATTCATTTTCCCCCTTTCATCGTAAAGAAGCAGCTTGACGGGACATCAAGCTGCTTCTTCGTTCTCACGGAAAACGCGGAAACTGGCCGAAGTCCGGTTTCCGTTTTTCTTTAAACGCTCTCATTCCTTCTTTCGCTTCTTCCGTCGTATAGAAAAGGAGCGTCGCATCGCCGGCGAGCTGCTGAATGCCGGCCAAACCGTCGGAATCCGCATTAAACGCCGCTTTTAAGAAACGAATGGCCGTCGGGCTTTTTTCCAAAATTTCTTGCGCCCATTTGACCGTTTCCTCCTCAAGCTGTTCAAGCGGCACAACTTTGTTGACGAGCCCCATCTCGAGCGCTTCTTGGGCGTTGTACTGGCGGCACAAATACCAAATTTCGCGCGCCTTTTTATGGCCGACGATGCGCGCCAAATAACCGGCGCCGTAGCCGCCGTCAAAGCTGCCGACTTTCGGCCCCGTTTGGCCGAAGATGGCGTTGTCGGCGGCAATCGTTAAATCGCAGACGACATGGAGCACATGACCTCCACCGATCGCATACCCGGCGACCATCGCGATGACCGGTTTCGGGATGACGCGGATGAGCCGCTGCAAATCAAGCACGTTCAGGCGCGGAATTTCGTCCTCGCCGACATATCCTCCATGGCCGCGCACTTTTTGGTCCCCACCGGAGCAAAACGCCTTGCCGCCCGCGCCGGTCAAAATGATGACGCCGATGTTCGAATCGTCCCGCGCCCGCGAGAATGCATCGATCATCTCGTTGACTGTTTTTGGACGGAACGCATTATGTACTTCCGGGCGATTGATCGTAATTTTGGCGATGCCGTTGTACGTTTCGTAAATAATGTCCTCATAATCGTACTCTTTCACCCATTCAAACGGCATTCATACTTCCCCCTTTTTAATGAATTCACTTACTATTTTAGCAAAAATGCCGGGCTGTTCCACATGAATTGCATGTCCAGCCTCTTGCACGCAGATGAGTTCGCTGTTCGCCAGCTGTTCATGCATGTCGGCAGCAATGCGGCAAAATTTCTCATCGTGCTCCCCGCAAAGAAGCAGCACAGGCGCTTGGATCTCCCTAAGCCGCTTCCACCACGACGGCTGCACGCCTGTTCCCATCCCGCGCAGGCTGTTGGCGAGCCCTTGCTCCGTATGGCGAAGCCGCTCGCGGCGAATGGCCGCCCGCACCGGCTCCGGAAGCCGCTTTTGCGTGGCAAAGAGCGGCAGCTGTTCCCAATGATCAACAAACGCGCGGACGCCGTTTCGTTCAATCATGTGCGCGAGCGCCTCATCGGCTTCTCGCCGCGCGCGCCGCTCCGCTTCCGTCTTCAGCCCCGGCGAGCTGCTTTCAAACACTAAGCGGCGGATGCGATGCGGATGCCACATAGCAAAGCTCAAAACGAGCCGCCCGCCCATCGAATAGCCGAGCACGTTCACTTTTTCGATGCCAAGTTCATCAAGAAGCGCCGTCAAGTCGGCCGCCGCCTGCTCCATTCGGTACCGATCGGCGCTTTTGGGCGCCTCCGTCCGCCCATGTCCGATGAGGTCAACCGCTATGAGGCGAAAGTCCTGCCAAAAAGGAATGAGCGGCCGCCACGTATCCGCGCTCCCAGTGAACCCATGCAGCAGCAACAACGGCTCCCCTTCCCCATATTGTTCCACATGGTAACCAATTCCATTCAGTTCCACGGCTCTTCCATTCCTTTTTGTTCGAGAAATTTCCCGATTTCCTGGGAAACACGTTTCCACAACAATCGATGCATTTGGACATTTTCCGCGCGCGACGTGCGCACTTCGATAACGTTCAGCCCGCCTGTGTCGAGCGATTCGGCGACATGGCGGCGAAATTCGTCCCATGTGTGCGGCGCCGCATAACGGCCGCCATACATCTCGACCGCATGGGCAAACGACAAATTCGTCGGCGTGCCGAACAACGTTTCAAACGGCCCTTCATGGCGCGCCTGCGGCAAAAAGGAGAAAATGCCGCCGCCGTTATTGTTCAGCAGTACGATCGTCGCCTGCAGCCCGTGCATTTTGGCCGCCAGCAGGCCGTTTAAGTCATGGTAAAACGACAAATCGCCGATGACAAGCACGAGCGGCTGCGCAACAGAGCTTGCGCCCAAAGCGCTTGAGACGACGCCGTCAATGCCGTTGGCGCCGCGGTTGGCGAGAACGCGAAACGGCTTGTCCGTGGCAAAGAAAAACGTATCGGCGTCGCGGATCGGCATGCTGTTGCCGACAAAAAGCGTGGCTCCCGCCGGCAGCAGCTCAGCAAGTTCAGCAAACACTTTCCCTTCAAACCATTCGTCTGCCGGCAAGTGCTCCCGCAACACGGTGCGGGCGATGTCGTTGATCTCCCGCCACGTCGTCGACCAAACGCTCTCGTTTCGCTTCGGTTCGGCGATGTCAAGCAGCTGGCGGCAAAAAACGGTTTCATTGCTATGGACGACACATGCCGCCGACAATGTCGGATCGCGCCAGCCGCCATCATCGACAACGATTTGGCGGATCGAGCGGTGTTGCTTGAGCCATAAAAAGAGCGGCTTCGATACCGGCATGGCGCCAAACCGGAGCACGACGTCCGGCACGAGCTTTGACGCGATCGCCTCGTCTTTTAACATGGCATCATAGCTGTCGATGACATACGTTTTGTCATGCGAACCGGCACGCAGCTGGGAAAGCGGGTCGGCGAGAATCGGAACATCAAGCGCCCTTGCCAGCTCCGTCACCGCCTCGGCAAAACCGGGCTGGTCAAGCGGTCCGCAAACGATCAGCCCGCGCTTGGCTGCGGCCAACTGCTCATAGAGCACCGCCGCGTTTTCTGCTGACAGCGTCGCACAGCCGCTGATCATTTGCGGCGTTTCCGCCACGGTGCGCACCCGCTCCCAAACGTCATCGCCGATGATCGGCACGAGCGGCTCGCGGAGCGGGACGTTGACGTGCACAGGTCCAGCCGGCGCGCCCGCCGCGATGGCCGCGGCCCTTGCCGCCATCGTCCGCGCATAGCGAAGCATCGAATCCGTCTCTTCCGGCAGCGCCAAGTCGACAAACCATTTCGCATAACGGCCGTATAAATGCAGCTGGTCAATCGCTTGCGGCGCGCCGACATCGCGCAGCTCGTGCGGCCGATCGGCCGTCAGCACGACAAGCGGCACGCGCGAATAGTGCGCTTCAACGATGGCCGGCAAATAGTTGGCCGCCGCCGTCCCCGACGTGCATACTAACGCGACCGGCCGCTGTTTCGCTTTCGCCATGCCGAGGGCAAAAAACGCCGCCGACCGCTCATCGATGTGCATCGAAAAGCGGAGACCGCGATGCTCCGCCATCGCCATCGCAAGCGGCGTCGAGCGCGAACCAGGGCTGATGACGGCTTCTGTCACCCCAGCTTGCACCAGCCCGTCAACAAAGGCGGCCACATAATATGACAACGCGTTAGTCATTGTTCATCACTCCTAAAGCTGATAACATCGGGGCCATTTTGACGTTCGTCTCTTCATACTCGCTCGTTGGATCCGAATGGGCGACAATGCCGCAGCCGGCAAACAGCGTCGCCTTGTTCCCCTCAAGCAAACCGGAGCGAATGGCGACCGCCCATTCCCCGTTGCCGTCCGCATCCACCCAGCCGATCGGAGCGGCGTACCACCCGCGGTCAAGCGGCTCAAGGGAACGGATCGCTTCCATCGCCCGTTCGCGCGGCGTTCCACCGAGCGCCGGCGTCGGGTGCATCAGTTCTACAAGGCGCAGCACCGATGGCTCCCGGCAGCCGCGGCCGACGACCGGCGTGCACAAATGCTGGATATGCGGCAGCTTCAGAAGCTGCGGCACAGCCGGCATCTCCACCGTCTCACAAACGGACGAAAACAAGCTTCGGATCATGCGCACAACAAACTGATGTTCCTCGCGGTTTTTCGAATCCGCCTGCAGCCAGGCGCCAAGCTGTTCATCTTCCGCCACGCTGCCCCCGCGGCGCACAGACCCTGCCAGGCACACTGAGCGGCACGTCTCCCCTTCTTTTCGGACGAGCTGCTCAGGCGAGGCGCCAATAAAACAGCGGCCGTCTTGTTCAAACGCAAACAGATAGGCAAACGGCTGCTGCTCGCGAAGCCGCCTGAGCACAAACGCGGCGTCAATCACCGCGTTGAACGCCAACCGTCGCGCGCGGGCGAGCACGACTTTCTCCAATCGGCCGGTGCGAATCGAGGCGATCGCTTCATGAACCGCCGCGAGCCACCGCTCTTTTTCCTCTTCTTCATCCGAGATGACAGTCGGAAACTCTGCTGAAAACGGCAACGGCTCCTCCATCCGTCGAAGCAGCCGCCCGATTCGTTCCATGTCCCGCTCCATGCCGCCAGCGGGCAGCGTGACCGTCAGCAACGTCCGGCCGTTTTTGACCGAGAGAAGCACAGCCGGCGCCACGAGCTTTCCGGCTGAAAACCCGCGCCATACCGAAGCGGGCGGCCGGTGCGGGTCAAACGAAAACCCGCCGAACAACAGCGGCGGCATATCTGCTTCGCCGTGCTGCTCGATCTGTCCGGCCCATCGTTGCCGCTCTTGTTCGATATACTGAAACCGTCCGTCTGTTTCCTCTGTTTCGATCGCATAGGCCGAGCCAAGGCCGACAAAGACGGTGCCGCCGCTTCGGTCAGACCAAAAAAACCGCTCGCGAAACCCGCAGGCCGGTCCTTGCATAAAAAAAGAAACCGGATCGATGTCTTCCAACGGTTCCGTCCAGCTGACAAACGGCCGTGCGGCGCTCGCCGCCAGCTCGTGCAGTTGTTGTTGGATTTTATGTTGAAATACAATCGCCACGACCCTCACGCTTTCTTTCGTAAGATTCCCTCTCCATCCCCTACATCCATTATATATAATAGGAAATCATTTATCTATCGGAAAGGGTTGACACGCCTTAAACGTTTTCCTACACTTATTTTGACTATATTTTCACGAAACATTAAGGGGAAATCCATATGCAGCCATCCACACATATCGATCATCGACCGCCAGCCCGCCGCGACTGGCGCGTCTTTTGGCGGCTGACGCGGCCGCATACGCTGACGGCGGCGTTTGTACCGGTATGCGTCGGCACGGTGCTGGCGCTTGGCGAGACGGCGGTTCGCCTTTCGCTCTTTGCTGCCATGCTGATCGCTTCGTTACTCATCCAGACCGCAACCAACATGTTTAACGAGTATTATGATTATAAGCGCGGTCTCGATTCGCCGGAGTCGGTCGGCATCGGCGGCGCCATCGTCCGCGATGGCCTCGAGCCGCGAACCGTATTGGCGCTGGCGTTCGCCTGCCTTGGAGCGGCGATGCTCATCGGCGTTTACATTTGCTCGCAAAGCAGCTGGTGGCTTGCCGTCATCGGAACGGTTTGTATGGCAGCCGGCTACTTTTACACCGGCGGGCCGTTTCCGATTGCTTACACGCCGTTTGGCGAGCTGGCGGCCGGGTTTTTCATGGGATTTGTCATCATTTTAATTTCCTTTTTTATCCAAACGGGCGATGTTAGCGTGAAAGCGGTGCTCGTGGCCATTCCGGTCGCCATTTTAGTCGGCGCGATTTTGCTCGCCAATAACATCCGCGACCTAGACGGCGACCGCGAAAAGGGGAGAAAAACGCTCGCCATTTTAGTCGGGCGCGATTGGGCGATCCGCGTGCTTGTGATGATGTTTGCCGCCGCGTTTCTTTGGGTTGTGGCGCTGGTGCTGTTCCGCGTCGTGCCGTTTTGGACGCTGCTTGCCTTGCTGAGCGTGCCCAAAGCAGTGGCAGCGGCGCGCGGGTTTATCGGCAAAACGAAACCGGCGGAGATGATGCCGGCGATGAAAGCCACCGCTCAAACGAATACGCAGTTTGGCTTTTTGCTCGCCATCGGCTTGCTCGTCAGCCGCTGGCTATAACACGGTCGGAAGGGCCGTGTTTTTTTTTGATTTTCGCCCATACTACACCATATAGACGCTATTGTGAAGGAAGGGGTTGCAACCGATGTTGACGAGCGAACAACTGGCCGCCTTCCGCTCAACGCTGCTTGAGATGAAGCGGGACATTGAAGACCGGCTGAAGCAAAACGACCATTTCGGCCTCGTGCGCAGCCATGCCCATGATGCGGTCGGCGAGCTGGCGAGCTATGACAACCACCCGGCTGACGAGGCGACCGAACTGTATGAGCGGGAAAAAGATCTCGCCTTAGACGAACATACCGAGCGTGAATTTCGCGAAATTGAACGGGCGCTTGCGGCCATTGCCGACGGCACGTACGGAACGTGCCGCATCTGCGGGCAGCCGATCCCGTACGAACGGCTTGAGGCGCTGCCGACCACGCTTTATTGCCGGCAGCACAGCCCCGACCAAACCGTCTCGCAAAAACGGCCGCTTGAGGAAGGGGTGCTTATGCCGCCGTTTGGCAAATTTGACTTTGACGACCGCGATGAGTCGGTCGCTTACGATGCCGAGGATGCGTGGCAGGAGGTCGCCCGTTACGGCACGTCCGACACCCCGTCCGACCTTGGCAAAAACGTCGACTACTACGGCGAAGTGTACGCCGAGTCGGAAGAGAACGTCGGCTATGTAGAAGACTTGGAAAATTTCGCGGCTGTCGATTTGTACGGAAAACACGTCAACGTGTATCCGACGAGAGAGCATGAGCTGCTCGAAAATCAATTGGACGATGAAGGCATCATGTCCAATATTGGCGATTTACCGGCGTACGAAAAAGACCCGTATACGTCCGAGGACAGTTACCGCCGCTATGACGAAAGGCCGTCCCAGCAAAGCTTTGGGGAAACGAATCCTTAAAACCAGCCGAGGCCAGCGAGCTTCGTCAAAAAGGACCATCCGTGCGATGGTCTTTTTTGAAACAGTGAAGACATGTTTTCCGTAGTACATACCGGAACGTTGATCACGATGATGGAGGCGAGAAGATGAACACACACGAAATTGATTACCAGCTGTACGGCGATGACATGCAGTTTGTCGAAATCGAGCTCGACCCGCGCGAAAGCGTCATTGCGGAGGCGGGCGGCATGATGATGATGGAAGACGGCATCACCATGGAGACGATATTCGGCGACGGCTCCTCGGGCGGAAGGGGGCTGCTCGGCCGCCTTGTCGGCGCCGGCAAACGGCTGCTCACCGGGGAAAGTTTGTTCATGACGGTGTTCACCAATCAAGGAAGCGACAGGCGCCGCGTCGCCTTTGCCGCCCCGTACCCGGGGAAAATTATTCCGGTTGATTTGAGCCAGCTCGGCGGGAAACTGATCTGTCAAAAAGATTCGTTTTTATGTGCCGCCAAAGGTGTCTCTGTCGGCATTGAGTTTCAGCGCAAGCTTGGCGCCGGCTTTTTCGGCGGCGAAGGATTTATTATGCAAAAACTAGAAGGGGACGGGCTCGCCTTTTTGCACGCCGGCGGGACGATTCACCGCCGCGAGCTGCAGCCGGGGGAAAAGCTGCGCATCGATACCGGCTGTCTTGTCGCGATGACAAAGGAAGTCGATTATGACATCGAATATGTCGGCAACATTAAGACGGCCTTTTTTGGCGGTGAAGGGTTATTTTTAGCCACCGTGACCGGCCCGGGAGCGGTCTGGGTGCAATCGCTTCCGTTCAGCCGGCTCGCTGACCGCGTGCTCGCTGCCGCTCCGAGCGCCGGGGGGCGGTCAGTCGGCGAAGGCAGCCTCTTAGGAGGCATCGGCGATTGGCTTGACGGAGACGACTAAAACGAAAAGGGGCGTTCTGAACCAAGCAGAACGTCCCTTTTCCTTTCATGCCTTTACCTTCGGGCGAAGGGCGACGGCGGTCATACATCAGACCTCTTGATGGGCGCCCAATCGTTCCTGATCGCGCTTCACTGTCGTTTCACATCGACGGTGAAATGCCCCAAATGTCAGCGGCGTACTCGGCGATCGTCCGGTCGCTCGCGAAATAGCCGGAGTGGGCGATGTTGACGGCGCTCATATACCACCAGCGCGCCGGGTCGCGGTAAGCCGCCTCCGCCTGCTCGTGCGCTTCGGCATAAGCGGCAAAGTCGCGCAAAACGAAATATTCGTCGTTTTGCGTCAGCAACGAGTCATAAATCGGCTCGAAATAGTCGTCAACATCAGGAAAAAAGCCGTTCACCAGCTGATCGACGACTTGCTTGATCCGTTTGTCGTGGTGGTAATATTCATGCGCCCGGTAGCCGCCGTGCTCATAGTAGTTAAGCACCTCCTCCGCGGTCAGCCCGAACAAAAACATGTTTTCTTTTCCGACCGCTTCGGCGATTTCGACATTTGCCCCGTCGAGCGTGCCGAGCGTGATCGCCCCGTTCATCATAAACTTCATGTTGCCCGTCCCGGACGCTTCTTTGCTTGCGGTCGAAATTTGCTCGCTCACATCGGCGGCTGGGAAAATTTCCTCGGCGAGCGACACGCGGTAATTTTCTAAAAAAATGACCTTTAGCTGTCCATTTGTCCGTTTGTCGCTGTTGACCTTGTCAGCCACCGAATGAATGAGTTTAATGATCCGTTTCGCATAATAATAACCAGGTGACGCCTTCGCTCCGAAGATGAACGTGCGCGGGTAGATCGAGAAGTGCGAGTCTTCCCTCAGCCGATTGTATAAGTACATGATATGCAAGACGTTGAGCAGCTGCCGTTTGTAGGCGTGCAGCCGCTTCACTTGCACATCAAAGATCGACGATTCGTCAACTTGAATCCCGGTCTTTTCATAAATGCGGGCGGCGAGCTTTCGTTTGCGCTGCTGCTTAACGGCTGAGAGCGCCTGCCGAAACGCCGGATCAGAGGCGTGCGGCGCAAGATCAATGAGCCTTTCCGGCTCGTGAATCCAGCGCGGACCGATCGTGTCGGTAATCAATGCCGACAGCTCCGGGTTCGCCTTTAACAGCCAGCGACGATGCGTCACCCCGTTCGTTTTATTGTTAAACTTCTGCGGCGCCCATTCGTAAAACAGGCGCATTTCCCGTTGCTTCAAAATTTCGGTGTGCAGCTTCGCCACTCCGTTGACGCTATGGCTGCCGGCGATGGCCAAATGCGCCATTTTCACCATGCCATGGGCGATAATGGCCATGTGTTCAATCCGCCCCCAATCGCCGGGGTAGCGTTCCCATAGCTCGCGGCAAAATCGCTCGTTAATTTCTTCAACGATCATGTAAATGCGTGGCAAGAGCGGCCGAAATAAATGAATCGGCCATTTCTCGAGCGCTTCGGACAACGTCGTATGATTCGTATAGGCGATCGTATGGGTCGTAATATGCCAAGCCTCTTCCCAGCTCATCCCTTCCTCGTCGAGCAAAATGCGCATCAATTCCGGAATCGCCAGCACCGGGTGGGTGTCGTTGACATGAATGGCGACATATTCATGGAGCCGGTGCAAATTTCCGTGCTGGCGGCGATGGGCACGCACGATGCTGCCGAGGCTGGCGGCAACGAGAAAGTATTGCTGTTTCAGCCGTAAAATTTTTCCTTCGTCATGCGTATCGTCCGGGTATAAAAACTCGGAAATCGCCTCGGTTTCCCGCTTGTATTGCATGACGTCTTTATGAAGCGGGAACGTCTTCGCCGGTTCAGCGCTCCAAAGCCGCAGCGTATTGACCGTATTCGTCCCGTAGCCGATCACCGGCATGTCGTATGGCACCGCCATCACTTTTTCGCTGTCGACATGGCGGAAAACGAGGCGGCCGTTTTGCTCGGACACCTCGACGCGCCCCCAAAAGTTCACTTCGACAGCCAGCTCTTCTTTGCGGATTTCCCAAACGTTTCCGTGGCGCAGCCATTGCTCGGGCAGCTCAACTTGATAGCCATCGACGATCTTTTGGTCAAACAGTCCGTGTTTATAGCGGATGCCATGGCCGTGGCCCGGCAAATTCAACGTCGCGAGCGAATCGAGAAAACAGGCGGCAAGCCGCCCGAGCCCGCCGTTGCCAAGCCCGGCGTCCGCCTCGCTCTCCTCGACGTCTTCGAGGCGAATGCCAAGCTCGCGAAGCCCCTCTTCAACGACCGGGCGGACACCGAGATTCAATAAGTTGCTGCCGAGCAGCCGGCCCAATAAAAATTCGATCGACAAATAATACACTTGCTTCCGTCTTTGCGCCCGATTGCGCTCATTCGTCGCGATCCAATGGCGGCTAATATGTTCGCGCACCATATGGCCGAGGACATAATAATGATCGCGCGTCGTTGACTCCTCGAACTGTTTGCCGCACAATGTTTCGAGCCGCGTCACAAACGCCCGTTTAAACGTTTCTTTATCGGAGAACAAGCGTGCGTTCCTCCTTTTTGATCAGCTGTTCATAGACTTGCTTGTATTGTCTTGCCGACCGGCGCCAGCTGTAGTCGCCGCGCATCGCCCGTTCTGTCAGTTGCTCCCAAACGGATGGTTGGCGGTAAAAGGACAGCGCCCGACGGATCGTATACAGCATGTCATGAGCGTTAAAATGAGTGAAGCTGAATCCATTTCCTTCTTCTGTAATCTCATTGTATGATTGCACCGTATCGTTTAATCCCCCGGTTTCCCGGACGATCGGAATCGTCCCGTACCGTAAGGCGATCATTTGGCTCAGCCCGCACGGCTCAAACAATGACGGCATTAAAAACAAGTCCGCCCCGGCATAAATTTGGTGGGCGAGCGGTTCATGGAAGCCGATGTACACGCCGACTTTGTCCGGATACGCCGCGGCCATTTGCGAGAAAAATTGTTCAAACCGCCAGTCGCCCGTTCCGAGCACGACAAGCTGCATGTCTTCGCCCATCATATCATGGAAGACACACGTCACCAAATCGAGCCCTTTTTGCGCCGTCATTCTCGTGACCATCGCAACAAGCGGCACATCATCCCGCTCCGGCAAGCCGAACTGCCGCTGCAAAGCGCGCTTGTTCAATCGTTTTCTTTCCCGCGTATGTACGCTGTAGGTCGCCGCCAAAAACGGATCCGTTTCCGGATTGTAAAATTCGTCGTCAATGCCGTTTAAAATGCCGCGCAAATCGTCCCGCCGCGCCCGCAGCAAGCCGTCTAACCGCTCGCCGTAATAAGCGGTTTGAATCTCCTCTTTATACGTCGGGCTCACCGTTGTAATTACATCGGAGGCAACGAGCGCCCCTTTCATAAAGCTGACGCTGCCGTAAAACTCAAGATGGTCCACGGTGAAATAGCGGCCGTCTAAATTCAACAAGTCTTCTAAAATGCCGCGCGGAAACAGCCCTTGAAACTGCAAGTTATGAATCGTAAAAACGGTGCGCATGTCGGCATAAAACGGATCATGCCGGTACTGTTCCCGAAGCAAAAACGGCACCATGCCTGTATGCCAGTCATGGCAGTGAATCACATCCGGCTGAAACTTGATTTCCGGCAGCACCTCAAGCACCGCCCGGCAAAAATAGGAAAACCGCTCGCCATCGTCATAATGGCCGTACAGCTGCGGCCGCCGAAAATAATATTCGTTGTCGATAAAGTAATAGATGATTCCGTCATGCCTGAGCTCTTCGACACCGCAATATTGGCGGCGCCACCCAACCGGGACGATGAGTTCCGCCACCTTTTTCATTTTCTGTTTCCATTCGGGGGCGATCGTTTCATATTTCGGCAGCATCACGCGGGCATCGACGCCGAGCCGGCGCAGCTCTTTCGGCAGCGCGCCGGCGACATCAGCCAACCCCCCCGATTTGGCAAACGGGGCGCATTCGGAAACGGCAAATAGCACCTTCATCGGCTGATGACCTCCCCTTGCACCGTTCCTTTGCGAACGATAAATGGCTGTTCCACCGTTCCTTGTAAAACGACGCCCGGTTCAACTTTAGCATCTTTATCCATAATCACGCCATCAAGGACACAACCGTCACCAATTTGGCACTTTTGCATAATAATGCTATTGCGCACGACCGCCCCCTTGCCAATTTTGACGGAGCGGAACACAACACTGTTTTCCACCGTTCCCTCGATGACGCAGCCGTTGGCAATCATCGAACGCTTCACGTGCCCCTCCCGCCCGTATTTCGTCGGCGGCTCGTCTTTGACTTTCGTGTAAATCGGGTGCGACGGAAGAAAGAGCTGTTCCCAGACGTCCCGGTCAAGCAGCTCCATGCTTGCGCAAAAATACTGCTTCACCGAATCAATGACCGCCGCATACCCGCTATATTCATCATCGCAAATCGACAACGAATGGCGGTAATCGCGGACGACATCAACAATGCTATAGTAGCCGCGGTTTTTGTAGTCGGCGATTAAGTCAAGCAACAGCGACGTTTCAAGCAAATACATCTCAAGCGACCGCCCGCGATGACGGATTTCGGTCACATCGCAGCCATTTTCGATGTGGCGCTTTAGGACGGCGCCAAAATCGATGTTGCACACCGTATAGCCGTTCGCGATGACAGCATATTTTTGCCGGCTCCGCAAAAAATAGTCAATATGCTGCTCAAAATGGGCAAATGCCCCGACCCGGCGCTCGCCGGAAAACAGCAAATCCGGCGACGGGAAGAAAAACAGTCCGTCCCGTTTTCGGTTTAAATCCCAGTTCTTCCCTGACCCTAAATGGTCCATGAGCGAACGGTACTGATATTTCGGAAAAATGGCAACACTTTCAATGCCCGAATTGACCATGCTTGAGAGCACGAAATCAATAAGCCGGTACCGGCCGGCAAACGGCACCGCGGCGATCGAACGCTGCTCGATGAGCGGCGCTAACGCCTCCATATACGTCGTCGCGTCAATCACGCCTAACATCCTGTTGTTCATCACGCTTCATCCTTCCTCGCTGTTTCCTTATTCCACTGCTTGAGCCATTCTTTGGTCACCAGCACGACCTCATCGGCATCGTCCGGGCAAACGGACGAATGCGGCGGGATGACACAATCGGGCGTAACGATCGCCCGCTCGACATACGCTCCTTCGCTGACTGCCGCACCTGGCATAATGACCGATTCTTTCACGACCGCCCCTTTGCCGATACGGACGCCTTGAAACAGCACCGACCGCTCGACCGTTCCTTCGACGACACATCCTTCATTCACGAGTGAGTCCGCCACTTCCGCCTCCTGGGAAATGTATTGCGGCGGCTGATTCGGATTAACGGAATAAATGCGCCATGAGCGGTCGAATAAGTCAAGTTCATTGCCTTCATCAAGCAAGTCCATGTTGGCCTCCCATAAACTTTTCACCGTGCCGACATCTTTCCAGTATCCTTTGAACGGGTATGCCACAAGCCGCTTTTTCTCACGGAGCAGCCGCGGAATGACATCTTTGCCAAAATCGTGCGACGAATGCGGATCCGCGTTGTCGATTTGCAAATATTGCTTCAAGAGAGGCCAATTGAAAATATAAATGCCCATCGACGCTAAATTGCTTTTCGGTTCGGCCGGCTTTTCAGCAAACTCCACGATTTCCATTTCTTCGTTTGTATTCATAATCCCAAACCGGCTCGCTTCTTCCCACGGCACCTCAATGACCGAAATCGTCACATCGGCCTGTTTGGCAATATGATAGTCAAGCATGTGCTGGTAATCCATCTTATAAATATGGTCGCCAGACAAGACGAGCACGTAATCCGGGTCATACTGCTCAATGTAATTGATGTTTTGATAAATCGCGTTCGCGGTGCCTTCGTACCATTTGACGCCGGAAGAGACGGAATACGGCGGAAGAACGGTGACGCCGCCGTTTCGCCGGTCCAAGTCCCACGCGCTTCCGATGCCGATGTACGAGTGAAGGAGGAGCGGCTGATATTGGGTCAGCACTCCGACCGTATCGATGCCGGAATTCGTGCAATTGCTTAACGTAAAATCAATGATCCGGTACTTCCCGCCAAACGGCACGGCCGGTTTAGCGATGTTTGTCGTCAGCGAGCGAAGCCGACTTCCTTGCCCGCCGGCCAATAACATGGCGATGCACTTCTTCTTCATTTTGCTTTCTCTCCCCTCGTTTTTGCACTGGCCGTAAAATCGAAATGCCAAATGGCGGAATCGTCATGCGCACATGGTACGGTTTTCCGTGAAACGGCTCGCTCAGGGCGGAAAGACGTTTCCCGTTGACATGCCCCGATCCGCCAAATTCCGCCGCATCGCTGTTCAGCACTTCCCGATACGGCGTGAGCAGCGGCACTCCCACTTTGTAGTCGTCATACGCCTGATTTGTGAAATTACAAACAATAACAAGCACATCGTCTTCTTTTTTCCCGCGGCGGATGAACGAGAAAATGCTTTGTTCCGCATTATGGACGTCAATCCATTCAAATCCTTGCGGGTCATGATCAAGCTCGTAAAACGGCTTATACCGTTTATAGCAGGCGATGAGCTGCTTCATGTACTCGTTCATCTTCCGGTGCAGCTCAAAATCAAACAGCATCCAGTCGAGCTCGCCCTCAAACTTCCATTCGTCAAACTGGGCAAATTCATTGCCCATAAACAACAGCTTTTTCCCGGGGTGGGCCATCATATAGCCATACAAGAGCCGGAGCTGGGCGAACTTTTCTTCATACGACCCCGGCATTTTATTGAGCAGCGATTGTTTGCCGTGCACGACTTCATCGTGAGAAAACGGCAAAATGAAATTTTCCGAATACGCATAAAGGAGGGAGAACGTTACTTGGTTATGCACATGCCTCCGCTCATACGGCGGCGTTTCCATATACTTCAGCATGTCGTTCATCCAGCCCATGTTCCATTTATAATTAAAGCCGAGCCCGCCTTCATACGTCGGCGCGGTCACTTTCGGCCAGTCGGTCGAATCTTCGGCAATCATGAGCACGTTCGGGTCATAGGCAAACACCGCTTCGTTTAACTTGCGCAAAAACTCGACCGCATACAGGTTTTCATACAGCCTGTCATTGTTCGGCCAGTAAAGCATATTGGCGACCGCATCGACCCGGAACCCGTCGATATGGTAATACTTCAGCCAAAACAGCGCGTTCGAGATGAGAAAACTGCGCACCTCCGGCTTGCCTAAATCAAAATTGGCCGTCCCCCAAACGTAATTTTCGCGGTCTTTTTCATTCGCGTATTCATACGTCGGGGCACCGTCAAACATATACAACCCGTGGGCATCCTTGCAAAAATGGCCTGGCACCCAGTCCAGAATGACCCCGATCCCCGCCTGATGGCAGCGGTCGACGAAGTACATGAAATCGTGCGGCGTTCCATAGCGGCTCGTCGCCGCATAATACCCTGTCCCTTGGTAGCCCCACGACCGATCGAGCGGATGCTCAATAAGCGGAAGCAACTCAACGTGCGTAAACCCGTGCTCGAGCACGTACGGGATGAGTTCATCGGCCATCTCACGGTACGTAGAAAAACGCCCCTCTTTTTTCTTCCACGAACCGAAATGGAGTTCATAAATGACCATCGGCTGATCATAAATTCGTTTCCGTCGCTTTTTCCGCTGCCAAGATTGATCGTTCCACTGGTATCCTTTCAGATCGTAGACAATCGAGGCGGTATGAGGACGCAATTCGGAGTAAAAGGCGTACGGGTCGGCTTTGAACAGCACACGTCCGTCCGGCGCAACAATTTCATATTTATATAAGTGCCCTTCCAAGTTTTCCGGGACAACGATCGTCCATACCCCTTCATCATTCACTTTTTGGAGGCGGAAATTCGTCCCATCCCAATCGTTGAAACTGCCGACAAGCCGCACATCGCGCGCGTGCGGCGCCCAAACGCAAAAACGGGTGCTGACCGTCCCTCCCTCATGGATCACATGGGCGCCAAACAACTCGTAACTTTGATACAAGCTGCCTTCATGAAACAAATACACTTCCAAATCCGTCGGATTCGCCGCAATCAAACCGTATCGCATCCTTTCCAAAGCAAGATGATGGCCATACATTATTCCTTATTCGCCGCTTCAATGCTTCATTCCTTGAAAAACTTCTCTATATTTTTTGACAAAACCTATCAAAAATCGTGTCCCTGTCGATAAATTTTTTGCACATCCGCCGACTCTTATATTATAATATATTTAAAATAATAATTATTATAAAGAGAGGTGCGCTATGTCTCCTGTTACATCCGATTTTCATCATCTCCCGCATGTGAAAATACAAAGCCAATCGAAAAAGGCGCTTTGGATTACATTAGCGCTGACCGTTTTTTTCACCGTTGTCGAAATCATTGGCGGCGTAGTCTCCAACTCGCTCGCCTTGTTGTCCGATTCGGCTCATATGGCGTCCGATGTGTTGGCGCTCGGCCTGAGCATGGTCGCCCTTTACATGGCGACGCGGCCGCCCAACCGCCGCTTTACGTTCGGGTTTTTGCGGTTTGAAATCATTGCCTCGTTTTTAAATGGATTGACGTTGGCGGCCATTGCCGTGTGGATTTTATGGGAAGGGATCGAGCGGTTTCTTCACCCGGAGCCGATCCAGTTTCGCCTCATGCTTGGAATCGCCGCGATCGGCCTCATTGTCAACGTGACGCTGACGATCGTCTTAAGCCGAAGCATGAAAGAAGAAGACAATTTAAACGTCCAAAGCGCCCTTTGGCACTTTATCGGCGACTTGATCAGCTCGATCGGCGTCATCCTTTCCGCGCTGCTCATTTATTTCACTGGCTGGACGATTTTCGATCCGATCATCAGCCTCGTGATCGCCGCCATCATTTTCACGGGCGGAGTAAAAATTATGCGCGAATCGTATCTCATTTTGATGGAAGCCGTGCCGGACGAGTTTGACCTCGAACAAATCCGCGCTGACATCCGGAGCATCGAAGGGGTCGAGGACGTGCACGACATGCATTTATGGGCCATCTCCACCGACCATTATTCACTGTCGGCCCATGTGTTTATCAATGAACACATCCAACCGCTTTGCGTCATTTTGGCGGTGAATGAAATGCTGAAGGAAAAATACGGCATCGAGCACGCCACCATTCAAGTCGAACACGCCATGCTGCATGACCACGGCAGCTATGGCAAGGCGTTTTTAGCGAAAAAGAAGCCGCCGCAAGCATAAAGACCTAAAGACCGCCTCATGCCGATCCCGGCAGAGGCGGTCAAAAAGGTAAAGAGATGTCTCACCCTTTTTTCATAGGCATGCGCCCAACATCTCCATTGTGTTTGTCAAACAGGAAATGAACCCATTTTTGCCGAGAAAAAAGGAATTAAACGGGAGCATGGCGAAACTTAGGAATCATCGTCATGATCAACAACCAAAGAGGTGTGTCCGATGGAAATGGATACCGCTTTATCGTTTTTAGGCGTCGCGGTTGTGCTGACGCTCGCCCCGGGCCCAGACATTTTATTCGTCATCGCCCAAAGCCTGTCCCAAAGCAAGCACGCGGGCATCGCCACCGCGCTCGGGCTGTGCACAGGGCTTGTCGTCCATATTAGCGCGGCGGTGCTTGGCGTCTCGGCCGTCATTTACCAATCCGCCTTGGCCTTTGCCGTCGTCAAATACGCAGGCGCCGCGTATTTGCTGTACTTGGCATGGCAAGCGTTCCGCGAAAAAGACGCTGGCCTGGCGCTCGAGCGTCAAGAGCGGCTCGCCTTAATGTCGCTGTACAAAAAAGGCATTTTCATGAACGTGCTCAATCCGAAAGTGTCGCTCTTCTTTTTGGCGCTATTGCCGCAGTTCGTCCATCCGTCAGCGGGCCGAATCCCGCAGCAAATGCTCGCATTAGGCGTCATCTTTCTCGTTCAAGCGCTCGTTGTCTTCACCTTGGTGAGCATCGGTGCGGAAAAACTGCGCCACTGGCTGCTGTCGAACGAACGAATCGCCCGGCGGATCCATTGGCTAAAAGGCGTCCTTTTCGCCGCCATCGGCATCCAAATCGCCTTCAGCGAGCGGTCGTAGCGGCGGCAAACAAAGTGAGCGGGCGATTTTTTCAGCCCGCTCATGATGCTTTCGTTTGCAGCAGCTTCACCCCAAGCCCAATGAACATGATCCCCGTCAACCGATTGACAAGAAGCGCCATTTTCGCGTTTTGGCGCACCCGTTTCGTTGCCAGCGCGGTAACATAGACGACGCCAAGCCCCCACATCGTGCTCGTCACCACGAACGATAAACCAAGCAGCAAAAACGGAAGCGGGCCGTACGGCTGATCCGTTTGAATGAATTGCGGCAAAAAGGAAAGGAAAAACAACGCCACTTTCGGATTCATTACATTGGTCGTCACGCCTTGCCAATAAATCTTTTTCAGCTTCATCGGCGCCAATTTCTCGGACTCCAACGCTGGCGGCGCCGGCTGCCGCATCATTTTGATGCCAAGATACACCAAATACGCCGCACCGGCGATTTTCACAGCCGTAAACAAGACAACCGACTGCTGCAAAATCACCGCCAAGCCAAACGCAGCGAGCAGCGTATGAACGAACACCCCTGTCGAAATGCCCAACACCGAATACACGCCCGCTTTTCTCCCTTGCGCGACACTGCGCCCCATAATATACATCGTATCCACACCCGGAGTGGCATGCATCAAAATCGACGCCAGCAAATACATCCCGTAACTTGTAATGCCTAACACGCGTCTCCCTCCCCTTAATGGCTGGATGTTGCTAGTTCTTTCGAATGGTTTGTCTTCGTTTCTTTCCAAGACAACAGCGCAAGTTCATATCGGGCAAACCCGTTGGACAATGTCGCCACATAGCGGATGCGGCTGTCTGGCGGCAAATATTTTTGTGCGTCCGGTGACGATTCAAAGGAAACGGTCACCGATGCTTTCCCTTTCACTGGCGCAAAGGTCCAGTTGCCGTCCGCGGACGGGTTGATCGTTCCGCTTTCGCGAATATAATCGATGATCACTTGCCGGTTTTCATCCGGTGCGGCCAAAATCGTGTTTTTCCCGCCCGGATTGATGATCCGGTTCGTCGTCGCCCGGTAGTTGTTCGTCGCAACGATAAATTCCATCTTCGGCGTCACCGGCTTGCCTTGGAATCGCAAGTTTTTAATGCGGTTGGCTTTTGGGTTGATCACATTTTGGTTTTTGTCGTATTTCGCCGGCTCGGTAACATCGATCTCGTACGTTACGCCATCAATAATGTCGAAGTTGTACGTCGGGAAGTCGTTGTTCACAAGCGGCTGAATGCCTGTCTTGTTCGGGTCGATTTGGTTGAATTGCCCCGCCGACCACTCAAGCCATTCTTTCAACTCGGCTCCCGTAATTTTCAGCGCATACACCGTGTTTGGATACAAGTACAAATCGGCGACGTTTTTAATGGCGATTTCCCCTGTCGGAATATCCGTGTAATAGCTCGGTCCACCGCGTCCGCCGGCTTTGAACGGAGCGCCGGCCGACAGCACCGGAAGACCTTCATACTGCGTCCCTTTTAGCATGTTTTCCACATACCACTTTTGGGCGTTCGTAACGATTTGCACGGACGGATCATCTTGAACGAGTGCAAAATAGCTGTTGATCGGGCTCGTAGTTTCTCCAACCGGGCTGCGGACGTACTGAATCGTCGCTTCATGTTCCGTTTGGATCGCCTGCTCGACGGCCGGGTCGCTGTCAACCAACGGCGTTTTCGTCGCCTTGTCGTACACCGGGCGAAGCTGGGCTTTTGCCTGTGTCACTTTCCATTTCCCATCGACTTGCTCAACCGTCAAGTCAATAACCCCAAGCGTATCGCCCCACGAACCTGGCATCGTCACCGGAACGCCGTTGATCGTCCCGTTTTCATTGTTGATACCGTTTCCATCCGGAAAATCGGGCGTCGTTCCCGGAAGCGCCGGAAATTTTTTATGCTGATGGCCGGTCAACACGGCGTCAACCCCCGGAATTTGCGTCAAATAATAGGAGGCGTTTTCCATATTCGGGCTGTTTCCGCTGGTTTCAATGCCCGAGTGTGACAGCACGACGATCAAATCGGCCCCTTCGGCTTTCATTTTTGGAATATACTTTTGTGCCGACTGCACAATGTCTTTCGCTATTACTTTCCCTTGCAAATTCGCTTTGTCCCAATCCATGATTTGCGGCGGCACAAAGCCGATGACGCCGATCTTCAGCGTATGTGTCTCTCCGTCTTCATCAACGACGTCTTTCGCGAAAATGTGATACGGCGTGAAATAGTTGACATCGTTATCTGGATTTTGATCATGGTCATCGCGGTACACATTCGCGTTCACGATCGGCAGCTTGGCATCATCATACACCTCATCGAGGAAATCCAAGCCATAGTTGAACTCATGGTTTCCCACTGTCGCCGCATCATATTTCAACAAATGCAACAGTTTCACGGCTGGATGCACTTCGCCATCTTGCAGCGGCTTCACTTTCGCCACATAGTCGCCAAGCGGCGTTCCTTGAATCAAATCTCCGTTGTCAAACAGAAGCGTATTCGGCTGCTCAACGCGTGCCTGCTCGATCAATCGCGCCGTTTTTGACAGCCCGAACTCATTCGTCGGGCTGTCTTTGAAATAATCATAGTTAACGAGATTCATATGTACATCGGTAGTCTCCAAAATGCGCAGCTTGACGACATCCCGATCCTCCGCGCCTACCGCCGTCGGCCCAAACGAAGGAGCCAGCAGCCCCAACGCCAACAACACGCTCGCCGCCGCGTATTTCTTCCGTTTTTTCAATGCCCATCCCCCCACTCATCAAATCATTGTCATCTGTATTATACTATAAAAGATCCAAAATTTTCGGGAAATGTTTCGCTGAAAGTTTAGCAAAGGGGGATATAAATGGTCCGTCAAGGACATGTGAACTACCCCCACTTAATTTTCTAGCGAAAATTTGAAGTGGGGGCTTCCAAAGAAGTTTGACTGCTTCAAGCAATCCTTATTCTTTGAGGCGTGTCCACTTCGCCGCTAGAGCATAAGACACTCAGGTCTACAGCTTTACTTTTCTTTAAGATGTTTAATGCGCCATTGACATCAGCATTAATTAGTTTGCCAGACTTTGTTCGATACAAGCCGCGCTTAATACGTTTGCCGCTGAACTTATATTCTTTTGGATTGTCGGCATTATATTCAGGAATCTCATCGCCGTCAAAAAAGCTGGCTTGAGACGTATAGGATTCTTCCTGTTTCAAGAATTCAATGCCGTAAAATTCACAAAGATATTCTAGTTTTTCTTTTATGTTACCGAGAGGAATATTGACAAAGTTTTGATTTGTCTTTTTTCCTAGATTAATATTGCGTTGCCATGTTTCCGCATAGCCAATGACAAGTTTGCCAATTTGATTTTCAATACAGTAGTTAATGATGTAACGGCAAGTCTTGTTGATATAATCATTCACTTTATTATTGCGATTCATAGCAAGCAAAGCCTGTTTACGAGTGGTGCCTTTGATTTTTTGCTTATCTTTTATGCTTTGAAGTCTGGCATTTTCTTTGTTAAACCATTGATTTATACTTTTTCATCTCCGCCCATCAATGATGAATGATCTGCCGTCTGATGTGACACAAGTGGCAAAATTGTTTAATCCTAAATCAATGGCCAGTGCTTTTTGGTCATTTAATTCTCTTTGATCTTCAGGCATTTCATATTTGTACTGAATCTCAAAGAACCTGGCATGATGCTTAGGAATGATTTCAATCTGCTTAATCTTTTTGTCCAGTAACACAGGCGGAATCGTTATCGTGATAGGCTTGTGAGTCTTTTTAAATAGGCGAGAATACGGTATCGTGAATTTGTTGCCGTCTATACGAATCTGGCCAATGATCAGTGAATGAAAGCCATCTTTTTTAAGATATTTTGGAATACTGATAGCCTTGTGGTCATATTTTCCTTGTTTGGCAAGACTGATCAAACCAAAGAAAGATTTAAAGGCTTCATTGACCTTTTTTAAAATTTGCTGTGCCATGTTGCTGTTTAACAGCTTATAGTTTTCGTTAGTTTTTGCAAGATGATAGTTTTTCTCATAATTAAGAAATTCCTTGTGTTCAAAATAGTATTGTCTGACATTGTACAATCCGACGTTGTACATGTTCTTGGCAATATGGCACAGTTCTCGAAGAGTCAAGTATTCTTCTTTGGTCAAACCATTTAGCTGTTGTTTGATACAAAAATACATGTTTTCACCTCCCATCTAACTATATGATACTATATTTTACTGAATCTATCCTATTTTCAACAAAATATAGTTAAGGCGATTCATCTCCCACTTACTCCGCTTCGCTTCGTCGAAGTGGGAGTCTTCTCGCCTAATTAAGATAAATGTTGTGCAGAGGGGTGGAGCAAAATGGATCATTTCATCGAGCAGATCCAGACACTATACGAAAAGAGTGAACAGATTAAAAAATACTATAGCGACAGAGGAAGCTACGAAAACATCGATCATTATGCCTTTCTTTCAAGTTCTAGGGTACGATATTTTCAATCCGGAAGAGTTTTTACCGGAGTTTACAGCTGACGTGGGAATCAAAAAAGGGGAAAAGGTCGACTACGCCATTATGATCGATGGAAAACCGGTTATTCTCATTGAAGCTAAGGCCGCCAATCAAAAGCTGGATAAACACGATTCGCAGCTGTTTAGATATTTTGACGCAACCTCAGCTAAGTTCGCTATTTTGACTAATGGCATCTTATACAGATTTTATACCGATCTCGATGAACAAAACAAAATGGATTCAGTGCCATTTTTCGAGTTTAACCTCGCTGAACCGAGAGAAAATCAAATTATCGAGCTGGCTAAATTCCGAAAAAGCAGTTTCGACGTTGACAGCATTTTCAGCGCCGCATCCGAATTAAAATACCTAAATGAAATTAAACAGTTCCTGAATAATCAGTGGGAAAACCCGTCTGATGAGTTCGTTGCATTCATCATCAGCGATATTTATCCCGGAAAGAAAACTAAAAACGTGATCGAAAAGTTTCAAGGGCTTGTGAAAAAGGCACTGAAACAGTTTCTAAACGACCAAGTCAACGATAAACTTAAGGGCTGCCTTAGCCAACAGTGACGAAGAAGAGACCGCCCAAGCGAAAGAAGAGAAAGCGACAGATGTTCCCGAAGATCCAAAAGAGGAACACCATGCGCCGCAGATAGTCACTACAGAGGAGGAGCTTGAGGGGTATGTATTAGTGCGGATGCTCCTAAGGGAGATTCTCGATCCCGAACGTATCTATTATCGCGATAACTTGAGCTACTTTAATGTTTTACTGGACAATAACATCCGAAGATGGATTTGCCGTCTCGGACTCAATACAAGCAACAAGTACATTCAGTTCAATGATGAAGGGAGAACAACAGTATATATCGAAACGGTGGCCGATATTGAAAAACATAGGGACAAACTAATAAAAGTAGCACAGAAATTCCTCTAAACATTGGAAAGCCTTGCTCCATAACAAAGTTTCCAGCCAATTTCAACGGAATTTAACATATTTTACATAAAAATTTGTAAGCCGCCTGTTGACCAACGTTCCCCACCGCACCGTTCAATTTGTGCAAAATTATTTTCGGCTGCTATCCCGTGCAAAAAAGGCGGAGCGATCCGCCTTCTTTTCTTCTTCCATTGTTTTCAAACACCGACCTATACTTCCTCCAACTGAACCTGCTTACAAATAATTTTTAGCAATGGCTCTTTATAATCAAAGGTATAGATATGAAAATGGTGAAATACGCTTGAATTTGCTTCTACATTTTCGAAGCGAATAATAGTGAACAAGCTATCAAAATGGATATCATCCCTTGACATTTCTAGTATCTCTTTTTTTAGTTTATACTCCACAGCCAGGCAATCCTTAAAATGCAACGCTAATATTCTGTTTTCTTCCCTATTCTCCTGTGTATCCCAATAATAGTCGATCATTATAGATAAATCTAACGGATTGTTCCATTTCATATCCGTTATAATACTATCCGTGAAATCAAAATGATCTTTGATTTCACTATAATTGTTGGCAACGATCATTTTATTCACCTAATGAGAAGGGAGGGAACGTTCAAAAATCCATCGTCCTTCCTCTTTTCGTTCTCCTTGAATAAGAAAGCCTGGTGAAGTGATCAAATCTTTGATAAACTGAGATTGCATGCGAAATTTCCTCCATGGTTGATGGTTTGGTTACCTTTACCATACAGGAAATTTCGCATTTTTTGTACCCTTGATCAGAAAACAACTTGATTGTCAAGTACATTTTGTGGTGAAGAGCCTATTCTTTAACTTTTAGCAATCGCATGCTGTTTAATGTTACGATTAATGTTGCTCCCATATCGGCAAATATCGCTAACCATAGCGTTAACCAACCAGGCACAATTAACAGTAATGACAATGCCTTAATCCCTAAAGAGAAAGTAATGTTTTGCTTAATAATCGCTAAAGCTTTGCGGCTCAATTTAATCGTATATGGCAATTTGCTTAAATCATCAGACATTAAGACAATATCGGCTGTTTCTAGGGCTGTATCGGTTCCAGCACCGCCCATTGCCACACCAACGGTTGAAGCTGCAAGAGCTGGTGCATCGTTCACACCATCTCCAACCATCGCCACGCTTTGATGCTTGTCACGAAGCTCTTTGATGAAATTCAGTTTATCTTCTGGAAGTAAATCGGCTTTAATATCGGAAACGCCGACTTGTTTTCCGATGGCTTCGGCTGTTCTTTGGTTATCCCCTGTCAACATTACCGTTTTTTCAATACCGACTTGATGAAGTTTTCGAATAACCTCTTTGGATGATTCTCTTATTTCGTCTGCCACGGCAATTAACGCCAGAATTTCTTTTTCCGTTCCTAACGCCATGACCGTTTTCCCTTGTGTTTGAAGGGTTGTCATTTGTTCTTTTATTTCTGATTGGATGCCATTTGGAAGAAGTTCTTCAAAAAGACCTGGACTTCCGACATAATACATTTCGTTGTTTACTCTTGCTTTGACCCCTTTACCTGTAATGGATTGGAATTCTTCAACAGATAAATCATTAAAATTCAATCCATCTTCTTCTGCTTTTCTTATAATGGCGGAAGCAAGTGGATGTTGTGAGCCTTTTTCAATGGCTGCTGTAATGGTCATTAGTTCATTTTCATTGCCATTATAAGTGACCACATCGGTGACGGAAGGAACACCTTTTGTTAATGTTCCTGTTTTATCAAAAGCGATGACTTTTAGAGATCCTGCTTCCTCTAAATAAATACCACCTTTAATTAACACACCGTTTTTCGCTGCATTTCCAATGGCAGTTACAATCGAAACAGGCGTGGAAATAACCAACGCACACGGACAACCAACCACTAATACAGCTAGACCTCGATAAATCCATTCGCTCCAATCAGCACCCATAAATAATGGAGGAATAACGGCTAGTAAAAGAGCAAAAATGATAATGGCTGGTGTATAGTATTTGGCAAAACGATCTACAAACGCTTGAGAAGGTGCTCGTTCTGCTTGAGCTTCTTCCACTAAATGGATGATTTTCGAAAGAGTTGTATCTTCCACTCGTTTTGTCACTTTTACTTCCAATAACCCTTCTTCATTCAATGTTCCTGCAAAAACTTCATCACCAACTGTTTTCGCTACGGGAACACTTTCTCCCGTAATGGCAGCCTGATTTAGCGTAGATGTACCCTTGATGACGATTCCATCCATCGCTAATTTCTGACCAGGCTTTACGATCATAATATCTCCGACTTGAATATCGTCAACAGGGACCATCATTTCTTCATTTCCGCGACGAATTAATGCTTCTTTTGGAGCAATATCCATCAACGATTCAATGGATTGACGAGCTTTATCCATGGAATAACGCTCTAAGGCTTCGCTAATGGCGAATAGAATAACAACCGTTGCACCTTCTCCCCATTCACCAATCGCTGCAGCTCCTAAAATCGCCACTGTCATCAGCGTATTCATATCAAAATTCAATCGAACTAGGTTTTTGAAACCTTTTATAAATAACGAATATCCACCGATTAAAATTGCTGCAGCATATCCAATTGTCGCAAAGATATGCTCTTCTCCGTATTGCTTCCCTAAAAACCAACTGATCACAAGCAAAACGGCGGAAATATACACTTTAATGTTCTCTTTTTGCTTCCAAAAAGGTTCACGCTTGACTGATTTTTCTTTATCTTCCCGAACCTTTAAGTTTTCAAAAGCTCCTGCTTTTTCTAATTCTTCGATGGTTGTTGTACCCCAAACGGTAATTTTAGATGCTCCAAAGTTTACTTTAGCATCCTGAACACCGGGCAATGATTTTACATTATTTTCAAACTTTGCCGCACAGTTTGCACAAGTAAATCCTTGAACACGGTAGGTTTTCGCTTCTGATTTAGATAATTTTGCTTGTTGTTCAGACACGGACTTTCACCTCTTTATCATGTACTAACGCAATCATGATTAACTGCTTAATATGGTCATCATCCAGCGAATAAAATGCTAGCTTTCCTTCTTTTCGATACTTTACAATCCCTTGTTTATAAAGAGTCCGTAAATGATGGGAAGTTGTTGCAACAGAAGCCCCGATGATATTAGCAATATCACATACACATAACTCTTCATCTTGGCAAAGTGAATAGACAATTTTTGCCCTATTTTCATCTGCCAGTGCTTTAAACAACAGGACAACACTGGATATATCTTCTTTTTGCAATTCCCCTTGTATTCGATTGACTTTTTCTTCGTCATAACAATAAATTTCACATGTATCTTTCTTACTCATTCATTATCCCTCTTTCATATTCAAATTTCCGTTTTAATATATTATACCCCATTTCTTTTATTATTCAAATATTTATTTGAATTAAAAACAAAAAAAGAATGGAATTTAAAAAAATCAACCCAATATTTACCGTGCGATTCATTTAATTAGCTACATCAAAAAATTCTATTAGATAAAAACAATAAACCTCATTATCCGCAAAAAGATAATGAGGTTTACTATTTCTTAAACAATAAATATGCGTTTAAGCCGCTAATCACAATAGCTGACATCACTCTATATTGTTTTTCGCTAGACTTTCATTTCCCCATGATGGATTTGAGAGGTTTCAATTTGAATGGTTGTATGCAGAATCTTAAATTTTTCTTCAATCATGTGAATGGCATCTTGTAAAACCTTTTGGCTGTCTTGATGATCTTCAATCAAAATATGGCAACTTAATGAGTCTAACCCTGAAGTAATTGTCCAAATATGAAGGTCGTGAACGTTAATCACTCCTTCAATACTTTCTAAGGCTTTTTTCACTTCATTTTGGTCAATGGTAATGGGCGTTCCTTCCATCAAAATGTGAACCGTATGTTTAATCACTCCCCAAGCGCCTTTCAAGATTAATAAGGCAACCAAAATGGAAATAATGGGGTCAGCGACATACCAACTAAAGAGCCACATGACAAGCCCAGCGATGATAGCACCTACGGAACCCAAAGCGTCACCGATCACATGAAGATAAGCGCTACGAAGATTGACATTATTTTTCACATCCCCTTTTCTCATTAACGCCCAAGCACTTAAAAGATTGGCAAACAGACCAATGGACGCAATGATCATCATAGAGCCGCTAGCTACCGTTGGTGGGTTGTAAAAACGTTCAATTGCTTCCCAAATAATAAATCCAGCGATTACAAACAAGGTAACTCCATTAAATAAAGCGGCTAAAATTTCAAAACGATAAAAGCCATACGTTTTATTGGGGGAAGCTGGTTTGGTGGCAAACCAAATAGCAACTAGACTAAGAACAAGTGAACTGGCATCACTAAGCATATGACCAGAGTCAGAAAGAAGAGCTAGACTGTTTGTGATTAAACCTCCAAAAAACTCCAATAACATAATTCCAGTGGTAATGAGAAGTGCAATCGTAAGCCCTTTTTTATTCCCTTCTCTACTGTGACCATGATGGTGTCCGTGGTGATGGTGATGACCATGGTGGTCGTGAGAATGATGGTGGTGATGATGCATGATAAAACGCCTCCTTAATGATGTTCAGCATGGTCAATGGCTTGTTTTAATAATGAAATAACGTGTTCGTCATCGCAGGAGTAAAACAGTGTTTTTCCTTCACGGCGATACTTAACCAGTCTCAGATTTCGCAACATACTAAGTTGGTGGGAAACGGCTGATTG
The DNA here is from genome assembly GCF_001618685.1 of Geobacillus subterraneus. GTDB lineage: Bacteria > Bacillota > Bacilli > Bacillales > Anoxybacillaceae > Geobacillus > Geobacillus subterraneus. The sequence continues at coordinate 369,723 of NZ_CP014342.1, read as the reverse complement.
TGACATTTCCAACACTTCTGCAATGTGATTGACATTGCACTCTTCTTGCGATAACAAATAAAGAATTTTGATTCGTGTTGGATCGGCTAATACTTTAAATATGCGCGATACATTTTCAATGGTTTCAGATTTTAGGAAAGAATGGTCTTCGGTCTTCATGATGATTTCCCTCACTTTATTTATTATATATGAGCATATATTCATATGTATGTATCATATTTTACATTCAGTTTTTTGTCAAGTTTAGGAAATGTTTTTTCATGAAAATGAGGGATTTAGATAATAAATGAGGGGGGATGATGACAACCGTTCAGGTGGAAAAATCAGACTTGCAACATGCCGATTTAAGGGTATAAAAAGGACAGCAGTGAGCTGTCCTTTAAAATATCAGCACATCTTTTGTAAATTCTTCTTCAAGTTCCCGTATGACGTTATCCTCATTACTTGTTTGTTGTGTTTGTTCCTCTTTTTTCTCAGTTTCTTTCTTGTCTTTATCCCTGTTCATTAGAAACCTCCGTATGAATGCAGTTTATCGATCGATTCAAAATGACCACTTTTTATTGCTCGTTTTCGATTTCATTTTTAGCATCCTTCTTGTTACGTTCTGTATACCATATCATCTTCACATTTTAATTGTGTCACATCCGCTTTCATACTTTTAGCGATGTCTTGAGTTCTGATGAAATAACATCGTTTTTGATAAAAAACTCCCGAAAGAACCATTTTTTGGATTATTTTCTCTACACATCCGCTAGATTATTCTTTGGGATAACATACAAAAAGGCACAATTTAACATAACGGGTTCGGTTGTTGAGTATAAAATTGAAAAAAGTAATACAAAAAGGAGTTCAATTCGCATATGAATTGGACTCCTTTTATTTGTTGATATATCAATGTTTTATTGAATTTATCACCATTAATCGCATTATAATTAGCAAGTGACTGCTGACCAACAGACAGTATTCCAAATATGTGTTAAAATTGATGCTAATTGGACATAAATTCATTGATGACTTCCCTTTATCGTGTATTTGCCAAAGAAATTCACTTATCTAATGCCCACCATTTTCTTTGTCAAACGGATAAAACAAAATCTCGGAAACAAGCTCGTGAGGAATTTATTCAAGCAGGAGTGGATTTAATCAACTGGGGAATTAACTTTGGTTATGATTACAAGTTCTTTGCAGAAATTGGCTTTTCTGAAACTGGAAGAATTATTTCATACACACCAATTTCATAAGAAAGTCATTTCAGGTGGCAGCAGTCATTATGAATACGCTGATAATTCGATTGAACATCCACTTGCGACAATTGACAGAAGATTTCGATGAATTGATTGTACAACCAATCTTTCATCATTCGAACCAAAGGACATTGCTAATCGTGAATGACAACGCCACAAATACCTTTATCCAGCACATTCGAAGACGGCTATCTATTTTAGAAAGACCATTGATAACAGCTCGTGGTGACGGAAAAAGCTATATCTATTCAAACTTTAACTCAAAGTATGCTCAAATGGCTCTTACCATACTTCGGACTTACTACAATTTTTGTTTAGCATACAAAACAAAGGAGACAGTAGGAACACCTGCTCAACGATTAGGCATTGCAAAAAAACAATTTGATTTAAAAGAAATAATCTATATGCAATAACCTTAAGGGATTTGATATTTTATAGGACCAAATCAGTATACGATTTGTTTTTTATTTTTTGCTGAAATATCAATATTTTTTGACTAAATCCTTTTTAATGATTTTGGTATTTTATGTTAAACTGAATATATAGATTACTCAGAAAATTAGCAAAGGGAAAATTAACCCATGAGGGGGAAGTGTATGAAAAAGTTTTTAATTACATTATTAGTATTAATTGCGTTAGGCATTGGGGGGGATTTTGTTACTGAACTATTTAGTGCTAAACCACCTTTACCAACCATAACTGTTGGAGAAAAAAAGGTAGAAGTGGCACAAGGTTCGTATTGTTGGAATGGATTACTTAGTTCTGTTTGTGCCGATACAAGTTCTCCGCCAGAACTCATTAAAAATCAAGAACTAAAACCTGTGGTTGTACCACCAGATTCCCAATTGAAAATAGAATTCAAAGATGAGCCTAAAGAAAATACATTAGTAGTAAATAGATGGCTTACAAATGAAAAAACAGAAAATGTTCCAATAAATGATAATGTGATACTATTACCAAAAGAAAAAGGTGTATATGTGTATGATGTTTCAGCGAGATGGGAAAAGGGAGATTCAAGTTATGCCTTTGTAATTGAAGTACGGTAGTAACATTTTAGTAACAGTCTTAATTGAACAAGTCAATATAATTTTAGTTTAAAACGCTTGGAATAAACCCAAGCGTTTTAATGTGCTTTTTACTTTGTTAAATTTGGTTCGAATTTTGTGCTAATTACGCTGTTATTTGTACTGTTTTTCTTGATTTTGTACTTCTGAACCGAACCCGTTAACTTAACATGCACCTTTTTAGTAAAGTCTTTTATAGAAAAAACAAGTAAAATGAAACCAATACAAAACCGATTACAGCCATGATAACGCAGTATATTTTGGTAGATGTGCGTAAAGCTGTTCCAAAAATTTCTTTTCCCGTCACGGAAAGCATTACCCCCATCGCCAATGCGATAATCATTGCTACTAGCCAAGGGACACCCATCCCATAATTACTTCCGATGAAGGCTCCAACTCCTATGGGGGCGGAGGCTATGGTTGCCCCAAGTATGATGCTGATAATTCCAAACCCAGCCATCAGCAAGGGAGTAAAAACAGCAATCCCTTCTGGAATATTGTGAAGCATGATCGCAGTCATCATTGGTTTAGTCAATGAATCGTGAGTATTGGCTCCAAGTGCGATGCCTGTTGGAAAATTGTGTAGGGCAATACTGAATGTTAAAAATAGACCAGAATGTACAAATAAGTCTTTTTTAGCGTCATTGGTAATAATGATCACATGATGGGAAACCTTTTCTAGATGCTTATAAATAAAATAACCAAAAATCAATCCGACAATAGCAATAAACCAACCTCCAATTTCTATGCTTTCAGGCAAAATTTCCATCGCGACCAGTCCAAATATCATACCACTACATACTGAAAAAATGGTTGGCGTTCCTTTTTGCCAGCCTTTAAACAACCAAGCAATCACTCCGCCAGATAACATTCCAATAGCAGAAGCAGAAAACCCTAAAAGCCAAAGTGAGTTCATCCATCATCCCCCTTGTACTAAGTTGTCTTTACTTTTATATCTGCCAAACTTATAAAATATGCCTTAAGAAAACAAAAAATCCTCCACCGTGGGAGGATTGTAAAGCCTTCGTTTTCGGAAAAGTGAGGTTTGTTTATTATAAAGGCATTGGAGTTTTAGTTGGTTTTGCGTAACCTTCTTTGTACTTTTCATCAATGTAGTGGCGAATTTCCTTTATAGACTTACCTTCTTGTTTCATTTTAATGGATTCCGCGGCGATTTGTAAGCAAACGCCACAACGAGTACCGTGGTCATCCCAGACAACAGAACCATCTTCATTGATTTTTTTTGACAAAGCAATTCATACTACTTTTATGTCCTGCACTCTTCTTTTGTTTGGTTATATTGATTATTTAGCACATAGTTATATTTTTTATCAGGCGTGTTGATTATCCAATAAAATCCAAAGGGTATAGAAAAAAGAGCACCTTTCCTGTAGAATGTGAGTAGCGACACAAACAAACCCAGGAGGTGCTCTCTATGAACAAGCATACCACACTCCCGAATTTGATGCAAAAACTTGTTTCGGATGAAGAGATTCAACTGATTGCCGAAGCGGTTGGGTATCGTGATTCGTCTCGAACCTTTACGTTGCGCGAGTTGATTCACTTCTTCCTGCTGGCCGCCATGCATCAATGGAAAAGCTTTCGCCACGGAGCCGATGTGGGCCTCTGTATGGATTGCCGCGATTCCATTATTCCACAGTATCCAAGAAAGCGAAAGAAGTTCCCTATGACATCATGAAACGCTTGTTGGCGTTGATCATTTCCAAGTGCAACCGCCAAACCCGCCGCTCGCTTCGGTTTCCCAAACCGCTTCGGGTGGTGGATTCGACGACCGTCACGGTCGGGAAAAACCGCCTCCCATGGGCTCCGTATCACGGCGAACGCGCCGGAGTGAAGCTGCACGTCGCGTATTCGCCGGAATCCTCGCTGCCGGCAGACGTGGTGGAAACGACCGGACTGCGTCATGATGGCCCAGTGGGAGAACAGTTGACGAACGCTCAACAAGTGCTGGTGGAAGACCGGGCGTATGTCAAAATCGAACGCCTCGATCGATTTGTGGAGCAGCATCAGCTCTTTGTCATTCGGATGAAGGACAACATCGAACTTCATCAGAAAAAAAGCTTGAAACGCCTTTCCAGCACATCCTCATCGGTTCAAGCCGACTTCACGTGCCAGTTGGGGACGAAACAATGCCGCTCCACCAAGCGTCACCGGGTGGTGATCTTTCGAGATGCGAATGGCCGCGACATTCGGGTCGTGACGAACCTCTTCCATGCGTCTGCGGAAACCATTGCCGACATGTACCAACAACGTTGGACTGTTGAGGTCTTTTTTCCGTTGGGTGAAGCAATATCTGAATGTCCCGACCTTGTTTGGCACGACGGAAAATGCGGTATACAACCAACTGTTTGCGGCGTTCATCGCGTATGTGTTGCTGCGATGGCTGTATGATCAAACCAAAAAACAGACGAACGTCTCTCTTTCCTTCATTTCGTTCGTTCGCCGTTTTTTCTCTGGGCAGCTTCCTCTCGATTGGAAATCCGGGATGGCCGCTGCTTTGTTTGAGTATGCCCAAATTTATGGAAGGCGTATGTCTAATTTTGGATAATCAACACTCGTGGATTATTTTATTTTCCTGTGAAGTTTGGTTTTCTTTTTTCCACGAATGCTGCTACACCTTCTTTGAAGTCCTCTGTTGTACGGAGCAAACCATATGCTTTTCCTTCAATTTCAAGACCTGCGCTAAGAGGTGTTTCATAGGCGGCATTCAGTACTTGTTTACATACTTTTAGCGCAAGTGGGGAAAACTTCATAAGTTCATCTGCAAGCGCATTGACTTCATTTTCAAGTTCTGCTTTCGGAACCACTTTTGTGATAAGTCCCCATTGATATGCTTCATCGGCTGGTATTCTTCTTGCTCTCATAATCATGTCTTTCGCGCGGGTTAATCCGGCTATTTTTGCTACCCTCTGTGTTCCCCCGCTTCCTGGAATCATGCCGAGATTCATCTCTGGCAGCGCCAGGAGTGTATCATCGGCGGCGATACAGAGATCACAAGCCATCGCAATTTCAAGGCCAACACCAAATGTATAACCTTGCAGTTGGGCGATTACCGGCTTTGGAGAGCGTTCCGGCGCCGCAACATTTACAGCAAGATGTGACAGTTCTTCTTGGTGTACTTCCATAAATTCTGGAATATTTCCACCCGCACTGAATGCCTTAGTGCCTTCTCCTTTAATGATGATGACACGAACGTCATCGTCTTTGTTCAACTCATCGAAAATTTCCGAAAATTGAGATCGTGCAAGCATACTGATATAGTTCATTTTTTCTGGACGGTCGAAAATAATAGTGGCCGTCTTTTTCTCCTTATTTTTTTCCACGCGAATGTGATCATATTGTTTTACTGCTTCCATCATTGCTTCCCCTTTCTTCATCTTAGAGTTATTTATTTTAATTACTGTAGATGAGTATTTTTCATTACAGTAATTTCCATTCCCTAAGAGACAAACAGGGGACCCCTTAGGCGACATGGAGCTGTTTTTTGATCACATCAATGGGAATATCTTGCTTTGCGGCGTCATAGATGAACTCGACGACGCTGTGCCCTTTCCGAGACCGAAGAAGCTCCAGGCCGGAAGAGATGTCTTGTTGAGATTCCGCGATGCTGTATACGCAGGCTAACAGCACCACGACCCAATACCGTTTCACCGCCCGAACGTGGCGAACACGGTACCCATCGAGCTTCAGCTGGTCTTTTGCCTGCCGGAAAAAGCATTCGATCGTCCAGCGCTGGGCATAGTAACGCAAGATGTCTTCGTCACTCAGCTCCCGGTCGGTGCTCAATATGACATGGAGATGATCCGGCGTCATCGGTTGATCCGCCTTCCAAGCCAGCAGCACCACCGCGTCATCAAGACCGTTGAGCGCGCCTTCGTAGCGGTAGACACGATAGCGCTCGTTCCCCACCGTGACGAGGCGGGTGTCGTTGGGCTCGATATAGCGGGCAAACTCCTTCGCTTGGATGGCGATGCCTTTCGGGTAGAGAATCCGGTTCGTCTTGAGCATGGCGATGACATGGAATCCTTGTTTCAGACAGGCTTCGATGAGCGCTTGGGACGGATACCATGAATCCACGAGCACATACACCGGCTGAGCCCGCTTCCTCTTGAGCGAGGAAAGCATCTCGATCGCCAGGTCGATTTTGCTTGTTTAGTGCAAAATGAAAGTACAGAGTTCTGCAACAAAAAAGTGCAGAGCTTCATGGCATAAAAAAAGGCTTGCCAGCTCCTAAAATTCCCTCTACTGTTAAGGTTGTGAAGAACAAAACAGTGGAGGTAAAGAAAGGATGCTAGCAATGCCTGAAATTCATCATATCAAACATTTGCGTGAAAAGAAAGGGTTATCGCTTTCCGAAATTGTCCGCAGGACGGGATTTAACTGGAGAACAGTCAAGAAATATGCGGATGGAGACATTTCGGTCAGACAAAAAATAAAGAGAAAACGGGGAATGATGGAGGAAGAAGGATACGGTCAAATCATTGATGACTGGCTGGAGGAGGACGCCAAACTGCCAAGAAAACAACAGCGGACAAGCAAGAAGATGTACGAACAATTAAAGCAGGAACATGGCTTTAAAGGGTCTTATCGAACGGTTTGCGCCTACGTTCAAAAACGAAGACCTCAGCTTAAGCTGGAGAAGGAACGGCGTTACGAGAGGCTGGAACACCCTCCGGGGGAAGCGCAGGTGGATTTCGGCACCATGTCCGTTGTGACGAAGGAAGGAAAAGAGGAAGACCGATCAATTCTGATTTTGAGCTTTCCGTACAGCAACGCCGCGTATGCGTATCCATTGCCGGCGGAAAACAGCGAATGTTTTCTTTACGGGCTCACTCAGCTGTTTCGCCAAGCCGGAGGCGTCCCGAGAAAACTGCGCATCGACAATTTGGCGGCGGCGGTGGTTTCGATTCGAAAAGGAGGCGAACGTCAATATACTGAAGCATTTGAGCGATTCCGGCTTCATTATGGGTTTGACGTACAGGCGTGCAATCCGTATAGCGGACACGAAAAAGGGAATGTCGAACGGAAAGTTTACTATACTCGTCAACACTGCTTTGTCCCTGCTCCGTTGATCGAGGGGGATGAAGAACTGGCGGAGTGGCTGCATCGCAAGATGATCGAAGATCGAGCCCGCCCCCACTATGAAAAAGGGAGAACCATTGAGGAATTATGGCAGGAAGAACAAAAGGAGTTGCTTGTCCTGCCGGAGAGAGATCTCCCGATCTTCTCCTTCCACCACGCTAATGTCAATAAATACGGGGAAGTAACGGTGGATGGGGAGGCGTTTGTGGTTCATGGGATCCCGGTTCCCAACCGTGTCCTTGTCAAAAAGGAATGGGATTGTTTCATGGTTTTGTCCCAGGAAGGGGAGGTGTACCTGGAAGCGCCAAGGCCGTACACGAAAAAGCAACGGGAGCTCCCTTGGAAGGACATTTTGGCGGAATGGGCGCAAAAGCCCCGGGTGGTGGAGTATTCGCGGTTTCGAGTTTACTTGCCGGAGGCCATTAGGAAATACTTCATGGAACAACCGAAACAGACGGCATCACGCATTCGAGGAGTGCAGAAGCTGCTGGAGCGGTACACCGTCTATGAGATCGCCCAGTGGCTTGACAAGTATCAACGGTGGGATTTGACGCCCCATGAGATCGGGGTGTTGATGGAGGCGAAGCGTTCGGAGTATCCCGCGAAATGGGAAGAAGCCTATACCCCTTCCGTTTTCGTCGACTATGAAACCGATTTACATGTGTATGATCAACGTCTTTGTCCGTCAAGGGAAGGGGGAAGCCGGGCATGAAGATGGATGTAAAAGAGATTTGTAAAGCCCTGCATTTGGCGTACATCGCGGATCGATTCGAGGAGGTGGCCTACGAGACCAAGGAACAGTTTTTGCGTGATGTGTTGGCGTTGGAGCTGTCGTTCCGTCAGAAAGCAAAACAGGCTCGATTGATCAAGAAGGCGAAGTTCCGGGAGTTGAAATGGCTCAAAGATTATGAATGGTCGGATCAGATTCATTGGCCGACCACGACCTCGAAGGAAGAACTTTGCGACCTTCGCTTTTTGGAGCAAAAACAGAACGTCCTGCTTTTAGGTTCGCCGGGAACAGGAAAAACCCATCTCGCCACCGCATTAGGATTAAAAGCGTGTGAACGGGGCCATGAAGTTCGGTTTTTCCGTGTCGCCGATCTTGTCGCCCAGCTCGAAGAGGCGTTAAAAGACGGCACCCTCGGACGGCTCAAACGGCAAATCGACACATGCGAGCTGTTGATTTTGGACGAACTCGGCTATGTACCTTTTCAAAAGCAGGGATCGGAACTGCTGTTTCACATCATTGCCGATTGTTATGAACGAAAAAGTGTCATCGTGACATCGAATTTAGAGTTTGGACAGTGGAATCGAGTGTTTGGGGACAACCGCCTGACGGCAGCGCTGGTGGATCGTTTGGTCCATCACGCCCACATTCTCGCGTTTACGGGAGAGAGCTACCGCTTGCGGCACGCGCTTTCTGCCGTTCAGTCGCTCCCTTCTCGCTCGGTTGAAAGGTAAATTCATTGAGCCGGCAAGCCTATGTATTTTTTCTTGCAATTCTCTGCACTTTTTGCTTGCAAAAAACATTTTGCTTCTTCCCGATGTCTTGTCATACAGACGAAAGGCGAACGGAAACGCTTGCGTGAAGGTGTGCACCATCAGCCAAACAAGCGAATGCCCCCAGACCAATTGATGATCGCTGTGAGAGAAATGCCAGTCACACCCTTGAATGGCGTGCGTTGCCCGTGACGAAGGCTTCGTTTTTTGGCAAATGGTATCATCAATCGAAAGGAACAGGGGTTGATTCGTCCGTTTGGCCAGGCGTTCGATCTGGCGAAGAACCCACTCCTGAAGCTTCTCAAGCAGTTTTTCCTCGTTCCAAGGGCTTTTCGTGAAAAAGTGGCTGAGCGTGGTTCGATGATTCGGATGAAAACTCCAGTACCGGACATCCGTCAATGTCCCCGAACATCCCTTGGTCGTCAAGGCGTCGACAAGATGAACGAGATGCTTGATGACCGGCTTCGAGAAATAAAGCGCCAATCCCAGCGTCATGAAAAACTTGTGGATTCCTTGATGATGTGCTAATCTATTCATGAGACATGAACCTCCTTGTGGGTAGTTGGTAGCACATCTATTCTAACCAAGGAATCGGGTTCATGTCTCCTTTTTTGTTTAGTTTGTAAATTTATGTTAGCAAATTTGCTCATCTACAGTAATGAAATAGCGGAAACGAGAACGACTGAAACCGTCAAAAAACGTCATACTTACATCAAAGAATGCATTAAAGCTGCCATCGAAGAAGGAGTGATCATTCGCGATCCTACCTATAAAGTGGTGGTGAAAGGGAAGAAAAAAGGGAAAGACGAGGAACTAAAATATCTAAACTATCAAGAAGCGAAACAATTGATTGCCGAAATCAAAAAAGATATGCGCCCGAAATATATTTCACGGTATATTATCCTCTTCGCCCTGGCAACTGGCGCACGTTTTTCGGAAATATTAGGGCTCACATGGGACTGCATTGATTTCAAAAACAGAATGGTGACGATCAATAAGACTTGGGACTATAAATTTACGAATGATTTCGCCGATACGAAAACCTATTCATCGAAGCGAACCATAAAGATCGATGAAGACACCTGCAAAATATTGAAAGAACTGCGGAAAGCACAGAATGAGGTGGCCATGAAAACCGGATTGAGGAACGAGAAAACTTGAGACATACGCACGCTTCGATGCTGTTATACCGGAAAGCGAACATCAAATATATCTCAAAGCGTCTTGGCCATAAGGATATAGGGATCACATTGCAGACCTACTCGCACATTTTGGACGAGCTGGAACAAGCGGAAAATATGCTCCTCGATCAAATCATGGATGATCTATATCATGCAAAATAGCCGTGCAAAATTCGTGCAAAATTTTTTCGGATTCTATCGTTTTTTTCGGGATTTCCTGAAAATGAAAAACGACCGCAAATGCGGTCGTATCAAGGCTTCCACGACTTTTGGCCGTGGGCTATCGAATTCCAAGGATGCCGATGGTGGGAGTCGAACCCACACGGGGGGCTACCCCACACGATTTTGAGTCGTGCGCGTCTGCCAATTCCGCCACATCGGCGCGACATTAACTATTATATCTTCTCAACTTTTATTTGTCAATAAAATTGTATTCATTAGATGGAGGCGGCACCCGGATTCGAACCGGGGGTAAAGGTTTTGCAGACCTCTGCCTTACCACTTGGCTATGCCGCCTTGATCGAGAGCGGAAGACGGGACTCGAACCCGCGACCCCCACCTTGGCAAGGTGGTGTTCTACCACTGAACTACTTCCGCATGATTGGCTGGGGTAGCTGGATTCGAACCAACGCATCACGGAGTCAAAGTCCGTTGCCTTACCGCTTGGCTATACCCCAACGCTAAAAAACAAGGGCGACTAGTGGGAATCGAACCCACGCATGCCAGAGCCACAATCTGGTGCGTTAACCACTTCGCCATAGCCGCCATAATAATCATTTGAATGGCAGGGGCAGTAGGAATCGAACCCACACCGGAGGTTTTGGAGACCTCTGTTCTACCATTAAACTATGCCCCTTCATGATGGTGGAGGGGGACGGATTCGAACCGCCGAACCCAAAGGGAGCGGATTTACAGTCCGCCGCGTTTAGCCACTTCGCTACCCCTCCACGGAATGGTGCCGACTGCAGGACTTGAACCCGCAACCTACTGATTACGATTCAGTTGCTCTACCAATTGAGCTAAGTCGGCATGCAAACTTATTGTAGTTGTTTAGTGGTGGCTCGGGACGGAATCGAACCGCCGACACAAGGATTTTCAGTCCTTTGCTCTACCGACTGAGCTACCGAGCCATATGTTATTTTTTAACTCGCTCGTTGATTGCTCTGTGCCTCTTCCTCTACCAGCTGATTCAAAGATGCTTGATGCGTCGAGGCAACTCGCAACAAACTCGATGATGTTGATGCTCGTCTCTACCGACTGAGCTGTCGAGCCATACTGTATTTTTCGCAATTTTGGAACAATGGCGGTCCCGACGGGACTCGAACCCGCGATCTCCTGCGTGACAGGCAGGCATGTTAACCACTACACTACGGGACCATTTGGTTGCGGGGGCAGGATTTGAACCTGCGACCTTCGGGTTATGAGCCCGACGAGCTACCGGACTGCTCCACCCCGCGACGATAGAAAACGGATTTGTTTCGATCATGCACTGAGTATCGGTTTAAATGTTTGTTGCCTCTTCCTCTGCCAGCTGATTCAAAGATGCTCGATGCGTCGAGGCAACTCGCAGCGTATTCGATGAAGCAAATGCTCGTTGCTCCACCCCGCGACGATAGAAAACGGATTTGTTTCGATCATGCACTGAGTATCGGTTTAAATGTTTGTTGCCTCTTCCTCTACCAGCTGATTCAAAGATGCTCGGTGCGTCGAGGCAACTCGCAGCGTATTCGATGAAGCAAATGCTCGTTGCTCCACCCCGCGACGATTTAGAGTGGTGGAGGATGACGGGATCGAACCGCCGACCCCTTGCTTGTAAGGCAAGTGCTCTCCCAGCTGAGCTAATCCTCCACGAAGAAGTGACCCGTACGGGATTCGAACCCGTGTTACCGCCGTGAAAGGGCGGTGTCTTAACCACTTGACCAACGGGCCATGTTTTTGATAAGTGGCGGAGAGCAAGGGATTCGAACCCTTGAGGCGCTATTCACGCCTACACGATTTCCAATCGTGCTCCTTCGACCACTCGGACAGCTCTCCAAGGTGGCTCCGCAGGCAGGATTCGAACCTGCGACCAATCGGTTAACAGCCGATTGCTCTACCACTGAGCTACTGCGGAATAATCACATCTCAATTATCTTTCCTTTAGACATTTATTATTATACTGATTAATGCTGATCTGTCAAGGTTTTTTTCATTCCTTCAAAACTAGATAACCGTGTGGGGGAAGAAGCCGCGGCGCTTCCGCTTTTTGTCTAGCTCCGGCCGCCATCGGCTCCCGACGCTTCGGTCCTGCTGCGGCGGCGACACATTGCATACGCTCCTGTGACACCACCCACGCAGAACCAAGCTTTGCTTGGTTCGAGCCTCCTCGCAGGCCCTCCAGCGCGTTTCGCCGATAGGCAGGCGGCCTCCGCTTTTCTAGGTTAAGCCCTCGATCGATTAGTATCCGTCAGCTCCACGTGTCGCCACGCTTCCACCTCGGACCTATCGACCTCGTCATCTTCGAGGGATCTTACTCGCCTAATGCGATGGGAAATCTCATCTTGAGGGGGGCTTCACGCTTAGATGCTTTCAGCGCTTATCCCGTCCGCACATAGCTACCCAGCGGTGCCCCTGGCGGGACAACTGGTACACCAGCGGTGCGTCCATCCCGGTCCTCTCGTACTAAGGACAGCTCCTCTCAAATTTCCTGCGCCCGCGACGGATAGGGACCGAACTGTCTCACGACGTTCTGAACCCAGCTCGCGTACCGCTTTAATGGGCGAACAGCCCAACCCTTGGGACCGACTACAGCCCCAGGATGCGATGAGCCGACATCGAGGTGCCAAACCTCCCCGTCGATGTGGACTCTTGGGGGAGATCAGCCTGTTATCCCCGGGGTAGCTTTTATCCGTTGAGCGATGGCCCTTCCATGCGGAACCACCGGATCACTAAGCCCGACTTTCGTCCCTGCTCGACCTGTCCGTCTCGCAGTCAAGCTCCCTTGTGCCTTTGCACTCTCCGAATGATTTCCAACCATTCTGAGGGAACCTTTGGGCGCCTCCGTTACCTTTTGGGAGGCGACCGCCCCAGTCAAACTGCCCACCTGACACTGTCTCCCACCCCGCTAAGGGGTGCGGGTTAGAATTTCAATACCGCCAGGGTGGTATCCCACCGATGCCTCCACCGAAGCTGGCGCTCCGGCTTCCCAGGCTCCCACCTATCCTGTACAAGCGATACCAAAATTCCATATCAGGCTGCAGTAAAGCTCCACGGGGTCTTTCCGTCCTGTCGCGGGTAACCTGCATCTTCACAGGTAGTATAATTTCACCGGGTCTCTCGTTGAGACAGTGCCCAAGTCGTTACACCTTTCGTGCGGGTCGGAACTTACCCGACAAGGAATTTCGCTACCTTAGGACCGTTATAGTTACGGCCGCCGTTTACTGGGGCTTCGGTTCGCACCTTCGCTTGCGCTAAGCGCTCCCCTTAACCTTCCAGCACCGGGCAGGTGTCAGCCCCTATACTTCGCCTTTCGGCTTCGCAGAGACCTGTGTTTTTGATAAACAGTCGCTTGGGCCTTTTCACTGCGGCTCTTCCAGGCTCTTCACCCGAAAGAGCACCCCTTCTCCCGAAGTTACGGGGTCATTTTGCCGAGTTCCTTAACGAGAGTTCTCCCGCGCGCCTTAGGATTCTCTCCTCGCCTACCTGTGTCGGTTTGCGGTACGGGCACCTCTTCCCTCGCTAGAGGCTTTTCTTGGCAGTGTGGAATCAGGGACTTCCGGATCGAATCCGTCGCCATCACAGCTTAGCCTTACGGCCAGCGGATTTGCCTACTGGCCAGCCTCACTGCTTGGACAGGCTCTTCCAGCCGCCTGCTCACCCTATCCCCCTGCGTCCCCCCATCGCTCAAACGGGAAGGAGGTGGTACAGGAATCTCAACCTGTTGTCCATCACCTACGCCTTTCGGCCTCGGCTTAGGTCCCGACTAACCCTGAGCGGACGAACCTTCCTCAGGAACCCTTAGGCTTTCGGCGCAGAGGATTCTCACCTCTGTTTTCGCTACTCATACCGGCATTCTCACTTCTAAGCGCTCCACCAGTCCTTCCGGTCTGGCTTCTCTGCCCTTAGAACGCTCCCCTACCGATGACCAACGGTCATCCCGCAGCTTCGGCGGCACGTTTAGCCCCGGTACATTTTCGGCGCAGAGTCACTCGACCAGTGAGCTATTACGCACTCTTTAAATGGTGGCTGCTTCTAAGCCAACATCCTGGTTGTCTTCGCAACTCCACATCCTTTTCCACTGAACGTGCACTTAGGGGCCTTAGCTGGCGATCTGGGCTGTTTCCCTCTTGACCACGGATCTTATCACTCGCAGTCTGACTCCCAAGGATAAGTCATTGGCATTCGGAGTTTGACTGGGTTCGGTAACCCGATGAGGGCCCCTAGCCCAATCAGTGCTCTACCTCCAACACTCTTACCTTGAGGCTAGCCCTAAAGCTATTTCGGGGAGAACCAGCTATCTCCAAGTTCGATTGGCATTTCACCCCTACCCACACCTCATCCCCGCACTTTTCAACGTGCGTGGGTTCGGGCCTCCAGCCGGTGTTACCCGGCCTTCACCCTGGACATGGGTAGATCACCTGGTTTCGGGTCGACGACGACGTACTCATGCGCCCTGTTCAGACTCGCTTTCGCTGCGGCTCCGCCTTCCTGGCTTAACCTCGCACGCCATCGTCACTCGCCGGTTCATTCTACAAAAGGCACGCCATCACCCATGAACGGGCTCTGACTACTTGTAGGCACACGGTTTCAGGTTCTCTTTCACTCCCCTTCCGGGGTGCTTTTCACCTTTCCCTCACGGTACTGGTTCACTATCGGTCACTAGGGAGTATTTAGCCTTGGGAGATGGTCCTCCCTGCTTCCGACGGGATTTCCCGTGTCCCGCCGTACTCAGGAGCCGCTCGGGAGGGAACGAAGTTTCGACTACAGGGCTCTCACCTTCTCTGGCCGGCCGTTCCAGACCGGTTCGTCTACCCCGTTCCTTTCTCACTCCCATATGAGCGGTCCTACAACCCCAAGAGGCACGCCTCTTGGTTTGGGCTGTTCCCGTTTCGCTCGCCGCTACTCAGGGAATCGCGTTTGCTTTCTTCTCCTCCGGGTACTAAGATGTTTCAGTTCCCCGGGTGTGCCCTCCATGCCCTATGGATTCAGGCATGGATCCTGTCCCATTACGGACAGGGGGTTCCCCCATTCGGACATCTCCGGATCAACGCTTGCTTACAGCTCCCCGGAGCGTTTCGGCGTTTGCCCCGTCCTTCATCGGCTCCTAGTGCCAAGGCATCCACCGTGCACCCTTTCTAGCTTAACCTACAGCGTCTCGGCTTCTTCCTTTGCGTTTCCGGTTATCTAGTTTTCAAGGAACGAGACTACTTCATTGAATTCACTTCTCTGCAGTCTTGCGTCGAGGAATCCAGCTTCTCTGAATTCACTTGTAGACGCAAAGCGACTTCTTTGAACAAACTTCCTTGCGGCTTTGTGCCGAGGAATCTTGCTTCCCTGAACCTGCTAGCAGACGCAGGCACAGGCGCTTTTGAAGGAATTCTCATTCCTTCAAAACTGAACGAAACGAAAGCGCGATTTGTTAATGGTCGGCCGTTCGCGGCCTTCCCTTTTCGTATTGTCTAGCTCCAGCGCCTGGCTCTCTTCTGCCAAATAACCTTCCCCCTCGGGGTGCAAGCACCCCTGCGGGTGAAGAACATTTGGCTTCGAGAGCCGATCGCGGCGCTTCCGCTTTTCGTACTGTCTAGCTCCGGCCGCCATCGGCTCGCGACGCTTCGGCCCTGCTGCGGCGGCATAGCCTCCTCGCAGGCCCTCCAGCACGTTTCGCCGATAGGCGGGCGGCCTTCGCTTTTCCCCTTAGAAAGGAGGTGATCCAGCCGCACCTTCCGGTACGGCTACCTTGTTACGACTTCACCCCAATCACTTGCCCCACCTTCGGCGGCTGGCTCCCGTAAGGGTTACCTCACCGACTTCGGGTGTTGCAAGCTCTCGTGGTGTGACGGGCGGTGTGTACAAGGCCCGGGAACGTATTCACCGCGGCATGCTGATCCGCGATTACTAGCGATTCCGGCTTCATGCAGGCGAGTTGCAGCCTGCAATCCGAACTGAGAGCGGCTTTTTGGGATTCGCTCCCCCTCGCGGGTTCGCAACCCTTTGTACCGCCCATTGTAGCACGTGTGTAGCCCAGGTCATAAGGGGCATGATGATTTGACGTCATCCCCACCTTCCTCCGACTTTTCGCCGGCAGTCCCTCTAGAGTGCCCAACTGAATGCTGGCAACTAGAGGCAAGGGTTGCGCTCGTTGCGGGACTTAACCCAACATCTCACGACACGAGCTGACGACAACCATGCACCACCTGTCACCCTGTCCCCCCGAAGGGGGAACGCCCAATCTCTTGGGTTGTCAGGGGATGTCAAGACCTGGTAAGGTTCTTCGCGTTGCTTCGAATTAAACCACATGCTCCACCGCTTGTGCGGGCCCCCGTCAATTCCTTTGAGTTTCAGCCTTGCGGCCGTACTCCCCAGGCGGAGTGCTTATCGCGTTAGCTGCAGCACTAAAGGGTGTGACCCCTCTAACACTTAGCACTCATCGTTTACGGCGTGGACTACCAGGGTATCTAATCCTGTTTGCTCCCCACGCTTTCGCGCCTCAGCGTCAGTTACAGGCCAGAGAGCCGCCTTCGCCACTGGTGTTCCTCCACATCTCTACGCATTTCACCGCTACACGTGGAATTCCGCTCTCCTCTCCTGCACTCAAGTCCCCCAGTTTCCAATGACCCTCCACGGTTGAGCCGTGGGCTTTCACATCAGACTTAAGAGACCGCCTGCGCGCGCTTTACGCCCAATAATTCCGGACAACGCTCGCCCCCTACGTATTACCGCGGCTGCTGGCACGTAGTTAGCCGGGGCTTTCTCGTGAGGTACCGTCACCGCGCCGCCTTCTTCAAACGGCGCTCCTTCGTCCCTCACAACAGAGCTTTACGACCCGAAGGCCTTCTTCGCTCACGCGGCGTCGCTCCGTCAGACTTTCGTCCATTGCGGAAGATTCCCTACTGCTGCCTCCCGTAGGAGTCTGGGCCGTGTCTCAGTCCCAGTGTGGCCGGTCACCCTCTCAGGCCGGCTACGCATCGTCGCCTTGGTGAGCCGTTACCTCACCAACTAGCTAATGCGCCGCGGGCCCATCCGCAAGTGACAGCCAAAGGCCGCCTTTCAACCGAAGACCATGCGGTCTTCGGTGTTATCCGGTATTAGCTCCGGTTTCCCGGAGTTATCCCGGTCTTGCGGGCAGGTTGCCCACGTGTTACTCACCCGTCCGCCGCTGACCAAATAAGAGCAAGCTCTCATTCGGTCCGCTCGACTTGCATGTATTAGGCACGCCGCCAGCGTTCGTCCTGAGCCAGGATCAAACTCTCCAATAGAAAGTTGATTGGCTTTGGCTTCGGCCTCAGCACCAAAGGCGCCGCGGCCTCAGCTTTTTCGTATTGTCTAGCTTCGGCCGCCATCGGCTCGCGACGCTTCGGTCCTGCTGCGGCGGCGATAGCCTCCTCGCAGGCCCTCTAGCGCGTTTCGCCGATAGGCGGGCGGCCTCAGCTTTTCGTTGCGCTTCGTTTCGTTCAGTTTTCAAGGAACGAGATTAGTCGATATCATCTGGCGTTGAGGGATTCTGTTTTATCGAATCACTCACACGCAAGTTGTTTTCTCTTGCAAGAAACCGTTCAACGAAGTTGTCTCTTGCGAGCAGCTTCTTTATAGTAGCATAACATCTTTTTGATGTCAACCACTTTTTTCTCACTCATCACCGCCGAACACCTCGTTCAGCAGCGACGCTATTTAATATACCACCCTAATCTCCAAAACGCAATACCTTTTTTTAATTTTTTTTTGTTTTTTTTAACCTGTACTCTTCCCAAAAGTCCCCACTTCCCATTATCTTAGTACGTAATCCTTCTCCTTGGCAACCTCTGTAATCCTCCACATAACATATTCGTTGCAAACCCTTTTCTTGATCCCACCATCAATCGTCATTACACAAGAAAGCAAAATCGACAGCCCTACTTCTTCCCCGTATGATAAAAAAACGTTCAGAGATAGGCTCCTTCCTACTTTCTATAACTGAAACATGAAGCGGGGTTGTGTATGCCCCATTGTTGTTACCAAAAACCATGAAGGACAGTACCTGATCTTTCTTACACCGTAACTGATCATTTTTGCTCAAAATGAATGAATACGCCTACCGACGGGCGCATACATTTCAATATAATATGTTGCTGCCCATGGCCATTTCTTTTCAAGGAGGCATCTAGACTTTGATCCGCATTTTAGCTTCACCGTCCGGTTTGAGCCCGTCTTACTCGTCTTCCCTTTCGAAAAACGAGCAGGCGATCCTAAACGCTCTTGTTTCTTCGCCTGTGCTGTACACATATCCAAATGAACGACAACTGCGATTTGAAATTGCGTTGCGCGCCCACACCGTCCAAGCTGCGGTCGACTTAGCGAAGAGCCGGGCGCGGTTTGCCATTTTTCGTTTTTCGCGCTGCAACGGCCAGTTTTGGGAGCGGGACGAGCGAGGCGGTTTTCGGCTGCGGCCGGGCGTCCCTGCTTCGGAAGCCATTAACGACATTTTCATTAATAGCGAACTGTACGCCTTTGAGTGTGCGACGGCCATTGTCATCGTCTTTTATAAAGCGGTGCTCGACACGATTGACGTCGCAGCGTTCAACCGCCTGTTCGCCAATTTGCTTTTGTACGACTGGCATACCGACCGAGATCTTGGCATCCATACAAAAAAGGGAGAACATTTCCTCCCCGGGGACTGCCTCTATTTTAAAAACCCGGAATTCGACCCGTCGACGCCGCAATGGCAGGGGGAAAATACGATTTACTTAGGCGACGGCTTGTTTTACGGGCATGGCATCGGCATTCAAACAGAAGACGGCATCATTGCCGCCCTTAATCGGAAGCGTAAACGGGGGGCGACGAAATCCGCCTATCTTCTCCCCCATATTACGCAAGTCAACTTCACGTATTTGTCCCAATTCGCCCGCCCGTTGAACGAATTCCGCTTGCCGCTCCGCCCATCGTTCATCGCCGGGACGTTAGGGTCCGCTACTTTCTTGTATCGTTAGCGGCCCTTTTTCGTTTTTCTCCCACAAATACAGACCGATTCCTGTTAAAATAAAAATACCGCCAACCCATTGAAACAGGCGGATCTGTTCGTCAAACAGCCAATACGCCAAGGCCGAAGCGCCGATGGGTTCCAATAAAATGGCCATCGACACCGTTGAGGCGCTCACCCATTTGACTGCCCAGTTCATCACCGAATGGCCGAACAGCGTCGGGATGATGGCTAAAGCGAGAAAACAAAGCCAGTCGGTCAGTTGGTACGCTGTCAGCGAAAAACGGGATAGTGCGGTATACACGTACAACGTCACAGCGCTGATGCCATAGACGATATAGGTATACGTCATAAGCGATAACCGTTGGCGCAATTCCTGACCGAACAGCCAATACGCGGTCACCATCGCGCACGCCAATAACGCCAGCACGTCGCCGTACAGCGCCTCTCCGCTGACGCGAAAATCACCCCAGCTGATGAGGATGCTTCCAGCAATGGCCAAAAGAGCGCTCCCGATCGCCCCGATCGTCAGCCGTTCGCGGAAAAAGAGCGCCCCCCCAGCAAAAGCAAACAGCGGCTGCAATGTCACAAGCACGACCGAGCTTGTGACTGATGTATAGTCGAGTGATTCAAACCAAAGAATAAAATGAAACGCAAGCAGCACGCCGGAACAAACGGAAAACAGCCAGTCGCGCCGGGAGATGTGCGTTAGTTCATGAATATGGCGGAGAAAAAACGGCGTCATGATGACAACGGCGAAAAAAAGCCGATAAAAAGCGATCACGGCTGATGGCGCCTGCGACCATTTGACGAAAATGGCGGACGTCGACACGGCCAGTGCGCCGATCAATAAGGCGGAATATGCCCTTATTTGGCTTGGCGGTTTCATCTTTCCATCTCCTTGCCAACTATTTTCTTACTATTATATCACGAACGAGGTGAGAAAAATGATGTTTGATCCGTTCCTCAAATTAGGGATTTCAGCCGTCCTCGGGATGATCATCGGGCTGGAACGGGAATTGAAGCGAAAACCGGTTGGTTTGAAAACGTGCCTGGTCATCTCAATTTCCAGTTGCTTATTGACAATTGTCTCCATTGAATCAGCGTACGTCTTTCCGTCGAAAGACCATATTACCATGGATCCGCTCCGCCTCGCCGCCCAAATCGTATCCGGGGTCGGTTTTTTAGGAGCGGGCGTGATTTTGCGTCGTGGCAACGACAGCATCACCGGACTGACGACCGCTGCGATCATCTGGGGGGCGGCAGGCATCGGGGTGGCGGTCGGAGCAGGCTTTTATTGGGAATCGGCGTTTGGTGTCGCGCTTCTAATCGTTAGCGTCGAACTCATTCCATTTTTAATTAACTTTTTCGGGCCGAAGCAGCTGCGCGAAAAAGAAGTCCTGCTGCAAATTACGGTCGCCGACGGAAAAAACATTACGAAAGTGATCGATCATTTAAAACAGCAGCACATCAATATAAAAACGATACGCATCAAAGATGTGGAAGAAAACCAGCACTTATTGAAACTAAGGGCTGTCGTCGACCAACGGCGCTCGACCGCCGACATTTATTACGCCATCCACTCCATTGACGCGATCATTCATGTTGATATTGAAAGCGGCTGATAAAAAAAGATTGCAAACGCCCATCGATCTAGATATAATAGAGCATGGACAAATCATCCATATTCTTTTGGGGCATTAGCTCAGTTGGGAGAGCGTCGTGCTGGCAGCGCGAAGGTCACCGGTTCGAGCCCGGTATGCTCCATTCACCAACCCCTTGCGTGGCAAGGGGTTTTTGGTTTGACCGGGAAAGGTCTCACACCGAAACGCTTCGTCGACGAATCAGCGGCCGTAATCTCCCAACGAACGGCGGGCGGCAAAGTCACATGCAAGAGACGCCCGCCGCTCCCTTCATTCCATAGAGATCGTCGCTCAGGATGGTGCTTTATATTTTTTTAAGCGCTCCTCGAGCTCCCGGCGCGCTTGTTCGATGTCAAAGTCATCGTCTTCCGGCTGACTGTAGTCCATGTTCAGCCAATCCGGCACGATCTCTGTACGGATCGGCTTCCGCATCGTTCTGCTGCTCTCAGTTAAAGGCGAGGGAGACCGTTGGTTCACTCGCTGCTTCCGAAACGCAAGCCGTGCCGCCCGCACTTCGTCGATAGTGCGATACCCTTTTTCCGCCCAGTCGCGCAAGATCGTTTCGACGTACACCCATCGTTTCGCCCCGTTTTCCACCGCAATTTTTAACGCTTCTAAGACGAGTTCCTCGGACGTGTCATCTACCCACACATTGATTTTTTCCCGCAGATACCCTCCGATCGCCCCAAACCCGTTTTGCTCACAGAAACGAACAATCTCCTTGTAGGCGCGCACGCGCTCGCCGTCTTCTTTCTCTTCTCTTTTCCTTTCTGATGTGATCTCTGTCGTATTCTCTGGTATCGGTCTGTTCACATTGAGCACCCCGATGGACCCATTTGACGAGCTGGACGGCTCAATTTGAACAGATGATCGGGCGATTTCGTCCGTCAGCCGCCTGTTTTGGCCAGATGGGCCGTTGATTTCATCCATCGACCGCTCAGCTTGGACAGATGGACGGGCCCATTCATCGACGGATCGTCCAGGTAAAATAGGCAAATCGGCCACTTCAGCTGCGGGTCGCTCACGTTGAACCGATGAATAGGAAGCGGTTGCAAGGCGATCAAGAACGGTGGAACCGCTGTCCCCCGCTGGGCCGCCATTCGCCCCTGGTGGCTGTTCCTTTTGCCTGAATGGCGTTTTTTGCGTCCATTCGGCCAGTTGGTTGTAATCGATCCGATACCATTTCGTTTTATCGACTTTGGAGCGGTTAAAATTCGCCGAAACGATGATCCCGAGCTTTTCGAGCTTGGTGATGATGCGGCGAATCGTGCTTTCCGACCAAAACGGGAACTGCTCCTGCCAGTCGGCATACGTGTTGTACACCCATTTGTAGCCGTCGCGAATGTTTTCACTTTTCTCCAACCAATAATGCAGCTGTTGGACGATAATGCTTTCGTTCAACCCGATCGCCACGGCGAGCTGTGGCAAAATGATTAGCGGCTCGTCATCTAACAGCAATTTGGTCATCGTCCCTCTCCCCCTTGAAACAATAAATGAACAACTTGTTTGCAGCCAAATTTCTTTATGATCGTTCCATTTCTTTGATAAACTTTATTTCAAATGCCATCAAATTACTTAATGGCGCGACAACAGCAATTTTGGCCCGATTTCACGCTGAAAAACGCCAAAAATACGCACAAACTGGCTGAATATCCGTATAAAAGAACAAATCGGCATGTTCCATCATTTTCGTTGAGAGAGTGAATCGCATCCATTATGAAACCATACGGCAAAAACACACCAAAAACAGTTGCATATATGTTAACAGAGCAAATGGGGGCGTTTCGTTGCTTTCATCGCCTCTTTGCCGAAACAGCAACACCTTTTTCGAACGGAGGGAGAGCGTTGAAACAAACGGCGATTCTGTTTTTTTGCTTGATGATTCTATTTCCCGCTTCTGTTTTCGCCCACCCGGGCACATTGGATGAATTGGGCGGGCATTTCCGCAACAGCGACTGCACGTACTTGCTGCACAAACCGACCGCATTGGCGAAGCAGGCAAAAACGAAAGAAGAGCTAATCAAGCTCATTCAAACATACAACGGCAATGAACGATGCAAGCGGAACCTCACTCCGGAGCGGATTGACTTAGACGGCCATGCGCTTGGGGGAAACGAGGACGATGCTTCGCTGCGTCTGGGCCGGACATACGAAGCGGCATTGGTGGAGTGCGTGGACGGGGACACGGCCAAATTCCGTGTGAACGGCCACGTGTATACGACGCGCTTTTTGTTCATTGACACGCCGGAAAGCACGATCGAAGTCGAGCCGTACGGAAAAGAAGCGAGCCAGTTTACGTGCTCCCGCCTGCAACAAGGGAACATTGTGCTTGAAACAGATGGAAATACATTGTTTGACAAATACCAGCGGCTGCTCGCCTGGGTATGGGTCGACCACCGCCTGTTGCAAGAAGAGCTCGCTAAAGCCGGGCTAGTCGAGGACGTTTATGACTATGGCAATTATAAATATGAATCGCGCGTCCGCGAGGCGTACGAGGAAGCAAAGCGGAATGGCGTCGGCATGTACGGCGGGCGCTCCGTTGCAGGAAATGAAAGGGCTAGTTCGGAAACGAAGCGAGAATCAACATCGGACACGAAGCGGGAGGGAACGCCGAACACCGATCCACAAGCTGAAGAGGAGATGAACCAAACCGATCGTGCGCCTAGCCGTGAGCAAGAAGCATCCGCTTCCGAACGATCCGGGCATCCGATTCTTTACACGCTGCTCGGCGCGGCGGCGGCGGCAGCGGTGTATTGGCTCATCCGTCAGTTGAAATGATGATCGCGAATAAAAAAGGCCTGTCCCCATCGGACAGGTCTTTTTTGATGGAAAGCAAGGTTCCCTTAGCCGCTCGTTCCGTCACGCCTTGAAAGCAGCTTCCTCAACGATTTCCGCAAACGCTGCTTTTCCATGCCCGTTGTTTCTGGTCATTGCTTCGGAAGCAACTCTTCAATGCCGGCGTCCCCGCCAGCTATTCGCCCCGGTTCCGCCCCGAGCCGACGGAAGCCGTATTTTTCGAGGCGCATGATTTGCTCATCGGTCAATTCGGTGTATGCAATGACCGACGGTGTGCCGGACGATTTGTAAATCAAGTTGCCGGTCACCGGGCATTGAAACGCATCAGCGACAAATCCTTCCCCATCTTGGATGGTAAACAGCCGAATAGGCATCACGTTCATGTCATTCCCTCTTTCCTTACATCGTCATGATTATCACTGCCCGATCCATCACCATTTTATACGAGCCGCTTGCCGACGATGACTAAATCGCGTTCGATGCCATCAAGCTCAGCAATGCGCGGAAAATAGCCCCATCGTTCAAACCCGAAGCGGGAAAAAAGCCGCAAGCTTGGCTCATTATGGGCAAAAATAAAGCCGAGCAGCGTCTTCATCCCAAGCGCCGGCGCCTTGTCGACCGCTTGCTTGAGCAGCTTCGTTCCCAACCCTTGGCCGCGGTGCGATTCGGCAATATAAATGCTCACCTCGGCCGTATGGCGGTACGCCGGCCGGCCGTAAAACGATTGGAAACTGAGCCAGGCGCAAATCTCGCCGCCATCTTCCACCACCCAGAGCGGCCGATGGTGAGGATCATGCGCTTCAAACCACGCTTCCCGGCTTTCCACCGACACCGGCTCCAAATCCGCCGTCACCATCCGGCTTGGGATCGTTTCGTTATAAATGCGGACAATGTGCGGCAAATCCGCCGCCGTTGCATCACGAATCAACCATCGTTCCATCCTGCATCTCCACCTTTTTTCCATAAGCATTTCGTTTCCAAAAGCGGAAACAGCGGGAGTATAATCATAACGATGCACAGGGAAAGAAAGGGGAAAAACATGAAACGCCAGCTCGTTGTATATCTTGTTTCGCTCGCCGCGTTTCTCGGCCCGTTTCCCCAAACGATTTACACTCCTATTTTACCAGAAGTGAGGGCCGCGTTCGCGACTTCTTCTTTTTTGATCAACTTGACGATTTTGATTTTCACCTTTTTCCTTGCGGCGAGCATCGCCACCCTCTGCGGCATCAAGACGCGAGCGCCTGTCACTCGCTTCTTGAAGCTCCTTTTTTCTTCCATTTCATCAATGTCTCATAAACGATCGGGACGATGATGAGCGTTAAAAGGGTAGAACTTGTCAATCCACCGATGACGGTCACGCCGAGTCCTTTGGAAATCAACGCCCCGCCTTCCATTCCAAACGCGAGCGGGAGCAACGCGCCGACAGTCGCAATGGCTGTCATTAAGATCGGGCGCAAGCGCGTCCCGGCCGCTTCCAAAAGCGCTTCGCGCGTCGACAGTCCGTCGCGTTCTTTATGAATGACGCGGTCAATCAAAACGATGGCGTTCGTGACCACGATGCCAATCAACATCAACATACCGATCAGCGCTGAAATGCTGATGGTTTCGTCAGCAATAAACAGAGCCAGGAGCGCACCAATGACGGTAAACGGCAGCGAGAACAAAATCGCAAACGGCGCCAACCCGCCGCCAAACGTGACGACAAGCACAAAATAGACGATCGCTACGGCGGCGAGCATCGCGAGCCCGAGCTGGGTGAACGCCTCTTCGATATCTTCGGTGACTCCTCCCATGTGGATATCGACATTGGATGGAACGCGCAGCTTGTCGATGGCCTTTTGCACGTCCGCCGACACAGCGGCGACGTCTTTCGTTTTCACTTCCGCCGACACGCTCGCGTATACCCGGCCGTCATAGCGTTGAATTTCGCTGTACGTATGCCCTTTTTTCAACTCGGCCACATCTTCAATCGGCACTTGGATACCAAGCGGCGACACAATCGTTTTCTTCATCAAATCACGAATATCATCGTATTGCTCTTTTTCAGCCGCAATGTAGACGTTGAGGTCTTCCCCATCTTGCTTGACCGTCGCAATCGCTTGGCGCTCGCCATTCTCGGACAACGCTGCGGCGATTTGCGCAGCAGTCAGTCCGAATTCACTTAATTTTTTCTGGTCGGCGACAAGCGCATATTCTTCAAACCGGGCGGACATGCTTGTTTTCACATTCGTCAGCTCATCATGATCGCGCAAAATGTCCGCTACGTTCTCCACAATCGGCTCGATCTCTTCCATTCGATCTCCATACACGTTAAGCTCAATCACATTGGATGCCCCGGTGCCGGAAACGTCCTGGCTTTGCCATTCCCCTTTGTCTCCGCGCTCACCAAGCGCCTTCATCACTTTTTCCTTCTCTTCGGCAAAATTTTCCACATCGGGGTCATACTCGACATAAAACAGCGCGGCATTGTCCTGACCCGGGTTCATCGGGTTGTCCCCGCCGACAGACAGTTGAATGTTCTTTACCCCTTCGCGCTTCTTGAAAAACGCCTCCACTTCTTTCGCGATGCGTTCCACTTGATCCACCGTTTGTCCCGGTGCAGGACTGTACGTGGCAACGATCATTTTTTGCTCATCGGACGGCAAGAAGCTGACCCCGACATACGGGACGAGGAACAAACTTGCGACAAGCAATAACACCGCTGCGCCGCTCACAATGAGTTTATGATCCAACGACCAACGGAGCACCGTTTTATACCAAGACGCCAGGATGCTTTTTCGTTCCTTGGCCCGGGCGCGTTTCGCGGCCACGCCGTTGCCAAACAGCCAGTGAGCCAGCGCCGGAACAACAGTGACAGCGACAATCAGCGAGGCGAGCAGCGCAAACACGATCGTCAGCGCAAACGGCAAAAACAATTCACCGACCATCCCTTTGACCAATCCGAGCGGCAAAAAGACGGCCACCGTTACAATCGTCGACGACGCGATCGGGATAAACATTTCTTTCGTCGCCGAGACGATCAGCTCTTTTCCCGTGAGCGGTTCATCCGGCAATGTCATGCGTCGGTAAATGTTTTCCACCACAACGATCGAATCGTCGATGACACGGCCGATCGCCACCGTCATGGCGCCAAGCGTCATGAGATTGAGCGTAATATCCATCTCATGCAGCAGCAAAATCGCCATCAGCAACGACAGCGGAATCGACACGATGGAAATCAACGTCGTGCGGACGTTACGCAAAAACAGGAAAATGACAGCGACTGCAAACAGCGCGCCAAACACCGCTTTGTCCACCATCGTGTTCACCGAATCTTCAATCGGCTTCCCTTGGTCAAACACGGTGATGATGCGCAACCCGTCATAGCGCTTCTCAAGATCTTTAATTTTTTCCTTGACGGCGTTAACGACGGTGACTGTATTGGCATCTTGCGCTTTCACGATTTGCACGCCGATTGACGGTTCACCGTTCGTCCGCGAAATCGATTCCGCTTTGGCGACGACTTCCACCTCAGCAAGCTCGCGCAGCGGAACAGAAGGAATGGCCACAGATCCGCCCGCTTGGCCGAACGCGCCGTTTCCCGCTCCTCCCGTCATCTGCCCTTGCCGGCCGGAAGCGGCACCTTGCGTTTGGGACGTTGCTCCTTGACCTGCCGTCATTCCTTGCATGTGACCGGCTGCCCCCATTCCTCCGCCGCCTGTCATCGCTGACTGTTCTGCTCCCGTAGCAGGGGCGATCGGGATGCGGAGCGCTTTTAAATCATCGACCGTGACGATGCGCCCGTCAATGACGACCGATTTTTCCGCATCGCCAAACGTGTACAGCCCGAGCGGAAGCGAAACGGCGGAAGCTTGAATGACGTTGATGACCGATTGTTCAGTCAGCCCGTACTGCCGCAACTTCTGTTCATCGAACCGAATGGTCACTTCTTGCGTTTGCTGGCCGGCGACTTCCACCGAATCGACGCCGTCGATGCCCTCTAGCTCCGGAACGACATGACGCTCAACCGTTTCCGTCAGCTCGGCCAACGATACATTTGGATGGGTGATGCTTACGGAGATGACCGGAAAAGCGGAAAAGCTAATGCGCGAAACGTCTGGCTCCTGCGCCCCATCAGGCAGCTTCAGATGACTGAGCGCCTCCTTCACTTCGTTTTGTGCTTTTTCCATGTCCTTGTCGAACTCATATTCAATTTGCACAAACGATGCATGTTGAAAGGAAGAGGAACGGACAACCGCGACGCCGTCCAAATGTTCCACCCGCTGTTCAATCGGCTCCGTCACCTTCTTGGCCACTTCTTCCGGCGTCGCCCCCGGATAGACCGTCGAGACGGAGATGAACGGAACGTTAATGTTCGGGATCGTTTCAAGCTTCATGTTCATTCCCGAATACAACCCGGCCACAGTAACAATGATCGTCAAAATCCAAACGGCGAGCTGATTATTGAGCGAAAACTGAATGACTTTCCTCACGCGCTTCTCCCCTTTACTCTTTACTGACTTCATAGTCACAAACTATATGTTAATGACCAAATAGTCAGATGTCAACAGTCCGCTCTTAAACAATACCGCATCGCGGACAATACTATTTGCAAAGAAAGGCAAAGGAGACCGGCGGCAAAGACTGATTCACCCGCTCACGCCCAGAAGCAGGGGCTTCTCGATTGAAAATGATAAAAAAGTGCCCTGTTACAAGTCAGGACACTTTCAGAACATCGAAGGCCGAGGGGCGCTGTTGCCTTCCGCCGTCGAGCCGCTCTTTCACTTTTCCTCCAGTTCCGCCACCGGCACGTCCCGGCGCTCATTGAGCCGGCCGTCGCGCAAATGGACGGTCGCCATTTGTTTTTCTTCGTCATACCCGTCAATCCAAACCGATACCCCGTTGTAATACACCGGGATATCTGCAGGGGATGAAACGATTTGTTTCACACGGTTCATGTCCATCAGTCATTGTCTCCTTTCCGTGATGTTCCGTTTCCTAGTATGGCAAGGAACAGGAATGTTTATGCAAAAACCGTCCACACTAAAGAGGGAATCAGTGAAAAGAGGGATGGATGGATGAAAACGAAAGATGTGCTTGCCTCCTATTGGCGGATGCCGGTCGTTCTCCGTTTGTTTGCCGCGGCCAGCGCCATGATCGTATTGTTTGGCGCCCTCATGCGCCTGATTGAACCAGAGACGTTCCGCACGGTCTTTGATGGCATTTGGTGGGCGATTGTCACGGCGGCGACGATCGGCTATGGCGATATCGTTCCGAAAACGGTCGGGGGAAAGCTCGCCGCCATCGTGCTCATTGCCCTTGGCACCGGAATTATCACTGCTTATTTCGCTTCGATATCGGCGGCAGCCGCTGCCCGGGAAACGGCGCTCACGAGCGGACAGCTTCCGTATGCAGAGCGAGGCCACGCTATCATTGTCGGCTGGAATGAGCGGGCGCGCGAGGTGTTGCTCCGCCTGGCGCAGCGCGACCCGTCGCTCCGCTTTGTGCTCATTGATGCGACCGTGCCGTCCCACCCGTTGCCGAACGTTCCGGTTCATTTTATTAAAGGGGCGGCACACGATGACGCAGTGCTCGAGATGGCCAATATCGGCCACGCCCGGTTTGTGCTCATTACCGCCGACCCGCATAAAGCGGAAGAGGAAGCCGATAAAGATACGATTGTCACGCTGCTTGCTGCCAAAAGCCTTAACCCGTCGGTGTACGCCATCGTGGAAATTTTGACCGGCCGCAACGTCCAAAACGCCTTTCGCGCCGGGGCGGATGAGGTGATCCAAACGAACTTATTGGCGGGCACCGCGATGGCGGCCAGCCTTCGCTCGCCGGGAATCGCCGGCGCGATCGAGAGGATGCTCGGCCGGTTTGGGGAACAAACGCTGCGCCTTCTCGCCCCGGACGAACGACAAATCGGCCAGCCGTTCGCCGCTGTCCAGCTGCTGCTGCTCGAGCAAAATATCACGCTACTTGGCGTCATCCGCGGAGATAATGGGAACCTTGCCGTTTTGCCGCAGCGCCCGATCGAAAAAAACGATCGCCTGTTCGTGTTTGTTCCTTAATCGAGCAGGCGGCGCTCCAGCTCTTGAACGAGCGCCTTGCCGACGGAAATATATGGCTCTGGAACGGTCGCGTCCGGGTCTTGCGGTTCGGCAAACTGGTTGAACGCCGCTCCCGCATTGCCGACATCGGCGAAATCATCAATGCCGCGCTGATATTTATGTGCAAGCAAAAACGGACGCCCGAGCTCGACCGTTGTGCCATGCGAATCGAGCTGCCCGTCGACCGCTTGAAACGGCACGCGCAAAAATTGGTAGCCTAAATGATCCGCGATTTTATAGTCAAAATAGCCGTGATCATAATCCCAGCCGCCGCCGATCGCATACCCGAGCGGCTTGAGTGTTTGCTCCAGCTGATGCAACGAAAACTGCTTTCCTTCCAACCGTGATGGAATTTCAATCATGCACAACCCCTCCTTCCCTTTTATCGTTTCCCGTTTGGCGGCAATTATTTGCCCAACCGCCGAGAAGGAACACAACGTCACGGAGAACCCTTTGGCGATCCTTGGCGCCATAGAAGGAATGCAGCCTTCACCGCTTCGATCATCCGCCTTAACCGAACGCCGGAGGCATGGACAACAAGCGAACGGAGCACAAAGACAAAAAAACGCCTCTTCCCCCGACTAAGGGAGAAGAGACGTTTTTCGATTCACTCTGGAAAATGCGTCCAACATCGGCCGGACATGTCGTGAAAAAGCGCTTGACCATCCTTTTGTTATTTCAACCGTTTCTCTAGCTCCTCTTTCAGCGCTTCGTAGCCCGGTTTGCCTAAAAGGGCGAACATGTTTTTCTTGTACGCCTCCACGCCCGGCTGGTCAAACGGGTTGACCCCGAGCAAATAGCCGCTCATGGCGCACGCTTTTTCAAAGAAGTAAACGAGGTAGCCGAACGTATATTCATCGAGCTTCGGCAACGTGACGACCAAATTCGGCACGCCGCCGTCCGTATGGGCGAGAAGCGTCCCTTCGAACGCTTTCGTGTTGACGAAGTCGACCGTTTGGCCGGCTAAATAGTTCAGGCCGTCAAGGTCGTTTTCCTCTGCTTCGATGACCAGTTCATGGCGCGGCTCTTCAAGTTTCAACACCGTTTCAAACAAGTCGCGGCGCCCTTCTTGAATGTATTGGCCGAGCGAATGCAAGTCGGTCGAGAAGTCGGCGGAAGCCGGATAAATGCCTTTTTGGTCTTTCCCTTCGCTTTCGCCGAACAGCTGCTTCCACCATTCGGCGAAATAGTGCAACGCCGGTTCGTAGTTGACGAGCAGTTCGATCGTTTTCCCTTTGTTGTACAAAATGTTGCGGATAGCCGCGTATTGGTAAGCGGCGTTTTCGTCAAGCTCCGAGCGGCTGAAGTCTTCGCGCGCCTTGGCCGCCCCTTCCATCATCGCGTCGATGTCCGCGCCGCTGGCGGCAATCGGCAGCAGCCCGACCGCTGTCAGCACCGAATAGCGGCCGCCGATGTCGTCCGGAATGACGAACGTTTCGTACCCTTCCTCCTCAGCGAGCGTCCGCAAGGCGCCGCGCTGGCTGTCGGTCGTCGCGTAAATGCGGCGGCGCGCTTCTGCTTTGCCGTATTTGTTCTCAAGCAGCTTGCGGAAAATACGGAAGGCGATCGCCGGCTCAGTCGTCGTCCCCGATTTGGAAATGACGTTGATCGAAAAATCTTTTCCTTCGAGAAAATCGATGACATCTTTCATATACGTCGAGCTGATGTTGTTGCCGACAAAAATGATTTGCGGCGTGTTCCGCTTCTCTTTCGGCAAAGCGTTGTAAAACGAATGGTGCAGCATCTCAATCGCCGCGCGCGCCCCGAGGTACGAACCGCCGATGCCGATGACAAGAAGGACATCGGAGTCGGATTGAATGGTTTTCGCCGCCTGCTTGATGCGGGCGAATTCGTCTTTGTCATAGTCGACCGGCCAGTCGAGCCACCCTAAAAAGTCGCTGCCGGTGCCGGTTTTTTCATGGAGCGAATGATGCGCGACTTTCACCGCATCGCGCAAGTATGTAAGCTCATGTTCGCCAAAAAAGGCGAGCGCTTTGGAATAATCGAAACGAATATGGGTCATTCCATTCCGCCTCCCCTTCAAGAATCATTGCCTTCTTTCACTTTAGCCGAACGGACAAGGGAAATCAAGCGATGCCGTTAGGCGAAAGCGGATTCAATTCCGACAATTTTCGCCGGGCCATAGCGGCTTTCTCCGGCGGCCAACGGGCAGGAGAGCGCCGCTTCGTCCAAGGGCGGCGCGGCGGTCTTCACCGAGGCGGAGCTGCCATCGTTGGGCACAGGCATGGGGTTGCCAATCGAGTAGGAGAGGGTGACTAACCCTCGTCCTCTCACACCACCGTACGTACCGTTCGGTATACGGCGGTTCCATTAAGTCTGACGCAGAGATTCATATCGTTGATAAAGACTCTTCAGCCCTTGGCTCTCCCAATAGGAGTTGCCAAGGGCTTTATGCAAGATGGGACTAGCGGCCACTCTCCAATATTTCTTCCGAGTGTTTCCCCATTCATATGCTTTCCGCTTGGGCACTCCTAAACTTTGCAGTTTTCGGACTCTGGTTCTCGGAAGTTTCCACTCTTTCCATTGGCACATGCGCAGCCTTCGTCGAATCCATCCATCTAGTTCTTTGAACACACTTGGAGTCTCTGCTAACGAGAAGTATCCACACCATCCCAGAATGTACTGGTTGAGCTGTTCGATTCGCTCGGGCATGGGAATCGGTTTCGATCGACTCGTCATGGTGCGTATCCTTTGCTTCATGCGCCGAATACTTTCCTTTGCGATCCGGATTTTTGGCTCCTTATTTGGGGTGAAGCTAAAACCGAGGAATTTTCTCCTCCACGGTCGATCCACTGCCGATTTGGTTTCATTGACTTTCAGCCGGAGTTTCTTTTCAATGAATGCCGTGATCGATTTCATCACCCGTTCCCCGGCCTTCTTCGTCCTTACGTAGATATTGCAGTCATCCGCATACCGTACAAATTTGTGCCCTCGTTTTTCCAATTCTTTGTCCAGCTCATCCAAGAGAATGTTGGACAAAAGTGGACTGAGCGGCCCTCCTTGTGGAGTCCCCTCTTGTGTTTCCATGACCACCCCGTTGATCATGACCCCTGCCTGTAGATACTTCCGTATCAACTTTAGGAGGATTTTGTCTGGAATTCGTTTCGCTAATATCCCCATCAGTTTGTCATGGTTGACTCGATCAAAGAACTTTTCCAAGTCGATATCTACCACCCATGTATATCCTTCCTGAATATACTGCTTCGCCTTTTTCACCGCGTCGTGTCCTCTTCGACCGGGACGAAACCCGTAGCTGTGTTCCGAAAAGGATGGGGCAAAGATCGGCGTGAGCACTTGGGCGATGGCCTGTTGGATGAACCGGTCTGTCACGGTCGGGATTCCTAGTAACCTGACTCCTCCGTTCGGTTTCGGGATTTCGACCCGTCGGACCGGGCAAGGTTCGTAGGTCCCTTCTTCCAAAGCGCGCCGTATCACGTCCCAATGTTCCACGAGGTGTCTTCGCAGGTCTTTGACGGACATTCCATCGGTTCCATGGGACCCTTTATTCTTTTCCACTTGTTTGAGTGCTCGCAGGAGATTCTCCCGTGACAGTACCTGTTTCATCCACATTCCGATTCTTCCTCTCTACGTGAACGATCCGTTCTATTTGTGCCATCTTCTTCTCCACCCTCTTGAGGTCCCCCATGGACTTCACCATTTCCTCCCTCAAGCAGGCCCTTTCGGGTTGTCTGCTTCATCAAAGAAGATGAACGCCTAGTGGCCGTTCTCCTTCATGGTTCGGTCCTTCCCCTTCTATCTTAAGCTAGACGGGTACTATGACCTCTGCTGACTTCTGTCCGTTCAGCGTTGGATCGCTCCAACGGTTGCCAAGCGCACTTGGCTTCCCGGACAGACCTCCCCGGGTAAGAGTGCAGTCTTTCCTTCCATCTATCTGCTTCATTTACTCGATATCACCTTCGGCAGAAAGGGCTTCGTTTTGTCGTGCAAACTCACCCAATGATACCCAGCCTCCTATGAAGTTCGTGTTCCTCAGACCGGAAGTTTGCCGCCCGCTTCCTTCAGATTCTGCGTCGCCGCAGACACCCTTGCGTTAAGCTAACTGCTACTTCTGCCTTCGCAGTTCGGGACTTTCACCCTATAGACTGCACCCATGCCGGGCGCACTCGAAAAAGCCGGCCTGGCAGTCACATCCGCCGGCCGGCTTTGAAGGCTTCTTATAAGGACGCGCGCAAAATGGAAAGCACATCGTCACGGTTGAGCGTTTTGAAATGGCCGAACTCACCGAACGCCATCGCTTTATCCGCCATCAGCTCGAGATGTTCCTCGCCGATGCCATAATCGGCCAATCGCGACGGCGCCCCGAGGCTCGACCAAAACGCGCGCAGCCGCTCGATGCCCTCCAGCGCCACGTCGCGTTCCGCTTTGCCCGTCGGGTCGACGTCAAAGACGCGCACCGCCAGCTGGGCGAAACGGCTGACGTTTTCATCAAGCACATGCTTCATCCAGTTCGGAAACAAAATGGCCAATCCCCCGGCATGCGGGATATCGTACACGGCGGAGACGGCGTGCTCGATGTTGTGCGTCGCCCAATCGCCGCGCACGCCCATTTGCAAAAAGCCGTTTAAGGCGATCGTGCCGGAGTACATGATCGTTTCGCGCAGCTCATAGTTCTCCAAATCATTGACGAGTTTCGGCGCCGCCTCGATGACCGTTTTTAACACCGCCTCGCACATCCGGTCTTGCAGCGGCGTGTTCGGCGTATGATGGAAATATTGCTCAAACACGTGCGACATCATATCGACGATGCCGTAAACGGTATGATCTTTCGGCACCGTCATCGTGTATGTCGGGTCCAAAATCGAAAATTGCGGGAATGTCACCGGGCTGCCCCAGCCGTATTTTTCTTTCGTCTCCCAGTTCGTGATCACCGAGCCGGCGTTCATTTCCGAGCCGGTTGCCGCCAGCGTCAGAACCGTTCCAAACGGCAGCGCGTCGGTGACGGCCGCTTTTTTCGTAATGAACTCCCACGGGTCGCCATCAAATTTCGCGCCGGCTGCGATCGCTTTCGTACAGTCGATCACGCTGCCGCCGCCAACGGCAAGCAAAAACTCAATCCCTTCGCGCTTGCAAATGTCCACCCCTTTTCTGACGGTGGAAAGGCGCGGGTTCGGCTCAACGCCGGGCAGTTCGACGACTTCGGCGCCAATGTCCGTCAATCGGCCGATCACTTCATCATACAGCCCGCTTCGTTTAATGCTGCCGCCCCCATAGACAAGCAGCACCTTTTTGCCGTACTGCGGCACTTCTTCTTTCAGCTGTTCAATTTGCCCTCTCCCGAAAATGAGTTTCGTCGGATTGCGAAACGTAAAGTTTTGCATATGTATCCCCCTCCTTTTGTTTCTATTATGGCGATGCCCGCTACGGTTGTAAAGCCGTACGCTTCGGCGGCAAATTATGCATATTTTTTGCGGCTATGACTCATCCTACAAATGAATGAAAGAAAATTCCCAAAGGAGGCGTACATGATGGGAGCATGGCAGCGCATTGCCTTATTGTTAACGATCATTGGTGCCATCAACTGGGGACTGATTGGATTTTTTCAATTTGATCTAGTTGCCGCCATTTTCGGCGGCCAAGATTCGGTCTGGTCGCGCATTATTTACAGCCTTGTCGGCATCGCCGGCCTCGTCAACTTAGCGCTGCTGTTCAAGCCGACCGAAGAGCTTGAGCGCGCCGAGCCAAAAGCGACGCGCACATAACGCGAGACACTCACCGCTTGGCGGTGGGTGTCTTATTTTTTCGGTAAATCCTCTTTCTTCGACTGCTCAATCCATTCGCGCAGCTTTTCTTTTAACGGACGAAAGCCGGACTCAAGCGGCATTTTCATGCGCGCCTGGCGCTTTTCCCTCTCTCCGCCCGGCTCGAGCGCCTTTAAAGATAGGCTCGCCCGCCCTGCCTTATAGTCGACATCGAGCACTTTGACGGTCACTTCGTCACCGATCTGGACATAATCGCGCACATCTTTCACAAACTGGTGGGAAATTTCCGAAATATGAATGAGCCCTTGCATGCCGTCCTCAAGTTGGACGAACGCGCCATATGGCTGGATGCCTGTCACCTTCCCTTTCACAATCGCTCCTCGTTTCATCGTTGGCAAGCAAAACACTCCTATTGTTAGTTTTATCTATGTTTTTGTATTATAACATAACCGGAAGGGAAAACCCAAAAAAAGATGTCCCGCCCATGGCGGAACATCATCGGTTACAGGCGCGCCAAAAACCGCTTCATCCGTTTAATGGCTTCCTGCAGCTGCTCGAGCGATGAAGCGTACGAGCAGCGGATATAGCCTTCCCCGCTGGCGCCAAAGACATTGCCCGGAACAACGGCCACTTTTTCTTCCAAAAGCAGCCGCTCGGCAAACTGTTCGGACGTCAAGCCGGTATGGCGAATGGACGGGAACGCGTAAAACGCCCCGCCCGGCAGGTGGCAAGGCAACCCGATTTCATTCAGCGCGGCGACAAAATAGTTGCGCCGCCGCCGATAGCTGTTGCGCATATGTTCGACCTCGTGCTCCCCGTTGCGGAGCGCTTCAAGGGCGCCGTATTGCGCCATCGTCGGCGCACACATCATCGCATATTGATGGATTTTCAGCATCGCCTGCAAAATGTCTTGCGGCGCGGCCGCAAAGCCGAGCCGCCAGCCGGTCATCGCAAACCCTTTCGAGAAGCCGGAAATTAAAATCGTCCGTTCGCGCATGCCGGGAACGGCGGCCATGCTTGTATACTCTCCTTCATACGTGAGCTCGGCGTAAATTTCGTCGGCAATGACAAGGAAATCATGCCGCTCCGCCAGGCGGGCGAGCGCGTCGAGTTCGGACGGGCGAAGCACCGTTCCGGTCGGATTGTTCGGCGAACAAATGATTACGGCCTTCGTCCGCTCGGTGATCGCTTGTTCGATGCGCGCCGGCGCGAGCTGAAACCCGTCGGCGCCGGACGCATGAACAGCCACCGGCGTCCCGCCGGCAAGCACCACAAGCGGTTCATAAGCGACAAAGCCCGGTTCCACCACGATCACTTCATCACCTGGATTGACGATCGCCCTTAGCGCCAAATCAATCGCCTGGCTCGCCCCAACTGTTACCAAAATTTCCGCTTCCGGACGGTATTCGACATGAAACTTGCGGCGCAAGTAGGCGGCGATTTCTTGGCGCAGCTCGAACAGCCCGGCGTTCGCGGTATAGGACGTATAGCCTTGCTCGAGCGACAAAATGCTCGCCTCGCGGATGCTCCAAGATGTGACAAAGTCCGGCTCGCCGACGCCGAGGGAAACGACGTCGTCAAGGCTTGAGGCGAGGTCGAAAAACCGGCGGATGCCGGACGGCTTCAAGCCCGCGACCGTTTCCGACACATACGTTTTTCTCGTGTGCGGCTTCATGGCGCCACCACGATGCGGCGATCTTGATCTCCTTGGTCAAAGATGATGCCGTCATGTTTATATTTTTTCAAGATGAAATGGGTGGTCGTCGAAATGACGGAATCAAGCGTTGACAGTTTTTCGGAAACGAACTGGGCGACGTCCGCCATCGACCGCCCTTCAATGACGACCGACAAATCATAAGCACCGGACATTAAATACACCGATTTCACTTCAGGAAAACGGTAAATGCGCTCCGCCACCTCATCAAAACCGACGCCGCGCTTCGGGGTCACTTTCACATCGATCATCGCCGTCACCCCTTCATGGCCGTCCGCCTTCCGCCAATCGACAAGCGCCGTATATTGGACGATCACGTTTGCCTCCTCCAGCTTTTTGACGAGCGCCTCTGTTTCTTCGACGGGCAACTCGATCATTTTCGCCAGCACATCGATCGGCGTCCGCGCATCTTTTTCCAATATTTCGATAATTTCAAGCTCTTTATCGCTCAGTTTCACAGAACATCCCTCCACTTGAACGGTTTCGCTAAGCCGGCAGCCCGTCTGATCAACGTCATGCCGGGAACGAACAAGACGCCGTTCGTTTCAGTTCGAGCAGCCGGCTGGCAAGTTGTAGGCAATCGCGAAAAGGAATTGCCGCGTCAAACGCGAATTCATATATGGACAGAATGCGAGCAGCGAGCGCGCGGGCATCATCCGTATCATATACGGCCTGAAGCACGTCGATCGCCTCCACCTCGTACGCGTCGTTTCCGTAACCGAACGGATCCCAGGCGCGAATGGTGTCAAGAAGCAGCCGGTTCAACGGTTGTCCGTTCATGCGCCGCCATCCACCTTCTTTCTTGATGTATGATATAACCAATTATAAGCCATCGATCAAAAAAAAAGAAGGGAGAACATGCGATGTTTTCGTTTGACCAAGTCATCGACCGCCGAGGGACGCAGTCGGTGAAATGGGATGATACGAAGCGGGTGTTTGGGTATGAAGATGTATGGCCGATGTGGGTGGCCGATATGGATTTTCCGGCTCCTAAAGCGGTGCAAGACGCGCTGCAAGCGCGAATCGAACACGGGATTTTTGGTTACACCGTCATTCCTGATTCGTTGAACGAGGCGGTGTGCGAATGGCTTCAGCGCCGCCACGGGTGGAGCATCGACCCGGGTTGGCTCACGTTTGCCCACGGTGTCGTGCCGGCGGTCGCCGCTGCCATTGAGGCGTTTTCCGAGCCGGGAGAGCGCATCGTTGTCTTTTCCCCGGTTTACCGGCCGCTGTTTGATCTCGTCCGCCGCCACGGCCGCGCGCTTGTGTTTAGCCCCCTTCGCTTGACGGAAGACAATTATGTCATCGACTGGGATGACTTGGAGCGGAACCTGTCCGGAGCAAAGCTGCTCATTCTTTGCCACCCGCATAACCCGGGCGGCAAATCGTGGAGAACAGAAGAACTCGAACGGCTCGGGGAGCTGTGTCTGAAGCACGGCGTCTTCGTCCTTTCCGACGAAATTCACGCCGATTTGACGTTCCCGCCGCATCGGCATGTGCCGTTCGCTTCGCTCCATCCGGAGTTGGCAAGACAAAGCGCCACGTTCCGGGCGCCGACGAAAACATTCAATCTCGCCGGCTTGCAGGCGGCCGAGGCGATCATCCCTGACGAGCCGCGGCGCCGGGCGTTCCGCCGCGTCCAACAGCGGCAAGGGTTTTTCACGCTCAGCCCGTTTGCCGTTGTCGGAGCGGAGGCGGCTTACCGCCATGGCGGGCCGTGGCTTGACGCCTTGCTTGCGTATTTGCAGCAAAACATCGACGCCACTGTCTCCTATTTGGCGGCCGAGCTTCCAGCCCTCCGCCCCATCCGCCCGGAAGCGACGTATCTCGTCTGGATCGATGCCCGCGGCCTCGGTCTTTCTGAAGCCGAACTCAAAAAACAGCTTCTGGAAAAAGGGAAAATCGCTGTTGAGTTCGGCAGCAAATTCGGACAGGAAGGAAACGGCTTTATCCGTCTGAACGTCGCCTGTCCGCGCCCGACGCTTGAGGAAGGGCTGCGGCGGCTAGTGAGCGCGCTGCGCTAAATCACGTCCATCCAGCATAGGACACGGTGGTCATTTTTTCGGTCCACCCCATCAAAAAAAGGTGTCCCGTTGCTGATTTGGGACACCTTTTGCCATTCAAGCCGGGAAGCTCCCGCTTCGAAACATGAATGCAAACGGGAGCGTTTACGATGATTTAATTTCCCCACAGGCGATGCGTCCGCCCGCATCCCCCGCCGGTTGGGTCATGCCGTCGTCCTTCTTCGCATGAATGACGATCGACGTTCCGTCTTTTGTCAGCAGTGACCCTTTTTCCCCTTCCCGTAACGTCACGTTTGGCGCCGTCAGTTCAACGTTGACCGTGCCGTCGTCTTTGACAATAATGTTCGGCAAATCACCGGCATGCGCGCCTTCCGGGTGGAGAAGCCCGTGCTTTTTCCCATCGGGATTGTAATGCCCGCCGGCCGATTGAAAATCGGGCGGTTCGCAGCTCCCTTTTTCATGAATATGAATGGCACGCTCTCCCGGCGGAAGCCCTTCTAGGTCGAGTTTCAACCGAACCCCTTCCGCCTGTTCCGTCAACTCAATGGTGCCAATCGGATCGCTGTCCGCATTGATCATCTCCACCGTCCGGCTCGTGCCGTCCTCTTGGCCGCAGCCCGCTAACATGAGCGCCGCAGCCAAAAGGATCCCATATTTTCCGTACAACACAACACTCCCCCCAGCATGGCAGATGTTACCTGCCATTATTGCCAAGGAAAGACGAATTTATACATCCGGCGTCCGACCGGACTCGTCCGTTTTCCCGAGCAACTCCTGCTCGAGCCGTTTTGCTTCCTTCTCTTGGCGCCGCGAAATGACAAGGATAAGCCGCATCGTCAGCACGGCGATGAGAAAAAACACTGCAAATGAAATGGCTGCAGGAATATACTCACGCTTATCTTCCGGAAAGTATAAAAATAAATTGAGCACCCATGGCCACATTGCACAAACAACCTTTCTGCCTCGAAATCGTCCATTCCCATTATAGCACAAAAAAACTGCCGCCAATGCAGCAGCTATAAAGCGAATTTTTTCCGCAGCTGGGTGAAATCGATCCGCTCCCCGATCGTCGTGGGCTTCGTCTTCGCCAAATATTTTTTATCGTTTTCAACGAGCCGGAAAATCGTATACGCGGTAAATGCGTCATCGAGCGCGCAATGGGCTTTTCCAATCCCTTCGTTCCCGTACTCTTGTACGGCCTTGCGCAATCCGGTTTGGTTTTTGTTTCCAAAAAAACGTTTATACTCCATCGCCAAATCGCGGTGTTCGCCGGTGAACGGAAACTCCACCCGCGCCGACTGGCAGTTTTCCCGAAGCACTTTCATATCCATGCTTCCCCATGTCACGACCGTCGTCGGGCGCTCGCGGTCATATTGCCGAAGCAAGGAAACAAGTTCATAAAAACTCATTCCGCGGTCGATTTGTTCTTGAGTGATATTGAGAAATGACTTGCATCGGTCGGTGAGCTGCGGAAAACGGAGCGGTTTCACATAAGCGGAAAACTGGCTCACAATTTGCTCGTCAACGACCGCGACAAGGCCCACTTCGATAATTTCCGGATAAAACCTATCCGGGGTCGTTTTCGTCTCCGGCATCGTAAATTCAAAATCGAGAAACAAATATTGCGGGACGTCCATCGTCGCTTCCCCCCTTTCTGACGCACAGCCACAGTCCGTCTTACTATTATTATATCACGGGAAAGCGATTGTTTATTTCTTTTTTCAGAAAATGGCGAAAAAGGGGCGGATGCCGTGAAAACGGAGTGGCCTGGAGAAACCGAAAGGACATCCCGCTATTTCTTCTCTACTTTGCGCTTTTCGTTCTATTCTCTCTCCGTTCGGCCAA
The DNA here is from genome assembly GCF_001618685.1 of Geobacillus subterraneus. GTDB lineage: Bacteria > Bacillota > Bacilli > Bacillales > Anoxybacillaceae > Geobacillus > Geobacillus subterraneus. The sequence continues at coordinate 328,625 of NZ_CP014342.1, read as the reverse complement.
ATCGTCGCGAACCGTCCCTTCCCACGGTCGAACGCCGGAGTAGTATGCCGCACGGCTAATCAAATGAGCCGACACCGGGGATGTTAAAAACAGAAAGACAATAGCCAACAACAAACGGGAATTGAAATGATCGTGCTTCAACCAAAAGTAAAATAACGTCCCCATTAAGATGAAAATCATCCCTAGCGTCGTGCTTTTGCTAATGGCATGGCTTCTCGTATAGACGTCGGGAAGACGGAGGACGCCGATGGCCGAAATCAATGTTAACAGCGCACCAGCCATGACGAACAACACGATCAACCCATCAATGATTTCCGTCACGTTCAATCACAACCCCTTTTTGCAAAAACTTGGCAAACGCCGCCGTGCCAAGAAACGCCAAAATTCCAATCAGCAAAATAATTTCTAAAAACACGCTCGTCTCCAACAAGATCGACAGCACCGCCACAATGCCTGCCAGACAAATCCCGATCGCGTCAAGCGCAATGACCCGATCCGCGACGGTCGGTCCTTTGACGACCCGATAAACGAAACAGCCAATGGCGAGCGACAAAAGAGCGAGGGCGATATAGAACATCACGGTCATCGGCTCACCTCCAAAATCGTTTTTTCAAACGATGTCTTGATTTGCCGGACCACTTCATCCACATCCGGAGCATCAATCGTATGAATATAAATCTCTTTCTTGTCATCAGAGACGTCGATCACAAACGTCCCGGGCGTCAACGTAATCAAGTTGGATAACAGCGTAATTTCCCAGTCTTTTTTCACTTCGAGCGGAAGGGCGAAGATGCAAGGCTTCATGTTCAGCGACGGGGAAAGAACAATCTTCAAAACAGCCCAGTTGGCCAACAACAATTCTTTGATGAAAATGAGCGTCAGCTTTCCAATCACAAACAACGGGACGACATAAAACGTTGTCGAAAAATATCTTCGCAGCACAAAAAGGATGCCTAAACCAAGGAGATATCCAATGACAAACGATGATCCGCTAAACGAATCAGCAAGAAACATCCAAACGAATGCCAATATCACGTTGAGCAGCAATTGTTGCGCCATTTGCCTCTACTCCTTCAGCACGGACTCAATATACATTGACGGATCCGCCAACGTCGCCGCCGCCTGGGCGATATATGGACGAACAAATTCGGCCCCGACGCCGTATAAAACGGCCAAGGAAAGAAGCGCGACAATCGGCACATACAGCGGGGCGACTCGTTTTTGCTCATACCCGCGCGCTTCTCCCCAACAAGATTGAATAAAAATTTTCATCACCGAATAAAGCACAAGCAAGCTGGATAATAACACAACCAGCGCGAACAGAAGCTGTCCTTTTTCAAACGCCGCCCGAATAATGAGCGCTTTTCCGATAAACCCGCTGAACGGAGGAATGCCGCTTAGCGCAAGAGCGGAAAGGAATACGGTCCAGCTAAGCAGTGGATACGAACCGAGCAGTCCGCTGAACCGCCCGAGTTGATTCGTTCCCGCGACATACGCAATCGCCCCGACAATGAAAAAGAGCGCCGTTTTCATGACCATGTCTTGCAGCAAGTAAAAGATCGTGCCTTCCATACTTTCTTCTGTCATTAACGAAATGCCAAACGCCATCACACCGATGGCCGCCACAATGTTATAAATGGCGATTTGCCGCATATCGCGGTAAGCCACGGCGCCAATGACGCCAAACACAACGGTCGCGATCGCCAACCACGCTAAAATCGTATGCGTATAGCCGACATCTTGACGGAAAATGAGCGAGAAAGTGCGCAAGATCGAATACACACCGACTTTTGTCAACAAGCCGCCAAACAACGCAAGCACAGCTGACGGCGGAGCGGAATAAGCCCCCGGCATCCAAACATAAAACGGAAACAACGCCCCCTTTAACCCAAAGACAATGAGAAAAAGCAAGCAAATGACCGTCAATACAGCAGTGTTGTCTGCTTGAGAAATCCGTACGGCTAAGTGCGCCATATTCAATGTGCCGGTCACGGCGTACAAATAGCCGACGGCGATGACAAACAACGCTGATGAAAACACGTTGATCACCATATATTTCATCGTTTCCTGAAGCTGGATTTTCGTACCGCCATGAACGAGGAGCGCATACGATGACATGAGCATCACTTCATAAAACACGAATAAGTTAAAAATATCCCCTGTCGTAAACGCCCCGTTCACTCCAACAATGAGAAACTGAAAAAAAACATAGTAGTACATGGACGCCTGCTTCGCGTCAATCGTGAAAAAGGAATACAGCAGGCAGGCGAGCGCGATCACGCTCGTTGTCAACACCAACAGCGCTGAAAGCATGTCGGAGACGAGCGTAATCCCAAACGGCGCCGGCCAGTTTCCGACGTCGAGCTTTTGCATCCCTTCATGGTCGACAAGACGCACAAGCCAAGCGCCCGCAGCGATGAGCGCCCCTGCTGACACGAGGGAAATCATTTTTTGCGCTCTCAATGATTTCACGCAAAACATCAAGAGAACTGCTGTCGTCAATGGAATCGCAATCGGAAAAATTACGGCATTAGTCATGGTCTTCCTTTCCCCTCATCCGTTCAATGTTGTCCGTCCCGATCTCCTGATAAGAACGATACGCCAAAACGAGCAAAAACGCCGTGACCCCAAAGCTAATGACAATCGCCGTCAAAATCAGCGCCTGCGGAACAGGGTCGACATAGTGTTCCGCCTGCACGTCAAGCAGCGGCGGCGCTCCTTTTTTCAATCCTCCCATCGTCAATAACAGCAAGTGCGCTCCATGGCTTAACAATCCCGTGCCGATAATGATCCGAAGCAAACTTTTGCTTAACATTAAGTACGTAGCGCCGGCAAACAAACAGCCGATGACAATAATCATGACGACTTCCATTTATTCTTCCTCTCCTATCGTTTCGATAATCGTCATGGTGACCCCGACAACGACCAAATACACTCCTAAGTCAAACAAGACGGCCGTATGGAGCGACACATCCCCAAGCAGCGGCAGCATGACATGGCCGTGGGCGTGCGTTAAAAACGGGACATTGAAGACTAAGCCGCCAAGACCTGTTCCTAAGGCAAACAACAGCCCGATGCCAATGAGCGTGCGATACGAAACCGGGATCATCGACCGGACGGTTTTGATGTCAAACGCCAGCAGCAGCAAAATAATGGCGCCGGCGGTAACGAGGCCGGCAATGAATCCGCCGCCTGGATAATAGTGGCCGGCAAAAAAAAGCTGAATCCCAAATAAAATGATCATAAACGTGACAACGGCCGTTACCGTGCGCAAAATGAGCTCATTCATATTTGCCGCTCTCCCCTTTCGGAGCTTTCAGCTTCACTAAAGCGTAAATGCCGAGCGCCGCGATCGCCAGCACACAAATTTCAAAAAGTGTATCAAATCCGCGGAAGTCGACTAAGATCACGTTGACAATATTTTTTCCAGCCGCTTTTTCATACGCGTTTTCAATATGGTATTGAGCAATCGAGGCAAAGTTTTTCTCACTGTACGCCAACAAGGCGATCGCGCTGACCAACGCGCCGACTCCGAGCGAAATAAGAGCGTTCCCAAGCCGGAATCGCACGCCTTTCTCATGGCGGCTAAGCTTCGGCAAGTGATAAAAACAGAGCAAAAACAGCGCGACGGAAATCGTTTCAATGACGAGCTGCGTCAACGCCAAATCAGGCGCCCGGAACAACACAAAGAAAAGCGACACCGTATAGCCGACCGAACCTAACGCGATAATCGCCACAAGACGTGATTTGGCCGCCACAGTCGTCGCCGTTCCGATCAAGGCGACCAACGCCAACATCAGTTCATGGATGCCCACTTCCGCTAAATGGCTTAGCGAGAGCCTTCCATCTACTTTCAAAGCGATCGTTGCGATAAGCAATGCGATCATCGCGGACAAAATATACAAGAAATACGTCCGAACATACCCGGTCATGTAACGGCTTGTCAGCGAATACGACCGCTCTTCCATTTGCCGCACGACCGTGTCATATAAGTGATTCAGTGAAAGCCGCCGCGAAAAAACACCGTATACGCGCTTCCATGAATCAAACGTCCGATACAGCCACACGCCAAGAACAATCACTCCGATCGTCATCCACACTTCAATCGTCCATCCGTGCCAATGACTAATGTGCACGGAAAGCCCCTCTTGGCGGAACACGCCGTTGACGACAGCATCGACCGCCGGAGCAATCACCGTGTTGGACAACACATTCGGAAACAGTCCAAAGCCGATGACAAGAACGGCCAAAACGACCGGCGCCACAAGCATCCCCACCGGGGCTTCATGCGGCTGTTTCGGCCATTCGGAAGGCTTCGGAGCACCAAGAAACGTTTTCCCAACAAAAAGAAGGCTGTACAAAAAGGTGAACACGCTGCCCACCCAAGCGAGCACCGGAAACAAGATCCCCCACACATCAAGCGACAACCATTGGGCGTTCGCCACTTGCACCATCGCCGCAAAAAACATTTCTTTGCTTAAAAATCCGTTAAACGGAGGCACACCCGCCATCGACAACGAACCGATGACCGCAACCGTAAACGTGATGGGCATGACGCTGAGCAACCCGCCAAGACGCCGGATATCCCGCGTCCCGGTCTCATGATCGACAATGCCGGCCGCCATAAACAAGCTTCCTTTAAACGTCGCGTGGTTGATTAAGTGAAACACCGCTGCCACCACGGCCGCCATATATAAACGGCGGTCGCCCGGATCGCCATGAAAGGCCAGCGCCCCGGCGCCAAGCAGCGACATAATCAACCCGAGCTGGCTCACCGTCGAATAGGCGAGCAACCCTTTCAAATCCGTCTGACGGGCGGCATGAAATGACGCCCAGCAAAGCGTCGCCATTCCAATCCCTATCACAAGCCAAACCCATAACGAAGAAACAGCAAAAATCGGGGTGAAGCGAGCCACTAAATAAATGCCGGCTTTCACCATGGTGGCCGAATGCAAATACGCGCTGACCGGGGTGGGTGCTTCCATCGCGTCCGGAAGCCAAATGTAAAACGGAAACTGCGCGGATTTCGTAAACGCGCCAAGCAAAATCAAGAGCATCGCCGGCACAAACAACGGATGCTGCGGCCACGCATCCGCCATAGCCATCCAATCGCGAATGCTGTACGACCCTCCGCTCATGACCGAAAGCAATAAAAATCCCCCAAGCAGAGACAGCCCGCCAAGCACGGTGATGAGCATCGATTTTTGTGCCCCGTATCGGGAACGTTCACGCTCATTCCAGTAGCCAATCAACAAAAAGGAGGAAAACGATGTCAATTCCCAAAACAGATAGAGCGCCATGGCGTTGTCCGAAAGAACGACGCCAAGCATCGCTCCCATAAACAAAAGCAAATACACGTAAAAGTGCCCAAGTTTTTCCTTTTCCTTCGGCAAATAATAAATCGAATACAGCACGACAAGAGAGCCGATCCCTGTGATTAGCAGCGAAAAGAGCAGCCCTAACCCATCCATATAGACTTGAAAATCCATTCCGAGAGACGGAATCCAAGGGATCGTTTGTCCGTAAGGTTCAAGCGGGAGATGTTGAACGAAATACAAAAACAATAAAACCGGTAATGGGAGCACAAACCAGCCGGTATGGAGCGGGCGCACATATTTATACAAAAACGGAACGAATAAAGCAAAAATCAGTGGTGAGACCATTGCCAAGTTTAACATGAACCATCCTCCTTCCCTATTGTTTCCCCTCACATCGCCCCGTTTATCATTGTATCATAAACTCCCGCCTCTGTCGGCACAACGGCCTGCTGGAAATCAAGTCAGACGTTCGCCGCCTATCTGTATACGAAAAATTCCTAAAAAAGTTTCCCCTTACGCTGCCAATCGCCAATCGCATCGTTTCGATCGAGCAGGTGATTTAGTGAAACATGCTGCTGGTCCCAGCCGCTTTTTGCATTAAAAAGCATGGTGAATCCCGTTTTCTTTTTCGGTGAAATGCCGCTGATTGGGGCGCGGCAGCCTTTTTCACCGGTCTTCCATGGCACCGGCTTGCAGCGCAACGAGTATATAAGTAGTAATCACACAGAAAAGGAGGAGCAAGCCCATGGTTTATTTCCTGCCCCCTGCGGCATGGGCAAGGCCGTACCCGTCGGTCGACCCCGCCATCTTCTCCCAATCGGCTGCCACCGCCCAGACGCTCATGAACGATGCTGGAGTCATTTTAAAAAGGCTGGCCGAATCGCGCTCGTTTGCCGCCACGATCATGTCCGCCGCCCAAGAAGGAAAAACGGATGAAGTGAAGCGCCTCATCCGCTCGCTCGGCATCCGCTCGCAAACCGAGGTGTATTTCAATCCCGACGGCATCCGCCTGACGTTGTCGCCGCCCCCCGGCGCGTTTCCGTGCTGCCAGCTCGTTGTCGGCTTGCGTTGGAACGTGTTTCCGCCTTCACACCGATAGCCTTCGCCATCGCGGCGGCAGGCGAAACGGGGAAATGGTTGGCGAACCGCCGCTTTTCGCACTCATCACGTTGGCCGCCATTGGACGATGAGCGGCCACCCGTTCAAAGGCGCCGCGCCCGATGCGACAACACCGCTTCCGCCCGGGACGCTGGAAGCGGGCTGTCGTCGGCGTCTTGCCGCGCCAAAAACCGGTTTCACACAAAAACGATTCTTGCCCCGGCGTTCGTCAACGAAAAAAGACGGCGATCGTCCCATCCCCGTCCAATGTCTCGGCGAACTCGCCGGTCTCTTCCGTTTCCATGGCGCATTCGATTGCGTGCGCTGATAAATGATAGCCCCGACAAGGATCGAGGCCAACGAAGTCAACATCGTCAGCTTAACCGCCTTGGAGTCTAAAAAGCGCAACACTTGTTCTTCAAACATGTAGACGAAAAAGATCCCGTCCATCCGCGCCCCTTCTTTCACGCATTGCCGTTTTCATCAAACGGCTGCCGCTTGCCGATTTCGGCCGGGGTGCGCAAATCGTAGCCATCGTCATTTTTGCTCGTATGGATGATGTCTTCGTTCGCCCCCATTTTGCTTGCCCATCTTAGCTCCTCATCCGGCATAAACCGCTCCATCGCCATCCCCCTTTCGTTTCTCGCGTCCTTGTCGGCTTTGATTCGTTTTTCGCGACAGTTTAGGGCAGCGCTTTTGTTTAGCATTCCCCGCGGCGAATCACATCATCCGTCGAAAAAAGAGGATTGACAGCCTAGCGGTTGTTCGGTACGATTTTGTTAACAGACAAAAAAAGGAGGTTTACATATGAGTGAACAACGCCCATTCCTTCGTCCGATCGACATGACGCTTGCCGCGATGTTCGTCGCCTTGATGGGCATCGGCGCAAACATTACGTCATGGGTGCCGTTTCTTGTCGTCGGCGGCGTGCCGATCACGCTGCAGACGTTTTTCTGCGTTCTTGCCGGCGCGGTGTTAGGGCGGCGGCTCGGCGCGGTGGCGATGACCGTGTATATGTTCGTCGGCCTGGCCGGTGCGCCGGTGTTTTCCAAACTTAGCGGCGGATTGTCGATCATTTTCCAACCGACATTTGGCTTTATTCTATCCTTTATCGCTGCTGCGTATGTGACCGGCTGGATCATCGAACGCGGCCCGCAGCCGGCATCCACCGTCCGCTTTGTCACCGCCGCGCTTGTCGGTATGGTCATCAACTATGTCATCGGCACGAACTGGATGTATATGGCGTACAAATTATGGGCGGAAGCGCCAAAAGGGTTGTCGTACGAAATGGTATGGGGCTGGATGCTTGTTCCGCTGCCAAAAGACATTTTGTTATCGATCGTCGCCGGTTTGATTGCCCCGCGCCTTTGCCGGGCGATCGGCCGCTCCTCTTCCGCGAGCCGTCCGGCGGCATAAACGAAACGCGCCTGTTTGATAACAGGCGCGTTTTATATATTAGAAAAACAAATTAAACAATTGATATAGGAAACCAGCCATGAGCGCAGAAATCGGGAGCGTAATCACCCATGTAAGCACAATCCGGCGGGCGACACCCCATTTGACCCCTTTCACCCGCTGCGCGGCGCCGACCCCCATAATGGCCGAGGAAATAACGTGTGTCGTGCTGACCGGCAAATGGAACGCTGTCGCCGAAAAAATGACGAGCGCCGACGATAAATCGGCCGCCGCCCCGTTAATCGGGCGGATTTTCATGATTTTTCCGCCGACCGTTTTAATGATTTTCCACCCGCCGACAGCCGTTCCCAACCCCATGGCCAAAGCGGCAGAAATGCGCACCCACTCCGGGATGTCGGTCGTTGTATGGTATCCGCCGGCGATTAACGCCATCGTAATAATCCCCATCGCTTTTTGGGCGTCGTTTGTTCCATGTGTATACGCTTGAAATGACGCTGTCACGACTTGAAACAGCCGAAAGCCTCTCGTCGTACTGTATAAGTTCGCATTTTTAAAGATAAAGCGAAAAATACTCATTATGACAAAACCGACCCCTAACGCCAAAAATGGAGAAAGGATGAGCGATTGTAAAATTTTCAAAAATCCGCCGTAATTCAAAATCCCAATACCGGCCGCAGAAATCGCTGCTCCGGCAATCGAGCCAATGAGCGCATGCGAAGAGCTGCTCGGAATGCCATAATACCACGTGATCAAGTTCCAGGCGATCGCGGACGTTAAGGCGGCTAAAATAATGACCGGCCCGTTTTCCAAAGCAAACGGGTCGACGATGTCTTTCGTAATCGTTTTGGCCACACCGGTGAACGTCAAGGCGCCGATGAAGTTCATCACAGCGGCCAGCAAGATGGCGCGGCGCGGCGTGAGCGCTCTTGTTGACACCGAGGTAGCGATGGCGTTCGCCGTATCGTGAAACCCGTTAATAAAGTCAAACGCCAGCGCAAAAATGACAATTAATATCGTCAAGACAAAGATCATATCCATAAAAACAACGTCCCCTTTTACGCGTTGCGCATGATGATCGTCTCAAGCGTGTTTGCGACATCTTCACAGCTGTCGGCAATCTCTTCAAGCATTTCATAAAGCTCTTTATATTGGATGAGCTTAATTGGATCCTTTTGCGTCACAAACAAGTTTTTGATCGAGGCGCGCAAAATTTCGTCACATTTCGTTTCATAGTCCTTAATCTTAATGGCGTGCTGGCGCATATCAAGCAATTTTTTATGCGAAAGCAGCTCTAACGCATGAACGATTTCAATTGTGCTTTGGTAAATGTAGTCGAAAAATTTCACCATATGTTCGTCAATGTCCGTAAACGAGAACATTTCAAACCGGGCTGAACATTGTTCAAAGCCATCGAGCACATCGTCCATTTTCATCGCTAGCTGGTGGATGTCTTCGCGCTCGATCGGCGTAATAAACGTTTTGTTTAATTGAACGACGAGCTCATGAATGAACGAATCGCCTTTCCGTTCATACTCTTTCATGACGCGGGCGAATTCTTTCAAGTCGCTCACGCTTTGAATTTTATACTCAACAAAATATTGGGCCGCTTCCTTCACATTTTCCGAAATCGTAAACAACATATCGAAGAAAACGTCCTTTTTCGGCGAAAAAATCATACCGGACACCCTCCATTGTTGGAATCAAAAATCACCGCTACTTATTGTAGCAATTTGAACTTTATTTACAATAAGTAAAAAGAAACTTTACACTAAATTTACATTCCCTTTACATTTTGTTCGCCTTTCTTACTATGTAGCGTGGCAAAAGAACGCCGAAGCTATGCACCATAGCTTCGGGCTCTCGTTCACTTATTCAAATCGTTCGACAAACGCCGCCAGCGTGCGCACCATGACCCCCGTCGCCCCGGCCGGGCCGAGGTCGCTGTCTTTCTTTGTCGCGGCTGTACCAGCGATATCCAAATGCACCCATGGCGTGTCTTCGGCGAATTCGCCAATGAACGCTCCGCCCATAATGGCGTGCCCTTCGCGCCCCGGAGAATTGTTTAAATCGGCGATTTTGCTGCTTCGCACCCGCTCGCGGTCTTTTTCTGTAATCGGCAGCCGCCAAATGAATTCTCCGGTCTCCATAGACGCTTCAAGCAGCTGCTCAAACAGCGCTTCATTGTTCGTCATCGCTCCCGTTTTGTCGGTGCCAAGCGCGACGATCACCCCGCCGGTCAACGTGGCGACATCGATAATATAGCTGACGCCATGCTGTTTCGCATACGTGACGGCATCCGCTAAAATCAACCGCCCTTCCGCATCCGTGTTTCTCACTTCAATCGTTTTTCCAGAAAGCGATGTAATGACGTCATCCGGTTTCAGCGCCTGACCGCTAATCATGTTGTCAGTTGCCGGAATGACAGCGAGCACGTTTTGCTCGGGACGGAGTTCGCCGATCGCTTCCATCGCTCCGAGCACCGCGGCGGCGCCAGCCATATCGGTTTTCATGTCGATCATGCTGTCGCGCGGCTTCAAACAATACCCGCCCGTATCAAATGTCACCCCTTTGCCGACGAGGGCGATCACGTCCTCCCATTGTTCTTTTCCTTGGTACTTTAAGACGATTAGCTTCGGCGGCTGCGTTGACCCTTGATTGACCGCCAACAGTGCCCCCATGCCGAGCCGCTCCATCTCTTCTTTTCCCAAAATTTCATAGTCAAAATCGTACCGATCGGCGAGCTTCACCGCATAATCAGCCAAATCGGACGCCGTCAGCAAATTCCCAGGCGTATTGACGAGCGTGCGCGCTGAGTTGGTCGCCTTCCCGTACACCGAGCCGACAAACAGGCTCGCCTCGATTTCCGCCGCATCAGCCTCGGTATGTACAGTGAGCGATTCAAGCGCGCCATCGGGTTCCGACTTTTTCTGCTTATAGCCGGGGAATTCATATGTCGCCAAATAGTACGCCTCGGCTAACGCATGCGCCGCTTCGTTCGGGTCAACCGTTTCAGTCGCAAACGTATCCAGAACGATCGCTGCCTCGGCCCGTTTCGCCTGCTTCCATGTGCGAAACAGCCTGCCGAACACTTCACGCAGCCGCTCAAACGTCAGTTCTTCTTTTTTGCCAAGGCCGACAAAATACAGGCGTTTCGCTCCGGTTGGCAACAACGGATGAACGACCGCAACGCGCCCCCGTTTGGCGGAAATGTCGCCTTCTTTCCGCAGTCTGGACAGCTGTCCGCCGAGGCGGGAATCGTACTCGCCGGCAAGGCCGGACCATGCTTCTGCCCCCTCAAACAATCCGATGGCCAGCGCCTCGTGCGCCGTTTCTGCCGATGGCAATGGTTTTACCGTAAACATCCTTTCATCCCTTTCTGTGGTGATTCGTTCCATCCCCATTATAGCGAAATGGGCGCATTATTTCGATTGTCTAATTGACTTCCTCCCTTTTTTCTTCGCTTGGAAAACGGAGGAGCTGTCGAAAAAACAAAACGGAACTAGAAAGGAAAATGACAAGACCGGGGCGAATGAGGAAAAAGACGATGAATCCAGAAAGGACGAACGCCCATGAGAATCGTTTCTCTTTGCCCGAGCAATACGGAGCTGTTAGCTTATCTTGGCCGGCTGGACGATGTCATCGCCGTGGATCATTCTTCCGACTGGCCGCCCGAAGTAAAGCGGCTGCCAACCGTCGGGCCGGATTTGCGCATCGACATGGATCGAGTCGAGGCGCTCAAACCGGATCTCGTCGTCGCCTCCTTAAGCGTGCCCGGAATGGAGCGCAATATCGAGGAGCTCGTCCGCCGCCGCCTCCCCCATCTCGTGCTGGCACCCCATTCGCTGGATGACATCGCGGCCGATCTTCTCATGTTAGGCGAAGCGCTCGGCGAAAAACAAAAAGCGGCTGAACTCGTCCGCCGCTACTATGACTTTCTGAACGAATACCGTGAGCGGGCAGCCGCCGTCGCCGAACCGGCCCGCTTGTATTGGGAATGGTGGCCGCGCCCGGTGTTCACCCCAGGCGGCGCCAACTGGCTGAGCGAGCTCAGCGAACTCGCCGGCGGGCGCAATCTTTTCGCCGACTGCGCCAACGCGAGCGTCCGGACGGAATGGGACGAAGTCGTCGCCCGCAACCCGTCGCATATTTTGCTCGTTTGGGTCGGCGTACAAACGAAAAAAATGAGCGCCAACGCCGTCATCACGCGTCCGAAAGCTGAACAAACCGACGCCGTCCGCGCCGGGCGCATCCATCTTCTTGAGGAAGCGCTCTACTGCCGGCCATCGCCGCGCCTGCTCGTCGGATTAAAAAAATTGGCGCCGCTTTTGCATCCGGCGCTGTTCCCTCCCGCTGACGACAGCGACCCGCTCTTCAGCCGCTGACGGGCGGGAGCCCTTTTGGTTAACTTTTCGATTCTAAATATTGCTGGCGGAACACTTGCATCGTTTCATCCTCGTTCAGCCGGATCAATTCTTCCTCTGACAGCGTGCCGTCCCCTTTTTGCACAATGTAAACATTCACTTTCTTTTTTCCCCAATATTTATATACATCTTCGACCGTTTCATAGTATAAGTCAATGCGGTGGCCTTTGATCGCCCCGCCTTTATCGGCTACAACACCGAATCCATAACCGGGGATAAACAAAATCGTGCCGATCGGAAAAATGCTTAAATCCGCAGCAATCGTTGAGTAAAGGTCGCGTTTGACACGCACGCCGGAGTATGTAATGCCATACTCAGGATGATCGGGGGTTTTTCCAGTCGATTCGATGCCGGCCGTATAGCCGGTGGCCACGACTTCAACGGACGGATACTTCGACCAGTCAAACTGTTCCTCAAGCCGCGGAGCCGAGCGGTTGTCAAGTTTTGCGCTTCCTTTCGCTCCCCGATCGGCTTCATGATCTACTGGTGCACCGCTAAGAAAGGAACGGAGAACCGTTTTCGCTTCGACCCCAGAAACAGATTGAAATGTGGAGAGCAACGCTGTGATCAACAACAGCGTCATCGCGGTTCTGCGCACAAATTGCCTAAAACTGCTCAATGTCCTCAACTCCTCCCACACTTCTATTTATCTCCATCCAAAATCGAAATATTCATTGCAAGGAAAGCAAAAAAACTAAAAAACCCGTTTGCCAGAAACGTTGTGATTTCCGCCCCGGCATCATAAACGCATGCTCATCGAAAAGGCTCATCTGCGGTCTGCTTTGCTGAACACAAACATGGCAAGCGAAAACGCGCATGTTCGTCCAGACCGCCCATAAACTTTCTCCCCCAGGACATGACAACGACCGCTTGCGGGCACCTGTTTCCTAAAAACAAAAAACACCCCCGCTTGCGCGGAGGCGCTTTAAAACATTTGATATCCTTTTGCCCGCAGCGTTCGGATCGCCCACCCGGCGCAAAGCGCGCCGGCAAAGCCGCTGGCCAAAATCAGCAAATCGGCGGCGGCCAACGAAGCGACTTTCCGGCCGAGCGCCGCCAGTGAAGCGGACGGTGCGGTCAAATACCGGGTCCATGGCACATCATCAATAATCAAGATCGCGATGATCGGAAAACAAATGGCCATAATCCATGTCATGCGCAGCAACATATTTAGCAAAAAACCAATGCCGAAAAATAAGACAAAAAATAAAAGCATCGAAATCAGTACAACCGGCAAACTCATTTGCATCCGCCCTCAACCTCCCTTACACCCTTTTTCAGTGTACTGGATGGGCGGATGACAGTCAATGCTCGTCGGCTTCTTCCTGATCGCTTCCCGTCCCTTGGCAGCTGTAGCACGTTTCCGATCCGCCTAGCAGGAGCTGGACGTACCCGTGCCCCTCACAGTATGGGCAAGCGTTGACCGTAAGCGTCTGTTTCATCGATGTCCCCTCCACTTCTTTTTTGTTAATATATCAAAATTTTCTGTAAAAACAAACGGCGATTCTCCTTTATTTTTGTTCATGTAAGCGAATACATCAACGCCTCGCTTTCGTTTTCTTGATTATTCTTACGATTTTGACGATTTGAAGTAAAGGCGGTATTTCGTGTACCCGAACGGATCGCCCGGGTTGAAGCCATCGTGCGGGGGGAGGAAGGCCAACGGTTCAAGCGCCAACAAATAGCGAAGCAGCCCCGACGTCGCCGGATCAGCGCAGAGCGCCGGCTTGCTTAAAAAGGCGGCGGCATGCAGCTCATCCTCCTGCACGGTAATGTCTTCCGATCGCGGGCGGAGGAGAAAAATGGCCATATTGTCGCTAATTTCTCCGTCAATAACGCCGGTGCGCAAGCCAAGAAAGGCGATCGGTTCGGCATCGATCCCTGTTTCCTCCTTCACCTCGCGAACAGCCGCTTCATCAAGCATTTCCCCCGGCTGGACGAACCCGGCCGGCAGCGACCATTTTCCTTTCAGCCCGCTATATTTTTTCTTGACGACGAGCCATTCCCCCGCTTCATTGATGACGAGCCCGGCCGCCGCAATCCATACATTTCCGCGTTTGCTGTTCATCGTTCTCATCCTTTTCCATATCGTTGTACACCGTTTGTAATTCGACAAACAAGCGGCCGTTCCCTGTTGGCCGCCATACAAAAAAGCTTCCGCCGGCGCGGAAGCTTTCTTGACCGCTTAGAAAAATTTAAATTTTCCTTTTTTCATGACCAGCGACGAGCCGCCGATTAAATACAAGGCGCGGTTGTCGATCACTTTTTTCATGAAGCTCGCCTTCGTCCCCCACAATTTTTTGCCGAACACCACGCCGATCGCATCATCATGGCCGAGCGAGCAGACCGTCCCTTTAATATCGGCTTTAAACGGCTCAAGCTCCCCTTGCCCGCGGATGAGCGCCGCTAAGTTTTTCGCGCACAGCTGGCCTTCTTGCATCGCGATTTGCGCCGTCGGCGGATACGGGCGGTTCGTTTCTTCGTCAATGACGAGCGAACAGTCGCCGACGACAAAAATGTCTTCATACCCCGGAACGCGCAGGAACGGGTCGACTTTAATGCGCGAACGCATCGTTTCAAAGCCGGACTGTTCAAGGACGCTGCTGCCGCGGACGCCAGCTGCCCAAACGACGGTACCCGCTTTAATTTCCTCCACCTCGTCGCCCTTGGCGACAATGATCCCATCCGGTGTGCACTCTTTAATGGCGGTGCCGATTTTAAATTCGACCCCTTTGCGTTCGAGCTGGCTGACCGCGTATTCGACAAGCTCCGGATCAAAGCCCGGCAGTGCGGTCGGCGCCGCTTCGACGCAAATGATGCGCACTTTGTGCGGATCGACGTCATACTCGCGGCACAGCTCCGGAATGCGGTTAGCGAGTTCGCCTAAAAACTCGATGCCGGTAAACCCTGCCCCGCCGACGACGATCGTCAACCGTTCGTCTTTCTTTTCCTCTTCCGTGTTGTACGTCGCAAACTGATACTCAATATGTTCGCGAATTTGCCGCGCCGCATTGACATTGGCGATCGAAAACGCGTATTCTTTCAACCCTTTAATGCCGAACGTCTCTGATTCAAACCCAAGGGCGATGACAAGGTAGTCGTATGCCAATTCGCCATTTTCGAGCAGCACTTTCTTTTCGTTCGGAACGATTTTTGTGACAGTGTCTTGGACAAATTTCACTTTATTGCGGTCAATGACATCCGCGATCGGGTAGCGGACGCGGTCATGGTGCAGCGTCCCGGCCGACGCTTCATGAAGCCAAGTTGTCTCGTAATGATAGTCGTGCTTATTCACTAACGTAATATTCGCCTCGTTCACCCCGACGAGTTTTTGCAGGCGAACCGTCGTCATGAGTCCGCCATAACCAGCCCCTAAAATGACGATGTTTGGTTTTCTCACCTGAATCACTTCCACCCTTTTTAATTTTTTTCCCACACGTTTCTTATAGCTTTTGCTGCTATCCCCGTTTTTATCGAGCGAAGTTTGTGAAACTATTCACGTTAACCCCCAAAAAAATGTCGACAGACTGTCACAAAAAATTAACAATCTCTCCACAAACCATATTAGTCCTTTTTCTTCCTCTTTTCAAGCCTTTTTTTTTCGACTGGACCGACAAAAATTGAACGTTATAACGGCGGGCATTTATGGTAAGATAAACTTGTAGTGCCATTATTTTATGCGGGGAGGAATGTCGGTGAGAGAAGATCGGAACGTGTATGATGTAACGGTGGTCGGCGGCGGACCAACCGGGATGTTTGCCGCGTTTTACGGCGGCTTGCGGCAAATGAAGGTGAAAATCATCGAAAGCCTTCCGCAGTTAGGCGGGCAGCTGGCCGCTTTATACCCGGAAAAATACATATACGACATCGCCGGATTCCCGAAAGTGCGCGCCCAAGAACTCGTTAACCAGCTGAAAGAGCAGCTGAGCCTGTTTTCGCCTGCCATCTGCCTGAACCAGTCGGTTGAAACGCTGGAAAAACAAGAAGACGGAACGTTTAAACTCACCACGGATAAAGAGATCCATTATTCGAAAACCGTCATCATCACCGCCGGGAACGGCGCTTTTCAGCCGCGCCGGCTCGAACTTGAGAGCGCTTCCCAATATGAAGGGAAAAACTTGCATTACTTTATCAGCGACTTAGAGCAGTTTGCCGGGAAGCGTGTGCTCGTCTGCGGCGGCGGCGACTCGGCAGTTGACTGGTCGCTCATGCTCGAACCGATCGCCGCAAGCGTCACGATCGTTCATCGTCGCGATAAATTCCGCGCCCATGAACATAGCGTCGAGCAGCTCATGAAATCGCGCGTGCAAGTGAAAACACCGTTTGTGCCTGCCGAACTTATCGGCGACGAACAAGGCATCCGCCAAGTCGTCCTTGAACATGTGAAGGAAGGGACAAAAGAAACGATCGATGTCGATGCCGTCGTTGTCAACTACGGCTTTATTTCCTCGCTCGGCCCGATCAAAAACTGGGGGCTTGACATCGAAAAAAATTCGATCAAAGTCAACTCGCGGATGGAGACGAACATCCCCGGCGTGTATGCGGCCGGCGACATTTGCACGTACGATGGAAAAATTAAGCTGATCGCCTGCGGCTTCGGCGAGGCACCGATCGCCATCAGCAGCGCAAAAACGTATATCGATCCGACGGCACGGATGCAGCCCGCGCACTCGTCGTCCTTATTTTAACTCAAAAGGGCCGTCGGATTCGGGCGAAGAACAAGAGACAATGTTTACGAACGAAGCGAATAGGTTGATGTAGCGGGAAAGAGGGTGTCCCACCGCCTTGGAGACACCCTCTTTTTCGTTCATCCGTGTTTGCTTTCGTTGGCGGCGGCTGCCTCTCGTTCACCGTCGTTTTCCGCTAAGCGGGCGGTCAACTCCTCTTTCTCCTTGTTGGCGGCTTTCAGTTGCCTCTGCAAATGAAACAACCGCAGCCAACCGAGCATGCCGACCACCAAACCGCCAAGGACAGCTGAGCCGAAAATCACGATGATCAGCGGCAAACGGGTTTCCCCCACCAAATAATGGATCGTCACGTTTTCAACGTTCGCCACCGCCAGCAGCGCAATGATGAGCGCCAAAACGAGGGCCAACATCACATTTCCTTGCCCTTTCACTGCCATCCCCCCTTGGCGGTCTTTACTGACAAACCGTTGTTTGTCACGGCCTCCTGACACCTAACATTGCTCCGGCGTGCCGGCGTTCGTCGCTGTGCGGAATGACGAGCCGCAGCCGCACGTCGCAATGGCGTTCGGATTGTTGATCGTAAACCCGCCGCCAAGAAGCGACTGTTTGTAGTCGATGACCGTGCCGCGCAAAATGGGGGCACTGTCGCGGTCGATCAAAATTTTAATCCCGTGCTGTTCCAATTCGATGTCGTCATCGCGCCGCTCGCGCTCAAACCCCATGCCGTACGACAGCCCGCTGCAGCCGCCGCCATGGACGCCGACGCGCAAATAGGCGTTTTCCTCTTCCTGCTCCTTCATCATGTCCTTAATTTGAAACGCTGCCGCTTCCGTCAGCGTAATGATCGCCTCGGTCATGTCCATCCCTCCTTACCTATAGTATACCGCTTTGCCGCTCGGATGCTCAACCGTTCTGCCCGCCGCGGTAATAATACACGCCGGTGCACACCGTTTCGGCCGGGCCGGTCATGCGCACGTTGCCGTCATGCCCCCATGTGATCGTCAAATCACCGCCGGCCAGATGGACGACCGTTTCCGCTCCGCGCGCCGTTTTGCCGTTTAACACAGAAGCGACAACCGCCGCGCACGCCCCGGTGCCGCACGCCTGCGTGACGCCCGAGCCGCGCTCCCAAACGCGGAAATGAAGCTCACGCTCGTTGACAACCTCGACAAATTCGACGTTCACTCCTTCGGGAAAGCGCGGGTCCTTTTCAACGAGCGGGCCAAGCGTGGTCACCGGCGCCTTTTCAATCTCATCCACATAAAAAATGACGTGCGGGTTGCCCATCGATACAGCGGTGATTTCATACTCGCCGCCGCCAATGGCAAACGATTCAGCGACGACTTGCTCCGCCTCCGGCCCGGTCATCGGAATGGCGCTCCGCCGAAGGAGCGGCTTGCCCATATCGACGGTCACGCTCGTCACCTCGCCGTTTTCTACCGCCACTTCGGCCGCGACGAGTCCGGAGAGCGTTTCAATCAAAAACGAGCGGTCGCGGACGATGCCGTGCTCGTACGCATACTTCGCCACACAGCGCAAGCCGTTGCCACAGTTTTTCCCTTCCGAGCCATCGCTGTTAAAAATACGCATTTTCACCGGTGCTTGCTCCGACGGGCAAATGAGAATGAGGCCGTCCGAACCGATGCCGGTATGGACATCGGCAACACAACGGGCGATCGCCGGCAGCTCGTCTTCCGGAAGCGTTTCGCGAAACAGATCAACGTAAATATAACTGTTCCCTAACCCATGCATTTTCGTAAACGAAAACGAGTACACGTCATGCCCCCTCCTAAAATTTTTGGCTCCTTTATGTATAACGATACCGCGTTTTGGACACAATGGGAATATCCCCCGTTTTTTCATATACATTGAAGAGGATGCCGCCTTGTGGGCATCCTCCTTTTTTTCGTTAAACCATCGGGTTTTCCTCGAGATGCCGGTAAATATTTTCGACAAGCTGCTCCGGCGTCTCACCGCTGACAAACTCGCCGTTTACGAGCGCAAACAGCGTATGGGCGCAGCGCGTGCAGTAGCTTAAGCAGCTGTATTCGATAATATCCAAATTCGGATCCTTTTCAAGCATTTCCATCGCTTTATACGATCCGCTGGCTAAGTTGCTGATGCAAAACTCGATGATCGGTAAGATCATGGGCATGTTCACCTTCCTGCTTCCCATCGTAACGGTTTTGCGGCACGGCGTCAACGAACATGCTCACGAGCGGTCGGACGAAAAATTGTTGTTCTTTTGTCACAATTTCGTTATACTTTTTTATGGCATTGGCGGCTTGAGAAACTGGACAAAAGGGGACTTTAGCCATGAAACATCTCGTACTGCTTGGCGGGGGATACGGCAACATGCGCATTTTGCAACGCCTTCTCCCGGACGGAGTGCCAAACGACATTCATATTATCCTCATTGATCGCGTTCCGTACCATTGTTTAAAAACGGAATATTACGCCTTAGCTGCGGGGACGATCAGCGACCATCACATTCGCGTCCCGTTTCCGGAACATCCGCAATTCACCTACCAGTTCGGCGAAGTCGTCTCGATCGACCTTGATAAGCAGCTCGTCCATCTGAAAGATGGAAGCCACGTCCGTTACGACGACCTGGTCATCGGGTTGGGCTGTGAAGATAAATACCACGGGGTGCCGGGCGCTGATGCGTACACGTACAGCATTCAGTCGATCGACAAAGCGCGCGCTGCCTATGAAGCGCTGAACAACTTGCCGCCAAAAGCAACGGTCGGCATCGTCGGCGCCGGCTTAAGCGGCGTCGAGCTGGCCAGCGAACTGGCGGAAAGCCGCCCGGATTTGCACATTAAGCTGTTTGACCGCGGTGAGCGCATTTTGCCAATGTTTCCAAAGCGGCTAAGCGACTACGTGGAACGATGGTTTATCGAACATCGCGTTGAAATCGTCCGCCATTCGAACGTCACGAAAGTCGAGCCGGGCGTCTTGTACAACCATGACGAGCCAGTGCCCTGTGACGTCATCGTCTGGACGGCCGGCATTCAGCCGAACCGCGTCGTCCGCGAACTAGACGTGGAAAAAGATAAACAAGGCCGCGTCGTACTGACGAAGCAGCACCACATCCCTGGCTATGAAAACGCATACGTCGTCGGCGACTGTGCAAGCTTGCCGCATTCGCCGAGCGCCCAGCTCGCTGAAGGGCAAGCGGAACAAATCGTTCAAGTGCTGCAAAAGCGGTGGAACGGCGAAGAGCCGCCAAGCGAATTCCCGCCGATCAAATTAAAAGGCATTCTCGGTTCGCTCGGCAAAAAACACGGCTTCGGCCTCGTCGCTGACCGCCCGCTCACCGGCCGGGTGCCGCGCCTGCTAAAATCAGGCGTTCTTTGGATGTATAAATACCATAACGGCTATTAAGCCGCGCACGGCTGGCATGGAATCGCATAGGCGGGGCAAAGCAGCTGTTTCTCTGAGAACGCTTCATGTTGGCCGCAATCAACCATCATTGCCGAAAATTTTATCAGCTGACCAGGCGGCCGACCAATCGCGAAGGCGGCGGGGAATTCCCCGCCGCCCGTTCGCTTTCCCCGCCGTGCGGCACCGCTGCTATGACGAACGGTAGCCGTATTTCTCCATTTCGGCATAAATGGCTTTCAGCCGCGGATTCCCTTCCGCGACAACCGCTCCTTCCACAACGACGACCGGGTACACCCAGTCCTTCTCGACGATCGTTTGCGCCAGCGACCGTTTTGCTTCGTCATCCGCCGGCGGATGGAAAATATCGACGTACGCCATGCGGAACGGCTGATCTGGATATTTGCGGCGCAGCGCAGCCTCGAGCCATTCGTACGTCTCTTTTGACGACGGCAGCTGCACGCACGACGGGCAAACGATCTCCGCTCCATACACACAAATTTCAACCGGTTTGAACGCCATCATGGTCACCCTTTACGAAAGTAAAATTTATCATTAGATTTTTTCCGCTACCATGATTATAATAAAAAGTAAGGAAAGGAGTCGATGAAAATGACGGATCAAGAAATTAAAGAACAAGTGCAAGAAGTTTTAGATAAACTCCGCCCGTTCCTGCTTCGCGACGGCGGCGACTGCGAACTTGTCGATGTGGAAGACGGCGTCGTGAAACTCCGCCTGCTTGGCGCATGCGGCAGCTGCCCGAGCTCGACGATCACGTTAAAAGCCGGGATCGAACGCGCCTTGTTTGAGGAAGTGCCGGGCGTCGTCGAAGTCGAGCAAGTGTTTTAACTTAAAAAATCCGAACAGCAGAAGGCTGTTCGGATTTTTTATGCCTCCAGCGCCAGCTTGTAAACGCGGCTGCCGTGCGGCTCGACAGCGAGCGTTGTGACTTCGCAAGCCGGGAAATGCGGGCGCAGCTGCCGTTTGAGCCGCTCGCCTTTCCCCGGCTCAGCAAAAACGAGCACCGTCGGCCCCGCCCCGCTTAACGCCGCGCCGATCGCCCCGTATTCAAGAGCGAGCACCTCCGCCCGCTCCAATTCCGGAACGAGCGGTTTCCGGTGCGGCTGATGAAACAAATCCGCCGCCATCATGCGGCCGGCGAGCTTCCAATTTTTCGTCAGCAATGCCGCGACAAGGACGTTGCTGATGGCGCTCGCCTCGACGGCCTGCTGCCTCGTCCATTGTTCAGGCAGCTGCCCGCGCGCTTTTTTCGTTTCCAATTCATACTCCGGGATAATGGCGACAAGCTCCACGTTCAACTCCGGAAGATGGACGACATCCACGCCCTCTTCGCGGTAGCAGCCGATGACCAGCCCGCCGTACAGCGAGGCGCCGACATTATCCGGATGGCCTTCATAGCGGGTGGCCAGTTCCATCTTTTGTTCGCGCGACAATCCTAGTTCAAGCAGCGCATCGGCAAGCTCGATGCCGGCGACGACCGCCGCCGCGCTGCTCCCGAGCCCGCGCGTAAACGGAATATCGCTGTACACATCCACCGCGCAGCTCGGCAGCCGGCGGCCGTGCACGTTCGCCGTCTCGCTGGCTACCTCGTATACTAAATTGTCCGTTCCGCGCGGAATGCCGCTCACCTCCGCCGTCTTTGGCGTAAACGTCCACGCCTCCGCCAGACGGACGTCAAGCGTTAAGTAGCGGGAGACGGCGAGCCCGACGGAATCGAAGCCGGGTCCTAAGTTCGCCGTACTTCCCGGAACGACGATCTTCAACATCTCGTCTTCTTTCATGTACGGACAACCCCTTGCAAATGCTCAAGCACCACTTGTTCATCGTTCGGCAAAACGACCGGTTCAATGGCGGCCGTCTCCAAGGCAATGGCCGGATCTTTCAAGCCGTTGCCGGTGAGAACGGCGACAACAAGGCTGCCGCGCTCGATTTCATTCCGCTCGCGCTGTTTAATCACTCCGGCAATGGCAGCGCATGACGCCGGCTCAGCAAAAACGCCTTCCGTGCGGGCAAGCCGTTGGTAAGCCGCCAAAATTTCCGCATCGCTCACTTCATCGATTTTCCCGCGCGATTCGTTCGCCGCCTCGACCGCTTTTTTCCAGCTCGCCGGGTTGCCGATGCGGATCGCCGTCGCAACTGTCTCCGGCTGTTCGATCACTTGATTGCGGACGATCGCTGCCGCCCCTTCCGCTTCAAAGCCCCGCATTTGCGGCAGCCCTGTTCCTTTTGCTTCGTGATACTCCTTAAACCCTTTCCAATAGGCGGTAATGTTGCCCGCGTTGCCGACCGGAATGGCCAGCACGTCCGGCGCGCGTCCAAGCTGATCGCACACTTCAAACGCCGCCGTTTTTTGCCCTTCGATCCGGTACGGGTTGACCGAGTTCACAAGCGTAATCGGCGCCGTTTCGCTCAGCCGGCGCACCATGCTGAGCGCTTCGTCAAAGTTGCCGTCAATCGCAAAAATGTCCGCTCCGTACATGGCGGCTTGCGCCAATTTGCCAAGGGCGATTTTTCCGTTCGGGATGACGACAAGGCAGCGCAGCCCGGCGCGCGCCGCATACGCGGCGGCGGAAGCGGACGTATTGCCGGTCGACGCGCAAATGATCGTATGGCTTCCTTCCTCTTTCGCTTTCGCCACCGCCATCACCATGCCGCGGTCTTTAAACGATCCCGTCGGGTTCGCTCCTTCCACCTTGACGTACAGCGTAATGCCGAGCTCTTCCGACAGGCGCGGCAGCGGGATAAGCGGCGTATTCCCTTCGCAAAGCGACAGTCTTGGCGTTGCTTCGGTCAGCGGCAAAAAGTCGCCGTAAGCGTCAAGCAGCCCTTTCCATGCCATCACCGTTTCTCTCCTTCCACCCGATACGAGCTTTGCACCCGCTCGACGATTTCCAAATCGCCAAGCTGCTGCAAAATCTCTTCGTAGTCTTGCTGTGAAGCGTCATGCGTCACGATGACGATTTCCGCCAAGCCGTTTTCTTTCAACGGCAGCTGCAAAATTTTCTCGAAGCTCACCCCGCGCTTGGAAAACAGCGTCGTAATTTTGGCAAACGCCCCCACTTGGTCTTTCACATGAATGCGCAAAAAGTATTTCGAGAAAATTTCCGCCGGCGCTTTCAATTGTTTTTCATATTGCGGCGCGACGGCGTAGTGGCCGTTGACGCCAAGGCGCATATTTTTCATCACCGCGACTAAGTCGGAGACGACCGCCGTCGCCGTCGGCAAGCTGCCGGCCCCCGGTCCGTAAAACATCGTTTCCCCCACTGCCTCGCCGTACACATAGACAGCGTTATATTCGTTATGAACGGACGCGAGCGGATGCGAATCCGGAAGGAACGTCGGCTGGACGCTCACTTCCACCTTGTTGCCGTCGCGCTGGGCGATGCCGATCAGCTTCATCGTATAACCGAGCCGTTTCCCGTATGTTAAATCTTCTTCCGTCACATGCGTAATGCCTTTGACTTGTACATCGTCCAAGTCGATGTCCATCGAAAAGCCAAGCCGGGCCAAAATCGCCATTTTCCGCGCCGCATCAAGCCCTTCGACGTCCGATGTCGGATCAGCTTCGGCGAACCCGAGCGCCTGCGCTTCAGCGAGCACCGCTTCGTACGAAGCACCGTTTTGCGACATTTTCGTTAAGATGTAGTTGGTCGTTCCGTTGACAATCCCCATCAGCTTGGTGATCCGGTCCGACGCGAGTCCGTCCACTAGGCTGCGCAAAATCGGAATACCGCCGGCAACGCTCGCTTCGTAAAACAAATCGCAATGGTGTTCGGCCGCCACCCGGAGCAATTCAGAACCAGAGACCGCCATTAAATCTTTGTTCGCTGTCACCACATGTTTTCCTTGACGCAGCGCCCGCAGCAACCATTCTTTCGTCTCCTCGATGCCGCCCATCACTTCAATAATGACGTCAACGTCCGGATCATCGATTACATCGGCGGCGCTTGTCGTCAACAGCGCCGGATCGACAGCGACGTCACGGGGTTTATGTACATCGCGGACGAGGATTTTTTTCACCTTCACCGGACAACCGACTTGGTGCATCAATTTTTCTTGGTGGTTTTCGATAATTTTGACCACACCGCTTCCGACCGTTCCTAATCCTAACAATCCAACAAAAATTGGCTTTTCCATCCTTCCCGCCCCTTCTGTTTACGCACAGTAGACATTTGTATTTTTATAGTAGACATTATAAAAGACGATCCGCCGTTTGGCAATGAAAATTTTTTCTGCGACCGATTTACCGGCGTCAGCTGCCTCCCATCGCGGAAACGTTATGACGGCCGGTTCACCGGCGTCAATGGCGGCCGCCCTTCAAGCACGGCGATGATGTTGTCGCGCGCGAGCGTCATCATGGCACGGCGCGTTTCATGCGTCGCGCTGCCAATATGCGGCAAGGCGACGACGTTCGGAAGCGAAACGAGCGGGTGGGCGGGATCAACCGGTTCTTTTTCAAATACATCGAGCCCAGCCGCCGCGATCTCTCCATGAACGAGCGCCTCATACAGCGCCTGTTCATCGACGACCGCACCGCGCGCCGCGTTGATGAATATAGCGGACGGCTTCATGTGCCGAAACGCCTCACGGTTAAACAAATGGCGCGTCTCCGGGGTGAGCGGCGTCAAGCAGACGACAAAATCGCTTTCCGCCAACAAATCGAAAAATGGACGGTAGATGGCGCCAAGCCGCTCTTCCGCCTCCGGGCGGCGGGAACGGTTGTAATACAGCACGTTCATGTCAAACCCTTTCGCCCGCTTGGCCACCGCTTGGCCGATGTTTCCCATGCCGACGATGCCAATCGTTTTATGGTGGACATCGGCGCCAGCAAGCAAAAACGGGCTCCAGCTTTTCCATTTTCCTTCTTTCAAAAACTCGGCCGCTTCCACCAACCGCCGGGCGGCGGCCAATAGCAGCGCAAACGTCAAATCGGCCGTCGTATCGGTCAACACATCGGGCGTATTGCAAACGACAATGCCGCGCCGAGTGGCCGCCGGCACGTCAATATTGTCATAGCCAACCCCCATATTGGCGACGACTTTGAGCGCCGGACAAGCGGACAACACCTCTTCATCGATCGGGTCGGATACCATCGGCAAAATGGCGGCCGCCCGTTTCGCTTTTTCCGCAAGCACATCGCGCGGCACGGCCACGTCCTCATGCGGCCACATCTCGACTTCAGCGATGGCCGAAAGCGGCGCAACGACGTCCTCTGGCAGTTTTCGCATAATAAAAACGTACGGTTTGGTCATCATGCAGCCTCCCATCCGATTTTTTCTAAATCTTATCACAACTTCGGCTAAAAAAAAAACGGGGAGTTGTCCCCGATATAACCAGCCAAAAAAGGATGCCTTGTTGCCCTTCAGCGAAAAAGGGCGGTTTCGGCGGCCATCAGACAAAACAGCCGGCCGCTTGCATGTTAAAAGAAAAAGCGGATTCCAGCAAATCGGCAGGCAAGAAATCATCGTCCGCCGCCGCAAAAAAGAAGCGGCTTCGGACGCCGTCCACCGAAAAGCCGCCGGGCGCTCGCACACAACAGCAACAGGCGGGCGGCGGCGCCGAAACCGCGCATGCCTGCCCGTTTTACACCGGCGGCAGCCACTCAACCGCCGGCAAGCGCACGCGTTCCGCGATGCCGGCAATTTCGGCGAACGAAGCCAAAAACCGTTCATGCTCGTGCGACCCATCAAGCAAATGCCGCAATTCCTTCTCCCGCCGCGCCCGCTCATCCCCGTCCGCAGCGGTATAGTACGCCTCGACGCACTCAAAATACGAAAGCGGAAACAACAACCGAGCGTAAACGAGCCGCCAGGCAAACGGCGACAGCGGCGATACGTGCCCGTAGTCTTGGAAAAACTGGCGCACCGCCCGCTGGCATCCTAACCCGCGCTGCCGGTACAGATGGCGCACCCATTCCGCCAAATCGCGGGCGCAATGGTCGTACACCCAATCGGTCGGCAGCTTCGCCTCGGTCCCCTCGATCCAGCCGGCTTGCGGCAGCCGCTCGTGGCAAAACGCCGCATAATCAACGCGGAGCGGTTCCTCATCGAGCTCCGTATCAGCCACATATTGCACCGCGTTTTCCGCCAAACCTAAATAATACGGGAACGACTCGATCAACAGCCGGTCAAACGGCGACGCCGGACCGTTTGCCACCATGTTCGTCCAAAACGCCTCCATTTGGTCGATCCGCTTCGCCCATAGTTCCCGCCATTGGCCGATGCGCCGGCAAGCGACAATCGGCAGCGGACAAGAGCGCCCGTATTCATGCATCACCGCCAGCTCGCGCCCGAGCGAACGAAAGCGGACTGCCGGAAGCGGTGCGCGAACGAGCGCCATCGGCTGTCCCTCATAGACGGCAAGATACGTTCCGGCCTTTGTTTTCACCAGCTCCCCGACGCCGGTCACCCCTTTTGCCCGCAAATAGCGGCTCATTTGCTGGCGCTCTTCCATCTCCGCTTCGCTCCGTCCGTCGGCCGGAACGAGGAGAAAGCGCTCCTGCTGCCGCCAAACCACTGTATGCCTTCCTCTTCGCTCCAACCGTTCGGCGCGCACCCCGTACTGTTCATGCACCCATGTTTCCATCTCCGCACCTCCAGGCCCGTGTCCATGATCGTCTCGGGACGAAACTTGACCTCCCGTTCGCTTTGCGCCTGAAAACTTTCGACATCCATGATGGCTTCGGGCTGAAACGTCATGCCCGCTCTCGTTCCCGCCATCGCCGCTGTTCACCTTTTGGCCACACGCCGGCCGGCCGAAGCCATCCGATGATGGCGCGACAAACCGCCAGTCCCCCTTTCTTTTTTGACGAAAGGGGCTATTGTTTATATATGCGGCCCGATGAGCATTTTTCTTTATATGACGGACTGTTTTATGACATGATACATATATATAAAAAACGACTTTTCAAAAGAAATAGGTGACCTTTTATGAGTGAATCCATGATGAACCATTTGGAACAAACCGCCCGGCGTTGGCTCGAGGAGCGGGGAGTGACGGTGGAAAAAATCGCTGAACTCGTCTATTATTTACAATCGAAATACCATGCGGATTTAACGATGGACGAATGCATCGAAAACGTCAACCGCGTCATTTCGAAACGCGAAGTGCAAAACGCGATTTTAACCGGCATTCAGCTCGATAAACTCGCCGAGGCCGGCCAGCTTGATGAGCCGCTGCAATCGATCATCCGCCGCGATGAAGGGCTGTATGGCGTCGATGAAATTTTAGCCCTGTCGATCGTCAACGTCTACGGGTCGATCGGCTTTACAAACTATGGATACATCGACAAACAAAAACCGGGCATCCTGCAATACTTAAACGACAAATCGACCGGCAAATGCAACACGTTTTTGGACGATATCGTCGGCGCCATTGCCGCGGCGGCATCAAGCCGCTTGGCGCACCGGGCCGCCAACGCAGAATAATGGATCACCACGCCCCGGCGCGCTAGGCCGATCGCCGATTGCCGGCTGTTTCGGCGCAGCCGGCGGCATCGTCTGCAAGCAAACGCCGCCTTGCCTTTTTTTGGCAAAGCGGCGTTGTTTACAGGCGCGCCATCCACTCTAACAGCGAATCGGCCGTATACGTCGGCTGCCGCTCGTAGCGGGCGAGCATCTCTTTCGTCGTGACGCCTGTATGGACTAAAAGCGTATCGATGCCGGCGTTCATGCCCGCTAAAATGTCGGTTTCGTAATAGTCGCCGATCATGAGCACGTCCGCTTTCGGAACGCCGAGCACTTTGAGCGCCTGCTCCATAATGATTTTTTCCGGCTTGCCGATAAACGTCGGCTTCACTTGCGTCGAAACGGCGACGACCGACGTAATGGCCCCGTTGCCGGGCAATAGCCCGCGCTCCGTCGGCAAAGCGATGTCCCCGTTTGTTGAAATGAACGTCGCGCCGTTGCGGACAGCAAGGCAAGCGACGGCGAGCTTCTCGTATGTAATTTGCCGGTCGATGCCGATGACGACGACATCCGCGTCCTCGCCGGCAAAACGAAACCCTTTGTCCGCCAAAGCCGTGCGGATTCCTTCTTCACCGATGACATAAACGGACGCGTCCGGCTTTCGTTCAAAAATGTAGTTCGCCGTCGCCTGGCTTGTCGTAAAGACGTGCTTCTCTTCCGCCGGCACGCCAAATGAGCGCAATTTTTCCGCCACTTGCGCCGGCGTGCGCGACGAGTTGTTGGTGACAAACAAATACGGAATCCCGCGGCGGTGCAGTTCATTGACAAACTCGCGCGCTTCGGAGATGCACTCCGTGCCGCGGTACATCGTCCCGTCTAAATCGATCAAATAGCCGCTATATCGTTTCAACGCATTCGCTCCCTTTCTTTTTCCGTATGCCAGTCGTTCGTTCTCCCGCTTTTTCCATGAGCGTCAACGGCTAAAAGGCGCATGGTCGACCATCATGGAAGCCGCTTCGTGGCCTCGTGTTGGCCAAAGGCGCATCCGGCGCTGGGATGCGCCCCCATCGTCAATGAGAGGGGGCGTTGAGGCTGCCACCCGTCAACTGCGAAACGCCGACACCGGTCCAAGTTCATTTTCAAGATAATCGCGCACCGCCTTCGGATACGTGTCAAGCGCCGGCAAATGTGCGTCCAGGCTGACGCGCAGTTTCGCATGGTCGACGCTTGTATAGTCATGAACGAGCATTTTCCGGTGGGCGATGAACGCTTTCAGCTGTTCGGCGTCCGCCGGCGTAATGACTTGCTCATCGGCTAAAATGTCAATAATATCGTCATAGCTGCCCGGGTCACGCATAATGAAGCCGTCAATCATCGCGTTGCCGACGTCCAAAACCGCTTCGATGACGACATGGGCGATCCGTTCAAGCGCCAATCGTTGAAGCGGCTCATCCCAGCTGTCCTTGCTTTTGTAATAAGCCAACATTTGTTCCATGCAACGAAGTCGTTCTTCCATTTTTTTTCGATCAACAAAATACACGGCTCATCCCTCCTTTTTCTTGCGCCCATCCCCTCCCCTTTTCGCCGTCTGTCTGCTATGATGGATAGTGACGAAACCATAGGAGGGCTCAATATGGGCGAACGGTTTTACTTGTACGATGACACCGTCCAAGCGGCGGTTCGCTTCGTCAGCTTTGTCGGCGAACGGCAGCGGTTCGATTTGGCGCTCATCGAAACGGATCGTTTTTACGGCAAATCCATCGTGCTTGACTTGCAAAGCAACCGCTTTGCCATTCTTGGCCGCGACGATTTAGAGGAGCCCGGCTACTTAGAGCACGCCTACCAGCTTGATGAACAAGACGCCGACGATTTGCGCGCCTTTTTGGATGAGTGTCTTTCATAACCTTCCTTCATTTTGGGCATCTTATGAAACACTCCGGCACCAAGGAAGGTGAGACGAATGGCGGAACGGGAAACGTATGCCGATTTTTCCGTCGTCGAGAAACAGCGCAATTTTTTAACGGCCGAAGAATTTCCGGAAGGGCCGTACGGATCGCCGCGCCGCGACGACGCCCCGGTCGAAAATAAAAGCACGCCTTGGAAAGAAGGACAGCGCCATTACAGCGCCTTCAACTATGAGTTTAAGTCGTTCCACCAAAACATTCCAAGGCGCGACCCGGCGTCCCACCCGCCGCATGATGATCCGCGCAAAAGCGAACAGTTTCCGTACAACGAAGTCGAATGACGAAGCAGCCGTCCGCCGCAAACGGGCGGCTGCCTTGTTTGCCTTCTCACGCGTGACCCTGCCATTCGCTCATGCCTTAGCCTCAGCCTGCATTCCGTTCGGAACAGCCTTTGTCGCACGGCACCGTTGCGCGTCCATCCGCCGATGCTTTGGCCTCCGCGCGCTGATGGTTCGAAGCGGCCTTCAGCGCGGCGTCACCGCGCCGCCATCCGACCGCACCGTTACCGCTTCACTTTGCGCAACACAAAATAGGCGCACCCAAAGTTGCAATATTCATACAAATACTCCGACAGCGTGCTAATTTTCGTATCGTATGTCGCCTTTTGGTTATGGTCATCGAAAAAGCCGCGCAGGCGAAGCTGATTGTATCCCCAGTCGCCGACAATGTAGTCATACTTCCCTAAAATATCCGCATAGCGGGCGCGAAACGCTTCCTCGTTAAAGGCGTTTTTGACGTTTTCAACCAGTTCGTAACAATGGTTGTTGATGCAGATCACCGCTCTCACCTCGCCTTTCCACTTTCATCATAAACGATGTATCACACCCAATCAATTACTGTTATCAAACGGAAGAGCGTGTGCCACCCTAAAAGTGAAGGGGGTGCTGACGATGAGACGACCATGGTTGGCCGTTATGTTCGGAACGGCCGTCGCCCTAGCCGGCTGCGCGCAGGCGGCCCAGGACGAAAACACCGACGTCTACAAGCGGAGCGGCAATACGATCAATGTTACCGACCGCAATGAGCTATATAACGAAAACGGGGTGCCAAACGGCGATGACACACCGCTAAACAACTTTGGCTACGTCCGTCACCAAAAGAGCCCAACCCTCGGCGATGCAAACGGCTATAATGACATGCCGTCATTCAACCGCGAGCAAGCGGCCGATTTAATCAGCAAGTTGTGCACCCAGCTGCCGAACGTCAATGACGTCGCTACGCTGGTCACAGACGAGGAAGTGCTTGTCGTCTATGATGCCGACACAAATAACCGGGAGCAAACAGCCGATCAAGTGAAAAAGACGGCGCTTTCGGTCGTTCCCCGTTACTACCATGTGTATGTGGCCGACAATCCGCAGCTGATGAGAGAGATTGAGCGCTTCGGCCGCCTCGACTCGAACAGCCGCGACGTTGACCGAATCATGGATGCGACCATCCAGCAAATGCTGAAATATCCGCAAGGGAAAAAGCTCAGCAGCGGGGAAAATGAAAACGGCGAAATGATCAATGAAACGAACGATGAGCTCGACCGCGACTTCCGCGACGGCACACCGCGGCCGACACCGGAGGGGCGCTAGGGCAAAGAAAACGGTCTGCCTTCTTAATGGAGAGGCACGACCGTTTTCCTGTTTGCCTGGCCGATGTTACGCTTTCAACTGCCGCGCTTTCGCCGCCTCGTTCACTTGCTCATCGGCATGATATGACGAACGGACGAGCGGACCGGCCTCGCAATGGCTGAATCCTTTGCTCAGCGCGATCTCTTTCAGCTCTTGAAATTCGTCCGGATGGTAATATTTCACGACTTTCAAATGTTTTTTCGTCGGCTGCAAATATTGGCCGATCGTCAAAATATCAACGTAGTTGGCACGCAAATCGTCCATCGCCTCGATAATTTCCTCTTTCGTTTCTCCAAGACCGACCATGATGCTTGATTTCGTCGGAATATCCGGCTGCAGTTCTTTCGCGCGCCGCAAAAATTCAAGCGAACGTTCGTACGTCGCGCGGGTGCGCACCCGCGGCGTCAGGCGGCGCACCGTTTCAATGTTATGGTTTAAAATATCGGGGCGGGCGTCCATCAGCGTTTTTAAGTTTTCATACACGCCGCCCATATCCGATGGCAGCACTTCAATCGTCGTAAACGGATTTTTCCGGCGGATGGCACGCACCGTTTCCGCAAACACCGCCGCCCCGCCGTCTTTGAGGTCATCGCGGGCGACGGCCGTAACGACGACGTGTTTTAAATTCATGATGCGCACCGACTCGGCGACGCGTTCCGGCTCTTGCCAGTCAAGCTCGGTCGGGAGCCCGGTTTTGACGGCGCAAAAGCGGCAGGCGCGCGTGCAGACGCTGCCCAAAATCATAAACGTCGCCGTCCGCCTTACCGCCCAGCACTCATGAATGTTCGGGCACTTCGCCTCTTCGCACACAGTATGTAAACGGTTTTCCCGCATCAGCTTCTTCAATCCGATATAATGTTCATTCGTGTTCAGTTTAATCTTCAGCCAGTCCGGCTTGCGGACATGTTCTTCGTTTGTTGCCATCGTTCTCACTCCACTTGTCGAGGATTGTTCCATTTTCATTATAAATGAAAAACGCGAAAAAACACAAAAAAATAAGCCGCTTTCCTCTTTTTAACATTTATGAATCGCCTGTTTCTCCCCAAACTAAACATATGAAATGGGCGAAAAGGGGGGATTCCACGTGCACCGATGGTTTGTCGCCCTATGGGTGGCGACGGTGTTGTTCATAGCGGCCAGCGCGGCTTCCGCGGCGGAAAACGACGACGCAGTATACGAACAGCGCATGGAGCTGTATAAAAAAGCGGAGGCGGTTTCGCTCATTCCATGGTATTACTTTGCCGCCATCGACCAGTATGAACGGAACATCCGGCAAGCGCGCCGCGACTTGCCAAAACCAACCGGCGTTCTCGGCATTTATATGAAACCGGACGTATGGGCCGGACCGCTGAACAAAAATCCGCACGATACGAACCCGTTTACGATTTCCCAGTTTGGCGGGCTCGGTGTGGACGGAGACGGGGACGGCAAGGCGCGGTCGGATGACGACGACGACGTCATCATGGCCATGGCGCGCTATTTGCAGACATACGGCATCGATCATCGCCATATTAAAATCGCGTTTTGGAACTATTACCAGCGCTCCAAAACGGTGGATTTGATTTTAGGAAAAGTGAAGATTTACAAAAAATACAAGACATTGAAACTGGATGACCATGTCTTTCCGCTCCCGTTGCGGGCGAATTACAGCTACCGCGACACGTGGGGCGATGCGCGCGGCTGGGGCGGGCGCCGCATTCATGAAGGAACCGACATTTTCGCCGGCTACGGCGTGCCGGTCCGCTCGACGTGCTATGGCATTGTCGAACTGAAAGGATGGAATAAATACGGCGGCTGGCGCGTCGGCATCCGCGACATCAACAACACGTACCATTATTTTGCCCATTTGAACGGCTTTGCCGCCGGGCTTCGCGAAGGGCAAATCGTCGAGCCGGGCACGATCATCGGCTCGGTCGGCAGCTCCGGCTACGGGCCGCCGGGCACCGCTGGAAAGTTCCCGCCCCACCTCCATTACGGCATGTACAAAGACAACGGCTATACGGAGTGGGCGTTTGACCCGTATCCGCACTTGAAAGCGTGGGAGCGGGCCGAGCGGCAGCGGCAAAAGCGCCGCTGACGGCATCCGCCGTGCCAAAAGGCTGCGTGGAAAGACCGCTTTCTATTGCGGCAAACGATATGAAGAAAAAAGGGTGTCTCGCCGCATGAGAGACACCCTCCTCGTCTGACCGCCATTAGCGGTCAATGTCCGCCTAAATAGGCTTGTTTCACTTGCTCGCTCGCCTGCAGCTCGCTCGCCGCCCCCGACAGGACGACGCGCCCCGATTCGATGACATAGGCGCGATCCGCGATCGAGAGCGCCATATGGGCGTTTTGCTCGACAAGCAAAATCGTCGTTCCCGATTCATTAATTTCTTCGATAATGCGGAAAATCGTTTTCACGAGCAGCGGGGCGAGCCCCATCGACGGCTCGTCCAAAAGCAAAAGCTTCGGGCGCGCCATGAGCGCGCGGCCGATCGCCAGCATTTGCTGCTCGCCGCCCGAAAGCGTGCCGGCCAGCTGCTTGCGCCGCTCCTCGAGGCGCGGGAACAGCTGAAAGACTTTGGCAAAGTCTTGTTGAATGCCGTCTTTGTCTTTGCGCAAAAACGCGCCAAGCTCCAAGTTTTCCTCGACCGTCATATTGGCAAACACGCGCCGCCCTTCCGGCACGTGGGAAATGCCGTGCTTGACGATCGTTTGCGCCGCCTTGCCGGCGATCGAAGCCCCTTCGTAGACGATGTCGCCGCTTTTCGGCTTCAACAAGCCGGAGATCGTTTTTAGCAGCGTCGTTTTGCCGGCGCCGTTTGCGCCGATCAGCGTGACGATCTCGCCTTTGTTCACCTCAAGCGATACGCCTTTTAAGGCATGAATGTTGCCGTAAAACACATCGATTGCCTCCACTTTCAACACGTCACGACACCTCCTCGCCAAGGTAAGCCTCGATCACTTTCGGGTTGCTGCGCACTTGTTCCGGCGTGCCGTGGGCGATCAATTGGCCGTGGTCCAACACGTAAATGCGCTCGCATATGCCCATCACAAGCGACATATCGTGTTCGATCAACAAAATCGTCAACGCAAACCGTTCGCGGATAAACGCGATCAAGTTCATCAATTCTTTCGTTTCTTGCGGGTTCATGCCGGCGGCCGGCTCGTCAAGCAAAAGCACTTTTGGCTGCGCCGCCAGCGCCCGGGCGATCTCAAGCCGGCGCTGCTGGCCGTACGGCAAGTTTTTCGCTTTCTCGTGCATGATGCCGTCAAGCTGGAAAATTTTTAAAAACTCGATCGCCTTTTCTTCCATTTCCTTTTCCCCGCGGAAATGGGACGGGAGGCGGAGAATGGAGCTCGCGATCGAATGGCGGGCGTGCGCATGGTAGGCGACTTTCACGTTGTCGAGCACCGACAGCTCGCCAAACAGGCGAATGTTTTGAAACGTCCGGCTGATCCCTTTGCGCGTAATTTTATACGGCGGCAGTCCGTTCAACGTCTCGCCGTCAAGCATAATCCGCCCGTCAGTCGGCACATACACGCCCGTCAACAAGTTAAACAGCGTCGTTTTCCCCGCGCCGTTCGGGCCGATGAGCCCGACAAGCTCCCCTTGATATAGCTCCATCGTCACACCGGAGAGCGCCTTGAGCCCGCCAAACTGGATGCCGACCCCTTCCGCTTTAAGCAACGGTGTTCTTGCCGCCATGATTCATTCCTCCCTGCGCTGCCTTCCGCCATTTGAAGAGCGAAGATAGTTCTTTCGTCCCCATCAACCCGGTTGGACGGTACAGCATCACCAAAATCAAGACGATGCTGTAAATGATCATCCGCGTTTCCGGATAGTTTTGCAAGAACGTCGAAACGATCGTCAGCAACACCGCGGCCACCACCGCGCCGGATAGGCTGCCGAGCCCACCGAGGACGACGAAAATCAAAATGTCGAACGATTTCAGGAAGCCAAAGTTCGATGGCTGAATAATGTAAAAGTGATGGGCGTACAAAGCCCCGGCAATGCCGGCGAAAAACGAACCGATCGCAAACGCTGCGACTTTGTAATACGTCGTGTTGATCCCCATCGCATCGGCAGCGATTTCATCCTCACGGATTGAGATGCACGCCCGCCCATGCGTCGAATTCGTGAAGTTGGCGATGACCATGATCGTGATCAACAAGCACGCGAACACCCACGGCCATGTCGTCATATGGGTCACTGTCATGCCGCTCGCTCCGCCCACATAGTCGATGTTCAACAAAACGATGCGGACAATTTCGCCAAACCCGAGCGTCGCGATGGCCAAATAATCGCCTTTTAAGCGCAAGCTTGGCACACCGATGATAAGACCAGCGAGCATCGCCGCCACCCCGGCTGCCACTACCCCGACGGCAAACGGCAGCTGCAGCTTCATCGTCATAATCGCGGAGGCGTAAGCACCGACAGCGAAAAAGCCGGCATGACCAATCGAAAATTGTCCAGTAATTCCGATAATTAAATGGAGACTGGCCGCCAAAATCACGTTAATCGCCATAAAAAAGAGGGTGTTCACATAAAAGATGTTTAACGTTCCGCTTGTAATCAGCCACTGGACAACGGCGAAAAAGGCGAACGCCAATATGATGGAAACCCAAAACCCACGTGTCCGCTTCCAAGTTGCCATGTTCCATACCATCCTTTACACTTTTTCTCGTACATTTTTCCCAAACAATCCGGCCGGCCGGAAAATGAGGATGAGAATTAAAATGATGAACGCCACCCCGTCACGCCAAAGCGAATAGCCAAGCCCGCTGACGAGCGATTCGATAACGCCAAGCAAAAGCCCTCCTACCATCGCGCCCGGAATGATGCCGATCCCTCCCAACACGGCGGCGACAAACGCCTTCAAGCCTGGGAGAATGCCCATCAGCGGGTCGATCTTCGTATAATAAATGCCAAAAATGACGCCGGCTGCCCCGGCGAGCGCCGAGCCGATGGCAAACGTGGCCGAAATCGTATTGTCGACGTTAATCCCCATCAATCGAGCCGCTTCCGCATCATGCGAGACGGCGCGCATCGCTTTCCCGATTTTCGTTCGGTGAACGATGAATTGAAGAAGGATCATTAAGACGAGGGACGTGCCGAGGATGAATAGCGACTGGCTGCTAATGACGACGCCAAACAGCTCCAAATTCTGCTTTGGAAGCAGCGTACCCGGATACGCTTCCGGCTGTGCCCCGCGCAAATAAATCATCACGTACTCGATCAAAAGCGAGACACCGATGGCCGTAATGAGCACAGCAATGCGCGTCGCGTTGCGCAGCGGCTTGTACGCAATCCGCTCAATGACTACCCCGAGCACGGCGCAGGCGGCCATCGCCAACAACAGCGCTGGGAAAAAACCGACGCCGAGCATCGTCACAGCGTAAAAACCGACGAATGAACCAATCATAAAGACGTCGCCATGGGCGAAGTTAATGAGCCGGACGATGCCATACACCATCGTATAGCCAAGCGCGATGAGCGCATAAATGCTGCCTAGCGAAATGCCGTTGACCAGCTGTTGAATGAGTTCCATGATTGCACGCTCCTTAACGAAAACTCGTCGTTGGCCAAAAGAAATGCCGGATGGGAGGGCGCCCCTTAGGGGCCTCCCCTGTCCACGCATCCATCCAGCCTTTTATTACGGATTCACTTTTGTTTTAAATTGCTGCTGCCCGTCTTTGTATTCCAAAATAATGGCCGATTTGACAGGATTGTGGTTTTGATCGACCGTAAATGTTCCCGTGACAAGCTGCAAATCTTTCGTTTGCGCCAGCGCGTCTTTAATTTTCACCGGATCGGCGCTGCCAGCCCGTTTGATGGCATCCGCCAAGAAGTATACCGTATCGTAGCCAAGGGCGTTAAAGGCGTCCGGCGCTTTATTGTATTTCGCTTGGAACGCTTTGACAAATTCTTGAATTTTCGGGTCCGGGTCGCCCGACGAATAATGGTTCGTAATGTACGTATTGTTCAACGCGTCTTTGCCGGCAAGCTCAATCAGTTTTGGCGAATCCCAGCCGTCGCCGCCCATGATCGGGACGTTCAACCCAAGCTCGCGCGCTTGTTTGACGATCAAACCGACTTCTTCATAGTAGCCCGGCAAGAATAAAAATTCCGGATTGGCCGATTTAATGCTCGTCAGCGTGGCGCGGAAGTCGGTGTCTTTCGCCACATACGCTTCTTCGGCAACAATTTGGCCGCCGCCGGCTGTAAATGTTTCTTTAAATGACGCCGCCAGCCCTTTCGAGTAATCGCTCGCGCTGTCGATCAAAATCGCCGCACTTTTCACTTTCAAGTCATCCAATGCGAATTTTGCCGCCACCGTTCCTTGGAACGGGTCGATAAAGCACGTCCGGAAGACGAACTCGTTCACTTTGCCATCTTTGACGGTCACCGTTTCGCTCGTCCCAGACGGTGTAATAATCGGAACTTTATTGTCATTGGCAATTTGCACTTGAGCGAGCGTGTTCGTGCTCGTCGCCGACCCGATAATGGCAGCGACTTTATCTTGACTGATCAGCTTGATGGCGCCGTTTGTCGCTTCGGCCGCTTCCGATTTGTTGTCTACTTTGACAAGCTCCAACTTTTTGCCGTTGATTCCTTCTTTGTTGATTTCCTCAAACGCCAGCTCTACTCCTTCGGCGATCGACTGTCCATACGAAGCGACCCCGCCGGAGAGCTCAAGGTTGGCGCCGATTTTAATGACATCGCCGCCCCCTCCACCGCCGCCCGAGGAGCCGCCTTGTTGGTTGCCGCCGCAGCCGGCCATAAGGCCCGCTGTCAGCATGAGCGAGAAAAAGACACCTGCTACTTTTTTCTTTTTCACTCGTTTTCCCCCCATTGTTCATAATGTTCTGTCATCGGAGTGCGCAGTTTAACGGTATCGGCGAAAAACCCTCTGCATGCGCACTTGTGGTCGTGAAGGAGCAGCCGGATTGGAAACCGACCCTTCTTTCTCCCCATTCCTTTTGTCCTCTGCTCCCACATCCCCTCTAGCAATTACATAAATAATAAAACTATTTTCAATTTAATATAATATTACAAAATTCCATCCTGTTCGTCTAGCGGTTTTCTTTTTGAAAATGAAAAAGCTGTTCCGCTCTGAACAAATGCTGGCGAAACAGCTGAATAACCATTGATAAAGGGAACGCTTTCTTTGTATAATGTTTCCATGCTTCTACCAAAACCATTTCCCTCTCTAGCGTGTTGGCAGCTGAAGTGAAGGGCCAACAGGACCGCTTCCTTTGTTATAAAATTGCGGCACTTCTCCTGGAATGAAGCGCATAACAAGCGGAATGTCGCTTGTCACAGTGGAAATTTTTGAAGCAAACGGGATGATCACTTGAATATCGACAGCAACATGAATATCCACTTCAATAAAAAAATTGTTGATGTCATACGCATGAATTTGTTTCGTCACTTCGGAATCGACGTTGCCGACGATTTGAAACTGGACCGGAATGCGCGGGCCGAGGTTGGCTAACAGTGCGTTGTTCGTCACTTGCCCGAGCGGGATGTAGTAAATGATGCCGCGGCTGTTCCCTTGACCGGATTCGACTTCAGGGAGCACCATGCGTTCAATCCGCCCCTCTGTCGCCGCCTTCAAGCTTTCCATCACATGATCGTCTGTTTCTTCTAAAATGCGGTTGATGATTTCTGTGTTGAAATCGACAGACACGACTTTGCCGTTCTGATCTTGTTGAAGGGTGACAATTTTCTGGAATTCAGGATTTTCTTTGCTGAACTGTTGTTCCAACGCATTGTTGATCACTAAATTGGCGATCCGCTTCGTTTCCGTTTCAGCTATTTCCAGCAGCACGGGCTTCATGCCTTTATTCACAATCCAAAGGCTTGCCGCCGTTGAAAACATAAAAAAAACGAACGTCAATAAAAACACGTAGCGGAACGGGAGCGGGCCTCTTCGCAGCAACCGGGGGCGCACCAAAATACAAATCCCTCCTTTACAAGCTATATGTATGCTTGCAAGGAGGGATTTTTTCACCGCATTTTCAACAGCGCGTCTTTCCCTTTCATTCCCGGTTCAATGCCAAGCTCTCGGGCGGCGATTGTCACCGACTCGAGCGGTGCTTCAAGCAGCTGTTCGATCGTGCGCACCCCGACCGCCCGGCCGGCGATGATGCCGCGGTCGCGCAGCTTTTCGTTCAATAAGGCGACATCGAGCGCCCCGCACATAATATATCCTTTGTCGCTCGCCACCGCCAGCAAATTCGTCTTTGGCAGCTTCACAGATACGGCAATCAACGGATACCCGTCAATGATGATCGGCGTCACTTCCACCATCGCCGCAGTCACTCTCCTTTCCATACTCCAATGTATGAAGCATGGAAAAAGAAGTGCCTGCCTATTGGGCCAATTTCCAGGCGAGAAGATCGCGCAAAAACTCCGGCATATAGTACGTTTTCTCCGCCGCCCGCTGAATTTGCGGGTAAAAATGACCAATGGCAAACATGTCGGTCGTCGCCACGTCATAGGTGCGCTCCGGCTCGAGCGGCTCGCCGTTGATTCGAATGGCGCGGATATGCCAGGCGCCGTCTTCTTCCAGCTCCGTTTCGATCTCGACGCCGTCGTACACCATTTCCCCCATCACTTCGCCGCGGAAGCCGAACCCTTTAAACCGCAAATGCTTCATCCGTTCCGTATTGGCCTCAAGGATAATCTCTTTGAGCTCCGCGCCGCGCAGCTTCACCTTGCACGGGTTGAGCGGATGCGGGCAAATGCGATGCACATCTTTTTTCGTCACCGGTCCTTTTGACAGCGGTTCAAGCAACACGCCGGCGTTGACCATGCCGATGTCGGCCTGGCACCATTCGCGCAGCGCAGACGCAAGCAAACGGGCAAGCGGCGACGGAGCGAACCAGTCAAGCGGCAAGTCATCATGGAGCACAGCGACTTGTTCCGCTTCAAGCCGCGCCAAACTTTTCTGTTCAAGGGAGCGAAGGCGGCACGCCACTTCTTCGGAAAACGGCATCACACCAGCATCCACCACCTTCGCAGACGCCCGCCCAAGACGTCGCCCTTCCACTTCCAGCTTAACGACGCCGACATATTGTCCGTATTTCCCAGCCGCGCAAAGAAGCGCACCGTTTACTTCCTTGCCTTCTGGAAACACATGGTGGGTATGAGCGCCCAACACAATATCCACGCCCGGAATCGTCGCAGCGATTTTTTCATCTTCATTCACCCCAAGATGGGATAAGACGACGACGCAATCAGCTTTTCGTTTCACTTCCTCCACCGCTGCGGCCAACAAATCAAACGGTGGGGCAATTTTCCAGCCAAGCAACTCGTAAAAATGGGAAAAGGGGGCGGTGGCACCGACTACGCCGATGCGGAACGTCTCTGTCGCCGGGATAACGACATACGGAAGCGCCCAATGCGGCCGCTCGCCGTTGCGGCGGAACAAATTGGCGACCACAACCGGAAACCGAGCCCGCTCGTACAGCGTATCAAGCTCGTCGTAATCAAGCGTGATTCCTTCATTGTTGCCGATCGTCACCGCATCATAGCCGAGATCATTCAACAAATCCACATTCGCTTTTCCGCGCGTCGCCTCGGTAATCGGGTGCACGCGATCGAGAAAATCGCCGACGTCAAACAACAGCATCGCCTCGTTGCGGGCGCGATGTTCCCGTCTCCGTTCCGACAAAAAGCGGGCGATTTGCGGCCAATGTTCAAAATGGCTATGCACGTCGTTCGTATGATAAATGTAGATAGTTTGCTTCAAAACGCGCGCCCCTCCTTCCATTACGCCAAACTTTCCCATACAAGCCGGGCCCCGAGCAGCACAAGCACTAGCCGCAGCACGACGACAAGCGTCCGGCTCGGCATCCGCTTATTGATCCACGCCCCTGTTTTCGCGCCGATCCACACCCCGGGAATGAGGGCAAGGGCAAACGGCCATTGCACGTTTCCCATCGCGACATGGGTGAGCGAACCGATGAGGGAGGACAGGAAAATCATCAACATCGACGTCGCCACCGCCACATGGGGCGGAAAGCGAAACAGCACGATCATCGCCGGCACCATGAGCGAGCCGCCGCCAATGCCAAACAGCCCGCCGAAAAAGCCGACGACAAACGCGATGGCGACCGCCGCAACCGGATGATAGCCGTACACGGCCATTTCCCCGTTCCGTCCGGTGTACGTGCGCACTACTTTTCGCCTCCACCACGGCGGATGGGCCGTTTCCTTTCGTTCTGGGGCGAAGGCATCCGGCTCCAGCCCGTTTTCCTTTGCCGCCGCGCCCTCTTCCGATGCCCGCGGCTTCGTTTTCTTTTGGCTCAACGACAAAAAGAGCGACATGGCGATTAAAAACAGCCCAAAATACAATGAAAAATGGGCGACGCTGAGCGTATTGTTCACCCACGCGCCGAGAACCGTCCCGGGAATACTGCCGAGGCAAAACAGCAGCCCGCTTCGGTAATCAACCATTTTATCTTTCATATATGACAATGTCGATGACAAACCATTAAAAATAATAACAACAAGCGACGTGCCAACCGCCACTTGCGGCGTCACCGCCGCGAGCCAGCCAAGGGCGCCGAAAAATAACAGCGCCGGCACGATGATCACCCCGCCGCCGAGGCCGGCCAAGCTCCCGAGCGTTCCGGCGACAAACCCGATGAACAGAAGCAACGCATAAGCCATCTTGCCTCCCCCTCTTCAAAACAACCCGAGCTGGCGCGGCGCAAGCCCTTTGTACTCAATGCCAAGCAAATCGATCAACTGCTTGGCGTTGTCGGCGGCATCCCCGCCGGAATTGTTGTTAAACAACACATAAATATGTGCCGTCTTTCCCATTAATGCCTTGATATGATTCGCCCATTCGCTTAGCTCGCGCTCATTGTAGCGGTACAAATAGCGGACCGCCCGCCAGTTCTCTCCGGCCGTCGCCTTGTTCCAGCCGTGCACATTGCGCCCGTGCAGGCGGATGAGCGTCTTTTCCTGATCAGTCGGATGCAACACGGTCGGCACCGACCCTTCCCCCGCTTGCGGCTCATCGCAGATGCTGTGAATCCATCCTTCCTCTTCCATAAAACGGAGCGTTTTATCGTAAAACCGGGGCGAAAACCACGACTGATGACGAAACTCCAAGGCGACAGGCACCGCTCCCATCCGCGCCTTGACCGAGCGCAAGTAGGCGACATGCTCGCGCCGGCAGTCAAACCACGGCGGAAACTGAAACAGCACCATCGCCAGCTTGCCCGCCTCTTGAAACGGCGCCACAGACTCCAAAAACGCCGCAAACATCTCTTCCTTGTTCTCATATGGAATCGGGCCGCGCTCATGCCCGGTCATCCCTTGGTAGGCCTTCACGATAAACTGAAACGACGGCGGCGTTTCGCGAATCCATTTTTCCACGTTCGTCCGCGGTTGAATGGCGTAAAAATACGAATCGACCTCGACCGTTGGAAAATGGGCCGCGTATTCCAGCAACTTGTCTTTCGCCGCAAGACCTGGCGGATAGAGGTTGTCATGATCCCCCCAACCAGTCAGTCCGATGTAAATCATCACGATCACCAATTCGTTCGATTTCCAGCTATCTTCACTATACCATAAGCGCGGGCGGCGCGAAATAAAAATGACCGCCGCACCATCAAGGGCAATGTCAGTTCATAGATTCATAACGTCCATAATTTACAATCGAGGAACGATTGCGATACAATGATACCCATCGAAACATTCTGACAATGGGAGGGCTGTCCAATGATCCATCTGTACCCGTTTCTTCTCTTATCGATATTTTTGATTGTGCTGCCCGGCCCCGACACAGCGGTGGTGACCAAAAACACCATTTCCGCAGGGAAGATCGGCGGCTTGAAAACCGCACTAGGGGTTTGCTGCGCCTTGTTTCTCCACACCGCCGCGGCGTCGCTCGGGCTTTCCGCCGTCATTATGCAATCGGCCTTGCTGTTTTCGATCCTGAAGTATGTGGGTGCTGTGTACTTAACGTATTTAGGCGTTAAGGCATTATATGGGGTCATGAAAAAAGGCGAAGCCCCCAGTGTGGAAACGGACATCAGAGGAGGAGGAGAACATACCGCCTGCTTCAAGCAAGGGTTTCTGACCGATTTCTTAAATCCGAAAGTGGCGGCCTTTTTCTTAACCTTTTTGCCGCAATTCGTAGCACCGGGCTCGCACTCCTTTGTTCCGTTTCTCCTGATGGGGGCGGCTTATACGGCGATGACCGCGATATGGTTTTTGTTTTACATTTCCTTCATCCATTATATCAGCGATTTCATGAAGCGGCCGAAAACGAAGAAATGGATCGAAGGCATCACGGGCGCGGTGATGATCGGGTTCGGCATCAAATTGGCGCTTGAAAAAGTCCAGAGCTAAACAGGAAGACCGGGCGCGGCTGAACAGAGCCGCCTGGCATGGAAAAGGAATCGAGTAGGAGAGGGTGACTAACCCTCGTCCTCTCACACCACCGTACGTACCGTTCGGTATACGGCGGTTCCATTAAGTCTGACGCAGAGATTCATATCGTTGATAAAGACTCTTCAGCCCTTGGCTCTCCCAATAGGAGTTGCCAAGGGCTTTATGCAAGATGGGACTAGCGGCCACTCTCCAATATTTCTTCCGAGTGTTTCCCCATTCATATGCTTTCCGCTTGGGCACTCCTAAACTTTGCAGTTTTCGGACTCTGGTTCTCGGAAGTTTCCACTCTTTCCATTGGCACATGCGCAGCCTTCGTCGAATCCATCCATCTAGTTCTTTGAACACACTTGGAGTCTCTGCTAACGAGAAGTATCCACACCATCCCAGAATGTACTGGTTGAGCTGTTCGATTCGCTCGGGCATGGGAATCGGTTTCGATCGACTCGTCATGGTGCGTATCCTTTGCTTCATGCGCCGAATACTTTCCTTTGCGATCCGGATTTTTGGCTCCTTATTTGGGGTGAAGCTAAAACCGAGGAATTTTCTCCTCCACGGTCGATCCACTGCCGATTTGGTTTCATTGACTTTCAGCCGGAGTTTCTTTTCAATGAATGCCGTGATCGATTTCATCACCCGTTCCCCGGCCTTCTTCGTCCTTACGTAGATATTGCAGTCATCCGCATACCGTACAAATTTGTGCCCTCGTTTTTCCAATTCTTTGTCCAGCTCATCCAAGAGAATGTTGGACAAAAGTGGACTGAGCGGCCCTCCTTGTGGAGTCCCCTCTTGTGTTTCCATGACCACCCCGTTGATCATGACCCCTGCCTGTAGATACTTCCGTATCAACTTTAGGAGGATTTTGTCTGGAATTCGTTTCGCTAATATCCCCATCAGTTTGTCATGGTTGACTCGATCAAAGAACTTTTCCAAGTCGATATCTACCACCCATGTATATCCTTCCTGAATATACTGCTTCGCCTTTTTCACCGCGTCGTGTCCTCTTCGACCGGGACGAAACCCGTAGCTGTGTTCCGAAAAGGATGGGTCAAAGATCGGCGTGAGCACTTGGGCGATGGCCTGTTGGATGAACCGGTCTGTCACGGTCGGGATTCCTAGTAACCTGACTCCTCCGTTCGGTTTCGGGATTTCGACCCGTCGGACCGGGCAAGGTTCGTAGGTCCCTTCTTCCAAAG
This sequence comes from Geobacillus subterraneus, assembly GCF_001618685.1. Classification (GTDB taxonomy): domain Bacteria; phylum Bacillota; class Bacilli; order Bacillales; family Anoxybacillaceae; genus Geobacillus; species Geobacillus subterraneus. The sequence continues at coordinate 283,703 of NZ_CP014342.1, read as the reverse complement.
CGCGCCGTATCACGTCCCAATGTTCCACGAGGTGTCTTCGCAGGTCTTTGACGGACATTCCATCGGTTCCATGGGACCCTTTATTCTTTTCCACTTGTTTGAGTGCTCGCAGGAGATTCTCCCGTGACAGTACCTGTTTCATCCACATTCCGATTCTTCCTCTCTACGTGAACGATCCGTTCTATTTGTGCCATCTTCTTCTCCACCCTCTTGAGGTCCCCCATGGACTTCACCATTTCCTCCCTCAAGCAGGCCCTTTCGGGTTGTCTGCTTCATCAAAGAAGATGAACGCCTAGTGGCCGTTCTCCTTCATGGTTCGGTCCTTCCCCTTCTATCTTAAGCTAGACGGGTACTATGACCTCTGCTGACTTCTGTCCGTTCAGCGTTGGATCGCTCCAACGGTTGCCAAGCGCACTTGGCTTCCCGGACAGACCTCCCCGGGTAAGAGTGCAGTCTTTCCTTCCATCTATCTGCTTCATTTACTCGGTATCACCTTCGGCAGAAAGGGCTTCGTTTTGTCGTGCAAACTCACCCAATGATACCCAGCCTCCTATGAAGTTCGTGTTCCTCAGACCGGAAGTTTGCCGCCCGCTTCCTTCAGATTCTGCGTCGCCGCAGACACCCTTGCGTTAAGCTAACTGCTACTTCTGCCTTCGCAGTTCGGGACTTTCACCCTATAGACTGCACCCATGCCGGGCGCACACGACAGGGGAGCGCCCAAAAAGAGCGCTCCCCTAAAAACATGCTCCTATGAGGGAAGAAATGGCCTGCGGAGCGGCCTTGACGCTTCCGGAGATCACCGGAAAGAATAAGGGACGGCGGCCGCTCCCTTGTTTTGTCCTGCGTTGATCATGTGGGCGTTTTGTGGGTCAAGCGCCCACGCTGGAGCGCTCCACCCTTGATTCATCAAGCTTACCCAATGCTTCCTTCCATTTCAAACTTGATCAAGCGGTTCATCTCGACGGCGTATTCCATCGGCAGCTCTCGGGTAAACGGCTCGATGAAGCCCATGACGATCATTTCCGTCGCTTCCTGTTCGGAAATGCCGCGGCTCATCAAGTAGAACAGCTGCTCTTCGGACACTTTCGACACTTTCGCCTCGTGTTCAAGCGAGATGTTGTCATTTAAAATTTCGTTGTACGGAATCGTATCCGATGTCGATTGGTTGTCAAGAATGAGCGTATCGCATTCGATGTTTGAACGCGAACCGGACGCTTTGCGGCCGAAATGAACGATGCCGCGGTACGTGACTTTCCCGCCTTGTTTCGAGATCGATTTCGAGACGATCGTCGAAGACGTATTCGGCGCCAAGTGAATCATTTTCGCCCCGGCGTCTTGGTGCTGGCCTTTGCCGGCGATGGCGATCGACAGCGTCAAGCCGCGCGCCCCTTCGCCTTTTAAGATGACAGCCGGGTACTTCATCGTCAGCTTCGAGCCGATGTTGCCGTCGATCCATTCCATCGTCGCATTTTCTTCGCAAACGGCGCGCTTCGTCACCAAGTTGAAGACGTTGTTCGCCCAGTTTTGGATCGTCGTGTAGCGGCAGTACGCGCCTTTTTTGACGATGATTTCAACGACCGCGCTATGGAGCGAGTTCGTCGTGTAAATCGGCGCCGTACAGCCCTCGACGTAATGGACGTGCGCCCCTTCATCGACGATGATGAGCGTCCGTTCAAACTGCCCCATGTTTTCCGAGTTAATGCGGAAATACGCCTGCAGCGGCGTTTCGACTTTGACGCCCTTCGGAACGTAAATGAACGAACCGCCCGACCAAACAGCCGAGTTCAACGCCGCGAACTTGTTGTCCGTCGGCGGCACCACTTTGGCAAAATGTTCGCGGAACAAGTCTTCGTTTTCTTTCAACGCCGAATCGGTGTCTTTAAAGATGACGCCGAGTTTTTCCAAATCTTCTTTCATGTTATGGTAGACAACTTCCGACTCGTATTGCGCCGAAACGCCGGCCAAATATTTTTGCTCCGCCTCTGGAATGCCGAGTTTATCAAACGTCGCTTTAATTTCCGCCGGCACTTCGTCCCACGAACGGCCCGAGCGTTCAGCCGGTTTGACGTAATATGTGATTTCATCAAAATCCAAGCTCGACAAGTCGCCGCCCCATTGCGGCATCGGCTTGCTGTAGAAAATATCAAGCGCTTTTAAGCGGAACTCGAGCATCCATTGCGGCTCGTTTTTCATGCGCGAAATTTCTTCGACGACTTCCCGCGTCAGCCCGCGCTGGGCGCGGAAGACGGAGACGTCCTTATCGACGAAACCATACTTATATTCGCCGATTTCCGGTGCTTTTTTCGCCATCGTCGTTCACCTTCCTCCATCTTAATGGTCGTGCAGCCCTTTTTCGAGCGCTTTCCACGCCAATGTCGCACATTTAATGCGGGCCGGAAATTTCGAAACCCCTTGAAGCGCCTCAATGTCGCCAAGATCCACAGAATCGTCATACTCGTTGCCTTGGATCATCTCCGAAAAAATATGGGCGAGCCGAAGCGCTTCTTCGACGTTTTTCCCTTTGATCGCCTGCGTCATCATCGACGCAGATGACATCGAAATCGAACAGCCTTCCCCTTCAAACTTGACGTCAGCGATTTTTCCGTCCTCTACTTTCATCGTCAAGTGAATGCGGTCGCCGCACGTCGGGTTGTTCATGTTGATATCGACGTTCGTGCCCTCAAGCACGCCGCGGTTGCGCGGGTTTTTATAATGATCCATAATGACTTGGCGGTAAAGCTGGTCTAACGGATGATTAGAAGACATGGCTGAAGTACTCCTTCGCTTTCTGTAATGCGGCGATAAACGCATCGATTTCCTCTTTTGTGTTGTAAAGATAAAAGCTCGCGCGGGCGGTTGCGGTCACGTTCAGCCATTTCATCAACGGCTGGGCGCAATGGTGGCCGGCGCGGATGGCGATTCCTTCCGCGTCAAGAACCGTCGCCACATCGTGCGGATGCACCCCTTCGATGTTAAACGTCACCAGCCCGGCCCGCTCTTTCGGTCCGTAGACCGTGACGCCATCGATGTCAGCGAGCCGTTCGAGCGCGTATTGCGCCAGTTCGTGCTCATGAGCGGCAATGGCATCCAACCCGATTTGCTCGAGGAAATCGATCGCCGCCCCGAGGCCGATCGCCCCGGCGATGATCGGCGTGCCGCCTTCAAACTTCCACGGCAGCTCTTTCCATGTTGAATCATACAGCTCGACAAAATCGATCATTTCACCGCCAAACTCGATCGGTTCCATTTGCTCCAACAGTTCTCTTTTTCCATATAATACGCCAACTCCGGTCGGTCCGCACATTTTATGGCTCGAAAACGCGAGAAAATCACAGTCGAGCGTTTGAACATCCACTTTCATATGCGGAGCGCTTTGCGCCGCGTCAACAACGACAACAGCGCCCCGGTCATGGGCGATGCGGGCGATCTCGCGAACCGGGTTGATCGTGCCGAGCACGTTCGATACGTGGGCGATGGCCACGATTTTCGTCGCCGGCGTCACCGTTGCCTCGACATCGTTGAGATCGATCGTTCCGTCCTCTTGCAGCGGAATATATTTCAACGTCGCTCCGGTCTGTTTCGCCGCCTGTTGCCATGGAATTAAATTGCTATGATGCTCCATGTACGTAATGACGATTTCATCGCCTTCTTTCACATTGGCGCGCGCATAGCTTGAGGCAACCAAGTTGAGCGCTGTCGTCGTTCCGCGCGTAAAGACGATTTCTTGCACTGAACGGGCATTGATAAACCGCCGCACTTTTTCGCGCGCCCCCTCATACGCGTCGGTCGCCTTTGTGCCGAGCGTATGGACGCCGCGGTGGACGTTCGAGTTGTACTCGCGATAGTAGCGGTCGAGCGCCTCGATCACCGGCAGCGGTTTTTGCGATGTCGCCGCACTGTCGAAATATATGAGCGGATGGCCGTTCACTTGTTGATGCAAAATGGGAAACAACGAACGAATTTCTTTCACGTTCATGATTGAACTTTCCTTTCGATTACTTCGATCAATTGGTTTTTCACGCCTTCAAGCGGAATCGCTTCAACGACCGGCGCCAAAAAGCCGTGGATGATCAGCCGTTCGGCTTCGTTTCTTGGAATGCCGCGGCTCATTAAGTAATACAATTGAATCGGGTCGACGCGCCCGACCGACGCCGCGTGGCCAGCCATGACATCGTCTTCGTCAATAAGCAAAATCGGGTTCGCATCGCCGCGCGCTTTTTCGCTTAACATCAACACGCGCGATTCTTGTTCGGCGTTTGATTTTGACGCGCCGTGCTCAATCTTGCCGATGCCGTTAAAAATCGAGGTGGCGCTGTCACGGACGACGCCGTGTTTTAAAATGTAGCCTTCCGTATGCTTCCCGTAATGAACGACGCTTGTCGTAAAGTTTTGCACTTGCTCGCCGCGGCCGACGACAACCGTTTTCGTATCGCCGAACGATCCGTCACCGATGAGGCGAGTGATATTTTCCGACACGGTGTTCCCGTCATTCATCAGCCCGAGCGCCCATTCGATCCGCCCGTCGCGCCCGGCGATGCCGCGCCGGTTGACATACGTCGTCACGCCTTTGGCCAAATGGTCGACGGCCGCGAAAAAGACGCGCGCGTTCGCATTGGCAAACACCTCGGCGATAATATTGACGACCGCTTTCCCTTCATTGCCCGCCGATAAGTAATTTTCGACGAACACGACGCGGCTGTTGTCTTCCGCGACAACGATGACATGGTTAAACAAGGCGATGTCGTCTTCCTCTTGAATGTAAACAGCCTGAAGCGGCGTTTCAATTTCAACGTTTTTCGGAACGTACACAAACACGCCGCCGTTAAACAGCGCGGCATGAAGCGCGGCGAGGCGGTGCTCATCCGGTTTGACCGCATCGGTCATGAAATACTTCTTCAGCAAATCGCCGTGCTCTTTCGCAGCCGTGAAAATATCGGTGAAGATGACCCCTTTTTCTTTCAGCTCGCTAGAGAGCGAAACGTAAGCCGGCGTATGGTTGCGTTGCACGTATAAATTTTTCGTTCCTTCGCCCGCTTCAATGAGCGCCTTGACCGCCTCCGGCAAGTCATCAAGACCGGCATACGGTGCGCTGTCGACCGCATGGCGGGAGAAGTCGGTAAAGTTCCACTTGTCGATTTTCGTTTTGTCCGGCTTCGGCAGCGGCAACTGTTCCGCCTGCGCGAGCGCGTTAAGGCGCCGCTCGGTCAGCCAGTCCGGTTCGCCGCGTTCGCTTGAGAACGTGCGGATGTATGTTTCATCGAATGGAATTTTCGTTTCTGTCGCCATAGTCCTCCTCCTAACGCTTACGCTTCTTGTCCGACCGTTTCGTCTTCGATGCCGAGCTCTTTTTTAATCCAGTCGTACCCTTCCGCCTCAAGCCGCTGCGCCAGTTCCGGACCGCCCGATTTCACGATGCGCCCTTGCATCATGACGTGCACATAGTCCGGAGTGATGTAGTTTAACAGCCGTTGGTAGTGGGTGATGATCAAACAGCCGAATTCGCTGCTGCGCATTTCGTTAATGCCTTTGGCGACGATCTTTAACGCGTCAATATCCAACCCGGAGTCGATTTCGTCCAAAATGGCGATTTTCGGCTCAAGCATCATCAGCTGCAAAATTTCGTTCCGCTTTTTCTCCCCGCCCGAGAACCCTTCGTTCAAATAACGGTGCGCCATATCCGGGTTCATTTCGAGAAACGCCATTTTTTCATCGAGCTTGCGGATAAATTTCATGAGCGAAATTTCGTTGCCCTCGCCAAGCCGGGCGTTGATCGCAGCGCGCAAAAAGTCGGCGTTCGTCACCCCGCTGATTTCGCTCGGGTATTGCATCGCCAAAAACAAACCGGCGCGCGCCCGCTCATCGACCTCCATCTCGAGAACGTTCTGGCCGTCGAGCGTAATCGTCCCTTCCGTCACCTCATATTTCGGATGGCCCATAATGGCCGATGACAGCGTTGATTTCCCCGTTCCGTTCGGACCCATAATGGCGTGAATTTCCCCGCCTTTAACTTCCAAGTCAACCCCTTTTAAAATTTCCTTCCCTTCCACCGATACGTGGAGATTTTGAATCGTTAATACGGCCATAAAGCATACCTCCAGTTTTTGCATAAAAATAATGTCAGCTCGCTTTTGCCCTAGCGATCGTCCATTCTCATTTTATTCTCATTATAATCTTATAACAAATGAAAAGTATTCGCAACTTTTCTGCTGCCTTTTCCACTATGTACATGCAATAAACCTAAAAAGGCGGGAAATGGACAGCGCTTTTTATATTTTACACGAAAACGGCCTGTTTGTACGAGCTTTTACAAAGAAAAAAGACCCCATTGCCGGAGCCTAATGAGTCGTCCGCAGTTCGCGGATGCATTCTTGCACGAGCGTCACCGTCTGGCTGAACGAACTGAATGTCAAAGGGAGTTTTGCTTATGGAGTCGACGAATACGAAGGAAGAAAAAGGAGAACGTTGCAAATCGCCATCAACCTCATGCAAAAAGGGAAAGTCGATCTGTCTCCGTTAATCACCCATCGCTTTCCATTGGAAAACTATCAAGAGGCGCTGCGGACGGTGATTTACAAAGGGAAAGGGCCGGTCATCAAAGCAGTGTTCGAACCATAATATGCCATCGTCGGAGGAGGAAACATGAAGACATTTACGATCAGCGGAGAGAAGCCAACTCCTTTCCTTCATTGGCTTGCGGACGGAATGAAGGAAACATTTATCGCCAACGGCTATACGTACGCTTGCATCCCCGAAGACTTCGTTAAAGTCGTGTTTCATTTCATCGACCCCGAACGGCCTCGCCCTTACCGGAGAAAGGCGCAGGCAACGTTCGTCGTCTCCGTGATGGAGGCGAAGGAAACGCCGGACGACGTTCATCGGTCCGCTTACCCGTATTTGATTCGCTCGTTGGCCAACCATTTACTTTATATTTTACACACCAGCGACGGGACGACGGACATTTATTTTCTCACCCCTGAACAAGGGTTTTACAAACTGACTTATCAAAAAGGGGAAGAAGAGGCGCTTTTCCGGCGCATATACGAGCGGTTGGAGCCTCTCGCCGCCTCGCGGCTCGTCATCGACAACGATTTTTACGACGACCTTCCCGAGGAACTGTGGAACGGCGATGACGTGACAAACTCATTAAGCGAGGCCGGCAAAAAACTCGACCGCATGAATTTGCTTCCTGCCCCGTTCCCGCTCGAGGAGTACCTTACCCCTCGCGATTTGCGCCACCTGAAAAAGCTTTACGGGATCGGCGGCCTCAGCTACGGCAACTTGAGCGCCCGGCGGGACGGCGAGAGCTTTTGGATGAGCGCAAGCGGGATTAATAAGGCGGATATGAAGAAAGTGGGACAAGACTTTCTCTTAATCCGCGGATATGACGATAAGAAAAACGCCATGAGAGTGAGCGTCCCGCCCAATATCACGCCAAAACGGGCATCGGTCGATGCGATCGAACATTGGATGATTTACCGCGAACACCCGGAAGTCGGGGCCATCGTCCACATTCACGCCTGGATGGACGGGGTGAAAGCGACGGAAATCAACTACCCGTGCGGAACGATTGAGCTCGCCCAAACCGTCGCTAGACTTGTGCGGGAGTCAGAACAGCCTTCGCGGGCGGTCATCGGCTTGAAAAACCATGGGTTGACGATCACCGGGCCCAGCCTGGAAGACATTTTTGAACGCATTGAAGGGAAAATCATCCCGCAAGTGCCGATGTCGTAGCGTGCCCGTGGAATCGGGAAGGAAATCGTCGACAACTTCACTGGTGAACTACCCCCACTTAATTTTCTAGCGAAAATTTGAAGTGGGGGCTTCCAAAGAAGTTTGACTGCTTCAAGCAATCCTTATTCTTTGAGGCGTGTCCACTTCGCCGCTAGAGCATAAGACACTCAGGTCTACAGCTTTACTTTTCTTTAAGATGTTTAATGCGCCATTGACATCAGCATTAATTAGTTTGCCAGACTTTGTTCGATACAAGCCGCGCTTAATACGTTTGCCGCTGAACTTATATTCTTTTGGATTGTCGGCATTATATTCAGGAATCTCATCGCCGTCAAAAAAGCTGGCTTGAGACGTATATGATTCTTCCTGTTTCAAGAATTCAATGCCGTAAAATTCACAAAGATATTCTAGTTTTTCTTTTATGTTACCGAGAGGAATATTGACAAAGTTTTGATTTGTCTTTTTTCCTAGATTAATATTGCGTTGTAATGTTTCCGCATAGCCAATGACAAGTTTGCCAATTTGATTTTCAATACAGTAGTTAATGATGTAACGGCAAGTCTTGTTGATATAATCATTCACTTTATTATTGCGATTCATAGCAAGCAACGCCTGTTTACGAGTCGTGCCTTTGATTTTTTGCTTATCTTTTATGCTTTGAAGTCTGGCATTTTCTTTGTTAAACCATTGATTTATACTTTTTAATCTCCGCCCATCAATGATGAATGATCTGCCGTCTGATGTGACACAAGTGGCAAGATTGTTTAATCCTAAATCAATGGCCAGTGCTTTTTGGTCATTTAATTCTCTTTGATCTTCAGGCATTTCATATTTGTACTGAATCTCAAAGAACCTGGCATGATGCTTAGGAATGATTTCAATCTGCTTAATCTTTTTGTCCAGCAACACAGGCGGAATCGTTATCGTGATAGGCTTGTGAGTCTTTTTAAATAGGCGAGAATACGGTATCGTGAATTTGTTGCCGTCTATACGAATCTGGCCAATGATCAGTGAATGAAAGCCATCTTTTTTAAGATATTTTGGAATACTGATAGCCTTGTAGTCATATTTTCCTTGTTTGGCAAGACTGATCAAACTAAAGAAAGATTTAAAGGCTTCATTGACCTTTTTTAAAATTTGCTGTGCCATGTTGCTGTTTAACAGCTTATAGTTTTCGTTAGTTTTTGCAAGATGATCGTTTTTCTCATAATTAAGAAATTCCTTGTGTTCAAAATAGTATTGTCTGACATTGTACAATCCGACGTTGTACATGTTCTTGGCAATATGGCACAGTTCTCGAAGAGTCAAGTATTCTTCTTTGGTCAAACCATTTAGCTGTTGTTTGATACAAAAATACATGTTTTCACCTCCCATCTAACTATATGATACTATATTTTACTGAATCTATCCTATTTTCAACAAAATATAGTTAAGGCGATTCATCTCCCACTTACTCCGCTTCGCTTCGTTGAAGTGGGAGTCTTCTCGCCTAATTAAGATAAAAAAGAAGGAAGAAAAGGGGAGAACTCGTTGGGGAAATGGGTGACATTGTTTCTTTTGACCGTCATCGGCTCCGTTCTGCTATGGATCGCCATCGCCAACGCCTTGAATGAATCAGGAGACGGGCTGCTAAGCGCCGCAGCGGTCATCGCGATCCAAAACGGCCTCATCATCGTGCTTCTTGCCGCCGTCTTGGAGCGGCTGCTGAAAAAATAAGGGGCGGACCCAAAAGGTCGTCTTCCTTCAAGATAGGCATAACATATAGTGCGGCAGAAGCAGTCAGTGCGTATATATAGTGAAGAAAGAGGGTGTCCCGGTTCTTTCGGGACACCCTCTTTGCTTATGGCTTGCGTATCAAAGCCGCTGTATTTTGCGTCTTTCCAGCCGGCCTTATTGTCCAGCGGCCGGAATGACGGCGCCTTTATATTTTTCCTTAATGAAGTCTTGAATTTCTTTCGACTGCAGCACTTCCACCAACGTTTTGATTTCTTTCCGGTTTTCATCGCCTTTGCGCACCGCCACAATGTTGACATACGGGTTGTCTTTCGGCGATTCGACGGCGATCGGGTCCTTCGCCGGATCCAAGCCGGCGTCAAGCGCGTAGTTGGCGTTGATCAACACGGCATCGCCTTCGCCGTTTTGATAAATTTGCGGCAGCAATCCAGCGTCGACATCCGCTTTAAACGTTAAGTGTTTCGGGTTTTCCACGATGTCGTTGACCGTCGCTTTCGTTTTGTCAACGCCTTCTTTCAGCTTAATGAGCCCTTTTTCTTGAAGCATCGACAAAATGCGGCCATGGTCGGCGACCGAGTTGCTCATAATGATCGTTGCGCCATCCGGCAGCTCTTCGATGCTTTTATATTTTTTCGAGTACAAGCCGATCGGCTCGATATGGATGCCGCCAGCGTTGACGAAATCATAGCCATGCTCTTTCATTTGCGATTCTAAATACGGAATGTGTTGGAAGTAGTTAGCGTCAATTTCTTTGTCCGCCAACACTTTGTTTGGCAAAATGTAGTCTTGGAACGTGATAATTTCCAAATCGATGCCTTTTTCTTTCAACATTGGCTTCGCTTGTTCCAAAATTTCCGCATGCGGCACGTTCGACGCGCCGACTTTCAGTTTGACCAATCCGCCGCCTTTGTCCTCGCCAGCGGCGTTTTCATCATTGTTGTTGCCGCCGCACGCTGCTAACGCAAACACCAAGAGGGCGGCCAACAGAGCGCCAAGCCATTTTTTCATTTGTTTCTTCCTCCTTTATCGTTTATCAATTTTCGAAGTGACAAAGTCACCGATCCACTGAATGACAAAGACGATGATGAGCACCAAAACGGTCGCGACAAACGTCACATCGTTATGGCTGCGCTGGAACCCTTCCAAATACGCCAAGTTCCCAAGCCCGCCGGCGCCGACAACGCCGGCCATCGCCGTATAGCCGACAAGCGACACAGCGGTGACGGTAATCCCGGAGACAAGCGCCGGGAGCGATTCAGGCAGCAGCACTTTCCAAATGATCGTCCACGTCGAGGCGCCCATCGCCTTCGCCGCTTCAATGACCCCTTTGTCAATTTCGCGGAGAGCGATCTCGACCATGCGGGCGTAAAACGGAGCCGCGCCAATGATGAGCGCCGGCAGCGCCGCGTTGGCTCCGAGCATCGTCCCGACGAGCCATTTGGTAAATGGAATAAGCAAAATAATTAAAATAATGAACGGAATAGAACGGAAAATATTCACAAACGCAGCAATGACCATATTGGCCAACCGGTTCTCCCATAGGTTTCCCTTTGCCGTTAAAAATAAAAGCAGTCCGAGAACGACCCCGAAGACGAACGTCGCCGCGACCGCCATTCCGGTCATGTACAACGTCTCAACCGTCGCCGCCCACATCGTCTCCCATTGCACGTTCGGCAGGAGGTTAGCGAGCATCGTGAATCACCTCCACCGCCACTTGCTGGCTGCGAATATAGTCAAGCGCCCGGGCGATTTCATCCGCCGCGCCGTCGATGTGCACAAACAGCACGCCGTAGGCGCCTTGATGGGTTTGTGAAATTTTCCCTTGCAAAATGTTCATGTCCACGGCAAACTGCCGCACGACTTGCGTGATGAGCGGCTGGCCGGCCGCCTCGCCGACAAACGTCAACTGCGCGATCGCCCCGTTCGGGTATTGGCCAAACAAATGGGAAACCGCTTCTTCCGTTTCCTCTGGTTCGACCAACTGCTTGACGAACCGTTTCGTAATCGGCTGCTGCGGGTTGCGGAAGACGTGCAGCACTTCGCCTTGCTCGACGATTTTGCCGCTCTCCATCACTGCCACGCGGTCGCAAATTTTACGGATGACGTGCATCTCGTGCGTAATCAGCACGATCGTCAGTCCGAGCCGCTTGTTAATATCGACAAGCAAATCCAAAATCGCGTCCGTCGTTTGCGGATCCAATGCCGATGTCGCCTCATCGCAAAGCAATACTTTCGGGTTGTTGGCGAGCGCACGGGCAATGCCGACCCGCTGTTTTTGCCCGCCGCTTAGCTGCGACGGATACGCATCTTCCCGCCCGGCAAGCCCGACAAGCTCGATGAGCTCATCGACCCGCTTTTGCCGCTCGTCTTTCGGAACGCCGGCAATCTCAAGCGGAAAGGCGATATTTTCCCGCACCGTCCGCGACCAAAGCAAGTTGAAGTGCTGAAAAATCATCCCGATTTCTTGGCGCGCCTTGCGCAGCTCCCGTCCTTTAATGCGCGCCATATCGCGGCCGGCGACGATCACCTGGCCGCTCGTCGGCTTTTCGAGCCCGTTTAACAGCCGGATGAGCGAACTTTTCCCCGCACCGCTGTAACCGATAATGCCGAAAATTTCCCCTTCACGAATGTCGAGCGACACGTTGTCGACAGCTGTCACCGATCCATTCGCCGCATGATAAATTTTCGTCACTTGTTCAAGTGTAATCATCGTTTCACCTTCCTTCCTCTCAAGGCGGCGGAGCGCAAAAGAAAACCTTTCTGCCCGCAGAGAACAGAAAGGTATTATCTACCATTCCGTCTCTTATCTCCCAAAGCAGGCCGCTTTGTGTGAATTGGCACCTTTTCAGCGGACGCGCTGACGGTTGCCGGGCTTCATTGGGCACATCCCTCCACCTCTCTTGATAAGAGCGCAACAATCGCCTATTCAATTGATTACGAGTGTGATTGTATCATTGGATGTCGAACAGTGTCAACAAATTTTTTACCCAACATGACGATACGGCTTGGCCAAATGGAGGAGCGATTCCAGCAACAACATATGGCGAAAGCTTCCCGATACGTACACTTCCTGCAGCCGGACGAGCTGCTGCAGCTTCAGCTCGCCGCTCAGCAACGACTCAAGCGCTTTCGTTGAGCCGCGCACCGTTAACGTGTTTCGTTCGTCCTTTTCGCTTGCTGCGGCAGCCGGCTCCTTGCCGATCGTCAGCAAAGCGACGCCTTCTTCACTCTCAAAGCGCACACACAATTGCTCATCCGGCAAAATCGGCAATAAATGGCGCAACATTTGCATCCGTTCCATGAACTGTCCCACTAACTGACGCACTTCCATTGACCATCCCCCCATCTCCCTTTGTTCCCTTTATTTCCATACAGAGGGGGAGGAATCCTTTACAAAAATCTCGACAGTCATTGTGGCGAACCAACGCTATTTTTGTCATTTCCAAAGAAATATGTCAAATGGCGTCAAAAAAAGGCAGGTAGTCAGCGCGGCAACCGAGCTTGAATTTCCTCATACAAGTAAGGGACGGAATGAAACGCATACCATTTGCCGGCCATCGTTCCGCCAACAAAAAGAAGCAAGCAAGGAACGCTTTCAATTTTCCAAACGGCTGCTTGCTCCGGAATATAATTCACGTCTGTTTCGTAAAACGGCAGCGCCGGAAACAGCTCTTCAACCACCGTCAACATCCGTTTCGCCAGCTGGCACGTGCCGCACAGCGGAGTATACAAATAAAGAGCCATAAGCGGCTGCTCACTCACCGTCCGTTGGACCTCTATTCGTTCAATCGGTTTCACTCGCCTCTTCCTCTCATTAACGAGTCGATGCGGACGTCAAAATGCGCGCGCAGCAGCACTTGGGCTAAATGCCAAGGCGGAGCGGCAGCCACTTCGCGGTACGCCCGGTCAATATAAATATGTTCCGCCTCCGGAAACATGCGGCGAAACTGCCGACGCAACTTCTCCCCTGCCTCATCGGCGTCCGCAAGCACGTATACATCCTGGCCCTCCAGCTCATCAGCCAGCTCCTCAAGGCGCGCATCACTGATCGTGCCGTTCGTGCAAATAATGACGACCGGTTCGTTCAGCACGGCCGCCACTTTTTGTTTATCTGATCGACCTTCTACGATAATCACTTTTTCTGCCCGTCGCATGTCCGACCCACCTAACTTCAAAAAGGATACCATATTGTATGTCCTGCGCCGGCAAAAGGTTGAAAAAAAAGCAACGGCCATCCACCGTTGCCTTTTAACACCATCCCGCCTCCCCGTCGCAATCGACATATTTTTGGTCCGGTTCAACGGTAGCGGTCACATCTTTGTAGATTTTTCCGTTCTGTTCGGTATACCCATTTTTCAACTGGACGGCCGCCGGAAGCGGAAAGCGCCCGATGAGCTCCCCTTCCTCGTACAAGTCCAACGAGCGGCCGTTCAGCTTGCCGGTCACCCGGTCCGTAATATCGATGCGCGTTCGTTGCAGCGCCATCGGGAGCACCCCTTTTCAATCAAGTTCCGGTATGTATAGAGTGCCCGAAATCGGAGGCGGAGATTGCAGGAACGTTTATCCTTCGTTGACCATCGCCTCGTATTGTTCAGCCGTCAACAAGTTGTCGACTTCGCTTAAATCGTTCGGTTCAACGACAATCATCCACGCTTTTTCATACGGCGATTCATTCACATATTCCGGGTTGTCGTTTAACGCTTCATTCACTTCGACGACCGTGCCGCTGATCGGCGCATACAGTTCCGAAACGGTTTTCACCGACTCGACGCTGCCGAACGGCTCATTCGCCGTAATTTCCGTTCCGACTTCCGGCAGCTCGACAAACACGATGTCGCCAAGCTCTGATTGGGCAAAATCGGTAATGCCGATGCGCACTTTGTCCCCTTCGACGCGCACCCACTCGTGCTCTTTAGAATAGCGAAGTTCTTTTGGCGTGTTCATCGAATCCCTCCATTGCGACAAATTGTATTCTTTTTCATCATAACCGATTTTCGACAAAAACTCACTGAGTTCATTTCATTTTGGTGAAAATTTTTATCTTTCTGCCGACAGACGCCCGGCGAAAAACGACTCATACGCTTGCTCGCGAAATCCGACAATGACCCGTTCGCCATCCGTTAACATCGGCCGTTTCACTAACATCCCGTCCGAGGCGAGCCACTCGAGCATCTCCTCCTCCGATGCGCCGTCAAGCTTGTCCTTTAATCCGAGCTCGCGATATTTCATCCCGCTTGTATTGAAAAATTTTTTAAGCGGCAGTCCGCTTTGGCGATGCAAGCGGGCCAGCTCCTCTTTCGTCAGCGGCTCGTCGACAAGGTGCACCGTTTGCACCTCGATCCCGTGCTCATCAAGCCACCGTTTCGCCTTCCGGCACGTCCCGCATTTCGGATACCAATACAACGTCAGCGCCATAGCTACCCTCCTTTACAACTGTTCGCGGATTCACCCTTGGCCGCCGCTATCGGCGCCTCCCCCTCTTTGTCGACACTTCGGCCTTCGCCTCTGACAGAAAAAAGTACCAGGACAGCCCTGGTACTTCTTATTATCACACAATATACCGTTCCGCTTCAATGAGGGCGGCCGCCGCTTCGCGTTTTTTCGCGATCACGTTGATCGGCGTATGGCGCGTCAGCCGGCGGAGAGCGGCGAGCATCATCCGGAGCGTGTCGCCTTGCTCGACAGCAACGAGCGTTTCTTTTGCATCGGCTTCGATTTTATTGAACGCCTCTTGGCAGAAAATTTGCGTATACAACACTTTTTGTTTGTTTTTCTCTTCCCCGCCCGCTTGAATCGCTTTTTCTGTGCGCAAAAGCGCCGATTCCATGCCATAAATGTTGGAAACGATGTCAGCGATATTGACAAGCACTTCTTGTTCTTCCTCGATCCGTTGGCCGTATTTTTGCGCTGCCAGGCCGGCGACCATCAAGGCGATCTTTTTCGCGTTGCGCACCAAATATTTCTCTTGTTCAAGCACGCCGGAGCCCGGTTCTTCGGCCGTCATCATCATGAGCTCTTCCTGCAGCTGCTGCGCTTTTTGGAAGAGCGGCAGTTCGCCTTTTAACGCTTTTTTCAAATACATGCCCGGCACGAGCAGGCGGTTGATTTCGTTCGTCCCTTCGAAAATGCGGTTAATGCGCGAATCGCGGTAGGCGCGCTCGATTTCATATTCTTGCATAAAGCCGTAGCCGCCATGAATTTGCACGCCTTCATCAACGATATAATCGAGCACTTCCGTCGCGAAAAACTTGTTCAACGAACATTCGATCGCGTATTCGGCGATGGACTTGGCAATTTCTCTGCCGTCTTTCGCCTTTTCCGCATCGAGCAAGCCCATCCGTTCGTCGAACAAGCCGACCGTGCGGTAGACGGAGCTTTCCGCTGCATACAAGCGCGCTGCCATCGTCGCAAATTTTTCTTGCGTCAGCGTAAACTGCGAAATCGGCCGTTTGAATTGCTGACGTTGGTTGGCGTATTTCAGCGTGATTTCAAGCGCCCGTTTCGCCCCGCCGACCGCCCCGAGTCCGAGTTTGTAGCGGCCGATGTTCAAAATGTTGAAGGCGATGACATGGCCTTTGCCGATTTCGCCGAGCACGTTTTCTTTCGGAACCGGCACATCTTGCAAAATGAGCGTCCGTGTCGACGAGCTTTTAATCCCCATTTTCTTTTCTTCCGGACCGGTTGAGACGCCCGGGAAGTCGCGTTCAACGATGAACGCAGTGAAATGCTGGCCGTCTACTTTCGCGTAGACGACAAACACATCGGCGAAGCCGGAGTTGGTGATCCATTGTTTTTCGCCGTTTAAAATGTAGTGCGTCCCTTCAGCGTTCAATTTCGCCGTCGTTTTCGCGCCAAGGGCGTCAGAACCCGATCCCGGTTCTGTCAAAGCATAGGCGGCGATTTTCTCGCCCGTGGCCAAATACGGCAAATATTTTTGTTTTTGTTCTTCCGTGCCGAACAAGACGATCGGCAGCGATCCGATGCCGACGTGCGCGCCGTGCGAGATGGCAAAGCCGCCGGCCGGCGCCATATTTTCCGCAATGATGGCGGAGCTTACTTTGTCAAGCCCCAAGCCGCCGTACTCTTCCGGGATGTCGGCGCTCAACAGCCCGAGTTCGCCCGCCTTGCGAAGCAGTTTCACCGAACGGTCAAACTCATGGTTTTCAAGATGCTCAAGCTGCGGAAGCACTTCGTTGTTGACGTACTCTTCCGTTGTTTTGGCGATCATTTGATGCTCGTCGGTGAAATCTTCCGGCGTAAATACGCGTGCTGCCGGAATGTCCTCAATTAAAAAGCTGCCGCCTTGAATCGCATTGTCCACCGTTTTTGCCATCGTTCGTTTCCTCCCCCAAATATCGTGATTGCCCGGGCGGCGCGGCCGCCCGGTTACATTTCCGTTGGCTTCGCATTACAGCAGTTCAAAGACGCCCGCGGCCCCCATGCCGCCGCCGATGCACATCGTGACAATGCCAAATTGCACGTTGCGGCGCCGCATTTCATGAAGCAGCGACAACGTCAGCTTCGCCCCCGTGCAGCCGAGCGGATGGCCAAGGGCGATCGCCCCGCCGTTGACGTTGACGATGTCCTCATCAAGCCCAAGTTCGCGAATGACTTGGATCGATTGGGACGCAAACGCTTCGTTCAACTCGATCAAGCCGATGTCGGACAGCTCAAGGCCGGCCAGTTTCAACGCTTTCGGCACAGCCGCGACCGGACCGATCCCCATCACTTCCGGCGGCACGCCGGCGACGGCGAACGAACGGAACTTGCCGAGCGGCTTCAGGCCGAGCGACTCCGCTTTTTCGCGGTCCATGACCATCACCGCCGCAGCCCCATCGCTCATTTGCGAGGCGTTGCCCGCTGTGACCGTACCGTTGACGGCAAACGCCGGGCGCAGTTTCGCGAGCGTCTCCATGTTCGTGTCCGGCCGCACCCCTTCATCTTGCGTAAAGACCACTTTCTCTTCGACGAGTTTGTTGTTTTCGACTTTGCGCACCGTCACTTCCACCGGCACGATTTCCTCATCAAATTTCCCCTCAGCCAGCGCGTTCGCCGCCCGCTGATGGCTGCGCACGGCAAACGCATCTTGGTCCTCGCGGCTGACGCCGTATTTTTTCGCCACTTGTTCCGCCGTGTGTCCCATCGACATGTAATATTCCGGCGCTTCTTCAGCGAGACGCGCGTTCGGGCGGACGACATGGCCCATCATCGGCACCATGCTCATCGATTCGACCCCGCCGGCAATGACCGTATCGGAGTGGCCGAGCATCACCCGTTCGGCCGCATAGGCGATCGCCTGCAATCCGGACGAGCAATACCGGTTGATCGTGATCGCCGGCACCGTATACGGCAGCCCGGCGAGCGCCCCGATGTTGCGGGCGACGTTCAGCCCTTGCTCCGCCTCCGGCATGGCGCAGCCGATAATTAGATCGTCGATATTCCCGTCATAGTTTCCTGCCCGTTTTAGCGTTTCTTTGACGACAAGCGCCCCTAAATCGTCCGGCCGCACATGGGCGAGCGTCCCTTTTTTCGCTTTCCCGACCGGTGTGCGCGCTCCTGCGACAATCACCGCTTCTCTCACGCCAATCCCCCCTTAACATTCGTCCGCCCTAGTTGCGGAGCGGTTTTCCTTTCACAAGCATGTGCTGCATTCTCGCTTGCGTCTTCGGCTCGCCGATCAAGCTTAAGAACGCTTCACGCTCAAGGTCGAGCAAGTATTGTTCATCCACTTCCGTCCCGTATGGCACGCGGCCGCCGGCCAAGACGTACGCGAGTTTTTTGGCGATTTTCAAATCGTGCTCGCTAATGTAGCCGGAATGGAACATCGATTGCGCGCCAAGCAGCATGGCTGCATAGCCGCTTTCACCGGCTACCGGAACTTTTCTCCTTACAGGCGGGCGATAACCGTCTTCATATAAGGCGAGCACCGCCTGTTTCGCTTCGTAAAGAAGATGATCACCGTTCATCGTCATGCCGTCGCGGTCATTTAAAAAGCCAAGCTCGCGCGCTTCGGCCGCTGATGTTGACACTTTCGCCATGGCGATCGTTTCAAACGTTTTGGCCGCCACTTTGACATAGTCGACATCCGTCCCGCTCGGCAGGCTGTTCAACCGTTTGATGTACAGCTCCTTGTTGCCGCCGCCGCCCGGAATCAAGCCGACGCCGACTTCGACGAGCCCGATGTATGTTTCCGCCGCCGCTTGGATGCGCGAAGCCGCCAAGCTCACTTCCGCCCCGCCGCCGAGCGTCATAGCAAACGGCGCCACAACAACCGGTTTCGGATTGTATTTCATTTTCAAAAGCGCCTGCTGGAACTGCCGGACTGCTAGCTCGAGTTCAAAGAAATTTTCGTCCTGCGCTTCCATGAGCATCATCGCCAGGTTCGCGCCGACGCAGAAGTTTTTCCCTTGGTTGCCGATGACCAGCCCTTTGTAGTTGCGGTTCACTTCCTCAAGCGCCTCGTT
This sequence comes from Geobacillus subterraneus, assembly GCF_001618685.1. Taxonomy (GTDB): domain Bacteria; phylum Bacillota; class Bacilli; order Bacillales; family Anoxybacillaceae; genus Geobacillus; species Geobacillus subterraneus. Next base: position 264,774 of record NZ_CP014342.1, on the reverse strand, counting down.
GATCATGAAAACGATGTCCGCACCGATCGCGTTGTTCGGCGAATGGAACTCCAAAAGCGCCACGTCATCGCCGAGGTCGATGAGGCTCGCACCGGCGTTTTTCTTGATGACGCCGCGCGTTTCTTTCAGCCGGCGGATGTGGATGACTTTTTCGCTCTCTTCTACTGTTTTATATCCGCCGGGCGCATAATAGAACCGCTGGCCGTTTTTCGTTTGATAGAACGAGGTCGCTCCGTCGGCGAGCATGTCCGTAATCCACGCCGGAATGTCGCGCCCTTCGGCCTGCATTTTGCGCACCGATTTTTCAAGGCCGATCGCATCCCACAGTTCAAACGGTCCTTGCTCCCAGCCGAACCCCCACTTCATCGCCCGGTCGATCGCCACGATGTCATCGGCGATCTCCCCGACAAGCCCGGACGTATATAGAAGCGTCGGCGCGATGATGTTCCATAGAAGCGTGCCGGCGCGGTCGCCATCGGCGTAGACGAGCGTTTGCAACTTGGCGGCCGTTCCTTTCGCCTGCTTCGCCATTTCCACCGCCGGGGTGACGAGCTTTTTGCGCGGCTCGTATTGCATCGTGACGTAGTTCAGCTCGAGAATGTCTTTTCCTTGCTTGAGGAAAAACCCTTGTCCAGATTTGCTGCCGAGCCAGCCGTTGTCAAGCATCGTGTTCATAAACTCCGGCACGCGGAACGCTTCTTTTTCCTCTCCCTCGACGTTTTCGTACACGTTGTTGGCAACATGGACAAACGTATCGAGCCCGACAACATCGAGCGTGCGGAACGTCGCGCTTTTCGGCCGGCCGATGAGCGGCCCCGTCACCGAATCAACCTCGCCGACGCTATAGCCGCCTTCCATCATCTCCCGGACGGTGACAAGCAGTCCGTACGTGCCGATCCGGTTGGCGATGAAGTTCGGCGTATCTTTCGCCAGCACGACGCCTTTGCCGAGCACGTCTTCGGCGAACGTTTTCATATAGGCGACCACATCCGGATCGGTATGCTCCGTCGGAATGATTTCAAGCAGCTTTAAATAGCGCGGCGGGTTGAAGAAATGCGTGCCTAAAAAGTGTTTTTTGAAATCATCCGAACGCCCCTCCGCCATCGCGGCGATCGAAATGCCGGATGTGTTCGAGCTGACGATCGTCCCCGGCGTCCGCACTTCATCCACGCGGGCGAAGACGCTTTTTTTCACGTCGAGGTTTTCGACGACGACTTCAATAATCCAATCGACTTCGGCGAGCCGATGGAAGTCATCTTCAAAGTTGCCCGTTTCAATAAGCGTAATGTTGTCTTTCGTCATAAGCGGCGCTGGTTTTTGTTTCAGCAATTTTTGCAACGCTTGATCAGCAAGGCGATTGCGCACTTGTCGATGCTCGAGCGTCCAACCTTTTGCTTCTTCCTCTTTCGTCAATTCCCGCGGCACAATGTCCAACAGCAGCGTCGGAATGCCGACGTTCGCCAAATGGGCGGCAATGCCTGACCCCATGACGCCGGATCCAAGCACCGCAGCGCGCCGAATGCGTTTTGCCATTTCGGTTCCCCCCTCACACCATTGAATGAATCATCATTCATTTTTTGGTGAAAAAAATAAAAGTGAAAACGTTCTCTATACTTAAATATATAGTATGTTGGTAATTTTCGCAATATATTTGCCGCACATTTTTCCCACATCGCAACCCGGTTTTTGTCCATACTAGGAAAAGGAGGTGAAGGCGATGGCTCGGGTGAAAAAAAATCCGTCCAAAGGCGGCGTCAGTGCAGCCAGCGTGAAAGGAAACGCCGGCCCGACGGTTGAGGCGGACGGCGGCGGCAAGCGGACAAGCCAAAACCAGCAGTACAAAAAGCATAATATGCAAGGAGACTAAACGCCGCTGGCGTTTCGTCTCCGCTGATTCGCAACGGTCGCCCAAGCCGACCTTGAAAGCGGAGGCGGCGCTGCCGCCGCTCTCCCCCTACTTCCGGATCATCCCTTTTAAGACGAACGCCACATTGGCCGGGCGCTCAGCCAGCCGGCGCATAAAATAGCCGTACCAGTCCGTGCCATACGGGACGTACACGCGCATCGTATACCCTTCGCGCGCCAGCTCGATTTGGCGCTCCGGGCGGATGCCGTACAGCATTTGAAACTCGAATTGGCTGTTTGGAATGTTGTATTCCTTGACGAGCTGCTTCGTATATTCAATGATGGCGTCGTCATGCGTCGCCACCGCCGTATAGTTGCCGTTCAGCAAATGCTGTTTAATGATCTTTTTAAAGTTTTCATCTACATCCTTTTTGTCCGGGAACGCCACTTCCGGCGATTCTTTGTACGCCCCTTTGACGAGACGCAAATTCGGGCGGTATGACTTTAAATCGTCAATATCTTTTTCCGTCCGGTATAAATACGCCTGCAGCACCGTGCCGACGTTATCGTACTCTGTTTTCAACCGCTTAAAAATATCGAGCGTCTTTTGACAGCGCGAGTAATCTTCCATGTCAATCGTCACAAACACGCCGCGCTGTTTCGCCGCCTCTAAAATGCGGCGCATATTGCGCATCACAAGGTCATCGGAAATATCAAGCCCCATCGATGTCATTTTCAACGACAGCTGCGAGTTTAATTTTTCCCGGCTGATCGCCTCAATCGCCTCAAGACAGTGCCTTGCCATCTCGTTTGCTTCCCGCTCATTGTCCACAAATTCCCCTAAGTAGTCGACCGTGACGGCCAACCCTTTTTCGTTCAGCTGGCGGATGACGCGCACCGCTTCATCAATCGTTTCGCCGGCGACAAATCTCGAAGCGCCGAAGCGGAGGCCGTATTGCTTCGCCAACTTTGTCAACGTTTTATTTTTCGACAGGAACAAGAAAAAGTCTCGCATCAGTTGCTCCACAGTTGTAAGCCCCCTTGTATGGAAACGCATTCACCACCCTTATTGTACCATGTTTCCGCTCCATTGAATATGTTTTTTCCCTGCTGTTTATTTTTTATTTGTGTATAATTTTCCACCCGATGGACAATCTACAAGCGAACAATGAGTGAAAGGAGCGACAAACGATGCAGCAACAACCGCAAATGAACCCGCAAGCGGCGATGCCGCAGCCGCCGCAAATGGTGTCCTCAAAAGACGCCATGTATTTTTCCGATATGATGTCATGGAACTTGCTCGCAGCGAAAAAAGCGCACTTTTTCGCCTCGCAATGCCGCGATCCCGAGGTGGTGCAAGCGATCGAGCGCGCCGGGCAAATGCACCAGCGCCATTACAACATGATTTTGCGCCATTTGCAAAACCCGCCGCAACCGCCGGTCATGTAAAAGGAGGAAAGCCGCATGAACACAAGACAAGTGCAAAACCCGGAAACGCAAGTGCCGAAAACACCGCAAATGAATGAGCGCGACTTTTTGAACGATATGTTGACGACGGAAAAATATATGACGCTCTCTTACAGCGTGTTTTTGCATGAGGCGAGCAACCAACCGTTATACCAAGATATGATGAACATTTTTACGGAAACGCAAAACTGCCAGCGCGACCTGTACAATTTAATGTTTAAAAAAGGCTGGTACAAGCTCGAAGCGGCTGATCCGCAAAAGCTCCAGCAAACGTACCAGCAGTTCCAAGGGTATACCAGCCAGTTCCCTTATCAAGGAAACCAACTGCAGTGAAGAAAGCAAACGAGGATGTCCTCTAGTGCGCGCGGACATCCTCTTTCTCGTCTGACAATGAGAAAGTCTCAACACAAAGGGGGAGAGGGATGACAGCTCCACCGCCATCCGTATGGGCGACGCTGCAAACATTAGGAAGCTCGATGGATTTCCAAACGAAAGTGTACCGGAACGACACATCCGGTCTCTATCTATGGGTGTCGTATATCAAGCCGATGGTTGATATAGAAACTGTCGCTCGCTCTATTTTCCCATACTTGTTTCATCGTCCGTTTTCATCTTTAGAAGATATACGCCAAGCTCTTCCGATCGACGACGCCTATATCTCTAGCGACCCAAATGATGTAAAGGCCAAACTGCTCGAGGGATATTTATTCATCCGCCTTCATGAAACGGACGAAACCGGGCTGCTCATAAAGGCGCAAAAAACATTGGAACGGACACTCACTATCCCCGAAGTGGAATTTAGCGTCGTCGGCCCGAAGGAGTCGTTTATTGAATCGTTGGAAACAAATTTGTACTTATTGCGCAAACGAATCCCGATCGACCGTTTGACGGTCAAAATGACAAGGGTCGGAACGCTGTCGAAAACGAAAGTCGCCGTTGTGTATATTGATGGCATTGCTAATCCCGACAACGTCCAAACGGTTCTTCAGCGCATCGAACAAGTGGAATTTGACGAGATGATCGACAGCTCTTATATCGTACAAATTATTTCGGACAACCGGCACTCCCCCTTTCCGCAGCTGCTCGATACGGAGCGCCCGGACCGAGTCGCTGCCGTGCTGGCCGAAGGAAAAGTAGCAATTATGGTGGATGGATCTCCGCACGTGTTGATTGGTCCGACGACGTTAGTGGAATTTTTTTCATCCTTTGAAGACTATTTTCTCAATTGGACGATCGCATCGTTTTTCCGTCTCATCCGCCTGTTTTCGGTCACCTTTTCCATTTTGATCACGCCGATCTATGTAGCGACGTTGAACTATCATTACGAACTGATTCCAAAAGATTTACTCGGCACCTTGATTACATCAAGAAGGGAAATTCCGTTCCCACCCATTTTGGAAGTGTTGTTTCTCGAACTAACGATTGAGCTATTGAGGGAGGCCGGGGCGCGGCTCCCAACGAAAGTCGGCCAAACGATCGGGATCGTGGGCGGGATTGTTATTGGAACCGCCTCCGTTGAAGCCGGTTTGACAAGCAATGTTTTGCTCATCTTAGTGGCGCTCGCCGCACTGGCTTCCTTTACTACTCCCGTTTATAAAATCGGGAACACCATTCGCTTGATGCGTTTTCCCTTTATCCTGTTCGCTGAAATGTGGGGGTTGCTTGGCGTTGCTTTTTGTTTTTGTATTGTCATGACCCATCTGCTTTACTTAACTTCGCTCGGTCGTCCGTTCCTTGCTCCTTTATATCCGCCCCGTTGGCGGGATTTAAAAGACGCGCTCATCCGCCTGCCGTTTACAAGCCAATCGAAACGGCCGGAAACATTGCGGCCCGAGCAGCCCATTCGCTTTAATAGGAAAAAGGCAAAAGAAAAACGGGACATCGACGAATGACAAACCGACAGGAGGACGACGATGGCTTCTGTTGCCGAACGTCTACAAGTTTCACCTTTCATGACCTTTTTTGTGATCGTGTCCATGCAAATCGGTGTCGGAGTGCTCGGATTTCAGCGGGTCATCGCGAAAACAGCCGGACATGATGCCTGGATTTCCGTCCTGCTTGCCGGCGCTTCGTCCCATCTGATTCTCATCGTGCTATACTGGTTGCTGCAACAGGCAGATGGCGATTTCCTCCTCCTTCATCAGCGCCTTTTCGGCCGCTGGGTCGGAGGAGCCCTTTCGTCATTGCTTGCCCTTTACTTTGCCGCTATGGCCTTTGTCGTTCTGCGCACATATATCGAAGTGATTCAAGTATGGATGTTTCCTGACTTGAAAACATGGGAATTTTCACTCGCATTTTTGTTTCTTTGTCTATACATTACCGTTGGCGGATTCCGGGTTGTTGTCGGCATTTGCTTTTTTTGCTTGATCATTCCGAGCTATTTGTTGTTTACCTTTTGGTTTGTCCTTGATTACACTGACTTTTACCAGCTGCTTCCGATATTGGATCATCCCCCTTCAACCATTGTGAAGGCGGCGAAACAAATGACATTGACGATGCTTGGATACGAAACGATTTTGCTCTTTTACCCTTTTATCAAGCGCGGAAACCAGTCCGCCAAATGGGCGCATGCCGCCTTATTGACGACGACATTGTTTTATGCGTTGCTTACCGTATTGACATTGGCATATTTTAGCGAAAAACAACTGCAGCGGCAAATTTGGCCGACGTTAACGATGTGGAAAATGGTGGAATTGCCGTTCATTGAACGCTTCGAATATATCGGCATCGCCAACTGGCTGCTGATTATTTTGCCGAACGTCTGCTTAGGATTATGGTGTTCTTCACGGATATGCAGGCAGCTTTTTCCGGTCCGCCAAAAAACTGCGTTGCTCGTCATTGCCGCCATTTGTTTTTTCAGCACGCTGCTCATTCATGACCGCAAAGAAGTAGACTTCGTTAACACCATTTTAAACAGAGTCGGCTTTTATTTCCTTTATATATGGATTCCTTGTCTTGCAGGCATTACATATATTGTGAAGAAAGTGAGAGGAAACGTATGAGCATACGAACCGCTCTGTTGATCGGGTTCACCGTCGCGATCCTTTGCGGCTGTCTTCGCAAAGAAATTTTGGATGATATCAACATTGAAAGCGCGGTCGGGTTTGACGAAGCAGGAAAAGAGAAAATTCGGGGAACCGTTCTCATCCCGGTTTACAAAAAAGGAGAAACAGCAAACAAAACGTTGACAGCCGTTTCCCCCACGGCAAAAGACGTGCTCGAAGAACTGCAATATAAAACATCTGAGCCGCTCGTCAACGGAAGCATTGAGACCGCCTTGTACGGAAAACGCCTGGCCAAACGAGGGATTTTTCCCTTTGTCGATCAATTCCACCGCGATGCGAGCATCGGGACGAGACTGTATTTGGCGGTGGTCGATGGGACAGCTGAACGTTTGCTCGAAGGACGTTACGGCCGGCAAGGAAGCGGCATTTATCTCTCGAACTTACTAAAACAAAATATCGAGCAGCGCGATTTGCCCAAAACAAATTTGCATTTATTTTTAAAAACGTACTATGCGGACGGAAAAGATCCTTTTTTGCCATATATACGCCGGGTGGGTGAAGATGTACAAGTGATCGGTGTTGCTCTCTTTCGCAACGATCGGATGGTCGATACGATTGGGCGGAGTGATATGTTCTACTTTAAAATCGCAGCCGATGCCTACAGTGAAGGTACCCATACGATCCGATTGAATCGCCAACACTACGTATCCATTAAAAATATCTCAACAAAGCGGACCATTTCCTTTTCAGGACCAAAAACCCGCCCGCATATTCATGTTCATCTTGCGCTTGAAGGAGTCGTACGCGAATACAAACGTGGGGCATTCACATTCGATGTCCGCAAGTCTGTCGAAAAAACATTCGAACAACAAATTCGTTCGAAAACCGCGGCTCTTCTCCGCCGTTTTCAAGAAAAACACATCGATCCGATCGGCTTCGGCGATCTGGCCGCGAGCCGTTACCGACAGTTTCGCCACCGCGATTTTTATAAGAACTACAGCCACCTTCCGATCCGCGTCACCGCCGAGGTGACGATCCGCGACACCGGAATCATCGAATAAGCATCCCTGTTTCACCGACGGGATGCTTATTCTTCATGGCTAGGTTCAATACCACCAGCCCGGGTACGGCGGATATGGCGGGTACGGATAAAACGGGCGCGGAGCGAGGGCGCCGCCGAGCAATCCGCCTAAAAACCCGCCGATGAACGGGGCACCAAACAACAAACCTGGAAATGGCATCGTTTCTTTCTCCTTTCCTTCATGGATAAGATGCGGTACTTTATTCATATGCACAAAACAAAAAAAGAGGGTGGGCTGTCCGCCCAACCCTTGCTCCTTTCTCACCACCAAATCGGGCCATACCAGTACGGATAGAAAAACGGCGGGAACAATGCGCTGCCGAGCAGCCCGCCTAAAAAGCCGCCAAAAAACGGAGCGCCAAAAAACGGAAAACCGAACGGCCGCCAAAAGCCCCACGGCCGCCAGATGCGCGCATCCGTCATATCGATATGGTTCACCTTGCTTCCCTCCTTCCGCCTGCCCTTAGTCTCACTGTATGTATGATACACACCCGTTGCCTAGGCTCGCACCCAATCAGGCCAAAAGAAACAGGCGGCAATCTAGCCGCCCCAACTTACAAACGCTCCATACGCACCTGTTCGTACAAACAGGCGATCGAGTCAAACAATATGCGCACCGCCTCGTCCATTTCTGCTTCACTCATGGAGAGAACCGGAATGAACGTCAATACCGGTCCGAGCGGACGGATGATCAGTCCTCTTTGGCGCGCCTCGAGAACGATGCGGTGCTCGACCATCGCGGCGCGTGGAAACACTTCTTTTGTTCTTCGGTCTTTCACGATTTCAATGCCGCACATCAGCCCTTTTTGCCGGATGTCGCCGACGATCGGAATCTCATATAGCGCATCCAACCGTTCGGCCAGCCGGCGCGCTTTCTGTTGAACGCTGCTGATGAGGCCGCGCTGTTCTATGAGCTCGATATTTTTTAACGCCACGGAACACGTCAGCTGGTTTCCCGTATATGTATGGCCGTGATAAAACGTCTTGTCTTCATCCGCCTCGCCGAGAAACGCCGCATACACCTCTTCAGTGACGAGCGTTGCCGCGAGCGGCAAATAACCGCCGGTAATCCCTTTGCCGAGACAGACAAGATCAGGAGCGACCTTTTCTTGTTCGCAAGCGAACATCGTTCCGGTGCGGCCAAAGCCAACGGCGACCTCGTCGCAAATAAGGAGCACCCCGTATTGGCGGCAAAGCGCCTCCACTCCTTTCAAAAACCCGCGCGGGTGAACAATGATTCCCGCCGCCCCCTGAACGAGCGGTTCGACAATGACGGCGGCAATGTGTTCGTGCTGGCTGGCGAGCACACGTTCCAACTCATTCAAACAATAGCGGACAACATCTTGTTCGCTCCCGTATTTCTCCATGCGGTACACATACGGCGACGGCACTTCGATTCGCTCAAACAGAAGCGGCGCGAAAATGCGGTGGAACGTTGCCATGCCGCCAACGCTCACCGCCCCGACCGTATCGCCATGGTACGCTTCCTTCAGGGAGACAAATTTGTTTTTCTTCGCATACTTGACCGGATCGATATTTTTCCAATATTGATAGGCGATTTTTAGCGCGATTTCCACCGCTGCCGCTCCCGTGTCGGAATAAAACACTTTCGCCATCCCCGGCCAATAGCTGATCAATGTTTTGGCCAGCAAAATCGACGGCACGTTGGCCGAGCCAAGCAATGTCGAATGGGCGATGTTCTCCAATTGTTCGCGAAGCGCCGCATTCAGCTCCGGGTCGTTATGGCCATGGACGTTGACCCAAAGCGATGCATACCCGTCCAGATAGCGGCGACCGTTCACATCATATAAATAGCTGCCTTTTCCGCGCTCAATGATCAGCGGCCGCTCGTTGACGTACTGTTTCATTTGCGTGAACGGGTGCCAAACATACTGCTTGTCCCATTGTTCGAGCTGCTCATAGCTATACTTCAACAGCAAGCACCTCCCATAGCGCTGCCGCTTCCTTTCGTTCAATCCACTGCCCGGCAAACGCCTCTAATTCCTCCCTCGTAACAGCCGAAAACGGTGGCACCGTAGCGAAGGCAGGAAGCTTGAGCATCGCCGTGATCGTCTCAATGTTGTTTCGATGAATCACTTCACGCTCGTCAAACTGGTTAAATACTAAACCGAGCACACGGACGCCTTGCGTCTCGGCATATGTTGCGGTCGTTACCGCGTGGTGAATCGCGCCAAGACCCGAAAGCGACACGAGAATCACCGGCAGCTCATAGTCGCGGACAAAATCGCACGTCATGTACCATCGTCCGCCGCGCTCGCACCATGGAACGGCCAGTCCCCCCGCTCCTTCAACAAGCACGACATCATAGCGCTGCCGCAGCGATGCCAACCGTTCAGCTATCCGCTCAGGTTCGATGGAGGTGCCGGTCAGCGCCGCTGCCAAGTGCGGGGACATCGCCGGCTCCATGCGGTACATTCCTTCAAAATGCGAAAGCTGAACCACTTGTTGATACCAATGCTGCTCGGCAAACGAAATTCCATCGTCAGCCATCCCGGTTTGGACCGGCTTGAACACGCAAGTTGAACAACCAAGACGCTCTAACGCCAACACGATCAATGATGTCACGACCGACTTGCCGATTTCAGTCCCTGTTCCCGTTATGAACAATGCCGTTCCCATCGTTGATCATCCCCCTAACCGCTCTGTTGTCATGACCGGCCGAACGCGAGGCCAAACGCGCGCAGCGACAAGCGAACAGGCCGCACAAAGAATAAGATCCCCAGGAATCGGAAGCAACACTCCAAACCAAATCGTTTGCCCGACGGTCAACGGTTTTTCCACGATCCATTTCATCGCGCCGTACAACCAAAGGCCCCCGCATAAATACACGACAACCAAGGCAGCAAGATTGGCGGCAAACAGTTGCACCCCTTTCGTCCAACGAAAACGCTCGATCAGCCACCCGCTTGTGTACGCCCCAGCGATGAATCCAAGCAAATAGCCGAAAGTGGGCTTCCAGATGTAACCGAGCCCTCCCCCTTCAGCAAACACCGGCACCCCCGCCAATCCGACCAACACGTACAACAGCTGGCTGAGCGCACCGATTTTCGGCCCAAGCAAGCACGCGGCCAAGTACACCGCCGCGATTTGCAACGTAAACGGCACATACGGCACCGGAATTTTGATCATTCCGCCCACGGCCGTCAACGCCGCAAACAGCGCCGCCCAAATCCAGGAACGAATGTGCATCTTTCCCCTCCTCTCCCATTATTGCTTCTATTTTATCGAAACGGCTTCTATTTTGTAAACCTTATTTATAAAAAAGGTTTACATATAAGGCGCAAAAAAGCGGGGAACTCCCCTCCCCGTCGATCAACGGCAAGTTCCGCGAAGCCACCATTTCCAAGTCGCGCCATCGCCCCCAACGGATACCGTTTCACACCCATGCCTAGCGGGCTGGTGATTTACTCGCGCAACCGCTTCTCGGAATCGTTTCCCAAGTGGAAAAAACTTGTTACATCAGCCTCTATGTTCACGCGTTCAATCATCGATCAAGGCAAACAGCGGTTTTTCACCAACCTTCTAGAAGGCCGGTGAAAAAGCACACGCCAAGGCAGGGGTTTAGGGGGCTTATGTCGAAAAAAGAAGGAAGGAGAATCTTTGGAATGGAGTGTGTGCGGATCATGAAAGCCCCCAAACATCTAGGTCGTTCGAATACCAGAGTCCGTTTACTCCAAAGACGAGAGCCGATCCGTCCACTGCCCGACGTGGCTGTCTTCGTTTGCAAGCAAAAACGCCAACAAGCGAACCGCCTCAGCGATATGCGCTCCTTTGTTTAGCATGATGCATTGCGCCTGCTTGCCGAGAAACACATCCGAAAGTTCCGCACGCGATGGCAGTCCTTTTTTCGCTAGCTGTTCAAGCACTTGCGTCGCCCAAATGACCGGAATATGGGCCGCCCGGCATAGCATTAAAATCTCGCGCTGGGCGGCGGCCATATGTTCAAATCCGACTTCAAGCGCTAAATCGCCGCGAGCAATCATCACCCCGAACGCCGGGAGCTTTAGCCCCTCAAGCACAATGCGGGCTAAGTTGTGGAGCGCCTCCCTCGTTTCGATTTTCGCAACCACCGGAAGGGAAGAAGCCCCTTGCTCTGAAAGCAAACGATAAAGCTTTCGCAAGTCATACGGCGTATGGACAAACGACAATCCCACCATATCCGCATGCTCCGCGATGAACGGAATCACTTCGAGATCACGGTCGGTGAGCGGCGGAACGGTCAAATGGATGAACGAATCGGGAAGATGGATGCCCGTCCCTTGCTTGATCGTTTTCCGCTTTCCTCCATCGGCGATGACTTTTGCCTCCACGCACCGTTCATGCACTTTAACGACCCTGGCCAAAATTTGGCCGTCGTTTAAATACAGCCGATCCCCCGCCCGCACGTTGCGCCATGCTTTTGCCAATGTGGTCGTCATTTTTACGCCGCGTTCGTCCTTTGCAGCCGCAAACTGGGCGTCATCGAAATAAATATAGAGCGGTGTCCCGGTTTTGACAAACGCTTTCATCGGAATAAACAAGGCGGAAGAAAGGGTAAACAGCGCCGACCCACGCCACAATTTCATTCCTTTTTGCACATAGGCCGTCCGTGACAGAAGAACTTTAAAACAAGACGGCCCCATTTGTTCGATCACCTTCAATTTTCGTTTTCTCCCCCGCACATCGGCAAAAAACAGATCGTCTCCTTGCTCCACGACCGCCTCCTCCTCGGCCGTCAACTGCAGTATGAACGAAACATCATGAGGAAGCGGGGAAAGCGGTTGCGAAGGACCGAAAGAAATGATCCCGGCCAACGGTTGAACCGGTTCCCCATATTCATTTTTCGGCACGGTCAGCTTCACCGGCCCTGTATGAACGGCAAGCCGGTCAACCCGAATTTTCGGGCCCGGCAAATCCATATAGATGCGGCATCGCTTCCCTAGCAGTTGTTGTTGCAGGCGCTCTTCCGCCCGGCGGATGACAGCCGCCAGCGTCTCCCACGTTTCCGGTGAACCGTAGGCGCAATTAATGCGGGCAATGTCCATGCCGTACAAAAGAAGCCGCTCTACGATATCCGGCTCATCGGCCCACGCTTCGTCCATCGTCACCATGATGCGTGTCCGCTGGGAACGACCGGATGGGCCAAACATCGCTTCCGTTCGTTCGTCAAGCAGCCGTTTCGCTTCGTTTCTTGTCACCGCTCGGATCTCCTCCCCACGATCAAACGGCGTGCGCAAATAAGTCAAAAACTGTTCCACTGTCGCGATGAGATGAGGCTCTTGCCCGCCAAGCAGCAATCCCTCTTCTTCCAGCGCTTCCATTAAATCAGGAGGCATATGCTCTTTCATATATAAATAAGCGAGCAACTGATCCCGGCTTTCTTCATGAGACGGAAGCGGAAAATGTTTCCGTTTTTGCCCGATCCATTCCGCCATCTCGCGGTAAAAAGCGGCCAATCGGACCCCTAAATCCCGTTTGTCGTGCATCAGCGGCACCAACCCTCATCAAAAATGCGGTTTTATTTCTATATATTCGCCGCCGACAAAAATAAGGACAGAAAAAAACCGGCGCCATTCGCCGGTTTCCCACTTGAACCTAACTGTATCTTTGTTCACCATCTTATTTTTGAACGACCAATTTCATTCCACATCGGCAAAGCAACGAATGTTTCAGGCGCCGTACCGGATGTCGGCATTGTTCACAAATAATGGCTTTGCTCATTGATTCGTCTCTCCTTTGTGATCCCCTCTGCTTCCTAATTATACACGCACGATTATTTAAAGTAAATACAATTTGATAATAAATATCATTTTATAAATCAAATCATTTGGACCTTGTTTCCACCTATGCTACACTATTCATAGTGCCAATATTCAAACAAAGGGAGGCTGTTACGATGTACGACATTGCCATTATCGGCGCCGGGCCGGCAGGGGCGAGCGCTGCGATTTTCGCCGCCAAGGCAGGAAAAAAAACAGTCGTATTGGACAACGACAAAAGCATGACCAAACGCGCTTGGGTGGAAAATCATTACGGCGTCCCGGAAATCAGCGGTCCGGATTTAATCGAAACAGGCAAAAAACAAGCAGCCAAGTTTGGGGCTGAACTGGTGACCGCACAAGTAACGGACATTCAAAAAACGGACGGCGGATTCCGGCTTGACACCGACAACGGTTCGTATGAGGCAAAACACGTCATTTTCGCTACCGGCGTTGCCACCGATCTGGCGGAAACAATCGGATTGCGCACGAAACCGGCGACCGAACCGCGCATCAAAACCGTCATCGCCGTCGATGCAAACGGCAAAACGAACATCGACGGCATTTGGGCGGCTGGCACCGTGGCGGGCGTCAGCGTTCATACGATCATCACTGCCGGCGACGGAGCGAAAGTCGCCATTAACGTCATTAGCGAACTGAACGGCGAACGGTACGTCGACCACGATGTGTTGAAAAAATGACAAAGGGCCGGCCGAAAAGGCCGCCTTTCCTCAAGAGAGGCAAAATACGGCCTTATGGGAGCGTTCTGCCCATATAGACAGCCATGAAAAAGGGTGTCCCGTTGTTTTTGGGACACCCTTTGCTTTCATGTGAACCGAACGACCGATGTCTCGGCGGGCTGCCGTACGCCTGCTCCATCCTTATTGGCCAATGCTTCGGTATTTCCCCTCGAAAAATAAGAGCGGGTCACCCGGTTCCTCTTTCATCAAAATATCGGTCACTTCGCCAAAATAGAGCGTATGGTCGCCGGCGACGTACGAGCTGTGCACGTTGCATAAAATATTCGCCATCGCATCCGGCAAAATCGGGTGGCCATCGACCCATTCAAACGCCACATCCCGCTCTTCCTTCAGCTGGCCGGCAAACAACCGCGACAAATCCTCCTGATCGCGCGTCAACATGTTGACGGCAAACTTCCCGGTTTGCTTGACGATGTCATGCATCCGTGCTTTATGACCAATCGAGACAACGACAAGCTTCGGATCAAGCGAAACGGACATAAACGCGTTCGCCGTCATCCCTTTTGCTTCCCCTTGAAACGCGGTCGTCACAACCGTCACGCCGGTTGCGAATTTCCCCATCGCGTTGCGAAATGTGCGATCATCCATGCGTTCTCCCATCCTTCCCTTTTCATCATCTAGCTGTTGTTTGCTGCTCCCAGAAGGCCGGTGAAAAACTGCGATGTCCTTCCATCAATGATTTTTTATTGCTCAAAAAAACATTCATGAGCAAGCCTTGCTCCCCACCCTGGCATGAAAATGACGCATTAAGGCGGCGCATTTTCACAGAAAAACAGACGTTCTCAATGAAGGAAACCTTTTTACATTGGCCTTTTTCAATCACCGGCCCACTAGGCGGGCAGTTCTCAGCCGCTTAGGCGCCTGTTTCAGGCAAGCTGCCCGGTTTTCTATAGTGAAAGCCAACCAAATCTATCCCCATCATAGCAAAAACAAAACAAGGAAACAACGACGACGCGCCATCAGCCATTGCCGCGTCGGAGATGTCCGTACTCAAACACGGCCGGTTCCTTTTCATCACCTGAACCGGGTTCCCATTTGATGCCCAAAAAAGCAGCTCCGACTTTGCTGTTGACGCTATTCTTTTCTTCAGTGGCAGCGCAAGAAACTGGCGGGCCTGCATCCATAGATGAAAACGCAATAGCTTGTCCGCAAAGCGCTAGATGATGTCACCGCCCCGTCGCAACCGCAAGCAAAAGGCAGGCCTCGTCTAGATGAGCGCCTGCCTTTCGGTTTGCTCAAATCGGACTTTTATGATGCCGTTTTCTGCGTCCGTTCCCGTCTTCCGGCTGCATATTGAATGGCAAACATGGCCGCAAATAAGACCAATCCGACGATATCGCTGATTGTTTCCGGATAAATCAGCAGCAACCCTGTCGCAACCGCAATGATGCGTTCAACAATGTTGAGCTTCCGGTACCAAAAGCCGATCATCCCCGCACTAATGGCCAACATGCCGATAAACGCGGAAAAGACGACCCATATCAAATATGGAAGCGTCGTATCAATCATTAACAGCGCCGGTGAAAAGACAAACATGTACGGGATGATAAACGCGGAAATCGCTAGCTTCGACGCAATCACCCCGGTCCGTAGCGGCTTCCCTCCGGAAATGCCGGCCGCCGCAAACGCCGCAAGCGCCACCGGCGGCGTAATATCGGCAATAATGCCAAAGTAAAAGACGAACAAATGAGCCGCCAGTTCCGGCACACCGGAAGCGATGATCGCCGGTGCAGCGATCGTTGACGTAATGACATAGTTCGCGGTCGTCGGTGACCCCATGCCGAGAATGAGCGATGTCAACATCGTGAAAAAGAGCGTTAAAATCAAAATCCCGTTCGATAAGTCCACTAGCCCGTTTGCCATTTTTAAGCCAAGGCCGGTTTTCGTCACGACCCCGACGATAATCCCGGCGGCCGCTGTCGCCGCCGCCACAGACAGCGCGCTTCTTGCTCCGTCAACCAAAGCGCCGATAATGTCACGCCATCCTAACCGCGTTTCCTTTTTCAACGCGCTGACCGCAATGATCGCAACGATCGACCAAAGCGCGGCCCGCATCACGCTCATTCCGCTCATCAGCAGCAAAATAACGATAAGGATCGGAATGAGCAAGTAAATTTTTCCGAGCACTTCTTTCCGGTTCGGCATTTCTTCCTCTGTCAACCCGCGCAGCCCGATTCGCTTCGCTTCAAAGTGCGTCATCATCCAAATGCCGGCAAAATATAGAATCGCTGGAATCGCTGCTGCTTTGGCGATCTCCCAATACGAAATGCCGCCGATAAACTCGACCATCAAAAACGCTGCCGCTCCCATGACCGGAGGCATGAGCTGGCCGCCGGTGGACGATGTCGCCTCCACAGCGCCGGCAAACTCTTTTCCGTATCCGAGCCGTTTCATCATCGGAATCGTAAACGATCCGGAAGTAACGACGTTCGCTACTGAGCTGCCGCTGATCGTTCCTTGGAGCGCGCTGGAGAACACGGCCACCTTCGCCGGACCGCCGATTCGCTTCCCGGCGACAACGAGCGCCAAGTCATTAAAATACTCCCCGACACCCGTTTTCACTAAAAATGCGCCAAACAACAAGAAGACGAAAATGTATGTCGCCGATACGTACAGCGGCGTACCGAAAATACCTTCCGTCGTAAAAAACATCGTTTTGACGAGCCCTTCCAAATCAACGCCCCGATGGGCCAAAAATCCCGGCATATACGGCCCGAAATACGCATACAGCAAAAATAGCGAGGCGATGATCGTAATCGGCAGCCCGACCGCCCGCCTCGTCGCCTCAAGCACAAGCAGCACGGCGACCAAACCAACCGTAAAGTCAAGCGGCGTCATAATGCCGATGCGTTGGACGATGTCATCGAGCATCAGCGGCAAATATGCGCCCACCCCGATCGACAATAACGACAAAATGATATCCACAATCCCGACGCTGGAACGGTGAAGATGTTTTTTCCGCGCCGGAAACAATAAAAAGATAAGCGACAAGGCAAACCCTAAATGGATCGACAATAAAATTTGTTTTGGAAGCGTTTGAAAAATCGAAGCATATAACTGAAAGAGTGAAAAGGAAAGCAGCCCGAAAAAGGCAATCCAGCCAAGCGGCCCTTTCAATTTGCGCGTCGCTGCTTCCGGATCGTATTTTTCCAGCAATTGTTGCTGCTCCTCAGCGGATAGCTGTTCAAACTTCTCAGTCAAACAAGTTCACTCCCTTCCAGCATTGAACCAATGATAGTCGTGTCACCTTGATGCGGACAATGGAGCCGGGAGGGATGACTGTGTTTAACGTCACCGTCTTCCCTTCATAAACGACGCGATGGTTGGCGACAACCCGCCCAATGCTCAACAAGATGGATGGAAATTTGCGCTCCATGCCGGTAATATAGTATTTTCCATTCCGAAGCGTAAATGTCTCCCCTGGCGCCGCGTTCGCCGGCATCCCGACCGCCGTATCTTCATAAGTGAGAGCGATTTGTTCAATCGTCCCGTCAGCCAACACCTTATACGTTTCCTCGACATCTGAACGGTGGATCGAATGCGTATAGCGAATCGCGAACGTATCCCCTTGAGAAATCGGGATATACGCAGCGACCCGACCATCCTTTTCAAACGCGACCACCTGGCGGAAAGGGAGAAAGAAGACGGCAGCCGCCGCCAGAAGTACACTGACCGCTATGACCCGTTTTCGCATCAGCCGCCCTCCTTCGCGGCCGCGGAAATAAGGAAGGGCTGGCGCCATGACCCCGGCCAGTCCTTCCTGCCACACCGTTATTCCGCTTTAACTCCTTTTTCATCAAAGTATTTCTTCGCTCCTGGGTGAAGCTCGATCGACATGCCATCCAGCGCATGTTCCAGCTTGATTTGCTGGGCTTTGGCATGTTTGACCTTATCCAAGTTTTCAAAAATCGCTTTCGTCACGTTGTAGACCGTGTCTTCCGGCAGGTCCGCCCGAGCGACGAGCATCGCGCGCACGGCGACCGTCGGAACCGCTTCCGCTAGCTTATACGTCCCTTGAGGCACTTCATCTTTCGCATAGTACGGGTATTTTTCAATCAGCGCATTGATTTTGTCCTCAGCGATCGGCACAATCACAACGTCTTCCGTCGCTGACAAGCCTTCCACCGCTCCCGTCGGCGTTCCGGCTGTAATAAAAGCGGCGTCAATCGTGCCATCTTGGATGCCGGAGACGGAATCATCAAACGACAAATTGCGCACTTCAATATCATCAAACGTCATGCCGTGAACTTCCAAAATTTGTTCCGCATTTGCCCGCGTTCCCGAGCCCGCTTCCCCGACAGAAACGACTTTCCCTTTTAGATCCTCAACGGACTGAATGCCCGATTTTTTCGTGGTGACAATTTGAATCGTTTCCGGGTAAAGGGTCGCAATCCCTTTCACGCTTTCAATTTTCTCTTTAAACATTAACTTTCCTTCTGTGGCATATGTCGCGATGTCAGTTTGCGCAAACGCAATTTCCGCATCGCCCGCATCCAAAATCGCCATGTTTTCCGCCGATGCCCCCGAAGTGATGGCATTAGCGTCGATACCCGTTTCATCTTTGATAATATCGGCAAACGCCCCGCCAAGCGGATAATACGTTCCGCCCGTCCCGCCGGTGGCAATGCTGAGGAATTTCACGTCGCCGCCTTGCTTCCCATTGGCCCCTTCTTGCTCTGTCCCTCCATTGTTGTTACCGTTTCCACAAGCGCCGAGCAACAGCGACAGAGAAAGAACAGCCATAGCACGCGTAAACCACTTTCGCTTCTTCATCGTCATCATCTCCTTTGCTATTTTCAGTTTCCCTTTATGATTATATTGCACCAAACATATTTTCACAACCATCATATTATTTCCGTAGTTCTGTTTTCCGATTGACCTGTAGAGGGCCAGGAGAAAACAGCCATTTCTCCTGATTCTTGGGTGTCAAGAGGAGCAACATTTGTAAGCTTCCCGATCTGAGAAGCGGGATGATTGAGCCTCATTTTTCTTTAAACCAGCAGTCCCGTAGAATGACGGAGAAACCAATGTTTCCTTCCAGCGCTGATATTTTATTGCCCCAAACTTCATCAAGCGATTGGCCCCCCTCCCACCCGGTATTGAGTGCCGAGTTTCTTTGAGGAGCCCGAAATGGAGTCAGGCAAAACTTGGCGAAAATCGCACGGTGTATGCGCTTTCACCTCCGAATTCCTGAGGCTTCTGCATCATGTGGCTGCCCATTCCCTTCTTTTGACCGTCACAACCCGGGAAGGAGCAGAAAAAAATCCGACAAACATAGGGATTCAATGAGAAAAATAATTGTCATAAAATTTAAACAGATTTACTAAAACGCTTACAACCATTCTCATTCAAAAGGGGGAGGAGAACAGCCATGGAAATGGCAACAAAATCGGTCATCATTGGGGGGCATACGGCGAAAAAGCCGCTGCTCGCCGCACTGCTCGCAGGGTTTCTGTTTCTCGGCGCCCTATTGTCCCTCTTCGGGATCACGGGGGTCGCGTACGCCTTGCCGCTCGGCGGAGTCGGTGAATTTACCGTCCAATTTGACAAGCTCAACGGGCAAGGCTTTAAAATGTACGGGGGGATGGCGGAATCTGGAGAGACGAAACAAACGCCGGTATTTGTCAACGAAATCAAAAATGCCAGCATCCAAGGACTCAAAATTTCCAAGGACTTCGAAGCGCTCGGTCTCCGCGTCGTCATTGAAGCCGGCGGAACAGTATCGATCGATGGGCTCGTGCAAAAAGCAACGCAAATTAACGGCAACATCACCTTCGGCAGCTTGACGATGAAAGAAAACTATGTAGGCGATGTACAAGATCCCGTTCAAAAAGCAGCACAAGAGTTCACCCAAGGAGCCGATAGCATTTCAATCGAAAACGGGGACTTAAAAACCGTTTATTTGTTCCAGCAAAAAGTTTCGCTTCCAGGCATGAAAGTATACTTTGAGAAACTGAAATAAGCAAGGATGATTGCTATGACCCGTTCCTATTGGCAGACGTTCAGGCGTTGGCGCCAGCGGCGGCCGTTTTGGGGAGCGACGCTTCTCTTGCTGTCGGGCTTGATCATTCTATGGATTCCAGCGCACTTATACGAAATTTCGCTCGTCCCGGGCAGCACCGTTTTCGTCGGCTTTTTCCTCGGCGGGATGGTGTTGCTTATGGCCGCGTTGTCCTACGCAATGCCGCGCCTGTCGACACTGTTTGGCATCATCGGCATGTTCAGCGCCATCTTGTCGATCATGGGCGCGTTAGGCGGCTTTCTCATCGGCACGATTTTAGGCATCATCGGCGGGGCGCTTTGCATTGCTTGGCGCCCGCAATGGGCTGAAACTGACGCTCCGCTGGCGCATGACGAGGCGGCTGCAGACAAAGAAACTGCCACCACCCAATGAAATCAAGCGAGAAGCAAAACCGAACGCGGATCGACCGTCCCGTTCGGTTTTGTTTTGTCATCGCCGCCAATAAAGGCACATATATATAAGTTGCAATAAAGATTTTCCGATTGTTCGATTCTGTTTTCCTTCATAACAAGTCATTTTGATAGAATGCGGTGGGCGCTCTACTGGATGTAAAACAAAGTTTCAACTTATATAGATGAATGAGATCGACCACTTTCCACAGAAGAAGGAGGACCGCCATGAAATACCTCTCTCCCGAGCGACTGCACGTCACCCAGACCGCTGGAATCACCCAGCTGTCACCAGTGAACGGCCGTCTGTACACCTTAACCCACTCGGACACGACTGGCACCTTATTCCTCACTGTCTCCCGCGCATTTGTCACTGATCAGCTCACTTCTCAACGCGATGAAGTGCTCGGTGAATGGAAACAAGCCGGGCAACAGCTAGTATTGTTTCTCTATGTATTCGTTGGCAACCGGCAAATGGGCCGGCAAGAAAATGCGCGCCGAGCGAACGTATTCAAGAAAGAATTGCCGTTGGCGCTCGAAGCTATTCGCTATGGCGACCGCGATTTTTTTCGCACGTACCCGTTTTGTGATTGGTGCCCGATTTTCATTCATTTCACTTCCGAATACCCGGAGCTCAACCGGACGGAATATTATGGCACTCCGTATTTGTATCGCTGACAACCGCTTCGGTGACGGGGCTATGCATCGCCGCGTTTTTGAGCAGTCGACAAACAAACCTCTTCCTGTTTCTCAACACCTTAAAATATCGGGCCAACGGTATTGCGCGCATTGTAAGAATTACCCTTAAGCATTGCACTCAAAGTGAGTGCCACTCTACATTCCCCGCCTCAATCATGATGATGTTCCCCCCGTCGGTGACTATTTTAACTTTTTCAAGCGATGAAGTGGCGGAAATAAGCACCACTTCCAATATTTCATCAGCATCAAAGTCTTTAACGCAATCTGTTTCAAAATATGTTACATCTTCAAAAACATTGAATCCTTCAATCATTTCCGGATCTTTCGTTTCGTCATAATCGAATTGTTGCCATTTGCATAACTCAGTTTCAAGAGATACTCTTTTGGTGGTCGAATCATATTCTACCTTATTAATTAAACTCCCATGCAAATGATATCTTTTAAGAAAATCAGATATTCTCATCATCTCTTCCCCCTTGTTCATCACAATGTTTGGGCTGTTGAGTATGTAGTTATTTCATGATGGCCGAAAAACAGAGGTGACAAGCTTTTTTCCAGACGTTAAAACTCAGAGAAAAATCGTGATGGATAAACTTTTGGCAATAGCAAACGAATGAGAGTGCGGGCGGGTTTTTATAGTCATCTTAAACGATTGATAATTTACATTATTTGGATCATTACGTATCTTTGTATTTCGTTGCTATAATCTTATTGACATCCGGATGATTAACATATCCTGAGAGGAAGGGAATAAGGTGGAAGGAAAGTCGATATTTAACTATCGCTATGTGGCTATGATTCTCTCATGTTGTTTAATTTTTAGTATTGTCGTCCCCCCATTTGCACAAGCTGCTCTTGGGAAATCGGAACGCGTAGTGCAAAAAAGCCGAAATATTGAAGCTAACATTGGTGATCTTCCCACGAAACGGCCAAAATCAAAATTAGAGCTCGAGAGCAGACGGACAAAGTATTCGACAAGATACTTGAATCCGGATGGAAGCTTTACTGAAGAGATATACCTGCAACCCCAATTTTATCAAGATCCTCTTGATAAGAAATGGAAAAAAATTAATAACGATCTAAAACCCAACGGGGCCGATATGTTTGAGAATACGGCTAACGCCTTCAAAGTAACATTCGCAAAACAATCGAGTCAACCTGAACTTGTTTCGATCAAAGAAAATGATAGAATCCTTTCGTTTATCCCAATAAATGCGAAAAATGTGCAAGGTGTTGCGAAAAATAATGAAATCATTTATAAAGGGTTATTTGAACAAACCGATGTGCGATATCGCCTTCAAGGCAATGCGGTCAAAGAGGATATTATTCTTAACAATAAACCTTCCAGCAATGCTTTTACTTTTGAGATGAAACTAAAAGGGGTAAAGGCTGTTGCTAAAAAAGACGGAACGATCGTCTTTGAAGACTCAAAAGGGAACCCTAAGTGGTACTTAGAAAAGCCATATATGTTCGATGCGAACCACAAGTATTCTGATCAAGTTGCCTTTCATTTACGTCAAAATAGCGGCAAAACTTATATTGATGTGATAGTAGATGAGAGCTTTTTACAAGATCCAGACACCATATATCCGGTAACGATTGACCCTACGATCAATGAATGGGATGTTTTGCGGGATAATTTTATTGCCTATAATTTTCCTGATTCTGTCTATTCGAGCAACACATACATGCATACAGGTTACAACAGTTATTTCGGAACGACTCGTGCTTTAGTGAGATTTTACCTTCCGAGTCTTCCGAGTGATAGTGTCATTTCCAGCGCTACATTTAATGCCTATCAAACAAATGCCGATGGTCAACAAGTATCTATTGATTTACATCGAATTACAAGCAATTGGTCTTCTTCTGTTACCTGGAATAATCAGCCTTCTATTCGAAGCACAAAAGAATCAACGACAACAAACAATACGGCCAATACGTACTGGAGCTGGGATATCACTCAGTTGGTCAAGGACTGGTACAATGGTATTCAGCCGAACTACGGCTTGATGCTGAAACAGCAGAACGAATCGTCTTCTCCATATCGCACATTTAATACGGTAAACAATAGTGTTAATACGCCGCGCATTACGATTAATTATTGGGTAGAGCCAATCGGCCAAGAATCTTTCTGGACGACCACTAAAGATGGGGTGAATCCAGCAAACGGAAACCTTGTTTTACAAACAACGGATCTTGCTATTTCTGGTCTAGGCGAAGATGTTGAATTTACGAGAACATACAATAGCCGAAAGTCCGGATCGAATGGGATGTTTGGTTATGGATGGATGTCTAATCTCGAAATGAATATTTGGGATGCAGGCAGTGGACCAGTTACGTTTGTTGATGGAGATAATACTCGTCATATTTTTGGTGAAAAAGTTGGCGGGGGATACGAAGCTGCTGGTGGTGTCTATCTCGATCTAATCAAAAATGGGGACGGCACTTATACAATAACCAAAACCGATGGTACGAAACTTTATTTCAATACAAATGGCAAACTTTCTCGCATGGTCGATACAAATGGGAACACGACTACATTGAATTATAATGCAAACGGAAAATTAGCTTCAATTACAGATGCATCAGCAAGAACGACGACGATTGCCTATGGAACAAACGGATATGTATCGAGTATCACCGACCCAGCAAACAGAACCATCTCTTATGAGTATGATGCTTCCGGCAACCTAACGAAAGTTACGGATGCTCAAGGAAACGCGACCATTTTTACGTATGATTCGGATCATAATCTAACAAGTATTAAAAATGCCCGAAATATTACGACGACAATTGGTTATGATACACTCGACCGCGTAACAAGCATTGAACGCCCTATTACGATTAACGGCGCACTTACAAATAGTACCACAAATTATTCATATGACAAAACCAATGGTGTTACGTCGGTCACAGATGGCGAAGGGAGACGGGTAGATTATACGTACAACGCTAACGGCAATATTATTCAAATCACAGAAAATCCTTTAGATGCTCAAAACAAGGCTGTGACAACATTCGATTATGATAATAACAATAATTTAACCCGAGTAGTGGAACCAAATGAAAATAAGGCGAATGGAACCGCAGCGTTCATTTATCAATATGACGAAAAAGGAAATATTGTCAGCGTTCAATTGCCAGAAAATCAGTCGGCACAATATACGTATGATTTGCAAAATAATCTTATCAAAGAGCAGGATTTCAACAGCAACGTCAGCACATTTGATTATGATCAAAATAACAATCAAACCGAAGCGATCGATCCTTATACACAATCAGTTTCACAGCGATACGATAATCTGGGAAATTTGCAGTATTCGACGTATCCAATGTCTACAGCTGATAACTTGGTAAGTAACTCTAGCTTCGAATTCGATCATAATGCGGATAATTGGCCAGACAACTGGACAAAGGCCGTAGAATCAGGGAAAATCGCTACATTCAGTTGGACGACAACAAGCAAATTTGGGAATAAAGCGATCAGCATTTCGAATTCGACCGGATGGGCGATTGTCAGTTCTGATAAGCAGCCGTATGATGGTGGAGTTTATGTGGCAAGCGGTTATGTAAAAACATCGTCCATGTCTGCCAGAGCTCTTATTAAAGTTGAATATTTTGATGCGCAAGGAAACTGGTTAAATCAAAAAATTTCTTATGGGTTGGCAGGAACGAACGATTGGACTCGGCTTCATGTCGTCGCGGATAATGCTCCATCGGGAACTCAGACGATTCGGGTATCTGTCGGTGTAAACGCTGGTTCTGGGACTGCTTATTTCGACGGGATCCAATTAGAGAAAGGAACGGTTGTCAGCGCCTATAATCTTGTTGATAATTCCAGCTTCGAGCGAGATATGAATAGTGATGGAATTCCTGACAATTGGACGACAAGCGGCAATTTATCAACAAATGATGGACTAGATACAACAGTTGCGAATATATATGTTGGAAGCAAGTCATTTAAAATCACAGGAGAGTCTGGGAAAAATAAGCATATTAAACAACGGATTAATATTTCTGGCGACAGCAACACTAAACTTACGTTGTCTGGATGGTCCAAACAAGAAGGAGCCAATCCAAACGGCGGTTACTATAGCTTGCAAGTAGCAATCCACTATACGAATGGTACAACCGATTGGGGTTATGCAAACGACTTTGATAAGGCGAAGACCGACTGGCAGCATGTGACAGCGGAAGTCAAGCCGAAACAAGCGTTTGATTACATTGAAGTGTATTACTACTATTTTAATCAAACCGGAACCGCATGGTTTGATGCGATGCGCTTAGAAGTGGGAGCTTCCCATACTTCTTACACGTATGATGCGAAGAAAAACTATGTAACCCAAATCAAAGATCCGGCAGGAGATACGGTTTCTTTCGGTTATGATGCCGTAGGAAATCAGACAAGTGTAACGGATGGAAAGGGAAAAACGACTTCTTATGAATATAATGCCAATAACCAATTGACAAAAGTCACGGATCCAAACGGCAATGTGACGACGTATGGTTATGACGGTGTAGGAAATCGTACATCGGTTAAGAATGCAAAGAATTATATAACCAACTATACGTATAATGAGTTGAATCAGGTTTCTGGTTTCACGAACCCGTTAAATCAAACGACGTCCTTTGCCTATGATAAAAACGGTAATCTCACAAAGGTTACCTACGCCAATGGCGATAAGGTATCCTATAGCTACAACGCGCTGAACCGCCTTGTTTCGATTGCTTACAATGGCTTGACGAAATGGACGTTGAATTACGATGCCAATGGCAACGTGACATCGGTCACGGATGGTAGTGGAAATACGATCACGTACACGTATGATAAGAATAATCGTCCAACACGAATCAGTAAAGGGGCATCTAATTCCATTGCCTATGGCTACGACAATAACGGAAACGTGATGTCCACCTCCATCACAGTGGGTACAACAACCGACACCATCGGATACAGCTACAACCCGTTGGATCAGCTAGTCGTGTTGTCCAGAAACAGCGCCAACCTTGCGAGATTTACGTACGATGAGCGAGGGAATATTTCATCCATCATCCATGCGAATGGCACCTATACCGCCTACGAGTATAATGATGCCAACCAGTTAAAATCGATTAAAAACTTTGGCGCGAACGGCAATGTCTTAAATTACTTCAACTACAGCTATGATGCCAATGGCAACATTACCAGTGTGGAAACCAACAATGGAACGATCACGTATCAATATGATGCGTTGAATCAGTTGACAAAAGAAACACTAGCAGACGGGACGACCATCACGTACGAATACGATGCTGTGGGGAACCGTACGAAGAAAATTGTAAATAATGGAACGACTACTACCACAACATACACGTATGACGCCGCCGACCAATTAACAGCGGTCAACGGACAAGCGTACACGTACGATGCCAATGGCAATTTAACGAACAACGGCAATAAGACATTTGTGTACGATGATGACAACCGTCTCATTGAAGTAAAAAATGTATCTGGTACAACCATCGCGTCTTTCACGTACGATCAGCTTGGAAGACGCATCAGCAAAACAACATCAAGCGGAACCATCTATTATCACTATGATGGTGACTCGAACCAAGTGCTATATGAAACAGATGCCAACAATAACATCGTGGCGGAGTATACGTGGGATTACCAAGGAAACCCAGTTACAATGACCAAGGGTGGGGTAACTTATTACTACCATATAAATGGTCACGGTGATGTCACGGCATTAACCGATGCAAATGGTAATGTTGTGGCACAGTATCAGTATGATGCTTGGGGAAATATTATTTCGCAAACAGGCACGATGGCTTCGTCTAACCCATATCGTTATGCTGGTTATCGTTATGATGAAGAAACTGGATTATACTATCTCATGGCACGTTATTATGATGCGAACATTGGTCGGTTTATTACAAGGGATACGTTCCATGGGTTTGAGGATGATCCGCAGAGTTTGAATCAATATGCTTATGCTAATAATAACCCTGTAGTGAATATAGATCCTGATGGGCAATTTGCCATGCTCATTCCTGCAGCTTATGCTGCGGCAGTGGCAGTTTTAGGCACTGCGTTAGTTTATTATGCAATTAAGGCACTTGATGCTGTGGGAGAATTAATTGATCAAAGTTTTGCTAGAGTAAAAACAAAACCGAACTATAGATCTAAATATGAGTTACATCATATAGTCGCACAAAAGGCCAAAAAAGCACAACCAGCTCGTAATGTATTGAGCAAGGTCGGTCTCAATGTAAATAATCCTCAAAACTTAATTAGCATTAAAACAGGGCTGCATAGAAGATTGCATACAAATAAATACTATGAAACAATTAATAACATCATGAATTATGCCTATAATAAAAAGTACAGTTATAAAACAAACAGAAAAAGAGTAATTGCAGCTCTTGATGCAATTAAAGTATGGTTAAAAACAAAGAGTTTCTTTTCACCGTTCTAATGGTGAAACTAGGTTGATTTTTCAGAATGGGCCGATTATAGCCTATTAGCATAACCATGCAAATGAGATTAACGTGGAGCCACTGCAGGTATGACTATAGAAAAGAAAAACGTCAGTAGACAAAATCCATCATACCCGTTACTCCATGTTAATCTCTATATTCTTAACCATTTAGAAGTTAAAGATTATACCTAAATCAAAACTTAAACTATTAGTGTCCTCGGTTAAGGAGGGATCAAAACATGTTTCAAATGAATCTAATAAAAAAACTAAAAACTTCTTACCGTATAAGACTGTCAGGAGATAATAAATTTTTATGTCATAATATGGATAGTAAGACGATTGTTTATGATTTAACGACTTGGGAAAAAATTATTGAATTAAACAAACCTAATTATCCAAGTGATATGAGGTTCTCTGAAAACAATAAATATTTATTAATTAAAAGCACTACAGGTACTATATATGTTTATAACACTGCGAACTTCCAGTTGGTAAAAAAGATCCAATCGAAAAAATCTTTTAAGTTGGTTGAAGGAGATACTAATTTTACCCAAGATAATTTAATGATTCTTTCTGTTCTAGAAACCAATGATGGGCAACAAATTGGAACTATTAACATTCATTCAGGGGAATACACGATACTCACAGAATTTAAAAACGCCATTACACTTATTTACTATAATCAATTCCTCAAAAATAGAAATTATCATTTATTTACATTAAGTTATGTAAATAACGAAACGGGTTATAGAGAGAATAAAATTGTTAAAGTTAAGGAACCAATTAACAAGCAGTCAATTGAGTTAAAAAGTCACCCGGAAATTTTAATTTGGGACTCTGTCATTTTCGACTCCATTCATGACGTCTACATCTTGGTAAACGGTTATGAAATAATCTTAGTAGACTCAGACTTTAAAAAGATTTTGAAGAGAGGACACATCATTGACAATGATTCTCCTATGGAACACATTGGATATTTCCAATACCTTCATCAATCAAATGATGGTAGGTTTATTGTAGTGACTTATAATGAAAGTGTAATTATCTTGAGATATGAGGATTTAAAAACCATATTAATTGAAAAAATTCCATATGCTTGTTTTGCTGAATTTAGTAACGATGACCAATATTTACTTGTTGGTACTTGGGAGAACGGGTACGTTTTAGAGAACAACTTACTAGAATATTTTTAGAATTGGTATCTGTACATGTCCTCTCCCATGGAACGAATACAATGCTGTCGGGAACCGTACGAAGAAAATCGTAAACAATGGAACGACGACGATTACCACAACATACACGTATGACGCCGCCGACCAACTAACAGCCGTTAACGGACAGGCATACACATATGACGTGAACGGGAATTTAACGAACAACGGCAACAAAACGTTTGTGTATGATGACGAAAACCGTCTCATTCAAGTAAAAAACGCATCGGGCACTACGATCGCAACCTATACGTATGACCATCAAGGAAGACGCATCAGCAAAACAACATCAAGCGGTACGACTTACTATCACTACGATGGCGACTCGATTCGTCTGTTGTATGAAACAGACGCCAACAACAACATCACAGCGGAATATACGTGGGACGCATTGGGCCGCCCGGTCACGATGACGAAAGCCGGAGCCACTTACTACTATCATTTGAACGGTCATGGAGATGTCGTTGCATTGACGGATGCAAGCGGAAATGTCGTCGCCCAATACGAGTATGACGCATGGGGTAACATTCTGTCCAAAACCGGTGCGCTGGCAACAGCGAACCCATACCGTTATGCCGGCTATTATTACGATGAGGAAACCGGGCTATACTACCTAATGGCGCGGTATTATGAGGCGAATATGGGACGGTTTATTACAAGAGATACGTTCCATGGGTTTGAAAATGAGCCGCAAAGTTTGAATCAGTATGCGTATACGAAAAATAACCCTGTTAATTCTATTGATCCAAATGGTCACTACTCAAAGCGACTTGATTTAGGGTTCAATAGTTATATTAAGGTAAATATAGGTTGGCAAGAAATATCTGTAACAATTAATTTAACTCCTGGATTTTTAATAAGTACAGGTATAGGCTTTGGTGCAGGTTTAGCCGCCAGTTATGTAATAAAACAAGTTTTGACTTGGTATCTATTCCCGGTTCTTTCTAATATCATATTAACTAAGGCAGCAGAAAAAGTTGTTAACTATTTAGCAAAAAAGCTTTCAAAATCTGCATTTAAAAAAATAACCAAAGGATATAACTGGACAAAAAAATCTATATTCTATACGAGCTTGGTAGTTCCAAATCTAATATTTAGGTATTAAATTCGGGTATTATTGTAAATTATCAAGTTAATTCGGAATAGAATGGTCATTTTTTTGCAAATCCAAACGGATTTTTGCACGTTCATCCAGCAAAAATCTGCGGAATTATGCAAATTTCCTCCCTTCTGTTTACAGAAAAAAACATTCGGTTGCTTAATATGGAGCCACTGCGGACATGTGTTCTAGGGAAAGGTGCGAGCACTAATCCTTGTTTTGCTAGGCATTGAACCAAACATGTCCGCTACTCCATGTAAAACGGATACATCTAATTTGGAGGTTAAATTCCAAATTAAAGTGATTGGCTGACGTACAAGGGAAATAATAATCTTTAAATTTATATTGCCATGATTTTGGGAAGGAATGTTTTATACACACTATAATGTGATTTTGTAAAGTGTGAGTAACAAAGAAGCGTTCGGGTATAGTCAGTTTCTCATCCAGCACATGAACTTTTGTAGATCTATCTCTTGATTGAGAAAAAGAAGTGCTTTGAAGGTAAATTGAATTCAGAAAACGGAATATTTAATTTTTAGGAAACACACTTAGTTCGCAAAGTGGAATTTGATTTAATGAACTAATAATTTAATGTGCCATATTATGATTAAGTTAAAAATGGTTGAAATGCCCCTTGATTGAAATTTTTAGATTTAAATAAATTAGCCATAAGGATGGTGTAAAAAATGGAATTAACCTTGATGTCAATCATTTTTATTTTAATAGGGTTGTCTTTAATATGGCTATCTATTTTTGGATCTAATGTAAAAATTAAAGAGTCTTCCTCTGGAACACCAACAGATGTTTCTGACTTTTTTCTTATGATGATTTATAAACTTTTCCCTCCTATAATTAGAAGGATATTTTTATTTTTGTTGGGATTAGGTATTGTAATTGGATTCATATATTTACTGTTTTTAGAATTCTAGCTGATGATACTATATAGATGTAATTAGGGGGGCCAGCAGATTCGCCATCCAGCAGTAGAAATCGAAAAATCGCCTAAAATAACATATTGACTGTAGATGAGTAAATTAGCTAACATAAATTTACAATCAAACAAAAAAGGAGACATGAACCAGACTCCTTGGTTAGAATAGATGTGCCACCAACTACCCACAAGGAGGTTCATGTTTTATGAATAGATTAGCGTATCATCAAGGAATCCACAAGTTTTTCATGATGTTGGGGTTGGCCTTGCATATCTCCAAACCGGTTTGGAAGCATCTCGTTCACCTTGTCGATGCCTTGACTACCAAGAGATTTTCGGGAACGTTGACCGATGTCCATCACTGGAGTTTTCATCCGAATCATCGAACCACGCTCAGCCACTTTTTCACGAAAAGCCCTTGGAACGAGGAAAGGCTGCTTGAGAAGCTTCAAGAGTGGGTTCTTCGCCAGATCGAACGCCTAGCCAAACGGACGAATCAGCCCCTTTTCCTTTCAATTGATGATACGATTTGCCAAAAAACGAAGCCTTCGTCACGGGCCACGCACGTCATTCAAGGATGTGATTGGCATTACTCCCATAAAGATCATCAAATGGTCTGGGGGCATTCGCTCATTTGGCTGATGGTGCACACCTTCACGCAAGCGTTTCCGTTCGCGTTCCGCTTGTATGACAAGAAGGCGGAAACAAGCAAAATGGACCTGGCGATCGAGATGCTTTCCTCGCTCAAAGGAAAACGGGCTCGTCCGGTGTATGTGCTTATGGATTCATGGTATCCGTCCAGGAACTCATCGAAGCCTGCCTGAAACAGGGATTCCATGTCATCGCGATGCTCAAGACGAACCGGATTCTCTACCCGAAAGGCATCGGGGTCCAAGCCAAGTCGTTTGCCCGCCATATCGAGCCAAAAGACACCCGCCTCGTCACGGTGGGTCAGGAGCGTTACCGCGTGTATCGCTATGAGGGGGCGATCCATGGCCTCGATGACGTATTGGTGCTGCTGTCTTGGAAGTCGGATCAGCCGATGACGCTGGAACATTTCCATGTCGTCTTGAGCACCGATCGGGAGCTAGGCGATGAAGAGATCTTGCGTTACGATGCCCAGCGTTGGACGATCGAATGCTTTTTCTGGCAGGCGAAAGAGCAACTGAAGCTGGATGGATACCGCGTTCGTCACATTCGGGCGGTGAAACGGTATGGGGTGACCGTTTTGTTGGCTTGCGTGTACAGCATAGCGGAATCCCAACAAAGACATCTCTGCCGGGCTGGACCTTCTTCGGACTCGGAAAGGACATAGCCTGATTGAGTTCATTTACAACGCGGCGAAGCAAGATATTGCCATTGATGTTGTCAAAAAACAGCTCCATGTCGCCTAAGGGGTACCCTGTTTGTCTCTTTGTTAATGGAAAATGTTGTAATGAAAATTGCTCATCTACAGTAACAATGTAGGAATTTTATGGGCAACTGCTAAGCCTTATGTAAAAAAAATATATGAAAAATGGCTCTTCACCACAAGTTGTACTTGATCATTTAAGGTAGGTGTGCATAGAGGGTACAAAAAATGCGAATTTTCCTGTATGGTAAAGGTGACCAAACCAAACCATGGAGGGAAATTCGCATGTACTCTCAGTTTATCAAAGAACTCATCGATTTACCAGATGTTTTGATTCAAAAGGTGCGAAAAGAAGGGGAACGTTGGATTTTCGAACTTTCTCTACCCGAACAATGCCCGTTATGTCCTGTCTGCTTGAAGCGCACGATCAAAATGACAGACAAAAAGAAGCAATGGATGCATGGCTATGCTCAGCGAATCGGAATTTTTTGGATCGAACTTCCTGTCGAGCGCAGACGTTGTAGCACGTGTGGCGTGACGTTCAGCACGTCGTATCCAGCCATCTCTCCTCGAAGTGTGGCGACGGATGCTTTTCAGCGATGGGTCGCGCAATCTTGCATCGGAACATCCATTCAGGCGGTGGCTCGTATGCTCAAGCTTCCTTACACGACCGTTGAACGATGGTTTTATACCCATGCCCCTTCCTTCCTATCGAATGACGTCCAACCAAAGGCGGTTTGTGTCGATGAGTTTGCTTTTCGAAAAGGGCACGACTATGGAGTGGCGATCATGGATGCCGAAACGGGAGAAGTGTATGCCATGGAAGCAGGAAAGAACGAGGAAGCCATTGGGCGTGCATTGGCTCATGTGTCTCGTTCCGTTCAGTATGTCGTGAGTGACTTGGCTCCAGCGATGAAAAAAGCGATTCAACGGGTTTGCCCAGAGGCGACACATGTCGTCGACTATTTCCATGTCATTCAGCTGTTTACCGATGCTTTAGAACGTTGTCGCAAATATTTGGGCAAAGGAGGCAAGAAACACGGAAATGTTCGTTACGTTTGCCGTTTATTGAGCCAATGCCCAGAGAAATTGACGGAGGAAGAACGTCAAATCATACGAGAATGGTGTAATGAAAGCGATTACTTAAAGTCTGTTTACCAATCGCTCCAACATGTTCGCTATGTGTTCAAAAGCAAAGATGAGCAACAGGCGAAACGACGCTT
This sequence comes from Geobacillus subterraneus, assembly GCF_001618685.1. GTDB lineage: Bacteria > Bacillota > Bacilli > Bacillales > Anoxybacillaceae > Geobacillus > Geobacillus subterraneus. The sequence continues at coordinate 231,467 of NZ_CP014342.1, read as the reverse complement.
GAAGGCTTGGATTCATCGGTATTTGTTTTGTCCTTGTTCCGTTGTTCGTGCCATCGCAAAATCACTCGTCAAACGAACAGACGAAATGATATCGTGCATTTTATCCCATTATTCGAATGGGAAGATGGAGGGAACGAATAACAAGATCAAGCTGATGAAACGTCGGGGATACGGATACCGAAATATCCAGCGTTTTGCACTGCGGGTTCGGCTGGAAACAGCTAACATACTTTCATGACAGGTGCAAGTACATCTTTTGGTGATGAACCTGAAAAATATAAAAAATGGTTATAAAATATAATGAAATAAAGGAGTAGAATTTAATGGAGGAGGATTTTTACTGGTCTATATTTAATTTTTCAGTTGGAATTTTTGGGATTTGGATGTTTTTTTACACAACACGACAAAGATTTTTTCATAGCAAAACTTTTAGTCGTCTTAAATATATAACCCCATTGCCTATATCTTTTAATTTTTGGCTTATTAAAATTTTGTATTTTGTTGGCGGATTATTATGTGTTGTAGTTGGAATATATGGAATGGCTCGTCCATTTCTCTAAGTAATGAGTATCCATGATGCTAGTATTGGCATCATGGATCTGTTTTTAAAACGATACCGTATTACTTACTGTAGATGAGCAAATTCGCTAACATAAATTTACAGCCGAACCAAAAAAGCGACATGGACTCGATTCCTTGGTTAGAATAGACAAGTGCAGCTCTTGGCGGCGCTAGAGTTGAGGCCGCCTCCGAAGATTGTAGGCATCCATCCTCGCGCCTAGATACACGCCGGAAGAATGCCCAAATGCCTCTCGTCCCTTTGGCCTCAAGGGATGAGAGGCATTTTGTTTACTTGGTCACTGTCGAACTTGTATACAATGCAAGGCAAAAAACACGGTGCAAAATCCGCGCAAAATTTTCGCCCATTCGCTGGCTTCTTTCGGATTCTTGTAAAAGCAAAAACGACCGCAAACACGGTCGCATCAAGGGTTTCACGATTTCGCATCCGAACCGTTCGGATGTTGGAAATGGAGACGGTGGGAGTCGAACCCACGTCCAGAGGCATCGCCACTTAAGCATCTACGAGCGTAGTCGGTATATTTCGCTTCGCCGTCCGTTCCGCCTACCGACAGGCCTCCCGGCGGCTAGCCTGGTTCGTCTCTTCCCTCATCCTCAGGCGGCGGATTTGGGCGTAGCCCGCTTCATATGAGCCCCTCGAACGCCACGCGAGCGATGGCGGGAGGAGCTAGCTGCAGCAATTAAGCAGCTAAAGCGTAGTTTTGTTTGCCAGTTATCTTTAGGTGACGTTTTTACGAGGACGTCCCCCTCGGCTCGCCGCTTAAGCTCGACCTACCCCTGTCGAATCCGGATCGTCCCCGCGGTGCGAAGAGATCGGAACAGCTTAAGCCATGGATAACTGGCTGTTGCACTTTTTATTATACCATGGTTTTGCGCATTTTCAATGGGAATGTTTTCAACGTCGGTGAAAACCAATGGTTTTTTCCAAAAGGATGGAATTCGCTAGGAAAGAAGAGCCGATGTTTCAAGGCTTCCCCACTTGAGAAACATCGGTTTTGACTTTTTTATACGTCGCTTGCTCCCTACAGCTTTTGCCGCTCGCGGAACACCCGCTCGATTTCGCGCTGCGCTTCTTTCCGTTTCATGTCTTCCCGTTTGTCGTATTTTTTCTTCCCTTTGGCGACGCCAAGCTCCACTTTGGCGAAGCCGTTTTTGATGTACAATTTCAGCGGCACGAGCGTATACCCTTGCTCTTTCGTGTAGCCGATCAGCTTGTTGATTTCACGGCGGTGCAGGAGGAGCTTGCGCGTCCGCAGCGGATCATGGTTGTAGCGGTTGCCTTGTTCATACGGGCTGATATGCATATTATGGAGAAATACTTCCCCTTTTTCCACTTTGGCGAACGAATCTTTTAAGTTGACGCGCCCGTTGCGGATCGATTTAATTTCCGTCCCTTGCAAAACGAGACCCGCTTCATACGTTTCTTCAATAAAATAATCATGGCGCGCTTTTTTGTTTTGCGCGATCACTTTTCCTTCCCCTTTTGGCATACACGTCCTCCTCCTCATCGTAGCGCTTTTATTGTACCAAAAACGAAAAAGAAGGAAAAGCCGCCTGCTCGGCTTTCCCTTACCGTTTTTTCTTTTTCTTCTTTTTTGCTTTGGCGCCGCGATTCGTGTTGTGATTCTTTTTCGCTTCTGCTTTTGCTTTCTTTTGCTTTTTCCCTTCGATGACGACCGGAGCGGCTTTCGCTTTCGACGGGCGGCGTCCTTTCATGCCGACGACTTCAAAGTCGACGATCCGCTCGTCTTTGTTGACGTTGATGACGCGGACGGTAATCTCATCGCCGATGCGGTACATTTTCCCCGTCCGCTCGCCGATCATCGCGTAGCTGCGCTCGTCGTAGCGGTAATAATCGTCCGTTAAATAGCTGACGTGCACCAAGCCTTCGATCGTGTTCGGGAGTTCGACGAACAAGCCGAAGTTCGTCACCGAGCTGATGATGCCGTCAAATTCCATCCCGATTTTGTCTTCCATAAACTCCGTTTTCTTCAAATCATCGGTTTCCCGCTCGGCCTCGACGGCGCGCCGCTCCATGTTGGACGCGTGTTCGGCGATATCGGGCAGCTTTTCCGCCCATTTTTGCTGGGTGTCAGCATCCATCTGCCCGTTGATGAGATACGTCCGGATCAACCGGTGGACGATCAAGTCCGGATAGCGGCGGATCGGCGACGTAAAATGGGTGTAAAACTCGGTCGACAGCCCATAATGGCCGAGGCTTTCCGCGTCATAGCGGGCCTGCTTCATCGACCGGAGCATGACGGTCGAAATGACCATTTCTTCCGGTTCGCCGCGCACTGCTTCGAGAATTTGCTGCAAGGCGCGCGGGTGGATTTGGTTGCCCGTTCCTTTGACGACGTAGCCGAAGTTCGTAATGAACTCCAAAAAGCGTTGCAGTTTTTCCGGTTTCGGGTCTTCGTGAACGCGGTACATAAACGGCACGTTCAGCCAATGGAAATGCTCGGCGACCGTTTCGTTTGCCGCCAACATAAACTCTTCGATGAGCCGCTCGGCGACCGACCGCTCGCGCAAGACGACATCGTACGGTTTGCCGTTTTCATCAACGAGCACTTTCGCCTCTTTAAAATCGAAATCGATGGCCCCCCGCTTCATCCGTTTCGTCCGCAAAATGTCGGCGAGCTCGGCCATCAGCTCAAACATCGGCACGAGCGGCGCGTATGTTTCACGCAACGCCTCGTCTTTATCGACCAAAATTTTATTGACGTCGGAATACGTCATCCGCTCGACGGTGCGGATGACACTTTGGAAAATTTCATGGCGGACGACTTCGCCTTGCGGGGTGATTTCCATTTCACACGACAGCGTCAACCGGTCGACTTTCGGGTTGAGCGAGCAAATGCCGTTCGACAGCCGGTGCGGAATCATCGGAATGACGCGGTCGACCAAATAGACGCTCGTGCCGCGCTCATACGCTTCGCGGTCAATCGGCGAGCCTTCCTCGACATAATGGCTCACATCGGCAATATGGACGCCAAGTTTATAGTTGCCGTTCTCAAGTTTTGTCACGGTCACCGCATCGTCCAAGTCTTTCGCATCTTCCCCGTCAATTGTGACGATCATCTCGCCGCGCAAGTCACGGCGCCCCTCCAAATCTTTTTCCGTAATGACGTCCGGAACACGGTTGGCGTGCTCGATGACGTCATCCGGAAACTGCAGCGGCAAACCGTGCTTATAGATGACCGATAAAATATCGACGCCCGGGTCGTTTTTATGGCCGAGAATTTGGACGACTTCCCCTTCAGCGCTCATTCGCCCTTGTGGGTATGATGTGAGCCGGACGACGACTTTATGCCCTTCGACCGCTCCGTTTGCCGCGTTTTTCGGGATGAAAATGTCGTTGACGATCCGTTTGTCATCGGGGATGACAAAGCCGAAATATTTGCTTTCCGTGTATGTACCGACGACTTCTTTCACCCCGCGCTCCAAAATGCGGACGATCGTCCCCTCGCGGCGCGCTCCGGCGGAGTCGGCCTGAACGCGAACAAGCACCGTGTCGCCGTGCATGGCGTTTTTCAATTCGGACGGCGGGATGAAAATATCATCCATTCCCGGCTCTTCCGGCGTGACGAAGGCAAATCCTTTCGCATGGCCCGTCACTTTGCCGCGCACGAGGTTCATCCGCTCAGGCACACCGTAGCGGTTGCTGCGCGTCCGGACGACGAGCCCTTCCTCTTCCATGGCGACGAGCGTTTTGACGAACGTTTTAAATTCCTCAGCATCCGTAATGCCAAACGCTTCTTCGAGTTCTTCCACGGTGAGCGGCTTGTACGCCTCATCGCGCATAAACGTTAAAATTCGTTCGGCCAATGCGTGATCCATCAGCCATCTCCTCCTTTCCGCCGTTACCAATCTAACGACTCAAGAAACGCATAAATATCTTCATGCAGCTGGTCTTTTTCTTCATCAAGCGTAATGACATGGCCGGATTGTTCATACCATTTGATTTGCTTGATCGGCGATTCAATTTCGTTGTAAATGATGTTGGCGCTGTCTGGGTTGATCATTTCGTCATGGCGCGCCTGAACGACAAACGTCGGCGCGTAAATCAAATCAAGGTGGCCGCGCACATCAGCAATAAGCTCTTGCAACGCTTTCAATGTGTTCATCGGCGTTTGTTTGAACTGCTCCATTTCCTGTTCAATTTGTTCTGCCGATTTTCCTTCCCGTTTTTTGTATTCGCGCGCATACTCGAGCACACCTTCATACATCGTTTCTTCGCTTTTGATATACATCGGTGCGCACATCGTCACAATGCCTTCTATAGGTACAGTGTAACCTAATTTTAAGGAAAATACGCCTCCAAGCGACAACCCGGCGACCGCGATGTTTTCGTAGCCTTTGTTTTTCAAAAACTGATACCCGTTCATCACATCTTGCCACCAATCGTCCGGACCGGTATGGACGAGCTCTTCCGGCGGCACGCCGTGCCCTTTGTAAATCGGCGCATGGCACGTGTAGCCTTTTGATTCGAGAAAGCGTCCGAGCATCCGGACATCTGCGGAGTTGCCGGTGAACCCGTGCAAAAGCAAAACGGCGCGCTCCCCAGCTTCAAAGAAAAACGGTTTTGGCGGAACAATTTTCATCATCGTTCTCCTTCCTCTCTGGATGAAATAGAAAAGGCAGCCCGTTTCTTATCAGGACCGCCCCCGCTTTTCGCTTATGATGGTTGGACATATGTGACGAGAATCGTCAATACGAAAAACAAAATGGCCAACACGACCGTTACGCGCTGAAACACGGCATCGAGCCCGCGCGCTTTCTGTTTGCCAAACAGCTGCTCGGCACCGCCGGTAATCGCTCCCGACAGCCCGGCGCTTCGGCCTGACTGCAGCAACACAACGACGATCAGCGCAATCGACACAATCACAAGCAGCGTCACAAGCAAGGCATGCATGCTTGACACCTCCAACGACCTACGTTGCAATAGTTTTACTATACCATAGATCGCCGTTGGCGGCAACTGGCGAGCCTGTCTCAACACGCCGAAAGGCATAGATTCACTTTTTTTAAATCCGGAAGATGCTGAAATGGAGGAAATCGATGAAATCATTGACGAATGCTTGGCAAAAATCGCAACGTATCTGACTTGATCGGCCTGGTGGCAACGGAAGAATGGAACGGTGTTGAAGGAAAGACTGCGTTTCCTGTCTTTGCAAGACAGCTGAATCGAAGAGCAGGGGCCAAAAAAATTCTTCGCCCCTACCCCTTTGCATAGATGGGGGAACGCTTCGTCCTCCATCTGCTTGACGCTCCATGCCTCGGGCGCGGTATGATCATTGTCGTCCGCAGCCGAAATGAGTTACAATGAAAGCAAATCGGCAACGACGGGAGGGACTCCAATGGCAAGACCAGACGAACGAGTCGTCATCGCGATTGACGGCTATCAATTCAAACGGGCGCGGGAGGCGAAGGAAGGGAAAATTTTCGTCACGTCGCCGATCGGGGCGAACTTTACGTTTGACGTCAACGTCATGCGGAAGCTGCTTGAGGCGATCGACCGCGACCCGGCGCTGGCGGAACAGTTCGGGCTTCCTTCACCGGGAGCAAACGAATAACAAAGGAACGGCGGTTGGCCGTTCCTTTTTCCTTATGCGCGCGTCATCCACGCTTCCCGCTCGCGGCCGAACGGGTCGTCCTCGACATGGCTGGCGGCCGAAAAGACAAAGGCCGCCTTGCGCTCGCTCGTATACGCCGGCCATGCTTCCGGCAAGTGAGCACCGTTCGGGTCTCCGGTGCGGGCAAGCGAGAGCCAAGCGTAATGCATTTCATTGGCGATCGCCTCGCGCTCCGGCCGGTTGCCGACGAAATTCGCGACGCCCGGCTGATGGAGATTGTGAAACACAAACGGCAGCTCGAGCGCGTGGCATGCTTTCAGCTGGCCGCCGAACACCGGCGTCTCATAGTCAAAGCGGTACATGTACACATCCGCCCCTTGCGCCGCTTGGGCGTCCGCCGTCCGCAGCATCCCCTCGACAAAAACGCGGTACGTCATGATACGAAGCCACGTTTGCCAGGCGGGCGCTGACGCATCCGCCGTTTCCTTGTAATAGCGGATTGCCGCATCCGGAATCGGCCCGACTTCACGGTTGATCCGGTCAAGCAGTTCTTTTTCGCCAAGCTTTGTCCAAGACGGATCGGTCAACGTAAATAAATGGTACTCGTCTTTCGTCACGCCAATCAAGATCGGAACACCGCTGGCCGCCCCATCGCGGAGCGCTTCGATCGGATGGCGGCGCAGCACATGTCCGTCAATCACCGGGCCATACGTGATTCCTGGGCCAAGCGACATCGCCGCCTGCAACAGTTCGTTGGCTGGAATCGACAACAGCCGATCACGGTCGCCTAGACGGACGCCGGCGCGCTCGAGAATACGCTCGGTCATGACCATCGCTGTCTCCGATGAACGAAGAAGAAGCGAACCCGACCCGCTTTGCAAAATGGCGCGCCGAAACAGTCCGCTGGCCTCCGGAAGCGACAACAGCACGCCAACGCTCGCCGCTCCGGCCGATTCGCCGAAAATCGTGATGTTGTCCGGATCGCCGCCAAACGCCGCAATGTTCTCCTTCACCCAGCGCAATGCCGCCACTTGATCCAAAATGCCGAGATTGCCCGCTTGGGCGTACGCTTCACCAAACGCATCACCGAGATGCAAAAAGCCGAACACATTCATCCGGTAGTTGATCGTCACGACAACGACATCACCGCGTTTCGCAAACGCCGCGCCATCATACCACGGCGACGAGCCCGAACCAAACAAAAAGGCGCCGCCGTGAATCCAAAACAACACCGGGCGCTTCTTCCCATCAGCCGCGGGCGACCAAATGTTCAGGTACAGCCCATCCTCGCTCGGCGGCTCGCTCATCCGCCCGAGCAATCCGCTGAAAATCGGATCCGACGGCTGCATGACAACCGGCCCGAACGATGTCGCCTCCCGCACCCCATCCCATGCCTCAGGCGGCTCCGGCGGCAAAAACCGGCGCTCACCGACCGGCGCTTTCGCGTACGGAATTCCCTTCCAAATGAAAACGCCTTCATTCATTTCCCCACGCAACCGTCCGTACCTTGTTTCAACAACGGTTCGCTCCATCCCCCTACCTCCTGAATATTCAAATGATTCAAGAAATATTATAAACCACCACCCCTCCCACGTCCATCGTTTTGCGCCCGCATGAGAGGGGCTCATGCCGCTTAAAAAAGAGAGGCCCCATGCCGAAAAGCAAAGATCACCGCGGCCGAAACCGTCAGCACCATTACAGTTTCTCTTGGCGCACCTTTTCTCTCATTAATTAATAACGAACATAAACTAGTAACTATACCCAAAGCACCTGCAATGAAGAAAAGATATTTTATATTGAAATAATCAACACTGACCCCAAAAATAAACTGGGCTACTGGCGTTGATAGCATTGAAATCGCCATCATAATACTATTCACTCTTCCTAGTGAACTACCCCCACTTAATTTTCTAGCGAAAATTTGAAGTGGGGGCTTCCAAAGAAGTTTGACTGCTTCAAGCAATCCTTATTCTTTGAGGCGTGTCCACTTCGCCGCTAGAGCATAAGACACTCAGGTCTACAGCTTTACTTTTCTTTAAGATGTTTAATGCGCCATTGACATCAGCATTAATTAGTTTGCCAGACTTTGTTCGATACAAGCCGCGCTTAATACGTTTGCCGCTGAACTTATATTCTTTTGGATTGTCGGCATTATATTCAGGAATCTCATCGCCGTCAAAAAAGCTGGCTTGAGACGTATATGATTCTTCCTGTTTCAAGAATTCAATGCCGTAAAATTCACAAAGATATTCTAGTTTTTCTTTTATGTTACCGAGAGGAATATTGACAAAGTTTTGATTTGTCTTTTTTCCTAGATTCATATTGCGTTGTAATGTTTCCGCATAGCCAATGACAAGTTTGCCAATTTGATTTTCAATACAGTAGTTAATGATGTAACGGCAAGTCTTGTTGATATAATCATTCACTTTATTATTGCGATTCATAGCAAGCAACGCCTGTTTACGAGTCGTGCCTTTGATTTTTTGCTTATCTTTCATGCTTTGAAGTCTGGCATTTTCTTTGTTAAACCATTGATTTATACTTTTTAATCTCCGCCCATCAATGATGAATGATCTGCCGTCTGATGTGACACAAGTGGCAAGATTGTTTAATCCTAAATCAATGGCCAGTGCTTTTTGGTCGTTTAATTCTCTTTGATCTTCAGGCATTTCATATTTGTACTGAATCTCAAAGAACCTGGCATGATGCTTAGGAATGATTTCAATCTGCTTAATCTTTTTGTCCAGCAACACAGGCGGAATCGTTATCGTGATGGGCTTGTGAGTCTTTTTAAATAGGCGAGAATACGGTATCGTGAATTTGTTGCCGTCTATACGAATCTGGCCAATGATCAGTGAATGAAAGCCATCTTTTTTAAGATATTTTGGAATACTGATAGCCTTGTAGTCATATTTCCCTTGTTTGGCAAGACTGATCAAACCAAAGAAAGATTTAAAGGCTTCATTGACCTTTTTTAAAATTTGCTGTGCCATGTTGCTGTTTAACAGCTTATAGTTTTCGTTAGTTTTTGCAAGGTGATAGTTTTTCTCATAATTAAGAAATTCCTTGTGTTCAAAATAGTATTGTCTGACATTGTACAATCCGACGTTGTACATGTTCTTGGCAATATGGCACAGTTCTCGAAGAGTCAAGTATTCTTCTTTGGTCAAACCATTTAGCTGTTGTTTGATACAAAAATACATGTTTTCACCTCCCATCTAACTATATGATACTATATTTTACTGAATCTATCCTATTTTCAGCAAAATATAGTTAAGGCGATTCATCTCCCACTTACTCCGCTTCGCTTCGTTGAAGTGAGAGTCTTCTCGCCTAATTAAGATAAACTGTAGGTTGATCTCTTTGTTAACGGAAAATATTGTAATGGAAATTGCTCATCTACAGTCCTTTATTTAAATCCTTAAAGATAACTATAAAAACCCGCCCCGCTCTCATTCGTTTGCTATTGCCAAAAGTTTATCCCTCACGGTTTTTCCCTGAGTTTTAACCGCTGGAAAAAAGCTTGTCACCTCTGTTTTTCGGCCATCATGAAATAACTACATACTCAACAGCCAAAACAAAGAAAAAGCACCTTTCTTGGCAAACAGCCGAAAGGTGCCTGTCATGATTCCGTTAGCGGTTATTTTTTCAAATTGTAAAACGAACGAATGCCTTGGTAAATAGCCGTGTGGCCGAGCTCGTCCTCAATGCGAAGCAATTGGTTGTATTTCGCGACGCGGTCCGTGCGCGACGGCGCTCCGGTTTTGATTTGGCCGGCGTTTGTCGCCACCGCGATGTCGGCGATCGTGCTGTCTTCCGTTTCGCCGGAGCGGTGCGAGATGACCGCCGTGTAGCCGGCGCGTTTCGCCATTTCGATGGCATCGAACGTTTCCGTCAGCGTGCCGATTTGGTTGACTTTAATTAAGATCGAGTTGCCGACGCCTTTTTCAATGCCTTCGGCCAATTTTTTCGTGTTCGTCACAAACAAATCGTCGCCGACGAGCTGCACTTTGCGGCCGAGCCGCTCGGTGAGCAGTTTATGGCCTTCCCAGTCGTTTTCATCGAGCCCGTCTTCGATCGAGATGATCGGATATTTCGAGACGAGCTCCTCATACCAAGCGACCATTTCTTCCGACGTTTTGACGACGCCTTCGCCTTCGAGGTGGTATTTGCCGTCTTCTTTGTTGTACAGCTCGGACGACGCGACGTCCATCGCGAGCATCACTTGTTCGCCCGGTTTGTAGCCGGCTTTTTCGATCGCTTCGATGATCGTTTGCAGCGCTTCTTCGTTCGATTTCAAGTTCGGGGCGAAGCCGCCTTCGTCACCGACTGCCGTGTTGTAGCCTTTTGCTTTTAGCACCGCTTTTAAGCTGTGGAAAATTTCCGCGCCCATGCGCAGCGCTTCGCGGAAGCTTTCCGCACCGACCGGCATGATCATGAATTCTTGAATGTCAACGTTGTTGTCCGCATGCGCGCCGCCGTTTAAAATGTTCATCATTGGCACCGGCAGCGTTTTGGCGTTAAAGCCGCCCAAGTATTGGTACAGCGGCAGGCCGAGTTCGTCCGCTGCCGCGCGGGCGACGGCGAGCGACACGCCTAAAATGGCGTTCGCGCCAAGTTTCCCTTTGTTTTCCGTGCCGTCAAGTTCAATCAACGCGCGGTCGATCGCCACTTGGTCGGTGACTTCTAAGCCGATGATCTCCGGTGCGATCACTTCGTTGACGTTCTCCACCGCTTTTAATACCCCTTTGCCGAGGTAGCGGTTTTTGTCGCCGTCACGCAGTTCAACGGCTTCATATTCCCCGGTTGAGGCGCCGCTTGGCACGAGCGCCCGGCCGAAGCCGCCGTCTTCCGTGTATACTTCTACTTCTACGGTTGGGTTGCCGCGCGAGTCGAGCACTTCACGCGCATACACATCAATAATCGCAGACATATCGACACTCTCCTTTTTGATGGTTGTTATTTCAAGATTAACGTGTTTCCGGTCATTTCTTTCGGCTGCGGCAAGCCAAGCAAATCGAGCATCGTCGGCGCCAAATCGCCTAAAATGCCGTCTTTGCGCAGCTCGATGCCATGTTTAGTGACAATCACCGGCACCGGATTCGTCGTGTGGGCCGTTTGCGGCTTGCCATCTGGCGTCAACACTTCATCGGCGTTGCCGTGGTCGGCGGTGATGATCGCGATGCCGCCTTTGGCCAAAATGGCATCGACCACTTTGCCGAGGCACTCGTCAACGGCTTCCACCGCTTTGATCGTCGGTTCGAGCTTGCCCGAATGGCCGACCATATCCGGGTTGGCGTAGTTCAAAATAATCGCGTCATATTTATCGGCTTCAATTTCCTTAAGCAGCGCGTCCGTCACTTCATACGCGCTCATTTCCGGCTTTAAGTCGTACGTTGCCACTTTCGGCGAGTTGATCAAAATCCGGTCTTCGCCCGGAAACTTCTCTTCACGGCCGCCGCTCATGAAAAACGTCACGTGCGGATATTTTTCCGTCTCGGCGATGCGCAATTGGCGCAAGCCGTGCTGCGACAACACTTCGCCAAGCGTGTTGTCGAGGTTCGTCGGCTTGAACGCCACGTACCCTTTCACCGTTTCACTGAAATGCGTCAAGCAGACAAAAAACAAATTTTTTGGATGCCTCGGGCCGCGATCAAACTCACGGAAATCTTCGTTCGTGAACGTGTTCGAAATTTGGATCGCCCGATCGGGGCGGAAGTTGTAAAAAATGATCGCGTCGTTGTCTTGAATCGTCGCCACCGGCCGGCCGTCTTCACGGACGATGACCGACGGCAGGACGAATTCGTCGTAAATGCCATGCTTGTACGAATCTTCAATGCACTCGAGCGGATCGCGGTACGTCGGGCCTTCGCCGTACACCATCGCCTGATACGCTTTTTCCACGCGGTCCCACCGCTTGTCGCGGTCCATCGAGTAGTAGCGGCCCGATAACGTCGCGATTTCGCCGACGCCATATTCCTTGATTTTTTCCTGCAGTTCTTTGATGTATTGCGGCGCCGTTTGCGGGCCGACGTCGCGGCCGTCCAAAAAGCCGTGGATGTACACGCGCTTCACGCCTTCTTTCGCCGCTAAACGCAGAAGGGCGTACAAATGATGAATATGGCTGTGCACCCCACCGTCGGAAAGCAAGCCAAACAAATGCAAGCTCGTCCCATGCTCTTTCACATGGTTCATCGCCGCCAAAAACGTTTCATTGCGGTCAAACTCGCCTTCGCGAATGGCGATGTTCACCCGCGTCAAGCTTTGGTAGACAATGCGGCCGGCCCCGATGTTCAAGTGTCCGACTTCCGAGTTGCCCATTTGCCCTTCCGGCAGCCCGACCGCCTCGCCGCACGCTTTCAATGTCGCATGCGGATACTCGTTCCAATAGCGGTCAAAGTTCGGCTTCTTCGCTTGGGCGACCGCATTGCCGTACGTTTCCTCGCGCAGCGCAAACCCGTCCAAAATGATGAGGGCAACCGGTTTTTTACTCATGGCGCCCCGCCTCCACGAGCTGCAGGAACGAAGCCGGCTCGAGGCTCGCGCCGCCGACTAACGCGCCGTCAATATGCTCTTGAGCCAGAAAATCGCGGATGTTGTCCGGCTTGACGCTGCCGCCGTATTGGATGCGGATCGCTTCTGCCGCATCGCTGCCGAACAGGCGGGACACGACCGAACGAATATGGCCGCAAACCTCATTCGCGTCTTCAGCGGTTGACGATTTGCCCGTGCCGATCGCCCAAATCGGCTCGTATGCGATAACCGCTGCCTTCACTTGGTCCGGCGTCAATCCCGCGAGCGCTTTTTCCACTTGTGAAGCGACGACGGCATTCGTCTGCCCGGCTTCCCGTTCTTCGAGCGTCTCTCCGCAGCAAATGATCGGCACAAGACCGCGGGTGAAAGCGGCCAACACTTTTTTGTTCACCGTCTCATCCGTCTCGGCAAACATTTGCCGGCGCTCGGAATGGCCGAGGATGACATACGTAACGCCGAGGTCTTTGAGCATGACCGGGCTCACTTCGCCGGTGTACGCCCCTTGGTCGGCAAAATGCATGTTTTGCGCCCCGATTTGCAAATCGGTGCCGTTTGTATTTTGCACTAACCGCTCCAAAAACAAAAACGGCGCACAAATGACGGAATCGACTTCCGCTCTCGGCGGTACAAGCCCTTTCACTTCCTCGACAAACTGAACGGCTTCCGCCAACGTTTTATGCATTTTCCAGTTGCCTGCAATGATCGGTTTTCTCATCGTTCACCTTTCCTTTCGCTAAGCGGCGTCCGCCGCCATTCGCCCCATTGGGCGCGATCGGTCATTTGTCGTTTAACGCCACGACCCCTGGCAGCTGCTTGCCTTCCATAAACTCAAGCGAGGCGCCGCCGCCCGTGGAAATATGGTCCATTTTGTCCGCCAAGCCGAATTTTTCAACTGCCGCAGCCGAGTCCCCGCCGCCGATCACTGAGTATGTATCCGCAGCTTCAGCGAGCGCTTCGGCGACTGTTCTCGTCCCATGGGCGAACGTCTCCATTTCAAAGACGCCCATCGGGCCGTTCCAAACGACAAGCTTGGACTGGCGAATGACATCGCGGTACAATTCCCGCGTTTGCGGACCGATGTCAAGCGCCTCCCAATCGCTTGGAATCGCGTCAATCGGCACGACTTTCGTATTGGCGTCGTTGGCGAACCGATCCGCGACGACAACGTCAACCGGCATGTAAAAACGGACGCCTTTTTCTTTCGCTTTTTCCATAAACGATTTCGCGAGCTCGATTTTATCTTCTTCAAGCAGCGACTTGCCGACGTCATGGCCGAGCGCTTTCACAAACGTATACGCCAGCCCGCCGCCGATGATCAAGTTGTCGACTTTATCGAGCAAGTTGTCGATGACGCCGATTTTGTCTTTCACTTTCGCGCCGCCGATGATGGCCGTAAACGGGCGATCCGGATTCGAGAGCGCCTTGCCGAGCACTTCAATTTCTTTTTCCATTAAAAACCCAGCAACCGCTGGCAAGTGATGGGCGATCCCTTCCGTTGACGCGTGAGCGCGGTGGGCGGCGCCAAACGCATCATTTACGTACAGGTCGGCCAGTTCCGCAAACGCCCGGGCAAGTTCCGGATCGTTTTTCTCTTCGCCAGGGTAAAAACGGACGTTCTCGAGCAAGAGCACATCGCCTTCATGTAAGTTAGCGACCGCTGCCTTCACTTCATCGCCGACCGCTTCGTCCGTTTTCACGACCGGGCGCCCAAGCAATTCGCCAAGCCGTTTAGCGACTGCATCGAGACGAAGCTCCTCGACGACTTTTCCTTTCGGGCGTCCGAGGTGGCTCGCTAAAATGACTTTCGCCCCATGTTCGATCAAATACGCAATCGTCGGCAGCGCCGCGCGAATGCGCGTGTCATCAGTAATCGCGCCCGCTTCCATCGGCACGTTAAAATCGACGCGGCAAAAGACGCGCTTCCCTCTCACCTCAACGTCGCGGATCGTCTTCTTGTTCATCGTTCTGGCCCCCTTTGGTCACAGTTTTGGCAAAGGAAAAGGAGTGGGGATCATTTCCCCGCTCCCCTCCATTTTCCTATTATAGACTTGAATGAATGGAAAACTCAATGCCAAGCTGGCCTTATAGTCCTTTGGAAGCAATGTAGGCAGCCAAATCGACAACGCGGTGCGAATAACCCGTTTCGTTGTCATACCACGAAACGACTTTCACCATTTTGCCTTCGAGCACCATCGTCGACAGCGCGTCGATCGTCGACGACGCCGGGTTGCCGTTGTAGTCGCGCGAGACGAGCGGCTCTTCGTTGTAAGCTAAAATGCCTTTTAACTCACCTTCCGCGGCCGCTTTCAACGCCGCGTTCACTTCTTCGACCGTCACTTCTTTTTCCAGTTCAGCGACCAAGTCAACGACCGATACGTTCGGCGTCGGTACGCGCATCGCCATGCCGTTTAATTTGCCTTTCAGTTCCGGCAGAACGAGTGCGACAGCTTTGGCTGCGCCCGTTGTCGTCGGGATGATCGATTCTGCCGCAGCGCGGGCCCGGCGCAAATCTTTATGCGGCAAGTCCAAAATTTGTTGGTCGTTCGTATACGAGTGAACGGTCGTCATCATGCCGCGAACGATGCCGAATTTTTCGTGCAGCACTTTCGCAAACGGCGCCAAGCAGTTCGTCGTGCACGAAGCGTTCGAGATCACATGATGGTTTTTCGGATCGTATTTGTCTTGGTTGACCCCCATGACGATCGTAATGTCTTCGTTCGTTGCAGGAGCGGAAATAATGACTTTTTTCGCGCCAGCTTCCAAATGTTTCGCGGCGTCTTCACGTTTCGTGAAGCGGCCAGTCGATTCGACGACGATCTCAACGCCAATCTCGTTCCATGCTAATTGCGCTGGGTCGCGTTCCGCTTTGACGATAATTTCTTTGCCGTTGACGACCAAGTTGTTGCCATTGACCGACACTTCGGCATCAAGCTGGCCATGGACAGAGTCGTATTTCAGCAAATGCGCAAGCGTGTTGGCATCGGTTAGATCGTTGACCGCCACCACTTCGATGTTCGGGTTTTTCAACGCCGCGCGGAACACGTTGCGCCCGATGCGGCCAAATCCGTTAATCCCAATTTTTACTGTCATCGTGTTTTCCTCCTTGCAATGGATAATTGTATCGGCAAGGGACGTTACTCCCCTACTAACGCTTTGGCGGCGCCTTCGTCCGTCACCAAGAGCGAATGCGGCGCCCGCTTTATGTACGCCCGAATGGCTTTCGCCTTCGAGGCGCCTCCAGCGACGGCGATGACATGTTCAACATGCGGGAGGTTTTCAAGCTGAATGCCGACCGTTTTCACTTTGTGAACGACATCGCCATGTTCGTTGAAATAATAACCAAACGCTTCCGCGACCGCATGGCGGGCGATGATGTTTTCCATCTCCGCAGGCGGCGTCTTCCGCCGTTTCGCCATCGTCACCGCTTCGCCGATGCCATGGACGACCATGCGGCACGACTGAATGAGCTCAAGCACTTCTTTCACCGCCGGTTCTTCAATGAGCGATGCGTATGCCTCACCGCTCAGCTGGTCAGGCACATGCAGCAACCGATAACGTCCGGACGCTTTTTCCGCCATTTTGGCGCAAATCGTGTTCGCTTGGTTTTCAACATCTTCACCAAGCCCGCCGCGCGCCGGCACGAACAGCACATCATGCAGCTTCGCATCCGGTGTCATCATCTCTGCGACCGCTGCCATCGTCGTTCCGCCAGCTACAGCGACAATATCTCCAGGCCGGAGATGCTCTTTCATGCAGGCGACACACGCTCTTCCCATTTCTTTTTTTACCCAAGGAGAACGGTCGCTATCCCCGGCGACCACCACCACGCGGGCCACGTTCAACTGCTGTTTCAGCGCCGTTTCCAATTCCTTGAGCCCAAGCGCTTCCCGCATCAAGTCATTAAGCGTGTGAAGCAGCGCCTGCCCTTCCTCTGTTAACCGCATGCCTGACACATCGGCGGAAAGCAAGTTTTGCCCTTTCAAAAACTCGGTTTCCGATCGAAGCACCCGCTCGCTCATGCCGAGGCTCGCCGCCAGCGCCCGCCTCCCGATCGGCGCCATAAGTGAAATGGAATGCAAAATTTGATATCGTTTTTGCATAACGTCAAGCAAGTCAGGCAATAATTTTTTTTGTGCCTCTAATAACGGTTGCATCGGCCCTTTCTCCCCGATCGAACTCAGGGACATCATACGTCCCGGTGTGACATATTATGTCCCGCCAGTCGATAAAAAATTCCTCCCGCGCCATTTTCATTATAGCAGGAGGAAAGGTGGTGTTCAACTTTTTTGCGCCTGCCGCAACCGCTTTCTCACCGTTTCTTTTTCAATCATCCCGTAACCGATTTCTTCGCCGTTGAGTTCCACCACCGGAATCATCAACTGGTATTTTTCAAGCAGCGCATCATCTTCATAAATATCCAACTCTTCGATCGTAAACGGAACGTCCGCCTGCAGCTCCATCAACACCGCCTTGGCTTTTTCACAAAGCGGGCAGTTCGTTTTTGTATACAAACGGATGTGCATCAGTTTCTTCCTCTCTTCCATCTTATGCATGATTTACAAATTCGTGTATTGCTTCCGCTTCGCCGAGGACGGAATGCGCAGCTGCTCGCGGTATTTCGCCACCGTTCGCCGCGAGATGGCGATGCCGTGCCGCTCGTGAAGCAAATCGGCGAGCTGCTGGTCGGAAAGCGGCGCCTGCGGATCTTCGGCTGCGATCAACTCTTGGATGATCGCTTTCACTTGAGTCGACGAAGCGGCCTCATCTGTCGCATCGGCGGTAGCCGCGCTCGAAAAAAAGCGGCGCAGTTCGATCGTGCCGAACGGCGTTTGCGCATATTTATGGCGCACCGCACGGCTCACCGTCGATTCGTGCACCCCCAGTTCCTCGGCCACCTCGCGCATCGTCATCGGTTTGAGCGCGGAAAGCCCGAATTCCAAGCACGGGCGCTGGCGTTCCACGATGACCGCCATTAGCTGAAGCAGCGTCTGCTTGCGCTGTTCAAGGCTTTTCGCAAGCCACGCAAACTGCCGGTATTTTTCTTTGATAAACTGTTCGGCCTGCCGGTCGCCGGATGCGGCAATGCGCTGCTCGTACCCCCGGTTCCAACCAAGCTCCGGATAGATGTCATCATTGTAAACGACCATCCAGTCCCCATCCGCCCCCCTGGCGACGATCACATCCGGCACCACCAAAGGCGGCTTGTCGCTCGAATAGTGAATGCCCGGCCGCGGCTCGAGCGAGCGAATGAGCTCAAAGACGCGCTGCAGCTCGCCAAGGCCGACGCCAAGCTGCTTGGCCAGCGTTTTCCACGACTTTTCCGCAAAGGGGACAAAATGGTAGCGGACGATCCTTTCCGCCAGCTCGTCGCGCTCCGGAAGGCGCTCCAGCTGCAAACGAAGGCACTCGGCCAAATCACGCGCCCCAACTCCCGGCGGGT
Source organism: Geobacillus subterraneus (assembly GCF_001618685.1). GTDB lineage: Bacteria > Bacillota > Bacilli > Bacillales > Anoxybacillaceae > Geobacillus > Geobacillus subterraneus. Next base: position 213,338 of record NZ_CP014342.1, on the reverse strand, counting down.
CGAGCGACTGAACGAGGCGCAGCCCCCGCTCCATCTCCCGTTCCGACGCAGAAAATTGCGCCGCCAGCTCAATGAGCGGGACACGCAAATAGCCGTCCTCATCAAGCGAAGCGATGAGACAGCGAACGATGCGCTCATCCCGGTCGGCCAGCTTGAGCGAAGGCAGCTGAGAAAGCAAATGGCCAACGAGCGTCTCCTGCCGGGCCCCGATGTTCTCCAGCCACTGCTTTTGATCCCGTTCGGCCCGATGAGCCCGCTGCCGCACCCGGCTGCGGCGAATTTCCAAAAACGGGTTTTCCAACGACCGCTCATATAAAAACGCTTCCAAATCCATCGCGGAATACTGCAGCAATTCAATCGCCTGCACGAGTTCTTTCGTCAGCGACAACTGCAGCCGCTGCTCCTGCCTTAACTCCGCCCTCATCGTCACGCCCCCCTTTTCTTTTTATTGTACACGACGGGAAGGGGAGGAGGTAGGAGAAATTTTTGACGGCTGCCTGCAGGCAAACGGACGAAGGGAACTAAAAACACCCCCTTCTTCTGACCCTATGTAGCGATCAAAACGAAAAACGACCGCAAACGCGGTCGTACTGAAAAATGATAGATCCTATACGCTTAGCGCCCTCGGCAGGATTCGAACCCACGCTAAGAGAACCGGAATCTCTCGTGCTATCCACTACACTACGAGGGCATCATATGCTGTTGTTTTTGCTGCTTCGTTCCGTTGCATGTTCTATTATAGCAGGATCACACCAAAATGCAAGAGGAAAAATGAAATAAAAAAGAGGAAAAATTGGACAGCTATTCCTCGCGCCATGTTTATCCTTTTTGCCGCCATCGCCAACAAAGGCAGCAGGAGAAACAGTGGTTTAAAAACTGAAAAAGCGGTTATGATGAAAAGAGGGATGTCCGCCGCTGTTCGCGAATATGTATATAGATGAATGGGAGAAGGCGTTTTGTTTGACCTTCATTGACCATTCATGTATGATTAAGGCGTACATAGAGATCCTTATGATGGAAAAGGAGGCGTTTGGCATGTATTTAATCCCGACTGTCATCGAACAGACGAACCGCGGGGAGCGGGCGTACGACATTTATTCACGGCTGCTGAAAGACCGCATTATTTTCCTTGGCAGCCCGATCGACGACCAAGTGGCGAACTCGATCGTGTCGCAGCTGTTGTTTTTGGCGGCGGAAGACCCGGAAAAAGACATCTCTCTTTACATTAACAGCCCGGGCGGCTCGATCACAGCTGGCCTGGCGATTTACGACACGATGCAGTTCATCAAACCGGACGTATCGACAATTTGCATCGGCATGGCCGCTTCCATGGGGGCGTTTTTGCTTGCCGCCGGTGCGAAAGGGAAACGGTTCGCCTTGCCAAACAGTGAAATCATGATCCACCAACCGCTCGGCGGCGCCCAAGGGCAAGCGACGGAAATCGAAATCGCAGCGAAGCGCATTTTGTTCTTGCGCGACAAATTGAACCGCATTTTATCGGAAAACACCGGCCAGCCGATCGAAGTGATCGAGCGCGATACGGACCGCGACAACTTTATGACCGCGCAAAAAGCAATGGAATACGGCATCATTGACCGCGTGCTGACGCGCGCTGATGAAAAATAAGGCATGCACACGTTGGCAGAACCGCTATAGAGCTGCGCCTGCACCGACATTGACGAAAAAAGGCTGCTTCCGACAAAAACGGAGCAGCCTTTTCCATTCCTTTCCCCGCCAGCCCCACACGCTGCTTTACTTTTCCTTTTGCACATAGGCGGCGAGCTTTTCGATCGCTTCTTGCTCATCCGGACCGTCGGCAATGAGCGTGATCACCGCTCCATGGCCGATGGCGAGGCTCATCAAGCCCATAATGCTTTTCGCGTTGACCCGTTTTCCGTCTTTTTCCAAAAACACATCAGCGGAAAAACGGTTCGCTTCTTGGACGAACAACGCCGCCGGGCGCGCCTGCAGCCCGGTTTTTAATTTCACTTCCACTTGTTTTTCCACCATTCTCCATCTCCCCTTTACAGCGATTTATGGAAATCGACCGGCTTTCCAGCCCGCAGCCGCTCCGCGATCTCATCAATTTTGCGCAGCCGGTGGTTGATGCCGGATTTGCTGATTTTTGCGCCCGTGACCATCTCACCGAGCTCCTTTAAGGTGACATCTTGGTGCTCGATGCGGAGTCGGGCAATTTCGCGCAGCTTCGCCGGCAGTGAATCAAGGCCGATCGTTTCATCGATGTAGCGGATGTTTTCCACTTGGCGGAGCGCAGCGCCGATCGTTTTGTTTAGATTGGCCGTCTCACAATTGACAAGCCGATTGACGGAGTTGCGCATGTCGCGGACGATGCGAATGTCTTCAAAGCGGAGCAGCGCCTGGTGAGCGCCGACAATATTTAAAAACTCCGCGATTTTTTCCGCCTCTTTTAAATACGTAATAAACCCCTTTTTCCGTTCCAACGTTTTTGCATTTAAAAAAAAGTGACTGTTCATTAATTCACATAGCGACCGATTATGTTCCTCATACAGCGAAAAAATCTCTAAATGATATGAGGACGTTTCCGGGTTGTTGACCGAGCCGCCCGCCAAAAATGCGCCGCGCAAATACGAACGCTTGCAGCACTTTTTCTTGACGAGCTCCGGAGAAATATCGTGGACGAACGAAAAATCGCCGTTCCAAATATAAAGCTCGCGAAGCAACGGAGCCGCACCGTCGGTAATGCGCACGATATATACGTTATTTTTCTTCAAACGCATTTTTTTGCGGACAAACAGCTCAACGGCGACATCATACCCTTTTTTCAGCAGCGTATAAATGCGCCGGGCAATCGCCGCGTTTTCCGTTTGGACATCGACCGTCATCCGCCCGCCGGAAAACGACAGCGAACCGTTCATGCGCAACAGCGCCGACAGCTCTGCCCGCAGGCAACAGCGTTTCACTTCGAGATTGGTCAATTCTTTTTTCGTTTCTGACGCAAAGGACACGTCGCTCCACCTCCATTCATTCCCCGCATCGGCCGGTTGGAGGTGTCGAAACCTCGGCGCGGCCATCTGCCGCCGCCTTACTCCGGCGCTTCATCCTTATGTCTCCCCAAACCGCTTCGCACGTGCCTAGCGGCGGGAAAGCAGCCCAAGAAGAAGAGCGGCGACTTTCGCTGTATTATGACGAATGACCCCATCTTCATACGTAACAATATCCTCGCGAATGACTTGGATGTGAAGTCCGCTGCTGTCGTCACGCACCGGCTCGGCCCGCTCCTCCTCGTAACGGCGGCGAATCGCTTCCGGAATCGCCCCGCTGTTGACGATCACCGCATCTAAAAACGGGCGGCCAAGGTGGCTGTGAAGCGCCTTCACATGATCGCTCACCGTATAGTGCGGCGTCTCGCCGGCTTGGGTCATAATGTTGCATATATATACTTTTTTCGCCTTTGCTTTGCATACTTCCTGCCCGATTTTCGGCACAAGCAAATTCGGCAAAATGCTCGTATACAGGCTTCCCGGTCCGATGACGATCAAATCGGCACGGCGGATGGCGGCGATCGTCTCCGGCAGCGGTTCAATATCTTCCGGGGTTAAAAACACTCTCTTAATTTTTTTTCCCGCATTCGGAATTTTGGATTCGCCGGACACAATCGAACCATCTTCCATTTCAGCATGCAAAACGACACTTTTGTTCGCCGCCGGCAGCACTTGGCCGTGCACGTTCAGCACTTTGCTCATTTCACGGATCGCCTTCATAAAATCGCCGGTGATCGAGGTGAGCGCCGCTAAAATTAAATTGCCGAGCGAATGGCCGGATAAGCCGTTGCCGTTTTGAAAGCGATGTTGAAACAGCTCGACAATGAGCGGTTCGACATCAGACAGCGCCGCCAGCACGTTGCGGACATCCCCAGGCGGCGGGACGCGCAGCTCATCGCGCAGCCGCCCGGAACTTCCCCCGTCATCGGCGACAGTGACAATAGCGGTCAAGTCGAGCTCGTATTGCTTCAGCCCCCGCAACAAGACAGGAAGCCCGGTGCCGCCGCCGATGACAACCATTTTGGCTGCTTGTTCGTCCCTCATCGATGCGCTTCCTTTCTCCTCTCCATGTCCCGGTGCGAGACAACCGTTTTATAATCGGCAGAAAAATGGCGGGCGATGTATTCCGCCAGCGCCACCGAGCGGTGCTGCCCGCCCGTGCAGCCGATGGCAATCACCAGCTGGCTTTTCCCCTCGCGCTGGTAATATGGCAGCATAAACGCCAACAAGTCAAGCAACTTTTCTAAAAATTTTTGTGTTTCTCCCCATTTTAGCACATACGATGACACTTCGTCATCAAGCCCGGTTTTCGGGCGCATGTGCTCAATATAATGCGGGTTCGGCAAAAAACGGACATCAAACACTAAATCAGCGTCTATCGGGATGCCGTACTTAAATCCGAACGACATGACGTTGACCGTAAACCCAGACTGCGCATGCGACGAAAACTGGCGGACAATTTTTTCGCGCAGCTCGCGCGGCTTGAGTCCGGTCGTATCATAAATGATTTGCGCCCGCCCTTTGATTTCTTCAAGCAACTTCCGCTCGAGGCGGATCCCTTCAAGCGGCGGTTCGTTCGGCGCGAGCGGGTGCGTCCGCCGCGTTTCTTTGTAGCGGGCGACAAGCGTCGAGTCTTGTGCGTCCAAAAACAAAATTTGCGGCACGATCCACGCCTGCTCGGACAATTCGTCCAACGCGGCGAACAAATGATCAAAAAAGTCGCGGCTGCGCAAGTCCATGACGAGCGCGACTTTATTCATTTTATTCCCGGACTCTTTCACAAGCTCCAAAAACTTCGGCAATAGCGTCGGCGGCAAATTGTCAACGCAAAAAAAGCCGAGATCTTCAAAACTTTGAATCGCCACCGTTTTCCCCGCTCCGGACATGCCGGTAATAATCACGAGCTGGATCGGTTGCACCGTCCCGTTTTGCCCCATCTCCTTCTCTCCTCTCCGTTAACTCGGATCAAGGCGATACGAAAGCAGCTCAAATTCCTCCGTATACACAAATGCGCCGTACATCATTCCTTGACCTTTTAAGGCGTAGTCTAAAATATGGTAGTCACCTGGGGCCATTGGCAGCGCCGAAAGCGTCTCGACATCGTGCCAAGCGAGCGTTCCCTCTTCGGAAGACGCGACATTTTCACCGATAAAGTCCTCCGCGAAAAAGGTAAACATCATCCATTCAGACACCGTTCGCTCCCCGTCTTTGATCACGACGGTAAACACCCCTTTCAGCTGCGGGTGTTTTAAATAAATGCCCGTCTCTTCCCGATATTCGCGAATGCACGCTTCACGCACCGTCTCGCCGGGCTCCATTTTGCCGCCCGGGGCGACCCACCAGCCCCGTTTCGGCTTCTGCAAAAGCAACACCCGGCCGTCTTTATATAATACGCAATTCGTTACCCGTTGCAATTTCTTCACCCCAAACATGGCACAAACACATCCATCATCATTTCCATTTTACCATAAATCCATAAATAGTTAAGCCACTCCCGCCGACAAACCGTCGGAAACGAAGCGCCAAGGGACAAAAAAGAAGCGTGGGAAAACGCCCACGCCAATCCATAAAGATCTATATAAAAGGGGGTCAATTACTTACTTATAGCATACGACAACTGTGTTGCATTCGTGTTACAGCTGGATTAAATAACCATTACGGTTTCGTTGCGGTTTGATTACCGGCTCAGCTAACCCCTTGCGTATTCAATTTTTCTTTCAGTTCCTCGACGTAATGTTGGGCACTTTGCGCGGCGATGCTGCCGTCGCCGGTCGCCGTGACGATTTGCCGGAGCGTTTTTTCCCGCACATCACCGGCAGCGAAAATGCCCGGCACTTTCGTTTCCATTTTCTCGTTCGTGACAATATAACCGTTTTCGTTCGTGATACCAAGATTGACAAACGGCTTGGAGAGCGGCACCATCCCGATGTAAATAAAGACGCCGTCGCACGGGAATTCGCGCTCTTCCCCGGTCTCGGTATGGACGAGCGTCACGCTGCCGACTTTGCCATCCTTTTCATTGATTTGTTTCACTGTATGATTCCAAATAAAATCGACTTTTTCATTGGCAAACGCCCGGTCTTGCAAAATTTTTTGCGCCCGCAGTTGATCGCGGCGGTGAACGATCGTCACTTTATTGGCAAAACGGGTCAAATAGACGCCTTCTTCGACCGCCGAGTCGCCGCCGCCGACGACGACCAAGTCTTTTCCTTTGAAAAATGCCCCGTCGCAAACTGCACAATACGAAACGCCGCGGCCGCCAAGCTCCGCTTCCCCTGGCACGCCGAGCTTTTTGTATTCGGCGCCGGTGGCGATAATCACCGCGCGCGCTTTATACTCTTTGTCGCCGACAACGACCGTTTTATACGCCTCGCCGTCGATAATTTCTTTGACATCGCCGTAGGCGTATTCCGCTCCGAACTTTTTCGCATGTTCAAACATTTTTGTCGCCAATTCCGGCCCTAAAATCGTTTCAAATCCCGGGTAGTTCTCGACTTCCTCCGTATTGACCATTTGCCCGCCCGGCACGCCGCGCTCGATCATGAGCGTCGACAAATTGGCGCGTGACGTATACACAGCCGCCGTCAGCCCCGCCGGCCCGGCTCCGGCAATAATGACGTCATAGATTTTTTCGTCTGCCACAACGTCCACTCCTTCGCTCGATAATCACTCCATCTCCATCGTATAAAAGTCCGTGTACGGCGTCTATTGATTTGCTCACGACCATAGTCGGCGCACTTTTTGCACGTACTTTTGCACGGTCGCCGCGGAAACGCCGTATTTCGCCGCCATCCCTTTTTGCGTCACATGTTCCCCTTGCTGCTGGCGCCAAACATATTCGATCGCTGCCGCCCATGCAGCGCCGTTCGCAAACGGTTCACCTTGGGCTGACGGGTGAACAGCCACGGCGAAGGCGAAGCGGCAGAGCGCCTCCTTTTCCTCATTATTTGCCAAAAGCACATCGATCATGCGGCCGATCTTCGCCGCCCAAGCGGATCGCCCGTCATCCAGCCCGAACAAAAACGAATCGATAAACGGGCGCAGACGCGGATCGGCCGGCAAGAGGCGGCAGACAGCGAGCGCCAACGCGGTCTTTTCCGCTTGCGGCGAGCGGCTGAACAAATACAATCCAGACAGCCGGTCAGCCAGCTCCTCCCCCTCAAACAGCTGAACAATGCGGAGAAGCGCTTCATCGAGCAGCGTCGGAGCGGCCCACGGCTCCTCGCCGCGCTTTTCTGGATGAAGGGCAGTGAGCGTTTCCCATACTTGCCGGGCTAACGATTCATGCCCGGTATGATACGCGGCGTAAGCGAGCCAGTAGTAAAAGGGGCCGTCACCCTCAAAACCGTTTTTATACAGGCGATACAACCAGCGAAACGCCGAGTCGAACCGCCCGACAAGAGCAAAAGTAGCCCCAAGCTTATATTGGTGTTCGCGGAAAAACGGGTAGAGGGAAGCCAACATCTCGCAAAGAGCAGCCACCTGTTCTTGGTCATGCAAGTGATAGGCGAAAACGAGCGCGTTGCAAAGCGCATGCAAATTGCCGGGATCGCGCCTCAGCACGTCAAGCAGCTTTTGCTTCGCCTTCTCCACGTCGCCGCTGTAAAAATAGGCAAGCGCCAAATTGTTGTGCGCCGACCAAAATTCCGGGTATCGGGAAACGATCGCCTCTAACGCCTCGATCGCTTCGGCAAACTGCTCTTGCTCAAGCAAATGCTGGGCCCGCTCCTGCATGGTGATCAGCTGCTCTTGCTCTTCGCTTACATCGTGGCGGTCGAGTTTGAGCAGCTCCAACAAATCAGCGGCGTCATCAGCGAACTCCCCGTCCGGTTCATATGTCAAATACTGTTCCGCATATTTCGCCGCTTCACGGAACAAGCCAAGACAGGCCAAATTGTTCGCCAAAAAATAAAAGCAATCATACATCGTTTCATCTAAATCATGAAGAATTTTGATCAACCATTGATTGGAAAATTGATATTCGCCAAGCTCGGACAACACAAGAGCCAGCTGCAAGGCGAACGATGCATCGCGCTCATCGAGCCGGACAGCGCGTTCCAAATATTTCCTCGCTTTATGGAGGTCGCCCCGCTCGTATGCCTTCATCCCTTTTTTAAAAAAATAATCCGCACTTTGGATAAACGGTACAATCATTGCTTTTCGTGATGATCGCTTCAGTTGTTTTCCCATTCTGTCCTCCGTCGTCCGTAACATTCGTCGAACAACAGTATACCACACTGGCGGCGGAAACAAGCAAAAAACTTTCAACCTAACGCGCCTGCCAATCCGATCATCGAACGGCGCGAATGTTCGTGATGCGATACTAGTCGATGAAACGGCATGCGCCGGCTGCGCCTCGGCCTGACCGACCAATCATTCAGCGGATGACAAAGGCGGCGCACCTGGCAACGGCAATGGCATCGGGAGCTGACCATCGGCTTGGTTTCCCTATCCGCTCTTCTTATAAACAGCCACCGACCATGCAATAAACTTTTGCACGATCAAAAAGGATGCCCATGCACACCGCTTATGGAAACAGACTATGGATCCAGCAGCTGTGTGACGGGCATCCTCTTTTCATTCCAAAAGCGAACGGTCCTCCCGTTCGCTCGTCACCCTTTCGCTTTTGTTTTTTGCGCATGCCGCTCAGCAAGCGTCGCCAGCACCGCGTCAAGCGGCAGTTTTTGCTCGCGCAAAAGCACAAGCAAATGGTACAACAAATCGGCCGCTTCCCATTTCAGCTCCTCGTGGCTTCGGTTTTTCGCCGCGATGATCACTTCGGCCGCTTCTTCGCCGACCTTTTTCAAAATTTTATCGACGCCTTTTTCAAACAAATACGTCGTATACGCTCCTTCCGGCCGTTCGGCGTCGCGCTGGGCGATGATTTGTTCCAGCTCATGCAAAATCGCGAACCGGTCGGCCGCCGGCGTGCGCGCTGCGCCGTCAAGCGAGCGGGAAAAGCACGAATACGTCCCCGTATGGCACGCCGGACCCGCCGGCTCCACCAACACGAGGAGCGTGTCGGCGTCGCAGTCGTAGCGGATGTCGACCACCCGCTGCACGTTTCCCGACGTCGCCCCTTTATGCCATAACGCTTGGCGCGAGCGGCTGTAAAACCACGTTTCCCCCGTCTCGAGCGTTTTTTCGAGCGACTCTTGGTTCATATAGGCGAGCATGAGCACTTCTTTGCTTTGTGCATCTTGAACGATCGCGGGCACCAGCCCGTTGTCGTCAAAGCGAATGTCCGTTCTCATCGAACGTTGACCCCTCTCTCTTTTAAGTACGCCTTCACTTGACCGACCGATGTCTCTTTGTAATGGAAAATCGACGCCGCCAGCGCCGCGTCTGCTTTTCCTTTTTCGAACGCTTCCCAAAAATGCTCGGCCTTGCCGGCGCCGCCCGAGGCGATGACCGGAACCGGGACCGCTTCGCTCACCCGCCGCGTCAACTCGAGGTCAAAACCGTTTTTCCCGCCGTCGGCATCCATGCTCGTCAGCAAAATCTCCCCGGCGCCAAGGCGCACCGCCTCGTTCGCCCAGGCGACGACTTCCCATTCTGTTGCGTTGCGGCCGCCGTGCGTATAGACGCGCCATGACTGAAGCGTGTCATCGTATTTCGCATCAATCGCGACGACGATGCACTGCGAGCCGAAAAAGTCCGCCCCTTCGGTCACTAATGACGGGTGAAGCACCGCGGCCGTATTGAGCGACACTTTGTCCGCGCCCGCGCGCAACATGCGTTTCATATCGTCAAGCGAATGAATCCCCCCGCCGACCGTAAACGGAATGGCGAGCTGGGCGGCGACGCGCTCGACGACATCGACCATCGTTTTCCGCCCTTCGTGCGAGGCGGAAATGTCCAAAAACACGAGCTCGTCCGCCCCTTGCTCATCGTACGCCTTCGCCAGCTCGACCGGGTCGCCGGCATCGCGCAGCTGCACAAACTGCACCCCTTTGACAACGCGGCCGTCTTTTACGTCCAAGCACGGGATGATGCGTTTCGTAATCACCGCTCGTTCACCGCCTTTACCGCTTCCGCGAGCGTAAATTGGTTGGTGTACAGCGCCTTGCCGACGATCGCCCCGCCGATGCCTTGACCGGCGTATTCGCGAAGGGCGCGCAAATCATCAAGCGAGCGCACGCCTCCAGAGGCAATCACTTCTTTTCCCGTCGCCTCCGCCAAACGGACCGCCGCAGCGATGTTTGGCCCCGACAGCGTGCCGTCGGTGGCAATATCGGTGAAAATAAACGTCTCCGCCCCCGCCTCGGCAAGCATCCTTCCGAGCTCTTCCGCTTTTACATTGGATGTCGCAAGCCAGCCTTCTGTCGCCACAAAGCCATCGCGGGCATCAATGCCGATCACGATGCGGCGGCCGTATGTTTGTAGCATCTTTTTCACAAACGGCGGGTCGGCAATCGCCGCGCTTCCTAAAATGACGCGGGCGACGCCGCGCTCCAAATAGTAGGCGACATCGTCCTCGGTGCGAATGCCGCCGCCGACTTGGACGTTCACCGAAAGCTGGCGGGCCGCTTCAATCACAAACCGGTCGTTGACGCGCCGCCCTTCTTTCGCCCCATCTAAATCGACCATATGAATCCACTCCGCCCCTTGGGCGGCGAACTGTTCGGCCATCGCGACCGGCGAATCGCCGTACACCGTTTCTTTATTGTAATCGCCTTGCAGCAGGCGGACACATTTGCCGCCGCGCATATCGATCGCCGGATAAATCGTAAACGATGCCATCAACCATTCTCCCTTCCTGTGGCGATGCCGACATAGTTGCGTAAGATGTGCATGCCGACCGCGCCGCTTTTTTCCGGGTGAAACTGTGTGCCAAACACGTGGCCGCGCCCGACGACCGCTGGGACGTCGACATCGTACTCGCTGCTGGCGAGCACGACCTCTTCGTCACCCGGGACGACGTAATACGAATGGACAAAATACACATGCCCTTCCTCGACACCGTCAAGAAGCGGCGACGGACGATGAAAGCGAAGCTGATTCCAGCCCATGTGCGGCACTTTGTACGGCTCGCCGTCGTCCGTCACGCCCGGAAAGCGGACGACGCGGCCGCGAAGCAGCCCGAGCCCTTTTGTCGGCCCGTTTTCCTCGCTTTCGTCAAACAACAACTGCATCCCTAAACAAATGCCGAGCAACGGCGTGCCGTTTTCAGCCGCCGCGCGGATGAAATCGGCCAGCCCGGTTTCACGCAAAATGTGCATCGCATCGCGGAACGAACCGACGCCGGGCAAAATGAGCCCGCGCGCCTGCGCCAGCTCCTCGTTGTCACCGCTCACGATATACGGGCAGCCGAGCCGCTCGAGCGCTTTGCTGACGCTGTATAAGTTGCCCATGCCATAATCGATGATCCCGATCATCGTCATCCCATTCCTTTCTTCGCTGATCCATGCCATCCCCTTGTTCAATGAACAACGGTATGGCGGCATGCTTTTCACGGCGCTCCTTTCATGCGCAACCCGCAACCCTCTCCTTGGCGACCGGCCGCCTTCCCTGCGCCCGCGGAACTTTCCCCACAGGGGGCGCCCCCTCGATCCGTCCGTCTTCTCTGCACCCGCGGAACTTTCCCCGCAGGAAGCGCCCCCTCGATCGGTTAGAGCATCCCTTTCGTCGACGGGACGCCTTTGACGCGCGGGTCGACCATCGTCGCTTCATCGAGCGCCCGTCCGAGCGCTTTAAACACCGCTTCGATCATATGGTGCGTATTGCGCCCATAATGGACGATGACATGCAAGTTCATCCGCGCCTCCAGCGCCAGTTTCCATAAAAACTCATGAATGAGCTCGACATCGAACGTGCCGACTTTCGCCGCCGGAAATTCGCCGCGAAATTCCAAATGCGGGCGGTTGCTCAAGTCGATCACGACTTGCGCCAGCGCATCATCCATCGGTACAAACGCGTGGCCGTACCGCTTGATTCCTTTTTTGTCGCCGAGCGCTTCTTTGATCGCCTGACCGAGGCAAATGCCGATATCTTCGGTCGTATGGTGATCGTCAATATGCGTATCGCCTTTCGCGTCAACAAACAAGTCAAACTGGCCGTGTTTCGCAAACAAATCAAGCATATGGGTCAAAAACGGCACCCCGGTCTCGAGCTCCGTCTTCCCTTCACCGTCTAGCGAAAACGCCAGCTGAATGCTTGTCTCCTTCGTCGTTCTTGCGATCGTCGCCTCTCTCGCCATTATCGTTCCCCTCTTTCCCGTTTCAGCCGCATCTCAACCGCGCGTGCGTGCGCCTCCAACCCCTCGAGGCGGGCAAACGCGGCGATTTTGTCGCCATGTTGTTTCAATGCGGCTTCACTGTAAACGATCACGCTTGATTTTTTCACAAACTCATCGACGCTCAAGCCGCTTGAGAATCTCGCCGTGCCGTTCGTCGGCAGCACGTGGTTCGGCCCGGCAAAATAGTCGCCGACCGGCTCGGAGCTGAAGCGGCCGAAAAACATCGCCCCGGCATGGCGAAGCTTCCCTAATAGCGCCATCGGATCCGCCGTCATCACTTCCAAATGCTCGGGCGCCAGCTCATTGACCGCCTCAACGGCCTCATCAAGCGTCTCGGTCACATAAATGGCCCCGTAGGTTTCCAGCGCCGCTTGGGCGATCTCGCGGCGCGGCAGCGTCTCAAGCTGCCGTTCCACCTCGCTCGCCACCGCTAAAGCGAGTTTCATCGACGGCGTCACCAAAATGGCTGACGCCCGCACGTCATGCTCGGCCTGTGACAACAAATCCGCCGCGATTTCATCCGCATGCGCCGTCTCATCGGCCAATACGACAATTTCGCTCGGCCCGGCGATCATGTCGATCGCTACATGCCCGAACACTTCCCGTTTCGCCAACGCCACATAAATGTTGCCCGGTCCGAAAATTTTATCGACCGGCCGGATCGTTTCCGTTCCATACGCCAGCGCCGCGATCGCCTGCGCGCCGCCAACTTTGTAAATTTCCGTCACCCCAAGTTCATGCGCCGCCGCCAGCACGCCATCCGGGAGCGTGCCGTCTTTGTTTGGCGGCGAGGTGATGACAATCCGCTCCACTCCCGCCACTTGTGCGGGAATGACGTTCATCAGCACGGACGACGGATAGGCGGCCGTCCCGCCCGGTACATACAGCCCGACCGCATCAAGCGGCGTCACCTTTTGCCCGAGAATCGTGCCGTCTTCGTTCGTCATCCACCATGATTGGCGCTTTTGCCGCTCATGATAGGCGCGAATGTGGGCCGCCGCTTCGCGAATGATCTCCAGCATCTCCGCGCTCATGGACGCATGCGCGCGTTCCATTTCCGCTTTCGTCACCCGCAGCGAATCCAGCTTGACGCCGTCAAACCGTTCCGTATATTCTTTCAGCGCCGCATCGCCCCGGGCGCGCACCGCGGCGATAATATCAAGCACCGCGCGGCGCTGCTCGTCCGTTCCGCTTTCAATCGTGCGCCTTAGCGAGACGCCGCCTTGGATTCGTTCGATTTTCATGGCTTTTCTCCTTTCCATCCGATGTCTTTTTGGACGTTTCCTCCGTCTTCCGCGTCCCTCGTCTGCGCACCGTTCCGTTTGCCTCACCGTTCGGGAATGACCGATGCGAGCCGATCGACCAGCCGCTCGATCTCCTCACCGTTTAACCGATAGCTCGCCGGATTGACGATGAGGCGCGACGTCACGTCAGCGATCCGCTCAAGCTCGACAAGCCCGTTTTCTTTCAACGTCCTCCCTGTCGAGACAATATCGACAATCCGGTCGGCTAGGCCGATCAGCGGAGCGAGTTCAATCGAGCCGTTCAGGCGGATGATTTCTACTTGTTCCCCTTGTTCGCGAAAATACGTCGACGCGATGTTCGGATATTTCGTCGCCACCCTTGGCGCAATTTCATTCATCGCAACGCCAGGCAGCCCCGCGACCGCCAAATAGCAGCGGCTGATGTGCAAATCGAGCAGCTCATAGACGTTCCGTTCTTCCTCCATTAAGACATCTTTTCCCGCTATGCCTAAATCCGCTACCCCGTGTTCCACATACGTCACCACATCCATCGGTTTCGCCAAAATAAAGCGCATCTTTTCCTCGGCCACGTCAATGACGAGCTTGCGCGATTCGTCAAACTCCGGCGGCAGCGCATAGTCCGCCCGGCGCAGCAGCTCGACCGCCTCTTCAAAAATGCGCCCTTTCGGCATCGCAATCGTCAGCATCGCTCTTCCTCCCTGCTTGTCGTCATGTGCAAACGCAGCGCCCCAGCCCCGTTGGCGCTTTTTCGCCACGCCGTTCTCCCCGGCCCTAACTAGCGCGGCCAAGTGCTTCTCGTTGCCTTGACCGTTCCGTCTCCTGTATCATCTGCAGCCGTTCTGATCGTTCCCGTTCGCTCCGTCCCGCCGCGCATGGATCGATCCTCGTTTTTTGCGCCATTCATTGCCCGTCGCGCCCGCTTCGGCCAAGCAAATACACGATCGACCGGTAGCGCTGGCTGTAGGCGTCAATATCGCGAATGCCGGCGATGTGCTGCAAGACGACGCGGCGTCCTTCCGCCCGTTTCGCCTCGGCGAGCTCGACCGCCTCCGCCAACCGCTCTTGGCTAAAGACGATGCACTCGATCTCCTCGCGCACATCCGTCTCGCCAATCGCCTCAATCAGCCGATCAACGCGCAGCCCAAACCCCGTCGCCGGCGCCGGGCGGGAAAACTTCGCCAACAACTCATCATACCGCCCGCCATTGCCGATCGGGAATCCCACTTGCTCGGCGTACACTTCAAACAAAATGCCGGTGTAATAGCTCATATGGCTGACCAACGCCATATCGAGTTTTACCGTCTCAGTCACCCCGTACGTCTCGAGCGCTGCTAACAGCGCGGCCAACTCATCAGCAGCTCGCTGTCCTTCCCCGCTCGAAGCCAGCGCTTTTGCCGCCTCGATCGCCTCGCAGCCGCCGCGCAAGGAAAGAAGATCGAGAAGACGTTTTTGATCAATGGACGAAAGCGGCAGCGACTTCACATGCTCGCGGTAGCCGACATAATTTTTTTCATATAAGAAGCGGCGCAGCACACTCGCCCGCTCTTCATTCCCTAGAATCTCCAAAAACAACGCGTTCACATAGCCGATATGGCCGACCGCCACCGAAAAGCGGCCAAGCCCTACGCGCTTCAGCAGCGCGGCCATCAGGCTGATCACCTCGGCATCGGCCGCCACCGTGCCATCGCCGATCAGCTCGACGCCGATCTGCTCAAACTCCGCCGGCCGCCCGCCTTCGCGCTGCTGCGCGCGAAACACATTGGCGTTGTACGCCAACCGGAGCGGATTGCCGTCTTCATACAGCCTTGACGCCGCCACCCGGGCGATCGGCGCCGTCATATCGGGCCGCAATACGAGCGTATGCCCTTGCTGGTCCAAGAGCTTAAACAACCGATGATCGTCAATGGCCGACGCCGCCCCGACCGTTTCATAATACTCAAGCGTCGGCGTCTCGATAAACTCATAGCCCCAGCGCTCGATTTCTTCCGCCATCACCGAGCGCACTTGCTTTTTCATTTCATATAAAAACGGCAGCGTATCGCGCATGCCTAACGGTTTTTCAAACATGAACAGCTTTTTTGCCATGTTCCCACGCCCTTTATCAAAATGCTTTAGTTTGCTAATATGGTAGAGAAGTGAAGTTATTAGTAGTTTACTCCTTTGCGTCCACAGCGTCAAGAGGAAACGCGCCATCCGCAATAAAATGGATAAGGACTCTTCCAGACGAAGAAACGCCTGTCCATTTCGCTCCACCTTGTGCATACGGCTGCTCACGAAATCTCCAAGGCACAAAAAAACTCCGAATCGTCGAATATGTAGAAGCGACAAGAAGTCATGCTTCCGGATACGAAAGAGAACCTTCGTCGTGGAACAGAGAACTCTTACTTCGTGAACTACCCCCACTTAATTTTCTAGCGAAAATTTGAAGTGGGGGCTTCCAAAGAAGTTTGACTGCTTCAAGCAATCCTTATTCTTTGAGGCGTGTCCACTTCGCCGCTAGAGCATAAGACACTCAGGTCTACAGCTTTACTTTTCTTTAAGATGTTTAATGCGCCATTGACATCAGCATTAATTAGTTTGCCAGACTTTGTTCGATACAAGCCGCGCTTAATACGTTTGCCGCTGAACTTATATTCTTTTGGATTGTCGGCATTATATTCAGGAATCTCATCGCCGTCAAAAAAGCTGGCTTGAGACGTATAGGATTCTTCCTGTTTCAAGAATTCAATGCCGTAAAATTCACAAAGATATTCTAGTTTTTCTTTTATGTTACCGAGAGGAATATTGACAAAGTTTTGATTTGTCTTTTTTCCTAGATTAATATTGCGTTGCCATGTTTCCGCATAGCCAATGACAAGTTTGCCAATTTGATTTTCAATACAGTAGTTAATGATGTAACGGCAAGTCTTGTTGATATAATCATTCACTTTATTATTGCGATTCATAGCAAGCAACGCCTGTTTACGAGTCGTGCCTTTGATTTTTTGCTTATCTTTCATGCTTTGAAGTCTGGCATTTTCTTTGTTAAACCATTGATTTATACTTTTTAATCTCCGCCCATCAATGATGAATGATCTGCCGTCTGATGTGACACAAGTGGCAAGATTGTTTAATCCTAAATCAATGGCCAGTGCTTTTTGGTCGTTTAATTCTCTTTGATCTTCAGGCATTTCATATTTGTACTGAATCTCAAAGAACCTGGCATGATGCTTAGGAATGATTTCAATCTGCTTAATCTTTTTGTCCAGCAACACAGGCGGAATCGTTATCGTGATAGGCTTGTGAGTCTTTTTAAATAGGCGAGAATACGGTATCGTGAATTTGTTGCCGTCTATACGAATCTGGCCAATGATCAGTGAATGAAAGCCATCTTTTTTAAGATATTTTGGAATACTGATAGCCTTGTGGTCATATTTTCCTTGTTTGGCAAGACTGATCAAACCAAAGAAAGATTTAAAGGCTTCATTGACCTTTTTTAAAATTTGCTGTGCCATGTTGCTGTTTAACAGCTTATAGTTTTCGTTAGTTTTGGCAAGATGATAGTTTTTCTCATAATTAAGAAATTCCTTGTGTTCAAAATAGTATTGTCTGACATTGTACAATCCGACGTTGTACATGTTCTTGGCAATATGGCACAGTTCTCGAAGAGTCAAGTATTCTTCTTTGGTCAAACCATTTAGCTGTTGTTTGATACAAAAATACATGTTTTCACCTCCCATCTAACTATATGATACTATATTTTACTGAATCTATCCTATTTTCAGCAAAATATAGTTAAGGTGATTCATCTCCCACTTACTCCGCTTCGCTTCGTTGAAGTGGGAGTCTTCTCGCCTAATTAAGATAAAAATAGTTTGTTCATTCATTTTACCATTTTTTCAGAATCTTTTCTCTCCGCAAACAAAAACCCGCCCCCGTTACTCGGAAGGCGGTTCGTTCGTGCGGACGATGCGCATCGGGCAGCCGGCGACCATGGCTCCGGGCGGGACGTCTTGATGGACGATGGTGCCGGCGGCGACGACGGCGCGGTCGCCGATCACCACGCCGGGCAAAATGGTCGAATTGGCGCCGATCATCACCTCATCGCCGATTACCACATCGCCGAGGCGGTATTCGTCCACTAAATATTCGTGGGCGAGAATCGTCGTATTGTAGCCGATGACGCAGTTGCGGCCGATGCGGATTTTTTCCGGGAAGAGAATATCCGGCATGACCATAAAGGCGAGCGCCGTTTGTTCGCCGATTTTCATGCCGAGAAACGTGCGGTACAGCCAGTTTTTCAGCGGCAAAAACGGCGTGTAGCGCCCGATTTGGATCACGATGACGTTTTTCAGCACTTTCCAAAACGAGACAGTGCGGTACAATTGCCAGAGCGAGTTCGCCCCGTGGACGGGGTATTTGGTCGTTCGTCTCACCGGGAGGACGCTTCCTCCTTCCGTTCGTTGATGCCGACAATGGCCAGCAAATCGCTCATTTTTTCCAACATATAGTCCGGTTCATATTGTTCCAAATACCCGCGGCCTTTAATCGCCCAGGCAACGCCGGCCGTTTTGACGCCGGCGTTTTTGCCGGCCAAAATGTCGTGGTAGTTGTCGCCGACCATGAGCGCTTCGTCTGGTTTCGACTGAAGCGCCTCAAGCGCCTTATGAATCGGTTCAGGGTCCGGTTTGGGGCGGTTGACGTCATCAAGACCGATGACACATGAGAAAAACGGCTCAAGCCGCGTTTTCCGCAAGCCCATGAGCGCCGTGTCATGCATTTTCGTCGTCACGACGCCAAGGCGAAATCCATGGCGGTGCAGCGTTTCAATCGTCTCATACACGGTGTCAAACTCGCGGATCAATTCGTCATGGCGGGCATGGTTGAACGTGCGGTACGTCTTCACCATCTCCTCGACCCGCTCCGGATTGAGCGAGCTGAACGTCTCGTACAGCGACGGGCCGATGAACGGCAAGACGTCCTCACGCCCGTAGCGGCCCGGATAATACTTCTCCAGCGTATGCAAAAACGACTGGATGATGAGCTCATTCGTATCAATCAACGTTCCATCAAGGTCAAATAAAATCGTGCGAATCATCATGAAGCGGCTTCCTTTCTTTTCGGTTGTTCAAGGCGGCGCCAAAGAAACGCCACCGCCATCGTCAGCAATACGGCCGTCACTAAGCGGATGACCAGCAGCGGCCATACCGGAATGCCAAGCGGAATGAAAATGAGGGTATCCTCCACCACCGCATGGCATGAGACGAGAAAAATGAACGCCAACGTTAAGTCGCGTTTGGAGACGCCGTCTTCTTTTGCGGCTTGAATCATGACGCCAGCGCCATACGCGAGGCCGAACACAAAGCCGGCGGCAAGGGTGAGCGACGTGTTCGGGCTCATGCCAAGCATCTTGGTCACCGGTGCCATCCAGCGCGAAAACGCCTCAATCCAGTGGCGTTCTTTCAATACTTGAATGACCGTCATTAGCGGAATGACAATCGCGACCAGCTGCACGATGCCGGTCGCCGCTTTGTTCAACGCCGCCAACGCGATCGCCACCCAGCCGACCGGCGGCGCATCTTCCTTCGGCATAAAGCCGTATTGGGCGATTTCCTGCCCCCCGTCCCATAAATGGGCGATCAGCAACCCGGATACAACGGCGAGCCCGATGCGCACGATAACCATGAGCGTCACACTCATGCCCGTGCGTGAGGCGACCGATGACTCGACGATCAAGTTATGGGAAAAAGAAAGCATGATCGCCAAAATCAATACTTCTTTCACTGTAAACTCGATCGTCAGCATCGCGCCAATCGCCGCGTACAGACCAAGCAAATTGCCGAGCACAAGCGGCACGGCCGCATCGCCGGATAAGCCAAACCATTTCATTAAGGGAGTCACAAGGTCAATGAGCCATGAAAAAAGCGGCGTCGGCTGCAACAACGCCAGAATGAGCGTCACTGGAAAAATGATTTTGCCGAGCGCCCATGACGTCTTCAGCCCGGCGATGACGCCGCGCTGCAACGTTCCAATCATATCTCCTCTCTCCTTTGCTTATCTTCTCCGCCCAACGGATCTCTTCAATCCGCATACCGTTCGTTTGCCCATCCTTTCACCCGGCGCACGATCCACAAGGCGACGGCAAAAACAATGAGGGCAATGGACATCACTTGCGCCATGCGCAAATGTTCGGTAAGCATTAAGCTATCTGTGCGCATTCCCTCAATCCAAAAGCGGCCGAGCGAGTACCAAATCAAGTACGACAAAAACAGCTCGCCGCGCCGCAAATTGACGCGCCGCAGCCAAAGCAGGAGGCAAAAGCCGGCGACGTTCCAAAGCGATTCATATAAAAACGTTGGGTGCCAATATTGGCCGTCAATATACATTTGGTTAATGATCCAATCCGGCAAATGCAAGTTTTCCAGAAACTCACGTGACACCGGACCGCCGTGCGCCTCTTGGTTCATAAAATTGCCCCAGCGCCCGATCGCCTGCCCTAAAATGATGCTTGGTGCGGCAATATCGGCGAGCTTCCAAAACGACAGCCCGCGCGCGCGGGCGAACACCGCGCCCGTCGCCACCGCCCCGATCAAACCGCCGTGAATGGCGAGGCCGCCTTGCCAAACTTTTGGAATCTCGGACAAATGCTTTGAATAATAGTCCCATTCAAACAGCACGTAGTACGCCCGCGCGCAGACAATGGCAATCGGCACAGCAAACAGCACCAAATCGACAAACGTCTCTTTCGGCAAGCCGCGTCGCACCGATTCGCGCGTTGCCAGCCACAACCCGATCAAAACGCCTGTGCCGATAATGACACCATACCAATAAATCGTAATCGGTCCCAAATGCAAAAACACACGGTCCAACGGCGCAATGGCCGGTTCCATCTTGAACGCCTCCTTTGCGGTGACGGATGGCCGACGCAGCCTCGCTGCCATCGCTCGATCTTCTGTCAATGGCCATCCTGATCGGAATTTCCTTGTTCATCTGAAAGGGCCGGTGATTGAATCAAATAGACAGCTTAAAAAGGCATTTTTCTGTTGAGAAACGTTTAGTGTTTTGAATTGTTAGAAATCAACGGCGACAGAAACCAAAGAACATTACCGGCTTTCATCATGCTCTCCGTCTTCAATCGCATCGCTCAATCGCGCCGAAAACTCCTCAGCCGCGTTGACCCCGAGCCGCTTCAGCCGGAAGTTCATCGCCGCCACTTCGACGATGACCGCCAAGTTGCGCCCTGGGCGGACCGGAATCGTTAATTTCGGCAATTCGGTATCCAAAATTTTCACTTTCTCTTCTTCCAACCCGAGCCGATCGTACTGCTTCTCCGGATCCCAAAGCTCCAAGTCGACGACGAGCGAAATGCGCTTATGCGTCCGCACCGCCCCCGCGCCGAACAGCGTCATCATATTAATAATGCCGAGGCCGCGAATTTCAAGCAAATGCTCAATCAGCTCCGGCGCGCTGCCGATCAATGTATCTTCATCTTCTTGGCGGATTTCGACGCAGTCATCGGCGACCAACCGATGGCCGCGTTTGACGAGCTCCAGCGCCGTTTCACTTTTGCCGACGCCGCTTTTGCCTGTGATCAATACGCCGACGCCGTACACATCGACGAGCACGCCGTGCACCGCCGTTGTCGGAGCAAGCTTGCTTTCCAAATAGTTGGTCAACCGGCTCGAGAGCCGGGTTGTTTTCATTGTCGAGCGCATCACCGGCACCGACTGGCGCTCAGACGCTTCGATCAGTTCGGGCGGCACCTCAAGCCCCCGGGAAACGATAATCCCAGGCGTAATATCGGTACAAAGCCGCTCCATTCGCGCCCGTTTTTCTTCCGGAGTCAGCGTTTCGTAAAACGACAGCTCGGTTCGCCCCAGCAGCTGCAGCCGCTCTGCCGGATAATAGGCGAAATAGCCGGCCATCTCAATTCCCGGCCGCGACAAGTCGCTTGTTGTAATCGGGCGGTAAATGCCCTCGGCGCCGCTGACGAGCTCAAGCTGGAACTGTTCGATGATGTCTTTTGTCCGCACTTTTGGCATAATCGGCCGTTCTCCCCTTTCTTCATCTTTTTCCATTGTAGCACGTTTTGTTTCAACGTTGAATGGAAAACATCGGGGGAAACAAAATGGAGACGGTCCATCCCGTCTCCATTACGACCGATCGCGCAGCGGCTCGATAATCGCTTTTTGCACGAGCAGGTGGAAAAACGACAAGACGATCGATGCGAGCAGCGCCGTGCCGAACCCTCCAATTTGAAACGCATCGCCCATGAGCCCCGCTGTCATCATGAGCGTGATGGCGTTAATGACAAACAAAAACAACCCGAGCGTCAATACGGTCACCGGCAGCGTCAATAAAATAAGCACCGGACGGACAACGGCATTTAACACCGCCAAAATCAAGCTCGCCAAAAACGCGGCGCCAATGCCGCTGAAATGAATATCGTCAAAATACCCGTCAATCGCCATAAGCAGCACCGTATTAATAAACACGCCAATCAACCAATGGAGCATCGCATCACCATCTTTGCTGTAAGATCGTTTTCCAGGCCGCGGCGGCCTCTTTCTGATGTTGCCTAAAAAGGCGAACCATTGCGTCATGACCCGCACATCGCCGATTCGCTTACGCAAAAGGCATACCCATTCCCTCTCTTTTTTATTTTAACACTTGAATTCCTTTGATGACATTCCAAATGACGACAACGAAGTTCACCAATCCGGCAACGAGAAACCCGAACCAGGCGATGCCGCCGCCAAACAAGAACGATTCCTCTCCCCATTGACCAAACATCACAGGAACAAAGGCCAACGCCAGAAACAAACCAATGGTAATAGCTGGAATTAAATGAGAGACGAGCGACCGTTTCGCGTGGTGTTTCACCTCGGGATCTTCCACAACAAAATACGTCACGATCGGCAAAATGAACGGCGCGAAAAAGACGCTGAAATAGCAAAGAGCAGATAGGACTTTATTGGTCGACAATTCAGTATCTCCTTTCCCTGTGTCTCTACCTGTATATACGATGACCGCCGGGAAAAGTTTCCTGTTGCCGGCACAAAAGGCGTGGCGCTCACCGTTTTCTTCAAACATGATAAAAAAACGGCAAAAGCGTTACGCCTTTGCCGCCTCATACCACGCCTGCATGCGCGCCCGGTCGCGCTCCAAAATCGGTTTCAAATAGCGGCCGGTGTAGGAAGCTTCGACCCCAGCCACGTGTTCCGGCGTGCCGGCCGCGACAATTTGCCCGCCGCGGTCGCCGCCTTCCGGACCTAGGTCAATGATGTAATCAGCCGTTTTAATGACGTCCAAGTTGTGTTCGATGACAAGCACCGTATCGCCGTTGTCGACCAGCCGATGAAGCACATCAAGCAGACGGGCGATGTCATCGACGTGCAGCCCGGTCGTCGGCTCGTCTAAAATGTAGAGCGTCCGGCCGTTCGAGCGGCGGTGCAGCTCGGCAGCGAGCTTGACGCGCTGCGCCTCGCCGCCGGAGAGCGTTGTCGCCGGCTGGCCGAGCTTCATATAGCCGAGGCCGACATCATACAACGTCTCTAGCTTGCGCTTAATTTTCGGAATCGAAGCGAAAAAGTCCAGCGCATCTTCGACCGTCATGTCCAGCACGTCGGCGATAGTTTTCCCTTTGTATGTCACTTCAAGCGTCTCGCGGTTGTACCGTTTGCCGTGGCATACTTCGCAAGGGACGTATACGTCCGGCAAAAAGTGCATTTCAATTTTGATGATCCCATCGCCATGGCACGCCTCGCAGCGCCCGCCTTTGACGTTGAAGCTGAAGCGCCCTTTTTTGTAGCCGCGCACTTTCGCTTCGTTCGTGGCAGCAAACACGTCGCGAATGTCATCAAACACCCCGGTGTAGGTCGCTGGGTTCGACCGCGGGGTGCGGCCGATCGGCGACTGGTCGATGTCAATCACTTTGTCGAGGTGCTCAAGCCCGCGGATGTCGCGATGTTCCCCCGGTTTCGCTTTTGCCCGGTGCAGCTTTTGCGCGAGCGCCTTATAAAGCACCTCGTTCACGAGCGTGCTTTTGCCTGAACCCGACACCCCGGTGACAGCGACGAACGTGCCGAGCGGGATGTTCACCGAGACGTTTTTCAAGTTGTGCTCGCGGGCGCCGACGACCTCGAGCCACCGTCCGTCCGGCTGGCGCCGTTCGGCCGGGATCGGGATGAATTTTTTCCCGGATAAATATTGACCGGTGAGCGAGTTCGGATCATTCATCACCTCTTCCGGCGTGCCGGCCGCGACGACCTCGCCGCCGTGAATGCCCGCCCCTGGGCCGATGTCAATCAAATAGTCGGCCGCAAGCATCGTATCTTCGTCATGTTCGACGACAATGAGCGTATTGCCAAGGTCGCGCATGCTTTTTAACGTCGCGATCAGCCGGTCGTTGTCGCGCTGATGCAGTCCGATCGACGGCTCATCGAGCACGTACAACACCCCCGTCAGCCGCGAGCCGATTTGCGTCGCTAACCGGATGCGCTGCGCCTCGCCGCCGGAAAGCGTGCCCGCTGAGCGGCTGAGCGTCAAATAGTCGAGGCCGACGTTTTGCAAGAAGCCGAGCCGGTCGCGAATTTCACGCAAAATGAGGCGGGCGATTTGCGCTTCTTTTTCCGTCAGTTCCAATCCGTCAAAAAAGGCGAGCGCTTCGGTCACCGACATCGCGGTCACTTCGCCGATATGCTTGCCGCCGACCAAGACGGCGAGGCTTTCTTTTTTCAGCCGATAGCCTTGGCACGTCGGGCACGGCTGTTCGGCCATATATTTTTCCATTTGTTCGCGGATGTAATCGGAGCTTGTCTCCCGGTAACGGCGTTCGACGTTCGGAATGACGCCTTCAAACTGGATATATTGTTCGCGCACCTGGCCAAAATCGGTCGTATAGCGGAAATAAATCGGCTCCCCGCCGCTGCCGTACAAAATCTTCTCCAGCTGCTCTTTTGGCAGCTCTTTTACCGGCACGTCCATCGGGATGCCGTAATGGCGGCACACCGCCTCAAGCAGCTGCGGGTAATATTGCGAGCTTTGCGGCTCCCACGGAGCGATGGCGTGCTCCTTCAATGTCAATTCATCGTTCGGGATGATAAGGTCCGGATCGACTTCGAGCTTCACCCCGAGCCCGTCGCAGTCCGGACAGGCGCCAAACGGGCTGTTGAACGAAAACAGGCGCGGCTCAAGCTCCCCGATCGAAAAGCCGCAATACGGGCAGGCGTGCTTTTCGCTGAACAACAGCTCCTCCTGGCCGACGACGTCAACGATCACTTTGCCGTCCGCGAGCTTCAATGCCGTCTCCAGCGAATCGGCGAGCCTTGATGTGATGCCGTCTTTGATCACGATCCGGTCGACGATGACATCAATCGAATGTTTTTTGTTTTTTTCCAGCTCAATGTCTTCGGTCAACTCGCGCATCTCGCCGTCAATGCGGACGCGCACATACCCTTGCTTGCGGATATCGTCAAGCACTTTCGCATGCGTCCCTTTTCTTCCCGAGACGATCGGAGCAAGAATTTGCATTTTCGTCCGCTCCGGGTACGCGAGCAGCCGGTCGACCATTTGCTCGATCGTCTGCGATTGAATTTCGATGCCGTGCGTCGGGCAGAACGGCCGGCCGATGCGGGCGAACAGCAGCCGCAAATAATCGTAAATTTCCGTCACCGTGCCGACCGTGGAGCGCGGGTTGCGGCTCGTCGTTTTTTGGTCGATCGAAATGGCCGGCGACAGCCCTTCGATCGCATCGACATCCGGTTTGTCCATCTGTCCTAAAAACTGGCGGGCGTACGCCGATAGCGACTCGACGTAGCGCCGCTGCCCTTCCGCGTAAATCGTGTCAAACGCCAACGACGACTTGCCCGACCCAGACAACCCGGTCAACACAACGAGCTGTCCGCGCGGGATTTCAACGTCAATGTTTTTTAAGTTATGGGCACGCGCCCCTTTGACGATAATTTTATCCGTTCCGTTCACCCGGCCATCATCCTTCCGCTTTCAACTCGAAAATCGCATCGCGCAGCTGGGCGGCCCGCTCGAAGTCGAGCGCTTTGGCCGCTTCTTTCATCTCCGCTTCCAGCTGGCGGATGAGCGCTTCCCGTTCTTGTTTTGTCATGCTGGCGGCCGCCGGCTTCGCCTCGTACGTTTCCGTTTCTTCGGCCGCATACGTCGCGCGGATCACATCGCGAATCTCCTTTTGGATCGTGCGCGGCACGATGCCATGTTTGCGGTTGTATTCCTCTTGAATCGCCCGGCGCCGCTTCGTCTCTTGAATGGCGATTTCCATCGATTTCGTCACCGTATCGGCGTACATGATCACATGGCCGTTCGCGTTGCGCGCCGCGCGGCCGATCGTCTGGATGAGCGAGCGCTCCGAACGCAAAAATCCTTCTTTGTCGGCGTCCAAAATGGCGACAAGCGACACTTCCGGAATATCGAGCCCTTCGCGAAGCAAGTTGATGCCGACTAACACATCATATTTGCCAAGCCGCAAATCACGGATGATTTCAATGCGCTCAAGCGTTTTAATTTCCGAATGCAAATAGGCGACTTTCAATCCCGCCTCTTTTAAGTAATCCGTTAAATCTTCCGCCATTTTTTTCGTCAGCGTCGTCACCAATGTCCGCTCGTTCCGCTCAACGCGTTCGCGAATTTCCCCGATCAAATCGTCAATTTGCCCGGCGATCGGACGAACGTCAATCGTCGGATCGAGAAGCCCGGTCGGGCGGATGATTTGTTCAACCACACCCGGGCTATGTTCAAGCTCATACGGCCCCGGCGTCGCGGAGACATAAATAATTTGGTTGATTTTTTGCTCGAACTCTTCAAAGGTAAGCGGACGGTTATCGAGCGCCGACGGCAGGCGAAAGCCATGGTCGACGAGCACTTGCTTGCGCGCCCGGTCGCCGTTGTACATGCCGCGCAGCTGCGGCAGCGTGACGTGCGATTCATCGATGATGATCAAAAAATCGTCCGGAAAATAGTCAAGCAGCGTATACGGCGTTGAACCCGGCGGTCGGAGCGCCAAATGGCGCGAGTAGTTTTCGATTCCGGAACAAAAGCCCATTTCGCGCATCATTTCAAGGTCATAGCGCGTCCGTTGCTCGAGCCGCTGCGCTTCTAACAGCTTTCCTTGTTCGCGCAGCTCGGCAAGTCGCTCCTCGAGCTCTTGTTCGATGTTTTGAATCGCAAGCCGCATTTTCTCCTCGCGCGTGACAAAGTGCGACGCCGGGAAAATGGCGACGTGCTCACGCTCGCCGAGCACTTCACCGGTCAAGGCGTCGACTTCGCGAATGCGGTCGATTTCATCGCCAAAAAACTCGACGCGGATGCAATGCTCATCGCGCGACGCCGGAAAAATCTCGACGACATCGCCGCGGACGCGAAACGTGCCGCGCCGGAAGTCGATATCATTGCGGTCGTACTGGATATCGACCAACCGCCGCAGCAACGTGTTGCGCTCGATCTCCATGCCGACGCGCAGCGAAACGACAAGCTCGCGGTATTCTTCCGGCGACCCTAAGCCGTAAATGCACGACACGCTGGCGACGATGATGACGTCCCGCCGCTCAAACAGCGCCGATGTCGCCGAGTGCCGCAATTTATCGATCTCGTCGTTAATTTTCGCATCTTTTTCAATATACGTATCCGTTTGCGGCACATACGCTTCCGGCTGATAATAGTCGTAGTAGCTGACAAAGTATTCGACGGCGTTGTACGGGAAAAACTCCTTCAGCTCGCTGTACAACTGTCCAGCGAGCGTTTTGTTATGGGCGATCACAAGCGTCGGCTTGTTCACTTGGGCGATGACGTTCGAGATGGTGAACGTTTTGCCCGTTCCCGTCGCCCCGAGCAGCGTTTGGTGCTTCACTCCGCGCATTAAACCGTCAACCAATTGTTCAATCGCCTGCGGCTGATCGCCTTGCGGTTGATACGATGACACTAATTGAAAACGGTCGTCCACCGTTTCTCCTCCCTCTCCGATCCGTCTCTCCCCATTGTATCACATCCCCTTGGCAGATGCACAAAAAACGCGAACTGATATTCGTGCCAATCAACGCAGCGATTTCCATTGCTCCCTCTTCGTTTGCCTGCGTACAGAACGTGAAAAAGCGGGCCGCTTCGAGGCCCGCCTGTCCGTCACTTCTTCAAATTGTCCAACATCCGTCCGGCCAACAAGAAGCCGGTGATCGTCGATGCAATATCGGCGACAATTTCATGCAGTTCGTCCGTATACCCTTTGACATACGAAGCGACAAGCAACGCGATCGTCAATAACAACGCGATGTATCGGTTATAAGTCACCCGGGTAAACAACAAGACAAGCAGGCACGGAATGATGAGTGCCGCGAGAAACCACATATGCTCAGTCTCCTTTACGAAACAGCTTCGGACGCCGACGCGTCCCGATTGCGCACAAACAGCAAGCCCAGCTCATGGTGCTCATCTTCATACAACGCCCCTTGGACAAAGCGGACTTCGCCGTTATGCCCGACAACATCAAGCTTACAAAACGCCCGGTTGCGCTGCAGCGCTTCGTAAAACTCCGCCTCCGTCCGCACGGGGACGCCATTCGCTTTCATAATGATTTCTCCGATTTGCAGCCCCATTTTCTCCGCTTTCGAGCCGGGGAGCACGCCGACGATCACCAGCCCTTGCGAATGGCGGGCGAAACGGGGCGGGCGGGCGCGGTCATCGCGGTGCCCGGAAAAAGCGATCCACTCGCGGCCGACGATCGCCATAACTCCTGCGACAAACGCCAGCGGTGCGTACCACACGCTAAAAACAGCCGGCAGAGTGACAAGAAGCGCAAGCCGAAGCACACGCCGTCCCTCCTCCCGCGCCGCTTCCGGCGGCATGATGTGCTGCCGGCGTTGCGAAAAGCCGAGAAGAAACGGCACAAGCCAAAATGAATACCCGTCCCCGGCCGGAAGAAGCGGCCACCACGAGGCCGGCGGCAGCGCACCGCCGGATACCGGGAGCACGAGCGGCACAAACCAAAAGCGCTGCGCCCATTGCATGCCGACTGTCATCCCCCGCTTGCTTTTGGCCAGCTGCGGTGAGACGGCCCCGTTCCGCGAGCGGAGGATGAGCCATCCTTCCGCCAACAGCAGCAGCACAAGCAACAAAGTCAAAGACGTCCCCGCCGTTGCGCCATCGGGGAATATGCGGCCCACCATCCCGCTTGGCCCGGCTAAACCGAGCAGCACGAGCGCACCGCCAACCGTATACGCCGGCGACAATAGGCGCGCCTCCATCGTTAAGCCGATGACAACGGTCAGCGCGGTCACCATCCACACCGCCTCGCGCGGCAACGCGATCCCAACGATGATCGCCGCCGCGGACAACACCGCGCCGGCTGCCCATCCCCATGTCCAGAGCCCGCGCCATTCTTGCCACGGATGATGGATGCGCACATGAAAGTCACGGCGCTCCCGCTTCATCCGCCGCCAGCCGGCGACAATCGCTAAAAAGACGCCATAATAAAGGAGCGGCTGCCGCCATACGGCCGCGATGCCTTCAAGCAGTTCCAACCCCCATGCTGCCATCCGCTTCCCCCCCTTGCTTCGTTCACGAGTCTTTATCTTCTATTCTACCAAATGGCAACGACAAATCCCATGCCTGTTGTAATCTTTTTTGCCGCTTATGGCGAATTTGCGCCATTTTCCACTTTCTTTGCCGAATCGGCACTAGTTTTGTCGGCTAGGCAGGATTTTCAATGGAGATCGAAAAAGGATATAACAGAAGATGAAAAAGGAGGAGTGGAACGATGGAATTAAAAACAGCCGATGTCGCCGCCCGACTTGGAGTCTCGCCGAAAACGGTTCAACGCTGGGTGCGGAAATATGACATTCCGCTGCGGAAAAACGAAGCTGGCCACTATTTGTTTGATGAAAAAACAGTCGCCTTGCTCGAACGGGTCAAATTTGAACAAGGCGCGGCACTCGAAGCGCCTCCGGCACCTGACCGTCCCTCGACACCGCCGCGGAACGTTCCCATTGACGCTTTGTTTCAAGGATATGTCGAACCACAATTAACCCGGGTAGCCTCGCGCCTTGATCAACTCGAACAACAATTAGAACAAAAAGCGGATGACGTTGTTTCGATTCAGCTTCTTCATCACCGCCGGGAAATGGAAGAAATCACTGCCCGCCTCACCGCCCTCGAGCAGCTTGTCGCCCGTCTCGAACAGCAGCTGAACAATCGGCCGCCTTCCTCCCATGAAACACCGGACGAACCAAAGCGGAAACGGCGCGGTCTCGGGCGGGTGATGGGGTTGTTTGCTTGACGTCCCAGGCGTTCCGCCCTGTGCAGGGCGTTTTTTTTTTTGGCAAAAAACGTTCGCGCTCCATCCGGACATCCCCATGACAGCGGCATAAGAAAGACGCATGTCCGGCGAAACGTTCTATGGGCAACGTTTGCTTTCCCCGAAACGTAACGGCGACGGATCAAGGTGCGCGCATGCTCATAGAAAATGGTTTGCCCTCCAACCGGGGATGAAAATCACCGCTCGCCGGCGCGGGATGTTCATAGAAAAGAGCCCCCTAGGCTGGGAGCTCCGACGCTGTTTATGGGAATAACACATCTAATGCTGCTTTCAACTGTACGTCGTGCTTCGGGTCGCGGATCGCTTCCATAATTTTCGCTTGCAGTACGTCAGCCGTCGTTTCATCGATCCGTCCGGTGGCCGGGAGCTGATTTGCTTTTTGGAATGCTTTCACCGCTGTTTCCGTTTCTTTGCTGAAGTAGCCGTCCGTACGACCCGGGTCAAACCCGAGCCCTTTTAACATTTTTTGCGCGCTGGCAATTTGTTCATCATTCATATCATACGCGAACGGTTTTTCCACATGGAGCGGAGTGACGTGGAAAAACTCAGGCTGCGCAACCGCCACATCCGGCTTGATTCCTTTTTTATGAATCCAATGTCCATCCGGCGTCAACCATTTGTAGAGCGTCAGCTTAATGTTGCTGCCGTCGCCCATCGGGATGGCCTGCTGCACCGTCCCTTTGCCGAACGTCGTCTCGCCGACGAGCTTATAGCCGCCTGCTTCCTTCATCGCGCCGGCTAAAATTTCTGACGCCGACGCGCTGCCTTGGTCGATGAGCACAACGATCGGATACGGTTTTTTCACCGTTAACTCAGAATAAAATTTTTGTTTGTCGCCATCGCGCTCTTCAATTTGCACATACGGTTTCTGTTTCGGGACGAGCTCTTTTAAAATTTCCTCGACGCTTTGCAAATAGCCGCCTGGATTGCCGCGTACGTCGATAATAAGCCCGTCGATTTTTTCGTTTTCAAGCTTCGCCAATTTCTTTTTAAAGTCAGCGGCCGTGTTTTCCGAAAACGACGTAATTTGCAAGTAGCCGGCCTTTTTGCCGTCATGCGTTTTGACCGCCTCATACACCGTTTCGATTGGGATTTCGTCACGGACGACTTTGACTTTCATGACATGTTTCGCGCCTGGGCGGAGAATCTCAAGCTCCACCGTCGTCCCTTTTTTGCCGCGGATTTTCAGCACCGCCTCATACAAATCGAGCCCTTCAAGGCTTTCCCCGTTCACGCGCAAAATTTGGTCGTTCGGTTTCAGTCCCGCTTTTTCTGCCGGTGAGTTTTTAATCGGCGCGACGATCGTCACTTTCCCGTCGATCATGCTTACTTCAGCGCCGATCCCTTCAAATGACGAGTCGAGCGACTCATTAAACTGTTCGGTCGTTTCCGCATCCATGTAGACGGAATATGGATCATCAAGCGTGCCAATCATGCCTTGAATGGCGCCTTCCGTCAATTGTTCCTCATCGACCTTTTCCACGTACCGGCTTTTGATCAGCTCATACGCCTGGCGGATTTTTTTCATCTCTTCGTTATCGTTTGTTACTTTGGACGGTTCAGCGGACATGACCGCTGACATCGGACTGTCCTCCGCCCCGCCGGCCAGCTGCAAGCCAGCATACGTCCCGCCGGCCCCGATGAGCATCGATATGGCCATCAATGCGGCCGTCGTCGTTTTTTTCACGTTGTTTCCTCCTCACCCTGTACATAAAGGAAAAGCACCGCCTAACGCCGTGCCATGCCCTTATCTCCATCAT
Organism: Geobacillus subterraneus; assembly: GCF_001618685.1. Lineage (GTDB taxonomy): Bacteria > Bacillota > Bacilli > Bacillales > Anoxybacillaceae > Geobacillus > Geobacillus subterraneus. The sequence goes on along the minus strand of NZ_CP014342.1, from coordinate 181,740 downwards.
ATGTCAGGCTTGTACTGAGTATGCTTCCCCGTTCTCGCCATAGGGGAACCGCCGTCCATCCCTGCTATTAGTTTACACGCTCGTTTTTGATTTCTCAACTCATACGGACACGGAAAAAAGAGGCATCCCCGCCGCATTGGCGAAAGATGCCCCTCCTTTACGTTTTAGTTTGGCAAGTCAATGAGCATGAACCGCGCTCCTTCGTTCGTCGACAAGCGAAGCGCCGGCGTTTCCGTTATGCGGGCTGCATCGCGCGTCTGCAATAAAGCATCACCTTGTAATGTCAAATCGCCATCAATGACAAAGACAAAGATTTTCCGTTCCTCTGGCTGGGTAAACGTCAGTTCGTTCCCTCTCTCTAAGTCAGACAAGTAAATCGTTACATCTTGGTGAATATGAGCAATCCCCGGCGAAGAAGGCTGTTTGGCCACGACCGGCAGCAGCGCATTTTTCATCTTCTCGACCGGAAACTCGGTCCGCTCGTACGAAGGCGTTAACCCGTGTTCTTCCGGCAAAAACCAAAGCTGCAAAAAGTTCACTTCTTCGGTCGCCGACGGATTCACTTCCGAGTGAACGATGCCGGTGCCGGCAGACATCCGCTGCACACCACCAAACGTCGTTACGGCCTTATGCCCGGTGCTGTCTTCATGTTGCAAGTACCCTTTCAACACGATCGACACAATTTCCATCTCCCGGTGCGGGTGAGCGCCAAAACCGGCAAGCGGTGCGACGAAATCGTCGTTTAACACCCGCAGCGGTCCAAACTGGATGTTGTTCGGGTCGTAATACTCGCCAAACGAAAAACTATGGTACGTTTTCAGCCAACCGTAATCGGCATGATAACGGGATGAAGCCCGGTCAATCTGAATCATCCTTTTCCTCTCCTTCCTTCATTATTGAAATCATAACAGCATCAAGCGCGTACCGCCCTGGTCCGGCAAGCGCCACCCCGAGCGCTACAGTGATAATGGCTATATTTATTCATAACCGTTTTGCGTCACCCAATACCCGTTCGGCCCATGTACCTTCACGATCGCAACAGCCATCGGGATAATCATGAAGAGCGCCGTCAGCGGCGTCAACAATCCAATCGCAAACAACAGCTCGTCGGCCTGTTCACTCAAGCCGGCCACCGCTGCCATCGCTTTCCCGGGCTTCAGCCCGAGCGACTCCATCCGGCTGTTCCTTGCAGCCCATATTCCCTAAACCATCCGAACCGTTTTTGCGCTCCATGCGCAGCAAATGTCAAGCCGAAGACAACCCGGATGACGAGCAAACCAAGACTTATCATAATGACGCTCTCCCAATACTATTAATACATAATTCTTGAATTCAAAATAATTATATAAAAATCAAAGGGGAAAAGGCAAGCGAAAAAAATGGGACATATCTTTGCATCGGTCATGGTCCCGATCGACAATGCCAAGCAGTTTATGAATTTCCGCCAAGGTGAATCCGAGCCCTTGCAGCCGCTTAATGAACTGGATGCGCCGGATCGTTTCTTCCGTATACAACCGATATCCGCCTTCGGTCCGCTCGGTTTCTGGAATGAGCCCTTTCCGTTCGTAGTATCGGATCGTTTCTTTATTGACATGGCATTTTTCCGCTAGTTTACCGATGCGATACGTTCCCATATCATCACCCTCGCTGAAAGTTACTAGAGTTTCCCATCGTACTTTTATTTCCACCGTTCATTGGGGACAATATCCCACATCCAAAACCTCATATCATCGACCCTGCTGAACAAGGAAACGGGGCAATGCGAATTAAGGCATCGAAAGTAACCTTCCCTTTCGATAACCAAGCCCCCACTATCCTTGTTCAAAACTTTTCTCATCTCCCCTTCGTCTATTGGCAACCCTCCAGCAGAGCATTTTGGGCAAATCTCCTTGTTCTCAATGAGATCCCGCCAGTTTGGGGCAAGCTACAGCATCCAGCCACGCCATCAAGCGAGTTCACCCTAAATAACTTGACAAGGGAAAGATCAGCATCAAACACATGCGGCCAATCCTCCCCATACGTTCGCTGAAACGCTGCTAAATCTTCCTTTGCATCCGTCTGGGGATCCACATCGACGGTCACCACTTGAACGTTCCTTTCCTTTGCTACTTCCTTCAAATTCTGTTCGATATCAACGCATGAAACGCACCAGGCGGCCATAAAGAACAGGACGGTTGGCTTTTGGTCATTGATGTTGACCGTATTTCCCTCAATATCTTTCACGCGAATGTGGATGGTGTCCTCTCTTGTTGCAGTCTTGTTTACACTCAACCATCCCACCGCCAAAACTGTGATGAGGAGGAGAACCCCGCCAAACGGATCGCTCCCCATTAAGCTTCGTTGCAACCGCAACAACAATCGATTCCAACGCTCCGTGAAACCGTGGCCTCCGTTCGAAGGCTTTCCCCCGCACAGCACGACAGTTTCGAGACATCTTGGTCAAACGTCAGCGCCGCCAGCTTCAGCCCTTCCGCCATCGTTAAATACGGAGCCAACGTGCGACGAAGGTCGTCGATCGTTAATCCGAATTGAATCGCCAACGCTGCAGCGTAAATGACCTCACCGGCATGGTCGGCGACGACATGAGCGCCTAACAGTTTGCCGGTATTCGCCTCGGCGACGAGTTTCACTACGCCGGTCGTTTCCCGGTTGACGATGGCGCGCGGCACTGCCTCAAGCGGAAGAACGGACGTTTTCACCTCATATCCGTTTTCTTTTGCCCGCTGCTCAGTCAAACCGACCGTCGCAACCGCCGGGCGGGTGAATGTCACCGCCGGAACGACGGCCGTATCCCAGCGCTGATTTAGCCCGCCTATGGCATTGGCCGCGGCAACGGCGCCTTGATGGGCCGCGACATAGACGAACTGAGGGCCGAGCGTCACATCGCCTGCCGCGTAAATCGCCGGGTTTGTCGTCCGCGTATATTCGTCCGTCCAAATTTCCCCGCGCGCCCCAACCTTGACGCCGGCCGCCTCCAAGTTCAACGCCGCTGTATTTGGCGTCCGCCCCGCCGCTACGAGCAGTTCATCCGCCTCAATGACCCCGATGCGGCCATCGACGTTCACATACACGTTTTTCGTGTCTCCTTCTTGTTTGACCCGTTCAAACGAGGCGCCGGTGATGACGCGGATGCCTTGTTCTATGAGCGCCTGGGTCACCGCTTCAGAAATTTCCGGGTCATACCCTTTCAACAGGCGCGGGCTTCGCTGCATCAGCGTCACTTCTGAACCGAGATGGTGGAACAGCTGCCCGAGTTCCAGCCCTATAGATCCGGCACCGATGACCGCGAGCCGCTTCGGCACGTTTTTCAACTCAAGCAACGTCGTGCTCGTCAAGTAGTCGACTTCATGAAGCCCCGGAATGTTCGGCACAGCTGGAGAAGCGCCAGTGGCGATCAAAAACCGTTTCGCCGACAGCGTTTGGCCGTTGACTTCAATCGTTTGACCATCGACAAATCGGGCTTCCCCTTGGATGAAGTCGAACCCGTACTCCCCGATTAAATCGGCGTATTTCGCTTGGCGAAGCTGCTTGACCAATTCATTTTTTTGCTTCACCAACGGCGCCAAGTCGACCGGACCGGCTGATGTATGAAGCCCGAGAAACGGGTGATTCCGCGCCAACGCATAAATTTCCCCGGCCCGAAGCAATGTCTTAGATGGCACGCAGCCGATATTGACGCACGTCCCCCCGACGGTTCCTCGTTCGACCATGGCGACTTTCGCCCCGTATTTCACCGCTTCAATCGCCGAGGAAAAGGCTGCCGCGCCAGAACCAATGATGATGTAGTCGTACTCTCCTTCGCCAGCGATGGCAGGGCTGGCTGGCGCGGAGATCTCCTCTGCCTCCCCCGGCTCGTAATGAGCGTTTTTGACCGCTTGTCTCGCCATGTCAATGTCGGCGTCCTCGGGCAGCGCAAATACCGCTTCCCCACGCCGGAAGCTGACGTCAATCTGCTTGGCTCCGATCTCGTTCAGTGCCGCAGCGACATGTCGTTCACAACCGGTACATGTCATGCCTTGAACGGTCATTCGATACGTTTTCATGATGAAAAACACTCCTTATCCGCCAAATGTCTCTTTCCTATTTTGTACGAACCTTCCACAAGAATCCATATCATTCGCTCTCATGATTCATTCGGAAGGGAACGCAGCACGCTCCGCGGCCATTTCCCGTTTTCCCCGGGGAACAACCATCCGTTTCGCCCGGTCGCGTTAGCTCTCGCCTTCCAACTATCATCATCAGTGAAACAAAAAACAAACCGTGGTGGTGAGAAGCAAAGATCAGGCTTAGCAAGGTTTCTCGATTTGAGAAAATACAGATGCTGCGCACACTTCCACATCAATCACCGCCTTCTAGGCAGCCTCAACACTGCAAAAAATGCGCAACTCGTCCACCGCAAATCGATAGACAAGTTGCGCATACATATTGATTTAATCGTGTTAGAACGCAATATAATTGCGCGGGTCGACCGCATTTGTTTTCCCGACGTTCCACCCGCCGCGATGCAATTCAAAGTGAAGGTGCGGGCCAAAGGACTGCCCGGTGTTGCCCATATAGCCGATGATTTGTCCTTTTTGGACACGCTGTCCTCCTCCCGCCAACCGCGCCTCGAGATGGGCGTAAACGGTCGTATACACTTGGCCGTTAATGACGTGACTGATGAAAATGACGTTGCCGTAGCTGCTAGAATAGTAGGAACGGAACACGACCCCGTCGGCGGCGGCAACGACCGGAACGACCGGAGCCCGCTTGCCAATATCGACTCCCAGATGGAAGTCCGTGCCACCAAACCGGTAACCGAAACCGGACGTGATCGGTCCGTTGGCCGGACGGGTGAACGCCCCGCTCGATACCGGCGGGACGCTGCCGCCGGATGGCGCTTCCCCGCCGCTTTTCGATGCCGGCGGTGAATATGTACGTCCACGCTGTTTCGCTGCTTCTTCCTCAGCGCGTTTTTGCCGCTCCAGTTCGGCGAGCTGCTGCTTCACGGCTGCTTCTTGTTTGGCGATCAGCTCTTTTTCCTCTTCAAGCGCCATTTTGTGCTCATGCTCTTCTTCCTCTTTTTGCTTCAAATCCGACATTAAGCGGTTTTTCTGTTCAAGCTGGGCGGCGAGTTGGGCTTGCAGCTGTTTTAGCTCCTGCAGGTCCGCTTGCAGTTTGTTCCGCTTTTGCGTGAGTTCGGTTTCTTTTTTCTCTTTGAGCGCTTTATCCGCTTCTTGCTCACGGATGATTTGCTGGTCAGCTTCCATGATCGTCGTCACCGCGCTCATACGGTCGATGAAGTCGCTGAAGCTTTGGGCGCCAAGCAGCACTTCCAGGTAGCTGATCGCCCCGCCGCTTTCTTGGAGCGAGCGCAGGCGCGCTTTTAAAATCTCATTCCGCTTTTCAATCCGCTCCTGAATCTCGGCAATTTCCTGTTTCAGCTTGTCGATCGCCTGTTCGGTTTCACTGATGTCCGCACTAACGTTGCGAATTTTGCCGCTCGTTTCCTCAATGGCGATATTGAGCTTTTCAATGTCATTGGCCACTTGTTTTTGCTGCGATTGGAGAGTTTCAATATTTTTTTGCGCCTCGCTGATTTTCTCTTCGACATCCGACCGTTTGGAGCGCAGCGCATCGATTTCGCTCCGTTTTTGCTCGATATCGCGATTGCTGACAGCGTCCGCTGCCGGCGGAAGAACGCCCAACCCGAGCGCTGCTGCGACAGCGAGTGCCAGCATCTTTTTCTTTTTCATCGCTTGTCCCCTCTCCCTCTCAAACTTATTTTTATACTTTCAAAAACTTGCGCACGGACATGACGCTTCCCCAAACGCCGATCACGGCACCAATGGCCAACAACAAGACGCTCAGTTGCCAAATGAATGGGGAAAACGGCAAAAGTTCAAAAAGCTGCAGCGAAAATTGCTGTTCATACAGACGGTACACATTGTAATAGACGAGCGCCAGCACAACAATCGGAACGATCGAACCGAGCACCCCAAGCCATAGCCCTTCGAGGAAAAACGGCCAGCGGATAAACCCGTTCGTCGCCCCGACGAGCCGCATAATTTCAATTTCGCGGCGACGGGCAAAAATCGTAATTTTAATGGTGTTGGAAATTAAAAACATCGCCGTAAACAACAGGCCGAGAATGAGCACCAGCCCGACGTTGCGCATGACTTCAAGCGCATTAAATAGCTTTTCTACCGTCCCTTGTCCATAATTGACTTTATGAACGGATGGGAATGTTTCAATTCGCTTCGCAATGCCGACGGTATCTTGCGGATGAGCGGCCTTCACGACGTACACATCGCTTAACGGGTTGTCCTGCTCAAACAGGCGGAACGATGAGCCTTCCTCACCCATGCTCTCAATCAGCCGCTTCAGCTCCTCATCTTTTGACGAGTAGCGAACTTCTTTGACGTTAGGAATGGCTTCAATTCGCTGGCGCAGCGCATCCTTCTCTTTGCTGTCAGCGGTCAAATCGATATGGACGCGAATTTCAACATCATCTTCCACTTTTTTTGCAAAATAGTTAATGTTGAACATGACGACAAAAAAGACTCCGACAAGCAATAGCGTCACCGTGACGGCGCTCGCGGATGCAAACGTCATCCAGCCGTTGCGGCCGAGGCTTTTTACGCTCTCCCGAACGTGGCGCTTGAACGTGTTAAGCGTCATAGCCGTATTCCCCCTTCGCTTCGTCACGGACGATTTTCCCGTTTTCGATCGCGATGACGCGCCGGCGGGTGGCATTGACGATCTCTTTATTATGGGTCGCCATCACAATCGTCGTGCCCCGATCGTTAATTTTCTCAAACAGTTGCATAATGTCCCACGATGTTTCGGGGTCCAAGTTTCCTGTCGGTTCATCAGCAATCACGATTTTCGGGGAGTTGACGATCGAGCGGGCGATCGAGACACGCTGCTGTTCGCCGCCGGACAGTTCGTTCGGATAAGAGCGGACTTTATGTTTGAGGCCGACTAAATCGAGTACTTCCATCACTTTTTTGCGGATCACTTTCGGCGATTCTTCAATCACTTCCAAGGCAAAAGCGACGTTTTCATAGACGTTGAGCTTCGGAAGCAGCTTAAAATCTTGAAACACAACGCCGATGTTGCGGCGCAGCAACGGAACTTTATTGTCTTTTATGTTGGCGAGATTGACGCCGTTGACCATAATTTTACCGCTCGTCGGCTTTTCTTCACGGTACATCATTTTAATAAATGTCGATTTGCCCGCACCGCTAGGCCCAACGACATAGACGAATTCTCCCTGCTTGATGCGGACGTTGACGCCGTTTAGCGCCACGACTCCGTTCGGGTATGTTTTGTACACATCTTGCATTTCAATCATCATAATCACCTATGTTTCGACTCGCTTGCTGTCATTTCTCGAGCTGTTTCGAATGAATCTCGCAAAATTCCGCAAGGTTTATTATAACACGATTTTTTGCTGTCGAATTTTACATTTATATTTCAAATAGGAGACAATAGCAAAACTAGGAGAAAAGTTCTATACACATGTGGGAGGAAGGGGCAACTTCCCGACCGCGCTGCACACCGTAGCCGCTGCAGCCCTTTCCCCAACGGCCTTGTCGGCATCATCGACAACCGCGCCATCAAAAGTGGGTGAGGCAATGAGCGATCCTATTCTCGGGCCATATTGACATCTCGTTACGTCGGCTTTTCATTGTGTGCAGCTTCCAGCTGATCCCGACCTTATAGGAAAAAGCGTCCGTTAGGGGGAGGAGGGAACGTAAGCCCGTCTGTCACATCGGCAAAAAAGACCGCCCAGCTCCTGAAAGGAAACTGGACGGTGCTTGGTTCATGCCTTATTTTTTCGCGGCGAGCCATTCTGCCACTTTGTCGGCGTCTTCGCCTTGGATGATCCCTGCAGGCATAGCGCCGCGGCCGTTGACGATGACATCTTTAATTTCATCTGTCGAATATTTGCTTCCTACTTTTTGTAAGTTCGGACCGACCCCTCCTGAAAGGTCTTGACCGTGGCATGATGCACAGTTTTGCTGATAAATTTGCTCAGCAGCAGCAACGGTATCCCCTCCGCCGTTGTTATTGCCGCCGTTTTGCTCCCCGGCGTTGTCATCACCGCCGCCGCATGCTGCAAGCGCCAGCGAAGCGCCAAGGAACACGGTTGCTAATTTCCACTTCATCATGAACTCCCCCTAAAAACAAAAATTCGCTTCTTTCGTTATTATAACCGATTTTTTCCGTTTTACGTACGTTGAAATCCCTCTCCAAGCACTTCAGCGGCGTTGGCAACGACGACAAACGCTGTCGGATCAATGGTTCGCACGATTTGTTTCAATTTTGTGAACTCCGATTGAGCGACGACGCACATCAACACCGGCCGTTCATGTTCCGTATAGCCGCCATACGCGGGCAGCCGCGTCACCCCGCGGTCGATTTCATGCAAAATGGCGCGCCGCACTTTTTCTTCTTCCTTTGTAATGATGAGAGCGATTTTTGAGTAGCCGAGCCCGACTTGGACGAGGTCGATCGTTTTGCTTGTCACATACAAGGCGATCAAGGCATAAAGCGCCCGTTCAATATCAAACACGAACGCTGCGGTTAACACGATCAAGCCGTCAATAAAAATGACGCACATCCCAAGCGACAGTCCGGTATATTTATGGATGATTTGGGCGGCCAAATCGGTGCCGCCCGTCGAGGCGCGGCCGCGAAACACTATACCGAGGCCAAGCCCGACGCCGATGCCGCCAAACAACGCGCCAAGAAGCGGATTCGCCGTCGCCGGCTCCATCCCTTTCGTGATATAGACGACAAGCGGCAAAAATACCGTTCCGACAAACGTCTTGACGCCAAACTGCCGGCCTAAAAGGACGACGCCGGCGATAAACAGCGGGATGTTGAGCGCCCATTGGACATAGGCGGGCTCGATGCCAAACAGCGCATCCACAATCGTGCTAATCCCGCTCACTCCGCCAGAGGCGATCCGATTCGGCAGCAAAAACACGTTAAACGCGACGGCGACAATCGCTGCACCAACAAGCACGTACACATACTCCAAGGCCGCCTCCACCGCTGGAGACATCGCTTTGTCTCTTTTTCTCCGCATGCTTCCCCACCTTCCTCTGTGAGTATAGCATGCCCGTTTTTTGAAGTAAATGACAGCCGGTTAACGCGATAGCGATCTGCTATGCTAAAGAAAAAAAGGACGATCCGATGATCGCCCTAACAAAAAATACAAGCCTCAATACACATCCCCACGGTTGCCGATCGCCTCAATATAGATGATTCGTTCTTCATGATCGATACGAAATAACACACGATATGTTCCGATTCGCAGCCGATATAATCCATCCTGCCCCTTCAACCTTTTAATATCCCCCTGCGGTGGGATCACTAGCAGACCTTGCAACCCAGAGGCCAACCGTTCTTGAACCTCTTTTTCTTGCCTAGCGATGAATTTGACTGCGGCCTTACGGTAGATCAACTTGTAGCCCGAATTCACGCTTGGCTTCTCCTCCGATGATATATCCTTCATCGCTTTGCAACTGCTGGCGCTCTTCTTCCGTCAACGCTTCTTCTTCATCTGTTTCGTCAATCCGCTCCCATACCATTCGTTCCTTTCTGGACTGATCAAGCAAGTACATCAAAAAATCGTACGCTGTTTGATGATCCGTTTCATCCAACCGTTCAATCAGTTCGTAAAGCACTTGTTTGCGCACCGCCAAAGCCACCGCCCTCCTTTTGCCTTTCGTTACCTTCAGCATACCACGGGGATGCAGATGCGTCAAAATCAGAAAAATGATTTTTGAAACGAAAAAGGACGATCCGATGATCGCCCTTTACTTCAACTTCGCGCGCAAATACGCGTCTATGAACACATCGATTTCCCCATCCATCACCGCTTGCACGTTGCCGACCTCGACGTTCGTCCGGTGGTCTTTCACGAGCGAGTACGGATGGAAGACGTAGGAGCGGATTTGGTTGCCCCAGCCGATTTCTTTTTGCTCGCCGCGCAGTTCAGCGAGTTCGGCTTGCTGCTCCTCCATTTTCTTTTGATACAGCTTCGCCTTTAACATATTCATCGCTTTTTCGCGGTTTTTAATTTGCGACCGCTCCGACTGGCACGTGACGACAATCCCGGTCGGCAAGTGGGTGATGCGCACCGCCGAGTCGGTCGTGTTGACGTGCTGCCCGCCCGCGCCGCTGGAGCGGTACGTGTCGATTTTCAGCTCTTCCGGACGAATCTCAATTTCAATGTTGTCGTCCATCTCCGGCACGACTTCGCATGACACGAACGACGTATGGCGGCGGCCTGAGGCGTCAAACGGGGAGATGCGCACAAGCCGGTGCACCCCTTTTTCCGCCTTTAAGTAGCCGTACGCGTTATGCCCTTTAATGAGCAAAGTGACGCTTTTCACCCCGGCTTCCTCGCCCGGGAGATAATCAAGCATTTCGACTTTAAATCCTTTTTTCTCCGCCCAGCGCGTGTACATGCGCAGCAGCATCGACGCCCAGTCTTGCGATTCCGTGCCGCCCGCGCCCGGGTGAAGCTCCAAAATGGCGTTATTTTGGTCGTACGGCTCATTGAGCAACAGCTGCAGCTCAAACGCGCTGAAGTCTTTCGTCAATTTTTTCGCCTCTGCTACAAGCTCAGCCTGCAGCTCGTCATCCGGCTCCTCTTTCAACAACTCGTACGTCACTTCCAAGTTCTCAAACCGTTCTTCAAGCGATTCAAACTCGCCGACTCGTTCTTTGAGCGCATTCGCTTCGGAAATGACCGCCTGCGCCGCTTTCTGGTCATCCCAAAAGCCGGGTGCGGCCATTTGCTCTTCTAGTTCACGAATGCGCGCCTGCTTTGTTTCGAGGTCAAAGAGACCCCCTGATTTCCGCTAATCGCTTAGCCATTTTCTCTAACTCTTGCTTAATTTCCACCAAATCGATCATGTTGTCCTCACCTCATCATGAATATCGTATGCGCCTGATTTGTATTTGCCATTCAAAAGGGAGGCGATGCCTCCCTTAATTATTTATAAACGGTTATACCGCTCTTCCGCAACAATGTTTATATTTTTTCCCGCTGCCGCACGGGCACGGGTCGTTGCGGCCGACGCGCACCGCCTTGCGGACCGGTTTTTTCTTCGGCTCCTCGCCATCTTCTTTCGGGTGAACCGCCTCGCCTTTCGCCACTTCCTGGCGCTCGAGGTTATGATGGATTTCCGCCTTCATCATATACGTCGCGACTTCCTCTTCGATCGACGCGATCATGTTTTCAAACATCGCATAGCCTTCCATTTGGTATTCGCGGAGCGGATCAACCTGTCCGTAAGCGCGCAAATGGATGCCTTGGCGGAGCTGCTCCATCGCATCGATATGGTTCATCCATTTCATATCGACAGCGCGCAGCACGATGACCCGTTCAAATTCGCGCATTTGCTCGGACGGAATGTGCGTTTCTTTTTCATCATAGCGCGCTTTCACTTTCTTCCAAATGAGCTCGATCATTTCTTCCGGCTCTTTGCCGCGCAAATCGCTTTCCGTCACATCGCCCTCCGGAAGCAAGTGGGCATTGAGATAATCAACGAGCCCTTTTAGGTTCCACTCTTCCGGCAAATCTTCTTTCGGCGTATGAGCGTTGACAACGCGCTCGATGACTGACTGGATCATTTTTTCGACAATGCCGCGCAAATTGTCGGCATCAAGGACCTCAAAGCGCTGGCGATAAATGATTTCCCGCTGTTCGCGCAGCACATCGTCGTACTGAAGCAGCTGTTTGCGGGCGTCAAAGTTGTTGCCTTCCACCCGTTTTTGCGCCGACTCGACCGCCCGTGTCACCATTTTGCTTTGAATCGGCTGCGAATCGTCCATGCCGAGCCGATCCATCATCGCCATCAAGCTCTCGGAGCCGAAGCGGCGCATCAGCTCGTCTTCAAGCGACAAGTAAAACTGCGACACCCCCGGGTCGCCTTGGCGTCCGGAACGGCCGCGCAGCTGGTTGTCGATCCGTCGGCTTTCATGCCGCTCCGTGCCAATGACAGCCAACCCGCCAAGCTCCTTGACCCCTTCGCCGAGCTTAATGTCCGTCCCGCGCCCGGCCATGTTCGTCGCGATCGTCACCGCGCCTTTCTGCCCCGCTTGGGCAATGATCTCCGCCTCTTTCGCATGGTTTTTCGCGTTTAAGACGTTATGCGGAATGCCTCGTTTTTTCAGCATCTCAGACAATAGCTCCGACGTCTCGATCGCCACCGTGCCGACCAACACCGGCTGCCCTTTCGCATGGCGGGCGGCGATGTCCTCAACGACCGCGCGGAATTTCCCTTCCATCGTCCGGTAAATCAAATCAGGACGGTCTTCACGAATGACCGGACGGTTTGTCGGAATGACGACGACGCGCATGTTGTAAATGTTGCGGAACTCCTCTTCCTCCGTTTTCGCCGTCCCGGTCATCCCCGCCAATTTTTCATACATGCGGAAGTAGTTTTGGAATGTAATCGTGGCAAGCGTCATCGACTCGTTTTGAATCTCCAAGCCTTCCTTCGCCTCGATCGCCTGATGGAGCCCGTCGCTGTAGCGGCGGCCGTGCATCAAGCGCCCGGTGAACGGGTCGACGATGATCACTTTGCCGTCTTGCACGACGTAATCGACATCGCGCTGCATCGTCACATGCGCCCGCAGCGCCAGCTGAATATGATGGTTGAGCGTGACATGTTTCAAATCAAATAGGTTGTCGATGCCAAACGCCCGCTCGGCTTTGTTCATCCCTTCCTCGGTCAGCTGGACGCTTTTCGATTTTTCATCATACGTATAATCAACATCTTTGCGGAGCGTGCGCACGAACGCATTCGCCTGCACATACAGCTTCGTCGACTTTTGCGCCGTTCCGGAAATGATGAGCGGCGTCCGCGCCTCATCGATCAAAATCGAGTCAACCTCGTCAACAACGGCAAAATAAAGCGGGCGCTGCACCATGTGCTCTTTATACAGCACCATGTTGTCGCGCAAATAGTCAAAGCCGAACTCGTTGTTCGTCCCGTACGTAATATCGGCGTTGTACGCCGCCTGTTTCTCCTCGCGCGACATGCCGCTTAAATTCAAGCCGACTGTCAATCCTAAAAACTTGTACAGCTCACCCATTTCCGTCGCGTCGCGCGACGCCAAATATTCGTTGACGGTGACCACATGCACCCCGCGCCCAGTCAAGGCGTTTAAGTAGACCGGCATCGTCGCCGTCAACGTTTTCCCTTCCCCGGTTTTCATCTCGGCGATGTCGCCTTCATGGAGGACGACACCGCCCATAATTTGTACTTTATATGGATATAAGCCGAGAACGCGCTTCGCCCCTTCGCGCACAACCGCGAACGCTTCCACAAGCAGATCATCCAGCGATTCGCCCTGCCGGTAGCGGGCTTTAAACTCCTCGGTCTTTTGCCGCAGCTGTTCATCCGACAATCGCGCCATCTCCGGCCCGAGCGCATCGACTTGGTCTGCGATCTTCTCAAGCCGTGCCAACTGGCGCTTGTTCGGGTCGAATACCTTTTTTAAGACTCCAAGCATAGGAAACGCTCCTTGTTTTTCAATGGACTTACTTATTCATCATATCATTTACAGGGATCAGTGACAACTGTTGTACAGGCTGAGAGAGGGGCATGTCCAAGAGAGGGGATCACGCCTTGGACTGAAGCTGCTCAATCGCCGCTTCCGCATGGTGAAGGCGCCGATTCAGCGCATAAATTTCAAAACTTTTCTCCTCTACTTTTTCATGAATTTTGCGAAGCAATATTTGCACATCATCCACAAGCTGCGTTTCGACGCGATGAAGCGTTTCTTTCACTTCCGCCAACTCCGCTTCTACACGGTCTAATCGTACTTTCACCTCTCCCGTTTCTTGTTCAAGGCGGCTAATGCGCTTGTTCATTTCATCGACGCGGCCTTCAAGCGCTTCAACACGAGTCGTCAGTGAACCAATTTGCCCACTCATGTCTGCCAAACGGCCATCGATCTGCACAAAACGCTCATTCATTTGAGCAAAGCATTCGTCAATCCGGGCAAATCGCTCATCAATCTGCGCAAACCGCCCGTCAATCTGGACAAACCGTTCGTCAATACGGGCAAATCGCTCATCAATCTGGGCAAATCGCTCATCAATCTGGGCAAATCGCTCATCAATCTGGGCAAATCGCTCATCAATCTGGGCAAATCGCTCATCAATCTGCGCAAACCGCCCGTCAATCTGGACAAACCGTTCGTCAATACGGGCAAATCGCTCATCAATCTGGGCAAATCGCTCATCAATCTGGGCAAACCGTTCATCAATCTGCGCAAACCGTTCATCAATCTGCGCAAACCGTTCGTCAATTCGGGTAAACCGTTCGTCAATTCGGGTAAACCGTTCATCAATCTGCGTGAACCGTTGGCGAGTTTCTTCTTGAAACGCCAAAAATCCTTTTTCCATGTTATCCAACTTGGACAATATTTGACGCAACAGTTCCTCCATCGTTCTCCCCCCTTTTGCTCTTTTCACACATATTATAACATCCCCTGCCAAAAAAAGCAGGGGATGCGCATAGAAGAGTTGTTCAATTCGCCTCGATCAATCCGTATCTTCCGTCTTTGCGGCGGTAGACGATGTTGGTCCGATTCGTTTCGGCGTTCGTAAAAATAAAGAAATTGTGTCCTAACAAATTCATCTGCAAAATCGCTTCCTCGCTGTCCATCGGTTTTAAGCTGAAATGTTTCGTGCGCACGATTTCAAATTCATCTTCGCTCTCCGCCGCAGCAGCGCCGTTTGGCACAGGGGCGGCCAGCTTCACTTCCTTCTCGCGGTCGCGCAGCTTCCGATTGACTTTCGTTTTATGCTTGCGGATTTGCCGCTCCAATTTATCGGTTACTAAATCAATGGCCGCATACATATCGTCGTGGCGCTCCTCGGCGCGCAACAACAGATGCGGAATCGGAATGGTCACCTCGATTTTGCCTTGTCCGTCGTTGTATACTTTCAAGTTAACGTGCACATGCACGTCATCGGTGCCATCAAAGTAGCGTTCCAGTTTCCCGATTTTTTTCTCCACGTACTCGCGCAAAGCTGGCGTTACTTCGATGTTTTCTCCGCGAATGTTATACATCATCGCTGACCACTCCTTATTTTCAAACTATAACTCCCTACATTCTTTACTTACCCATCAAACCCCTGCTTCAATCAAAAATATTTTTGAAGATTTTGTGAAAATCATAGGAAAATATGGTAATATAAGCATAGGCATTTTTTCTTATGATGTTAGGCATACGGAGTGTGTAAACGAATGAGAAAGGTCCATATTTCCCATGCAAAAAGCGGCGACGTGCTCGCGGTCGACCTGTTTTCTGCCAACGGCGGCGTGCTGCTCTCGCGCGGCGTGCGGCTCACAAACAGCTACATTCGCTCTTTAGCGCAAAAAGGGGTTCAATACATTTACTGTAGATGAGCAAATTTGCTAACATAAATTTACAAACTAAACAAAAAAGGAGACATGAACCCGATTCCTTGGTTAGAATAGATGTGCTACCAACTACCCACAAGGAGGTTCATGTCTCATGAATAGATTAGCACATCATCAAGGAATCCACAAGTTTCTCATGACGCTGGGATTGGCGCTTTATTTCTCGAAGCCGGTCATCAAGCATCTCGTTCATCTTGTCGACGCCTTGACGACCAAGGGATTTTCGGGGACATTGACGGATGTCCGGTACTGGAGTTTTCATCCGAATCATCGAACCACGCTCAGCCACTTTTTCACGAAAAGCCCTTGGAACGAGGAAAAACTGCTTGAGAAGCTTCAGGAGTGGGTTCTTCGCCAGATCGAACGCCTGGCCAAACGGACGAATCAACCCCTGTTCCTTTCGATTGATGATACCATTTGCCAAAAAACGAAGCCTTCGTCACGGGCAACGCACGCCATTCAAGGGTGTGACTGGCATTTCTCTCACAGCGATCATCAATTGGTCTGGGGGCATTCGCTTGTTTGGCTGATGGTGCACACCTTCACGCAAGCGTTTCCGTTCGCCTTTCGTCTGTATGACAAGACATCGGGAAGAAGCAAAATCGACCTGGCGATCGAGATGCTTTCCTCGCTCAAGGGGAAGCGGGCTCAGCCGGTGTATGTGCTCGTGGATTCATGGTATCCGTCCCAAGCGCTCATCGAAGCCTGTCTGAAACAAGGATTCCATGTCATCGCCATGCTCAAGACGAACCGGATTCTCTACCCGAAAGGTATCGCCATCCAAGCGAAGGAGTTTGCCCGCTATATCGAGCCAAACGACACCCGCCTCGTCACGGTGGGGAACGAGCGCTATCGTGTCTACCGCTACGAAGGCGCGCTCAACGGTCTTGATGACGCGGTGGTGCTGCTGGCTTGGAAGGCGGATCAACCGATGACGCCGGATCATCTCCATGTCATATTGAGCACCGACCGGGAGCTGAGTGACGAAGACATCTTGCGTTACTATGCCCAGCGCTGGACGATCGAATGCTTTTTCCGGCAGGCAAAAGACCAGCTGAAGCTCGATGGGTACCGTGTTCGCCACGTTCGGGCGGTGAAACGGTATTGGGTCGTGGTGCTGTTAGCCTGCGTATACAGCATCGCGGAATCTCAACAAGACATCTCTTCCGGCCTGGAGCTTCTTCGGTCTCGGAAAGGGCACAGCGTCGTCGAGTTCATCTATGACGCCGCAAAGCAAGATATTCCCATTGATGTGATCAAAAAACAGCTCCATGTCGCCTAAGGGGTCCCCTGTTTGTCTCTTAGGGAATGGAAATTACTGTAATGAAAAATACTCATCTACAGTACATTTATATCGATGACAAGCAAACATATGACATCCGCCCGCGCCCGCTCATCAGTCCAACCGTACGCCAGCAGGCGGTGAAAAAAGTGTACGACACGATGACGGCCCTCATCGAGCAAAAAAAGCTGCTCCGCCGCGTCTCCTCGCTCGATTTAGGGAAAGAGTACGAAAACGTGTTCAAAGACATTTTGGACTATTTGCTCCGACAGGAGAACTTGTTGATTAACCTATCCGACTTGGTCATCTCAAGCGGCTACTTTTTCCACCATTCGGTCAACGTCGCCACGATCGCGGGCGTCATCGGCATCGCCAAAGGCTACCGCCCCGAGCAGCTGCTCGACCTTGGCATCGGCGCGCTGCTGTTTGACATCGGCATGACCCAGCTTCCTGATGGGCTTTGGCGGAAAAAAGGGGCGCTGACGGAAGAGGAACAGGACATCATCCGCCGCCATACGTACCTCGGCTTCGAACTGCTGCGGCGCCAGCGCAACATTTCGCTCTTTTCCGCCCATTGCGCCTTGCAGCACCACGAGCGGTGTGACGGCAGCGGCTACCCGCGCGCCTTATCGGGCAAGGACATTCACGAATACGCGCGCATCGTCGCCATCGCCGACGTCTTTGACGCCTTGACATCGGCGCGCTACCATCGGAAGCAATATTCTCCGCACGAAGCGGCCGAATACTTATCCGCCGCCGGCGGCATGTTAGACCTCACATTTCGCACCCTTCCGACGAAAATCGGGAGGATTTTTTTGCATCGATGTGGAATGAATCCTTGACACACAAGGAATGCAAAGGAGTTTGTCCACCATGGATGTTCAAATTTGTGAGATTTATGACAGTTCCTATTTGAATATAATAAGTGCCCTTTTCCAAGATCTTGACCTTCCCCAGCTCATCGATCGGCTGGTTCCGGTGGATCCCCAATGCCAAACCCGAACCAGCGATGCGGTCAAGCTGATCCTTCTGGATATCTTGAGCGGACGACAAGCACTCGTCCATTTGGAGCGATGGGCGCATGAGATCGATTTGTCGAAGCTGATCCGGCCGGGGCTGAAGCCTTCTTGGTTCAATGATGATGCGTTGGCTCGTCATCTCGACCGCCTGTATGAGGCGGATATTCACAAGGTGATCAGCACTTGCTTGATTCACATTTATCGGAAAGAAGGCCTTCCTCTCCAGGCCTTCCACGCCGATACGACGGACAAGACCGTTTACGGCGCGTATGAATCGGTCTCGTCAGAGGCCCTGCGGATCACGCATGGCTACAACCGGCATCATCGCTGGCAAAAACAGATCGGTTTCGGGCTGATCGGCAACGAGGATGGCATCCCGTTTTACGGCGATGTGCACGACGGCAACCTGCCGGACAAAACGTGGAATCCGGAGGTGCTGTCCCGTGTCCACGAACAGCTCAAACAAGCCAAGATTGAAGACGAATGGATTTACGTGGCCGATTCCGCCGCCATGACGAAAGACACTCTGGCGCAGACGAAAGCCGCCAACGCCTTTTTGATCACGAGAGGCCCATCGTCGCTCCGAATCGTCAAAGCTGCTCTGGCGGAAGCGGATGTCCAACCCGATCCAGCGTGGAGCGACTCCTTTTCGTTGGCCGAGAAAAACGGCGCGGCGTACCGGGTATGGGAAACGGCCTCGACGTATGAAGGCCACCCCGTTCGGCTGATCGTCGTCGAATCGAGCGCACTCGACCAGCGCAAAGGAAAAACGCTCGAAAAAGAGCGGGTCAAAGAAGCGGAGCTTCTTCGCGAGGAACAAGCCCGTTGGGAGCGTCACCCCTTCTCCTGCCGCGAAGACGCCGAACAAGCCTTGGCGTCCCTCAAGGCGTCCCTTCGCCCCCGGTTTCATCGGGTCAAGGCCGCGGTCGAAGAGATCGTGCGCCCGAAAAAACGGCGCGGCCGGCCGAAAAAAGGGGTGGAACCCGAGGTGGAGACGCTGTATCTTTTGCGCCTGGACGTCGAATTCCACCAACAGGCATGGGAACAGGCAAGACGGAAAGCGTCCCGGTTTGTCCTCGTCACGACCGTTCCGAAGGAATGGAAAGGCCGAACGATGGATGCTCGAGAAATCTTGAAGTTGTATAAAGGGCAAATCTCGGTGGAAATGAACTTCTCCTTTCTCAAAGATCCGTTCTTCACCGACGAGATTTACGTCAAAAAGCCAGAACGGGTGGCGGTGTTGGGCTATTTATTTCTCTTGGCCTTGGCGATTTACCGCGTCTTTCAGCGCCGGGTGCGTCAGTTCATCACACCAGAACGCCCGTTAAAGGGCGCCGGAGGCCGCAAGCTGACCCGACCGACCGGGCAAGCGATTTTTCAGTTGTTTGAGTATGTGAAAGTCGTCCTCCTCAAGCTGCCGGATGGACGCATCCAACGCGCGCTAGGAAAACCGCTCACCTACGAGCAGCGAAGGATTCTGCAAGGATTGGGAATGGATGAGAGCATTTACGTGTAACGTCATATGGAACGACTAGCGATGGTAAAAAAAGGATTGCCATCGCTTGTCGTGTTGGTCAAAAAGTTATTCTGAAAAACTAAATAAAAAATCCTTTGTTTTGACCTTGTTAGGGTGCGAAATGTGAGTTAGACTACGAACTCATTAAGCTCTTTCTTTCCTACATCGCCATTTACCCGGTCGCCACAACCGTCCTGCTCAACACCGGGTACGTCGGCGTCGTCTCGCAAGTGTTTCCAGGCTTTCCGCTCCGCCCGATCGTCCGTGTCATCAAAAACCCTGCGGGCGAGGAGCTGAAAAGCCCTTATGAGATTGACTTGCGAAAAGAAATGAACATCACCATTGTCAAGGCCATTTGACCCCCTTGCCGCCCACAGCAAAAACAGGCGAACGAACGCTTTGTCTCATTCGCCCTGCCGCACAAAAGCGGGTGCCCTCGACCCATCAAGAGGACACCCGCTTTCGCTTGAATGGCTGCCAAAGCGCCGCCGTTCGTTCTTCACTGCACGACATACCGCCGCAACCGGCCGGAAACCGCCGCCTTCCAAGCTTGAAACGCCGGTGACAACCGTCCGCAAACAATCCGCTCCTTTGCCGCTGCATCAGAAAACTGCCCGTCAAGTGCCGCGGCCGCGTCGAGCACATCGACAAACCGTTCAAGATGACGGACGAAATCGTTCTCCTCAGCGAACAGCTGCTCTAGATACACGTTCGTCTCGCCGATTTTCCCAAGCGCCAGCAACACATCCGAAAGCAGCACGTCCGCATGCATCCGCTGCGGGTCGGAAAAACTCGCCTCCACATAATCGAGCCCTTCTTCGATCGTCTCAAGCAGCGCCGCGTATTGGCGGATGATATTCAGCGCCGCGCTTGTCAATTCCGCCATCTGAAATCCCACCTATCGCCGTTTATCGTAAAACATCCCGTCAAACGAAAGCGGCTGCTCGTACGGGTGAACATAGCGGGCGTTCGCCTGCCGTTTCGCCCCCGCCATCCGCAAGTCGCCGCGAATCTCATCGCGCACTTGACGAAGCCGCGCCTCAATCTCCTGATTCCAGGCGACGATCTCGCAGCCAAGCCGCTGCTCTTCCTCACTGTATGGCGGCCGCAACTCCCGAAGCCACTCCCCACGCCGCCGAAGCAGCTCATCGACTTGCACAAGCCGCGCCTCGCGCTCCTCGGCTGGCCACGGCAGCGCGGTCGCTTCAAGCAGCTGCTTCGTCACCAACCAAACATCGTGCACCACGCCCATTACACCTGTCCGCCTTCCGCGTATTGCCGCTGCCGATTCAGCTGAATCACTTGCTTCCACGTATCGCGAAACTCCGTGACATACCCTTCCACCTCATCCAAAATCGCCGCATCGTGTTTCACATTCGCCTCAACCAAGCGGCGGTAGATGTAGTCATACATCATCATCATCGATTTCGCGACGTCATACTCCATCTTCAATGTCTTCATCAGTTCCAAAATGATGTTTTGCGCTTTAATCAAGTTCTCATTGCGCGCCGCCACATCGCCCGTCTCGATCGCCTGGCGCGCGAGTTTGATAAACTTCAAACAGCCGTTATACAACATGAGCGTCAGCTCACCGGGCGACGCTGTCTGCACGGCGTTCGTTTGATATTGTTGATACGGGTTGTTCGTTGCCATGTCTTTTCACTCCTTCACTCGTTATTGCCCGCCGCCGAAGAAGGCGTTCATTAAATACATGCTTTGCTGATTGGCGCGCTGAATCGCCTCTTCCATCGCTGTAAACTGCCGGTAGTAGCGGTCTTCGATCAATTTCAGCCGGTCCTCAAACCGGTCAATTTGGTCATTAATTTGGATGAGATCGCGCCCGATCGCAAACTGCTGGTTCGTCCAAATCGTCTTCCCCGCCTTTTGCTCAATCTTTCCGATCGTTTCTTTAATTGTATCACGCAAGCGGCGGGCAAGGCCTTTCTCGGCCTCATTCGTGCTATCTTGGTTAAACAGCTGATACACCGCTTCCGGGTTTTCTTTGATTTTCTCCCGCAGCTTCGTCTCGTCAATGATCAATTTCCCGCCATCAAGGTAGTTCGATGACGTCGTGATGCCAAGCTGCGCCAGCTGTGAAAACCCGCTCGGGATATTCGCCCCTTCCACTTTCGTGTACAAGTCCATCCGCATTTGGCTGAGGGCGCTCGACAAAATCGAATCGCCGCGAAGCATCCCGCTCCGCGCCTTTTCTTCCCACAGCTCCACTTGTTTTTCCGTCATCGCTTCTTTTTGCTCATCGGTGAGCGGCGGATAATCGCGGTAGCGCTCTTCTTTCAACTCGGCGTTGATTTTGGCGATCACTTCATTGTATTTATCGACAAACCCTTTTATCGCGTTCACCATCGCGTCGACATCGGTCGAAACCGACACCGTCGCTGTCCCCGTTCCCTTCACGGTATACGTCACGCCATTAATCGTAAACGTGTTCGACGAACGGGTCGTCGTCAAGCCGTTCAACGTCACTTGCGCGTCTTGCCCTGCTGTTTTTCCTGTCAAATCCTGCCCTGCCGCAGCTCCCGTAAACCCAAGCTTTTGCGCGAAAAAGTCAGCCGTCGTCTGATCAGCGAGCACCAAGCTCGCCTGCGCCCCCGTCTCTTTTTTCATGATCGAAATCCGCCCGGTTTGCTCATCGTAAAACGCGCTGACGCCAAGATCGGCATTGTTGTTGAGCTGGGCGATCAACCCGTCTAACGTCGTTCCTTGTTTTACCGTGATCGTCGCCTGCTTCGTGCTTCCATCCCCGTTCGTCACATTGATCGTCAACGTCGTATCAGCGGCAACGGAAAAACTCGCCTTGTCCACCCTCACCGCGGCATCGGACAGCCAGACGGCCGAGGTGGCCACTTGACTCACCTGAATCGTCGTCGCCACGTTCGCCGCGCTGGAGCTCGCGGTCGCCGTCACGGCCGCTTCATTCGAGCTTGAGACCGTTTTTTTGAGCATGCTGCTTTGGAGGGTGATGTTGGAAAACAGGTAATCATCCAGCCCTTGCAGCAGCGTGTTCATCGCCCGGTAATCATCGCGCTGCCACTCGAGCAGCTGCTTTTTTTGCTGGAGCTTATCCAGCGGCATCCGCTCTGCTTTCATCAAATCTTTGACGATTTGATCAATATCCATCCCGCTTGCCAAACCGCTAATGCGCATGTTGCTTGCCAAATTCACTCACCACCATTAAATTTTTTTATCGACAATCAACCCGACAAATTCCATCATCGCCGCGTACATATCCAACAGCTTCTTCGGCGGAATTTCGCGAATAACCTCATCCGTTCGCTCATCAATGATTTGTACGTAATATTCCTGCAGCTCGTCATGCAGCTCAAACTTTAACGACGTATGGCTTGGCTGAAGGAATTCGTTTAAGCCTTTCACTACTTCTTCTAGTTTTTCTTTTGGAATGTCTTGCGCTGTTGTTTCCGAATTGTTCGTATGATGTTGCTGCTGGGGTTCGATCATGCTGCTGGCTTTTTCATTGCGAATATTTTCATACAAATAAGAAAGTGAATGAGAAGAAACGCGCTCTACCGTCATTACGTCCGCTCCTTTGCATGAACACTATCTATGTTTTATATCGGATGGAGATGGGGAGTTGTGAAGGGGAAGAGAAAAATAAAAGCACTCCATATAAAAATCAGGGGATTATGATAATTTCATTTTAACAATAGGATGTCAAAAGGTTTAGAATGCAGTTTTGTAGGGAAAATCAAAAAACGAAAAACTCTTAAAAATTAAGGTTTACACTGATAATAAAAGCCTCACTCCCTAAATGAGCAAGGCTTATCTACAAGCATTTTTTTATTAATTAAGCATCCCTATTCCCTTCAAATGTTGCCAAGCTTTTGTAATATGCTTTTCTTTAAATATCTTCCGCTTTCGTTCGTTCCAGTTGTGAATTTCTTCAATAATGGAACGAACATCGTCTTTTATATCCGGATTTTCTTTCACAACCCAATGTACGGTCGAAAGCAATTCCAGCCCATATGGAGTTTCAAACCCTTGAATGACATTCCGCACTTTTTCTAAATGTTCATCAGCTTCGGAATCACCCTGCAAATACTGTTCAGCTTCTTGTACCGCATTCGGTAGCAAATAAATTTCCGCATCCCGATTGCGGTCTCCAAAACCTCGAATAAAATGACCGTCCAAACGCAGTAGCACATGATTTAAGTTGTCCGCATACGGACCGTATTTCCCTTTCTCAAATCGCAATCTCATTGGTTCGCCGACAACCTGAAGAAAATAAGCCAACTTCTGAACTTCCAGCAATGACAACTTATACCCCGGAATGGAATAATCATTCATTAACATTAGCAATAACGCTCGAGATCTTGTCATCTTTGGAGGTTTTGTACGTATTTTGATTTGATCAGGGTTAGGGCTCCCTGCAGGCT
Source organism: Geobacillus subterraneus (assembly GCF_001618685.1). Classification (GTDB taxonomy): domain Bacteria; phylum Bacillota; class Bacilli; order Bacillales; family Anoxybacillaceae; genus Geobacillus; species Geobacillus subterraneus. The sequence goes on along the minus strand of NZ_CP014342.1, from coordinate 158,065 downwards.
CATACAAATGCACTTCCACCTCTTTTAAATGCTTAAAAGCCGCTTCAATTTTAGGACGTACTTCATCCCATCTAAGCCCGCCATTTCCACAGCCAAGCGGCGGAAGCGCAATCGATTTTATATTAAGCTCCTTAACCACCTTTATCAAATCCGCCAACCCTAGTTCAATATCTTCCATCCGGGATTTATTTTTCCAATGGCGTTTTGTAGGAAAATTAATAATATATTTTGGGTTCAACAACGATTTAGTGGAAACGACATGCATTTTGCCTGGTTGCACTTCCTTGCGGCGGCAAGCCTTTTCATACTCTGAAAACATTTCCGGATAAGCTTGCTTAAATTGCAGTGCGATTCCTTTCCCCATCACACCGACACAATTTACTGTATTCACTAAAGCTTCTGCTTCATCTTCTAAGAGGTTACCTTGTTTTAGGATGATCATTGCGTCACCTCCTTCAGTAGTACCAATGCGGCCGGACAGCTATCGGTTTATGGCAATGACATTGGTACATAATCTCTTCAACTTTTTGCTTCATTTTATCATTTTTAACCCCGATGCCTAAAATCATATCAATAGGAACAAATTGATACACTAAAAACTCCGCTTGCCTTCTTCTTTCCCGATCGGGGTCCTCTTCCGTTTCAAACCAAAATTGAGAGTGCATGACGTTCCAGTCGATTTTGTCCAAATTCTTTAAATCGTTATAAAAATCAGTAAATTTCATAATGGCATGCCCATCCGTAAACACATAACCTAATCCTCTATGATGGATCACATCTGTCCTAGACACAAGATAAATAATCTCATCTTGTCCTTTTGTGTACCCGTCTACACGTCCTTTGTTAATAGCATATAACATCGGTGACCTAGGTGCAAAGTAAAAAGGAACATAATAATGCAAGGTGCCATAAGGAGGAAGCGGAACCAATGTGGTTAACCTTCTATCTTGTATACGTGTATGCGCAATATTGACATACGATACACTTTTCACCTTCGCCACGTTATTTGCCACTAATCCACCGTGACAAAGGATCGATGGAAGGTTGCTATAGTGGGTGATATGGTAGAGCCATTTTTTATAAATCATCACGTCAAACACCCTACTGTTTAGTTTTATATGTGGAAATAAAATATTTCATAAATGATCGATGGCGTACATTGCCCGACAGACAAATTATAAAACTAGTAAGCAAAACTGTCTTTATGGGTTTGCATTTTTTCTTACAATAAAATACAGTTCATAATTTTAGAAATATTTCATAATCTTCAACCTGAATTACAGCTCCTATTTCTTTTTGGTATACAAAGCCCGATGATGTATAAAAGTTTGTGTAAAGCATTTTGCTAGACCAAAAGAAAAAAGGTAGGGTATTCTCTGATTTAGCCATAACACATTCCAGAGAAAGGAGTACCCTATCTATTCAGAGATCCCTCTATCTATCTTACATTACACAAAATTCTTGACGGTACCTCCTTTTCGAATCGAAACCACCGCCGCCGCCAAATTGTCGATGCGCAGTTTTCTCGGGACGCCTCCGGCTTGGCGAAACAGCTGAGTGAGCCCGTAAAGAAAACATTCGCTGTTTTCCGCCGGCAATGGATACGCATACGCGGCGTTGCTGTACGGAAAGCTCAAAATCAGAATTGATCGGTCTTCCTCTTTTCCTTCCTTCGTCACAACGGACATGGTGCCGAAATCCACCTGCGCTTCCCCCGGAGGGTGTTCCAGCCTCTCGTAACGCCGTTCCTTCTCCAGCTTAAGCTGAGGTCTTCGTTTTTGAACGTAGGCGCAAACCGTTCGATAAGACCCTTTAAAGCCATGTTCCTGCTTTAATTGTTCGTACATCTTCTTGCTTGTCCGCCGTTGTTTTCTTGGCAGTTTGGCGTCCTCCTCCAGCCAGTCATCAATGATTTGACCGTATCCTTCTTCCTCCATCATTCCCCGTTTTCTCTTTATTTTTTGTCTGACCGAAATGTCTCCATCCGCATATTTCTTGACTGTTCTCCAGTTAAATCCCGTCCTGCGGACAATTTCGGAAAGCGATAACCCTTTCTTTTCACGCAAATGTTTGATATGATGAATTTCAGGCATTGCTAGCATCCTTTCTTTACCTCCACTGTTTTGTTCTTCACAACCTTAACAGTAGAGGGAATTTTAGGAGCTGGCAAGCCTTTTTTTATGCCATGAAGCTCTGCACTTTTTTGTTGCAGAACTCTGTACTTTCATTTTGCACTAAACATATGGGGCCATCCATGGCCTCGATGACGCGGTGGTGCTGCTGGCTTGGAAGGCGGATCAGCCGATGGCGCCGGAACATCTTCATTGCATCTTGAGCACCGACCGGGAACTCGGGGACGAAGACATCTTGCGTTACTACGCCCAGCGCTGGACGATCGAGTGCTTTTTCCGGCAGGCGAAAGATCAACTGAAGCTGGATGGATACCGCGTTCGCCACATTCGGGCGGTGAAACGGTATTGGGCGGTGGTGCTGTTGGCCTGCGTGTACAGCATCGCCGAATCCCGACAAAACCTCTCCACCGGGCTGGAGCTTCTTCGGTCGCGGAAAGACCACAGCGTCGTCGAGTTCATTTATGACGCTGCAAAGCAAGAGATTCCCATTGATGTGATCAAAAAACAGCTCCGTATCGCGTAAGGGGTGCCCTGTTTGTCTCTCTAACCATGGAAATTATTGTAATGAAAAATGCTCATCTACAGTATGCTATTTCCTTTGTGCGATCTGTAGATCCTGTATCTACAATAACCAGCTCATCGACAATATCTTTGACACTTTGCAGACAGCGGCTAAGATTCCGTTCTTCATTTTTTACAATCATGACTAACGCTAATGTTATCAAGGTTTCATCCCATAAACTTTAATAAATTCCTTTAACGCCTCTCGCCAATGCCTTAATTCCTTAAAGCCATTTAATCGTAGAGCCATATGATCTAATACAGAATACGGAGGGCGTTGAGCAGGTCTTGGATAATCTTTTGTTTTACATGGATTAACTACTATATTAACATTAGCCTCTTCGAAAATGGCTTTGGCAAATTCATACCAAGAGCAATGGCCTGAATTAGAAATATGGTAGACTCCATATTTTTCAGTCTGAATAAGTTGAAAAATGCAGCTAGCTAAATCAACTGCATAAGTTGGACATCCAATTTGATCATCAACGACAAACAATTCTTTTTGTTCTTGTGCAAGTTTTAACATTGTTTTCACAAAATTATTTCCATGTTTCCCGTAAACCCACGATGTTCGAATAATAAAAAATTTAGAGTGAAAGTCTCTTACAAAATGTTCACCAGCTAGTTTACTTCTTCCATATACGCTTATCGGATTCGTAACAGCAAACTCGTTATAAGGTACGTTTGCGGTGCCGTCAAACACATAATCGGTACTTATATAAACCAACTTAGCACCTATATGTTCTGACGCTACGACTATGTTTCTTGTTCCGTATGCATTCACTAAAAATGCTTGATCTGGTTTGGACTCTGCTGCATCTACCTTTGTATAGGCAGCAGTGTGAATAACAACATTAGGATGGATATGGTCAATAACACTTTTCACTTGCTGAAAATCCGTTATATCGAGTTCTGCTCGTCCATATCCATATACTTCATATTCCATGTCTTTTAACAATTTGACCATTTCTGTGCCTAATTGCCCTTTCGCACCAGTAACTAATATTTTTTGTTTACTCATTCTCTTTCACCATATTGCTTTTGATAATAAGCCATGTACTCTCCGGACTTAATGCGTTTCCACCAATCTTTATTATTGATATACCATTGAATCGTTTCCTCAATTCCCTTGTCAAACGTATATTGTGGTTTCCATCCGAGTTCTGTCATAATTTTTGTAGGATCGATTGCATAGCGACGGTCATGCCCTGGGCGATCGCTTACATATTTAATTAACGACTTTGAAACCCCAAGTTTTTCAACAATTAAATGGACTATTTCGTCATTTGTCCGCTCATTATGCCCGCCGATATTATATACTTCTCCGGGCTTTCCTTTATGAATAACTAAATCAATAGCGGTACAGTGGTCTTCAACATGAAGCCAATCACGAATATGTTGACCATCACCGTAAATAGGAAGCTCTTTTCCTTCTAATGCGTTTGTTATGATTAAAGGGATTAGCTTTTCAGGAAAATGGTATGGTCCATAGTTATTCGAGCAACGTGTAATATTCACATTTAATCCATATGTTTCACGATATGCCCTTACAAGCAAATCTGCACTAGCCTTACTTGCTGAGTAAGGGCTGTTTGGAGCAAGCGGCGTTTCTTCGGTAAAATACCCTGTATCTCCTAAACTGCCATACACTTCATCGGTAGAAATTTGAACATATTTTTGGATATTGTTCGCCTTCGCGACATCCAACAATACCTGAGTCCCCAATACATTTGTTTTAACAAAAATATTTGGGTCAGAAATACTGCGATCCACATGCGATTCAGCAGCGAAATTAACAATCACATCAATATGATGAAACTTTACAATATAATCAACGAGTTGATAGTTTCTAATATCACCTTTAATAAAGACATACTGTGGATTTTCTTGAATATCTTTCAAATTTTCCAAATTACCAGCATAAGTTAACAAGTCGTAATTAACGATTTTATATTCAGGATATTTATTCAACATATAATGCACAAAATTGCTACCGATAAAACCTGCTCCGCCAGTTACTAAAAGATTCATAGAGTTCTCTCCCACACAAAATTAATTTCTGCATCCGCTAACAATGGATGATTTGCATCTTTTTCCGAAAGAATAGGATCAGTTACTGGCCAATCAATCCCTAACGCCGGATCATTCCAAAGAATTCCCCGATCATGCTCAGGTGAATAATATTCGTCGACTTTATATTGAACTTCTGTGTTCTCTACCAATGTACAAAAACCGTGTGCGAATCCTTTAGGAACTAACAATTGTCGTTTATTGTCCGCACTCAAAATAAAGCCTTGCCATTTTCCAAACGTCGGTGAACCTTTCCGAATATCAACGATCACATCATAAATCGCACCGCGGGTAACACGAACAAGTTTTGTTTGGGCTTTTGGATTTAGTTGATAGTGCAATCCACGAATCGTTCCCGCTTTTACGGAAAGAGAATGGTTATCTTGCACAAATCGGAGATCGAAACCTAATTGACGAAATGTTTGTTCATTATAACTTTCCATAAAAAAACCACGCTCATCTTTATGTACGATAGGCTCAAATATAATCGCTCCATCCAATTCGGTTTGAATAATCCTCATATGGGTTCATCCTTCAATTATTTTCATATTCTTATTAAACAAGCTACCGAAATCGACATCTTTAGCAAGTTCATTGGCCCGCAAATAGGATGCATGCGTACCGGCATCCGTCCACCATCCGTCCAAAATATCATACGTCAGTTCATTTCGTTCAATGTAAGCATTATTCACATCCGTAATTTCTAACTCTCCTCGTGCGGACGGCTTTAACGTTTTAATAATGTCAAATACCTTAGCGTCATACATATAAATTCCTGTAACCGCATAACGGCTTTTCGGATTCTTTGGCTTTTCTTCAATACTCTTAATTCGATTACCTTCGAGTTCAGGAACGCCAAATCGTTCAGGGTCCTCAACTTCTTTAATTAAAATTTTCGCTCCTGCTGCCTGTTTTTTAAAGTTTTCAACATAAGGAACAATGCTGTCAGAAAATACATTATCCCCTAAAATAACCGTCATTAAATCATTACCAACAAACGCTTCACATAAACCTAATGCTTGCGCAATTCCACCCGCTTGATCCTGTACTTTATATGTAAACTCAACATCAAATTCAGAACCACTGCCTAAAAGATTCACAACATCCCCCATATGTTCACGACCAGTCACAATTAAAATGTCAGTAATATTAGCCTCTTTCAGTTTATAAATTGCATGGTAAATCATCGGATATTTGCCGACTGGCAACAAATGTTTATTCGTTACTTTAGTAAGAGGATAAAGGCGGGAGCCTGTCCCACCTGCGAGGATGATGCCTTTCATTTAAGTAATCCTCCTACAAATTATTTAAGAAATTAGTGAACTTACAATGTATCTAACAATATCTCTACTCATATCTTCCCAAAATGGAAGACTTAATACTCGTTTTGTAAGTTCATCAGTTACAGAAAGAGTAGAATGAGGACAATTTAAAAATTGTTTTTGCTGATGACAGGCAGGTGAAAAATATGAAACAGCCTGGATGCTTTTTTCTTCCAATTTTTTTAAATAATATGTATTAAATTCATCCTCAGGACAAAGAATGGAGAAAAACTGAAACGGTATTTTCCCTCTTGTTTTTTGAACTTGCCATCCTTGTTCCAATAAACCTACATTTGTTATTTCTTCTAAGTAAACATTATAAAGTTGTTCCCGTTTTAAAATTTTTTCTTTATACACATCAAGTGTAGCTAATCCAATCGCTGCAAAATACTCCGACATTTTTGCATTAATTCCTAATGTAATAGACTCTCTTTTACCATAATAACCAAAATTAGCAGCGGTTCTTATGTTTTTTATTAATTCTTCATCCTGGCTATAAACTAATCCACCTTCACCAATTCCAAAAGATTTTGTTGCATGAAAACTAAAAACTATGGCTCCCTTAAATCCTTGACCAATATGTTGTCCATTATAAGTCGTTCCGAAACAAGGAGCAGCATCTAAAACTACTGGTATTCCTGACTCATGCAACTTTTGATAGTATGAAAGATCTAAATAGTTACCAAACGTAGCATATGGCACAACAACAGCCACTTCATCCCCTAATTGATTTAAAACTTCTTCCAACTGCTCCTGATTCATAAACCAATCATCTTCATTTATATCAATAAAATAAGGCTCTAAACCACACCACATAGCGGCTAAGGGAGTCGCAGAAAATGTAAAGCTGGGCATAACCGCATATTTTCCTTTAGGGCGTTTCATTTCAGAAATAGCCAAAATTAGTCCTAATGTAGCATTACTAACAGTCGTTACTGCTCCTACATTATCGAAATATTCACTCAGTATCCTTTCTTCAAATTTATTATTTAATGGACCATAGTTAGTATAAATTTTCGATTTATCTATTTCTTGGATATATTTTTTATATGACTGAAATGTTACTAGATTAGGTTTCATAAAGGGTATTTTTTCCATACCAATTTATTCCCCACTGTTGTGTAAAATATAATTTCTTTTAAAAATCACTACACAAAAATTTTAATAACTGTAGATGAGCAAATTTGCTAACATAAATTTACAAACTAAACAAAAAAGGAGACATGAACCCGATTCCTTGGTTAGAATAGATGTGCTACCAACTACCCACAAGGAGGTTCATGTCTCATGAATAGATTAGCACATCATCAAGGAATCCACAAGTTTTTCATGACGCTGGGATTGGCGCTTTATTTCTCGAAGCCGGTCATCAAGCATCTCGTTCATCTTGTCGACGCCTTGACGACCAAGGGATGTTCGGGGACATTGACGGATGTCCGGTACTGGAGTTTTCATCCGAATCATCGAACCACGCTCAGCCACTTTTTCACGAAAAGCCCTTGGAACGAGGAAAAACTGCTTGAGAAGCTTCAGGAGTGGGTTCTTCGCCAGATCGAACGCCTGGCCAAACGGACGAATCAACCCCTGTTCCTTTCGATTGATGATACCATTTGCCAAAAAACGAAGCCTTCGTCACGGGCAACGCACGCCATTCAAGGGTGTGACTGGCATTTCTCTCACAGCGATCATCAATTGGTCTGGGGGCATTCGCTTGTTTGGCTGATGGTGCACACCTTCACGCAAGCGTTTCCGTTCGCCTTTCGTCTGTATGACAAGACATCGGGAAGAAGCAAAATCGACCTGGCGATCGAGATGCTTTCCTCGCTCAAGGGGAAGCGGGCTCAGCCGGTGTATGTGCTCGTGGATTCATGGTATCCGTCCCAAGCGCTCATCGAAGCCTGTCTGAAACAAGGATTCCATGTCATCGCCATGCTCAAGACGAACCGGATTCTCTACCCGAAAGGTATCGCCATCCAAGCGAAGGAGTTTGCCCGCTATATCGAGCCAAACGACACCCGCCTCGTCACGGTGGGGAACGAGCGCTATCGTGTCTACCGCTACGAAGGCGCGCTCAACGGTCTTGATGACGCGGTGGTGCTGCTGGCTTGGAAGGCGGATCAACCGATGACGCCGGATCATCTCCATGTCATATTGAGCACCGACCGGGAGCTGAGTGACGAAGACATCTTGCGTTACTATGCCCAGCGCTGGACGATCGAATGCTTTTTCCGGCAGGCAAAAGACCAGCTGAAGCTCGATGGGTACCGTGTTCGCCACGTTCGGGCGGTGAAACGGTATTGGGTCGTGGTGCTGTTAGCCTGCGTATACAGCATCGCGGAATCTCAACAAGACATCTCTTCCGGCCTGGAGCTTCTTCGGTCTCGGAAAGGGCACAGCGTCGTCGAGTTCATCTATGACGCCGCAAAGCAAGATATTCCCATTGATGTGATCAAAAAACAGCTCCATGTCGCCTAAGGGGTCCCCTGTTTGTCTCTTAGGGAATGGAAATTACTGTAATGAAAAATACTCATCTACAGTTAATAACATAAAAACTTAAGAAAAACTCTTTCGACTGGCTTAATTCCTCATTAATAAAATAACATTTATTTTATAGCTTTAACTGTATAGTGTATTGGCATTAAATCGCGTTTTTCTGTATCAAGAGAAGTAATTTCTACCTGAGTAAAATCTTTTAGCAGAACATTTAGTCCAAATTCCGTAAAACGCCAACAATCCGGTAACGGACCATGAATTCTAAAATTGAATGGTACACTCAAAAGTAAAATGCCAGAAGGTTTTAATAACCTATAAATTTCTTCTATTGCTTTAAATGGATTCAAAGTATGTTCTAAAACCTCTGTACAAACAATTATGTCAAAATATTCATTAGGTAAAAACTCATTATATTTTGTAATATCAGCTATATAAGTTGCTCCAGAGGAATCATCAATGTCAAGTGTTTCAACTAACGCTTTTTTAAAATACGCTTTAGCGCCTTCATGAATTTGCGGTGCTATATCTAATACACGTATTGTTGGTTTATCGTATTGAGCTGCACTTTCTTCTAAAAAACTTTTAATATTTTCCCTAATTAATTTATAGCAACTCTTGTCAAATTCACTAACAACTACATTTTCTATTTTCCTAAATTCCATACGTTTATACCCTTTCATCTGTTAATAGTTCAATCATATTGCAATCAAAAGTAGGTATTTTATGCCTATCAAAAACAGATTTTCTTTCAGCAAAACTATCATCTATGAAAATTGCATCTTCTGGATTTATAAAGTCTGCCTTTGATTGATCCTTTTTTATCCAAATAACTTCATCAAATATATCTGCTATTCTCCATTTACTCAAAACATCATTCAGATTGCTATTTGTTTTTGTAATTAAGATAATTTTGCATCCGTTGTTTAAACATTGAAACAAAAAACTTATTAATTGTATATTAAGTTTATCATTTATAATAATTGTATCATCTAAATCTACATATACTTTATTAAAATTAATATTATGTTTATATCTATTAACTAACGCTCTATCAACTTCTACTTGATATTCATTTTTCAAAATTTTTAGGTCTACTCGTTCCTCTTCATAGATACTTAGTAACGGAAAATTAATCCCTAACACTCTATGTGTACACATCGTTCCACTAATCCTTGGAGCAATTTCGAGTAATTTGAATACTCCCATACTATCCAATTTGAGCTGGAAAAACCAAGCACCATAAATATCTAACTCTTTACAAATAATGTTTGCATATTCACGAAACTTTTTGTTAAGTTCTTCACTAACTGGTTTGCTATTCATTGATATGCCACTTTTTGTTCTAACTCTCTCTCTTCCACTACAGAATAATAGTCCTTTCTCCCTATCCGTAAAACAATCTACAGTGTATTCTTTACCACTTAAATATTCTAAAACCACAAGATCAGGTATTTTCTCTAACAAAAGCTGCAAACTCTTTTTATCATTAACTTTTTGTGCATCCTTGGCACCCTGTCCTTTATCTGGCTTAACAAACACTGGATAATTCTCGATTTCATCTATATTTTTATACATTTTAGGAACCGGTAATAACTTTGCGAACCTTTTATATGTTTTGGTTTTAGATCTACATATTAAGCAAGTCTCAAGTGGAGATGAGATTATCTTAGTTTTGATCTTGTCTTTATTTAGAGCTAACGCCACAATTACATCATCATGAGCTGGATAAATATAATCTACTTGATGCTCCAATATAATTTTGTTTAAAGTAGATATCCAATCACTATTGCTATTAACGTCAGGAACAATAAAATGATTATAATAAACATATGGTGCATGATTAGGAATTTCACTACCAGCAGAGAAAAGCATTATATCTTTACAATCTTTTAAGGCTCTCCAAATCTCTAAACCAATCTCAGTAGCTCCTGGAAATACAAGAACATTTTTTCGACTCATACCCCAATACCTTCCAATTTTTTAATGGACAAAATTCAATTATGTAGTAATATATAGGCTTTGATTCATGGAATGTTAATTCACTATTTCAATAATAGCGTAACCGATAACAAACAAATAATTTATTACTTTTATAAAGAAATTTAGCAAACATATTAATATAACTTTTGTAAAACCCAACGAGTAGAATTCTTTAATTTATCATATATAATGGACATAATAAACAGAAAGATAACCATATCTACTTCTCTCTGATTAACGTTTTATTCGTATGAATGGGCACTCAAGACATTCCCAATGTGATGGTATTGTTTGATTAGAAAAGCGATCAGCCGATGACCACGGAACATTTGCGCTGTTTTTAGAGTAACAGACACGGTACTCAGCGATAAAGAAATCCTAGACGATTACGCTAAACGTTGGTAGATGAAAAGTTATTTTTGGTAAACGAAAGGAACGTTGGGCCTGAACCGATATCAAATTCACCACTAACGAGACGTCAAACGATATTGGATCATCGTTCAGTTTACCTATGCCTATCGCATAATGAAGCATTTCAGTGATTTTTTGAAAGGCATGGCCAAGGCAAGATCCAGAAAAATTCATCACCTCATTAAATTTATTTATCATGAGACCCAACAAGGAATGTCACTAGACTCCATTCAAAAACAGATCCAAGTGGCATAAGAGTACCTTTATTCATTATGGTAAATAATGAAATTCGCTCATCTACAGTAATTATTGAAATATCATTTAAAAGTATATTGCTTTTTATAAAAAGAAGCTACATTTCGGACATATACATCGTAACTATACAAGTCTTTTACAATATCTAATTGTTGTTCATGATATTTCTTAAATTCCCTTTTATTATCTAAATTTTCTATATCTCTACATATTTTATTTAATAAATCAATATAATCTTGATAAACGGTTTTCAGATATTTAAACTCACTCGTAAAAAAGCTTGAATTATATACGGCAAAACTTATGCCTCCACTAAATACAGTTTCAACAAAATATCCATCTAATCCTTCACCAAAAGTTAAAGCCCATTTTGCTCGCGAAATAATATCCTTATATTCCTCATATTTTAAATTTTTTATTATAACTATTTCTAATGAAGGAAACCTTTTTTTGATTCTATTCAGTATCTCTTCTTTTAAAGGATGCGGATCTGGAGAGACAACCATTAAGTTTTCTTTATCCTCGTAGTTCTTAAATTTATACTGTTCTTGACTTACCCAAACTGATAAATAATGTAAAGGTATTCCGAATTTTTCCCTATATTCTCTAGTTGAATACTGTCTATGTGCAGTTGTACAAGTAACATCCCTTGTATAATCAAAAAGTTTAGCAATTGTATTTCTAGAAGGGGCTAAATCAATATTTTGTATTAATAAATTAATTTGTAATTCCGAAATTTGTTTTAGCGTCTTCTTATCATAATCTGAAATATTATCTAAGAAAAAGTCAGTATAACATTCAGGAATATGAATTATACACTTTTCAAGTTGTTTAAAATAACTCATAACTAGTTCAAACGGATAGATAGGTACGTCATTTTTGAAATTTGTATTTTTTAGTAAAATCGTATCATTAGGCAGTGTGCACATAATCGTTTCACAATTGTGAATGTGCTTTAATTTTTTAGTTTCCTCGTATATTGAATAAATGGATAATATTCCACCTGTTATTCCGTCTTCTCCTGGCACAAAAAAGATGATTAAATTTTTTTCCTTTGGATCATACGTATTCTTTAGTGTTTCAAGAGCTACAGATATCTTAGGTTGAACAAATTTATTATATTCTTCTTCCATTAGTAAATGATAATTTTGCAATTCACTAATTATGTCTAAATCATTTGAATTTATTATTTTATTTGCAATTGTTTTTGTATAATTGAACCAATGCTTTAACGTTAATTCATAGTTTCTATCTTTTTGCAATAAGCCTTTTTTTCTAGATTCCATAATCATATGCGCATAATCTATTGTTCCATTTAACAACATTTCAGCTGACTGAAGCTGTTGATTGTCGTGGATTCTAAAATAACTTAGTGTTTCACTAATATAAACTGCTTTTCCTTTAAATAAAAGGTTAAACCATGATGCTAAGTCTACATTACATAAATATTTTCTTCCACCAAAAGTACCGAACGGCTCATCCAAATCACGCTTTCTAAACAATACAGTAGTGGGTTCACCAATACAATTTATTAACGTTTTTAATATATATTCCCCTAATACTTTCCCATCTATAATAGCGTCCGTTTCAAAAAGCCTTTTAGTACTCGTAAAATCTTTCAATAAATTCCCATTTCCATCTATCAATTGCCTATGAGATGTAACTAACGTTATTTCATTTTTTTGATCATTAAGGTAGTAGTTCATCATCTTTTCAATTTTTTGAGGATGGAATAAATCATCATCCATTAAATAGTTAATATATTCTCCATTGGCAAGGTTAAATAACTTAATATCATTTTCAAATTGTCCCAATCTAGTTGGATTTTTGATATAAGTTAAATTATTATATTTAGCAGTATATTTTTTGACTAACTTTTCTGTTTCATCATTCGTGCTATCATCACATACAATAACTTCAATATTTTCATATGTTTGATTTAAAGCGCTTTGTAAAGCAAGCTCAAAATAATGCGGACGATTGTAAGTAGGAATTAGTATGCTTACAAGGGGAAGAAATGTCTTGTTTAATCTCTGAACATTTTCCCCATAAACATCAACAAATTTTTTTCGATCATTATCAAATCCGTTTTCCGCACTCGCTATACCGCAGTCATGAACACACCATGGCACGTTTTGGCGCACAACCCCTACATCGTAACCCGCTAATAAAAATTCTTGACACTCGGAGAGATCATAAAAATGCCAACCCGTAAACAAATCTTCTCGCCATGGGATATCGTATTGAGTAATCATGATTAACCCGTTGATAGCTTGAACGGGTTCATATTCTAGTTCTGTTTCCTTAAAACTTAATAACTTCATTTCTCCAGTATGACTGTCATAAACCTTTCCAAATCGTTGCGTGCTCTCCCACCAAATTCCATTTCTCGGAATTGTTTTCGCTCCAACTACTCCAATCATCCCTAATTTAGGATACTTTTCAAAAAGAGCAATAATATCATATAAGAAATTTTTGTTAACTATGAACACATCTTGATGCAAATACACTTTATACTTTGCATCTATCCTTTTCATTGCTTCATTATATCCGGACGTGATGCTTTTCGCTCCTTCAATAGAAATAATTTCAATTTCATATCCTTCCGGAACATGAAGCGATCCGACGTAACGGACAGATTCTTCATACATTTGCCTGTTATTCACACAATAAATAAAGGCGACTTTTTTGTCATTCATGACGAAGACTCTCCTCTTTTGCAATTTCGAGTAGTTGTAACACTTCCTTATCCGGATGCCGAATTTTTTCCAAAAATACTTTGGCTAATCCGTACTCTCCGTAAGTAAGAAGCACATAACCTAGATTGTATAACGTATCTATGTTCTCTGGTTCTTGCACATAAGCAAGTTGTAAATACGGCAATACCTGTTCATGCAGTCCTTGTTCGAAACAAGTGATCGCAATTGCTTGAAGTACTTTTACTTTATGAATAATGCTTGTCTCAATAACTTCCTTGATGAGTTGCTCATTAATTTCGCCACGAGCCAACTGATTAACAAGCGATTGCTTTGTCTCTTCAACGTCAATATCAAATTCGAGGCGGCGCAACAAAAAGGCAAGTTGTTGTGCTTTTTTCAACGATTGTTCATTGATCTCCTCAAACAGTTTTTTCACTTCGCCATCCGGTTGACGAATCAATGATAAATAGTGATTCGCTAGCTCTTTTTCGCCATAGGAGTTCAACACAAATGCTAGATTGTATAACGTATCTGTATCATCTGAACACAACTCGAACGCCGCTTGCAAGTACGGCAAAACATGTTCGTGATTGCCTTGTGCAAAATTTTCAATCGCCAGTTCATTCAGCAGTTCGACTGCTTCGTTCATATTCCTTATTGTAGCGACAACTTCAGTGATAGAAATATCATTTAACTGCTCCAAGATTTGGTGACGATCTTTTTTAGAAACAAAATCCCCAATGAGTTCCCTTATATTTGTTTTTTGTTTATTGGCACATACGAGAAACGATTTTGCAGCAAGTAAAAATTGCACTTTTTCTCCGTACAATACTTTTAAATGATCAACTAACCGATGTTTCATGTCATTTTCCGGAGAAAGTAAACCTGTAATAGACATGGATAATGAATGCGACTTAAACAAATCCTCTAATTGGCCTAAACTATAAAAATCCCCACCCGTAAAAGGATTTCGTCCAACAATCAATTGTTCAAGCAACTGAACGTATCCGGTATTTTGTACATGTGCCAAAAACTGTCCATCCTGTTTTAAATGTTCAACAACGAAACAAAGTAAATGATCATCTAACGGGATCGTGCGGCTACTATATAAAATAAGATCAAACATCTGTTTTTTTATTTGAGTATCGTCTA
Organism: Geobacillus subterraneus; assembly: GCF_001618685.1. Taxonomy (GTDB): domain Bacteria; phylum Bacillota; class Bacilli; order Bacillales; family Anoxybacillaceae; genus Geobacillus; species Geobacillus subterraneus. Next base: position 142,990 of record NZ_CP014342.1, on the reverse strand, counting down.
AATCGCAAGCTACATATGCATATCGCTGTGCTTCTTTGATAGCAAATGCATTTTGTTCTACGCCATACAGCGCTGCTTGAGGATATTCATGTTTTATTTTTAACAACGTTGCCCCTGCCCCACAGCCGATGTGTAACACATTGATAGCACGGTGATGATCCATCCCAACTCGACTCAACATCTCCAAATCGATAGTGTACGCATCAATATCAACACCCCATTTCTTTTCAAACTTCTTTTGATTTTCTCGCAACAACTTCGAATAACCGCTACTGTCGTCTTTCCATGATACACTACCGTAATGGTGGACAAACGTATCGTTACAAAGCATTAAGCGATAACCGGCCTGTCGCAAACGAACAGAATAATCGTCATCTTCAAAGTTTCCTGGGGTAAAGCGCTCGTCCAACAACCCGACTTTCTCTATTGCCTCTTTTTTAATGAGCAAACAGAATCCAATTAACTTTAATCGTTCTTCCCATTTATTTGGATCTAAAACATTATGTTGGGAAGCAAACTCATGCATTTCATCGATCGACGTATAACGAACGGGAATGGTTGAATAATAAGCCGCAGAATTTGTAACTGGCCCGACCGCTCCAATATCATCAGCGCTGTATAAACAAGCTAACAAATGATCAAGCCAATGTTTTGTCACAACCACATCGTTATTTAGTAAAAGAATGTTTTCCCCTTCTGCAATCTGTATTCCCTGGTTGCATCCTTTAGGGAAACCAACATTTTTAGCATTAAAAATTGTTCGTATATCTTTTTGTGACTGCAACCATTCCACCGTTCCGTCCGTAGAACGGTTATCAACAACGATAATTTCGTACGTACCTTCTCTTGTATATTGGCGAATGCTTTCTATACATTGTTTTGTATAGTCTAGCTTATTGTGAGTTAGTATAACGATACTTGTTTTCATTGTCCTCTTCCTTTTATCTTTCTTTTTCCTTTAACCATTCGCTATCTGGATACGACTGTTTCGCTTGTTGGACCATTTTCTTTTTTTCCTCATCCATTCCACATATGGTCATTAACTCAATAACATATTTGTACAGCCGAAAATCGTGATGACCAAGGCTAATGGCTAACAGTCCATATTGCATTGCCTCTATGGCTTCATTTTTTACTGCCAAAGCCTCGATCACATTCACAAACGACTCCGCATCCCACTCGTTCATATTCTCAACTGAACGGTACAATTGAAACGCCAGCTCCATAAATTCATAACGATGGAGTAAATGGGCAATTTGAATATGAATATTCTCAGGAAATTTACCTTTTAAGGCAAGAAGCTGTTCAAATAGCTCATACTCTTTTAACTGAATCGTCCTCTCAAGTAAAAGCAGGTAAAACGTCGGTTCAGGCGTTTCCTCATACTCGTTCATCATAAACAATAAAAACTCTTTTTCTCTGTGTTCAGAAACAAGATGAAATAAGAGGCGAACAACATCGAGCTGATTCGTTTTAAACGCGGCTACTAATAGATCATACGAGTCTAAACTCCCTGAACGAACATATGTCTGCAGATCAGCTACAGAGCTTTTCAATATTTGCTGCAACGCTTCGTCATATCGTTTTTGTAATATATTGACTTTAATTTCGAACCCGCGCTGAATGACCTCATCACCTAGTTTTGCTGCAAGCGAGCACATCACTTTTTCTAAATGTAAATTCGAGGCAATGCGGGCAATTAGCGAAACGGCGAATAAATCGTTTGCTAATTGTTTACTTTTGATAAATTGGACAATCTCCTCTTCACTATGAGCGCGAGCGAGCAATTGCAATATGTGGTAAAGCGCTTCATAGCTTTTTCGATTAAATGAAAGCGCACAAGAAAAATGGTATATTGCTTTTTGTGAATTTCCTTTATGTTTGTAAATATGACCCAGTAACATATGCGGATCGTACTCGACGTATTCAACTGTTTTAATCGTGTAAGGATATTTGTTTTTATTTTCAAGCAAGTACTCTAGTTGTTGTACAGCATCGTCATAGCGATGTTGCAAATAGTAAATTTCCCCACGTAAAAATTGAAAATCAGCGGTTTCGCTATATAAGTTTTCAGCGTCAGCAATAACCCGCAAAGCGTCATCAAACCGTTGCAAATATTTCAAGCATAAAATAATTTGCACAAGACAGTACGAAACCCAACTTAACCGAATATCTTTTTTATGTTGATACGCCTGAATAAATGATTGTAGCGCTTGTTCTATTTCACCTTTTGAAAGATGTTCATTTCCCAAGTTGAAGTAATCGAAAGCAACGCTGTCACCTGCTTGTATTTCACGCTCAATCAGTGGAGCATTTCGATCATGTTTTTTCTTCTCTGTCACTACATGAGACATATACCCCGTATGATAAACGGTTAAAATACCTTGCTCAGCTTGAACATATTCACCATTCGTCTTTCGCAACTGCTCATGAATGGAACGATCGTACTGTAAATGTGGCAAATTGCGATAAATACGCGTATGGCGATGTTGAAGCACACGCTCACCGTATGTCCCCATAAAGTTATAGATGTTCACGTCATACGCTTCAACACCATTATCAGCCTGTTTTAATACTTGTATCATTTCTTGCAAATTCGTACGATCAACATACTCATCTGCATCTAATACGAGAATCCACTTCCCTGTCGCATGTTGTTGAGCAAAGTTGCGCGCAGCGGCAAAGCTGTTCGTCCACTCAAAATGATATACTTTGTCCGTATATTTTAACGCAATTTCTTTTGTTGAATCAGTTGAACCTGTATCAACGATTACAATTTCATCAACAATTCCATATACAGAATCTAAACAACGTTGTAACACTTTTTCTTCATTTTTCACGATCATACATAATGATAAAAATGGCTTCATCACATTCTTCCTTCTTTCTTCATTCATGTATTCATCTACTGTTTATATCGGATGAAAGGGTAAGGATGTGAAGGGGGAAGGTAAAAAGCAATATGTCATATGATTCAATGTAGCGATTGGCCAGTTGTTTATAAATGTAAAGAGCGAAAAAAGAGGCCTTAGAAAACCTAAGACCTCTTTTCGCTTTATTAACGGAGTAATTGCAATACCCCTTGCGGTTGTTGGTTGGCTTGCCATGCCGCAACGTCTTTCGACCGTTGTGTAGACTACCTCTTCACCCTCAGCTTGACCTGTTAGGGGCTGGGCGCTTCGGGTCGGCCTCGGCCTCCCCTACGGGCTTCATCACCATAGCACTCGCCGTAGGTGGTATGCCCTAGTCGTTGAACCTTCTCCACCCTTTCGGGACAGGAGCTTGGCTGCTGATTGCCCAATCCTTCGGCTTTTTCCGCCCTCACGTCTGCCGTTTCCAGCCCCGTTGTGGCGCCAAAGGCTCTCAGGGCTTCCCAGCAATTCACCCAGTCATCCTCTTAGCCGTTTCCAGCTAAGACGCCCGCCAAACCAGCCTACCGAAGCAGCTGCAACACCGCCTGCGGCAGTTGGTTTGATTGAGCCAACATCGCCTGTGCTGCTTGAGTAAGAATGTTGTTTTTCGTAAACTCCATCATTTCTTTGGCCATATCTACGTCGCGAATACGAGATTCTGCAGCTGTTAAGTTTTCTGCAGAAGTCGACAAATTGTTAATTGTATACTCTAAGCGGTTTTGTAACGCCCCGAGTTTTGAACGCTCTTGCGATACAGCGTTGATCGCAGCATCAATTTTAGAGATAGAATCACTTGCCTTTGCGTTATCAGCAACAGAGATGTTCGTCCCATTCAACGTCAATGCGGTAGAGCTCATTGTACTGATAGTCAAGTTAATAATTTGATTGCTATTCGCTCCTACTTGGAACGTCGCGTTTAGGGAACCGTCAAGCAAGTTTTTTGTGTTAAATTGCGTTGTAGATGAAATACGATCAATTTCAGAGATTAATTGGTTTAATTCTTTTTGAATTTGATCGCGGTCAATTGTTGTATTTGTGTCATTCGCACCTTGCACTGCTAACTCGCGCATACGTTGAAGGATTGCATGTGTTTCATTTAAAGCCCCTTCTGCTGTTTGGATCAACGAGATCGCGTCTTGCGAGTTCTTAGCAGCCATCTCCAACCCACGAATTTGGCCGCGCATTTTTTCGGAGATGGCCAGACCTGCCGCGTCGTCGCCCGCGCGGTTGATGCGCAGACCGGAAGACAGTTTTTCCATGTTTTTCGCTGCGGCGCCTTGACCGATCGTCAGTTGCCGATACGTATTCAACGCCGCAATGTTGTGGTTGATTCTCATCTTCTTTTCCTCCTTGAAATTTTTTTCTTCCACGTCCTTGTGGAATGATCAATTCGCGGATAGGAAGAAAGTCGGCCGCCTTTCTTCGCTATGCCGCATTCACTTTTTATATCGGTTTGTTTTTTAGAAGTTTAATAGGTTGTGCAAATTTTTTTAGATTTCGATGTCGAGAAATTGGGAAAATGGCGAAGGTTGCTGAATTTCTTTGATGATGCGCGCTGGGTCGTCTTTATGTTTGTTGATCATTTCGTTTAAGGCTTGTTCGGCAATGGCCTTATTATCTTGCACAATGCGTGCGACGACGCCTTGAACTGGCACTCCGCCGATGCTGACGCTCATGCTTGTTTCCCCCCTTTCCATTGTTTCAGCTGTTCATTCAACCGCTCGATCGATGATTTGGAGGCGCGGGAGGCGGCGTTATTTTCGGCTTGGATGGCGAGATAGACTTCTTTCCGATGAATTTCGACATGTTTCGGCGCATTGATGCCAAGCTTTACTTGATCACCTTGGATGGCGAGAACGGTGATTTCGATGTCATCGCCGATTTGGATCGCTTCTTTCAATTTGCGCGTTAAGACAAGCATCGGGCCGCCCCCTTTATGTCGCCACTTGATCCGGGAAGAGGCGATGTTTCGTTTTGTACGCGGTGTTCGTTAAGATCACTTGCTTGCCGGTTCGTTGGCGAACGTGGATGACGACAGGCGCCTGCAAGTTGGCAGTCGTATTGTCAAACGGGTCGGCGACGGTAAGGATGACATACACCGCGATGTCGCGTTCGCTTTCGATCTCAAGCTGTTCGACCGTTGCTTCGTCGAGTTCAAACTCGTACGACGGAAAGTAGGAAAACGGCTCGATCAGCACAAATCCGAGCGCGGGCGTGTCGACCGACTGCAAGATGACAAACGGCGCGTCGGCGAGCGGGAGAAGGACGAACCGCTTCTCGTTTGCGAATCCGGGCAGGCCGTGGGGAAAGCGGATGATGTCTTCTTCCTTCACCGTCACGGTTCCGTGATATTTGGTGTCGATGTTCATGAATCGTTCCTCCTGCTTTGTCAAATGACGACGTCAATGCGAAGCGACGGACGTTGGGCGAGATCGATTCGGACCGCTCCCCGCTGGTAGCGGATGATCGGTTCATGCGTTCTCACGTCGATGCGCGGCGGTTGGGTGTACCAGTCGATGTCAAGCCGCCCAGGTTCGTAGTCCATCTTGACACTAAACGGCGGCGGAACGAGGGCGACATTGAACTCAAGCGGCGGGCCTTCGCTGTTGGCTGCGGCTTGGTCGGCGAGCGGGTTGCCGCCGTTTTCAATGCGCATCAGCTCATCGCCTTGGATGGCGGTGCGGGCGATCACATCGAGCACAGCTTGCCGCCCGTCTTCGGCGCCATCGCGAATGAGCTCAAACACGTGCTTATTGTTCATCGCCGCCCACGCCCGCGACTGGTCGATCGTCAAGCGCGCAGGAACGGGAGTGATATTCATTTCCGCAGGCGGCTGTTCGATCGTCAGCTCGGCGGGCGGTTGGGTGATGTCAAGCCGCGCGGGTGTCGTCGAGATCGCTAGCCTCGCATACGTCGCTTCCATCCTTAGTTGCGGGATGCGCATGTCGTTCCTCCTTTCGAAGGGGGGATGGACACCACGGCACGAAAAGAAACGGTGGCCGCTAGACTGACCTAACTAGGCAGCCCGTCGGGTGAAAAAGCGAGCGAACCGCTCGCTTAGCGCAAAAAGTCGACCAGCGTCGGCTGAATGACGCGCGCGCCGACCGCCAGCGCCGCACGATGGACGCTTTCTTGCGTTTTTAAGTCGGTGATCACTTTCTCGAGGTCGACGTCTTCATTGTCCGACAACATTTTTTCCGCGATCACTTGTTGGCTGTCGATGCGGTCTTCCATCAGCTCGATCCGGTTCATGCGCGCGCCAAGCTCGGCGCGGACGCCAAGCAAATGGGTCAAATGGTTGTCGAGCTTGTCCAAATAGCCCGTCAATTCATCCCCTGTCGTACTCGGATTTTCTAAAGAAGCAGCCAGATCCTGCAAGTCGGAAAACAATCCGTTGCCCGCCCCAAACGCCGTGCTGGGCGGAATGTTGACAGGGATGTAAACGCCTTTGGCCAGCTCGATGTTCAATTGTTGGTCATTCGTTGACACAGCGATCGTTCCATCCGCGTTCACCGTGACGGGCGGTTCGGTCGTTTGGGCGCCGTTGAAAATGTATTTGTCGCCAACTTTCGTATTGGCGATCGTCACCAAATGTTCGGTCAGCTGACGCACTTCTTTGGCGATCGCCTGGCGCTGCGTCTCTTCGTACGTATCGTTGCTTGCTTGGACGACGAGCTCACGGATGCGCTGCAGCGCCTGTGTCGCCTTATCAAGGGCCGAGTCGGAGTTTTCGACCCAGTTGTACGCTTCCGAGAAATTGCGTTTAAACTGCTCGACTTCGGCCAAATTCGAGCGGTAGGCGATCCCTTTCATCGCCACGACCGGATCGTCGGACGGGCGGGTGATTTTTTTCCCAGTCGACAATTGGGTTTGATATTGATCTAACTTTTCGTAGCTGCGGGTGATTTGTTTCAACATATTATTCGCTAACATGCTTTGTGTAATGCGCATCCTCATCACCTACCTTCCGACTACACCCATGCCGTTGATGATTTTATCGAGCATCTCGTCAATCACCGTAATTTGGCGAGCCGCGGCGTTATACGCGTGCTGGAATTTGATCATGTTCATCATCTCTTCGTCCAGCGACACCGAACTGACCGATTGCCGTTTTTCTTCCACCGACTGGCGCAGAATTTCACTATTGCTTTTCATCCGGTTTGCCTGCTCGCCAGCGACGCCAAGCTGCCCGATCCAGCCTTGGTAGTTCGTTTCGACCGTTCCTGAGGTAAGCGGCAACCGAAGCGAGGCGAGATTCACCATGATCCCATCTTGCAGTGAAACGGTCGTGTTGGATAAAAGCAAGCTGCGGACGTTGGCGAGGTTGATGGCGTTGTTGCCGTTTCCGGATTGTCCTGCTTTTGTCGCCGCGGCGATGTTGGCCAAATCATCGATATCGGAAGCGAGATCGATCATTTTCGCCGCACCGTTCACTTGATTGAGTCCGGAAAAAAACGCAATCCCCGTGTTTCCGTTCAATCCATGGCCTTGTTCATGCACGGCGTTAAACAACGTGCCAAACGTATATGCGAGCTTGTCCAAATTGGCGAGCATCCCCGGATATAACCCTTTTACGATCGGCTGGCCATTGGCATCGGTTCCGTCCTTATGTCCGTACCCTTCCACAAGCCCGCGCAGATTGCCGTTCGGAAGGGAGGAAACCGAAACGGTCGTTCCACCCATGTCAAGCGCCCCAACGCCTGTATCAGGCGGCACTTCGTTTACGTTATCACCATCCACGTCGCTTCCGTCCGGGAAGGAAATGGACGAAGCGTTTCGCCCTTGGACGAGATACACTTTTTCGTTGCCGTTGCGGATATATACATCGTACATACCTTCTGCCGCTTTCGAGGCGTTGCCGCCAACAGGGCGGTTCTCCACTTGAATGTCGATGAACTTCGAGAGTTCATCCACCAACCGATCGCGCTCGTCATACAAGTCGTTCGGCAAATAGCCGTTCGGTTCGATCTCGGCGATTCGGGCGTTGATATCGCTAATTTGCTTCAAAAGCGAATTGACCTCCGTCACCGTCACCCCGATTTGCGTGCCAAGGTCCGTGCGGATTTGCGTGAGTGAATTTGATAAATAATGAAACGTCTCGGTGACCGCCAAGCCGCGTTGGCGGACGACAGAGCGCGCCCCTTCGTTTTCCGGATGGGTGCTTAAGTCCTGGAGGGCTTGCCAAAACTGGTCCATCGTTTTCGCGAGTCCGCTGTCGGACGGTTCGTTCATTATATCTTCCATTTTCGCCACCGCGTCGGCGCGCGCTTCCCAATAGCCGAGCTTGCTGTTTTCGCCGCGGTATTGGACGTCGAGAAAATATTCCCGCACCCGTTCGACCGATTTCGCTTCCACCCCTGTCCCCATTTGTCCCGGGATGTTCGGGCGATTGAGCCCAGGTATCGGAAACGGCGGCGTCGCCTCGAGTTGGACGCGCTGGCGTGTGTACCCTTCCGTATTGGCGTTGGCGATGTTATGTCCTGTTGTATACAACGCCGCCTGCTGGGCCATCATGGCGCGCCGAGCGGCTTCTAGTCCGTGGAATGTAGAAAGCATCGTTCTCCCCCTTACGCTTTCGATTCAAACAGCGGGCGGTCTGGCGATGGTGCGTACTCTTGCGTGCGGCTGTACGTGGACGGCGTTGGGGCGAACGTCTCGATCATCGCCGTGACAAACTGGAGCGACTGCTCAATGAGCTGACGGTTTAAGTCATTCGCCTCGGCCAGCGCGTGGACCGCTGCCATCAGCCGCTCCCCGCATTCGCGCAACGGTTGGCGCTCTTCTCCCTTCGCCATCGCTTGGCACGCGGCGATTGTCACCGTTTCGTCACCAAGCTTCTCCTTCAGCCAGCGCCGCCGCCGTTCTTCGAGTTGACGGATGGCAAAAAGATGCTTTTGTTCATCGGCCAAGAGCGCGGACAGCGCCCCGATGTCGTTTTTCTTCAACGCTTCCGTTTTCCGCCGCGCCAGCGCTACCAAGCTTTCATGCAGCTCGGCCTGCGCCCGCAATAGGTGAATAAGTTCCGCAAATGTCATCGCGAACCGCTTCCTTTATCGGTGATTTCGGTAATAGTCGATCATCCGTTTCGCAACCTCCTTCGGGTCGACCGTGTACGTGCCGTTTTCGATTTGTTGGCGCAACTCATCCAATTTCGCCTGCCGCGCCTGTTCCCAGCTCGCCGCTTCTTGCAGCTCTTTTGCTTCTTTGGAAATTTCCACTTGGTCGCCAGACGCCTTCCCCGCCGCTAGCCGCTCCGTTTTGGCAAGCTGGCGTTGATACGGGTTAACGTTCATCGGACCGATATGATGGATTTTCATCGCGTTCACCTCGCTTGACCGACGCTGTTCACATCGTCCATCGTGCTACTGTTTATATCGGAACATTGGTGAAAATGTTTAGCGCTCTTTATGATCTTGGCTGTAATAAGTGGCGCGGCGGGAACGGATGTTTCGTTCCTTTTCCGCCTCCGCTTGGCGCAAATCCGCCTGCAGCTTGCCTAAGCAGTTGGCGCACAGCCGCCCTTCACGGATCATCGTCCCGCATGAGTCGCAAGGGTAGCCGAGATTTGGAAAATGAACGAGCTGCAGCCGCCCCGCGCGAATCCATTGGATGATCAACTTTTCTTCCACCCCCGTAGCGTCAACGACTTGCGCCATCGTCGCCGTACGGTTTTCCCGCTTGCGCAAAAAGGCGTAGACACGCTCAAACTGCCGCTCTTCCTCTTGGTAACACGATTCACAAACATCACGCGTCGATAGTTTGACAAACAACCGCCCGCATTTGGCACAGTTCGCCAATTCCGCCACCGTCTTCCCCTCCCGATTGCCCGATCAAACGGTTACGTATAAATATTAATAATGAGCCCTTGGATCTCGCCGACAAGCCGCAAAATGTCCAACCCTTTTTGTTCGTGTTTCAGCACCTCATTCGTCAATTCGATCAGCTTTTGGTCGACTTCTTTCACTAGTTTATAGATGCGCGCCCGTCCGCCGCGGCTGAACCCACGCTGCTCCTCAAGCTGGAGACCGTGTTTCACCGCGTCATCCAAAAACGACCGAACGAGCTGCTTATATTTGCGCAAATCTTCCACCGTCCGCGAGTCGGCGAGCTTTTTCCCTTGTTCTTCGATTTGACGGACTTGCTCGTTGATCCGCTCCCATACGACATCGCGACGCGTCTTCGCCATCACTTCTGTAAACGACACCGATTCCATCGCCTTGTCGTCCTTGCGGCTGACGTTCGTCATGCCCGTGCGCGTTACTTTTTGCACTTCCATCGTCATCACCTCTTGTTACCACCATTATCGCACAATCATAGCAAAAGGGCGAGGCGTTCCTGCCCCGCCCAACGCGGATTCAATTAGCTTTTCAGCAGCTGCAAAATCCCTTGCGGCAACTGGTTTGATTGCGCGAGCATCGCCTGCGCCGCTTGCGTCAAGATGTTGTTTTTCGTAAATTCCGCCATCTCCATCGCCATATCCGTATCGCGGATGCGGGATTCGGATGACGTTAAGTTTTCTTCAGCTGTCTTTAAGTTGTTGATCGTGTGTTCGAGGCGGTTTTGCACAGCACCTAAGCTCGAACGTTGCGCCGATACCTGGGCGATGGCATAGTCATAAACTTTCACCGCTGCCGTCGCCTTTTCATGGGTCGTTACATCCAGTCCGTATTCCGTAACGTCCCCATTATTGACATTCGCTGTAGTCGTGTAATAGGCAGTGATCGTTTCCCCCAAATGGTTCGTAAATGAAACCGAAGAACCAGCGGTGTTGCTTGAAAGCTTCAGAGCGAACGCCCGCATATCGTCAATCCCAATGCTTAACATTTGCCCTTCGTTCGCTCCGATCTGAATTTTGAGCGACTGGTCATTCGTTCCGCCTGTGATCGTAAAGGAAGCTTCGCCATTTGTCAGCGCGCCAATGTTCATCGTGAGATCGCCGTTATGGAAGCGCAATGTCGTATTCGGGGCAATGTTGTTTAATGTTTCCACATCGACACCGTTCGTGCTCAACGTTGCTTTCGTTGTGACCGTCGCCCCTACCGTAAACGTCCGTGTTCCAGCCGAAAGTGTATCCGTCGTAAACGAAACGCCTGTGCCGCTGCCAAATGAGTACGTACCGTTATTGCCCACAATTAACGTCGGTACGCCAGACAGGGCATTCCCTGATGCATCGACCAGTGTGGCTGTATACGATGACGTTGTGCCGACGTTGATCTGTACCGTCGCATCTCCTGTTGCATAGTCGGTGATATTGTCGGCTGTATCAACGAAAATGCCGCCATTCAACGTAATATTGTCACCGGCGTTAAATGTTGTAAAATTGCTTCCATCAGTGGAATACGCAAGCGTGCTTTGCACACCGAACGTTGCCGTTTGATTGACGTTCGTGTTGGCATATCCGTTGTGGCTGATTGTGTAATTAATCCCATCCGATCCACTAATCGTAACGTTGCCGGCGGTCGCATCCGTCGGTGTAATGGTGGCGGTTCCGATTTGTGAGCCATTTTTCTCTAACGCTAACGCCACGTTGACATCGAACTCGTTGTAGTTTCCACCGTCACTAGCTCCAGCTAGTGCTCCGTTAATGCCGGAAATCGTAGTAAAGGAAACGCCGAGTTTGTTGCCGGATAAATCATAAAACTCGTAGTTTTGCTGGTTATTGTCAAGGATAACCGCTTGAGATAAAGCAGTTCCGTTTTTATCTTGTAACGTTACGGTAAACTGGCCAGACGATGGTGACGTTTCTGCATAGACGAGACGGAAATCTTCCCCTGTTGACGAAAACGTGCTTGAATCAATATTAACGTTGGTAATATATACACTATTGGCTGTTCCATTTTGCACATTAGAAGCTTCGGCCGTTGTCCGGACGGTAAACGCATCTGACGGACTTAAATCCGCATTAGGTGTAGCCAGTTGTACACCCGTTAAACCAGTCCCACCTGCTTGGAAGCTACTCACATCGTTCGTGCGGCGAATCAATAAATTCACTGTGCCATCGAGTAAGGGAGAGTTCGGCGCAATCGATACCGCATCAATGGCGGATGATGTTTCCGGATTATTCGTAATGACTTTCACATCTTGCTGATCGATTTTGATCCCATATGTATCCCCGACAGTTAAGTTGGATGTCGGGTCTAACGTGATTTGTTGCACGCCCCCGGCCACCGGTCCTGTGCTTTGAAGGGATTTCGTGGCAACGTCCTCAATTTTCACTTTATAGTTCCCAGCTACGATCGTGCTTTCTGGGTCTAGCTGCAGACTTGTGCCATCGATGGCTGTGCTGCCTGCTGAGAAGCTGCCCGCGGCAATTTGTACACTTCTTGCTTGGCTGGAAACCGACTCATTGAGTAATTTTTTCGTGTTGTATTCGGTAGAATTGGCAATCCGGTTAATTTCAGACGTCAACTGATTGATTTCTTTTTGGATGGCTTCTCGGTCTTCGGCCGTGTTCGTATCATTCGCCGCCTGTACCGCCAATTCGCGCATCCGCTGCAAGATGCTGTGGACTTCGTTTAACGCCCCTTCCGCCGTTTGGATCAATGAGATGGCATCCAGCGCGTTGCGTTCTGCCATTTGCAGGCCGCGAATTTGCGAGCGCATTTTTTCCGAAATGGCAAGCCCCGCTGCGTCGTCAGCCGCACGGTTAATGCGCAAACCGGAGGAGAGGCGCTCCAAGTTTTTCGAAATGCTCGATTGATTGGCCGCCAAATTGCGGTAGGCGTTGAGCGCTTGAATGTTATGGTTGATTCGCATGGACATTCGCTCCTTTGTTTTTTATTTCTCATAGGTAATGAATTGTTCGTAGGCCGCTGCTTTTTGTTTGTGCGCTGGCTGCACTGGCGAAACGCCGCTTTTTAGCGCTTCGTTCCACGCCGTGGCGATCGTGGTCGTCAGTTGCAGCACTTCTTGGGCAACTGTGACGTCTTTTTTCATATTGGCCTCAATGAGGCGCTCCGCCATATAGTTATAGAGCGCATCCAACTGATGGGCGATGATGCCAGCGTCATAGCGCAGTCCAGCGCCAAGGCGGCGAAGGATGTCGTTTCCTTTTTGCAGCTGTTTGTTCGCTTTCCAATGGTCTTTTTGTTTCATGGCCGCGATGGCCTCTTCCAAACATTCCATCAGTCCTTCATATAACAACGCCGTCAGTTGCTGCGAGTTTTTCTGGTAAATCCATTCCTCGGTTAAAAAGTCCAACACCCTGCACCCCCATTGGCTCTCTGTCATTTATATCGGTCATCGATCAGCCAGTGTTTAATGGTTTTTTTCAATTTCTCCAATCAAAATCAAAATTTCTGCAATGACCGCGTACAGCTGCGGAGGGATGCGATCCCCGAGATCAAGCTGCACTAAATGTTGTACAAGCAGCGGATCTTCTTGAATATGAACGTGGTGTTGTTTGGCGAGTTCAATAATCTTTTGCGCCACATGCCCGCTTCCTTGGGCAACGACAGTCGGCGCCTGGCTGTTCGTTTCGTCATAGCGAACAACCGCCGCCGTTGGACCGTTCATTTGTTTTCGCTTTTTTTGGTTAAAATAGGCTGACATCATATGGTCACATCATACCCTCTTTCAGCAAATCGTCGATACGGGCGAGCCGATGGAGCTGGCGAAGGTTGTTCGTCTTTCCGCTGGGCATCGTTTGTCAGCTTCGTCACGTTCACCGCTGCCACCCGATAGCCGATCTCTTCCAATTTCTCTTTTGCCTTGTCGATAAATGGCTTCGCTTTGTCGGCAAAATCGTCACGGTCGTTGCGAAGCGTAATCGATAAATTCCGCTCATTCGCGTGAAGCAAAATGCCCAGATCTCCTAACTTTCTCGTTTCTAGCAGGAAATACAATTGACAGTTTTCCCAGTCGATTCGCTCACCATGTTGGCGGGCGTTGATATAGACGTTAACGTTCTGCACTTCGCTTTGCCATAACAGCGGCAAGGTGAAGAAAAAGCTTTGCCACCCCGCCGTGCCATCCCATTTGTTTAGCAGCTGCTGTCCGGTCAAATTCGTTAACGCCTGCTCTGCTTGCCTAGCAACCGATTCACTTCCGCCTTGCGCTAGGCGCAAAAGCACTTCCTTCATATTTTGTAACGCCGATTCTTCTTGGTTTCCCTTCAATACGAGCCATTCGGCGGCTTCATGATCATGCGTTAAGCCGAGGCGGCGAATCGTGTCAAACATGTGCCTTGCTGATGGCCCATCCACTGGCGGTTGCATCACCTGGTTCACTTGCTCAAGAAACGCTTTGGATGAATCGGCTGTTGTTTCACCGTGCATCCTCACAAAATGTTTCACCTTCGCCTTGGACGGTTTGAACACGATATTCGCTAGCATGTTCTTCACTTCGTTCACGATGTTCCGCGCCCCAGCCGCGTCACCTTGGCGAAGCCGTTTTTTTGCCTCAGCGAGCGCGGAGCTGGCTTTCATCAACTGTTTTTCCGTCACCATATCGGTAAACAGCATGATGTCGCTTTTTAAAATGGCGTTGTCCAATTGTTTGATCGCCATTTCCAACATCGATGTGGCTTGCAAGCGGGCGGCGGGGCTTTTGTTTTCCGCCAACTGCGCTACCGTCTCTAACTGGCGCATCACATCGCGCTTCACCGTTTTGAAATCAAGCGCAGCCTGCGCCATTTTTTTCGTGACCGTTTGCACGAGAAATTGTTTGGATTCAAGCGACAAAGCCGCTTGCCATGCCCCATCAAATAGGCTGTCGACATCCAGCGAGCGATCAGTTGGCACAGACGGGAGTGACGCTTCGATCTCATTTAACGTTTTCAACACCGTCTGCCTTGCAGCGAGCTCCCGCCCTTTTTCCATCAGCGTTTGCGCACTGGCAAGCGAGTCGGCCCATGCTTGTTCCCAGTGAGGGTGGGCGCGGAATGCTTCCGCGATATCCGCTCTAACGGCGTCCAACGCTTTTTCCAAGCGGGGCTCTTGCTGCAACGATTTGATTGCTCGGCGCATGGCCTCACGCAGCTGTTCGGTCGGTTGATTGTCGTTCGCCGCATCAGCTGTCACTTCGTTTTGACCGTCCGCCGGAGAGATAACCTGCCGCGCCCCGTTTCCAATCCCGTCATCACCTGACTGCTCGACCACTGGAGCGGTGGAACGCTGTGAAATTCCTCCCTGTCCTGCTGCTTCTGTTATCCCCGATAAAACCGATATATGGTTAACCGCTGGCATCTTGAATGGAGCTGTCGTCTCATTAACAGGAGACGGCGGTTGGACCACTGACGATCGTGTATTAGCTGCTATCGACTCGATTTGATCGAGTTGACGGACAAGATGGGTTCTCGCTGCCGCATGTTGGCCAGCTTGTTGCAGCCGCATTGTTTCTTTTAACACCGCTTCTATTTTTTGCCGGACATCCCCTGGCAACTCGCTGTGTTCAGCGAGCAGTGTTTGAACTTGGGACAGCGTATTCGACAAATTTGGTGTGCGAGCGACTTCCGTTCGGATGGCCCGAAGTTGCTTCATTAACTCTGGTGACGGTTGGAAGATATCATTCACGGATCGAACGACCGTTTCCGAAGCGCGAGCCGCTTGTTCCGCCTTTACCAGCACCTCACTCAACCGCGCTCGGGCTTCCCCTTCACGCCCTTGACGCTGCAGTTGAGCAACCTCGCGCAATGCGCGTTCCACTTGTTCCGCCACATCCCGGTCTACATTCGGCGTGTGAACGACTTGTTGGCGGACGTATTCCACCGCCTTCGACAAGTTCGGCTCACGAGCGATTTGTTCGCGTACTTGTTGAAGGCGGGTGGATGTTCCGGTAGTTGGTGCCGTTTCCATCCGAACCGTGCGTTCTAGATGATCCCATGTCGGTACGAGGGGACGGTGCCCCAATGCTTTACGTCCGCTGATTTCTGAGGACTTCGTTCCTTCTGTTGATCCCGCTTTGGCGGACTGGTCGGCTGCCAATGAAGGAGGAGCGTTGGACAATTCTCCCGTTCTTCCCGTCCGTCCCGCTTGGCGGTCGAATCGATCCGCCGCAACGGTTAGGTTCTGCGGTGCCTTTTTCGTCGCGCTCTGTTCTTCCCGTTTAGCCAGCGTAAAGGTCGGATCGAGGCTGTTGGCAATCTCAGTGAATTGCTCCCCTAACGGTTTCCCGTGCAGCGCCTCATGAACAGCGGCAAGGTGAGTGCTCGTGAGTTCCAGTTTTTTATTGATGACAGCACGAACGGCTTCTAATTTTTGCTCGACGGTGCCTGAAGCTTCGGCGAAAAACGTTCGCAAGGTAGAAACGGTCTCTTTCGTGAGCGGTTGCCCTTGTTTTTGCAGCCAAGCGTCGACCTGCCTTAGCTCGGTCGGTAACGGTTCAGAGGCAGAAAAACGAACCGCCTGTTCATTCGCCTCTTGTGGCGGGCGGGGAACGATCCGCGCCACAGGGACCCCCTCTTGTTCACCGACGATCTTGATCGTCACACGCCCTTCCTGTGGCCACTCTCCTTCTGTCCGAACCCGCACATCCGTTCCTTTGAGATGGACGACCGCTTCGTCACCTTTTTTCTCCTTGACCACCCCGTCATACGTTTCACCTTTTTGCAGCACAACTGGCTGGTCAGGTGCGATCATCGCTTGCTTCATAAAAATGTTACGAATTTCCATCTCCGTTCACTCTCCGCTCGATCGGTTGCTACTGTTTATATCGGCATCCCTCAGGCAAATGTTTAGCCCACTCACGCCCTCACCAGCGTCAACGCCCCCACTTCAGCCGCCCCCGCTTCAAGCAACACGCGGGCCGCGTGGCGAACGGTGATGCCCGTCGTGTAAATGTCATCGACGAGGACGATTCGTTTCCCATTGATGGGCGGATGTGCGGAGAGAAAAAACGGGTTGTCGGTCTCAAGCCGCTCGCGGCGCGATTTTTTCGATTGTTTTTCAGAGTGTTTGCGGGCAAGCCAAGGAAAAGACGGGAACGGAAGCAGGCGGGCGAGCGCTTCGGCTTGGTTGAACCCGCGCTCATACAGGCGCTCGGGGCTGAGCGGAATCGGCACGATGTGCCACTCGCGCCCGAACGATCGGTGAAACGCACGGACAAACGGGCGGCGGAATGCATTGACGATGGCGTAATCGCCGCGAAACTTCCATAAGGCGACGACCTCTTTCATCCAGTCGTTGTATACGTATACGGAACGGTTTTTGACAGCCACTCCGCCCCACTGCTCATCTTCTTGCCAGCGGAGGCAATCGGTGCATGGCGAGGATGCCGCCTCGTCGAGCGGGCGGCCACACGTCTCGCAAAGGCGGCCGTCAATGAACAGAAACGAACTGCGGCAACGCGGGCAAAGGACGTCCACGTCCTCGAGGAAAAGAAGCTGGCGCCAGCTGGCGATCGGGTTGTACGGCGAATGGCAAAGAAGACAGTTCATCGATGCAGCAGCCCCCTTTTCTTCGCTGTCTCATTCATGCGGACAATGTGGCGGCGCGCCCGTACCATCTCTGTTGTTTTTCCGTGGTGGAAAAAGCGGACATCCCCGTCAGGAAACGCAGCGCTTCTTCCGACACGGCCCGCGATTTGGACGAGGGCGCTTTCCGTGAAAATGCGGTCGTCCGCGCCAAGGACGGCGACATCGATGTTCGGCACCGTCACCCCCCGTTCAAGGATCGTCGTTGTCACTAACAGCGGCACGTCCCCATCGCGAAACGCCTGCACATATTCAGCGCGAGAGGGAGCTTCGGCGTGAACGCCGACGATGCGGGCGTCCATCCGCTGCAACAGGCGGGTGACCGCCTCTAGCTCATCAATGTGCGGGACGAACAAAAACGCTTGTTTTCCTTGTTCCAAACGATGAAGAACCCAAGCAAGGACGTTTTCGGGCAAACGGCCGCGCTCGAGCCGTTTGCGCCAGTTCCCGCACCATTCGAATGACGGAACGGGAAGGGGGTGGCCGTGGTAGCGGGCGGGGATGACAGCGGCTTGCCGCTTGCCGCGCTGAATGTCGAGTTGCCAAGCGCGGGAGGGAGTGGCGGTTAAATAAATGAGGCTCGATTGTTCTTTTCGTGCCTGACTGACGGCATATTCGAGCATCGGTTCAACCGAGTACGGAAACGCATCGACTTCATCGATGATCATGACATCAAACGCGCGGTACGCGCGCAACAGTTGGTGGGTAGTGGAAAGAACGAGCGGGGCGATTCGCCCGCGCTCCTCGCTTCCTCCGTACCAAACCGCGAGCGGAACGCGAGGAAACGCCTGGCGAAAGCGGGGGGCGAGCTCGCGGACGACGTCCACTCTTGGCGTGGCGAGGCAGATGCGCCACCCTTCCTCCAATGCGGCGGCGATGGCAGGAAACAACATCTCTGTTTTTCCCGCCCCGCATACGGCCCAAACAAGCAGCTCCCTTCCATTCAGAACCGCCTGTTTGATCTCCGTCGCCGCCTCCTCCTGAGCGGCGGACAGCGTTCCGCTCCAAGCGAGCGGCGCCGCATACCGTTCTGACGGAAGCGGCTTCGTCACATGCACGAAGCGCGTGCAGGAACTGATGCGCCCCATCGTTAAACATTTGCGGCAATAGCAACAATCCGTCCCGCAGCGAGCGCACGGAAAGGAAGCGAACCATGCCTGATCGTCATTTCCGCAGCGCACACAGCGCCAGCCACGGGATATTTTGATGAGTCCAGGCTGTTCGTGAAGCCAGCTGGCGTGCAAGGCAGCCTCAATATCGTCATAGGAAAACGGGAGTTGTTCTCGCGGAAGCCGCTGGCCGTATAGCCATGCCATAAGCGGTGAGGAAACAGACAATCACGATCCCTCCTTTTCGTTCGACATATGGGGCGTATTCTTGCGGCAATTGGCCTTTTTCGACAAAATTCCCGAGGAAATATTGACAATGTTTCCGAGGAACGAAAACAGCTCGACAAATTGCGGCAATCCAAGTGAAGAAAATTGCGGATCATGATGAGGATCTTTCCTACACAATCCTAGAAGGCTGGTGATTAAAGGAGCAAGTTGCTTTACCGCCTTGTTTCTCAAATGGAGAAACCCTGTGGCATCAGCTTCTCGTTTCACGTCATCTGACGTTAGTTAGGGGGCGAGCGCTGTTTTTCAACAGCCTTCTAGAAGCATGACAAAACAAAAAAGCCAAACACAACAAATGGAATCATAGCCATTCGCCGCCACGCAAGGCGGTGCACGATGAACTACCTCGGGAACCGCACCGCCTTGCGGTTGTTTTGACGAACGACTGCATGCGGACGAAGCCCGCTAAACCTGCGGCCATTACGGTTGGTACCAAGTGAGTCCGAGCGCGCCTTCGCCGACGTGGGTGGCGATGACGGGGCCGAAATAGCTGATCCAAAACTCGACGTGCGGATAGCGAGCGGACAGCTCGTCGCGCCAGCGGCTCGCTTCATCCGGCTGATTGGCATGGATGATGGCGGCTTTCAGCGGCACGCCTTTTTCCGCGTCTTCGGCGAACAGTTCTTCGATGCGGTGGATCGCTTTTTTGCGCGTGCGGATTTTTTCAAACGGCACGATCACTTTGTTTTCAAAGCGAAGAAGCGGCTTGATTTGCAGGAGGCCGCCGATGAACGCCTGCGCCCCGGTCAGCCGTCCGCCCCGCTGCAGATGGGCCAAGTCATCGACCATAAAGTAGGCGCGCAGCGTTTGTTTCATTTCATCCAAGCGAGCGATGATATCCTCAGGAGACCTCCCCGCCTGCGCCATCTCGGCGGCTTCGATGGCGTAAAACCCTTGTGCCATGCAGCTGATTTCCGAGTCGTATGCGTAAACACGCAATCCGTCCACCATCGTCCCTGCCGTGACCGCCCCTTGGTACGTGCCGCTGATGCCGCTTGAGAGGTGGATGCTGACGACCGCCTCGTATCCTTCCTCGCGAATGGCGGTGAACAAGTCAACAAACTCACCGACCGACGGTTGGGACGTCGTCGGCAACGTCGGATGCTGCTTGATTTTGGCAAAAAATTCATCGGCCGTCATATCAATCTCTTCGCGGTACGTCTCATTCCCGAAAATGACGCTGAGCGGAATCAGGCGAATGCCCAACCTCTCGCGCACCTCTTTCGGCAAGTAGGCCGTGCTGTCGGTGACAATTGCCGTTTTCACGAACGCCATTCCTTCCTGATTTCAAATTTTCTTCCATTATACCAAAAAGACAAACCGCCCACCACTTACGAATCCAAATGGAGGATAGCGCACCGCAAGGACCTAAACAAAGCCGCTTGCCGCCAACTACAAAACAGCTTGTCCTCACCACGGACACACCAACAACGAAGCATCGCTGCCTCGATCCCCTCAACACCAGCCGCCAGACGCCCATCCAATCCGCCGACAATAGGCGGAAACGAAGGGGCATTGCCATTAGCGCACTTCGACCCAGCCGTTTTTGATCGCCACAACAACCGCTTGCGTCCGGTCGTTAACGTTTAACTTTTGCAGGATGCTGCTGACATGGTTTTTCACCGTTTTTTCGCTAATGTAGAGCGTTTCGCCGATGGCGCGGTTGCTTTTGCCGTCAGCCAGCAGCTGGAGCACTTCGCATTCGCGCCGCGTCAATAAATGGAGCGGACGGCGCACTTCTTGTTTGACCGCTACGCCGCCGCCTCTTTCCGACGTCAGGCGTCGGTATTCGCGGATCAAATTGTGCGTCACTTTCGGATGCAAGTACGAGCCGCCTTCAGCGACGATTTTCACCGCTTCAATGAGTGTGTCGGCATCCATTTCTTTGAGCAAATATCCAGTAGCCCCCGTCTGCAAGGCGCGCATGACATAGTTTTCATCGTCATGGATCGATAGGACGACGACTTTCGTATCGGGATACGCCTCAATCAGCTGTTTTGTCGCCTCGACCCCGTTCGTGTCGGGCATGTTAATATCCATCAGCACCAGATCCGGCCGGTGCTCTTCGACGATCGAAAGCGCTTCGCACCCATCGCTCCCTTCGGCCACGACTTCAAAATCGCCCTCAAACTCTAAAATGCGCTTAATGCCTTCGCGGAACAGCTGGTGGTCATCAATAATGGCGATGCGTGTTTTCATCATTTCCTCTCCTCCTTGTTCGTTTCTAGAGCTGAACGGTCAAGCGGGACGCGGATGAACACGGTTGTGCCGCCGCCAGGTTTCGAGCGGATCGCCAACGTGCCGCCGAGCAGCTCGACCCGCTCCCGCATCCCGATCAAGCCGAACGCATTTTCCTTTTTGATGGATGGGTCGAACCCTTTGCCGTCGTCTTTTACACTGACAAGCAACTGGCGGCACGTCACTTCCATCTTGACGTCAATGTGGCGCGCTTCGGCGTGTTTTAAGGCGTTTTGCACCGACTCTTGGACAAGCCGAAACACCGCCGCCTCCATCCGCGACGGCAGTCGAATTTCCTCCCCGATATGTACAAAGGAAATATGGACTCCCTTATTATATTCTTCGGTCGTTTGCAAGTATTTTTTAAGTGTCGGAACTAATCCTAAATCATCAAGCGCCATCGGCCGCAAGTCGTAAATAATGCGGCGCACCTCGGACAACGCGGAGCGCACCATTTTGCGAAAATCGCGAATTTCGGCAATCGCCGCCTCAGTCCCCCGGTCTTTCATCACCTTTTCCACAAGATCTGACCGAAGGAGCACATGGGCGAGCAGTTGCGCTGGGCCGTCATGAATTTCCCGCGACAGCCGACGCCGCTCTTCTTCTTGGGCTTCAATGATTTTGAGACCGAATTCTTGTTTTTGTTTTGCCCCTTCAATGATCTCGCTGACTTGGCGGAAATCGCTGTTTAAATAGTTGAGCACAACCGTAATTTGCCCGACCAAATGATCGGCGCGCTCGATGATTTGCAGCAGGCTCGCCAGCCGCCGCTCAAGCTCGTCGCGGCGCAGGCGCAGCTGCTTTTCGCGCTCGCGCACCATCGTCAGCTTCATGTGCAGTTCATGCGCTGCTTCATACGCCTCGCGAATATCTTGTTCCGAGTGGGACGAAAAGTTTTGGCTCACTTCCGACAGGCGGCGGCGCGCCTGACGTGCTTGCGCTTCGAGCCGATCCGCCTCTTCAATCGTCTGCACGGTCAGCCGCTTCACCTCTTCTAACTCGCGCAACAAACGGTCTTGCTCCTGGCGCGACTGCTCACCGATATGGAAAATTTCATCTTTGCTATGTTGAACCGTGTCGATCATTTTTTCGACAATTTCATCCAACTGCTTCACATCCCAACGTTTTTCCCCTGCCATTTGCCAACCTCCAGCAGCGCTGCCAAGCAGTATGCATGGGCGCCAACAAAATTTATTTGAAGGAAAAAAGTTGTCGATTTATAATAGTAAAAGCATGCCCTATCTATAAATCTTTTACCTTCAGTTTACCATAGTCAGGGTAAAGTGCTAGCTGTTTATGCAAAAAATAAACAAATGTAAACCGTTTCCACGTTTTTAATGATCGAGGTGTTTTGCTTTGTTACAAAAATATTACACCGTCAAAGGATACGGTGAGCGGGAAATCGTGATCGAAAAATCACGGTTTATTTGCTACATCAACCGCGCTGAAACGGAAGAGGAAGCGGTCGCGTTTATTCAACAAATCAAAAAGAAACATTGGGATGCGACGCACAACTGCTCCGCCTATTTGATCGGCGAGCATGATCAAATCCAAAAGGCAAATGACGACGGCGAACCGAGCGGCACTGCAGGTGTGCCGATGCTTGAGGTGCTGAAGAAAAAAGGGTTGAAAGACACCGTCGCGGTCGTCACCCGCTACTTCGGCGGCATTAAGCTCGGTGCGGGCGGATTGGTGCGCGCTTACAGCCGCGCCGTCTCCGAAGGCTTGAACGCCGCGGGCATCGTCGAACGCCGTCTCATGCGCATCATGAACGTGACGATTGACTATACATGGCTTGGGAAAGTGGAAAATGAATTGCGCTCTTCCGTATATACTATAAAAACTATCCATTATGCCGACCGCGTCACCTTTGCTGTCCTCGTTCCCGAGGACAGCCAGCTCCCGTTCAGTGAATGGATGACCGAACTGACGAACGGAAGGGCGGACATTCAAGCCGGGGAAACGGAATACGTTGAATTTACCCTTCCCTCGGGTTCGTAAGAACGAAAACGATTGAAAAGGAGCTCTCTTCCATGATGACTAACGAACGAAAACTTCATCGAAAGAAAATGAGGAAAAAAAAGCGAAGACGACGTCTCGCGTTCGGGTGCCTGTTGCTTTTTCTAGTATTGGTCGCCAGTGGTCTTGGTTATGCTTCTTTTTTAATGCATAAAATGAAGACAGCCATGAATGAGGCATATGAGGAAATTGGAACAAAGGAAACGATGGGCGACCACCTTGACCCAAAAAAGGATAGTTTCACCGTGTTGTTTATTGGCATTGACGATAGCAAAACGCGCAACTTCCAGAGTGATACGCGGTCTGATGCGTTAATTTTGGCTGCGTTTAACGCTGATACGCAATCAGTCAAAATGGTGAGCATCCCGCGCGATTCATATGTATACATTCCTTGCGAGGATCAGTACGATAAAATTACTCACGCCCATGCTTACGGAGGGACGAAATGTACCATTGAATCAGTCGAACATTTGTTTGATGTCCCGATTGATTATTACGTGAAGATGAACTTTTACGCCTTTATCGATGTTGTCGATGCACTCGGCGGCATTGAAGTGGAAGTGCCATATGATATTCGGGAAAAAGATGCTGAAGACCATCGAAACGCCATTGTCCTTAAAAAAGGATACCAACACTTAAATGGGGAAGAAGCTTTAGCATTGGCGCGGACGCGCAAAAAAGATAACGACATTGAACGCGGCAAGCGACAGCAGCAAATTTTGCAGGCCATCTTGAGAAAGGCGAGCCACACTGGTTCCATTTCAAAATATGATGATGTCATTGAAGCGATCGGAAACAATATGAAAACAAACTTCACCTTCGATGACATCAAAGCCTTGATTTACTATGTATCAACCGGCAACCCGCTTCAAACCGAATCGCTTGTCTTACAAGGAACGGATGATAATGATGGGGTTTATTACTATCGGTTGGATGAAGAATCGGTGCAAGAAGTATCCGATGCCCTTCGCTCCCAGTTGCATGCATCAGCCGAACAACAACGAAACGAAGAGAGGAATTGAAACGTGTAGTGGGTGTCTCGGACGCAGCGGGACACCTTTTTTTAACATAATTCCGAAAGAAGTCTCCCACTTCAAGCGAAGCTAAGTGGGAGTAGTTCACATTCCCCTATTTTAGGTACACTATATCATATTCCCTATTCAAGGAAGACCATCGCTCCGCTCCGCCTTCCTTATCAACGATTGGCCCCGTTGACTCCCTCCTTGTGTATAAAAATAGCTGTCCCACCTCTTGGGACAGCCTGTTTATTTCATTTTTCCGTTTACATAACGAATGCCTTGGACAATTCGTAAAATTGGGCGGTAATCATGGCCGACTAAGCCAATTTTTTCTGCCATTACCTCAAGCGCCAACACGACAATGGTCAAAATAATAAGTGATACCCAAGCGGCGGCTTTGGATAAAATGACGGCGATCAATCCAAACAAGGCGCTCACACCGTAAATAATGAGCACCGTTTGGCGGTGGCTGTATCCGAGCCGCAGCAGGCAATGGTGCAAGTGTGACTTGTCTGGCGCAGATAGCGGCTGCCGTTTCAGCAAGCGGCGGATGATCGCGAAAAACGTATCGGAAATCGGTACGCCTAAAATGATCACCGGGATAATAAAGGAAATCGCTGTGACGTTTTTAAACCCTAACAACGACAACACAGAGATCATGTACCCTAAAAAGAGCGCCCCTGTATCGCCCATGAAAATTTTGGCAGGATGGAAATTATAAACTAAAAACCCTAAGATGCTGCCAATTAAAATGATGCTCATGCCAGCGACAAACAAATCGCCTTTTAAAAACGCCATCCACGTGACGGTGACTAAAGCGATGGCAGAGACGCCAGCCGCTAAGCCATCCAAGCCATCGATTAAGTTAATGGCGTTTGTAATGCCAACGATCCAAAGGATCGTAAGCGGAATGCTAAGCACGCCAAAGTGCAACTGGGAACCAAACGGCAAGTTGATGTACTCCACTTGAATCCCGCCAAATACGACAACGACAAACGCGGCGAACAGCTGACCGGCCAGCTTGAGTTTCGGGGAAAGTTCGATTAAATCGTCAAGCATACCGGTAATAATAATAATGACACTCCCTAACAAAATGGGAATTTCTACAGCGTTATCTGGGTCCAAAACCAGCACACCGATCACAAAGGCAATATATATGGCTAATCCGCCCAAACGCGGCATAATTTTTTGATGTACTTTCCGCTGATTCGGCCGATCCGTGGCGCCAACGATAAAGGCCAGCTTTTTCACCAGCGGTGTAATGGTCACGGAGGCAAAGAAGCAAAGCAACAAGGTCAAAAAGTAACCCATAAAAAATCCTCCTTAATCTTATCATAACCACTCATTTCATTTTCTTGTCCATCGATTTTTTCATTGTTTGGCAATATGTTGGGCTACCGACAACAAATCGTGTGCATAAAAGCGGTGAACAGAGAAAATACTATAAAAAATAGAGTCATACCATTGAGGATTATATCATAGACAACAAAACTATGAAATATTTAATTTTCACTAGTTAACCGCCTTCTCTTTTATAATCGTTCGCAAAAACGTATGAAAAAAGGGGAGTTAATTTACATTTTTTAGGATGAAAGGAATGGATATAGAGGATAATTCATGCATTTTGTATAATATTTTCACATTTTGGCTTGTCTACTACGTCGGTTATGGTACAATAAATAATGAGGACCGTCCTCCGTTTTGCATGGGTATAGTCGAAGGGGCGATGGACGGGTTGAGGCCGAGGAAGATATCTGCGTGCTGATGCGGGTATCTTCCTTTTTCCATAATAAAGAACGTTCTGCCAGGCGGCAGAACGTTCTTTTTGCATCTATATAGGTTGTAATAAAGAATTTGCGATCTCCAGTCTTTACCTCCTGACAAGGTGACAGGAAGAGTAAACAATGCCATGTAAAACAAAATTGCAACGTATATATAGCGGATCAGCGGCAAATTACGATTGGATAATGCTGAGTTTCCAACTACTGAAATCCGGCTCTGCTTTTTGAACGAGCGATGGGGGAAAAATGAATGTCCACGGTTTGGTTGTGTTCGCTTTGATCTCTAGGCGATCCAACGTAAAGCCTCCCCGAGCAACAACGTCCCCTGTCGCATCTTCTACTTGAAGCGGCAGCTGCTCCAGATAAATCGTTTTGTCACTGCCGTTACGAATCAGCACCGTCACCCGCAACTCCCCGTCGTTCATCGCGGCTTGGAGGCCAAAAACGTTCACTTCGCCACTTTTTGGCGCTCCTAGCTCGTCGACGATGCGCCGCAACTTCTCTTTTTCTTCTTCCGGCAGCGCCTCTTCCCAACTCTTCTCCAGTTCAAGCCGATGTTTCGGCTTCAGTTCAAACGCCAGCTTCCACCCTTCCCTCGGGATCTCATCGGTCCGCAACGTCTCATAGCCGAATATAAAGCGCCACGGACGGCTCGTTTTTGGCGGAAGGCTTCCGAGTTCCTGCAGATCAAACTCTTTTCGGGCTAAAATGCTTCCATCCTCCCGAAGCAATAATAAAGGAACACGGCCGATTTGAATCGATTTCGGCAAGCTATGGCGCACAAACGCCGATACGATGATTCCATCTACTTCTTTTGACCAGCTGATGCCCGACAACGAAATTTGGTTAGGCTGTAACGGCGGCAGTTCATTGTTTAAAAAACGAAGCACGTATTGCTCTTCGGCTGGCACGTTCCAAGATGGATGAAGCGACAATTCGGGATATACGTCTTCCGTGCTCGTGACTTCCCCTGCTTCTTCCATGATTTCTTGAGCCGCTACGGTTGTATCACCGCCGCTTTTTTTCTTTTTTTTAAAAAATGGAAACAACGAACATTCCCCCTTATGCGTGGTTTTCTTCTTGCTCTAACGATTGAAGCAATCGCGCCGTATGAACACTGATCTCTTTTTCGATCACTTCATACATGGCTCGAAACATCTCAAATCCCTCTTTTTGGTATAGACGAATAGGGTCTTCTTGTTGGTAATGGCGCAACCCGATTCCTTCTTTTAACAGCGCCATCTGATCCAAATGGCGCATCCAATGATCATCAATGACGGTCAACATAACGCTTCTCAGCAACGTTTGCAGCTGGGCGTGCGCTTTTTTCTTCTCAAGAAACGCTATATACGAATCAACGGCTGCTGCAACTTGTCGTTTGACATCTTCCACATCGGCCGGTGGGCGGTCAAATTGGATCGGCGTTCGGTATACGATTCGGTTCAACTCTTCCGCCATACGTTCGATATCCCATTCCTCAGGGATTTGTTCCCGCAAGGCGTACGCATCTACCATTCGGTCACAAGCAGAGCGAATCATCGGAATGACAAGCGCCACGCGGTCGCTTTCCTCGAGCACCCGATCACGGATTTGGTAAATGACATGGCGCTGTTCATTCATCACGTCATCGAGCTTTAAGTTATACTCCCTGATCGAGAAATTGATTCCTTCCACGATTCGCTGCACTTTATCGACAAACTCATGAACGTCGTTATTCAAAATGCATCCCGTCTCATCCGTTTTCAGCTTCGCCTTTAACTTTTCCGTTTCCTCGGCCGCAAAGCGCCGGAACATGTCATCCTCAAGGGAAATGAAAAACTGGCTTGACCCTGGGTCCCCTTGGCGGCCGGCCCGCCCTTTCAATTGGTTGTCAATCCGTCGGCTTTCATGCCGCTCTGTGCCAAGAACATGAAGCCCGCCAAGCTCATCGACTCCTTCGCCAAGCAAAATGTCCGTCCCGCGGCCGGCGATGTTCGTGGCAATCGTCACCCGCCCGCGTTGCCCGGCTCGGGCGATCACTTCTGCCTCTTGTTCAACCGTTTTCGCATTGAGCAATTCGTACGGAACTTGCTCTTGATCTAAATACTTCGCCACTTCTTCTGACTGCAAAATCGACGTAGTCCCGATTAACACCGGTTGCCCGCTCCCATGGCGGCGCTTCACTTCTTTCGCTACGGCAACGTACTTATCGTGGCGGGTCATGTACACCCGATCAGGCAGGTCGATGCGGATTTTCGGTTTGTTAGTCGGGATCGGAATGACATCCATCCCATAAATGCGTTGGAATTCTTTTTCTTCTGTTTTCGCTGTTCCCGTCATTCCTGATAAAATCGGGTACATGCGAAAATAGTTTTGAATCGTAATGGAAGCGTATGTTTTGTTCTCTTCCGTAATCTCGAGCCCTTCTTTCGCTTCAATCGCTTGATGAAGGCCGTCGCTTAACGAGCGGCCTTCCATCACGCGTCCGGTAAATGCGTCAACAAGCAATACTTTTCCATCGCGGATGATGTAATCCACGTCACGTTTAAATAAAACGTGCGCCCGCAACGCCTGAATGACATAGTGATATAACACTTGATGCTCTATATCATACAAGTTATCAACGCCAAACGCTTTCTCTACCTTTTCAATGCCTTCATCTGTCAAGTTAACCGTCTTCGTCTCCCCTTCATATATGTAATCGACCTCCCGCTCAAACCGCTTGACTAATCGCGCCGCGATATAGTGGAGCTCGGCGTTTGAACGCGTTTTTCCGGCGATAATGAGCGGCGTTTTTGCCTCATCGATTAACACGCTGTCAATTTCGTCGATGATCGCATAATGGTATGGCCGTTGCACTTTGTCTGAAGCATCGTACACCATATGATCGCGCAAATAGTCAAACCCAAACTCCGTGCCGATGCCGTATGTAATGTCGGCTTGATACGCCCGTTTTTTTTCCTGCGGTGACATGAGCGGCAAATTGAGCCCGACAGTGAGGCCGAGAAACTCGTGAATTTGGCCAATTAAATTCCGGTCGCGCTTCGCCAAATAGTCGTTCACGGTAATGACATGTACCCCTTTTCCTTCTAGCGCCCGCAAGTAGCTTGGGAGGGAAGCGACGAGCGTTTTCCCCTCACCTGTTGCCATTTCCGCAATGTTTCCCTCGGCTAAAACGAGGCCGCCGATCAGCTGAACGTCAAAATGGCGCATCCCGAGCACTCGTTTCGCTGCTTCGCGGACCACCGCGAACGCTTCCACTTGAATGTCCTTCACCGACTTGCCGGAAGCAAGCTGTTCTTTCAACTCATCCGTCTTCCCACGCAACTCGGCATCGGTCAGTTTTTCTATTTGTGATTCCAACCGGTTAATTTGCTCCACCACTTGCATATATTTTTTTAACTGCCGTTCATGGGTATACCCTATCGCTCTCTTTAAGAGTGAAAGCATCCGTATTTCGCTCCTCTATGACGAATTCTTATTTATTATACCAAATTTAGAATCTATACGAAACGAGTCACCGATATGTTAGTTTTTGGGTATCCATCCAATGTTATGAGCTTTTCATGAAAATATGAAAACAGTGGCCACCAAGTTCCCCCTCTTACACCATTGTGATCCTCGCGATGAATAAATTACTTGTCGACAGATTTTGTCGAAAGATGTAGAATGATGTCGATAGGGTTGAGGTTGATAAGCCAGTCTCTCTCGCAGAAGGCTGGCGCTTTTTTTTGCTAAAAAACCGGGCATAAAGCCCGGTTTTTTGTTTAGATGGGAGTGAAGATTTGAATCGTCGGCACCTTCACTCCGCTGTCATCGAGTGATTGTCTCGTGACCAACACGATGTTTCCGTTGTGTACCATCATCGCCTCAATCTCGCCACTGATGGCCCACCGCTTCTCTTTTTTGAGTGATGTGCTATTGTACGCGGTGACTTGATGGCCTTGCGCCGTATACACGCGGCCCCGCGGCAAATCGAAAGCGATGGCAGAAAACGGCTCGATCGTCGCCGCGTACGTCATATTCACGCCTTTTTGCGCTGCGGCATAAAAGACAAAACCAGCATCGTTAAAAATGTATTTTCCATCTGGTGAAATCGTCAGGTCCGGTTCCAAATCATAATCGGAATGATATGGAGATGGATACGTTTCGACAAACCGCCCGTCAGCCACCCGATAAACGGACATGGTGATCGGAATGGTATTCGTCGTAATGGCATAAATCATCGATTGGCTAGGATGCATTTCAATCCGGCTGGCTTCATAAATGCGCTCCGATGCGACTTCCTGTTTCGTAAAACGGTCGTAGCTTTTAATGTACGTATGTTGCCCGGATCCGGATGAAACGTAAATATAACGTTGATCGGCCGCAATATCAAATGGATCCAAGGCAATATCAAACGTTTCTTTCAGTCTGAATTCTTTCGTGTCAACGATCGCAATGGCCCCTTGTTGCTCTTCGCTCCACCAGTAATGATTATGTTCGCCTTTCAATAATGTAATATACAGCTCATCATTGGCGAAAGATAACCGCTCGGCCGGAAGCGGCAAGGAAATTTTTCTTATATTGCGAGTTTCATAGTTGATTTCAACCGCATGGTTTGAATAATCAATTCCATATAAAATCGGCAGCGATGGATGAGCGACAACGTCCACAAGCGGCTCTTCAAGACGAAATGTCTCCGTTGCCACCGGATCGCCTTCATCGTCCTCATACACCGGCAGTTCATCAGTTGGAATGACCGGCAATTGATAAAACGGCACTTGCGCATACGCCTGCACCACCTCTTTAAAATAGTCAGCCGCCAATGCAAAGTTTAATTCCCCTTGGTCAAAGCCGAACGACACAAGACCAACAACATATCCGTACATATTGAGCAGAGGACCGCCCGAACTGCCGTTTGTCACCGGGGCGGTAAATTGAATGAAATCAGCGTACCCTTCCTCAAGTTCCAACGTGCGAATGGCGCTCACGACCCCTGTCGAGACAGAATCAGAAAACCCGAGCGGACTCCCGATCGCCACGATATCGTCTCCCGCTTCTACCATATCGACCGAACCAAGCCGCAACGGTTTCAACGGCAATAAATCGGTCGGCTTTAACAGCGCCACATCCAAATCGAGGTCATAATCGACGACCCCTTCGATTTCATACTCTTCCCCATCGCTTGTTAACACGGTAAAGGCGGATCCGCCGCTGACGACATGAAAAT
Source organism: Geobacillus subterraneus (assembly GCF_001618685.1). GTDB lineage: Bacteria > Bacillota > Bacilli > Bacillales > Anoxybacillaceae > Geobacillus > Geobacillus subterraneus. The sequence goes on along the minus strand of NZ_CP014342.1, from coordinate 112,026 downwards.
TGGTGACAATGAGCCCATTCGCAACCGCAAAACCGCTTCCTTGAGCCAGCTCTTTCCCGTTTTCATCGTAAACATAGACAGTAACGACACTTTCCTTTTTAGCAATAATCTCTTTACGGGAAAGCTGTTTCGTCAAAGGCGGTTTAAACTCATCGTTCATATACCGCGCCATAAATAAGGCGAATTGCAGCCGGGTCAGCGACGCGTTCGGCCGAAAGGTGCCGTCTGGGTAACCGAGCGTTACCTCGTTGGCCGCTAAGGCGTGCACATACGGATACGCCCAATGGTCCGGCCTGACATCAGTAAAATCGGTTGCCATCCTTCCGCTTAAGTGATACGCATTAGCGAAAATTTTCGCCATTTGCGCTCGAGTGAGTTTCCCGTATGGGTCAAACGACTGCGCAGTTTTCCCGCTGACGATGCCAAGATTCGCCGCTAACGCAATCTCCTTGTACCCAGTGCTGCCTGGTTTCACATCCATAAATGGCATCGGCAGCTCTTCTTCCGTGTCAAGACCAAGTTGGCGGATGATCATTAGCACCGCTTGCACACGAGTCAAGACCGCTTCAGGATGAAATTTCCCATCTTTATAACCTTGAATGATGCCGAGATTTGCTAAATATTCCACCTCCGCGCGCCCCGTCGACACATCGGGAAACAAGCCGCGGCTTTCCACCGCCTGCGCCGGACCGGCGTACGGCCCCCAAACCCAAACAAAAACAAGCAGCGCGGATAACCAAACAGCCGCCGCCTTTCTCCGTCTCCTCTTCCTTTCCAAGTCCATTCCCCCTCTAGTACATCCGATGTTAATCCTAATCGCTTCCATTGTAATCGAAAAATAGGAAAATCTCTAGATGCTCTCTGTACAATGATCAGTCATTTCTGCCATCCAATTTTTTTATATCCCATAGTCAAAAGCATAATTTCTGCATGTTTAAGCCATACTACCGTATCAGCCTGCCTTTCGGTTTCGGCGCTTGGCATGACATCACCGGATCGACCATGAACAGAAAACAAATGAACGTGGGGAAGAAAAGGATGAACATCAGTAATTGGCTATGGCTCGGACTCAACACCGTTCTTCTTGTCACCGGCCAGTTTTTATGGAAATACGGCATGACGCGACACAAGTTCGAGCTAGACGTGATCTCCGTCGTCAAGCTATTGCTCTCGCCATGGATTTTGCTCGGATTGGTCATTTACGGAGCGGCAACCATCCTTTGGCTGTTCATTTTGTCGCGCGTTCCGCTTAGCGTCGCCTACCCGCTGCAAAGCATCGCCTACGTGTTGGCGGTGTTCGGCGCCTATGTGTTCTTTCACGAGCCGCTTTCTGTCCCGAAACTCATTGGTGTGATCCTCATTATGCTTGGGGTCTCGTTCATCGGTTTTTCCGCCAATGGCTCGTAACGATCAAATGAAGGAGTGGCAACGATGTCGTTTCGCTTTCATCCAAAAATCGCCGCTTGGCTCGTGGTGTTCCTTGCTTTCACTTTGCGCCTTTTCGCTTTATGGACGTACGGGCTGCATTTGACGCTTGACAGCGACGATATGGGATATGTCCGCAGTGCGAAACAGCTGCTTGAGACGGGCATGCTTACGTATCATCGCCCCGATGAGCCGACCGTCCACATTATGCCGGGCATGCCGCTGTTGCTGGCGGCGTTGTTTTTCGTATTCGGTACAGGAGATGTCGGCCTGTATGCAGCGAAACTCGTTATGATCGCCTTTGGCACCGGAAGCGTCTATTTGATTTATTTGCTCGGGAACGACCTCGGCCGCCCGTGGGCGGGTGTGATCGCCGCCCTCGGCACCGCGTTGTTTATCCCTTTGATCGAAACCGACAATTTAACGCTGACCGAGGCGCCGTTTTTGTTCGGCTTCCTGTTGTTCATCCGTTTCGCCATTCGCCTTGGCCGCCATCGGCACATGGCCGATTTTTATAAGCTGTTGGCCGCCTATTTGTTTTGTCTGTTTTTCCGGCCGACGATCGCCCTCGTTCCGTTCGCGCTGCTCGCGTATTTTTTGCTCATTCGCTACCCGCTTCGGCTCGCAATCAAGCAAGCGGCCATAGCGGCCGTACTTGTCGTTCTCGCGTTAAGTCCATGGTGGGTGCGAAACTACATGCATTACGGGGAGTTCATCCCGCTGACCGGAAGCTCCGGCGACCCGCTCTTGCTTGGTACATATCAAGGGTACGGCTATCGGTACGGCCCATCGTATAAAGAAGTCGTCAATACGATCGAAACACAACATCCTACCATGACCCATTATGAAAAAGAAAAGGTGAAAAAAGCGATCGCCATCGAGCGAATCAAAACGTGGTATCGCGCCAACCCGAAACAATGGTGGGAGAGCTATACGATCAAAAAAGCAAAAACACAATGGGAACAGCCATTCTATTGGATCGAAATTTTCGGCGTTTCGAAGCAAGAAATGACCGCCTGGCACCAGCGCATCATCCGTCTGGCGTTTGCCTCTGCTTTGTTCGCCCTGTTTACCTTGAAACGGCAGCGGCGCGAGCTATTGTTTTTCCTTTTGCTCATCGCTTACTTTACGGCATTAAACAATGTCTTTTTCGCCTACCCGAGATACAATCTCCCCTTAATGCCGATTTTGTTTTTATGGATCGGGCTGTTTCTCTCTTCGATCGCATGGCGTCCAAACCGCAAAAAAGCTGCCTCTCCGTAACAGCGGAAGAGGCAGCTTTTGATTACGGCTGCAATAACTGTTCAAACTGACGAAGCGAAATCCGTGGATACACCCATTGCCGTTTTAACTCAAACACTGGATCTCCAGGATAAACGGTCCCTTTTTTCGTCGTAAACGCCATGGTAAACCCCGCTTGTTGCACCATATCGACGACTCGTTCGTTATAAGCGCCAAACGGATATGCGAGGGCCGTCGCCCCGATTTTTTCTTTGCTTGCCAGTAAATCAGCCATCACTTCTTCATACGGCTTAAACAGTAAATACGGGCCATATTTTTTATCCGACAAGTGAAAATGGCTCGTATGGCTTTCAAACGTAATGATATCGCGCATTTGGGCGATTTCTTGTTTGCTTAAAAACTGCAAGCCTGTCGGGTCGAACGGTTGCGGGGATGGACGCATTCTCCCTGTAATCATAAACACCGTTGCCCGAAAGCCGTACTGCTTAAGCAATGGATACGCATATATGTACGTTGACTTCAACCCGTCATCAAACGTAATGAGCACCGACTTCGGCGGCAGCAATCGTTCCTTTCGCACATACGCAAGCAGCAGATCCGGAGTAATCGCCGTATAGCCGTTCTCTTTTAAGTATGTCATTTCGTTGAAAAACTGGCTGAACAGAACCGTTGTTGTCGAACGAAACAGCGGTTCATCGGAATCATCCAATATATGATGATACAACAACACCGGCACACCGTGATCCTTTTCCGTCACATGCTTATAAATGTATCCGTCCCGCCCGCCGAATTCAATCAAATAAAACAAGGCGGTCTCGGCTTTGATCGGATAACGGACTCCAGGCTGGATGGAACCGATCGCCTGTTTCTTTCCGTTTTGAAAACTATACACTTGCGCTTCTCGCGTCGTTATCACACTTTTTCGCAGCCGATCCGGTCCGCGGGTGAACGCATACGGGCGCCCAAGCTTCGCTTCGTCCTTTTTAACCATCCCTTTGACAAACCCGTATTGGATGAAAAAATAGTGTTCATTTTCATCAATGACTTCAAATACCCTGTCGCTATACATCGTTCCAACTCGTTGCACCTCATTCGCCACATAGGCGTATACCGGCGCCGATGCTCCTTTGGATTGAATAAATAAGGGGACCGTCGTTGCCGCTTGCCCGCTTTTTTCCCATCCGAAAAGCAGAAAAAGAAAAAAAGCAAGCCAAACGAACCGATACCTCAAAGATCCATCCCTCCATTTCTCTATTATTTCTATTTGACTATGACTCTGTCCCTACCATTTTATCACCAAATTTCCCACTGAAAAAACCAATCTAGCAAAAAATGTCCAATCGTGACATATCGACTTTATTTATACTAAAATATGATTATGCCTACAACGATTGATGGAGGAATAGACGAAATGATTTACCGAAGTCATCCGTGGAAGGAATTGCTTCACCCGAACATCGCTTTTTGGCAGCTAAAAGAAGCGGAACGGGTGAAACGCATCATCCCGATCCTTTTGCTTTTTCTGTTCTTCTCTGCTGTTCTTTCCTTTGTCCGCGCTTATATCGGCGTCGGGACAGAAGAGTTGGCCAAACATCTTCCCCAGTATACCGATGAGCAGCGGACGCTGCTGCACTTGTTGTTTGCTGCCGGACACATCGTAGGCGGGATGGTCGTTCCACTGCTCTTTTTCTTCATCAGTTCGCTTGTGTTTTACGCCTTGTTTGAGGAAACCGATTTGGCGAAACTGATCGCCGCCCAGCTTCCTGTTTGGCTCATTTTTCTCATAGGAGAAACGGCGTTGCTTCTATTAGAGTGGGCGTTTGGCCTTGATCCGCTGGTCTCGCCGTTTTCGCTCGGCGTCTGGGGACCTTATTTGACGGACGACCGACTCGTATGGGCGCTGCTGCGATCCGTCTCACTGTTTTCCGTTTGGGCTGTCTATATCCAAGTGGTTGCCTTGCGCATCCTCACAGACCAATCGATCGGCCGCATCACTGCGACAGTCATCGCCGTTGATCTCGTGCTCGCCTTTTTCGCGGCCGTCTGTACGGAATTTCCATTTGAATGGTTCCCATCGTGAAAGGAGAGGTCACCATGAAACGAGCGTTGACCACCGTCTTGGCCATCGGCCTCATCGGCGTCCAGTTTTACGTAGCGTTCGCCGATGACAGCCGTGTGCCCAAATCGGCTTACGCGAACGAATGGACGAAACCAACACAACAAAACGTGCAAGAAACGATCAAAACAACGGGCTTTACCGCCCCAGCAGAGCGGACATTCATCTATTACGACCCGCAGCGCGGCGCCATCGATGACATTCTCGTGAAAAAAGGGCAAACCGTCCAGCCCGGCACCCCGCTGTTGCGCTACCGCACAGACGCCATCGACCGTGAGCTGGCCCAGCTCACGTCGAAGCAACAACAACTAAGCATGCGGCTTAGCCAACTGTCCGAAGAGATCCAAAACTATCAGTCCATGGCCGCTGCCGCGCCAGAAAACAGCTTCGAAAAACAGCAATGGGAAGAAAAAGCAACAGAAGCGGAACGCGAAAAAACCGAATTACAGTGGCAGCAACAACAATATGAACAAGAACGGACCGAACTGCTTAAACAAAAAGAGGAACAAACAGTCGAAAGCACGATGGACGGCATCGTCGAAGCCATCGATCCGAATCCATCGAACCCGTCCCGCCCGCTGATCACGATCGCATCTCATACGATCGTCATTCAAGGAAAAATCACCGAGTCGCTCGTCGGGAAGCTCGCCATCGACCAAACCGCCACGATCCGCCTTCCGAACGAAGCGAACGAACTAAGCGGCACCGTGAGCGATATCGGCCCATTTCCGATCAACGAGCCAAGCTTCCGGCAACAAAGCGAATATCCGTTCACTGTAAAACTGATTGAACAAGCCGAACGTGCTCCTAAGCCGCAACCATCGATGCCATTCGGCTACCATGTCGACATCACGATCGTGACAAAAGAAAAAAATGGGGCGATCACCATTCCTACTAAAGCCGTATGGCGCGAAAACAACCAAGCATTCGTCTATCTCATCCGCAACGGCCAGCTTGACAAGCGGCGCGTCACCTTAGGAATGAAACAAGGCAACCGCCAAGAGATCGAACAAGGTTTGACAGGAGAGGAATACGTCATCACCCGCTCGAGCCGCGACCTCAAACAAGGAATGAACGTATGGATGCCGCTCGAGATCACCAAGCTATCGAAAGAAACGATCCAACAAGTGCGGAAACGGGACATGGCGAAGTATTTTTTAGAAGGGGTTTTCAGGGCGTTTTAAGTGGACAAAGACAAACCAGACCCGAGAGCGAGGTGAGCGCTCTCGGGTCCTTGTTTTGAAAAAATCGCATGGAGCTATTGTATTTTAGAAATCAGAACACGCAACACTGCCATGGATTTAGGCCCCTTTATGGAATTAGTTTGGCATTTTTCAAAAATCCGTAAAGAATTTTCGCCATTTGTCCCCTTGTGACACTCTCATTTGGCCCAAAATCTCCACTCCCTTTTCCATGGACGATGCCTGCTTGATAGATTGTTTCAACGGCCTCTTTCGCCCAGTCTCCGATTCGTCCTTGATCTTTAAAGTCAGCTAGTGTTTTCTTCCGATCGAGTTGGGCAAAATCGTATTGGACAAACGGGAGCTTCATCGCTCGTTCAATCATCACTGCCGCCTGTGCCCGAGTAATTGGTTCATCCGGCCCAAACGTGCCATTTCTTTTTCCTTGAATAATGCCGTATTGTACGGCTGCCATCCATTCCCCGGTGCGGGCAAACCATTCTTCCCCTTTTACATCTTTAAACCGCCCATCATAGACGCCGCTAGGTAAACCGAGTGCGCGGGCAAGGAGCACGGCGAACTGGGCACGTGTCATCTCAGCATTTGGTGCATAAGTGGTAACCGAAATTCCTTTAACCATTTGTTTGGCGGCTAACGTTTCGATGTATTGCCTTGCCCAGTGGGTTGTCGTGTCCCTAAATGACGCGGACCCCTCTACTACGACGTACGTGGAGTTCGTCAGCGATTTTATGACCGCTTTATTACCAGCAAACAAGGTTGGCACAGCGGTTACTGTTCCATCTTCATGCAGACGAACGGCAACTGCCCGCGTTGGCTGGAACGCCTTTTGCACTGTCACTTCACGCTCTACATATTGGGTAAATCGGTCAATATTTTTTTCCTTTCCTCCTGCAGAGGCTATTACATGAAATATCACGGCATCGGATACAACATTAAACGGCAAAGTCGGCGCTTCAGTGACCGTCATTCCTATTGTAATATTGATCTTCCCGATATCAACACCAAAGTCTTTGGCCACATCTGAAAGCAGTGTTGGGATCTCGGCAACTGGAAGTTTATACGTCACCTTGTCCGTTTCAGCTACAATCACCGCACGGCTCACTTTTTTGCTCGCCTGTTGGAAGAAGGACGCAGGGACAACAATGTTCACGTTCTCCCCTTTTTCGATCTTGCCGACTGAGACGACGATTTCTTTTTCCCGCTCTGATAAGTGACGAATCATATTGTCGACATCCCGAGCTGAAATCGATGCTGTTTTTTCAGTCACTTTGCCACTCTGCTCTTTCGTTTCGATAGCGGGCTTCACAATCACTTTGCCGTCTTCCACTTTCACCGGCACCCCTTCTCCATCCGTCGGCACTCCGTTTTCAGGTGCTGTGCCCCCCGGTGTCGTTCCACTTCCAGGCATTCCCCCGTTGGAAGGCGGCAACGACAGCGTTCCTTCACGCAACTGCTTCGTCTCCAAATTTAGCACGTAATCTTTCGTATTTTTCGCAATGGCTCCACCGTCGTTTTTGAACACGGCTGCTTTGCTTTCCGCTGACGGTTCGATATGGATCGCCACTTCTTTTTGCTGCGGAGCCGGCGTAAAGGTGTAGACAAATGCCATCTGATCATTGATCGGCACCCGCTCGCCATTGATCGTCAAAACACCGTTTTTAATGGCATTGCCCTTGATCGTCACTTGACTCCCTTGTTTTTGCACCTCTTCGATGACCACCGGCATATCAATCCAGCGCAAAATGCGGTCTTCCACAACCATCGTATTGTTTCCTTCATTGTGAACGGTCACTTTCAAATCCGTGCCGATCGAGCCGTATCCATAATAACTGACATCATCATCCCCATTGTCTGCGGGCGTATGATCAGCCAGTCCTTCCTGATCCCACGACCCGCCTTTCACATACTTATACGTGATCGTTTCCCCTTCTTGCACTTCAGTTGTAAATTGCCAATCAGGCGTCACCGCTCCGTTGCGCGACATTTCCCATGCCCCTGTGTTCCAGCCATTCAAACTGTTCGGAATCGTAATTCGGGCATCTAACGGCGTATAGTCTGGGGCTTTGACTTTAAAAATGACTTTCACCATCACAATGTCCGGCTTCACTTTGACCGTGTTGGACGCGGTGACATTTCCAGCGCGGTCATACAGCTTGACAACGTACGCATACTCGGTGCCGTTTTCGACCCCGTAATCAACGAACGATGTGCTGATGGATGTCGTCATATGAATGACTGTTCCATTGCGTTCGATGACTAGCAAGTATGCATCCGCATCATCTTTTCCGACAAACTGCCATGACAAATGAACTTGCCCTGACTCAACAGGCGGCGGCGTCAGCTCAATCGCCTCGGCCGGCGCTTTTTGGTCGCTGGAGTCGGCCGCAAACGTCACTTGTTTGGCTTCCGTATACACCCAATCCTCGCCAAGGTTGGTCGTCAGCGCGTAGCGATACGTATACGTCCCTGCCACAAGCGGGGTGAAGGCGGCACGGAACACATTAGCGTCGCCATCTTGCCCTTGGTAAACCGCTCTATATTCTTTCCATGCTTCGTCATGCGGCCCTTTCACTTGCAGCACCGCTTGCAATCCATCGGCTGCTCCTTTGCTTGTCACACCGTCGATGTTCACTTTGACATCGATTTGTTGCGGCTGGGACAAATCGAGTGTGGCATCGCTTAACGTGGTCACGAACTGGACATTGTCGCTCGTCAGCGGATAATGAGGAACGACGCGATTCGTTTCCACCTTTGGCGACTCATTCCCGTTCTCATCGACGGCGGTAACGGCAAAGTAATACGCGGTCCCGTTCGCCAACGAATCGATCGTCACGGAAGTCCCGTTCGTTTCCGCCGCTAACGTATAACCAGCCCCTTGAATGGTTGATTGGTACACCCGATACTTCGACGCTTGCCCTTCCCAAGTAAGCGTCACGCAACCAACCACGGCGCTCGCCTGCAAATTCGTGACCGCCGCCGGTTTTTCCACAGTTACCGTTCCAAACATCATCCGCCCATCCATCGCCGGAACAGTGACCTTCAATGTTCCGCCGGCGACTGCGGCCGTTACGCCGTCATGCAACTCATCCGTCAGCACGGTGCCGTTCGGAAGCAAAGAAGCGACATCCAATGTCACCGTTTTGTCCGCATCACCGCGGTTGACGGCAATGAGCGACACTTCCTTTCCGTACTGGCGGGCAAAGACGTATACATCCCCTTGCGCATACAACGTCTTGATGTCGCCATGGGCCAACAGCGTTTGATGGTGCTGGCGAATTTGACCGACTTTCCGATAGTGCGCCAACAGATTTTGATCTTCTTTACCCCACGGATACGTACGACGGTTGTCCGGATCTTTGGAGCCGCTTACCCCTGCTTCATCGCCGTAGTGAACTACCCCCACTTAATTTTCTAGCGAAAATTTGAAGTGGGGGCTTCCAAAGAAGTTTGACTGCTTCAAGCAATCCTTATTCTTTGAGGCGTGTCCACTTCGCCGCTAGAGCATAAGACACTCAGGTCTACAGCTTTACTTTTCTTTAAGATGTTTAATGCGCCATTGACATCAGCATTAATTAGTTTGCCAGACTTTGTTCGATACAAGCCGCGCTTAATACGTTTGCCGCTGAACTTATATTCTTTTGGATTGTCGGCATTATATTCAGGAATCTCATCGCCGTCAAAAAAGCTGGCTTGAGACGTATATGATTCTTCCTGTTTCAAGAATTCAATGCCGTAAAATTCACAAAGATATTCTATATAAGTTGCAATAAAGATTTTCCGATTGTTCGATTCTGTTTTCCTTCATAACAAGTCATTTTGATAGAATGCGGTGGGCGCTCTACTGGATGTAAAACAAAGTTTCAACTTATATAGTTTTTCTTTTATGTTACCGAGAGGAATATTGACAAAGTTTTGATTTGTCTTTTTTCCTAGATTAATATTGCGTTGCCATGTTTCCGCATAGCCAATGACAAGTTTGCCAATTTGATTTTCAATACAGTAGTTAATGATGTAACGGCAAGTCTTGTTGATATAATCATTCACTTTATTATTGCGATTCATAGCAAGCAACGCCTGTTTACGAGTCGTGCCTTTGATTTTTTGCTTATCTTTTATGCTTTGAAGTCTGGCATTTTCTTTGTTAAACCATTGATTTATACTTTTTAATCTCCGCCCATCAATGATGAATGATCTGCCGTCTGATGTGACACAAGTGGCAAAATTGTTTAATCCTAAATCAATTGCCAGTGCTTTTTGGTCATTTAATTCTCTTTGATCTTCAGGCATTTCATATTTGTACTGAATCTCAAAGAACCTGGCATGATGCTTAGGAATGATTTCAATCTGCTTAATCTTTTTGTCCAGTAACACAGGCGGAATCGTTATCGTGATAGGTTTGTGAGTCTTTTTAAATAGGCGAGAATACGGTATCGTGAATTTGTTGCCGTCTATACGAATCTGGCCAATGATCAGTGAATGAAAGCCATCTTTTTTAAGATATTTTGGAATACTGATAGCCTTGTGGTCATATTTTCCTTGTTTGGCAAGACTGATCAAACCAAAGAAAGATTTAAAGGCTTCATTAACCTTTTTTAAAATTTGCTGTGCCATGTTGCTGTTTAACAGCTTATAGTTTTCGTTAGTTTTTGCAAGATGATCGTTTTTCTCATAATTAAGAAATTCCTTGTGTTCAAAATAGTATTGTCTGACATTGTACAATCCGACGTTGTACATGTTCTTGGCAATATGGCACAGTTCTCGAAGAGTCAAGTATTCTTCTTTGGTCAAACCATTTAGCTGTTGTTTGATACAAAAATACATGTTTTCACCTCCCATCTAACTATATAAGTTGCAATTTTGTTTTACATGGCATTGTTCGCTCTTCTTGCCACCGTGCCAGCTTGTTAGGTGATAAAGTAAAGACGGACATGGAGGTCGGAATTTCTTTATTACAACCTATATATATGATACTATATTTTACTGAATCTATCCTATTTTCAGCAAAATATAGTTAAGGCGATTCATCTCCCACTTACTCCGCTTCGCTTCGTTGAAGTGGGAGTCTTCTCGCCTAATTAAGATAAATCGTCGGCGCCCCCGGATATCCCATCTGCAAAATCGCCGCTAGCTTGAGCCGCTTTTTTCCAAGTTCTTCATTATAATTCGGATCAAACTCCGCCCGCTCGAATGAATCCGTTCCGTTCCCAAGCAGAAAGACCGCCCGCGCCGTGTCATGCGAACCGATCAAATTCATCAGCGCATAAAACGCTTCGCTCGGGTAGTCTTCCCTTATGGCCGTCAGTCGCTGATCGGCCTCTTCTGCATTCCCATTTCGCAAAAAGTCAAGCACCGCCCCGCGGAACCGGTAGTTCATCACGGAATCGTACTGATCGCCTAGAAAATATTTCGATGCGTCATCCCAAATTTCCCCTAAAATGAGCGGCTGCTCCCCTTCTTTTAACGTCGGGCCGCGGTCGTACGATCCTTGAAGCAGCTCTTGACGAAACTCGCGCCAAAACGCCGCATCCACCTCGTTGGCCACATCGAGCCGCCACCCAGAGGCGCCGCGGGCCATCCAGCTTTTCGCGACCGAATCCGATTCGCGGAAAATGTAGTTCGCGAGCTCATCGTTGTTTAATTCACTCGGATACGATACCTTCTCCCCTATCACGGACTTAAACTCAGGCAAGCTGTCATAGCCCCACCATGACTGATACTTATAACGACCATCGACTTTTTCGTTTTCAATATTGAACCAAAGATGAAACCCATACGGGCTGAACGTTTGCCCTTGTTGTTTGAACTTCTCTTCCGCCTGTTTCCGCGCTTCCTCCTCGCTCAATCCTTTTTCGTTCATCAAATCGTACACCGCTTCCCAATATTCATAGGCGCCGACCGTCGGATAACGGTGATAGCGGTCAAAGTAAATCGAATCATCAGAGACGTGGTTAAACACCCCGTCTAAGATAAGATGCATCCCTCGTTGCGCCAGTTCCTGAACAAATGCCTGAAACTCTTCCGGCGACCCGAACATCGGATCGAGTTCTTTGTAATTGCTTGCGTCGTATTTATGGTTCGAGGGCGCCGTGGCGATCGGGTTTAAGTAAATCGTGTTCACCCCAAGCGACTGCAAATAATCCAACTTCTGTCTAATTCCGGCGATGTCGCCGCCGAAAAAGTCGTTCGACCATTCGCCGTCGCCATCGTAGCCGCTCGTCCCTTTCAAGCGCGGATTATCGGGCAACTCCGACCAAGCGCGATGTTCAATCGGCTGTGTGCCGCGCGCCCGCTGCTTGCTGTTGTCGTTGGAAGGATTGCCGTTGAAGAACCGATCCGGGAAAATTTGATACACCACCGCTTCTTTCATCCAGTCGGGCGTCCTGTAATCCGGATCATACACCGTCAGTTGAAACAGCTCCGCGCGGCTGTCCACCGCTTTCCCCCATTGCCCTTCTTGCGTATCTTCGCCGTATTCCACTTTCGTTCCGGCGTCTTGCGCTATAAATTTATACCCGTACACCCCTGAGGCAGAAGGGGTGAACGCCACCTCCCAATATTCATCGTCCCCGAGCACGCCGACTTTTTCCATCGTGTAGACGTTAGCCGTGCCGGTCGTCGTATTTTTCACATACACATCCGCTTTCGTCAAATCGCCTTTTTTCGCCGCTAAGCGAAGCGTCACCTTCGTTCCCGCTTTCACCGCCCCAAACGGCTGGCGGTACAGCGCATCCCATGTGTTATGCTTGAGCCGCTCTTTTTGAACGATTCCATCTGAACCTTGCGGGCGGTAATCGGTATAGACCTCTTTCGTCTTCGCATTGAAAAAGAACGTGATAGTCGAAGGCTCCAACACGTTTAACCGTGCATTGTCTTGCGGATAGTTTTCATCCCAATTGGTTCCAAGCACGATTTTGTACTCATAAGATCCTTTCGGCACCTGCGCCGTCAACGCATAAACGGAGTCAAAATCATCATCCTTGAGGAAGGCCGTCGATGTGGCCGGAGTCCAACCATTATTGTCTGTCTCATAACCGATGGCTGGCAATACGGTTCCGACCAGACGTGGCTGTTTTTCCTTTGGAATCAGCGCATACCAAGTCGAGTCAGCGATGGCATGAGTGCGGTCATGGTAGTAAAACGTTACCTTTGTCGGCTCGTTCAATGTCAATGTAAGATTCCCGCCGTTGCGCCCACCAGCACCGTAGTTTTCATCCCAGCTGCCGTTGATGGCGATTTTGTACTCATACGTCCCCGCCGGCAACGTTCCCGTTAATGTATAAAGGCCGTCGCCTTCATCATGCATCACGGTCGCTGCAGCCGACGGATCCCATTCCTTCGTATGCCCCAACTCATCCTGCAGCGTCCCGACAAGCGTGACCGTTCGCTCAGGAGAGCCAGCCGCACTGACAACTGGCTGCCCCTTCCCATTCCCGTAAGCAGCAGCCGAACAGAACGGGGAAAGAACCAGCCACACGGCCGTCAAAATCCATCCTATCCTCCTTCTCCTCCACGCTTTCAAAACCGGGACACCTCGCTTTTTCCCCATTCTCTTCCCAAATCCCTTCTCCCCTTTCTGTTTTATGCTAACGTTTGCACAAATAGATTAAGGAAAACGTTTTCCTCAACCTCATATTATAAGAATCGACTAAATATTTCAACATGTTTTTTAAAAAAGAAAAATACTGACTTATTTGTTGAAATTCTATTGTAGAAAACGCTTTCAACATTCACTATAATGTTAGACATACTTGAATACATCGCTACCTTCCTTGTCTTTTTTGCGCAATCGTTTCCCTAATGGTTATTCCACAGATGCCCCAAGCCAATGTAATAAGGAAAAGGAGGAGAGTATGTCATGAAAGCGTTTCAAAAATTAGGCCGAAAAGCGATGGTATGGCTCATCACCTGCTGGCTCGCCCTTTCGTTCTTCGGCGGCCCAACGCCATCGGCTGATGCCGCTCCTTTGAACGGCACGATGATGCAGTATTTTGAGTGGATCGTGTTTGGTCCATCACGCCCACATTCTCGCGTTTACGGGAGAGAGCTACCGCTTGCGGCACGCGCTTTCTGCCGTTCAGTCGCCCCCTTCTCACTCGGTTGAACGATAAATTCATGGAGCAGGCGAGCCTATGTATTTTTTCTTGCAATTCTCTGCACTTTTTGCTTGCAAAAAACACTTTTTTGTATAACGCCTTGATTTTTTTCCGTGTTGAGCGATCATGTCACACAGTTTGAAAAGGAGATGGATAGCTAAGTCTCAGAACCCCATAAGGCTTGAAATCAATCCATCCCCCACTCCTTGATCATACTCATCGCCTTCTATTCGCTCAATTCCTTTTTCTGTTTTCGATAGAGCCATTCTCGCATGGCAAACATGACCGTAGAGCTGATCAATAAGGCAATCAACGTTCCATACAAGTGGCACTGAAAGCGAGTCCCTTTCATCCGTTTGAATCGATGAATGTGAAACAGGGATTTCCATGTTTTAACGATCACCTCAATTTGCCAGCGAAGAGAATACAGCGTATGAATGTCATGCTAAGTCTTTCACACAAAGGTCTCCTTCTTGAATGGTCGATCGAAGGGACGCTCCGTAGGCGGCGTCATGACGACGAGCATCCCCGACGTCCACATGGAGAAACTTCCCTTCTAGCCATTCATATTCTAACTGAATTTTCACCCCAGGCCCCGTACATCCCTCGTAAATCCCTTGGACCTCTGGAGGCAGTTGAAACGACGTGGAATCGAGAATGCGAATCCGGCGAAACAGCGAATGTCTTTGACACACGTGACGGGCCTCCTGCGTCTGATGAATAAGCGGTTTTTCGAACACCGCTTTGAGGAAACTCACTGCTTTTTCATGAAACCGTTGATTGAGCCCTTTCGCACTCAGAGAGGTGTTTTGCTTAAGAGCTAGAGCACTGCAGAGCCACACCAATGATTTTTGACCGCCTCCTTCCTGGAGAAATGTGCAAAGTGCCACGAAATCATGGGCGCGCAACTTCCCCTTTCGTTGAATAAATGGATGATCTTGGGCCATCTGTTCCCGTTCTTCGCACGATAACACGCTTGGTAAACCCTCTAAAAAACAATGCCCTTCCTCTTGGAGAGATGAGGACGTCTTCAAAAAAACCACCCTTTCTAAGACATGATGAAGTCTTCAAAAGGATGGTCAAATGAGGCATAGATTTATTCCTGTTTTCTTAACTTGATGGCTATGATGGGCACCTGAATGCTACCTAAAAACGGTTCACGCATGTTCTATTCGATTGGCAAATTCCACTCGACAAGCGACTCCATATACGCAGCATGTCTCACCAACGGCAACATCGCCGTTTTACTCACCCGGTCCCTTCGGCATCGGGCGCGGTCAACACCGCGCGACTTCCTTGGGATCATCGCAAGCGGAAAAGCAAAAAAATCATGGATCGAATCACTCGTCGCACCGATCGAAAAACGCCCCAAAGCGCGACCGTGTTCACGCGTACCGCTGAAGAACAGCCGCAATCCTCTCTATGGTCTCTTTGGCAGCGTCTGTCAATGTTTCAAACTTAAAAGCAATGGATTGAGCACTCGGATTGACGGGCGGCCCGTCGTTTCGATCCCTGCGAAACGCTGAGGTCGCTTCCAATTCTTGTTTGAGCCCATCGGGAAGCAACGCTCGTTCAAACCGCCAACTAACCATACTTGGTTCTTTCACTGTGTAATCGTTCGATCCTTCATATTGGATCGCTCCAATCCGCCTCTTCCCGTTTTCAACAGTCGGATCTTTCAACCATAACTGTACGGTTTGCTTGGCATAGCCACCACATAAATACAAGCCTGCCTCCATCGATTTCGCGGCAATGAAATGAAAAACGGGGGTAATGGCAAATCGGTACTCGAGCACGTTCACCTTTTCTCCCTCCCTTTCTTCCGACGCTATTGCCCGACCATCCATTACAACTATTCACCCCTCGTGATTCTTCTTATGCATTGATGCATAAGAGCACATTCTTTCACCTAACCGGCGACCATATCATTCATCGCCTCTATCATCCTTATTTCTCCATTCTTCACCATATCCCTTCTTTTTCACACCTATTTCGTGCTCTCATGACAAAAATCGGGAAGCTAACAAACTTTTTTCTTTGCCGTAGGCCCTGCACTTTTCGTTGCAGAACTCTGACCGCTGGGATGATTATGGGCGACAATGATGAAAGCAGAGTTTGACAGAATAGCAGCCTTCATCACCTCCCTCGGATGCACGATACTAGCGTTCAGGCTCCCGACATGGCAAACGTTGATGGCAGTCGGCTGGTTTTTCGTGTCAAGGCAGACAACTACAAACTTCTCACGGTCTGCTTCCACAAGAAACGGATTCAGCAGCTTGTACGCATCTTCCGGAGATTTGATTTGCCGCTCCTTGTAGAGAACACTAGATTCCCGAACGAGCTTCAGGCTTACAATATTGATGCGCTTCGCTGGCTGCTTGATGAACACCTCTCTTTCTAGCAACTCTAGCTGCTGGTGGTTGTTGGTTTGATACTTGCTCATCCTTTTCCCTCCTAAAATAGAAATAGCCTCAATTCCCCGAAAGGAATTGAGGCTTGATGATAGGTTCAAAATCATAATATATATTTGAAATCAAGCTTGATACAGATTTGGGCGTAACTATTCAGCCACATCATAAAGTGAGCTGAATATTTTCTTCTTTCCTTGTCTATGATGTGAATATTGATAGACAAGGAGGTGAATCGCATGTTGATGGTACAACAAGCTGTATTTACAGTTGAGAGCTTAATCGGCAAAGTTCAACAACAAAAACAGCTCATTCATCAACTCATTCAAGAAAATGAACATTTGCGTCACGAAAACAAACAACTACGCAAAGAAAATGAACAACTGAAGTACCGTGTTCAAGAGCTGGAAGCACGCACGAAAAAAAACAGCTCCAATAGCCATTTGCCCCCATCTTCTGACCGTTTTGAGAAAAAGCGTTCCTCCCGCGAGCCGTCTGGCAAAAAGCCTGGTGGGCAAGAGGGACATGAGGGGAAGACGCTCCGTCAAGTGGAACATCCACATCATCGTGTCGTCCACCGTGTGCATACGTGTCAAGGATGTGGAGCTTCTTTGCGTGAAGTCAAACCGTTCAAAGTCGATATCCGTCAAGTGTTTGATGTCCCTCCTGTGGCGATCGAGGTGACACAACATGAACGTGAAGTGAAATCGTGTCCACATTGTCGATGCGTGCAACAAGCCGAATTCCCATCCCATGTCACGAATCATGTGCAATACGGTCCACGGCTCACGGCGCTCGTTGTTTATTTACATCATATCCAATTGATCCCGTACAAGCGTTTAAGTGATACAATCGAAGCGTTATATCAACACTCGATTAGTACGGGAACTCTTGCCAATATGGTGAAACGAGGACGCGAATCGTTGGAATCAAATATGGACATCATCGAAGACGCCTTACTTGAATCCAACATCCTGCATGTCGATGAAACGAGTTTGCGCATCAATGGGAAACTCGCATGGGTGCATGTCGCGTGTACATCGAGATATACATACTTGGCTCCTCACGCTTCTCGTGGAAAAAAAGCGACCGATGATATCGGGATTCTTCCCCGATATGAAGGGACGATGATGCACGATGCGTTCGGTACATATCCGAAATACACACATGCCACCCATGCCCTTTGTCATGCCCACCATTTGCGTGAGTTAAAAGGATTCATCGAACAAGGGCATACGTGGGCGATGCGCATGACCACGTTTCTGTTAGCCGCCAAGCAAGCCGTCGAAGCCCATCACGGTGCACTTTCCGAAGAAGAAGCGAGACGGTGGGAACGAGTGTATGATCGCATCCTAGAAAGAGCACAACACCGATTAGAAACGATGACGCCTCTTCCGAAAAAAGCACTCGCTTTTGTTCGACGCCTTCAAAAACGAAAGGAAGAAGCGCTGCGTTTCTTACGTGAAGTACATGTTCCCTTTGATAACAACCAAGCCGAACGCGATCTTCGCATGGTCAAAGTCAAAGAGAACATTTCGGGTACGTTTCGCGAAGAAACATTCGCGCAGTCGTTTTGCATCGCAAGAAGCATCGTTTCCACACTGACGAAACACGAAAAAAACGTGTGGGATTCGTTATGTCTTCTGTTGGCAGGCGAAACGATCGATCGAGTTCTTTCCGCTACCTAGGGCATTTTCTATGACCGAAATGCCCTATTTGTGCTGGGCTTTTTTATACACTAGCACTGGGGTGAATAGTTACTCAAAAACCACGCAGGCGTTATGCCTGCGTGGTTGATGGCCGAGCGCTGGTCTGATGGACGAATGCCATGGCCAGGCCTGAGACAAGCCAAAAGATCGTGTTGAGCTGCGGGATGAAAATTAAGTTGTTCGATAGATTTTGCACCATGAAGGTGGCGCTGCCCGCGATCAAGGCGACGATAATGAGCTTGCCCAGGCGATCAGATGATGCGAAGTAAAGGCGAAGCAAGTACACATAGTAAACAACATAAATGGCGACAAAGGCGATTAAGCCAAGGAAGCCCGTTTCCGCCCCGACTTTTAAGTACGAGTTATGGACGGAATATTGGTCATGGCCGATATACAGTTCCGGATATTTCGTGACATACTCTTTGTAGCGGACTAAATAATTGCCGATGCCAACGCCGATGACCGGATTTTCTTTCATCATTGCCCAGCCCGTTTTCCAAAGGGTGACGCGGGAGACGACGGCGCGGTTTGTTGTCGCTTCGTCTTCAGTCGTTTCCTCATCAGCCTCATCACCATCTAAAAATCCCCCGCCCTCATCACCGTTGTCGCCGGCGAAATGGTCAGCCAAGCCGCCTGGCATGTGGCGGCTAATGATTTTTTCCATCGCATAGACGGCCGAATACGTGCGCGACTGTACGTCTGGCATGAAATAGACGATCGTAAGCAGCACGACAAACGAGATCAACATATGCGGGCGAATGGCATGTTTGATGAACGTTTTTGGCATAAGCAAGATCACCAGTGCCAATCCGCCGAGCATGGCGACCCAAGCGGCGCGCGTATAGGTCAAGACAAGGTTGATGACGTAAATACTGTACACGGCAAACATCAGCAACTGCGCCTTTTTATCGCGCCAATAGACGACGGCGAACAAAAGGAGCGCCGGGATGACAAGATTGAGAAACGACGCGTAATAGTTCGGGTTGACGAGCGTCGAGTCCACGCGCCCTTTGGCCTCTTTCAAGGCGTACAGCCCCGCTGTGTTAAGCGAAATGCCGAAAATGTATTGGATCACTCCGTACAAGCCGACAAACAGGGCGGAAAGGCCGAACGACTGGGCAAAGCGCACGTATTGCTCGCGGGTGAATTGGACTTTGACGACAATGAAAAACAAAACGACATACGACAAATAGCGGGCGAGCTCCATTATGGCTGGAGCGAGGCTGACCGCTTTCACTAACGAGACGATGGCGATGATGAAAAAAGCGGCGAACGCCAGCGCGATTGGCTTGAGCGGAAAATCGTTCAACTGAATGCGCCGCTGCCGATAATCGATGAGCGCCGCCAGCGTGATGAGCGGAATCATTACGACCTCGGCGGAAAGCGGCAGCGGACCGATATACGTTTTGTACGAAACGAGCGGAATGAGAAAAAGCGCCCATAAGACGGCGTAATAGGTCAACGGTTGTCTAACTCGCATCGTTTAAACTCCTTTTTTCCTAGTTGGGTGGATGGCTAAGACACGTTCGTACGTGGCCACCGTTTCTTCATATAAACGCTGCAAAGAAAAGTGGGTGGAAGCGTGCTCGTACAGCCGCTCCCCCATCGTTTTCAGCTCCTGCTTTCGGCTGCGCGCCTCGCGCATCGCTTGGGCGAGAGCTGCGCGATCGCCTACCGGAACGATCCACCCCATGTCGCTAGAGGCGATGAGTTGTCTTACCCCACCGACATCGGTGGAAATGACGGGCAAGCGTTCATTGGCCGCCTCAAGCAAGGCGAGCGGGAAACTTTCGCTATAGGAAGCCATTAAGGCCACATCCGACAGCGCGTAAATGTCCGCCACATCGCGACGAAACCCGAGAAACTGCACTTGGCGCCCGATGCCGCTTTGCGCTGCTTTTTCACGCAGTTCGGCCGCCAGCGGGCCATCGCCGACAACAAGCAGCTTCATATCGGGATCGGAAAGCGAGGCGAGGGCGTCAAAGACAAGAGCATGTCCTTTGATCGGGTGGAGGCGGGCGACCATCGTGATCACCACGTCGTCTTCCCGAAGCCCAAGATCAGCGCGCCGCAACGTATGTGGACGGGGGGCATCATCGAAGTCGATGCCGTTGTAAATCGTTTGAATCCGTTCAGCGGCGATGCCAAGCTCCACCAAGCTTTCTTTAAACCGCTCCGAGACGGCAAAAAAATAGTCTACCTTCCGAAGCGCCCATACGTTGAGGCGGGTGAACCATTTTCCTTTCCACCCTGATTTCATAAAGTCAAGGCGCGGGTCGCTATGGACGGTGGTCATCCATGGGATGGTGATGTTCCGTTTGATGAGCGCGCCGTACAAATTGGCGCGCGGCCCGTGCGTATGCAAAAGATCGAAACGTTCGTGGCGAATGAGCGCGACAAGCTTCGACAGCACGGACAAATCGTAGCGGGATGACTGGGTAAGGAGGCGCACATCGATCCCCGCCTGGCGCGCCTCCGCAGCAAGCGGCCCGTCCTGGAACACGACGAGCGTCGCGGTGCCTGGGGCAAATTTGGACAAGAGGGTGACGACATGTTTGCGCGACCCTCCTGTTTCCCCGCCGCTAATGACGTGCAACACGTTCACCGTCATCTCTCCTTAGCAGCCGGACTTGCCGGCTGTGCGTTTTTCGGTCAGTACTCTCCAGAGAAATTTCGGCAAGGCGAGTTGCCGTTTGAACCGTTTCGGGTCGGTGACGAGCCGATACAGCCATTCGAGGCCGAGCGTTCGGAACAGCTTTGGCGCCCGTTTGACATGGCCGGCAAACACGTCGAAGCTCCCGCCAACTCCTTGAAACACTTTTACGTTGAGCCGATCCATATGCGCTCGGATCCATAGCTCCTGCCTCGGGCTGCCGAGCGCGACAAACAGCATATCGGCGTTGGCCTCATTAATGGCGCGGACGACCGCTTCGTCGTCGTTCACATACCCGTTCATATAACCGGCAATGCAAAGACGAGGGTATTTCGCCTCGAGATTTTCTTTCGCTTTTTTGACGACCTCTTCTTTGGCGCCGTACAAAAAGACGCGATACCCTTTTTCCGCTGCCCGAGCGATGAGCCGCTCCATCAAGTCGATGCCCGTCACCCTTGATGCGAGGCGCCCGCCTTTTAGTTTTGAAGCGAGCACGACGCCGATGCCGTCGGGGATTTGGTATGTCGCCGCGTTAATCAGCTGTTTCAGCTCCTCATTTTTGCCCGCGGCGATCACTTTTTCCGGATTGACGGCAATAATCGTCGACTTTTGGCCGGCTGCCATCCGCTTCTCGATATCCGCCAGAATGTCGTCATATGGTAAGGTGGAGACGTACACTCCTAAGTATTGCTCTTTTTGCATCGCTGATCATACTCTCTCCGATGGATGTTCTTGAATGGCACGGACGACCGATAAATGGCCGATTTGATAAACCGTCACATCTTCATCGTCAAGACGGACGCAATGTTTCGTATCGAAAATGACCTTGGTTTTCATCGGCGCCAATTCCTCAGCCGTTAATGTTTTGAATTCGTTATGGTCAGCTAAGACAACGACAAGGTGCGCTCCATCGAGCGCTTCCTCTTTTGTAGCGAGCGGGAACGGCACTTGCGACGGCTTGACGTGCGGGTCATAAGCACGGACATCAAACCGCTCGTTCCGACATAGCTCTTCATAGATTTCAATGGCCGGACTCTCGCGCACATCGTCCGTATTGCCTTTGTATGTCAATCCGAATACGGCGATGACCGGCGCTTCGAGTTCCGCGGTCATTCGTTTGATTTGCTCGACGACAAAGTGCGGCATGGAGTTGTTAATGCGCCGCGCCGTTTGGATGAGCTGCGACTCTTCTTTCGCCTTTTCAACGATAAAATACGGATCCACCGCCAAGCAATGGCCGCCGACGCCGGGACCTGGTAGATGGATATTGACGCGCGGATGTTTATTGGCCAGTTCGATGACTTTATGGGCATTGACGCCAATGCGTTGTGCGATTTTCACGAGTTCATTCGCTAAAGCGATGTTGACATCGCGGAACGTATTTTCCATTAATTTTGCCATTTCGGCGGTCACCGCTTCCGTCTCAATCACTTCGCCTTTGACGATCGCCCGATAGACGTCGGCCGCTTGTTTCGCCGCCTCTTTCGTGACGCCGCCGACGATTCTCGTGTTTTCGACGAGCTCGATTAAAATGCGGCCAGGCAGGACGCGTTCCGGGCAATGGGCCAAATACACATCCCGCTCCGGGTCAAAGCCGTGCTCACGAATGATCGGGGCAACGACATCGTCCATCGTTCGCGGTGGAATCGTTGATTCAACGATGACGACGTTTCCTTTCCGCAAATACGGCGCCACCGATTTCGTTGCTTCAATGACGTAGTCGATGTTGGCGGTGTAATCGTCGTGAATCGGTGTCGGAACGGCGATGATGAACACATCCGCCTCTTCCGGGGCAAGCTGGGCCCGGAATTTCCCCTCTTTGACGACTCGGTTCACCAGTTCGGCTAACCCCGTTTCTTCAATATGAATATCGCCGCTGTTGATCGTCGCAACGACGGTTTCGTTCACATCCACGCCGATGACGTCAAATCCGGCGGAGGCAAATATCGCTGACGTCGGAAGTCCGATATAGCCTAGCCCGACGACACATACTTTTTTCATCGTGACAACCTCTCTTTTTGTAAACTAGACTTGCTTTGTTTTCGAGCTTTTTCGACCAATCACGTTATAGTATAACAAACCGCGATTCATTTTGCATCATTGAATCTACTATAGGCAAATGCTACAATTAAGGTTGATTTTTGTGGAACGATGTCGTTTAGAGGAGGAGTTATGCCGTTGAACATTGTCATCTCTGGCTTTTATGGATTGGGCAATACGGGGGATGAAGCCATTTTAGAGGCGATTATCGACAATCTTCGCGCCGAATTGCCAAACCCGGATATTACCGTGTTTTCCCTGTCTCCTGAGCAAACGGCGAAAGCACACGGTGTGAAAAGTGTATACCGTGGATGGCGCCACGATAATAAAGGAAAAATTCGGGCGCTGCGTGAAGCGGATTTATTAATCAGCGGCGGCGGGGGATTGCTTCAAGATACGTATCCGACCCGCTTTTTGTTCGGTCCGCTTCCTTATTATTTATTGGTTGTGTTTTTGGCCAAGCTTTGCGGGACGAAAGTCATGTTTTTCTCGCAAGGGATCGGACCGGTGAATACGACGTGGGGAAAGATTTTAATGAAAGTGTTTGCCAACATGGCTGATTTTATCACTGTCCGCGATGCGTATTCGAAACAGTTGCTTCATGAGCTGGGTGTGACAAAACCGGAAACGGTCGTTACTGCTGATATTGTCTTTGCCTTTCATCATAAGGAAGATAATGCTTGTCTTGAAAGCCTTCCGCTTCGCGGTGACGAACAGCTTGTGGCGATATCGGTTCGCCCGTGGCTTGACCAGCGCGACTATTATGGAAAAATCGCCCGTGCGCTCGATCAGTTGATCGAACTTGAGGGCATTACGCCGGTCTTCGTGCCGATGGAAGGACATCATGATGTGCGTGCGTCCGATCGAGTCGTCGAACAAATGAATCATCGATCCGCTTGCCACATTCTCGGCCCGGATTTTACGCCGAACCAATATTTGCATTTTATTAGCCGCTGCCGTTTGACGATCGGCATGCGCTTGCATTCGCTCATTTTTTCTGCCTTGGCAGGCGTCCCGCATATCGGCCTCAGTTATGACCCGAAAGTGGAGAGTTTGCTGAAGCGCTCCGGCATGTGGGATTATTCGTTCCGTCTTGAGGAGATCGACGTCGACCAGCTCGTGAACAACGCCCGTTTTATGCTCGCTGAGCGTGAAACCGTCCGTGCGATTGTTCAAAACAACGCCAAACAAATGCGGCAAGAGGCCATGGAAAACATTCGGCTGTTGAAAGAAAAATTTTTCCCGCAAGGAGAAGATCGCCGATGAATATTTTGCTAGCGACCGTCTTCGATTATCCGCATGCCGGCGGATTATCCACCCATGTAACTACATTGAAGGCCGGGCTTGAGGCGCGGGGACATCGTGTAGACGTCGTTTCGTTCAGCGACGTTCCCCGATCCATGCAAATGATGCTCGCTAAGGGACCGAGTTTTTTGCTGAACAAAGTGTCGAAAGGAACAGGCATTCTTTGGAGCCATGCTGTGAGACAGCGGCTTCTTTCCCGTCTCATCGCCGACAAAGCCGCCAGCAGGCGGTATGATGTGATCAACGCCCAGGAAGTGTTTGCGACGTTGGCCGCGCTGCCATCTGGCATCCCCACGGTGACGACGGTGCACGGCTACATGACATACGAAGCCATCAGCCGCGGAGCGGTGGTGGAAGGAAGCCGGCAGGCGCAGCACTTGTTGGAGAAAGAAATTGAGGCATACACGAAAACGCGGAAAATTATTACCGTTGACCAGCGCATTAAAGAGTATGTACGGGAAAAAGCCGGGGTGGAAGCGACCGCCATCCGCAACTTTATCGACGTTGACCGTTTCAAACCAGAGAAAGCGAATCGGCTCGCCTACCGAAAAAAACACGGGGTGCCGGAGAATGCGGCCGTCATTTTTGTACCGAGACGGTTGACGAAAAAAAACGGGGTCATTTATCCAGCGCTTGCGTTGCCGCACGTCTTGGAAAAATACCCAAACGCCATGCTCATTTATGCCGGGATGGGGGAAGCGTACGACGAGCTGAAATCGCTCATCGAACAGCGAGGACTGAGTGAAAAGGCCAAACTGCTCGGCGCCATTCCGCATGAGACGATGACCGAGTATTATGCCCTCTCGGACATTGTGCTTGTTCCAAGCGTCCACTCCGCCGGAGTGGAAGAGGCGACATCCATTTCCGCCTTAGAAGCCATGGGATCAGGATCACCGCTCATCGCCTCGGCGGTTGGGGGCTTGAAAGAGATCGTCAACCATCGGCAAGACGGCCTGCTCGTCGAGGAAAAAAATGTGGATGAACTCGCTCAAGCGATCATCGAGCTGCTCGATCATCCGGAGTTTGGGCAACAACTGGCACAAGCAGCGCGCCGGAAAATCGAAGACGAATATTCCCACTTATCAGCAGCGAAAAAGTACGAAGACATTTATCGAGCCGCGCTGGCGCCATAACACCATGGCCGTCTCTTTGTCATCAGGGGCGGCCTTTTTCGATTTTGAATGAAGGAAGTGACATGCATGCCATCATTAAAACAGACGGCGATTTGGATTACGCTGCTTGCCCTCGTTGTCAAAGTAGCCGGTTTTTTGCGGGAAAGCATCATCGCCAAGCAGTTTGGCGCCAATGAATATACGGACGGCTACTTGTTGGCGTTTTCGTTTATTACGCTCGTGCTGGCCGTCATTTCAGTCGGATTCAATAACGTCTTTCTTCCGTTGTACGTTCAGGCGAAACAAAACGATCCTAAAGCCGCAGAACGAAACGCGAACGGTATTATGAACGCCACTGTCCTCATTTTTTTGTTCGTTGCCGTTTTTGGTTATTTGCTGGCTCCTACATTCGTCCCCGCTATTTTCGGGCGAATGGCCGCGGTTACCGAATCAGTGGCGGTCCACATCACGCAAATGTTCTTTTTATTTATGGGCGCCATCGCCTTAAACGGCATTTTAGATTCATATTTGCAAGGGAGGCGCATCTTTGTTCCATCGCAAATTTCGAAGCTGCTGGCTACTTTGATGGGCGCAGTGTTTGCTCTGTTGTTTTCCGATGTGTGGGGCATTTATAGCCTCGCTTACGGATTTGTTTTTGGAATTGTGTTAGGGATTGTCCTGATGTTTGTTTATTTGTATCGGAGCGGTTATCGATGGACACCGACGCTGGCCATCGATCCCGATTTTCGGCAGACGTTTTTGCGCTTGCTCATTCCTTCGCTATTGAACGCGTTTGTCGGGCAAATGAACATGTTTATTGATAAAATCTTCGCTTCGGGCACGATTGAAGGAGCGGTCACGTATTTGAACAATGCCTCGCTGCTCGTCAGCATCCCGCATACGATTTACGGCACGACCGTCGCGGCCATTTTGTTCACATTGTTGTCCGAGCAAGTCGACAAACCGCGCCAATTTCAGCAAACGTTTTTCACTGGCATGGAACTCTCCTTCATCACGTTAATGCCGGTCGCGGCTGGGCTGTGGGTGGTTGGTGATGCCGCGATTGCGTTCGTCTATGAACGCGGCCAGTTTACGGAGACGGACACACACCGCACGTATGTCGCCCTGCTCTTTTATTTGCCGCTCATCGTCACCCAAGGGCTGCAATATATTGTCGCCAAGTCGATGTATGCGAAAGGGAAAACGGCGGTCGTACTTCGGATTAGCGTCACGACGATTGTGTTAAACATCATCCTTAACTATCTGTTCGTTCAATCGTTCGGGTATGCCGGGATTGCGTTGTCGAGCTCGCTCGTTTCTCTCTACTACGTCACTGCCTGCTCGATCGCCGTCTATAAAGAGTTTGAGCGCGGGGAAGCGAAAAAATTGCTGTCCTTGTTGATTCGCGTCGGCAGTGCAACAGCCATCATGGCGGGATTGCTCTATGGGCTGAAAGAAGCAGCCGGCATCCACCAGTGGCCCGCACTTCTTGCGCTTGCCGTGCTCGTCCCGCTTGGTGCAGCCATTTATATCGCGAGCGTATACGCCCTGTATCGGGAAGGATTTTATCGGTTGCTGCGCACAATTCGCTCAAAGCGGAAACCGAAACCGTCGGCATAATGTCCCTTTGTTCCCCGGCTTGAAACGAAGAAAGAAGCTCTCCTGACATAGGAAAAGGTGTCCCGAACGTTTCGAGACACCTTTCTTTTTACTTCACGAAGGTCAGAGGCGACAATAAATCACCGCGAATATACGCTTTTTCTGTTGGCGCGTCCGGAACGATTTGATACCAAACGTAGCCGTCAGGCTGTTTCGCTGTTGCTCCTGCCACCGTCACCGGCGTGTTCGCCTGCTTATATTCATACCAAACTGGCGGAACAACGGCTGGCTGCAGTCGAACATTGACACTTGCCGTGTTCGTCGCCATCACCGTATAGTGACCGTAGTCTTTTCCACCTAAAAATTGGTCGGCTTGATACATCCAACCCGCAATTTTTTGCCCCCAATACGGGTCAGACGCATAGCGAACGTTAAAACCAAACGATTTGTCTCCAAGCAATGCACCGTTATAGCGCCAATCGCTCGGATTCGCGTATCGCTCCGCGACAATCGTTTTCGCCATGTAATCGATGCACTCTTCAAACGAAGCAAACGAATCCGCGCTTCTCAGCGGATCGCTGTCATACGCTTTAATACCAAACAAGTTGTTCTTTGTCTTCGCCAATTCACTTAAACCCCAATTGCTTTCCAAGATCGCATGAGCCAACAAATACAGAGCGTTGACTTGATACTTTTCCTCCGCCTGTTTAAACGCCGCGCCGAGTTCTTTCAACGGGCTGGCGGAGCGATAGGCGGCGACAAACCGATTCAGCTCATCGGCGGTATAATTCGTTTTTGTCCGCAACGACAGGACGTTGAAATATTGATAAGCCGTCCCAACGAGCTGACCAGCTTCATTATAAAACGTATCGCCATCCCAACTGTAATATCTCTGCCCCGCTTGCATAAAAGACGGCGCTTTTCCGTATAGGTAGCTCACATACGTATTGCTCGTCGTGTTGTAAATGACATGAACGAGATGGCCGTTTTCTACTTTGTAATACGAGCGCCCTTGCAAAAGCGCTGCCGGCACGAGCAACACATCTTCCTGCTTCACATATCCGATGGTGTCGGCGATTTGTACGTTTACTTTTTCCTCGTCGGCTCCTAAATATTTCATTTCCGTATTTGGAGCCACATAAGTGAGTGAAGCGCTAAAATCAGCGTTATAAATGGTTGTCGTTGATTTGCCTGGAGCTGGTTGGGCAACAGCATAGCCGTTTGCCATTTTCACGATTTTCGTTCCTTGGACGATCACTTGAGAAGCCGGGTTGGTTAAGGCTGCCTCAGCTTGGGCGAACGTGGCATACCGCTTTGGCCAAACAACAAGCTCCCCTTTTTCGACCGCTCCAATTTGATAGGCCATTTCCGGCATTTGCTCGGCCCATACTTCGAGCAGGCGGTACAAAAACGCCGCCGCATGCGCCCGCGTCGCCTCTGCTTTCGGGTCGAAGCGGAACGATGTACCATCCTCATTCGGAATCCCGCGGATAATGCCGTAATAAATGTTGTTAGCAATCGCCAACCGCGATGTGGATGAAAGATGATCGAGATCAGTAAACGAAGAAAAATCCGCTCTTTGTTTCTCGATTTCCAAGTAATCGAACACACGGTCAATCATCAGTGCCATTTCTTCTCTTGTAACTTGTTTATACGTACCGAAGGCACCGTTGGAATACCCTTCAACAAGGCCAGCTGCACTTGCTTTGTAAATGCCATCGGCCAGCTTTGACGATGGCGAAACGTCAGAAAATGAAACGGTTCCTGTCGCCTTAGGCAACTGCAGCGCCCGCGCAAGGAACGTCGCAAACTGACCGCGCGTTACTGGCTCATTCGGTCGATATTGACCGTCCGGATACCCTTGAACAATCCCTTGGTTCACCATGGCCCGCATTTCCTGCTCCAACGCGATACCGGTGATATCATCAGCAAACGAAACGGAACTGTTTACAAACAACAAACTCAATACGAGAACAAGACTAGCGATTCGACGCAACCATTTCCCCTCCCCCATTTATTTTGTTTATAGATTCATAGATGGAAAGGTGTCTGTGGGACAGCGACAAAAAAACCAACGTTCCGACATAGACATAGTCATATTCTAGCAAATATTGGCGATTTATGTATTACATTATCATTACATTTTTATTACTTGTGTAATATTTTTGAAAACATATAGAAAAAATAGAGGAATTTTTTTCAATTTTATAGTAATATTTTATATGGTTCCTAATTTTTTAAAAAAGGAGAGAGGGTTTTGAAAAAACGACACCGTTCTCGAACTCTTCTATCGCTGGGAATGGCTTTTTCGCTCGCCTTGTTGGGGAGCGGCTCGCCAACTATGGCATCGGCAGCCATGACAAAACATTCAGCCGACGCCTCCCTACTACTTGACCGCCTCGGTCTTTCCGAACGGTCAGACAAATTGAAAACAGCTGCACAAAAAAAAGGGCAGCCATCCTCCGCTTTTAGTAACGATGAACTGGTCATTAAGTACCGTCATCCCCTTTCCGCTCAAGAACATCAACAAGCAGGGGGAAAACTAGTTAAACGTATTGCTTCCTTACGTTATGATGTCGTCAAACTAACAGGGAAAACGAATGTCAAAGAAGCGATGCGTCGGTATGCGGAAAACCGTCATGTTGTATCCGTCTCGCGCAGCGCCCGTTTCGTCCCGTTTTCTGCTCCCGTCAATGATCCGAAGAAGGTGAACGCGTACTATTTAACAACGTTACAAGTCGAGCGTGCTCTCTCGCTTGCTGGCCCGCATCCGGTCAAAGTGGCGGTTGTTGATACAGGGATCGATGCGAATCACCCAGAGCTGAAAGGAAAAATCATCGCCAACTACAATGTAATGAACCCGCTGCAAAAAGGAGCGGTCGATGTCCATGGCACCCACGTTGCCGGGATTATCACCGGTGAGAAAGACAACGGCATCGGTGCGCACGGCGTCTTTCCGCGCGCCCAAATCATTTCGATTGATGTGTTCAACCGTTCATTTTTTAGTTCGGACTATATTGTCGCCGAAGGGATTTTAGAAGCCATCCGCCAAAAAGCACAAGTCATTAACTTAAGTTTAGGTTCTTCTGTCCCTTCTCCGATTGTTGAGGAGGCGGTTCAAAAAGCGTTAGCGGCCAACATTACGGTTGTGGCTGCTGCCGGCAACTCAGGAACGTCTATGTATGAATATCCAGCTGCATACGAGGGGGTTATCGGGGTTGGGGCAGTCAATGTCGACCGGAAGCTGACTGACTTCTCTACTTATGGACCGTCTGTAGACGTTGTCGCACCTGGCGAAAACATTTATAGCTCTGTGTATGACGTAGATAAGCAATCCACGTTTGCCGAACTCAGCGGAACGTCAATGGCCACGCCAATGGTGACGGCCACGGTTGCGATGTTATTATCCAAAAATCCGAAACTGACTCCGTATGACATTCACTATATTTTAAACGAAACTGCCAGCGATCTGGGACGAAAAGGCTACGACTTGCAATACGGACACGGCCTTGTCAACCCGGTCGCCGCCCTATGGTTCAATCCGAAAAACGTTCCGCCGCTTCCGTCCATAGCCGAACAGGAGATTTTGAAAAAAGCGAAGCGGCTCGATATGACCCGGGCGACGACACAAACTGGGACGATTACAAAACTCGGCGAAACCCATTGGTATGCGCTCCCTGTCCAAAAGGGCGAATACGTTCAAGTGAGGGTGAATGGAACCGCAGACTACGACTATAAGTTTGACATTCTCTTTTTCCAAAACGGACAATCGTCCGCATCAACCCGTCTATCTGTGA
Organism: Geobacillus subterraneus; assembly: GCF_001618685.1. GTDB lineage: Bacteria > Bacillota > Bacilli > Bacillales > Anoxybacillaceae > Geobacillus > Geobacillus subterraneus. Next base: position 81,325 of record NZ_CP014342.1, on the reverse strand, counting down.
ACGATACGGTCCAAGGAAAAGAGGAAGGCTATTTGTTCACCGCACCGGAAGACGGAACGGTCGCGATTGGTGTCAAAGACGCCCTTGGCAACTACCATGAGAACGGAGCATCCAAATACACGCTGTTTGTCAGCCGGGAGACATCTGCACTTGATGATGGCAACACCGCCGAGCAGCCGTTTGTGATCCGTTCGTTGCCATACCGTTCTCTTCAAGAACACGGCCCGCTCTTCTTTACAAACGAGCAACTAGGCAACTCCTCGGACCAACCAACAGCAGAGGAGACAGACTCCGGAGATGAGCAGTCTGATGGAAATGATCAAGGGGGAAATGCGACGTCATTACCAGGGGATAGCGATTACTTTTCTTTCTCGCTTCCTGATTCAGTCCCATCGTCCGAACAAACCGTCCGTATCTCATTGACAGGAGTAGCCGGCATCGACTCTGCTTTAAACTTGTACATTGTTGAGCCGCAAATGCCTTCTCCGGAAAATGGCGAAGAGATGCCAAATCCGTCCGACGGAGCCATCTCAACGCCAGAAGCAAAACCTGCCATGAGTCCATGGCCGATCGATTCTGCCAACATGAACGGGTATGGTGAAGGAGAAGAACTGACCTTTAACGCCGTACCAGGCATGCAGTATATCATCGAAGTCACGAATAAACCTGTCCGGGATCCGTTTATGCTGTCGTTAACGAATGAACTAGGCATCGACCTAACAAGAAACTTCTCATCCCACTTGCCTTATGGGCTAACCGTTGATGCGGTAACATTGCCTGCAGATGAAGACGGATTTCCGATGACAGGCGAACAACTAGAAGAAAGTTTGAAGACTGGAACTATCGAAGAATATATGAAGAAAAAAGAGGAATGGCAGCAACGTTGGCAACAAGCCGCATCCGGCATTGTCGTGTTCGATGGTGATGATGACTGGAGCGAGGCCGTACGCAAAGCAGCCAAACCGTATGAAAGCGGCCAAACCGCGAGCGGATATTTCCAATATGGCGGGGATGAAGACTGGCTCGCCTTTACGCCGAAACAAGACGGCATTTACGAATTCCGATTTGCAGCCGATGAGCAACACGATGTGCCGCTGGCAACGCTTTTCGTCTATGACGAAAAAGAAAAAACGTTCACCTATATCGGTTCCAACGCCGGTTACGATCTTTTTACCTTCGAACCAAATGCCCGCTACCCGGTCGGTTTAAAGAAAGGAACAACGTACTATATCCAGCTCAATGAAAAAATGTATCGCCCTTCGGTAAAAGCATATGCCATGACGTCTGTCTTGCTAGCAGGAAACGTCAATGATCGATTTGAAAACAATGATGACTTTGATCATGCGACGCCAATCGGCTTAAAAGCCATTACTGGCAATTTCGCATCAGCGCAAGATATCGACACGTATTACTTTCGACCGGACAAAAACGGGCTGTACGGACTAGCCGTCACCCCGGCGTCTATTCCATCGAAATATGCGTCCTTGCCGTCAGAATTACGGATGCCGATCGATCCGATCCTCCTTATTGTGGAAGATACAAACAAAAACAAGAAGTTGGATCCGGAAGAAGAAGGACGCCTGTGGATCATCGACAATGGGCTGTCTAATGATGAAGAGCGCGGCGCGCTGAGAGCAGAGAAAACGAAAGGATATTTTATCGTCACGGCTGACTTTTACGGTAACACAACTGTGACGCCATACGTGTTCTCCTTGGCATTGGCTGATCAGCAAGACGAAGACCGCCACTCCACCGTGCGTCACAACGTGCCGTCCAAGCCGCTATCGCTTCGGACTCCGAAGCAAGGCACTTGGTATAACACCGGGTATATGAATGTGTCATCATCCCAAGGGGATGTCGACTATTACAAGTTGACCGCCCGCGAAACAGCCACATATACGATACAGTTGCGCGTTCCTTCCGATCTTGACGGGGTAGTGACGGTCTATAACGCTAACGGAAAGCTGATCGCCAAAGGGGACTATTACACCAAAGGCGATAACGAATACCTAACCATCAAATTGTCGAAAGGAAATTATTTCATTAAAGTGGAAGATGCATTTGGCAACGCAAGCGTCAGCCCATATAAATTGGTGATCCAACAGCGTTAACAGACAAGGAAAGCGAGCGGCCGTCAGCCACTTCCTGACGGACAAGAAAAGGTGTCCCAAGCAGCTGGGGCACCTTTTTCCTGTCTATGAGCATTAAGCTAGGGCGGTGGAACGATCAGCGATTTTCGAGAAGAAACGACATCAAACTAACCTCTTCGTTTTACCGGAACCGCTCGTTCGCCGCACGGGCTGTAAAAACGAAAAATTCGAGTCGCTTAACAAATTGATATGGCCGAAACGTGCCGTCCGGATACCCTTCTGTGATTCGGGCAGCAGCCAACTTGGCGATCGCCTCATGCCCGGTCACTCTTGTCGTCACATCTTTAAACATCATAGACGAACCGTCCGGCAGCGGATACGCTCGCGATAACATGATGGCTGTCTCGGCGCGCGTAATCGGCTGCTGCGGGCGGAACGTTCCATCCGGATACCCGGCGATCAGTCCGTGCTCATAGGCAGCTTGAATGTAGCCAGAGGCGAAGTCAGAAGAAGAAACATCACGAAACACTGTCGCTCGCTTGGTCCCGTCAAGATGCAGCGCCCGGCCGAGCATCACGGCGACTTCGGCGCGTGTAATCGTTTGATAAGGCTGAATCGTTCCATTGTTATAGCCGGACACAATCCCTTGGCTTGATAAGTAGACGATCTCCGGCATATACCAAGCGCTTGCTGACAAATCTTTATAATCGGGATCCGGTACGTTTACCGTGATGGGGGCCGATAACGCGGACTCCGTCCCATCATTGCGTATGGACGCAAATTCGTACTCGTATATTCCTTTAACGACATAATCCGTATACGTGGCCGCTGTTTGCAACGTTTCGAGCCGTTTCCCATTTCGGTATACACGATACCCTTTCACGGCGTTTCCTGTTGGGGTAACGGAAAAAGCAACTTCTCCTTTTTTCACTGACAACAGCTTCACTGTCAGCTCGGGCGCCTGGTTGGACACGGCCTGCACGAGCCCATAGCCGTACCACGGATCCTTCCCGGCCGCCCCCAAATCCAAGGCACGGCCTCTTAACATTTGACGCAGTTCGAGATTCGTCCGTTCCGGGTATTGTTGCTTATACAAAGCGAGCACTCCTGACACAAACGGCGCTGCCATTGACGTTCCAGACATGCGCGTATACCCGTCACGAACGCCATCACGGTCAAGAGCAACCGGCACGGTGCTGTACACATCCTCCCCAGGAGCCGCTACTTCGATCGCGGGTCCCGTCGCCGAGTATGGCAACCGAACATTTTCTTTATTCACCGCAGCGACAGCGATGGCACTATCATACTTCGCCGGATATTCGACCGTATCCCCTGCGCCGTTGGCATAGCCGTTGTTGCCAGCCGCAGCAACGACTAAAACCCCGCTTTCATATGCTTTCTGAATGGCCGCTTTCAGGGCAGGGGCATCTTCTGGAGCGGCTAAGCTTAAATTAATAATATCTATATCGTGCTCAATCGCCCATTCGATGCCTGATAAAACGGCTGATACATTTCCTTCTCCGTAGCGATCCAATACCTTCACGGCATAAATGCTTGCATCAGGCGCCACCCCGACCGTCCCGATCTCGTTGTCTTTTGCCGCGATAATTCCAGCAACGTGAGTACCATGCCCGTTATCGTCTTGATAAGAATGAGGGCAAGAGGACAACAAGCAAACGCCGCCCGCTACACGCAAATCCGGGTGACTAGGATCAACACCCGTATCCAAAATCGCGATTTTCACCCCTTTTCCTGTTACACCTTGGGGGTGCATCACGGACGCTTTCGTCTTTTCCACTCCCCAGTCAATGACTTGGCGATCAATGGCCACCGTCGTGTCTTGTTGTACGTAGTCAACCCCCGGCCAACGACGCAACAGCTCGACCGCCGTAATCGGGACCGTCGCTGCCACCGCAGGAATCACGTCAAACCGTTTGGTGACATTTCCTTGCAGCGTTGTCACCGCTTGTTCATCCACTTGTTGTTGAAAAGCGACAATGACATGGACAAACAGCGGATGAGAAGCAGCGGCCGCGCGAACCGGCACCGCCGCTGCGACGATCAACACGATACAGATGGAAAACATCCACCACTTTTTGATCATCTGAACCCTCTCCCCAACTCCCGCATCAGCCAAACGGAGCCACATGTTTCCACAGCCCAACTACTTTGATGAAGCGGGAGACGCATGGTCTTTGCGGCTATTGAACACGATCATATAACGGCTGAAAATCCAAACCTGTTTCCGAGGCGTAGTAGTCAAGAATGCCGAGATAAATGGCTTTAGCCGCTTGTTCTTGCCAATACGACGACCCGAGCTTCTCCGCATCTTCGGCGCGATCAATAAAGCCGAGCTCCACTAATACAGCGGGCATATTGTTTTCGCGCAATACGTGCAAATTGCCTCTTTTTGCTCCACGGTCAACAGCATTCCACGCCTCAACGAGCCGTTTTTGAATGCATTGTGCCAGCTTTTTGCTTTGTTCGACATATGGATTGGTTCCCGCGGCGCTGTAATAATACGTCTCTGTCCCCGTTCCGCCCCCGGCATTCGTATGGATGCTGACAAATACGTTTCCTCCCTTCTCTTTCGCAAAGGAAACGCGCCCGCTGAGCGGAACAAATACGTCTGTTTCTCTCGTTAGGGCGATGTTAAAGCCCGTATTTTCAAACAGCGATTTTACTTTCAACGCAACATTCAAATTAATGTTTTTTTCCACAAGACCGTTCGCCGCCGCGCCAGGGTCACTGCCACCATGCCCAGGGTCAATAATGAGCGTCTGCGTTTTTACATAGTTTGATAGTGCATCTCCTTCATCAGGTTGTGAAACTCCCGCATCCACTAAATAACTGCGGCTCACGAACCCTTCTAAGTCTGATGCACGAACATACGCCCAGTTGCCAACAATATGCACAACATCGACAGACTGCCCTTTATACAATAGACCAATGGCACTATAACCGGTAGACGGACCACGGCGGACATTCAACGCCGAAGCATTGACCACTGCTTGTCCGGTGGATGTCAGCTGGCCATTCACGCGATATTGCGGATTGATGGCTCTTGCAACAAATACGGCAAAATCCGCCCGAATAATCGGCTCGTCTTCGCCGAATGTGCCATCCGCTTTCCCTTCCGCGATTCCCTTGATTTTCAACTGTTGCACCGCCGTTGAGAGCGTAGTTCCGCCAAGCGAATACGCCCGATTAATGAGCAACGCCATTTCCCCGCGCGTCACAAACTGGTCAGGTCGGAACGTCCCATCTTGGTAGCCGTTGATGATGTTGCGTTCAGCTGCTTCTTGTATGTACCCAGAGGCAAAATTTCCTTTTCCGACATCCTTAAAGCGAGTGTCCCGCTGTCCCCCGTCAAAGTTTAACGTTCGCCCAATAATAGCGGCCGCTTCCGCCCTTGTTACATATTTCGCTGGATAAAAATGTCCCGATACACTCCCTAGCACAATTTCCCCTTCGGCTAAGTAATAAATTTCGTTTTTTGCCCTGTGCGTCGTGCCTACGTCGTAAAAATATGGCGCAGCCTGCGGATGACTCATCGGCATCGGCCACACTGCCAACAATACAAGACAAAAAGCGACAAGTATCTTCCTTTTCATACATTCTTTCTCCCTTTTCGATGCATTTTTCTCTCATTCTACCATAAATGCCATACGTCATGAATAGATACTGAAGCGCATTTTTTGACGAAAAAAAGCGACGGCCATATCCGTTCGGCCCTCGCTCGAGTGTGTCAACCTGCTCTTTTCCTAAATTTTATTTTGCAGCCGTCATCCCGAAACAACGTTGAACAAGGACATATCAAAGAAAAGCCCATTCCCTAATACTTCCGGTTTTTATCGTGCGGAAGATATTCTTGTTCCGTTAATCGACGAATATGGTACTTTGCCTCCATTTTACACGTATAATCAATATCGGTCAGTCCTCGTCGGCCGATGAGCTCATTTAACGTCCTGATGTCTTGCTCCGATGGCGGCTCACGCAATATTTTTCCGATCACTTCGTTAATTTTATCAGCCAGTTCCTCATGAAAACGCGGATCACGCTTGACCGCATCGTCTAGCTGGCGAAACCATGAGGCATGTTTTTCCGCGTATTCTCGCCAATAAGTTAAAAACTTGTCCATTTCATATTTTTGCTCATCCCATTGGATCGATTCCATATATTTCTCAAACGCAGCGGAAATCGACCTTGTCACGCTGATTTTCACTTCTTTTGGGAGATGGTTCAACATCGTTGCGCCTTTTGACCTCCTCTCTCCCAGCAATTCTTCTTGACTATTTTTCCCTTCATAGGCAGACATATACAACGATTTATGAATGAAACGCCTCCGGTCGCTGTGCGGTGTAGCCGAAATAGTATAAAATCGCGTCGACAATCCGTTTCGAAGCCTGGCCGTCTCCGTACGGGTTGGATGCTTTCGCCATGGCCTCGTATTCGCTTCGGTTCGTTAGCAGCTCTGACGCCATGCGGTAAATCGTCTCTTCGTCCGTCCCGGCCAGCTTCAGCGTCCCGGCTTCGATGCCTTCCGGCCGTTCGGTCGTGTCGCGCAGCACAAGAACAGGCACGCCAAGAGACGGAGCTTCTTCCTGCACGCCGCCGGAATCGGTCAAAATTAAGTACGCCCGCGCAGCAAAGTTATGGAAATCGAAAACATCAAGCGGTTCGATTAAGTGAATGCGCGGATCATCACCGAGCACTTCGGCCGCCGCTTCCCTTACTGCCGGGTTCAGATGGACAGGATAGACGACTTGGATGTCGTCATAGGTTTCGACAAGGCGCTTAATGGCCCGGAACATGCCCCGCATCGTCTCGCCAAGGTTTTCGCGGCGATGGGCCGTCAGCAAAATCATCCGGTCATCGCCGATTTGGTCGAGAATGTCATGACGATAATCGTCTTTCACCGTTGTTTGTAACGCATCGATCGCCGTGTTGCCGGTGATAAAAATCGACTCCGGTTTTTTATTCTCCCGGATTAAATTGTCGTACGCTTTTTTCGTCGGTGCGAAGTGAAGATCAGCCATCACCCCGGTCAGTTGCCGGTTCATTTCTTCTGGAAATGGAGAATATTTGTTCCACGTGCGCAACCCCGCCTCAACATGGCCGATCGCAATTTGATGATAAAAAGCGGCGAGGCTGGCGACAAACGTCGTCGTCGTATCGCCATGGACAAGCACTAAATCCGGCTTGACTTTCCGCATAATGTCATCGAGCCCTTCTAAGGCGCGGGTCGTAATACCGGCGAGCGTCTGACGGTCTTTCATAATGTTCAAGTCGTAATCCGGGCGAATGCCGAATAGATCCAATACTTGATCCAGCATTTGCCGATGTTGCGCCGTAACGGTGACAATCGGTTCGATCCACTCGGATTGTTTTTGCAACTCCAACACAAGCGGCGCCATTTTGATCGCTTCGGGCCTTGTGCCGAAAATCGTCATCACTTTCCGTTTTGTTCCCATCATTTCACCTGCTTATTCCGATTCGTCTGCGGTAAAGAAAACCTCAACAAATTACATTACCATAATCGAAGCGCTTCCTCAACTTTCGGTTGTCCATTTCCAAAAACTCGCGGCCCAGAAACGTACTTTCTTTTATCGGCATGAGTTGAAGGACTGGTGAAACACTATCGTTTCCCTTTCGCCTGATCAAGATGGTGAAAAAAGATGGTCTCTATCTATAAGTTGCCATAAAAAATTTCCGATTTTTCGTTTCGGTTTTCATCGACATACAAGCTGATATGATATAACGTGGCTAGTGATCAGCTGGGTGTAAAACGAAATTTCAACTTATATGGCGAGTAAACCCAAGCAAACCAAAAAGCTAGAGTAATGACGTTTCTCCACTGAAGAAATATTGATTGCTGCGAGCCAGGATGTTTCGTTCCATCACCACCGTGCTAGCAAAATGATGATGGAATCAAAAACAGTGGGCAAAAAGGAGGGCTGTTGATGTTGAAGATTCTCCCAAACGACCGTCATCAAGAACAGGCGATGTTCGCTTTCTCGACAACCGTTGGCCGCTAAATGAAAGAGCACGACCCCGTTTAAGCGGTTCGTGCCCCCTCTTGCCATATCGCGTTGCCGCCCCTAGCCGGAGCCGCAGGTGCGCCGCGCTTTCTCCTCCGGAAAGGCTGTCCGCCCGCGCCAACGATTCATGGCTATAGAAACCACGAATCGTTTTTGCCAGTCCCATCATTCATTTTCCGAGCCATGAGCGCTTTGAACAGCCCTTGAAGAAGCCCTAGTGTGCACTAATACCGCTTTGCCCCTAAGTAGCGGGCTTTCCAATACGGGTTGTTTAATTGGCTAGTCGTCACACCTGTTGAAGCGCCGCTATGGACGAACTGACCGTTGCCGATGTAAATGCCAGCATGGGAAGGGCCTTTTTTGTAGGTCTCAAAAAACACGATGTCCCCGACGGCTGGAGAAGAGACCGGTTTCCCAGCGCTCCAGATGTCCGCCACCGTCCGCGGCAATGAAACACCTTGTTGCTTGAACACGTATGTAAGAAAACCGCTGCAGTCAAAGCCGGCTTCCGGAGTTTCGCCGCCCCAAACGTACGGCGTGCCGAGCAGCTCAGCCGCATCAGCAATCAGTTCGATGACGTCGAGTTTGGATGCCGGAGCTTGTCCTTTAGGTGCTGGAGCTTGTCCGATGAGACGCTCGTACGTGGCGTCATCCACGATACCCGTCGCCTGAAGTTTGGCATCCTTCTGGAAACGGCGGACGGCGTCAGCGGTAATGGTTCCGTAATAGCCGGTAATCTCCGAGTATGTAAAATAGCCAAGCTGTTTTAAATTGGTCTGAACCCGCTTCACCTCTTCACCGCGCGCGCCGATCGTCAAATAAATGGAAGGGCGGTTTTCTTCAGCCGGCGGTGCGATTTTTTTCTTCACCGCATCGGCAATGCGTGTGAGCGTTGTTGAATCAGCCGAACCGGTCGCTGGCAAGCCGTTATCCTTTTGGAAACGGCGGACGGCGTCCGCTGTCACTGTTCCATAGTAGCCAGTAATCTTCGGGTAGGTAAAATAGCCGAGGCGCTTTAAGTTGTTTTGCAGCTCGCTAACCTTGGAACCGCGTGAACCGATGCTGAGCGTCGCCGATGAAGACGATGTGGCGGTTGTCCGTTGGCTGGCCGCTTGCCGAAGGCGCTCGATTGTCACGGCATCGGCTTTTCCAGTGGCGGGAAGCCCATTCGCTTGTTGAAACTGCTTCACGGCCGCTTCGGTCACCGTCCCGAAATAGCCGGTAATCTGTGGGTATTGGAAATAACCGAGCTGTTTGAGCTGCTGTTGAAGCACTTTCACATCGTCGCCGCGCATGCCGACGGATAACGGGCGAGCCGTTGGAACGAACGCACGCAGCTTCGCGTAAGTCGCATCATCGACGACGCCGGTTGTTGGCAGATGGACAGCTTGTTGGAACGCCCGCACCGCCTCCTCCGTAATGGGCCCAAAATAGCCCGTAGCTTGCGGATAAGAAAAAAATCCTTTTTCCTTTAATAATTGCTGCAACTCTTTCACCTTTGGGGAACTCATGCCTTCTTTCCATTCCGCTGCTTCCCCGTCGTCCGGCGCCAAAAAGAGCGCAGAGGCAAAGGCGGTGGCTAACACGATATGACTTGACTTCACTTTCGTTCCCTCTCCCTTCCCTGGTTTCGATCGTTTTTTTCTGCCGCCGGCGTTGGCCCAGTGCGTCACTTTGCGGCGAAAACCGACAAATCGAGCACACTTTCCGGCAAAAACCGACGTTTTCCCTTTGCTTTAAGTATAACGAACATATACCTTGGGAGGAAACATTTTTTTTCATTGGGAAATGGAGGGATGAATGATGGCTCAACGATCCCTTATCGCTTTTCACGGTTGTTCCGGGCTGGACATGTAAACAAATAAGAAATGCGGCGGTGATCACAAATATAGATCGACTGTAAAATTTCATCAATGAGCTGCCGTTCCATGGCCAGCCATTCATTGGTGCGGATTAACATGTATTTTTGTTGGAGCTGATTCCATTCGTAGAGGGCAACGGCTAATTTTTTTAGGCGGAGATCGAGCTTGACGATAAACATGTAAAGCTGGCTGACACATTTAAACACAAAATAAAGCTGAGCCTCATCCGAGCAGGCAACCGTGCGGAACAGCGCCTCGCCTTCGAATGAAAAACGCCCTGGCTCCTCTTCGCTTCTCAGGCAACGGAGCGAATCAGTGAAATTGGTGGGGACGATCGTTTTCAATCGGATGGAGAATGGATTCTTCATTTCCTTAATAAATATGCGGTACATGTTTTTCCCTTTTTTGGCTTCGTTCCGTTCACGGACAATGAAATCGGCGAGATAAATATTCACTTCGATCCCTCTTTTTCCTACAGTAATAGTAAATATTTACCCTTTTTTACTTATTGTACTATGTCTAACCGAAGGAAAAAAGATGTCGACCGTTGGTAGAAAATGCAATATCGTTCTAATCACGAACGTATATAGTTAATGGTCTGGAAAGGAACAAAATTCACCACCGCGCTTTCCTATCTTTAAGATAATGATGTAAAGCGTGGTGACAAACGATGAAAAACCTCGGTGAGATGCTGAAAAGGCTGCGGAAACAGCAACGCTGGACCCAAGAGCAGCTGGCTGAGCAGTTAAACGTATCCCGCTCGCAAATCAGCAAGTGGGAAAACGGCAGCTTGCTCCCGGATATCCAATCGCTTGAAAAGTTATGCCGTTTGTTTCATGTCAGTGCTGATTTTCTAATTGGCAGCGAGGTGCAACGGCAGGAAGTGCTGCGTGAGGTCAAAAGGCTTTACGGAACAACGGAAATAAACGAAAAGACGCTCGCCGCGATTGACTATTTGCTGCAAAACCAAGATATGAGTGAAGCGATGTACACGCTGACGAAATTGCCTGAGAAAAAGCGAAAACATGTCGAAACGATGTTGATGACGATCATTAAGGAGTGTGCCGAAGCCATCGGCTGACACCCTCTTGCCCAACCATGCCCAGCAGAAAAAAGCGCTAACATCGGTTGCTAGCGCCATCATTGGGGAAGTTGTGAGGAAACGTTCTTTCTCTTGGGGATTCGCTAAGAAAGGCATGAATGGGGAAACAGCTAGACATGCTCCGGCCATTCCCGCGCTTTGCCGGAGTGGAGAAACTGAACGGAATCGGCGACGACTTCGGTCACATAGACGCGCTGGCCATCTTTATTGTCATAGCGGCGCGTCTGAATTCTTCCCGTTACCGCCACCATTGATCCTTTTCGGCAGTAATTGGCGGTATGTTCCGCCGTTTTCCGCCATAAAACACACGGAATGAAATCGGCATCAACCCCCCCTTCCGCATTGCGAAAATTTCTCGCTACCGCCAGCGTAACGGTTGTCACGGCCGCCCCCTCGGCCGTGTAGCGAAGCTCCGGGTCCTTCGTCAACCGGCCGACAAGTACGACTTGATTGATCATGTTCCGTTGCATTCCCCCTTTCTGTCCACCGCATCCTTATCATAAATGATCGCGTTTTTTGCCGTAAAATCGCGATTTTTGCATTTTTCTGCGCAATCTATCCATACAATCGTCGAAAAAGGCGAAGGTTGCGTCAACAATGATGCGGCAAAATGGTGTTTTTGTCATTCCACGGCAAAAAATGTGGGTAGCTTTTGCAGACGCGGGTGCATCATCCGGTTTTTCTTCTCCTAGCTGCCTATGCTATAATCATGGGTAAGACAACGGTAATGAGGTGGGCGAGATGAAAACGTTCAAGCTTGTCGGGCTCTCGGTCATTGATGGGGAAATGCGCCGCCGGGACATCCCGTTTATTGACGGCTTGATTATCAATAAAGAGGATGGCCAAAACCGCTGGCTTGTTGAAGCGTATTTGGATGATGACTATGAGCCGATGTTTGCCGGCTTGAAAGAACAACGGGAATTTCAGCTGCAAGTGACGATCACCAATCCGGGCAACGATCCAGCGAACATGCTTGTCGCCGTCCGCTCGATCACAAAAATGAACGGCCATATTAGCGTCCTAATGGAAGGACTGATGATCCCAAGGCGGACCCACTTGGCTGAAGTCGTGCTGGCCGGCCTCGTCGAGAAAGGGCTGCAAGGCGAAGCGCTGCTCAAGGAATTTCGCCAGCAAATGGACGAACGGCATAGCGCGAGAACACATAGCAACCGGGAAAGATAAAAGGCTAGGGAGCGCACTCTCTAGCCTTTTTCAATAAAGAGGAGCGAGAACCATGGGTTCTGGCCTTTTTCCGTTCACTGTTCCGCTCGACGGATCGGTTCTTTCGAAACGAAGTCACATGCCGACATGCCCCGGTAACAGCTCACGGGCGGCGGTGTCAATCCGGACTGGACGGGCGGTGACGATGTAGCGTTTCGGGGCGGGGCCGATGAGATGAAACGGGTAGCACGTCGTGACGGTCAACGTCGGCCGTGCTTTATCGACTAAAACCGTGCGGTCGTCGTCGTCGACGATGCGGATGTTGACGACGCGATAATGGACGGCTGCGCTGTTCGTCCGAATGATGAGCGCATCGCCGATACCGATTTCTCCGAAGCGGCGGAACACGGTGTCGCGGTGGCCGGACAACACGACATGCCCGTTGCCGCCCGGCCAGGCGCTCGCCGGGTAATGGCCGACACCGCGGCGCAGTTCTTGTTCGCGGACCCCTTCATACACCGGAATCGCCACCCCGAGCTTCGGAATGGCAAGCTCGCCGAGGTAGGCACCAAGCGGCGGAGGCGAGGAGGCTTCGCCACTTCCGGAAGAATGAGCGGCCTGAGGGGGCGTTTTCGCTTCCGGCCCGGGCGCATGCCGCATCGTGGCGGGGGCTTCGCCGTCTTGCTTTGCCGCCTTCCAGCCAACGGTGTACCAATACCCGTTCCAGCCGGCCATCGCGACTCCGATGGTCATAAGCAGAAACGCCGCGCAGCAAGCAGCCCGTTGTTGCCAAGGAAGCCGGGCCATACGTTGCTTATGCCTTACCGCCCTCATCCGTTGAGCCGCCCCACCCGCCGATAAAGAAAGAAACCGGCCGAGGCGAGCAGCAGTCCGGCGAGAGCGTGCGCCGCGTATGGTGACGCGGTATCCGGCAGTTTTTCCCCGTACATCATCCCTTTCATCTCAAGCGCCAACAACCCGGCATCAATCCCTTTCTCCCCGGCGCGGACGATATAGCCGGATGTTAACATTTCCCTCGTGACGGCAATATCGGCGATTTCCTCACCTTGGCGGTTATACAATTTGACGACGATCGGCTCTGCAGCAGCTGCCGCAGCCGCTTCTGACCATCCCGTTTCCCGCCCATCCACATAAAGCTTGGCCTCAAGCTGCAGCAAGGCGAGCGCTTCGTCCCAAATCGCCCGCAGTTCGCGGCGCGCTTCGTTGGTCCATGGCCCCTCTGTCTCTTCAAACGGGCGCAGCCGCCCGCTGAGCGCCGCTAGCTGCCTAGGCAGCTGCGGATCGCCAAGCGAGGCGATATGACGGGTGAGCTCGCGCACTTCCTTTTCCGTCATTCCTAATGCTCCAAGCAAATCGTTCATTTGCTGCATGGCGGCGTTATGCTTGGAGTAAAAACGAATGGCGCGATCCAAGTCTTCCACGAACGTATAATCTTGCACTGTTTCGCCAAACTGCCCGAGCAGCGCATCGAGCTCCTCGACAGTCAGCCCGTGCCGACGCAACACCGCATGGAGCCGCTCGTCGGTCAGCGGCGTGCCAAGCCATCGTTGCAGCTCCTCCATTGAGCGAAAATCGGCGACGGTCAGCCCGTACCGATCTAAATAAGTAAGCAAGTTGCTTACCGTCCAGCCGACGCTTTCCGCGTACTGTTCGAGTTCTGCTCGGTTGATGGCAGCTGTGGCGCCGGCCGGGGACAACGCCAATGTCACCAAAGAAGCAGCCACAATAACCCATTTTTTCACCATTGTTTCCTCCTTTCCGTTGCCGTTTCCGTACATTGGTAGTATTTTCCGAACGTCTCCTTCCTATGTATGAAAAACAGCAACGGCGGAAACAAACGTACGAACACAATGAAAAAAGGATGCCCGCAAGCCCGGACATCCTTTTCCTTATGACGGCTGACTGACGGTCAGCTCTTGAAAGTAGGCGTGATATAGCGCGCGAACCGCCTCGTTGACGACGTCCTCTTTGACGCCAAACATCATGCTGACTTCCGATGACCCTTGGTTGATCATCTCTAAGTTAATGTTGGCGTTAGCGAGCGCCGTTGCCGCTTTTGCGGCCATTCCGACCGTTTTTTCCATCCCTTCGCCAACGACCATGATGAGCGCCAATCCGTACTCAATCGTCACTTCATCGACAGCGAGCTCCTCGCGGATGCGGGCTAAAATGCGCTCATCTTTCCCGTCGGCAAGCTGGCTTGCCCGCAAAATGACCGACATGTTGTCAATACCTGACGGCGTATGTTCGTATGAAATGCCTTCGTCTTCTAAAATTTGCAGCACGCGCCGGCCAAAGCCGATTTCGCGGTTCATTAAGTATTTGCTAATGTTGATGCTGCAAAAGCCGGTGTCGCTGGCAATGCCGGCGACCGGTTCGTCGATATGGTTGCGTTTGGCGACGATCCATGTGCCTGGGGCGGCCGGATTGTTCGTATTTTTTACACAAACCGGAATGCCGGCCCGATATACCGGCTCGAGCGCCTCGTCATGAAAGACAGAAAAGCCGGAATACGACAGCTCGCGCATTTCCCGATACGTAATTTCTTTCAGTTTGCGTGCATCGGCGACGATCGACGGGTTGACGCAATAAATCGAATCAACGTCAGTAAAGTTTTCGTATACATCAGCTTTTACGCCCGCGGCAACGATCGAACCGGTAATATCCGACCCGCCGCGCGGGAAGGTGACGATATGACCGGATGGGGAATAGCCGAAAAAGCCCGGGATCACGAGCACACCGCGGCGTTCGCGCAGCTGCCGCAGCTTTTCATACGACTCCGGAAGCACTTGGGCGTTGCCCGGTTCATCCGTCACGACAATGCCGGCCTCAAGCGGGCTGACATAGCTCGCTTCGAGCCCAACATCTTGCAAATAGAGCGCCATCAGCCGCGCATTATGATCTTCCCCGCTCGCTTTGATGGCATCAAGCAGGCGGGCCGGCTCGTTCCGATAGGCGCTAATTTTTGACTGCAAATCATCCGCAAGCTCAGCCAAAAACCCGTCAGCTTCCAGTTCGAGCTCATCGGCAATGTCAGCGTACCGTTTCGCGATCGTCTGCATCGTTTCCTCGTACGGTTCACCGGCCAACACTTGCTCAGCCAGCCGAATCAGCATGTCCGTCACTTTCACATCGTCTTTGTATCGCTTTCCAGGCGCCGATACGACGACGATGCGGCGTTCGATATCCGAACTGACAATATCAGCCACTTTGCGGAATTGCACGGCGCTCGCCACCGAGCTTCCACCGAACTTGGCTACTTTCATGTTCCATGACCCTTTCTGTCGAAAGTCTTTATAATTGTTTATCATATCACATTTTTCAGCTCGTGGAATCATTCATTTTTTAGAAATTTCCGCGAACGTTGCAAATCCCTGCCGATCCGGAGCAGTGACGCCGGTGATAACCGAAATCATTTATATTTGGGCAATGTTCCCGCGGCGGACATTGGCGATTCCTTCTTTGCAGACGCCATACGGAAGCCATGAACAATGGCGGCATAAATGGTCCAAATCGTCCGGTTCAACCATTTCCGCCGTCCGCCGGATCAATTCCGATTTCTGATATACGTTCCCTGCCTTCAAACCTAAATGGCGAATGACGTTTCCATCAAGTGACCGCACGTGGTCATCGGAATTCGGGCCGGCTTCGCATGTCGTTTCGCCATGGTGCGGACAGGCGAGGCACGCCTCATCAAGCGCCGCCACCACCTCAATCGGAAAATCGTCCTCTTCATCGCGAATTCGCCTGACGATCTCCCACATTTTTGCGACAAACGACGGGCTGTAGCCCATGCCACGGAATCCGTGCACACAAAGCAAATGATGGCCGCGCAGGCGCAACGGTTTCATGCCTCTCTCCCCTTCCCTCTCCTTTGTTCGAGCATGCGCCGGGCGCGCTCGAATATGCCTCTCTTTCGCCCGGATATTCTAGAAGGCCGGTGAAAAACGGCTGCCGCGCACAAATGGGCGGCATTTGGCCCAAAATTTCGCAAGCGTTCTCTCATTGACAAACAGCTGGGATCGACCGTGTTTTGCACGAAATCACCAGTCTTCTGGACGATGTTCCTCTTTATCATCATACGTGAACGATGGTCTTTCAGCAATGCCGATTTCAGAACCCTCTTCTTTCCCGCGCTTCGCCAAGGGCACGATCGCCCTTTCTTTCCTTCTGTCAGTCATTCCCGCATCCCCGACTGTTTCAAGGGTAGGAGACGCATAAGTGGTCATGGTAAAATGAAAGCGATGACTTTGCGACGAAAGGATTGGCTGATGATGACAAAAGACGAAGCGGCTCGTTTGCTTTCCATCTTGCTTCATGAACTGACGAAGCCATGGCGGAAAGAAAAAGTCCATTCCGATGTGCTTGAAATCATTATGAAACTGCGCATTCAAGCAGCCGACGAGGAACGGTATATGAACGATTTGCTTAGCAATATCGCTTTTGCAAGTGAATCGGCGCACGCGTTAAAACAAATTTGGGGCTATATGCTGCGCGAGCAGACGTTTTTATCGCCAGGCACGATCGAGGCGATGCTGACTGACGCCCAGCAGGCGATCCGCCGTCGCCTTCCGGAGCTTGTCGAGCGGTACGGACGCCCGTTTGCAGACATCGCTGATGCGGCAGAACGGAAACGCCAACTGGAGCGCTCTTACAGCGCGCTGCTCTTGTTCAACCGGATCGCCACCGATTTTTTAATCGAATTCGGCCGGGAGGAAAACGAATCAGCCGCCCGTACATTTTTCGCCGCCGATCCGAACGAACTGCTCGAGGTGTTCCATCACCTTTGCGGCGTATACGCAAGCCGCTGGCTTGAAGGGCTTGAGGTGGATTAATCCCGTTTCGAGGGATGATGATTTCACGTAATTTCCGAAAGAAGCCTCCCGCCTCAAGGAATGGGCAGGGCCATAGCCCAGTAAGGAGGCGGGAGATGAAGGTCGGCTGGCGTCAGCCAAAACACTTGATAAAATCAATGCATATCATGTTCTTGGCGAACTGGATCGCAGGGGGGGCGTGGAGAACATCCAATGCGAAAGCCGAGCGAAGCCTTCCATGCGTAAACTATCCAAGGCACGACAGGACTCCGAATCATCGGCTGCCTCGGGTTAGAACAACCCGAAGTCACGCTCAGGGAGACGAAAGCCGTCTTTCGTCGCGGAACTGAGAACCTCTTACTTCAAGCGCTAGCTAAGCGGTGAGCAGTTCACAGCTTTCGAACACCATTCTTCTAGGAGCGGGACAGCGAAACGCCTGCTCCCCTCCAAACGATTCCCGCCGCCAGCACGCTTCTCGCTTGACAATATTGTCCAGCCATGCTAATCTAATCATCGGGAGGAATTTTTCTAATATTCCTTCTATTGAAAGCGTATACAGATATTCAAATGAAAGGGGAATCGGGGATGATTTACGCACAACCAGGCCAGCCGGGGTCGCTTGTCACGTTCAAAAAGCGCTATGAAAACTTTATTGGCGGCAAATGGGTGCCGCCGGTGGACGGCGAGTATTTTGAAAACATCACGCCGATCACCGGGCAGCCGTATTGCGAAGTGCCGCGCTCGAAAGCCGCTGATATCGAACTGGCGCTTGACGCTGCCCATGCGGCAAAAGAGGAATGGGGACGCACCTCACCCGCCAAGCGCGCCCGCCTGTTGAACAAAATCGCCGATCGGATGGAAGAAAACTTGGAACGGCTCGCGGTCGCGGAGACGTGGGAAAACGGCAAGCCGATCCGCGAAACGTTGGCAGCTGACATTCCGCTTGCCATCGATCATTTCCGCTATTTTGCCAGCTGCATTCGCGCCCAAGAAGGGACGATTTCGGAAATCGATCACGACACGGTCGCCTATCACTTCAAAGAACCGCTCGGCGTCGTCGGGCAAATCATCCCGTGGAACTTCCCGATTTTAATGGCGGCTTGGAAACTCGCGCCAGCGCTTGCGGCCGGCAACTGCGTCGTGTTGAAACCGGCGGAGCAAACGCCGACGTCAATCCTCGTTCTCATCGAACTCATCGAAGATTTGCTTCCACCTGGCGTCGTCAACGTTGTGAACGGCTTTGGCTTAGAAGCCGGCAAGCCGCTCGCTTCAAATCCGCGCGTGGCGAAAGTGGCGTTCACCGGCGAAACGACGACCGGACGGCTCATCATGCAATACGCCTCACAAAACATCGTTCCGGTTACGCTTGAACTTGGCGGCAAGTCACCGAACATTTTCTTCCCTGATGTGATGGACAAAGATGACGAGTTTCTCGATAAAGCGCTCGAAGGGTTGACGATGTTCGCCTTAAACCAAGGCGAAGTGTGCACATGCCCGTCGCGCGCGATCATCCACGAATCGATTTACGATGCGTTTATGGAACGGGCGCTTGAACGCGTCAAACAAATTAAACAAGGCAACCCGCTTGACACGGAAACGATGATCGGCGCCCAAGCGTCGTCGGAGCAGCTCGAGAAAATTTTATCGTACATCGACATCGGCAAACAGGAAGGCGCCGAGCTGTTGATCGGCGGTGAGCGGAACATGCTTGAAGGCGAGTTTGCCGGCGGGTATTACGTCAAACCGACGATTTTCAAAGGACATAACAAAATGCGCATTTTCCAAGAAGAAATTTTCGGGCCGGTGTTGGCCGTCACGACGTTCAAAGACAACGATGAAGCGCTCGCCATCGCCAATGAGACGCTGTATGGCCTTGGCGCCGGCGTCTGGACGCGCGACATCAACACGGCGTACCGGTTCGGCCGCGGCATTCAAGCCGGCCGCGTTTGGACGAACTGCTACCACGTCTACCCGGCTCACGCGGCGTTCGGCGGCTACAAAATGTCCGGCATCGGCCGCGAAACGCACAAAATGATGCTTGACCATTACCAGCAAACGAAAAACTTGCTCGTCAGCTATTCGCCGAAAAAACTCGGCTTGTTCTAATATTCACCCACCCCGCCTCTTCCTTTCGAGGCGAAGCACCCGCCGTTTTGACGAGGTGTCCCGACCTGTCCGGGACACCCTCTTTTGCCTTTGGCGACACCGCTGTTGTCCCGCTTCGGCAGACCGCCGGGCGAGCGTCAATATCGAAAACGGAAATCGAATGCATAAGGAGGGGACGTAATGGGCGATGAACCGAAAGTAATCGCCACCGAAGCGGCGTTGGCATTAATCGAAAAGCTGAAAGCAAAGTACGGCCCGCTCATGTTCCACCAATCGGGCGGGTGCTGCGACGGCAGCTCGCCGATGTGCTATCCGCTCGGCGAGCTGATTGTCGGCGATTCCGACGTCCTGCTTGGCGAAATCGGCGGCTGCCCGTTTTACATCGCCAAGGCGCAATACGAATATTGGAAGCACACGCAACTGATCATCGACGTCGTTCCCGGGCGCGGCGGCATGTTTTCGCTTGAAGGTCCGGAAGGCGTCCGCTTTCTCACCCGCTCGCGCGTCTTCGGACAGAGCGCCGGGACGGAAGACGCATAGCGGCTCGCAAGTCACCCGCCTCGTGGAGGGCTGTGCTGCTCATCGAAAAAAACCCGGCGGATCCGCCTTGAGTGAGGCGCGTTCCACCGGGTTTTTATGATGAGGACCGTCACTCGGCCATGTCTACTTTTGGTTTCGCCCCCGTCCGATCGGACAATTCAATCCGTCTCAAACCGAACACAAACAATAAGCCGACCGCAGTGAACTACCCCCACTTAATTTTCTAGCGAAAATTTGAAGTGGGGGCTTCCAAAGAAGTTTGACTGCTTCAAGCAATCCTTATTCTTTGAGGCGTGTCCACTTCGCCGCTAGAGCATAAGACACTCAGGTCTACAGCTTTACTTTTCTTTAAGATGTTTAATGCGCCATTGACATCAGCATTAATTAGTTTGCCAGACTTTGTTCGATACAAGCCGCGCTTAATACGTTTGCCGCTGAACTTATATTCTTTTGGATTGTCGGCATTATATTCAGGAATCTCATCGCCGTCAAAAAAGCTGGCTTGAGACGTATATGATTCTTCCTGTTTCAAGAATTCAATGCCGTAAAATTCACAAAGATATTCTAATTTTTCTTTTATGTTACCGAGAGGAATATTGACAAAGTTTTGATTTGTCTTTTTTCCTAGATTAATATTGCGTTGTAATGTTTCCGCATAGCCAATGACAAGTTTGCCAATTTACAATCCGACGTTGTACATGTTCTTGGCAATATGGCACAGTTCTCGAAGAGTCAAGTATTCTTCTTTGGTCAAACCATTTAGCTGTTGTTTGATACAAAAATACATGTTTTCACCTCCCATCTAACTATATGATACTATATTTTACTGAATCTATCCTATTTTCAGCAAAATATAGTTAAGGCGATTCATCTCCCACTTACTCCGCTTCGCTTCGTTGAAGTGGGAGTCTTCTCGCCTAATTAAGATAAACACAAGCGCAAACAAAAAGACAGATTGCAATGAATCAACGAGCGACTGCTTCAACACCGGCACGAACATGTCGCGCAGTGCAGCCGGAATGCTCTTCATCGCTTCCGGGCTGAGCAAGACGGAGTACAGCCCTTGCGGATCAGAGTGAATCATGTCGGCAAAGCGATCAACAAGCCCGTTTGCCTGCGCCGGCAGCGCTTCAAGCTTTGGCATCAGCCGTTCATCAAGCAAAGCGCTTGAGCGATGGTTCATGATGGCGCCAAGCACAGTCATGCCGAACGTCCCGCCGATCGAGCGGAAAAATTGGCTTGAAGACGTCACGACGCCAAGCTCCGATTTTGGAAAGCTTTCTTGCAAAGCGAACGTTAAAATCGGCATCACAAGCCCCGTGCCGAGCCCGAGCACGATCATATACATCGTTGCCGTCCCTTTCGATGTGTCGACATCCATCGTGTCAAGCAAACCGAACGCCGCCAACATAATGGCCATACCGATGATCAGCTGCGTTTTCACGCCAATTCGATAGACGAGTCGGCCGCCAACGATGCTGCCGATCATCATCGTCACCATCATCGGTGTCATAATCGTCCCTGACTCTGTGGCGCTCACTCCAACTACGCCTTGCATAAAAAACGGGACAAACATAATGGCTCCGAACATGCCGATGCTCATGAAAAAGCCGATGCCGTTCAGCAGCGTAAACGTCCGGTTGCGAAACAGCCAAAGCGGAATGATGGGTTCGCCGGCTCGTTTCTCTGCCCAAATGAACAAGGCGAAAAAGATCACCGCCGCCGCAAACAGCGAGATGATTTGCCATGAACCCCACCCATATCGGTCGCCGCCAAACGTCAGCCCAAGCAATAAGCTGACGACACCTACCGTCAGCGTCGTCATCCCGGCGATGTCAAATTTCACCGCCCCTTCGGCTTTGTACTTGCTTAACCCCATCGCGATCAGCACTGTCGCTAAAATGCCGACCGGCAAGTTAATATAAAACACCCAACGCCAGTTCAAATGGTCGACGATAAAGCCGCCGATTTGCGGGCCCAGCACCGAAGCGAGGCCGTACAGACCGCCGAACACCCCTTGCCATTTGGCGCGCTCTTTCCCCGTAAACACGTCGCCAATAACAATCATTGCCAGCGGCATCATAATGCCGCCGCCGATTCCTTGAATGCCGCGGTAAATAATGAGCTGGGTCATATCGTTTGCCATGCCGCACAGTGCGGAGCCGGCCATAAAAATGACAAGTCCGCTTACATACACGAGACGCCGCCCAAGCAAGTCGGCAAGCTTCCCGGCGATCGGCACGACGGTTGTCGACGTTAACATGTACGCCGTCGTCAGCCATGTCATCACCCCAAGCCCGCCGAGCTCCCCGACGATGCGCGGCATCGCGGTGCCAACGATCGTTCCGTCGAGCGCCGCAAACAACATGGCGATAATAAGTCCTGTAATGAGCAGCGGGCGATGCCGAATCGTGCTGGCCGGCGCCGCTAATGCTTTTTCCATGTTCCTCTCTCCCATCCATTCCATTGTCGATAGGTCTCCATTTCTTGACTGAGCGCGGCCAAGGCCGACGCAAGCGAAGGCGCTTGTTGATGGCGCAAATACAGAAGCAGCGCCTCGACTAGATAGACGCGCGGCGGTTCATGGCGTTCGAGCAGCTCCTCCTCGAGCGCAGCTACCGCCTCAAGCACATCATCCACCTGCTTTGCGCCAAGTTCCTTCGCCGCCTCCCGGACAGCGGAAAACGCCGAGGCCAGCCGTTCCCGTTGTCTCTGCCGCTCGCGCTCTTCCAGCTCCATCCATGGGGCTAGTGACTCCTTCGTCAACAGCGGACGTTCGCCTGCCGCAAAGCTGTCGATGATCGCGTCGAAGCGGCGCATGAGGAAACGAGCGGCTTCTTCCGCGTTAACCGTCTCTTGGTGAAAGAAAAAGTAAAACAAATATTGGCGCACGATGCCGTTCACCATCATGGCCGCATCATACACATACGGCCGAATCGCCTCCCCATACACTTCTTCAAGACGGGTGCAATACCATAAAAAAAGACGGCCGTGCTGACGGAACATATACCGCTCAATCTCCGGATTGACTTTTGGCAGCTGTTCCGACATGACTATATGCAAAAACTCCTTGTATTGGCGGACATGAGAAAAATGAGCAGCCAGCTGGCGGATGAACTGTTCTTTTTCTGACCCGCCGCCGGCCGCTGCTGTCAAATCGGCCATCATGTTCTCGCTGTAATGCTGCAACACCGCCAGCAACAGTTCCTCTTTTGAAGAAAAATGATGATAAAACGCTCCTTTCGAAATGCCCCATGCTTCCACCAAATCTTGGATCGATGTCGCATGATACCCTTTTTCGGCAAACAGCTTCATCGCAATTTCGATAAATTGAACACGCCGTTCATCCATGGCACTAGTCCATCCCCTTCCCATTCACTGCTTCCCATTGCGGGTACGATGGCAACAACGCGCGCGGCTTCACTAAATCGGCCCGCACCCCGCGCTGGCGCAACCGTTCAATCAATTGCCGGATATCGGCCATTGCCCTCGCCTCCATATACATATGACCAAACAGTCAATATCATTATAAACAACGATTATCAATTTATACAACTAAAAAATAATGTTTTTCGACTATAAAGTCATGGATATAAGCATTTTTTTTGACCGAACAGTCAAAAAAGGTAAATTACCAACAAAAAACGGCGGTCCATAGTCTGACAAAAGGCTATGAACCGCCGTCCACTCCATTTATTCCAGCGCCGCCGCTGCGAGCGCCAAGGCGCCCGAAATGCCGGCATTGTCGCCAAGCCCTGGAAGAACGATGTACGCATCGATCTTCTCAAGAATCGCTTCGTGCTGAACATACCCATTGAGTAGCTCCTGCACATGTCGGCGCACAAGCGGCAACACGTGCGTCTGCTTCATGACGCCCCCGCCCGTGATCACCTTTTTCGGTGATAAAATGAGGATATAGTTGGCGATGGCTTGGGCGAGATAAAACGCCTCGAGCTCCCAGACCTCCTTCCGTTCGGCCAGCTCCGCCCCCTTTTTCCCCCAGCGCCGCTCAATCGCGGGGCCGGACGCCATCCCTTCCAGGCAGTCGCCATGGTACGGGCAGATGCCGGCAAACGCATCGTCCGGATGACGGCGGACGAACATATGTCCCATTTCTGGATGAAGCAGCCCATGAAGCAGCCGCCCTTCCACGACCGCGCCAACGCCGATGCCGGTGCCGACCGTCATATATAGGCAGCTATCCAATCCTCGCGCCGCCCCCCAGCGCAGCTCGCCAAGCGCCGCGGCGTTGACATCCGTATCAAACCCGACCGGCACCGGGAACGCTTGTTTTAGCGTGCCGACAACGTTGAAATTCGCCCACGCCTGTTTCGGCGTGCTCGTAATATAGCCGTACGTCGGGCTGTCAGGATGCAAATCGACCGGGCCGAACGATCCGACGCCGATCGCCTCGATACGGTGGGGGCGGAAAAAATCGATCACATGGGCCATCGTCTCCTCCGGCACGGTCGTCGGAAACACCGCCCGTTCATGGATGTTTCCTTGTTCATCGCCGATGGCACAGACAAATTTTGTTCCTCCAGCTTCAATGGCTCCTAAAATCATGCGGTACGCCTCACTTTCTTTACCTATTCTGTTTTTATCTTAATCGAAAGACGAAGAAGGCTCAACGATAAGCGGAAAACGTGCACCGGTCGCACTTTTTCCGCCATCATCGGTCAACACGACTGGCCATTCTTTCGCCCCTTCTCCCTTCCTATTCCCTGATGACAAAGAGAGCCATATCATCGGCAAACAAGAAACGTTGTGCCAAATAAAAAAGAGCCGCTAACAAAGCAGCTCCTCCGATCACGCCCAAGTTGTTCTTTCCGTCTGTTCATCCTTTTACCGAGCCGGCAAGCAGTCCGCGGACAAAATATTTACCAAGGAAGATATAAACGAGCAACGTCGGCAAGGCGGCGAGCAAAGCTCCTGCCATTTGCACGTTCCACTGGACAATTTGGCTCCCGGATAAGTTTTGTAGAGCAACCATGATCGGTTGTTTGTCCGACGTCGTGATCGTCACAGCAAACAAAAACTCGTTCCAAATGTTCGTAAACTGCCAAATGGCGACAACGACAAACCCGGTGACGGACAACGGAAGCATGATGTAACGGAAAATGCGGACAAACCCGGCGCCGTCGATTTTCGCTGATTCGATCATCTCATCCGGAATGGCGGCGTAAAAATTGCGGAACATCAGCGTCGTGATCGGAATGCCGTAGACGACATGGACGAACACGAGCCCCGGAATCGTGTTGTACAGCCCGATTTCGCGCAAAAATTGGATCAACGGGATTAAGATGCTTTGATATGGGATGAACATGCCAAACAAAATAAGCGTAAATAACGCATCCGCCCCTTTAAACTTCCACTTCGACAGCACATAGCCGTTGAGCGCCCCCAGCAGCGCGGATAGCAGCGTCGCCGGCACGACGAGCAAAATCGAGTTCCAAAAGTTCGGGGCCAGCTTTTCAAATGCGGTCGCATAGCTGCTCCAATCGACCGTTGACGGCAACTTCCACATGTCCGCCAACGTCACTTCATCGAGCGGTTTTAAGCTCGTCACGATCATCACATACACGGGCAATAGGAAAAACGCGCTCATCGCCAGTGCGAGCATATACAAAAACGGCCGCGCCCATAGCGGTTTCGCCATTACGATCCCCCCTTGCGGCTTGAGATGAGATACGGAACGATAAATATCGCGACCGACAGCAACATCACAATGGCGATCGCCGCCCCGTTCGCATAATAATTGCCGCGGAACGTCGTTTCAAACATATACACCCCGGGCACATCGGTGACAAAGTTCGCCCCCGGTCCGGTCATGGCGTAGATCAAATCGAAAATTTTCAGCGAAATATGCGCCATAATGATGATGACACTGACCGTAATCGGCCGCAACAGCGGCAAAATGATTTTCCAATACAATTGAAACTCGGTTGCTCCATCCATCCGCGCCGCTTCGCGCACCTCATCCGGAATCGCACGCAAGCCAGCCAAATACATAGCAACGGCAAAGCCGGTCATTTGCCAGACTGCTGCCACCACGACCGCAATCATGGCGACTGGAATGCCAAATTCGATTTTTCCCCAATGAAAACCGGCCGCGATCGTCGTATCGGTATACCATTTCGAATCAAGGCCGAACGGCTTTAAAAATAAATTTACGCCCGTCGACGGGTTGAACAACCATTGCCACACGACCCCGGTCACGACAAAGGACAAAGCCATCGGGAAAAAGAAAATGTTGCGAAACAGCGATTCCCCGCGCAGCTTTTGGTCAAGCAAAATGGCAAGCAATTGGCCGAGCACAATAACGACCGCGATAAACAGCACCGTAAATACGAGCGTATTGCGCAAATCGGCTTGGAAACGGAAATCTTGGAACAAGTACTGATAGTTTTTCAGCCCGGCAAACGACCAGTCTGGGACGAGCGAATTCCAATTGCTTACCGAAACATATCCTGTCCAGCCGATAAATCCATAGACAAATAGGAAAATGAGCGCAACCGACGGCGCCAAAAACGCGGCGGCCAGCCAGTGGTCGGCCGTCCATTTCCGCTTTTTCCGCACCGCAGGAACGGCTGCTGTTTCCTTCGCTGGGGCGATTTTTACCGTTTCCATCATCATCCCTCCTTACGATGAATGCGAAAAGGGGAAGAGAATGGCTCCCGTCCCCCTTTCATTCATTACTTCTTCAGTTCCGCCGCTGCTGAAACAAGGGTGCCAATAAACGAGTTGACATCTTTTTGCGTAACAAAAATGTTGATGGCCTGGTTCACTTTCGTGACAAAACCTTCCGGTGCCGCTGAGCCGTGCGCTAAGCTTGGCGCCAATTCTGCGTTCTTGAAATCTTCCATCGTTTGTTTGCCGTATTCGTCGTACTTCGACGGATCAGCATCGATGCGGGCGGGGATTGATCCTTTCAATGGGTTGAACGCATCTTGCCCCTCAACCGAACCAAGCAAAGCCAAAAACTTCTTCACATCGTCCGGGTTTTTCACCCCTTTTGGCAGCCCGAACGTGTCGGTAATGACCATAAACTTGCCATCGGTATTCGGTGTCGGCACGTAGCCGAAATCTTCATTCACGTTTAATTGTAAGTCGTTCACAAAGTAGCCTTTGGCCCAGTCGCCCATCACGTACATGGCTGCTTTTCCTTCAGCGACGAGCTGAGCTGCGTCTTGCCAGTTGCGCGAGCTATGGTCTTCGTTAATATAGCCGAGCATTTTCTTAAACGTTTCAGCCGCCTGTTTCACTTTCGGATCATCAAACGACAATTCCCCGGTCCAAAGCTTTTTGTAGCCGTCCGCTCCGAGCGTCCCTAATAAAACGGTTTCAAACAAATGCGTTGCAGTCCATGGTTCTTTATCGCCAAGCGCGAGCGGCGTAACGCCTTTTGCCTTCAGCTGATCCGCCACTTGGAAAAACTCGTCAAATGTTTTTGGCGGCTGAAGTCCATTGTCAGCAAACACTTTTTTGTTATACCAAAGCACATTGCCGCGGTGGATATTCACCGGAACAGAGTAAATGTTGCCGTCTTTGCTGACCATGTCAATGAGCGCTTTCGGGAATTTGTCCATCCAGCCTTCTTGTTCATACAAGTCGTTGAGCGGCTCCATTTTGCCGGCAGCGACCCAGCCTTCATTCAGCTCCGCCCCACCGTGCACTTGGAACGTTGATGGGGGGTCGTCCCCTTGCATGCGGCTCGCTAAGACCGCCTTGGCGTTCGTCCCGGCTCCGCCGGCGACGGCCGCGTTTTCGATTTCAATGTCCGGATATTTTTCTTGGAACAGCTTGATCAGCGCTTTGAGACCGTCTTCCTCACCAGCTCCTGTCCACCAGCTGAAAATCTCGAGCTTTTCTCCCGCTTTTTGGTTGCCTTGTTTGGCGTCATCGGACACTGAATTCGAGCTGCAGCCTGATAGTGCCATACCGAACCCAAGAGCGAGCGAAAGCCACACAGCTGCTTTCTTTCTCATGTTTCTCCCCCTTCACCCTTTTTGAAAACCCTTTCATTGATGATTGTATCATGCGCGACTCGCCTGATTACGGCTTGACTTCTTCACTTTTTTGCGTTTTTCTTCACTTTTTTGCCCTGGGGCGCCCGTACGTACGCAAACAAGAAGGCGAGTCTTGTCATAGTCGACCCGTGGCAAATAGGGACATCTGCTTACCAATTTCTATTCGTTCATAAAAAACAGTGGCTGAATGAATCCGCCCCACCTATGAGCGTGCAACGCCAAAAAGCCCGCCCGATCAGAGGGCGAGCTCGTTTTCCTATCAGTTGATGGCGGGACTGCTTCAGTTATCGCACCTGCAACTGTTTCCGATATTCGCTCGGCGACCAGCCCGTTTGTTTTTTAAACACGCGGCTGAAATAGTTGGGGTCATTGTAACCAACGGAAAAACAAATTTCTTTTAAACTGCAATCGGTGCGAACGAGCGCTTCTTTGGCCCGCTCGATGCGCACGTTCGTCACGTAGTCGATAAACGTGATGCCGAAATGTTCCTTGAACAGTTTGCTGAAGTAGTACGGGCTCATCCCAACGTGTTCGGCCACTTCTTCAAGCGTCAGCGGCTCGGCGTAATGGCGGTCAATGTAGTCCTTCGCCTTGCCGATTTTACCGTGGGCTTGCTGCTGGCGCCATGCTTCGAGATCTGCGGCGATGCGGCCGAGCTCGTCGAAGGCGGTCTGTTTCAGTTCCGCTCCTGAACGGCAAGAGGAAAACGACACCGTCCGTTCATAACGAACGCCAAGCTCGGAAAGAAGGCGAGCAAGCGAAACAAACATCCCGTCCACTTTGCGTCCGGCAGCGGATAACGAGTGGGAAGCAATGAGCTCGTCGATGTACGCAAGACCAATCGCCCGCGCCTGCCCGATGTCGCCGAGGCGTACTGCCTCAAGCAGCTGTTTCTCCCGTTCGGCACGCGCCGGCTTGGCCGGCAAAAAACCGACTCGTGCTTTTTCCCGTTCGGCGTAATAATGGACAGCGGACAGCGCTTCGTAATACGACGATCGGAGCTCATGAAGGCGTGAAACCGGCGAGCCGAGTCCGATATACAGCGGAGCGCCGTGCCGAAGAGCAAACTGGCTGGCTATATCAAGCGCAAACGATTGAACGGTTGGTTTCCAAGCGATTTCCCCATCATCACGGCTGCGGAACAACAGCACCGGCAGGCGCCGGTTCGCCAGACGGCCAACGATATAGCGTGCGGGGGCCCGCTCGCCAAGTCGTTCTTCTACCCACCGCTTCCATTCCTCCGTCCGCCCGCCATTAGGAAATTGGACGACGATAAACATGCCCGAAGCGACTGAAAACGGCAACAGTTCCTGCCACTGTTCCCACTCGTCGGCCGGTACGTCTTCAATCATCAAAACGGATAACCATTCTTTCTCCACGAGCATCTGCAGCTGCTCGATCCGTTCTTGCAGCTTACGGTGCTTTTCCTCGGTTTTCCGTTTGGCTTCCAGTTCTTCACCGACGCGTTCTAACGCGGAAATGACCTCTTCTTTCCGGCTCGGCTTTAACAAATATTCTTTGACGCCAAAGCGCATCGCCTGCTTCGCATAGTCGAACAAATCAAACGCCGAAACAATAATAAACTGAAGATCGAGCCCCGTTTGCCGAATGGCCTCGATCGCCCCGAGCCCGTCGAGGCCAGGCATTTTAATGTCAATGAGCATCACATCGGGGCGATATTGTTTGGCAATCTCAACGGCCTCACGCCCGTTGGCGCCTTCCGCTATGACTTCAGCATGCGGGAGATGGCTGCCGATCATTTTGCGCAACGCTTTCCGTTCGAGCGCCTCATCATCCACGATCGCTACTTTCACTGCTCATCCCTCCTTGCCATCGCGGCAATAATAACCGAATGGTTGTCCCCTTTTCCGGCGCTGATTCAATTTCCGCCACGTCCGTCACTCCGTAAAACAATTGCAGCCGACGGATGACATTGCGCAGACCGATGCCGGTCGAATGGCCGCGCCTTTGCTCGCGGCGCGCCGGCGTCTCTTCGCCGCGAATAAACGCTTCCAGTTCCGCTTTCATCCGTTCGTCCATGCCGACGCCATTATCCTTCACTTCGATGATGACCCGATGGTTTTTTTCATAAATGGATACGGTCAATTCGGCTCCCCGTTCGTACGATTCGATGCCATGAATGAACGCATTTTCAATCAGCGGCTGCAATGTAAGGGGCGGAAGCCGTTGGTCAAGACAGGACGATTCCGCCTCAATGGAAAACTTAATCCGATCGAAAAAGCGCGTTTGTTGGATGAAAAAATATTCGCGAGCGATGCGTACCTCATCAGCAAGTGCCACCGTCCGCTGCAACTCCCCTAAGTTGTAACGCAAAATCGCCGCCACTGCCTCGATGAGCCTTGATGTTTGCTCAGCCTCTTCTAAATACGCCATCTTGGAAACGGTGTTGAGCGTATTGAACAAAAAGTGCGGATTGATTTGACTTTGCAAGCTTTTCAGTTCTAGTTCTTTGACGAGCCGGTCAAGCTCCGCTTTTTGTTTCATTTCTTCGATCAACTGCCTTAAATTGCGGCGCATATCATTAAATGTGATCGTAAGCAGCCGCAGTTCATCGTTCGTTGTCGGCTTCACATCCGGTCCATCGAGCCGTCCGGCACCGATGGCCCGGGCTGCATGCGCGAGGTGGATGATCGGCTTCGTCAAACTGCCAGAGAAAAACACAGCGAGCAGCACGCCGAGGCAGATTGTTGTCACAAACAAACCCATCCCCATATACCGGAAATAGCGGTTGCGCCGCTCGACTTCATCATACCGCTGTTGATAAGCCGTTAACTCATCATCAATTAAATTTAACGTTTCTTCTTGCAAAAATAAGGCGATATTCATCATTTCATGCAGATGGGATGAGTACAAACCAATATTTCCGGCCTGAAAATGATAGACCGTGAGCGCCGCTTCCTCTAACAAACTTTCAATCATATGTTCATAGTTTTCTGCCGCCAACCGGTCGGACAAAGCAGGCGAAATGGCGCCGACTTGGCGGCGATGTTGCTGCAACCAGCGGAATTCCCGCTCATAGGCGCGCGCGTATCGCCCCTCTTTTTCCGATACATACGCATTAAGCTGCTCCATCAATCGGTTCGTCCGTTGCGACACTTCATTCAGCAACAACAAGCGGCGCATCCGGCGATCGTAATCGCTCATCATCTCTTCGCTCGTTTGGTACAAAAGAAACACCGCTCCATTTAACAAAAGCAAAAAAACGGTAAAACAAAGCAGCATCTTCGTGCGGATGTTCATCCTGGCTTTCCCCCCCGCTGTCCCCAGCGCTTTGTTGTCTGCACCATCCCCGTGCCGTTTCAAGCGAAAACGGATTCCAACGTCAAGCTGATCGAACCGATGAAGGCGCCGCCGCGTTCAAATGGGCGTACTTGAATGCGACAGCCATCCATATTTTCATCGCACACCCCACCGTTTTGACGGCGCTCCCCCATCTTCCGCCGCTTTCCGTTCACCCTGCCAAGCTGTTGTTCGAATAGAACGTGCTGTTTCCCAAACCCGCATCGCGTTGACTCCTCTTTGCACACAAGGAACGATCAAGAAAAACACTTTTTTACTCGTTTTCTATAGGAGCTGCAAATGCCAGCATCAAGGTGTCTTGACTTCATAATTGCGCGCCGGGCGCAGCGGCAAATCTTCTTTTCGAATGACCTTCGTCTCTGTGTTCGTCACTTCCGGCACGTCATGGCCAGCGACAATAGCAGCCATCAGTTTCACCGCCCGGTATCCCATTTCATACGGTTCTTGGACGACCGTCGCTTCAATCGTCCCTTTTTGCAAATACCCGATCGTCTCCGGCAGCGTGTCAAAGCCGATAATATATGTTTCCCGCTCGCGGTGAAACTGTTCGACCACTTTGGCAATACCGATCGCATCAAGCGCACTCGTTCCGTAAAAGGCGTTCACGTCCGGGTGTTTTTTCAAAATGGTGTACGCTTTTTCGGCTGCTTGTACACGTGTAATGTGCGACTCCTCGATGGCAACGATGCGGATGCCTTTTTCCTGTCTCACCGCATCCTCAAATCCGCGCACTCGCAGCTGTTGGTGCGCCGCCGTCAAACTGCCGGTAATAATCGCGACCGTCGCTTTGCCCTTCGTATCCTCAGCCAACGCCCGTCCCGCGAGAAAACCGGCATAATAATTATCCGTTCCCACATAGGCGACGCGTCGGCTCGTCGGGGCATCCGTATCGATCGTCACCACAGGAATATTCTTGTCCGTGATTTCGTTAATCACTGGGACAAATTCCGCTTCCGTCAACCCTTGTGTGATAATCCCATCGACTTTCGCTGCTGCGGCTTTTTTCAAAATGCGCAAATGCTCATCAATATTCGCCTGCCGCGGCCCAATGTATTCAAGGTCAACGCCGAGTTCCTTCGCTGCCGCTTTCGCTCCTTTTTCCACGAGCCGCCAATAATCATTATCAAGCTCCTCGGGCACAAGCACGAAATGATATGCCTCTTTTGTTTTTTCCGGAACCCGTTCCTTCTCTGATTTCGGATACGCATACACGTTCCAAGCGCAATAGGCGGTGAAGGAAGCGCTTGCAAGCAGCGCCGCGATGCCGCCCCCGTAAAACAGCCGTTTCCACCAATCGCACATCTTGATTCCTCCTACCGCCATTGTACACGAACGTCGGGGCGCTAGCCTAGAAAAAAGAAAATGGATGCCGTGTCTCTCCTTTCTTCCCGCCTGCCGCGGCCGCACATCGCTCTCCTCTGCTTCTCGATGACAGCAAAAGCTTGTATAGATATAGATGCAACGAAGAAGGTGAACAGATCCTTGACGGAAAAGCGGTTTGTCCATTTTCGACTGTCGAAGGCAAGCCAAAGGCTTGCCCCGTCACGCCAAGGCGTGACGGAAGACCGAACAACCACCTGCTTCACAGACCCATCTATGGGTCTGGAAGCGGCGTTGTTCGGTCGCCCGACAGTCGATAAAAGCTGCAAATGGTCAATCTTCAAATTGCATCTATATGAAATACAAATAGGGGTCAGTCTGGCCGTCATCATTCGCCATGCGGCGGTGGCCATGCCCATCATCAAGTGCAGAACGAGCAAAAAAAAAAAACGCCGTTCCGAAACAGATTGGCTGCATTGGAACGGCGTCTCCCCATTTTTTACTCTTTCAACTTTTCCACCGCCTCCACTGGCAGTCCGGTCAACTCACAAATCGTTGGCACATCATATCCTTTCCCTAACATCCGTTTCGCAACGTCCATCTTGCCTTTTTCCATCCCCTTTTCCACCCCCCGTTGCTCGTACGACACGATGAGATCCATCACTTTTTTCGCTTCCTTCGTTTCCATTTCGTTCACCTCGTTTCGCAATTCGAGTTCCTCTTGTTCGGACAACCGCAAATACGTCTCAAAAAAGCCAAACAACAGCCGCTGTTTCGCTTCATCAAGCTCCAAACGGACGAGCATGCGCAAAAATTCTCTTTTCACGGCCACTCTTTCACTTTCATTATACCCCATTTTGCTTAACAGAGCGGCGGCGACCGGGTTATCGCGGCGAATGTACTCGCGCCATGGCAACTTGCGCAGTTCAACGGTAAGAAAGCGGAAATCGACAACGGTTAGGAACGAAAACTGGATGGTGAACGAGGACGGTTCATCGCGGATGGCGTCATAGCTGAAGATGGCAACGGGCAGAATGCGGCGGCGGTATTTTTGAAACAAACGGCTGACATAAAGGAACATGCGCTCGGGAAACGCCGGCTGCGTGTAGCTTTGGTGCTCGATATGGACGATGATCAGCCCGTCTTCCCCCTTCAACTTTGTTTCCACCAATAGATCGACACGGTGCTTTTCGCCGGCTGCCACATCCGTAAACACCTCTTCGGACAAAAAGGAGATGTGGCGGAAGTCGACTTGTTCATACACATGCGGGAAAAACAGAAGCAAAAACTCTTCAAAAAACGTCGACAACAACTCCTTAAACAGCCGATCATGGTCGATTCGCGTTTCGGACACGGTCTCCCTCCTTGTGATATTTGAACTTCCTTTATTTTCTTCGCCGCGCCTTAGGCAAAATCCTGCCGAAAAGGCTGGTGAAAAGCATTGATTTTGTCTAAAATAAGGGGAACGTGAACGGGAAGAAAGCCCTTGTGTTGTGCGGCTTTTCACGATGAAATGACAAAGCCGCCCCGGCGACAGGCGGCTTTGTCAATCGCTTTTCCAAACGATTTAGTTTCCAGCTACTGTTTTGGCCTGTTTAAAAAACTGCGGCAAATGTTCTTTATGCGCTTCAAGCATTTCGTCCAAAATTTGTTTGGCGATGGTGTCAGACGGCACAAGCGGATTGATCGTCATGGCGACGAGCGCGGTTTGGTAGTCGCCGGTCACGGCCGCTTCGGCTGCGACGCGCTCGAACGACTTGATTTGCTGGACGAGGCCGCGCACCGCAACCGGCAAGTCGCCGACAGCGATCGGTTTCGGCCCATCTTTTGTAATGACGCAGTTGACCTCAACAGCCGATTCTGACGGAATGCTGGCAATAGCGCCGTTGTTTCTCGTGTTGACCGGCTGAATGTCGCGCTTGTCGTTGTAGATGGAGCTGATCAAGCTGCAGGCGGCGTCGCTGTAGTACGCCCCGCCGCGCTGTTCGAGCTGCGGCGGCTTGATGGCCAAGTTCGGGTCTTTGTACAGCTCAAACAGCTCTTTTTCGAGCTGTTGGACGACTTCGGCGCGGGTTCCTTTCGTTTTCGCCGCTTCCAGTTCCTCGGCGAGCATTTTGTCTGTTTGGTAGTAATACCGGTGGTACGGGCATGGCAGCACTTTCAGCCCTTTTAGGAAATCCGGCTCCCAGCCAAGGTCGACGATATTTTTCATCGTCACACCGGAACGATCCGGATGGGCAAGGAGGTCGATCACCTTTTCCGTCACCCGGACGCCGTCCAGATAGACGTGCAAGCCAAACACCATATGGTTCAAGCCGGCAAAATCAATGTGCACGCGGTCGGCATCAACGCCAAGCAGCTTGGCGACGCCCATGCGCATGCCGATCGGCACGTTGCACAAACCGACGACTTTTTCCTGCTTCGTGTAGCGCAAGACGGCTTCCGTCACCATTCCAGCCGGGTTTGTGAAGTTGATCAGCCATGCATCGGGGCAAAGCTCTTCCATATCGCGAATGATGTCCAAAATGACCGGAATGGTGCGCAGCCCTTTAAACAATCCACCCGGACCATTTGTCTCTTGGCCGATCACCCCGTATTGGAGCGGGATGCGCTCGTCTTTCGCCCGCGCCTCAAGACCGCCGACGCGAAACTGCGTCGTGACAAAATCAGCTCCTTCTAGCGCCCGACGGCGATCCAAAGTCAAATGAATCTCGATCGGCACACCGGCTTTTTCGACCATCCGTTTGGCAAGGGCGCCGACGATTTCGAGTTTTTCTTTGCCTTCCGGAATATCGACAAGCCACAGTTCCCCGACCGGCAATTCATGATAACGCTTGATCAACCCTTCGACCAATTCCGGCGTGTAGCTTGACCCGCCGCCGATCGTCGCCATTTTCAATCGTTTCCCCATACTCCTCTTCCCCTTTCGCCCAGTTGGGCATGGTATAATCAATGTAGGAATCAACCAGTGGGCTTGAAAGCGCCATCCTTTCCCGGCTATCGCATGTTCTGTCCCATGAAAGCGAGGTATCCCGATGTTCACTCCCGAACAAATCGCTCAGTTCTCCGAACTCGACTACGCCATTTACGACTATGTGATGAAACATCCGCATGAAGTCGCGTACATGCGCATCCGCGAGCTCGCCGAAGCCGTCCATGTCTCGCCGCCGACTGTGCTCCGCTTTTGCAAAAAGGTCGGCTGCGAAGGGTTCAGTGAATTTAAAACGAAATGGAAGCTGTATTTACGCGAGACAAAGCGAACCGCGATCATCAGCAGTCAAGAGGTGCTTAAGGAATTTTTCGAACGGACGCTGACGGCCGATTACGAGCGGGCCATTGTTGATGCCGCCGCCGCGATCGCCCAAGCGGATCACGTGATTTTTGTCGGCTCCGGCAGCTCCGGCATTTTGGCTGAATACGGATCGCGCTATTTTTCTGCCTTGCAAAAGTTTTCCGTCTACATCAAGGACCCGTTTTTTCCGATTTACGGCCATTATTTCCACAACTGCGCCGTGATCGCTTTGTCGGTGTCCGGCGAAACGCCGCACACGCTCGCCCAGGTGCACCGTTTTAAGGAAAAGGGCGGCACGATCATCAGCATCACCAACCGAAAACATTGTTCGCTCGCGAACATCTCGGACTACAATTTGACGTATTATGCCACCGCCGAGCGGATCGGACAGACGGACGTGACAACGCAGCTGCCGGTCGTTTATTTGCTTGAGCGGCTGGCGAAGGAAATGTATCGGCTGCTGCCGGCGCAGACTGACCGCGGGCCGAGCGGGCGGTGACAAGGCTACAGCTCGGCACCGTTCGTCTTAATCACACGCTGATACCAATAAAAGCTTTTCTTTTTGATGCGGCGCAAATCTTTTTCCGATTCATCGTCACGGTTGACGTACACAAATCCGTACCGTTTTTGGTAGCCATTCAGCCAGCTGAGCAAATCGGTGAACGACCAAGCACAGTAACCGAGCACGTCCACCCCATCCGTGATGGCGCGTTGAATTTCTTGAACATGGCGGCGCAAGTAGTCGATTCGATAATCGTCATTCACGATATCGCCTGGCTCCAGCGTATCGAACTCACCTAAGCCGTTTTCTGTAATCAAAATCGGCAGCTGGTAACGGTTCGCAATGCGGCGCAGGCCAATACGCAAGCCAACCGGATCAATCGCCCAATCCCAGTTCGTCGTATCGACATGCGGATTGCGCACGGTTTTAAACAGTCCCGGAATGCCGCTCGAAGTGGATGTCCCTTTTTTTCCCGTCGTATTCATCACGCCTTCTCCGACGCCATCTGGCGGATTATGCTCCACAGTCGTAGTTTGGTAATAGTTGACTCCCATAAAGTCCGGTTTCGCCGCTTGGAGCAGCTCCCAATCGCCCGGCGCCACCGTCGGCTCCAGCCCTTGCGATTCAAGATAGTTCCAAGCCGCCTGTGGGTACATGCCCCACGCATACACATCCATCCACCAATGGTTTTGAAATTCTTCTGCGTTTTCAAAAGCGAGCACATTTTCCGGACGGCTGTCGTACGGGTATATTGGCGAGTAGGCAAAGCTCGGCCCGATTTTTCCGTCAGGCACGTAATGACGGAACGATTGAATCACTTTCGCATTCGCCAAATTGGCGATATGGTTTGCCTCATACATGCGTTTCATGTCTTTTACGCCCGGCGGATGCAAGCCAAGACGATAGCCAAAAGAAATGAAAATGTTTTGTTCATTGAGTGTCACCCAATATTTGACCCGGTCGCCAAACCGTTGAAACAATGTCACGGCATACCGGTCAAAATCATCAATGATGCGCCGTGATTCCCATGCCCCATAGGCATCCATCAAGGCTTGCGGCACATCCCAATGGTATAACGTCACAATCGGCTCGATCCCATGGTTTCGCAGCTCCTCAATCAAGCGATCGTAAAAATCAAGCCCTTTTTCGTTGACAGCCCCGTTTCCATCCGGAAACACGCGGCTCCACGACACCGAAAACCGATACGCTTTCAACCCCATTTCCGCCATCAACGCTACATCTTCTTGATAGCGATGATAATGATCGACAGCGACGTCGCCGTTGGTTCCCTTAAACGTTCGGCCCGGCTGTTTGGCAAACACATCCCATACCGATAATCCTTTTCCATCTTCGTTCCACGCCCCTTCGACTTGATACGCAGCTGATGCTGCGCCCCATAAAAACTCAGGCGGGAACGGTTTCAGATGGCGATGCTCCATTCAAATCGTCTCCTTTCCCAAAGCAAACCCCGTCGATTGAATCGTTTTATCTATCACCAATAAACCGCGTTTCATGCAAAAAGTAAAGGGCGCGGCGGCTTTTTGTAACGCCACGAACGCGAAAAACAATTGTTTCTTCGGAGTAACAAACGGTTACAAAATAGGACAAGCCGGCGCGCAGGATACAAAAAACAACCGGGAGAGCGGTTCATGAAATGCGAGAAACGGCCCTCTTTATCTTAATTAGGCGAGAAGACTCCCACTTCAACAAAGCGAAGCGGAGTAAGTGGGAGATGAATCGCCTTAACTATATTTTGGTGTGAGTAAAATATTTGTGGGTGACATTCAGGAATGATTCCCCGACGAGGGTTGCGAACTTTTGTTCGCGACGCTCGTCGGGGCCACCAAGCGAAGCGCGGTAGAAAAAAGCAAATGTCATGCAAAAAGGACTCTCTCCCTGCTATGATGGTGATTGTCAACATCAACCGAAAACAGGAGGGAGAGAGTCCATGAAACATCTTACCACAGAATGGCCTTTATTAAAAGAGCTGGAGGAACAATTCGTCAGAACTCTTCAAAAGGTGTTCGCTGTCTTGTTGGCGGCCCTTTTGGAGGAGATTGATCAACAACTGGCGGAAGCGCGGGACAAGCGCCGGTATCAGCTGAAAGACAAACGGCCGACCACGATCCAAACGCTGTTTGGAGAAGTGACGTTTCGACGGAACTACTACTATGATCGGCAGGCGGGGGCGTATACCTTCTTGCTGGATGCCGAACTGGGCTTTGATGGAGCGCAGTCGATCAGCCCTTGCCTCGAGGAAACGGCGGTCGAGTTGGCCGTAGAGTGCTCTTCCTACCGCAAAGCGGCCCGTACGTTGGAGTCGATCGTGGGGTATGCGGTCCTAAGCCACGAGGCGATTCGCCAACTGGTGCTGGAGGCCCCTGTCTCGCTGCACCACCCTGTTTCCCAACGGCACGGCCGAGTGCTGTTTGTGGAGGCGGATGGGCTGTTCATTTCCCGCCAGGGGAAAGGGAAACGGGCGAAAGAAGAGAAAATCCTGGCGGTTCACGAGGGATGGAAACGAAACGGTTCGCAGCTCAAGCTCGTGAACCGGCGCCACTACCTCCATGAAGGGGTGGGAGACGTGTGGGAACGGTTTGAAGAGTGGCTGATGAACGAATATGCCTATGACCCGTGCCGGGACCTTTTGATCATCAACGGCGACGCGGCGTCGTGGATCACAGCCTGCCGGGAGTATTTTGGAAAGCGAGCCTGCTTTCAGCTGGATCGATTTCATGTGGCGCGGGAGCTGCGTCAGTGTCTGTCCGGCCATCCGCGTTGGCGGGAGGTGCGGAAGAAGCTGGCGAAACAAGACGAAGAGGGGCTTCTGGTGGAGCTGAACAGCGCGGTCGGCACGTTGGAGGACGAAGCGAAAGAGAAGCAGATGGCTGCCATAATCCGCCGGATCGAGTCAATGCCGGGATGCATCCGGGACTATCGGGAGTGGCTGTCGGAGCAAGGGGTGGAGACGACCGGCATGCGTCCGATGGGCCACGCCGAGAGCGTGATGAGCCGGTTTGCGCATCGGGTGAAATCCCGCCGCAGCTGGAAAGACCAAGGGCTTCGGGCGTTTCTGAGGGCGATGGCAGCCCGAATCGACGGGATCGGGTGGAGAAAGGGACGGTGGGAGGAGCAAGAGCCCCAGTCGGCCGTCTCGGCCTCAACAAAGTCCAAGCGGATCGAACAGGCCAAACGGAAGGCCGGACGGTTGTGGGCAGATGTGGTGCGTCAGAATCTACCGTGTCTGCAGCGGTCATCCGGGACGCCGATCCATCAAGCGTTGTCGGCGCTTCGGGATTTTGGTTGGGTGTAAAAAAATGGAACAAAATATCATCACCTCAAGATGAGGGATGAGAGTCCGAAAGCGCTTACGATATCAACTCCTGAAAATGGTTCGCTAACTAGTGATTGACAACGCCCGTAGTGAACCGAAAAAATGTTCTCCACAAAGTCTTGACTGACTCTATATTTTGCTGAAAATAGGATAGATTCAGTAAAATATAGTATAATATAGTTAGATGGGAGGTGAAAAAATGTATTTTTGTATCAAACAACAGCTAAATGGTTTGACCAAAGAAGAATACTTGACTCTTCGAGAACTGTGCCATATTGCCAAGAACATGTACAACGTCGGATTGTACAATGTCAGACAATACTATTTTGAACACAAGGAATTTCTTAATTATGAGAAAAACGATCATCTTGCAAAAACTAACGAAAACTATAAGCTGTTAAACAGCAACATGGCACAGCAAATTTTAAAAAAGGTCAATGAAGCCTTTAAATCTTTCTTTGGTTTGATCAGTCTTGCCAAACAAGGAAAATATGACCACAAGGCTATCAGTATTCCAAAATATCTTAAAAAAGATGGCTTTCATTCACTGATCATTGGCCAGATTCGTATAGACGGCAACAAATTCACGATACCGTATTCTCGCCTATTTAAAAAGACTCACAAGCCTATCACGATAACGATTCCGCCTGTGTTACTGGACAAAAAGATTAAGCAGATTGAAATCATTCCTAAGCATCATGCCAGGTTCTTTGAGATTCAGTACAAATATGAAATGCCTGAAGATCAAAGAGAATTAAATGACCAAAAAGCACTGGCCATTGATTTAGGATTAAACAATCTTGCCACTTGTGTCACATCAGACGGCAGATCATTCATCATTGATGGGCGGAGATTAAAAAGTATAAATCAATGGTTTAACAAAGAAAATGCCAGACTTCAAAGCATGAAAGATAAGCAAAAAATCAAAGGCACGACTCGTAAACAGGCGTTGCTTGCTATGAATCGCAATAATAAAGTGAATGATTATATCAACAAGACTTGCCGTTACATCATTAACTACTGTATTGAAAATCAAATTGGCAAACTTGTCATTGGCTATGCGGAAACATGGCAACGCAATATGAATCTAGGAAAAAAGACAAATCAAAACTTTGTCAATATTCCTCTCGGTAACATAAAAGAAAAACTAGAATATCTTTGTGAATTTTACGGCATTGAATTCTTGAAACAGGAAGAATCCTATACGTCTCAAGCCAGCTTTTTTGACGGCGATGAGATTCCTGAATATAATGCCGACAATCCAAAAGAATATAAGTTCAGCGGCAAACGTATTAAGCGCGGCTTGTATCGAACAAAGTCTGGCAAACTAATTAATGCTGATGTCAATGGCGCATTAAACATCTTAAAGAAAAGTAAAGCTGTAGACCTGAGTGTCTTATGCTCTAGCGGCGAAGTGGACACGCCTCAAAGAATAAGGATTGCTTGAAGCAGTCAAACTTCTTTGGAAGCCCCCACTTCAAATTTTCGCTAGAAAATTAAGTGGGGGTAGTTCACTCCTGGTCAGGAAACACAAGAAGAAAAAGGTGCTCCATTCGTTCGGAGCACCCTTTTCCACATGCAGGACGGTCTTTCCCTAGTGATCGTTGGGAGAAAATCGCTATTACCTTCATCCGTTGAACCGCCATACGGACGAAGCGTTACGGCAAAAAGATTTTCCCCGGATTGAGAATGCCGTTCGGGTCAAACAGCTGTTTCAACCGTTTCATCCAAACGACGGCGTCGCCTTTTTCCTCGCGCAAAAACGTCCGTTTGCCAATGCCGATGCCGTGCTCTCCCGTGCATGTGCCGCCGCGCGATAAGGCATAGCGGACGATATGGGCGTGCACGCGTTCGATCCGCGCCATCTCCTCGGCGTCATTCGGATCAAAGGCAAGCACGGTATGGTAGTTGCCATCGCCGACATGACCGAAAATGGCGGCGGTCATGTTCTGCTCATCAACAAGCCGACGCGTATCGGCGATGGCGCCGGGCAGTTCGGACAGCGGCACGCACACGTCGGTGGAGAGCATCGCCTTGCCTGGATAGGCGGCTTGAATGGCAAACGCCGCATGGTGGCGCGCTTCCCACAGCTTCGCGCGGGCGAGCGAGTCGGTTTCAACCGTAAATGAAACCGCCCCCTCCCCTTCGCACAATTCGTTGACAAGCTTTGTTCCGTCCTCGACGCTTGACGGGCTGCCGCTCAGTTCAATAAACAGCGTCGGTTTCACCGGGTAATCGGTTTTTTTGTACGCATTGACCGCCGCGATCGTCGCCTCGTCAACGAGCTCGATTTTCCCCGGACCGACGCCCGCTTTCAGCACGGCAAACGCCGCTTGCGCTGCCGCCTCAAGCGACGGAAAGCACACTTTGATGGCCGTTGTCGCCTCCGGAATGCCATGCAGGCGGACAATAAGACGGGTGAACACGCCAAGCGTCCCTTCCGATCCGACGAACAAGCCGGTCAAGTCATAGCCGGCCGACGATTTCACCGCCAAACTTCCCGTCTGAATGACTGAACCGTCCGCGAGCACCACCTCTAATCCGAGCACTTGATCGCGCATGACGCCGTATTTCACGCAGTTCGTGCCGCTCGCGTTCGTCGCCGCCATGCCGCCGATCGTCGCGTCCGCACCCGGATCGACCGGGAAAAACAACCCATATCGCTTCAGCGCCTCATTCAGTTGCAACCGCGTCACTCCCGGCTCGACGATGGCGAGAAAATCGTCCGGGCGAATGTCGATGATGTTGTTCATCAACGTCAAATCCAAACTGATGCCGCCCGCAACTGGAATGACATGCCCTTCCAAGCTCGTGCCGGCGCCAAACGGCGTGACCGGAATGCGATGCTCGTTGGCAAACGCCATCACCCGGCTCACTTCCTCCGCTGTTTTCGGAAACACGACGACATCTGGCGCATGCGGCGCATGGTAGGCGATGCCTTTGCTGTGGTGTTCGAGCACCGTTTCATTGATGCTCACCCGCTCGCGGTCGCCGATCAATTCAAGCAGTGATTCGTATACGTTCATCGTTCTCCTCCTCACCCGATCGGATCAAGCGGCGCCACCCATCGATGCGCCGCCTTTTCTCTTGACGCACTCTGATGGTGGATCGATCGACCCGGATGGCATGGTTCGTTTAGTAACGGAGCAACGTTTCAATTCCTTCCGCAATCCGCTCGGCGTTCGGCAGCCAATCATCCTCCACCGACGGCACCGGATACGGCGTGTCGTAGCCGGCGATACGCACGATTGGAGCTGATAGAGAAAACAGCGCCCGCTCGCTGATCAAGGCCGCCACTTCGGCGCCAAACCCGCCCGTTTTCACTGCTTCATGGACGATCATCACCCGTCCCGTTTTTTCGACCGAGGCGAGGATGGCATCGATATCGAGCGGCTGAAGGCAGCGAAGGTCGATGACTTCCGCGCTGACCCCTTTCGCTTCCATCTCGGCGGCGACTTTGGCGGCAAGCGGCACGGTCGCCCCCCAAGCAATGATCGTCACATCGTCTCCTTCTTTCACAACCCGTGCTTGGCCGAGCGGAATCGTGTACGGCTCTTCGGGCACTTCCATGCGAAACGCCCGATACAGCTTCATCGGCTCCAGAAACAGAACCGGGTCTTCATCGCGAATGGCGGAAATGAGCAGCCCTTTCGCATCGTACGGATTGGACGGCATGACGACTTTTAAGCCCGGCGAATGGGTAAACAGCGCCTCCAACGCATCGGAGTGCAATTCCGGCGTCCGCACCCCGCCGCCGTACGGGCTGCGCACGACGATCGGGCACGAAAACCGTCCGGCCGAGCGGAAGCGGATGCGCGCCGCCTGGG
Organism: Geobacillus subterraneus; assembly: GCF_001618685.1. Lineage (GTDB taxonomy): Bacteria > Bacillota > Bacilli > Bacillales > Anoxybacillaceae > Geobacillus > Geobacillus subterraneus. The sequence goes on along the minus strand of NZ_CP014342.1, from coordinate 37,962 downwards.
CCGCCAGCTGGTCCATCGCCTGGTACACAAACCCGAGAAACTGAATTTCGGCAATCGGGCGCATGCCGTTGATCGCCAATCCAATAGACGTGCCGATAATGCCCGATTCCGCAAGCGGCGTATCAAACACGCGCCCCTCGCCAAACTGCGCAAGCAGCCCGTCCGTCGCCCGGAAGACGCCGCCGTTTTCGCCGACATCTTCGCCCAGCACGATGATGCGCGGATCGCGCTCCATCTCTTGGCGCATCGCTTCATTGATCGCTTCAATCATCGTCAATTCCGCCATTTATCTCACCCCGCTCCGTTGTTTGCGCCGCATCACTTCGTCTTTTTGCTCGGCCAGCAATTTGGGCGCCTCGCTGTACACACAATCGAATGCATCGACAATCAAACCGGACTTGCTGGCGATGGCCGCCTCGTACGCCGCGGTCACTTCATCATTCACTTGGGCGACAAGCGCGTCTTCCTGCGCTTCCGTCCATAATCCGCGCCGTTCCAAAAGCAGGCGCAGACGGCGGAGCGGATCTTTCGCCCGCCATGTCTCGACTTCTTCCGGCCGGCGGTATTTCGTCGGGTCATCCGCCGTCGTGTGCGGCCCGAGCCGATAGGTGAGCGCCTCGATCAACATCGGCCCCTCGCCGCGGCGAGCGGCTTCGACGGCCTGCTTCATCGTTTCGTACACCGCCAGCACGTCATTGCCGTCAACGAGCACCCCTTTCATCCCGTATGCAAGCGCCTTTTGCGCGATCGTCCGGCTGGCCGTCTGCTTCCGGTACGGGACGCTGATGGCGTATTGGTTGTTTTGGCAGAAAAAGATGACCGGCACGTTGTACACCGCGGCAAAATTCATCGCTTCATGAAAATCGCCCTCTGACGTCGCCCCGTCGCCGAAATACGCCACCGATACGTGCGGTTCGCCCTTCAATTTCGACGCCCACGCGCAGCCGACCGCATGAAGCGTCTGAGCAGCGATGATGATTTGCGTCGGAAAAATATTCACCCCATCCGGCATCCGTTTTCCCGACAGGCGGCCCTGCACGTAATGGAAAAACTGTTCAAGCGGCATGCCATGCATCAAGCATACCGCCACTTCGCGGTAGCTCGGGAAAATCCAATCGTCTTTATGAAGCGCAAGGGCGCTGCCGATTTGCGCCGCCTCTTGGCCGCTGAACGGGGCGTAGGTCCCGATCCGCCCCTGCCGCTGCATGCGCAACAGCCGCTCATCAATGACGCGCGCCCGCCGCATTTCCCGATAGGCGCGAAGCAGCCATTCATCGGAAAACGCCGCCAGCTGCCTCTCGTCGCCGTTTCCGTTTTCGTCCAAAATTTGCACGACCTCGACCGACAATTGGTCCGGATCAAACATGGGCTTCCCTCCCATTTGTATTTTCATCCTATTTCGCGCAGGAGACTCCCACTTCAACGACCAAAGGGAGTAAGTGGGAGAGGAATGCGCGTTCCCCTTTTCTTTTGTGTATGATATAATAAAGGCGTGGAGAAAACCGTTTAATAAAGGCACTCCAATAACTGCTACTCGATGTATGGAGTTGGTTACAGGAAACGTTGTAACCGTAAAACATCGAGCGTAGATCCGTCTGTTGTGTGTGGAAGCCAAGTACTGCCAACAGACACACCGAGAGAATCGGTAACGATGCAGGCATGACCTGCGTCGTTGGGTAGTTGTCAACCTGCCCTGATGCAACCCCAAGTCAAGGAAGGAGGACGAAGTCCGCTTGTACTTCTGGGGAGTTGCAAGCCCCCACTTCAAGCGTTAGCTAAGTGGGGGTAGTTGACAGGCGGCTCGTTCCTTTTCCCATCTCGCCCTTTTCCAACATGGGGCAAAGGCCCGCCCTTCACCGCGCATCCAAAAGCAGCACTTCCGGATGTTCCAAATAGTAGGCCACCGTCCGCATAAACCGCCCGGCCGGCTCGCCGTCAATGACGCGGTGGTCAAAGGTGAGCGACATTCCCATCATATCGCGGATGACAATTTCGTCGCCGACGACAACCGGGCGCCGTTTGATCGCATGCGCTCCGAAAATCGCCACTTCCGGATAGTTGATGATCGGCGTCGCAAACCACCCTCCGCCCGCGCCGGTGCTCGTGATCGTAAACGTGCTTCCTTGCAGCTCGTCAAGGCGAAGCGCCTGGCGGTGCGCTTTTTCCGACAGCTCGGCGATCTCAACGGCGAGCTCGCGGATCGATTTTTGATCGGCGTCGCGGATGACAGGGACGACAAGCCCCGCTTTCGTCGCCGTCGCGATGCCGATGTGATAGCGCTTTTTCAAGACGATTTCATTCGTCTCTTCATCGAGCGAAGCGTTAAACATCGGATATTGCTTCAGCGCCCTTGTCACCGCTTTAATAATAAACGGCAAATACGTCAGCTTGATCTGCTCCTTGGCCAGCTCGCTGGCCAGGTTTTTGCGGATCTCGACGAGCTTCGTCACGTCCACCTCGTCCATCCCGGTCACATGCGGCGCCGTGTACGCCGATTTCACCATTTTTTCGGCGATTTTTTTGCGCAAGCCGCGAAGCGGGATGCGCTCTTCTTCTGGAACCACAAGCTCCGTGCTGGCGATGGACGTCCATGCGGCTTTGTCCGCCTTTTGCTCTATCGCCGTGCCCCCAACTGGCAAAACCGCGGCCCCGCTCCTTTCACGTAGCTCTGCCACCGCCACGACTGCTTCCCGCTCGCGGACATATCGCTCCAAGTCGGCGAGCGTCACCCGGCCGCCTTCGCCCGTTCCTTCCACTTCGTCGATCGGAACGCCCAACTCCCGCGCCCGCTTGCGCACCGAGGGCGCGGCAATCGCCCGCTTGCGCACCACCGTTGGGCGCGGGGCTTCTATATGAACAGCAGACGCAGGCTCCTGAGCCAAATGGTCAGTCGGCGCCGCTTCGGCCGCCACCGCCGCCTCGGTTTCCACGACAATCAACGGCTCTCCAACCTTCACCGTCGCCCCTTCCGGCCCGGCAAGCGCCACCACTTTGCCAGCGACCGGCGTCGTCATTTCCACCATCGCCTTATCCGTTTGAATTTCAGCGATCGGCTGATCGGCCTTGACCACATCCCCTTCGCGAATGAGCCAGCGGATGATTTCCGCTTCATGCAGCCCTTCGCCAATATCAGGCAGCTTAAATTCATAGATCATGGCGATATCCCCTTCCCCTTCTTCTCGTGTTGCGATTGGAAACAAACACAATGGTGCAGCATCCATGGTGCGGCGATCATGAGGAAACATAGAAGTTAAGCGCTTACAAAAAACGTGGTGACCATTCGTTTTTTCTACCAAAATATCAAATGAATATTTTAAATTTTCCAACCTACAAGATTTATGATAGTCTATAGATTGTCAAACTGTCAATATAAGGAGAGCAGACATTTTTCGCCCGCTTCGACAAGCATCGACAACCCCTTCTATTATCGCAAAATAACAATTCTTGGTTCGATTTGACCGAAACACCGAGAACGGGCTCAACCGCTGCTGATTTCAGTGATGGGTAGGCAGTTTTCCGAAAAACATGGAAGGACGTGAAACATGGCTGTCTCGTACCAATGAGCGGAAATGGTTCAAAAAAAGTTAATTGTACGAGGTTTCTCTAAGAAGAATGAATAAGTTCAATGGTATTTTGCAATACATCACTCGTCTTATAAGAGGAGGAAGCAATATGCGTCTTGCCACGATTCACCATATCGCTTTGATTTGCTCGGACTATGAACGATCAAAACGATTTTATACAGAAATTCTCGGATTTCGCCCCATCCGGGAGCAATACCGCGCTGAGCGCCGTTCGTACAAACTCGATTTGGAGGCTGATGGCGGCATTCAGCTTGAGCTATTTTCCTTTGAAAACCCGCCGAAGCGCCCAAGCTACCCGGAAGCGTGCGGACTGCGCCATCTTGCTTTGGCGGTGGACAACCTCGATGAAGCCATTGCCTACTTGCGCCAACACGGCATCGATCCCGAACCCGTCCGCGTTGATGAAGCGACCGGCAAACGATTCACCTTCTTCCAAGACCCAGATGAACTGCCGATCGAGCTGTATGAAAACTAAAGAGAAAAGCACGCTTGCTCCATGACGATGACAAAACGAAGCCTCTCCGTTGATTTGTGGTACAATGGGGTCGATACAAATGAAGGAGGCCAAACAACATGATTCGATTCGCAACCATCGGCACAAACTGGATCACCGAAGCATTTCTTGACGCCGCGCGCCTCGTCGATTCCTTCGAACTCGCCGCCGTCTACTCGCGAACCGAGGAGACCGCAAAGCAGTTTGCCGACAAAGTCGGGGCGCCGCGGACGTTCACGGACTTGCAAAAGCTGGCCGAAAGCGACGGCATTGATGCCGTCTATATCGCCAGCCCGAACGCACTTCATGCCGAGCAGGCGATTTTGCTCATGAATCACGGCAAGCACGTCTTATGCGAAAAACCGCTCGCCTCCAATGCGAGAGAAGTCAAAGCGATGATCGAAGCGGCGGAGCGAAACGGCGTCGTATTGATGGAAGCGATGAAAGCGACGCTGCTTCCCACATTCCGGTCCATCCGCGAGCACTTGCCGAAACTCGGCCGCATCCGCCGCTACGTGGCGAACTATTGCCAATACTCATCGCGCTATGACGCCTATAAGCAAGGAACGGTGCTCAACGCCTTCAACCCAGCTTTCTCCAACGGGGCGTTGATGGACCTTGGCGTCTATTGCCTGTACCCGATGGTCGTTTTGTTCGGCCAGCCCCGTGGCGTGAAGGCGCAAAGCGTGAAGCTCGAATCCGGCGTTGATGGCGAGGGTTCGATCGTGCTCGATTACGGCGACATGGACGCGGTCGTCTTTTATTCGAAAATCACGAACTCGCACTTGCCTTCGGAGATTCAAGGGGAAGACGGAAACATGATCATCGACGCCATCCACACACCAACCAAAGCGGAAATCCGCTACCGCGACGGGCGCGTCGAGGACATCACCGCGCCGCAGGACAAGCCGCCGATGTATTATGAAGCACAAGAGTTTATCCGTTTGATCGAAAACGGAGAACGCGAATCGGCCGTCAACTCGCACCGCCATTCGCTTTGGACGATGGAAATCATGGACGAAGCGCGAAAACAAACCGGCATCGTGTTCCCGGCCGACGAGCGATAATAAAAAGGTTCCAACCTAGTCTTCCTGGGGCTCGGTTGGAACTCTTTTTCTTTCTGTCTCATTGGATTTCCTTGGCCGCCGATAAGCCATGGCTGTTACCTTCTGCTAAAATACGGGCCAAGCCATCCGCTTTCATGCGTCATGACAAACGTCCAGTTGAACTCGCTGTCCACCACATATAGATCGATTTTGTCGTTTTCCGCTGCCAGATCGGCGGCTTTCAAGCCGGACGCATCCTCCACGGTGAACGCATCGTCGCCATGTTGAAAGAAAAGATAGCAGCACGTTTTCTCTTCCTCATCAAACGCCATTTCCGCTTCTTCTCCTGTGAAACAGCCTCTCATCCCATAGCTGAACACATGCCATAAGTAGCCGTTGACTCCATTCCGATTATGAAGGTGGATGTGTTGTTTTTCTTCCGCAGTCAAATGGCCGGCAAACACCTTTTCCCACTGTTGTCGCCATTGCGCTCCGAAACCGGACTGTTTGCGGATTTTGATGTTTCGGCGAGCTAACTGATGAAATAACTCCATTCGGTTTCTCCTCCAGTGACCTAATGTGGCACCGCCTTCATCGATGTGCTCATTTCGTCTGTCAAAACGTTCAGTGGATTGACAAGATGGCTTCTCACCATCTTTTTCGCGCCGAGCGGTTTTCGTCCGCCCAGCCACTTCCCCGTTTCCGGCCGCACTTCGACGAGCAGCTGCTGCGCACCCTATGCAAGACCGTTTCCCCGCTCTTTGCGCCTGCCTTGCTGCACCGCCCCTATTCCCCCGTCTCGGCAAACCGGCAAATGCGCTCGCCAATTTCATCGCGGACGCGGCGGAACACCGCGAGCTTCTCCTCTTCCGTCCCTTCCGCTTTCGCTGGATCGTCAAAGCCCCAATGGACACGCTTCACGTGCGGCGGGGTGACCGGGCAATGGTCAGCTGCATGGCCGCACAGCGTCACGACCAAATCAGCGCGGTTGAGGAGATCCGGGTCGATGACGTCAGACGTTTGGTTCGAAATGTCGATGCCGACTTCCTTCATCACTTTCACCGCATTCGGATTGAGGCCATGCGCTTCAATCCCGGCGCTGTACACCTCCCATTCCTCACCAAGAAGTTGTTTCGCCCAGCCTTCTGCCATTTGACTGCGGCACGAGTTTCCGGTGCACAAGAAATAAATGACTTTTTTCTTCATCGCTGGTTCTCACCTTTACGTTGATGTTGGATTGCCCGAAGAAAAATACTTTCGCTGAAACGCCAATGCTACGTTGACAAGCGCCAGCATCACCGGCACTTCAATGAGCGGACCGATAACTGCCGCAAACGCCGCGCCCGAATGAATGCCAAACACCCCCACGGCGACGGCAATGGCCAGCTCAAAGTTGTTGCTTCCTGCCGTAAACGCGAGCGTCGTCGATACCGGGTAGCCGGCTCCCAATTTTTTCGCCAAAAAGAAGGAGACAAAAAACATGATGACAAAATAAAGCAGCAATGGAATCGCAATGCGCACAACATCGAGCGGCAAGCTGACGATCATATCGCCTTTGAGCGAAAACATCACCACGATCGTAAACAAAAGCGCAACAAGCGTCAGCGGGCTGATTTTCGGCACAAACACTGTTTCATACCATTGCCGCCCTTTCGCTTTCACAAGCACAAACCTTGTCGCCATGCCAGCGAGAAACGGGATGCCTAAGTAAATAAACACCGATTTCGCCACTTCCGCCATCGTGATCTCGACAACGGCTCCCTCAAGCCCAATCCATCCAGGAATGACCGTCACAAACACGTACGCATACAACGAGAAAAACAGCACTTGAAACAGTGAATTGAAGGCGACAAGTCCTGCTGCGTACTCGGTGTCACCGCGCGCCAAGTCATTCCAGACGATGACCATGGCGATGCAACGGGCAAGCCCGATTAAAATCAAGCCGATCATATACTCCGGCTTGTCAGGCAAAAAGACAATCGCCAAGATGAACATCAGCAGCGGGCCGATCACCCAGTTTTGCACGAGGGACAAGACGAGCACCTTCACATCTTTGAACACGCGCCCCATTTCCTCGTAGCGCACTTTCGCCAGCGGCGGATACATCATCAAAATCAAGCCAATCGCAATCGGAATCGAGGTCGTACCGACTTGCAGACGGTTCAAGCCATCCACCAGCCCAGGAGCCCAAATCCCGACTCCGATCCCGACCGCCATCGCGAGAAAAATCCATACCGTTAAAAAGCGGTCTAAAAACGACAACCGCTTCGGTTCACAACAATCCACCATCATTCACCTCGTCATTTAACATCAGCACCCGCAGCGGGCTGCAGGATTCGCTGTCTCGATTTTGCGAATGTTTTCCTCTTGATCCGGAACGTACGACAACACCGCTTGCAGCAGGGAGTAGTATTCGCTTTGCGGCCGGAGCGAATAATACACCCATTGCCCTCTCCGCTCCTCTTGGATCAGCCCGGCATCTTTTAACTTACGCAAATGCTGGCTGATCGCCGGCTGGCTTGACGAAAACACCTCAAGCAGCTCGCACACACAGCACTCCCGCTGATTCAAAATCGCCAAAATCGTCAGCCGCGTCGGATCGCCGAGCAGCTTCAACACCCGAGCGGCTGCTCCTATCTCCATTGCGAGTTGCGGCATATCACCCCTCCGTTCATCATCATATCATGATTTGCTTATATAAAAACGAACATCCATCATGAAACGGCCACGCCAACCAATGAAATGGTTTCCGTCAATCATTATATAATTAAGTACTTATATAAGTCAACCATGATGTATCGACAAAAGCAAGAAAAGCGGGCGTGCCGCATGTTTCCGCCGCACGCCCGCCAATGTCACTCCATCCGCTTTTTCGCCGCTGACAAAAGGTCGATCGCCTTCGTCCCGACCCCGACAAACGTCTCGAGAATCGCCTGCGCCCCGGCGATCGAAAAGATAAAAATCAACGGCATGGCGATCTTTGGGATGAATAAATACCCAAGCGCGAGAAAAACCGCGCTCCACACTCCCGCACACCAGTAACAGTTCAACAAATAGCCGAATTTCGATTTCGGCACTTTCTTGATTTCCGTACTCCCGTCTTCGTGTTGGATTGTCTCTTTTTTCATAAACGGATTGCGAATAAACTCCGTGATCTTATCAAAGACGATCAAGTGGGTGAACCGATAGCTGGCCAAAATGATCATGATGTACGTCATCCAGTCGAGTTCACGAAGCATGGCGAGTCCCTTTCTTTTGCGAGCTTTTCCTTTAGTATGAACCAAGAAGCGCTTCGTTATGAACCTATATATAGATGCAACGAAGAAGTCTAACACATCCTTGACGGAAAAGCGGTTTGTCCATTTTCGACTGTCGAAGGCAAGCCACAGGCTTGCCTCCGTCACACCAAGGCGTGACGGAAGACCGAACAACCGCCTGTTTCACAGACCTATATATGGGTCTGGAAGCGGCGTTGTTCGGTCGCCCAACAGTCGATCAAATACTCGGTAAAAGCTGCAAATGGTAAAGCTTCAAATTGCATCTATATAGCACCATGGGTTCTAAAAATAAAAAATCTTTTTTTTGACCCTGTTAAGGTGCGAAATGTGAAGTATAATATTGACAGGATGCTCATCGAACGATGCATCTATATATATACTCATTGAAAAGTTAACCTTCGTATAAGTGGTGCCCACTCCGGTTATACTGCTCCTAAGGAAAAGTATGGAAAAGGAGCAGAATTCTGCATGAAACGTCTCAAAATCACCAACGATCACGGATGGACACCTCGGACACTTCGCAAACAGGAACGGAAAATCAAAAACACCCTTCTTCGCCAACGGGTGATGGCGGTTCGCCTGGTCATGGAAGGCTATTTGGGCAAAGAGGTGGCCTCCATGGTCAACGTGTGCCGACAAACCGTTTCCCATTATGTGTCGCTGTTCAACGAAGGCGGTCTGGAGCTCTTGCTTCATCGGGATTTCGCCCCCGGGCGGGAGCCGTTTCTCACCGAAGAACAGCAGGAAGAGATCAAACAGCTTGTGTTGACCACCACTCCCGTGGAACTGGGCTGGGACGTCGCTTCGGCGTGGAACACCAAACTCCTGCAATCCTATGTCGAAAAGCACTTCGGTGTTTGCATTTCCCGCGAAGCGTTGCGAAAACTCCTGCACCGCAAAGGGCTGTCGTGGACACGGCCGACCTACACATTGGCGAAAGGTGATCCGGATCGACAAAAGAATTTTGAGAAACAGCTCGACTTCATAAAAAAAACTTAATGGATCCTGATTCGGTCTTGTTGTACCTTGATGAAACACATATCCGCTCTTACCATGTCTTGCGGTCCACATGGTCGGAAGTCGGCCGCCAAAAACAAGTGCCGACGTTCGGCCATCATGCCCACGTATCGCTGTTTGGCGCGGTCAACATCCACGATGGCGAAACGGTGCTTCATCAAACGACCGCTGCCAATGCCGCGACGTTCTTGGATTTCTTGAGAATGCTCAAAGAGCGCTATTTAGACCGTCTCATGGTCTTGGTGTTGGATAACGCCCGCATTCACCATGCCAAAATGGTCAAGGAGTTTTTGCGGGAAGAAGGGCAGTGTTTTCACTTTATTTACCTTCCTCCCTATTCGCCACAGCTGAACCCGATCGAACGCTTATGGAAATGGCTGAAAGATACGGTGATTGCCAATGTATTTCACAAGGATCGCAACGATATCATTCAAGCCATTACTCGGTTTGTCAACTACATCCACGAACGTCCGGAGGAAGTGCTGCAGCGCTTAGGGTGTGCAGGATGACTGAGAAGTTAACTCTTCATGTTGCATGTATATAGTTTGTGGTGTATTATGGATATTGTACCATTAACTTATAATTAATCTATATACAGGAAAGGAGAAGGATTTTTTTGAGGGCAGCAATTTATTATTCGTTATTTTTGATTCTAATGTTAGTTTTGACTGGATGCGGGAACAAGGAAGAAACAACAAAGACAAATGTAACACAAGCAACAGAAGAAAAGAGTGAAAGTGGTAAAAACGAAGAAAATGAGGATAGTAGTCAAGAAAAACCAGAAGAAAAGGAAGAAGGCTTTAAAATTCTTGAAACTGTACAGTTGTTTGGAGGGGGAACATTTAATATCGATAATCAAATTGAAGATGTACGTGACTATTATATAAGTGAAAAGGAAGATACGGTTTTTCTTTCTTTCGAGGATGTAAACCATTCTCACGTAGTAAATGGAACTAAAGATGGTTGGAAAAGCATATCAGTGGAAATAGAGGATACTCATCGTAGGAAGCTTAGAGGAGCATCAATTTTTAATCTAAACGAAGATGATGCGTTTGAATACGGTGAATGGAATAAAACTGATCTTAAATTCTATGAAATGTATGATAAGGTAGTTCCTGCTGATTCGCGTATTTATGACTTTGCAACCACTTCGGAAGGAGAAGCAATTATTGTCAACACAGGTGAGCAGGAATATTCAATATATACAGAACAATACTTACGTGGGTTCGGTGGGAATGATTCAGAAGAATCCGTCTTAAAATTCACGGATGTAAAAGATTTTTATGAGGCTGATGATGGTTTCGAATATGAACAATCGATTTATGTAGATATGGAAAAGAAAAGGTTATTTTTCGTTTATGGTAGTTCTATATATGTTATGGATTTGAGTACTGGTAAACCGTTATTTGAAGACGGAAAGCCAAAAAATATAACTACTGATGGGTATCAAGTCAAGATTATCGGAGATGGTTCTGGAAACCTTTATGTAGTTGGATATGGTGATTCTGTAAATATATCAGTTTACAATAGCGATTTAGATTTAGTTATGGGACCTTTTGAGGTACCAGTTACGGACCCAGAGGATGTTGCTGTGACTGTAACTGATGATGAGATACACATTTGGGATGTGCATACATATGAACTTGAACCGGCTTTGGAATTAGTTAGACTTTCTAAACCTTCCTTACAATAGGCCGTTATGTCTTTTTTGTTAGTGAATAGATGCCGTAGTGAATCAGATAAAACATAGGGTGTCCTCAAATTGTAGGGCACCCCTTTAAATTTGTTATTATAGCGTTATTTGCTTTCTTGATTCGCTAACCATTCAATAAAACTCACATTTCGCACCCTTCCGACGAAAATCGGGAGGATTTTTTTGCATCGATGTGGAATGAATCCTTGACACACAAGGAATGCAAAGGAGTTTGTCCACCATGGATGTTCAAATTTGTGAGATTTATGACAGTTCCTATTTGAATATAATAAGTGCCCTTTTCCAAGATCTTGACCTTCCCCAGCTCATCGATCGGCTGGTTCCGGTGGATCCCCAATGCCAAACCCGAACCAGCGATGCGGTCAAGCTGATCCTTCTGGATATCTTGAGCGGACGACAAGCACTCGTCCATTTGGAGCGATGGGCGCATGAGATCGATTTGTCGAAGCTGATCCGGCCGGGGCTGAAGCCTTCTTGGTTCAATGATGATGCGTTGGCTCGTCATCTCGACCGCCTGTATGAGGCGGATATTCACAAGGTGATCAGCACTTGCTTGATTCACATTTATCGGAAAGAAGGCCTTCCTCTCCAGGCCTTCCACGCCGATACGACGGACAAGACCGTTTACGGCGCGTATGAATCGGTCTCGTCAGAGGCCCTGCGGATCACGCATGGCTACAACCGGCATCATCGCTGGCAAAAACAGATCGGTTTCGGGCTGATCGGCAACGAGGATGGCATCCCGTTTTACGGCGATGTGCACGACGGCAACCTGCCGGACAAAACGTGGAATCCGGAGGTGCTGTCCCGTGTCCACGAACAGCTCAAACAAGCCAAGATTGAAGACGAATGGATTTACGTGGCCGATTCCGCCGCCATGACGAAAGACACTCTGGCGCAGACGAAAGCCGCCAACGCCTTTTTGATCACGAGAGGCCCATCGTCGCTCCGAATCGTCAAAGCTGCTCTGGCGGAAGCGGATGTCCAACCCGATCCAGCGTGGAGCGACCCCTTTACGCTGGCGGAGAAAAACGGTGCCACGTATCGGGTATGGGAAACGGCCTCGACGTATGAAGGCCATCCGGTTCGGCTGATCGTCGTCGAATCGAGCGCGCTCGACCAGCGAAAAGGAAAGACGCTCGACAAAGAGCGGACCAAAGAAGCGGAGCTTCTTCGCGAGGAACAAGCCCGTTGGGAACGCCACCCCTTCTCTTGTCGGGAAGACGCCGAACAAGCCTTGGCCTCCCTCAAGGCGTCCCTTCGCCCCCAGTTTCATCGGGTGGAAGCCGCAGTCGAAGAGATCGTGCGCCCGAAAAAACGGCGCGGACGACCGAAAAAAGGGGCGGAACCCGAGATGGAGACGCTGTATTTCGTGCGTCTTGGCGTCGAATTCGACCCAAATGCTTGGGAACAGGCGAGACGGAAAGCGTCCCGGTTTGTCCTCATTACGACCGTTCCGAAGGAATGGAAGGGTCAACCGATGGAGGCAAAAGAAATCTTGAAGTTGTATAAAGGCCAAATCTCCGTGGAGATGAACTTCTCTTTCTTGAAAGACCCGTTCTTTACGGATGAGATTTACGTCAAAAAACCAGAACGGGTGGCGGTATTGGGTTATTTGTTTCTGTTGGCCTTGGCCATTTACCGCGTCTTCCAGCGCCGGGTGCGTCAGTTCATCACCCCGGAACGCCCATTAAAGGGCGCCGGAGGCCGGAAACTGACCCGACCCACCGGGCAGGCGATTTTTCAGTTGTTTGAGTATGTGAAAGTCGTCCTCCTCAAGCTGCCGGATGGGCACATCCAACGCGCGTTAGGGAAACCGCTCACCCCTGATCAGCGAAGGATCCTGCAGGGATTGGGCATGGATGAGAGCATTTACGTGTAACGTCATACGGAACGACTAGCGATGGTAAAAAAAGGATTGCCATCGCTCGTTGTGTTGGTCGAAATGGTATTCTAAAAAACGAAATAAAAAATCCTTTCTTTCTACCCTGTTAGGGTGCGAAATGTGAGCCCTATCTTACGAAACGGCTCGAGATTCGTCGAGAGGAAGGGTTTGTGGGAACATCAACCATCTCCACTTTTGGTGTTAAGTAGAAAATCAGGAAGAAATTTGATCCGAAAACGGATGCCGCCTCTCGTTTGTCCACAGGTCTTGGATGATCGAGCCCACCCCCCGTCCCTCCAAGGTCTGCATCCACCAAACCGCCCGTTCTGTTCTTGCGTTCCCTACAGGGCCGATGATCCCCCACCTTCTCGCCGCCGCGTGATGCAAGCGAGAGAGATTCCGTAAAAATCGTCGGACATAAAACAAGATGACCTCCTTGGTGGGAAAAACAACCTGTTTGGTCTTCGCTCCTTGCCTTGGCGTTTCGAACCATGCTTTGACCGCTTGCCAAATAACCGATCGTGTATATTGAACATACGGGAGGAGGAAAGAAGGCAGCACACTCACGGTTTTGCGACACTCTTGACAGCGATATCGTGCGATCCAAAGGTGATACTCCCCCTCTGCCGTCAACGCATAGCGTTGGTAGTATCCGTGACGATGCAAGGGGCGGCGGGATGGACAGTGGGGGCATTGGTTCACGTCGGGAAAATCGTTCCCTTTCCCACGATCCGTATACGTTTGAATGTCAATGCCAAAGTCGTGAAACTGGATCACACTTCCTCCCCCTCATTGAAACGAATGGAAATCTTTGTCCGAAACAATTCACAAAAAATTTAGCACATTCCTTCAGAAAAGGGGAGAGGGCTTTCTGAAAGAATGTGCAAAAAAATGGGTGTTTTGTGCTGAAATAAAATGATAATTTACAATCAAGCTAAGGGCGTTGATTGTTTGCCAACTTGGTGTAAGTTCTTCCCTATTAATTCAATGTTTTAACAAACAGAACGAGCTCTTTGGCATTCTCCCATCAATGCATAAGCTACTAGCATAGCATTCTCGTAAAAACGTTCTTTATGGCAAAGAGCAGAGTTTCTAACAAGACGATTCTTAAGCCCACCACATTTCCGTTAATGTTTCTTTGAAAAGAATTTCTTTTAATAAGCTTACTGCTTTACTTAATCCTTCATCAATGGACGCAAGCATGTCTTCGTGTTCGATGGAAAGAACATAATCATATCCTACTGCACGTAGAGCACTAACAATATCTTTCCAAACTTTTTCATCATGACCATAGCCTACTGATCTGAATGTCCAGGCACGATCTAAAATGTTACTGTAATGTTTTGTATCTAATACACCATTCACACGAATATTCGCTTTATCCAAATACGTATCTTTCGCATGGAAATGGAAGATGGCATTTTCACGCCCCAGTTTTTTAATGGCTTCTACCGGATCAATGCCCTGCCATACTAAATGACTCGGATCAAAGTTGGCACCAATACTAGGTCCTACATGTTCCCTTAATTTTAATAAAGTCTCCGGATTATATACGACAAACCCCGGATGCATTTCAAATGCAATTTGATTAACTCCATGTAATTCCGCAAACTTCGCCTCTTCTTTCCAATACGGGATCACCACTTCATTCCATTGCCAGTCTAATACTTCTAAATATTCAGGAGGCCAAGAACATGTCACCCAATTCGGATATTTTGCATTTGGATGATCTCCAGGACATCCGGAGAAACCGTTAACAACAGATACGCCTAAACGTTCAGCCAACAGCACTGTTTTTCTCCATACTTCATGAGATTCAGCGGCAAACTTTTTGTTAGGATGAAGCGGATTTCCATGACAGCTTAGTGCACTAATTGTTAATCCTCTGCTTTCTATTGCACGCTGGAACTCCTTGATTTTTTCCGGATTTTCAAGCAGCTCATCCGGGTTACAATGACTGTTCCCCGGATAATTGCCAGTACCTAACTCGATGGCTTCAATGCCCATTTCACATATCTTATCAAGCATCTCTTCAAAAGCTAAATTTTGATAAAGTACTGTAAAAACACCTAATTTCATTGAAATACCTCCTGCCCTGTTTGTACTTTCACCCATCTTTTCTCCTCATTGCTTTTTAAAATTGCTTCAATCAACTGCATAATGTGGTGACCATCCTCAATCGTGGCAAACGATGTTGAGGATGGGTTCGGAGATGTTTTTACTGCTTGGTAAAAATCAATGAATAGATTTTTTAAGCCGTCTGGCCATCCTTCTTGATGTCCGCCAGGGTAGTGTGCGAGCGAAGCAGGGAAAGCTGATAATAATGAAGGATCACGTACAAGCTCTATATTCGCCTCATCACGTCTGCCAATCCACAATTTATTCGGTTCCTCTTGATTCCAATAAAGAGTACCTGATTTTGCAGCAATTTCAAACGTGAGACAATTTTTCCTGCCGGCGTTCACCTGTGATACGACAAATACACCATGAGTACCGTCTTCAAAATGAACCATCACACTTCCGCAGTCTTCACTGTCAACCTGTATTTCCTCAAACGCTTCCTGGCCTTTGCTTTTAAATGTTTCGACTTCTCCAATCGGTCGTTTTCGTATTGGATGTACAGTCTTTAAATCAGCAAATACTTCTACAATTTTCTTATTAAGAACATATTGAACGGTATCACACCAATGTGAGCCGATGTCAGCAATGGCACGGGACTTACCGTTTCTTTTCGTATCTAAACGCCAGTTGTAATCTGTATCATACAGAAGCCAGTCTTGAAGGTAAGTTCCATGAACAAAATGAACAGGTCCATATTCCCCTTTTTGAATGAGCTCCTTTGCTTGAGCGACCAGCGGATAATGCCGATAGTTAAAACATACTCCGGCTACTACATTTTTTGATTTAGCCAACTCCACTAATTCGCGTGACTCTTCACTCGTCATTGCCAGCGGTTTTTCCGATAGTAAATGCTTACCGGATTCTAACACTTTTTTATTGATATGATAGTGTAGATAGTTCGGAGTGCAGTTGTGAATCACATCAATTTCCGGATCACGAATTAAATCATCTACACTTCCATAAAATTTTGGAATCGCAAACTGCTCTGCTGTTTTTTTTGCCTTCTCTAACGTACTGGCACTGATCGCTGCCACTTCAATACCATTCAATCGTCTTAAAGCTTCTATATGCGATTTCGCAGAAAATCCCGTTCCAATAATTCCTACTTTGATGATCGACATATGCTTCCTCCTATTTCTTTAATGTTTTTCTTCCGAATGCTACAGCTAAAATAATGATTAATCCTTTCACAATCATTTGTTGACTAACATCAAGCCCCATTATGATTAAACCATTGTTAATCGTACCAATCATTAATGAACCAATGACTGTTCCAATAACTGTACCAACTCCGCCAAATAAACTTGTTCCACCAAGAATAACAGCTGCAATCACAGATAGTTCATCGCCTTCACCAAATGTATATCTCCCTGCGTGCATCCGCCCTGCATATAACATTCCAGCAAATCCAGCCATCAAACCGGATCCTACAAAGACTAAAAATTTAATTTTTGAGGTTTTCACACCTGAAAATTTTGCAGCCATCTCATTTCCGCCGGTTGCTAATGTTTGTCTTCCAAAAGCTGTCTTTTTCAAAATAATATGACCAATAATAGTAATAATGAGAGTCCAAATTAATAAAATAGGAATTGAGCCAATGTCACCCGAGCCAAATAAAAAATTAAACGTTGAATGAACAATTGGAACTGGTGCCGTACCTGTAATCCACATCGCTAATCCCTTTACAATTCCCATCATCCCTAGCGTTACAAGAAAAGAGGGGATTGCCACTTTGGTAATAAGAAGCCCATTGATGATTCCAATCGCCAGCCCCGTTCCTAATCCAGCAGCGATTCCTCCAAATAATCCAAGACCCGCTTGGAGTGCTAATGCAGCTGTTAACGAAGCTAATGCAGTAATTGAGCCGACAGAAAGGTCAATTTCACCCGTGCTGATAACAAAAGTCATCGCTACTCCCATAATCGAGATCATCGCGGTTTGTCGTGCGATATTTAATAAATTGGACGTTGTTAAAAATCCTTCATCATGTAAAGTAATAGAAAAATAGATGATAACACCAACGAACGCAATATATACAATATAATTTCGCCAATCAAATGCTTTTAATCGTTTGGCAGGACTTAAATTATTTTGTACCTTGGATGGCATGTTGGAGCACCTCCTCTGAATCAATCTCTTTTCTTTTCAACTCCTTAACAACTCTACCTTCATGAACTACAATGATTCGATCACTTACTGCGAGAAGCTCAGGAAGTTCTGAAGAAATGACTAATATTGATTTTCCACTATCCGCCAATTCACGAATAATATCAATAATCTCCGTTTTCGCCGCAATATCCACCCCAATAGTTGGTTCATCTAAAATCAAGATATCAGGGTTATTCGCTAACCATTTTGCTAAAACAATTTTTTGCTGGTTCCCTCCAGATAACAATCCAGCTGTTTTAAAAATATCATCCGTCTTAATATTTAGCCTTTCAACAAACTTTTCAGCTATCTTATTTGCCTTTCGCTCATCTAAAAAGACTCCTTTTTTTATTTTGGAAATAATAGGCAAAATAATATTTTCTTTTACACTATGTTGAAGTATGAGTCCTTGCATTCTTCGGTCTTCCGGAATAAGTGCGAGACCTGCAGCAATTGCATCAGTAGGACTTTTAATTGTATGTTTTTTCCCTTTTACAAAAATTTCTCCGCCATCTATTGGATCGATTCCAAAGATGGCGCGGACCATCTCCGATCTCCCGCTCCCCATTAATCCGGCAACACCAAGAATCTCCCCAGGATATAAACGAAAACTAATATCTTTTACTTTTGTTCCAGACGAGAGATTTTTTACTTCTAAAATAGGAGTTCCTTCAATCGAATAAAATCTTTCTTTCCATTCAAATGCTTTATCTAAATCAGCACCTACCATATGCTGAATTACTGTTTCCATAGTGATCTCGTCACAACTTTCAGTAGCAATTTTTTTGCCGTCACGTAAAATCGTAATTCGATCGCAAATTTGAAAGATTTCATCCATACGGTGTGATATATAAATAATGGAAATCCCTTTCTTTTTTAGCTTGTTTATAAAATTAAAAAGAATTTCTGTTTCTTTTTTAGTTAAGGATGAAGTTGGTTCATCCATGATTAAAATTTTTGCATTCTGTGATAAAGCTTTCGCAATTTCAGTCATTTGCCAATAACCTACACCAAGGTTTCCGATAATATCTGTTGGATTGATATCAACTTCCAATTCCTTCAATAATTCTTTTGTTTTTGCAATACATTCTTTATCATTAAGAATTCCAATTGCGTTTTTTGGTTCCCTCGTTAAAAATATATTCTGAGCAACAGTTAACGTCGGAACTAAGCTAAACTCTTGGAAAATCATTGATATATAATTTCTTTCCGCATCTTCCGTATTATTAATAGACACTTTTTTTCCTTCTATAAAAATTTCTCCTTCATCAGCTTGATAAACCCCTGTTAATATTTTCATCAATGTTGATTTTCCAGCACCGTTTCCTCCCATAAGGGCGTGAACTTCTCCTTTTCTTAGTGAGAAGCTTACGGAATCAAGAACCTTAATACCATTAAAAGATTTTGAAATTCCTTCCATAGATAGTAGAGGTTGCTCCATTATGATCACCTTCCTTTAATAGGAGGCTGTCTCATGAGGGTCTGACCTCACACAAGTTTCACAATATATCGTTCATTTATCCAATGTTATGTCTTGTGTTATGAGGTCTGATCCTAGGGATTTTGAGACAGCCTCAAAAACTTCTAATTTACATTCACCAATTTCTCAATCTAAATTTACCCAAACCCCTTTTTCAGCGGACTCTAAAATTGCGTCACAAATGACGGCAATACGATAACCATCATAGAAGTTTGGTGAGACCTCAGTATCTTCGACAATGGATTTTAAGAAATCATAAATTTCAATGATTTTTGTTTCTCCATATCCGATTCCTAATGCCGGAATTGGCCATAATCCCTCACCATATGGGTGTGCAGGTCCTGTATAAACTGTTCTGAATCCTTTACTGTCACTTGGGTCATCAGCAAAACATACTTGCAGTTCATCACGACGCTCATAGTTAAAATATAATGAACCTTTTTCACCATGAATTTCAAATGTTAAGAAGTTATTACGACCCCAAGCATTGCGGGTTGCTTCGATACTACCAATGGCACCGTTTTCAAATTTCAATAAAGTAGAAAATTCATCATCAACATCAACTACACCTTTAGGAGCATCTGATTCACCTTTTACTGTTCCTAATTTATCAACACCACTAGTTTGAATCGGTCTTTCCGGTACCCATGTTTTCGTAATAGCCATAACTTCTGAAATTTCACCTACAAGATAGCGGGCGAAATCAATAACATGTGTTCCAATATCACCTAATGCACCAGAACCGGCTACTTTTTTCTGGAAACGCCATGATAATGGTGAATTAGGATCTGCTGACCAATCTTGCAAATAAGTTCCACGGAAATTAAGGATTTTACCAATTCTTCCCTCTTCAATATATTTTTTAGCAAGAGCAACAGCCGGTGTTCTTCTGTAGTTGAAAGCAACCATATGTTTGACCCCAGCTTCTCTCACTGCATCCCACATCTTCTTTGCTTCTTCGGCATTTCTTGCTAACGGTTTTTCACAAATAATATGCTTTCCAGCTTTCGCAGCTGCAATAGCGATTTCCGCATGCGAATCATTCGGTGTTACGATATCAATAATATCAATACTTGGATCCTCTACGACTTTTCTCCAATCAGAAGTATAGTTCTCATAACCGAAACGTTGGGCAGCTTCTTTTGCTAATTCTTCTG
Organism: Geobacillus subterraneus; assembly: GCF_001618685.1. GTDB lineage: Bacteria > Bacillota > Bacilli > Bacillales > Anoxybacillaceae > Geobacillus > Geobacillus subterraneus. The sequence continues at coordinate 18,039 of NZ_CP014342.1, read as the reverse complement.
TTACATCTACTATTGTTTTACGATACGGAATTCCAGGAGCAGGCTAGAAGAACATAGGCATCCCCGCATATGAAAGCGAATGCGCTTTCCCCATAAATCCAGCACCGATCATTGCTATGTTAAACTTTTTCATATTTGTAACCTCCCTATTAATCTCAAAAAATTATTTTGCTGCATTTTGAATAGATTCAGGAGCATCTTTATGATAGACAAGCTTCCATGCATCCAGCACATTTTCTTCTGTCACTTTTAATGCTGGAACCGCCACATAAGCTGGAGCCTGTTTCCCAAGCAAAGCATAACCAGCTAAAATCGCCTCTGCGATCCCTTGGTCATACGGTAACTGTGCCCCTAGTCCTTTCACAATACCACCAGAAGCGATTTCTAATGCAACATTTGTCCCTAAATCAATTGTTGTAATAACTAAATCATCACGTCCTGCTGTACGTGCAGCTGCTAATGCACCTTCGGCAGGTACGTCCCAAACTACAAAAATACCATCTAAATCCGGATGTTTCGTTAACATACCAGAAGCTACTTTCTCACCATCATTAGGGGCTGTAATACCACCTCGCGCTACAATTTTAATATCTGGATACTTTTCTTTTATCGTCTTTTCAAACGCCTCTGTTCTCTGTTTGGTTACGAAGAAGTCTGCATCATGGAAAATAACACCAACTTTCCCTTTTCCACCAAGCTTTTCTGCCATAATTTCTGCGGCCACAACACCATTTCCATAGTTATCTGCCGAGACAACACTCACATAATCTTTACCTGCTTCTAATCCTTGTGGAGCATTATCCATAAATACTAACTTCACACCTGCGTCCGCCGCTTTTTTGTATGCGCTAGCGGTAGAAACAGGGTCAACCGGAATACTTACTATAATATCAGGATCCTTTGCCAGTACGGTTTCAATATCTGAAACTTGTTTTTCCGCCTTAAAATTGGCATCGGTCACCGCTACTACCTCAATACCCATTCTTTTAAACGCTGCTTTTAGACCATCAATTTGAGCCGTTGACCAGTCATTACCTGCATAATGCATAACAATTGCCGCTTTATAGTTCCCTTCTTTAATTTTGTTAACTTCCTCTTCAGTTAGTTGTAACGTTTTTGCTGAAACAGCTGTTTCTCCATGCGGACCTTTACTTAAGATTTCTTGATCACCGGAGATATCTGGATTAATTGTAATTGGCCCTGAAGCAGTATTTTCTGCTACCTCTGTAGTTTCTGTATTCCCTGTTTCTGATGACCCATCAGAAGAATTTGAATCACTTTCTTTTTGATTACACCCAGTAAGCACAAGGATACTAATAAAAAGAACCGTTACTAACATCATGAAAATTTTTCTCATATACCCATCCCCTTTTCTTGAAATACTAGCCTATTTTAGAGACCCAAACTCTTTAAAAAGTCCCGGCTAATTTCCGCACCTTTTTTTGGATCTGGATAGCTGTCTAATTCTACAGTAATCCATCCGTCATAATGAAATTCTTCTAATGCTTTCATCATTTCAGCAAAATTTTGATGACCTTTCCCTAATGGTAAAAATTCTCCATTGTCGTAATCTTTAAAATGAACGTATTTAATCCGAGAAGCGTATTTTTTTATAACATCGACCGGATTACCACCTCCCGCCTCTATATGTGCAGTATCAGGACATAGATTAATAGACGTTAATGCCATTAACTTATCTAATTGTTCAGGGGACTCGACTATTGTTCCTAAATGAGGATGATAGCTTGGAATTAAATCATATTTTTCTGCAATCGCTACAACTTTATCAAGGGCACGACCTAAATCTACGTAATCGTTTTCCAAAATGCCATTCGTTCGAATTGCCCCACCCCCAACAACTAGATGTTTTGCACCTAATTCAGAAGCAAAAGCAGCTACTTTTTCAATTTTTAATAATTCTTCCTCTAAAACATCTGGAAAAATAAAATTTCCACCTGAATAAACTGCTATAAAGTCTAAAGAATATTGATCCATTAATGCTTTAAACTCTTCCTTATTATCTATATACTGCATGAGATTTCCATCAAAGATTTCAAACCCTTTATATCCGGATGCAGCAATATCTTTTAATGCTTCCTCTGTTGAGCCATTTGCGAGGTAGTAAAGATCCTTAACGGACGTAACTCCTGCAGGATGACCAACTACGCCTCCCCAAGTATTAGTTTGATAGCCTAACTTCATTTTTCTCCCTCCATTCAATTTTTTTATTATTTAGCAACATAACATCTTCATTTGCAGAATTTCATCACCTCCAATTAATGTAATCGATTATATTTAATGTTTTATTATTATAGTCAAAGTAGAAATCTAAATAAACCTTTTTCATGCATAAACCGGAAATAAAATTTTTTATTTATAAAACATTTTAAATGTAATCCATTACATTTTTTTGAAAGAAGTATCATTTTCACGTGTATTTTTTACAAGTCTCACGAATAACGAGTTGATCCTCTAATATATATTGACTCTTTTCTAATTCATCTTTATTAATGAGCTTTATTAATAACTCCATCGCTTTTTTGCCTATTTCAAACATCGGCTGTGAAATTGTGGTTAGCGCTGGTTCGTAGATCGATGCAAACTGTATATCATCAAATCCAACAACCGAAATATCATCAGGCACACGCAACCCCTTGGATTTGATTGCTTTTATCGCCCCGATAGCCATTTCGTCGTTAGAAGCGAAAACGGCTGTCGGAGGCTGGTCAAGTGCTAAAAATTTCATCATCATGTTATAACCGCTTTCAAAAGAAAAATCGCCCTCTTGCACTAAAAATGATTCTACTGGAATACCATGTTGCGCCATAGCTTGCCGAAATCCTTTTAATCGATCGCGGCTCAATATAACATTTAGAGGTCCGGATATAAAACCAATTCTTCGATGCCCTAAATGGATTAAGTATTCTGTAGCTTTTCTTGCGCTGCTAATATTATCTATGGAAACAGTTGGAATTGTAGATCCTTCCAAGTACTCACACGCAAGAACAACAGGAAATTCACTAGCAATCTCTTCTAATACGTGTGATTCAAGCCTTGCCGTCAGCAGAATCATTCCATCTGCTTTTCTCTGGCGCAATATATTTAAATACCCACTTTCGCGCTCTATATTATTACCAGTGTCCCCAAGAAGGACTTCGTAATCGTTTTCAATTGCCACATGTTCTATTCCTCTCAATACCTTTGAGAAAAACGTGTTCGTAATATCTGGCACTACAACAAGTATTGTTTTTGTTTCTAATTTTCTTAGTTGTCTTGCTAACATGTTCGGCTGATAATTAAGTTTTCGTATTGCTTCCAGTACTTTTTCTGTCGTTTCTTTTTTCACGTTTCCAGAATTGCTTAGAACTCTGGAAACAGTGGCGGTAGAAACGTTGGCTAATTTTGCTACATCGCTAATCCTTACCATTACCTATCTCCATTCTTTATGTTTGTCCTGAAATTATTGTAATCGATTACATTTTCAATTGCAACTATTTTTTTTTATTTTTTTATTTTTTCAATCTGCGTGACCATCATTTTTAACATATTTCGACCTCAAATAATGACATTTAAGGGGCTGCCACCCAAACTTTTGGGATTGAGCCCCTCTTTCATTTTATTAGCAAAACACCAATTACTCATCTTTCAGGAAAAGAGATAGTTTGACAAATCCATTTTTCCATTCTCTATGAATGTATAAATTATCAAGTGATAGAAATTATACTAAGTTTAAATGATATTATTTTAAATTGCCCGGAACAGATTTAGAAAGTCTTCCTGAGTTAGACGCTATGACTGGAGATACAGCTGGACGTAAAATCCGCATATCATTCACCTCCTCCCATTGTTGTGAAATGTTTTTTACACGTTACGCTACTCTCGTCAAGCATTAAAATGTTTTATATCGCCCTAAATCATCACACCACTGTTACTTTATCTTAGATTGTTGGCATAAATTAAGCGCAACACTTGTTTAATTTTCCGTTTTTCATAAGGGCAAGGACGTTTTCCTTTACGTATGCGATACATTGGACAATGATTCCCTTGGCATGCTGGACGAAAAAAACAAGCTTGGCAATGTTCATCTTGTTCTTCTCCTGACGTGACCCATAAAGCTAATTTATCGAAATCAACTTCCATTGTTCCATCAGCATGAAGCCATCCAACATGGTTATATTCCTCATGAAGGAAACAAGTACATTTATACACTTGACCATTGGCGCCAATGACAAACGAATGTGGCTTAGCTGCATAACAAACTGCCCCAGTAGGCATTAACATCGACTCAATGATCGAACTCATATTTAACCCACGATTAATGCCAATTTCCGTAAACTCCCATATTTTTGTTTCTGCTGTACGATGGTCGCATATCAGCAAATCTTCATCGTTCGCTCCACCCCATTTTCCAACAGGGCGACAAAAAATTTGAAAGCGCGAATCTCCCGCAAAATAACCAGCTAACTCTTCTAAAAAACGCGGAATGTGTGAAAGATTGTCTTCATCAAAATTAATGCGAATACCCGTGGTGCTAGTTGAGTGTCAGCGCTCAACCAGCCCTAGTGTGACCAAGGAATAAGCCAACAAGATGCCATCGAGTGCCACTTCAAACCCGGCCATGGAATTCGCTCGAATGTCGGTGATCCGGTATTGGTCTACGAGAATCGAAAACACCGTCTCGATGACTTTGCGTTTTTTCCTGATCCATTCTTCCCATGCCTTGGATGGGCCGTGCTTTTGATGGTGTCGAGACGGTGTCCAGAACGCGGCTTGGTGTTCTTCGTACAGCTTTTCTCGAAGAGCGTGGCTGATGTACCCTTTGTCCCCAAAGTTGTAGGGATGAGGGATTTGAGTCATCACCGTTTCAGCGGCTTTGACGTCGTGGCAGGACGCTTCCGTCACGACATAGCCCATGGCCAGCCCTTGATTGGTCACTTGAAGATGCAGCTTGAAACCGTAGTACCATTGCTTTTTGGAAGCACAATACCCCATATCTGCGATCCCTCGAAATCGCTTGACGCGCTGCATTCTCACGGGATGGCACAACGGAAGAGGCAAGCTGTCGACGACCGCATAAGCATGGTGTTGGCCACGTTTCGCCAGCTCATGACGGATCCATTTGATGGCGAAACCAAGCGCCCGGCAGCGGCGGTTGTATCGGGAGCGTTCAAGAAACGAGCCGTTTGTGAACAAATTTCCCGTGACAAAACGATGCCAGGCTCGTTCGGAAGAAAAGCCCAGCAGCTTCCCCAAAAGGTGAACCGCCATGACCACTTCGTCTTCTTGCTTGACCAAGTGACGGTTGCGGCGATGAAGATCCATTTGAATCAACGACAGTTGGGCAGAAACAAAACAGAAAATAGCGGCATATTGTTTTTGAAGTTTGGCTGGATCTGTAGTAAAATGAAAGTGCTCTTGCATGGGGGATCTCTCCTTTCGAATGTTGGGTGACACTTTCATTCTACTGGAGATCCGCCAGCAAGGGCTATTTTTATGCTTGATCAAGTTTATCTAGCACCACGGGTAAAATGTTCATTGTTCCCGGTAATACAAATGGAATAAAAGATAACTTGATCATGCCTGCCTCATTAAATCTTTCTACTAAAGATGGTATCCATAGAATGGGAATGGATGATATAAGCCCAACAAATAGTAACAAAAATAAACTATTTACTTTCTTTTTACCGGCAATAGAAGCCTTGCTATATGAAAAACCGTGTTCAACATTTACACTTGCCATGACTAAAAACAAAATGAATGATAAGAAAATGTATATACTTAAAGGAATACTGAAAATGATAGCCCCTACTCCAAATCCTATAAGTTTCGCTAAATTCCCAGCTATACTAATTTTCACCATACCGCCAAATAAGCGTTTCTCCTCTTCGAATATTTTTCTTTCCAAACTTCTTCCGACATACGAAGAAGAGAAAACTGAAATGGCGTATACAGCTAATAAGATCATTCCTTGATCACGAGTGTTGATTATCCAAAATTAGACATACGTCTTCCATAAATTTGGGCATACTCAAACAAAGCAGCGGCCATCCCGGATTTCCAATCGAGAGGAAGCTGCCCAGAGAAAAAACGGCGAACGAACGAAATGAAGGAAAGAGAGACGTTCGTCTGTTTTTTGGTTTGATCATACAGCCATCGCAGCAACACATACGCGATGAACGCCGCAAACAGTTGGTTGTATACCGCATTTTCCGTCGTGCCAAACAAGGTCGGGACATTCAGATATTGCTTCACCCAATATTGCTTCACCCAACGGAAAAAGACCTCAACAGTTCAACGTTGTTGGTACATGTCGGCAATGGTTTCCGCAGACGCATGGAAGAGGTTCGTCACGACCCGAATGTCGCGGCCATTCGCATCTCGAAAGATCACCACCCGGTGACGCTTGGTGGAGCGGCATTGTTTCGTCCCCAACTGGCACGTGAAGTCGGCTTGAACCGATGAGGATGTGCTGGAAAGGCGTTTCAAGCTTTTTTTCTGATGAAGTTCGATGTTGTCCTTCATCCGAATGACAAAGAGCTGATGCTGCTCCACAAATCGATCGAGGCGTTCGATTTTGAAATACGCCCGGTCTTCCACCAGCACTTGTTGAGCGTTCGTCAACTGTTCTCCCACCGGGCCATCATGACGCAGTCCGATGGTTTCCACCACGTCTGCCGGCAACGAGGATTCCGGCGAATACGCGACGTGCAGCTTCACTCCGGCGCGTTCGCCGTGATACGGCGCCCATGGCAGGCGGTTTTTCCCGACCGTGACGGTCGTCGAATCCACCACCCGAAGCGGTTTGGGAAACCGAAGCGAACGGCGGGTTTGGCGGTTGCACTTGGAAATGATCAACGCCAACAAGCGTTTCATGATGTCATAGGGAACTTCTTTCGCTTTCTTGGATACTGTGGAATAATGGAATCGCGGCAATCCATACAGAGGCCCCACATCGGCTCCGTGGCGAAAGCTTTTCCATTGATGCATGGCGGCCAGCAGGAAGAAGTGAATCCACTCGCGCAACGTAAAGGTTCGAGACGAATCACGATACCCAACCGCTTCGGCAATCAGTTGAATCTCTTCATCCGAAACAAGTTTTTGCATCAAATTCGGGAGTGTGGTATGCTTGTTCATAGAGAGCACCTCCTGGGTTTGTTTGTGTCGCTACTCACATTCTACAGGAAAGGTGCTCTTTTTTCTATACCCTTTGGATTTTATTGGATAATCAACACGCCTGTAATTTTATCCCCTTCAACTTTTCGAATCCGTTGTACTTCGTCGGTCTTTCACGGCGGTCCTCAAACAATGTGCGGCCTTTTTTGCAAGCTGACGTAAACATGATCGCACAGCATTTTCACAAAAAATCCCTTGCCTGCCGCAAGGGACTTCTCACTTTTCCCTCCACCGTTCGCTTGCTTCATCCGCCCGTTTCGCCACCGCCATCATGCTCATGATAACAAGCATCACGAATGAACCGACAAACATTCCCGCGATAAACGCGACCATGGCCCTCTCTCCCTTCTCTCGCAAACTCGTTATTGGCCATTCTTTCCGTTTGCATTTAGGCCTATACGTTGAGAGAGCTCTGTTCTATTATACGCCGCGTTTGACCGCCCGATGCTTTGTCCTTAACCAATGGCGGCAAACAAAGACGATCAAAAGCGCGAGGAGCGCCCCACATGAATCAATCGCCACATCTTTTGGCGTCGCCGTCCGCCCCGGCTCAAACGACTGGTGCCACTCATCGGTTGCCGCATACACGGTCGCAAACAGCCAAGCGCCCGCATACGCAAACCGCTTGGGCGACAGCGCCCGCCATACAAGCGCGGCCAAAATGCCAAATTCGGTCAAATGCGCCGCTTTGCGGATCAAAAAATTCAAAAATGACGACCCCTCTTCATCCCCACTGCCAAACGGCAAGTACGATAAAATCACCTGCAGCACATGCGCCGTATTCGCCCCAGTAAACCAGGAAGACTCGCTGAAGCTGTAAATGACGAGGCACCAGAGAATGACGGGGACCCAGCGGGAAAGGAAATCTCTCATCGTTCCACCTGCCAACAACCTTTTTCCCAACAAAACAAGGTACCTACACAACAAACGAAAGTAGACACCTTGTTCGCTGAACTCTTTATCATCATAACAGGGATGGTGATATTTTTCCATTTTCTTTTTTGAAAGTTGCTTCATCATTGCTTGAAAATCGTTCGCTCACAGGCTGGAAAGAAGACTTCTTTTCTCCGTTCCCCTTTGTTTATCTTTTTCGTTATCCCCTCGGACCAGTTACCACACCACATGTGGAACACTCCCCCATCTGCGCCTGCGCTTTGAGATGGTGATATTTCTGGGAACACCCGCCCTACGGCAAGCTGTCCACCAGGCTATCCACGTGCGATCCAAAGTTCAAATCCCTTCCAAACAAAAACAGTTTGCACACTATATCGAGTCCAAAAACCCCCATTTCGTCACGGTGCATAAAAAATGCCAAACCCCTCCTAAAGAGGGCTATTTGGCAGCTAACTAAATCTTCTTTCTTTTTCATCGTGTACGGACACAACAGTTTTGACACAAAACTTTGACAAGCTGTGAAGGAAACACCTATTTTCTTGCTGCAGGTTTCTTTCATTCCATTCCTCTACATGCTCCCTGTTTACGAAGACGAACTCTTTTTCACAGCGCTTAAGACGGAAGGAAAATCGGCCCATTCGGCCCTAACGGCCAACCCAGGAAAAACCAAACCACCAAAATCGCAATCCAAGCCAGGGCAAAGAAAATCGTATATGGCAACAACGAAGCCATTAACGTCCCCATCCCTACTCTCGGATTATACATTTTGGCAAACGACAATAAAATTGCAAAGTAAGGAAGCATTGGAGTGATCGGATTTGTGATGGAATCACCGATTCGGTAGGCTATCTGCGTAAAAGCTGGGTCATATCCTAACACCATAAACATAGGTACAAAGACCGGTGCTAAAATCGCCCACTTAGCTGAAGAACTGGCCACTAACAAGTTAATCAAGGCAGCGATGATCACAAATCCCACCACTAGACCGATGCCTGTCAACCCGATCGACTGGAGAAACTCCGCCCCTTTAATAGCAATAATAGGACCTAAATTGCTCCAGTTGAAATATGCAATCATCTGAGCGGCGACAAACGCCAGAAGAATATAAGGACCCATTGTCGCTAGAGCATCCCCGATCATTTTTGCCACATCTTTATCCGAACGAACTGTTTTGGCCCCCATTCCATAAAACAAGGCTGGAATTAGGAACAAAAACATAATAATCGGAACGAGTCCATTCATCAAGGGAGAGCCGCTTACCAAAGATCCTGTTTCTGGATTTCGTAAAATCGCATCACTGGGGAGGGCGAGCACCAGCAAAATCGCAATGTAAACAAGAGCAGACCAACCTGCCCAACGCAATCCTTTCTTTTCATCATCCGTTAACGGATCCATCTTTTGAACATCGCCTTCGTATTTTCCTAAACGAGGAATTGTGATTTTGTTCGTGACAACAGTGGCTACAATGACAAGTACAACAAATGAAGCCGCAAGAAAGTACCAGTTCATTGCTGGATTCGCTTTATAACTAGGATCCATCACTTGAGCGCCTACTTCTGTAAAACCAGCGACTAAAACATCCAGCATGTTGACAATCAAGTTAGCCGCAAACCCGCCGGCTATTGAGGCATAAGCCATAATCAAACCCGCCAATGGGTTGAACCCTATCCCCATCAGTAATAAGGCCGCAATAGGAGGCAAAACGACAAAAGCGGCATCCCCTGCCATATTCCCTAACATGCCAATGAAAATGACCGTCGGAATCACGTATCTCGGAGGAGTACTGGCCAACGCCCGCCTCATCAGAGCTTGAATAAGCCCGGTCGCTTCAGCCAGCCCCACACCAATCATGACGACCAATACAAGTCCTAAAGGAGGAAATTGAGCAAAGTTCGTCACCATGCCTGTTAAAATTTTGACCAATCCCTCACTCGACAACAAGTTGACCGCCTGAATCGTTTCATTCGTTGATGGGTTGACAGCAGAAAGACCGGCTGCCGCCGCAATAGCAGAAGCAATAAGAATCGCGATCGACAAAACAACAAACAAAGTCACAGGATCCGGAAGTCGGTTTCCGTATTTTTCAATTATATTAAGCATCCGGCTAAAAAACCCGCGCGGCGGCGTTTCAGGAGTAGGAATATTCACATTCGGCGCAGCCATTTCACATTCTCCTTTCCATTCATATCAGCAATGATTGAAATCGGCAACGGACGATAAACGAAAAAATGAACCGCAAAATCGATCGTCCGTCATTCCCCTCTCTGTGCTTTTCTCGCCATAACAGCATAGAAGAAAGGCAATAAAAGGCGAGTACGAACGTCTATTGGTTGGTCGCCCATTTGTTCTGGTTATATTCACTGAATTATCAATCTATTTTATTGTCAGCCGTTCTCCAAAAGAGAGAAACCGATAGCGTTCGTTACGCTCCTTTCTCTCGTACAGAACCTTCCTTTCCGGTCATAATCATACCGTATGCTTGATAGACCGAGCACCCGATGGCGTCGAGTCGCTTTCGCATCATCTCGAACTTGTCGGTCGAGTGCTCGGTGCACATAGTTTTTTATCCCACCAGTTAGTTCATACCGGGCGTTCTATAGGACTGGTGATTTAGTGAAAAATTGCGGAAAACAGAGCCTCTTCTCAAATTGAGAAATCCTGTAAAATCAACTTTTCTCTTTCAGCCGAAAGCAACGGGCTCGGCGAAACCAGCTGTTTTTCACCGGCCTTCTATAGATATATTGGCAAACAAAACGCACGCCCCATTCAAACAAATGCACTCCGACGCGGTGCCGCTAGTAAATATGCACGCTCCATTCAAGCTCCACACTCATTCGATCTACTGTGCCTCATCTCCTTATACAACAAGCATGAAGACGAAAGCGCGCCCATACCAGCATTGCTCTTCTCCATGTTCAGCTTGCCAACAGTTTCAACGTCGCGGCGACAAACATTTGCACGCCGATCTCAAGCGCGTCTTCGTCAATCGTAAAGCGCGGGTGGTGGTGCGGGTACACGATGCCTTTTTCTACATTGCCCGCGCCCACGTAGAAAAAGCTGCCGGGCGCTTTTTGCAAAAAGGCGGAGAAATCTTCGCCGCCCATGTTCGGTTTCAAGCGGGCCACTGCCTCTTCGCCGAACAGCTCGCGCGCCGTTTCTTCGATGACGTGGGTCACTTCATCGTAGTTAATGACCGGGCGGTATCCGTAGTCAAATTGAAACTCATACGAGGCGCCGTGCGCTTCGGTGATCCCTTTGACAATGCGCTCCATCCATTGCGGGACCGTCTGGCGCAGCTCGGCGTCGAACGTGCGCACTGTCCCTTGAATTTCGACTTCCCCTGGCAGGACATTATGGGCCGTACCCGCCACAAATTGTGTCACGGACAGAACAAGCGGCTCGAGCGGGTCGACATAGCGCGAGACGATGTGCTGCAAGTTCGTCACCACTTGCGCCCCGATGGCGATGGCATCGATCGTTTGATGCGGCATCGCCCCATGGCCGCCTTTGCCGATGATGCGGATGAAAAAGCGGTCCGGTGCGGCCATCATCGGCCCATACACAATGCCGATTTTTCCGCGCTCAAGCGGCGACCAAAGGTGGGTGCCGATGACGACGTCCACCCCGTCCATGACGCCAGCTTGCACCATCTCTTCCGCTCCGCCGGGGAACAGTTCTTCCGCGTGTTGGAACAAAAAGCGAATCTCACCATGAATGTGATCACGAAGCTGGGCAAAAATTTTCGCCGTCCCCAACAGCATCGCCGTATGGCCGTCATGCCCGCACGCATGCATGACGCCTGGGTTTTTGGAAGCAAACTTAAATGTGTTTTCTTCTTGAATCGGCAACGCGTCCATATCGGCGCGAATGGCGACGACCCGGCCTGGCTTTGGGCCGACAAGGCGCGCCATCACGCTCGTTTTCGTCGGCCGCGAAAGCTCAAGGTGGCCGAACGATTGCAGCGTCTCGTACACAAACTGCGCCGTTTTCTCTTCCTGGAACGACAATTCGGGATGGGCGTGCAAGTGGCGGCGCCAGGCGATGACCTCCTGTTTCACTTCATCGACGAGCCGTTTGATTTCTTCCTTTGTCATCCATAGTCTCCCCCTGTTCGTTTGTCTTTTTCGTTATTCCCGTTGGGCCAGTTGCCACACCGTATGATAAAGCACCTCTGCACCAGCAGCGCAGTCTTCTTTAGTGCTCCATTCCGCCGGACTATGGCTCACCCCATCTTGGGAGCGGACAAAGATCATGCCGATCGGGCAAATCGAAGCCAACTGTACGCCGTCATGGCCTGCACCGCTCGGCAGCCAAAACGGCAAATAGCCAAGCTTTCGGCACGCCGCCTCCGCCGCGCGCTTCACCTCATCGGAACATAGCACCGGCGGCATCTCTTGCAGACGCTCGGTTGTGAGGCGAACGTTCCGCTCCTTGGCGATCGTCTCTGCCCGCGCGGCTATGGCATTCCATACTTGATCGCGCACATCAGCCTTCAAGTCACGCAAATCGAGCACAAATTCGACCCGTTCCGGAATGACATTAATACCGCCCGGATAGACATGCAACTGTCCTACAGTACCGACCGTTGTTCCTGTTCGTCTTGCTTCCTCTTCAATGATCGCAATAATTTGCGCGGCGGCGGCCATCGGGTCGCGCCGCAATGACATCGGCGTGGCGCCGGCATGTTCTGCCTTTCCTTCGATGGTAAATTTCACCCAAATCAGACCGGCGATGCCAGTGACGAGGCCAACTGGAAGACCAGCCTCCTCCAGCACCCGTCCTTGTTCGATGTGCAGTTCGACATAAGCTTTCACCGTTCCTGGCTTTCGCGCTGCCTGCGGCAAGCGGTCCGGGTCAAGCCCCGCCTGTTTCATCGCTTCAGCGAGGGAAATCCCTTCCGCGTCGCGGCGCTCGAGCGCTTCCTGCGGCAGCATCCCGGCCATCGCGCGGCTGCCGATCGTGCCGAAACGAAAGCGCGCTCCTTCTTCGTCCGTAAATGCCACGACTTCAATTGGATGGTGCGTCACAACCCCGTGCTCGTTCATCGCCTGAACGACTTCCACGCCGGCCAACACCCCGAGCGGTCCATCAAAGCAACCGCCGTTGTAAACCGAATCGAGATGAGATCCAACAAGGACGACCGGGGCATCCGGATTCGCTCCTTCTTTCCGTCCGATCAAGTTGCCAGCCGCATCTTCATATACAGAGAGCCCCGCTTCGCGCATGTAGGAAGCGACGAAATCTTTGGCCCTCCGCTCTTCAGCAGTGAACGAGAGGCGCGTGACGCCGCCGCTTGGTTTCTTGCCGACCTCCCCTAGTTCCATGAGCCGCTGCCAAAGACGTTCCCCTTGAATCAAGCTATCCTCCCCTCACCTTAATTACGGATAATTTTCGGATATGTCCTTAATTATAACGGAAACAGAGTTAATTTTCAAATAATACAAATAATAAAAACACCTTCAAGACAACAAAAAACTTCTGCCTGACGCTAAAGGCAGAAGCTGATCGAGCAATTATAAGAAAATGCGGTATACTTTGCGCGGACGCCCGCGCGGATACGGGTTGGTCTCCCCGGCCACTTCGGCAAGGCCCACAGTCTCCAATTGGTTTAAAATCCGGCGGGCGCTGCGCGGCACAATCCGCATGTAAGAAGCCAACTCATGCGCTTCGATCTCGTTGGTTCCGCGTTTTTGCAATATGGCTTTCAATTTGCAGAGCGTCGCGGCGCTTAATCCCGTCCGCTCCGCCAGCTGCCGCAGTTCTCCGCCGCCGAGCGAATAGCGGAGGTGCACACTTTTTCCTAACGGACCCGAGATCGTTCCGTCATCAAACACCACCATCCACGCACCCCGCCCGCTTTGTTTCGCATGCAAAAACGCCTTCCCAGCCTGAATTTCGGCCTCATACGCCGTTCGGCCGATGCCGATTCCGCACGCGATGACCTCGCCGTCAAGGAGCCCCGTCTCCTCCGCCGAGGGGACCGTTTTATAGCCTTCGGTGATCTCTTTTAATGCACCTCTTGTCGTAAAAATGACATAGCGGCCCGGTCCGGCGCTTTTGAGCGACCCTTGGACTTTTTTTGCATACCGTAGCAATTTTTCTGTTGTCTTCATCTCCAGACGATATATGTCATCGGTCGAAAATGTCTCTGGGGAGGCCGCCTGCATCGCATCGACTTCAATCATTTGCACGGCGATTTGCGCATCTTGCGCCTGCAGCATCTGTCCGGTGCGAATGATTGTTTGGATGACCGCTTCCACCGCCGAGCGGGCAGGCAATACCCGATACACCGGCATCCCGAGTTTCTCCAGTTCAAGATGGGCTGTCCGCAAACAGGTGACCGCTGCTTCCGTTTTCCCTTGTTTCCAAAGGGTGTAATGATAGTCGGACAGTTCCTGGGCCGAAATGCCTCCCTCGTAATGCTTGACGTATGGAATCGGCTCTTCGATACCCGCCTCTTCCAGCAGCCGTTCGATTTCGCGACGCTCGTACGTGTCAAAACTAAGTCGGCTGACCGGAATCTGCGCAGTATAGTGCGCCTGCAGCAGTGTGCGGTACAAGCTGGCACCAATATGTGGCACATAAAACAGCGGCGCATCGACCTCACCGGACTGCTTCACGATCGAATACGGCACTTGTCCGGAGAACAGCCACATATCAACTTCTGACGCGAGCGGGCGGATCAAATCGATCACTTCACTTTCATCCCAATACACAACGGGAACGCAAACAAGCTCTTTGTACTCTTGCGCCACCGCCTGAATCATGGACAGCGAATCGTCCGCACCAAACAGACCTAAGCGAATGCGGATGATACATCCCTCCTTTTGCCGCCTGCTCATAGCGGCGGGAAAAGACGGCTTCTTCAGCCGCTCTCTTCCCCGCCTGTCTCCGCTTTCAAAGTGGCGGACTGCGACCCCACGTTTTTCCATAAAGCCACCACTGGAAACCTAACCTTCTCTTTCTTTGAAACGACGATTGATGCCCCCGCGCCCGCCGGCATGTCTACTATCCCACTTCCATCGAACGGACAGGCCGCCTTATTCCCTTTTTTACAAAAAAGCCGTCGTGGCGATGCGAACGGGACAATTAAGCGGCATCCCTATTCGCATTGTTTGCGGAAAAAGGCAGCTGAGGCGCACTGGAGAACGTCAACAGCCCGATCCACTTTCAGCTGCCTATGCCCCACCGGCCGCCCAATCGACTCGTAGATTAAGCCGGCGGCTTCGGCCGCCTTCGGGTCGTAGCAATTCCGTCCATCCACCACAAGCGGTGTTTTCATCAGCGTCTTGTAGCAGTGAAGGTCAAATTGCAACACAGCCGGCCATTCGGTGAAAATGAAACAAACATCCGCGCCGCGAATGGCTTCCTCGATCGTCTCGCAACAAACAACCGCATCGCCAAAACGGCGCGAGACATGACCGAGGGCGGCCGGGTCCCAGACGCGCACGACTGCTCCTTCGGAAATGAGCCGCTCGATGTTCGCCAAGGCAGGAGACTCGCGCACATCATCGGTGCCCGGCTTGAATGCGGCGCCAAGCACGGCGACCGTCCGGTTGCGGAAATCCCCAATGTGCAGACGCGCTTTGTCAAGAAGTTTCCATTTTTGTTTCTCATTGACGTCGATCGCCGCCCATACCGTTTTGAGCGAATAGCCGTGGGAAGCCGCCAAGGAATAGAGGGCATTTGCATCTTTCGGCAGGCATGAGCCTCCATACCCGACGCCGGCGCGCAAAAAGCGGCGGCCGATGCGCGGATCCATGCCGATTCCTTCCGCCACCGCCTGAATATCAGCGCCTACCAACTCGCATACATTGGCGATCTCGTTGATGTACGAAATTTTCAACGCCAAAAACACATTGGCCGCATACTTGATCATCTCAGCGCTTCTCCGGTCCGTCACGACGTACGGGAGGGCAAACGGGGCGTACAGCTCCTTCATCACCCGTTCAGCCCGGTCCGAATCCACTCCCAATACAATGCGCGGCGCCTGCAGTGTATCGCGCACTGCCGTTCCTTGCGACAAAAACTCCGGGTTGGATACGACGTCGAATTTCACCTCCGGCCGTCCGTTTTCCGCCAAAAAACGGGCGGCTTCATCGCCAGTGCCGACGGGCACGGTCGACTTGATAACGACAAGGCAATCGCGTTCGGCCGCCCCGGCGATGCGTCGCAATGCGCCCCATACATCATCAAGCCGCACAGACCCGTCCGGCTGCGGCGGCGTGCCGACGGCGATCATGATCACTTCCGCCCGTTGATACGCTTCCACATCGTTGGTCGTAAAGCGAAGGCGAACGCCGTTTCGCTGAATAAGCGAGTCAAGCCCCGGCTCATAAATCGGGACGATCCCTTCATTTAATAGGCGAATTTTCTCTTCGTTCACATCGACGCATGTCACATCATGCCCTTTATCGGCCAGACAAGCCGCGGTCACAAGTCCAACATATCCCGTTCCCGCAATCGCTATCTTCACGATTCCTCACACCTTTTCATCCATTGCGGCGATCGTCGCTTGTCCTCATTATATCGAATCGCCTGCCGGTTTTCACGGGTTCCGCCCCGTTGCTCGAACAAAAAACTATTTTCCACACAAAAAAGAGAATGCCCCAAAAGCAACGAGGCATCCTCCCTTCTTCCATATATATACATCAGACGGATTTTATATTCATATTATTCCCCCGACCGGGCGTACATGACCTTTTGAGTCAGCCCTTTACGCCGCATGTTTCCGTTTCGTTGCGGACGGCCGATCGATCATCAAGCCAAGCGCAGCGCCAATCAGCGCAGGGACAACCCAGCCGAGCCCGACTGAAAACAGCGGCGCCCATGAGAGGAGCGGTTCTAACCATGCCGTCTCCAGCCCGATCGTTTTCAAACCGTCATACAGGCTGAACATGCCGGTAAAGAGCAACGCCATCCCGTACACTTTCGCCGAACCACGGTAAAAGCGGCGGAAAAAACGACAGGGCGACGAGCACGATCGCCAATGGATACAGCATCGTCAACACTGGAACGGAAACAGCGATCAACGCATTTAAGCCGAGGTTTGACATCAAAAAGCTAAATAAGGTTAATACAATGACATACGTTCGGTACGAAACAGTCGGGGTGAGCTCTTGAAAGTATTGCGCACAAGCAGCGACTAGACCAACCGCCGTTGTTAAAGCAGGCAAGCGCCACGATCACGCCCAACAGCAACTTCCCTCCGCTGCCAAACAGCAGCGATGACACGTATGACAATAGCTCGGCTCCGTTGGCAAAGGAACCGGCACCCGCCATTCTAGAGCCAATGATGGCAATGCCGCCATAAACGAGCGCGAGACCCAATCCGCGATCAACCCGGCTTGCATCGTCGCTTTTGCCTGCAACGCCGGCCGGTCCACCCCGCGGTCACGAAGCGCATGAATGACGACGATGCCAAAGGCAAGGGCCGCGATCGTATCCATCGTTAAATACCCTTCGAGCATCCCTTTCACAAACGGCGCCGAGGCGTACTTCTCAGCCGGCATCGCCTGCGGGTCGTCAAGCCGGATTAAACCGGCAAGGCAAAGCACGGCAATCGAAAGCAACACCGGCGTCAACAGCTGACCGATTCGATCCACAAGCTTCGACGGGTTTAAGCTGAGCCAGTACACAAGGGCGAAAAAAGAGGCCGGTAAACAGCCACATCACCAAAGATCCGCTCTCAGGGAAAAACGGCTTCGCTCCGATTTCATAGGCGACGCTAGCCGCGCGCGGGATGCCGAAAAACGGGCCGATCGCCAAATACACCGCGAGTGAAAAGCAAAGGCTGAACAGCGGATGAACGGCGTTGCCGAGCGAACGGATGCCGTCTTTGCGAACGCCACCGCCGCGACTGACAACAGCGGCAGCCCCAACACCGGTGACGATAAATCCAAGAACCGCCGGCCATACGGCCGTTCCTGCTTCCATCCCTAAATACGGAGGGAAAATCAAGTTCCCCGCGCC